>CAVSLA010000004.1:0-1739743 GCA_963728825.1 uncultured Acidobacteriota bacterium
TCCCACATCTCGGTGTGCATGGCCGGTGCCATGACCACCGGGCAGCGCGCGGTGAGCAGCGATGGTGGTGAGCAGGTCGTCGGCCAGGCCGGTGGCGGCCCGGGCCAGCAGGTCGGCGGTCGCCGGGGCGACGACGACGAGGTCGGCCTCTGGCCGATCCGCACGTGCGGCACCTCGGTGACGTCGGACCAGACGTCGGTGTGCACCGGCTTGCCGGACAGGGCCGCCCAGGTGGCGCGCGCCGACGAACTGCAGCGCCGACGCGGTGGGGACGACGGTGACGTCGTGGCCGCCCTCGGTGAACAGGCGCAGCAGCGAGCAGGCCTTGTAGGCCGCGATGCCCCCGCCGACGCCGAGGACGACCCGCGGCATCCGCGGGTCACGGATCGTCGCCGTCAGCTCTCGGTGGGCTCGGAGGTCAGCAGGCCCTCGTTGATCTCGCGCAGCGCGATCGACATCGGCTTCTCGTGGACCTGGGTGTCGACGAGCGGGCCGACGTACTCGAGCAGGCCCTCCTGCAGCTGGGCGTAGTACGCGTTGATCTGGCGGGCGCGCTTGGCCGAGTAGATGACCAGGGCGTACTTGCGAGTCGGCGCGCTCGAGCAGGTCGTCGATCGGCGGGTTGGTGATGCCGATGGGGTTGGCGACGGTTCCGGACACGCGGGTCTCTCGTGACAGGTCGGCTCGGCGTGCTCACGCTCGGGCCGTGCAGCGTCAGACGGCGCGGATCCTCATCAATGATACGAGTTCTTCGCGCCGCGCGCCGAACGTCGTCGTTGACGATGGTCACGTCGAACTCCGTCCGCGGCGGCCAGCTCGACCCTGCGCGGTCTGCGAGCCGGCGCTCGCGCTCCTCCTCGTCCTCGGTGCCCCGGCCGACCAGCCGGCGCACCAGCTCGTCCCAGCTCGGCGGGCGCGAGGAAGACGAAGAGCGCCTCGGGCATGCGTCGTCGCGGACCTGCCGCGCGCCCTGCAGGTCGATCTCGAGCAGGGCCGGCCGGCCGTCGCGCGAGGCGCTCGCTCGACCGGGCCGCGCGGGGTGCCGTAGCTGGTCGCGGCCGTGCGACGACGGCCCACTCGAGGAGCTCGCCGTCGCGCGACCATGCCGGTCGAACTCGGCGTCGTCGACGAAGTGGTAGTGCACGCCGTCGACCTCGCCGGGCCGGGGGCGCCGGGTGGTCGCCGAGACCGACAGCCAGACCTCGGGGTGGTGCGTCGCGGACGTAGGCCGCGACGGTGCCCTTGCCGACGGCGGTCGGGCCCGGCGAGGACGACGAGCCGGGCAGCGGCGGACGGGACCGTCGCGGGGTCGGCCGGCGTCACGACCGCGCCGAAGCGGTCGAGCAGAGCGGCGACCTGGTTGGCGCCGAGGCCACGGACGCGGCGGCTCTCGGAGATGCCGACCTCCTCCATGATCTGGCGGGCGCGGACCCGGCCGACGCCGGGCAGGGACTCCAGCAGGGCGGAGACCTTCATCTTGCCGATGACCTCGTTGGCCTTGCCGTCGTTGATGACCTCGTCGAGCGAGCCCCGGAGTGCTTGAGCCGGTTCTTGACCTCGGCGCGCTCCCGGCGGGCGGCGGCGGCCTTCTCGAGGGCCGCGGCTCGCTGTTCGGGGGTCAGCGGCGGAAGGGCCACGGCGTCGTCTCCTTCGTCGGACGTGCGGGCGCTGGCTGCTCAGACGCCCGGCGGTGCGGCGTCGAGCCTATCGCGCACGTCCGCGTCGGCAACCGACGGTCTCGCGGCGATGGCGTGCCCCGTCGGGCCTCGCCGCTGACGAGGCCGTCAGCCGCCAGAGCGCGGCGCGGACCGCGCTCCGCCGCTCGGCCGCGGCCTCGCGCAGCGCGGCCACGTCGGGTCCGGCCGCGAGCACCTCGCGGCTGACTGGCCGGCAGCACCTGCGGCACGGCGTCGCCGAAGACCGCGCGCAGGTCCGCCGGCGCGCGCCCTGCGCGCCCGAGCCCGGGCGCGAGCAGCGGTCCGTTGCACGCCGGCCAGGTCGAGCCCGAGGTCGCTGCGACGGCGTCGCCGACGGTGGCGCCGACGACCAGCCCGACGCTGCCGAGCTCCCCCGTGCCGCGGCGCCGGCGTTCGTCGGCCGCGCGCGCCCGCCACGACGGACGCGGCGACGCTGCGCCGTCGCGCAGCCGCGTGCTGCACCGTGCGGCCCCTCGGGGTTCGAGGTCAGGCGCCAGCACGAAGACCCCGCGGCCCGTCTCGGCCGCAGGTCGAGCGCCGGCCGCAGCGACCCGAACCCGAGGTACGGGCTCACCGTGATCGCGTCGGCCGGCAGCGGCGGCGTCCGTGCCGAGGTAGGCCTCGGCGTAGGCCGCCATCGTCGAGCCGATGTCGCCGCGCTTGGCGTCGAGCAGCGACCAGCGTGCCCGCGTCGCGCAGGCGCGGCGAGGACGCGCTCGAGCACGGCGACCCCGCCGCGACCCGAACACCTCGAAGAACGCCGACTGCGGCTTGACCACGGCGACGCTGCCCGGCGAACGCCTCGACGCAGGTCATCGCGAACGCGCTCCAGCCCGGCGAGGTCGTAGCCCAGCCCCCACTGCTCGACGCAGGGCCGCGGTGCGGGTCGATGCCGGCGCACAGCGGCCCGTGCGCGTCCATGGCGGCCCGCAGCCGGGCCCCGAACGGTCAGGTGGTCGCCGGTCATCGGTCACGGCGGTCCTCGTCGGTGGGCGCACGCCGACGGCGTCGGTGAACGGGTCGAAGCCCTTGTCGGCTGCAACACGGTCCTCGCAGCTCGTCGACGACCCGCACGCGGCGCGCGTCGGGTCGTTGAAGGTCGCGGTGCCGACCTGGACCGCGCTGGCCCCGGCCGCGACCAGCTCGAGCGCGTCGCGGCCGGTGCGCACTCCCCCGACGCCGATGATCGGCACCGTCGGCAGCCGCCCCTCGCGCATCGCCGCGCGTGACCTGCCAGATGCGCCCGCACCGCGACCGGGCGGATCGCCGGGACCGGACAGCCCACCGGTGACGCCCGCCGAGCTGCGGGCCGCAGCCGGTCGGTGTCGATGACCATGCCCGAGCAGGGTGTTGATCATGGTCAGGCCGTCGGCGCCGGCCTTGACGCAGGCCGGCGCGATCGGCGACGATGTCGGTGACGTCGGGCGTGAGCTTGGCGAACACGGGGATGTCCGCGGGGCAGCTGCTCGCGCACGAGCGCGACGACCTTGGCCGAGGCCAGCGGGTCGCAGGCGAAGACCAGCCCGCGGTTGGCGACGTTGGGGCAGGAGATGTTGACCTCGACGCCGACGACCGCCGTCGAAGGCCGGGCTGGCGGCGCAGCCGCTGCGGCGACGTCGGCGAACTCCTCGGCGCGTGTCTGCCGGCGATCGACACCAGCGACGCGGCGCCCCGACCGACTGCAGCCAGGCGAGGTCGTTCTCGACGAAGGCGTCGATGCCCGGGCCCTGCAGCCCGATCGAGTTCAGCATCCCGCGAGGCGTCTCGGCCATCCGCGGCGTGCCGCGCCCCGAGCGCGGGTGCGGCCATCACCGACTTGGTGACGAACGCGCCGAGCTCGCGACGTCGAAGAACCGGTGCAGCTCCTGCCCGTTGGCCGCGCAGCCGGACGCCGTCATCAGCGGGTTGGGCAGCGTCGACGGCCGCCGAGCGTGGCGCGTCATGTCGACGCGAGTCACGTGCCATCAGTGCCCCGCGCTCCGCGGCGCGCCCGAGCCGGCGTCGCCGGGCACCCGGCCGATAGCCGTCGCCGAAGGCGTCCCAGCGCACCCGGTCGCCGCGGAACACCGGGCCCTCGACGCACGAGCGCACCATCCGGGTCACGCCGTCGTTGCCGGTGACCGGCATGACGCAGGTCATGCAGACGCCGACGCCGCAGGCCATCGACTCCTCGACCGCGACCTGCGCCACCGCGCCGTGCGCGGCGGCGACCTCGGTGACCGAGCGCGAGCATGCCCATCGGGCCGCAGCCGTAGACGACGCCGGCCTGGTGCGGTCGATGACCTCGCGGCAGCACGTCGCTGACCCAGCCCCGGCGTGCCGGCCGACCCGTCGTCGGTGGTGACGGTGACGCCGTCGGCCGATGCGGCGCGCCTCGACGACCCCGAACAGCCGGTCCTCGGTGGCCGCGCCGAGCACCATCTCGACGTGGCAGCCGCGCTCGCGCAGCGCCTCGGCGAGCCAGAACAGCGGCGCCGCTGCCGTAGCCGCCGCCGACGAGCACGCAGGCGACCGGCTCGGTCGGGCAGCGGGAACGGCCGGCCGAGCGGGCCGACGACGTCGACCGCGGTCGTGCGGCGCGCAGCCCGGTGAGCCACGCGGTGCCCGGGCCCGTGGGCCGCGACGACGACGTCGACCGTGCCGCCGTAGGTGCCCGACGGGCTGACCTTGTGGATCGAGAAGCAGCGGCGCAGCAGGTTCGCGGAGGTCGTCGCCGCCGACGGCCAGCGCGACGAACTGGCCCGGGTCGGGCCAGCTCGGCGACGCCGGGCGCCACGAAGGTCAGGTGGTGGTACGCGCCGACCCGCCGGGTCGGCGATGAGCTCACCGGCGACCTGCACGACCCCGCGCTCACCGCTCGGGTCGCCTCCGACGCCGTAGAGGTCGAGGGCGCGCGCGTGGTCCTGCAGCGAGTTGACGTCGATCTCGCCGCGGCGCCGGGCCTCGATGCCCTGCACCGCCGCGGCGAGCTGCTGCACCGTCGTGATGATCGGCTTGTCCATGCGCCGTCGTGGCCGCGCGGATCGCGTAGCCGTCGGCGCGCGCCGAGCGCTCGGCCCGCTCGGCGTGTTGACCACCATGGCGATCTCGCCGGCGTTGATGAGGTCGACGATGCGTCGGCTCGCCGTCCGGCGCCGCGCTCGGCGTGCTTGCGCACCACCTCGGCCTCGATCCCGTTGCGCCGCAGCACGTCCGCGGTGCCGCGAGGTCGCGACGATGCGTGAACCCGAGGTCGACCAGCCGCTTGACCGGGAAGATCATGGCCCGCTTGTCGCGGTTGGCGACCGACACGAAGACCGTTCCCTGGTCGGGCAGCCCGCCGACCGCGCCGAGCTGCGCCTTGGCGAACGCCGCGCCGAAGTCGCGTGTCGATGCCCATGACCTCGCCGGTCGAGCGCATCTCCGGGCCGAGCAGGCTGTCGACGACGAGGCCCTCCGTGGTGCGGAACCGCTTGAACGGCAGCACCGCCTCCTTGACCGACATCGGGGCGTGCGCCGGCATCCGGCCGCCGTCGCCGTGCGGCGGGCAGCATCCCCTCGGCGCGCAGCTCGGCGATGGTCGCGCCGAGCATGACCCGGGCGGCCGCCTTGGCGAGCGGCACGCCGGTGGCCTTGGCGACGAACGGCACGGTGCGCGACGCGCGCGGGTTGGCCTCGAGGACGTAGAGGATGTCCTGCGCCAGGGCGAACTGCACGTTCATCAGCCCGCGCACGCCGATGCCCTCGGCCAGCTTGAGGGTCGACTCGCGCACCCGCTCGAGCTCGGCCGACGCCGAGCGTGACCGGGCGGCAGCGTGCACGAGGAGTCGCCGGAGTGGATGCCGGCCTCCTCGATGTGCTCCATGATCCCGCCGAGGTACATCTCGGCGCCGTCGTAGAGCGCGTCGACGTCGATCTCGATCGCGTCGTCGAGGAAGCGGTCGACGAGCACCGGGTGCTCGGGGCTGGCGATCGGTGGCGCGCGTCGACGTAGGCCGGCGAGGGTCTCGTCGTCGTAGACGATCTCCATGCCGCGCCCGCCGAGGACGTAGGACGGGCGGACGAGGACCGGGTAGCCGATCTCGCGGGCGACCTCGACCGCCTCCGCGGCGCTGTAGGCCGTGCCGTGCTTGGGCGCCGGCAGGCCGGCCTCGGCGAGCACCCGGCCGAAGGCGCCGCGGTCCTCGGCGAGGTCGATGGCCTCGGGCTGGTGCCGACGATCGGCACGCCCTCGTCCTTGAGCGCCTTGGCGAGGCCGAGCGGCGTCTGCCCGCCGAGCTGGACGATGACGCCCGGCGATCGGCCCGGCCTGCTGCTCGGCGTGCACCACCTCGAGGACGTCCTCGAGGGTGAGCGGCTCGAAGTAGAGCCGGCTGCTGGTGTCGTAGTCGGTGGAGACGGTCTCGGGGTTGCAGTTGACCATCACCGTGTCGTAGCCGGCGTCGCGCAGGGCGAAGCTGCGCGTGCACGCAGGAGTAGTCGAACTCGACGCCCTGGCCGATCCGGTTCGGGCCGCGAGCCGAGGATGATCACCGCCGGCCGCTCGCGCGGGGCGACCTCGTTCTCCTCGTCGTAGGTGCTGTAGTGGTACGGCGTCAGCGCGGCGAACTCGGCCGCGCAGGTGTCGACGGTCTTGTAGACCGGGCGCACCCCGAGGGCGTGCCGCACGCCGCGGACGACGGCCTCCGGCATACCGGCGCAGCGACGGCGATCTGGGCGTCGCTGAAGCCGTGCCGCTTGGCCAGCCGCAGCAGGTCGGGCGTCGAGCTCGGGCGCGCGCGCGACGCGGTCGGCGACGTCGTTGATGAGCGCCATCTGGTCGAGGAACCACGGGTCGATGCCGGTGGCCTCGTGCACCTCCTCGACCGACAGCGCCGCCGCGCAGCGCCTGCTGGACGGTGACGATCCGGCCGTCGGTGGGCGCCGCGGCCTGCGTCGAGCAGCGTGCGGCGCCTGCTCGGTCGTCGGGCGTCGGGCCGTCCCAGTGGAAGCGTGCTGCCCTTGCGTCTCCAGCGACCGCAGCGCCTTCTGCAGCGCCTCGGTGAAGTTGCGGCCGATCGACATCGCCTCGCCGACCGACTTCATCGTCGTCGTGAGGGTCGGGTCGGCGGCCGGGAACTTCTCGAACGCGAACCGCGGCACCTTGACGACGACGTAGTCGAGGCGTCGGCTCGAAGCGAGGCCGGCGTCTCGCGGGTGATGTCGTTGGGCACCTCGTCGAGGGTGTAGCCGATGGCCATCTTCGCGGCGATCTTGGCGATCGGGAACCCGGTCGCCTTGGACGCCAGGGCCGAGCGAGCGCGAGACGCGCGGGTTCATCTCGATGACGATGATCCGGCCGTCGACGGGGTTGACCGCGAACTGGATGTTGCAGCCGCCGGTGTCGACGCCGACCTCGCGGATGATCGCGATGCCGATGTCGCGCAGCCGCTGGTACTCGCGGTCGGTGAGGGTCAGCGCCGGGCGCGACGGTGATCGAGTCGCCGGTGTGCACGCCCATCGGGTCGAGGTTCTCGATGGAGCAGACGACCACGACGTTGTCGGCGTGGTCGCGCATCACCTCGAGCTCGTACTCCTTCCAGCCGAGGATCGACTCCTCGAGGAGCACCTCGGTGGTCGGGCAGTACTGCAGGCCCGGCGCCGGCGATGCGGCGCAGCTCGGCCTCGTCGTGGGCGAAGCCCGGAGCCGAGGCCGCCCATCGTGAACGACGGGCGCACGACGACCGGGTAGCCGAGCTCGTCGGCGGCGGCGAGCACCTCGTCCATCGTGTGGCAGATGACCGAGCGGGCCGACTCGGCGCCGCAGCGCTCGACGACGCCCTTGAACTTCTCGCGGTCCTCGCCGAGCTGGATCGCCTCGACGTTGGCGCCGATGAGCGGGCAGTCGTACTTCTCGAGGACGCCGCGCTCGTGCAGCGCGATCGCGCAGTTGAGCGCGGTCTGGCCGCCCAGCGTCGCGAGCACCGCGTCGGGGCGCTCCTTGGCGATGATCGCCTCGACGACCTCCGGGGTGATCGGCTCGACGTAGGTCGCGTCGGCGAACTCCGGGTCGGTCATGATCGTCGCCGGGTTGGAGTTGACCAGGATGACCCGGATGCCCTCCTCGCGCAGCACGCGGCAGGCCTGGGTGCCGGAGTAGTCGAACTCGCAGGCCTGGCCGATGACGATCGGGCCCGAGCCGATGACGAGCACGCTCTTGATGTCGTCGCGCTTCGGCATCAGGCACCCACGCTCCCGCGTCGTCGTATCGGGCTCGGTCGGGTGCTCATCAGGTCGACGAACCGGTCGAAGAGGTAGGCGGCGTCGTGCGGGCCGGCCGCGGCCTCCGGGTGGTACTGCACCGAGTAGGCGGGCAGCGTCGAGGCACTCGAGCCCCTCGACGACGTCGTCGTTGAGGCACACGTGCGCTGACCCGTGCGCCGTGCCGTAGGGCGTGTCGGCTGCTCGCGGTCGAGCGGGGCGTCGACCGCGAAGCCGTGGTTGTGCGCGGTGACCTCGACCTTGCCGGTGGTGCGGTCCATGACCGGCTGGTTGATGCCGCGGTGGCCGTACTTGAGCTTGTAGGTGCCGAAGCCCGAGCGCCCGGCCGAGCAGCTGGTTGCCGAAGCAGATGCCGAAGAACGGGATGCCGCGCGTCGAGCACCTGCGCGCAGCAGCGCGACCTCGCGCCTCGCCGTCGCCGGGTCGCCGGGGCCGTTGGAGAAGAACACGCCGTCGGGCGTCGCACCGCCGCGGACGTCGTCGATCGTCGCGGTCGCCGGCAGCACGTGCACCTCGATGCCGCGCTGCGGCCATCAGCTGCGGCGTCATCGCCTTGATGCCGAGGTCGACCGCGGCGACGGTGAACCGCTTCTCCCCCACCGCCGGCACGACGTAGGCCTGCGTCGGTGGTGACCTCGCTCGGCCAGCGCGGCGCCCGCCATCAGCGGGCGCGTCGTGACCGCGGTCGAGCAGCTCGCTCACGCGGCGCGCTCGCGCGCCTCGCCGCGAGAAGATGCCGACCCGCATGGCGCCGCGCTCGCGCAGGTGGCGGGTCAGGGCGCGGGTGTCGATGCCGCTGATGCCGACGACGCCCTGGTCGCGAGCTCGTCCTCGAGCGAGCGCTGGCGAGCGCCAGTTGGACGGGCGCAGGGCGGGGTCGCGCACGACGTAGCCGGCGACCCAGATCCGGCGCGACTCGTCGTCCTCGTCGTTGACAGCCGGTGTTGCCGACGTGCGGCGCGGTCATGACGACGACCTGGCGGTGGTAGCTCGGGTCGGTGAGCGTCTCCTGGTAGCCGGTCATGCCGGTGGAGAAGACCGCCTCGCCGACGGTCTCGCCGCCGGCGCCGTAGGCGTCGCCGCGGAAGGTGCGGCCGTCCTCGAGGACGAGGACGGCGGGCTCGCGGGTGGTCAGCATGCGGTCGGGCCTCCCCTCCACGGGCCGTCGACGCGGCCGCGCAGGATCGTGGTGTGCACGGCGCCGGTGAGCGTGCGGCCGTGCCACGGGTTGTTGCGGGACAGGGACTGCGAGGCGTCGCGGTCGACGGTGACCGTGGCGCGTGGGGTCGACGAGCGTGAGGTTGGCCGGCGCGCCCGCGGCGAGCGGCTGGCCGTGCCCGTCAGCCCGGCGATGCGCGCCGGGCTGGCCGACATGACGCCGGGCGACGTCGGCCCAGTCGAGCCGGCCGTCGGCGACCATCACGTCGCTGACCACCGACGAGGGCCGTCTCGAGGCCGAGCATGCCGAAGGCGGCGTCGACGAAGGCGTGCTCCTTGTCGTGCCGGGCGTGCGGCGCGTGGTCGGTGGCGACCGCGTCGATGGTGCCGTCGGCGAGCGCCGTCGCGCAGCGCGTCGACGTCCTCGTCGGGCCGCAGCGGCGGGTTGACCTTGAAGACCGGGTCGTAGCCGGCGAGCAGGTCGGTGGTGAGCACCAGGTGGTGCGGCGTCACCTCGGCGGTGACGTCGATGCCCTGCGCCTTGGCCCAGCGGATCACCTCGACCGTGCCGGCGGTGCGAGACGTGGGCGACGTGCACCCGGCTGCCGGTGTGCCGGGCGAGCATCGACGTCGCGGGCGACGATCGATCTCCTCGGCGATCGCCGGGCCAGCCGGGCAGCCCGAGGCGGCCGGAGAGCTCGCCCTCGTGGCAGCAGGCGTGCGGCCCGGCGAGGCGCGGGGTCCTGCGCGTGCTGGGAGACGACGCCGCCGAAGGCGCGGACGTACTCCAGCGCCCGGCGCATCACCCGCGCGTCGTGCGACGCAGTGGCCGTCGTCGGAGAAGACCCGGACCCGCGGCCCGGGAGCGGCGCCATGAGGCCGAGCTCGGCGAGCTCCTCGCCGGCGAGGCCCTTGGTGACCGCGCCGACCGGCTGGACGTCGACCAGTCCGGCCGCGCGGCCGAGGTCGAGGATGCGCTCGGCCGCCTCGGCGGTGTCGGTGACCGGGCTGGTGTTGGCCATCGCGAGCACCGCGGTGAAGCCACCGACGCGCGGCGGCCCGCGAGCCGGTGGCGACGGTCTCGGCGTCCTCGCGGCCCGGCTCGCGCAGGTGGGTGTGGAGGTCGACGAGAGCCGGGCAGCGCGACCAGCCCGTCGGCGTCGAGCACGTCGGCGCCCTGCGTCGGGCGTCGACGCTCCGACCTCGGCGATCACGCCGTCCTCGACGCAGCAGGTCGCCGCGGCCCGAGCGGCGCGCCGTGGCGTCGACCAGGTGGCGCCCCGTGATGATCAGCGCGCTCACTGCGGCCGCTCCCTCTCGCCGGCGAGCAGGTGGTAGAGCACGGACATCCGCACCGCGACCCCGGCCGAGACCTGGTCGAGGACCACGGACTGGGCCGCGTCGGCGGCGTCGGCGGCGATCTCGAGGCCGCGGTTCATCGGGCCGGGGTGGCAGATCGGCGGCGTCCGGGTTGCGGCGGTGAGCCGCGCAGCCGGTCGCGGGTGAGGCCGTAGCCGACGGTGTACTCGCGCGCGGTCGGGAAGTAGCCGCCGCTCATCCGCTCGCGCTGGACCCGCAGCATCATCACCGCGTCGGCCGTCGGGCGAGCACCTCGTCGAGGTCGTACGGCGTGGCGAAGCCCGTCGGCCTTCGCCCAGGCGTCGATCCCGCTCGGCATCAGGGTCGGCGGCGCGACGACGCGTGACCTGCGCGCCGAGCGTGCTGCAGCGTGATGCACGTTGGAGCGGAAGACCCGGCAGTGCGTGAGGTCGCCGACGATGCGCGACGTGCCGGCCCTCGAGGTCGCCGAGCCGCGCTGCAGCGTGTAGGCGTCGAGCAGCGCCTGGGTCGGGTGCTCGTGGGTGCCGTCGCCGGCGTTGATGACGCTGCGCGTCGACCCACTGGCGACCTGGTGGGCGGCGCCGCTGGCGCGGTGCCGGATGACCAGGGCGTCGACCCCCATCGCGTCGACGGTGAGGACGGTGTCGCGCAGGCACTCGCCCTTGCTGACGCCGAGGAGCCCTTGCCGGTGATGTTGATGACGTCGGCGGACAGCCACTTGCCGGCGATCTCGAAGCGAGCTGCGGGTGCGGGTGGAGTCCTCGAAGAAGAGGTTGACCACGGTGCGGCCGCGCAGGGTCGGGAGCTTCTTGACCGTCGCGGTGCTGCACGTCGTGCATCTCGGCGGCGGTGTCGAGGATCGTCGCGACGTCGTCGCGGCTGAGGTCGTCGATGGAGAGCAGGTGGCGGTTCACCGCGCGCTCCTCCCTCGCGTCGCGATCGCGGACCTCGTCGATGCCGTCGAACTCGGCGAGGCGCACGCTGCACCCGCTCGGCGCGGCGCGTCGGGCAGGTTCTTGCCGACGTGGTCGGCGCGGATCGGCAGCTCGCGGTGGCCGCGGTCGACGAGCACCGCGAGCCGCACGCGCGCGGGCCGGCCGAGGTCGGTCAGCGCGTCGAGGGCGGCCCGGATCGGTGCGGCCGGAGTAGAGCACGTCGTCGACGAGGACGACGACCTTGCCGTCGATGCCGCCGGGCGGGATCTCGGTGTGGTCGGGCCGCGGGTGGGCTGGGGCGCAGGTCGTCGCGGTGCATGGTGATGTCGAGCGCTGCCGACCGGCGACCTCGGCGCCCTCGACCTCCTCGATCGCGGTCGGCGAGCCGGCTGGGCGAGCGGGACGCCGCGGGTGGGGATGCCGAGCAGGACGAGGTCGTCGGCGCCCTTGTTGCGCTCGAGGATCTCGTGGGCGATGCGGCGCAGGGCCCGGGAGATGTCACGGGCGTCGAGGACGGTGCGGCCGCTCGGGGGTCGAGCGGCGGTGCCGCGGGTGGAGCACGGTGCTGTCGGCACGGCCATCGACGCCGGACCTCCTTCTCCGCCTCACAGGACGGCTCGTTAAAGGATGTCTGGCGCGGGCCACTCTACGCGGTGGCGACCTGCTCCTCCCGACGCGGCCCGCCGGGTGGGAGACGGAACCCGGAGGCGCACAGGACCCGCAGGAACGTGATCCGCTCGCCGTCGTGGCGGTAGTAGGCCTGCTGCTCGGCGGTGAAGTCGCCGTCGACGTTGTGCAGGGCCAGCCGGTAGGCGACGTGCTCGGTGTCCTCGACCGCCTCGCCTTTCGTGACGTCGAGCAGGGCGCTGATCTCGTCGGAGTCCTCGAACCAGTGGCCGAACAGGGCCTCCAGGACGGCGTCGTGGCCGGTGCCCTCCCAGGGACGGCCCGGGGTGAGGGCGCGGAAGTCGACGTCGGGCGCGAGGGTGGCGCGGACGGCGTCGTGGTATTCGCGGCGATGGCGTGGGCGAGGGTCTCCCCGAGGGTGGGCATGGCCAAGTCGCCACCAGCGGGCCGCGCTGTCGAGGGGCCCTGCCGATTCGCGTTCGGGTCGAGGTGACAGCGGACCCTCCGTGGTCGGGTATCACCTCGACCCGGCCGTCCTCCTCGTGTCCGGAGTGTGATGTCCATAACGAACCCCTATGCATTCCCCAACACCATGTGATGGAATGAGCGCACCACCCGCCGAGTGCCCGTGAGGAGGCCACCGTGCAGACCACCGTCCCGCCCGTCCCCCACCGTGACGCCTCCTGTGCTGACGCCGCCGTGCCGGCTCGCGCCGAGCGCCGGGCCGCCCTGTTCCCCCGCGCGACGCCGACGCCGCGACCTACCGCGCGTGGATCGCCAGGTCGCCGTGGCCCGAGGTCGTCTTCGCGGCCGCCGGGTCCCGCTGACCTCACCCCCGGCGGGCATGCCCGCCGGTTCCGTCGCCCGGGCGCGCCCGGCCGTGGCTACGGTGGCGACATGAGCACGCCTCACGAGCAGGCCGCCGCCCTCCGCGCCCGCCAGCGCCCGCTGAAGGACCGGTACCGCGCGGCCAGGGGCACGGCGCTGCAGGTCTCCACCGCGAGCGCGCGCGTCCTGCCCGATGGCGTCGCGGCCGAGGTGCCGCAGTGGGCGGGTACCGCACGCGCCGGCCTGCACCCCTCCACCGGGGGTGACGGCAGCGAGGCGTGCAGCGCGGACATGCTCCTCGAGGCCCTGGCCGGCTGCGCCGGGGTGACCCTGCGTCGCGCCGCCGTTTGTCGAGAGCGGCGTGAGGCACATCTATCATCAGTATGTCATACGCGCGCACGAGCGCGATGAGCTTTTCGCGCACTTGAAAGAGCAGGGCATCGGCACGGACATCTATTATCCTGTGCCTCTGCACATGCAGGAATGCTTTGCTTATCTTGGATACGCGGAGGGCGATTTCCCGCAGGCAGAGCGCGCCGCGCGCGAAACCCTCGCGCTTCCAGTCTATCCTGAATTGAGTCAAGAGCAGCAGCAATATGTAGTGGATGTGATACGCGGCTTTTATCATTAACTCAAGTTGATAGTTAAAAGATTAATGGCGGCTTGCCGCAATGCGGTGCGGAACAGCTTTGCTTTTCCGGCAGGTGCAAACGGATTTTAATCCCATGTTGCTGCGGATTCTGGCCCAAAAGCCGGACATTATCAGCGTCAACGCGGCGCCAGCCGGAAGTGTCGGCTTGATCATCAAGCAGGCACGCGAACTCGGTTTTAAGGGGCGCTTTGTGCATATCGGCCAGGTGGATACCTCCGTGGTGGCTGGCATTGCCGGCAAAGAGAACGTCGAGGGCATGTGGGTGCATGGCTATGTGGAAACGCCATTACCAGAGGCGGTGAAGAGCTGGAAGGAACGCTATACCAAGAAATATGGCAACTGGAACGCTACCAGTATCGACTTCGCCAACCCCGCCTTTGCCTTTGTTGCCGCCGCCAAGAAAGCCCAGAGTCTGGAACCGGAGAAAATTGCCGAAGCGCTGCACACGGTCGAGTTTGACAACCTCTGGGGCAAGGCCCGCTTTGGCGGTAAAAGCTTCTATGGCGTTGAACAATCAGATCATCTACACCATGCCATTTTCCGAAGTCAAAGATGGGGTGGCGACGCTGATCGTCCAGTTACCACCACCGCATAACTAAGCGCAGCGCAAGGGGGAGCGTGAGGGAGACCTGGAGACATTCATTGACTGGACGTTTGAACTCTTGATCCAGAGCACGGTGATTGGCCTGTCGATTGGGTCGATCTATATTTTGATGGCTCTGGGGCTGACGCTGATGTTTGGCATGATGCACATCATCAATTTCGCCCATGGGGCGGTGTATATGCTGGGGGCTTTTGTCATTTACTATGTGTTTTTTCAATGGGGGCGTGCCGTATTTCCTGGCTTTTTTTCTGGCCATGCTCTTGCTGGGGGCGTTAGGATTTGGGGTCGAGCGTTTTATCTACCGGCCCGATTCAAGGGCGGGATTGAGCCGACGCTCGTGGCGCTGCTGGCGCTGACCACGTTTTTGCAGGCGGCGGGGTATCCGGTGTTTGGGCCATTGGATAAGGACGTGCCCTCGGTCTTTGCCGGCACCCGCAACATTCTAGGCGTGGCTATTTCCGTGGAGCGTCTGGTCATTATCCCCATTGCCGCGGTCCTGGTCGTTGGCCTCTATCTGTTTATTAATAAGACGAAAATGGGCACGGCCATGCGGGCCATCGAGCAGGACAAAGAGGCGGCGGCGCTGCAAGGGGTGAATGTCAATTTTATCAATGCGGTGGCTTTTGCCGTCGGGTTTGCTTTGGCCGCCGCCAGCTGGGGCGCTGATTGCGCCGATCTTCAAGCTCGATCCCATGATGGGCGAACAGCCGCTCTTAAAAGCCTTTATTATCATCATTCTGGGTGGTTTGGGGAGCATTCCCGGGGCGATTTTAGGAGGGCTCATCCTGGGTCTGATTGACTCCATCGTGGCCACGGCTGTGGGGGTTGAACTGGCGTTTCTCCTGAGTTTCCTCTTTATTATTGTGTTGTTACTGGTCAAACCGAATGGGCTCTTTGGCTATGCATCCTAAATTCCGTACTGCCCTCATGGTGCTGGTGTTGCTGGTGGCTTTGCTATGGGTGCCGAAGCTTGGCGGTGACTACTATGCCTACCTGTTTGTGCTGGTCTTTATCAACATCATGCTCGCCGCCAGCTTACGTCCGTCGCTCACTTGCGGCCAGCTCAACATTGGCCATTCCGCCTTTATGGCCATTGGGCGCCTATACCTCGGCATTGCTTGCCAAAAAACTGGGCTTGCCGTTTGAACTGGCCCTGCTCAGTGGCGCCCTCATGGCTACCCTGGTGGGGGCAGTCGTAGGCTATGCAGCCCTACGCCTGCGTGGGGTGTATTTTGCCATGGTGACCGTGGCTTTTGTGGAAGTCGTGCGCTTGATTGCGCAGATCTGGGTGCCGTTGACGCAAGGCATGAGCGGCCTCAAAGGCATTCCCAAGCCCAGCCTGCTCGGGATGGTGTTGGCCACCAAGACCAGTCAGTATTATCTTGCCCTGGGGCTGCTGGTCGTGGTGCTGCTGATTCTCTATAAACTGGAATATAGTCGTCTGGGGCTCATCTGGCGCAGCATTGGCATGGCGGACAATCTGGCGCTGTCTCTGGGGGTGGACGTCCCCTATTATAAAACGCTGGCGTTCATGAGCGGGTGTTTTTTTGCCGGGGTGGCCGGGGCGCTCTTTGCCCACTTTGTGCGTTTTCTCTTTCCCGCCCGAGTTTAGCTTTCTGATGGCCACCAATATTCTGGTGTATAACTACGTTGGCGGGCGCGGCCATTTTTGGGGGCCGGTGGTGGGCGCCAGTTTTCTCACCTTGCTCTCAGAACCGTTCCGGGGCAGTCCCTACGAGACGATTTTCTTCTCCATTGCCATGCTCGCTGACCATTTTGTTCTTGCCAGGCGGGCTCATTACCCTGCCGGCCCGGCTGGGCAGTCTCCAGGCCAGGTGGTGCTGCGGCCAGTGCCAAGCCCACGTCCGGCAGTATAAGGTTGAGGTGAGGACCCTATGGCTCTTATTGGAAGCACACAATCTGAGCAAGCATTTTGGCGGGTTGGCCGCCGTCAATAACGTCGACCTGCAGGTACACGAAGGGGAAATTGTCGGCCTCATTGGCCCCAATGGCGCCGGGAAAACCACGTGTTTTAACCTCTTGAGCGGATTTTTACCGCCTACTGCTGGCACCGTTGTGTTCAAAGGCGAGACCATTAGTGGGCTCAAATCCCACCACATTGTCAAACGTGGCCTGGTGCGGACGTTTCAGCTGACCACACTTGTTTCAGGACATGACGGTCCTGGAGAATGTGCTGATGGGACTGCATCTCTACAGTCGGCGTGGCCCAGGGCAAGTACTGTTTGGGCGGCGCACCTATCCGGCGGCGGAGGTGGCGCGCAGTCAAGAGGTGCTGGAGTTTACCGGCCTGGCGGCGTTTGCCGAGCAACTGGCGAAAAATCTGCCGCATGGGCATCAGCGCACCCTGGGAATTGCCATGGCGCTGGCGGTCAGGCCGCAGTTGTTACTGCTGGATGAACCGGTGACTGGCATGAACCTTGAGGAAAGCCAGCACGTCATGGAACTGGTGCAAAACGATTCGCGATCGCGGCACCACGATTTTACTGGTCGAACACAATATGAAAGCGGTGATGGGCACCTGTGAGCGCATTGTCGTCCTGAACTTTGGCCAAAAACTGACCGAAGGCACGCCGGCGAAGTGGCCGCCAATCCGGAGGTCATCGCGGCGTATCTTGGGGCGGGGGTGCAGCATGCTTGAGATACGCGATCTGCGGGTGCACTATGGCACGGTGGAAGCGGTCAAAGGCGTGTCCTTCCGCCTCGACAAGGGCGAAATTGTCAGCCTGATTGGCGCCAATGGGGCAGGCAAAAGTACCATTTTGCGCGCCTTAACTGGGCTGGTGCAGCCGAGTAGTGGTGCGGTGGAGTTTGAGGGCACCTCTCTCGCCGGTTTGCCCTCACATCAGATCATCCGGCTGGGGATTGGCCATGTGCCTGAGGGACGGCGTTTGTTCCCGAAAATGTCGGTGCTGGAAAATCTGAAAATGGGGGCCTATTTACAAACTGACGAAGGGCAGGTGGGGTCCACTCTGGCGATGATCTACCAGCACTTCCCCATTTTACAGCAGCGCGGCCGGCAGCGGGCCGGCTCGTCTAAGCGGTGGCGAGCAGCAAATGCTGGCCACGGCGCGGGCCTTGATGAACCGTCCCAAGCTGTTGCTGCTCGACGAGCCCTCCATTGGGCTGTCGCCGATTCTCACCGCGGAAATTGGCAAGATCGTGCGGCAAATCAACGCCATGGGGGTGTCGATTCATCCTCGTCGAACAGAATGCTATGCTGGCCCTGACTCTGGCGCAACGCGGCTATGTGCTGGAAACCGGGCACATTGTCATGCAGGGCAAAGCCGCAGAACTGTTGCAAGACGAGGGTGTCAAGAAAGCCTACCTGGGGCTGTGAGGCATCACAGCCCCAGTCCTGCCTGTCTTTCGCCTCTTATGGCGTCACCCGGACCCGCTGTGCGGCTGCACTCGGAGCGAAGAAGCCAGGAATTCTGGCGCGTACGGTGGTGGCGCCAGTCGCCACCGGATCAAAGGCGACTCCCCCTAGAGCAACTGTGCTGGGCGAGGACACGGCGCCTTCCGGAATCTGTATGCTGACCTGTCTGCCTGTACTGGCCGTAGTGACCAGTTGGCCAGCACCCGCGTTGCTGCTGGCGAGGGTCGCCGTGATGCCGCCACCACCAACCCGCGCCTCCTGAAAAATCCTCAGGCCGAAATTGTTTCTATCAGGCAGCCCGACAGTCACCACGAACTCATCGTCCGGGGACGTGTCTGTCGTCTGCAATGCTAAGCCGCTGAGGACAAGCGCGGCTTGTTCTACAGTCACAGTCCCTGTGGCATTGACAAAGCCTGGGGCTGAGGCAGTGACAAGGGCGGTGCCCCGTGCTGCGCTCGACACCCTGCACCACAAAGGGAACATTCGTCTGCCTATTAGGCACAAAGACATCGATGAAGGCGGCTCCTGGGGTCACGGCATCCGGAGCCACGAGCACCACCGATGGTTCGCTGCTGGCCACACGGACCGTCACTCCACCGTGCTCCGAGGCATGATTGAGGTTGACATTACAGCAAAAAGTTTGTAAGCCAGCCCCCACGCTTGTCGGCAAGCCGAAGAGCACCACATGTGGCGCATCGACCGTGACCTGCACCATGGCCTGACTGGTGGCAATGAAGTCCGGGATACTCGCCGCAACGATCGTCGTGCCGCTGGTCAAGGGATCAAAGGCAACGCCGCCGTTCAGAGAAGAGAAGAACTGCCCTTCGTCAATCGCGACCGTAACCGTTTGTCCTGTCGTGGCCGCTGTCATGAGTTGACCTACTGTAGCCTCGCTGTTGGTGACGGTCGCCAGCAGTCCGCCGCCCCCTTGGCGAGCGGCTTGAAACAGTTTGCAGAAAAGTACGACTGGTATCGGGGAGTCCAACACCAACCTGGAACGCCTCATTGGCTGACAGGGTCGTACTGGGAGAGAGATCTAAACAGAGCCAGGGCTGGCTGTTCCACAGTCATGGTCCCTGTCCCCGCGGCAAACCCAGGGGCTGAAGCGGTCAAGGTGACTGTGCCTGTGGCCCGCTCTCTGCCTTGCACCACGAAAGAAAAAGTTGTTTGCCCATTGGGCACCGGGACATCGATAAACGCTGTCCCGACTGTATTATCGTCAGGAGCAAGTAAGAGCACGTTCCGATTACTGCTGGTGACCCGCACGGTCACCCCGCCGTGATTCGCATCATTGAGGGACACACTACAACAAGGCGTTTGCAGACCGGCCCCCACCCGCGGCGATAAGACAAACATTTGGAGGCCAGGCCCACCAACAGTCACCTCGACGGACGTCTGGCTTGTGCGAATGAAGTTGTTGATCGTGGCGCTCACGGTCGTCGTACCACGGCGCAAAGGATCAAAAGCCACCCCGCCGGCAGTAAGACCGAACGGCGAGAAAATTTCGCCAGCGGCAATCTGGACGGTGACACTCTGTCCTGTAGTAGCCGTAGTGACGAGTTGTCCTATTCTGACGCTACTACTCCGTAGGGTTGCCGTGAAACCTTCCCCACCGGCCCGGGCCGGCTGAAACTCTTGCAGAAAGGTCCCACTACTATCCGGGATGCCAACCCCAACAAAAAAATCATTATTGGGAGCAGAGAAAATCATCGATGTATTGAGAGCAACGATACTTAAAGTCGGTTGCACCACCGTCAGAGTGCCCGTAGCATCCTGAAAGCCTGGGGCTGACACCTGTAACGAGGTTGTCCCGGTGACTTGTTCTAATCCCTGGACCACAAACATAAAACGGTCCTGTCCGTCCGCCAGGGCCACATCAATAAAGGTTTGTCCTGGCGTTGTGTGATCAGGCGCTATCAAGGCGAGAGAGGGGTCGCTACTGGCAATGCGCACGATAACTCCGCCATGATTGGCATGGCTTAACTGCCCCGTGACGAAGGACGGAAGGACGTTTGCAGCCCTGCGCCCACAGTAATTGACGTAGTCGACAGGGTGATGGCTGGCAAGGTGACGTTCACGAGCACGGTCACCGTGACGCTGTCAGGGGTAAAATTCGGTGCGTTAGCAGTGACCGTCGTAGAACACGGTAAGCTTGCTGAGCCGCCATAGCTCAGAGGCACAACAGCATTCACCAGCCCGCCCCGGATGGTCACCGTAGCTGGGACAGCAACACACGCTGGATCAGCGGCTTGCAACGCTACCGTGACACTACTCGGGGCCGCAATAGCGTTGCTGGCACTTTGCAATTGTATCGTGATAGAGGCAGGAACACTGGCATCCAGAGTGGTCCCTCTTGGGGTAAAAAAGAGATCGGTACTGGTTGTCGTAGCCTGCGTTGTATCGGCTACAAAATTGGCATGGCTGGCTGTGATCGTCGTTGTCCCAACCGCGCCTCCCTGAATCATACCATTCACGGACAGGGCTCCAGAGGGAATGGTAACCGTCGGCGTGGTCACCGCAATGAGAGCCGGGTCGTTACTCGACAGATTGACCACCACCCCGCCAGCCGGCGCCGGGGCAGAAAGAGTCACCGGAATCGCCGTCGTTTGGCCAAGCGGAACCGTCAAGGTCAGCGGCAAGCTCAGGGCCAGGAGCGTAGTGGGTGACGCGGTGATAACGACACTGTCGGGGGCGCTCTGCAGCGAACCATCATGGACAATGAGCTGAAGGATGTAGGTGCCAGCAAGATCAGCCACAAACGTCGGGTGGTCGGTCTGCGGGTTCGACAGAGTAGCCGTACTGCCCGGCGGCAGGGCCACAAAAGCCCAGGAAAACGTCAAGGGATCGTCATCTACATCGCCCGAGCCACTGCCGTCCAGTCGCACCCTATTGTCCAGGCTTACCAGTTGATCCGGGCCGGCTTGCGCCACCGGGGCAGAGTTGATGGTGCTGATGACAACCGTTGCCGGTGCACTGGTGAGCGTGCCGTCGTTGACCATGAGCTGGACGACATAGGTGCCTGGCACATCCAGGGTAAACGTCGGGTTGGCACTGCTGGCATCCGCGAGGCTGGCAGTGCTTCCGGACGGCGCGAAAATAAAGGCCCAGGCAAAGTTCAGGGCATCGCTATTGGCATCGTGCGAGCCATGGCCATCCAACTGTACAAGATCCCCGGCGGCCACCGTCTGATCGGGGCCAGCGTTGGCCACCGGGGGGAGGTTGCCCGTGCTGAGCACCACCGTGTCGGGCGTACTGTTGCCGGTGCCATCGTTGACGATGAGCTGGGCCACATAGGTACCAGCGACATCCACGACAAAGGTAGGGTTCGGAGTGGCCGCATCCGAGAGACTGGCATGACTGCCGGACGGCCTGGTCGTGAGCGCCCAGAAAAAAGCCAATCTGTCGCCATTCGCATCCCTTGACCCACTGCCATCCAGTTGCACCAGTGTTGACACGGATACCGTCTGATCGGGGTCTGCATTGGCCACAGGCAAAACATTGGCGGCCGTGGTGATGACGACGGTTGCCGGAGGGCTGGCGGCGGTGCCGTCATGCACAATGAGTTGCGCCACATACACGCCATCACGATCAGCCACAAACGTCGGGTTGACTGCTGTCGGAGCCGCAATCGTCGCTGTACTGCCTGGCGGTGTGACGAGCAGTGCCCACTGGGGAGTGAGCAGGTCACCATCGACGTCACTGGATTGCTGCGCCGTTAAGGTCACCGTTGTGCCGACCGTGACCACCTGGTCAGGCCCAGCATCGGCTACTGGCAGGGAATTGCTGCGTGGTGATGGTCACAGTATCCGGATCACTGGCGAAGGCGCCATCATTGACCACCAGTTGCACCACGTACGCTCCAGGCAGATCAACGTCCAGAGTCGGGGTGAGAGCGGTGCGATTCGCCAGCCTGGCAGCACTGCCTGGCGGCCTGCTGAGCAGCGACCACCGAAACGCTAACGGGTTACCATCAACATCGCTGGAGGCAGTGCCATCAAGGCGCACTGTGGTGTTGACCTGGACCGTCTGATCAGGCCCGGCATTGGCTACTGGTTGGGAGTTCCTGGTACGGATGGTGACGGTGTCCGCAGCGCTGTCAACCGTGCCATCATTGACAATCAGTTGGACGATATAGTCGCCGTCAAGGTCAGGCATAAAGGTAGGGGTGATAGTGGCCGGATCGGAAAGCACCGCCGTGCTGTTGGCGGGGAGGTCGATCAACAGCCACGAAAGCTCAGGCGGTCACCGTCCACATCGCTTGACCTATGCCCCGTCAAGGTTACCGTGGCGCCAAGCGGTACGGTCTGATCGGGTCCGGCATTGGCCACTGGCGGAATATTTGCAGGCGGCGCATCGACGCCGTCGCAATCTTCATCAATGCCATTGCCAGGAATCTCGCTGGCGCCTGGGCGGATGGCGGTATTGGTATCATCACAATCGCCCTGGTCTTCACTGAAGCCATCGCCATCGTTATCCACCGGTGTAAGCACGATGTCCTCGGCCTGCATCCCTCGGTGAGCCGTATGGTACGTGTCCCCTCAAAGGTGGGGTCGCCATTCTCATTAAAAATAGTGACCGTCACCAGCAGATCGACATTTCTCGGCACCACGATTTCTATAGCGATGATAAACTCCGTCGGCGTCTCCGTCACCTCACATGGTCCTGACGCCGCGGCGCTGAGATCACAGTCAAACACCAGGGGCGCTGGCGAGAGCCTCACTGGCCACCGTAATGCGCAAGGCGTCAATGTCCCCAGCCTGAAGTTGTAAAGGCGAGGACGGTCGCAGCTGCTGGGCACGCTGCGGCGTTGAGGCCGGGCTCAAACGCAGGACAAGGCGCCCGGACTCAGAAGCGTCAGGGCCCTCAGGGGCACTGCTGCCACCGCAACCGTAGCAGAGCAAGAGGACGAAGGCCAGTAGGGTCCAGAATCCTGGAGACCGCCGGTGTGGTGCTATCAGCATAGATTATACACTCCTTAAACTCACGAGAATCTCGAGCGCCGCTGTCATCTGTTGTCGCGACATAGAGTCCATGCAAGAGTCGGGTTGCAGTTCGCCAGGGCACTGGCAAAGGACTGACAAAATGGACCATTGAGTATAGCATTGTTTGTCTGATGAACGAACTCTTGTGCCGCCAAGCGATCAGTCATTGACGAAGCAAAGGTGCCTGTGGTAGGCTGATGTCACATAGGACTTGCAACAGCACATGAATCGTACACGCACGCAGGAAACTGCTCGCTCTCTTACGATTCTCATTAGACCACATCGGAGTATGGATGTCTTCATGAGTTAGAGCGTATCTGGTCAGGCTTTGTATGAAGAGAAACGTGGGTACCCAGGGGGGTACCTACGGCGTTGGGCCGTAGCAGACTGACGTAAGGAGGTGGATACTTGCAAGCATTTGATTATGTCGCAGCCAAGACCGTTGATGAGGCGGTCTCCCTACTCGCTGCCAAAGGCTCCCAGGCCCGGGTGCTGGCGGGAGGGACGGATCTCATCGTACAAATCCGTGAAGGACGTCGACGCCTGGAACTCGTTGTCGATGTCAAAAACATTCCTGAAACAAGTGCCGCTCTCGTACAATGCGCACAATGGTTTGCAGCTTGGTGCTGCGACCCCCTTTTACAGAGTCTATGGCGATGCCGACGATTGCCAAAGCCTATCCAGGTCTGATGGACGCCTTTACGCTGGTCGGCGGCATGCAGATCCAGGGGCGGGCCTCGGCTGGTGGCAATCTTTGTAACTCCTCGCCAGCGGCGGATACTACGCCAGCACTGATTGCTCATCGGGCTATCTGCGTGATTGCCGGTCCCGAGTGGTCGGCGTGAAGTGGCGGTCGAAAATTTTTGCACGGCCCCGGGGCGCAATGTCCTGGCGGACGGGGAATTTCTGGTGTCTTTACGGATTCCGGCACCGCCGCAAAATTTTGGTGCACAATACCAGCGCTTTATCCCACGCAACGAAATGGACATTGCCGTGGTGGGTGTCGGGTCATCCGTGACCCTCGGCAGTGACCGTCAGCACCGTCACTGACGCGCGCATTGCCCTCGGTGCCGTGGCGCCAGTCCCGCTGTTGGTAGCTGAAGCCGCTGCCGCCCTCATCGGTAAACCCTTCTCGGAGGCTACCGTCGCCCAGGCTGCTGCGGCTGCGCAAGCTGCGGCACGGCCGATTAGCGACATGCGTGGTACCGTGGAACAGCGTCGCCATCTGGTGGGAGTGCTCACCCGGCGTACGCTTCAAACCGCTTTTGCACGAGCCAGAGGGGAGGCGTAAGCGATGCCGCAGCGTATACATGTACAGACCTGTTTGAATGGTGAAGATATCGATTTTCTCTGCGAACCACGCCAGAGCCTGCTGGAAATCCTGCGCGATCAGCTGGGCTACACCGGCACCAAAGAAGGCTGCAGCAATGGCAACTGTGGTGCCTGCAGTGTGCAGATCGATGGCGTGTTAGTGGATTCTTGCCTGGTGCTGGCGGTGGAAACCACTGGCAAGTCCGTGACCACCATTGAAGGTGTGGCCAGTCATGGCCAGCTGCACCCGCTGCAGCAAAAATTCTTGGAACATGCCGCCTTGCAATGCGGTATTTGCACGCCGGGATTTATTATTGCGGCCAAGGCGTTGTTAGAGAAAAATCCCCATCCCACCGAGCACCAGGTACGCTACTGGTTAGCTGGCAACCTGTGTCGCTGTACGGGATATGACAAGATCGTGCGCGCCGTGCTTGACGCCGCGCAAGTGATGGCAAAATAAGGGAGGTCGAAGCGTAATGGCTGAAGCAACGGCAACCTATAAAGTGATTGGTACCCGGCCGCTGCGTCCTGATGGGGCGGACAAGGTGACCGGGCGGGCGATTTATGGTGGGGATATGCGTTTGACCGGCATGCTGCATGGCAAAGTGCTGCGCAGCCCGCATGCGCATGCCCGCATCAATCGATCAACACCACCAAGGCCGAGGCCCTGCCAGGGGTGAAGGCCGTCATCACGGCCAAAGATTTTCCGCCGCCTGAAGATAAAATGGCCAACCTGGGCGAGATGTCCATCAATGTGAAATTCCTCAGCAACAACGTCATTGCTGGTGACAAGGCCTTGTACCGCGGCCATGCCATCGCCGCCGTGGCGGCCACCAACGCGCACATTGCCGAGGAAGCCATAAGCCTGATCGAAGTCGAGTATGAAGTGCTGCCAGCCGCCCTGCACGTGCTGGAGGCCATGCAAGACGAACGCGCCCATCCTGCACGAGGGTATGACCACCACGGATATGGGGCAAAAGACCGATAAGGTCAGCAATATCGTCAGCCATCTGCGCTTCAAACTGGGCGAGCCGGCCCAGGGCTTTGGCGAGGCCGATGTGGTGATCGAACGGGAGTTCAATACGGCTACCGTGCATCAGGGCTATATTGAGCCCCACAACGCCACGGCGCTTGTGGAACGAAGATGGCCACCTGTATATCTGGACGAGCACGCAGGGCGCCTTTGTGGTGCAGCGGCAGACGGCCGAAGTGCTGGGCTTGCCGGTGTCGCGCGTGTCGGTCACCCCGTGCGAAATCGGCGGTGGTTTTGGTGGCAAAATTTCGGTCTACCTGGAACCCGTGGCGGCCTCCTGTCACGCAAAGCCGGCCAGCCGGTCAAACTCATCATGAGCCGCATCGAAGAGTTTGAGGGCACCGGGCCAACCCCGGCGTCGCACATCAAAGTGAAGATGGGGGCCAAGAAAGACGGCAGTATCGTGGCTGCGGAAGCGCAGCTCATGTACGAAGCCGGCGCCTTCCCAGGCTCGCCGGTGGGGGCCGGGGCGATGTGCATTTTTTCGCCCTATGCCATCCCCAACATGCAGGTGGATGGCTATGACGTGGTGGTCAATAAGCCCAAAACCGCCGCGTATCGCGCGCCGGGCGCTACCAATGCGGCCTTTGCGTCGGAAACCATCATTGACGAGCTGGCCGAAAAAATCGGCATGGATCCGCTGGAAATCCGCCGTATCAACGGTGCCAAGGAAGGTGACCGGCGTGTTGATGGCCCCACTTTCCCACGCATTGGTTACCTGGAAACCGTGCATGCGGCCATAGAGCATGAACACTATGCCACGCCGCTGTCCGGCCCGAATCGTGGCCGTGGGGTGGCTTCCGGGTTCTGGTTCAACGTCGGTTTCCAATCGACCGTGGTCATCAATGTGAATGCCGATGGCACTGTGTCGCTGGTGGAAGGTTCTACAGACATTGGTGGCACGCGGGCTTCTATTGCCATGCAGGCTGCCGAAACCCTGGGCGTGCCGTATGAAGACGTGCGCCCCACCGTGGTGGGCACCGATGGCATTGGTTTCACGGATGTCACCGGTGGCAGCCGGACGACCTTTGCCACAGGCTATGCGGCCTATGAAGCCTCGCTGGACGTTTTGCGCCAGATGAAAGAGCGTTTGGCGCGGCGCTGGAGCAGTGAACTGGAGGCCAGCAACACCACGCGTGACCCCTGATGACGTGACCTATACCAATGGTGTCTTTGGCTGCGCCAAGGATGCCAGCAAGACCATGACCTTTAAAGAAGTTGCCGCCCAGATGGCGCGTATGGGCGGCCCCATCACCGGGCGTGCCACGTCGCAGCCGCGCGGTGTTGGCGGGGCCTTTGCCACGCATGTGGTGGACGTGGAAGTGGATCCCGACACCGGGAAAGTGCAGATCTTACGGTACACGGCGGTACAGGACGTTGGCAAAGCCATCCATCCGAGTTATGCCGAAGGGCAGATTCAGGGTGGGGCGGTGCAGGGCATTGGCTGGGCCTTGAACGAGGAGTTCGTGTATAACAAAGATGGCAACATGGCGAACACCAGTTTCCTCGATTATCGCATGCCCACCACCCTGGACTTGCCGATGATCGACACGGTCCTGGTGGAAGTGCCCAATCCTGGCCATCCCTACGGCGTGCGCGGGGTCGGTGAGGTGCCCATTGTGCCTCCCCCTGCCGCCATTGCCAACGCCATTTACCGGGCCACTGGCAAGCGTATGCACGATCTGCCAATGTCCCCTGGCTATATCCTGAGCCGGTTGCAGGCAAAGGATTAACGTGTATGGCTATCGTCTTCATCCCCACCATGCTGCAGCCCTTTACGGGTGGTACCAGCCGAAGTGCGGGTGGCGGGGAGGACGATCCGCACCATCATTAACAACCTGGAGGGGCTCTTTCCTGGCATCAAGGAACGCCTCCTCCAGGATGGCGATATGCGACCCGATATGGCAGTCGCAGTGGATGGTGAGATCGCCTTTGATCTGACTGATCCTGTGTCGGAGGACAGCGAAGTGCATTTTGTGCCGCCGATCAGCGGTGGTTAAGTCCGGTGCCCTATTACACCTCTGCCAGTACGCGAAGATTTTTCCTTTGCAGTGCACGCCTTTGGTAATAGTACGCTGGCAGCGGGTCCGGCGAGTATCCATACAGATGGATGCGATACCACCGCTGCTCCTTGTATGCGTTTGAGATGAGCGTGTGGTAGAGGTGTGGGGGCTCAAGACAGGAGCATTGTGTGAAGAAATTTGTTGTGAAACACAGTGATGCTCTTTTCGCGGCGCACTACATTTTTCCCGCCTTTGCTCTTATCAATACTGCCCCGAGTTTACATCAAAACATGCTGCGTAACCTGAGGCAGTATGGCCTTACCATTCAAGAGATTCGGATAGAAGGTGGACATCCAAACCTGGCAGACGCGCATGTGACCTATTCGTTCAATGCGCTCAACATGCTTATAACAGTGTGGTTAGAGCGGGTGGAAGTCTTGTGCTCCGATCTTAGACGTGCTCGTCAAGAGCAGGTACTGGAGATGGCCATGGCAGCTCTAGAGAGCCTACACAGTACCGTGCCAGAGCTGCAGATAGAAACGTACACCGCTACCCTGAACCTGCATGGGATACCATCAGACACAGAGAGCGCACAATTCATCACACCATACGTCCACAGTGCTCCAGAGGGACTCGGAACGGTTCTGGGGAGCGGTGTCGTGTATTACTTTGGACCAGAAGCGGAAAGACGTTCGGCATCGTTGGTCATGGATATGTCTGCTGTGATCCCAGAGGCTGTCTTTATCAAGATGTCCGTTGTCTTTGACGGGACGAAGTTGACACGAGAACAGATACCATCTGCGATACGCGACTATCTGTCTCAGATGCTCACGAGCCTACACCTTGAACCAGACTGGGAAGCGTAGGGTAGCGGTGTGCGAACGATATCGTCGACCCAGGGTTCTAGCCTGTTGGAGTCATTGCCATATTTTGTAATGCCAAGATCAGATCAACAGCGTCTGTCTGTTGCTTTCTCAAGCTCAGAAAAGCAGCAACTAGCCCCCTCTGAGTTCGGTAGTAGGCCCACAAGAGGAGAGATATTCCGTCAACAGAAGACAGAAACGTGGCGTGGAGGCGATCTGGGGATTGCAGGGCGCGCTCAGGACTACTACCAGGAACCGCAACGCCGTCCAGAGCAATTCCAGCAGGGACACCTTGGTGATTTCGCCCGGGAGCCTGGACCCGTCTTTGCATTAGCGAGTGTGAAACATCTGCTTGGGCAAGGGCGCATGGGAGCTGCTCGTGAGCTATTACAGCAAGCGTTGTCACGGTATCCGGCAGACGAAAGACTGCGCAACCTGGAACGAGCCGTGGCGCCCGGTGCTGTCATCCGCAGGGATGTTCGATATAGCGATCGGACTGCAGAGCTGGCATGGATCAAGGCAAACCGAGCCCATTATCGTGGGAAATGGGTAGCGCTGCTCGGCGCAAAGGCGCTCGCCATAGGCGACTCACTTAAGGCTGTTCTCCATGTGCTACAAGAACAGCAGTACGAAGAAACCCCTTTGCTCCACCATATCGATTGAAACAACGATGCTCACGCTCAATGGGATGCCCTTTACAACAAGCTCTACCACATACCGTGAACTTAACCCTCAGCAAAACTCATGGCAAACCGCCATCTATGTGCAAGTGGTACTGCCTATTCATAGTGGGATGAGCGTGTATGCTCTTGTAGATACAGGGACACCTTATTGCATTTTCAATACAGAGATCACGGAAGAGTTAGGGCTCTTACCTGACCATGGCGAGCGCATTATACTGAGTACGCGCTTCGGCTCCTTGCCTGGGGCAATCGAACGCCTCACCATACGTCTGGTCGCTGAGCAAGGGGATTCTCTGGACGTTGATGCCAGTGTATTTGTTACGAGCGACTGGGCGGCTGGCAACTTTGTGGGGTATAGCGGCTTTCTCGAACGCTTTCGCTTTGCGATCGATCCTGGAACAAACGCCTTCTACTTTGGCCCATACACATAACCCGATAATGTGATCCCAAGGAAGCTATTTTGAAACCAGCGTGCCAGACACGACTATCTGCCGTTACGGGTATGGAAAAAGAAACCCAACCTTCAAGTACAATTGAACGCGCTGAGAGAGCAGAGAGACTACGGGACTATTTCGACCTTCAATTACGATTTGCCGAGGCAGTGGCTGCAACGGCAGCGCTTCCCCTCTCTGAAGCGGTATGCTCAATGCACCAACTTCTACCGACGATTTGGACTCGGACGCTTGCAAGGCGCGCCCATCTCAGCGGAGTGGAAAAAATATACTGCACAATTGATGACGCTTGAGACACACGAACAAAGAGTGGCATGGACGCAAGCCTTCTTCGCGCAGTCTCCACCAGAAAGCCTGCCGCCAGGCCAGCGGCAGTTTGGATGCTTTGGTTGCGACCCTCCCGATGCGGACGGCATCGTGCGCATTCATTTCACGAACAGAGATACCGACGGTATCGGCCCTCTCAGCCGCACCAAGATTGCTACACGGAGGCAGGAGTTGCGAGCCATGTTTACCTACGTGAAGCAAACGTATGCGGATGCGAAAGCAGTCCGCGGCGGTTCCTGGCTCTACCATCTCGAGGCTTATCGCCGGCTTTTCCCACCTGTCTACGGCGATTCGCGCCAAGTCCAAGAGGGCAATGCGCATTTTCAAGGCACCTCCAACTGGGGCCAATTTTTGGATCACCGAGAAAGTATCAAACCTGCACTGCGAGAGCAATTTCTTGCCAATCTCAAAAAGCTTGAGATGCATCGACTGTGGGAGGTTTTCCCTCTGCCAGCATGCAGCACCCATGCCCCTATTCAGGCGTTCTATGACTTGTATAATATCGATGAAGCAATCAAATCATAGAATAAGCGAGTCCATGCGTCCGCCGTACCCGGCTCTAATGTCTTTCGCCGTTGTTCAGCACCTGGAACGAGGGCTGACGCTCTGCCGTCTTTTTACGTGGCCACCAGCGAGACCACCAGCGTGGCAGGCGACTCACCTGGGCCATAAATTCTCGTACGGCAAAATCCCATTCGCGGGTCTCAATCTCCAGAGTGGTTTTTTTGCCTGCCTGTGCGCTAATCGCCACATGGCCGCCACCGCCTTGAAATCCCAGGCTCAGGTTGGTCTGTGAGACGATACTGAGTCCGGCCCCCTGTGGACCAAAATGCGTGATGGCGAGCTCGAGGGCCTGGCGCGGGGTGAGTCCGGTGCTAACCTCGTAGCGCATACGAAACTCCCTGAGAAAAGGGGAGCGGGGGAACGCCACAGAGAGAAGGGAAAACCATCGGGCGTTTCTCTGGCGTTCCGGCCGTCTCGTTATACTCTGTGAAAAGAGCTTGACGTGCTTTGATAGAATGTGCAATGAACACGCAGACATCATAGTACACGGCGAGGGATATGCCTAGTACTGTGTACCACAAGGACACAGTCAGTTTGGTAAAAAATGCGTAGGGAGATGAGATGACAACATCCGGAGAGCATCATGTCACGGCCACAGCGCCGGGGCCAGCGGTACCAGAGGCCTATGATTGGTCGCAGTGGGTCGATGGTCTGCATCAGTGGTTGCGCTTACGCCCCACACCGATTGGCATGAAACTCTTTAAGACGGTGCAGGCGACGGAGGCGATGCGACGTATTCGCCGGCCGACCGCCCCTGGCGGTTTGAAAGCCAGGAGATGACCCCTACACCCTGGGTATCCGTGCTCATCCCCGCCTGGAATGCTGCGACAACGCTCCCAACTTGTCTATGGAGCGTGCAGCGCCAGAGCGAGCCAGGCTGGGAATGTATTATCGTCGATGACGGCTCCCAGGATGATACGCTGGCCTGGGCGCGCTGGTTTGCCCAGCATGATGCCCGCTTTACGGTACTGTCTATCCCTCATCAAGGCATTGTGACAGCGCTCAATACAGGCTTACAGCTGTGCCGTGGACACTTTGTCGCCCGTATGGATGCGGATGACATCATGCAGCGGCATCGTCTGGCCCTGCAACTCGGTGCTTTCGCAGCTGCGCCGGGGTTGGCTGTCGTGGGTTGCCACGTCCGCTTATTCCCACGACAAACCCTCACGCCTGGCCGACGCACGTATGAGCATTGGCTCAACAGCATGGATACGTGTGAGCGTATACGACAGGACATCTTTGTGGAGTGCCCGCTGGCGCATCCAACGCTGATGTTCCGCCGCCAGGTCCTGGCTGACTGCGGGTATCGCGATTGTGACTGGCCTGAAGACTACGATCTGTTGCTACGGTTACTGCTCCGCCATGAGCCTGTAGGCGTTGTGCCGCGGCGTCTCCTGAGTTGGCGTGACAGTCCGCAGCGCCTCTCCCGTACCAGCGCCCGCTATACTCTAGAACGATTTACAGCGTGTAAAGCCGCCTTTCTGGCCGCCTCATTCCTGGCCACCACCGATAGGTATAGACTCTGGGGCTATGGCGACACCGGCAAAGCCTTGCGCCGTGCCCTGTTGGTCTATCACAAAACCCCATCGCACATCGTTGAAATCCACCCGGGGCGTCTTGGGCAATGCATCCATGGCGCGCCTGTCATCCCACCACAGGCGTTAGCCCAGTTACCGCGCTGCCCTGTCGTTGTGTCTGTCGCCGGAGAAGAAGCACGCGGCAAGATTCGGCAAGCCATGCGGCAGATGGGATTTGTGGAACTGCGGGATTTTGTCTGTGCGGCATGACGTTTTGCGGTGAGAGCATCGTCAGCTGACATCTAACGCAGAACGTTATGTCCTCTGATCTGGGGCTCTCTCCATTGACATACAGGCGCGAGGTATGATAGAAGAGATGTCTCCAATCTTACGAAGATCTGCTTCCTGTGCTGTTCCCATGCTGTTGTCATGACGGTTACCTCTACCAAAATACAAACTATGGAGGAGCACCAATGGCTGTAGAGACGAATCTGGAAAGTTTAAGCCGGGCTGCGGACAGCATTACGCCACCGGCGTGGCTACGGCAAGGCGCCTATTTGCAGGACCTGGGACAGACGCATCAGCAGTCGATCGCTGACAATGAAGCCTTTTGGGCCGGGGTGGCGTCTGAGTTGCAATGGTTTCGGCCCTGGGACAAAGTGTTTGAATGGGACTATCCGCACTTTCGCTGGTTTGTGGGGGCGCAGTGTAACATTACGGTCAATGCCCTGGACCGGCATGCCAACTCGTGGCGCAAAAATAAAGTCGCGTTTGTGTGGATTGGCGAAGATGGTCGTGAGGTGACATTATCCTACGGGCAACTGTTGCGGCGCGTCAATCGCGTGGCCAATGGGCTAAAATCCCTGGGGGTTGGCAAAGGCGACCGGGTGGTCATTTACATGCCGCTCACCATGGAAGGGGTGACGGCGATGCTGGCCTGTGCCCGCATTGGCGCCATTCATAGCGTGGTCTACGCTGGCTTCAGTGCCGGGGCTTTGCGCAGCCGCATTGAAGATGCCCAGGCCAAAGTTGTGCTGACCTCTGACGTGACGTATCGCCGTGGCCGGGCCGTGAACCTGAAAGCCATCACCGATGAGGCCGTGGGCGGTCTGGATTTTGTCGAAAAAGTTGTCGTGCATCGTCGCGAGACGCCGCCGTGCGAGCTGCGCACGGCCCGCGAGCTGGATTTTGACGACGCTGGTGGAGAGCCAGAGCGTGGAGTGTGCAGCCGAGGTGATGGAGGCCGAAGATCCCCTGTATATTCTCTATACCAGCGGCACCACAGGCAAACCCAAAGGGGTGCTGCACGTGCATGGCGGCTATATGGTCGGCACCTATTACCATCTCAAAGCCTTTTGGGATATCAAGGATGAGGACGTGTTCTTCTGTACGTCGGACATCGGCTGGGTGGTGGGGCACAGCTATATTGTCTATGCCCCGCTGGTGGCCGGGGCCACCACCGTGTTCCGCGAAGGGGCCCCGGATTTCCCCGATCCTGGCGTGATCTGGAGCATCGTGGAGCGGCACGGCGTGTCGGTGATGTTCACGGCTCCCACGGCCATCCGCATGTTCATGCGCTACGGGCCCGAATACCCGCAAAAGTACAATCTCACCAGCCTGCGCTATCTCACCTGTGCCGGCGAGCCCTTGAATCCGGAAGCCTGGCGCTGGGCGCATCAGCACCTGGTCGGCGCTGGGGCCTGGGGCTACGTCACCGATAACTGGTGGCAAACCGAGACCGGTGGGCCCTGTCTGGGCACGCCTATCTGTCTTGACTCACGTCCTGGCAAAGTCGGCAAGCCCCTGCCTGGGGTCATTGCCGATGTCGTGGACCTGCAGGGCAAGCCGGTGCCGCCAGGCCGTGGCGGCTTTCTCGTGCTCAAACGGCCTTTCCCGCACTTTTTCCGCACCGTGTATGGCGATCCTGAGCGCTATGAGCAGGATTGGGGCCGTATTGCCGGTTGTTACTTGACCGGGGACGTGGCCATTAAGGACGAAGATGGCTACTTCATGGTGGTCGGGCGTGCCGATGACGTGATGAATGTGGCGGGCCATCGCATTGGCACTGCTGAAGTCGAAAGTTCGCTGGTGAGCCACCCGGCGGTAGCGGAAGCGGCGGTGATTGGCAAGCCGGACGCCTTGAAAGGCGAAGCCATCAAGGCGTTTGTGACTCTGCGCGTGGGGCATACGCCATCGGCGGCAGATGGTGCAGACGTTACAACAGCATGTGCGGCACGACCTGGGGCCTATTGCCCAGCCTGGGGAGATCGACTTTGTCGACAAACTGCCAAAGACGCGCAGTGGCAAGATTATGCGCCGCTTACTGAAGGCCAACGAACTGGGGCTTGGATCCGGGGGACATTACCACCCTGGAGGATTAGATGTCTGTGATACATAGCGCCAGTCAAAGCAAGGGCGACTGGCCGGTCGCCCCTACGGGCGAGGAGCTGCCGCTCATAATAAACTGGTGCAGGACTGACTGGACATTGCAGGAAGCAGGAGAATGTGGCAGGGTTGTCGGGGCGATGATCTTGCTAGGATTGACAGAGAGCAGAGTGTCTCTTATTGAAAAACTCTGTGGAGGGAGTACGGGAGGGGAAGGCGATGCAAAACTTGCGCGATCAGCTTTTAAAAGCCGGCTCGTGCCACTAAAGAACAGAAGCAACAAGTCGAGCAAGACAAGCGTCGCGAACGCAAACAGCTCAAAAAGGGCGAGGCGGAAGAACTCTGGCCCTGGAGCAACAGCGGCAAGCCCATGCGGCACGACTGGAGGCGCAGCGGGCGAGCGGATCGCCAGCGGGCGGCAGAACAGCGGCAGCAGGTGGAGGCCAGAGAAAAGCTTTTGCAGTTGCGCCATACCATTGATTACTGGAAACTCGCCGAGGAGCCTAGAGCGTCACGCCGCTGGTATTTTGTGACGCGGCAAAACGTGGTGAAGTATCTCTATGTGTCCGCACCCACCGCCTTGCAGACTGCGTACTGGGGTCGTGGCTATTGTGGAGCATCCTGACGAGGTGGAGCCACGCTATGTGCTCGTTGAGCGCGAGGCGGCGGACGTCGTAGCGCGGATCGATCCAGGACTATGTGCGTTTTTACAATCGTGAGCCTAGTGCCGAAAATGAGGAGACTGAGGAGGATGGAGGATGTTGATCGCAGCAACCCAGTTACGCACTGGGAATGATATTGCAAGTAGATGGAGCGTTGTTTCGGGTGATGAAAGACCCAGCATATCACTCCTGGGAACTGGCGTGGCATGGTGCAAACAACGCTCCGCAACTTGCAAAGCGACTCGAAGATGGAAAAGCGTTTTCGCTCCACCGACCGGGTGGACCGGGTCAGCGTGGAGTCGCAGGAGATGGAGTATCTCTACGCCGACGGCGATCATTTTGTGTTCATGCACCCGGAAACGTATGATCAGGTCAGTCTGGGCAAAGATTTCTGGAAGACAGTCTGCCCTACATTGTGCCTAACATGCGTGTAACGGTGGAGCTGTTTGACGAGCGCCCCATTGGGGTGAGCTTGCCGACCACCGTGGATCTGCGTGTGACCGAAACCGACCCCGGCATGCGCAATGCCACGGCCACTGCCTCCATGAAGCCGGCCACCATGGAAACCGGCCTGGTGGTGCAGGTGCCGCAGTTTGTGGCGGAAGGAGACGTGATCCGTATCGATACGTCCGAAGGCACCTATATCTCACGGGTGTAGGGCTGGGCCAGGAGTGAGGTGGGCACGGCACGCCGCCGCAGAGCATCGATCACACCAGGCGCTACGAAGCTGCCACAGCATCTTGTCCTGGGCCTCCGTGGCTGCGACGCGACAACGATGCTTTCTACCGCGCCGAAAAGAATCGTGCTAAGCTGATGACAGGCGAGGTGGTCCAGATGGCCCCCAGCGGTAACCGACATGCCGCCTATGGCTGGTCCCTGTCAGAGCGGGTGCAGGAATGGACCGGGGGCAAGCAGACACCCATGACACCACCGCGCACGCCGGATTTTCCGGTGGCGCTGGTGCTGTAAGTAAAGGAGCACGCGATGACGACCATGGCCACGGTAACCCTGGAGAGTGAGACCCTGGCAGATGTGCTCGAGCACCTCGGAGGCATTCACCCCAGCCGCATCCGCTTTCGCCCGGCGCCCGGTACCGCCACGGAAGCGGACGTGCTGGCCATCCACGACCATGAGGGGCGTTTGTATGAATTGGTAGACGGCATTCTGGTGGAGAAAGCTATGGGTTTGCGCGAATCGTATCTGGCCATCACGTTGAGTGCTCTCCTGTGGAACTTCGTGACCCCGCGACATCTCGGTATCGTCACCGGTGAAGCGGGCATGATGCGACTGCTGACCGGGCTCGTACGGATCCCCGATGTGGCGTTTTTCTCCTGGGCGCGTTTGCCCAATCGCCGCATACCCACCGCGCCGATCCCGGCTGTCGCCCCTGATCTGGCCGTGGAAGTGTTAAGCGCCAGCAATACGCCAGGAGAAATGACCCGCAAGCGCCAGGAGTATTTTCGGGCTGGTGTCGAGATCGTCTGGCAGATTGATCCGCAGCGGCGTAGCGTCGAGGTGTTCACCGCCCCTGAGCAGTCCACGGTGCTGCACGCCGACCAGACTCTGGACGGGGGGACGGTTTTGCCTGGCTTTACCCTGTCGCTCCAGACCTTCTTCGCGGCACTCGATCTGCAAGGGGAGGACTGAGGGTCTCTCCCAAGAAGCTACCAGCAAGCCTGCCTCAAGGCGGTATTACTCCATGACGTCCGCGGTCAGCCGCAGCGCCGCCTCCACCGGAAAGAGCCAGGTGCCGCGGGCGATGTATTCCATGCCCCAGGTCGTCTGCACTGGTGCCAGTGGCCGTGCAGCCATACGGCGCTGCCAGCGGGTGTGTGGCGTCTCGTGAGGCTGCGCATCGGTCTCATGTTCCATGGTTGTCCCCTTCATTTGAACGCTTCATAGCGATGGCCGTAGCCTGGTGAGGGCAGCATGACCTGTCATCCGGTTGTGCTGGGCAACTGGGCCACCGCCGTACCACGGGCGGACAATTCGCCCTCCTGGTTTTCCGCCACCAGCGTACATTCCACGTAGTGCTTGCCATTACTGGTGTATTTGTTGGTGACGGTGCCGTGAATAAACAGGGTGTCCCCCTCAGGATTGTGACGCCGGATCTCGCAGGTGAGCTTGTGGAGCACGCCGTCATCGCCAATCCAGTTCGTCATAGCGTGGCTGAGCCAGGAGCAGCGCTCCGGACCGTAGTCGTAGGCCCCGGGCGCCCCAACTTTCTGGGCGAACTCCGGCTCCCAATGGACACGCTCCGGGCAATCGGGAATGCCGTACTTATTCGGGATCCCCAGACCGGGATGCCGGGTCATCATCTGGTAGGCCAGCTTGTGAGCGCGGATATAGAGGCCACCCCAGCCCTGGGCATAGGCGATGAAGCCGGTGACGGTCATCGGCCCTTTCACCAGCGTCGGTAAGGCGGTGCCCACCGCGATATCCTCCCAGTAGCGTGGCTCTTTGCCACGCATCGTCTCGTGCTCGTAGAGCGCGTAAATATGGGCGAGTTCTTCCTGGGTGTACACCTTGGGCGGCTTACGCTTGACCTCCTGATACTTGGTACCGACTTCGCGTGCCAGGTCGCGATCCGTGCGAAAACACCAGGTATCAGCACTGGCGAGCTGGTCATCCGTCTCGTCGTAGAAGTCGACGTGATAGATCTGCTGGATGGCGCGGCCGGCGAAGCGCGTGTCATGCTCGATGAGATCTTTGAGATAGGCGCTGGTGGTAATCTGGGCGTTGCGATGGATGGGCTTGTACCAGGTGAAGTCACAGCCGGCGAACATGGCGTGCACGCCGGGGAGTCCACCCACATAGCCACTCACAATGCGGCTACAGGCAAAGAGGAACGAGGGCAGGGCGATGATGTCGCCATAGCGCGTGGTCTTGCCGTAGGCAGGATCACACCACAATGGGTTGCGCAGGTCTACGGTCATCGTCTCTTGCGGATTCGCGTCCAGCCGTGCGGCAATGGCATCGATCGTTTCGCCGGACAGCGCCACCAGCAGAATCCCCTGGCGGACCGCTTCCGAGAAGAACCCCGCATCGAAGCCCGGGGCGATGACGACCCGAATACCGAGGTCGAGCAGGGAAGCTCGAGCCGCTCCTTCGCTCAGAAGTCCTACCTCCTCGCTCGCGATGACGATCGACGGCGGCGCGGCGAGCGATGCAGGCGGGGTCTGTTCAGACCCGGCGCCTGCGCGCCACAAGACCACGGCGGTACCGGAATGCCTCACGAAACGAGGAACCGGCGACGAAGGTCCGTCCGGCGCCGGAACGATCGGCAGGAGTTTCACACAGCCCTTAGCCCTGAGCCCTGAATGAGCCCTGAGCCCTTAAGGTTTGTTGACCTGGTAGACCCACGGGCGGCTTTTCCGCTGCTTCCCCTCGAATGCTTCGATCTGCCCGCTGTAGACCTGGAGTTCCTGCAGGTTGCTCAGGCCCTCCAGAAACTTCCTGCGGACACGTGGTTCGAGCTTGAACGGGATCGGCGCCATGCCGCGGAGCTCGATCGCTTCCTTCTGAATGTCCACGGTCATGGTGTTCGCGGGATTGGCGAGCGCCCAGGCCGCGAGCTGGTCGACGAGCGGTCGCGGCAAGGCAATGGCGATCAGGCCCTGCTGCACGCTGTTGTCGTAGAAGAGCGGTCCGAAACTCTCGCCGATCACGACGCGAATGCCGCCGTCCATCGGTCTGCTGACGGCTGTCCCGCGTGAACTGCCGGTGCCGAAGTTCTTGCCGACGATCAGGATCGATGCTCGGCGGTAGCCCTCGCGATTGAGGATGAAGTCGGTCCGTTCGCGACCGTCGGAGTGGAAGCGGATCGGCTCGAACGCCGCCGTCTCTCTCGTCATTCCGGGCGTCGGCGGCTTGCCGAGCGGTGAAATGACGTCGGTGTCGACGTTGTCCAGCATCAGAGGTGCCGCGCTGCCGACGTGGATCGGCGCCACCCGCGGCGCCCGCTGGAGGCGCGCTGCACCATCCTGGTCTTGTAAAGCTGTCGTCATACCCGCTCTCCAGCCATCAGGCGGCGGACGTCAACGATTCGCCCGGCAATGGCCGCTGCCGCGGCCATGGGCGTGCTGACCAGGTGCGTGATCGCGTCGACGCCCTGGCGGCCGATGTAGTTGCGATTGGAGTTCGACGCACTGCGCTTGCCCTTGGCGACGAGATCGCCGTTCGAGCCGTAGCACTTCGAGCAGCCAGGTTCACGCCAGTCGAACCCGGCCTCTTTGAAGATGCGGTCGAGCCCTTCGGCCTCGGCCTGACGCTTGATCGGTCGCGAGCCAGGCACGACCCAGGCGAGCACGTTGGGCGCCACTTTGCGTCCCTTGACCACCTGTGCGACCAGACGCAGATCGCTGATCCGGCTCTCGGAGCACGATCCGATGAACACCTCGTCGACCGGCGTGCCGGCAATCGGATCGCCCGGCTTGAGCCGCGTGTACTCGAGCGCGGCGCGATATGCTTCGCGCTTGTTGGCGGGCGCGCGGTCCGGATCGGGGACACGATCGCCGATGCCGATGACGTGCTCGGGGCTGACCCCCCACGTGACCTGCGGCTCGAGACTCGACATGTCGATGGTCTCGTCGCGATCGAAGACGGCATCGGCGTCGCTGGGAATGGTGCGCCAGTAGGCGAGGGCCTGATCCCAGGTACTCGGCGCGCGGTCTGAACTCGCGGGTCGCCATGAATTCGAAGGTCTTGTCGTCAGGCGCCACCATGCCGGTCGCCGAGCCCATTTCGATTGCGAGATTGCAGATCGTCATCCGCTGCTCGACGCTGAGCGCCCGCACCACCGGTCCGGCGTACTCCACGGCGCACCGGTTGCCGGAATCGGCGCCGAGCCGGCCGATGGTGTGGAGGATGGTGTCTTTGGGTCCGATCCAGGGCCCGAGCGAGCCGGTCATGTTGACGCGCAGCGTGCGGGACCGCTCTCGCAGGACCGTGCCGGTGACCAGCACGTTCTGCGCGCTTTCTCCGCCCCAGGACAGACAGCCCAGCGCTCCGTGCGTACAGGTGTGGCTGTCGCCCGCCACCATCAACATGCCGGGCTGCGTGAGTCCGGTTTCCGGACCGACGACGTGCTGAATGCCGTGGCGCGGGTCGTCCATGCCGAACGACGGAATGCCCAGCTTCTTCATCTCATCGGCGTGGTCGACGTAGGCGCGCCAGCCGTCGCCGCGGTTGAGCGAACGGTTGGTGTAGCGGTCCGGCGAGGTGGACACGGAATGATCGATCACCGTCCACACCAGCTGGGGATTGCGAATGGTGCCGCCCCGTGCGAGGAGATCGTGAATGAGTTCGGGGCCGCCGTCGGCCAGGAGCAGCCGATCGACGTGCAGGACCGACGTGATGCCGCCCAGGTGCGACACCTCGTGTTCATCCCAGATCTTGTCGTACATCGTCTTCCCGCCGGCGCGCTGCTGGGCTAGGGAGTCGAGGGGAAAGATGCCAAAGGCAAGGCCAGCGCCGACGGAGGTCTTGAGAAAGTGTCGTCTCTTCATCCGATCTCCTTTGACACCGGCCCGGTCGCAACGAGACCTGCGCCGAAGAGTGACCGACGACACCATACTCCCGTCGCAGACCGACGACAAGACCCGACTTCAGCTCAAAAGAAGGCCTTGCCAAATCGCCACGAAGTGATGAGAATCCGGCCAGGAAAAGCGGCGCTGAACTCATCGGCTCAACCAGGTTGGTGCGATTGTTCGTGTCATGCGGGAGGGAGTCGACCATGAGCGTTTGCCGGAGAGTGTTCTTCATCGCGTGTTGTCTCCTGGTTCTCTCGAGTCTCACGTCTCCGGCCTACGCGCAGAGCGCGATCGCCGGCGTGGTGAGAGATACCAGCGGTGGCGTGCTTCCTGGAGTGACGGTCGAAGCGTCGAGCCCCGCGCTGATCGAACGGACGCGATCGGCCGCCACTGACGCCGCCGGGCAATTCAAGATCATCGACCTCCGCCCCGGCGTTTACACCGTCACTTTCACGCTCACCGGGTTCAACACCGTCAAACACGAAGGCATCGAGGTCGCCGCCGAGACGACGGCACAGGCGAACGGCGAACTGCGTGTCGGCGCCCTCGAAGAAACGATCACGGTCAGTGGTCAGGCGCCGGTCGTCGACGTGCAGAGCTCGTCGGCGTCAGCGCACCGTGATGTCGCGCGACGTCATGGACGCGATGCCGACCGCGCGCAACATCGGCGCGATCGGCATTCTCATTCCGGGGACCGGTCTTCAGGCGGGCGGCGGCGGATTCCTCGCCTACGACGTCGGCGGCACCGGCCTGCTGCAGCAGTCGCCGCTGTCGTATCACGGCTCCAACGACTCGGTCATGGCGATCGACGGCATGCGGTTGAACAACCTGTGCGGCAGCGGCCAGTTCAGCGCCATGTACTGGAGCGATTCGATGTTCTCGGAGATCAGCTACGCCACCGGCGCCGACTCCGCCGAGATGGGGCAGGGCGGTCTTCGCATCAACATGATTCCGAAAGACGGCGGCAACACGTTCAAGGGCACGATGTTCGGCAATTGGGCGAACCGATCGATGCAGTCGCGCAACCTCGATCAAGAGCTGTTCGATCGCGGCCTGCAGAGCATCGGCCGGCTCGACCGGATGTGGGACACGACGTTCTCAATCGGCGGACCGGTGCGGCGCGACAAAGTCTGGTTCTTCGCGACCGCCGGCTGGAAGGATCTCAGCAAGACCGTTCCCGACAGCTTCCACGACGCGAATCTGTTCGACTATGTCTTTACTTACGACTACGACCAGCCCGGGCATGACGAGGGGTATCAGAAGACGGCGAATGCCCGCCTCACCTGGCAGGCGACGGCCAGAGACAAGATCAGCGCGTCGTACGACATCCACGACAAGTTCCGCGGCCACAAAGGGATCATCTCGACCATCGCACCCGATTCGGCGGTGGAGTACGTCCTGCCGCTGCTCTACAGCTTCCAGACCAAGTGGACCTCGACGCTGACCAGCCGCATGCTGTTCGAAGCCGGATTCACCCATTACTACGAGGACAGCGACGAGCGGTACAAGGACTGGGTGAATGACAACACCTATTCGATTACCAGTCAGAACACCGGCATGCAGTACGGCGCCTATCCGGCCGGTTCGCAGTATCAGTTCAACGAGCTGCAGACCTACCGCGTGGCGGCCTCCTATGTGACCGGGTCGCATGCGCTGCAGACCGGCATGACCTTCGGCCGCGGCCTGCGCATCACGCGCCTCTTCTACAGCGGCGATTTCACGGCGGTCTTCCGCGACGAACGACCGTTGAACGCCACGCTCCGGATCCCGACTGACCAGCATGAGCGGATCGCCGGCGACCTCGGCATCTGGGTGCAGGACAAGTGGACGATCCGCCGCGCGACCTTGAACCTGGCGCTGCGCTACGACGGCTTCAGGGGCTCGGTCGACGCGCAGGATCTGCCGGCCGGACGCTGGAATCCGACGGCGCACTTCGACGAAGTGAAGAACGTGCCCAACTGGAAGGACCTGTCACCGCGGCTCGGCGTGGCCTACGACCTGTTCGGCAACGGCAGGACGGCCATCAAGGTGAACTTGAGCCGCTACGTGGCCGCCCAGACGGTCGCGTTCGCCGCCAGCGTCAACCCGATGACGACCATCGGCCTCTCCGATCAGCGCACGTGGACCGACGACGGCGACTTCATCCTTGAAACCGAGGAGCTCGGGCCGACGCAGAACCAGAACTTCGGCAAGATCATCCCGTCGACGACGAGGACCGACGACGCGGTCCGCGAAGGCTGGTTCAGCCGCGGCTACACCTGGGAGTTCGGCGCGGCGGTGCAGCACCAGGTGGTGCCTCGCATTGCGGCCAACGTCGCGTACAGCCGCCGGTCGGTCGGCAACCAGCTGCGAACCGACAATCTCCCGGTTGCGCCGTCCGACTACGACCATTTCTCGCTCAAGGTGCCGGACGATTCGCGGCTGCCGGACGGCGGCGGCTATGTGATTTCGGGGCTCTACGACATCACGCCGACCAAGCGCAGCCTCCAGGACAACTACCGGACGTTTTCGAAGGACAACGGCGGCGCGCCGAAGGACGTTTACGATGCGATCGATCTGACGATCAGCGCTCGCTTGTCGGGGACGGCGACGCTGCAGGGCGGCGCCGACATCGCGCGCCGATCGACCGAAGACTGCGTGGCAGTGGACAGTCCGCAGCTGCTGTACTGCAAGAGCGCCCTGCCGTTCCTCACGCAGTGGAAGCTGCTCGGGTCGCTTCAATTGCCGGCCCAACTGCGCCTGAGCGGCACGTTCCAGCGGGTGCCAGGCCCCGTGATCGCGGCCAACTACTCGTTCCGCGTGAACGAGGCGATCGGCCTCGGGCGCGCGTTCGCGGCCGGTCCGACAGCGACGCGCACCGTTCAGATCATCGAGCCCGGACAGCTGTACGAAGATCCGTTCAATCAACTCGATCTCCGGCTTACGCGCCGGCTGCAACTCGGCCGGGGGCGCCTCGACCTGATGGCCGATCTGTACAACGTCTTCAACAGCAACGGGGTCATTCGTCTCAACAATACGTGGGGCGACAACTGGCTGCGGCCGACGCAGATTCTCGAAGGGCGGCTGTTCAAGATCGGCGCGCAGTGGGACTTCTGATATGGAAAGACCGGTGTCAACGAGCAAGTAAGTAGGGCATCGTTCGATAGCAAGGTCAGCCCCGCACCCGGCTTATCAAGCCATCCGGGTGCGGGGCGTTGTCTGTACCCAGTCATCTGATCGGCCGAGCGGCAACGACGATGAATCACTCTGATATTCGCGGGTCGGGACCGCATGACCATGATTCGTCGGGAGCTGCCTCGCTCTAGGGACGCGAGTTCGAGACCGGAGTCGTCTATCGCATAGAAGCCTCGAGGGTTCTCCTTTCGACAGTCGGCCGATCAGATGACTGGGTCAGGGCGGCCCACACGAAACCGGTCAGCTCGCGCGCCACCGCGGTGACGACGTGCTGTTTCGGTTTGCCGCGCGCGGCCAACCGGGCGTAGCGGCGATGGAGCCGCTGTTGCGCCGTCCAGGCCTGCCCGATCACCGTCGCCGGGGCGCCACGCTGTCGGGCGCGTAACGTGTCCCCGACGAAGGGATGATGGCGGTAATGCCACGCCGCTTCGACGAGCACGCGCCGTAGGTGCGCATTGCCCGTCTTTGTGATCGCGCCCCGGGCCTGCTTGGTCCCGCTCGAATGCTCAGACGGAATCAGCCCCACGAACGCCATGAGACTCGGAGCGGTCGCAAAGCGCCGGGCGTCGCCGAGCTCCGCCGCGATCGTGAGCGCCGTCAGATCATCAATACCGCGGAAGCAGCGCAGGCGCTCGACGCGCGGCCGGAGCGGCGCGAGATCCAGCAGCTCCCGTAGATCCTCCTCGACCGTCCGAAGCCGCGCGACGGCTTCGTCGACGGTGCGAAGATACGCCCGATGCGTCTGCTCAAGGGCGGGCAGCGGCCAGGTCTGCGCGCGGAGCCAGGCGTCGTGGCGCTTCGACCACGCCTTTTTGGTTCCGGTGAACCGGCGGCCGTGGCGCAGTAAGAATTTCGAGAGGCGATGGCGGGCGCGGAGCAGGTCTGCGCGCACATCCTCGCGACACCGCAGTAGGTCGCGCGCCGCTTCCTCCTGCTCCGTCGGAATGTGAATGGCGGTCAGTGCCCCAGCCCGATACAGCACCGCGAGCTGGCCGGCATCACGCCGGTCCGTCTTGATGCGGGCCCCAGGGCGTCGAGGAATCAGCGCCGGGGCAATCACGTCACACGGAATGCCCTGCTGCGTCAGGGCACGCTGCAACTCGAAGCCACACGGCCCGGCCTCGTAGCAGCAGCGAATGGGGCCGTGGCGCTGCAGTCGCTTCACGAACCGCAGAATCGTCGGACTATCCGACGCCAGCGTGTGCAGCGCGGGCGTCCGCTCGCCCGGCAACAAGACAGCCGCCACGGTCGTGGCGGCATGCTGATCGAACGCAATCAGAGGAGTAGACTGCATGGTGACCGACCTCCTTTGTATGCGGCTCTGCTCTGAGCTATCGCAGGTCCAGAGTAATCCGCGACAGATGCAAAGCCGAGGTCGGTCTTTCCATATGGTCTAGGCGAATCCCGGCGAGGAGGACGCAGAGGACGCAGAGGATACAATCTGATGGTTGATCCGCTGCGTCCTGTCCGGTGAATCCTGTCGTGCATGGGCGCGAGTATGTCTGCTCGCGCTCGCCATGCTGGGTTCTGGCTGCGTCGAGGAGCCCCTTCCCGCCAAGCCCCGCGACACCATCATCTGGCACAAGCTGGGCGAGTGGTCGGGGACAGGAAATCTCCAGACCGAGACATTCACCTGCGATTCCGGCGGCCTGAGGCTGCGGTGGGAAACGCGGAACGAAACCCGGCCGGGCGCGGGTCGCTTCAAGATGTCAGTCCACAGTTCGGTCAGCGGCCGGCCGCTGGCAGTCGCTGTCGACCACCAGGGCACAGGAAAAGACGTCGCTTATTTCAGCGACGACCCCCGCATCATGTACGTCGTGGTCGAATCGACGGGCGTCGACTGGACGATTGGCGTGGATGAGGCGGTGCCCGGCACAGTCACCGGGCCCGGCCGGTAAATTCGTTGAAATCCGGGCGAAATCGCCGTATCGTGCTTGGTTGAACGGGAGACGAATAATGGAAGACCTCGCACAGGATTTCTCGCGCCGCAACTTCATCAAGGGTGTGATCGCGGCGGGGGCCGCGGTGTCGTCGGCCGCGTATGTGTTCCGGGGCAGTCCACTGCTCGGCCAGCAGACGTCGGCGCCGGGGGCGGTGGAGCGGCTGCTGACGCTGACGGTGAACGGGCAGGAGCGGCGCGTCGACGTGATGAAGCAGGAAACGTTGGCGATGACGCTGCGCTACAAGCTGGGGCTGACGGGCACCAAGCTGGGGTGCGACCGCGCGGAGTGCGGGGCGTGCACGGTGCTGGTGGACGACATCCCGCGGTATTCGTGCTCGACGCTGACGCACTCGGTGCGGGGCAAGCGGATCACGACGATTGAAGGGCTGGCGGCGGCCGACGGGACGCTGCATCCGGTGCAGCAGGGCGTGGTCGCGGAACAGGGGTTCCAGTGCGCGTTCTGCATGCCGGGGTTCGTGATGGCGACGGTGGGGTATCTGAAGATGAATCCGAACCCGACGCGGCCGCAGCTGGCGCACGGAATTTCGGGCAACCTGTGCCGGTGCCAGGACTACGACAAGATTCTGACGGCGATGATGCACGGCGCCGAATTGATGCGGAGAGCCTAACCATGGCCAACAAAACTCGTAGGCCAGAACTACACGACGCCGGATCTGGTGGCGAAGGTCACGGGACAGGCGAAGTATGCGGAAGACTTCCGCGCGGACGGGATGCTGTTCGTCAAGCTGCTGCTCAGCCCGATGCCGCACGCGCGCGTCGTGCGGATCGACACGACCGCAGCGATGGCGATGCCCGGCGTCAAAGCGATTCTCACCGCCGACGATCTTCCCGCGCCGGCCGATATCGTCACCGACCTGGGCCAGACGATCCGCGCGAACCCCAAGGGTGAACGCGCGCTCACCAACGAGCCGGTCTACGAGGGCGAACCGATTCTTGCCGTCGCGGCGGTCGACGAATACACCGCCGCCGAGGCGATTGAAAAGATTCATATCGAATACGAGCCGCTCCCGTTCGTCGTCGATCCGCTGGTCACGCTTCGTCCGGGAGGACCGAACGCGCGCGAGGAAGGCAACTACTGGGGTCGTCCAGAGGCGCCGCCCGCACCGGCCGGCGGACGCGGCGCGCCGCCGCCGCCGGTCCAGGTGATGGAGCTGAAATGGACCGACGCCGACTTCGCCGAATACGACCAGGGCAAGCTGCCGATGGGTAAGCCGCTCGACGAGTGGTCGTACGGCGATCTCGAGGCGGGTTCAAGAGCGCCGCCGCTCGTGCTCGACGAGACCTTCGCCACGTCGAACAACCATCACCAGATGCTGGAGCCGCGCACCGCGATGGCCTACTGGGAGAACGGCAAGCTGTTCATGCACAGCGGCACGCAGAGCACGGTGCAGACGGTTGCCTCTCTGCAGCGCTGGCTCAGCCTGGAACCGGAAAACGTCGTGCTCATCACGCCCTACACCGGCGGCGGCTTCGGGAGCCGCGCGACCGGTGCGGTGTCGTGCGTGATTCCCGCGCTGCTCGCCGAAGAAGGCCGGAACGCCCGTGATGATGCGCATCACGCGCGAGGAGGACCACTACATCGGCGGTATCCGCCCGGCGCTGCACGGTCGTATCAAGGCCGGCTTCGCCAAGGACGGCCGGCATGCTCGGCGCTCGACATGTTCGTCATTGCCGAGAACAGCGCCTACGAGGCGTCCGGCGACGGCGGGCAGGCGAGCCGCATCGTGTCGCTGGCGTATCAGCCGGCGGCGATGCGCTCGCGGACCGTGACGGTCCTGACGAACACGCCGCCACGCGCGCGCGCAGAGCCAGCCCGGCGGCGCTGCAGGGACACATGCTGATGGAGCCGGTGGTGGCCAAGGCCGCGCGCAAGCTCGGCATCGATCAGGTCGCCATCCGCCGCATCAATGCGCCGGAAGGGAAAGCGCCGGTTGGCCCGCCCAACGCGCGGGGACAGCGGCCGTATTGCACGAGCGCGTTCGTCAAAGAGGCGCTCGACAAGGGCGCCGAGATGTTCCGCTGGGAGGAACGGAAGGCGCGGAGTCCGGCAAGCGGGTCGGCTCGAAGGTGCGCGGCGTCGGCGTTGCCGTGAGCACGTTCGTCGCCGGGTCGACGGGATTCGACGGGCTCTTCGTGATCAAGCCCGACGGAAAGATGTACATCCAGTCGGGCATCGGCAACCTGGGTACCGAGTCGTTCTCAGACACGCAGCGGGTTGCCGCCGAGATGATGGGCATGGCATGGGATAAGGTCGTGGTGTCCTGGGGCGACACCTCGCAGAACCTGCCGTGGTCGTGCGTCTCGGGCGGCAGTCAGACGACCCACGCGACACGCGCGCGGCTCACGCCGCTGCCACTGACGCGATCAAGAAGACGCAGGAGATCGCGGCGAAAACACTCGGCGGCAGCTCCCGAGCCAGTACAAGGTCGCCGACGGCGCGTGTCTGGCAACGGCCGCAGCATGACGCTCGCGCAGGTGGCGCAGAAGGCGATCGAGCTGGGCGGCGCCTACGACGGCCACGAGCTGCCGAAGGACATCAACGCTACACGATCCGATCGGCGACGGCGCTCGCGGGTCAGGGATTAATGGGCGTGGCGCGCGACAGCTACCCGCGCGACGGCAGCTCGTATTCCTTCGTCGCCGGCTTCGCCGAAGTCGAAGTCGACGTCGAGACCGGCAATTACCTGATGCTCGATTACCTGGCGGTTGCGGACGTTGGCACGGTCATTCATCCGCAATTCACTCGGCGGACAGATCCTCGGACGCTCGGTGCTCGGCATGGGCCACTCGCTGGCCCAGAAGACGGTCTACGACCAGCATTACGGTGTGCCGTTGGCGAAGCGTTTCTACCAGAACCGCCCGCCGACCGATTCTCGACGTCCCGGCGGCTCAAGGCATGAAATGGGTCGCACTGGACATTCCCGATCCTGAGACGCCGGTCGGTGCGCGCGGTATCGGCGAGCCGCCGGTGGCCGCGGGCGCATGTGCGGTGATGAACGCGATCTCGGACGCAGTCGGCGATGAGGTCTTCCGCCGTGCGCCGGTGACGCTCGACGCGATTCTGACGTCGCTCGAAGCCGGTCACCCGGTGACGGAGACGCTGACAGCGAACATCTGACGGTGAATCTGGTAATCGGGTAATCGGGTGATTGATTGATCAATCGCCAGATCCCATTACCCGATTAACCACTTCCTCGATTACTAGATTCGGGAGACACACATGGCTGTTATTCGCGACGTGATGCCGGTGTTCGAGCTGTTCCAGCCGGCGAATGTGGCTGACGCGCTGGCGTTGTTGGATCGGCACGGCTCGGACGCGTGGATTCTGGCGGGCGGGTTGGACACGTTCGACTGGTTGAAGGACCGGTCGAAGCGGACCAACGTGGTGATCGACCTGAGCCAGGTCGACGAGCTGCGCGGGATCAAAGAGCTGAATGGCGGGGTGGAGATCGGGGCGCTGACCACGCTGACCGAGGTGGTGCGGCACGCGGTGGTGCGGGAGAAGTTCGGGCTGCTGATGGAAGCGGCCGAACTGGTGGCGTCGCCGCAGATCCGGAACCAGGGGACGCTGGGCGGGAACGTGTCGCAGGACACGCGGTGCTGGTATTACCGGAGCGGGTGGACGTGCTACCGGGCGGGCGGGAACATCTGCTACGCGGACACGCCGACGGCGATCAACCGGGAGCACGCGATTCTGCAGGCGGACCGCTGCGTGGCGGTGAGCCCGTCGGACACGGCGCCGGCGCTGATCGCGCTCGAGGCGGAGATGGTGATCCGCAGCGTCGGCGGGGAGCGGGTGGTGGCGGCCGAGGACTACTTCGTGGGGCCGGGGGTGGACATCCTGCGGATGACGGTGCTGCGGCCGGGGGAACTGCTGACGGCGATCCGGATTCCGGGGACGTGGGCCGGGGCGCAGTTCTACTTCGAGAAGGTGCGGGACCGGCAGGTGTGGGACTTCCCGCTGGTGAACGTGGCGTCGGCGCTGAAGGCGTCGGGCGGCACGATTCAGGCGGCGCGGATTGCGGTCGGGGCGGTGGCGGCGCGGCCGCTGCGGCTGACGGCGGTGGAGCAGGCGGTGACGGGCCAGCCGCGCAACGAAGAGACGGCGACGCGGGCCGGCGAGCTGGCGATTCAGGGCGCGCAGCCGCTGCGCTACAACGGCTACAAGATTCCGCTGATGCGCAACCTGGTCAGGCGCGCGATCCGCGGCCAGAGCGCCCAGACAACTTAATTTCACTGGCGCCGGGGCCCCACCCCCGGCGCGTACTGACGCTGATGCCTCGCCTCGGATACTTACCGGTTCCTCGGCTCGGCATGGCCGCGGGCGCTGTGATTGGATCTCTGCGCTCGGCGGCCTTTGCTTCCTCTGCGTCCTCGTCTCGTTATCTTTTTCGGGAGACAAGGTCATGGCAAAGCTCGTTGGCCAGAACTACACCACTCCGGATCTCGTCGCCAAGGTCACTGGACAAGCCAAATACTCCGAGGACTTCCGCGCCGAGGGGATGTTGTTCGCGAAGCTCCTCCTCAGCCCGATGCCGCACGCCCGCGTGAGGCGCATCGACGCCAGCGCGGCGCTGGCGATGCCGGGCGTGAAGGCGGTCCTGACCGCCGATGATCTGCCGTCGGTCGTCGCCGGCGCCAACCTTGGCGAAGGCATCGTCGCCAGCACCTTGAGCGAGCGCGGCCTGACGATGGAACCGCTCTACGAGGGCGAGCCGATTCTCGCCGTGGCGGCCGTCGACGAGCTCACCGCCGCCGAGGCCATCGAGCGGATTCAGGTCGAATACGAGCCGCTGCCGTTTGTCGTCGACCCGGTCGAAAGTCTCCGGCCGAGCGGCGCCAACGCACGCACCGAAGGGAACGTCTGGATTCGTCAGCCGGCGCAAGCGCAAGGCGCGCCGCCGAGCGGACCTCAAGTCCAAGAACTGAAATGGACGTCCGAGGACTTCGAGGCGGCCGTCGACGGTCAGCTGCCGCTCGGCAAGCACACCGATGAGTGGCTGGCAGGCGATGTCGAGGCCGGTTTCAAGCAGGCCGACCTGATTCTCGACGAGACGTTCGTCGGTTCCAATACGAGTCACGAGCCGCTCGAGCCGCGCACGGCGATGGCGTACTGGCAGAACGGCAAGCTGTACATGCACTGCTCGACGCAGAGCACGATGCGGACGATCGGCTCGGTCGCCCGATGGGTCGGCATCAAACCGGAAGAAGTGGTCATCATCAGCGAATACACCGGCGGCGGCTTCGGCAGCAAAGGCTCGGGCACGGTGTTCGTCGTCGTGCCGGCTCTGCTTGCCAGGAAAACCGGCGCTGCGGTGATGATGCGCATCACCCGCGAGCAGGAGCAGTACATCGGCCGCGCACGGCCGGCCCTCCACTCGCGCGTCAAGATCGGCTTCCGGAAGGACGGCCGGATTACTGCGCTCGACGGCCTGGCGATCGTCGAAAACGGACCTTACGACGTCGTCGGCGACGCCCGCTCGGCTGGCGATCACATCTCGCTGTCGTACCAGCCTCTCGCGATGCGCTGGCGCAGCGTATCGGTGCTCACCAACACCCCGCCGCGCGGCGCGCAGCGGGCACCGGGCGGGATGCAGGGCAATTCGTTGATGGCGCCGATCATGGCGAAGGCGGCGCGCAAGCTCGGCATCGACGAAGTCGCGATCCACCGCATCAACGCACCTGAAGGCAAAGCACCGTTCGGCGCGCCGAACGCGCGCGGCAGCCAGGGCCGGACGACCAGTGCCTTCCTCAAGGAAGCGATCGACAAGGGGGCCGAGCTGTTCGACTGGCAAACACGCAAGGCACGCAGCGGGCAGCGGAGCGGATCGAAAGTGCGCGGCGCCGGGATGGCGGTGAGCGCGTATTCGGCCGGATCGATGGGTTTCGACGGCCTGTTCGTGATCAGGCCGGATGGCACGATGCAGATCCAGTCGGGCATCGGCAATCTGGGCACCGAATCGGTGTTCGATGTCCACCGCGTGGCGGCCGAAATCGTCGGCATGCCCTGGGAGAAGGTGGAAGTGGTGTGGGGCAACACCGCCAAGCATCTGCCGTCGACGTGTAATCAGGGGGGCAGCCAGACGACCCACGCGATGACCCGCGCGGCGCACGCCGCCGGCACCGACGCGAAAAAGAAGCTGCAGGAGATTGCCGCAAAAACGCTCGGCGGCAGTCCCGACTCCTACCAGGTGGCCGACGGGCGCGTCTGGAGCGGCGGCCGCTCGATGACGCTGGCGCAGGCGGCGCAGAAGGCCGTCGAACTGGGCGGTGTCTACGACGGTCACGAGCTTCCCAAGGACATCAACGCCGTGACGAGAGCCTCTGCAACCGCGCTCGCCGGGCAGGGGCTGATGGGTGTCGCGCGCGACAACTACCCGCGCGATGGATCGTCGAAGTCGTACGTCGCTGCCTTTGCCGAAGTCGAGGTCGACGTCGAGACGGGGGTTTACCGCGTCCTCGATCTGCTGGCCGTGGCCGACGTCGGCACGGTGCTCCACCCGCGCAATCTCGGTGGGCAGACGCTGGGCGGCATCATGCTGGGTCTCGGGCACGCCATCAGTCAGAAGTGGGTCTACGACCAGCACTACGGTGTGCCGCTCGCCCGGCGCTTCTATCAGACCAAGCCGCCGTCGATTCTCGACGCACCGGTGACGATGCGATCGGTCGCGCTCGATATCCCCGATCCCGAGACGCCGGTGGGCGCCCGCGGTGTCGGCGAGGCGCCGGTCGGCGCCGGCTTTGGCGCCGTCGTGAATGCCATCGCCGCGGCGGTCGGTGACGAAGTGTTCAAGCGCTCGCCGGTGACCGCCGACATGATCCTGACGGCACTCGAGCAGGGCAGTCCGACGCACGAGCGGCTCACGGCGAACATCTGACGGCACTCTGTCGGATGTCTGAGAGTTCTCGCCGCCGTTTCATCAAACACGTCATCACCGGCGGTGCCGCGATCGCTGGCGTGTCCGGTGCAGCCGCCCAGACATCGTCCATCCGGGCGTTGGATCACGTCGCGCTGCCGATGCGCAACGTCGACGCGATGATCGCCTTCTATCGCGCGCTCGGCTTTCAGGTCGACGAGGGGCCTCAGATCTGCGTCGTCCGCTTCGGCACGCAGATGATCAACCTGCACCGCCCCGAGTTGTGGCAGCGCGAGACGTTCACGCTGCGCGCGGCCGCCGCCACGCCGCCGTGCGGCGACCTCTGTTTCGTCTGGGAGGGTTCGGCCGAATCGTTGAAGGCCGCGCTCGAACGCCTTCAGCTGAAGGTCGTAGAGGGCCCCGTCAACCGGCAGGGAGGCCGCCGGACCACCGGCGTCAGCACCTACGTCCGCGATCCGGACGGCAACCTGATCGAGTTCATCATCTATTCCTGAGGGCTCGACAGGCGGAGGCGGTATCCCTGTCATCAGGTGCGACCTCAAATTGATTGTTGCGGTGGTCAAACCGACTGCATTACAACTGGCCCACCGATTCTGAATTTGGGACGATTTCTTCTCTGCACTATCGCTGTTCTTCATGCCTGGGTGGTGGCTTCTCCTGATGCCGTCACTCAGTCCGCGACTGCCCGTGGGCAGCCGGTTACGTTCTCGACGCACATCGCGCCGATCCTGTTTGCGCGTTGCGCCACGTGCCATCGCCCCGAGGGATCCGCCCCGTTCAGCCTGCTCACCTATCAGGACGCCCGGAGCCGATCGTCGCAGCTGGCCGCCGTCACGGCCGCGAGGATTATGCCGCCCTGGCAGCCCGAGCCGGGTCATGGGGAGTTCGCCGGTTCGCGCCGGCTGACCGAGTCAGAGATCGAGCTCTTTCAGGAGTGGGCACGCCAGGGGGCGGTCGAGGGCAGCGCCGCGGATGCTCCGCCTTTGCCGCAGTGGACCAGCGACTGGCAGCTGGGCGAGCCGGATCTGGTGCTGACGATGCCGCCCTACGAGCTTCGTGCCGGCGGTCCGGACATGTTCCGGAATGTGGTCATCCCGGCTGGTTTCAGCGGAACGAAGTACGTGAGGGCGTGGGAGTTCCGTCCGGGAAACGCGCGCGTGGTCCACCACGCGACGATGCAGATGGACACCACCGGTCTGTCGCGGCGGCTCGACGCGCGGGATGATTCGACCGGCTACGAAGGGGTCGTCGCGCTCACGGCGCGGGCGCCGGACGGCTTTTTTCTCGACTGGGCACCGGGGCACCGCGCGGCGACTGCTGTCGAAGGCACAGCGTGGCCACTCGACGGCTCGGGCGACCTCGTCGTGATGCTGCACCTGCGGCCGAGCGGGAAGCCGGAAAAAGTCCAGGCAAGCATCGGCCTCTATTTCAGCGACGCGCCGCCTTCCCGGCTGCCCGTGATGTTGCGGCTCACCCGCCAGGATCTGGACATCTCCGCCGGCGAACGCCGCTATCAGGTGACCGATTCGTACACGCTGCCGGTGGAGGTCGCGGTGCACACCGTGCAGCCGCACGCCCACTATCTCGGCCGCCGCCTGCAGGGCTCGGCGCAGCTACCGGATGGCCGCGTCGTACCGCTGATTCGAATCGACGACTGGAATTTCGACTGGCAGGATGTCTATCACTATCGAGAGCCGGTCGTTCTGCCAGCCGGCACGCGCGTCAACATGGAGTACGTCTACGACAACTCCGCTGACAATCCCAGGAATCCGAACACCCCGCCGCGGCGGGTCAGCTACGGCCAGCAGACCGGTGACGAGATGGCGGAGCTGTGGTTCCAGGTGCTCGCCCGAAATGATTCGGAGCGCACGCAGCTCGTCACCGACCTTCGCCGAGAGGTGCTGCTCGAGGAAATCAAGGGACGCCGCACGATGTTGCGCGCCGATCCGTCGAACGTCGCCCTGCGCGACGACCTGCTGCTGATGCTGACCGAGGCCGGCAGTCTGACCGAAGCGGCCGACGAGGCGGCCCGCTCGCTGGCGCTGCAGCCAGCATCGGCGGCGGCGCATTACAACCTCGGCACGGCACTGATGGCGGTCGGTCGGATGGAGCAGGCGAAAGGCTCATTCGAAAAGGCAGTCGCGATCGCCCCGGACCACGTGATGGCGCTCTATAGCTTGGCGCTCGTTACCGACGTCTCCGACCGTGCCCGAGCGATCCAGCATCTGCGACGCGTTCTCCAACTGCGCCCCGGCTGGGCGGCCGCCGAATCGTCGCTCGCATGGCACCTGGCTCACGGCAACGCCGCCGAACGCGCCGAGGCGCTGACCCTTGCCCGAGCCGCGGTGGACCGGACGCGCGGCCGCGATCTGTCGGCGCTCGACGTGCTGGCGACCGCGCACGCGGCGTCGTCCCAATTCGCGGACGCCGCGGCAACCATCAGGCAGGCTATTGCGTCGCTCCCCCCTGGCGCTGACGACGAGCAGGCCAGAAATCTGCGCAGCAGGCTCGCGGAATATGAGCGCGCGATCCCGCGCGAATGATCGCCCGGTCAGACAAAGGCAACCCCGAAGACTCAAAGGCAACCACGAAGACTCGAAGACGCGAAGAAGTCTCAGTCTTCTTCGAGTCTTCGCGTCTTCGTGGTTTTCTTATGGATACCAGTTTCCGCGCTTGAACTCGACGGGCTCGCCCTTCAGCGCGTCGAGAAACGCCTGGATGCCACGGTCGCCGGCTGGCGGCGGCTCCGGGGATGGTTTCGGGCTGGTCAGACGGGTCGCGTAGTCCTGGTCGTAGTGGTACAGGTAGACGGCTTTCGGCTTCAGGATCTTCACGCAGGCGGCGGTCTCTTCCGGCGTCATCCGGTTCGGCGGAATGTTCATCGGCATGAACGCGATGTCGACGTTCTTCAGTGCCTGCAGCTCCGGGACGCATTCTGTCACGCCGGCAAGATAGATGCGCTTCCCGCCAAGAGTGATCAGATAGCCATTCGCCGTGCCCTTGGGGTGCTCCGGCGCGCCAGGTTTGATGTCGTAGGCGGCGATCGACTCGACGGCAACGCCTGCGGCGGTGGTCGACTGCCCATTTGGCAGCACGATGCCGTCGGGAATCCGCTTCTGGCCGCTGGCCGGCATTACAACCGCCGCGCCGGGCTTCCGCAGCTTGGCGATCGCCTTCACGTCCAGGTGATGCCCGGGATCATCGGTGATCAGAATCAGATCGGCCGGCTTGGCATTTGAGAGACCGCCGGCGCTCCACGGGTCGACCTGAATCACCTTGCCGGCATGCTCGATCTGGACGCTGGCATGAACGAAGGGAGTGATCACGATGTCGCCGGCTGTCGCGGGAAAGCGATCTGCCTGAGCAGCCCCGCCGCTGGCCTGCAGCGCGAACTTCTGAATGCGGCCGCCGGTCGCGGCCTCGCCCGTAAAGAGGTTGCCCTTGGAATCGACGACGATGTCGTGAAGGGAGGTGGCGAACTGGCCGGCAGGTTGACCCTGGCCACCGAACGAGGTCAGGACGTCGAGCGTATCTCGGCGAAGCACCCAGAGTTTCTGGTTGCCGCCGTCCGCGACGTACACGAACCGTTCGTCAGGCGAGAACGCGACGTCCCACACCGAGGGGTTTCCCACTTCGCGAGCGACGAACGCTTCACGTACGAACGACCCGTCCTTGCGAAACACCTGCAGTCGACTGTTGGCGCGGTCGCAGACGTACACCAGTCCGTCGCGTGCGATCCGTAAACAATGCACCGCCGAGCCGAATTGCTTGGGTGCCGGGCCCTTCGGATCCGGCTTCTCGCGCGCCGCCGCATCGTCGGGCTTCACTCCGTAGGCGCCCCAGTGGCGCTTGTAGGCGCCGGTCTCCGAATCGAAGACGACCACGCGCCGATTGCCATTTTCGCCGTCCGAGACGAACACCTCGCTGGCCTGCGGATCGAACCGCAATTGGGTGGCGCGGTTCACGTTCTGCGTGTCGCTGTTGCTGCCCGCCTGGCCGGCGCGGCCGATCTGTCGAACGAACTTCCCGTCGCGGGTGAACGCCACGAGGTGAGTGTCCTTCGGGCCGTTGCCGCTGATCCAGACGCGATCCTTGTGGTCGATCGAGATGCCGTGCACCTGCTCGGGCCAGTCGTAGCCGGCGCCCGGTCCGCCCCACGCCTGCACCATGCGGCCGTCGAGATCGAATTCGATCACAGGCGGCGCGGGCTTGCCGCCCGCCTGCTTGACCGACTCGGATTCGGCGCGCTGGACAATCCAGACGTGGTCGCGCGCGTCGACCGCGATGCCGCTGACCGGTCCGACGAGCCAGCCGTTCGGCAGCGGTTTCGGCCACGACGGGTCGACCTTGAACGCCGGGGCCGCGAGCGTGGCCGGCGTCTGACCGGCCGCATCGGAGACGGCAAAGAGAACGATGGCTGCTGCGATCCATCTCATCGTGACACCTGATTGCGGTCTATTGCTTTGCCAGCCGGCTTGGTCTTTTACGACCCCGGCAGGCGAAACGCGATGATTTCGCCCGGCACCACGGCGCCGCTGACCGCGACGAGCAGGTACTGCACGCCATTCAACATATAGGTCGTCGGCCCGCCGGTCTGCGCGCCGGGCATGTAAACCGCGCCGACCTCCTTCCCGGTCGCCTTGTCGTAGGCGCGCAGCATCGCGCCGCGCTGCCCGTTCGGCGCGGTGAACACGCCGCCCTCGCCCGAGATCACCAGCGTCTTGGTGGTGAGCGTGCCGATGCCGCCCGAACTGCCGCCGGCACCGCCGGTGCGACCCGTGCGCGGAATGTCGAGGCCCTTCAGCATCGGATGGTTCTTGACGTTGTCCGGCGTCTCGCCGTGCGCGACCTGCCAGACGATTTCGCCCTTGTTCAGATCGATCGCCGTGATCCGTCCCCACGGCGGTTTGACCAGCGGCAGCCCCTGCACCGTCAGCGCCCCTCTCGCCGCCGCCGTTGATGTAGTTCATCTCCGACCGCTTGGGGTCGTTCACCATCGACAGGACCCTGGTCAGCGAGTGCGAATACAGGTAGAGGATGCTGGTTTCGGGATCGAGCGAGCCGCCAGGCCAGTTGGCCCCGTTCGGCACGTAGAGCGTGCCGATCTTGCCGCCCTCGCCGCGCACGATCGGCGGGGTGAACAGCGGACCGATCTTGTACTGGGAGACGATCTTCATCGCCTCGGCCTTCAGCTCCGGCGTGAAATCGATGACGTCGCTTTCGAGGAAGCCCTGGCGCTCGAAGGGCGGCGGCTTGGTCGGGAATGGCTGCGTCGGCGCGTACCACTCGGTCGGCACGTTCCCCTTTTCGACCGGCCGCTCTTCGATCGGCCAGACCGGCTGCCCGGTGACCCGATCGAACACGTAGACGAAGCCCTGCTTGGTCGGCTGGGCGATCGCCTTGATCGGTTTTCCGTCGACGGTGATGTCCGCGAGGATCGGCGCGCACGGGAACGTCGTAGTCCCAGATCGGGTGGTGCACGAACTGGAAGTGCCAGAGCCGCTTGCCGGTCTCGAGGTTCAGGGCGACCAGGCTCTCGGCGAACAGATTGTTGCCCGGCCGGTGACCGCCGAAATAGTCGCCGGTCGGGATCTCCACCGGCAGGTAGGCGATGCCGAGCTCCTCGTCGACCGTCAGCTGCGTCCAGACGCCGGTGTGGCCGGTGTACGACCACGAGTCGTTCAGCCACGTGTCGTTGCCGAATTCGCCGGGCGTCGGGATGGTGTGGAAGATCCACAGCCGCTTGCCGGTGCGCGCATCGTAGCCGCGGATGTAGCCCTTGGCGTTCGACTTGCTGCGCGGCGCGGTGCCGGCGCGGTGCGCGGCGCCGACGATGACGACGTTGCGGGCGACGACCGGCGCGCCGTTCCAGCCGATGTCGCTCTCGATCGAGATCGAGCTGCTGATCGTTGTCCTTCTTGAGATCGACGACGCCGTTGACGCCGAAGTCGCGCAGCGGCAGTCCGGTCTTCGCGTCGAGGCCGACCAGCTGATAGCCGATCGAGACGTAGAAGATGCGCTCGTCGCCCTTGCCGTCGGTCCAGTAGCCGACGCCGCGGCCCGACAACCGGCGCGACGGAGTTGTCGGCGCGCGGGCCTTCCTCGAGGCGATGCATCCACAGCAGCTCGCCGGTCGCCGCATTGACCGCGACCGCGGCGCGGCGCGAGCCGGCGGTGAAGTAGAGGCGGCCGTTCACCATCAACGGCCTCGCCTGCAGGTTGAAGTCGGGACGGGGTCCGAGGTTGTCGGTCTTGAAGCGCCAGGCGACCTCCAGCTTGCTGAAGTTGCTGGCGTTGATCTGATCGAGCGGCGCGTAGCGGGTGGCGCCCAGGTCGCCGGCCCAGGCCCGCCATTCGCCATTCCTGGCGCCGGACTGAGCGGAGAGGCTCGCGGCGAAGGCTACGAGGACGAGGGAAAAGCTCGCGATCGTTCGTCGTTCGCGGCGAACGTCGAACGTTCGAGCGTTCGTCGAGCGAACGTCGAACGGCGTCATGTCGTTTACGGTTGCCCAGCGGCCGTTGTCTGCTGCTTCTTGACGCGGCGCACCCCGAGCTCCTCCTGATACTGCTCGTCGGTCAGGAACGCGATGTCGGTCCAACCGTGGCCCATCTCGTCCATCGTCCGGCTGCCCCAGCCGATCCACGCGGTCGGGTCGGGGTTGTGGCTGATTGGCGGACGTGTTGTCGTGGTACGAGATGGTGTGGAGGATGGTGCCGGCCGGGAACAGATGCGGCGTCTTGTAGGTGTAGACAATCTGCCAGTTCTGCTCGTAGCGGTTAGCGTCGGTCAGCACTTCCCGGCGCCCGTCCGGGTGGATCGCTTCGAGAATCATGCGGCTGCCGCGGAAGTGCATGTGCGGCTGGAAGCTGATGATCAGCGCCGGCTTCGGCAGCGGCCAGTAGCGATCGTGCCGCGCGACGGTGTTCGGCGGAATGCTCAGGAACGCGGCGCTGTGCAGCGGGTTCTCGGCGACCAGCGCGCCGGTCGGCATGGTGGGCTCGTCGATGTCGAGCTTCACGCCGGCGCGCAGCATCAGATCCTCGACCCGCTCGCGGTTGTAGGTCCAGTCGTTGCCGACGCCGGTCCGAATGCGGTGTGAGGTGACGACATATTTCGGCTGGTAGCCTTTCGGATAGAACTTGATGCCGACCTTCTGGCGGTCGTAGGCTTCCTCGCCGTACGGATGATAGTGCGAGGAGAAGCGGAACATCGACCCGGCCGGAATCATCTTGGCGGTGCCTTCGGCGAAGATGTCGACGTCGTTGCCGGCGGCGTATTCGATGAGATCGATCTCGCTCGAGGTGTTCGATCCCATGCCGAGCCCGAGTCCGGTCCGGATCGGCGCCCTCGGGCGGCTCGCACGTAGACGTGCGAGTGGTGCACGCAGCAGTGCGCGGTCGGGATGATCTGCACCCACTTCACGTAGCGGTCCTCGGTCATCTTCGGATCGACGATTTCATCGGGCGTGAAGTCGGGACCGGTTGCCGGAATCCTGAAGCCCTTCTCCATCTGGACGACGAGATCGGGCTCGCCGAGCACCCATTCGTCGAGGGCGGTGAATTGCAGCGGCGGCGGTGCGTCGGCTGGATTGCCCTGCGGTGCGCCGCTATCGACCCACGACACGATCGTCGCAATCTCCGCCTCGCTGAGCGACGGATCGTCCGCGTATTCGCCGATGCTGCGATCGATGTGCCAGGGCGGCATCTGTCGCGTCGAGACCCGCTGGCGGATCGCGCGCACCCACGGCCGCACCTCCTGGTACGACAGGAGCGACATCGGCGCGGCGGTGTTGGGCCGGTGGCACTTCTGACAGGAGCGCTGCATGATCGGCAGCACGTCCCTGGTGAACGTCGGATCGGGTCGGCCCTGCGCCTGGGCGGCGGGTGTGGCGGTGGTCGCCGGCAGCAACAGGCCGGCGACGAGCGCGGCACCGATCGAGCAGCCAAGCTTCGCGATTCCGGACATCGTCAGCCTCCGGTGTAGCGGGTAAATTCAAGCGTACTGTAGCACGCAGACGGGCTGCGCAATCGCGGCAACTGTGCCAGAATGCGCCGGAAAAGGAGGGTTCCGGTGAACCTGCGCGCCGTGATTCTGGCTGTCGTCTTCATCGGTCTCGCCTTGCCGGCTTCGGCACAGCTGAACCAGCCCATCTACCCGGCCTACGACGGCTTCGTCAAAAACCCGGACGGCAGCTACACGTTGTCATTCCGCTATTTCAGCCACAATGCGGAGCCAGTGACGATCCCGCCCGGGGATCAGAACGCATTCGCGCCGGCGCCCGGCGACCGCCAGCAGCCGACGACGTTCAAGCCGGGGGACTGGCGGTTTCAGTGCGTGATGGTGGTTGGCGCGGAGTTCGATGGCAAGCTGCGGTGGACGCTCTCGTACGGCGGGACAACGACCGGCACGAGCGAACACATGCTGCAATCGAACTGGAACCTCGTCGAAGGCGCTGCGGAGCTCCGCCAGATCGACTACGCGAAGGTGCCAAAAGGAGTCTGCCTCAATCGCGCCCCGCAGGTGCGCGTACTCGGCGCCACTGGTGGCGGGCGCGGCAAGCCGGCGTCGCTGTCGGTGACCTCGTCGGTCGGCGAGCGCTTCAGTCTGTTCGGCAGCGTGAACGATGAAGGGCTGCCGCGCACCGGCAAGCTGGTGACAGCCTGGAAACAACTGAACGGGCCCGGCACAGTCGCGTTCGAGAATGCCGCCGCTCCCCGAACCCGTGCGACCTTCAGCGCGCCAGGCGCGTACGAGCTGGAATTGACGGCCACCGACGGCGAGTTTTCATCGGCGACTCGCGTACTGGTGAATGTGAAATAGGGTGCTGGGGAATCAGCTTCAATGAACTCATGGTCCTGAGTAAATCCGAGCTCATTACCTCGCTGCAGAAGGAAGTCCGGATTCTGTTGCATCTTGCCGGCAAGATCGATCGGGCACAGCTCGACTATCGGCCGACGGCCAAACAGCGCAGCACCATCGAGCTCCTGCGGTATCTGAGCATGATGGGTCCGCTCCTCGTCCGCTATGCAAGAGGGGAGAGCAGCGATGCCGAGCAGTGGAGGGAGACATCGAAGGCGGCCGTTGAGGCCGCCAACGCGCGGGACTTCGATCAGTCGCTCGCGGCGATCGCCGACCACCACGAGTCGTACGCGACGATGATTGGCGACCTGTCTGACGACCAGTTCCGCGCGGAAGTCACCGGGTTCGATGGCGCCAGAACGAGCTGCGGGTCGTTCCTCGTCAACCATGTCCTGGGGCAATCCGCCGCCTACCGCATGCAGCTGTTTCTCTACCTCAAGGCGTGCGGCCGCGACGAGCTGACCACGATGAACCTGTGGGTCGGCGTCGATCCGCCCGCGCCGGTCTAGAACAATGTGGATCGTCCTCTTCCTGCTGCTCGTTCCTGCGTCGGCTGCCGCGCAGATCACCACGGGCACTTCGTCCGCCGGTCTCTATTACGAAGCAAGCGGCGCCGGCGAACCGGTCGTGTTGATTCATGCCTTCAGTGTCGACCGGCGGATGTGGGCAGCGCAGATTGCGATGCTCGAGCGGCAGTTCAGGGTCATTCGCTACGATCTGCGCGGCCACGGCAAATCCGATGCGCCGTCGGCGCCTTACGCGCAACACGAAGATCTGCGCTCGGTGCTGGACGCGGTCAAGGTCGGCCGGGCGACCTTGATCGGGCTGTCGGCCGGAGCGGAAGTCGCCACCGACTTCGCCATCGCCTACCCCGATCGCGTGGCTCGACTGATTCTCGCCGCGCCCGGACTGAGTGGCTTCGTCACCCCACCTCTCCCCTGGATGCAACCAGTGTTCGACGCGGCGGGGAAAGGCGATCCCGCAGCTGCCGCGAAGTTGTGGGCGGATACGCCGATCATGGCGCTGCGCAACGATCTCAGCGCCGCTGCGACGCTGCGCGACCTCGTTGACGGCAACGCGCGGCTGTGGACATTCCGGACCAATCCCGTTCAGCGATTGACGCCGCCGGCGATCAAGCGGCTGTCCGAGATCAAGGTGCCGACGCTGGTAATCGTCGGCGACCAGGATTTGCCCCACATCAAAGAAGCGGCGGGTCTGCTGGTCGCCGGAATTTCCGGGGCCCGACTGGTCACCATCCCCCGCGCCGGCCACATTGCGAATCTGGAGGCGCCCGACGCGTTCAATCGGGCGGTCGAATCTTTTCTGACGAGCCGCTAGAGCCATCCTGTGGAGTTTCGATTCGACAATGCCTTGCCAGTCCTGCGACGGACGCCTGGCGTCCTGCGCGAACTGCTCGATGATCTGCCAGAGCCCTGGACGGCCGCAGATGAGGGACCGGACACCTGGAGTCCATACGATGTCGTCGGGCACCTGATTCACGGCGAGCGCACGGACTGGGTGCCGCGCATCGAACACCTGCTTCGACACGGCGATGCGGTCGCGTTTCCGCCGTTCGATCGCGAAGCGATGTTTGCCGCGTCGCAGGGTCAGACCCTGACCGAACTGCTGGCGACCTTCGACCAGCTGCGCACGAGGAGCCTCACTCGCATCGTGGAACTGAACCTGACCGACGCCGACCTGGCGCGACGGGGCAGACATCCCGATTTTGGTGTGGTGACACTTGGCCAACACCTGGCCACGTGGGTCGCTCACGACCTCAGTCATGTCAGCCAGGTCGTTCGCGTCATGGCACGCCAGTACTCCGACGCGGTTGGGCCATGGCGGAAATACCTGTCAATCCTCGGCCCGATTCGAATGTAGGGCGGATCGCGCGAGATGTCAGCGCTTCGCAGGTGGCGTGGCGAGGTACTTCTTCGAGTCCGCCTCTGTCTTGGGCGGCGTCACCTTGTCGGGATCGATTCGCACCATCAGGTAGACGATATGATCGTCGATCTTGGTGAACCAGTGACCTGTGCCCGCCGGGATGATCACGACGTCTCCAGGTTTGAGGTTGTAGGTGACGCCGTTGTTGATCGACACGGCATTCTGCCCTGGTCCGTTCAACATCCGCACCGTTTCTGCGTCAGGCGGCCGCCGCTTCGCGCCCACCAGCTCCGGGCCGAGGACAAGGGTCGCCGTCCCCTCGATGACGTGATACACCTCGCTGACGAGATCGTGCTCGGCGACGGACGCGTCTGCGGGTTTGTCCAGTTTGCCTCGATAGATCACGGCGGCGGCGAGGTTGGTCTTGCCGGCGTCGACCGCGCGCACCTGCTGATCGACCAGCCCGAATTCCCTGCCGCGCGCGATGTAGGCCTGCACCTCCTCGTTCGACACGTAGGTGCCCGGACACATCCTGCAGCTCGGCTCCTGTGCCGACAGCGCGGCCGGGGCGCTCACAATGAGCAGCGTGGCAAACGTCAGGACCTGTCGCATGTGAGGCGCTCCAATATCAACGCGTGGCTCAGTCCTGCTCAGTCCTGACCTGACGAGGTCCGCGCCTGGCCGGTCACCGTGACGTCGACGATCGTCCGCGTTGAAAGACGACCCGGGTCTGTGGCGATGCCGAGCAGCCGGTACTTCCCCGGCGCCGCAAACGTGACACGATTCACGACCTGACCATTTTCGACAGGGATCGCGTCGGTCCGTTCGAACACGACCTTGGCCGGACCGCCGTACTGAAGCCAGGTGACGCTCAGCGGCCGCGGGCCGCGCGCGCCGCCCGAGGAATTGACCTGCGCGCCGAAGCCGCCGGGCGTCGGTGCTGGCGCCAGGCGCGGCGTCGCCGGCGCGACGCGAGGCTTCGGCAGCCCATCGTCCACAACGACGGCGGTCAGCGTCGTGGCCACGCCCGTCGTCGCCGCGGCGGGCGGCGCGATGCTGATCGACGGCGGCTTGTTCGGGTCGTCGTGACCCGGATCGAAACTGCCGCCGGTCATCACGACGCGCTCGGTGATCTCCTGCGGCCCCATCAGGTTGCCGAAGGCGCGCTCGGTCCGCCCGTTCGACGTGATCGACCAGACGAGCTCCTTCTTGCCGAAGTCTGCCGGCACCTTGACGCGGAAGACATAGCGTTGCCGGCGAGGCAGAAAGAAGGTCGGCTGTCCGCCGTCCGGACCGTAGGGCTCGATCCGATTGTCCGCACCCGAAGGAATCGTGAATTCCTGCACGAAATTGCGGTTGAAGTAGCCGAACACGAGATCGAACGTGCCATCCGCGTTCTTGATCCACCCCTCGAAGTAGGGAATGACCGGCTGGCCGGAGTTGTGTCGGATTGCCGTGATCTCGGTTGGGAAATTGGCGGCCGGTGGACCCCCTTGTGCCAGCAACGCGGCGCCCGTGCCGGCTCCCAACGCGAGCGTCAGCGCCAGCAATCCGATGCTTCGTGCGGATCTAGACATGGCAGTCTCCGATTGAGGCGATCGGGTTACGGCTGCTGCGTGATGCGCTGCTGTTGCCGCCGGCGTTCGGCGACCCGCTGCTGGAAATCGTCATCCTCGAGATAGGTGATCGTCACCCACGAGAAGCTCATCTCGTCGATCGAGCGCGAGCCGCCGCCGACCCAGTTCTTGGGATTGGGGTTCCAGCGGTTGGCGGCCGTGTTGTCGTGCCACGAGATCACGTGAATGATGGTCCCGGCCGGCAGGAGCGGCGCGACGTCGTCGGCGTACGGATAGGTGATGTGCCAGCCGAACTGATAGTTGCTGACGCAGCTGATCGTCTCGGTCCGGGCGGGTCCGGGCCGCGCCGAATCGGATCGCAGATCCGGATAGATCGCCTCGATGCACTGCGCCTTGCCGCGATTGTGCATGTGCGGCTGGAAGGACGCGAGCAGCGCGGGCCGCGGCAGCCGGAAGTAACCGTCGTGCCTCGACATCGAACCGGCCGGGATGTCGAGGTCCGGCGCGTCGCCCATGTGCTGTGTGAAGGCGACATACTTCGGGATCTGACCCTTCGGAAACACCTTCAAGCCCAGCTTGACGCGCACCGGCGTCTCTTCCCCGCGGGGGTTGAGGTGCAGGTTGAAGTTGATCTTCGTCCCGGCCTTGATCAGCCGACCCGAATCGGGCGGGAACACGTCCCCGTTCTTGCCCAGCGCGTATTCGTTGAGAAACAGCCCGACCGGATCGTCGTCGGGATCTTCCACGAGATTGGTCGTGAAGTGGTGCGTGACCTTGAAGCTTGCCGGGTCGGCTGGCTTGCTCTCGATGGCCATGACATACATGTCTTCAGTGAATCCCGGGTCGACCAGGATGTCGACGATGTTGTCCGGTCCGGATGACGGGAGCACGTACGGCTTGTCGGACGTGATGATGATGTCAGGCTTGCCGATGAACCATGAATCGATATCGTCGAACTTGCGCGGGGGCGGCATGTCGGCGGGATTGCCGCGCGGCGCGCCGTTGTCGACCCACCGGGCGATGGTGGCGATTTCCTGATCGCTCAATGACGGGTCGTTCTTGAACTTGGTGATGCCGATGTTCCGGTCGACGTGCCACGGCGGCATCTCGCGCGCCGTTACTTTCGTCTTGATCGATCGCGCCCACGGCCGGGCGTCCTCGTAGGTGATGAGGGACATCGGGGCCACCGATCCCGGACGATGGCAGGTCTGACAGGAGCGCTGGAAGATGGCGGCGACGTCCTTGGTGAAGGTGACTGAACCCTGAGTTGACGAGGGGCCGCCCTGAGCGAATGCGCTGCCGGCCATCGCCATCAGCGCCAGGGCTGCGGAAAGGATGCGCGCCATCATGTCCCTCCAGGAAACCGGTTCGATCTCCCGGTAATGTGAAGGATCCGGCGCCCGATTGCAACGGCAAACGGCGGGTCTTTCGGCGGCGGAATGCGCTAGGATGACCGGCAAACGGGCGGACCAACCGCCGAGCGGTGTGAACATGATGCATTCCAGCCGAACGATTCTCGTGGTGATCACCGTGATGGCTGTGCTTGGGACATCGCGGGCCGCCGTGCGCGGCCAGATGTCGAGCAACCCCTATCGCATCAACACGACCTGGGACAAGCCGATCGGGCGGAAGATCGGCGTCGCGAGCGGCATCAGGATGGATCGCGACGGCCGGCACATGTGGATCCTCGATCGCTGCGGCGCGAACGGCTGCGCCGAATCGGATCTGGATCCGATCATCAAGATGGACGCGGACGGGAAGATCGTCGCGAGCTTCGGCAAGGGGATTGATCAACTTTCCGCATGGCTTCTTCCTCGATCGCGACGGCAACGTCTGGGTGACCGACGGCGCGGCCGCCGGCGACCGGCGCGGCGAAGCCGGCTTCAAGAAGGGCATGGGGCATCAGGTCTGGAAATTCAGCCCTGACGGCAAGGTCCTGATGCGGCTTGGCGAGGCGGGCGTCGCGGGCGCCGACGAAAAACATTTCAACGGCCCGACCGGAGTCGTCGTCGCGGAGAACGGCGACATCTGGATCACCGACGGTCACGGCGGCACGCAGATCGGACCGAACCGCGAAAACATGTACGGGTCGCGCGGCGGCAACAATCGCCTGGTGCGATTCTCGAGGGACGGCAAGTTCATCAAGGCGTGGGGCGGCGGCATCGGCTCCGAGAGTGCCGATCCGCTGCGCTTCAACGATCCGCACGACCTCGCCATCGACGCGGACGGGCGGCTGTATATCGCCGACCGCGGCAACCAGCGCGTCCAGGTGCTGGACAAGGAGGGAAACTTCCTCACGCGATGGACGCAGTTCGGCAAGCCGAGCGCCATTGCCATCGACGACAAGGGACATATCTACGTGGCCGACGGCATGTCCGACGCGCACTGGAATCCCGGCTGGGAGCGTGGCATCCGGGTGGCCGACCTCAAGACGGGATGGATCAAGGCATTCATTCCCGACGTCGAAATCACCATGGGGCGCAGGCACCGAGTTCCTGGGGGTGGATCCGAAGGGCACGATCTATTCCGGGGCCAGCAGCCGTCCCGGTATTGTCGTGCACGAGCTGTTTCGGCCTTTGGATTGAGCCGGATCTATTAGCGCGCCGGGTCCAAAAGGACCCGGCGGTGAATCGCCGAGCCGCAGGTAGGCCGGGTCCTTTTGGACCGGCTCAAGGCGAGCACTCGCGATAAAATGGGTGGTCGCGGTTTCCCAGGGAGTTGAGCGAATGACGAAACTGTCCAGGCGTCTTGGAGTGCCGGCGTTGGGGTTGCTGTTCGGCGCGCTCGGGCCGGCGGTTGCCGGCGCTGAGGTTCCCGCCACCCCCACCTTCACCAAAGACATCGCACCGATCCTCCAGGCAAAGTGCGAAGCCTGTCATCGGCCCGATTCGATCGCGCCGATGTCGCTGCGGACCTATGCCGAAGCGCGGCCGTGGGCACGCTCCATCAAGTCGCGCGTCGAAGCGCGCCAGATGCCGCCGTGGCACATCGACAAGACGGTCGGCATCCAGGACTTCAAGAACGATCGATCGCTCAGCGACGATCAGATCGCGACGATTGTGAAGTGGGTCGATCAGGGCGCCGCGCAGGGCGATCAGAAGGACATGCCCACCGCGAAGGTCTGGCCGACTGAACAGACCTGGGAGATGGCGGCGACGTTCGGGCAGAAGGAGCCCGATCTCATCGTCCGATCGACCCCGTGGACCCAGAAGGCGGGCGCCAACGATACGTGGTGGAAGCCGATCGTGGACAGCGGGCTCACCGAGCCGCGCTGGGTGCGCGGTGTCGAAGTGCGGCCCTCCACCGTCAAGGGCCGGAAGATCACGCATCACGCCAACACCGATCTGCTGCAGGTCGATCCGGACGCACCGGACCCGCAGATGACCCCGGGCCGGTTCACGGAGTGGGCGGTCGGCAAGCAGCCCGAGCTGATCCGTCCCAACACCGGCATGCTGATGCTGCCGGGCTCGAAGATCGCGTGGGACATCCATTACTCGAACGGCGGCGAAGACATCACCGACGCCATCGAGCTCGGCATCTATTTCTATCCGAAGGGTCAGGAGCCGAAGTACCGCCAGCATCTGGTGCGGATGGGCCGAACCGGCACGGGCGCCGTCGACATCCCGCCGCACACCGTGCAGCCGACCGAGTTCCATTTCCCGCTGCGTCAGGCGGCGCGGATCGAAAGCTTCCAGCCGCACATGCACCTGCGCGGTAAGGCGATGACGATGGAGGCCATTCTGCCGACCGGGCAGTCCATCGTGTTGAGCCACGTCGGGGACTTCAACTTCAACTGGCACAACGCCTACGTCTACGCCGACCACGCTGCGCCGCTCCTGCCGAAGGGCACCATCATCAAGATGCGGGCGTGGCACGACAACACGGCGGCGCACAAGTCGAATCCGGATCCGAACGTCTGGGTCGGCTACGGCGATCGCACCGTCGACGAAATGGCGCACGCGTGGGTCAACGTCACCTACATGAGTGACGAGGACTACCTCGCCGAAGTGGAAGCGCGCCGCGCGCAGCTGCGGACCACGCAACAGCAGCAGCAATAGGATGCTCGGACGTCGGTTGTCAGGCGGGCTGGTCGCTGCGGCTGCGTTCGTCTGTTCGACGACGGCCGCGTCGATGCACGGGCAGCAGCCACGCGTCAGCCGTTGCCGCTCGAGCCGCTCGGCGCCAGCGGTGAAGCCATCTTCCCGGCCTTCGAAGGCTGGGGTCCGGTCACAAGGACGGCTCGATCGTCCTGCTGCTCGGCTACTACAACCGCAACAAGGTCAACGCTGTCGACATTCCGATCGGTCCGAACAACCGCATCGAGCCCGGCGGTCCCGACTTCGGCCAGCCCACGCATTTCGAGCCGAGCCGTCAGCACGGCGTTTTCGCGATCCGGGTGCCAAAGGACTTCGGCAACCAGAAGCTGACCTGGACCATCACGGTCAACGGCCAGACGTCCACGGTGTCGTTCTGGACCAACCCGCCATACTGGATCAATTTCTTCGAGAACGCCGCCAACGGGAACCAGCCGCCGGTGATCAAGTTCGCGACCAGACGGTCCTGACGCTGACCGGTCCGTCCCTGGGCTTTGCCCAGACGTTGTCGGCGACTGTCGGCCAGCCGCTGCCGCTGCGGCTCTGGGCGTCCGACGCGCCGGTGGTTCGCAAGGGCGCCGAAGACGAGCTCGCCGCGCTGCGCGCGCGCGGGAATCGCACCGCCGCCGCCGCCAGTCGCGATCGTCGGAGGACAGGTGATCGGCGGTGGCGGGGGTGGTCGCGGCGGCGGGGGTGGTGCCGCCGAACCGCCCGGACGTGACGGTGAACTGGCGAAAGCATCGCGCGCCGGGAGACGTCACCTTCAAGCCGGAGCGCGTCGCGCTCCACACCAAAAGCGACCCCAAAGTCTTTCTCGAGGCTGCGACGACGGCGACCTTCGCAGCGCCGGGCGAGTACATCCTGCGGGCGCAGGTGAACGACGACTCAGGCGACGGCGGCGGCGGCGATCAGTGCTGCTGGACGACGGCGCACGTCAGGGTCACCGTCAAATAGCTTCCTCGTCGAAGCGCATTACTTGTCGACACCGAGGTTGATAAGGCACGAGCGGTCCAACATGGTCCGCTTGAGCGGGTCTTCACTCGTGGCGTCGCAACGAAGAAAAGACATGATCTCGCGCGATGTCGACAGGATCGGTCCTATCTGTCCGGCGGATCCGGGCATCTCGCCAGGCAGGCTCATCGTCCCCGTCACGCGCGGCCGCGCGTTTGACCTGAGTGTGTCGGCCGGCAGGCCACGACTGACTGCCGGATGACAATCCGCCCTGCAGAAACCACCCTGGCGAGCCACGCCACAAAATCAGCAGCTGCAGCTGTTCGACACCGGCGGCCGATCGCGCGGTGAACCACGTTCCCCACACGACGGGAGAGATGCTTTGTCCCCCGCCTCCGGGGTTCGACACGGGGACTTGCGACCCGCCGGACGATGGTACGGTGACGCCGATTGCGGAGACGCCTCCAACTGCCACCGCCAGCACGATTGCGAGGGTGATTCGTGGCCGCAGATACAACCTCCGGACGTCAGGACGGTAGACGAAGCGCGAGGAGCTCACCACTGTAGCCGGCGCCGCTCACCGCGATCACGAGATACTGCCGGCCGTTCCAGACATACGACATCGGTGAACCGCTCTGCGGGGCCGGCAGGTACACGGCGCCGGCCTCGCGACCCGTTGCCTTGTCATAGGCGCGCAGCATCGCTCCCCGCTGCCCCGAAGGGGTCGGACCGTAATTGCCTTCGCCCGCGATCACGAGCGTCCTGGTGACCAGTGTGCCGACATTGTTCCCGGCGCGGCCGGTTGGAGGGAGCGGCCGTCCCTTGAGCAGCGGATGATTGCGGACATTGTCGGGCGTTCCGCCGTGCGGGACCTGCCAGCGAATCTCGCCTCTCGTCAGGTCGATGGCGGTGATGCGGCTGTACGGCGGCTTGATGAGGGGCAAGCCCTGAACCGCGAGCCCGCCACCGCCGCCTTCGCGGGCCGGCGGCGCCGCAGCCGCCGGTTGCGCAGCCGCGGGTCCCGAGCCAGAGCCGCCTGTACGTCTGGCACCCGTCAGCACCGTGCCCTGGTGATACGGCAGATCGGAGGCGCCTTCGGGTGGTCGCACGAGTCCGAGGGTCGCCACCGCGCTTTGTGAGGCGACATAGAGCGTGCCGGTTTCGGGGTCGAACGAGCCGCCCGGCCAGTTCGTGGCCGCGCCCTGCGCCGCCATGGTCAACGTCGCAATCGGCCCTTCCTCTCTGCTGACGACGGGAGGCGTGAACATCGGCCCGATTCTGTAGCGTGAGACGATCTTCACCGCCTCCGCCCGCAGCTCGGGCGTGAAGTCGATCAAGTCGTCGATGGCGAGGCCCTGGCGATCGTATGCCGGGGGCTTGGTTGGGAACGGCTGCGTCGGCGAATACCACTCTCCCGGCACGTCACCCCTGGGGACGGACCGTTCCTCAATCGGCCAGATTGGCTCCCCGGTGACGCGATCGAAGACGTACAGAAACGCCTGCTTGGTGGGTTGCGCGACGATCTTGCGCATGCGCCCGTCAATCGTCACGTCAGCCAGGATCGGCGCACATGGTATGTCCATGTCCCATAAGCCATGGTGGACCAGCTGGAAGTGCCACTTGCGCTGTCCCGACTTGAGGTCGACGGCGACGAGGCTCTCACTAAAGAGGTTGGCGCCGGGGCGCGCTCCGCCGTAGTAATCGTGGGTCGGAAGTTCGACGGGCAGGTAGGCGATGCCCAGTTCTTCGTCAACTGAGATCTGCGCCCAAACCCCCGTGTTGCCGCTGTACGACCACGAATCATTCAGCCACGTGTCGTTCCCGAATTCGCCCGGCCGCGGAATCGTGTGGAAGATCCACAGGCGCTTCCCGGTGCGCACGTCAAACCCCCGGACGTAACCTTTCACGTTGGCCTTGCTCCGAGGGTTCGCGCCAGTTTCGAACGCCGCGCCGATGATCACGACATCGCCCGCCACCGCCGGCGTGGCGTGCAGGCCGACTGGCGCGTTCACGAGATCGAGCTGCTGATCGAAGTCCTGCTTCAGATCGATCTTGCCGCGCGTGCCGAAGCCGCTGACGGGAATCCCCGTCTTTGCGTCGAGCGCGACCAGCTGATACCCCGGCGTGACGTACAACACGCGCGCGTCCATGCCGTCGCTCCAGTAGGCCAGGCCGCGTCCCGACAGCTGCCGTGGTGCGGCCGCGCCGCGCGCCCCTTCCTGCTCACTGTGCATCCAGATCTGCTCGCCGGTCGCCGCATCGAGCGCGACTACGGCGCGCCGCGTGCCGGCCGTCGAGTAGACGAGGCCATCCACCATCAGCGGTGTCGATTCGAACTGGAATTCGGGCCGCGGTCCCAGGCTGTCTGTCTTGAACCGCCACGCGACTTCAAGTTTGTCGAAGTTGTCGGCGCGGATCTGATCGATCGGCGTGTAGCGCGTGTGGCCTGGGTCGCGGCCGTAGTGCCGCCACTCGACGTTTGGCCCGGTCTGCCCGCTGAGGAGCAGCGGCAGACACAGGCTTGCCGCGACAAGTGGAAGCGTCACCCGGTGATGTCGTGACATCTCGCTCCCTCCCGCGAAGTGTCGATCGATCGGGGGCTCACCGACGGCGAGCCGGCCGGGCGGCAGTCTAGCCCACTCGTACGTCCGCAACCAGTGGAAGATGATCCGACGCGACGAGCGACAGACGGGTTCGCGGCAGCTCGATGCCGACGATATCCATCCGGCCGGCGTAGTAGATGTGATCGAGGTGCAGCAGCGGGAAGAGGCCGGGGTAGGTACGGCGGCGTTTCAGATAATTCGTCAGGTCGACGCTCTTGAGGCGTCCGCTCAATAATTCGGTCGTGGCGCCCCGCATCCACTCGTTGAAGTCTCCGAGGACGATCTTCGCGCCGCCGACGTGTTTGTCCGAGACGATTCCGGCGAGCCGCTCCGCTTGATAGCGGCGCTCGAGGATCGCGGTGCCCAGGTGCACGTTGTAGACATGCAGCGTGTGCCCCTCGATCTCGACATCCGCCCGCTGCAGACACCGTTCCTCGCAGGTTTTCCAGGACAGGTCGTGCTCGGCGTGATGGACGATCGGGAAACGGCTGAGGACGGCGTTGCCGAACTGGTGACCGCGCCACTGACGGGCCGGCGCCATCACCCAGCCCATCGCCAGGGCGGCGCCGATTTCCTCGATGTGGCTGCCGCCCCTCGGACCGGCGCCAACCACTTCCTGCAGGGCGACGATATCGGCGCCGATGTCGCGCAGCACCGCGGCGATGCGCTCCGGCCTGCGTGCGGCGATCCATCCCGATCGAGCGGTGAATGTTGTAGGTGACGATGCGGAGGAGGGCCGGCGCGGCAGGGGACACGTCGCGCTATCATAATCCGTGATGAAACGTCTGCTGTTGGCGCTCCTGGCTGTCGCGGTCGCTGGCGCGGCCGGCTGCAGTCGGCCGACGCGTCCGGCGCTCAACCTCGACGGCAACCGGTTGACCATCTACAACAATACCGACGAGGAATGGCGGGACGTCGAAGTCATCCTCAATCATCACTTCCGCATCCAGCCGGACAACATCGAGCCGACCGGTATCGTGCAGGCGCCGCTCGACGTCTTCGTCGCCGGCTATGGCCAGCGGTTCAACTTCAAGACGATGCAGATCACCGATCTGCGGTTGAAAGCGCAACGGCCCAACGGCGAGCCGATCGAGGTGAAGTACGAATTCTCGAAGGGCGGCCTGGAAGGGGCGCTCGGCGGCTTCAAAGGAAAGAGCTGATGGCGCGCCTGAAATCGGAGCTCGAAGTCGCTCTGCCCGTGCTGCCAGTCCGTGCTGGTCATCGACCTGAACCTGGGCAGGGTCGTGTCGCACAGCGAACCGGAACGCGGTAACAAGCCCGAGCTGAGCGACGCGCAGCGGATCCTCGCGGAAGAAGAAGCGCGCCGCGAGGCAATCTTCCAACAGTCGGTCCAGTCTGAGAAAACGCGCGGCGACGCCCTGTCGCGCCGGTTCGAAGAGGCGCTGAAGCAGGCGCACCAGGAGCCCATCACCAAACCGACGCGCGACTTCGACCTGGATTGACCGTGTCGACCGCCTGAGCCCAGTCAGTAGCCGTGAGCCCCTCACCCTTGAGCGCTCAGCCCTAGAGAAACTCCGCAGGCAGCGGTGTCCATCTGTGTTTCCCGGAATAGTCGATCGGCTTTCGCCCTCCATGGGCGGCGCGATACTGGCGATACCACTTTCTGAGCTCACGGAACCGCCGGTCTGACGTCCTGATCCGCCGGTGCGGGTATTCGAGCAGCATGCGCTCGACCTTCCAGATGTTCGTTTCCGCCAGCCGCCAGTCGTAATCGCCCATTTCGGCCGCCACGTCGACGACTGCGTATCCGGTGACGCGGCCGGTGTAGTCGACGTACGGATCGGCATAGCTGAGCGCGAGCGCGCGCGGAGTGGCAAACACCGGGAGACGGCCGTGCAGGCCCGGGATCGCGCGACCGCGCGACCGACCCCCACTTGCCCCGAGCCTGATACACGAAGATGACGTGATCGAGCTGGTCGATCGACTCGAAGCTCAGCACCCGCGGCAGGTAGCCGTGCTGTTCGAGCACGACCGCCGCGAACAGGGCGGCTTCGAGGCAATGGGCCGCGCCGTGCCGGACGACGCCGCGAAAGCTGCGCAGCGTCGCGCCGCGAGGCGCCGGTTCGGTGTTGTAAGGCAGCCGATTGAGGTACTGCTGAACGGCCAGCGGCGTCCGGAGCCGCTTTATCAGCTGCCGCTCGGGGGCGGTGAAGCGACCGGACGGCTTCACCGAAGGTCGGCGACGATCTGCTCGGGCGTCCACTCGTTGCCGGTGTACGACTTCACGCAGTCGGCCGTCGGGATCGATGATCGCCGTCCGCAAGTTGTGCGTGATGTTCTTCGGATCGGACAGATCCCGCGCGATTGACACCCCGAAGCGCGAAGCGAAGCGATCGACGTCGTCGCGATTCCCGGTGAAGAAGCTCCAGCGCGTGGTATCGGCGCCGAGCTGCTCGGCGTGCTTCTTGAGCACCGCGGGCGTATCCGTGACCGGATCGAAGCTGACCGTTGCCAGGTGCACGCGCGCCAGCTTCGGATCGCTCTGCAGCTGTTTCTGAATCGTGACGAAGTGCCGATCCATCAGCGGACAGAAAGTCGGCAGCGGGCATTGCGTGTAGATGAACGTCAGCACCACCGGCGATCCCTTCAACGACGCGATGCTCCGCGTGCGACCTTCCTGATCGACGAGCGGGACATCCGGGACCGCTTCGCCCGGCTTGAGCAATTCGAAACCAGATGAGGCGGACGGCGCAGCCGGCGCAGCGGCGGTCTCGAGCGGCGCCTCGCCGACCTTTTTCACGTCCTTCAGGTAGGCATCGTTGCTGACGACGACGAGCGTGGCGGTGAACAGATCGCCAGGCTTCAGGTCCTTGAACTCGCCGGCGTCGCGCACCTTGTAGGGCATCGTCATCGCCGCCATGAACCCTTTAATTTCTTCGTGCTTGACGTCGGCGCTCAAGCGATCCGGGGCGATGGAGAGAATCTGCCCCTGCAGGGTGTATTCGCGCTCATCGCCCCCTCTGCACGCAATCATCGCGAGCAGCAGCACCACCGAGCACACTTTGTGAATGCGCATAGGTGTAGTTTACAGTGAGGTCCGCCACCCTCGTGTCGAAGCGGCTTCGGAACCAGGTCGCAGCACTGTCGGAGCGGTGTCGACGGGTCGGAGCGCTGTCAGAGCGGTGTCAGAGCGAGGTCGGAGCTGTGTCGGAGCAGTGGCAGAGCCAATGATTTGGATCGGAACATCGGGTTACAACTACCCCGAATGGAAGGGCAGCTTCTATCCGGCCGATCTGCCGGCCGCGAAGATGCTGCCGTATTACGCGGCGCGGTTTCCGACGGTCGAGATCAACTACACCTTCTACCGGATGCCGAACGAAAAGCTGGTCGGTGGCTGGGCGGAGCAGACGCCGGCTGCCTATCGGCTGACCCTGAAAGCCCCGCGCCGGATTACACATGACAGCCGGTTGAAGAACGTCGGGCGAGCTGGTCGCGCGCTTCTGCCTCGTGGCGGCCACACTTGGCGACAAGCTCGGCGCGCTGCTGTTTCAGCTGCCGCCGAACCTCAAGAAAGATCTGCCGCTCCTCGAAGCGTTCCTGACCGAGCTGCCGTCGCGGGTGTGCGCTGCGTTCGAATTCCGGCATCCGTCATGGCTGGACGACGATGTATTCCAGTGCCTGGCCGGACGAAACATCGCGCTCTGCGTGGCGGACAGCGAGAAGCTCTCGACGCCGGTCCGCGTGACGGCTGACTACGCCTACTTCCGCCTGCGCGACGAGGGTTATACCCCGGACGACATCGCACGCTGGGCCGAGACGATCGCCCGGGAGACCAGCCACTGCAGAGACGTCTACGTCTACTTCAAGCACGAGGAGGAAGGAAAAGGACCGGAGTTCGCGAAGCTGCTGATGGAGAAGCTCGATATCCAGCGGCGCACCTAAGAGGTGCGCCCTCCGGACGGAGGCCGGCCTCTTAGACTAGGCCCGGCAGACGATGCGGCTCGCGACGAATTCGACGATTTGATTCTCGGCCCAGTAGCCGTCATCCTCGCCGCCGTTTCGAGGCCCGACGAAGCCGCAGTGGCCGCCGTGCCGGCAGACATGGAGCGTGATGTTGGGATTGCCGGTGACTTTCGGATCCCGGAACGGCTGCGACGGCACGAACGGGTCGTCTTCGGCGGTAATGATCAAGGTCGACGTGCGAATTCGATCGATGACGCGCATCGCACTGGCCCGATGATAGTAGTCCTCAGCGTCCGCAAAGCCGAAGTACGGCGCGGTATACGCATCGTCGAACTCACGCACCGTTTTAATGCGAGTGAGTTTGCTCAGATCGAAGGCGGCCGGTCGGAGCCGGCCTTTCCGTCTCATGCGCCGCTTCAGGCCGCGGACGAAGTTCCATTCATAGAGAACGTTCTCGCGCCGTTCCAGGGCGCGGACGCACTGACTGATCTCCAGAATCGGTGAGACGGCGGCAAACGCCTTGATCTGCGGCGGCGCCGCGTCGCCGTATTCGCCCGCCAGCTTCAGCGCGAGATTGCCTCCCAACGAATAGCCGGCCACGGCGATCGTCGGCAAACCGTCCACGTCAATGAGCTCTTCGACGACGAACTTCGGGTCGGCGGTCAGCCCGGAATGGAAGAGTCCGGCCGACAGATGTTCGGTGTCGCCGCAGTTGCGCTGATTCAGCCGGACGACGTTCATGCCGCGCGCGAACGCCTTCACCGCGATTCCCTTCATGTAGTGCGCGTCGCTCGACCCGTTCAGCCCGTGCAAGGCGAGGATGGTCGGATGCTCCCAGGGGCGAGGCTGCCAGTGGCAGTGGGCGAGCACCCGGGAATCGGGCGCGACGTCGAAGTAGCGAACCGTCGGCGCGGGGAGCCGGGGAAAGCGTCGCGGATCGCCCCAGCTGTAGAGCGTCATGCGATGACCGCCGCGCAGCGCCCGGCGCGGGATAAACGGGTCCAGCGTAGAATGGCTCGGGAGCATCCCCTGAAGAAATTCTATTCGAACCTGTACGTGCAGGTGCTGGTGGCGATTGCCATCGGCATCGCGTTCGGGTTCATCGATCCGAATCGGGCGGCGGCGATGAAACCGCTCGGCGACGGCTTCATCAGGCTCGTGAAGATGCTGATCGCGCCGATCGTCTTCACGACGGTCGTCGTCGGCATTTCGCAGATGGGCGCGATGAAGCAGGTCGGCCGGATCGGCCTGCGCGCGCTGATCTACTTCGAGATCACCACCGTGTTCGCGCTGGCGATCGGTCTGGTGATCGTGGACGTGATGAAGCCAGGCCGCGGCATCGGCTTCGATCCGGCGACCGCCGACCTGAGCGCCGTGGCCGCCTACACCACCACCGCGCAGCAGCAGGGCGGGACCGTCGAGTTCCTGCTCAACATCATCCCCGACACCGTGATCGGTGCGTTCGCGCGCGGGGACGTCCTGCAGGTACTGGTGTTCGCGGTGCTGTTCGGGCTGGCGCTCCTCAAGATGGGCGAGCCGGCCGCGCCGCTGGTGGGCCTGATCGCCGCCGCGTCGGACGCGTTGTTCGCGATAGTCGGGATGATCATGCGGCTCGCGCCGATCGGCGCGTTCGGCGCGATGGCCTTCACCGTCGGCCGCTATGGGATCGGCTCGCTGGTTTCGCTCGGTCAGCTGATGGCCGGCGTGTATCTGGCGTGTCTCGCCTACATCTTCCTGGTGCTCGGGCCGTTCGCGATGGCCGCCGGTTTCAGCCTGGTGAAATTCCTCAAGTACATCGGCGAAGAGATCCTGATCGTGCTCGGCACCTCTTCGTCGGAGTCGGTGCTGCCCCGCATCATGGCGAAGCTGGAATATCTGGGTTGCTCGAAACCAGTCGTCGGGCTGGTCGTGCCGACCGGCTACTCATTCAACCTCGACGGCACCGCGATCTACATGGCGATGGGGATGATTTTCGTCGCGCAGGCGAGCGGCGTCGAACTCACGCTCGGCCAGGAGCTGGGCATGCTGGCGGTGTTGCTGGTGACTTCGAAAGGAGCGGCCGCCGTCACCGGCAGCGGCTTCGTGACGCTGGCCGCGACGCTGGCCGCATTTCCCACCATTCCGGTCGCCGGGCTGACGCTGCTGCTCGGCGTCGACCGCTTCATGTCGGAAGCGCGGGCGATCACCAACCTGATCGGCAACGCGGTCGCGACGATGATCGTGGCGAAGTGGGACGGTGCCCTCGATCTCGAACGCGCACGCGCCATCCTCGACGGTGAGCCGCCGCCGGTCGAAGCGGTCGAGGTGACCTTGGTCACCGTGATCGAATAATTAGTGTGCGAGAGGGCCCGGGGGCGTCACCACTCGTCCGCCGACGCCCCGTAAATCGCCGGCACCGGGATGTCATTCAACCGCAGGTAGACGCTCAGCTGCCCGCGGTGATGAATGAGATGGTGCATCACGAAGTTGCGGAACGCGGCCACTTTGGGCAGCGAGAACATTTCCTGCGTCCCGCGCTTGAGGGTCCATCGGTCCAGATACTCGGCATCGGTCCGATCCATCCAGCCGCGCGTCCGCTTCGCGTTCTCGTCGAACGCCGCCAGGATGTCGCCGCGCGAGGTCTTTTCCTCGATGTCCGGCGGCAGCGCCGCCAGGTCGAAAAACGACGCGTTGAGGATCGTCGCGCCCCACACCGGCAGGTTGGAGATGTGCGTGGCCAGGCCGCCGAGCGACATCGATTTCACGTGCGGCTTCCACGCGAGGCGGCTGCCTTCCTCCGGCAGGCGCTCGAGCAGTCTTCGCGTGGTTGCCACCTCGTGATCGTACTCCGCGAGCAACCCTTCCTTGATCATGGTCGAAGGCCGCGCCGGGCCGCCGCTACATCACGTCCGCGCCGGTGTCGGCCGCGGCAATCGTGATGCTGCGAACCGGGCTGGTGACGATGACCCGTTTCTCGACGGCGAACTCGACGCAGAACCCGACGTGCACGGTCCGCAGCTTGAGGAAACTGCCACCGAGCGAGCTGCCTGCGAGACGGGCCGGGGTGAACTGCGGGAAAAAGGCGCCGCCGCGAACCAGGACATCTGAAGAGCCGGCGGACGCGAGGACGACTTCGTAGGTGCTGTGTAGAGTCTTGACGATCAGGCGATCGAGCGGTGACAGACGATCGACATTGATCCCCTCAGTCCACGGATGGTCCTGCCATCTGCTCAACACGGCGGACGAGGGTACTGCCGTCTGTCGCCGAAGGATCGTGGTGTTCACGCGTCGCGCCTCGCTCTTGCGGATCCTGTTCAGTTCACGCGGTGGCAATGGTAACACCCGAATGCCGCGCGCGTGCGATTGTACTCATAGCTTTTCGTGAAATCGTAGGTCGGGCGATGCAGCAACCGGGCCATTCCCGGCATGACGACTTCACGCATGTAACGTGCCCGCGCCTGCTTATCTGATTCGGCGAGGTATCCATAGATCGCATTCCGAGTCTGAGCATCCATCGTGCCGCCGTACAGTTCCCATCCGAGCTGCTTGAAATGGGGCTCGGGCAAAGCCGCGACCGCCGGCATCTGCCAGTCGCGCTCGGGGGCGGCCGTGCCGTGGCATGTGGCGCAGGTGACCTGCTCGGCCCCGCCGACAATCGGTCCGAGCGCTCTCCGGGCCCAGGGCATGACCACCGATTCCATGAACGCCACGATGTCCGCGTCCGCCCTTTTGTGGCCGTCGAGAATAATCGGGTCGTCCGACGCGTAGCGGACGGCTGGGGGTGACGAAGACTGCAGCCCGACCGTCACGACGAACACTGCCAGGATCGCCGCCACCGTGACCGCGATCGCCTGATAGGGGAGGGGTGTATCGGCCGGCTCCCAGGCCAGCGCCGCCTGAACCGCAGCCGCGTCCAGCGACGCCTGCGGATCGCCCGACAGCAATTCGATCAGCGCCGCCAGCTGCGCACCGTGTCGAACGTGACGGAAATAGATCGCCGGCCGTCGGCCGGCACGTGCACGGACGATGACCGTGGACGTCCTCAACACCCGGTCGAGCCGTGAGCGTGCATGCTCAACGTCTTCCACATCCTGTAACGCGATCTCGGTGACGAGGCCGCGCCGCGCCGACCAGACCCGCAGATCGGTCAGCGCGTAGGTAGAACCCGCAAAGCGGCGCCGCCAGAGGACGCGTTCCCAGGAGCCGTCCATCGGCGTCAAGGCTGAGTGAAGGTCACCTTCGGCACCTGCTGCGCTGCCGGCGGCGCTTCGAAGAACGGATACTCCTTGAAGCCGAACAGCCGTGCCGTGACATTGGCCGGGAACCGGCGGCGGGACGTGTTGTACGTCTGGATCGCTTCGTTGTAGCGCATGCGTTCCACGGCAATACGATTCTCGGTTCCTGACAGCTCGTCCATCAGGCGATTGAACTGTTCGTTGGCCTTGAGCTGTGGATAGTTCTCGACGATTGCCAGCAGGCGGCCGAGAGCGCTGGTCTGCTGATTCGCTGCCGCGATGGTTTCCTCCGGCGACCGCGCGCTCAGCAGCTTCGCCCGCGCGTCGGCGATGTCGCTGAAGACCTGCTGTTCGTGTTGCGCGTATCCCTTGACGGTCTCCACGAGGTTCGGGATCAGATCATTCCTGCGCTGGAGCTGATTCTGAACCTGGGCCCATTGAGCTTTGATCGCCTCTTCCTGTGTCACGAACCGGTTGTACGAGCAGCCGGTCATCGGAAGCGCCAGCAGCATCACCAGCAACCGCGTCGCGTTCCTTCTCGTCATCAGCATCTCGTCCTCACCATTCCATTCCAAGGTCTGACGTTCGCCCGGAATTCGGAATTCCTAATGCCCAATTCCTAATTGTAGATTCACCACCCCGCTCCGCCTCCGCCCCCGCCCGAGCGCCCGCCCCCGAAGCCTCCGAACCCTCCGCCAAAGCCGCCGCCGCCGAAGCCGCCGCCAAACCCGCCACGTGTCCAGGCGCCGCCGCCAAACGGTCCGACCCCGCTCGACCAGCCGCTCCAGCCGCCGCGTCCCCAGTGTCGCCCACCACGACGTGGGCCGCCCCCGCGCCGGCTCAGCAGGACGATCGCGACGATGATCGCGATGATGAGCGGCACCGGAATCCGCACGGGAGCCCGCGAGCGCTCCGGTCGGCTTGGGATGCCGGTCAGCTCGACATTGCGGCCTTCCGCAATCCGCTGCACAATGCGTGACGTTCCGCTGATGAGCCCGGCGCCGTAACGGCCGGCCCGGAATGCCGGCGCCATGTAGTCGCGGCTGGTTTCGCCGGCGAATCCGTCGGTGATCCATTGCTCCAACCCGTAGCCCACCTCGATCTCGACGCGGCGCTCCTTCAACGCGACCAGAATCAGGGCCCCGTTGTCCTTGCCTCGCTCGCCGATGCCGCGGCCCTGGTTCTCGAACAACTCGACGGCGTACTCGCGGGCATCCGCAAACGGCGCCACCGTAGCGACCGTGGCAACCACCACCACGTCGCCGGTGGCCGCCTGCAGACTGCGAATCAGCTGCTCGAGTTGCTGTTCTTCCGCCGGATCGACGACGTTGGCGTAGTCGTTGACCGGCTGCGTGAGCTCGGGCAGACGGACCTGCGTCTGTGAGCTCACCGTGACGCTGAAGCCGGACACCGCCATCGCCACGCAGATGGCCGCAGCGATCCGCAACCGACCGACGACTTTGACTGTCGACTGAGACTGACGACTGACGACGGGCGTCGACTGACGACTGACGACTGACGACTGTCGACTGACGACTTCAATCACGCCGCACTCCAGCGATCGACGTGAATCGTCAGCCGCTGCACGGCGTCCAGGTAACCTGGGAAGAGTCGACGCGCCTCGTCCGAAGGAAGGTCGCTGCGCCTCGCGAGGCGGACGATGCCTGTCAGGCTGCCAGGGGGAACACCAATTTCCCGTTCCACCAACGCCGCGGCCGCTTCGCCGTCGCGCGCGATCGCGCCCTCGAGCCGGACGACGCTCTTGAGGAGAGCGGTGAGCGGCGCGGCCGACCGCAGGATCAGTTCGCCGAGCGCATCGCCGCGGCCGTGCGTTTCGAGAAAGCCTTCACGTAAGTGCAGCAGGTGGCTGCGCGCCTGAACCTCGCAAGCGTGGCGGACGTGCGCCGGATCGACCTGGAGACCGGCGAACGGATCGGAGCCAGCGACGACGACATGATCGGCGAGGATGGCGCCGAACTCGAGAGGGAAGGCATCGAGCGATCGCTCGAATTCGCGCGTGGCCACAAAGAGTGGCGTCTCGAGCCCTGCATCGTCCCACTTGGCCATGTGGCCAACGCAAACGTGCAAATCGGCGGCCGACAGGTCGTCGACGACCGCCAGCGTGGATGTCGCTTCGTCACCAGCGAGCGCGGCGTACGCGACGAGTGACCGGAGGCGATCGCCGAAGATGGCGCGAAGGTCGCGTTCGAGCGCGTGAACGGCGTCGGGGATGTGCATGAGTCAATTGTAGAATGTGAAAAATGCGCATGCGCGAGCTGAACGTCGGCTGCTTCGGCGGCGGCACCGGCCTCCCCAGTCTTCTCGGCGGTTTGAAGAGCAACCCGTGGGTCGATGCCAACGCCGTGGTCACGATGTTCGACAGCGGCGGCAGCTCGGGCGTGCTGCGCGACGAGCTTGGCGTCCTCCCGCCCGGCGACATCCTGAAGTGCGCCTTGGCGTTGTCCCGCAACGCGCGCGAGGCGCGGCGGGTGCTGCTGGCGCGTCTGCCGACCTTCGAACACGCCAAGCTCGGCGGGCACACGGGCGGCAATCTTCTCCTGTCGATGATGCAGCGCTACAGTGGCGACTTCCTCGACGCGATTGACGGCCTGCGTGCGCTGCTCGGGTGCCGCGGGCGGGTGTGGCCGGTGAGCGTCCAGCAGGCGTCCGTGTGTGCCGAATACGGAGACGGATCGGTGACGCGCGGCGAGGTGGAGGTCGATGCCGGGCAGTCGTCGGGCCGGCTCGTCAAACGCATCTGGCTCGAGCCGCCGGTCGCGATTCATCCTGCCGTCGCGAGGGCCATCGGCGAGTTCGATGCGGTGACCATCGGACCTGGCAGCTTCTACACCAGCCTGATGCCAATCTTTCTGGTGCGTGGCGTGGCCGATGCGCTTCAGAACGTCAAGGGACCGGTGATCCTGGTCGCGAATCTGCTCACGGAAGGGCGCGGGATGGCCGGTTTTACGGCAGCCGACCAGGTCGCGCGCATCGAGGAGGCCATCCGCCGGCCGGTCGACGTGGTGATCACCAACACGAAGTGGCCGACCAGCAAAATCCTGAGCCGCTACGCGCTGGAGCATAAAGAGCCGCTCGCCCCGGGCAATCTGCCGGACCACTGCGAGCTGGTTGGCGGGGAGTTCTGGAGAGGCGAGATCGCACGGCACGATCGACTCCGTCTCGCGTACGCCGTCTGGAGCGTCCTCGCCCGGCGGCTGCTGTCCTGACGTCAATCCAGCTCCGACACGTCTCCGACCTGTGTCGCAAATGTGTCCGATGAAGGTCGGAGAGTTGTCAGACCCATCTCCGAGAGGTGTCGGAACTGTGTCGGAACGGTGTCGGGGCGGTGTCGGAGCGGTGTCAGAGACGTGTCAGAGACGTGTCGGATGACGGGGACGGCCCTTATAATCCGACTACTTTACGATGCCGCTGCAACCTGGCGTCCGTCTCGGTCCGTACGAGATCATCAGCAGCCTCGGCGCGGGTGGGATGGGCGAGGTCTACAAAGCCCGCGACACCCGGCTCGATCGCATCGTCGCGGTCAAGGTGCTGCCGCCCTCGCTGGCCGAAGATCCCGCGTTCCGCCAGCGATTCGACCGCGAGGCGCGGACGATTTCACAGCTGACCCACCCGCACATCTGCACGCTCCACGACGTCGGCGAAAACTTTCTCGTCATGGAGTATCTCGAAGGCGAGACGCTCGCCGATCGGCTGCAGCGCGGCGAATTGCCGGTGGCCGAATCGCTGCGGATCGCCACCCAGGTGGCCGAAGCCCTCGATCAGGCGCACCGGGCCGGGATCGTCCACCGCGATCTCAAGCCGGGCAACGTGATGCTGACCAAGGGCGGGGCGAAACTGCTCGACTTCGGTCTGGCAAAACCTGGCGTGACGCACGGCTTCGCCTCGCGTGCCGTCGCCGGCGTGACGCAGGGACAGACGCCGACCATGACGACGCCGCCGAACGTCACCGGGCAGGGCGCGATTCTCGGGACGCTGCAGTACATGGCTCCGGAAGTGCTCGAGGGGGCAGAAGCCGACGCCCGAAGCGACATCTTCGCGTTCGGTTGCGTGCTCTACGAGATGCTCACCGGTCGCAAAGCCTTTCAAGGCAAGACGCAAGTGAGCTTGATCGGCGCGATCCTGAAAGATCAGCCGGCGCCGATCGCGCCCGGTCGCGACATCCCGCCGGCGCTCATCTGGCTGGTCAACCGCTGCCTCGCCAAAGATCCTACGGACCGCCGCCAGACCGCGAGCGGTCTGGTCAGTCAGCTCGAGTGGATCGCAGAGGGCGGCGGGGCCGCCCATCTGCCTCCGGCGCGGACGGCTTCGTCCACACGGTTCGTCGCCGTGGCCGGCGCGGCGGCCCTGGCGTTAGCGCTCCTGGCGGGCGGTGCCGTGTGGTACGTGCGCCCCTCGCCCGAGCCGCCGCGTCCGGCTCGCTTCGTCATTCAGATCGGTGGAGAGGAAAGCATTCCGCCAGCGAGCCCTTCGCCCACCATCGCGATCTCGCCTGACGGGACACAGATCGCCTATCTCACACGCCGTGCTTCGGCCATGACCCTCTGGGTGCGGCAGCTTGACCAGTGGGAGCCGCTCCGGCTCACTGATCCCTCGACGATTCTTTCCTCGCCGGCCATCTCGCCCGATGGGAAGTGGGTGGCGTTTACCGAGGGTGGCAACCTCCAGAAGGTCGCCATCACGGGCGGATCATCCGCCACGGTGGGCCGGCGTGTGGCGGGGGTCGTGACGCTGGGTATGACCTGGGCCGACCAGGACACGATTGTTTTCGCCAGCGGCGATCCCACCACGGGACTGCTGAGCGTCAGCGCCAACGGCGGTGAACCCCGGGCCCTCACGAAGCCCGATCGGTCGAAGGGCGAGGGGGATCACACGCTGCCGTCGGCCCTGCCCGGCGGCCGTGCGGTGCTGTTCACGGTCACCGCCGCCACGGGCGGCGGCAACAATCAGGTCGCGGTCCTCGATGTCCCAAGCGGGTCGTACAAGACGTTGATACCGAGCGGGAGCGCGCCCAGATATGTGGCAACCGGGCATCTGGTCTATGCCGACGAAGGCGGCCTCCGGGCCGTTCGCTTCGATCCGGAGCGGCTCGAGGTCGTTGGCGAGCCCGCTTCGGTGGTCGACGCGTTGTCGATGAGACCGGATGGGGCAGCTGACTACGCCGTGTCAGAGAGCGGCACGCTCATCTACGTGCCAGCCGGCGTCGATGTCACCACCGAGCAAAGAAACGCGGTGTGGGTCAACCGGCAGGGAACGGAGGAGCCGATCCAGGGGCTGCCGGCGCGCGCCTACCTGATGGCTCGCGTGTCGCCGGACGGATCGCGGATCGCGTTCGACATCCGCGATCAGCAGTTTGACATCTGGACGTGGGACATCCGCTTTCGCACGCTCTCCCGGCTGACGCTCGATCCAGCGCAGGACATGTTTCCGGTGTGGACGCCTGACAGCGCCCGCATCGTGTTTTCTTCTTCGCGGGGCGGGACGTCCGGGTTGTACGCACAGGCCGCCGACGGCAGCAGTGAGGCGCAGAAGCTGACCGACAGCGCCACCAGCAATCAGCTGCCGCTCACGATCAGCCGTGACGGTCAACACCTGGTGTTCCGGGACAACGACGGCCGCGGCGCCGGCCCCAACATCGGCCTGCTGTCGATGGAGAACCGGACTGCCACGGCGCTTCTCCACGGGGATGGGTATGCGGAAGACAACGCCTCGATTTCGCCCGACGGGCGGTGGATGGCCTACGAGTCGACCGAATCGGGCAGGCGTGAAATATATGTTCGCCCCTTTCCAGCCGTGGACAGCGGTCGCACCCAGATCTCGTCGGCGAGCGGCAGTAAGCCCGTGTGGGCACCGAATGGCCGCGAGCTGTTTTATCTGGATGACAACGCCAACATGATGACTGTCCCGGTTCAGACAGCCGGAACGTTCACTCGAGGCATGCCGACCCTGCTGTTCGCTGCGCCGGCCTACTACTACACCCAGGGACGGAACTTCGACGTCTCATCCGATGGCCAGCGGTTTCTCATGCTCAAGCATCCACAGCGCGACGCGACCCCGCGCGGCCCCGCGACCATCAACGTCGTCGTCAATTGGATCGGGGAACTGAAAGCGCGATTTGTGCGTTGAGAGCGATCCACACCTAGCTCAAGCGTAGCAGCCAAACAACGCCCGAACCGTGTAACGTTCGCGGCTGAGCGTAGGAAAACGGACGAGCGCTCACGTGCTCGCTTCGGTTCCAGCGCCTCACGCGCGCGTTCCAGAGCTGGCCCGCCTGTTGCTCAACCATATCGCGCCCCCAGCACTCGCCCGCGGACTCATCCCCGCGCGCAACGCGAAAGGTCGTGCCGATGCTGAAGGGGCTGGTGTCTCTTGGCGGATCGATTTTCCTCATCGCGGTCTCGCTCGTCTGCGCAGTTCCCGACGTCAATGCGCAAACCGTCAACCCGACGCGAGCGGAGTTCGGCGCATCGGCCGATCACAACGCGGTCGCCAACGGTGTCCCGGTCGTCTCGGGATATCAACTCGAGTTGTTTCTGATCGGCGCTCAGGCGCCGTTTCAAACGGTTCCATTCGGCAAGCCGAGCGTCGACCCGGATGGCGTCATTCGCCTCACCCTCTCATCGATTCTGGTGCCGCTTCCCACGGCTGGCATCAACTACTCGGCGACTGTTGCCGCGGTCGGACCTGGCGGCCTGGGCCGAAGCGCACCCTCGAACACCTTCACCTGGGCCGCACCACCGACATGCACCTACGCCACTTCCCCTTCTTCACAGCCGGTCGGGACGGCTGGTGGCACGTTCAATGTCACGGTGACTGCCGGCAGCGGCTGCGCGTGGACGGCGACGGAAAATCTGAGCTGGCTGTCGATTTCGTCGGGGGCGGCGGGCAGTGGCAACGGCACCGTCTCGTATTCGGTGACTGCGAACAGCAGCACGTCCACTCGCAGCGGAACGTTGACGGTAGCGGGTCAGAACATCAACGTCACGCAAAGCGGCATCACCTGTACCTACACCGTGTCGCCGTCCTCTCAATCGATGGCCGCGACGGCCGGCACCGCTACGGCCACGGTCACGACTGCGAGTGGATGCTCCTGGACGGCGACCGACAATCAGCCCTGGATCACCATCACGTCCGGGGGGAGCGGCAGCGGAAACGGGACGGTCAGTTATTCGGTGACGGCGAACACCGGTACGACGCAACGGTCGGGAGCGTTGACGATTGCGACGGCGACGCTGGCCGTCGTGCAGAGCGCTCCTCCGTCGGTACCGGCGGCGCCGACGAACCTGCGCGTCGTCTCGCCGTAAGGCTGTCAGGCTTTTTTCTTCGAGGTCCGCGCGCTGCGCCGAGGCGCCGCGCTCTTCTTCGACGGCCCGCGTTTTCGCGAGGGCGCTGACGATCGAGGCTCGGCGCGCCCGGACTTCAACCTGGCGGCCCGCTCGATAATCTGCCCGAGCATGGCGCCCGCCTCGCCGCCTTTCGCCGGCCGGTTCGAGATCCAGATGGCGGGGGTCTCCTCTCCCAGGATGTCCTCGAAGTCGCCGTCGCTCTTGACGCTTCGTGGCGCGAACGCGGTGATGTCGAGCTCCCCGGACCAGTCGTCGCGGTGTTTGATCAGGAGCCAGCTGCGCGCATCGCCGCGCGGGTCGCCCCAGCGACCCGACTTCTGACCGGTCGGTGGCGGTGCGCTCCTGCCGCCGGTCCGCACGAGCACCCACGAACCTTTGAGCTTGTAGCCGTTGAGCGTGAACTTCAGATCGCCTTTCTTGAGCGCCGCGTCGACATCGGGCGATTCCGGCGTCCAGGTGCCGCGATCCCACAGCATCACGATGCCGGCGCCGTAGCCTTCCGGAATCACCCCCTCGAACTCACCGTAGTCGAAGGGATGGTCTTCGACCTTCATCGCCAGGCGCTTGTCTTTCGGGTTGAGCGATGGCCCCTTCGGCACCGCCCATGACAGCAGCACGCCGTTGTGCTCGAGGCGAAAGTCGTAGTGCAGATGGCTGGCGAGGTGTTTCTGGACGCAGAAGAAACGCTGGTCTCCCGCGCGCGCCGCGACCTTGCCTTCGGGTTCTGGCGTCTTGGCGAAGTTGCGTTTGCGTTTGTATTCTTCGAGCGCCATTGAATTTCAGACTGCAATCGGCAATCTGCAATTTGAAATCTGCAATCTATTTCACTCCATGCATCATCGCGGCGAACTTGCGCGACAAGAGCAGCAGTACGATGCCCGCCGCGATCGGCAGGACGCTGACCGCGCCGAACAGCTCCGCAAGCGGCATCTCCTCGTAGAAGCCGGCGAGCTGGCCGGCGATGTAGTTGCCGACCGACGAGCCGAGGTACCACACGCCCATCATCAGACCGGCAATCCGCACCGGCGCGAGCCTGCTCATCGAGCTCAAGCCGACGGGGCTCAGGCACAGCTCGGCCCATGTGTGAATGAGATAGGTGCCGGTCAGCCACAGCGGACTGACCTGGCTGTCGTTGGTCGCCGCCATCGCCGCCGGAATCAGAATCACGAAACCGAGCCCGGCTCCGATCAAGCCGAACGAGAACTTCGCCGGGGCAGGCGGTTGCCGCGAGCCGAGCGTGATCCACAGCCACGCGAACATTGGCGCGAAGACGATGATGAACAGCGCATTCAGAGATTGGAACCAGGAACTGGGGAAGTTCCAGCCGAGGATGGTGGTGCGGGTCGCCCGGTCGGCAAATAAATTCAGCGTCGATCCCGCCTGCTCGAACACCGACCAGAAGATTGCCGCAGCCAGGAAAAAGACCCCGACCACGTACAGGCGTCCGCGCTCCTGCGGCGTCCAGGATCGATCGAGATAGAGCCAGCCGAAGAACGCGACCGTGCCGGCAAGCAGCGACCAGCCGACCCACTCCGCGATCTGCGCCGCCGAAACGTTCACCGCTCCGGTCGCGACGAGGACGCCGAACAAGGCGATCGCGATCAGTCCGCCGACGCTCCAGTTGATCGCCTGACGCCGCGCGGCGACGGCCGCGGCGGGTGAGCTGCTGGCGGCCGGCGCGACGCCGGCATCGCCGAGATGACGGGAGCCAAGCGAGGTACTGGATGAGGCCGAGCACCATCCCGACACCGGCCGCGGCAAAGCCCAGGTGCCAGTTGACGCGCTGTCCGAGGTAGCCGCACACCAGCGGCGCAAGGAACGCGCCGAGGTTGATGCCCATGTAATAGATCGAAAAGCCCGCGTCGCGCCGGATGTCGTCGGGCGCATAGAGCTTCCCGACCAGCACGGCGATGTTGCCTTTGAGCAGGCCGGTGCCGATGACGATGAGCACGAGCCCGAGATAGAAAGTGGTGAGCGACGGGACCGCCATGCTGAAGTGGCCGCTGGCGATCAGCATGCCGCCGTACAGCACGCCGCGGCGCTGCCCCAGCCAGCGGTCGGCAATCCAGCCGCCCGGCAGCGTCAGCAGGTAGACCATCGAGGTGTACAGCCCATAGACCGCCCCGGCGGTCGCGGTGTCGAATCCAAGCCCACCGGTTGCCGGCGCAGCCGTCATGAACAGGATCAGCAGGGCGCGCATGCCGTAATAACTGAAGCGCTCCCACATCTCGGTGAAGAACAGCGTCGACAGGCCGCGTGGATGGCCGAAAAAGGCCCGGTCTTCCAGGGACTGCGTAGGGCCGGAGACCTTGGCCACCAGCGGCACGCTCATAGATGACACAATATAGAGAATTGGTGAGTTTGTGAATTGGAGAGTTGGTGACTTCGCCAATCACCAACTCACCAATTCACGAATTCACGAATTCTGATCATGCGTGCCCTTCTCATCTCCACGTACGAAATGGGCCGCCAGCCGTTTGGTCTGGCGTCCCCTGCCGCGTGGCTGCGTCGCGAGGGCATCGACGTCCAGCTGGCAGACGTCGCGAAGCAGAAGCTGGACCCTGAAGACGTCCAGCGCGCCGGCCTCATCGCGTTTCATCTGCCGATGCACACCGCGACGCGGCTGGCGGAGCCGGTCATTCGCGCCGTGCGATCGCAGAACCCGTCAGCGCGGATTTGTGCCTACGGCGTCTACGCCCCCCTCAATGCGCAATGGCTGCGCGACCTGGGCGTCGACGAGGTGCTCGGCGGGGAGTTCGAGGAGGAGCTGACGCGGCTCACCCGCGAGGTGCGCGATCAATCGGGGACCCAGAACGTAGCACGCAGAACGACGAACGTAGAACGAACAACGCTGCCTCGCCTTCATTTCCTCGTCCCCGACCGTGCGGGTCTGCCGCCGTTGACGCGCTATGCGACGCTCCAGACGAGCGATGGAACGAGGCGCACGGTTGGCTATACGGAGGCCTCGCGAGGCTGCCGGCATCTGTGCCGCCACTGTCCGATCGTGCCCGTCTACGAGGGACACTTCCGGGTCGTCCAGCCGGAGGTGGTCCTCGCGGATATTGCCGCGCAGGTCCAGGCCGGTGCCAGCCACATCACCTTCGGCGATCCCGACTTCTTCAATGGTCCGACGCACGCCATGCGGATCGTCGAAGGGCTCCAGTCCGCTCATCCGGCCGTGACCTACGACGTGACGATCAAGATCGAGCACCTGCTGCGGCATCAGCTGCTGCTGCCGCGGCTGCGCGAGACCGGCTGCCTGTTCGTCACGAGCGCTGTGGAGTCGCTCGACGACCGGGTCCTCGCGCTCCTTCAGAAGGGGCACACGCGCGGCCACTTCCTCGAGGTGGTGGATCTCTTTCGAGCGACGCGGCTGACGCTGGTGCCGACCTTCGTCGCCTTTCACCCCTGGACCAGCCTGGACGGGTACTGCGATCTCCTGGACACGATTGAATCGACCGGCCTGATCGATCACGTTGCGTCGATTCAGCTAGCCATCCGGCTGTTGATTCCGCAGGGCTCACGGATGCTCGAGCTCGATGAGGTCCGCCGCGTCGCGGGAGCGTTCGATCCGACGACCTTGACGTATCGATGGATCCACCCGGACCCTGAAGTCGATCGGCTGCACGAGGAGATCGCGGCAAGGGTTGGCGGCAGGCTCAACGCTCCGCGGCGTGAGCTGTTCGAGGAGATCAGCGATCTGGCACACGGTCGGAGCGGAGTCTCGAGACTGCGTGAGCGACCCGTACGCGATCGGACGACCGTGCCGTACCTCAACGAACCCTGGGACTGTTGAGCGGAACCCAACCCAGAGCAGGTGGCTCTGATTTAGGATGCGCCCCGACGTGCTGGGCGGCTTCGCGGCAGGGTGCTGATGCGTAGAGTGTTGCTATTAGCCACGACGACCGGGTATCAGACGAGAGCGTTCGGGGCAGCGGCCGAACGTCTGGGAGTGGACCTGGTCCTGGCAACCGACCGCTGCAATGTGCTGGACGATCCCTGGCAGGACGCGGCGCTGCCGATCCGCTTCCATCACGAACGCTGGTCGGTCGAGAACATCGTCAAGGCGGCCGCCGAGAAGCCGATTGACGGCGTGCTGGCGGTCGGCGATCGGCCGGCCATCATCGCGGCGGCCGCGTGCGAGGCGCTGGGGCTCAAATGGCATTCAACGGCGGCGGTGACGGTCGCCCGCAACAAATGTCTGACGCGTGAGCGCCTGCGCGATGCCGGGCTGCTCGTCCCGTGGTTCCGGTCGATCGATCTCGCCGACGACCCTCGCTCGATCCTGCCGGTCGACTTTCCGTGTGTCATCAAGCCGGTCGGCCTGTCCGGCAGCCGCGGCGTGATGCGCGCCGACGACGAACCCTCGCTGGTGGCCGCAGTCAATCGATTGCGCGCGCTCGTGAAAGCGCCGGACATCCGCGGCGAGCGAAGCGACATTCACGACCGCGTGGTCATCGAGGGGTTCATCGAAGGACGAGAGTTCGCCCTCGAAGGGCTGATGACCTCGGGCCGGCTGCGGACGCTGGCGCTGTTCGACAAGCCGGATCCGCTCGACGGACCATTTTTCGAGGAGACGATCTACGTCACGCCCTCGTCGGAAGCCGAACGGGTCAAGGAGGCGATCAGCGACGAAGTGGCCTGGGCGGCAAATGCGATGGGGCTCAGTCACGGTCCGATTCACGCAGAGTGCCGCGTCAATCAGCGGGGAGTCTTTGTGCTCGAGGTCGCGGCGCGGCCGATTGGCGGCCTGTGCGCGAAGGCGCTGCGATTCGAGGATCCGGCGCTCGGCTCCGTCATGTCGCTCGAAGAACTGCTGCTGCGACATGCGATTGGCCAGAACGTCACCCGCTACCAGCGGGAGCGCTCAGCGTCGGGAGTCATGATGATCCCGATCCCCCGCCGCGGCGTCCTTCGTGACGTCTCCGGACTCGACGCGGCGCGCGCCGTGAACGGCGTCACCGACATCCGGATTACGGCCAAGCCCGACCAGGTGCTCGTCCCGCTGCCGGAAGGGGCCAGCTATCTGGGCTTCATCTTCGTCCGCGCCGAGACCGCGGGCACCGCGGTGAACGCCCTTCGGACGGCCCACGACTGTCTCGCCTTCGACATCGACCCCGAAGTGCGGGTGCTACAATCCGTCCATGGCTAATTGCGCCGGACCCACCCCGCCTCCAGCTGCGGCGAGCAACAAGAGCGGCCGCAAGGTTTTTTGTGTGAAATTCCAGAAAGAGCTGCCTGGCCTGGATTCCCCGCCGTGGCCCGGTGAGCTCGGCCAGCGCATTTATGAGCAGGTCTCGGTCGATGCCTGGAAGCTCTGGGAAGATCGGATGAAGATGATTCTCAACGAGTACCGCCTGATGCCGTGGCAGAAGGAAGCACAGGAGCTCGTTGCCAAACATATGGAAGATTTCTTCTTCGGCGAGAGTGCCGCCCTCCCTCCCGGGTACGTCCCGCAGCAAACCAAGTAGCCCCAAGCTCATCCTCACGACAAGCTCAACAGCGAAGCTATTTGCTACTTTTTACCAGCCCTTCTGTAGCAAACCGCTGCAACCGTCCATAGAGTACCTTCACAGCCTCTTCAGTAACTCGCAACGAATCAATCAGTTGCAGTGTGAAACCGTTCTGGGCCTTGGGCATAGTCTTTGATAACGCTGGGGTGCCAGAGGGTCTGCCTGAACGGTGGACCAGTCACGGAGGTCTGAACGGTGAATACTGGAGAACGCAAGGAACGTCGTGGCTTCGCCTCAATGTCCCCCGAAAAGCAGCGCGAGATCGCCAGCAAGGGGGGACGCGCCGCGCACGAAAAAGGGACGGCCCACGAATGGACCGCCGACGAAGCGCGAAATGCCGGCCGCAAGGGCGGTCAGGTCAGCCGGGGTGGCCGGGGACGTCTAATCGTTCCGCCGCAGCCCATGGCAACAACTCCAAATATCGACGAGAACTCGCAGTAATCTAGGGGGACGATGTGCCGGTCGATCGGGACACACTGGAGGCGACAAACAATGCCAAGACTCGTAGCCGTGGCCTGGGCCCTGATGCTCCTCGGAGCCATACCCGCGGGCGCTCAGACCGCTTCTTCAGGGACATCCACGGCACAGAATCAGCCTGGCACCCAAACATCGTCGCCTGCGCAGACGTCGACAACGGCGGACAGCGAGACCCGTCCCGCCACGACGACGTTCTTCGGCGACACTGGGTTGTGGTTTGTGCCGACCGGCGAGGTGCTCGGTCACGGTAAGTGGTCGGTCAGCGGCTACCGACGCGGCACGAACTACATCCACGGCTTCACCAACGTCGGCGACTTCGCCGGCACGTTCGGCGTTGGCGTCCGCGATCGGGCGGAGATCTTCGGATCCTTCCTGTTCGATACGCGCGTCGATCGCGACCTCCGTCCGCTCTTCAACCCCGATCCCAAGTACGGCGGGATCGTCGACCGCAACCCGCGGGTGACGCGGGGCTGGAGCGGCGACAACGTCGGCGACCTTTACCTCGGCGCAAAGGTCAATCTCTGGTCGGAGTTCCGCCAGCAGCCCGCCGCCATCGCGCTGCGGGGCATCTTCAAGGCGCCGACCGGTGACGAGGATTTCGGTGCGAGCACCGGCAAGCCCGATTTCATTTTCGACGCCGTCTTCAGCAAGGAGTACAACCGCTATTTAGAGGTTGCGGGCAACGCAGGCTGGGAGTTCCGTGGCAGCCCGGACGATATCGAAATCCCGGGCGGCGCATTCCGATGGGGCATCGGCGCCGGGTTCGCTTCGCGCAGCCCGCTGCGGGGCGTCCTCGAGCTGAATGGCACGATGCCGAGCGGTGATACGACCATCACCTCCGGCTCGCTCATGGGAACCGACGGGTCATTTGCCCCGACCGTCACCGATACCAAAGGGCTCACGCGCGCGACGGCCGGCCTCACCTGGCAGGCGCGGAACGGCTTCTTCATCGGTGGCGGCGTCAGCATGAACGTGCCGTTGAAAGACCGCGACGACTTCGTCACCGACGACGACACGCTGGGGACGCTGGGGGACTTCACCGACTGGCAGGTGCGCATTGGCTACCACCCGGGGGTCCGCGTCTACGTGCCGCCGCCGCCACCGCCGCCACCGCCGCCGCCACCACCACCACCGGCAGTCAACCGTCCGCCCACCGTCACGGCGGCGTGCGACCCGTGCACGGTCGAGCCGGGCGGCCGTTCGACCGTTACCGCGAACGCCCAGGATCCGGATGGCGATCAGCTGACGTATCGCTGGTCAGCGCCAACCGGCACGTTCCAGAACCCGGCCGAACGACAGACGCAGTGGACCGCCGGTCAGCAGGAAGGCACTGTTCCCGCGACGGTCACGGTGGAAGACGGCAAGGGTGGAAAAGCGCAGGCGACCACGAACATCACGGTCGCACGACCGCCTGTGAAGCAGTACACGTTCGAAGACGTGCACTTCGACTTCGATCGGTCGACGTTGCGGCCCGAGGCGCAGCGCGTGCTGGACGAGGCCGTCAAGGCGCTCCAGGCTGACCCTGCGTTGCGGATTCAGATTGAGGGCCATACCTGCAACATCGGCACGGCCGAATACAACCTGGCGCTCGGCGATCGTCGCTCCAGCTCGGTCCGCGAATATCTGACGAGCCGCGGGATACCCGCAGCGCGGCTGTCGACGGTCAGTTACGGAGAGGAACGGCCGAGGCACGACAACAGCCGCGAGGAAACGCGCCGGTTGAACCGCCGCGCGGCGATGACGGTGAATCTCCAGAAGTAGGGGAATGCGCTTCGTCCACCTCTACCTGATCGGCTACTTTCTACTCGTGATCGGTGCCGGCCTCGCCCTGTGGCAGGCCGGCATCCTTGCTCGCATCTCAACGATGTGGTTGATGATCACGGCGATAATCGTGATCGGGCTGGGTATTCTCCTGGCTGCCACCTCGACACGAACGACCACCATCACGCGCGAGTAAAGCACCCAAGCCCACTCGCCCCGCCCGACCTCCAAAGCTACCTTCGACCCTTCGCGCCGTGGCACGGCTTGTGGTTCTATGCTGGACGCATGTGTCGCGCGCTACACACCCTTCTCCTGCTTGCCGCCTGTCTGACGGTGGCGGGTTGTCGGGAAAAGGGCGCGGTGCAGGTCAAAAAGCTCGACTTCACGGGGGTAGAAGCCGTCGAGGAAGCGCGCATCCGCGGGGCGTTGGCCACGCGCCAAAGCTCACGGCTGCCCTGGGGGCGTAAGTATTACTTCGATCGTGGCCGATTCGACGCTGACCTGAAGCGGATTGAGGCGTTTTACGCCGACCGCGGCTATCCCGATGCCCGGGTCACCGTGTTCGACGTCAAGCTCAACGACGCCCAGGATGCAGTCGAGATCGCCATCAGCGTCGCCGAGGGTGAGCCGGTCCTGGTGAAGGCGGTGGAGTTCACCGGGTTCGAAGACGTTCCCGCCGACCGTCTCGCCGCCCTGAAGGAACGGGCGCCGCTCAAAGTCGGGCAGCCGCGCGACCGCGCCTTCGTCATTACGACCCACGAACTCGCGGTCAACGAGCTTCGCGACAACGGCCATCCCTATGCGAAGGTCGATTCGCAAGAGGAGCCTGGCGGCACGCCGAAGGAGGTGGCCATCACCTTCGCAGCGATGCCCGGAACGCTGGCCTATTTCGGCCCCATCGAGATCGCCGGCAACAACTCGGTCGGCGACCGCGTGATCCTGCGGAAGCTCAACTTCCGGCCGGGTCAGATGTACCGGCGCAGTGTGGTCCAGGAGACGCAGCGCCAGCTCTACCAGATGGAGCTGTTTCAGTTCGTCAACATCGAGACTGTGAGCCCGGAGACGGAAACGTCGGAGGTGCCGATCCGCGTGACGGTCGCCGAAGGCAAACACCAACGGGTCAACTTCGGCGTCGGCTACGGCACGGAGGAAAAAGGGCGCGTCGACGCCGAATATCACCACGTGAACTTCCTGGGCGGTGCACGATCGGGGGGCATCCACGGGCGGTACTCCGCGCTGGATCGCGGAATCCGCCTCGACTTTCTGCAGCCGTACGTGTTCTCCCCACACTTCTCGGCTGGGTTGGAAGGGCAGCTCTGGCGCACGTTCACACCAGCCTATCAATCGATTGTCGGGGGCTCGAAAGCGACGCTCACCCACCGCAGCACGACGAGGACATCGTGGGCGCTGTCGATCATGACGGAGGAGAACAGCAGCTCGATCTCGAATGAGGCCCTCAACGACCCGACGCTGCGCGACGAGCTGATAGCGCTCGGCCTGGATCCCACGACCGGCAAGCAGGAAGGCGTGCTGAACGCGATCTCAGCTGACTTTCAACATTCCACCTCTGACAACGTCCTGAACGCGCGGCGCGGCTATCAGCTGGCGGCCCACGCCGAAACCGCGGGGCGCCTGCTGCCGGGTTCGTACAACTACTACGCGCTCTCAGGGGATGTGCGCCATTATCTGCCGCTCGGCGAGTCGATCGTCATCGCCAATCGCATCCAGATCGGGAACATCGATCAAGCCGGCGAGGACCCCAAGAACGTTCCGTTCTCGAAGAAGTACTTCCTGGGCGGCGCCTCGAGCAATCGTGGCTGGGGCCGTTACGAGATCAGCCCGCTCAGCGGCTCGGGGTATCCGATTGGCGGCAACACGATGTTCGCGTTCAGCACGGAGCTGCGTGCCGTGCTCCGCGGCAATTTCGGCGGCGTGCTGTTCCTGGACGGCGGGAACGTCTGGACCGACGGGTGGGTGATTGATTTCGGTGATCTGCGATATGCGATCGGTCCGGGACTCCGCTACCAGACGCCGGTCGGACCGGTGCGCGTCGACTTCGGCTACCAGCTCAATCCGATTCCCGGCCTGCTGGTGGACGGCAATCCGCAGTCGCGGCGCTGGCGGCTGCATTTCAGCATCGGACAGGCGTTCTGATGAGAATCGTCAGGCGGTTTCTCCACGTGCTCGTCATCGTCGTGACCCTGATCGTCGGGGCGACCGCAGCGGCGATCATCGTGTCGCAGACCGCCTGGTTCAAGAACTGGCTGCGCGGCTACATCATCGAGGAGTCGACCAAGTATCTGAACGGAGAGCTATCGATCGAGCGGTTGGGCGGCAATCTGTTTTTCGGCATCGAAATGGAGAACGTCGGCATCTCGCTCGACGGCACCGAGGTCGTGGCGGTCGAAGATCTCGGGCTCGATTACAACGTGTTCCAGATGATCGCCGGGGGGGTGTCGCTCGACGACATCCGGCTCAACCGGCCGATGCTGTACCTGAAGCGCGACGGTGACGCCTGGTCGATCAGCCGGCTGGTCAAGAAGCAGGAGCAGGAGGCCGACCGTGAAGGCCCCGCGTCGCCGATCACAATCGACCGGATCGAGGTGACCGATGCCTCGGTCGTCGTGGATGGTCCTGTCGGAACGAGCGGGGTTCAGATCCCGAAACGCTTCGACGAAGTGGACGCGAAACTGTCATTCAAGTACGAGCCGGTCCACTACTCCTTGGAGATCACGCAGGTGACCTTCCGGGGCTCGGACCCGGCGATCGGGCTGAACGAGCTGTCCGGTCATGTCTCGGTTCGGAACGACACCATCTTCTTCGAAAGCCTCGCGCTCCGGACCGAAGAATCCGACCTGAGCGTTGACGGGTCAATCGAGCACTATCTGCACAAGCCGGTGTTCAAGCTCGACGTCTCGTCCGAGAAAGTGTCGCTTCCCGAGATCGCCCGGCTGGTCCCGGCGCTCGGCGGGGTCGCACTGCAACCGGCCTTCGAGGCCCACGTGAGCGGCCCGATGGATCGGCTCGGCGTCGACATGAACGTCCGATCCTCGGCTGGACAGGTCACAGCCAGGCTGACGGCCGACGTGCTGACACCCGGCCAATCGGCGGTCGGGGACGTGACAGTTCGCAATCTTGATCTGGGCCCGATCCTGAAAGACCCCGCGCGCAAAACGGATCTGACCGGGAAGGCAAGCGTCGACCTTACGGCGGAGCAGTTCGTCGAGGTCGATACCCTCCGTGGCAGCGTGACGATCGATGCGCCGCGGGTCGTGGTCAGTGGCTACGCCGCTCAGAACGTCGTCGCGAGTGCCGACCTACGCAATGGGCGGGCGACCATCAACGCGCGCGCTTCGGCCTACGGCTCGTCCGCCACCGCGCGCGGTCGGGTCACCATTCCATCCAAGGAACGGCCGCTCGCCTACGACCTGCGCGGCGATATCCGCAACATCAATCTCCAGCGGCTGCCGCGATCGCTCAACGCTCCGCCAGCTGAGACCAGCGTTGGCGCCGCCTATCACGTGATCGGATCCGAACCGGCCGGTGCCGGGCGGACCGGCAGGCCGCGCACGATTCGCGCCGAAGCGACCTTCCGGGAATCGAAGCTCGCGGGCGCCACCATCACCGACGGCAGCCGCGCGACCGTCACGATGGATGGCCGCCGGGTCACCTATCAGGCCGATGTCACGGCCAGCGGCGTCGATCTGCAGCGCATCGGACGTGAATTCAACGTGCCGGCGCTGGTGTCCGAACGATATCAGAGCAACATCAACGGCCAGATCAGCGCCAACGGCCAAGGAACCGATCCGAAGACGCTCAACCTGACGGCGAACGGCCGCCTCACGGACACGACGATCGTGGGCGGACGCATTCCCGAGCTGTCGTTCGATGCGACAGTGGCTGACGATGTCGCGAAGGTGAAAGCGGTGGGCTCATTCGCGGCGGTCGATCCCGCCGTAGCCAGCGGCAGGCCGGCCATGAAGGGCAACGTCGCCGGATCCATCGACGCCGCTGCGACGATTGCGAACCTCTCGTCGGGAGTCACCGCTGACGACGTCGAGGCGACCGCTCGAATCTCCCTGGAACCGTCGACGATCGGCGATCTCCAGATCGCGCGTGCGGCAATCGACGGCGACTACCGCGATCGCGTTGCCGACTTCAGACAGCTCGAGGTCGTCGGTCGGGACGTCAATGTCAGCGCCACCGGCACCCTGGCGCTGAATGATACCGGCCAGTCGAATCTCACCGTCCACGCCGACACGCCGAGCCTCGAAGAGATTGGCAAACTGATCGGTCGGCCGCTGGCGGGCATGGCCAAGGTCGACGCCACGATCACCGGCAACCGTGCTGACCTGCAGGCCAAGGGCACTCTGGTCGGCTCGTCGCTCGAATACGCTGGGAACGGCGCCCTGTCGTTGACGAGCACCTTCGATGCGCGGGTTCCGGAGCTGGCGATCGAGCGGGCGTCGGTCGACGCCAAAACCGACGCGACTTTCGTCACGGTTGGCGGGCAGAACATCAACGAGCTGACGGCGACCACGAAATACGTGAACCAACGGGTCGACTTCGACGCCAAGGCCACGCAGCCGGAGCGGACGCTGGACGCGGCGGGCGGTCTGACGTTGCATCCTGAACATCAGGAGGTTCATCTCGAACGCCTGGCGCTCGACACCAGGGGCCAGCAGTGGCAGCTGGCCGCTGACTCGCCCGCGACGATCCGCTACGGCGGCGACGCTGTCACGGTCGATGATGTCGAGCTGGTCAGCGGCGAGCAGCGGATCACCGCCGACGGGACATTCGGCCGCCCCGGCGACGCCCTGCAGGTGACGCTGACCAACGTCGAGCTCGCGTCGATCGACGGGCTGCTGCTGCGGGAACCGCAGTTCACCGGCCGGCTGAATGCCTCTGCGCTCGTCACCGGCTCGCGCGAACAGCCCACCACCGAGGGGACCTTCGAGGTCACGCAGGGCGGCTTCAGGCAGTTCAAATACGACTCGCTGGCCGGCACGCTCAACTACTCTGGCGGCGGGATCAATCTGGACGCACGGCTGCAGGAGAACCCGACCCAGTGGATTACCGCCAAGGGGTATCTCCCGGCGGCGCTGTTCCGCGCCAGCGCCGCTGACGCCGGCTCGGCCCGGATCGACTTCACGGTCGACAGCAGTCCGATGAACCTCGGCGTCGTCCAGGGATTCACGACGGCGCTGACCGAGGTCACCGGCACGTTCCAGGCGCATCTCAAGATTGCGGGCACCGCCGCCGATCCGCAGCCGTCCGGCACCGTTACGCTCGACAAGGGCGCAGTGACGGTCGAGCCGACCGGCGTGCGCTATACGAATATCGACGGGCAGATCGATGTTCAACCCGACCGCGTCCACATCGACGCGATTACCGTCCTCGACAACCACTTCAACGCCTTGTCGCTGAGCGGTGATCTCGGCATCGGGCGGCGACGCCTCGAAGCGCTGCAGCTCTACGTGAGCGCCGACGACTTCAAGGTCATCGATAACGAGATGGGCAACGTCCGGATCGAAAGCGCTCTGGAAATCGGCGGCACGCTGGCGGCACCGCGGGTCGGCGGCTTTCTGGGCGTCACGACTGGCGACGTCAATCTCGACCGGATTGTCGCGATGGCCGGTTCGTCGCCGTATCCGACCGAACAGATCAAGTATCAGACCTCGGTCGATCCGACGGCCGAGCCCGCGTCACAGGGACCGCTCAGCGCGCTGTCGATGGACGTCCACCTGACCGTCCCTAATGATTTGGTCGTCAAGGCCGCCAATCTGCAGTCACCGGGCGCGCCGATCGGTCTGGGCGCCTTGAATGTGACGCTGGGCGGCGACCTGCAGGCTCTCAAAGAACCGGCGGGTCGTTTCCGGCTCGTCGGGGCGGTCAACACCGTCCGCGGCAACTACGACTTTCAGGGCCGGCGCTTCGAGATCCTCCGTGACGGCACGGTACGGTTCGTCGGCGAAGAAGAGCTGAACCCGCTCCTCGATCTGCGCACCCGCCGCCTGATTCAGGGCGTCGAGGCGCGCGTCAACGTCAGGGGATCGCTGCGCAAGCCGGAAATCCTCCTGAGCAGTACGCCGCCGCTCGAGGAGGCCGACATCCTGTCGCTGATCGTCTTCAACCAGCCGGTCAATCAGCTCGGCGCGGGGGAGCAGATCTCGCTGGCGCAGCGCGCGCAAGGTCTCGCGGCCGGCGCCATCGCGGGTCAACTCGCGCAATCGATCGGCCAGGCGCTCAACCTCGACACGTTCGAAATCGAGGCCGCCCCCGATTCCGGCGACGCGGCACTGGTCACCATCGGACAGCAGGTGGGGCAGAACCTGTACGTCAAGGTGCAGCAGGGCATCGGCGAGCAGGGGATGACCAATTTCATCCTCGAATACGAGCTGGCCCAGTGGCTGCGGCTGCAGACCAATGTCGTGGAGGGATCGTCGACCAACCCCTCAATCTTCCGGCGCGCCCAGGGGACTGGGGCGGACCTGATCTTCTTCTTCAGTTACTAGCTGCCGTTCGACGTTCGGCGTTCGACGTTCGTCGTGCGACCAGCATCAGCGCCGCGGCAACGAACGCGGCATTCGGGATCCAGGCGCCCGCCATCGGGGGGAGCGTTTCGCGAAATACCGAGAACCGCCCGGCAGCCATCAGCGCATAGTAGCCAACGCACGATGCAGCCGCCGTGATGCCGAGCACCCACCGGCGATTAGGCACGCGTGCGATCAGCAGGAGCGCCCAGAGTCCGAAGACCGCCGGAGCGGCGGCGAGCGACCATCGGTGGTGGTAGTTCAGCGCCAGCAGCCATCCGGTTCGGGAAGTCATCGACCCACCGCCGGAATCAGAAACTTCGCCGGCCGCGACCACGCGTCGAGCACCTGCCGTCCCAGCGGGGTGGGCGTGTAAACGCGCCGCGGCAGACCGCCCGCGGCGGGCGGCGCATCCTCGAGACGTGACGTGATGTAGCCCTTTTCCTCCATCCGCCCCAGCGTCACGTAGACGGTGCCGCGCTTCAGGCGGCCCTTCGACCCGGCGACCAGCTCCAGGCCATAGGCTTCGTCGACGCGGACGAGAATCTGCAGGATCAGTGATTCTTTGGCCGACAGGGTGAGGAGACGAGGACGTTTAGCGGCCATGGAGTGTAGGCCGGTCCTTGTGGACGCGGCATCATCAGTCTTACATCAATGTAAGACTGATGTCAATCAGCCGGTCGCCAGCGAGGTCACCTGGACGCGCGCATCGTTGAAGCACGCGCCGCCACCGAGGTCGGTGAGGGTGTCAGGCACCAGCGCGGTGCCGGTGAAGCCATTCCGCGTACTGCGGCGCCACAGCCCCTTCGGCAGGCTGACCGTGCCGGGCCGGATGATCGGCAGCACCGAGAGCGTGCAATGCACCTCGCCGAGCTGGTTGAAGACGCGGACGAGATCGTTGTCGGACAAGCCACGCGCCACCGCGTCGTCCGGGTGCATGAGCAGCTTGACGTCGGGACGTGACAACTCGCCCAGCGTGGAGCTGATGGTGCGCTCGCTGGCGGGGGAGATCAACGTCAGCGGATACGCCTCGGTGGCGGGGTCCGCCTGATAGCGATAAAGGCCGGCCGGCGCCGATGACTCGAGCGCCTCGGGAAACAGGTCGACCTTTCGGTCGGCGGTGTTCGGGAAGACGTCGACGAACTGAATGGGCGCCGCGCCGAACGGCGGGACCGGCGACGCGCCGTTCCTGAGGTCGGCGCCGATTGTTCCGGGCAGGCGATCGAGGACGTGGACCAGCAAATCGAGCTCCCCGGACGGGCCCTCGTCGACGAATCCGAGCCGCGTGCACAGCTCCCCGAAGACGTCGGCGTTCGATCGCGCTTCGCCGACGGCATCGATCACCGGATTGGCCATCGCGATGTTGAGCGGTCCGTACGCCTTGGCGAAGTCGTAGCCCTCGAGGAACGTCGTGTTGGGCAGAATGACATCGGCATAGAGCGCGGTGTCCGTCATGACCTGCTCGAAGACGACGGTGAAGAGGTCCTCGCGCGCGAGCCCTTGCAGGACCCGATGCTGGTCGGGCACCGTCGCTGCCGGATTGCAGTTGTAGACGAACAACATCTTGACCGGCGGATCGCTGAACTCGGTGAGCGCCCGGCCGAGATGATTCATGTTGACGAGCCGCGTCTGCGGCTCAGGCGCGTCGATCCAGGGACGCTCGATGTTCCAGGAGGCGGAGTTGCTCATCGAGTAGCCACCGCCGCGGACGCCGAACTTGCCGCCCACTGCCGGCAGTGCCAGAACGGCCAGGGCCGCATTGCCACCGTTCCGATTGCGTTCGAGCCCCCACCCGCAGCGGATCAGCGCGGGCGAGCTGCGCGCATAGAGATCCGCGACGCGTTCGAGGTCCGGGGCCTGAATACCAGCGGTCTCGGCGGCTGAGGCGATCGTCCAGGCCTCGGCTCGCTCGCGCAGGCGGTCGGCGCCCTTCGCGTGCGTTTGCAGAAAGGCTTCATCGGCATAGCCGTTCGCGAACAGATGACGATGAATCGCCAGGGCCACCGCCACGTCGGTTCCCGGCTTGACGGCCAGATGGACATCGGCGGCCCGCGACAGCTGCGTCGAGCGCGGATCGACGACGATCAGCTTGGCGCCCCGTTTCTGCGCTTCACGGATGTACGGAATCAGATGGATCCCGGAGGCTGCCGGGTTCATACCCCAGAGGATGATCAGTGCCGCTTCCGGGTAGTCCTGATAGGTGACCGACGGCATCTTGCCGTAGAGCGCCATGTTGGCAGCACCGGTCGGCGCCGCGCACAGGGTCCGTGCCAGGCGCGACGTGCCGAAGCGGCGCCACAGCCGCGCATCGAAGTTGTCCTGCGTCAACAGACCGTTCGAGCCGCCATAGGAGTACGGCAGAATCGACGCCCCGCCGTGCTCCTGCCTCGCGCGCTGCATGCCATCGACGATGAGCTCCATCGCCTCGTCCCAGGAAACGCGCTTGAACTTGCCATCGCCCTTCCGTCCTTTGCGAACGGCGGGATAGAGCAGCCGATCGGGGCCGTAGACGCGGTCGCCGAACTTGCGGACCTTCGCGCAGATGTAGCCGGCGGTGACGGGGTTCTTGTGCGAGCCGTCGATTTCGACGAGCTTGCCGTGCTGGACCGTGACCGACAACGTGCACGCGTCTGGACAATCGAGCGGGCACGCGGACTCGACCACCGACGCGGGTCCCCCCAACGGTACGTTTCGGGTGCTCGAGCTCACCGGGACCGACATGGCCGTACGATACCATCGTTCGACGTTCCTGTTTCCCGCTGGTCAGAACACCTGGATGGTTCCTCACGTCGTGATTCTCGGCGGCGGATTTGGCGGCCTCGACGCGGCACGCGCGCTTGCCGCTGCGCCGGTCCGCGTCACGCTGATCGATCGGCACAACTACCACCTGTTTCAGCCGCTTCTGTATCAGGTGGCGACGGCCGCACTGTCACCCGGCGACATCGCCTCGCCGATTCGATGGGTGCTGCGCGGGCAGAAGAACGTCACGGTCCTGCTCGCGAACGTGCTCGAGATCGATGTCGCCGGCAGGAGCGTCCTCGTCGACCAGGGCGATCGGCTGTCCTACGACTTTCTGATCGTCGCCACCGGCGCCGCGCACTCGTACTTCGGCCACCCTGAGTGGGCCGATCGGGCTCCCGGCCTGAAGACCCTCGACGACGCGCTCGAGATCAGGCGGCGGGTGCTGCTGGCGTTCGAGGCGGCTGAGCGCGAGACGTCCGCCGACGCGGAGCGCCGATTGTTGACGTTCGTCATCGTCGGCGGGGGACCGACCGGCGTGGAATTAGCCGGAGCGCTTGCGGAGATCGCGCGTCAATCCCTGCGGAAGGACTTTCGAAACATCAGGCCGGAGTCCGCGCGGATTCTTCTGATCGAGGCCGCTCCGCACATTCTCGGCGCCTTCCCAGACGCGCTGCGCGCCGCGGCGCACAGGTCGCTCGAGCGCCTGGGTGTCGACGTCAGAACGAACACCGTGGTGACCGGTGTGGATCAGGACGGCGTCACCGTCCGATCGCACGATGCGGACGAACATCTGTCCGCGCAGACAGTGTTGTGGGCCGCGGGAGTGGCCGCTTCTCCGATCGCGAAGTCGCTGGGCGTGCCGCTCGACCGCGCCGGCCGCGTGCCGGCGGAACCAACGCTGACGATCCCCGGTCATCCGGAGATTTTCGTGGCCGGGGACATCTGTGCGCTCGCGCAGGACGGGACGTTGCTACCGGGGGTCGCGCAGGTTGCCAAGCAACAGGGCACTCATGCGGCGAAAAACGTCCTGCGTGCCGTGCGCGGCGAACCGCTGGCTCCGTTCCGCTACCGAAACTACGGCAACATGGCGACGATCGGCCGCGGCTCGGCGGTTGCCGAGATCGGCCCGGTGCGAACGTCGGGATTCGTCGCCTGGCTCATCTGGCTCTTCATCCACATCTTCTGGCTCATCGGTTTCCGCAATCGAATCGCCGTGTTCGGCGAGTGGGCGTGGTCCTACGTCACGCTCCAGCGCCGGGTCCGGCTGATTACCGGCAAGTTCCCTTCTGCTTAGCGGACTGATCCGGACAGCGATTTGCAGTCGGCCCGAGTGTCCGGCTCAGCCGGAGGGGAGGGTGTTTTCTTGAAAGGGATGCCGCAGTGGCAATGATTCCGATCGACCCGCCCAACTCAGCCCGAGCGGCGGGACTCCGCTATGTGTGCGATCAGTCGACGCGCGGCATTCAGCGCCGGGGGAAGCCAAAGCGCTTTCGCTACCTCGATACCGCGGGCCGCGCGATCGTCGACAAGAGCGTCCTGCAGCGAATCCACTCCCTGGCGATCCCTCCAGCGTGGACCGATGTCTGGATCTGTCCGCACGCGGACGGCCATCTGCAGGCAACCGGCCGCGATGCGCGCGGCCGCAAGCAGTACCGTTATCACGCTCGCTGGCGGGTCGCCCGCGACGACGTGAAATATGGTCGTCTGGTCGCGTTCGCTGCTGCCCTCCCCCGGATTCGCACGCGGACTCAGGCCGATCTCTCGCGGGCCGGCTTGCCTCGGGAGAAAGTGATCGCCGCGGTCGTTCAGCTGCTGGAAAAAACCCTCATCCGCGTCGGCAACGACGAGTACGCCCGCCAGAATGGTTCGGTCGGACTGACGACGATGCGCGACGGCCACGCGAAGGTGTCGGGGTCGGTCGTCCGCTTCGAGTTCCGCGGGAAGAGCGGCATCCGTCATGCGGTCGACCTCCAGGATCGGCGGCTGGCGAAGATCGTCAAGGCGTGCCGCGATCTGCCCGGCTACGAGCTGTTTCAGTACATCGATGACGCCGGCGCGAGACAGGTGATCGACTCCGGCGACGTCAACGCCTACCTGCGGGAGATCTGTGCCGACGATTTCACGGCGAAGGACTTCAGGACGTGGTCGGGTACCGTGCTCGCGGCTCGCGCGCTCGCCGAGGTCGCCGGCTTCTCCACCGATCGTGAAGCCAGACGCAAAGTCGTAAAGGCGATCGAGGCGGTTGCCAAAGTGCTGGGGAACACCAAGAGCGTGTGCCGGAAGTCGTACATCCATCCCGCCGTGATCGACGGCTACCTGAGCGGCACGACCATCCAGGCTGGGAAGACGCGTGCACTTCGTAGCGCACGCAGCACCGGTCTCACCGCGGAGGAGCGCGCGGTTGTGGCGCTGGTCAGCACGCGACTGCGGCGCAAGACGGCGTAGGCGGGTTATCATAGCGATCGGATCCGCCTCACAATGCGCGCAGCCGTCGTCGTCGCTGGGGATCTCGGTCGGAGTCCCCGGATGCAGTACCACGCTCATGCCCTCGCCGCCGCCGGCGTCGATGTGAACGTGATCGGATACCAGGGCGCGCCGCTGCCGAAACTGCTGACCGACAATCCACGCATTTCGATTCACCGCTTCTACGAACCGAGATTCCGCTGGCGCGTCGGACGGTCGAAGCTCATGTACGGCGTGATGGCGTTCGTCGACGGCTTCCGGGCGAGCGTACTGCTCGGCGTGGCGCTGATGCGCATTCCCAGGCCGAACCTGCTGCTGGTCCAGAACCCGCCGGCGTTTCCGATGCTTCACGTCGCGTGGATCGTGGCGCGTCTGCGGCGGGCGCGCTTCGTCATCGACTGGCACAATCTCGGATTCACGATCCTCGCGCTTCGTCTCGGCCGGCGGCACATCGCGGTCCGCATGGCGCGCTGGGTCGAACTGCTGGCCGGCCGCCGCGCCGACGCGCACCTCTGTGTCTCGCGCGGCTTCGGGCGATTTCTCGCCGACAAGTTCGGCATCAAAGGCGCGCAGGTGCTCTACGATCGGCCGGCCTCAGCCTTTACGCCGGTCGATCGGGTCGAGCGGGAGCAAATCCGGCAGGCGGTGTTCACACGGCTCGGCGTTCGCGGCGGCAACGCCGTTGGCTTCATCGTCTGTCCCACCAGCTGGACCGAAGACGAGGATTTCGATCTGGTCATCGACGCCGCGCGCCACGTCGAAGATCGGATTCGCGGCTGGGAGGCCGGCAATCCCAGCCGCCGGTTCCCGGATCTCGTCGTCCTCGTCACGGGAGACGGTGCGCGCCGCGCCGAGTTCGAGCGGAGGTTCGCCGGGCTTCTCGCCCATCGCGTGCAGCTCCGGACGCGCTGGCTCGATCCCGAGGACTACCCGCGGATCGTCGGCAGCGCGGACGTGGGTCTGTGCCTCCACCGTTCCTCGTCGGGTATGGACATCCCGATGAAAGTGGCCGACCTGTTCGGCGCGGGCGTGCCGGTCTGCGCGCTCGACTACGGAGCGTGTCTGGCCGAGCGGGTGCGGCACGGCGACAACGGCCTGTTGTTCTCGACCGGCCGGCAGCTGGCTGATGTGCTGTTCGAGCTGTTCGAGACCTATCCGGCCGATTGCGCCCAGCTCGATCGCCTGAGGACCGGAGCGCGTCGCGCAGCCAGGCCGACCTGGGAAGAGGGCTGGATCCGGGAGGCCAAGCCCGTCCTTCTGCCTTCGCCGTAGACTTCAACGCCTTCTTTCGGATTCTGAGACCGGGTCTCCGGCGCCGCCTACGGCCTCGGTTTCTTCAACAGCACTTGCGCGCCACCAGCGGTCGGAAACAACAGGCCGGTGGTTTCCCAGCCGTCGCTACCGGCCGCCCGCAGCGCTGCCGCCGGGTCCGCTCCGGCCGGCACGACGACCGCACGGTATTCCCACTGCTGCAATCCAGGGCGCGTCGCCACGACGGTGCCAGGGGCCAGGCTGACTGTCGCAATGCCGGTCACCTGGGTCCGAACCACGAGGTCGCTGGCGACTTCGCGCACGCTGACCGGAATTCGCTCGTGCGCCTCGCGGTTCTGTACCCAGACTCTGGCCTGCGTTGGCTCCCCAGGACGCTGCTGCGGCGCGGCGACGATCGCCGCGCCGCCGTACAACATGACCATCACAAACACACTTTTCATCAGCCGCTCCAATCTTCGAGGCTGTGCATTCAGCGAATGGCGATGGGCACCTGACGCCGGACGAAACGGTCGGGCGCCGCGCGTGTTTCGGCGCGCACGGTTAGGACGTAGCTGCCGGGTGGGATGGTCGGAATCGGAATCGGCGCGGCGTGCCGGTAGGTGGCCGACTTGCCCTGCGTCATGTCGGTCGTCAGCGACTCGCGGTGGCTGGCGAAGACCGTCCCGCGCTCGTTTTCGACCGTCGTGACGATGTCGATCACCTGACCGGCCTTCTGATCGTTGGTGTAGATCTCGGCGAACGCGGTCAGCTCGTCGCCCATGGAGAAGTGACGGGCGACGGCTGGCGGAACCGGGGCGCGCTCCTGCCAGAAGCGGACATCACCGGTGAGTGGCGCTCGCGCGGCCGCCGAGGTCAGCACCACACCGCTCATCGCCAGCGGCCCCTTCGTGAAGTCCGGAACGTCGAGGTCGTACTGGATGCTGCCCCGGGTCGCGCCGACGCCGTTCATGGCCGCGACGCGGAGCTGGTAGCGGCCCGGATCCAGATCCAGCCGCGACAGCAGCCGCACGCCGTGCTCCGCGATGCGCTCGCGGCTTTCCGGCCTCAGCCGCAGATTCAGCGTACCGCGCTCGGAATCGCGGATGCGACCGTCGGCGTCTGCGGCGGCGACGACCACCTCGATCGATCCGTTGAACCGTCCCTGTGTTTCGGCAACCCGCACGTCGCTGCCGGTCGCCTGAACGACGACGCCTACCGCTGCCCGCGCACCGGCGCCGCGATACGGGGCGGCGAAGACGCTGAGCGTCAGGCCGCTGACGGCCAGCGGGCTCTGCAGCGCGTCGGCCAGCTCGCGCGGCAGTCCGGCTGGAGCCCGGGGCGTGCCGCTCGCGCGTTCGCGCTCCGCGACATAGCCGCTGCGTGCCCGGACCGTCACGCCCGGGCGGGTCGTCCGCACTTCGATCTTTCTGAACCGGCCGTCGCGTTTCAGGTTCGTGGGCGAATAGCCCAGCAGGTAATAGGCGCTCGCCTCCTCGACGATCCGATCGAATGCCTGCTCGAAGTCGTTCGAGCGAACCAGCGCCACGCCGCCCGTGACATCGGCCAGCTCGTGCAGGCTCTGCCGCGCATTGACCGCGCCGGACGAGAAAGGATCTTCGTCGACGAGCTGCGGCACCGGCTTGATCGTCGGCGCCGGCGCGGTCGGCAGGCCGTGCGCATCGATCGGATAGATGCTGACGTTGGCGCGAGTGGCCGCCGTGACCAGATCGCGCATCTCGTCCACCAGCGTGGCGATGTCAGGGTTCATCACCCCGCCCGGGTTGAGCCCTTCGTTGGCGATGTCGAACTTGATGCCCTCGCTGACCAGGACGATCGCCTTGCGACGGCCGCTCAACGCCCCGAGCCAGGTCGCCAACGCTTTCATCGAGCGAATCGTCGACTGGGCATCCAGGAATGTCTGCTTGGCCTCGTAGGCGTCAGTCGGCGGCAGGCTGTGGGCCTGGAATCGATCGATCGCCGCGTGGAGCCGCTCTCGATTGGCGGTGAATTCCTGTGACACGTCCCGGTTGCCGCCGGTCGTGACGATCGCCAGTCGATCGGCCGGCTCGAGATGGTGATCCACGAAGTACGTGGCGAGCTCGCGAACCGTCACCGCGCGGAGCGGATGGGTGTTGAGGTTGTCGAGCAGCATCACGTAGAGGCGCCCCTGGGGACCGGCATTCGTCGCGACATCGGAGGCCCGCCGGCCCGCCGTCGCCGACACCGGCCCGATGGGAATGTCGACCGCCGCAAAGGTCGAAATGCTCTGTGGTTGTCCGTCTTCGAAGACCTGGAGCTCCTCCCGCGCGATGTCGCGGACGAACTGTCCACGCTCGTCGACGATTCGCAGGTCGAGCTGGACGGAATCGATTTCCGCGCGGAAGGTCGGCGGCTGCTGTGCGCTCAGGACAGCGGTCGAGGCAACCGCCAGCAGAAACGGCGTCGACAGTCGGTCGAGCACGCGCATGCCGGTGGCGCGATTATACGGGCGGCGAGGGGTTCAAGGCGGTCCGAACCGGCCCGAACAGGTCCTCATAGGCGTACATCACGGCGGCGATGCTGATCGGGGCCGTCACGATCCAGCCGACCAGGCACGCGAGGATGCCCACCATGTTGATCAGAAACAGCACGATCAGCAGTCCGAAGATGGCCCACCAGCGTTTGTGGACGAGGCGACGGCTCACTTCCATCGCGGCCCAGAAGTCGAGCTTCTTGTCGATGACCAGCGGCAGCGCAAACGTGTAGCCCACCGCGAGATAGATGCCGGGCAGGAGACACAGGAGCATCCCGATGCAGATCAGCAGAGCGGAGACCAGCCCCGCGAGCCCCAGCTGCAGAAAGGCCACGTTGAATCCGCAGAAGGCATCGCCGACGGTGGGCGTTTCGCCGCGGATCCGGCGGGTGAACGTGTAGGCCAACCCTCCGAGCAGCACCGGGTTGATGAAGATGGCCACCAGGCCGACCACTGGAATCATCGAGAGCGCGAAACTGACCAGGGCAATCAGCAGCGAGGAACCGATGGTGAGACCCGGGTTATCGCGCACCAGCGCCCAACCCCGGGTGATGCAGCTGCCGATGTCGACGTCGACGTTGCGTGACAGGTACTCGGCAGCCAGGGTTTCGGGAGTCAGCGTCGGCGGGGGCGGTGGCACTCCGGTGCCGAGCGCGCCCGGGCTGGTGAGATCCCCGAACTCGGGAACCTCTCGAATCTCCTGCCACAGCGTCCCGCCGTCCAGGCGGACGCGCGAGTGGAGGTTGGCGCGGCCCTGGGTCACCCAGTCGCGGATCTGGTCCGCGGTGAACGGGCCGTACTCGCGGCCGTCGCCTCCGATCAGGAAGTACATGGCATCTCCATCACGCGATGTTGCGGAGGACCGTGAAGAGCGCCGCCGCGACCACCATCCAGCGCAGTGGCACGATCGGACCCAGCACTCCCGCGACGAACAGAAACGGATTGAGCACGACGGCGTCGATTACCCGGCCGTGCAGCAAGGCATGCGCGGCACGCAGGCCGCCGCACAGCGGGCAGAGCAGTCCGGTGAGCGAGCGGAACGGGCATGAGGGGTAGGCGGAAGTCGCGCCCGGGTCGAAGGCATATAGCAGAGCGATGGGGATCGTCAGAGCACCGCCAGCCACGACCCATCGTCGATTGATTGTCATCCGGGAATGCGGCCCTGATTATAATCCGCTGGTCGATCGTTCAGAGGAGGAGCCAATGATGATTCGCTTGCGCGCGGGTGCCGTCGTCGCTGCGCTGTCATGTGTCCTGTCGGCAGGCTCCGCTGCTGGACAGATTTCACAGGGGTCACAGGGTTCACCGGGCTCGACCTCCTCATGGGCCGCTGCTATTGCGAATGACTACCGGGTCGTGACCGACATCACGTATCTGACGGCGAGCAACTGGGAGGCGAAGCTCGACGTCTACACGCCGCGCGGCACGGGTCCGCATCCGACCGTTCTCCACATCCATGGCGGAGGCTGGACCGGCGGCAGCCGCGAGTCGGTCGTGCTGCGCGCGATGCCATTCCTCGAGATGGGCGTGGCGGTGGTCAACGTCTCGTATCGCCTGGCGCGCATCGCCGAAGCGCCTGCCGCCGTCGAAGACTGCCTCTGCGCCCTTCGATGGATCATACGGAATGCGAAGGAATATGGTTTCGACGTCACTCGCATCGTCGTCACCGGCTATTCGGCGGGGGGACACCTGGCGCTGACCACCGGGATGATGCCCGCCTCGCAAGGATTCGACCGGCAGTGTCCTGGTGCGGAGGACCTGAAAGTCGCGGCGATCGTCAACTGGTACGGGATCACCGACGTCGTCGATCTGCTCGACGGCGCGAACGTGCGGCCGTACGCGGTGCAGTGGCTGGGCAGCCGATCGGATCGCGTTGAGGCGGCGCGGCGCGTCTCGCCGCTGACCTACATCAGGCGAGAGCTCCCGCCGATTCTCACGATCCATGGCGACGCCGATCCGACCGTGCCGTACACGCATGCGACGCGGTTGCACGCGGCGCTGCAGAAGGCCGGGGCGCAGAGCGAGCTCGTGACGATCCCGCAGGGACGGCATGGCAACTTCCCGCTGCCCGATCAGCTGCGCGCCGTGGACGCGATGCGCTCATTCCTGGCGAAGCATGCGATCGTGCGGCGGCCGGCGTCGACGTCAGCCGCCGCTGCGCGGTAGTCCGAGACGCGCGGAGTCGTCGGAGGCCACAGACCAACGCGGAGACACGGAGAGGCGGAGATCGCACGGAGGCGCGCGTGCGACCGCCCCGCGAAGCGGGGCGCAAAGACGAAGGAGCCCGTGAAAACACAAGCCCTGTGTTGCAAGTGGCTCGTGTATTCACGGGCTCTTTCGTCTTTGCAGCTGGCCGGCTTACGCCGGCCGGCGGTCGCACGCTTTGGCGTGACGTCCTCCGTGCGTGCTCCGCGACTCCGCGGCTCCGTGTTCGTCTGTGGTCTCCGTCCTCTCCGCCGTCTCCAGATCTGTAATACTCGACGTCGTCGATGGATTTGCGTCAGCTGGAGATTCTGCAGGCAATCGCCGAAACCGGCTCGTTCACCGCCTGCGGCCGCAAGCTGCATGTGTCGCAGTCGGCGATCAGCCGACAGATTCTCCTGCTCGAAGAGGAGCTCGGCGAGCCGCTGTTTCTCCGGGTCGGGCGGCAGGTGCGCATGACCCCGGCGGCAGAGTCGCTCGTTCAGCTCGGCCAGCGCGTCTTCCAGGACGTGCGTGAGACGGTCGGGTCGATCACCGATCGGACGCGAGCGCTGCGCGGCACGCTGCGTCTCGCCGGCGGCATGACCGTCTGCCTGTACGTATTCCCCCCGCTGCTCAAGCACCTGAAGCGCGTGCACCCGCAGCTCGACATCCGTCTGACCGTCGCCACGGCGCTCCGTTCGGTCGAAGAGATTCGCGCCGGCCGGGTCGACGCCGGTCTGCTGACGCTGCCGGTCGAAGAATCGGATCTCGTCACCGTGCCGGTGCTCCGCGAGGAGCTGCTGGTCCTGACGATGCCGACCCATCCGCTGGCCAGGAAGAAGAAGATCCAGGCGTCGGATCTATCCGGTCAGCCGTTCGTGCTGTTCGAGCCGGGGTCGGCGACGCGCCACGTGATCGATTCTTTCTTCCTCACCGAGAAGGTCGAGCCGATCGTGATGATGGACACCGAAAACGTGGAGATCATCAAGGCGATGGTCAAGACCGGCCTCGGGATCGGCATCGTGCCCTATCAGGCGATTGCGCGCGAAGTGCGGGCCGGCCAATTCTTCTGCGCGCGCATCGATGGGCACGAGCTGGTGCGCGAAACCGGCTGGGTCTATGCCCGCGCCAACCGGGTGCCACGCATGATTCACGAGCTGCAGACGGCGTTCGACGAAATCAAGGCCCGACTGCAGCTCGCTCCTACCAAGTAATCAATTCCGATCCTCGCTGTCCGTCGTGTCCCGTTCGCTGGGCGCTGTGGCCACACTGACCGCGAAGACCGTCTGCCCTGGCTGACTGGTCACCGTCACGGAGCCGCCGTGCTGTTCGACGATCGCTTTGACAATCGACAGGCCGAGGCCGCTGCCGCCCGAGTGGGCGCGCGCCGAATCGGCCTTGTAGAAGCGATCGAAGACGTGCGGCAGATGATGGGCAGCGATGCCGGGACCATGGTCGGTCACGGTGATCGTGACGCCGTTCGCCGCGGGCCGCGCGTGGAGTTCGACGGCTGTGCCGCGCGGCGCGTAGCGCAAGGCATTGGCCGCGAGGTTCTGCAGCGCCTGTTCGAGTCTGCCGCGATCGCCCCAGATCGTTTCGGCGCCGGTGTCGATCCGGTGCGTCACCACCACGCCGGCCTCTGCGGACTCACGCTCGTGGCGTGCGGCAACCCGCGCAAACAGGTCTTCGACCGGCACGGCTGCGGCAACCAGCGCGCCGCCGCCGCCTTCCAGCTTCGCGAGGTCGAGCAGATCGCCGATGATCCGCTCGAGGCGCGCGGTTTCATCGCTGATGATTGACAGATAGCGCGCGCGAGTCTCTCCGTCGGGAGCGAGCTCCGGCATGGTCAGGGTTTCGAGGTAGCCGCGCATCGCGGTGACCGGCGTGGTCAGCTCGTGCGAGACGTCCGCCAGCAACTGCCGCCGCGCCCGATCAGCCGCCGCCAGTGCCTCGGCGCGCGCCGCCAGGTCGTCCGCCATCCGGTTGAATGCTGTCGCGACGGCCGCCACTTCGTCGCCGCCGCGGACCGGCGCGCGCGCCGCGCGATCGCCCGCCCCGAGCTGGCGCGCCGCCTCCTCGACGGCGCGGAGCCGCCGGCGCGCTGGCCCGAAAATCAGGACCGCCGCCAGGAGCGCGCCGGAGGCGAGGGCCGCGGCCGCCACCAGGGTCAGCGTGGGCGCGTAACGTCGCAACAGAAACCAGAACGGTGCGCGCGGCAGGACGGCCACCACGCCGGCGATATCGCCGTCGATCACGATGGGTTCGGGGGACGGCGGTGGGCCCATCCCTCGGCCAGCAGGGCCGCGTCGGAACCGCTCGCCGGAGCGGCCGGGCATGATGCCGCGCTGCAGCCGTCCGCGGGCCGCCCGGAGCAGCGGCTCCGGGTAGGGCGGAGGAAAGTTTCCGAATGTGCGGCCGTCGGCGAGCATCACGAAGAACGGATGGGCGTCTCGGGTGTATTGATCCTCGACGTAAGACGCGAGGTCCAGCGCCGGCTCAGCGCGGAGAGCCTCGGCCAGGTCGACGGCGACGGTTTGAGCGAAACGCTCCGGTTCACCCGGCAGGCGTGGGCCGGACCGCGCCAGCACCCAGATGAACAGCATCGCCTGCACGACGAGCATCGCCGCCAGCGTGAGCACGAAGCCGATTGCGATGCGCCAGTAGAGGCTTCTGTACCAGCGCTGGGGGCTCTGGGCGGTTGGCCGGCGGCTCGAGGCTGGTGAATCGGGGCTCGGAAGAGCGTGATCAGGCCCCGACAGCGTGCTCACGACGTGATCGTACCGCGTTCGAGCCGCGAAGCCCGAGACCCGAACAACGGTTCACACTCTTTTCACTCATCCTCATCCTCGCCGTACCCGGCGACCACGAACCGCACGTCGGCGTCGGGCCGTTCCATCGCGGCGAGTGCGCGTTCGATCAAGGGCTGGTAATGGACGAGGATGTGGCGGCGGACCGACTCGGAGTGGACCCACACGGTGATTTGATCGCCCGAATCGCTGGCGTAGGCAGTGCCAGCGAACCAGCGGCGGAATTCTTCAGGATCCAGCGCGGCGCTCAGCCGATCGAGGACGGTCTGCCACGCGTTGTCGGACATGTCGGCGCTTACTCGTCGTCCACTTCCTTGTCCGCTTCCGTGTTCGCTTCCGTGTCCGCTTCCTTATCCGCTTCGGTCCTGCTCGTCGCGAAATCATCGATATCCGGCAGCGCCTCGTCCGGCGCATCGACGTCTTCGAGCGTGAAGGAGCGGCCGGTGCTCTTGAGCGGGATCGGGCCGCGCGGCCGCTCGGCCTCTTTCTTCTTGGCTTTGGCGTTGCCGCCACGCTGCGGTTTCGCGTCGGGCCCGAAGTTGCGGTTGCGGGGCGGCGCCGGGGCAGCCGGGTCGAAGGGGCGCGGGCCGCCGAAGGATGGCGGACGTGGTCCGCCAAAACCGCCGGGCCGCGGCCCGGGGGGACCACCGGGACGGGGTCCGCCCGGGCCACGATCTTCACGTGCGCGGGCTTCGCTGACCGCCAGCGGCCGGCCGTTGAAGACCTGCCCGTTGAAGCGCTGAATGGCCTGCTCAGCGTGTGACCGCTCGGCGAACTCGACAAAGGCAAAGCCTCGCGGTCGCCCGGTCTCGCGATCGACGGGAAGCACGACTTGCGACGGTGGCGCGACGGCGCCGAAATACGAGCGCAGGTCCGCCTCGGTCGTCGCGTACGACAGGTTGCCCACGAACAGACGCACAGCCAATCAACTCACTCCTGGTTCAAGGAAAAGCCGCGGGAAACCGCGCAAAGGGTAGGGCGCACACACACGCTGGCGGATACTGGGGCTCACCTTACCTGAACTCGCGGGCCATGGCAAGCGTTCGCCGCAGGGGCAGTATATTAGAGGCCGAAGGGGTCTATGAGCCGACGACTCGTTGCACTCGTCGTGTCCGTTGTTCTCGCGGCAGGGCCGTCGCCGTCAGCCGCGGGCGGGGGCCTGGCGTCGATCCGGGGCGAGGACCTTCGCCTGTGGCTGTCGCACGTCTCCGCCGATCAGATGGAGGGCCGTGCCCTCTACAGCGCCGGTCTGGGCCTGGCCGCGGGGTATATCCAGGACCTGCTGCGCGGCTGGAACGTGCGGCCGGCCGGCGACGGAGGCTACCTCCAGACCGTCCGCGTGCGTGGCGTGCGGGCCACCAGCCGGTCGACCGTGACCGTGCAGGTCGGTCGCGAGTCGCGAACGTTCAAGGACGGAGACGGCATCACCCTGCCCCGGTTTCAGGGATCGAAGCAGACGGTCGTCGCATCCCGGGTGGAATTCGTCGGCTACGGGCTCGACGTCCCCGCGGCGGGCCGGATGGATTACAGCGGCAAGGACGTCAAGGGCGCGGCGGTCGTGTACCTGGGCGCCAACGGTCCGAAGAGTCTTGATGCGGGTCTCTACCGCCAGCTGTTGACCGGGCGCAGCCGTTACGCGCTCGATCAGCAGTACGCCGTTGCCAGCATCGGGGCCGCGGCCATGCCATCGAACGGCACCGCGGCACGCGACGACAACTCGACAGCCGGCGGGCGCAGCACGACGTCGTCGACAGCGGTCGACTTCACGACGTCGCGGCGCCTCGATCAGCCGATTGCGCCGGCGGTGGGCGGATCGGACGCGTTCCTGACATTCCTGTTCAGCCGTGCCGCCGTGGATTACGAAGAGCTGAAGCGCAAAGCGGCGGCTCAGGAGCCCCTGCCATCGTTCCGCCTGAACGACGTCACGGTGCGATTCGACATCGACGTCGACTACGAAGTGGTGCGAACCCAGCTGACGCACAACGTCATTGGCCTCGTCGAGGGCAGCGATCCACTGCTAAAGAACACCTATGTGGTCGTCGGGTCGCATTACGACCATATCGGCTATGCCGAACGTGAGCCGACCGCGGGGAACGAGCGGCCGCCGGGCGCACCCGGACGGATGACGCCGGGCACCGGCAGCGATCGAATCTGGAACGGCGCCGACGACAATGGCTCGGGCACCGTCGCGTTGCTGGCGCTGGCGCGCGCGTTCGCCGAAGGGCCGCCGCCGAAACGCTCGTTGCTGTTCATCTGGCATACCGGCGAAGAGGAAGGGCTCTACGGGTCGCGGTACTTCGCGGATTTCCCAACGGTGGCGCTCGATTCGATCGTCGCGCAGCTCAACATCGACATGATCGGCCGAAACCGCAACAACGATCCGAACCAATCGAACACGGTCTACCTGATCGGCTCGGATCGGATCAGCAGCGAGCTGCATGACATCAGCCGCGCGGCGAATCGCAGCCTGCCGGAGCCGCTTCAGCTGGATTACGAGTTGAACGATCCGTCGGATCCCGAGCAGCTCTATTACCGGAGCGATCACTACAGCTACGCGGCCAAGGGGATCCCGGTCATCTTCTTCACGACCGGTCTGCACCCTGACTATCACGCCAACACCGACGAGGCGACCAAGATCGAGTTCGACAAGCTGGCGCGGATCGCCGGGCTGATCTACGAGACCAGTGCGCGGCTCGCCAACCTGAATCACGCGCCAGCTCGCGACAACCGCGGACCGCGCGCCGGCAAGGGGACGCCGTAGTCGATGACGCGTCCGCTGCTGGTCATCTTTCTCACGATCTTCGTCAACCTGGTCGGCTTCGGCATCATCATTCCGCTGCTGCCGTTCTACGCGGAGACCTTCGGCGCGTCCCCGCTGGTCGTCGGTCTGCTGTTCGCCATTTTCTCGCTGTGTCAGCTCATCGCGGCGCCGATTCTCGGCGATCTCTCGGACCGGTACGGCCGCCGGCCGATCTTGATCGTCAGCCTGATTGGCACGGTGGTCAGCTTCGTGATGCTCGCGCTCGCCCAGAGCGTGACGATGCTGTTCGTCGCGCGAATCGTCGACGGGTTGTCGGGCGGCAATATCTCGACGGCGCGCGCCTATGTCGCCGACGTGACGGAACCGCAGGATCGGTCACGCGCCTACGGACTGATCGGCGCGGCGTTCGGCCTGGGGTTCATCTTCGGACCGGCGATCAGCGCGCTGCTGGCCCCGGTCAGCTACACCGCGCCGATCTGGGCGGCCGCTGGGCTGACGCTGGTGGCGACGGCGATGGCGTGGTTCTGGCTGCCGGAGACCGTCCACCGCGCACACGCCGGCACGGGCATGCCGTTCCGCAACGTCGCCGCGACGATGCGCCGGCCGGCGCTCCGTCGCATCCTGCTGATGGACTTCGTCTACTGGCTTGCGTTCGCGGTGTTCCAGACCACCTTCGCGCTGTTCGCGGCGGCGCGCTTCGGGTTCGACGCGCCACAGACCGCGACCTTCTTCGCCGCCTTCGCGGTGCTCGGCGCGGTCGTGCAGGGTCTGCTGATTCGATCGATCGTCAAACGCCTCGGCGACAAGCGGACCTTCATGCTCGGCCTGGTGTGCGCGGCAACCGGCCTGATCGCCGCCACGCTGACGCATTCGGCGGCGCTGTTCGCGCTCTCGCTCGTTCCGCTTGCGCTCGGCATCGGCTTCGGTCACCCGACGATGTCCAGTCTGATCAGCCGCGCCGGTCGCGCCGACGAGCAGGGCCGCGTGCAGGGCGCGGCCAGCGCGGTCGAGAGTCTCGGCCGCACGATCGGCCCGGTATGGGGCAGCGCTTCGCTCCGGTTCGGCGAAGCGATGCCGTACATCTCGGCTGCGGGCTTTCTCATCATGACGCTCCTCTTGAGCGTCGGTCATCGAGTGGAGGAGACGACGTGACCGATCAGGAAAAACAGAAAGTCGAGGATCTGATCAGCAGGCTGGAGATTCTGGTCGGGCAGATTTTTCCGCGGGACGGCGGCAACGCTTCGTCGATTGCCGGGATGCTGCAATCGCTCAACGGATTGAGGAGCGTGCTGGGGCTGGTCCGGCCGCATTAGGTGAGATAACGTACATATGACGCCGGGCCTAAGAGGCCCGGCCTACGTACGCTCGTACGTAGGGCGGACCTCTCAGGTCCGCCTCGTGAGGCCAACCCGTACGTAGGGCGGACCTCTCAGGTCCGCCTAGTCCTGCCTGAGGACTTCCATCGGATCCAGACGTGAGGCGCGGAGCGCCGGAAGGGCACAAGCCGTGACGGCCACCGCCGTCAAGACGGCCAGCACTCCCGCGAAGGTGACCGTATCGGTCGCCGGCACGCCGTAGAGCATCGTGCTCATCGCCCGTGTCGCGACCCACGCCAGCCCCAGACCGAGGGCCAGCCCGGCGCCGGTCAGCAGCAGGCCGTGGCCCACGATCATCCGGACCACCGCGCCGCGGCTCGAGCCGAGCGCCAGCCGGACGCCGATTTCGCGCCGGCGGCGCGTGACGGTGTAAGAGAGGACCCCGTACAGGCCGACTGACGCGAGCAGGAGAGCCAGCCCGGCGAACCCGGCGAGCAACGTCATCTGTTGGCGCCTGCCGACCACTGCCTGATCGACAATCTCGTCCATCGTCCGCACGCCGGCGAGTGGCTGCTCCGGGTCGACCGCGGCGACGATGCTGCGGATCGGACCGACGAGCGCTGAGAGATCTCCCGAGGCCCGGACGACGAGATGCTCCGGAATCCAGGCATTGCCCAGCTGTGTGTACGGTACATACACGCCTGGTTTGGCGGACAGATCGAAGCCGCGCTCGCGGACGTCCTTGACGACTCCGATAATCGTCCGCAACGGCACAGTCGTTGGACCACCGCCTCCGCCGAAACGCACGCGCTGACCCAGCGGGCTCTCGCTGGGCCAATGCGTTCGCGCGAATGTCTCGTTAATCACGGCGACCAGCGGCGCCCCGGGGCCGTCGCGCTCTTCCAGCAGGCGCCCTTCCAGCAGCTGCACGCCGAGGGTCGTCAGGTGCTGTGGCGTGCCGGCGCGGAACAGGACGTCCTGACCCTGCTCGACGAGTTTGCCTTCGATCGCGTAGCTGATCGTATTGCCCTGGCTGAGGAACGGCAGCATCGAGGCGTAGGCTGCGCTCTCGACGGCTGGCAGCGACACGACGCGGTCGAGAACACGGTTGTAGAACGCCAGCCGGGATGTTTCGTCCGAGTATTTCGCCATCGGCAATGTCGTCCGCATCGTCAGAAGACCTGAAGGCCGGAATCCGAGGTCGGCAGCGTGCAGATTCGCCAGCGTTCGGATCATCAGCCCCGCCCCGACGAGCAGCACCAGCGCCGCCGCGACCTGGCCGACGACCAGGGCATCGCGCGTCAACGTGCGGCCGCCGCCGATCCCGCTGCGGCCGCCCTGCTGCAGGGCGTCATTGAGTGAAGCCCGTGCCGCCTGCATCGCCGGCACGATGCTGAAGATCAAACCGGTCAGGAGCGACAGAACAACGGTAAACGCCAAGAGCGATGGATCGATGCGGGCCGGCGCCGTCGTCGGAAAGGTCGGTGGAACGAGCCCGCCGATCAGATTCATCGCCACCGGCGCCAGGAGAAGACCCAGGCTGCCGCCGGCGAGCGCCAGCACCATCGACTCAGCGACCATCTGGCGAACCAGACGCGGTGTGCCGGCGCCCAGCGCGATGCGGACGGCCATTTCGCTGCGCCGTGCGACGGCGCGCGACAGCAGCAGACTTGCCAGGTTGGCGCAGGCGATCAGCAGCACGCAGCCCGCGGCTCCCATCAGCACGAGCAAGGCGAATTGCGTGTTGCCGAGCAGGTCGTCTTTGATGGGGATGACCACGCTGCCGAGGCGGGCATTGCTGGTGGGAAACTCTTTCTCCAGCTGCTCGGCAATCGCACGCATTTCTTCACGAGCGCGATCGAAGGTGACGCCGTCGCGCAACCGGCCCACGACGTTCAGAAAGTGCGAGGTTCGAGTGGTCGCCTCGGCTGGCGAGAACTGCATGGGCGTCCAGAAATCGATGTCGCGGCTGCGGAACGAGAAGTCGGGTGGCATGACACCGATGATCGTCCGCGCCAGGCCGTTCATCAGGATTGGCGATCCCACGGCAGACGGGCTGCCCCCGTAGCGCCGCTGCCACAGGCCGTAGCTGAGAATCGCGACGGGCGCACCCGTGCGATCTTCTTCATCGGTGAACGTGCGGCCGACCAGCGGCTGCACCTCGAGCACCGGGAAGAAATTCGCGGTCACGCGGCGGCCGAGGATCTGTTCGGGCGGACCGCCGCTCGTCAGGTTGGCCGCGGCGCCGCGCGTCGCCGCCATGTCGGCGAACAGCTGGCTCCTGGCCTTCCAGTCGAAGTAGTTCGCCGGGGCCGGCGTGTTGCGGGCGAATCCGATGTAGCTCGCGTCCTCCCAGATCATCGCCAGGCGATCGGGGTTGCCATAGGGAAGCGGGCGCAGCAGCACAGCGTCGATCGTCGAAAAAATCGCGGTGTTCGCGCCTATCCCAAGCGCGAGCGTGGCGATGGCGATGGCGGCGAAACCTGGGGCGCGGCGCAGCAGACGCAAGCCGTGACGGAGGTCGGCCAGAAGGGTAGGCATCACAGGGGGTTAGACGGAACGCGGGGCGACGGCGTTGTCTGAGACAGGTCTCAGATCAGCGGAAGGGCGTACCCAGACGTCGCGCCACCTTTGCCCGCAGGTCGGCTTCGGAGCCGGTCGACGTGATGTCCATCCCACTGTCGATCAATCCGTCGATCAGTGCGCGGATGATTTCAGCACGGTTCAGAACCTTGCCGCTCTTGCGACGGATGTCGGTGGAGAGGCGATCGAGGTGGAGGATTTGTCGATCGAACAGGACGACGGAGACTTTCGACCAGGTTTCCTGATGCACCGGAGGACGTCCCCGGCCCGCTTTGATCGTGCTGGCCCCTGGCTTCACAATCCCCCGCTTCACCATCCGAACTACTGGAACGAAATTATAGCGGCAGATTGTTACTAGCACAAACACAGCTATAGCGAACTCGGCGTTTATTACGCGATGTTCGGCGGAAAACGGAGCTCAGCGCTCAGACTGGCGTCGGCTGCGAAGCCGCCGCGAGCGGAAGGTGGACCAGGAACGTCGCGCCGCGGCCCGGCTCGCTCACGACCGTGATGTAGCCCCCGCTCTGCTTGACGATGCCGTAGACGATCGAAAGGCCGAGGCCCGTTCCCTTGCCCTGTTCCTTCGTCGTGAAGAACGGTTCAAACAGCCGCGCCCGCGTCGCCGCGTCGATCCCGGTTCCAGTATCGCTGACGCTCAGCCGCGCGTAGGCGCCAGCCTTCCCTTCCACATGAGCCATCGCTTCCAGCTCGTCGAGTGCGACTTCATCGATGCGAAGGGTGAGTCGGCCGCCACGCGGCATCGCATCGCGTGCATTGATCGCGAGGTTCATCACGACCTGCTCGATCTGAGCCGGGTCGGCGAGCACCGTGACCGGAGTGACGGGTCGGATCAGCTCGAGTTCGATTTCCGGTCCGATGAGACGGCGGAGCATCGTGTCCATGCCGGCGACGATCTCGCCGAAGACGAACAGCCGGGGACTGGCCGCCTGGCGTCGGCTGAATGCGAGCAGCTGACGCGTCAGGCCGGCGCCTCGCTGAACCGAGTGTTTGATCTCCGCCGCCTCCGCTCGGGCTGGCTCGTCGCCCTTGATCTCGACCAGCAGCAGTTCAGCAGAGCCCATGATGCTCATCAGGATGTTGTTGAAGTCGTGCGCGACGCCGCTCGCCAGCCGGCCAATCGCCTCGAGTTTCTGTGACTGGCGGAGCTGCTCCTCGAGCAGCCGCCGCTCGGTAATGTCGCGAACGAAGCCGGTGATCCCGCCCCGCCTGTCCCCGCGGACCCGCGCCATCGTCAGCTCGAGGGGGAATTCGGTGCCGTCGGCGCGCAGGCCGTGCAGTTCCAGCTGCCGCCCGGCGAGCGGACCCCGGCCGGTCGTCGAGTACTGTTCCAGAGCGGCGTGCAGCGTGACGCGTTCGCGTTCGGGCAGCAGCAGATCCAGGCCCTGTCCGAGAATGTTGATCCGCTTGTGGCCGAACATCACCTCGGCCGCCGGATTGAATTCGCGGATGCGGAGCTTCTGGTCCATGGTGATGATGGCGTCGTGCGCGGCCTCGAGAATCGCGCCCTGGCGCGCTTCGGTTTCTGCTCCCGCCCGATACACCTTGTAGGTCAGGTAAAGCGGCGCCGCCGCCAGCAGCAGCGTCAGCCAGTAGCCGGAGCTCTGAATTACGGCGATCACGACCACCGCGGCGATGGCGCCGAGGATGTAGTTGGCGACAGTGGATGCGAAGTCGGTCTTCCACACCTTCCACGCGCTCTGGTTGGTGGTGAGCGCGATCGCGATGGCGATCGGCACCGTGTTCACCAGGAAGTAGGTGAGCGCCATACCGGCCGCAGGCAGGGCAATCGCCTGCAGGTCGGCCGTCGGCGTGCCGCCGAGTCGTTGAAAGACCTGCCCGGAGGCTTGTACCGTCAACACCAGGCAGGACATGTTGAACAGGGTCCGGTAGAGCGGATTGCTGGCGCGCGTGTTCAGCGTCGACTGGCTCCAGCCGCTCACTCCGCCGAGGATCATCGTCGCGTGAGGGCCATATAAAATGAGCGACGCGATGTCGACGACGTAGGACACCGACATGTTGGATCCGCCGGCAATGGGGAATTGCACTTTGAATGCGGCCGTCAGTCCCGAGAGCAGCACCAGGAGGATCAACGGCAGGAGCGGCTCGAACTGCGCGCGGGTGATGAGGCCGGCGAAAGTGATCCCGGCCAGCGTGATGACCGAGACGATGTACCAGCGTGCGCGAGGCGGCAGGTCCCGCAGCAAGGAGCTCCAAGTATACCGACCGTGAGCGACTTCAGGTTCGTCGTCCCGTCGGACGCCGAGGGCGAGCGGCTCGACAAGTTTCTGGCTGGGGCAGATCGGCTCGGCTCTCGACGACGGGCAACGGTTGCGCTCGAGCGCGGGAAGGTCTTCGTCAACGACACGGAAGCCACGCCCGCGGATGGCGGCCGCCGTCTGCTGGCCGGCGATCGTGTGCGCGTCTGGATGGATCGCCCCGGAACGGCACGGCGGCGGTGGGGCCGGCCCGCTGCGGCCGGGGAATTGCGCATCGTCTACGAGGACAATGCGCTGATCGTCGTCGACAAGCCGCCTGGTCTCCTGACCGTCCCGCTCCCGCGGCGGGGAGATGCGTCGAGCGTCGAAGAGCTGCTGGCAGACTATCTGCGGACGCGCGGCAAACGCGTGCCGCTGGTGGTGCACCGCATCGACCGCGATACGTCGGGTCTGGTGGTGTTCGCGAAGCGTGGGGACTTTCAGCAGCGGCTGCAGGATCAGTTTCGCCGCCACGAAGCGGAGCGCGTCTATCTGGCGGTCGTCTACGGTCACCCGACGCCACCGTCCGGCACCTGGCGGGATCACATGGCGTGGGATCAGAAAGCGCTCGTTCAGAAGGAGACCCACGCGCGGGACCCGCGCGCGCGCGAAGCGGTCAGCCAGTACCGGCTGGTCCGGCGCTTCCGTGACGTCTCGTTGATCGAAGTCCGCCTCGAAACGGGTAAACGGAATCAGATCCGGCTGCAGGCGAGACTACGGGGTCACACGCTGGTCGGCGAGCAGCGTTACGTTTTTGGCCCCGATAGCCTGCGCGGCATCGATTTCTCCCGGCAGGCCCTCCACGCCCATCGCCTGTCGTTCCGCCACCCAGTGTCGAATCAATCGATGAGCTTCGAGTCCCCGCTTCCGAAGGATATGGTCGAGCTGATTGAGAGTTTGCGGTAGAGCCGAATCCAATCGCGCTGGTCGGGCGTCTAACCCAGGGTCAGGAGGGTTATGGCCAAGAGAACCGGAGGGGGAGCCCTGATTTGCCCGCGATGCGGAGTGCCGAGCGCCCGCGTCATCGGCCGGTCGGAGTCGCTGCCCGTCATCTATCTCCGCTGCGACGACTGCGGACGGACGTCAATTTCGCCTGAGTAAAGCTGTGAAGTACAGGGCGGCCTCCCTGCCGCCCTGGCGTCCCCCCGTTACAGAATTCGCGTCCCGCCCACACTCTTGTAAGCTCAATTTTGGCGATTCGCAGCCTCGATCGCCACGTAACTCACTGTCAGACAATCAGTTGCTGCCAAGTAACAGAAACGGCACAGTTCGCGCATTCCGGGGTCGTGATCATCTGTACCTTGCGAATACGAATCAGAGGCTGACATGGAGCGAGCTGCGGCTTCGTCTTTCACTCCCGCGGCCGTCGCCTTTGTTGACGGTCTCGGCGAACGCCACAACATTCTCGACCCGACCGGGTCCGAGACGCTCGAAGTGCTGTGCGTGCGCGACGAGCTCGCGGCGGTCCCGTCGTTCGAGTTCGCACTGCGCGAGCGCGTCAGTCGACTCGCGACGTTCCGCCACTCGTCGTTCGTGCGCGTACGGGCCGTCGAGCGCCTGACCGATCGTCACGCAACCCTCGCGGTCGTCTCTGACGCGACGACCGGCACACGGCTCTCCGACCTGCTCACCCAGTCCGCTGATCGCCGCCTCAACCTCGACATCAATTCCGCGCTGTGTCTGATCCGGCAGCTCGTGCCGGCGGTGACCGCGCTGCACGAACACGCCCGCGACATTCAGGGCTTCGCGCACGCCGCGCTCGGGCCCGAGCGTCTGATTGTCACGCCCGACGGCCGGGTCCTGATCGTCGAGTACGTGCTGGGCGCCGCCCTCGAACAGCTGCGCTTCTCTCCGGACCGCTACTGGCACGACCTCCGGCTCGCGGTCCCGCGAACCGCCAGCCTCCCGAGGTTCGATCACCGCGTCGACGTCGCCCAGATGGGCATCGTCGCGCTGTCGCTGATCCTTGGCCGACTGGTGCGCGACGATGAGTATCCGGGCCGCATCGGCGATGTGGTGGCGTCCACGTGGGCCATCTCCGCGCGCGGCGGCTTCGAGCCGCTGCCGCCCGGGCTGCGCGGCTGGCTGGGCCGGGCTCTGCAGCTCGATCCGCGCACCGCCTTCGCGACGGCCGCCGAAGCGCGCGCCGAGCTCGAGAAGCTGCTCGGCGACAGCGAGCACCTGGCCGCGCCTGCGAGCCTCGAGGCATTCCTTGGACGTTTCCACGCCGCGGAACGGTCTCCGTCGGATAACCAGGCGAAGCCTGCGCCGGCACCGGAGCCTCGCCGCGACGTCAAGCCCGACCCGAAGCCTGAAATCAAACACGAGATCAGGCACGAGGTGAAAGCGGAACCCGCGCCCGATCTGCGATCGTTTCTGGATCTCGGCAACGTCACGGAGCCGATTGCGGCACCGGTCGAAAATCTCAGGCCGAAACCGGACCCGATCGTGTCGACGCCAGCTCCGACACGGCACACATCGCTCGGGCCGTCCAGTTTCGTGCACGAACCGGCCCCCGAAACCAGACGCCAGTTCGATGACGACCGTGAAGCGTTTTCGTTCAATGCGCCGCCCTCACCGCCCCGCGTGTCGAAGAAGATGATGATCGCCGCCGCGGTGCTCGTCGCGATAGTCGGCGGCGGATACTACGCATCCCGGCAATTCTTCAGTGCGCCGCCCGCCACCGCGGCGGTGACGACGGGCACGCTGGTGGTCACCAGCAATCCCGATGGCGTCGCGGCGTTCGTCGATGGTGAACCGAAGGGCATGACGCCGCTGACGATCGAGCTGTCGGCGGGCTCGCACGTGCTGGAACTGCGCGGACCCGGGGAGCCGCGGTCGATCCCAGTGACGATTACCGCCGGCACGCAGTCAGCGCAATACATCGAGTTGCCGAAGACCATCACCAAAACCGGCCAGCTGCAAATCCGCACCGAGCCGAGCGGGGCGCGCGTGACGGTCGACGGCATCGCCCGGGGCACTTCGCCCATTACGGTCGTGGAACTGGCGCCCGGCGAGCACGCCGTCGTGCTGGAAAGCGACCTCGGCTCCGTCAAGGAATCGGTCATCGTCGAGGCGGGTGTCACGGCGTCGCTCGTCGTGCCGCTGTCGGCTCCACCAGGCGCCCCAGTTTCGGGCTGGCTGTCGGTCAAGGCGCCGGTGGACGTGCAGATCTTCGAAGAAGGCCGCCTGCTCGGCACCAATCTCAGCGAGCGCATCATGGTCTCGGCGGGCCGCCACGACATCGAAATCGTCAACGAAGCGGTCGGCTACAGGATGACGCGGACGCTCCAGGTCGCGGCAGGCAAGGTCTCGGCCGTGACGATCGAGATGCCCAAGGGGAACCTCGCCATCAACGCCCAGCCCTGGGCCGAGGTGTGGATCGACGGCGAACGCATCGGCGAGACGCCGATCGGCAACTTGTCGATGGCGATCGGCACGCACAGCGTGCTCTTCCGCCATCCCGAGCTCGGCGAACAGCACCACAGCGCTCTCGTGACATTGAAAGGGCCGACGCGCCTCAGCGTCGACATGAGGAAAAAGCAATGAGCGCCAGGCACTGCGTGGCGGCCGTCCTCATTTTCATTCTGACCGTGGGTGTTGCGGCGCGTGCGGCGGACAACACGCTGGCCGCGGCTCGCGATCTGTATGCCGCGGCCGCCTACGAGGACGCGCTGACGATTCTGAACCAGCTCAGTGAGGGCACGCACGGGCCTGACGAAGAGCGCGCCATCCAGCAATACCGCGCCTTCTGTCTGCTCGCCCTCGGGCGCACGGCGGACGCCGAGCAGGCGATTGCCGCGGTGGTGGCGGTTCAGCCGCGTTATCAACCCACGGATGGGGATGTGTCGCCACGCGTCCGCACGACCTTCGCCGAAGTGCGACGCCGCGTGCTGCCGACCGTCATCCAGCAGCAGTACGCCATCGCCAAATCTTCGTACGACCGGAAGAACTACGCCGAGGCGGCCGAACGCTTTTCCTACGTCCTCGACGTGATGAACGACCCGGACGTCCGCGCGATGGCGTCCCAGCCGCCGCTGTCCGACCTGCGCGTGCTGGCCTCGGGGTTTCGCGATCTGGCGATGACCGCTGCGACGCCGCCGCCGGCCCCGCCACCCCCGGTGGCCGCGCCGCCGCCAGCGCCGGTCGCCGTGGCCGCCGCCGAGCCGATCGTGCCAGCGCCGCAACGCATCTACAGCGTTAGCGACCGGGACGTGGTGCCGCCGATTACCGTCAGACAGTTCCTGCCGCCGTTCCCGAGCAGTGCGGCGGTGCCCAAGCAGGCCCAGGGTGTCCTCGAAGTCGTGATCGACGAAACCGGTGCGGTGGAACAGGCGCTGATCCGCGTGCCGCTCAATGCCGCCTACGATCGTCAGGCGCTGATCGCGGCCCGCTCGTGGCTGTATCAGCCGGCCAAGGTCAACGGTGTGCCGGTGAAATTCCGGAAGGCCGTCCAGATCAACATTCAGCGGTAGGCTATTTCTTCTCGCGCGTCTTGCGCAGGAGCTCCACGAACTCCAGGTGGTTGCTCATCGCCGCGATCAGCCACGCGTTCTGCTCGGCCTTGTTTCTCGCCTCCAGGTCGGCGCCTTTCGCCAGCAGCATCTCGCCAATCGTCACCAGCCCACGCTTCGCGGCGGCGATGAGCGCCGTGGTTCCGTCGCTCGACCGGGCGTTCACGTCGGCGCCGCGCTCCAGCAGAAACGCCAGCGTGCCGGTGCAGTTCTCGCCAGCCGCCAGGACGATCGCCGGCGACCCCTGGAGCGTGACGTCAGTTGACACGCCGCGGGCGACGAGGGCACGCACGACGTCGGTGTAGCAGCCGCGCACCGCGAATCCGACCGCCGTATCGAGCCCTTTCTTCAGGCCGGCCTTGAGCAGCAGCTCGGCGACGCCGGCGTGGCCGTTGGCGGCGGCGTAGGTCAGCGCCGTCAGTCCGCCTTTGTCTTCGGCATTGACGTCGGCTTTTCCGGCGAGCAGCGCTTCGGCCATCGGCACGTTGCCGCCGAGCGAGGTGGCCATCAGCGCGGTCCGGCCGCTGACGTCGGCGGCATTGACGTCACTCTTGCTGGCGATGAGCAGGCGTCCGGTTGCGGGGTGGCCGCCGAAAGCCGCGGCCATCAGCGCAGTCGTGCCTTGCTTGTCGCGCGCGTTGACGTCGGCACCCCGCTCGATCAGGAACCGCACCGTCTCGGTCCGGTCCGAGGATGCGGCCGCCATCAGGGCGGTCATCCCGGTCTGATCCTGCGCATTGGGGTTCGCGCCGCGCTTGATCAGCGCGTCGATCGCCTGGGTATGACCCTGCGACGCGGCAGTCATCAATGGCGTGGTGCGGGTGGTGTCGGGAGCGTCGACCTCGGCGCCGGCCGCCAGCAGCACCTCGATGACGTCGGTGCGTCCCTGCAGCGCCGCTGCCGCAAGTGGAGTGACGTCGGATCCGGCCGCCTGGTTGACGTCAGCGCCGCCGGCGAGCGCTTTCTTGACGTCGTCCAGCGTGCCGGTCAGGACGGCCCGCACCAGCGGCGGCTCGGGACTGATCTCGACCTGATCCTGCGCGGGTTGCTGCGCGTGGAGGGCGGTGGCCGCCGCGACGATCAGCAAGGCGGCGACCGCGGCGGAAAAAGAGCGCAGCCGCATCATGATCGCGTGCAGTATAGTCTCGTTTCGCTGTTCTCGGAGGACTTCGGCGATGAAGAGCCGGCGATCGTTCATCGTGCAGCTGGCCGGAGCGGCGGTCGCGCTCGGGTCGACGGCGTTCGCACAGCGGCGCCGTGAGGTGTCGGTGGCAGGCCGGCGGGTGCGCACCGTCGACGCTCACGCACACACGTTCATTCCCGCGGTCGCCGAGGTCGTCAAGGGCACCGATCTCGAGAAGTCGGTGGCGGGCTCGATCAAGGGTCCGCTGGTGATGAGCGCAGATCGCTTGCGGGCGATGGACGAGCAGGGGATCGACGTCGAGGTCCTGACGATCAACCCGTGGTGGTACGGCGCCGACCGTCAGCTGGCCAGCCGCCTGATTCCGGTTCAGAACGACGGCCTGGCAGCGTTGTGCGTCCCGCAGCCGAAGGGCGATCGCCGGTTCGTGGCGCTCGCGACGGTTGCGCTGCAGCATCCCGAACTGGCCGCGGAGCAGCTCGAGGATGCCTTCCGACGTCATGGCCTGCGTGGCGTGTCGGTCGGCGCGAGCGTCAACGGTGAAGAGCTGGCGGCGCCCCGCTTCGATCCGTTCTGGGCCAAGGTCGAGCAGCTGGGCGCGCTCGTGTTCATCCATCCGCAGGGCGTGCCGCAGCTCGCCTCGAGACTTCAGGGCAACGGGTTTCTGACCAACGTCATCGGCAATCCGCTCGAGACGACCATCGCCTTGTCACACCTGATTTTCGAGGGGACGCTGGATCGTTTTCCCGGCCTGAAGATCTGCTCCGCGCACGCCGGCGGGTTCATGCCGTCGTACAACGGCCGGTTCGATCAGGGATGCGTGGCATTTCCGGCGAACTGTACCGGCAAACTCAAGCGCAAGCCGAGCGACTACCTGAAGCAGATGTACTTCGACTCAATGGTGTTCAGCGGAGAAGGGCTGCGTCATCTCGTCGCCGAATACGGCGCTGATCACATCGTGATGGGCACCGACTACCCATTTCCGTGGACGACGACCGCCGTCGATCACATCCTCGGCGCGCCGGGGCTGACGACCGACGATCGCGTCGCGATTCTGGGCGGCAATCTCGCGAAGCTGCTGCAGATCCCGGGCTGAGATCACGGAGTAGGCGGAGGCCACAGACAAACGTGGAGGCACGGAGCACACGGAGACGACACGGAGAAGACACGAGCGTGCGACCAGCGGCCGGCGTAGCCGGCCGCGGTGCAAAGACGGAAGAGCCCGTGAAAATACAAGGCCGTGAATCAGATGCCTTGTATTTTCACGGGCTCTTCCGTCTTTGCGCCCCGCTACGCGGGGCGGTCGCACGCCGCAGCGTGATCCCTCCGTGCGTGCTCCGCGTCTCCGTGCCTCCGTGTTTGTCTCTGATCTCCGTCCGCCCCGTGAGCTCTATCGGCGGTTGAACTGCGGCCCCAAATCCTTGCCGAGCGTTACGTCGGCACCCAGCTTGACGAGGTACTGACCGGTTTCCTTGTCCACATAGAACGATCCCGATCGGTATTCGCCCTGTGTGATCAGCCAGGGCGTCTGGCCGCGCTGGTTGACGACGTTGATGCCGGCGCCACGATCGACCAGGAACTGGACCATCGCCGGCGAGCGGAAGTAGATTGCGCCGAACAGTGGCGTCTGCCCTCGGTCGTTCGCCGCATTGATGTCGGCGCCGAGCTCGAGGCAATAGGCGATCGCCTCCCGCGCCGCCTGCTGCAGCAGCGTCGTGTCGCTCGCGAACCAGCGACGCCCGTACTTGTCCTGGCCCTCGACGAAATCCACGCCCGCGGCGACCATCAGCGGCGTGGTGTCGTCGGCCGACGTCGCGAGCGGATCGGCCCCCCCCTCGACCAGAATCCGCATCGTGCGCACGTCGCCGTAGCTGGCCGCCAGCCAGAACGGCGTGGCGCCCGCCGTGTTGACCTCGAGGCCGTGCGCCTGAAGGATCAGCCGCGACAGGAACGGCATCGGCCTGGTCAGGCGCGCGTTCGGGTTGGCGCCGCGCGCCAGCAACTCTCTGACGAGCTCCGGCATCGCCTGCTGCACGGCGGAGTGCAGGGCTGTCCTGCCGGCGCCGCTGTGGTCCGGGTTGGCCCCGCTCTGGAGCAGGAACTTCGCCATGCTCTCGTGCTGGCTGTCGATGGCCACCAGCAGCGCTGCGGCCTCGGTCTCGGGCTTGAACGAACGCGCGGCATTCGTGTCGCCGGCGATGCCGTCGGGCGCCGCCTCGTTGACGTCGGCGCCGGCCGCGAGGAGCAGCCGCCCGATCTCGATGTTGCCCTGCTGCGCGGCAAAGAGGAGAGGCGTGAAGCGATTTCGCGATCGCGCTCTGGCGTCGGCGCCCGCCGCCAGCAGTGTGCGCACGACGTCGATGTGGCTCTCGACGACCGCTCGCATCAACGCGGTCTGGCCGAGTGTGCTCTCCGCGACGGCGTGATTCGCGCCGGCTGACAGCAGCAGCTTCACGACGGCCGCATTCCCCGTGTGCGCCGCGATCATCAGCGGTGTCTCGCCGACCGCCGACGCCGCGCCAGGATTGGCGCCGGCTGCGATCAGGCGCTCGACCATCGAGACGCTTCCATTCAGGCAGGCCAGCGCCAGCGCGGTGACGCCATGGTCGTCGGCGGCGTTCGGCCTGGCGCCCGATCGGACGAGCAGCCCCGCCATCTCACCATCGTCCCAATGGGCGGCCCAGTGCAGCGCCGTGGCGCCGTCGCCCTGCGGCACGGTGACGTCGACCCGGGCGGCGACCAGCGTGCGGACGGCAGCGAGATCCCTGGCCTTCGCCGCCTCGACGACGCGGCGATCCGGCCCGGCAGCCGTCAGTCCGGCGCCCGTGATCAGGCCGATAACGAGGGCAATGGCACCGCTTCGCAGATTGCTCGGCATCTCACATCGTCCTTGAGGCGCGTCCCGAGGGGTCATTATAATAGCCGCACCTACCGATCGGTCGGTGCTGATGCGACGGATTCTCATCGCGACGACGCTCGTGACGGCGATTGGCGGCCCGGCATCCGCGCAGACGGTCGAGCCGCGCGCCACGCTGAACCGCTACTGCCTCGGCTGTCACAATGCGAAGCTCAAGACGGCCGACCTGGCCCTCGACACGCTTCAGTCGGCAGACGTTTCGGCTCATGCCGAGACGTGGGAAAAAGTCGTTCGCAAGCTGCGCGGCGGGACGATGCCCCCGCAGGGGTCGCCGCGTCCCGACGCGGCAACTTACGACGCGCTGGCCGGCTGGATCGAAGCGCGGCTCGACGAGTCGGCCCGAGCACGGCCGCGTCCCGGCCGGGTGCCCGCGGTCCATCGGCTGAATAGAGCCGAGTACAGCAACGCCGTTCGCGATCTGCTTGGCGTCGACCTGGACGCCGCCGCGTTTCTGCCGCCGGACGATTCGGGCTTCGGCTTCGACAACATCGCCGACGTGCTGTCGGTGTCGCCGATGCTGACCGAACGCTACCTGTCGGCGGCCCTGAAGATCAGCCGGCTCGCCGTGGGCGATCCGACGCTCCGGCCCGCGACCGACACCTTCGAAGTGAACAAGTACCTGAAGCAGGACGACCGCGTCAGCGACGATCTGCCCTTCGGATCGCGCGGCGGGGCGGCGATCCGGTATTACTTCCCGGTCGACGGCGATTACGTCGTGAAGATCTTCTTCGATCGCACCTATGACGGCCGCGTGCGCGGTCTGTCGGAGCCGCACACGCTGGAAGTGCGGCTCGACGGCGCCAAAGTCCAGGAGATGACGGTTGGCGGACCGGAGGCGACGGGCCGCGGCGGCCGCAACGTTGCGATCGACGGCACCGAAGTGCGGTTCGCGGCAACGGCCGGTCCAAAAGTCGTCGCCGTCAGCTTCGTGAAGAAGGCGTCGCGCCTGGAAGGGATGCGCCGTCCTTTCTACGCGGTGACGAGCTACGAGTACGCCGGCGACGTGACGCTGCCGCCGGCAGTCGGCAGCGTCGAGCTGCGTGGCCCGTACGACGTGAAAGGGCCGGGCGATTCGCCGAGCCGGCAGCGGATATTTACGTGCCACGAGGACAACGACCGTTGCGCGAAACAGATTCTGTCGACGCTGGCGCGTCGCGCCTTCCGCCGGCCGACGAGCGATCGCGATCTCGAGCCGCTGCTGCAGTTCTATCGCGCGGCGCGCAAGGGCGGCGGGCTGAGTGGTGGCATCGAAGCCGCGCTGCGGCGCATCCTCGTCAGCCCGGACTTTCTCTTCCGCGTCGAGCAGGATCCGGCCGGTGCCCGGCCGGGACAGGCGTATGCGGTGAGCGATCTCGAGCTCGCGTCACGGCTGTCGTTCTTCCTCTGGAGCAGCATTCCCGACGATCAACTGCTCGACCTCGCCGAACGCCGCCAGCTGCGCCAGCCGGCGATCCTCGAGCAGCAGGTGCGGCGGATGCTCGCCGACCCGCGCTCGAGGGCGCTGGTGACCAATTTCGCCGGACAGTGGCTGTGGGTGCGCAACATCCGGCTGCACCAGCCCGATCCGATGGCGTTTCCCGACTTCGACGAGAACCTGCGCCAGGCGCTCGAGCGCGAGATTCAGCTGTTCCTCGATAGTCAGATCCGCGAGGACCACGGCGTCGCCGAACTGCTGACTGCCGACTACACCTTCGTCAACGAACGTCTGGCGCGGCATTACGGGATCGCGAACGTCTACGGCGGCCATTTCCGACGGATCACGTTGTCCGACGAAGCGCGCAAGGGGCTGCTGGGCAAGGCCGGTCTCTTGACGGTCACCTCCTATCCCAATCGGACGTCGCCGGTATTCCGCGGCAAGTGGCTGCTCGAGAACATCCTCGGCGCACCGCCCGCGCCGCCGCCGCCCGACGTTCCGGCGCTGCAGGAGAATGCCGGCGGTCGCGCGGCGCTGTCGGTTCGGGAGCGGATGGAGCAGCACCGGTCGAACCCGACCTGCGCGACCTGTCACAAGGTGATGGATCCACTTGGCTTCGCGCTCGAGAACTTCGACGCGATTGGCCGCTGGCGCGCGGAGGAAGCTGGACGAGGGATCGATCCGTCCGGTGTCCTGGCCGATGGCGCGAAGGTCGACGGCCCGCCCTCGCTGCGCAACGCGCTGGTGGCGAGGCGCGAGGAATTCGTCTTCACCGTCGCGAGCAAGCTCATGACCTATGCCACCGGACGGGGCACCGAGTACTATGACGCGCCGGCCATCCGGAAGATCGTCCGCCAAAGCGCCACCGATGACTATCGCTGGTCATCGCTGATCCTGGAGATCGCGAAGAGCGTGCCGTTTCAGATGCGAACCACAGCAGCAGGCAATTGAGTAATCGGGTAAACGAGTAATCGAGTAATCGAGTGAGTGAGAAATCGCTATGTTGATCACGAAAATGGCGCTGCCTCGTCGAACGTTCCTGCGTGGGATGGGAGCGGCGGTGGCGCTGCCGTTGCTCGACAGCATGGTGCCGGCGCTGGGCTCGCTGCGGGCCGCCACCAAGGCGACGCCGCGCCTGGCGGTGGCCTACGTGCCAAACGGCATCCAGATGGCGCAGTGGACGCCGGCCGCCGACGGGGCGTCGTTTGAGATCACGCCGACCCTGGAGCCGCTCCGTCCGTTCCGTGACCGGCTGCTCGTGGTGACCGGCTTGACGAACCGGCCTGCGTTTCCCGCCGATGGCGAGGGAACCGGTGACCACGTCCGCGCGTCGGCGACGTTCCTCACCGGCGTGCATCCCAAGAAGACCGAAGGTCCCGACATCCGCGCCGGTGTCTCGATGGATCAGATCGCCGCGCAGGCGCTCGGCCGGGAAACACAGCTGACCTCACTCGAGCTGTGCCTCGATTCGAACGAATTGATCGGCGCCTGTGAGGCGGGTTATAGCTGCGCCTACGCCAACACCTTGTCGTGGCGCAATCCCACCACCCCGCTGCCCATGGAGAACCAGCCGCGTGCTGTCTTCGAGCGGTTGTTCGGCGACAGCGACAACACCACCCGCGCGGCTCGTCTGGCGCGCATCCAGGACGACCGGAGCCTGCTCGACTCGCTGATCGATGAGGTGAAGCAGCTCCAGCGGCGGCTCGGACCGGCCGACAACGGCCGGCTCGCGCAGTATCTCGACGCGATCCGCGACATCGAACGCCGCATTCAGAGAGCCGAAGAACAGATCGACGTGGAACTGCCGGCGATGGACCGGCCGAGCGGTGGCATCCCGTCGACCTTCGCCGAACATGCGAAGCTGATGTTCGACCTGCAGGTGCTGGCGTTCCAGTGCGACATGACCAGGGTGATCACGTTCCTCATGTCGCGTGAAGTGAGCCCGCGGACCTACACGGAAATCGGCATCCCCGACCCGCATCACGGCTTGTCGCACCATCAGAACAACACCGCCTCGATGGAAAAACTGGCCAAGATCAACACCTTCCACGTCCAGCAGCTCGCCTATTTCCTCGAGAAGCTCCAGGCGACGTCGGACGGCGACGGCACGCTGCTCGATCAGCTGACGCTGCTCTATGGCTGCGGGATCAGTGACAGCAACCTGCACACGCACGACAACCTCCCGGTTCTCGTGATCGGTGGCGGCGGCGGGCTGCTGAAGGGCGGGCGGCACCTACGAGTCACGAAAGACACCCCGCTCACCAACCTGCAGCTCACGCTGCTCGAAAAGGTGGGCGTCCCGCTCGATGCCCTGGGCGACAGCACGGGCCGTGTGGATCTCGTAGCGGGCGTTTGATCTGTAACGTACGGAGGAGACGGAGGTCACAGACTAACACGGAGAAATGGAGATACGGAGCACGGCGCGGAGAAGACTGAGCGTGCGACCGCCCCGCGTAGCGGGGCGCTGACGACAAAAGAGCTCGTGAAAACACAAGCCTGAAGATCGAAATGGCTTGTGTTTTTACGAGCTCTTTCGTCGTCAGCAACGGCCGGCGGCGCCGGCCGTCGGTCGCCCGCTGCGGCGATCGCTCCGTGCGTCCTCCGCAGCTCCGTGTCTCCGCGTTTGTCTGTGGCCTCCGAAACCTCCGCCCGTCTCTACTTGCGGAGCGCCACCACTTTTCGTCCGCCTGGCTGCGGCAGGCTCTGCCCGTCGGGCAGCAGCAGACCGTTCAGCGCCAGGGTCGCGATGTGATCGGCGACCTGGTGGCAGGTCATGCGGCCGCGCGGCTTGACCCAGCGCGGCAGCCAGACGATCATCCCGAGCACACCGAGCGCGGCCACCGTCGGATCGATGTCGCGCAGCCGGCCGGCGGCCTTCAACTCCTCGAGCGTGACGCGCACCAGGTTGACGTAGTCCCGCTTGCGGCTCTCGATCTTCTTCCGCTGCGCGGGCCGCAGCGCGTGAATCTCGTCCAGCAGGATCGTGATCCAACCCTCGTTACACGCCGTGAGGATCGCGTGCCGCACCAGAATCTCGCGAAGCCGCTCCTCGGGATCGTGAATCTCCTGCGTGGGCTTGATGACGTCTTCGTCCAGCCAATCCATGCCGAGGCTGACGATGTCGAAGAGCAGTTCTTCCTTGCTGTTGATGTGGTGGTAGAGGCCGGCCTTGGTGACTCCGAGCGCCGCCGCGATGTCGCTCACCGAGGTGGCGGCGAAACCCCGCTGGACGAAGGTGCGGGCCGCGGTCATGCAGATCTCGAGGCGGCGGGGATTCAGACGGGACGCGGGCTGGCGCAGTGGCTGCCTGACGGACGTGCCGGTCAGGTTCCGCCTCGAGGTGTGAGCTCTCAGAGTGCGGCAAGTATAACATCCAGGCGAGGATGTCCTGTCCGGACCGACCGGTAGGTCAAGGGTTGTCAGCGCGCGCGGCGCCTGGTACAGTACCGCCCGTTTCGGGCGGATTGCCGCCGGGAGATGCCCATGTTGGTTCGTGCGTGCCTGATCGCCACCGTCTGCGCCATGACGCCGGCGTTCGCTGCGGCGCAGATCAGCGCCGACATTGTCGAAAAATACCGCGCCGACCTGCAGCAGCAGACGGTCGACGAGGATCAGAAGCGCGAAGGCGGCACGCAGCCGCGCGACTGGAACTACGACCTGCCGGCCGGCGTGACGACGCGGCAGGTCACCTTCTACGTCGACGGCGGCACGGCGCTCTACGGCAAGATGTTCTTTCCCCGCGGCTTCTCCACCTCCGGCCGGTCGCCGGCCGTGGTCGTCGGGCACGGCATCAACGCCCTGTCGATTGGCATCGAGAAGTACGCCGCGCGATTTGCCGAGCGCGGCCTCGTCGCGATGGCGATCGACTATCAGAGCTACGGCTTCAGTGGCAGCGGCTCCGATGACATCCGTCTGCTCGACGCGGACCCGACCACCGACGCCCAGCCGATCGCCGAGCGGCAGATGCGCATCCTCCTCAAGCGCACCAACCTGAACAACGTGCACGAGGTCAACGATGTCCGCGCCGCGATTTCGTTTCTCCAGGGGGAACCGGGCATCGATCCCGATCGCATCGGTCTGTTCGGATCGAGCAACGGCGGCACCATTGTCACGGCCGTCGCCGGCCTCGACGCGCGCCCCAAGGCCATCGTCGCGCAGGTGATCACGCCCCGGCCCGGACAACGCCGACCGATTGGGATCGGGCCGAATGCGATTGACGATGCCGTCACCCGCGTCCGCACCGGCCAGGGTGCGGAGGTCGACGGCGGCTTTTCGTTCCGGAGCAAGGTGGATCAGTGGTACACGACCCGCAACCAGGACGTGCAGCCCGGCGCCTGGCTCGATCAGATCGCCCCGACGACGGCGGTGCTGTTCATTCCCGCTGAGAGGGACGAGTTGACCAAAGGTCCGGATGGCGCGATCGAAGCGGCGAAGTTCTTGAGCGGACGTGGCGTCACCGCGCAGGCGATTGTCCTGCCGGGCCTGACGCATTTCCAGGCGTATTCCTACGCCGGCTTCGAAGTCGGCTCGAACCTGGCGGCCGACTGGTTCTTGAAATATCTGGGCGGTGGGTCAACGCGGCCGACAGGAGGCCAGTAGCGCCTGCGGCCATGCCGAGCCGAGGAATGGGTTTTTATCCGAGGCGAGGCATCAGCGTAAGTACGCGCCGGGAGCGGGGCCCCGGCGCCAGTAAGAAAAAGAGGACAGATGCGCGTACTAGCTTCGTCGGCCGTTGTTCTTGTTACCGTGGGGTCAGCACTCACGGCGCAGGGTCCCGGTGGCGTGACGACCCGCGACGTGCAGTTCTACAGCGAAGCGGTGCTGATCAAGGGCAAGCTGTTCCTGCCAACCGGATTCTCGGCATCGAGCAAAGCGGCCGCGGTCGTGCTCGCGCCGGGCACAGGCGAAACGGCGGCGGGCGTCGAACGCTATGCCGCGAAGATAGCGGCGCAGGGCGTTGTGGCGCTGGCGTTCGACTATCGGGGTTGGGGGCGCAGCGGCGCGTTCATCTACATGGCCGAGCCGATTCGCTGGGATGACCGCCTGCGATTCTCGCAGCACACCGCCAAAGTCCGGCTGCGCCGCAAGCGCCTGGTCCCCGACGCGCAGGTCACCGACATCCGCAACGCGATGACGTTCGTGCAGGGCGAGCCCGGCGTCGATCGGGCGCGCATCGGCGTGTGGGGCACCGACCTCGGCGGCGGCCACGCGATTACCGTCTCGGCGATGGATGCGCGGGTCAAAGCGGCGGTGGCGCAGGTGCCGATCATCGCCGGTCAGGGTCTGAAGCGCGCAGCGTTTGCACCGGGCGCTCAGGAGCAGGCGGAGATGGTCAAGCTGGCCCGCAATCCAGCGCCGACGGTCACCGCCGCGACCGCCGGGACGATGACCGACCCCGAAGCGAGGCTGGGCCTCGCGCAGTACCGACCGTTTCTGATGCTGGACGTGATTCCGCAGACCGTGTCGACGCTGTTCGTCGTGGCCGAAAAGGACGCCGTCGTGAACAACGAGACGAATGCCGTGGCGGCGTCGAAAGCCCTGAAAGGGACGACCGAGGTCAAGACCATTCCAGGAGCGACGCACGCGATGACCGGTGCGGCGGGCGAGGCGGCCGCTGACGCCGCGGCCGCGTGGTTCGCGAAATACCTCTAAACACAAGCTGAGGAACTGAGGAAACCCTTCCTCAGCTCCTCAGCTCCTCAGCTCCTCAGTTCCTCAGTTCTAGAATCTGACTGACGCCGCAATCCGCATGATTCGCGGATACATGATTCCGGTCGGGCGTCCGCCGGACGCCCCGTCCACGAAGGGCGCGATTGACGCGTTGCTGCCGAGGGTCTGCAGCTCGGTCAGGACGGCGTTGTCGTTCAGCAGGTTGTAGATGTTGAACTCCGCCATCAACCGCCGCCCCCCCGGAAGCGCGAAGGCGCGCTTCAGGCCGAAGTCGAGTTGGGTGGTGCGCGGCAGAAAGCGGGTCCCTGGTGTCACCAGCTGCAGCGTCACGCCTCCGTCGCCGGCGTAGCGCGAGGTCATGACGATGCCGCTCGGTGTGCAGCCCGCGACGGCGCAGTCGGTCGGATACCTCGTGCCCGAGGTCGGTGACGTGGAGGGAGTAATTGTCCAGGACACCCCCTTCTCGGCGCCCGCGTAACTCTGCAGCGCGGCACTGGCTTCGAACCCGTACCACAGCGGAAGATTGCCGCCCAGCTTTACTTCGTGACGATACGGCCGCTGCACCTGCGGTTCGCCGAGCCGCGCGTTGCCGCTGTCGTCGCAGAACCGCAGCGTGTTCGGGTTGTCCGACGCGTCGCACGAGACGTTGATCGTGTGATCGAAGGTCCAGGCGACGTAGGTCGTGATGCCGCGCGGCAAGCGGGCTGACGTGCCAATCTCGTAGCCGGTGTAGGTGTTGCTGCGGTCGGCGGAGCCGTCGTAGTTGGTAACAATGTTATTGGCGGCGACGCCGAACGCCGACTGCTCGAGGCGGAAGAATGTCAGGTTCTCGCCGCTGACGGGGTTGGTCACGGTGTACGGCGCCCAGTGCGCGCCCGGTGCGCCGAACAAGCCATTGAGGTTCAGGTTGTCGGTAAATTGCGAATCATGCAGCGTGCGCCGGTACCAGTTGAACGTCACGGCAACGCCGCGGGTCAGCTCGTGCTGTACGCCGACGCTGTACTGGCGGTTGTACTCGCGCCGGATGTTCGCATCGAGATTGCGGACGACGCGGATGCCGTAATCCGGATTGGGATTCGGTCCAATCTCGTAATCCTGCGCGATGTTGTCGCCATCGGTTTCCGGACGGGGATTGGCCGCCGGCGAGCGGTCGCTCCAGGTTCGCGTCTGCGCACCGGGGTTGAACTGCTGAACGGGATGCGAGGCGGCGGCGAACGACGTCGAGTTGGGCGTCATGTACTTGCCGTAGCTGAACTTGAGCGCCGTCTTGCCGCTGCCGAACAGGTCGTAGGCCGCGCCGAGGCGGGGTGACCATGAGTGCCAGCAGGTGAACCCGGGCGTGTTTTCGCAGTCGACCGCCGGCCAGGTCGCGGCGGGGCTGAACCGCCCCGGGACCTTCTGTGTTTCGGGGAGCGACTGCCGGAGGTAGTCGTAGCGCAGGCCGGCGTTGATGGTCAGCCGATCGATGGTCCACTGATCCTGGGCATAGATGCCGAGATCGGCGTCGAGCTGCGGCTTGATCTCGAACGGCGTCAGGTAGACCGTGACGTTTTGCGGCGTGCCGTTCGAATAGTTCTGCACGAGATCGGCGTTGGCGTCCCCACCCGCACTGCCGGTGCCCCAGCCCCACTGCACGCCCGTCTTGAAGTTGTGCGAGCCGGTCACGTACGAGACGCTGCTGCTCCAGGTGTATTGATCCGGGAACTGAATTTGTTCGGGGAATCCGGCGATGTAGCGGAATCCCAGCGCGGTGTCGAGCCGCGAGGCGGTTGCATACCAGTCGGGCGAGTAACGGGACTTCTTGATGCCCGGCTGATACGCATTGGTGTAGTGCAGGACGTCGATGCCGATGCCCGATTCGATCAGCACCCGGCTGGTCAACGGCGATGTCCACTTGGCGGTGGCGATGTAATACAGCCACGGCTCGCGGTACTGCGCCGCCTCGGGGTAGCGGGGAACAGTGGCCGGCACGGCGAAGCCGGTGAAGTATTCGTGGCCGACGAACTTGTAGTTCCGCTGATAGGTGGCGGAGAACTTGTTGCGATCGGTCGCCTGCCAGGTGGCGCGGACGACATAGCTCTTGATGTTGGCGTCCATGATCGCCGGCGTGATGTCGTCGCGCTCGGTGGCGTTGGCGACCTGCGTGTCGGTCGCCTGATAGCGTCCCGATGCGAAGAACCACAGCGTGTCGCGCACGATCGGGCCGCCCAGGCCGGCGTTGTAATCGCCGATCAGCGCCATCCGGGAGCTGTTGCGGGCGAGGAAGCCCCGTGCCTCCAGGTCGGGCGTCACGTTGTTGCTCTGCCAGCTGCCGTTGCTGCCGCCGAAGTAGCCGGTGCCGCGGAAGCTGTTGCCGCCGTCCTTGGGGATGATATTCAGGTTGACGCCACCGCGTGCGCTGTCGGCGCCGACGCCACTGGTCTTGTAGGTCGCTTCTTCGATGAGCAGGTTGTCGATATAGTTCTGCGTCGCGCCATCCAGCAGGTTGGTATGGACCGACAGCCCGTCGAGCGTGACCGCGGTATGCAGCTGCGAGTTGCCGTGGACCGTCATGTAGGTCTGCTCGGTCTGCTGTGTGCCCCCAACTTCGGGCACCGTCAACCGCACGCCCGGCACTAGCGAGCCGATCGCCTGGATGTTCCGGGCGTTGGGAATGTTGTCGATCATGTCGCGCGACATGACCTGCGTCCGGGCGACGTTCTGGACGTCGACCACCGGCGAGGCCGCCGCGACGGTAATCGTTTCCTCGAGCGTGCCGACCCTCATCTCCGCGTTCACCGGCACCGACACGTCCGCCGGCACGATGACTTCTTCGAACCGAACGGTATTGAAACCGCTGATCGTGAACGTCACGGTATAGACGCCGGGACGGATGTCGACGATCGCGTAACGGCCTTCGCCGTTGGTGGCAACCGTTCGCACCTTTTCGATCAGCGCGGGACTGGCTGCCTCGACCGTCACGCCGGGCAGCACGCCACCCGACGTGTCCCGCACGACGCCGGCGATCGTGCTCTGCGCCAGACTGGTTGCCGGCGCCAGCGCCATTGCCGCCGCCGCGGTGACAGACCGCAGCAGGCGCTTCATGTTCATGCTGGTCATCGCTGCCTTCTCCTTCGAGGACGTGGAAATCCGCTGCGCGGCGCTATCCTACCGACCGGTAGGTTCGATTACAATGGGCTTCGCATCCGGCGCGTGGTGACCTCGACCTTGACATCCGGGGATTTGGATGACGCGATCGTTCTGCGCGGCGACGACGATGTTCGTGCTCGGGGTCGGGGCGACTCCCCTGGCCGGGTCTCAGAAAAACCACGGAGAGGCCTTGTTTTCCCGTCATTGTGCGCAGTGCCATGACGGCACTGCCGGTGCCCGCGCACCGGCCCCGGAGGTTCTCCGCCAGCGGTCGCCTGAGTCGATCGTCCTGGCCCTCAGCAACGGGTCGATGCGGTGGCAGGGATCGCGCATGGGGCGGTGTGGGCCGTCGCGCGATAGCACTTACTTGACCGGCCGCCCGTTCGGCAGCGGAATAGTGCCGAGGACACAGAGGACGCAGAGGGCGATCGTAGGGCGGACCTCGTAGGTCCGCCGCAACGCGGAGGATCCGTGCGCCTGTTGGGTCGTTTCGTAATCGTGCTCGTTCTCGCAAGCAGTGCGGTCTCCGTGCGATCCGCGGGCCCGGTCGGCGAGTGGCGTTCGTGGGCCGGCGACATTGCCAGTACCAGATACTCAGGGCTCGATCAGATCAACGCGGCTAACGTCGCCAGCCTGCGGCTGGCCTGGCGGCAGTCAGCGATTCCTGAAGCCCTGAAGGAAGGGCGCGCCAACGTGTTTCCGGCGCCCGGCAACTATCAGCACACGCCACTGATGGTTGGCGGCCTGCTCTACATGAGCACCGGACTCGGGGTAGTGGCTGCACTCGATCCGGCCAGCGGCAAGGTGGTGTGGTTCGATCGATCGCCGAGCGCTGCGGACGGCGGGCAGCGGAGCGGGGAGGTCGCCAACCGCGGCGTCGCGTATTGGACCGACGGCAAGGACGAGCGGATCCTCAGCCTCGTCGGCCAATACCTCGTCGCCCTCAACGCGAAGACCGGCCGCCGCTACCAGGACTTTGGCACCAACGGCGAAGTGGATCTCCGCCAGGGGCTGAGCCGTCCCTACGAAAACTACAACTGGCGGTCAGCGCCAATCGTCGTCAGAAACGTCGTGGTCATCGGGTCGGTGGTCGGCGACATCAACAACGCCGCGCGCCCGTCCCGCATGGAAGCCCCGCCGGGCGACGTTCGCGGCTACGACGTGCGCTCGGGGAAGCTGCTCTGGACGTTCCGGCCCATTCCGCGGCCCGGCGAGCCCGGCAACGAGACGTGGGAGAAGGACTCGTGGTCGGTACACCGGCCACATGAACGTCTGGAACACGATGAGCGGCGACGAGGAACTGGGTCACGTCTACCTGCCGCTGACGACGCCGACCAACGACTGGTATGGCGGCCATCGTCCAGGCGCGAACCTGTTTGCCGAGAGCCTGGTCGCCGTCGACGTCGAAACCGGCAAGCGTGTCTGGCACTTTCAGGGCGTCCACCACGGCATCTGGGATTACGACTTCCCGTGTCCGCCGATTCTCACCGACCTCATGGTCAACGGGAAAACCATCAAGGCGATCGCGCAGCCGTCGAAGCAGGCGATGCTCTACGTGTTCGATCGCACCAACGGCCGTCCCGTGTGGCCGATCGAGGAGCGGCCGGTCCCGAAGGGCGACGTGCCTGGTGAGTGGTATTCGCCGACGCAGCCGTTTCCGCTCGACGCGCGCGGCAGAGTGTTCGCGTACGACCAGCTCGGCGTGACGCCTGACGATCTGATTGATTTCACACCGGAGTTGCGCGAGGAGGCGCGTCAGATCCTCAGCAACTACGCCTACGGTCCGCTGTTCTTCCCGGCGGTCATTCCGGGCGTCGGGGCCGGCGCGGGGAAGAAGGGATCGATTCACATCCCGGGCACTTACGGCGGGACCAACTGGCCGGGCGCTGCGCTCGATCCCGACACCAACATCCTCTACGTGCCGTCACACCACGCGCCGATCGTCGTCCAGCTCGTCCCGCCGCCCGAGGGATCGAACATGAACTTCGTGCGTCGCGCCTGGGAGCCGGCCGCCGGTCCCCAGGGGCTGCCGCTGTTCAAGCCGCCGTACGGCCGGCTGGTGGCGATCGACCTCAATAGCGGTGCGATCAAGTGGACCGCGGCCAATGGCGACGGTCCGCGGGATCATCCGGCGATCCAGCACCTCGGTCTGTCGCCGCTCGGCAATCCTGGCCGCGTCGGACCAATGGTGACGAAATCGCTGGTCTTCATGGGCGAAGGCTTCAACACGCATACCGGCGGCGGTCCGCCCTGGGGCGGAGGAAAGAAATTCAGAGCGTTCGACAAGGCCAGCGGGAAGGTGGTGTGGGAAACAACGCTGGAGGGCGGAACCACCGCACCGCCGATGACCTACATGTGGCAGGGCAAACAGTACGTCGTCGTGGCCACGGGTTGGACCGATCGCCCTGGTGAACTGGTTGCGCTCGCCTTACCATAGAGCGTCAAGCTCCCCGCCCGATAGAAAGGACGTATGACATCCATTCCGATGGAAGTCCTCGTCGTCGTCTTCGTCATCGCGCTCGTCCTCTTCGGGCCGCGGCGCTTCCTGAGGCCGCCGTGGCCGTGACGGCTCTCGTTATAATCGTTGCCGATGAGCCACCCAACGACTGAGCAGCTCGAATCGGGTCTCGACCGCGTGCGCCAGGCGCCGAAAGATCGTGGCGTGCTGGCGATGATCGTCCGGCGCCCGCAGGTCGGCGCGCGCGACGTCCTGGAAGAAGCGGAACTCAATTTCGAGGAAGGGCTCGCCGGCGACAGCTGGCGGCATCGCCGCAACCCGCACGCCAAGGACGGCTCGCCGGATCCCGCGACACAACTGAACGTGATCGGCGTCCGGGCGATCGAGCTGGTGGCCGGCGAGCGAGGACGTTGGCCGCTGGCGGGCGATCAGCTGATCATCGATTTCGATCTGAGCGCCGAGAATCTGCCGGCGGGATCCCGGCTGGCGATCGGCTCGGCGATCATCGAGGTCAGCGAAGAGCCGCATACCGGCTGCGGCAAGTTCGTGGCGCGGTTCGGCGTCGCTGCGCAGAAGCTGGTCAACTCGCCAGTCGGCCGCAGCCTGAACCTGCGCGGCATCAACGCGACAGTCGTCCAGCCCGGCAGGATTCGTGTCGGCGATCTCGTCACGAAGAGTGCCGCGCTCTGATGAGCGTTCTCAAGCATCTGTTCGACAACAACCGCGCCTGGGCGCAGCACATCACGCGCGACGATCCCGATTTCTTCTCCCGGCTGGCCGGGCAGCAGGCGCCCCGCTACTTGTGGATTGGCTGCTCCGACAGCCGGGTGCCCGCCAACCAGATCACCGGGGTCGGTCCCGGCGAGATGTTCGTGCACCGCAACGTCGCCAACGTCGTCGTCCACACCGATCTGAACTGCCTGTCGGTGATGCAATACGCGATCGACGTGCTGAACGTGACCGATATCATCGTCTGCGGCCATTACGACTGCGGCGGCGTGCTGTCGGCACTGCGCAACGACCGGCTGGGCTTGATCGACAACTGGCTGCGGCACGTGCAGGACGTTGCGGCGAAGCACCGGACCGAGCTCGACGCCCTCGCCGATGAACCGGCCCGGCATCGCCGGCTGTGCGAGCTCAACGTGATGGAGCAGGTCGTCAACGTCAGCCAGACGACGGTGGTGAGCGAGGCGTGGGCGCGGGGGCGAACGCTTGCCGTTCACGGGTGGGTCTACAAGGTCACCGACGGTTTGCTGCGCGATCTCGGTATGTGCGTCACCGGCCCGGACGACCTGACGAGGCGGACCTAAGAGGTCCGCCCTACGTACGCGCCGTTATTCACCATGCGGACCTAAGAGGTCCGCCCTACGTACGCGCCCCTATTAGAATCGCCGCACGGTCCCCGACCCGCGCTATGATGTTCCGTTTCATACCATTTTCACCGGGAGGCGAATCGATGACCAGGCGCGTTCAGCGGATCGGAACGTTGATGGGGGCCGTGTGCCTCGCCCTGGTCGCGCTCCAGGCGGCGTCTACTGACACGCAGGACGGCCAGTGGCGCCGCTACTCGGGCGACAATGGCGCGACCAAATATTCGCCGGCCGATCAGATCAACAAGGGCAACGTCGCGCAGCTGAAGGTCGCCTGGCGGCGGCCGCAGGCGCCGCCTGAGTTGCTCGCGGCGAATCCCGGTCTGCGGATCAACAACAACTTTCGATCGACGCCGATCATGGTCGACGGTGTGCTCTACGCTTCGAATGGTCTCGGCCTGGCCGAAGCTTTCGATCCGGCCTCCGGGGCGACCATCTGGGTGCAGAAGCCTGGCGACGATCCGTTACGCGGATCGGCGAGCGCGCGCGGCGTCGCCTACTGGACCGACGGCAAAGCCGACCGCCGGATTCTGACCTACCGCAATCAATTCCTCTACGCGCTCGACGTGAAGACCGGCGAGCCGATTCAGTCGTTCGGGACCAACGGACGGATCGATCTGTCGCTGGGCCTCAGCCCGCTCGCGGGCGGCTGGACCTGGAACGCCGCCCCGCTCGTCATCCGCGACGTCGTCGTCCTCGGCTCGGCGATGGTCAATCAGGATTCCGCCTCGAAGATGGAGGGTGCGCCCGGGGTGGTGCGCGGCTTCGATATCAGGACTGGCAAACAGCGCTGGACCTGGAGCCCGATTCCCCGCGCCGGCGAGGCCGGTGTCGAGACCTGGGAAAACGAATCGTGGTCCTACACCGGCGCGGGCAACGTCTGGTCGCTCATGAGCGCGGACGATGAGCTCGGCTACGTCTACCTGCCGACGACCAGCGTGACCAACGACATGTACGGCGGGCACCGTCTGGGCGACAACCTGTACAGCTCGTCGGTCGTCTGCCTCGATGCCGCGACCGGCAAGCGTGTCTGGCACTACCAGACGGTCCACCACGACCTCTTCGATTACGACAATCCCGCGGCGCCGATCCTCGCCGACATCACCGTCAACGGACAGCGAATCCGAGCGGTCGTGCAGGTGACGAAGCAGTCGTTCGCCTACGTGCTCGATCGGGTCACCGGCAAGCCGGTGTGGCCGATCGAGGAGCGGCCGGCGCCGGCCTCGACCGTGCCTGGCGAGAAGGCCGCCGCCACACAGCCGGTTCCGACCAGGCCGCCCGCATTCGATCGCCAGGGGATCACGGAAAACGATCTCATCGACTTCACGCCAGAGCTCCGGGCGGAAGCGGTGGAGATTCTGAAGAAGTACGTGACCGGACCGGTGTTCACGCCGCCATCCATCGCCGGACCCGGTCCTGACGATAAGAAGGGCACGATCCAGATGCCAGGGTCGGTCGGCGGGGCTGATTGGACCGGCGCCGCCTTCGATCCCGAGACCGGGATGCTGTACGTGCCGTCGATGACCAATCCATTCGTGGCGAACCTGTTGCCCGGCGAGACCGCGAAGACCAATCTCAAGTATCGCGCGTCGACACGCGAACTGCTACCAGGGCCCCGGGGGCTGCCGCTCCTGAAGCCGCCGTATGGACGCGTCACGGCGCTCGATCTCAACCGCGGCGAGCTGGCGTGGACCGTGCCGAATGGCGACGGTCCCAGGAATCACCCGGCAATCGCGCATCTGAAGTTGGGGCCACTCGGCAACCCGGTCCGCTCGGGGGTCATCGTGACCAAGACGCTGGTGTTTGCCACCGTCGGCGACCAGGTGACGGTGAGAACGCCGCCGGGCGGCGGCGGGAAGCAGTTCAGCGCGCTCGATAAGGCGACCGGCGCGCTGGTGTGGAAAACCGAGCTGGAGGCAGGAGCGACCGGCGCGCCGATGACCTACATGCATAGCGGCAAGCAGTACGTGGTGTTCGCGATCGGCGGCCAGCAGCACGCGGCGGAGTTCGTCGCGCTGGCTCTTCCGTAAATGATCGAGTAAAGCGGACCTCGGGTCCGCCGATAGGAAGTTGCGATGGTTCGCACTGTGCTCTCGGCTGCCTTGTCGTTCGCGATTGGGGTGTCCGTGGCGTCCGCACAGACTCCGGTTGATTACGACAAAGATGTCCGCCCCATTCTGGCGGCCAACTGTTTCGGGTGCCATGGCCCGCGCCAGCAGCAATCGGGTTTGCGTCTTGACCTGCGACAGAACGCGTTGCGGGGCGGTGACTACGGCGTGGTGATCGTTCCGGGCAAAGCGGCGGACAGCAAGTTGATCAAACGGCTGATTGGCTCGGAAGTCGGCCTCCAGATGCCGCCGACCGGGCCGTTGCCGCAGCACGAGATCGACACCTTGCGCACCTGGATCGATGCGGGCGCTGACATGCCGGGCCGCGCGCTCGAAGTGGCGGCCGTGGAGCCCGTCACCAGTCCAGCGGTGCGTCGCCTGATCGACGCCATCGCCGGTCATGACCTGAGACAGGTCAAGACGCAGCTTGCGGCCGATAAGACACTCGCGAAGGCGAGCGACGGCCTCGGTTCGACTGCCCTGATGCATGCCGCATCGAGTGGCAGCGTCGCGATCATGCAGACGCTGATCGAAGCGGGATCGGATGTGAACGCCAAGAACACGCGGGCGGCCACGGCCCTGCACTGGGCGGCCGGCGATGCGGCGAAGGTGAAGCTGCTGCTGCTGAATGGCGCCAACGTCGACGCGAAGACGGTCGAAGGCCGCACGCCGTTGTTCGCGGTGGCCACCATGGCGGACGGCGCCGCGGCGATGCGACACCTGCTCGAGGCGGGGGCGGACGTCAACGCCGTGACGCTGGCCGGCACGACGCCGCTCTTTCCGGCGGTCAATGCCGGCGCCGGGATGACGAAACTGCTGCTCGACAAAGGCGCCGATCCGAATCGAGCGACGCCCGCAGGCGTCACGCCGATTCTGTTCACGCGTGATGCGGCGGTCGTGGCCCTGCTGCTCGCGAAAGGCGCGGATGTACGCGCCCGGTCCAAAGTCGGCGAGACCGCGCTGATGGATGTTGCCGCCCGCGGCGACCTGGCCGCCGCGAAGCTGCTGCTGGAGCGCGGCGCCGATGTGAACGCGGTCGATCACCGCGGCTACACGGCGCTCGTGCTGGCCGCGCATTTCGACGGCGACGCGGTGGAGCTGGTCCGGCTGCTGCTGGCTCGCGGCGCCGATCCGCATGCGATCGCTGAAGGCGAAACCGCGCTCAGTCTCGCCGCAAAACGCGGTGAGACCGAAGTCACCAGGATCCTGCGCGCGGCCGTGACGGCCTCGCGATCGAACGGTTCGCGGCAATAGGTGAGAGCATTTATGAAGATGCGATTGGCTGTGGGTATCGTTGCGGCGCTGCTCGCCGGTTCGGCCACCGTCCGCACCGACGATGCGGTCTCGGCTGACGCTTTGCGAAGCGCGGCGCAGAAGGGCCTCGATCTGCTGGTCAAAACCAGCCCGACCTTCATCAAGAAGGGGGGCTGCAATTCGTGTCACAACCAGATGCTCCCGGCGGCGGCGCAGGCGTTCGCCCGGAGCCGTGGCATCGCGTTCGCGGAGACCATCGAACAGCTGCCGCCAGAAGTCTCGGACGCGACGACCGAAAGGTACGCCGAGTATTCGGTGGCCGGCGGCGGCGGCGTGAATGCGCTGTCCTTCGAGCTGTTCGCCAACGATCTGACAAAACGGCCGGCCGATGGACGCTCACGCGCGCAGATCCAGTACATCAAGACTCAGCAGCAGCCGGAGGGCTACTGGCGAGGCGGGGGCAGCCTGACCAACAACGGCCAACAGGCTCTGAGCCGGCCGGGCGCGGCGCGTCCGCCGATGATGTTCGACCATTTCACGCCGACCGCGTTCATGATCCGCGCGCTGAACGTGTACGGTCCTGCCGGCGAAGCAGCGGATTCGAAAGCCCGTGTCGAGAAGGCGCGGCAGTGGCTGCTGAACACGAAGGCGACCCGCTTGCAGGAACAGGCGTTCAAGGTGCTCGGCTTGAAGTGGTCGGCCGCCGATCGTCGCGCCGTCGACGAGGCGGTCCGCGCCCTGCAGGCACTGCAGCAGTCCAACGGCGGCTTCTCGCAGCTGCCGACGCTGGCGCCCGACGCGTATGCGACCGGCCTGGCGCTGTTCGCGCTGCACGAGGCCGGCCTGCCGTCGACGCACCAGGTGTATCAGGCCGGCCTGAAGTTCCTGCTGGCGACGCAGGCGCCGGACGGGACCTGGCATGTGAAAAGCCGGTCACTCGAGTTCCAGCCGTACTTCGAGAGCGGCTTTCCGTACGCGCGCGATCAGTGGATCTCAGCCGCTGGTGCCGCCTACGCGACGCTGGCGATCGCGGCTGCGGTCGAACCGCCCCAACGGGCTGCGCGCTAAGCTGAGGAACTGAGGAGCTGAGGAGCTGAGAAACGGTTCCTCAGTTCCCCAATTCCTCAGCTCCTCAGGTCTCTTTCCACGGATTGTTGGCAAACACCGCGAGCTCCGGCCACAGGGCGCGGCGGGGCATGTTCAGCGTCGCCAGGATCGTCGCGGCGATGTCGGACGCGTAGAGCTTGTTCGGGTTGTTCCGTCCCGAGCGTCCGCCGAACTCGGTCTGCACTTCCGAGGGACACAGGCAGACGACGCGGATGCCGTGCGGCCGCAGTTCCGCCTGCCAGCACTGGCTGATGCCACGAAGCGCCCATTTGCTGCCGCTGTAGGCGGTGCCGCCGGCCGCGCCTTTCATGCCAGAGGTCGATGCGACGTTGATGATGTCGCCGTCGCCCCGCATTTTCATCTGCGGGACGATGCGGTTGGTGAGGTCGACGAGTCCAAAGACGTTGGTGTCGAACATCCGCCGCATCTCGTCGAGTTTCAGATCACCGATCTCCGCCCGGTAGGCGTAGCCGGCGTTGTTGACGAGGACGTCGACGCCGCCCATGCGCTCGTCACAGGCGCGCACCGTTCGTGCGTTGTCGTCGGCGACCGCGACGTCGGCCTGGATGCCGTGGGCCCCGGTCCGGTCCGCGACCTCTCGAACCCGCGCCGCGTCGCGGCCCGTGAAGACCACCTGATGCCCGGCCTGCCGCGCCTGTTCGACCACCGCGGCCCCGATCCCCTGGCTGCCGCCTGTTACGAGAAACCGTCGCGCCACACTGAGCTCCCTGCTGCGACTGATGACTGCTACCGACTACCGACTACCGACTACCGACTACCGACTACATCGGCATTTGAATCTGCAGCAGCTCGTAGGCCCGCATCACCGAGCGCGGATCCGGACGGCCGCTGCGTGGGCCGTACTGCGTCGTGAACTTGCTCATGTCGACTTTCTCGATCGCCTGTTCGACGGTCGCCCCCTGCAGGCGGAGGTCTGACGCCTGCTTCCACAGATCGCGGATGTAGTTCTGGAAGTCGGTGATCTGCTGCCGTTCCTTGAACGGGGCGCCGTGGCCCGGCACGATGATGTCGAAGTCGAGCGCCTTCAGCCGTTCGAGACTGGCCGGCCACTCGTCGATGAACGCGTCGCCGAAATACGACAGGATACCCGCACCAGGTCGGCCCTCGAAGAAGTCGCCGGTGAAGATGATCCGCTCGGCGGGCAGAAAGACCATCGTGTCGCCCCCGGTGTGTCCGCGCCCGAGGAAATGCAGCTGCACTTCGCGGCCGCCTCGATGCAGCGTGAGCACGTCGGTGAAGGTCACGTCGGGCGGCTTGGGCGCGACTTCCTGGACGGCTTTCCAGTGCGCTTCGGTGACGCGCAGGTTGGTCTCGAGCTGGGTCCGCTCCTTCGCGTCGGTGGTCTTGGCGATGCGCTGTTTGGCGGCGTCGATCTGACCCGGCAGCACCTCGGTGAACGCCCGGTTGGTGCGCTGCTTCAGCACGTTGGTCAGGTGCATCTTCCGGATGTATTCGTGCCCGATGATCTCGACGTCGTCGCCGAAGATCTGGTTACCGTGCGAGTGATCGAAGTGGTAGTGCGAGTTGAAGACGTACTTGATTGGCTTGGGCGTGATCTCGTCCTTGATTTGCGCGACCAGCGCGCGGGCCGCCGCCGGGGTCACACTCGTGTCGACGAGCATCACGTGGTCGGCGTTCTCGATGACCATCGAGTTGCTCATGGTGGTCATCATGCCGGTGCCGGTCGCGAAGTGCACGCCGTTGGCGATGCGCTCGAACCGCCACGCCTTGGTCGGCGCGCCGCCGGGCGTCTGGCCACGGCCGAGCGCCATGGATGTCACAACCAGGACCACCAGCATCGTGGCGAACAGATACCGTCTCATCGCTGCCTCCCGCAGTGGACTATCAGAGCCCGGCGATTATTTCACAAGAGTTCCCCAAGATCCTCAGATCCTCAGATCCTCAAATCCTCAGCTTCTAGATTTATAGAGATCCCTCTGCGCCTTGTGGATCTGCTTCCAGCGGCGTTTGGTGTTGGCGGCGGCTGCCTTGTCGCGCTTCCGTTCCTCGAAGGCCAGCTCGCGCACGAGTTTCCGGTAGTTTTCGAGGCGATCGGCATCGATGACACCGGACGCGATGCCGGCGAGCACCCCGCATCCGGGCTCGGCGGTATGGCTGCAGTCGGTGAACCGGCAGGCTCCAGCGGCGGCGGCGATGTCTTCGAACGCATCGTCCAGAGCGGTGTGATCCGTCCACGGCTGGAGCTCGCGCATGCCGGGCGTGTCGATCAGCAGGGCGCCGCCGGGCAGTTCGATCAGCTGGCGCGCGGTTGTCGTATGCCGACCCCTGCCATCGGTGTCGCTGACTGCCGCAATCCTCAGCCGATCGCGTCCGACCAGCCGATTGATGATCGTCGACTTGCCGACACCGGACGATCCGATCAGCGCGATGGTGCTGCCGGCCGTCAGATACCCCCGCAGTGGCTCGAGTCGGTCGTCACTGGTCGCGCTGATCGCCACGATGTCGACAAACGGCAGGCGCGCACGCAGATCGCCCGCAACGCCTGCGGCGTCTTCGGCGAGATCGGACTTGTTCAGGACGACGACCGGGGTTGTCCCCGAGTCCCAGGCGGTCGTCAGGTACCGCTCCAGCCGTCGCGGATTGAGGTCGCCAGCAAAGGCCGTCACGACAAAGAGGACGTCGACGTTCGCGGCAATTACCTGTTCGGCAGTGGCGCGGCCTGCGGCCTTTCGTGAGACCGCGCTCTTGCGGTGCAGCCGCGAGTCGATCATCCCGCGCGCCTCAGCGCCGGACGCGATCACCACCCAGTCGCCGACCACCGGCAGGTCCGCCCCGTCCACCGCCTGGTGGCGGAGCTTCCCGCGGACTTCGGCAGGACCGTCGAAGTCGCCCGCGACGACGTACGACCCGCGCTGCTGCTCGATGACCCGCGCGACGCGGACAGCAGCCCGGTCGCGCGAGATGATTTGCTGATCGAAGAACGGAATCCATCCCAGGCGTGCGAGGTCAGACACGAGAGCTCTCGTTTCGTGCGCACACGGCGACCTGAAAGGTCGCGCTACATCAGGTTGTCGGGAATGGTCCGCTTGCGGGCGGGTGCGCGTTAGACCCTGGAAGCAGACCTGTCCGCCACACGATCGGTCGTTTGATTGGCGTGCACAGGCCCTCCTCGGATGACTGCCGGTTCGCCTCATGATACCCGAACCCACCTGAATGAGTCCCGCGGGGCTGCTGCAGCCCCTGCTGCTGCGAACTGAATAGCGACCGCCCCCGCGGAGCGGGGCGCAAAGTGCGGTCCCCGCCGCGGATCGGCTACACTGCGCCCACCATGTACTCCTCTAAACCTTTCCAGTTCACGGTCGCTATCCTGTCGGCGCTCAGCGTTGCAGTGGCGCTGCTGACGATCCGAACGGAAGCGGCCGGCACCGTGCCGATGCCGACGGTCACCGGCCCGATTGCCGCAGGACCGATCGGTGATGCGAGCCTGAACTACCCGTTCTTCGCGAGCATCGTCGATCTGAAGGGCCGCGGTTGGGTCGAAGAGGAATTCTTCATCGAGGGCACCGCCAATCGCTACACGATCCAGGGTCAGGCGACCGGCGTCGTGCGCGATTCGGGTCACCCTTTCAAGACACGCATCCTCGTGCGGCGGCCCGCGAGCGCCGCGGCGTTCAACGGCACCGTCGTCGTCGAATGGAACAACGTGACCGCCGGTCGCGACCTCGACATCGACTGGTTCCAGAGCTACGCTCACTTCATCCGCTCCGGTTACGCGTGGGTCGGCGTCACGCCGCAGCGGGTCGGCGTCGAAGCCCTCAAGGTGTGGAACGCCAAGCGCTACGGGACGCTCGACGTGACGCACGGCGGCGCAATCACCAACGACGACCTCTCCTACGACGTCTTTGCTCAGGCCGCGCAAGCGCTTCGGACGCCCGGGCGTGTCAATGTGCTCGGCGGCCTGACGCCTGCCCGCATCTTTGCGACCGGCCACTCACAGTCGGCCGGACGGCTCGCGAACTACGTGAACGGCGTGCATCCAATTGCCTCGGTCTTCGATGCGGTCGTCGTCCACGGCGGCGGCGGGCGCATCCGTACCGATCTGGACATCCCCGTGTTCAAGCTTCTCGCCGAGACTGACGTGCTCGGGCAGCAGGCGGCGAATCGCCAGCCGGACACCAACAAGTACAGGAGCTGGGAAGTCGCCGGCAGCTCGCACGTCGACGTGCAGTTCCGCGCCTCGTCGTCAAAACTGGGATCGAGAGACGGCAGCCCGAGCGCCCCGCCCTTGCCAGCGGCGACGCCGGAGAACGCGCGCGGCCGCGCCAACTTGCCGCGCGCGCCGACGACCGGCCGCGGCGTGACGACCGGCCAAAACCTGGCCAGCGGCAACGCGGGCGGCTGCGAGCGGCCGCCGTACAGCCACGTGCCGTTCCATCACGTGATGAATGCGGCCTTCGATCATCTGGTGCGCTGGGTGAACGACGGCGTGCCGCCACCAACGGCGCCGCCGATCGAGACGACGACGCTTGGCCCACCCGCGGTCGCGGCGCGCGACAAGTTGGGGAATGCGCTGGGCGGTATCCGGCTCGCTGAACATGCCGTTCCAACCGCCGTCAACACCGGTCTCAACTCGGGTGCGGGCTTCTGTCGTTTGTACGGATCCCACGAGCCATTCGACGCAGCGACGATTGCCGGCCTCTACCCGACGCATGCGGCGTATGTGGCCGCGGTGCGGGATGTCACGGCGCGCAACCTGACAGCCGGGTTCATCCTGAAAGCGGACGCCGATCAGACGATTGCCGACGCCGAGCGTTCGACGGTCGGCCGCCGGTAACAGCGGCCCGCAGTCCCATGACCAGGGCGGGTGCGCCGGCACTGATCGCCATCCTCGTCCTGACGCAGACTGTCTTCGCACAGCAAACCCCGGACACGGCTGCCGGCCCGCTTAACGCGTCGCCGTCCGAGATCGTCAGACGTGACGAGGCCGGCCACGTGACGGTGCGCGCCGTGCGTGTATCCGAGCCCCTCCGGATAGACGGACTGCTCGACGAGGAGATCTACCGGACCATTCCGGCGATCAGTGACTTCGTGCAGAGCCTGCCCAAAGAAGGCGCGCCGGCGACCGAACGGACCGAAGCCTGGGTGCTGTTCGATCGGAACAACATGTACGTCACCGCCCGCTGCTGGGATTCCGCGCCGCCCGAGCAGTGGACCGCCAACGAGATGCGCCGCGATACGACCCAGCTTCGTCAGAACGACAGCTTCGGAGTGCTGTTCGACACCTTCTCCGATCGCCGCAACGGATTCGCCTTCTACACCAATCCGCTCGGCGCCATTGCAGATTTCGCGGTGACCGACGAGGGCAATCCGAACACCGACTGGAATCCGGTGTGGAACGTGCGGACGGGCCGATTCGAAGGCGGATGGACCGTCGAAATGGCCATTCCCTTCAAGTCGCTGCGCTACACATCGGGCGCGGCGCAAACCTGGGGGCTGCAGCTGCGCCGGGCGATCCGCCGGAAGAACGAATGGACGTACCTGACGCCGCTGCCGGCATCCGTCGGCGGCTCGCAGGGCTTTTTCCGGGTGTCGATGGCCGGCACGCTGGTCGGGCTCGATCTGCCGCCGGCCACGAAGAACATCGAGATCAAGCCGTACGGCATCTCCCGGCTGACGACCGATCGGCTGGCGGCACCAGCGGTGTCGAACGATCTGGACGGCGACTTCGGCGTCGACGCCAAGTACGGGATCACGGCGAATCTAACCGCAGACGTCACCTACAACACTGACTTCGCCCAGGTCGAGGTCGACGAGCAGCAGGTGAACCTGACGCGCTTCGCCCTGAGCTTTCCGGAAAAGCGTGAGTTCTTCCTCGAAGGGCGGGGCATTTTCGACTTCGGACGCGGGAGCGGCGGGACCGGCGGCGGGGGCGGCGTCGCGCCGACGCTCTTCTACAGCCGGCGGATCGGCCTCAATCGAGGCCGCGTCATCCCAATTGACCTGGGCGGCCGCGTCAGCGGGAAAGTGGGGAAGTTCGGCATCGGCGCACTGAACATTCAGACCGACGAGGAGCGGAGCTCGGCGACGCCAGCGACCAACTTCAGCGTGATCCGGCTCAAACGCGACATCCTTGGCCGCAGCAGCATCGGCGGCATCTTCACGAATCGGTCCGAGTCGCTCGGCGGCGGCGGAGCCAATCAGGCCTACGGCGCCGATGCGGCGTTCGGGTTCTTCGAGAACCTGACGCTGGCCGCCTACATCGCGCAGAGCAAGACCCCCGGACTCGATGACGACGATGTGAGCTATCAGGGCCGGTTCGATTACGCCGGCGACCGCTACGGCGCGCGCGCCGAGTACCTGAAGGTGGGCGACAACTTCAATCCCGAGGTGGGCCTGGTCCGTCGCGACGACTTCGCCCGCAGCTTCGGCTCGCTGCGCTTCAGCCCGCGGCCGCAGTCCATCGACTGGGTCCGCCAGTTCAGATGGGAAGCCGACTTCGAGTACCTGGAGAACGGCGCCGGCCAGCTCGAGACGCGCACCCTGACCGGCCGCTTCAACACCGAGATGGAGAACAGCGATCAGTTCTCGGTCGATGTCAACCGCTACTACGAGTTCCTCGCCAGCCCGTTCGAGGTGTCGCGCGGCGTCTTCATCCCGGCCGGCAGCTACGACTTCAACGACGTGCAGGTCGGGTATTCGCTCGGTCAGCAGCGCCGCGCCTCGGGCAGCATCTCGCTGCAGCGCGGCAGCTTTTACGACGGGACGATCATCGCGGTCAGTTACACCAGCGCGCGCGTCTCGGTTACGGAGCAGCTGTCGGTCGAACCCAACATCTCGATCAACCGCGTCGAGTTGCCCGACGCGAAGTTCACCAATCAAGTGCTCCGCGCGCGGACCGATTATGCGTTCTCTCCCCGGATGTTTGCCAGCGCGCTCATCCAGTACGCCTCCAACGATCGGCTGTTCAGCAGCAATCTGCGCTTCCGGTGGGAGTATCGGCCGGGCAGCGAATTTTTCGTCGTCTACACCGACGAGCGCGACACGGCCGGCAGCGGATTCCCGGGGCTCAGGAACAAGGCGTTCGTCGTCAAGATGAATCGCCTGGTTCGGTTCTGAGGCGCGTTATTTGGTCGGCACGCTGAAGCGCACCTCCAGGTAGGCGATCGCTCCATCCACTTCGCTGTACCAGTGCGGGGTGTTTTCAGGGATCAACACCGCGTCGCCTTTTTTGACCTTGCGGGTCACGCCGCCCTCGATCCGGGCCAAGGTGCCGGCGGGCGCACCAGCTGCCGGACGGACGATGGTCCCGCCGGTCACGAGCGTACCGCCGCCTTCGACGACGTAGTGCAGTTCGGTGCCGACCGCGTGAGTAATGGCCCCCGCTGGACGGCCGCGTCGCACGATGTTGACACGGTATTGGTCGTGGGTGTCGATTCGTGCGGTCGACATGTTCGGATTGGCCTCGGTTGCCTTTTTGAGCGCGGCCTCGAGATCGGCGCCGCTGACAAACGTCGCCGGTGTGCCGCGCGGCGCCGGGGCAGGCGGCGCGGCGGGCGTTGCGTTCTGTTGAGCGCTGACCACAAGGCCGGCGCAGAGGGCCGCAAGGCCGAACGTGGCAACAGTGGTTTTCAACATGCGCGGATTATAGACGCACCAGAAGGGGGGCAGCTACAATGTCTGGTCTATGAACCGAACGATTCTTGCGGCTCTTGCTGTGACTGTGACCGTCGGCGGCTGGGTCGTCGTCGGCACGGGGCAGCAGCTGCCGTTGCAGCCCACGAAAGAGCGCGGCGCCAGCGTGACTGCCGCTTACGAAGGCTGGTATCCGAATCCTGACGGCACGTTCACACTCCTCATCGGCTATTTCAACCGCAATCGTGTTGAAGTCCTCGACATTCCCGTCGGGCCAAACAACCGGATCGAGCCCGGCGGTCCGGATTTCGGTCAGCCCACGCATTTCCTCCCGCGCCGCCAGTGGGGCGTCTTCACGATCGTCGTCCCGAAGGACTTCGGCACGAAGAAGCTGATCTGGACGCTGACCGCGAACGGCGAAACCACGCAGGTCCCGTTGACGCTGCACCTCAACTATCAGGTCGAGCCGTTCAAAGATCTGGCGATGGGCAATACACCGCCGGTCCTGAGGTTCCAGGAGGGCGGCCCGGAGTTCACCGGCCCGCCGCGCGGCATCGCCGCGACCTTGACTGGCGTAGTCGGACAGCCGGTTTCCTTCCCGCTCTGGGTCAGCGACAAGCGGGGCATCGAGGAAGGTGGCGGTCGTGGACGCGGCAACGCACTGCCCGCCACGCTGGTGCTGGTGAAGCATCGGGGGCCTGGCGAGGTGAAATTTGCCGAAGTCCGGCCGAAGGCTGATTTCGCCGCGGGTGGCAAAGCGACGGCGGCCGCGACGTTCGCCGCCCCTGGTGAATATATCGTTCGCGTCCAGGCCAACGATGCGTCGGGCGAGGGTGGCGGCGGCTTCCAGTGCTGCTGGACCAACGCGCACGTGCGGGTGAACGTCAAGTAAGGAGATCAGGCTCCTACGTAGCCGCTCATCACCGCGGGCATGCGCCGGCCGGTCAGCGCACTCGCCACGTCGGCAGCGATCGCGTGGTCGATCTCGCGCAGCGGTCGCAGGTAGTCTCCCTCGAGCGCGGCGAGCGGCACGCCGTCGCGATAGACCAGCCGGTGGGCGGTGATCGTGCGGACGCGATCGCCGCTGTCGAGAATTCCCGCCAGGTTCAAGGGATCGGCCGCGCTGACTGCGACCAGTCGTCCATTCTTCGGACTGCGGCGCAGCTCCCGCAGCCGTTCGACGGCTTCCGGCAGCGCATATTGCTCGCCTGACACGCCGGTCACGAACCGGCCGCCGCGGATTTCTCCCCGGGCTTCCAGCCGCCTGAAGACACGCGCCAGCACGCGCCACGGCGCCACATTCGGCTCGCGCGCCGTCAGCCGGCGGAAGACGATGCCATAGCGGCGCAGCAGGGCACGCGCCTGGGTGTCGACCGCCACATCGCCTGTCGCCGCGACGTCGGAGGGTGCTGCAATGTGACTCCATCGACCGGCATGTCCCCGCCCGCGGGCCCGCGGATCGACGATCGCGCGAAGCCCGGCAAAGCCGTCGGCGGTGATCGTTCCAGCGGCGACGAGCTCGCTCAGCGAGCCCTGCAGCGCTTCGTGGTCCATCGCGCACGCACCCGCCAGATCGCGGAAGAACGTCGCGCCACGTTCCTGCAGCACGGCCAGCACACGCGCCGCCCCTTCGGACAGCTGACCGTCACCGCTGGTCCGGCTCTCGCGCAGCGACAGCCAATGCGGCGCGTGCTCGCGGAGAAAGAGCGCGATCGGAGTCGCGCTGCCGACCGATGTCGAGGCGGGAGACAGCCTCGCCCAGCCCACTTCGCCCGTCAGGCACAGCAGATCGAGCATTGCCGCGTCGTAGCGATCGATGCGCGCCGGAATGATGGTCCGTTCCCACGCGGCAGCCGGTGCTTCGAAGCCGTCGAGCTGCGCGACGACCGCGCGCAGACCGTCGATGCCCGAGAGATGTCCGTCGGCGTCGACGTGCTGCCACGCGAAGAGGAATCGCATGAAGTCGGCGGCGTCGACCGGCTCGATTTCCGCGCGCAGGCGGTTCAGCGTGTAGCGATGAATCCGCGCCAGCAGCGCCCGATCGCACCACTGCGCCGTCCCCGGAGAAGCATCTCCGCGCTCGAAAGTCCCGCGCAGCACCGCACCATCGGACTCCAGTGCCAGCAGCGCGGCATCAGCGTCGTCGGTGCTGATGCCGAGCGTTGCGCCGAGCTGCAAGGCGGTGGTCGGTCCCGCGTATGTCATGCGGCTGCGCAGCAGCTCCACGACAGCGTCCTCGCGGGTCCATACCCTTGCCGCACGGGAGGCCGGCGGCACCACAACCGGCCGCATCGAGGCGTTCGCGTGAATCGCCAGGAACTCGGGGATGCGTTCGGCCGCCATCCACACCGCGACGGTCTGTTGCCGCGCGTCACCGGCGGTCAAGCCGAGGAGCGTCGCCCTGCGCAGCAGGACGAGCGTATCGAACAGCTCGCGTGGCAGGGTGGCCGCGTCTTCTGGTGTCAGGAAGCCGATGGTCATCAGAGCATCGTGCAGCTCGTCGGCGTCCCCGGGCGCCGGCGTCTGCTCGCTGCGGACCCGCTCGATCGCCGCCGCATCGAGCGCGCCAAGCTCCGACGCAGAGGCGTCGCCGGCGCGTCGCGTATAGACCGCATGCGCCCGCCGTTCTTCGAGCGGTGCATCGTCGAGAAACGCATAGGGACGCGCGTTGAGGATCTCGTGCGACAGGACCGAAGGTTCTGGCGTGTCGCGTGCGACCAGCGTCAGCTGACCGCCATGGATCTGCTCGAGCACGCCGGCCAGACCGTCGAAGTCCATCGCTTCCTGGAGGCAGTCGTGGACCGTCTGGTTGACGAGCGGATGGTCCGGAATCTGCCGGTCGCCTGGAATGTTCTCCAGACAGGCGGCGGCGTCCGGGAACACGGCCGCCATGAGATCGTCCGCCAGCATGCGCTGCAGCTGCGGCGGGACCTTGCGTCCGCCACGGTTGCGCGGCACGGCGAGCGAGATGGTGGTGTTCCACCGCCACCGCGTCTGGAAGACCGGCGCATCCAGAAATGCCTGAACCAGGACATCGCGTGCGGTCGCCGGATGCAGGTAACGGAAGACGTCCGACAAGGGAAAGGAATGTTGAGGGCCGAGCGACAACAGGAGACCCTCTTCAGTAGCGGCCGCCTGCAGCTCGAAGTTGAACTGCCGGCAGAACCGCTTGCGGAGCGCAAGGCCCCACGCCTTGTTGATCCGGCTGCCGAAAGGAGCGTGGAGCACCAGCTGCATCCCGCCCGATTCGTCGAAGAACCGTTCGAGGACGAGCGTCTGCTGGGTGGGCAGCACGCCAAGCACGTGGCGGGCGTCAGCCAGATAGGCGACTGCCTGATCCGCAGCGTCGGTCGCCACGCCGGTTTCGTTCATCAGCCAGGACGTCGCGGGGTGGACCGAGTGCCCGGTGCTCTCGGGGAAAACGGGATGCCGATCGAGCAGGCGATCGACCTCGGCGCGCAGCTCGCTGACCGCCGCCGACAGCTCGTTGCTCCGTCCCGGCGCCTCACCCAGCCAGAATGGGATGTTGGGCGGGGCGCCCTTGGCGTCGGCGACGCGGACGACCCCCGACCCCACCTGCAGCACCCGCCAGGACAGGTTTCCCAGTTGGAAGATGTCGCCGGCCATGCTTTCGATCGCGAAGTCCTCGTTGACGGTGCCGATGAACGTATCGTCCGGCTCGAGGACGACGCGATAGTCGGCGACCTCGGGGATGGCGCCGCCAGAGGTCAGTGCCAGCAGACGGGCACCGCGTCGGCTTTTCACCTTGCCGTTGACCTCGTCGCGATGGAGCAGGGCGGCCCGCCGGCCTCGCCGCGTGGCAAACCCCTCCGCCGCCATCGTGATCACCGCGTCGAAGTCCGAGCGCGCGAGGCTCCGGTAGGGCCACGCTCTCCGGACGAGCGCGAAGAGCTCGTCTTCGCTGTATTCACGGCAGGCCGATTCGGCGACCAGCTGCTGCGCCAGGACGTCGAGCGGCGCATCGTGTGACACGATCCGATCGAGATCGCCCGAATGAATCGCCCTCAGCAGTGCCGTGCACTCCACCAGGTCGTCGCGCGACACAGGGAACAAGCGCCCTTTCGGCGTCCCATTGATGGTGTGACCGGAACGGCCGACCCGCTGCAGCACCGTGGCGATGCGGTGTGGTGAGCCGATCTGACAGACGAGATCGACGTGGCCGATGTCGATTCCCAGTTCGAGCGATGCGGTCGCGACGAGCGCCTTGAGCGTGCCGGTCTTCAGCCGCGACTCGGCGTCGAGGCGCTTGTCCCTGGACAAGCTGCCGTGATGAGCCGTGACGGCGTCCGCCCCGAGGCGGTCGCTCAGGTGGCGGGCGGCCCGTTCAGCCATCCGGCGCGTGTTCACGAAGATCAGCGTGGTGCGATGCGAACGAATCAGATCTTCGAGCCGCTGATAGTATTCCTCCCAGACTTCATGCGACATCACCGCTTCGAGCGCCGACTTCGGCAGCTCGAGGCCGAGATCCATCTGCCGGCGATGTCCTTCGTCGACGATGTCGACGCCGTGGCACCCTGCCGGATCGACACCGGTGGTTCCGATCAGGAAGCGCGCGACCTCGTCGATCGGTTTCTGGGTTGCCGACAAGCCAATCCGCTGGACGGGTGCTGCGGCGTTCGCCTGCAGGCGTTCGAGAGAAAGCGCCAGATGCGCACCACGCCGCCCGCCGATCACGGCGTGTATTTCGTCGACGATCACGGTGCGGACCGTTCGCAGCATCTCCCGACTGCGATCGGCGGTCAGCAGCAGGTAGAGCGATTCCGGGGTGGTGACGAGGATGTGCGGCGGCGTCCGCAGCATCGACGCCCGTTCGTGCTGCGGTGTGTCCCCGGTCCGGACGGCGGCGGTGATGAGCGGCGCGTCGAGTCCCGAGGCATCGATCGCTCGACGCAGACCACGCCGCGGTTCGGCGAGGTTCTTGTGGATGTCAGCGCTCAGGGCCTTGAGCGGCGACACGTATACGACGCGCACCTCGTCAGCGAGCGGTGCAGCCAGCGCGTCTTTGAGAAGATCGTCGAGCGAGATCAGAAACGCAGCGAGGGTCTTGCCGGATCCGGTCGGCGCCGCGATGAGCGTGTGCCGTCCGTCACGGATGGCGGCCCAGCCGCGCCGCTGCGCGCTGGTCGGCTCGCCGAGCGTTTCAGCAAACCACTTCGCAGTGATTGGATGAAAGAGATCGAGGCTCATGGGAAAATCTGAGTATCCCATATCCCATGCACCGGCTGTGGCGGCTGAGAAAGCAGAACCTCTTCGTCGACGCGCAGATGCGGGACGAGGGACCCGCCGGCTTCGAAATCTCGTTTCTTTATAACGGCGAACTCTCGTACCGTCGCCGCTGGCCGACGCGCGACGAGGCGATGGCTGACGCCGCTGCCAGACGGGCCGAGCTCGAGCGTGAAGGATGGGCTTTTCATTGGTGACTCATATGAATCGAAATCATCTGTTGATCGTCGTCTGCGGCATCGTCCTCGCCGGTTCGGGAGCGAGGGCCGAAAACTGGCCGAACTGGCGGGGGCCGGCGAGTACCGGCGTCTCCGCGGAAGCGGGTCTCCCCGCAACCTGGAGCGATACCACCAACGTGGCGTGGCGTACTGCGCTCAGCGGCGCCGGGGTTTCGTCTCCGGTGGTGTGGGGCGAGCGCGTGTTCGTCACATCCCAGATCGGCTCCGGCGCGAGCTCGGTCGGGCCGCGACTTGGCCAGGGCGCCGACGCATCAGCTGCCGAGCGATCGCTCGCCGCGCCCCGAGGCCCGAACGTCCGGTTCGTCGTCGAAGCGCTGAATACTGCCGACGGCCGCCGCGTCTGGGCTTATGAGCTGCCGGCGGACGGTCCGCTGCCCGCCGTTCACGACAAACACAATCTCGCGAGCGCGAGTCCGGTCACCGACGGCGAGCGCGTCTACGCAGTCTTCGGCACCGGCCAGGTCGCGGCGATCGACGCGAACGGGCGAGCGGTCTGGACCCGCCACCTTGGAAAAGAGTTTGGCGCCTGGGAGATCAATTGGGGCAACGGCAGCTCGCCGATTGTTCACGGCAACGCGCTGATTCTGGCCTGTTATCACGGGCCGTCGTCCTATCTGATCGCGCTCGACACGCGAACCGGGAAGCAGTTGTGGAAGGTCGATCGGCCGCGTGGCACGCTGTCGTACAGCACGCCGGTCGTCATTCCGGCGGCCCAGGGCGCCGAGCTCATCGTCAATTCGAGCGTTGGCATCGAAGCGTACGATCCGGCGACCGGACGACCGTTGTGGCACTTCAACGAGGCGAATCAGTTTCCGATTCCGGTCGCGATGCACCATGACGGTGTCATCTATCTCTCGCGGGGTTATCGCAGCGGTCCGTACGCCGCGCTCCGTCCCGGTGGACGCGGAGATATCTCGAAAACGCACGTCCTGTGGCACGTGCCGACCGGCGCCCCGTACATCTCGTCGCTCGTTTTCTACGACGGTTTGATCTACATGGCCGGCGATGTCGGCGTCATTACCTGCGTCGATGCGAAGACCGGCGAACGGGTGTGGCGTGAGCGGCTCGGCGGAATCTATACGGCGTCGCCGGTGGCAGGCGACGGCCGGATCTATCTGTTCAGCGAGAGTGGTGAAACGATCGTGCTCAAAGCTGGCCGAACGGCACAGATCGCCGCGCGAAACCGCCTCGCCGGGCGGGTGCTCGCTTCACCGGCGGTGTCGGGCGGTCGTCTGTTCATCCGCACCGACGACGCGATCGTCGCGATTCAGTCCTGAGGAGAGAACACGCGGATCCCGAACACCGCCACGCTGAGGCGGCGCGGGTCATCGCTGTCAGCCTGGTCTGCGCCATCCAGGCTGTCGAATCTCAGAATGGTCGGACCGGCTGGCAGCTGGAAGGTGCCGGTCTCGAAGGTCGCGCGGGTTGGCGTGACGATCCACGTCGCGATATCTCCGAGCGGCATGCTGATGCGGAGCCGACGAGGAGCGCCGTGAGAGCGCGTGTCGACGCGCAGACGGACGCCGATCGCATCGCGCGTGACGATGCCGAGCTCGGCCTGGTCGCTCATCCAGCGCCACCGGATGTCGCGGTCGGGCAATTCCTCCAGGTACGACCATCCTGGGCCGAGACCGACGAGATCGAACGCCGTCTGCGTCTCGGGAACCGCGACCGCCAGCGGATCGACCTTGCCGCGCGGCGGCAACGCATCCTCGGGCTTGCGCGTCCACGGCAGAGGAAGACGCGTAAAGGCATAACCGCCGCTCGTCCGATTGGCGTAGCAGAGGACATCGACCTCGCGGCAGAACGGCGGTGCGACCTCCGCGTCGCAGCGACCCGGCCAACCGGTCGGGCTGCCGCTGCCTCTTCCGATGATCAGAACCTTCTCGCAGCCCGGCGTTGCGAGCGGCGGCTGCGGGGCGATTTCCGCCCCCGATACCCGCTCCGAGAAGATCTCGACGAGCGGATTGTCGGCCGCAGGCCAGCGTTGCCAGAGCGCCGAGGCGAGACGGGTCGGCTGCAGGTAATTTTCCGGCCGCGCGGGCGCGAACAGGATCGTGCACCAGATGAGCGACGCGCCGGCCAGGACCCGCAGGATCAGCGCCGGCGGCGCGGCCTCGAGCACCGGGATCGCCAGCGGCAGGAGCCACAGGCCATACCGCGACGGCCCTGGCGTACCGCCGCTGTTCAGGTTCGACCGCTGCGAGAACGCGACGATCAACAACGCACCGAAGACCAGGACGGCCGCGTGTTTCAACGTGACGACCTGGCTGGTGGAGCGAATCAGCGCAAGGACCAGCGCGACGACGATTGCCGCGGTCACCAGCGGCGCGTGAACAAAAATGCCGATGTTCGGATCGAACGGCGTCGACAGCAGCTCCCTGGTCAGCGGCAGATGCAGATCGAGCCCGAACGCTGACAGCGCGCCGCTGCCGTGCCGCCCCAGCTGATACAAGGGGTTCAGAGCCGCCAGCACGACGCTGACGCCTGCCGCCAGCCACACGCGCCGGTTCGCGAAGCCAGTCGGAAGCGACGCAAAAATCAGCGCCGCGGCCAGCACGACAGCGACTGCCGGTTCCTGGGCGGACGCCAGACCCAGGGCGATGAACGACCAGGCCGGCGATTTGTCGAGCCACACGACAGCAGCAACGATCAGCGTAAAAGTGAAGACTTCCGGGTGCGGCTTGTCGACCCACCACAGAATCGGTCCGCCGGCCAGCAGGATTGCCGCGACCGTCGACACACGCCGCGCCAGCAGCGCGGCGGCACCGGCAAGGAGCGTCAGGTTCAAAGCGGTGAACCCCATCCACCCCTCGCGGCTGAACAACTCTGTGCCGCGAACCAGCGGCGCCGCCACGAACGCGTAGAACCAGGACGGCTGTAACCGCGTGTCATCGGCCGATCGCGGCGGCAGTGCGTGGCCGATCGCTCTCGCCATCATGACGTGCTCGCGTGAATCGCCGACATGACGCGCCGGCGAGAGCAGCGCCAATCCACCGCCGAGCCCGACGACTGCGGCGAAAATCGGGACGGCGCTCCGGCTCGACGCCGCCAGCATACGGATCAGGATCAGCGCGGACACGACGATGAGCGCGTAGGCGACGACGAGTGAGATCATCGGCCCCCAAGATATCACCCGATGAGCGGCGGTATACTGCGCCAATGGTCCGAAAAGCCGCCATCGTCGTCGCGATCCTGGCGTTGGTCGCCGCGGCTCTCTACGTCGCCGGGTTTCGCGTGGCCGTCGACGGCAGCGGCATGATGCCCCGCTTCGTCTCGAGCACTGCCGACTTCGACGCCCTCGAAGCCGATCGGGCGCGACAGCGGGCGAATGCATCGCCGCCGGCGCCGGCTGCCGCGGAGGTGGCACCGGCGGTCAGTGGGCCGGTCACCGGGTCGGACGCGGCAGGGGAATCGGCGGTCGCTGGTGCACCGCCCAGCCCTCGGCGCCCGACGCCGATCTGGCCCGACTTCCGCGGACCGGCGCGCGACGGCCGATCGACCGAGTTGATTCGAACGGACTGGCCGAAGGAGGGGCTGCCGCGTCTGTGGAAACAACCGATCGGTCTCGGCTACGCGTCGTTCGTCGTGGCAGAGGGGCGCGCCTTCACCATCGAGCAGCGGCGACGTCAGGAAGTGGTCGCCGCCTATGACGTGGAGTCGGGCCGCGAGCTGTGGACCAACTCGTGGGATGGCGAGTTCATGGAGTCGATGGGCGGCGACGGACCGCGCGCCACGCCGACGTTTCATGACGGGCGGCTCTACGCGCTCGGCGCGCTCGGAGAGCTCCGCTGCCTCGACGCGGCAACCGGACGCGTGGTCTGGCGCCGCAACATCCTCGAGGACAACCGGGCTGCGAATCTCGACTGGGGCATGTCCGCGGCGCCGCTGATCGTGGACGACAAGGTCATCGTGCTCCCCGGCGGCAGCGGCAACCGATCGGTCGTCGCCTACAACCGGATCAACGGCGAGGTGATCTGGCGCGCGCTCGACGATCGCCAGGCGTATGTGTCGCCGATGCTGGCCACCATCGCGGGCGTCCCCCAGATTCTGATCGTCACGGCGACGCGCGCGGTGGGACTGGATCCGCAGAAGGGCGCCCTGCTGTGGGAGCATCCGTGGCCCACCGAGATGGGGATCAACGCGGCGCAGCCGGTGCTGGTGGGCGGCGATCGGGTATTCCTCTCGTCGAGCTACGGGCGGGGCGCCGCCTTGTTCCAGGTAGCGCGTGACGGCGATCGCTTCGTGACGAAGACCGTCTGGCAGAACATGCGGATGAAGAACAAGTTCACCACCTCGCTCCTGCACGACGGCCACCTCTACGGCCTCGACGAGGCGATTCTGGCCTGCATCGACGTCGAGACCGGCGAACAGAAGTGGAAGGGGGGTCGCTATGGATATGGTCAGCCGATTCTGGCCGCCGGCCACCTCATCGTCTTGACCGAGCAGGGTGACCTCGTCCTGGTGCGCGCCACTCCCGAACGGCACGAGGAAGTCGCCCGGTTCCCGGCGATCGAAGGGAAGACCTGGAACCATCCAGTCGTGGCGAACGGCCGACTGCTCGTCAGAAATCTGCGGGAGATGGCCGCATTCGACATCCGACCCCGCTAGAGCCGACCTGCCGACCGGAACGGCTCATGCACCGGCGCGGGGCATGGAGCCACGTGAGCTGATTCTCACCGCCGCCCGGGCCTTCGCCGTCTACGTGCTGATGCTGATGGTCATCCGCGCCCTCGGAAAGCGGACCGTCGGGAATTTCTCGGCGTTCGATCTCCTCGTGGCGCTGATGCTCGGCGAAATGGTCGACGAGATCATCTACGGCGACGTCAGGTTCCTGCAGGGAACGGTCGCGATAGTCGCGATCGGCGCGGTCGCCTACGCCGACTCCTGGCTGGTCTACGTCAGCAAGCGGGCGGAAACCCTCATCGAGGGGCGGCCAACCGTGGTGGTTCGGGACGGCGCACTCGATCGGCGCGGGATGCGCAGCGAGCGCATGAACGACAGCGATGTGCTTGGGCATCTGCGGGCGCAGGGCATCCTCGACGTGCGTGAAGTGCACCTGGCGGTCCTCGAGCACGACGGGTCGGTCAGCGTGATCAAGCAGCCCTGGGCCGAGCCGGCCCAGAAAGCGGACATCCTCCCGGAAGAGCGGCAGCAGCGAGCGTTGATTCTCGGCGGCGAGCAGGAGCCTCCGCCAGCGATGCGCACTGATTCAGGTCAGGCGCTGGGCCTCGAGTGAACGGATGGAACTGACCGGTATCGTCCTTCGTGTCCTGCTCACTTATCTCGTGCTGCTGATACTCGTCCGCGCGAGCGGCAAGCAGTCCGTCCGGCACGGCACGACGTTCGAATTCGTGATCGCAGCGATCGTCGGCGACCAGGTGGACGATGCGATCTTGGGTGAGGTCGCGATGGCGCAGTTTCTCGCCGCGGTCGTCACGTTATTTGCGACCCACTGGCTGGTGGAGTTCGTCAATTACCGGGCAGGGCAGCGAGCGTCCGGGATCTCGGACTGAGGTCAGCGGCGCATCTGCTCGAGAACGTCACCCAGCCTCCGAATCTCCTCGCCATAGAGCGCCCAGTTGCCGTCGCGCTGCGCCTGCAGCGCGCGCCGGTAGTGATCCACCGCGCGTGATGAGAGCTCGTCGGTGCTCTCAGGTGCGACTGCGTTCGGCGCGGCCGGTGCACCAGGCCCAGGCGGGGGCGTCGCCTGGGTCGACGTGCCCGTCGGACCGTGGCGTGGAAAGAGGCGGTTGAGCGCGGCGTCGAGCGTTTCGTCCATCACGATGTGGTTCTGATGGGCGACGATGACGCGTTTCAGCTCCGGGATTCGGCCGCCCGCCGCGCGCAGGTAGAGCGGCCGGATGTAGATCAGCGACTCCTCGATCGGAATGACGAGCAGCGTGCCTTGCAGCACCTCCGAGCCCTGCTGATTCCACAGGGTGATCTGCGGCGAGATGACCTGGTCCTGGTTGATGCGGGCCACGACCTGGCGCGGTCCGAACACCACTTTCTGCTTCGGGAACTGGAAGACCATCATCCGCCCGTAGTTGTCGCCGTCGCTGCGCGCGACCATCCATGAGGCAAGGTTGTCCTTGCGCGCCGGCGTGAAGGGGAGCATCTGGATGAATTCCCCCTGACGTTCGCCGGGCAGCCGCATCACCGTGTAGTACGGCTGCATCAGCTGCGGCTGGGCCTGGGTGTCGATCGCCGGCACTTCCCAGAGATCTTCCTTGTTGTAAAAGACCGAGGGGTTGGTCATGTGGTAGGTCGCATAGACCGCGGCCTGGATGGCGAAGATCCCCTCCGGATAGCGCAGCCGGGTACGCATATCCTCGGGCATCTCCGACAGCGGCACGAACAGATCCGGAAACGCGCTGCGCAACGTCACGGCGATCGGATCCTGCTCGTCGATCAGATAGAAGCGGACGGTGCCGTGAAAGGCATCGACCGTGACCTTGACCGAGTTGCGGATGTAGTTGATGCCGTTGGCGGCCGGCGTCGAGTACGGGTAGCGGTCGGACACGGTGTAGGCGTCCTGGACCCACACCAGCCGTCCGTCCGAGATCACCAGGTACGGCTCCGCGTCGTAGCGCAGGAACGGCGCGATCCGCCCGACGCGCTGCGCGAGCCGCCGATAAAACATGATGCGGCTGTCGGTGGTGATGTCCTCGCTGAGCAGGGCCTTGAACGAACGGAAGCGGAAGCTGAACAGGGCGCGCCGGAAGAAGCTGGAGAGCGGCACGCCGCCGTTCCCTTCGTACGACGTGTAGACGTTGTCGTCGCCGCGCGGATAGTGGAACTCGCGGGCCCTGGTCTTGACGAACACGTGGTCGTTCGACAGCTGACCGTAATAGATGCTCGGCTCGTCGATCTTCAGATCGACGGTCGACTGCGGCGGCAGATCCTTGATGAACAGGACCGGCAGCCCCTCGGGCGTCACCTGGTTGACGGGTCCGAGCGTGATCCCGTAGCCATGGGTGAACGTCAATCGCTCGTTGATCCAGTTTCGATTGGGCAGGCTCTCCGAGTTCAGCTCACGCGCCGACAGCATGATCTGGCGGTACTGGCCGTTGATGCGGTAGCGGTCGTTGTGCACCGAGACGAAATCGTAGTAGGTGCGGATCTCCTGAATCTGCGCGAACGTCTGCAGCAGCGGCTGGTGATCCCACAGCCGGACGTTGCCGAGCGTCTCGCCGTTGGCGTCGATGTCGGCGCGCGTCAGCAGCGTGTCGCCGGACACCTCGCGCTCCTCGACCCGATCGAGTGCGAAGGCGCGCCGCGTCGCCGCGATGTTGTGCTCGATGTACGGCGTCTCACGTGCCTGTTCGTTCGGCGCGATCACGAATCGATGCAGGACGCCGGCGGCGACCGATCCGGCCATCGACACCCCGACGTAGAGCAGCACGGCGGTGACGATCGGCCACAGCCGCAGCGCCGTCATCTGAAAGAGCGCCAGTGCCGCGCCAGCGATTGCCACCACCATCAGCGCGCGCAGCGCCGGGATGCGGACCGCGTCGTCGACGTTGGCCACGCCGTGGATGATGCCGGCCGGCCGGGTGAGCAGTTCGGGGATGTCCAGGTACGCGCCGAAGGCGAGCGCCAGGAACAGGCAGGCCGCCAGCGCTGCCAGCTGGCGGCGCGCCGGTCCGCCGACGCGCGCACCGCGGTTCCAGTTGAGCGCGCCGGCCAGCACGTAGATGGTGCCGGCGAGCAGCGCGGAGACGATGACCACCGCCATCAGGAACCCGCGCGCCATCTCCAGGAACGGCAGCCGGAACGTGTAGAAGCTGATGTCGTAGCCGAGAATCGGATCGGCTGCGCCGAACGGCTGCGCGTGTCGGAACAACAACCAGGCCTGCCATTGGCTCGAGGCCCAGATGCCAAACAGCACCGCGATCACGCCGGCCAGCGCAGTCGCCACCGGCTGGACCTTGCGGCGATCGAGCGAAATGTTGATCGGGCCCTCGCGCGTGACGACGACCCAGTCGCGCGGCGCGAGCGACCGGAGCGCGATCAGCACGTTCGCGAACAGCACCACGAAGGCGATGCCCATCGCCGTCGCGCCCAGCTGGCTCTGCGCGGTCAGCGTGCCGAGAAAGACCTGCTGAAAGCCGGTCTCACCGAACCACAGCCAGTCGGTGTAGAAGTTCACCGCGGCCGGCAGCAGAATGACCGCCAGGATGACGGCGCCAAGAATCAGAATCCGTCGTGGAAAGCGCATCAGGGCTCATCTTGCCAGAAAACTTGAACTGCGCGGCAGAAAGGGGCATCTTGGGCAGAATGCGCTGCCTGTGGATCTGCACCGCCACCCTGGCTGCCACGATGGCTGTCGAAGGTGCACAGCCGGACGGTGGGGACGGCGACGTCGCGGCGTTGCTGGCCCGTATTGGCGCGCGCGTCGAAGAATTCTACGCGCGCGCGCGGACGGTGACCTCGCGAGAGACCGTGCGCCTGCAGCAGCTCGAAGCGGACTTCCGTCCGGCTGGTCTGCCTCGCCAGCTGGTCTACGACCTCCGCGTGGCGTGGGAACGGCCGGACGACGGCGGCCCGCCCCCGGAAGCGTCCGTGCTGCGGCACCTGGTGACGGTGAACGGCCGGCCGCCACGGCCGCGGGACGAACCGCAATGCACCGACCCGCAGGAGGTGTCGCCCGATTCGCTGTCGATGTTTCTTCCGCAGAATCGTGTCGACTACGAGTTCAAGCTGGTCGGACCATCAACCGTCGACGGCCGCCGCAGCCTGTCGATCGATTTCCGATCGATTTCGAAAAAGAAACCTGAAGTGATCTGGAAGGGCAGCTGCGTGCGGCTCTCGCTGCCCGGTCGCACGCGTGGCCGGATCTGGATCGATGCCGGCACCTACGATGTCCTGCGGATGGATGAACATCTCGTCGGGATGTTCGATTTTCGTGCCTCGGCTGAAGTCGCGCGCCGATCTGGAACCCTCAACATGGCGCTCGAGCGCTTCGACTCCTCGATTCGCTATCGAGAAGTGAAGTTCGACGACCCTGTCGAGACGCTGACGCTGCCCCGGATCATTGAAACGACCACGGCCTGGCGGGGGGGCGGAATGATGCGCCAGCGAATCACCCAGGAGTTTTCGCAGTACCGCCGCTTCATCACCGGGGGGCGAATCGTCGCGGGGGACGAATTGCGGTAGAATGCGCGGTCCCATGGCCACGGTTCCCTTCGGGCAGTTTTCACTGGTGGATTTCCGTGGCGAAGATTCGGGTGCCGTGGTGATTGCACCCGAGCACATCCTGCTGCGGCGATCGCACGGCGCCGCCATCCACGATCTGTCCTATCTCGTCGTCTGGTCGGGGCCGCGGACCGAAGCGGTCATGCGCGAGCTGCGTTCGCTCGCGGGTTCGGGGCAGCAGCCGGTCGACGCGTCGACGCCGGAGCTCCGGCAGGTGCTGTCGTCGATTGAGCCCAAAGCGACCGCGATCTTCCGCGGCGGCGGACAGTGCAGTCGCATCTTCAAACTTCGTCAGCTGAAGGCGGCGCTCCAGACTGTCGCCTGGCGGCGCCAGACCGAGCGCGCGAGCTGACGGTCAGCGCGCGCGCCGGCTCGCGGAGCTCCTACTTGCGCGCGTCAGCCGGAATCTTCAGGACCTGACCCGGGAAGATCTTGTCGGGATCCTTCAACTGATCGCGATTGGCGTCGAAGATCGCCATATAAGCATTGGCGTCGCCGAGGTGTTGTTTGGCGATCTTGCTCAAGGTGTCGCCGGCTTTCACCGTGTAGGTTGATTCTGCGGCAGCCGGCCCGCCGACCGCCTGAATATCAGCCACGATTTCCTGGGGCCAGGTTGGAATCGTCTTGATCGCGTCCCAGATTTTGTTCGCTTCGTCCTGCGTCTGCGTCGTGCCCTTGAAATACAGCTTGCCGTCGCGTTCGTCAGCCGATCCCTGCATCCGCAGATTCTTGGCCGTCTGCACCGCATATGCGTACTTGTCTCGCAGTCCCATAGTTGTCATCCTCCTGTGTATGCATCCGGCGGCGGTGCAAGAGTGATACCCCTTTCGGTGCTCGACCTTGCGCCGATCGTGCAGGGCGGCGACGCAGCTGAGGCGTTTCGCAACTCGCGCGATCTCGCGCAAAACGTCGAGCGGTGGGGCTACCGGCGATTCTGGCTCGCCGAGCATCACGGGATGCCGGGTGTTGCGAGCGCTGCGACGTCTGTAGTGATGGCACACGTTGCCGAGGGTACGTCACGGATTCGCGTCGGTGCTGGCGGCATCATGCTGCCGAATCACTCGCCGCTGGTGGTTGCTGAACAGTTCGGTACTCTCGAGTCGCTTTATCCGGGACGGATCGATCTCGCGCTCGGTCGGGCGCCCGGTACGGATCCGCTCACCGCGCGCGCGCTCCGCCGGCATCACGCAAGCGACGCGGCTGATGACTTTCCGCAGGACGTCGTCGAAGTGATGCGCTATTTCGATGCGCCGCCGGCGCCCGGGGCGGTGCGCGCCGTGCCCGGCACCGGTCTGCATGTGCCGGTGTGGATTCTCGGCTCGAGCCTGTTCGGGGCATCGCTCGCCGCGGCGCTCGGGCTGCCCTACGCGTTCGCCTCGCACTTCGCACCGGCGCAGCTGCTGGATGCGATCGCGCTGTACCGCCGCGACTTCACCCCGTCGGAACGGCTCGATCGACCCTGCGTGATGCCCGGCTTCAATGTGATCGCCGCCGCCACCGACGACCACGCGCGCTTTCTGTTCACATCGCTCCAGCAGGCGTTTCTGAACCTGCGGCGCGGTGCGCCGGCGCAGTTGCCGCCGCCGATCGAGGGTTTTGCCGAGACGATGGCGCCGGCCGAGCGCGCGATGCTCGATCAGGCGCTGGCATGTTCGGCGGTTGGATCGCCGGAAACCGTTAGGCGTGGCCTCGACGCCTTCATTGCCCGCACGCAGGCCGACGAGTTGATCATCACGTCCCAGATCTACGACCACCGCGCGCGGTTGCGGTCCTACGAAATCACCGCGCAGGTTCACTCGTAGCGGAGCGCGACGACCGGATCGACCGAGCTGGCGCGTCGCGCAGGCAGCCATGCAGCCGCCAGCGCGATGGCCAGGAGTATCGCCGGCACAACCACGAACGTGAGCGGATCGGTGGGTGCGATGCCCGGGAGCAGTGATGCAATCAGTCGAGCCGCTGCCAGTGCCGCGGCGAGTCCGATCGCGAGACCGATGATGGTCAGCCGCAGACCATGGCCGATGACCATCGAGCGCAACGCTCGTGGCGAAGCGCCCAACGCCAGCCGGATGCCCATTTCCTGCGTCCGCTGGCTGACGGCGTATGAAATCACACCGTAGAGGCCAACCGCCGCCAAGAGCAGCGCCAGGCCGCTCATCGTCCCCAGCAGGCTCGCGCCGAGACGCTGCGCAAAGACCGCCTGCTTCATGTGCTCCGTCACGGGACGCGCATCCCAGACCGGCAGGTTCGGATCGATCGCGCGGATTGCCTCGCGCACCGGCGCCAGCAGCGCCTCGGGATCGGCGGGCGTTCGGACCTGCAGTTTCACGCCGCTGACGTAGCGCTGCGCGAGGTGGAAGTAGATCTGCGGCTGGGGCCGCTCGTCGAGCGTCCCATATTTGATGTCGCGCGCGATGCCGACCACGACGTGGGGTTCGCCCGCTCGGAGACGCGCGCCCAGTGGATTCTGATCGGCCCAGTAGCGCCTGGCCATCGTCTCGTTGATCACCACGGCAAGCGGCATCGCCGCGGTGTCGGATTCCGAGAACTCCCGTCCCGCGACGATCGGGATGCCCATCGTGGCGAAATAGCGAGGCGAGACGATGTTGGAGCCGACCACGACTTCCTCGCCGGGCCGCGGGGTGTAGCCCTCGATCGCCACGCGCGTCGAGCTCGACCCGCTGAACCCAAGCGGCAGCTGACGGCTGAACGCGACCGATTCGACACCGGGCAGGCCCGCGACGCGCGCCACGACGCGATCGTGAAATCGACGGCCGCTCTCCGCCGTGTAGCCGTTCGCGGAAAGATCCAGGGCGACGCTCAACTGACGCTCGGGATCGAAGCCGGGATCGATCCGCTGTGCGGCGTAGAGCGATCTCATGAACAGCCCGGCGCCGACCAGCAGCACCAAACACACTGCGACCTGGATCACGACGAGTGCACCGCGGATGCGCCGGCCGGTTGCGCCGACGTTGCCGCGCCCGCCTTCCTCCTTGAGCGCGGTCATCGTCTCGGCCCGCGACGCCTGCCAGGCCGGCGCGAGTCCGAACGTGAGTCCGGTGATGATCGACAGCGCCAGCGCGAACAGCAGCGTCGAGCCGTCGACCTTGATGCCGAGATTGACCGGCGCATCGAGCGGCGGCACGAACGCCATCAGAAGCCCGGAGGTCCAGTACACCGCCAGCCCCCCGGCCACTCCGGCCGCTGCCGCGAGCAACAGCGACTCGGTGAGCAGCTGGCGGAGGAGCCGGGCCCGGCTGGCGCCGAGCGACAGACGGATGGCCATCTCGCGCCGCCGCCCGACCGCCCGCGACAGCAGCAGGTTGGCGACGTTCGCGCAGGCGATGGCGAGCACCAGCATCACGACGACCGAGAGGACGGTGAGCATCGAGTCGAGGATGACCGGTGCACCGAACGGGGCGTCTCGCGGCAGGATGATCGCGGCGCGGCGCCCCTCATTCTGCTGCGGGTACTCCTGAACCAGCTGCTGGATGACGGCATCCATCTCGGCGTTCGCTGCCGCACGCCTCACGCCGGGATGCAGCCGGACCCAGCTCGTGAGCCACCCGCTGCCGCGCGCGTCGAGGCGGCTGCTGCCCTGCACGTTCGGCTGCATCGCCAGCGGAATCCACGCGCTGATCTCGATTGCCATGAACGAGCCGAGGAAGCCCTCCTGCGCCACGCCGATCACCGTGAGCGGCACGTTGTTGACGATGACGTCGCGGCCGACGATGTCGCGGTTGCCGCCGAAGCGCCGCTGCCAGTAGGGATAGCTCAGGACAGCGACTGGATGACCGCCCGGGGTGAGATCGTCAGTCGGCGTCAGCAGGCGTCCCGCGGCGGCGCCGACGCCCATCACCTGGAAGTAATTGCCAGAAACCAGGGCACCGAAGGCGCGCTCGGCGTGGCCGTCGGCGACCAGGCTGAGGTCGAGGTCGTCCTGCGCGATCATGTCGAAGCTGGTCGCGCGGTCCCGCACGTCCTGGAAGTTCGGATGGGACCAGGAGTGCCTGATGCCGTCGCGCGTCATCATCACGGCGACAAAGAGCGAGCCCGGATCGCTGGCGCCTGGAATGGGCCGCAGCAGCACCGCCTTCACCCAGGTGAAAATCGTCGTGTTGGCGCCGATGCCGAGCGCGAGCGACAGGATGGCGGCGGTGGTGAGCCCGGGGTTCTTCCGCAGCGCACGAAAGCCGTGCCTGACGTCCTGAGTCAACGTGCCCATCGGCCTCCGAACGCCGGGTCTAAAAAGACCCGGCCTACAAGATAGACACTTAGACGGAACGGCGGCCTAGCGGTTCGAACCGGACGCGGCTTTCTGCTGCGCGTCGAGCACCTGGTTGAAGAGCCCCTCGACGGCATCGAGCTCGGTTGTGTAGCCGGCGGGATCGATGAACGGATTTGGGCCCTTCCCGATCCGGGCGAACTTGTCCGTCATGTTGTACATGGCGGGATGGGAAGCGAGCGGGACGTCGGGCTTCAAGGTTCGCAGCACGCGGAAGCCCTGTTTGTACTCGTCGGCGATCTTGGGGTTGTCCTTGTTGTTGACGAACTGGAAGCCGGGATTGCTCCCCATGCTGCCGATGATCACGACGCTCAAGGACCGGCCGTCCTCCTGAACGGTCGTCGTCCAGGTCGTACATCCCCTGGTATGGCCAGGCGTCAGGCGCGCGACGAGGGTCGCACCGCCGAGCGTTACGCGGTCGCCATCGCGCAGGACGCGGTCGATTGGGTGCGCCTTGTCACCCGGCCGCATGCGCTCGAGGGCCGGGACGTCCTCGGCCATCGCCATGACCTGAGCGCCGGTCAGCTCTTTGACCAGCGCGTCGCCTTCCATGTGGTCGCCGTGTGCGTGGCTCCCCAGGACGATCTTGATGTCGGCGAACTTGAAGCCGAGCTTCTCGACCGACTCCTTCAGGCCGGGGACGCCGGCCTCGTAGTTGGTGTTGATCAGGATGTGCCCTTCCGGGGTGGTCACCAGAAATGACGCCAGACTGCGCGTACCAACGTAGTAGATGTTGCCGGCGACCTTGTGCGGCGCGAATGCCGTGAGCTGATCTTCCCGGGTGCCGACGTTGCGCCGGAACATCTCTTCCTGCGTCCAGACCTTGCCGCCCGCCTGCGCCCGCTCAGCGAGCTTCGGCGCGGCAGGGCCGGTCTGCTGGGCATCGGCAACGCCCGAAAACACGGAGACCTGGCTCAGAACGGCGACGAGTAACGCATTCACTCGCATGAGACCACCTTTGGCGCGATCATATATCCGCCATGACCGACTCCATCCTGCTCCAGGTCGACGAACGGATCGCCTTGGTCACCTTCAACCGGCCCGACCGGCTGAACGCCATAGATCTCGGGATGGCGCGAGCGTTTCGCGACACGGTCGAGGCCCTGACGTCGCGCCGCGATGTGCGGGCGGTGGTGCTGCGCGGTGCAGGAGCCGCTTTCGTAGCCGGCGGCGACATCACGCTCTTCAAAGGCGAGCGTGACGAGGCGGCGCGGACGATCGGCGAGCTGATCGATCACTTCCATGCGGCGACGATTGCGCTGCAGCGGCTGGCGCAGCCGGTGATTGCCAGCGTCCACGGCGCCGCCGCGGGCGGAGGATTTTCGCTGGCACTCGCCGCCGATTTCCGGATCGCCGCCGACACGGCCACGTTCACGCCGGCCTATCTGCGGCTCGGAACGTCGCCCGACGGCGGGGGGACCTATTTCCTCCCGCGGCTCGTCGGTCCGAGCCGGGCGCTGGAGATGTTCCTGACCGGCGGGACTTACCCCGCAGCGGACGCCGAGCGTCTGGGGTTCGTCAACCGAGTGGTTCCGGAACGCGAGCTCGAGCGCGAAACGATCCGATTTGCCAGGGCGATCGCCGCAGGTGCCTGGCCCGCGGTGGCGCGAGCAAAGGCGCTCATCACCGCCAGCGACGTCGACGCTCTCGAGCGCCACCTGGCGGCTGAGAAAGAGTCGTTTCTCGAGTGCGTGCGGTCGTCGGACTTCGCGGAAGGAGTGGCGGCGTTTCTCGCGAAAGGCGCCCCTCGCTTCGGCGGGTAGCCAGGATCAGCTCCCGAACGCGAGCAGCTCGTTCGCCGTTCTGATGAAGAGCCGGCCATCCGAAATCGCCGGCGTCGCCAGCATCGCCGCATCGAGCTTGTTGGTGGCGACCAGCTCGAAGGTCGGACCAGCTTTGATCACGTAGATCTCGCCGTCCTCGGTGGCGAAATACAGATGTCCGCCGCTGGCGACCGGGGAGGCCGTGAAGGCGGTCGCACCGCTACCCAGGCGCTGCTGGTAGACGCGGGTTCCTGTCTTGGCGTCGTAGACGCCGAGGATGCCGTTCCAGCGCACGACGTAGAGGTGGTCGCCGTAGAGGAGCGGCGTGGCCATGTACGAGCCAGCGCGCGGGATGCTCCAGGCGACGTGCGCGTTGCTGGTCTCGTCACGCTTGAGCGAGATGTCGCCGGTGGCGGTGGCTCGGATGGCGTGCACCGGCGACTCGTCGCCGTGCGCGCTGGTGATGAAGATCAGGCCGTGTCCGGCAATCGGCGTCGGCGTCGGGATGTCGCCGCCGCCGGTCAGTTTCCAGAGCTCGCGGCCGGTCTCGAAGTCGTAGCCGCCGGTGTGCTTCCAGCCGTTGACGACCACCTGCTTGCGGCCGCCCGCATCGACAATCGCCGGCGTCCCCCAGGTGGGCACGTCGTTGCGCGTCACGCGCCAGAGTTCCTTGCCCGTCGCGACGTCGAAAGCGGCCAGGAACGAGTTCTTCTGCACGTCGGCCTGGACGATGACCACGCCGTTGTGAATGATCGGCGAGCTCGCGAATCCCCACTGCGCCCCCGGGTCGGTGAAGAACCCGGAGTCGAGCACTCCGAAGTTCTTGCTCCACAGACGCTTCCCGGCGAGGTCGTAGACGTGCAGTCCTTCCGACCCGAAGAACGCCACCAGGTGGGTGCCGTCGGTCGCGAGGGTGGCGTTCGCCTGCGTGCTCTTCGGATGGCGCTTCACGGCGGGGACGCCCTTGTGAACCGACTGCTCCCACCGCGTCGTGCCGGTCCGCTTGTCCAGGCACATCACCTTCCATTCGTGCGGGCTGCTGTCCTCCACCGGTTCGACGTTGCCGTAGAGTCCCGGCTTGAACGAATTGTCCTTCGCACTGATGGCGGTGGTGATGCACAGAAGATCGCCCCAGATCACCGGGCTCGAGTTGCCCAGCCCCGGGATCTTCGTGCGCCACGCGGCGGCCGCCGGCGTGAAGGTCGTCGGCACCGGCCGTCCTTCCTGCACGATCCCGTTGGCGTCGATGCCGCGGAAGGCCGGCCAGTCGACGCCAGGCCGCGGCGCGCGGACTCCGGTGCCGCGTTGTTGCGCCGCGGCAGTGATGCTCAGGAGCGCAGCGAGGGCGATGGCAGAAACGACGGAGAACTTCGTCATCGGTTCATCTCAGGAAATTCAACCACGAAGACTCGAAGACTCGAAGATAAAGACAAGCCACGAAAACACGAAAACACGAAAAGAAGAAAGCCACGAAAAAACGCGAAAGCGGAAGACGGCTCCAAGAATACTACTCGCAGCGGAGAGCCACTACCGGATCGACTTTCGTCGCAGCCCGAGCCCGCGTCAGGACGACCGCAGCGGTGAAACCCGGTGAGCGCCACAATCCGCGCGAAGCGATTCGTTGGTTTTTCGTGGTTTCGTGGTTCCGGGTCTGCCTTGGTCTGCTTCGTGCCTTCGAGTCTTCGTGGTGGCGTTTCTGGGATGCTCAGCCCGCCTGCACCGTTTTCAGCTCGCCCCGGCGCAGCTTCCGGTACAGATCCAGCGCCTCACGGATGATCCGCAGCGCGTCGTCCGGGCCCAACAGGTCCTCGACCATCACCTGTTTGCGCTCCAGCACCTTGTAGTCCTCGAAAAACCGCCGCATCTCGCGCACCAGGTGTGCCGGCAGCTGCTGGTGGTCGGAGTAGTCGGCGAATGCGGGATCGTGCACGCTGACCGCGACGATCTTGTCGTCGATGCCCTTCTCGTCGCGCATCCGCATCACGCCGATCGCGCGGGCTTCGACGATCGTCAGCGGATGGAGCGGTTCCTGTCCCAGCACCAGCACGTCGAGCGGGTCGCCATCGTCACAGAACGTGCGCGGGATGAAACCGTAGTTGGCAGGGTAGTGCACCGCGCTGAACAGCACCCGGTCGAGCCGCAGCAGACCCGTTTCCTTGTCCAGCTCGTACTTGTTCTTGCTGCCCTTGGGAACTTCGATGACGACGGGAAACGATCGCTGGACCGAGTGTTCGTCGAGGTAGCAATCGTGCCAGGGGTGCATGAGTCGGATTGTCTCACGCCTCAGAGCCGGGCCTAAGAGGCCCGGCCTACAAATAACCTTGGGGGTGTTGAGGTGGGGCCGACCGCATTACGCGGTCGGCTTCTGAGGGTCACTTCACGACGATCGAGCGATTACTCGAGTCCCTGACTGCGGAACCAATCGGACAGACAGCCCGGCGCTTCACAGGGCACTTCCGGACCGCGGCAGTCGCGCGGACAAATCGAATCGGCGTGCACTTCGCACACCCAACCGGATCCGTTGCAGACGGCACAGTCGACGCGCGGCTTCAGATCGAGCGATGGCTGCGAATCGTTGGGCACGAGCGACATCAGTCCTCCCTATTGGCTGTCCCTTTCGGGATCGGTCACTTTATCGGGTTGCGACGAGGACGACGAATGCGACGACCTCGGCAACCGCCATCACGGCGCCACCGACATAGAGCTGCTTGAAATCAAACATCTGACTTTCCTCCGTTGTGTTCCATATAGGGCAACGGCTATGCCGAGGCCGATCCGGCAACGTAAGTCATTAGGACGAAGCGAGTTATCGTCATCGTTCATTCGATGCCAGGGCCGCCAGGATTCATTTTGTGTTCCTAAATGGCCCACTGCCTTGCAGTCCTGCGCGATGAAAAAATGACGCCTCGGAATCCGTCCTACGCGGTGCTGTGAATCGGTGAGAATCGGGGGCGCAGTCGATGGTTGGTTCACCGGCGATCGCAGCGGCCATCGCGCAGTTCGCCTTCTGGGTGCTTCTGGCGCTCGGCCTCTATTACGGCGAGTTGACCTGGAAGCGGGTCGTCGTGTTCCTCATCCTCTGGGCGCTTGGCTCTCTCGGTCTGCCGCGAGTCTCGAGCAACAGCGGACTGTTCGTTCCATCGTGGATCGCCGTGCTCGACGTCGCGCTGGTGCTGCTCGTTTTCAAGCGGGACATCAGACTCACTTGACGCAGGTCGGCCACCGCAGGCGGGCAAGCACGAACGCTATACTTGGTCAGGGCCTGAGTGGCGGAACTGGCAGACGCAGGAGACTCAAAATCTCCCGCCGGTCACCCGGCGTGTGGGTTCGATTCCCTCCTCAGGCACTTTTCCAACAGCTGAACCGATACCATGGAAGCGCTCGGACCAATTCTGCTCGTGCTGGCGATTCCGCTCAGCCTGCGATGGATTCCGCGGAACCGATTTTTCGGCCTGCGGATCCCGGCGACCATCGGGTTCGTCGGCGTGCTGTCTGCCGTGACCGCAGACTGGCGCACCGCGAACCGCCTGCGCCGGGAGCGCGAGGCCATACCCGGAACCAGGTAATCGGGTAAGTAGCTGATCTGGTTGGCGGTAGGCCCGATCAATCCCCGATTACCCGATTACTCAATCACCCAATTCATGGTGTCGGTGTGCGACAATGACCGGACGTAGAAGGGGGCTGATGCGCGGCAGGTGTACCGTTTTCCTGGCCGGATTTCTCGCGATCGTTGGCGCCCCTCTGCTGGCGTTCGGCCAATCGCCGTCCAGCACAGCTGCGGACCCCGCGCCGCGAGGTTTCCTCGTCAGAAATTGCGTCTCGTGCCATAACGACCGGCTCAAGACGGCGGGTCTGGCGCTCGACACGTTGGATCTCTCAGCCGTCGGTCAGCATCCGGCGGTCTGGGAGAAAGTCGTGTCGAAGCTGCGCGCCGGCGCGATGCCGCCCGTCGGCCGGCCTCAGCCCGACGCCGGCTCGCGCACGGCATTCGTCGCGTGGCTCGAGAAAGAGCTCGACAGCGCCGCCGCTCGATCGCCCAACCCCGGACGTCCGGCAGCCTTCCATCGGCTGAACCGCACCGAGTACCAGAACACGATTCGCGACCTGCTGGCGTTGGAAGTCGACGTGTCCAGGCTCCTGCCTGCCGACGATGCCGCGTATGGGTTCGACAACGTGTCGGACGTGTTGTCGATTTCGCCGGCGCGTCTGGATGCATATCTGTCGGCGGCACGTCGCATCAGCAGGCTCGCTGTCGGCGATCCTGGGGCGCCGCCGGAGATTGCGAGCTACTCGTTCGCCAAGATGCTGTTGCAGGAAGAGCGGATGAGCGAGGACCTGCCATTCGGCTCCCGCGGCGGCGCCGCCATCCGGCACACGTTTCCGCTCGACGGCGACTACGTGTTGAAGCTGCGCTTCGACGGTCCCGCGACGGCCGCCGATCGGTTCGAGGTCAGGCTCGACGGCGTGAAGGTCGGCGAAGGCACGCCGCGCGGGCGGGCGTCCGGCGATACCGCCGACTCGGGCGGCACTGAAGTCCGGGTCCGTGCTGCCGCCGGGGCGCACACGGTCGGCATTGTCCTGCTGAAGCGCATGCTGGCCGCCGAGGGGCGGTTCCCCGCGGTGTTTCCCTGGGGCAACAGCGGTGTCTTCGCGACGACCTTCGGCGCGCGGCAGTATCTCCGCCTCGACAACCTTGAAATCAACGGACCGTTCGGCGCAACCGCCGTGGGCGATACGCCAAGCCGGCGCGCGATTTTCGTCTGCCGTCCGGCGCGCGCGGCGGAGGAAGCCGCCTGCGCCACGCGGGTGCTCGGCGCACTCGCGCGTCGCGCCTACCGCAGACCAGTCGACAGCAAAGATGTCGAGCAGTTGACCTCGTTCTACCGCAGCGCGCGACGCGAAGGCCGCGACTTCGAGGCCGGTATCCGCGCCGCCCTGGAGCGGCTGCTGGTCGACCTCGATTTCCTCTATCGCAGCGAGCTCGATCCGCCCGGGCCGGCATCGGCGACCTACCGCCTGAACGATGTCGCCCTCGCGTCGCGTTTGTCGTTCTTCCTCTGGAGCAGTATCCCGGACGAGGAACTGCTGCAGCTCGCGGAGCGCGGCCGCCTGCAGAATCCCGAAGTGCTCGGGGCGCAGGTGCAGCGGATGCTGGCCGACGACCGTGCCAAAGCGTTGGTGAGCAGCTTTGGCGCGCAGTGGCTGTATCTGCGCAACCTGCGGATGGTCACGCCCGACCTGTTCGAATTTCCCGACTGGGACGACAACCTGCGGCACGCCATGGCCCGCGAGACCGAGCTGTTCCTCGAGAGCCAGCTGCGCGACGATCGCCCGCTGCCGCAGCTGTTGTCCGCGGACTACACCTACGTTAACGAACGACTGGCGCGCCACTACGGAGTCCCAAACATCTACGGCAGTCACTTCCGGCGGATCTCACAGCCGCGGGAACGCCAGGCGGGTCTGCTCAGCCAGGCGAGCATCCTGACGGTGACGTCGTTCCCCAACCGGACGTCACCGGTCGTTCGAGGTAAGTGGCTGCTCGAAAACCTGCTCGGCGCAGCGCCGCCGGCGCCGCCGCCCGACATTCCGGATCTGCCGGAAACCGCCCGGGGCGAGCAGCCGCGCTCGATGCGTGAGCGCATGGAACAACACCGCCGCAATCCTTCGTGCGCCAGCTGTCATGCGGTGATGGACCCGCTCGGCTTCGCGCTGGAGCAGTTCGACGCGATCGGGCGGTGGCGGACGACCGACGGCGGTCAGCCCGTCGATGCCACCGGCGCGATGCCCGATGGCCGGGCCATCGAGGGCGCCCGCGGTCTGCGCGATCTGATGGTCGGACCCAGGCAAGACGAGTTCGTCCGCACGGTCACCGAGAAATTGTTCACCTATGCGATTGGCCGCGGCGTCGACGCGTCCGACATGCCGGCCATCAGGAAGATCGTGCGCGACGCCGCGGCGACCGACTACCGCTGGTCGTCGATCATCATGGGGATCGCCCGGAGCCACGCGTTTCAAATGCGGATGCGGAGAGAGCAGTCATGATCATCGACAAGATCGCCATTCCGCGACGAACCGTCCTGCGCGGACTGGGCGCGGCCATCGCCCTGCCGTTTCTCGACAGCATGGTCCCGGCGTTTACGGCTGTCGCCCGGACCGCCGGTCGTTCGACGCCACGCCTCAGCATCATCTACGTTGGCAACGGCGCGGCGCTCGGACACTTCGCGCCACAGGCCGAAGGCGCCGCCTACGAGCTGACGCCGATCCTCCAGCCGTTCGCGCCGTTTCGCGACCGGATGCTGGTGCTGAGCGGCATCGACAACTCGGTGGCGATGGCGCGTGAAGGCGAACCGCGCGGCGGCCACGGCCGCGTCGCGCCGGCGTTTCTGACCGGTGTTCACGCGCGGCCGACCATCGGCGCCGACTTTCAGGCGGGCACCTCGATCGATCAGATCGCTGCGCGTCACATGGGGACCGATACCCAGCTGGCCTCGCTCGAAGTGGCGGTCGACGCCCCTGAGTTCGGCGGGACGTGCGACACCGGCTTCAGCTGCGTCTACACCAACACCATCTCCTGGCGGACGCCGACCGATCCGCTGCCGATGGAGAACAACCCGCGAATCCTCTTCGAGCGGATGTTCGGCGACAGCGGCAGCACCGATCCCGCGGCGCGAATCGCCCGGCTCCGCGAGCGGAAGAGCGTCCTCGACGCCATTACCGACCGGGCCCGCAGCCTCAGCGCCCGGGTCGGCGGAACCGATCGCAACAAGCTCGACGCGTATCTCGAATCGATCCGCGAGGTCGAGCGTGGCATCCAGAAGGCCGAGGAGCAGAGCGCCCGTGAGCTTCCGCTCGTCGAGCAACCGGCCGGGGTTCCCGATACCTTCGAAGCGCACGTCAAGAGCCTCTTCGATCTCCAGGTGTTGGCCTTCCAGGCGGACCTGACCCGGGTCACCACTTTCATGCTGGCCCGGGAGCTGAGCGGTCGTGCCTATCGAGAGGTGGGCGTGTCCGAAGGCTTCCATGCCTTGTCGCATCACGGCAACAACCCCGAGAAGATCACCGCGATGGGCAAGATCAACGTGTATCACTCGACGCTCGTCGCCTATTTCCTCGAGAAGCTGCAGTCGGTGCAGGACGGGGACGGTTCGCTGCTGGATCACTCGATGGTGTTCTTCGGCAGCGGCATGGGCAACAGCAACGAACACGACCCGCGCGAACTGCCGCTGATCCTGGCAGGCGGGGCGGCCGGAACGTTGCCCTCGGGCCGTCACATCCGGTTCAAGAAAGGCAGCGAGCTGCCCAACCTCTACGTGACGATGCTCAACAAGCTCGGCGTGCCCGTGGAGGCGGTTGGCGAAGGAAGCACCGGACGACTGCCGCTTGAACCGCTATCGGTCTAAGGCGATGCAACGCATGCGACGGAACACGTTCGTCGACAGACCCTTTGTTTCCTTTGTGTCCTTTGCGTCCTTTGTGTTTGTTCTGTCTTCCGTCCTGCCCGCTCAGGGGCAGTCGCTTCTCGAAGCCGTCAGGCGCGGCGAGCCGGCCGCGGTCGACGCGGCGATTGCCAAGGGCGCCGACGTCAATGCCCGACAGGGCGACGGTGCAACCGCCCTGCACTGGGCGGTTCACCACGACGACCGGGAGATGGTCGCCAAGCTGCTTCGCGCCGGCGCCGATGCGAAGGCGGCCAACGAGCTCGGCGTCACACCGTTGATGCTCGCGTGCCTCAACGCCAGCCCGCGGATGGTCGACGTTCTGCTCGAGGCGGGCGCCAATCCCGATGCGGCGGCACCGGGCCGCGAAACGCCGCTGATGGTCGGCTCCTGGACCGGCAGCGGCGAGGTCGTCAGGCTGCTGATCGCCGCCGGAGCTGATGTGAACGCCAAGGAGGCCTCGCGCCAGCAGACCGCGCTGATGTGGGCGGCGTCCGAGCGACACGCGGAGATCGTACGGCTCCTCGTCCAGAGTGGCGCTGACCTGCATGCCCGCACTGCGGTGAACCTTCCCAATCGAAAGCCCGGGATGCGGCCGTCAGGAGCAGCAGCGGCCGGCTTGACCGCGCTGCTCTTCGCGGCGCGGGTCGGCGACGTCGAATCAGCACGGATCCTGCTGGACGCCGGCGCGAAGGTCGACGATACCTCCGACGAGGGGCTCAGCGCGCTCGGCTTCGCCACGGTCCGCGGCCAGGTGCCGATGGCGATGTTTCTGCTGACGCGCGGCGCCGACGCGAATGCCGCAGAGGGCGGCTACTCGCCGCTGCATTGGGCAGCCGGTTCGTGGGAGACGACGCTCACCACCGACGACTTCACGATTGAGCGTGAAGGGAACGACGAGTGGAATGTCCTCCCCGGCCTCAAGGAAGGAAAGCTCGAGCTCGTCCAGGCGCTGCTGAAGCACGGCGCCGATCCGAATCTGCGGATGAAGAATGCGCCGCCCCGGGCGGGAGCGACCAAGAACCCGCAGCTGCCGGAGCTCGCCGGCGCAACGCCGTTCTTCCTGGCGGCGATGGCCGGCGATGCGGCCGTCATGCAGGCATTGCTCGATGCTGGCGCCGATCCGGCCCTGATCACTGACGTGCGCTCGACGCCGCTGATGGCAGCGGCCGGCGCGGGTCGCAGCCTGGGCGAGAATTCGTTGAAGCAGGCGCCGCTGCTCGAAGCGGCGAAGCTGGCGGTCAAGTCCGGCGCAGACGTCAACGCGACGGACGCGATCGGGAATACCGCGTTGCACTACGCCGCCTACCTTCGCGTCGACTCGGTCGTGCAGTTCCTGGTTGAAAGCGGCGCGCGGTTGGACGCGCGCAACAAGTTCGGCGAGACGCCGCTCTGGCTGTCAGAGCTGGCCCTTCAGTTCTTTGGCGGCGGATCCTATCAAGTCCTTCGTTCGCCGACGGGCGATCTCCTGCGCAAGATGGGCGCGCCCTCGGTGCAGCCGTCCTACGACCGCGCGCGTCCGCGCGACTGGCCCGACCTGGCGCTCCAGTAGCCGGTCTGTCCGACTCTCGCTTTTACAAGACGATTCCCGGGGCGAGAAGCGGCGGCGCCTCGGACAGCCATCCGAAGTAACGACCGATCGCCAGTAGACCGATCAAGAGGGCGACGCCGACGAGGTCCACCCTGGTCAGCCGCCAACGCATGTCTTCCTGCCGTTCAACGTTCCGTCCCTCTTACCCCGTCTGTCTGACCCGATGACCAGATTCCTCGATTAGTCGCTTGCTCGGCTCTTTGCCGGTGAAACTGTTCGAGCGCGGTATTCGCCGCCAGGACGGTATCGAGCTGCTCGAGCACACGGCCGATCGTGTTGCCAGGCACCGTGAGATACAGCTCGTCGTCGCCCAATCCCGTGTACACGCGATTGCCAATACAGCCGACGCTCGCGACGCCAGCCTGCGCCCGGGTGGCTTCTGGAATCATGGCGCACGCCGGCCGGCCCATCGCGGTTCCCGCATCGAACACACCGGCCGCCCTGGCTGCCTCAGAGACCAGCATGATCTGCCGTGCGTTGCCGCGAAAGATCACGACATCGGGATCGAACGTGGCGCCGGCGAGCGGCGCATAGGCCGCCCACTGCATGGCCTCGGTTCGATGAGGAATCTGGGGAACTTCTTCGCTCTTCAAATATTTCAACTCGATCATCGTTCCGACGAGCGACTGAAGCTCTCTGGCCTTGTCATCCGAGAGAGCGACGCCGTGAGTGAAGGCGCCGACCGGACAGTTGGTGTGATCTTCGGGCGCGGTGTAGAACGCGCGTCCCTGTGAGGCTTCGCGCCAGTAGCCGCAACCGGCCGGCTGGGCGCGATCCGCACGGTTCATTCCGGCCGGGGGCGTGGCGACGAATGCCATCGCGACGGGAGCGCTGGTCAGGCCGAGGTTGGTGAGCGCTGCAATCTGTTGGGTATTGAGGGGCATGCGGCGCTGAATATAACAGGTACGGCGACAGCCTTGCAGTCGGGTCACGGCGGAGGTTCGCCGATGGCGCGACGCGGCAGAGGACGAATGGTTGCAGGATTGACGGTGGCGGTCTGCCTCGTGAGCGCGGTTGCGCAATCGCAGTTCGTGTCGACCGGCGATCGGACCTCATCACTGCTGGAGGGCAACTGGCAGTCCTGTCGCGAGCACGACGGTAAGTACGGTGAACGGGTGTACGACAACACCCTCCCGGGTCTGGGACCGTTCGAACTCCACCTGGGGCCCTACCATGAGTTCGCGTTGTTCCGCGGGGTGCAGGACGATCACCGCGACCACTCGTCCGACGAGAATCTGCTGCGGCCATTCAATATCGAGGTGATGGCCAACCGGGCCCGACAGAGCTGGGAAACGGCTGGGCTTAGGTTCGAGGTCGCTCTGGGTGGAGGCGGCCGCGAGGACTGTGAAAGCTGGTTCATCGTCTTGAAGCGGGCGGGCCGTGGCTCGTCAGATTAGGGCGAACCCCATTTACTAGAGCGACTTAACCGCTCCAATCGTCGTGCCGACGGTGGTGTCCAGGGGTGCCCGTGCAACCCCCGAAATAGCCCGAAGAGCCCCCATTTCGGGCCGTTTGTCGTTGTAAACCCACTCCCGCGTGGGCTATACTCTTAGGACTGCCGGCACGTTTTCGGCCTTCCATACTGCGCGCTGCCTTTTAGGGGGAACCGTGACATTTCAAGTCGGCGACAAGGTCATCTACCCGAACCATGGTCTCGGCATCGTCGAACGGATCGAGGAGAAGACAATCCTCGGCACGACCTGCGGCTTTTACCATCTCCGAATCGTGGCCAACGAAACCACCGTGCTCGTTCCGGTGAGCAACGTCGACGGCGTTGGCCTGCGTCGCGCGATCGGCGACGACGAAGTCGAGCGGTTGTTCGGGCTGCTCGGCGACGGCAAGATCGACAATCACCAGAACTGGAAAGGGCGTTTCAAGGACAATTCCGACAAGATGCGGAGCGGGTCGATTTACGACGTGGCCGACGTGCTGAAGAGTCTCACGTTCCTCGCCAAGTCCAAGAGCCTCTCGTTCCGCGAGAAGCGCATGCTGGACCGGGCGAAGTTCCTCATCATCTCTGAAGTCTCAGAGGTGATGCGCGAGACGGCGGCGTCGATCGAAGGTCGGGTCGATCGCGCGCTGGAGCGCTGCTTCGTCGCCAAGGCGCGCACCGCGGCCCGTGCCAAAGTGGTCAAGGCGGCGCCGCGCAGCCCGGCGGCAGCGCCGGCGCGCCGGGCGGCCCGCGCGTCGTAAGCTTGAAGGAACGCTGACCAGACCCACGTCAAGGTAAGATCGCCCGCCTGGCGCATATGCGCAGGCGGGCGTTCTTGTTTGTGCGGACGTTTTTCGCTTTAGACTCTTTCTTGTTGCTGGTCTCTTAACCACGTTGCTGCTGGCTGCCGTCCGCTCCGCTGCCACCTACCTGCTCGTCTCGCTGTATGTCCTCGTCACCGGTCCAATCGGCATGGTGCTGGCGACGGTGTTCGGTTGGAAGGACGTGCTCTATATCTTCGGTCACGGCGGCGTCCGCCTGGCGCTGGCGCTGACCGGCATCCGCTACCGCGTCGCCGGACGCGAGCACGTGCCGCTCGATCGCGCCGCGGTCTACTGTGCCAATCACCAGAGCAATGTCGACCCGCCGATTGTCTTCGACGCAGTCCACCCGCGGATGCACATCCTTTACAAGCACGAGATCGACCAGATTCCCATTCTGGCGCGAGCCTTCCGCCTGGGCGGCTTCATCCCGGTCGATCGCCGGAACAAAGAGGCGGCGATGCGCTCGATCGAGGCGGGCGCGGCATCCATCCGATCGGGCAACTCGTTCCTGATTTTTCCCGAGGGCACGCGGAGCCGGACGGACGAGCTGCTTCCGTTCAAGAAAGGGGGGTTCGTCATGGCGATCAAGGCGCAGGCGCCCGTCGTGCCGGTCGCCGTGCAGGGAGGGCGGGACGCGATGCGGCGCGGCAGTTGGATTATCAGGCCCGTCATCTTCAGCATCCGCGTGGGGCGACCGGTCGAAACAGCCGGCACGGACCTGGACGATCGCGATGAGGTCATCGCCAAGGTTCGTCACGAAATCGAGTCGCTGCTGGCGTTGGGGCCGGTATAGACTGGGCCTGCCAGCCTGCGGTCGAGGGGTGATGCGTACTCACCGGTTGTTCGGCGTGGTCCTTGCCCTGTGTCTTGTTGGTTCCACCGGGGGAGCCGGACACGAGGCGCGCGCCGGACAAGACCAGCCGCGCCAGACGACCTTCCGCACCGAGGCCAACTACATCCGGGTCGACGTGTATCCCACCTCGAAGGGAGTACCCGTCGCCGATCTTCGCGCGGAAGACTTCGAGCTGTGGGACGAAGGGGCGCCGCAGACCATCAACGCCTTCGAGCACGTCGTCGTGGCGGGGTCGGTTCCTCAAGACGCGCGGCGTGAGCCGACGAGCGTCGCCGAGTCGCGGGCGATGCTCGAAAACCCCCGGGCACGGGTGTTCGTGCTGTTCCTCGACTACTACCACGTCGACGTGGCCGGCTCGCGCAACATGCGCGACACGCTGGTCGACACCCTCGACCGGTTCCTCGGCCCGGAGGATCTGTTCGCGGTGATGACGCCCGAGATGTCGGCGCTCGACCTGTCGTTCGCGCGCAAGACGACGACCACGCGGGGAATGCTCGAAAAATACTGGACGTGGGGCGAGCGCGACCAGGTCATTTCGCGGGACCCGCAGGACGAACAGTATCGCCAGTGCTACAGCATTCCCGCGCCAGACATCGCCGAGGAAATGATCGAGCGGCGGCGCGAGAAGCTCGTCCTCGACGCCCTCCAGGATCTGGTCCGCTACCTGCGCGGGGCGAGAGAGGAACGCAAGGCGATCCTGACGATCTCCAACGGGTGGCGCCTGTTCAGGCCGAACGACGCCCTCCAGCGCGTCATCGAGCAGAGACGGCCGCCCGACGGCCTGCCGCCCGTAGGGATCGATCCGCGGACCGGCCGCATCACCACCGAAAACACCAGCGGGCCGCCAGGGTCCACGACAGACGCGGCGTGCGATCGGGATCGGATGAATCTGGGGCGGCTCGACAACGCGCAGCAGTTCCGCGACATCACGGAAGAGGCGAACCGGGGCAACGCCACTTTCTATCCCATCGATCCGCGGGGGCTCACCGCCTTCGACGAGCCGATCATGCGCGTCGGACTCGGAGCCCCTCCGTCGCCGCCGCTGCCGCCGAGCGTCGATCGGCAACGTCTCGCGGCGCGGCTCCAGACGCTGCGAGCGCTCGCCGCCGACACCGACGGCATGGCGATCGTGCAGACCAACGATCTGGAGGGCGGCTTCAAGCGGATCATCGCCGACCTGTCGTCCTACTACCTGCTCGGCTACTACACGAACCGGCCGATGAACGGACGCTTCCATGCGATTCGTGTCAGGGTGAAGCGTCCGGGCGTCGACGTCCGGGCACGACGCGGATATCTGGCGCCAACGGCCGCGGCAGCGACCGCGGTGGCCAACCGAGCCCGAGCGGAGGCCTCGTCGCCACTCGATCCCGCGGTGCTCGAAGCGCGGGCGGTCGAGGCGGCCATCGCGCCGCTCAACTCGTTGTCGCGCGAGCGTCCGCTTCAGCTGCACGCTGTTGCCGGCTGGCGTCCGGACGCGACCGCCGCGGTCTGGGCGGTCGGTGAAGTCGCCGCGGCGCCGGTCTGGAAAGCGGGCGCCGACGTCGACATTGCGCTCGTCGCGAAGAGTGGCGAGACCATCGACACCCGCCGGGTAGAGATTGCTGCAGGCTCCCGCTATTTTTCCGCGATGCTGACGCCGGCCGGCGGTCTGTCCGCGGGTGAATACACCGTCAACGCCAGGGCTCGCGGCCGCGGTGTCGATCCCAATCCGACGAGCGCGTCGATCGTCGTGATGGTCCACGAAGTGCCCCGAGCGACGTCAGCGCTGCTGATCCGCCGCGGACCCACCACGGGCAACCGGGAGACGCCAACCGCAGACGTGCGCTTTCGACGCACCGAGCAACTGCGTGTGGAGATTCCCCGGCCCGCGGCGAAGTCAGGAACAGCCAGGCTCCTCGATCGCAACGGCAAGCCGCTGCCGCTCCCTGTCACCGCCGCCGTGCGCGACGATGCCAACGGCTCGCGCTGGCACACCGCCCACATTGTTCTGGCGCCGCTCGCCCCGGGTGATTACGTGATCGAGCTGTCAGCGACGGAAAGAATCCTGGTGGGATTCAGGGTGGTTCCCTGATTCTTGAGATTTCAGGATCTCAGGATTTCAGGATTTCAGGATCTTCGCCGGTCGCGAAAAGATCCTCAAATCCTGAGATCCTGAGATCCTGAAGTCCTGAGATCTCGTGATTTATTTACCTACCTATTTCGAACTTCAACGTCCAGGGCTTCAACGTCTGCTGATCCGTTCCGAGAATCCCGTCGACGAGATCGATCTGGATGGCGCGAAACGGCTCGAGGGGCTGGGTGAAGCGAATTTCGAGCACGCGCGTGCCCGGCAGGTAATTGGTCGTGAACTCGATCGGCGGCGGCGGCGGCGGTGTCGTGGGCGCCGGGGCGCCTGGAGCGTTGACATACCGTACGGCGACGCGTCCCTTGAACGTTGCCGGCGTAATGTCGCGGGAGAACTGCACCCGGACATTGGTGGACGAGGAGACGTCGGTTTCGCCGTCGATGGGTGCGCTGAACACAACCTCGGGCGGTGGCGCCGCTGGCACGCGAATCGGGGCGTCCGCGGTCGTTTCGCTCGGCGGTTTCGTGAGCCTGATGGTGCCGGTGGTGCCGTCGAGCAGGATGAGGCCTCGAGCCTGCTGGACGGTGCCGCTGACTTCGACCCAACGGCCGGTGTCGATCCGTGCGTCGAGCGCCAGCTCGAAGTCCCGACCCCGGGGACGGAGGTTGGTGACCCAGATGGCTGCGTCCGTCGTGCGCACCACGAAGTCGTAGCGGCTCACCGCGGGTGCTTCCGGCAGATCGCCGAGCAGGTTGCGGCCGCCGAACTGACCAGTGAGGGTGACCTTCTGGTCGAGGAACCGTGACGGGAAGAGAACGAGCGACCGGACCGAAGGTGCAAGCGGGGGAGCCGCGGGCGCCACCGCGGACGCCACGAGCGCCGTGACCAGCCCGGGCCGCGGCCAGCTTCCCTCGGGATCGATCTGAAACGTTCTTCGGAGATCGAAGCCGGACAGCCTGGGGTCATCAGCGTTCAGACGTCCGAGATCCCAGAATTCCCCCCGTACTTCGGCGACCTCGTCGGGCACGGACCCCTTGAACACCACCCGCACCGACCCGCCGTCCGCGGTCAACCGCAGCTCGCCCGTGTCGCGCAGTTCGAGCTTGCCGACGGCGACCACCGGATGCAGGTGGTAGAACGCCGGATGTGCCAGCAGCGCGGCGATATTGGTGGTCCGGCGCTGCGACGGCTGCGCCGAAAGCGTGGCGGCGAAGACCAGGAACAGTCCGATCAGCAGCTTCATCGGCCTACGATATTTTCTTTCGGGCGAAACGGGCGAGGACGACACCCAGCGCCACAAACAGCAGCGCCCCGGCGACGATCCCCAGATCCCATCGTGCAGGAACGGAATCGGCGCCAGCGCTTCGCCCCCGTCGGCTTCCGGCACGATGTTGTTGCCGAAGAGCGCCGCGTAAAGAATGCCGGTCAGCGCGCCGCCGGCGATCAGCCCCGAGCTGAACAGCGTGCCTGAACCGACTTCCGACTCCTCGCGAACCCCGGTCTTGCTCTCGACGTACGCACGGACCAGCCCGCCCGCGAAGATCGGCGCCGTCGTGGCAATCGGCAGGTAACTGCCGACGGCAAAGGACAACGAGTGAATGCCGCACAGCTCCAGCGTGACGGCAATGAACACGCCGACGAGGACGAGCCCCCACGGCAGGTTCTGGCTGAGCAGGCCTTTGATGATCGTCGACATCAACGTCGCCTGCGGCGCCGGCAGCGATGCCGATCCGATGCCCATCACCTGATGAAGATAGAGCGTCGTCGCACCGATCACCAGCGCGGAAGCCAGCACCCCGACGATGAGGCCAATCTGCTGATAGACGGGGGTGGCGCCGACCAGGTAGCCGGTTTTCAGGTCCTGCGAGGTCGCGCCCGCATTGGCCGCCGCGATGCACACGACCGCGCCGACGCAGATCGCAACCGGCGAGTAGTAGTCGCCCGTCCAGCCGAGGGCGACGAAAATCGAGCACGTCAGTATCAAGGTGGCGATCGTCATTCCCGACACCGGGTTGGACGAAGATCCGATCAGGCCGGTTATCCGGGACGAGACCGTGACGAAGAAGAAGCCGAAAACGATGACGAGCACCGAGGCCACGACGTTACCCTGGGTCGGCATGCGGGGCGCCACGGCCAGGAACAGGGCGAGGGCCAACGAGCCGCCGATTACCGCGATGAGCGGCATGTCGCGCTCGGTCCGGACCGTCGCGGCGGCGCGGCTGCCGCCGAAATCCTTCAGGCTCTCGCGGAACGACGACACGATGGTCGGAATGGTGCGCGCGAGCGTGATCAGGCCGGCCGCCAGGACCGCGCCGGCCCCGATGTAGCGGATGTAGGCGCTCCACAACTGGGCGGCGCTCATGTCCGCGATGCGCAGGCCGCTCGCCGGCACCGGCGGAAACGGCCCCGGCATGTGCTCGCCGAGAATGGTCATCAGCGGCAGGAGCACCAGCCAGGAGAGCACGCCGCCCGCGAACATGACGCCGGCGATGCGCGGCCCGATCACGTAGCCGACGCCCATGTACTCCGGCGAGACATCGACGTTCAGCGTCGCGTTGGGGAAAAAGCTGGTGCGGCTCATCGTGTAGCCCACCGCCGTGGGAAAGACCTGCACGATCCACGACAGGCCCTTCCACAGCGCGCCGATGCCGAGACCCTGGAACACCGTGCGTGCGAGCGAGCCGCCGCGCTCGCCGGCGATCAGGACGTCAGCACAGGCGGTCCCCTCGGGGTAGGGAAGCACACCGTGCTCTTTGACGATCAGCGCCCGTCTGAGCGGCACCATCATCAGCACGCCGAGGATGCCGCCGGCCAGCGCCAGCATCGTGATCTGGAAGTAGTTGAAGAAATCGGGGCCGCGCGGCGGCAGGAAAATCAGCGCCGGCACGGTGAACACGACGCCGGCCGCGACCGACTCCCCCGCCGAGCCGATGGTCTGGACGATGTTGTTCTCGAGAATGGTCGATCCGCCCAGTCGCTTGAGGATCGAGATGGCGAGGACGGCGATCGGGATTGATGCGCTGACCGTGAGGCCGGCGCGCAGCCCGAGATAGACCGTTGACGCGCCAAACAGCAGGCCGAACAGCGCGCCGATGATCACCGCTCTCACCGTGAGCTCTGCCGGTGACTGACTGGGGGCGACGTACGGCTGAAAGGTTGCCGGTGCCTTCGCGCTGGCGGTCTGTGTCGGCATGGGCCGGATATTAGCACTGCCGTGTCTCGCCGAAGGCGCGGCGCAGGCGGAGCCTTCTGCTACAATCGCCTTTCGCTTGTGAAAGGTGCGAACAAACCGCTGGCGAAGGCGCCGAAGGCGAAACAGAGCCTCGATTCCGTATCAGAGCTCACCACCAACCGCCTGTCCGTTTACCTGCGCTGTCTGAACCTCCTCGAAGGAGCCGGCGTCAAGACCATCTCGTCGCAGGCGCTGGCCGAGCAGTTTCATCTCAATGCCGCGCAGATCCGCAAGGACCTGGCCTACTTTGGCGAGTTCGGCGTGCGCGGCGTCGGCTACTACGTTCGCGATCTGAAGCGCCATCTGCGGCAGATCCTGGGGCTCGACCGCAAGCTGCGCGTCGCGATCATCGGCGCCGGTAATCTCGGGCTGGCGCTGGCCGACTACCCGGGGTTCCGCCAGGAAGGCTTCGAGATCGCGGCGCTGTTCGATAACCTGAGCGCCAAGGTCGGGCAGCAGTCGCGCGGCGGGGTTTCGATCCATGACATCCATGATCTGAAGAAGCTGGCGCGGCGGGACGGTATCAGCATCGCCGTCATCGCCGTCCCGGCCCCGTCCGCCCAGCGGGTCGTCGACCTGGTGATCGCCGCGGGCATTAAGGCGGTTCTCAACTTTTCGCCCGGCACGCTGCAGGTGCCGCCCGATGTGAAGCTGAAGAGCGTGGATCTCACGGTGTCCCTTGAGAGCCTCTCCTTCTATCTTGCCCGTGGCGAGACCGAAGAAACCTGACGCGTGCCTGCGGCCATGCCGAGCCGAGGAACCGGTTGTTATCCGAGGCGAGGTATCAGCGTAAGAACGCGCTGGGGGTGGGGCCCCAGCGCAACTGGAAAAAAGATGACGCCCAAGCAGAAGCTCTCCCATGTGGACGCCCACGGCCGCGTGACGATGGTCGACGTCGGCGACAAGCCGGTCACCGCGCGCGAGGCAATCGCGCGCGGCGCGATCACCATGTCACGCGAGGCGCGGACCCAGATCCGAAGCGGTGCGGTGAAAAAGGGCGATCCGCTCCAGTCCGCCCGGCTGGCCGGCATCATGGCCGCCAAGCAGACCGCCTCGCTGATTCCGCTCTGCCATCCTCTGCCGATCGGCAGCGTGCAGGTCGATCTGACACCCACCGCTGCCGGCTACGCCATCGAAGCCCGCGTCCGCACGAACGCGCAGACCGGCGTGGAGATGGAAGCCCTGACCGCCGTCGCCGTCGCGGCGCTGACCATCTACGACATGGTGAAAGCCGTCGACAAGTCGATGGTCATCGGCGAGATACGTCTGGTCAGGAAGACAGGCGGCAAGAGCGGCAAATACATCAGAAAAAGCGAGATTTGAGGATTTGAGCATTTCAGGATTTTAGGATTGAGTTCGGAGCTGTCCGGTTCACTTCAGGTCTCACCTCGCAAATCCTAAAATCCTGAAATCCTGAAATCCTCAAATCTCTACCAAGCATGAATGTCGGCATCGGCGTCATTTCGCCTTCGTCCGCGTGGGTGTTGCCGCGGCACTTTGTCGACCAGCTCCGCCGTGAGTTTCCGCAGCACGCATTTCTCGAAGCCTGGGATCGCGAGGCGCTGCGGCAGGTGCTGCTCGAGTCGGATGCCGCGTTTGCCGCGTTCGTCGACAAGGATCTCGTCGCCTCCCTGACGCGCCTGCGCTGGGTACAGGCGCCGGCGGCGGGCGTGGGACACATCCTGTCGAGCGAATTCGTCGCCAGCCCGGTTGTGTTGACCAGCGCGCGCGGCATCCGGGCGCGCGCGATTGCCGAGCATGTCGTCCTGATGGCGCTGGCGCTGGCGCGTCAGCTGCCGCATGTGCTGCGCCGCCAGGCCGAACATGTCTGGGCACTCGACGAGATCGAGGCGGCGAACACCATCCGCACCCTCCACGGCAGGCAGCTAGGCATCGTCGGTCTGGGATCGATTGGCACCGCGGTCGCCAGGCTCGCCGCAGCACTCGGCATGCGGGTGGTCGCGACGCGCAAGCGCGTGGCCGGGCCGCGACCGGATGGCGTCGAAGCGGTTCTGCCGCCAGACAGGCTGCCCGAGCTGTTGGCGGGCAGTGACGTGGTGCTCTTAGCCGCGGCGCTCACCCCGGAAACACGGCTGCTGCTGAACCGCGAGGCGCTCGCCCACGTCAAGCGGGGCGCTTTGCTCATCAACATCGGACGCGGCCGTCTCCTGGACGACGACGCGGTCATCGATGCGTTGCGGTCTGGCCGCCTCGGCGGCGCGGCGCTCGACGTCTTCACTCGCGAGCCGCTCGATCCCGCCAGTGCCTACTGGGACCTCCCCAACGTGATCGTGACGCCTCATCTGTCGGGTGCCATGGAGGACTACTGGACGCCGCTCGTCAGGTTGTTTGCGGAAAACCTGCGCCGTTTCGAGCACGGCGAGCCGCTGGTGAACGTCGTCGACAAATCAGCCGGATACTGACCCGAGGCATAATTGAAGTGTGCGCACCGGGCTGTGCCTCGCCGTGCTGCTCGTCATGAGTGGACCCCATCGCGTGCCCGGCTTCGTCGTCTCGCAGCCGGCCGGGACGTCCTTGCCGGTCTTTACCTATAGCATCGTCCGCTCCTACCCGCATGACGCCGCCGCGTTCACGCAGGGGCTGCAATTCGTTGACGGCTTTCTCTACGAGGGCACCGGAAACCACGGCGAGTCGTCGATTCGAAAAGTGAAGCTGGAGACGGGCGAAGTGCTCCAGCAACGGGACCTCGCCGCGCAGTATTTTGGCGAGGGCATCGTCGTCCGTAAAGACGAGATCGTCCAGCTCACCTACAAGTCGGGCATCGGATTTGTCTACGACCGTCAGACGTTTGCGCCCAAGCGGACATTCCGCTACGAGGGCGAAGGCTGGGGGCTGACCGATGACGGAACGAATCTGATCATGAGCGATGGGACGGATCGCTTGCGGCTGCTCGATCCCACGAAGTTGACGGAGCTCCGCCGCGTTCCGATCACGGCCGCCGGGAAGCCGGTCGCCAATCTGAACGAGCTGGAGTGGGTCAAAGGAGAAATCTTCGCCAATGTCTGGCAAAGCGACTATGTCGCCCGGATCAATCCGTCGAGCGGTCGAGTGAGCGGCTGGATCGATCTGCGGGGGCTGCTGCCGTCGCGTGATCGCGAAAAGGCGGACGTCCTGAACGGCATCGCCTACGACGCGGCCGGCGATCGGTTGTTCGTGACGGGAAAATGGTGGCCGCGAGTATTCGAGATCCGGATTACCAATCGCGCTGGGTAGAAAAGGGTTTCATGAGAGTGCGGATGCTCACCGTCGGCCTCGCGCTGTGTTCGCTGGCGACGCCTGCCGCGCAGGCGCCGGTCATCAGCCCGACGCCGAATCTGGTCACCGAGGGCATTCCGCCTATTCCGGCCGACATCGCATCTGACGTCCGGCGATACACCGAATCGCGCGCGGCCAACCTGGTCGACTGGCATCCCACCCGGCGCGAGCTGTTGATCTCCACCCGATTCGGCAATTCCACGCAGCTGCACCTGGTGAAGGCGCCCGGTGGCGTGCGCACGCAGCTGACCTTTGCCGACGAGCCGATCACGACCGCACGCTACCAGCCGGGCGAGGGTCGCTACTTCGTCTTCAGGCGTGACACCGGGGGCGACGAATTCGGCCAGCTGTATCGCTACGACATCCAGGACGGCCGGATCACGCTCATCACCGATGGCGGCCGTTCGCAGAACAGCGTCGGCGTGTGGAGCGACGCCGGGAATCAGCTCGCCTATACGACCACGCGCCGCAATGGGGCGGACCGCGACGTCCACGTCATGAACCCCGCCGTTCCCGGCAGCGATCGAGCGGTTCTTCAAGTGTCTGGCGGCGGTTGGACCGTACTCGATTGGGCGCCGGACGGCGCGTCGCTGCTGGTGCTCGAAACGATCTCGGTCGAGCAGTCGCACCTGTGGCTGGTGGACGTGGCGACCGGACAGAAGACGTCGCTCAGCCCGCGCGCCGAGCGCGCGTCGTACGGTCTGGCACAGTTCGGCGGCGATGGCCGCGGCGTCTACCTGACCACCGACAAGGCAGCCGAGTTCCTGCGCCTGGCCTACCTCGATCTGTCGAGCAAGACGCTGACGGCGTTGGCGCCGGAGATCAATTGGGATGTCGAGAACATCGAGATCTCGCCTGATGGCCGGACGCTGGCGTTCGTCACGAACGAAGGCGGCGTCTCGCGGCTGCGGCTAATCGACACGCGCACGCGGGAGTCCCGTCAGCTGAGCGGTGTTCCGACCGGCGTGATCGCGTCGATTCAGTGGCATCCGGCCGGTAACGAGCTGGCGTTCACGGTCGCCTCGGCGCGGTCGGCCTCCGATGTCTACTCGTACACGCTGCGGAACGCCCAGGTCACCAGGTGGACCGAGAGCGAGCTTGGCGGTCTCGTCGCCGCCGAGCTCGTCGAGCCCGAACTGGTGTCGTGGACCAGCTTCGACGGGTTGGCGATCAGCGGCTTCTACTATCGGCCGCCGCCGCGCTTCCCCGGCAGACGGCCGGTGATCGTCAACATCCACGGCGGCCCGGAGGGCCAGGTCCGGCCGGGCTTCATCGGACGCAGCAACTACTTTCTGAACGAGCTCGGGGTCGCGATCATTTACCCGAACGTTCGCGGCTCCACGGGTTACGGCAAGACGTTCGTGGGGCTCGACAACGGCATGAACCGCGAGGATTCGGTCCGGGATATCGGCGCGCTGTTCGATTGGATTGCCCGGCGCCCCGAGCTCGATCCCGACCGCGTCATGGTCACGGGCGGCAGCTACGGCGGCTACATGACGCTTGCCGTAGCAACGAATTACGCCGACCGCATCCGGTGCGCCATCGACGTCGTCGGGATCTCCAACTACAACACGTTCCTCAAGAACACCGAGAGCTACCGTCGCGATTTGCGGCGGGCCGAGTACGGCGACGAGCGGCAGCCCGAGATGGCCGCCTTCTTCGAGCGGATCGCCCCGCTCAACAACGCGCACCGGATCACACGGCCCCTGTTCGTCGTGCAGGGCGGCAACGATCCGAGGGTCCCGCGCACCGAGTCGGAGCAGATGGTTGCGCGCGTCAAGAAGAACGGCACCCCCGTCTGGTACCTGATGGCCACCGACGAGGGGCACGGCTTCGCCAAGAAGTCGAACGTCGACTTCCAGTTCTACGCGTCAGTGCGATTCATGCGGGAGTTCCTGCTGGGCCCCGGCTCGTAGGCCGGGTTCCCTGTGCCCGGCGGTCCCAGCGTCCAACCCGGCGGGTCCACAACCACCCGCCCTACGTCCGGGTCGGTGGCGGCTCGATGTGGATGATCGCGTCCGCGATCTGCGGGTATTTCGCCATCAGACGGTCCTTGACCACGTGCGACAACGAATGTGCAGCGGTGAGTGGCATGTCTGGCGGCAGCCACACGTGGAGGTCCAGGAAGACGTGGTCGGGTGAGCCGCGCGTCCGGATGTGATGGCAGCCGATCACGCCAGGCACGCTCATCACGACGCCCTGGAGATCGGCCTCGGAGATGACAATCCGATCGCTCAGGATCCGCGTGGTCGTCGTCGCGATCTGCAGGCCGGCGTAGCCGATGAACCCCGAGACAACCAGTGCCGCGATCGGATCGAGTATCGTCCAGCCCCACCTGGCACCGGCTAGTGCGGCGATGACCGTGAACGACGTCCAGACGTCTCCGCGCGTCTGCAGCGCGTCCGCCAGCAGTACCTCGCTGTTCAGCCGCCGCGCCTCCCGCGATTCGTAGCGGACGACCCACACGTTGATGGCAATCGTCACCGCCATGACGATGAACCCGGCGGCGTTGATGTCTGGCGGCGCGCTCCGGCCGGTCAGGTGATTCAGCGCGTTGCGGACGATCTCGAGCACGACCAGCAGCAGGAAGACGGTGACCGCCGCCGCCGCCACGGTTTCGTACTTGCGATGGCCGTAGGGATGATCCTCGTCAGGCGGTCGCCGGGCGGCGCGCACGCCAACCAGGCCGACGAGATTGGATCCGGCGTCGGTCAGCGAATGGAAGCCGTCGGACAGAATGCTGATCGCGCCGCTGGCGTAGCCGAACGAGATCTTCGCCGCCGCCACGGCGACGTTGAGGAGCAGCACGCGAAGCAGGACAGACGAGACCGCCGCATACCGCGCAGGGCTCAGGGCGGAAGGCGCAGGGCTCAGGGCTGAGGGCTCAGGGCTCAGGGCTGAGGGCTCAGGGCTCTGGGATTTTGGCAGCACTTCCGCTCTTAGCCCTTAACCCTGAGCCGAACAGCGAGCGCTAGAATACGCGAGCCGCCGGTACAGGCCACCAGCGCAGCTGCACTTTGCCGATGATGTACCGCTTCGGAACCATGCCCCAGTGGCGACTGTCAGAACTGTTGTTGCGATGGTCGCCCATGACGAAGTAATACCCGTCGGGAATGACCTGGGGTCCCCAATCCTCGTGGCTGCGGTACTCGACCGGGACGTACTCGTCCTGCATCGGCACGTCGTTCACGTAGACGCGTCCATCCATGATGCGCACGGTGTCGCGTTCCTCGGCGATCACCCGCTTGACGAACGACTTGTCGGGATTGATCGGGTAGTAGAGCATCACGATGTCGCCGCGGCGCGGCGACCCGAGCCGGTAGACGAGCTTGTTGACGATCAGGCGATCCTGGTCTTCCAGGGTCGGCGCCATGCTCTGACCTTCCACGCGCGCCACCTGGAACCCGAAGGTCACGATCAGCACGGCGTAGACCGCGGCCGACAGGATCGTTTTAACCCATGCCACCACTTCTTCCTGCACCTGCGCGAGACGGATTCCGGGACTGGTCAGGCGCGGCACGGCCGCGTCGCCGCCCGCCGCAGCCTCGGGACTTCCGGCGGCGGCGAGCTGCAGGGCGGCGGCCTCCGCCTCGGCTTCCTGCATCGCCGCGGCGTTGGGATCGGTCAGATCGAACGACGGGACCTCTAGAGTTTCAGGTACTCCCGCAGCCGACGGGTCTGGGTCCGGCTGACTGGAATTTCCGTCGACTTCTCGTCTTTCATCCTCAGGAGGTAGTTCCGGCTGAACCAAGGGACGATCTCCTTGATCTTGTTGATGTTCACCAGGTGCGACCGATGCACGCGCCAGAAGACGTTGGGATCCAGGCGTGCCTGCAGTTCGTCCAGCGTCCGGTAGTTCGAGGTGCCGGCATGCTGGTTCGTGACGACGGTGATGCTTTCCTCTGCGAGCGACGCGTAGATGATGTCTTCCGACTGCACCAGCAGAAAGCGCTCGCCGACCTTCAACGCCATCCGCTCCCGGCGGCTGTGCCGCTCGGCGACGAGCTGGACGATCTGCTCCAGCTGCTGGTTGCTGATGCCCGGGAGCGCCGAGGCTCCGGCGTCGCCGCGATCGACCGCAATCCGCCGCCGTGCCCGCTGCAGCGCCACTTCGAGCCGTGACGGGTCGACCGGCTTCAGCAGGTAGTCGACCGCGTTGACTTCGAACGCTTCGATGGCGTGCTGGTCGAACGCGGTCACGAAAATGATGTGAGAGGCCGGGCCGCTATCCAGCATGTGCCGCGCCACCTCGAAGCCGGTCAGGCCGGGCATCTGCACGTCGAGAAACACCAGATCGGGCTGCAGCCGGTCGATCGTCTCGAGTGCCTCGACGCCATTGCCTGCCTGACCAATTATCTCAACTCCCCCCACCTGACCGAGCAGGTAGCCCAGCTCATCCCGCGCGAGCTGTTCGTCGTCGACGACCACGGTTCTGAGATCCAAGGAAAAGATCCCCGTGCCCTTTAAGCCGTGACCCGCTCCGGCACGGCCAGCTCGGGAATTTCCACGCTGGCGCAGGTGCCGTGCCCGGGTTCGCTCGTCAGCTTGAGCTCGTAGCTCGCGCCGTAGATGGTGCGCAGCCGTTCGTTGACGTTGCTCAGCCCGATACCGCCGCTCATCGCGCCCTCGAGCCGCTTTCCGGTCATGCCCAGCCCATCGTCGTGAACCTCGATCACGGCGTGGCCGTTGCGCATCATGGTCTTGATGGTAATCCGGCCGCCACCCACCTTGCGAGCGAGCCCGTGTTTGATCGAGTTCTCGACCAGCGGCTGCAGGATCATGCTGGGCACGATGATACCCAGGGTGTCCGGGCTGATCTCCTTGTGGACGTTCAGCTGCGGCCCGAAGCGGATGACTTCGATGTCGAGATACTCGTCGATCGATTCCAGCTCTTCGCGGAGCGTGACGAAATGGTCGGTGCTGCGCATCAGGCGGCGGAGCAGGCCCGACAGCTTGGAAATGAGCATGCGGGCCGTATCGGGCTGCGTCCGCACGAGCGACGAGATCGACGTCAGGGTGTTGAAGAGGAAATGCGGATTGATCTGGCTCGCGAGCGCCTCGATTTTGGCGGCGAGCAGCAGCTTCTCCTGCTCCTCGAGCCGATGCTCGATCCGCGCCGTGTTCCAGATCTTGATCGGCGTCGCGACGCACAGAATCGTCGCCAGCAGAACCAGCATCATCGTCCAGATCCAGCTGGGTCCGATCGCCGCCGGGCCCAGATAGAACAGCCGGTTGTGCTCGCTCCAGCGCAGTCCGAGCCCCTGCCGCAGCAGCTCCAGGCCGACCGGCGCGACCAGCAGCACCACCTGCCAGTCGACGTGGAAGCGGCGGATCATGCCCCACAACCGGAGATGGATTCGCGTGAAGACGAACGGCGAGAAGTGCCAGATCGCCTCCTTCGGACACAGCTCGCGCAGGCCGCCGCCGGCGAACGCGCAGCCGACCGCAAACGGCAGCGCGATGACCTCGCCGTTGAAGAGCGGGGGCAGGCCCACCATCACGCCGATCGTGGCGCCGGCATAAGGGCCGGCGATCAGGCCGGCGAGATAGGCGCCTTCCAGGCTGAGATCGAATGCCCGGTAGTTGAGCAGGAGCCGGGCCACCACACCGGCCGCGAGCGGGATGCCGAAGAAGAACACGAAGATCAGACGGTCGGGCCAGTCACGGCGTTCGAAAATCAGGATGTGGCGGAAGCGCCGGTAACGGACGAGCATCGTCGCCAGGGCCGCCATGGCCGCCAGTTTCACGACGAGCGTCGTCAGAAGGACCTGCTCGGACGAGAAGGCCGGGTCCTGCATTGAGTTAGATGATCTTAACAGTGCCAGCCAGGATCCCTGGTGAAACCGGCCTTTCGGGCAAGGATCCCGGGCAATCCGCTACCGGGGACTATCGGCGCCAACAGCCCGCTCCGGCAGCCGCACGAAGATAGTGGGTGCATTCAGTTTCCATGAGTCCTTTGGAGAGGGATCGCCCCTGCGGAACCAGCTGCCGGTGATCTTCAACCGGTCGACTGAAACCGTTCCGCGATACTCAATCGGCGGGCCGGTGATGTACTGAGTGAGGAGCAGCCGGACTCCATCGTTTTCCGTCGACATTCGCAACAGCTCGCCGTAGCGCCGTTCGTCGAAAGGGGCCAGGAATCGATCCAGCCACGCATTCACCGTTCCATCAGAAGACTGGGCGATGTGAAGGCGCCCGCCCTGTTTCAACGTCTCGCTCGGATCTTGTTCCGCCGTCCAATCTCCGGCAAGCGGGTGTGGCGATAATCCTGGCCCAGGGCGTGGCCGTTCGAGGACGACCTCGCGTGTCTGCCCTGCGCGTGTCAAAGTGCCGATCCATTGTCGCTGCTCAGACTGAAACGTCACATCGAAGCCCGCGACCGCCAGGCGTCGTCCATCGAAGTCCGGGGGGCCCAGGTGCCAGCCCCAGGTTTCGGGCTCCGGGAGGCGGTGGTACACGCGGATCTGGAGGCTCCGACGAATGTCGATCAGGAGGTCCGGCGTTCTGCCCGGGATGGAAGGGGAGTACGAGAAGGACAACGAGAGTCCGTCGATGCTGCCGCTGGTGGACGTCTCCCAGAAGCCTGCCAGCGACTCCGGGTCGACGGCCGGGGCCTGACTCTGGACGCGTCCCCCCGCAATCGCAATGACCGCCACGGCAGGAAGCAGACTCTTGAACAAGGCTCGCCCACGGTCAATATAGCTCCGCTCGACCTTTTCAGGCGCGTACGGGCCGAGTACACTGAAGGAAATGGCTGTGATTCGTCCGCTCGTCATCGGCTTCGCGACCACCCTCAAGTATCTCTTCCGAAAGCCGATCACCATCAATTACCCGGAAGAGAAGATGCCGATGTTCCCCAAGTGGCGCGGCAAGCAGGTCCTGATGCGCGACGAGAACGGTCTCGAGAAGTGCGTCGCGTGCGGCCTGTGCTCGGTGGCGTGCCCCGCCGACGCCATCTACCTGGAGGCCGCCGAGAACGACGGGACCGTCCAGGCCGGACCGCGCTACGCCTCGGTCTACCAGATTCACAAGACGCGCTGCATCTTCTGCGGCTACTGCGAGGAAGCGTGCCCGGTCGGCGCGATCTTCATGGGCAAGGACTACGAGCTCGCGGTCTACAGCAAGAGCGACTTCGTGTGGGACAAGGAGGATCTGCTGATACCGGCGGCTTCGACAGCAGCTTCTGAGGCTAGAGGCTAGCGGCTGGGGATCAGGGGAAGGACCTGGTCCCCGGCAGTCCCACGACGATGCTAATCGGCGCCCTCGGCGACATCCACGGCGCATTCGACGCGGTACACGAGATCATGACGCGGCACTCCGACGTCCCCCTGTGGGTGCAGGTCGGAGACATCGCCAGCAACGACGGCGAGTACTTCGCGCCGAACGCGCCGCTCTACTGGATCAAGGGCAACAACGAGGACTTCGACGTGATTGCCGCCGCGGTGAACGGCCAGCCGCCGGCGGCCAACCTGTTCTACCTCGCGAACGGCGGACCGCACGTGGTGGGGCCCTGGCGGGTCGCGGCGCTCGGCGGCACCTTCGCGCCGAGCTGGTACCACACGCCGTCCGCTGCGCTGCCGCCGTCACGCGGCCGGCGCGGCGGCGGGAATTCGATCAAGCTCGGGAAGAGCCGCGACGACAAGCGCCGCCATTTTGTCCGCGACGAAGTGCTGTTGTGCAAGGCGCTGCCCGCGATCGATCTGTTTCTGACGCACGAGGCGCCGCGGCCGTTCTATCCTCAGGGGCGTCGACTCGACGCGGGCAAGACGGTCATCAACGAGGTCCTCGCCGCAATGCGACCGAAGCTGCACCTGTTCGGCCATCACCACGAGTTCACCGACTCGGTGCGTCAGGGCGTCCGCTCGATCGGCCTCGATATCGTCACCAAGTCGTACCTGGTCATCGATGCGCAGACCTTCAAATGCGAACGACTGGACACATAGTAAAATTGGGAGTTGGTGAATTGGTGAATTCGTGAGTTCACAGGGTGAATTCTCCCCAAATCACCAACTCACCAATTCACCAACTCACCAATTGTTCTGATGCAACCATTTAGGGAAGCCCTCGAGCAGCGAGTCCTGGTGTGCGACGGCGCCATGGGGACGATGCTGTACTCGAAGGGCGTCTTCATCAACAAGAGCTTCGACGCCCTGAATCTGGCCCGGCCCGAGCTGGTCGAAGAGGTCCATCACGAATACGTCCGCGCCGGCGCCGACGTCGTCGAGACCAACACCTTCGGCGCCAACCGCATCAAGCTCGGATCGTTCGGGCTGGCCGACTCGCTCGCGGCGATCAACGTCGAAGGGGTGCGGATTGCGCGGCGCGCCGCCGGTGAACGCGCCTACGTCGCCGGATCGATCGGGCCGCTCGGCATCCGGATCGAGCCCTGGGGCAAGACCGGCGTCGACGAGGCGCGGGAGTATTTCCGCGAGCAGGCGCGCGCGCTGATCGAGGGCGGCGTCGATCTGATCGTGCTCGAGACGTTTCGCGATCTGAACGAGATCGGCGCAGCGATCGACGCCGTCCGGTCGGTGTCCGATCTGCCGATCGTCGCGCAGATGACGACCGAGGAGGACGGCAACTCGCTCGACGGCACGCCGCCGGAGCGGTTCGCGCCCGAGCTCGAGAAGCGCGGTGCGACGGTGATCGGCGTGAACTGCGCCGTCGGACCGGCGCCGATGCTCGATACGATCGAGCGGATGGAAGCGGTCACCCGCGTCCGGTTGTCCGCCCAGCCGAATGCCGGCAAGCCGCGCGACGTCGAGGGGCGCAATCTCTACCTCTGCTCCCCCGAGTACATGGCTTCGTACGCCAGGCGCTTCATCCTGCACAACGTCCGGCTGGTCGGGGGGTGCTGCGGCACGACGCCCGAGCACATCAGGCAGATCAAAACGGCGGTGCGCGGTCTCGCGACCCCGATCAGCGTGCGGACGCCTGCGGAGGATCCGGCCGCTCCGCCGAAGACCCCCATCGCCAGGCCAGCGCTGGCCGCCCCGCCCGTGCCGCGCGCTCAAAAGTCGCGGCTGGCCGGTCAGCTGACGCGCGGCGCGTTCGTCATCGGCGTCGAGCTGCGGCCGCCGCGCGGCTTCGAGGCTGAGCCCGCGATCCAGAAGGCGCGCGAGCTGAAGCGTTACGGCGTCGACGTGGTGAACATTCCAGACGGGCTTCGCGCCGGCGCGCGGCTGAGCGCGCTGTCGCTCGCCGTCCTGATCGAACAGCAGGCGGGAATCGAGACGCTCCTTCATTACGCCTGCCGCGATCGCAACCTGCTGGGGATCCAGTCCGACCTGCTCGGCGCGCACGCGATGGGCCTGCGCAACCTGCTGCTCATCACCGGCGACCCGGGGCGAGTTGGCGATTACCCTGACGCGACCGCCGTGTTCGACGTCGATTCGATCGGCTTGACCAACCTCGTCTCGCGTCTGAACCACGGATGCGACGTCGGCGGACAGCCAATCGGCGCGCCGACCGCCTATCACGTCGGCGTTTCCTTCAATCCGGTCGCGTCGAACCTCGACGAAGAGCTGCGCCGTTTCGACTACAAGGTAGAGGCTGGCGCTGAATTCGTCCTGACCAGGCCGATCTTCGACGTCGGCGCCTTCGAGCGCGTGAAAAAGCGCCTCGACGCCGCGCATCTCCCGGTCGTCGCCGGGCTCTATCCGTTCGAGAGCAGTCGAAATGCCGAGTTCATGGCGAATGAGGTTCCCGGCGTGCGCGTACCGGACGCCGTCATGGAACGGATGAGGCGTGCGGACGGCTCAGCGGCGGCGGCTGCCGAGGGTATCGCCATCGCCCGGGAGCTTGCGGCAGCGCTGCGCGGGGGGGTCCAGGGGGTCCAGGTATCAACCTCGTCAGGCAACATCGAGGCTGCTTTGGCCGTCATCGATGGACTTCGTTGACATTCAGCGGTATAGTCGACCGGGCCATTTCGAAGCGGGCAGACGGCTTGAACGCCCGTAAATCGTTGGATTACCGGCACATCAGCTGAGGCGAACTCGATGGCTTTGTTCGATCTGTCACGCCCGTCCGACCAGGAAGAGATCATCGGTTCCGATGCGGCCACCCGGGCTTTATCGGTGACGGCGGTCGAGACCGATTTTGTCGCAGGGGTCTACGAGAAACTGGCCTCGGTCTACGACTTCACGTTCGGTCCCACTCTTCATCCCGGCCGGATGCACGCGATCCAGAAGATGAAGATCCGTCCTGGCGACCGCGTACTGGAAGTCGGCGTCGGCACGGGCATCAACGCGAGCCTGTACCCGCGTGACTGCGCGGTCGTCGGCATCGATCTGTCGAGCTCGATGCTCGAGAAGGCGCGCGAGCGCGTCTGGCGGAAGGGCCTCCGCAACGTGCGGCTCCAGGAAATGGACGCCACGCACATGTCGTTCGCGGATGACAGCTTCGATATCGTCTACGCGCCGTATCTGATCAGTGTCGTCCCGGATCCGGTCGGCGTTGCGCGCGAGATGCGCCGCGTCTGCAAGCCCGGCGGCCGCATCATCTTCCTCAACCATTTCCGAAGCCCCAATCGGCTCCTGGCCTGGGTCGAGCGCGCCATCTCGCCGTTCACCGTGCACATCGGCTTCAAATCGGATCTCGACCTGCCGGCATTTCTCGCCCAGGCCGAGCTGGAGCCGATCTCGATCGAAAAGGTGAATATCCCGAGGATCTGGTCGCTGGTCACTTGCGTGAAGGATTAGGCGCGCGTCAGCGCGAACGCGGGTGGCTGGCCGCCACACTCCTGCTCTTCTGCCTGCCCCTGTTCATCAATCTCGGGGGCCCGGATCTCCAGAACGACGAAGCGATTTATTCGTTCGCCATCGACCGCATGTTGTCGACCGGCAACTGGCTCGTGCCGACGACCTCGCCGCGGGAAGACCTGCCCTTCTTCGACAAGCCGCCGCTGAAATTCTGGATCGTCGCCGCGCCGATTGCCGCCGGCATCCTGCCCGGCACCGAGCTCGGTCATCGGTTCTGGGATGCGGTCTTCGGCGCCGGGGCGTTCGTCTATGTGTTCCTGATCGGCAGGCATCTGCTGAACCCGGCCTGCGGGTTCATCAGCGTGCTCATCCTGTTCGCCCACGCACCGTTGCTCTTCAGTCACGGGCTCCGCAGCAACAACATGGAGAGTGCGCTGGTGCTCGCGTACTGCGGCGGCGTCTACCACTATCTGAAATGGGCGTCGTGGTCGAACGGTGCTCGAGGCCTGCACGTGCAGGCGATTGCGCTCTACTTTGTGCTTGCCTTCCTGACCAAGTTCGTCGCCGCGCTCTTCCTGCCGCTCGTCCTGGGCATCACCGCCGCGGCCGTCGCCGCGCATCGACGCCGGCTGATTGAGGACTGGCGCCGCTGGGCGGTGGCATTGGTGCTCGTTGCCGCGCTCGTCGTGCCATGGTTCGCATTCATGTCTGCGCGGTTCGGCGTCCGCTTCTGGCGCGAGATCCTTGGCGTGCACGTCTACCAGCGGATGACGGCAACGCTCGATCCCGGTCACCTGCAGCCGTGGAGCTACTACCTGCTGCAGATGATGGCCTACTGGGAAACCGGCGCGCTGGTGCTGGTGACCATCGGGCTCGTCGTGCTCGCCGCGTGGACGGCGCGGGTTCTGAATCCAGACGCCCTCTTGATCGTCCTGTGGTTCGCCGTTCCCACCCTGGCGATTTCAGCAGCGACCTCGAAGCTTTACCACTACCTGTACCCATTCCTGCCGCCGCTGGCGCTGGCCGGCGGCTACCTATCGACCCTGATGCTGTCGCTGGGCCGGGCGCCTGTGGGTCGCTTTCTCGAGCGGCTTGATGCCCACATGACCGAAGCGACACCACGCCTCACGAGAGCGTTGAGAAGTCCTGCGGTCCGGATGCTCCTGTTCGCTGCGATCGCCGTCTCGATTGTTCTGGCGATCGGCAGCCTGGTGTTGGGAAGGGTCCGTTTCACCGTCGGTGGAACCGAGCTGACGAGTGCCGGCATCCTCCGCCCTGGCATTGCGGCAGCCTTTTTTGCCGTGCTGGCCGGTATTCCGCGCCGATCGCACAAGGCACTGGCCCTGCTCATCGTGAGCTTTCTGCCGCTGCAGGGGTACCGGGATTCGCTCATGCTGCTGGCCGATACGCGCCACCCGAGGCGGGCCGCCAGCCAGTGCGTTCGCGACGTCCAGACCCGGGAAGAGCTGCCACGCGGGATCCGCGTCACGCTGCCCGAGCCGTCGATCAGCCAGTCGCTCTTCTACTACTTCGAGTCGATTCGGCCCTGGCGGCGCGATGCGTCCGCTGAGCCGCTCCCCACCCTCACCACTGGCGTGCTCTCGCCCTCTCAATCTTCCGTCGACCTCGGTGACGGCGTCGTGCTCCTGTTACCGGAGCCGTACCGCGGCTGCGGCACGCACTCGTCCGGCGCATGATCGCGCAGCCCGGTCCGCCGACGACGGTCTCGGTCGTGGTTCCGGCCTACAACGAGGAGTCGCGCATCGCCGCCACCCTCGAAACGCTCTGCGAACATATGCAGCAGCGGCCCTGGGATTGGGAGATCCGCATCGTCGACGATGGTTCGACGGATCGGACGGCGAGCATCGCCGCCGGCTTCGCGTCAGAGGAGCCGCGCCTCGTGGTCCAGCGCGAACCGCACCGTGGCAAGGGAGGTGCGGTGAAGGCGGGACTCCTCGCCGCACGCGGGTGGTACCGCTTCATGTGTGATGCCGATCTGTCGATGCCGATTTCACAGCTGATGCGCTTCATGCCGCCGCTGCTCGACGGATTCGACGTGGCGATTGGCACGCGTGAGGGCGTGGCGGCGCGCCGCGTCGGTGAACCGCTCTACCGTCACCTGGTCGGACGCGCGTTCAATGCGTTCGTCCAGCAGCTGATTCTGCCAGGAATCGAGGACTCGCAGTGCGGCTTCAAGATGTTCACGGCACCGGCCGTCGAGGCGATCTTTCCGCACGTCACGGTTGACGGGTGGGCCTTCGACGTCGAGGTGCTCACGGTGGCGCGCGCCACGCGGCTGCGCGTCGTCGAGGTGCCGATCGAGTGGCACTACCGCCGCGACTCACGGCTGTCGATTGTCCGGGACGGGATGACAATGGTCCGCGAGCTCGTGCGAATCAAGTCGCGGGCGGCGCGGGGCGCTTACGGGCGAAGATCGTGAGCTCCGGCCACTGCGCCAGGATCGTATGGTGTCCCGCCTCGGTCAGCGCCTTTCGCAAGACCCCGTCGGCGAACACGACCTCGCAGTCCTCGAGGCCAGTCGGGCCGAGCGGTCTTCCGAACATGAACACCCAGTTCTGCTCGACGTTGACCGGAGTGCCGCTCTTTTCGAGGGCGAGCACGATGCCGGCGGCGTCGCCCCACGCGATCGGGGCGATACGAACCAGCGGCTGCCGAACGCCTTCATTCTTGAGATAGCCGGCGACCGCCGCGGTGCCCTCACGGATCCGCGTCGCACCCGGATCCGCCGGGCGGGTTCCTGGCTGATTGAACAATTGCCGGACTCCCAGAAAGGCGGCGACCACCAGCAGAGCGATCGCGGAGCTACTTGCCGCCCTCGCAATCCACGAAGCCGCCGCTGGACGCGTGTCGACCAGCCACGCCAGGATGGTAGCGGCTGCAACGGCGGCGTTCAGCACGCCCATCACGCTCACCCAGAAGATCAGCTGATCGAAAAGTTCCCCCTGTATTCTGAGGACCGACCAGAGCGCGACGATTGAGGCGCCGAACAGCAGCGTGGCGAGAATCGCGGCAAACGGGCTCGACCTGGTCAGCCTGCCGGTCGACCACGGCAACATCAGCAGGGCGCCCGCGGCGATGGCAAATCCGAGCCAGCTGACGCTTCGGAGCACCAGTCCGCCCCACGCCGTCCCGAACCCCGGCAGCACGAAACCCGACAGCATCTGGAAGAAAGCCGCCGCGCTCTCGCGCGAAACCGGTCCTGGTTGAGGATCTTCGAAGAAGGACTCGAGAATGCTCGACATGTTCCCGTTCGGAGACGAAACCTCCTCCGCCAGCGGCAGAAACCACATCACGAGACCCACCCAGACGGCGACATGCAGCCACCGCCAGTGGGCCGACCTCTCAGGCGCGCGACGCCCCGTCACGATCAGCGCGCCGAGCGCCACCGCCGTCAGTGCGCCAGCCGTTGGCGTCACCGATAAATGGGTCTGGATGAGAAACGAGGCGACCGCGACGGCCGCTGCCGCGAACCGGGCATCGCCCTCGAGCGCCGCAGCGCAGACGATGAAGAGCAGGGCGAGCGGCATCAACAGGAGGTGAGGATTCCACGGGCTGACCAGCACATCCGGCACGCGCCACAGATAGACGATGAAGCCGATGGCGATCGGCAGCAGCAGCATCGGCCCGGCGCGGCGCCGCACGACCGCCAACAGCGCGACCAGACACGCAAGGTTGAGCAGCAGCGCCGAGGTTTTCAGGGCGGCAAACCGCTCGCCGGACAGCTGATAGAGCGGCCGGAAGAGGTAGAACATCGAAGGCCCGGGATGATTCCACTGGAACCGTGAGTACGGACCGATGAGGGCCTGTGTGTCCGTGGCCTGCCGCGTATACAGCTCGAGAAGAGCCATGTCGCCGCCGGGAGTGTCCTCCGGCATCGTCGTGACGAGGAGTCCGATCAGCCACAGCCCGGCCATCGCAGCGGCGATGATAAGCGCGGTCCTGCCGAGAGCGGGCAGGACACGCTGCAAGTCCTGCGACAACGACTCGAGGAAACCGATGATTCGCGGCGCCGCGGTCTCGCTGAGCATCAGGTCGACGAGCGCGGCGAGCACGGCCAGCTGCAGCAGCCAGTCGGTTTCGTTCGAGCGAAACCGCACGGGTCCGATCATCACGTCGATCCCGCCGATGATCGCGATGATCGCGACATACACCAGGATGCCCAGCGCCAGGATGCGCGACTTGCGGCGATGCCGCCGCAGCGTGCCGGTGAGCGCGCGCGCGCGATCGCGGAGAGATGGCATCCTAGTCCGTGAACCGGTAGCGGACGAGGGTCCAGAGCGCGCTGACCCCGTCCCGCCAGGTGATCTTCTTGCCCTCGTGATACGACCGCCCGTAGTAGGTGATCGGCATCTCGCAGACGCGGTAGCCGCGTTTGAAGATTTTGGCGGTCAGCTCGGGCTCGATCTCGAACTCGTCCGAGCGCAGCACCATGCCGTGCAGCACTTCGGCGCGCATCACCTTGTAGCAGGTTTCCATGTCCGACAACATCGTGTCGTAGAGGATGTTGGTGACCAGGGTGAGCAACCGGTTGCCCAGGTAGTGCGAGAACATGAACGCGCGGTGGCGGCCGAGAAATCGCGAACCGTAGACAACGTCGGCGTAGCCCTGGCAGATCGGCTCGATCAGCGACGGGAATTCTTCGGGCGAGTATTCGAGATCCGCGTCCTGGATGGCGACGATCTCGCCGGTCGCCTCCTGAAATCCGCGGCGCAGCGCGGCGCCCTTGCCGCGGTTGTCGGGCTGCCGGATCAACTTGAACTGATGTTTCTTCTGCAGGTCCTGGAGGATTTGCGGCGTGCCGTCGCTCGAACCGTCGTCGACGGCAATCAGCTCGATGCGCAGCGGCACCGCGAGGACGCGCGCCACGATTTCGGCAATCGTCTCCCGCTCGTTGAAGACCGGCATCACGACCGTCAGCAGGGGATTCTTGAGTTCACCTCGTCTCTGGGTCATTCAGGTGGCGGGGGCGCCGCCAAGTATACCGTGGGCGGTTCATCCTACCGGGCCAGGATCGCGGCGGCGGCCATCGCCGCGCCATTGGTGGGCGACTGGATCGGCGGCGGCGGCTGTGCCAGCAGCGCGTCGACCGCCGTCTGCCACCGGCCCGCCACGAGATCATCCCGTGAGAGTTCCCGACAGCGCAGCAGCGCGGGCATCCGCCGCAAGAAGACATCCTGCTCCGCAAATCGACCGCGCACCGCGTAGAGAAACGCCGTGCGGTTGGCGATGCACTCCGACACGATGCCGTAGCCCGGCTTGCCGACGACCGCATCGGCGGCGGCGATCAGATCGGCGTAATGCAGCCCGCGCTGCTCGAGCTCCCGCACGGTCAGCCTGATGAGTGCGTGCGCCGCGGCCGGCTGAGGGTATTCGTGGTCGGTGACGATCAGCCGGAACGGATTGGCGCGTGCGACCGCGTCGTAGTCCAACCCGAGGTGGTGGCCGCCGAACGAGGCGAGCACGACCGGCTCGGCGTCGCTCACCCCGATGGCGCGTCGCGCCTCGTCACGGCCGCGACCTGAAATGCGGGCAATGAGCGGGACGTCCTCGACCTTCCGCACCGACTCGAATCCGCCGTGCAGCGGCAGCCTGAGCGCTCGGGTGGCGTCGGCGTAGGCGGCTGACAGGGTTCCGAGGATCCCCGGCGCCAGAGACTCGAACTGTGGATAGGCCTGGTAGATCCAGTCCCACGTGAAGTTGGCCAGCGCGATCGACGGGATTCCCGCGCGGGCCGCGGCGGACAGGGCGAGGGGCGGAATGTCGGCGACGACCAGGCTCGCACCCTCGCGCTGCAGGATGCCGGCTTCGGCGTCGACCCGGGCCGCGAAGTCTGCGTAGAAGGCCGCTGCCCGCCGGGCGGTTTCGTCCTCGTCGATGCGCAGGCTGTCGATCTGCACGAGGCCGGTGTCCGTGTCGGCGACCTGGAGCTCGATGGGCACGCGCAGCGACGAGTCGAAAAACGAGCGCGGCACAGACGTGCGAACGATCAGCCTGATATCAGGCCTGCGGCCGCCGATTTCGTTGAGAACCTCGATGTCGCGCGCAGCGTGGCCGAAGCCGTGAGAGGAGATGTACCAGACGAGAACCATTGAGTCGGTAGTCGCTAGTCGGTAGTCGGTAGTCGAGAGTCGGGAGTCGAGAACCCCCTAAGCCCTGAGCCTGAGCCCTAAGCCCTGAGCCCTAAGCCCTGAGCCCTGAGCCCTAAGCCCTGAGCCCTTCCTTTTACCACCACCGTTGGGCCCAGACCAGCGAGAAGCCGGCCTGATGATCCCAGGTGTTGCGGGTGAACGCTTTGCGGGCCATGAAGCTGGCGCGTGCGGTGAGCTGGGGGATGATTCGGTAGCCGAAGGTCGCCTCGCTCGTCTGAAAGAGCGTGCGCCTTCCGACGCTGGTGGCAGTACGGAGCGGCGGCGCCGAGGTCCCTTCCTGGCGGGCGGCGACGAAGGTCCGCGGCGTCAACGTGTGCACGCCCTGCACAAACCAGGCATAAGCCGTTTCAGCGCCGAGGTGCGATTCAAGACGATTGCGCGTGAACTCGGCGGCGATCTTCGTGTAGCCGAACGCGTACTCGCCTTCCAGGGCGACGATGCTGGCGTTCCGCCGGTCGCCGAAGGTCGTTGTCGTCAGCTCGCTCCGGGTGGCGTGCGCACCGTGCGCGAACGACAGGCCGACGCGCAGCCCGGGCCGCGCCGTGTAGCCGCCGCCGGCGACGAGGACCGGCGTGGCGCGCGGGTTGGGGCCGCCATTGATCACATATTGACGGGACGGCGCGGAGCTGATGAGGGCGCCACGCGCATCCCAGCGGCGGGTCGAGACGGTGACCTGGCCGCCCAATGGGTAGCTCGAGGCAATCGGACGGGCTCGTGGGGCCGTGGGATCGAAGACCGGCATCGGCGTGACGTAGCTCAGATGCGGTGCAATCGTCGGGTTGACGCCCGGCCGCGTGTCCATCATCCCGAGGCCGATCGGCGAAACGATGTACCCCGCGTCGACCCGCGTGGAGATGACGCCGCGCCGCTCGTATTGCAGCGCCGCCTGATAGATCTCCTTGTCCCATTCCGCGGTCCGCGGCTGCCTGAACCATGGCCGCACGTAGACCATCCAGCCGTCGGCCAGCCGTAACACGCCGGTGACGTCGATGACGATGTTCGGCCGATCGGCGGTGTTTTCGCCGCGGAACACGTCGACCGCCACCACGCTGTCGAGACTGAAGCGCGCGAGCGACTGGGCCGCGGCGGTCCTCACCGCAAGGACGGCGAAGCAGATGACGAGCAGCGCCTTCACCCGCTCACCGTTTCGAAGCGCGACACGTGTCCATCGGAGGGCAGGGCGGGCAGGGCGGCCGCCAGCGCCCCGACAATCTCGGCGTGGAACTCGGTGCCGGCGCAGCGCCACAGTTCGTGCAGCGCTTCGCCGGACGGCCGCGCCCGCCGGTAGGCGCGCGCGCTGGTCATCGCATCGTAGGCGTCGGCGACATGAACGATGCGCGCCGCAACCGGGATGTCTTCGCCCCGCAGTCCGTACGGGTAGCCGCGGCCATCCGGCCGTTCGTGATGCAGTTCGACGATCGGCAGGTGTGGCGAAAGAAACGGGACGGTTCTGAGGATGCGCGCGCCGAGGACCGGGTGCTGTTTGATGGTGTCGTATTCGGCGGCGGTCAGCGAGGCCGCCTTGCGCAGGACGTCGTCAGGAACCCCAATCTTGCCGATGTCGTGGAGCAGCGCTCCCAATCGCAGAATTTCGAGCGCCTCCTGGGAAAGACCAAGCTCGCGACCGATGGCGATCGACACGACGCTGACGCGCTCGGAGTGACCCGCGGTGTACGGGTCTCGAGCATCGAGGGCAGCGGCGAGCGCACGAATCGCCCCGGTGTAGGCCGCTTCGGTCTGCGCTTCGGCCTCCGCCACCGACGACATCAAATCGTTGAACGTCCGGGTCAGCGTGTCCAGTTCGCGGCTCGACCCGCCCAGCGCCAGCCGGCCCTCGACGTGACGCGTCGCGCCCATGTGGGCGAGGGCGGCGGACAGGTGGCCAATCGGCGTGCTGAGCGTACGCGCCAGGTAGAAGCTGCCGACGAGCGCCAGCAGGCCTGCGCCGATGCCAATCAGGCCCAGGTTGATGGCCGTCTCACGCAGCGCCGCCTGCGCGGACTCGTCAATCGAGCCGAGCGCATGGACGCTCGTGTCGTCGAGCTGCATCAACCGGCTGAACGCAAACGATTCACCGTTCAAGTCGACCGTGCCGTCCGGCAGGCTCGGCGCCTCTGATGATGCGAACGCCGCGGCGGCCTGTGAGGAGAGCGTGGTCGCCAACAGACGGCGACCGCCGACGACCGCGATGCGGGTCCGTGAGACGACGTCGAGTTCCTGGGCGAGCTGTGCGTCGAGGCTCGTGGCGAGCAGCAGCGCTCCGATGCGCTCGTCGCGGATGCGCAGCGGCACGCTGACGATGCGGAACGTATGGTCGCCGACCCTGGCCACGCCCTCGTAGTGGTCGGATTCGATGGCCGCCGCGGCGATGCTCGCGCCGCGGCCGCGCGGCCAGCGGTCGGCGAAGCCTCCGGCGGCGGCGATCGTGTTCTGCCGCAGGTCGACCGCGACGACCGCATCGGATTCGACGCCGGCGGCCACTTTCTCCAGCTCGCGGGTCACTGTCGTCACGAGCTGTTCGTCAGCCGCCCCATCGCTGGTGCGGGCCTCGGTGATGTAGGTGTCGAGCGCCGCCTTCAACGTCGAGTTTTCGGCGAGCGTCGCGGCCTGGGCGCGCAGGTCGCGCTGCCGACGCCCTTCGAGCGCCGCGAACAGTCGCTGCGTCGAGGCAAGGTTGTCGATCACCGAGGCCCGGACCTGGGCGCCGATCGTGGCAAAGACGACCACGAACACGATCAGCAGCAGCAGCGCCACCATGCCGAAGGTGACCGTCAGCGTCTTCACCAGCAGCGGCGGCGGCTGATGCGACTTGATCATCGGCCGTCTTCGACCGGCAGCGTGAGATCGATCGACGCGGTCCGACCGCGTGGAACCTCGACGGTCCTGGTTCGCTCGCCGACCCGCTCGTGCCAGCCGACGATCGTATAAGTGCCGGGCGGAACCCCAGGGAGCGCGAACGTGCCGTCGAGATCAGGGACCGTGTAGTACGGATGATCCAGCACCATGATCGACGCGCTCATATGCGAATGGATATGGCAATAGACCTTGATGAGACCGGGCTTCGTGAACCGCTGCTCGCGGGTCTGTCCCTGCCGATATCGGCCGAGGTCGAAGGTTCCGGCCCGCGACAGCGAGAACACGTTGTGGAAGTAGGGGTCGTCGTTGGGAAATGCCACGACCGATCCGCGCGTGACGGCGCGGACGCGCGGCACGAAGGTTTCGTTCCGCTGTTCGATGACGTGACGAGTCGACGGTAACGTCCCGCTGAAGGCGACGTTCTTCAGGTAGACCACCACGTTCTGGATTTCGGGCAATCGCGCCGGCTCGTGACGGCCGACGGCGCGCGGTTGATAGGCGTTCGAAGCCAGCGGCACACCGCGCACCGCGGCGGTCAGCGTCACGCGGCCGGAAATCGTCCCCGGTTCGGGGGCCTGCCGGCTGGAGCCGGCAGCGGTGAGCAGTGCGATGACGGTTCCTGCAAGGACGCGCATGCGAGGGGAAGGCCCCCACTTACTTATCGGGCGGCGGCAAGGCGATCTTCAAGGCCTGTTCGAGCGTCTCCACTGGGAAAAACCGCATCCCGTCTTTCACTTCCGGGGGGAGCTCGAGCAGGTCGGGCTCGTTCCGTTTGGGCAGGATGAACTGGGCAACGCCGTGACGGCGGGCGGCCAGCGCCTTTTCGCGAATACCACCCACCGGAAGGACCAGCCCGCTCAGGGTGATCTCGCCGGTCATCGCGACGTCTTCGCGCACCGGCTGGTCCCTGAGCGCGGACACGATCGCCGTCGCCATCGTCACGCCGGCTGACGGTCCATCCTTGGGGATGGCGCCGGCCGGGACGTGAACGTGCAGATCATGGGTGTCGAGGAAGTCAGCTGAGACGCCGAGCTCGCTGGCCGACGCACGAATGTGACTGACGGCGGCGCGCGCCGATTCCTGCATCACGTTTCCGAGCTGGCCGGTCAGGATCAGATTGTGATGGCCGCCGGGCAGCAGGCTGGCCTCGACGAACAGCACGTCACCGCCGGTTTCAGTCCACGCCACACCGGTGGCCACGCCCGGCCGGGAGACGCGAAAGGCCACATCGTCTTTGAAGCGCGCCGGCCCGAGGTAGTCCTGCAGATCGTCGGCTTCGACGGTCACCTGTCCGGTGCCGGCAGATGGGTGTCCTGGGTCCTGCGACTGAGTGGCGATGCGTGCGGCGATCTTCCGCGCCACCGCCCCGAGCTGACGCTCGAGGCTGCGGACACCCGCCTCGCGTGTGTAGTCGCTGATGATGTGCCGGATGGCGTCGTCGGTGAATGACACCCCCTGCCCGGCGAGACCGTGCTCTTCGAGCTGACGCGGAATCAGATAACGCCGCGCGATGTGCAGCTTCTCCTCCTCGCTGTAGCCGGCCAAGGAGATGATTTCCATCCGATCGAGCAGCGCCGGATGAATCGTTCCGAGCTGGTTGGAGGTGGCGATGAACAGCACCTGCGAGAGATCGACGTTGATCTCGAGGTAGTGATCGCGGAACGAGTGGTTCTGCGCCGGATCGAGCACTTCGAGCAGCGCGGCGGCCGGGTCGCCCTGAAACCCGACGCCGATCTTGTCGATCTCGTCGAGCATGAATACCGGATTCATGGCACCCGCCTGCTTCAGCGCCTGGACGATGCGTCCGGGGATGGCGCCGATGTAGGTGCGTCGGTGCCCGCGGATCTCGGCCTCGTCGCGCACCCCACCGAGCGAGATCCGGACGAACTTCCGGTTCATCGCCCGGGCAATCGACTGACCGAGTGAGGTCTTGCCGACGCCCGGCGGTCCGACGAAACACAGGATCGGTCCCTTGAGCGCCAGCGCGCCGGTCTGCTGCGCTTTCAACTTCTGAACCGCCAGGTACTCGACGATCCGTTCCTTGACCTTGTCGAGGTCGTAGTGATCCTCGTCGAGCACCTTGCGCGCCTCGATCGGGTCGAGGCGGTCGTCGGTCCTCGCCGACCAGGGGACATCCAGAATCCAGTCGACGTAGGTGCGGATCATCTGATATTCGGGCGAAGCCGGCGTCATCCGCTCGAGACGATCGATCTCCCGCATGGCGACCTGCTGCACCGGCTCAGGCAGCTTGGCTTCGTCAACCCGCTTGCGCAATTCCTGCGCTTCCGGTTTTTCGCCCTCGCCGAGCTCGTCTTGAATCGCTTTCAGCTGCTGCCGCAGGAAGTACTGGCGCTGGGCATCGGTCATTTCCTGCTGCGCTGCCGTCTCGATCTTGCCCTTCAGCTCGAGCAGGGCGATTTCGCGGTTGAGCGCCGTGGCCACCGCCTGCAGCTTCGCGATCAGGCTGTCCTGCTCGAGGATTTGCTGCTTTTCGTCCGCTTTCATGTCGATCAGACTCGACAGCAGGTAGGCGAGCCGCAGCGGGTCGTCGATGCCGGCGACCAGGCCGCGCAGTTCCTGCGACAGGCCGCTCGTTACCGACAACGCGCGATCGATCAGTTCCTGGATGCGCCGGACGTAGGCGTCGACTTCGAGCGTCCGCTCGGTCTGTTCGGGAGCCGGCTGAACGGTCGCACGCAGCATCATCCCGCTGCGCGTCATCACCTCCGCACGCGCACGGCTCAGCCCCTCGACGATCACGTGCACGCCGCCGTTCGGCACTTTTGCCATCTGGCGGATTGCGGCGATCGTGCCGATCTTCTTCAGGTCGTCCGGCTGCGGTTCATCGGTCTCGGTGGTCTGCAGCGCAAGAAACATCAGCCGATCGCTCGCCAGCGCGCGATTGACCGACTCGATCGACAGCGGCCGGGTAATCGCCAGCGGCTGCAGCGTGAGCGGGAAGACGACGGTCTCACGAAGCGCGAGGGCAGGCAGCTCTGAGGGATACGTGCGGGTCGGATCGGACGCCATAGCGTCAGGATAGCGGAGATTCAGTAGATGAAGGGCAGCAACCTCCAGCGGACCCGCGCCTGGTACCGCCGGTAGTCGTCACCGAACGTGCGCTCGAGCGCGCGCTCTTCCCACGGAATGGCGACCACCAGATAGCTGGACGTCATCGCCGCGAACGCGAGTCGATCGCCGGTCATCGTCGCCGCGCCGAAGACGATGAGCAGCCAGCCGAGGTAGAGCGGATGTCGAACGAAGTAATAGGGTCCGCGTACCTGCAATCCGGCCGCTGCCGTTCCCGTGCGGATGCCTGCGAGTTCGAGCGGATCGATGGCCCGGACCGATTGCCAGATCAGCCAGACCCCGATCAGTTGAACGGCCGCGTGGACGAGGGCGGCAACGCCGCTCCGGCTGAATACGACACTGCCAAGCGGCTGCCAACCGGCAATCACCGCCAGCCACAGCAGGCTGGCAACCCAGACATAGAAAGAGCGCAGCAGCCGATCCGGCACATAGCGTGTGAGACGAGACTTGATCCAGTCGCGTGCGAACAGACTGTGGTGTGAGGCGAACGCGGTGAACAGGGCGCCATTTACGAGCAGCGCGCCACGCGGCCCAAGCCGTTCGCCGACGGGCACATGCGACCAGCTGACGAGGTACGTGTACGCGCTGGCTGCCAGTGACGTGACGAACAACGCGCCCCCTGCCCAGACGAACCAGCGCTCGTAGGGCGGGTCCTTTCGGACCCGCCGCGGAGCGTCGACAGACGAGCTGGCCGGCGCGCGATCGGATGAATGAATCGCCAATTGCCAGATAGCATAGGGCAGGTATGCGCCACTCCGGCTCGCCCCGCGTTGTCATCACGGGAATCGGCGTCGTGTCGCCGTTTGGCGTGGGACGTCACCGTTTCTGGGATCACATCAGCCGCGGCTGCAGCGCGACCCGCCCGATTGATTTCGACGCGTCCGGGCTGGCCTCGCAGGTTGCCGCGCCGGTGACGGGCGTGACGATTGACGATGTCCCGACCATCGACGGCGATGACATGTGGGACGAGGCGTATCGCGCCGATCCGAAGCGCTACTCGCGTGCCGCGCTGGTCGGCGTGATCGCCGCGCGGGAAGCGTGGACCGACGCCGGCCTCTCGCTCGGCGAACCAGGCGCGGGCGTCATCATCGGCAGCGGCGGCGGCGGTATCGACGTCGGCGAGCGCCAGTACTACGACTTCTTCGTCGAGAAAGGCCGCAAGGTGACGCCGTACGCCATTCCGATCTCGATTGTCGGGATGCTGTCGAGTGAAATCTCGATTTCCCTCCGACTGCGAGGCATCAGCCACGTGCTGTCGTGCGGCTGCACCAGCTCGACGGATGCGATCGGCTACGCGGCCGCGCTGATTCGAACCGGCGAAGCCGACGTCCTGCTGTCGGGCGGCGCCGACGCCTGCGTCACGCCCGGGATGATGTTCGGGTTCTCGCGGATGCGCGCGCTCTCCACCGCCTTCAACGAACGGCCCGCCGCCGCGTCGCGCCCGTTCGACCGGTGCCGGGACGGCTTCGTGCTGGGCGAAGGCGCCTGGATGGTGGTCCTCGAGCGGGAAGATCACGCCCGCGCCCGCGGCGCGCGCGTCTACGCGTCGATTGACGGCTATGCCGCGACGTGCGACGCCTACCATCGCGTGCAGATGGCGCCCGACGGTGAGGAGATCGTCCGTGCCATGGGCGAGGCGGTCGCCAGGTCTGGCCGCGCGGTGGAGGAGATCGACTACGTGAGCTATCACGGCACGTCGACCGTCCTGAATGACGCGGTGGAGTCACGCTGCGTGCGGCAGTTGTTTGGCGGGCACGCCGAGCGCCTGGCGGGTTCCGCCGTCAAGTCGATGATTGGCCATCCTCAGGGAGCGAGCGGCGCCGCCGGCATCGTCACCGCCGCGCTCGCCATGCAGCACGCGTTTCTGCCGCCGACGATCAATCAGACCGATCCCGACCCGGCATGCGATCTGGACTACGTGCCGAACCGCGGCCGCGCCGCCTCAGTGGGCGCGGCGCTGTGCAACTGCCTTGGCTTCGGGTCAAAAAACAGCGCGGTCGTCATCAGTTTTCATGGATGACGTCCTGATTGTCGGCGCCGGACCGGCGGGAGCGATCGCCGCAACCAGCCTCGCGCGAGCCGGGGTCCGCGTGCGGCTCGTCGATCGGGCGGTATTCCCGCGCGACAAGCTGTGTGGCGACACGATCAATCCAGGCACGCTGACGCTGCTCCGTCGATTGAATCTGGCCGGGCCGATCGAAGCACGAGGTCTGCGAATCGACGGCATGATCGTGACAGGCGAGAACGGCGTCTCGATCGAGGGTGCCTATCCCTCGGGCCAGCATGGGGTGGCCATCAGCCGCCGCGATCTGGATGCCATCCTCCTGCAGCAGAGTGTCGACGCCGGCGCGGCGCTCGATGAAGGCGTGGTCGTGCGCGAGGCGATCGTCGATCATTCCTCTGACGTCCCGATCGTTCGCGGCGTGGCCGTGTCGGCCAATCGCGCCTCGCGTGAGCTCCGCGCTCGCGTCGTGATTGCCGCCGATGGCCGGCGCTCGGCGCTGACGTTCGGCCTGCGGCTGGCGAGGCATCCGCAGCGCCCCAAGCGCTGGGCCATCGGCGCCTACTTCGAGGACAGCGGGCAATCGTCGTTCGGCGAGATGCATATCCGCCGCGGCCGCTATATCGGCGTCGCGCCCGTTGGCCGCGGCGTGAGCAACATATGTCTGGTCGTGCCGCGCCCAGACGGCGCGCAGCGGATCGAGGGTCGTGGCGGCAGCTGCGACTTCGGCGATCCGCCGGCGTTGCTCCGCAACGCGATCGCTGCGGAGCCGGTCCTGCGGGATCGCTTCGCCGGACGTCGGCCGGTTCGCGATCCGATCATGCTCGGCCCCCTGGCCGTCGACCTCGTTCGCGACGATGTTGCCGGGCTGATTCTGGCGGGCGATGCCGCCGGCTTCATCGACCCGATGACCGGCGACGGCCTGCGCTTCGCCGTCAGGGGTGGGGAATTGGCCGCGGCGGCGGCACTCGAAGCGCTCGAGCGGGGGTGGAGCGGCGTGCACGCGCGGCTGACCGCGGTTCGCCAGCGTGAGTTCGCAGCGAAATGGCGCTTCAACCGCGCCCTGCGCGCGCTGGTTACATCGCAGACAGCGGTGGCTGCCGCGGCGGCCGGGGCGCGTCTGGCGCCGGGCGTCGTCCGCCGGGTCATCGCGCGCGCCGGTGATTGTGACCTGCAGATCGCCCGATACGCAACGGAGCCGACGCCAGCGTGGTGATTGCGGCGATCCTCGCGGTCGTGTTCGTCCCGATGCTGATCGAAGCGCACCGTGCAGGGCGCAACGAGTGGTCGCAACGTTCATCGGGTGGTTTCGAGCCGCCCGGCGATGTCTACCAGGTGATGCAGGTCGCTTACCCGCTCGCGTTCCTGGCGATGATCGGCGAGGGCGCGGCTCGAGGAGTACCGGCCACGCCGATGCTCGCGGCCGGTGCCGTCATCTTTGCCGTCGCCAAGGCGCTGAAATGGTGGGCGATTCTGACCCTCGGCCGGGCTTGGACGTTTCGCGTCATCGTCGTGCCAGGCGCACGCCGCATCCGGTCGGGCCCGTACCGCTTCGTCAACCATCCCAACTACTTCGCTGTCGTCGGCGAGCTCGTCGGCGTCGCCCTGATGGCTGGTGCGCGCGTCACCGGACCACTGGCCACCCTCGCATTTGCCCTCTTGATTCTCAAACGGATTGCGGTCGAGAATCGCGCCATTCAGGCCAACCTCGTTTCCTGAGCCGCCGTTCGGCGGAAAGTTTCGAGACCCCTGCTGAAGTCGGGCTGGATCCGCCGGTTCAACTGGATCGGCGGCCGGTCCAAAAGGACCCGCCCTACAGGTGGGGTCGCGTGCCGATCTCGCTGTGATCGGACAGATATAATACGAAGCAGGATGCCTCGTTTCTTCCGACGCTTACCCGGAGTCGGACGGCTGACGTTGCGGCCGTCGCGTGCGATGTCGGCGCTCGCCCTGGCGACGACCGTCGTGATGCTGGCGTTGACGATTCCGTCGGCGGTCGCGCAGTCGTCGCGCCGCCTTCCGCCAGGTCTCACCGCCGCCCATGCGGCCTTGAATGAGGGCCGCTACGAGGAAGTCGCGTCGCTGACGAGCCAGCTCGACGCGCAGGATCCGGCGGTGATCGCCGTGCGGGCGCGCGCGATGATCGCGCGCGGGCGCTACGACGAGGCCATCGCCGCCCTGCAGCCGGCTGCGACGCGGGCACCGACCAGCGAGCCGGCTCTCGAACTCGCGCTGCTGTATCACACGCTCGGCCGCGCCGAGGCGCGCGAGGGTCTGATGCGCGTCGCCGCGCGCGCCGCGGCGACCAACGATGCCGCGGAACTGTTTCGCGGCGCGCGGGCGCTTCATGCCCTCGGGCTCTACGACGAGGCCCAGGGCGCGTACCGCGACGCGGCGGCGGCTGCGCCGGCCGACCCGGCGGTCAACACCGCCTGGGGTGAATTTTTCTACGAGCGTGAATGCCAGGCGTGCCCCGCCGAAGCGGTGCAATCGTTCCAGCTGGCCCTGAAGAGCGATTCGCGCTACGTGCCGGCGATGCTCGGTCTCGCCCGCGCGGTCGCCAACGACAACCCGCCGGCGGCGATCGCCACCGCGCGCAAGATTCTCGAGATCAACCCGTCACATGTCGGGACGCACGTGTTCCTGGCCGGTCAGGCGGCGGATGCGGGCAAGCGCGACGAGGCGCGCCAGCTGATTCAGAAGGCGCTGACCGTCAATCCCTCGAGTCTCGAAGCCCATTCGCTGCTGGCGGCGCTCGCCTATGTCGAGGACAAGACCCCCGAATTCGAGGCGCAGGTCGCCAAAGTGCTGTCGATCTCGCCGAATTACGCGGACGTCTACCGGGTGGCGGCGGAATACACCGCCCATGCCTACCGCTTCGACGAAGCGGTGACGCTGGTGCGGCGGGCGCTGGCGCTCGAGCCGAGCTATCAGCGGGCGTTGTCCGACCTCGGGATGTACCTGCTCAGGACCGGTGACGAGCCGGGCGCCCGGCAGGCGCTGGAGACCTCGTTCAAGCTCAATCCCTACCACCTGATCACCTTCAACCTCCTCGAGATGATGGACACGCTCGACACCTTCGTCACGGTGGAGGAGGGCAACATCGTGTTGCGCATGGACAAGGAGGAAGCGCCGGTCCTGCAGGCACCGGCGCTGGCCCTGGCGAAACGCGCGCTCGATACGCTCGGCAAGCGCTACCAGTTCACCCCCAAGGGTCCGATCCTCATCGAGATGTTCCCGAAGCACGATCACTTCGCGGTCCGCACGGCGGCGCTGCCCGGCATGATCGGCGCGCTCGGCGCCTGTTTCGGGCGGGTCGTCACGCTCGATTCCCCGCGGGCCCGCCCCGGCGAGTTCCAGTGGGAAGCAACCCTCTGGCACGAGCTGGCGCACGTCATCACCCTGCAGATGTCCAGTCAGCGGCTGCCGCGCTGGTTGAGCGAAGGAACGTCAGAGTACGAGGAGACCGTCGAGCGGCCGGGCAAGTGGGGGCGCGCCGGCGATGTGATGTTCGCCAATCTGATGAATCGCGGCGAGACCATCAAGCTCAGCGAGCTCAACGCCGCGTTTCAGAATCCCCAACTGATTGGCATCGGCTATTACCAGGCGGCGCTGCTGGTCCATCACATCGTGGAACGGTTCGGTCACGACGGGCTGCGCCGGCTGATCGCCGTCCATGCCAAAGGGATGGACGACGAAGCGGGTCTCGAGGCCGCGCTGAAGATCGGCTTCGACGATCTCCAGGCGAGCTTCGACAAAGCGATGGAGGCCCGGTTTGGCACGCTGCGCGCGGCGCTCAAGACACCGGGCGGCGACGTCGAGCTGTTGAAGATGACCGCCGACGCCCTGCGCGCGCTGGCCGAATCCAGCCCGGACAGTTTTCCGGTGCACATGGTGCTCGGCACGGCGCTGCGCAAGGCCGGAGACAACGACGGCGCGCTCAAGGCGTTCGAGCGCGCGGCGACGCTGGTGCCGATGGCGACCGGCGACGATAGTCCGCACGAGCACGTGGCGCAGATCGCGCTGGAGCGCAAGGACCTGCCCCGCGCCATCGCCGCCCTCGAGGTGCTCCTCAAGTACGACTTCGACAACATCGATGTCGCGCGTCAGCTGGTCAAGTTGCTGAGGGAGGCGCAAGTTACCGACGCGGCGCGGCTGCAGCCGGTTTACGACCGGATTACCGCGGTCGATCCGTTCGACGGCGAGGCGCACTCCGCGCTCGGCCGGCTCGCGATGCAGCGCAGCGACTTCGAGACGGCGGTCCGCGCGTTCCACGCGGTCGTGGCACTCAAGCCGGTCGATCAGGCGGGCGCCCACACCGATCTGGCGGAGAGCTACCTGAAGAGTGGCCGCCGCTCTGAAGCCCGGAAACAGGTGCTGGCGGCGCTCGAAATTGCCCCCAGCTACCAGCGCGCGCAGGATCTGCTGCTGTCGATTGCCGAGGCGAGGCCGTGACGGCGTCCAATAACGTTCTACGTTCTGCGTTCTATGTTCTACGTTCGCTGCTCGCCGAACCTCGAACGAATCGCCCAGAACGTAGAACGAAGAACGTAGAACGTAGAACGACTCTGATCGTGTTTGCGTTCGCCTTGACCCTGATCCCCGTCCTGCAACCGAGCGTCGACGCGCAGCTGCCGAACGCCACCGACGATCGCTTCGCCGGTCTGCAGTGGCGGTTCGTCCGCATCAAGTATCACTACCACACCGAAGGGACGACCGTCGCCCAGGACTTCTACGGCGAGCCGTGGTACATCGACGCGCCCGCGGCGGAGCAGAACCTGTCGCGGCGCGTGAAAACCGCCACCGCGATCCAGGTCGAGGATCCGATCGTGCTCGCGCTCGACGATCCGCGGCTCTTCGAATACCCGTGGATCTACATCGTCGAGCCGGGCAACCTCCGCATGACGGACGCCGACGTGGCGAACCTGCGCGAGTTTCTGCTGCGCGGCGGCACCGCGATGTTCGATGATTTCCATGGCCCGATCGAGTTCGACAATCTGATGCTGGAGATGAAACGCGTCTTTCCCGATCGCCAGATCGTCGACTTTCCGGCCGACCACCCGGTCTTCACCTGCTTTTACCGGCTCGACGGCTACCCGCAAGTCCCCGGCCTCGGATCGTTCATGGCCGGCCGCACCTGGGAGAAGGGCGGCTACGTGGCCAAGCTCCGCACCATCTTCGACGACGACGGGCGGCCGATGCTCTACATCAACTGGAACACCGACATGGGCGACGGCGTGGAGTGGTCGAACGCCGAAGAGTACCCGGCTACATCAAGTACACCTCGAGTGCCTACCGCATGATGATCAACGAGATCGTGTACGCGCTCACGCATTGAGCATGGACGCTATCAGCGTGAGCGCGGAACGGGTCGCGGAAGGCCGTGAACGGATCCTCGGCGAGCTGCGCAAGGTCATCATCGGGCAGGACGAGGTCGTCGAGCAGGTGCTGATCGCGCTGTTCACCGGCGGGCACTGTCTGATCACCGGCGTGCCGGGCCTCGCCAAGACGCTGCTGATCAAGACACTCGCCGATATCCTCGATCTCGACTTCAAGCGCATTCAGTTCACGCCCGATCTGATGCCGTCGGACATCACCGGCACCGAAATTCTCGACGAAGAGCAGGGCAGCCGCCGGTTGCGGTTCGTGAAGGGGCCGGTCTTCGCGCAGATTATCCTCGCCGACGAGATCAATCGGACGCCGCCGAAGACGCAGGCGGCGCTGCTCGAAGCGATGCAGGAGTACCACGTCACCGCGGCCGGCCGCACCTACCCGCTCGAGCAGCCGTTCTTCGTGCTGGCCACCCAGAATCCGATCGAGCTCGAAGGCACCTATCCGCTGCCGGAGGCCCAGCTCGATCGCTTCATGTTCAACGTCGTCATCTCCTATCTGACCGAAGACGACGAGGTGCGGGTGGTGACGCAGACCACCGGCACGAATCAGCCGAAGCCAACTCGGGTACTGTCAGGTCCGGACATCCTGCAGTTTCAGGAGCTGACCCGGCAGGTGGTGATTGCCGAGGAGGTCGCGCGCTATGCCGTCCGGCTGGTCGACGCCTCACGTCCGGGCCGCCCCGGCGTGCCGGAGTTCGTCGACAAGTGGGTCAAGTGGGGCGCGGGGCTGCGCGCCTCGCAGGCGCTGGTCCGCGGCGCGAAGGCGCGCGCCTTGACGCACGGCCGGTATCACGCGTCGATCAAGGACATCCAGGCGCTCGCCAAACCGATTCTGCGCCACCGCATCATCACGAACTTCTATGCCGAATCGGAACGCGTCAATTCAGACGCCATCGTCGAGCGGCTGATCGAAGCGGTGCCGCTGCCGAAAAGCGGGATGTAGCGATGACCACTGGCGCGCGCGAGCGGCAGTTCCTCGACCCGGCGGTCGTGGCGCGCCTCGGCACGCTGGAGCTCAAGGCAAGAACGATCGTCGAAGGACTGCTGTCGGGCCTGCATCGCAGTCCCTTCAAGGGTTTCAGCGTCGAGTTCGCCGAGTACCGCCAGTACATACCGGGAGACGATCTCGCGACCATCGACTGGAAGGTCTACGCGAGAAGCGACCGCCACTACGTCAAGAAATTCGAGGAAGAGACCAATCTCGACTGCCATCTGATGCTCGATCTCAGCGGCTCGATGGCCTACGGATCGCGGGGCATCACGAAGTTCGAGTACGGCGCCTGTCTGGCGGCGTCGCTCGGCTACCTGATGAACCGTCAACGGGACGCCGTCGGCCTGACGGCGTTCGACGATCGGATCGTGGCGATGCTGCCGGCCAGCGCGCGTCCCGGCCACCTGCGATCGCTGCTCATCACGCTGGACCGGCTCGAGACCGGACGCGAGACCGACGTGGCCCGGCCGCTGCACCAGCTGGCTGAATCGCTCAGCAAGCGCGGCCTGGTGGTGTTGATCAGCGACCTCCTCGACGATCCCGATCGGGTCGTGCGGGCGCTCAAACATTTTCAGTTCCGCGGCACCGACGTCATCGTGTTCCACGTGCTGGATCCGGACGAGATCGAATTCCCGTTCGCGCGTGCGACCCGCTTCGAGGATCTCGAGTCCGACGAGGAGGTCATGGCCGTCCCGTCCGTCGTCCGTGAGCACTACCTTGCTGAGATGGGTGGCCTCATGGAGCGCTACAAACGCGAGCTCGGCGCGTGCGGGATCGACTACTGCCTGGTGACCACCGCCCAGCCGCTCGAAATTGCTTTGCTTGCGTATCTTTCCACGCGAGCAAGGAAGATGTGAGGCGCCGGGTGCCGGTGGCCGGGTGCTGGTGCGGGAGAGGCTGAGGAATGCTCTCGTTTCTGTCACCGCTGTTCCTGCTCGGCGCGCTCGCGGCGGCGGTGCCGATCGTTCTGCATCTGCTGAAGCGAGAGCCCGAAATGCGGCTCAAGTTCTCGGCGGTGAAGCTGCTGCGGCGCGCGCCGGTCGAACACACGCGGCGGCGGCATCTCAACGAGCTGCTGCTGCTGCTGTTGCGGGTCGCGGCTCTGCTGCTGCTCGCGGTCGCGTTTGCGCGCCCGTTCTTTGCTTCCGGTGCCGCGTCCGGCGCGGCGACGCTGACGGTCGTTGCGCTCGATACCTCGCTCAGCCTGTCTGCACCGGGCCAGCTGGAAAAGGTCCGGGAGCAGGCGAAGGCGGCCATCGCCAGCACGGACAGCGATTTGGTTGCGGTCGTCACGTTCGCCGATGCGGCCGAGGTCGCGCTCCGTCCGTCGGCCGACCGGGGGCTGGCGCAATCCGCGATAGACGAGGCCAGGGCCGGTTACGGCGGCACCCGCTTCCGTCCGGCGATCAACGCCGCCAACGAGCTCTTCGACGGCCGCGGCGGAACGCTCATCGTCGTAACAGACATGCAGGCAACCGGCTGGCGGCCGGGGGACGAAGCGGTTCTGCCGGCCCAGGTGCGTCTGGAAGTGAGCGACGTTGGCGCGCCGCCGCCGAATTTCGCGGTCACCGGCGCGCGCAAATCCGGCGAACGGATCATCGCGCTGATTCGAAATGGCGCCGGCGAAGCTCGTGATGCCCGCGTCGGGCTGACCGTCGACGGCCAGCCAGCGGGGGAAGCAATCGTGGCGGTCGACGCCGGGCAGACGAGCGAGGTGGCGATCCCGGGAACCTCCGGACGTGAGGCGATTGTCGCAGTCGACGATCCGGCCGGCGCCGCCGGCGACAATGCGTGGCATCTCGTCCTTGATGAGACCGCCCGGCCTGCCGTCCTGGTCGTCACCGCAACCGGCGATCTCGAGCGCGACGCCTATTACCTCCGCCGTGCGATTGGCGCCGCGGGCGGTGGCGGCGCGACCTACCAGGTCGAGGGCGTTGCCGCCGAGCGGCTTTCGTCGATGGATCGTTTCCAGGTGCAGCGTCATACGGCGGTCGTCCTGACCTCTACACGGGGGCTCGAAAGCCGCGGGCGCGAACTCCTGACCGAGTATGTGCGGGGAGGCGGAGGGCTCCTGATGACCGCCGGCCCGACAGTCGATCCTGAAGTCGCTTCTCAGCTGTTGGGCGGCACACTGACGATGACCCAGCCCGATGTCGCGCGCGGCGCGGCTTCGCGCTCGCTTGCGCCCGGCGATCTGCGACATCCTGTATTCGAACGCTTCAGAGCGCGGAGCGCTCCGCTTGGCCTGGTGACGTTCCGCCGCCTGGCGGTGCTGAGCGGCGACGGCTGCCAGACGCTCGCACGCTTCACGACCGGCGAGACCGCGCTGGCGGATTGCAATGCCGGGGATGGACGGATGGTGGTGCTGGCGTCCGACCTGAACAACGCCTGGAATGACTTTCCGCTGCACGCGACCTTCGTGCCGTTCATCCACGAGGTGGTCCGCTATCTCCGCGGTACCCGCCGGAGTCGGGGGAGTATCTGGTCGCCGATGTCCCGGCGGATGTGCCGGGCCGGCCGGGATTCGTGGACGTGAAAGAAGCGGGTTCCGTCCGGCGCGCCGCGGTCAATGTCGATCCGCTCGAGTCGATACCAGACCGTGTCAGCATCGCGGAATTCGAGACGGCCGTCAGCAGAAGCCCCGAGCGTCCCGAGTCAGGAGAAGGGGTTGCGGCGCGGCAGGAGGAGGAGCGGCAGCGTGTCTGGCAGTACGTGCTCGGACTGATGGTTGCAATGCTTGCGGTTGAGAGCTTTGTCGGCTCACGGACGAGTTGAGATGCAGGAATGTCTGATCTCCAGCCCATACGCGATCTGATCGCGCGCGTCCGCCGGCGATGGCGCCTGTTGACGCTGTTGCAGTCGTCCGCGCGCGCTGCCCTGGCTCTGGCAGCTGTCACTGCCGTGGCCTTGCTTGCTGCGGGGTGGATTGGTCCTGTGCCGGCTCTCCTGGTGGTCGTGATCCTGATAGCCGTCGCCGGCGGGGCCGCTGCGATTGGATGGGGTTTATGGCCGGCGCGTGCAGCGCCGTCGGACACGCGAGTCGCGCGCTTCATCGAAGAGCGCGACGAATCGCTGGATGACCGCCTGGTGAGCGCGGCCGGTCTCGCTGACTCGCCTGCCGTCCAATCCACGTCATCGTCAGTCAGCCGGCTCTTCGCGCAGGACGTCGTTCGTCGGGCGGAGCTGGTCGAGGTCGAATCGATCGTCCCACCCGACGCGCTCCGCCGAGCCGGATTCCAGGCGGCCGCTTCCATTCTGCTGGTTCTCGTGGTCGTGTTCTTCGGTCGCGGGACGATTCGCCGTACCGCCGACGGCCTCTACCTCGCGCTCTTCCCGTCGCGAGTCTCCCTCGAAGTAACCCCCGGCACCGTCCGGGTCCCGGCAGGTTCGCCGTTGACGATCGAAGCGCGTCTCGTTGGCAACTCGGCTCCGGTCGTCGCGCAGCTTCTGCGGGCGGAACCGGAACGCGACGATGCGGAGTGGGCTCCCACCGAGATGGCCGGCGGGACAGCGGCCGGAACCTTCTCGCTGGCACTCGAAACGGTCACCACGTCGTTCAAATATCGCGTCGCCGCGGGCTCGCTCCTTTCCGGCATTTTCGACGTGACGGTCGCTCACGCTCCGCGCGTGAAGCGGATTGATATCGAGTACTCGTATCCCGCCGCGCTGCGAATGCCGCCGCGCGTCGAGGAGGACAGCGGCGACATCTATGCGCCAGCCGGCACCGATGTGCGGATCCGGGTCCACCCGGATGGCGATGCGTCGACCGGGACGATGAAGCTGGCCAACGGCCAGACGATTGCGCTGACCGCGCAGCCGACGGGCCTCGTCTCGGCGGCATTCAAGATCGTCGAGGACGGTTCGTACCGTGTGGCGCTCGCCGATCGTGATGGGCTGAGCAATCCGGGTGACACCGAGTACTTCATTCGCATGCTCGAGGACCGTCCGCCGGAGGTGCACCTCGTCAAGCCGGCGCGCGACCGCGCGGTGACGCAGCTCGAGGAAGTCGATATCGAGGCCGAAGCGGAAGACGATCATGGCGTCGACCGCCTCGATCTGGTCTACGCGATCCGTGGTGGCGCCGAACGCTCGATTCCGCTGCGCATCGAATCGGGGAAGAGGGCAGTCGGCGGCCGGCAGACGCTCTACCTCGAGGATCTGGACGTCCGGCCCGGCGATTTCATCTCCTATTACGTGCGCGCCCGCGACATCGCGCGCGGCAAACCGCCCAGCGAAACGCGCAGCGACATCTTCTTTCTCGAGGTCAAGCCGTTCGAGCAGGAGTTTGCGCTGGCGCAGAGCCAGGGCGGCGGCGCGGGAGGCGGCAGCAATCGCTCCATCGACGATCTGGTCGCCGCGCAGAAAGAGATCATCGTCGCGACCTGGAAGCTCGATCGCCGCGCTGAAGCGGCGAAGGGCGCCCAGTCGGCGCAGGATATCCGCGCCGTGGCCAACGCCGAAGCCGAATTGAAAACGCGCGTCGAGCAGACCTCGAGCTCGTTCCGCGACGCGACGATGCGCGACCCGCGCCGGGGGGCGGCGCAGCCGCGCGCCGGTGGAAACCTGCCCGAGGAAGACGCGATGACGGCGGCGGCCGGCGCGATGGGTCGCGCCGTCGGTTCGCTGGAGCAGCTGAAAACCGGCGAGGCGCTGCCTTCGGAGATGGATGCGCTCAATCACCTGCTCCGGGCCCAGGCCGACGTCAAACGTCGGGAGGTGATGCGGCAGCAGGCCAGCGGCAGTGGCGGACAGAACCGCGCCTCGCAGGATCTGTCGAACCTGTTCGACAAGGAGCTCCAGCGTCAGCAGCAGACCAACTACGAGACGCCGACCAGCACCGAACGGCGCGAGGACGAGGACAGCGTGCTGGACAAGGTCCGGGAGCTCGCGCGGCGGCAGGACGAAATGCTTCGGCAGCAGCAGGAGCTGGCGCGCCGCCGGGAGCAGATGACCCCGGAACAGTTGAAGCGCGAGCTCGAGCGGCTGACGCGGGAACAATCGCAGCTTCGCCAGCGGGCCGAGGAGCTCGCCCGTCAGCTCGACAGCCAAAACGGACGGAATCAGCAAAGTGCTGCGCAAAGCCCGCAACGTGCTGGGCAAAGCCAGCAAAGTGCTGGGCGGAACCAGCAAAGTGCTGGGCAGAACCTGCAAGGTGCTGGACAGAGCCAGCAGAGTGCTGCCGATCGAATGCGGGCGGCGTCGCAGGCGATGGAGGCCGCGGCCGGAGATCTGCGCCGGCAGGATCCACGGCAGGCGTCCGCGAGCGGCGGACAGGCGTTGCAGCAGCTGCAGGACCTGCAGCGGCAGATGCAGGCCGCTCAGCCCGACGAGCGCCGTCGGGCGATGGGTGACATGCAGCTCGAGGCGCGGCAGATGGCAGATGAGCAGCGCCAGATTGCCGAAGCGCAGGGGAAGGCGGGCGGCGGTGAGCAGGGCAACGATGCCCGGCGCCGCCTGTCCGGCGAACAGGAGCGTCTGGCCGATCGGGTGCGCCGGCTTCAGAATGGCCTCGACCAGCAGGCGAACGTCCCCGCCTCCGGAGCGCGCGGCCGAAACGCGTCGACCGATCGCGCGGCCGACCAGGCAACGCGCGACGCGGCGCGCGAAGCGTCGCGCGAGATCGATCGTCAACGGCTGGCCGACCGCATGGAGCAGTCCGCGTCCCAGATGCGCGGTGAAAACGGCAGCGCCGCTCAGGGCGCCGGCCAGGTCCGGCGCGAGCAGGACGATCTGGCCCGTGCGCTGGAGCGCCTGGCCGATCGAATTGCCGAGGGCGTGGCCCCGGCGGACGCCCAGTCGCGCCGGACCGCCGAGCAGCTGACGCGCGCTCAGGATCTGCGCGATCGGATCGAGAGTTTGACGCGGGAAGTCGAGCAGCTCGCGCAGCAGCAGACCGGCGGCCGCGGCGGCGCCGCCGACGCAGGGCGTCTTCGCGACGAGTACGTGCGTCAGCTGCAGGAGACCCGTCAGCTGCTCGACGAGATTGGTCGCGACAATCCCGAGGTCCGCCGCGGTGGGATCGGCTTTACGTTCGAGGGCCAGGGGATGGTCACCTCCGCGCCAGGGACCGAACCGTTCAAGCAGGACTTCGCCCGATGGGAGGAGCTGCGCAAACAGGTCACGCTCGCGCTCGACGGCGCCGCCACCGGGCTGTCGAAGAAACTCCAGGAACGCGACGCCCGCGACCGACTGGCCGCCGGCGTCGACGACAAGCCGCCCGCCGACTACCAGCAGCAGGTCGACAGCTACTTCAAGGCATTGGCTGAGAGCGGAGCTAAAAAACAATGAACTGTCGACTGATGACTGTCGACTGAAGAATGTTGACTGTTGACTGTCGACTGATGACTGCCGACTGACATGCAGTTCGCCTCACCGATCCCGTGGTGGGCGGCCGGGTTCATCGCGGCGGCGATCGTGGCTGTCGCGTACTGGTCGTACCGGCGGCCAATGGTGCCGTTGTCGGCGGTGCAACAGACGACCCTCGCGGTCCTCCGGGCCCTTTCGCTCGCCACTGCCGTATTTTTTCTCTGCCGGCCCGTCATCCTGCTGCCACCGCAGGCTGATGGTGACCTGGTCGTTCCGGTGCTCATCGACGTCTCGCGCAGCATGCGCATCGCCGATGCCGATGGCGCGACGCGCCTCGAGCGGGCCGTGGCAGCCGCCGAGCGCGAGATCCTGCCGTCGCTCGCGACGTCCTTCACCCCCGAGGTCTATGCGGTCGGCGAGTCCTGGACGGCGGCGCCGCCCGATGCGATGCGACCGGCGGCCAGGCACAGCAATCTCGTCGAAGCCGTCGATGCCATTCGCGAACGCTATCGCGGGCGTCGCGTACCGGGCATCGTGCTGATTTCAGATGGCGGCAACACCGGCCGGACGGAGCCGATCACCGAAGGGACTCGCGTGATTGCGATCGGCGTCGGCTCGACTGACGGCCCGCGCGATCGCGAGGTGGTCGGTCTATCCGCCGGAGAGCCGCGCATCGATCAGACATCCATCGATCTTCACGTCTCGGCGGTCAGCCGCGGCTACGGCCGCACGCCGTTCCAGCTGCGCATTCTCGGCAACGGCCGGTTGATCGAGACGCGGACGCTGGCGCCTGCCGCTGACGGATCGCCGATCGATCAGTTCGTGACGGTTGCGCCCGATTCTTCGGTCGCCACGGTCTACACTGCCGAGATCGAGGCCGCGGACGACGAAGCGATTGTCGAGAACAACAGTCGCACCGTGCTCGTCAGCCCGACCGGCCGCAAGCGCCGGCTGCTCGCGCTGGTCGGCGCGCCCGGCTACGAATTCAGCTTCCTGGCGCGGGCCCTGGCCAGGGACCCTGGCCTCGAAGTCGATTCGATCGTCCGCAAAGGGCAGAACGACAACGGACAGCACACCTTCCTCGTTCAGGCCGGCGGCGGCCGCGCCGCAGCGCTGACCTCGGGATTTCCGGAAAGCCGCGAGGCGCTCTACGCGTATGACGGGCTGATTGTCGCGAACGTCGAGGGTGACTTTTTCACGCGCGCGCAGCTCGCGATGGCCGCGGAGTTCGTGTCCGTTCGCGGCGGCGGCCTGGTCGTGCTCGGCGGCCGCTCGTTTGCCCAGCGGGGATTGCTCGGCACCCCGCTCGACGAGGCGTTGCCCGTCGAGTTGAACGATCGGCGCGGCGGTACCGTCGCCGCGTCCCTGGACGCCGAGGGCGCGCCGGCGGCCAACGTCGTCTCGCTGACCACCGACGGGGAAATCCATCCCGCGATGCGGATCGGACGAAGCGCGGTGGAGACGCGCAAACTCTGGAGTGCATTGCCGCCGTTGGCGGCCAGCGCCGCGCTGGGCGGGCCGCGGCCGGGGGCCACCGTGCTGGCAGTGACGACGGCGCCGAGCGGCGCGCGCTATCCGGTGGTCGCCGTGCAACGGTATGGCCGCGGCCGCACGATGGTGTTTGCCGGCGAGGCGTCGTGGCGCTGGCGGATGCTGGTCCGCGCCGCCGATCGCACCTACGAGCAGTTCTGGCGGCAGGCGGTCCGCTGGCTCGCGGCCTCGGCACCGGATGCCGTGTCGGTGGTGCTGCCGGACGGCTCGGAGCCCGGTGACTCGATCGCGCTGCGCGTCGAGGCCAGGGACGCCTCGTTCGCGCCCGTGGCGGATGCGTCGGTGTCAGCGACGATCACGGGCCCGGGCGGCGTCACGCAGACGCTGAGCCTGCGCCGCGATGCGGACACTCAGGGAGGATTCACCGCCCAGGTCACTCCAGACGCGCCGGGGTTATACCGTATCCGCGGCGAGGCCCGCCGCGGGATTCGATCGCTCGGCATGGTGGACGGCTGGTTTCATGTCGGCGGCGCCGATCGCGAATTCGCCGATCCGCGTCTGAACGAGGGATTCCTGCGACGTCTGGCGCGCGCTTCCGGAGGCGACTATCTTGCCGCGAGCGAAGCCGGTCGCGTCGCGTCACTGCTGCAGGCGGCCATCCCGCAAACGCTCGAGCCGGAGCACCGCGATCTCTGGCACGAGCCCTGGACCTTCGCGCTCGTCGTCGGGCTGTTGTCGGCCGAATGGATTCTGCGGCGGCGATGGGGACTTCGTTGACCCGCACGGTTGGCCGGTGGCGCGCTTGCATCGCGGGCGTTCTGCTGGCGACCGCATCGCCTGCACTCTGCGCCGATCACTACGCGCTCGTCATCACCGGTGCTTCCGGGAGCCCCCAGTACGCGGAACGGTACAGTCGCTGGCGCGGCTCGTTTGTCGCCACCCTCACGAACGACTTCAGCTATCCGGACGATCACATCGTGGTGCTTTCGGACGATGCCGGTGCACCGGGATTGCGAGCGACGCGCGAAAACGTCCGAGCTGCGCTTCAGAACTTTGCGCGGCGGGTCGCCCGCGACGATCAACTGCTGATCCTGCTGATCGGACACGGGACTGCGGGCGACGAGGATGCGAAGTTCAACCTGGTGGGTCCCGACATTCCCGCGCTCGAATGGGCCGGGCTGATCAAGCCGATCGACGGCCGCGTCGTGTTCGTCAACACCAGCAGCGCCAGCTTTGAATACCTCGAACGCCTCGCCGGCCGCGGCCGCATCGTCGTGACGGCCACCGATTCGGCGTCGCAGCAGTTCGAGACGGTGTTTCCGGAGTTCTTCGTGCAGGCGTTCGCGGCACCGTCCGCCGATCTCGACAGAAACGGCAAAGTATCGATCTGGGAGGCGTTTCGATCGGCCAGTGGCGGCGTGAAGGGCTGGTTCGAAACGCAAGGGCGGCTCGCCACGGAGCGGCCGCTGCTCGACGACAACGGCGACGGCATCGGCCGCGAAGCGGAGTCGCCGGGGGTGGACGGCGCGCTCGCGCAGGCGACCTATCTGCAGGTCGATCGGCCGCTGTCCTCGAGCGTCGATCCAGCTGTTGCCGAGCTGCTGCGGCGTCGTGCCGAGATCGAATCGCGCATCGAGCGGCTCCGCGCGGGAAAAGACAACATGCCCGCCGATCAGTACGAACGCGAGCTCGAAGCGCTGGTTCTGGAACTGGCGCGCCTCGACCGCGAGATCCGTTCGAAGTCCTCTAAGCCCTAAGCCCGAGCCCTAAGCCTTAAGCCCGAGCCCTGAGCCCTGAGCCCTAAGCCCTGAGCCCTAAGCCCTGAGCCCTAAGCCCTGAGCCCTCCTACTGCTCCGCCCACCACTCCTTGCTGCGCCGCCGCTTTCTGAACACGAACACGCCGAGCAGGCCGGCGACGAAGCCGGCGACATGCGCCACGAAGGCGATGCCGCCGTCTGCGCTGTTGGAGGTCACCGCAATCGCTCCCGCGCTGAACAGCTGGATGACGAACCAGAAGCCGAGCAGCAGGACCGCCGGCAGCTCGACGATCTCGAAGTAGATGATGAGCGGCACCAGCGTCAGGACGCGCGAGTGCGGGTAGAGCACGAAGTAGGCGCCCATCACCCCGGCAATCGCGCCGCTGGCGCCGATGGTCGGCAGCGTCGACGCCGGATCCATCGCGACATGACCGAGTGCCGCGACCATGCCACACAGCAGGTAGAACGCGACGAAGCGGCCGTGCCCCATCCGATCTTCGACGTTGTCGCCGAAAATCCACAGGTACCACATGTTGCCGATGAAGTGCATCCAGCTGCCGTGCAGGAACATCGAGCTGACGAGCGTCGGCGCGCTGAAGTCGGCCGGCACCACCCCGTAGAGCTGCAGGAACACCGGCAGGATGTCGTCCGGCACTGACAGCTCATAGAGCCAGGCGACCGTGTTGAGCGCGATCAGCGTGACGGTGATGTACGGCGTCGAGCGCGACGGGATGACGTCGCGCAGCGGGATCATGCGTTCAATTCCTTGAAATCGAGGATTTCACACGCTCAGATTCCGTTGGCCGTGCCGTCGGAAAAATCGCCACCGCCACGCCGCAGACGACGAGCGCCATGCCGCCGCCGCGCAGCGCGCTGAACCGTTCACCAAGGAACGCCGCGGCTGCCACCACGCCGACGATAGGTACCAGCAGCGTAAACGGCGCAACCATCGACGTCGGGTGCCGGGCGAGCAGTCCGCCCCAAATGGAGTACGCCACGAGCGTGGCCGCGATGCCAAGGTACAGGACCGCGGCAAGATTCGCCCATCCCGCTCTGGCGATCGACGCGAACAGTCCTGGACCAGGGTAGAACCAGGACAAGAGGAGCGCCGGCAACGGAGGAATGAGGCTGAGCCACGCGATCAGTGGAAACATGGGGACCGGGCCCAGACGCTTCACGAGCACGTTGCCGATGGCCCAGCTCAGGGCCGCCGCAACGGCCGTGACGAGCGCGGTAACCGGCCCCGCTCGACCGACGCTGACCGCAATCAAGCCGAGACCCACAAACGCCACCGTCATCCCGACGATCGACTGTCGTCTCGGGGTATCGCCGAGAACAATCGCCGCCAGCAGCACGGAGAAGAAGACCTGCGTCTGCTGGGTCACCGACGCGAGGCCGGGTGGCAAGCCGAGTTCCAGGGCCAGGAAGAGCAGCAGGAACTGGCCGGTGAACAGCGTCAGACCGATCGCGATGAGTGCCGTCCAAGAGACCGGCGGCGGGGCGACGAACAGTACAGCGAGCGCTGCGACGGCGAATCGCAGCACGGTCAGCTGCGGCGCCGAGAAGGCCTCGAGGGCGATCGTCGAGGCTGTAAACGAGAGTCCCCAGAGCGTGGCGCCGAGCGCGGCCAGCGCGATCGTCCGCGGTGCCATTCAGTCTTTGAGGGCCGACCCTAAATAGGTCGGCCTAGAGACAGCCCCCTTTGCGCCGACCAGCAGCGCGAGCTCCATCCATTTCCAGGTGCAGTCGACGTCCGCGAAGCCGATCTCGCGCAGCCAGGCGAGCTGCGTCTCGGCGGCGAGCAGCTGATTGGACGGGTCTTCATCTTCCGGCGCAACGTTCAGCGCGTCGAGGAACCGGCGGTGGAGCGCCGCCGTGGGCGACGCAACGTGCTCGAGGTTGCAGAAGACGCCGTCATCGGCGAGCAGGTCGAAGATCTCCTGGTAGAGGACGCGTTTGCGGTCATCTGACAGGTGGTGGATGGCGAAGCTGGAGACGACGGCGTCGAACCGGTCAAGAGGCGGCAAGGGGTCATCGAGGGTGTGATCCAGGATGGTGACCGCTGAATCGCCGTCGAACCGTTGATGCAGCCGTTCGAGCATCACTGGTGAGAAGTCGATGGCGACGATTCTCGCTGACGGATGCGCGGTTCGGACGAGCGCCGCCAGTCGCCCGTCGCCGCTTCCGAGATCAAGAACCCGTTCGACTCGATCGGGCAGCCACCCGAGCAACTCGCGCTCACCGTCGGTTCGATGAGGAATGGTATCGGCCCGCGCCAGGTACTCGAGCGCGTGGTCGGCCGAGGACCAGAGGTTGAGATGCGCGCGAGCCAACGAGTCAGGCAATCGTCGCCGAGGAGGTTGATGCCGCGGCCGCCGCCGCGCCGCCGCGCACCCGTTCGATCATCCGCTTCAGATCGTTGTCGCCGACCGCTTTGCGGTGCTCGCCCATCGTGATGACCTGGTGGTAGACCAGCCCCAGCTCGTCGCCGGTCAGCACGAAGCCGAGCGTCTCGCAGCGGCGCTGGACGGCGTGGCGCCCGGAGTGGCGGCCAAGCACCAGCTGTTCGGCGGTCTGGCCGACGTCGCGCGGCCGCATGATCTCGTAGGTCCGCGAATCCTTCAGCATCCCGTCCTGATGGATGCCCGCTTCGTGGGCGAAGGCATTGCGTCCGACGATCGCTTTGTTCGCCTGGACCGGCTCCTCGGTGATGCGTGACAGCAGCTGGCTGGATTCGAACAGTCGCTCGGAGACGATCGCCGTGTCGAACGGCAGGCGATCCTGACGGACGCGCAGCGCCATGACGATTTCCTCGAGCGACGCGTTGCCGGCTCGCTCGCCGATGCCGTTGACCGTGCACTCCACCTGGCGGACGCCCCCCTGAATCGCCGCCAGGCTGTTGGCGACGGCCAGCCCCAGATCGTCGTGGCAGTGCGTGCTGAAGATGGCCTTGCCGGCATTCGGCACGCGGCGCATGATGTCTTCGAAAAACTCGCGGAGGTCGTCCGGCGTCGCGTAGCCGACCGTGTCGGGCAGGTTGACCGTGGTGGCGCCGGCATCGATCACCGCTTCGACGACCCGGCAGAGAAAGTCGCGATCGCTGCGCGTGGCATCTTCGGCCGAAAACTCCACATCGTCGGTGTGGTTTCGCGCCAGCATCACGCCGGCGACGATCTGCTCGAGGCAGGCTTCGCGGCTGATCCGCAGCTTGCGCTCGAGATGCAGATCGGAAGTGGCCAGGAAGGTATGGATCCGCCGGCGCTCGGCCGGCTCCAGCGCCCGCGCCGCTTCTTCGATATCGGCCTGGCGGCAGCGCGCCAGCGCGGCAATCACCGGACGACGCACTTCACGCGCCACCTGTTTGGTGGCTTCGGAATCGGCGGGCGAGGCGATGGGAAAGCCGGCTTCGATGATGTCCACGCCAAGGGCATCGAGCGCCCGGGCCAGCGCCAGCTTCGACGGCACGTCCATCGAGAAACCGGGCGCCTGCTCGCCGTCGCGCAGCGTCGTGTCGAACACGATGATGGGCGTCGTTGTGCCACTCATGCCACCAGTTGTAGCCGCCGGCCCGGGTAGAAGTCAAAGTGATAATCATTACGTTACAATAAGCAAGTTTTATGGACCTCACTTCGCTCAGAATCTTCCTGGCGGTCGCCGAAGAACGGAGCTTTTCGCGCGCGGCGGCCAAGGTGCACCGCACCCAGCCGGCCGTCAGCCAGGCGGTCCGCCGTCTGGAGGTCGACCTGGGCGAGGAGCTGTTCGATCGGTCCTCTAAAAGCGGGACGCTGACCGATGCCGGCAAGGTCCTCCAGAATTACGGCCAGCGCCTGATCCGGCTGGCCGAGGAAAGCGAGTCGGCGATCCGCGAACTGCGCGACCTGCGCCGCGGCAGGGTGCTGATTGGCGCGAACGAGGCCGCAGTCCATACCCTGCTGCCGCTGATGGCGCGCTTCCGGCAGCGGGTGCCGGACATCGCGGTCGATGTTCGGCGCGTGCCGGCGCGGCAGATTGCCGTCGAAGTGCAGCAGGGCAGCCTCGACTTCGGCGCCTTGACGTTCCGGCCCGCCGAAGCGGGGCTGCTGGAAGTCGTGGTCGGGAGCGACGAGCTCGTGCTGCTGGTTCCGCCCACCCACGCGCTGGCCAAACGCAAGCAGGTGACGATGGAGGACGTGGCGCTCGAACCGATCGTGGCGCACAACGATCCGTCGCCGGCCCGCGAGCGCGTGCTGCGCCTCTTCGAACAGCATCACATCCAGCTGAAGATGGTGATCGCGCTGCCGAGCCTCGACGGCATCAAGCGCGCGGTCGAGTTGAAGCTCGGCGTCGCGCTGTTGCCGCGGCGTTGCGCGATCACGGAACTGGCGAGCGGCCGCCTCGTGGCGATTCCGGTGGCCGGTGTCTCGCGCCGGCGTCAGCTGATGCTCGTCTGCCGGAAGGCGCATCGCTCGCATGCGGCGAATGCATTTCTCGCAGTCGCGCAGGAGAAGTCGGAAGCCTGAACGAACAGTGCAATGGCGCCGGTTGCCGCCGGACTGGGTGAGGGGGCCGGCGGGATACGGCTGCCGCGAAAACCCTTTGACAGGTCAGGCCCCAAGGCGGAAGCTTCGGCCTCCGCGAGAACCAACCCAATAAGTTGCTCGCTTGGACTACTTGACGATGCCGTCCAGCGTCGACGTCGACACCGAGTGGTACGACGGTCGTGCGACTGCGTAGATGCGCCGTGCCTCGGCCTGCCCCCAGTCCTGCTTCATCAGATCTTCGTAGAGCGGCCGGAGAAACTTCCGCCGGCCTTGATTGGTGAGGAAGCGTTCGAGGGCGGGCATCGCCGCACGATAGTTGTTGCGAATCGCGATCCGGAACCACGAGAACAGGATCTCGCTGTTGCCGTGATTCGTCAGGTTATAGGTCCGGTCGAGATCCTGGAGCTGGGCCGGCGTCAGTTTTTGCGGCAGGTTATCCAGGAAGTGCTGCCACTCCTGCGTCGTCCAGCCTTTGGCGTTCAGCGACGCCGCTGATGCCCCGCCCGCAAAGGTCTTGGTCAGCTGCTCGATGCGATCCAGCGCTGGTGATGTCACGACCGCCGCGTTGTCCGGAATCCCCGGCTGGTAGACCCACTCATCGAGGCGGAGCCGCTTCTCGAGCTCGGCGTCGCCGGACAGCAAATGGCGCCGGATGTCTTCCAGAAAGATCGCGCTCGTCATCGATTGAAACGCATGGCGATCGAAGTACGACCGCAGATATGTATCGAACCGCTCCCGCCCGACGGCCGCTTCGATGGTCTGCACGAACAGCGCGCCTTTCTCGTAGGCGATGTCGGTGACACCTTCGTCAGGGTCTTTGCCGGTCAGGTCGAGGTGCAGGATGGTTTCGCGTGAACCGGGGCCGCCTAGCCGCTCGACTTCGGCCTGCAGCGCCCGCCGACCGAGCACGCGCAGCATGTCCGCGCGTTCCTTGCCGTAGACCGCCTCCATGATCCGGAACTCGACGTAGGTGGTGAAGCCCTCGTTCAACCAGAAGTCGCTCCAGGTCGCATTGGTCACCAGGTTGCCGGACCATGAGTGCGCGAGCTCGTGCGCGACGAGTGACACGAGCGAGCGATCGCCGGCGAGGATCGTCGGCGTGGCGAAGGTCAGCCGCGGGTTCTCCATCCCGCCGAACGGAAACGACGGCGGCAGCACCAGCAGGTCGTAGCGCCCCCATCGGTACGGACCGAGCAGCGGCTCGGCCTGCTCGACCATCCGCTCGAGGTCGGCGAATTCGGATACGGCGCCCTTCAGTACGGATGGTTCGGCATACACCGCCGTGCGCGGGCCGATCGCCTGGTCGCTGATGTCGCCGATCGCCAGCGCGATGAGATAGGGCGGCACTGGATGCGTCATCCGGAACTCGAACGTCCGGTCGCCGGCCTGCGACGAAGCCGGTGCGCTGCCCGAGATCTGTTCCGCGCTCATCACGGCGCGCAGCGAGGCCGGCACGGTGATCCGTGCGCTGTAGGTCTGGCGGATGCCCGGGCTGTCCTGGGTCGGAATCCAGGTGCGCGTCAGGATGGCCTGCCCCTGCGAGAACAGATAGGGCAGACGCTTGCCAGCGGTCTGCTGTGGTGTCAGCCATTGCAGCGCGCCCGCAGTCGGACTGGTCCGGTAGGTGATGACGATCGGCGCGTCACGCTCGGGAAGCGTGATGGTCAGCGGCCGACCTTTGATCGGGTCGGCCTCACCAAGCGCGTGCCGCAGTTCGGCTCCGCTCCCGTCGGTGACTTTCTCGATGACGAGATCGCGAGTGTCGACGACCAGCTCCGCGGCACCGGCGCGCCGCTGAACGGTCAGCGTCGCCGTGCCATGGAGCTGGCGCGCCGCCATGTCGGCCCGCAGATCGAGCGCGACGTGTGTGACCCGCGCCTCGGACGGCTTGGCGAACGAATGAATGTCGACGGGGACCTCGCGAACGGGAGCTGCGCCAGCCGGTGGCAGGTCCGCACCCGGCTCCTGGGAGCACCCCATCAGGAACGCGGCCGCCAGAGCGACCGCGTTCACCACGAACCGGGAACCCGGCATGACGCGCATTTCTTTATCCACGCACTGATGGCGGACCTAAGAGGTCCGCCCTACGTATGAACCCGGTCCGCCCTACGTATGAACCCGGTCCGCCCTACGTATCAACCCGGTCCGCTCAACCCGGTCCGCCCTACGCATGGAACCCCGTGATGTACGGAAGCTTGTCCGACACCGCGCGAATCTCTTCGAAGCGCTCGAGCAGCATGGCGGTCGGGTTCCACTGACCGCTGACGAACGCGTCGCGCAAGGCGGCCGGAATGCTTCCCGCGAGCGTGATCTCGCCGGCCGATACGGCGCCGGTCTCGACGTTCGCGTCGATGACCGTTTCGGGGGCGGCTTCAATCGCCGACTGCAGCCGGTCGATCGACGCCCTGTCGGATGTGAAGCAGGGCATCCCGAGTACGGCCGCGTTGCCCAGAAAGATTTCCGAGAACGACTCGCCGACGATTGCCGTGATACCGAAGCGCGCGAGGCCTTGCGGCGCGTGCTCGCGCGACGAGCCACATCCGAAATTGCGGTTCACCACCAGGATGGCAGCGCCCCGGTAGCGTGAGTCGTTGAACGGGTGCTTCGGATTGGCCGCTCGATCGTCTTCAAACACGTGCCGCTCGAGACCTTCGAAGGTCACCGCGCGCAGAAACCGCGCGGGCATGATGCGGTCGGTGTCGAGATCGTCGCCGCGAAGCGGCAATCCTCGTCCGGTCACCTTGGTAATGGCTGACATCGTCTACTTTTTTCAATGGCGCTGGGGCCCCACCCCCAGCGCGTTCTTCGATGATGCTCGCCCTCGGAGTTGCTCGTCCTCGGGCTCGCATGGCCGCAGGCGCTTATGCGGGGACCGTCTCCAACATGCTCCGGACATCCACCACTTCGCCTGCGACGGCGGCGGCGGCGACCATCGCGGGGCTCATGAGTAACGTACGACCCGTCGGACTGCCCTGGCGGCCCTTGAAGTTCCGGTTCGACGATGAGGCGCACACCTGTCGGCCTTCGAGCTTGTCGGTGTTCATCGCGAGGCACATCGAGCAGCCGGCGCCGCGCCATTCGAAGCCCGCCCGCGTGAAGATTTCGTGCAGGCCCTTGGCTTCAGCAGCCCGCCGCACTGCTTGTGATCCCGGCACGACCAGCGCCTTGACGTGTGACGCCACCCGGCGCCCGCGCACGAGCCTGGCTGCTTCTTCGAGGTCCGACAGCCGGCCATTGGTGCACGAGCCGATGAACGCCACATCGATGCGCGTGCCTTCGAGATGTCCGCCACGCTCGAACCCCATGAACGCGAGTGCCTCTTCGTCGGCCGAGTCGGCAATCGGCTCGCGGATGCCGACCGACTGGCCGGGATTGATGCCCCATGTCACGGTCGGCTCGATGGACGTGGCGTCGAGGGTGACCCTGTCGTCGTACACCGCGCTGGCATCCGAGGCGATTTGCCGCCACCAGGAGACGGCGCGCTCGAAGGCCGCACCGGCTGGCACGAACCGCCGCCCCTTCAGGTAGGCAAACGTCGTCTCGTCCGGATTGACGTAGCCGACGCGTGCACCGCCCTCGATCGACATGTTGCAGATCGTCATCCGCTCGTCGATCGACATCCGATCGAGCGTCGCCCCTGCGTATTCGTAGGCGAAGCCGACGCCGCCGTTGACGCCGAGCCGCCGGATGATCGTCAGGATGACGTCCTTGGCGTAGACGCCGGGCGCCAGCTGGCCGTTCACTTCAATCCGCCGCACTTTCAGCGGATCGAGGGCGAGGCACTGTGACGCCAGGACGTCGCGGACCTGAGATGTCCCGATGCCGAAGGCGATCGCGCCGAGCGCACCGTGCGTCGAGGTGTGGCTGTCGCCGCAGGCGATCGTCATGCCCGGCTGAGTCAGGCCGAGCTCCGGTCCGATGACGTGGACGATCCCCTGGTGTTCGGCGCCGTCCGCGCCCGGCGCCCAGAGCTGAATCCCGTACTGGCGGCAGTTCCGCTCCAGCGCGGTGGTCATCTCTTCGGCCGTGAGATCGATGAAGGGGCGCGACTGCGAGCTGGTCGGCACGATGTGGTCGACGGTCGCGAACGTCCGCTCCGGGTAGGCGACGCGCCAGCCATGCTGACGCATCATGTCGAACGCCTGCGGGCTGGTGACTTCGTGAATCAGATGCAGGCCGACGAACAGCTGCGTCTGCCCGCTCGACAGCACGCGGACCGCGTGAGCATCCCAGACCTTGTGAAAGAGTGTTTTGGCCACTGATTGATTATCGGGCTTCCCCGCTAGAATACATCCATGTCTGTGCGGATTCCCATTGTAGTCGCTCTCATCGCGCTGGCGGCCTACGCCGCTCGCGCGCAACGGCCCGGCATCGTCATCAACGATGTCGCTCTTCCGGCCATCGACCTCGGCTTGTCGATGGATACGAGTCACGCGCCCAATGCGCCGGCGTCGCGCCTGAAGGCCGCGGTCGAGTCAGCGGTTCGAAATGACGGTCAGGGCGCCAGCGCCCGAGCCGTCGCGCCAGGACGCGTCATCGTCCGATTCCATCCGGACTCGCCGCTGACGCAGCGCAATGCAGCAGTCCGATCCGCTTCGCCGTCGGCGGTCATTTCACCACGACCGTCGCACGCGGACTTCGACATCGTGCAGATCGCGGCGTCTGAAGATCCCGAGGCGATGGCCACAGCCTTGAAGTCGCAGCACGCCGACGTGGTGGCGAACGCGCAGGCGGCTTACCGCTGGCAGACGATGCTTCGGCCGAACGATCCGCTCTACACGACTCGACAGTGGAACCTACCGTACTCTGAACCTCGAGCCCGCGTGGGATATTCAGCCTGGCGCCGGGTCCGAGATCATCGTCGCGGTGCTCGACTCGGGCGTCGCCTTCCGCAGCGGAACGCTCAACGTCTTCATCCCCGGATTTCAGGTGGGATCGCTCGTCTATCCCACTCTCGGGTTCCAGACGATTCCGTACGCCGCCGCCAGTCAGCTCATCGACGCCACCCGGCAGGGCAGATTCGTGTTCCCGTTCGACTTCATCTGGGACAACAACAACCCGCTCGACTTCGATGGCCACGGCACCCACGTCAGCGGCACCATCGGCCAGCTCACCAACGACTCAATCGGGACGGCGGGCGTGGCGTTCAACGTCAGGCTGATGCCGGTCAAAGTGATCGACAGCCTCTGGGATTACCTGTTCGGTGCACCGAACCTCGCGACCGACGACATCGTCGCGCGGGGAATCCGCTATGCGGTCGACAGCGGCGCCAAGGTCCTGAACATGAGCATCGGCCGGACCGGCCCACCCTCATTCGTCGTGGAGGAGGCGATCCGCTACGCGGTGTCGCGCGGCGCGTTCGTGGCCGTGGCGGCCGGCAACTCGTTCGACCAGGGCAATCCGCTGCAGGTGCTGGCTGAGATCTGTTCCCGGGTCAACGGCGCGGTGTCGGTGGCGGCAATCGATCGGAACCGGGGGCATGCGTCGTATTCGACCTCCGGGGCCTACGTCGAGCTGGCCGCGCCGGGCGGCGACGGCTTCACGTCAGGTTTCACCGGGATTGACAGCTTCGTCGTGCAGCAGACGTTCGACTTCACCTTCACCGACACATTTGCCCGACAACCCTCACAGTACGTCGCGCCGCGCTTCGATATCTACAACTACATCGGCTACGCCGGCACCTCGATGGCGGCGCCGCACATCAGCGGCGCCGCCGCCATGCTGATGCAGCAGGGGATTACCAATCCGGCGGCCATCGAGGACATTCTGAAGCGAACCGCCGTCGATCTGGGCACGCCGGGCCGCGACAACTTCTTCGGCCACGGGCTGATCAACGTCCGCAACGCCATGTTCGGGATTGGAGCCGCCAAATGAGGACCGCGATTCTTCTGTTGGGTCTCCTGGCGGTGTCGGCGCCGGCTGCGGCGCAGGGTCCATTCTCGCTCGGTGACGACGATCTGCCGCCCGTCGTGGTGCGGGGTATTCTCGACATCAGCCAGCAGCAGTTCTCCGCTGACGACACGTTCGACAACGTCTTCGGCGAAACGTCGGCGCCGTTCTGGGGGGCAGGACTACAGGTTGCCGTCTGGGAGGGCAGGATCTACGGCGAGGTTGGCCTGTCGCGGATCGCACGCGACAACAGCCAACTGGTGGGCGAGCGCGTCCTGGTCAGCGGCGGCAACGTCTTCAAACTGGGCATTCCGCTGCGCTCGACGATCAAGTCATGGAAGGCGCTCGGCGGCTACCGATTCCGACTGTCGCCGCGCATCATCCCCTACGTCGGTGCAGGTATCACCTCGTATGCCTACACCGAGGAGTCGGATTTCGCCTTGCCCGACGAGAACCTGGACGTCGACCGCAACGGCGCGGTCTTTCAGGGCGGCGTCGAGATCCGCGCTCACCGCTGGGTGGGCATCGCGGCCGGGGTCGAGCGAACGCGGGTCACCGGCATTTTCGGCAACGCCGGGTTGTCGCAAGCCTACACGTCGGGCGATATCACGGAAGGCGCGGACGGGGAATCGGACCTCGGCGGCTGGGCCTTTCAGCTGAGATTCATTTTCGGCCGCTGAGACAGACGTCCAATCGCGCGGCCTGCACCTATGTCGTGGGACGAATTCCGCCAGCGGTTCGCCGATTTCCTGCACGGCGCCGCCTATGGCCGCTACGAGCACGAGCTGCGCCGCCAGACCGGCGAGCTGAACGATCTGTTTCTGCTCCTGTGCTTCATGGAAGCGACCGCGCTTCCCAATCCCGCCACGCTCTACCTGCTCGAGGTGTATCCCTACCTCCTCGAGCAGTTCCACGCCTGGCATCGTCGAATGGGGATCGAGCATTCGCCAATCGGCAGCCTGCCGTGTTGTTGACGACGCTCGACGATCTGCTGTCGCAGCAGGTGGTGTTCTTCGGCGGCAAGGGTGGGGTCGGGAAGACCACCTGCTCGGCGGCCTTTGCGCTCGCGGCCAGCCAGCGCGGCCGGCGGGTCCTGCTCGTCTCGACCGATCCCGCGCACTCGACCGCCGACATCTTCGAACGGTCGATTGGTCCGGCCGAGCGCGAAATCCTGCCGCAGCTGACCGCCGTCGAAATCGATGCCGAGCAGGAGGCGCGGCGCTATATCGCCGACGTCAAACGGGACATCGAGCGGATGTTCAGCCCGAATGTCATCCATCAGGCGCATCGCCAGATCGACATGGCCGCCGCATCGCCGGGCCTTTCAGAAGTCGCGCTGCTCGACCGGATGATCGACCTGATTACCGGCCGCGCGAACACTTACGACCTGATCGTGTTCGACACGGCGCCCACCGGTCACACGCTGCAATTGCTGCGGATGCCCGAGGCAATCACGACCTGGATCCAGGCGCTCGTCCGACATCGCCGGGCAGTCGTCGAGATCGATCGAGGCAGCGAGCAGACGGCCGAAGCCGCCGCCAGAGCCGATCCAGTGCTCGAGGCGCTCGAACGCCGGCACGAGCGGGTGTCGCGGCTGCGGAGCATCATCACCGATCGCAAGCGCACCTCGTTCGTGCTCGTCATGCTACCGGAGCGGCTGGTCATCGAGGAGACGTCGCGGGCCGCCGAGCTGCTGTCCGACGCCGGCATCGACCTGGGCGGGATCATCGTCAATCGCGTGCTGCCCGACGATCTCGAGGGTGAGTTTTTCCTGTCGCGGAAGGAGCAGGAGCGCACCTACCTCGAGGAGATCGCGCGTCGGTTCAAGCGGTATCCGCGGGTCGTGGTCCGGCAGCTGCCGCGGGACGTCTACGGCCGCGAGCCGCTGTCACGAATCAGCCAGCAGCTGTTCGGTTAACGGTTGGTCGGTCAAAACGCGTATCATCGAGCCATGCACGGCAGGCTTCGTCTCAGGCTGAAGCGCTTCGCGCTGCTGGGATTGATGCTGCACGCGGCGGTGCTCACCGCCGCGCCGTTCGAGCATCACGACCTCGTCTGCCATCTCAAAACCCCGCAGCACTGCTCATCATGCACCTCGAGCCCGGTGGGCTCGAGCGATTCGACCCAGCCCCCGGCCGCCGCCAGCCACCTGGCGGCAGTGGGTTCCGCGGTTGCGCTGCAGGCAGCCTTCGAAAGCGCGGTGCTCACGCCGCGCCGCGCCGGCCGTTCTCCCCCCGTTCAGGACTGATTCACTGGGCGGTCCAAACGGACCCGCCCTACTGGTCTGCAAAGTCAGTCAATTCGTGTGGGGGTGTGTATGCGTGCATATGTGTGCGCGGCGCTCACGTGCGGCGGATGCCTTCTATTCGCCGCGGGTGTCGGCGCTCAAGCCGGTTCACAATTTTCCGGCCGTTTGCTCAATTCATTCACCGGCGAGCCGCTTGCCGGCGCGATGGTGCAGCTCGACGAGCTCCGGGTCCAGACGACCTCCGGAGCCGACGGCATGTTCACGTTCGAGAATGTCCCGCCGGGTACTTATCACCTGTCCGTCCGATCGTCGGGCTACTCGTCGCGGCGCACTGAAGTGACGGTGGCGGCCACGCCGGCCGCGGCGGTCGATATCCGCGTCGATCCGGAGCTTCACTTCGAGGAAGTGGTCTCGGTGAGCGCCGACGGACGCAGTCAGTTCGAGGCCTATCAGCCGACTTCGGTGCTGGCGGGCCAGGAGTTGACCAAGCAGCTCGAGATGTCGCTGGGGGCGACACTCGAGAACCAGCCGGGCGTCTCATCACGCAGTTTCGGACCGGCGCCCTCGCGGCCGGTGATCCGCGGTCTCGACGGCGATCGCGTGCAGATTCTCCAGGACGGGCAGCGGATCGGCGACCTCTCGAGCCAGTCGGGGGACCACGGCGTCAGCGTCAATCCAGCAGCGGCCCGGCGCATCGAAGTCGTGCGCGGGCCGGCGACGCTGCTCTACGGAGCGAACGCGATTGGCGGGCTGGTCAACGTCATTACCGAGGACATTCCGACGCGCCCGGTTCAGGTGGCGAGCGGCAACGTCACGTTGGATCTCGGATCGGCGGCGACCGAAGCGGCCGGCGCCGGCGATCTGCTGGCCGGCAACGGCACGTTCGCGCTGCACGTGGGCGGGGGCGGCCGACGATCGGGGGACGTGAACACGCCAGACGGCGAGATTGACAACTCTCAATCGCGCAGCGGCTTCGGCAACGTCGGCGTGTCGTGGACGAGGGAGAGCGGATATTTCGGCGGCAGCTACGGCTACGACGACACGAAATACGGGATTCCGGTTGTCGAAGGCGGCATCCTGCAATTGACGCCGCGCCGGCACTCGTTCTCGCTCAGAGGCGGTGCGCAGGGGCTGTCGGGGGTGTTCGACACGTTTCGTGCGACCCTGGCGATTCGGCGATACCAGCACGATGAGCTCGAAGGCGAAGAGGTCGGGACGGCGTTCAAGAACGACACGACCGAACTCGAGCTGATGGGATCGCATCGGCAGTTCGGCCGGATGAAGGGCAGTGTCGGAGCCTGGGTGCTCGACCGCGCGTTCGATGCGCAAGGCGCCGAAGCGCTCTCTCCGCCAGTCGATCAAGGCGGCTTCGCGGCCTTTGTCTACGAGGAGCTGACCTGGCCGCACGTCACGGTGCAGTTCGGCGGGCGCGCCGATCGTGCGATGTTCGAGCCAATCGGCGAGCCGCGGCGTGAGTTCACCAACGGCTCAGTGTCTGGCGGCGTGTTGCTGCGGCCGGCCGCGGCCGACGATCGGTTGACGCTCGCCGCCAGCCTGGCGCGCGCCGCGCGCAATCCGGCCCTCGAGGAGCTGTTCTTCTACGGCCTGCATCACGGCAACTTCGCGATCGAGCTTGGCAACCCGGAGCTTGAGTCGGAGCATGCGCTGGGAGTCGATCTCTCGCTCCGGTGGCGCTCGGGTCGAGCCTCGGGCGAGCTGACCTACTTCCGCAACGACGTCAGCAATTTCATTTTCCGCCAGCAAATCTCCGAGGAGGAGTTCGCGGCGCGTGAAGAGGAGTTCGCGGCGCGCTTTCCCGGTCGCGAGCTGGTCGGGCACGACGAGGAGGAAGGCGGCGGCACGGAAGAAGAGGAAGTGGCGATTGTCGACTTCCTGGGCGCGGATGCCGTGCTGCAGGGGATCGAGGCCCATGCCGACCTGCAGCTGACGCCGACGGTGTTTGCCGAGTTCGGCGCCGATTTCGTTCGCGGCTCACTCTCCGACAGCGGCGATCCGCTGCCGCGCATGCCGCCATTTCGTCTGCGCGCCGGTCTCCGCTATCAGCGAAATGCGTTTCAGCTGGGCGGCGAAGTGGTCGGCACGGGTCAGCAGGATCGCGTGTCCGGCGCCGAGACGCCGACCGACGGGTTCGCGCTGCTGAAGCTGTTCGCCTCATATTCGTTCGCATCGGGGCGAGCGTTGAGCACGATCACCGCGCGTGTCGACAACCTGAACGACACGCTGTATCGGAACCATCTGTCGCTCATCAAGGATGTTGTGCCGGAAATGGGTAGGAACTTCAAGGTGCTCTACAATCTGAAGTTCTAGATGCAGTGCCGCCAGTGCGGGACCGAGATCGCCGACAAAGCCCTCATCTGCTATCGATGCGGCACGGCGACCACCGAGGCGAAGTTCAAGCCGGCGCCGATTCGCCGGCGCCGCTCACCTGCGCCGCTGATCCTCGCTGTGGCTGGGGCGGCGGCGACGCTGCTCGCGGCGGCGTTTTACGGCGCATGCTAGACTCGGCGGACGCATGAGTGATCCGTCCGCCACACTGCGCTACGACTGGACCATCGCCGATATCGAATCCATCTACACGGCGGCGCTGCCCGATCTCGTGTTTCGTGCGCAGACCATCCATCGCGCGAACCATCGAGCCGATGAGGTCCAGGGGTGCACGCTGCTCAGCATCAAAACCGGCGGCTGTCCTGAAGACTGCGCCTACTGTCCGCAGTCGGCGCACTATCGGACCGGCGTGGCGCGCACGGAACTGGTCACGCTCGACGAGCTGACGGAGGCGGCGACGCGTGCGCGCGAGCAGGGCGCGACCCGGTTCTGCATGGGGGCGGCGTGGCGCGACGTGCCCGACGGCCCGCCGTTCGAGCGCGTCCTCGACATGGTGCAGGTGGTGCGCCGGCTCGGCATGGAGGCCTGTTGCACGCTCGGCATGCTCAACCAGGCGCAGGCCGACGCGCTGGCCGGCGCGGGCCTCACCGCCTACAACCACAATCTCGATACGTCGCCGGAGTTTTACGGCCGGATCATCACGACCCGCACCTACGACGATCGCCTGCAGACGCTGGCGCGCGTGCGCCGTGCCGGCATCACCGTGTGCTGCGGCGGCATCATCGGGATGGGCGAGGATCGCGGCGTCCGCTACCGCCTGCTGCAGCAGCTGGCGGCGCTCGAGCCGCATCCGGAGAGCGTGCCGGTCAACCTGCTGGTCAGGGTCGACGGCACGCCGCTCGCCGACCTGCCGCCGGAAGATCCCCTGGAACTGGTCCGCACGATCGCCACCGCGCGAATCCTCATGCCGGCGTCGTTTGTCCGCTTGAGTGCCGGCCGGCTGTCGCTGACCGACGAAGCGCAGGCGCTCTGCTTCCTCGCGGGAGCGAATTCCATTTTCCTCGGCGAGCGGCTGCTCACGACGCCCAACCCCGGCCAGAGCCACGACAACCAGCTGCTTACCCGGCTGGGCATGCACCTGATGCCGGAGAACGGCGGGTCCGAAAGGACCCGCCCTACAAACAATCGAATGTAGGCCGGGTCCTGTTGGACCCGGCTTCGCGTTTGCGAATGCCGCCCCTGATTCCGGGCGGTCCAGCCCGCGCCAGCGGGCCAAGGGGGGCATATCCTGCTCAGCGGCGTGTTTCTGACCGGCACCGATACGCGCATTGGCAAGACCGTTGTCGCCGCGGCGATGATGCACCGCTACCGGCGCGAATCGCCGGTCCGTTACTGGAAGCCGATCCAGACCGGCGCTGAACAAGACAGTGACTCGCGCGAGGTTCGCCGTCTTGGCGGCTGCTCGACCGCCGAAGTGTTGTCCGAGGGTGTCCGCCTGCGGCGACCGGTGTCGCCGCATCTCGCGGCGCGCTTGAGCGGTGAACCGATCGACGTCCGCGCGCTGGTCGAAGTCATTACCGCGCAGCCTCCGTCCAACCGGTGGATCGTCGAAGGCGCCGGCGGTGTGCTCGTCCCGCTCGACGACCATACGTTGATGATCGACTTCATCAACCGGCTCGGGCTGCCGGTGGTGCTCGTCGCGCGGGCGCGGCTCGGCACCATCAACCACACGCTGCTGACCATCGAAGCGCTGCGCGCCCGGTCGCTGTCCGTGGCCGGCGTGATCATGGTGGGGCGGCCGAATCGCGACAACCGCGAGGCGATCGAAGCGTTCGGCCGCGTCACCGTGATCGGCGAGCTGCCCAAGCTGGACCCGCTGACGCCGTCCGCGCTCTCGAAATGGGCGAGCGCATCGCTCGACGCGGATGGGCAGCTGAGTAATCTGTTCCGCTGAGGACGCGTGCGATAATTCCCGAAGTGACTCGGCGCGTCCGCCTGGCAGTCATCCTCTGGCTCGCGTTCGCCGTCGTCGTCTGGAACGTCGTGTTCGATCGCATTCTGGTCGTCGAGGGACGCGAATATGTCTACGCGGCCGCGACCGCGGTTTCTGAATCGGCGCCCTACGTGCTCGCCGGACCGTGGATGCGCGCCGCCCAGTCGCGGGCGCTCGTGATCGCCACCGGCGCTGCTTCGGTCGTCCTGACGATCGGCCTCATCGGCATCGCCGTCGCGGCGCGTCGACCGAAGCCGGGGGACCCATGTCTGTGATTCATCCGCTCATCCACGACTGGAATGCCGAGACGACGGCCGCGCCGCCGGTCGTGATGCTCGACGATGAGACGCTGCGCGACGGGCTGCAGTCGCCGTCGGTGCGCACGCCGGCGATCGAGGAGAAGCTCGACCTCCTCGAGCGGATGGACGGGCTCGGCATCGACACCGCCGATATCGGCCTGCCCGGTGCCGGTCCGCATGTCGCCCGCGACGTCGAGCGGCTGGCGCGATCGATCGCCGAGCGGCGCTTGCACATCACGGCCAACTGCGCCGCGCGCACGTTGGTCGCAGACCTGAAGCCGATCGCGGACATCGTCCAGCGAACCGGCGTGCCGATCGAATGCGGCGCATTCATCGGCTCGAGCCCGATCCGGCAGTACGCCGAAGGGTGGACCATCGAATTCCTCCAGAGGGCCACCGAGGAGGCGATCGGCTTCGCGGTGAAGGAAGGCCTGAAGGTGATGTACGTCACCGAGGACACCACCCGCGCCGATCCGGCGTCGCTGCGCGCGCTCTTTACCACCGCGCTCCGGGCCGGGGCATCGCGGTTGTGCGTCGCCGATACGGTTGGGCATGCGACGCCCGCCGGGGCGCGGGCGGTGGTGCGATTCGTGAAGCATCTCGTGGCCGAACTCGGCTCGGAGGCCGGCATCGACTGGCACGGCCACCGCGATCGCGGATTCGGCGTCGCCTGCGCGCTGGCCGCACTGGAAGCCGGGGCCACCCGGCTGCACGGCACCGCGCTGGGCATCGGCGAACGATCGGGCAACACGCCGATCGATCTGCTGCTCGTCAATCTGGTGATGAACGGGACCATCGACCGCGATCTGTCGAAGCTGCCCGCCTACTGCGAAGCGGTGTCGCGGGTGTGTGATGTGCCCATTCCTGCCAACTACCCGGTCCTCGGCTGCGACGCGTTCCGCACTGCGACTGGCGTTCATGCCGCAGCGGTCATGAAGGCGTTTCGCAAGAACGATCGCGCGCTGATGGATGCCGTCTACTCGGCCGTGCCTGCCACGCTGGTCGGCCGGGCGCAGCAGATCGACGTCGGACCGATGTCGGGCAAGTCGAACGTCATCTTCTGGCTCGAGAGCCGCGGGCTGCCGGCCACCGACGAGGTCGTGGATCGGATCTTCGCCGCGGCCAAGGCGTCCAACCGGACGCTCACCGCCGAACAGATTCAGAAAATTCTCGACGAGGCCGGATCGCGAGCATCGTAAGAAGGCACGCTCGAAACACGAAATTGACGAAGTTATTTTGAGCGCAGCACCTGCTCGAAGAATTCGACGGCGCGCGGATCTTTCGATTGTCCCAGCCAGAACATCGCCTGCCGCCGGATTTCCGGCGAGCGATGCGTGCGCGCCAGTTCGATCAGCAACGGCACTCCTTCGGCGCGCGGCAGCTGGCTGATGGCGAATACCGCCCGGCGTTTCACTTCCAGCTCCGGATCGTTGTCGACCGCGTTGCTGAGCGTGCGGATCACTTCGTTGCCGGCCCGTTGCGACAGCCAGAACAGCGCCTGGCTGCGGATACGCGGCCGTTCGTCGTTGCGCGCGAATCCGAGCAGCGCATCGGTCGCCGCGTTGCCGGGGTGAAGTCCGAGCGCCGAAAGCGCCGGCATGCGAACCGTGTCCTCTCCGCCGGTGGACCGCACGATCGTCATGAGCCAGGCCACGCTCTCATCGACGCTGACGTTCTCGAGTGGCACGACCGGCATTCCGCCGGCGTCGACGTCGCAGTCGAGTGAGAAGGTCCGCAACCTGACGACCGCCCGGTTCTCGACCCGCACGAACACTCGCATGTCGGAGGGCGGTTCCACCACGATTCGCGATCCGGGCGCCGGCGCATCAGCGCTGGACAGCATCACACCGTCGCCCTGTTCCAGACGACAGCGCCCGCAGCAGTCACCGGCTTGTCTGTTCGACGAGTCGAAACAGCACATCCGCCGCGGTCCACCTGCCATCGGCACGCGATAGCTGATCCAGGTCACCCCACCCTTGGCCGCGATCGCATCGATCTGTCGACCGAGCGTCTGAGCTCCCACCTCACCAGCAAGCGCGAACGAGACGAGCACCCAGCACCAGGCACCCAGCACCCTGCACCGAGCACCCAGCACCCTGCCCCCGGCACCCTGCACCCTTGTGTTCATTTCAACAGCTCGAGCAAGTAGTCCGTGGCCTCCTTCGACTTCATCGAGGACAGCCGCTCCACCATCCGGCGCTTCAGTTGCGCGTCCTTTTCGACGCGCGCCAGGGCGACCAGCACCGTCGCATTCTGCTGAAGCGACAAGGCGTCGATCACTTCCGTCCGGACCTCGGGACTGCTATCCGACGTGTAGATGGATCGCAGCGTATCGCCGGTCTTGGTCGTGCCCATCGCGCCGAGGTTGCGGATGGCCGAGCGGCGCAGCGCCGGATCCTTCTCCGACGTGGCGAGCTTCGTCAGCGAGCCGATGCTGCCGCTCGCGACCATCCCGCGGAGGATCTGGTTTTTCACGTCGACGGACGACTCGCTCTGATAGAGCTCGTCGAGCTCGGCGGTTGCATTCATCGCGCCCAGCGACCTGACCGCTTCGCCGCGCAGCTCCGGAGATGTTTCGGACTTGGCCAGCGCCAGCAGCCGTTGCCGATCGCCCCCCGAACCAAGGCTGCGGATGATCGCGCGCTTGACCGCCACGTCAGTCGTCCCCCGATAGGCATCGTCCAGGATCTGACGGCTCTCCGGCCCGCCGATGGCGCCGATGTAGCGGATGGCGCGGAGCTGCAGGTCGGGATTGACGTTGCCTTTGGCGGCGGCGCCGATGATCTCGCGGGCGCGCGCCGAGCGGCTCTGGCTGAGGACGAACAGCGCATTTTCCTTTACACGGACCGTGCTGGGCCCGGCCAGCAGCTGCTCGATCATCGGAATCGCGCGGTCGGGATCGCTGTTCATCAGTCCGCGCAGCGCGAGCAGCTTCAGCTCCTCGCTCGCTTGTCCGTCAGGCGACACCGACTGGCCCGACCGCTGGCGAATCTCGACGTCCAGCGCCTGGGCGTCTTTCGCCCAGCGGCTCTGCGCAAACCGCTTGCGCATGTCGGCCAGCGTGGCCAGCGCCTCGGCGCGCTGATCCAGCTTCCACTGCGCGTACGCTTTCCAGTAGAGCGCGGCGTCTGATCGCGTGCTATTGGTCGACGCCGCGACGCGGTCCATCGTTTCCAGTGCCCGTTCGAAGCGACCGGCGTCGATCTGCGAACGGCCCTCCTCGGTACAGCCGATCGGCGGAGCCAGCGCTGGGAGGTCTCGGTGGCGCCGGCGGCGCCGCAGGCCGTGGTGCCGGCTGCGGTCTTGCCTGAAGGTCGAAGGCGAAGGCCGATGCCGGAAAATCGAAGTCGAAATCGAAATCAAAATCGAAGTCAGACGGCGGCAGAGGCGGCAGCGGTGGCAGCGGTGGCATCGGCGGTAGCGGCGGCACGGCCGGCAATACTGGCATCACGGGCATCGGCGGCAGCGGCGGGGGCACGAACCAGGGCGCCGGCGTCTGTGCCGACGCAGCGCTCCCCGCGATGACAATCGATCCGGCGCACACGAGAGTAGTCAGTCTGTTCATATGGTTTTCCTGGGCGTGATCGGGGCGAGCTCGCGCTCGCGCAATTCTTCGGAGAGCACGCGCACCCTGAACAGCAGGGCGGCGGCGTCCAGCCGCATGCGAATCTGGTCCAGCTCCACGGCCGTCAGCGTCGCAGGACCGTGCACGAGCTCCAGCAGACTGCGTTCGAGCTCATCGAGCAGCACAGCGACCGTCTCGTCGCCTGCGTCGGCGGACGCGTCGCGATACAAGCGGTTCGCGGCAATCAGATCGGCCGCCCCCAGCTGCTGGGCGCTCACGTCGGCGGGCCGATCGGCCGTGCCGTAGGCGTTCACGAAATCGAGCAGGATCCGCTCCGACTGCTCGAGGTGATCGCCCACCGCCGCAAGCCGCACGCGCTCGCCGGCATCGGGCCGGAGCGCAGTCGAAGACCCTGGTCCGAGCGAAGACCCTCCATTCACCGTGGCCACCTGCGAAATCGGAGTCTCCGGCCGCGGCCACGATCGTCCCGCCACAAATGCCGCCAGGACGATGGCGACGGCAGCCCCGGCGAAAGCGAGACGCTGCGGTCTCATCCACACGACCCACCACGGCGATTCCTGCTCCGGCAGCTGATGCCGGATCCGCTGCCAGACCTCGAGACCGTATCGATCGTCGCGCTCGGGGACGTCCGGTTCGGCGATCAGCGCCAGGCTGGCGGTGATGTCGCGGTAGAGCGCCCGGCAGGACGCGCACTCGCTGAGATGCTGCTCCACCGGCACGCGCCGGCTGTGTTCGCCGTAGTAGTAAAGAATCAGTTCGTCTTCGGTGTAGTGCATGGCTTTCTCGCCGGGTCTAAAAAAGACCCGGCCTACATCTGTCTAAAGCCTGGTGTCATCCGGCGTACGGCGCCAACGCCACTCGGAGTTTTTTCACAGCCCTGAACACGGCGTGTTTCGAGGCGCTGGTACCGAGCCCGAGCGTTCGTCCGATCTCCTCGATCGAGCGGCCTTCGTGATGCCGCAGCGCGAACGCCGCGCGCTCGAGTGGGCTCAATCCCGCGAGCGCCGAGCCGACCCGCTCTTTCACCTCGCTGCTCTCGGCCAGCCGCAGCGGTCCCGGCGTCTCAGCCTGAACCGGGACGTCGTCGTCCAGCGGGTCGCTGACCCGCTGCTGCTTCGCATGTCGCGTCCGCATGACGTCCACCGCGCAGTTGGCGACAATCCGGTGCAGCCACGTCGCGAAGTTGGCGCGCGCCTCGAACCGTCCCAGCTGCCGATAGGCTCGTAGAAAGCTTTCCTGCACGACATCCTCTGCGTCCTGCTCGTTGCCGGTCATGCGGAATGCGAGCTGGAACGCACGCCGGCTGTGCCGCTCCACCAGGACGCGGAAAGCGTCGCCGTCGCCCTGCCGAGCGCGGGCCAGGACGGCTGCTGCGTCGGTCGCGTCCATCCGAACAGGTTAGACGGGCTTGGGGGTCAGGGGGTTAGGGTCTTTCAGGGCTCAGGGCTCAGGGCTCAGGGCTCAGGGCTCAGGGCTCAGGGCGGGCGACCCGGCGGACCTAAGAGGTCCGCCCTACGTACCGGCGGACCTGAGAGGTCCGCCCTACCAATGACTGTCGACTGATGGCTGCCGACTACCGTCCTTCTGCTTCGTTGAACCGGGCCTCGAGAGCCAACGCCTCGGGTGTAGGACGGTGTTTGAGCAGGCGGTTGAGGAGGGCACGGCCCTCGTCACGGGCGCCCGAGGCGTATTCGAGGGCGGCGAGTCGCACCTGTGCGGCCGAGGCGTCGGTGCTCTCGGCACGTTCGATACGGGTCAGCGCCGCCTTGGCGTCGTCGAACCGGCCAAGCGAGCCGTAGAAGTCGGCGAGGGCCAGCGACGACCCGTATTTCTGGACCACCCGTTCGGCGGCGCGCCTCATATAGGGCTCGGCCATCTCGGGACGCTCGGTGGCGAGGTAAATGGCTGCCAATGCACGGTTTGCGAGCTCATCGTCGGGGGCGGCGCGGTGAGCCTCGACGAGTTGCTCCTCGGCGTCCGCGATTCGGTCGGACTCGAGGAGAAAGGCGGCGAATGTGGTCCGGGCCTCGATGAGCGCCGGGTTTCTTTCGATCGCCTCACGGAACGCGCGCTCGGCGCCTTCATCGTCGCCCGCGTACTGCTTGATTTCGCCGATTGCCACGTACGCGCGAGCGTCCCTGGTCGTCCCGGCGGCGAGCGCCAGCATCGCCAGCGCCTCGTCCGTGCGGCGCAGGCGCGCGAGGGCGCGTCCGGCGACGATTTGCGCGTCGAGATTCTCCGGTTCGCGATCCAGAACCTGCTCGGCGCGGACTTGCGCCAGCTCGAACAACCCGGCTCTCAGCAGCAGTCGTCCGGCGTCGAGGCGTGGCTCGACATCGGCCGGATCGAGATCGACCGCCTTTGTGAACGCCTGGTACGCGGCGCCCGCGTCGCCGGCCGCGAGATGCGCGAGTCCGAGCTTGCGATGCGCCTCAGACGAGTCGGGCACCTGCTTGATCGCGTTCCGATATTCGATGGCCGCCGCGTAGTTGCGCCCCTCTCCGATGTAGCCGTCGCCGGCGCTCATGAAACGCTCCGCTTTCCGTTGCGCGTTGGTGCAACCTGCACAAAGGATGGCGAGCGTGACGACGAGAGCGGACCGCATCGAACCTCCTACAGGAGCGGCGCAAGCCGCGGGAGCAGCTCGCCCACGAATGACAGGCCCTGAGCGGCCGCGGCCGCCGGATCGCTGCTGACCGGCACGACCACGCGCACGAGGGCCGCGTCGCTTTGTCTGCGCCGCAGGCTGTCGGACAGGAGATAGAGTTTGCTTTTGATTTCGTTGGCGACGGTCCGGCCTTCCAGCTGATACCAGTAGATGACCACCGCCTGATCGAAGTTCTTCCGCATCGTCAACTGCCGGACCTGAGCCGCGCCAGCCGGCACCGCAACGGTGTCGACGTCGAGCGCCTCCCAGCCGGTTCCCGGCAGGCAGTGCAGCGGCGAATGAATGCTGACGCCCGGCCGCTGACTTCCGTAATAGGCGACGTAGAGGCCAATCGACGGAACGTTCGCCGTCGAATACGTCCGGGTGAGATACGCATCGGCGCCGAGCTCTGCCGCGGTTGCCTCGTCAAGAGAATGATCATCAGCGCCCTGAAAGCCGGCGAACGCGTAGGGCAGCTGATCGATCGCGATCGGCTGAGCCGTCTTCGACTGCACCGGTCTGGCGAGGACCGCCGTCAGCGCGAGGAGGACGATCAACACCACGCCGCGCGCGTCGCTCATGCTGTTTCTCCCGCGAGGGTCGCGTGATGCGGCTCCGCCTCGGCGGTCGACGAGCCAATGCGTTGCAGGGCCATCAACACTGCAACGGAAACGAGGAAGGTGACCCAGCCCATGAAGGCATGCAGATCGCTTCCCGGCGGTTGTCCCAGCGCCTCGGTGTAGGCACCGGTCGCGGCGACGCGAAACCCGTTCATCACCACGGCAATCGGCAGGGTCAGTGCGACCAGCAGTATTCTTCGGCCGAGCGTCGGTTCAGTCGCCCATGCCAGCAGGATCCCGACCCCGCCAAGCGACACCGCCGATCGCAATCCGCTGCACGCTTCGGCAACCTGCAGCGTCGCCGACGGAAGAATCAGGAGGTTGCCGTCGCGGTACACCGGAACGGACGCGAGACCGAGCGTCGTTTCGGCGACTTGTGACGCGGCGAGTTGCAGCGGCAGCGTGATCTCGTTCACGACGAGCGCCGGCAGTGGAATCGCGATGAGGAGAAACACCAGCGGTGCGGTCATCACGGCCACAGCACGGCGACCGGCGAGGGACCAGACCAGCCCCCCGAGAAGGATCACGAACGATACGCGGGTGAGAAAGACGTCGGCGCCGAGCTGGCCTACGACGAACAGTGCGGCACCGCACGCGGCAAGGCCGAGGCCTGTCAAGCCCCGGCCTTCAGCGGTTGATTGAGTCAAAAACTGCGGCCATCGACGCGTCGCGACAACGAGCGCGGTCGCGGCCAGGAGGAGACCGTAGGAAGCTTCCGGACTCGACATCCATTCGGCGACGAGTCCGCTGAGGGTCGAGCGGTAGACGCGGTCGAATCCGATCGCCAGCAATAGAAGGATCGAGATTCGCCGCACCCGCCGCGTCATTACTGTTTGCGCATCTGGCGCCGCCGGCGAGCAGCTCCAAGAACTCCAACCAGCCCGGTTGCCATGAGCAGGAGCGATGCAGGCTCAGGTGTGTGAGAGAGCCCGCCTGGATTCAGTCCGCCCCCCGGCGTGCCGACGCCGTCGAGGCCATTAACTGGATTGTCAATCAGGTCGCCGACCGACGGATTGTGGTCGCCGAACACGGGACCGTTGCCGTTGCCGCCACCATTGCCGCCGCCATTGCCATTGCCGCCGCCATTGCCGCGACCGTTGCCGCGGCCATTGCCGTTCCCAACGCTCCTGTTGGACCCGGAGGCGGAGCGATTGTCGCGCGCACCGCCCGACACGGAGCCAGAGCCCGGCATGCTCATACCAGAACCGGAGCTGCGCTGGCGGCCGGCGGTCGGCGTCATCCGAGCTGAAGCGTTACCCCACCAGGCTGCGCTGCCAGCCGAGGCCGCAGATGCGCGTCCCTGCCGGTTCTCCCAGACGGTGGCTGCTCCGAACGCCAGCGTTCCGTCGAGCTTCGCGGCGATATCCGCGCCCGACCCCCGCATACCGTCGGTGTATCCGGCTGATGCCGGCAACGACGGATTCGCGGGTGCGATTGCGTCGCGCGCCGGCAGCTCAGCGTTCGCGGGCAATTCAGTGATGGTGCTTCTGTCCTGATACCGCATCGCGGTACCGATCGCGGCGGCCGAAAAAATCAGGACCGTCACGCCCGTGATGATGTGCCGTGCTGTGTCCGCTCGAAGTGCCACGTCTTCTCCTCCTGGACCTGGGGGACTGGTTCAGGTGCGCACTCGCGATTGCACGGCAGTTGCCAACAGCCGACCTTTGACCTGAATGAGCTAAGTCATTGCATTGCAGCATGATCCCGGCGTCGCCGTGTTTTACGTCAAATGGGGCGACGGAAACCATTTTGGACTTTCTGGAACCGGCCAACACAGTGACGGCCACAGGCGTTTATAAGGGCATGACCGGTGAGGCGGTCGCGCTCACGAAGTCAGGCGACTCGGCGCGCGAGACGGCGGCATGTCGCGTCGCACGGCTGTTCGATGCGCACCACCAGCGCCTCTACCGGCTCGCCCGCCGAATGTCACCGAACGGCGATGAGGCGCGCGACCTGGTTCAGGAAACGTTCCTGCGGGCTGCCCGATCCCCAGCGTCAATACCCGACGGCGCCCAATCGGAGGAGGCCTGGCTGGTCAGGGTGCTCGTCAACATCTGTCGCGACGGCTGGCGGAAACGGGCCACTCGAGCCAGGCTGGCGGCGGCGAACGCCGTGTATCCGAAGGTTGCCTGCAGCCCTGAGAAAGCGCTGATTGCCCACGACACGCTCTGGTCGGCACTCGAACGGCTTACGCCCAGGCGCCGCGCGTCGATCGTGATGTACGAGCTCGACGGTCTCACCGTGGCCGAGATCTCCCGGATGCTGGGAATCTCAGCCGTTACGGTCAGGTGGCATCTGTCGAGAGGCCGGAAGGAGTTGGTGCACATCATCAACGGAGCCCGGCATGAATGACGTAAGACGATGGCTGCGCGACGCGGATCCGGTCGCCGAAGAGCCCGCCCTCTCTTTCGCGGACGTCCAGCGGATCCGGCGCCGTGTCGTGAGTGACGCGGGGCGGCCGCGCCCGGCGTGGGGGCCGCGTCCGCTTGTGGTGGGTGCGACGGTCGCCACAACACTCGCCATTGGAGTCATCCTCGGTCAGCAGCTGCAGCGCGATCGAGCCCTCAGGCAAACGGATACCGTCGGCGACTGGCCGATCCGGGTTGAGCCGCCCCGCCGTCAGGTGCAGTTCGCGACGCCCGGCGGCACCCGGATTGTCTGGGTCATCGATCCTGATTTCGACTTGTGAGGCACGCCATCATGAAGCGAGTGGGAATTCTTACGGTGCTGGTCGTCGCGTGGGCGACGGCGGCGGAAAGCCAGGACGGTCGGCGCGTCGAGATTGAGCAGGAGCGGGCCGTGAAAGTCGCGCTGGAACGCCTCGCGACGAAGCTGAAGGTCGTCCAGGCCGAGACGGAAAAGCTGCGGGCGCAGACCGACGCCGGCCGGGGGTTCAGCGTGATTCTCGCGGTGGGTGACATCCAGGGCACGACGGCGGTGCGCAACCTGCCCGAAGCGGCCAGCAAGGCGCTGGCGGACATGAGTCAGTTCCTGCCCTACAAGAGTTACGAGCTGCTCGACGCCCAGTGGATTCTCGGTTCGCCGCGCTCGATCGGCCTGCTGCGCGGACCCGAGAACCGCGAGTATCACCTCGAGTTGAGCACCGTACCGCGTGGTGACAACGCGGTGCAGATCGATTTCAACCTGCGCGATTCGCGCCAGCCGTTCACCACCGTCTACACCCCGGGACGGGAGGTGGCGGCCAGCCGGCCGGCGGGCGTGCGCGTCCTGAAGCAAAGTGGCCGCGTCATCGACACGACCTTCACGATGGACGTCGGCGAAACCGTCGTCGTCGGCACGTCGCGCCTGCAGGGCGACAAGGCGCTTATTGTCTTGCTGACCGCCGTCGGCAAGTAGGGTCGGGGCCGCCCTACTTCACGCGCGCTTCGATTCGAGGGAGCGCGGCCAGCAGGACATCTCCGACGATCTGCAGGCTGCGCGCGCTGACGACGTCGAGGGTGTCGGCCGCAGTGTGCCAGGCGGGGAAGTCGAAATCGATGATATCGGCTGACGGGATGCCGGCGCGGAGGAATGGCAGGTGGTCGTCCTCGAGCGCGAGCTCCGGGCCGTTGAAATGGGCGCCCAGTTTCTGCGTGGCCGCCGCGCCTCTGATCAGATCTGCGAGCCAGGGGGTCGAGTTCAACTCGCGCGTCATCTGCAGATCGCGGTCGGCAATCATGTCGACCAGCACGAACGCCTTCGCCGAGGCGAGTGAGCCGTTTTGCCGGGCCATCGCGACGTAGTGGCGACTCCCGTAGGTGTTGTCGTCCCCAACCCAGTCGACGACGGCCTCTTCACCGTCCAGAAACAGCAGCTCGATGGTGAGCGCGTTGGTGCGCGACTTCAGCACACGCGCCAGCTCGATCAGAAACGCGGCGCTCGACCCGCCGTCGTTCGCACCGAGGAACCGGAACTCGCGAAACCGCTTCGTGTCGTAGTGCCCGCCGATGATCAGCCGATCCTTCGACGCGCCGGGCAACGTGGCGATGAGGTTCACCATCTTGAGCGGACCGACTGGCGTCCGGTCCTCCCAGGCCTGTTCGGTGACGCTGACCCCTGACACGGCGAGCTGCTTCTTGATGTACGCGCGGGTCTGCTCGATCGCCGCCGAGCCGGCGGGCCGGGGGCCGAACGAGACGAGCTGCCGCAAGTGTTCCCACGCCCGGGCTGAATCGAAGCCGGCCGGCGGCGCCTGCTGCAGCACGAGCGCCGTCGCGAGAAGCAGTCGCAGCACTTACTGCCTTTGTTCGCGCGGCACGTACGCCCGGCGGGGTGCACCGGTGTAGATCTGCCGCGGGCGGGCGATTTTCTGTTCGGGATCGAGCAGCATCTCCTCCCACTGCGCAATCCACCCGGCGGTGCGCGGGATGGCGAACAGTACGGGGAACATTTCGACGGGGAAGCCCATCGCCTGATAAATGAGTCCGGAGTAGAAGTCGACGTTCGGATAGAGCTTGCGGCTGATGAAGTATTCATCCTCGAGCGCGATCCGTTCGAGCTCCAGCGCGATGTCGAGCAGCGGGTTCTTGCCGGTGACCGTGAAGACGAGATCGGCGATCTTCTTGATCACTTTCGCGCGCGGGTCGTAGGACTTGTAGACGCGGTGCCCGAACCCCATCAGGCGGTCCTTGCCTTCGCCCGACTTCACGCGTTTGATGAATTCCGGCACTCTGGCGACCGAGCCGATCTCGTTCAGCATCCGCAGGACCGCCTCGTTGGCCCCGCCGTGCAGCGGTCCCCACAGCGCCGCCGAGGCGCCCGCCAGCGCCGAATAGGGATCGACGTGGGAGCTGCCGATGTTACGCATCGCGCTGGTGCTGCAGTTCTGCTCGTGATCGGCGTGCAGGATGAACAGGACGTCCAGCGCCCTCGCCAGCACCGGGTTGGGGTGATACTTCTCGGCCGGCATGCTGAACAGCATGTTCAGGAAGTTGCCGGTGAAGCTCAGATCGTTGTCGGGATAGATGTACGGCCGGCCGATGCTGTGCCGGTAGGCATAGGCGGCGATGCTCGGCACCTTCGCAATCAGCCGCTGCATCTGGCGCAGTCGAGAGCTCTTGTCGAAGATGTGCTTGGCGTCGCGGTTCACCGTCGAGAGCGCCCCGACAGTGCTGAGGAAAATCCCCATCGGGTGCGCGTCGTACTGGAACCCCTGCATGAACGTCTTGACGTTCTCGTGCAGCATCGTGTGCAGCGTGATGTCGCGCGTCCACGCCTGCAGCTGCGTCGCGGTGGGCAGCTCCCCGAAGATGATGAGGTACGCGGTTTCGAGATAGTCGCTGTGCTCGGCCAGCTCTTCAATCGGATACCCCCGGTACAGCAGGATCCCCTTGTCGCCGTCGATATAGGTAATGGAGCTGCGACAGTTCGCCGTGTTCATGAAGGCCGGGTCGTAGGTCATCAGGCCGAAGTCGTCGTCCGCCGCCTTGATTTGACGAAGATCCATCGCGCGGATGGTTCCATCCTGAATCGGCAGCTCGTACTTCTTGCCGGTCCGGTTATCGATGACGGTAAGCGTATCGCTCATAAGGGCTTTTGACTCTGAGCTTTGAGCTCCGGGTTCCAGGCTAGTCTTCACTTTTTTTCTCTTCAGGAAGTTCTGCGACTGCCTCACCTGGGACTGTATAGGTGCCGTCCGCCCAGCGCGCAAGGTCCCGGACCTTGCAGCGCTCGCTGCAGAACGGCCGCCACGTCACGTCCGCAGGCCGCGCTCGGCAGAACACACACAGCCGCTCTACTGGCTCGACGGGCATGAATTCTATTGTACCGAGAGCCCAGCGCCTAAAGCACTGCGGCCGGGGCCGACAGTCTAGGCACCCTCGCGGGCGTGATGCCGGACGTCCCTGGCGGACACGATGAAAATGACGTCCTCGGCGACGTTTGTGGCGTGGTCGCCGATCCGTTCCAGATGACGGGAGATCAGGATGAGGTCGAGCGCCGGCTCGATGGTGTGCGTATCCTGCAGCATGTAGGTCAGAAGCTCGCGGAAGATCTGCGTTTTGAGCGAATCGAGCCGGTCGTCTTCGTTCAGGACCTGCTGCGCGAGCTCGGTATCCCGCCGCACGAACGCGTCCAGCGCGTCCCTGAGCATGGTCTGCGCAATGGTGGCCATCCGCGGGATGTCGATCAGCTTCTTGACCGGCGCATGCGACGCGTAGCGGCGCGCCGCCTCGGCGATGTTCACCGCGAGGTCGCCGACGCGCTCGAGGTCGGTGTTGATTTTCACGGCGGCGACGATGGTTCGCAGGTCGGCGGCCATCGGTTGATAAAGGGCCAGCAGCCTGAAGCAGCGGTTGTCGATCTCGATGTGCAGCGAGTTCAGTGGATCGTCGCCGACCAGCACTCGATCGATCAGCGCATGATCGCGATCGGTCAGCCCCTTGACGGCGGTGCGGACCTGCTCCTCGGCGATGCCGCCCATTTCGAGCAGACGGGTCTTGAGCTGCTCGAGCTCGTCCTGGAAGTGGCGAACGACCCGTTCAACCGGTTCCATCATCCAAAGCGTCCTGTGACGTAATCCTCAGTGAGCTTTTCGGCCGGAGCCGTGAAAATTTTTTCAGTCCGGTCGCACTCGACCAGCTTCCCAAGCCAGAAGAACGCCGTCACGTCCGACACTCGAGCGGCCTGCTGCATGTTGTGCGTGACGATCACAATGGTATATCGCGCCTTCAGCTGGTAGATCAGCTCTTCGATTCGCTGCGTGGCAATCGGATCCAGCGCTGAGGCGGGCTCGTCCATGAGGATGATGTCGGGCTCGACGGCGAGCGCCCGCGCGATACAGAGCCGTTGCTGCTGTCCGCCCGAGAGCGAGAGGGCGGACGTGTGGAGCCGGTCCTTGACTTCATCCCAGATTGCCGCTGCCTTCAGACTGTCTTCGACGCGGGCGCGCAGCTCATCGCGCGAACCGGCGATGTCGTTGATGCGCAGGCCGTAGGCCACGTTCTCGAAGATGGTCTTCGGGAACGGGTTCGACTTCTGGAAGACCATCCCGACGCGGCGGCGGAGTGCCACGACGTCGACACCCGGCGCGTAGATGTCACGGTTGTCGATGAGCACCGAGCCCTCGACCCGCGCGCCCGGAATGATGTCGTTCATCCGGTTGAGCGAGCGCAGGAACGTCGACTTGCCGCAGCCGGACGGGCCGATCAGCGCCGTGACCTGATTCGGGAAAATCTTCAGGTTGATGCCGTCGAGGACCCGGTTCAGCCCGTAATAGAAGTTCATGCCGGTCACGTCGATCTTGACGGGCTTGGCCGGTCCGGGCGCACCGGGGTTGGAGGGCGCCGGACGCGGCACGGCGGGTGCGGTGAGCGGCATCGTATGCAGAGTACCGCAGCGCCCGGCCGCCCTTGTTACGGGCGTGTAAAATCCCGCACAGCTAGTAGAATCACCTCGGAACATGCCTAAGCGCCCGGATGCGGGCGCGCGGGGGACCCATCGGGCCAAAGGCCCAGGGGCGAATTCGGTCGTGCCTGTCGATGACCGATAGAGGACTTCCAACCTCGAGCCCGTCAGCTAACCCCGCCGGCAATTGGAGGCTATCTGGCGACCACCGCCGCAAGTCCTCGCAAGCTTCTTCCGCTTACGCTCACCGCCATCGGTGTCGTTTACGGCGACATCGGCACGAGTCCGCTCTACGCGCTGCGCGAGTGCTTCTTCGGCTCGCATTCCGTTCCGGTCACCCACGACAACGTGCTGGGCGTGCTGTCGCTGATCATCTACTCGCTGCTGCTGATCATCTCGATCAAGTACATCGCGATCGTGATGCGCGCGGACAATCAGGGCGAAGGCGGCATTCTCGCCCTGACGGCGCTCCTGCCGCAGCGCAACGGACGCGCCGGCTGGCCGCTGCTGGTGCTGCTGGGTCTGTTCGGTGCGGCCTTGCTCTACGGCGACGGCATGATCACGCCGGCGATCACGGTACTCGGTGCGGTCGAAGGCATCAAGGTGGTGACACCGTTGTTCGACGCCTACGTCGTGCCGGTGGCGGTGGTCATTCTGATTGCGGTGTTTGCGATTCAGCGCCACGGGACGCATCGAGTGGGCCGGCTGTTCGGCCCGATCATGGTGGTGTGGTTCGTGGTAATTGCCGCGCTGGGCGTCACCTGGTTGATCCGTGAACCGGTTGTGCTCACGGCCGTTGATCCGCGTCATGCGGTCACGTTTTTTCAGGAGCATGGCTGGCACGGCTTCGCCGTGCTCGGGGCGGTGTTCCTGGTCGTCACCGGCGGCGAGGCGCTGTACGCCGATATGGGCCACTTTGGAAAACGCCCGATCCGCTACGCCTGGTTCAGCCTCGTGCTGCCGGCGCTGCTGCTGAACTATTTTGGCCAGGGCGCGCTGCTGCTGGAGAACCCGGCTGCTGCCGAACAGCCGTTCTTTCTGCTCGCCCCTGGCTGGGCACTGCTGCCGCTGGTGGTCCTGGCGACCGCTGCCGCCATCATCGCCTCCCAGGCGCTGATTTCCGGGGCGTTCTCTCTCACCCAGCAGGCGATTCAGCTCGGCTACTGCCCGCGCCTCGACATCGAGCACACCTCGCATCACGAAATGGGCCAGGTCTACGTTCCACAGGTGAACTGGGCGTTGATGTTCAGCACGCTGCTGATCGTGATCGGTTTCGGATCCTCGACGGCGTTGGCGGCTGCCTATGGGATTGCCGTGACGCTGACGATGGTCATCACGGCGATCCTGTTGCAGGTCGTCGCCATCGAGCGCTGGGGATGGTCACCGCTGTTTGCCTATTCCATAACCGGTGTGTTTCTGGTCATCGACCTGGCGTTCTTCGGGGCGAACGCGCTGAAGATCACCCACGGCGGCTGGCTGCCGCTGGCAATTGGCGCGGTCCTCTTCACCTTGATGACGACCTGGAAAACGGGCCGGCAACTGGTGGCGGCGCGCCTCAAGGCGCGAGCGGTCCCGATCGAGCGCTTCCTCGAGACCGTGCAGAGTGCGCATCCGGCGCGCGTGCCCGGCACCGCAGTGTTCATGACCGCCACGCCGCTCGGCACGCCGCCAGCCCTGGCGCACAACCTGCGCTACAACAAAGTGCTCCACGAGCATGTTGTGACGCTGATGGTCACGACACAGCCGGTGCCACACGTGCCGGAGCAGGACCAGATTCTCGTGCGTCCGTTGGGGCATGGCGTCTTCGAGGTGGTCGTCCGCTACGGCTTCATGGAGGATCCCAACGTGCCGCAGGCGTTGGACCTCGCGTCACAGAGTGGCCTGCCGCTCGACGAGGACGACGTCACCTATTTCCTGGGTCGGGAGACGCTGATCGCGACCAAGACGCCCGGAATGGCGCTGTGGCGCGAACGTCTGTTCGTGTTCATGGCGCGCAACGCCGTGCGGGCGACGACGTTCTTCCGGCTGCCGCCGGAGCGGGTGGTGGAACTCGGTGTCCAGGTGGAGTTGTGAAACGCGGTACACTGCAGCCGATCTGGCTGGACGTCAGATAGCTCTCGCGCCATGACGGAAGATCAATTCCGCAAGACCTTCCTGCTGCTGCTGGTCATCGCCATCACGGCGGCCTTCGTCGCCATGATCCGGATGTTCCTCCTCACGATCTTCATGGCCGCGATTTTCGCCGGCGTGATCCGGCCGCTGTATCTGCAGCTGCTGGCGGTGTTGCGCGGCCGCCGGCTGCTGGCGTCCGCGACCACGATCCTGCTGCTGCTGGTCGTGGTGATCGTGCCGCTCACGCTGCTCGCCGGGGCCGTGGCGAACGAGGCGCTCCGGGTCGCCCAGAATGGCCGCGTCTGGATCGAAGCGCGGCTGGATGAGCCGCTGTTCCTGGACAACGCGCTTCGCCGCATTCCGTATATCGAGCTCGTCGAGCCGTATCGCGATCAGATCATGACGCGCGGCGCCGAGCTGGTCGGCAGCGTCGGGACATTTCTCGCGAACGCGCTCTCGGCCGCGACGCGCGGCACCGTCCTGTTCGTATTCCACTTCGTGATCCTGCTCTACGCGATGTTTTTCTTCCTGATGGACGGGCCGCGGATGCTGCGATCGGTGACCTCGTACCTGCCGCTGGCCGAATCGGACAAAGAGCGGATGCTGGAACGCTTCATCTCCGTCACTCGCGCGACGCTCAAAGGCACGGTGCTCATCGGCGTGACGCAAGGCGTGCTATCGGGGTTGGCGTTCTGGGTCGTCGGGATCGACGGGGCGATTTTCTGGACGACGCTGATGATTGTGCTGTCGGTGGTGCCCGGGATTGGCGCCGCGCTGGTGTGGGTGCCGGCGGTAATTCTGCTCGTGGCGCAGGGCGAAATCGCGAAGGGAATCGGCCTGACGCTGTTCTGCGCCCTGGTCGTCGGCACCGTCGACAACGTCCTGCGCCCGCGGCTGGTCGGCCGCGATACCAAGATGCACGACCTGCTGATTCTGTTCTCCACCCTGGGCGGCCTCGTGGTCTTCGGCGCCACCGGCTTCATCGTCGGACCGATTCTGGCCGCGCTGTTCGTCACGGTGTGGGAGATGTTCGGCATCGCCTTCCGCGACGTGCTGCCCGAGCGTCCGACCGCGCCGCCGGTCTCCTGACCGCCGGGCGTCAGTCGCTCGCCGGGCGTTGTTGATATGATCGCCGGAGTGATGGCGATCCGGCTGCTCGCCTCGGCGCTGCTGATTGCGATGGTCGCGGCGACCGCCTCGGCGCAGCGCTACCGCTTGCCCGAGGGCCCCCAGGTTCCGCCGCGTTTTCCACCCGAACGCTTCACCGACGGCAGCTTTACGCATTGCAAGCTGATGTACGACAGCGTCCGCCGCGAGGCTAACGGCATCGGCTGGGCGACCGATTATCCGTATGCCGGCATCAATCTGATGACGCGGGTCGCGGAACTGACCAAGACGCCGGTGAGCCGCGATTCAGAAGGCGAGCCGAACTACTGGGTGGTGTCGGCGCTGGACGATGCCCTGTTCCAGTGCACGTTCACCATGGCCACCGACGTCGGCACGGCCGGATTCTCGGATGAAGAGGTGGCGCGGCTGCGCGACTACCTGCTCAAAGGCGGGTTCCTGTGGGTCGACGACTTCTGGGGGACCTACGCCTGGCAGCAGTGGGCGGCGCAGATGCGACGGGTGCTGCCTGGCTATCAGATCGTGGACGTGCCGGTTGAGCATGCTGCGCGCCACATGATGTTCGACATCCCGAACATCCCGCAGGTGACCAGCATCAACTTCTGGCGTCAGAGCGGCGGGACGACATCGGAGCGCGGCCCGGACAGTGCGACCGCCAATTTCCGAATGATCGCCGACGAGAAGGGTCGGGTCATGGTGCTGATGACGCACAACACCGACATCGGCGATTCCTGGGAGCGCGAGGGCGAGGATCGGGAGTTCTTCCTGCAGTTCTCGTCGGCAGGCTACGCGCTCGGCATCAACGTCGTCCTCTACGCGCTGACCCACTGATCTTCACCGCACTCTTCTGCGGCGAGCGTTTACCGCCGCTCTGCGACGCCGCGGAGCGCGCGATCATCACCTCGGTCGATTTGATGATCGCCAGCGCATCGTCGCCGCGGCGCAGCTTCAGCGCGCGAACGGCATCCGCGGTGATGACGGCGGTCAGCGACTGATCGCCGACCCGCAGCCGGACCTGGGCGAGCAGCCCGTCAATCCGTACTTCGTCGATGTAGCCGTGCAGGCGGTTGCGCGCGCTCAACCCCTCGATTGATTCGTCCGGATCGGCGGCGCGCACGGTCCGCCGGTCATCCGGATGCTGCCGCGTCATCAGCCGATCGATCTCGGCGTCGGAGACGCGATGGTGCCCGCCCTCGGTCCGGGTCGTCCGGACATGGCCGGTGTGAACCCATCGCTTGAGCGTCGAATAGGCGACGCCGAGCCGCTCGGCCGCTGCCCGTACGGTCATCAGTGACATCAGAATCACCCGAATCGTAACATAATGGCTCGATCTTTCCTGTTAGTCGTATCATATTGACCCAAAACAGCCTGATACAGTACAAGGACATGATGTTGCCCCGGCTGCCGATCGGTGCACTGCTGCTGGTTGTTCTGGTCTCTCTGCCGACTGCCGGGCGAGTCGATGCGCAGCAACGGCCGACCGTGGCCGCGGCCTCAGATCTGCAGTTCGCCCTGGAAGCCATCTCGCGCGCCTTCACCGCCGACACCGGCGAGCGGGTCGCGCTGGTGTTCGGATCGTCAGGCAACCTCACGCGACAGGTGATGAACGGCGCGCCGTTCGAATTGTTTCTCTCTGCCGACGAGGCGTTCGTCGAGAAGCTGGCGGACGGCGGCTTCGCGCGTGACCGCGGAACGCTCTACGCGATTGGCCGCATCGTGATCTTCGCGCCACGCGGATCGCCGCTCGCGGTGGACGAACGGCTGGAGGGGCTGCGCGCGCTGCTGGCCCGGAACAGCAAAGTCCGTTTCGCGATCGCCAACCCCGAGCACGCCCCCTACGGGCGCGCGGCCGAAGCGGCGCTCCGCGCCCAGGGGTTGTGGGAAACCGTGCAGCCGGCACTGGTACTCGGTGAGAGCATCTCGCAAGCCGCGCAATTTGCCAGGACCGGTGGCGCCGCCGGCGGGATCCTCGCGTATTCGCTGGTTCTCGCGCCGCCATTCAGCAACCAGGGCACCTACGCACTTCTGCCCGAAACGCTCCATCGGCCGCTTCGCCAGCGGATGGTTCTGCTCAAACGCGCCGGCGCGACCGCGGAACGGTTCTATCACTACTTGCAGCGGCCTGAAGCGCGCCAGCTGTTCACGCGTTACGGTTTCGCGTTGCCAGATTAGCGCTCATGGACTGGACCGCGCTGGGCGTTTCGCTCCGGCTGGGCGTGGGGACGATTGCGCTGCTGCTGCCGCCGGCCATCTGGTTCGGGCGCTTCCTCGCGCTTCGCGAGTTTCGCGGCAAACTGGCGGTCGAAACCCTCGTCACCCTGCCGTTGGTGCTGCCGCCGACGGTGCTGGGGTACTACCTGCTCGTGACGTTCGGTGGGCAGTCGCGACTCGGACAGCTGTTCGAGTCGCTGGTCGGCCAGACCCTGACCTTCTCCTTCGAAGGGCTCCTGGTCGCGTCGGTCATCGTCAATATTCCGTTCGTCGTTCAGCCGATCCAGCGCGGCTTCGAGGCGATCCCGAACGACCTCCGCGACGCAGCGGCCTGCTGCGGGCTGACGCCGTGGCAGCGTTTCAGCCGAATCGAGGCGCCGCTTGCCTGGCCCAGCATCCTGACCGCCGCTATCCTCGCCTTCGCGCACACCCTCGGCGAGTTCGGCGTCGTCCTGATGGTCGGCGGCAACCTGCCGGGTGAGACGCGCACCTTGAGCATCGCGATTTACGACCGGATGCAGGCCTTCGACGATCGGAGTGCGGCCGTCATGGCAGCGGCGCTGCTGCTCATTGCGCTCGCCACCCTGACCGCGACCACGACCTTGTCGCGCCGCATAGGTCCGCGACGTGGCTGAGCGGCGGCTGTCGGCCGTCCTGCGGCAGCCAGGCCCGATCCCGCTCGACGTCGAGCTCACGTGCGATCCGGGGGAGGTGCTGGCCATCTTCGGTCCGTCGGGCAGCGGCAAGACGACGATTCTGCGAGCCATCGCCGGACTCTATCGACCTGCGCAGGCGACGGTCCGCTCCGGCGCCGCGATCTGGACCGACACGGCGTCGCGCATTTTCGTTCCGACGCATCACCGTGGCGTCGGCTTCGTGTTTCAGGACTATGCGCTCTTTCCGCATCTGACCGCCGCCGGAAACGTGATCGCCGCGCTTGGCCACCGGCCGCACGGCCAGCGGGCTGCGCGGGCCGAGGAGCTCCTGGCCCAAGTGCACCTGGCCGGAAAGTCGAGGAAACGACCGCATGAACTGTCGGGCGGGGAGCGTCAGCGGGTCGCGTTGGCGCGGGCGCTGGCCCGCGAGCCGGCGGTGCTGCTGCTCGACGAGCCGTTTGCCGCGGTCGACCGCGCGGTCCGTCGATCGTTACAGAACGAGATCGACGCCCTGCGCCGGACTCTCGACATTCCGCTCGTGCTGGTGACGCACGACTTCGACGATGTCGTGCGGCTGGCGACACACGTGCTGGTCCTGGAGAACGGCCGCAGCGTGGCGAGCGGCTCGCTGACGAGTCTGACCAGCCGGCCCGATCTGACGTTCGTGCGGGACGCGGTCGGGCTCGGCAGCGTGTTCGAAGCGGTTGTCTCCAGTGTCGATCCGCAGCGCGGTCTGGCCGAGCTGACTTTTGCTGGCGGGGCCCTGCTCGTGGCCGATCGCGGCGTGCCGCCTGGCGGTACCGTGCGCGTCCGTATTCCCGCGCGCGAGGTGATTCTGGCCACGCGACAGCCCGACGGGCTCAGCCTGCACAACATGCTGCGCGGCGAAATCGCAGCCATCCATGCCGACCCGGCCTTCGAACATGTGATGGTGCAGATCAAGGTCGGCCAGATGCTGCTGCTGGCAGAAATCACCAAAGATGCGACGAGGCGGTTGCGTCTGGCGGCCGGGCTCGACGTGCACGCGCTGGTCAAGTCGGTGTCGGTCGACCTGCTCACCACGGCCGACGTCAGGCACTGATTAATACGTATTAAGTCGATTTGAAATGGCCACTCAAGACGATCTAGAGTGGTGGCCGATGATCGGAGCGCGGGCGCGCATCTGCCGGTGGTGGGTGTGTGCCCTGGCCGTCGCGGCGCCGCTCGGCGCGCAGATCGGGGCGGCGGCGCTGGCCGGCGCAGTCGTCGACCAGGCCGGCGCTGCGGTTCCGGGCGCCATCGTGACGGTCGTGGCCACTGGCACAAATCTGTCCCGCACGGCGGTGACCGGCCAGGACGGCGCCTACACGGTCCCAGGACTCGCCCCCGGGCTCTATCAAGTTCGCGTCGAATTGAATGGCTTCCGGCGGTTGATTCGCGAAGGCGTGCGGCTGGCGACTGGAGAGACGGTCCAATTGGACCTGCAGCTGGTCGTGGGCGGCGTGACCGAAGCGGTGACGGTCACCGCCGACGCGCCGCTGCTCCGCAGCGAAACCGCCGCGCTCGGCCAGGTCGTCGACAACCGCAAGGTCGTCGACCTGCCCCTCAACGGCCGGAGCTTCATCGCCCTGGCCACCCTCGCGCCCGGCGTGGCGATGCCGCCGGCGCCCGCCGCGCAGTTTCCGCGCATCAACGGCGGCCGGCCGCGCACCAATGAATATCTCTTCGATGGCATCTCAGTGCTCCAGCCGGAGCCGGGACAGGTCGCCTTCTTTCCGAACGTCGATGCCATTCAGGAGTTCAAGATCGAGAGCAACAGTCCGCCGGCCGAATTCGGGCGATTCAACGGCGGCGTGGTGAACCTGACCACCAAGTCGGGCAGCAATGCCTTCCGCGGCACCCTCTTCGAGTTCGTCCGGCACGAAGCCCTGAACGCGCGCAACTTCTTCGCCTCGACCAACCCGGTCAAGCCCCAGTTCCGCCGCAATCAGTTCGGCGGTGTGCTCGGCGGGCCGGTGCGCCGCAACCGGACGTTTTTCTTCGTCGACTATCAGGGCCAGCGGCAGACCATCGGCCGCACCGTCATCTCCACCGTGCCGACGCTGCTGCAGCGCCAGGGCAGCTTCACCGAAGCGATCGCTGGCCGGGTGCCGGCCATCCACGATCCGCGCACGACCGCGCCGGGCGCCGGCGGCGGCACGACCCGCAGCCCGTTCCCGGGAAACACGATTCCGCGCGAGCGGATCGATCCGGTTGCGCTCGCCCTGCTCGAGCGGTATCCGCTGCCGACCAGCGCCGGGACCGCCAACAACTACCGCCGCGTGGACAACGAAACCGTCGATCAGGACCTGTTCAGCTTCCGAATCGATCATCGGGGGTCGGAGCGCGATCAGGTGTTCGGCCGTCTCACGCGATTCGGCGAGGCATTCATGCCCGTGACGCCGCTGCCCGAAGGCAGCGGCCTCACCGCAGGAACGCCGGGACCGCAGGACACGACCGCCTGGTCCTTTGCATCCAGCTACCAGCGAACCATCTCGAGGACGATCGTCAACGAGCTGCGCATCGGGGACACGCGGCGGACCGTCGGTCGCACCGCCGCGCAGCTCCCCGGCCCGCCGTCGACCAGCCTTGGGCTGCCCGGCGTCCCGTCGATCGCGGAGTTTCCGAACACCGTGCCGACCTTCCTGATCGGCGGCTATCAGCAGCTCGGGTCGCCGCCGAACACCGCGACCGACTTCGGCACCAGCGTGACGCAGGTTGCCGACTCGCTCACGTGGCTCAAAGGCCGACATACGCTCAAGATCGGCGCCGATCTGCGGTGGGCGCGGCTGAACGTCGTCCAGCCGCCGTCGCCCACGGGTTCGTTCACCTTCAGCAACCTCTTCAGCGACCTCCCGGGCGTCGCCAACACCGGGACGCCCTTCGCGAGCTTCCTGCTCGGACAGGTTCAGCAGTTTTCGATCGATCTGCAGCAGGAGCAGATCCGCAACCGGGCTCACTTCGAGGAGTACTTCATCCAGGACGACTGGCGGATCTCGGATCGCGTGACGATTAACGGCGGGGTGCGCTACACGCTCAACTTCCCCTCGACCGAAGAGAACAATCAGGTCGCGGTGTTCAACCTGGAGACCCGGCGGCTCGAGTACCTCGGACGCGACGGCCAGCCTCGCGCCGCCCGGCGACTCCACAAGCTCGATTTCGGTCCGCGCATTGGCGTCGCGGCGCGCATCACGGACCGGACGGTCGTGCGAAGCGGCTACGCGAAAGTGATGATCGAGATGGCGGGCATCACCACGCCGTTCACGACCCCCGTGTTCCCGTTCCTGCAGACCGTTTCGGAGCGGACGCTCGACAACATCGTCCCGGCGTTCGTCCTCGCGGACGGGCCCAGCGTCGCGCCGATTCCGTTCACGCCGGATGCCGGGCGGGGGCAGGGGGTGTTTGCCGTCGATCGCGAGCTCGGCTCCGGCTACGTTCAGCAGTGGAACGCATCGCTTCAGCGGGAGATCACCTCGAACATCGCCGCCGAGGTGGCGTACGTCGGGTCGAAGATCACCCGCGTCGGACTACCCGACTCGAACGTGAATCAGCTGACCGCGGATCAGCTGGCGCTCGGCCCGCCCCTGCAGCAGCGCGTCCCGAATCCGTTCTTCGGGCAGATCCCGCGCTCGTCTTCGCTTGGCGATCCGACAGTCTCGGTCGCCCAGCTCCTCAAACCGTATCCGGACTACACCACCGTCAGCCGCTACCGGAACAACGTCGGCACCACGCAGTATCACGGCTTCTACGCGAAGCTCGAAGAGCGCTTCTCACGGGGGCTGTCGTATCTCATCAGCTACACCCGCTCCACGCTGATGGACGATGCCTCGTCGGTGTTCGACGCGTCGATTCTGACCGGACCGGTGGCCAACTTCCCGGTGGCTGACAGCTTCAACCTGGCGCTCGAACGCGACTACTCGAACGGCGACATTCCACATGTGTTGGTCACATCGGCGGTGTGGGATCTCCCTTGGGGTGGCGGCCGGCGAAGCCGAGCGGCGGGTGTGGTGGGCGCTCTGGTGAACGACTGGACAATGACCGGCGTGCTCACGCTGCAGTCGGGGATTCCCATCGCCATCAGCCAGACGACCAACAACAACGCGTTTGCGGGCTTCGGCACGCAGCGCCCCGACCTGATCGGCGATCCGGAGCTGCCCGCCGGCGAGCGTTCGGCCAACCGGTGGTTCAACACGGCGGCGTTCGCCGCGGCGGCGCCATTCACAATCGGCACGAGCACGCGCAACCCGATCCGCGGACCGAGTTACCGCAATCTCGACCTCGCCGTGATGCGCCGCGTCGCGCTGCAGCGCGGCACGTCGCTCGAACTGCGTGTGGAGGTATTCAACGCCACCAACACGCCGCCGCTCGGGGCACCGAACGCCACCGTCGGCTCGGCCGCCTTCGGCACCATCACGACGGCGGCCGATCCCCGCGTGATTCAGCTGGCCGCGAAGTTCCTCTTCTGACGAGCACGCCTAGCCTTTCCTCGTCCTCCGCCTGTAGACTCACTCTCGCACCTCAGATCATGTGATCCGGAGAGCCTTGGCCGGAGGGTCATCGTGCGGGAACCGTCTGCGAACAACCCGTCGGAAGTGCCGGTGAACGACCCGTCGGGCAGGTCTCCGACGCGCCAAGCCTGGACGCGCGACGACCTGGTGCCGCTTGGCGGGCTGGCGCTGGTCGGGGCCACGGCGATCGTGATCGGGCTGCTCGGCGCGGACCGCGTGCAGCCGCTGGCCGGCCTGGCGCTGATCCTGGCGATCGCCTACTGCCTCTCTTCGGCGCGCCGCGCCATCGACTATCGAACGGTGGCGTGGGGCCTCGCGCTCCAGGGCCTTTTTGCCGTCATCGTGCTCAAGACGCAGGCCGGGCGGACGGTCTTTCAGCAGGCCGGCGCGGTGATGACCAAGCTGCTCGACTTCACCTATGCCGGGTCGTCGTTCGTGTTCGGTCCGCTCGGCGATCCCGCCATCTGGCCGAAGATCATGACCGCCGTGCTGGGGCAGGACGGTGTTCGCTACGCCAACATCTTCGCCTTCATGGTGCTGCCGACGATCATCTTCATCGCGGCGCTGTTCGCCATCCTCTACTACATCGGCGTCATGCAGGTCATCGTCCGGCTGTTTGCGGTGATGATGCGCCGCTTCATGCGCGCCAGCGGCGCCGAGTCGTTGAACGTCGCGGCCAGCATTTTCATGGGACAGACCGAGGCGCCGTTGACGATCCGCCCCTTCCTGCCGCGCATGACCGAGTCGGAGCTGATGACGGTGATGACCGCCGGCATGGCGCACATCTCGGGCGGCGTGATGGCGGCCTACATCCTGTTCGGCGTCGAGGCGCAGCATCTGCTGACGGCCGTGATCATGACCGCGCCGGGCACGTTGATGATGGCCAAGCTGATCGTGCCGGAGACCGGTCAGCCGGAGACCGCTGGCACGGTGCGCCTGGAGGTCGAGCGCACCGACGTCAACGTCATCGACGCAATCGGCCGGGGCACCGGCGAAGGTCTTCACCTCGCATTGAACGTCGGCGCCATGCTGATCTCGTTCCTGGCGCTGATTGCGCTGGTGAACGCGCTGCTCGGCATCGCCGGCCTCAGCCTGCAGCAGATCTTCGGGTGGGTCTTTGCGCCGGTCGCCTGGAGCCTGGGGGTGCCCTGGCGCGATGCGCCGGTCATCGGCAACCTGCTCGGCACGCGGATGGTGCTCAACGAGTTCGTCGCCTACTCGCAGCTCGGACCGCTCAAGGAGTCGCTCGATCCGAAGTCGTTCACGATTGCCACCTTCGCGCTGTGCGGCTTCGCGAACTTCAGCTCGATCGGCATCCAGATCGGCGGCATCGGCGCGCTGGCCCCCGAGCGACGCCACGACCTGGCGCGACTCGGCGTGCGGGCAATGCTCGCGGGCACCTTCGCGAATTTCGTCACCGCGACGATCGCGGGAATGCTCCTGTGATGCGCGGGACGCCCTGACGTGCACTGGATTGACTGGACCATCCTCGGGGTCCTCCTCGTCTGGATCGTCTACGACGGCCTCAAGCGTACGAAAGACAGCCACGAGCTCGACGGCTATCTGCTCGCGAAACGGAGCATCCCGTGGTGGGCGGCCGGCATCTCGGTGATGGCCACGCAGCTGAGCGCCATCACGATGATCGGCACGACCGGCCAGGGCTACACCGACGGTCTGCGGTTCATCCAGTTCTATTTCGGCCTGCCGCTGGCGATGATCATCCTGGCGGTCACGCTCGTGCCGTTTTTCTACAATTCCGGCGTCTACACCGCATACGAGTACCTCGAGCGGCGCTTCGATGCCAAGACGCGCAGCCTGACCAGCCTGTTGTTCCTCGTTTCGCGCGGGATGGCGTGCGGCGCGGTGGTCGCCGCCCCGGCGGTCGTGCTGTCGCTGGTCCTCGATCTCAACGTGACCGTCACGTCGCTGCTGATCACCCTGCCGGCGGTGGTCTACACGATGTTTGGCGGCGTCCAGGCGGTCACCTGGACCGACGTCAAGATCATGGTGCTGGTGGTGTTCTTCCTGTTCGCGGTGATTGTTGCCGCGGTGGCCGGATATCCGTCAGAGGTCAGCGTCGCCGACGGTCTGACGATTGCGGGCGCCACCGGCCGGCTGCGGACGTTCGACTTCAGCTTCGACCTCACCAACACCTACACGTTCTGGTCGGGCACGATTGCCGCGCTGTTCCTGTTCTGCTCGTATTTCGGCACCGACCAGAGCCAGGTGCAGCGTTTTCTCACGGCGCGATCGGTCGATGAGGCGCGCCGATCGCTGCTGATGAGCGCCTACTGGAAAATCCCGCTGCAGTTCGTCGTGCTGCTGCTCGGCGTGCTGGTGTTCGTGTTCCACGTCTTCAACGCGCCGCCGCTCGTCTTCAGCAGCGACGCCGACGAGCGTCTGAGACGGGACGCCGGGCCTGCCTACGCGGCGCTCCAGCAGGAACACGACACCGCGATTGCCGCGCGCGGCAGGGCGGCTCTCGCTCTGGCGGAGGCACGAGGGGCGGCCGATCAAGCAGGCCTGGCGGCCGCTCGCGACGCGATGCGGGACGAAGACATGGCTGTGCAGCAGGTCCGCCGCCGTGCCCAGGATCTCGTGCGGCAGACGACCGACGATGACACGTTCAACGACGTGAATTACATCATTCCGCAATTCATCCTCGAGCACATTCCCGTCGGCCTGGTCGGTCTGTTGATTCTCGCGATCCTCCTGGCAGCCACCGATACGATCGCGGGCGAGCTGAACTCGCTGTCGACCGCGACGGTGATCGATTTCTACAGGCGCTGGGCCCGTCCGACCGCGCCGGATGCGCATTACCTGGCGATATCGAGGATCGCGACCGGCGCCTGGGGGCTCTTTGCCTGTGTCGTCGCGGTCTGGGCCGCCGAGCTCGGATCGCTGATCGAAGTGGTCAATCGCATCGGCTCGTTCTTCTATGGCTCGGTGCTCGGGGTCTTCATCCTGGCCATCGCATTTCCTCGAGCCAGCGGCAACGGCGCGTTTGTCGGATTGATTGCCGGGATGGCGTCGGTCGCCTGGTTCACCGGCTACTCGAGCATCTCGTTCCTCTGGCACAACGTCATCGGCGCGGTTGCGGTGGTGATCGTCGGCCTCGCCATCAGCCTGGCAGCCCGCCGATGAAGTCGCTGCTCATCCGCGTCGTGAGCGGATCGCGCTACCGTCCGGACCTTCGCCAACCGAAGTAGGCCGGCAGTCCCAGCAGGACGATGACGAGGCCCGGCCAGGTGGTGGCCGGACGATAAATGAACAGGACGATCAGAATCGTCGCGGCCCCGGCGATGTAGAGCGCCGGCAGGACCGGATAGCCGAGCGCCCGATAGGGCCGGGGCACATCGGGTCGCGTTCGGCGAAGCCTGAACACGGCAGCCACTGTCAGCACATAGAAGATGAGCGCCGCCGACACGACGTAATCGAGCAGATTGCCGTAGAGATTGCCGTAGCTGCCGCTCGCCGTATCGTAGGTGCGCGGCAGAATCAGGAACATCGCCCACGCGCCCTGCAGCATGAGCGCCGCAGCCGGCACCCGCGCCGCATTCAGCGTTCCGGCCTGCTGGAAGAAGAGTCGATCGCGCGCCATCGCGTAGTAGGCGCGCGCTCCCGCCAGGATCAGCCCGTTGTTGCAGCCGAAGGTCGAGATCATGATCGCGATCGCCATGATCGCCGGGCCCGCTCCCGGAACGATGGCTTCGACGGTCGCGGTGGCGACGCGGTCCGATGGCGCGCTCTGAATCTGCGCGAACCGGAGCGTGACCAGATACGCGAGGTTGGCGAGCAGATACAAGGTGATCACGGTGCCGGTGCCCAGGACCAGCGACAACGGAATCGTCCGGCGAGGGTCTTTCACCTCCCCAGCGGTAAACGTGATGTTGTTCCAGGCATCCGCCGAAAACAGCGAACCGGTCTGCGAGACGCACAACGCGACGAATAACCCGAAGGCGCCGCTGGCGGCCAGTCCTGATGCCGTGGCCCCGGGCGGCGTGGTCCAGAAGTTGCCGAAGTTTTCGGCGACTGCCACCGGATTCCAGCCGAATACCACCGCGGCGAGAATCAGACCGATGAGCGAACCGGTCTTGGCCGTTGTGAACACGTTCTGAATGATGCGGCCGTACGATAGACCGCGGGTGTTGGTCCAGGTGAGCAGAGCGACCAGCAGAATTCCTACGAGCTGCGCGGTCGAGAGCGACAGCGCGTAACCGGTGCTCAGATGAACCGGCGCGACCAGATACCGCGTCTCCGAGATGGTCGGAACCAGGACGCCGAGAAACCTCGCGAACGCGACCGCGACCGCGGCGATCGTTCCCGTCTGGATGACCAGAAAGAGCGTCCACCCGTAGAGAAAGCCCCACAGCGGCGAGTAGGCCTCGCGCAGGTAGACGTATTGACCGCCGGCGCGCGGCATCATCGCCGCCAGCTCGCCGTACGCCAGCGCACCGGTCACCGTCAGCACGCCCGTCACGCACCAGGCGAGCAGCAGCCACCCCGGACTGCCCAGCGTTCTCCCCATGTCGGCCGAGACGATGAAGATGCCGGAGCCGATCATCGATCCGATGACGACCGCGGTCGCATCGAACAGGCCCAGTCCGCGCGTGAATTCGGCGTCGAGCTCAGTCGACGGCGTGCTCGAGGTTCTCATCTTTGGTCTCGCGGGCAGCCTGCAGGCCGGCGAGCGACAGGCCCGCAGCTGCGTTCAGCTGAAGCATATGCGATTGGCTCGATGTTGTTAGCAATAGTGCGGGAACGACGTTCGGTTGTCACAGCCCGCACCGGGTTTCGAGCTAAGATGCCAGGTTTCAGAGGAGGATGACCATGCCGGTGAACGAGCTCGAGCGGTTCCTGACGACATGGGATCGCGAGGCGGCCAGCACGCTGCAGTTACTGCGTGCGCTTCCCACGACCCAGGACCGACTTCCGTCCCGATGCCGGTGGACGCTCGCTGGGCGAGCTGGCCTGGCACCTGGCAGAAGGCGACGCCTACATGAGCCACGGCATCACGCGTGGTCAGTTCATGTCGGACAAACCCCCGAACATCGAGCGGCCCCGCACGATCGAGGCGCTCGCCCCGGCCTACGAACGCGTGCATCAGGAGGCGGTCGCCCGGATTCGCGCGCTGTCTGAGGCCGATCTCGACCGCGAGCTGCCGTTCTTCGGCCAGCAGCTGCCGATTCGCGAGATTCTCTGGAACATGATCATCTCGCACGGCGTTCACCATCGCGGACAGCTGGCCTTGATGTGCCGTCTGGCCGGCGGACAGGCGCCCGGCCTGTATGGTCCGAACCGGGAAGAAACGGCCGCCATGCGGGCCGCTGCGCCCGCGTAACGGCGAACGTCGCCCTCAGCGGATACGGCGATTGACGGTCTCTCCGAAGGCGGCGCGGAACGCCGCCTCGGAGAGGTCGCGGTCGTTCGAGCCGCCTTCACGTCGCGTCACCTTCGTGTGATAGATTCGCGAACACGATGGAGCTCGACTTTATCTCCGGTCTGTTCGTTTTCATGCTGGCCACGTTCATTGGACTGGACGTCATCCGGCGGGTCTCACGGCTGCTCCACACGCCGCTGATGTCGCTGACCAACGCCATTTCCGCGATTGCGATTGTCGGCGCGATCATCATCACCGGTGAACAGCACACGACGCTCAGCACGGTGCTCGGCGCCGTCGCCGTCTTCGCGTCGACCACCAACATCATCAGCGGGTTTCTCATCACCGATCGCATGCTGAAGATGTTCAAGAAGCGCGAGCCGGCCAAGTGACCGTCGAGCAGCTCACCCAGCTGATCTACCTGATTTCCACCGGCGCCTTCATCCTCTCGCTCAAGTGGATGAGTGATCCGAACACGGCGCGGCGTGGCGTGTTCGCCGGAGTCGGCGCGATGGTGCTGGCAGTGGCTGGCACGCTGCTCTACCCGCACATCGTCGCCTACCACTGGATTGCGATCGCGGTGGTGGCCGGCACACTGGTCGGTGTGCCGCTGTCGTGGGTGCCGCTCACGGCCGTTCCGCAGCGAACCGCCCTGTCGCACGCGTTCGGCGGCCTTGCGGCCGGGCTCGTCGGCACGGCGAAGTACTACACCTGGCTCGACGAGGGACAGCTGACCACGTTTCGGACCGCGGCGATCGGCGCCGAGGTGCTGCTTGGCTACCTGACGTGCACCGGCAGTCTGATGGCGGCCGGCAAGCTGCAGGAAGTTCTGCCGACCCGGCCGCTCACCTACCGCAATCAGAACGTCATCAACCTCGGACTGCTCGGCGTGGCGATCGTGACTGCCGTCGTCCTGGTGTTCCGCCCGGAGACGTCCTGGCTGTTCCCGATCGTCATCGTGCTGTCGCTGCTGTTCGGTGTGCTGCTGGTGCTGCCGATCGGTGGCGCTGACATGCCGACGGTCATCTCGCTGTTGAACTCGTACGCCGGCCTGTCGGCGGTGGCGATGGGGTTCGTGCTGGAAAACAAGCTGCTCATCACCGCCGGCGCGCTCGACGGAGCGTCCGGCCTGATCCTGTCGATCATCATGTGCCGGGCGATGAACCGGTCGTTTACCAACGTCCTGTTCGGGGCGTTCGGCCAGGTGCAGGCAGCCAGTGGCGCCATCGAGCAGCGCACGGCGAAATCGGCGACCCCCGAGGACGTGATGCACCTCCTCGAAAACGCCAGCACCGTCGTGTTCATTCCCGGCTACGGCATGGCGGTCGCGCAGGCGCAGCACCGGGTGCGCGATCTGCGGGACGAGCTGGCCAAGCGCGGCGTCGACGTCAAGTTTGCCATCCATCCGGTCGCCGGGCGGATGCCCGGACATATGAACGTGCTGCTGGCCGAGGCGGAGATCCCCTACGAGAGCCTGGTCGAGATGGACGACATCAACCCCGAGATGCCGCAAGTCGACGTCGCGGTCGTGATTGGCGCCAACGATGTCGTCAACCCGGCCGCCCGCCATGATCCCAAGAGCCCGATCTACGGCATGCCGATCATCGACGCCGACCGCGCCAAGACGGTGATCGCGATCAAGCGCAGCATGAACCCCGGCTTCGCCGGCATCGAGAACGAGCTCTACTTTGCCGACAACACCCTGATGCTGTTTGGCGACGCGAAAGTGGTCATCGGCGAAGTCGTCAAGGAGTTCGCGGGAAAACAGGCGATTCACTAAGGAGGGATCGCGATGGATGAGCACGATGATGATCTCGCGTCGGAAGTCGTCGAGGGTGAAGAAATCGAGAACGAGGTCTTCAACGTAGCCGACGACGAGGCTCCGTCGGAAGCCGAAGTCGTCAGCGAAGACACGACCGAAGACGACGCGCCGGCGACTGACGACGGCGAGCTGTAAATTTGTTTTCGTGCCTGCCTGGAGCTAACGGGCCATTGCCTCCGCAGGTTTCTCGACCGGTTCCAGAAACGCCGCGACCTGCCGGCGCAGCTCGTCATGAATCTGCTCGATCGGGCGGCGCGCGTCGACGGTGCGGAAATGGAACTCGTCGGCCATCGAGCTGTACTCGCGGAGCAGCTTGTTCTGGTACAAGCGAAAGCTGTCGTAGATGTCGTCGGCCGACTTGAGGTCCATCCCCGATTCCCAGAAATCCATGCCGCGGGCTTCCAGGACACGCCCGATCAGCGTTTCGACGTCCACTTTCAGGTAGAAGACCATATGCGGGGCGATGGCGAAGCCGTAGAGGCTGCGGAGCCAGGGCCGGTCGATGCCGCGGACGCCGGCGCGCGCCAACGCCGTGAAGATGTAGCGGTCGGACAACACCACGAAGCCCGCCTTGAGCGCCGGGATGATCTCCTTCTCCAGCCGATCGGCGAAATCGGTGGCGTAAAGCAGGACGAAGGTGAGCTTGTTCAAGGTATTGCTCGCCTTGGCGAGCTCGATCGTCGGCTGCATCAACGGCGAGCGGGTCCAGCCGGTTTCGACCACGCCGTAGCCGCGGACTTCGAGCCACTCGCGCAACAGCTGAATCTGCGTCGAGCGGCCGACTCCGTCGGTCCCCTCGATCGCGATCAGCTTGCCGGGATAGCCATTGATCGGCAGATAGGGAATGCCCTGGCCGTAGTACCGGCCGGCCTGAATTTCCGGGTGCTCGCCGATCGGGTCAGACGGGCTGCTCATCGCGAATCTCCATGTTGTCCAGCGCCAGGCGCGGCGCGATCAGGCCACGCACGTGACGCTGCTGTTCGGTGATGCTGCCAAGCGCCTCGACGACTTCGAGGCCGAACTCGTCGACCAGCCGGTCGTACTCCTCGAGGACTTTGCCCTGGAAGAGCCGGAAGCTCTCGACCGGGTTCGTGCTCCACCCGAGATCCATTCCGGCCTCGTAGAACTTGAGCTTCACGCGGCGCGCCATCAGCCGGTCGAGCGACACGTCAATCGGCACCCGGAAATACAGCGTGAGATCCGGGCGCACCGCGAAGCTGTACAGCTCGCGGACCCACTGCCGATCGACGCCCCGCGTCGCGTCGCGGGCAAAGGCGGTGTAGGCGTAGCGATCGGCCAGGACGATCATGCCCGCCTTGAGCGGCGGAATGATCTTGTAGAGCAGCCGGTCAGCGAAGTCCGTGGCGTGCAGCAGGCTGAACGTCATCGGGGTCAGCGCGTTCTTTTTCTTGCCGGTCTTGGTCGCCGCTTTGACCAGGGCGGACGAGTTCCATTCGGTGACGAACACGCGGTGGCCTTCGGCCGCCAGCCACTTCGCCAGCAGCCCCAGCTGCGTCGTCTTGCCCGACCCGTCGATCCCTTCGACCACGAACAGCTTGCCCGGATACTCGTGCGGCTTTGTCAGGTTGTTCAGCATACGTGGTGGTCCTGCTCACTTCGACACGGAGCGGCTTGTCGATCAGACGCTCGAACGGCGCGGCGTGGCGCATCGCCGCCCACTGCTCCAGCTCGGCGTCGCTCTTGGTCCGCAGCTGGAGCAGCGCGTCCTCCCCGCGATCGTGCAGTTCGACGCCGCTGATGGTCTGGGCGTGGCTGCGATCGAGGCTCTCCGCGAGCCGGAGGATGGCGGCGAGCGTGCGGACGGTGCGGCGGCCGTCGCGCGAGAAGGCGCGCAGCACCCGATGACGCTTCTTCGGGGTGGCGCGGCGGTGATAGCGCGCGACGAGCGCGATGGCTTCGATTTCGTACGGCTCGAAGCCGCGCAGATCGCCGTTGCGGATGAGATATTCGGAGTGCTTGTGATGGCGTTCGTAGCTGATGTGCACGCCGATGTCGTGGAGCAGGGCCGCGTACTCCAGCCACTCGCGCTCCCGGTCGGTCAAGCCATGCACCGCGCGCGTCTGGTCGAACAGGGTCGTCGACAGCCGCGCGATCTGCTGGGCGTGCTCCGGCCAGTAGCTGCAGCGCTCGGCGAGCTCGATAACGCTCCGACGCCGGACGTCAGGATACCGATCGGCCTGCGCGATCTGCTTGCGATGCCGGGCGACGTAGTCGAGGACGACGCCCTCGCGTAGCGACAGATCGCAAAGCGTAATTTCTTCGGCGCCGAGCCGTCGCAGCAACGTGTCGAGCAGGACGGCGCCGGCCGGCGACAGATCGGCGCGGCGCGGCTCCAGGCCGGGCACGCGGACGCGCTTCTCGAGACTGATCGAGGTCATCGCCCGTCGTACGCGACGCAGTTGCTTGGCGGCGATCCGGCGATTCCGCAGCGAACCAGACGTGACGCGACCGCTCTGCCCGCCGGCGAGTGCCCCAAGACTCAGAATCGTTCCCGACGTGCCGACCACACGATCGAAGCCCGCGCGGGTGATGCGATCCAGGGTACTCGCCGACGTCCGATTCGATGTGGCGAACCAGCTTGCGTTCCTCGCGCGGCGAAATCGGATCCGATTTGACGTAGCGCTCGGTCAGTCGGATCACCCCGAGCTTGAAGCTGCGGCCGGTGTCCATTGCGGTGCCGGCGCCGCGGGTAATCTCCACGCTGCCGCCGCCGATGTCGATCACCACGAGCGTTTCACCTTGCGCGCCCACGCCGTACGCCGCCGCCATATGGATGAGGCGAGCTTCCTCGGTTCCAGAAATCACGCGGGGCCGGATTCCGGTCTGACTCGCCACGGTCTTCAGGAACTCGCCGCCGTTCTCCGCTTCGCGGACCGCGCTGGTCGCGACGGCGACGATTTGGTCGACACTGTGCGACTCCGCGAGCCGGTTGAATTTCGACAGCACCTGGAGCGCGGTCTGCATGGCTTCTGGTGTGAGTGCGCGGCCGTCGAGACCGCCGGCGCCGAGACGAACCATTTCTTTTTCCCGATCGATCACTTCGAATGACAAATCAGGGCGCACACGCACGACGATCATGTGGAGCGAGTTGGTACCGATGTCGATCGCGGCCAGGCGCATATTGGATGAGCTTAGATCGGTTTGACTATAATCAGGGTTTCGCCCATCTTTAGCATGGCGGTGTTACCAACTCGTTACGACCTTCTCAGCGCCCGCCTCGAGCGCTTCTCCCGTGCGTTGCCCGGCGTCGAAACCCGAGACATCCGGTCGGTCCACCGCACTCGCGTGGCGTCGCGGCGGCTTCGCGAGCTGCTACCGGTCTTGAAGCTCGACGGGGATACCACGTCCAAGCTGGGCCACCAGTTGCGCAAGGTGACCCGCCGGCTCGGAAGCGTACGCGAAGCAGACGTCATGCTCCTGCTGATAGAAGAGCTGCATGAATCCGGCCGTTTTCAGGGGCCAGCCCTTCGTCTCGTTCGGGAATCCGTGCGGGCCGACCGAGAGGAGTTGCAGGCCAAGCTCCCGGGGAAAACGGCTGCGGCCACCCTCAACCGTATTTCACGTAAGCTCGACCGTGCCGCGCGCAAGCTGGAAAGCGGCGACGATGCGCAGATGCGACGCGAATGGCGTTGGGCGCTCGACGCCCGTGTCAGCCGGCGGGCAGTGGCCCTGACGGACGCGATAGATGAGGCGGGTTCGGTTTACCTGTCCGAGCGTCTGCACGCCACCCGAATTGCGGTGAAGAAGCTGCGGTACGGCCTCGAGCTGGACATGGAGGCGCGAGGCCTCAAGGCCACGCCGGAGCTCCGGGTCTTGAAACGCATCCAGGACCTGCTCGGTCGGCTGCACGATTTACAGGTGCTGGTCGACCGGGTCCGGGAGATTCAGGCGTCGCTGACACCGCCGAACGTGACAGCATGGCGCGATCTGGACGCGCTCGTGACCTCGCTCGAGCAGAGCTGCCGGCGTCTGCACGCGCGTTATGTCGGAGAGCGGCCGGCGCTGCTCGACATCTGCGAGCGGCTGACGCGACGAGGACTCCCTGCGCCGCGGACGACGCAACGCAGACGCCGCGCCGGCTAGCGTGACCTGATGCCAACCTCCTACGAGCTCTACTTCATCCGGCACGGGATTGCCGAGGAGCGCGGCGACGCCTGGCCGGACGACACCAAGCGTCCGCTCACCGATCGCGGCATCACGCGCTTGCGGAAAGAAGCGCGCGGCCTGTCGCGTCTCGGCGTGACCTTCGATGTCGTGTTGACGAGCCCGCTGGTGCGTGCGCGCCAGACGGCCGACGCGATTGCCGGCACATTCGACCCGCGCCCGCCGATCGTGGCGATCGAATCGCTCGCACCGGGCGGTTCCTATCAGGCGCTCCTCACCGATCTCGAGAAGCAGTCGCGCCGCTCCCGCATCGCACTTGTCGGCCATGAGCCGGGCCTGGGCGAGCTCGCGGCGAAGCTGATTGGCTCGCGCCACGCGATCGAATTCAAGAAGGGCGCAATCTGCCGGATCGATCTCGAAGCCGTTCCGCCCGCCGGTCCCGGTGCCCTTCGCTGGTTCGTGACACCGAAGATCCTTCGCACCCTGCGCAAGTAGCGCGGGTCCTTTTGGACCCGCCGGTCCGGATCAGGCGCGCAGATGATCCGCCTGCCACTCGCGGATGCGGGCTTTGATCTCTTTCTGACTCTTCAGGGTGCCGGCGAGCACTTCCCGGACGAGTCCAGCGAGCTCGGCGTCGCTGGCAAATCGCAGCGCCACCAGCTGTTTGTGCGAGAGGCCGTTGATGTGGCCGTGCAGGTCGGGCGGCAGCACACCACGCAGCCGCAGGCGCATCTCGAGTCTGATCACGCGATCCTGGACGGTGAGGACCTGGACGCGGATCGAGAAAAACATCAGCAGCAGTGCGATCGACACGAGAAACGCCATCAGTGTCTCGCCGTTGAACGCCAGGACCAATCGGTAGAATGCCCAAATGAAGTTCGCGAAGAAGGGCACTAACACGCCGACGTGATAGGCGGGCACGATTCGCGAGTGATTGCGATAACTCTGTGGCTGCGGCATGCTGCGGCTCCTGTGGTCGACGCTTGTTTACAGAGAATTTACAACCTCCGACCGGCTTCGCGTTGCAAGATTCCGCTTCCCCCTTTCCGGAGACTCCATGTTCGCCCTCACCCTCCGCCAGGCCGATCACGTGCGACGCTATTCTGTAGCCCGGACCGGGTTGCTTGGCTGGGAAATACGATTGGAGGCTGATTCGCAGCTGCAGCGCCTGGATCACTACCAGGACTGGCATCGCGTCGAGCGGGTCCTGGCTCTGTTCGAACGTGAGGTCTCCGAGCTGCAGGAGTCGGGCTGGCGGCTGGAGAGTCGGTAGTCGAGAGTCGGTAGTCGAGAGTCGGTAGTCGAGACTGGCTAGTCGATGAAGCGGTAGCCGAGGCCGACGACCGTTTCGATCTGCCGGCCCGCAATGCCTAACTTGCTGCGCAGACGGCCGACATGCACGTCGACCGAGCGGGTTTCCACCTGTCGGTCGTAGCCCCACACCCGCTCGAGCAGCCGATCGCGCGATACCACCCGATTCTTGTTCATCACCAGATAACGCAGCAGCTCGAACTCGCGGCGCGTCAGCCGGATCGGATCGCCGTCCACCGCGACCGCGACCGCGTCGAAGTCAGCGATGAGATGTTCGCCGCGGTAGCCGACCGAGCCGCCTTCCTCTGCGCGGTTGCTGCGCCGCAGCACCGCACGAACGCGCGAGGTCAGCTCGCGCAGGCTGAACGGCTTGGTGACGTAGTCGTCGGCGCCGAGATCGAGCCCGCCGACGCGATCGTTTTCGCTGGTCCGGGCCGTCAGCATGATGATCGGCAGATGACGCCCTTCGGGGCGGCCGCGCAGGATGCGGCAGACTTCGAGACCGCTCAACACCGGCAGGTTGAGATCGAGAATCATCAGGTCCGGCGGCTGCGCCGCCACCGCTTTCAGCGCATCGTCTCCCGTGCCGACGATGTGCGCCTCGGTTTCACCGGTCCGTTCGAGCGTGTGCTTGATCAGACCGGCGATGTCGTGCTCGTCTTCGACGATGAGGACGCGGTGCCTGGGCATGGTCATATGACACGAGCGCCACGGCGGAGGGCACGGAAGCTATCTGTCGACTCGGCGATCGATCCCGAATGCCGGGAGCCGCGTCGTCACATCCCGTGACCTCCGTCGTGGCGCTCCACACGTGACACTATCCCCGGCACGTTTCGCTTCCGTATCGAAGCTGTTAAATGTGGGTAACTTGGAATGTGTACTGAATTGATGCCGGCGGGCGTCACGGAACGCGGCGGTAGCGCATCGTGACGCGGCTGTTCGGCATGCTGATGAGCGTGCCGTCCGGCCGCGATTGACTGCGGCGGGTATCGACCGTCAGCAGATCACCCTCGACCCGATACAGGTCGGTGTAAATGGTGGCGGTTGGTCCTGCCGGCAGTTGACGGACGCGTCTGGTCATGATGACGATGCCGTCAGCGACGAGCAGCATCGACCCCGAGCGGCCATCGCCGAAGTCAGTGATGGTCCCATCCACGCGAAAGGTTTCCAGTGGGAACATGCCTCTCATGATGGTGATCTCGCGCGGCAGAGCGACGATTTGCAGAGCGCCCACGAACCGGGCGTCGACGTCCGCGGGCGTTGCTTCAGGCACCCACCGGCCGCTGAGATACGAGAAATCCTCCGTCGGTCCCGCGGGCGGCAGTGGCGCGGGCGAGGTCTGGCCGAGCAGCGTCGTGGTCAGAACCGTGATCAGCCCCGCGATCGAAAGCCGGATAGTCAACGCGTCGCTCCTCGACGAGGATGCCACAGCCAGCGCCGTTCACGCCCGAAATCGCCCGCGGCAAAATGGGGCTGCCGCCCGGTCCGGATCCGATGCTATCCTGCAGTCATCCCCCGTTTGAGGAGTGACACAGGCATCATGCGGTGGTCGATCCGCTTTGTAACGGGCGTATGCGTGGCGGTGGCAGTCGCGGCGGCGGCCGAAGCCGTCGTTCAGGACCCGGAGTCGCGCTTCAACTCGACATCGAGCGGTCTGCAGAAGATCCTCGAGGGCAACTGGCAGTCCTGCCAGGAAGCGGGCGTCGGCCGCTACGGCGAGCGGGTCTACGATCACGTCGTGAACGGCGTCGGGCAGTTCGAAGTGCACCTCGGCCCGCGCCGCGAGTTCGCCATCTTTCGTGGTGTGCAGGATGCACATCGCGAACACGGATCACCCGACAACCTGCTGGAGCCGTACCGCGTGCTGTTGCAGGGCACGCGCGCGACGCAGCGCTGGGAAGTGCCGTCGCTGAACCTGGTCTTCACCGTCACGCTCGGCGGCGGCTCGCGCACCGACTGCGAGAGCTGGTTCATCCTGCTCGAGCCGCTGAAGAAAACCTCCTAAAGGTGAGCCGGGTCCAAAAGGACCCGGCCTACACTCCCAAGGCCGCTTGAAGGTCGCCCGTCGGCCGTGCGTTATGCTCGTTTGGTGAGCGACATCCAGGCAGGACAGATCGTTCTCTTCTATTTATTCGATGTCTCGGACACGATCGATCTGTCGACGATTCCCGGCCTGATTGGCGGCGGCACAACGGTCGCGAAACTCCTCCCCAAGCCCGCGACGCCGGCCTACGTGCAGTACCGACAAGCCGCCGCTGTCCTTCGACGGCGAGATCGTCGGGCTGGCCGAAACCGACGGATTCCGGCCGCGCGTGCGCCTCTATGACTACGGCGTCGTCTCGATTGCGCTGACACGTTCGTTCAGCGGGGATTGGAGTGATCTGGTCGCGCTCGGCCAGACGCTGATCGAGAGCGACGAGCTGGAGCAGCGCGCCGAAGCCATGTGCCGGACGATCGTCGGACGTCTGCGGCCGGCGTTGATCGGGCTGCGCAGCACGTTCCTGTCCGAAGACTACCTCGTCTACATCGTCAACGAGCTCGATCGCCCGCAGCCGGCGGAGCAGCTGATCGCCGAACGCGGTGTGCAGATTGCCGCCATGCTGCGCGGAGAACGCCAGCCGTTGAGCGATCAGGAACGTGGGGCGATTCTGCGGCACCGGATCTCGTATCTCGCCGACGATCTGGTCGTGCCGACCTGGAACGCCGCGTTGGTCTACGACACGCCGACCGGAGCGCAGGCGGCGCTCGAGATCGTCGAGTTCGCCAACTCGCAGCTGCTCGAGTACCGCTTCTTCGACGAGCGGTTGGACAACGAGCTGGCGTCGATCTACGCGCGGCTGCAGCACCCACGCTGGGTCGATCAGTGGCTCGGTTCGCGCTACACCCGCGCCGCCCGGCAGGTGCATTCGCTGTTCATCGAGGTCAACGAGGTCACCGATCGGACCGAAAACGCCTTGAAATTCATCGGCGACATCTACGCCGCCCGGTTGTTCTGGCTGGTGGGCGATCGGCTGGGCTTGGGGACGTGGAAGGGCGATATCGAGACGAAGCTGAAGACCCTCGACGACATCTACCGATTTGCCGTCGAACAGTCGGGCATGTCGCGCGGCCAGCTCCTGGAGCTCACGATCGTCCTGATCCTGATACTCGAGCTCGTCCTTTTCTTCATGGGCATCATGACCTGACCGCTGAAGTTTACGCGGACGTCAACCGGTCGAGAGAGAACGGTCACACCCGGTCGCTACTGTCGCGGCTCGTCATCTTCCCGCCAAGGAGGGCTTCGCGTATGACCGACTTCACTTTCGATCGCCGGACGTTTCTGCGACGTGGCGCCATGGGCGCTGGAGCGCTGTGGGCGCTCTCGCTCGATCCATTCATGGCACGCCGCGCATACGGGGCCGCGATCGCCAGTCCCTACGGGCCGATCAGTCCGAAAATCGACGAGACGACCGGCCTCCCGTTGATCAAGCTGCCGGATGGATTTCGCTACATGTCGTACAGCTGGACCGGCGACGTGATGTCCGATGGCGTGCGCTGCCCGAACCTTCACGACGGTATGGCCGTCGTCGACGCCCAGGGCAATTCCGGACGTCTCATCCTCGTGCGCAATCACGAGGGCGGCGGTGGGGCGCCGTACCTGACCGACAAACCGTCGCTCACGTATCTCGGCGACGGCGCCGGCGGCACCACGAATCTGATCTTCGACGCCAAACACGGGCGCTGGGCGAAGGACTGGTCGACGCTGGCTGGCACGGTTCGCAACTGCGCGGGCGGCGTGACGCCGTGGGGTTCATGGATCACCGGCGAGGAGACGTTCGGGCCGGGCCACGGCTACTCGTTCGACGTCGGAGCACAGAAAGGCGACACGCGGCCGATCGTCGAGATGGGTCGTTTCTCACACGAAGCAATGATGGTCGACCCGGACACGGGTTATGTGTACGAGACGGAAGATGCCACGCCGTCCGGATTCTACAGATTCGTCCCGCACAGGCATGGCAAGCTGATCGAGGGCGGCAGGCTCTACATGCTCAGGGTGAAGAACCAACCGAACTTCGACTTCGGGCCCGTCTCGGCGGTCGGAACGACGTGGGACGTCGAATGGGTGGCGATCGACGACCCGGATGCTCAGACTGCTTCCACGTTCTCACAGGGTGCGGCCGCGCCGAAGGGCGGCGCGGGATTCCGCCGGCTCGAAGGGTGCTGGTGGGGCGTGCACACCGGCTACTTCCTCTCGACCAACGGCGGTCCCGCCGGCGAAGGTCAGGTGTTCGAGTACAACCCGGTTGCCGAAACACTGAAGTTGATCTACGTGTCGCCCGGTGCCAGCGACCTCGACAATCCCGACAACATCACCGTCACCCCGCGCGGCGGACTGCTGCTGTGCGAAGACGCCGCGGGCGACGGCGTCGTGGGCGAGCGGCTGGTCGGCCTGACCCTTGATGGCAACACCTTCACCTTCGCGCAGAACGACATCGTCCTCGGCACCGCCTACAACGATCGGATTCCCGCCGGCAACTACGCGCGCAACGAGTGGGCGGGCGCCTGCTACAGCCCGGACGGCAAGTGGCTGTTCGTCAACATTCAGACCCCGGGCATCACGTTCGCGATTACCGGTCCGTGGGCGCTTGGGCCTCTCTAAGAATTGCAAATGGCAAAATGCAGATTGCAAATGTGCAATACGCGCCGAGTCAGAGGTTTGCAGCGAGCATGTAGATACCGAGTGTAAGAACCAGCGCTGACACGAGCTTCTTGAAGATCGGCGGCGGGATGCGTCGCAGGACGCGCTCGCCGCCGACGGTGCCGGCGACGGCGCCCGCGACGGCGAGCGCGATCAAGCTGCTGATGTCGGCGAGTCGTTGCCATTCGGCAGCGAGATAAATCGGCAACCGGGCGAGATCGACCATCAATGCGGCGGCGGTGGCCGATGCGACAAAGGCCGTGGGCGCGACGTCGAATCCAAGCAGGGCTGCGGAGCGGATGCCGCCCTGGTTGCCGACCAGCCCGCCGAACACGCCGGAAAGCAGCCCGGCAATCCAAGCCGTGGTGCGACCGAACCGCAGACGTTCGTTCAGCCCGGTCAGTCCGCCCAGCCCCGCGAAGATCAGCAGTCCGCCGAAGATCAGGATGAGCCCGCGATGCTGCACGACCTGCTGGAGGAGCGCTCCGGTCAGGCCGCCGGCGGCGCTCATGACGCCGAAGGTGCGCACGATCCGGCCATCGACATGCGCACGCATCAACCACAGGCGCAGCGCTGTCGCCACAACGTGGGGAATCGACACCGCGGCCACCGCCAGCTGCATGTCGGTCTGCAGCGCGAACACCGGCGTCAGGATGCTGCCGATGCCGAAGCCGGCGACCGACGCGACCGCACCCGCGAAGATCGACGCCGCCGTCATGAGAGCGATGAAAGACACCGCGTTCATGCTGCCACAGGTGCGCGGGCTGCGGCGTCAGCAGCGTATTGCGACGCCGAACAGCGGAAATTTTACAGAGATGTAACCCGAGTGTTCGATTCCCGATACACACATCAACGCAATGTGACTCACACTGCGATTGCCGGGCATGGCGCCCGGCAGGAGGGCTCGCGTTGACGAAGTCGATCAGCAAGCTCCGGTGCTGCTGCTTGGCTGCGGCGATGTGTGTGTTGTCGGTGCCTGCGGCGGACGCCCAGCAGGCGGCGCCGCCAGCCGAGAAGACACCGTCGATCTACGACCGAATCTGGAAGTTCGCAGAGTGGTACAGCGATGACACCAACCCGGTCGTGCAGCGGGTGCTGTTCAGCGGCCGGTTTCAGTTCGAATACGCCACGCTCGACGCCGACGAAGGGGAGCACTCCGAGTGGAACATCCGGCGCATGCGGCTCGGACCGCGCATCACGCTGTTCCGCAAGATGACGTTCCATGCTGAGGCCGAAGTCAACCCGCAGGAGCGCGAGCCCTTGTTCGTCCGGATGACCGACCTCTACGTCCAATGGGCGCACAGCTCGCGCCTCAACTTCACGGTCGGCAAGCAGGGTGTCCCGTTCACGATGGACGGCTCCACCTCGTCGAAAGATTTGATCACCATCGACCGCAGCAACCTGGCCAACAATATCTGGTTTCCCCAGGAGTACATGCCGGGGGTCAGCGTGTCGGGACGCGTCGCGCCCTGGACCTACCGCGCCGGGCTCTATTCGTCCGGCGCCGCCAATCGCGGCCTCGGGGAATTCGATGGCGGTGTCTTCACGCTGGCGCTTCTCGGCTACGACTTCGCCGACAAGCTCGGGGTGAGCGAAGCGGTCCTCACGGGCAATTACGTGTTCCAGCAGGCGGATCCGAGGAACACGTTCACGCGGCAGCTGGATCACATCATGTCGATCAACTTCAGGTTCGATGCCGATGCCTGGGGGGCGAGGACCGACCTCTCGCTGGCATCTGGTTACCTCGGACAGAGTGACCTGTGGGCCATCATGCTCATGCCGTTCTACAACCTCACCGACAAACTCCAGCTGGTCGGCCGGTACACGATGCTCGACAGCGACGACATGAACGGCGTGCGGCTCGCCACTTACGAAAGCGCCATCCTGCCGGGTCGCGGCGATCATTACAGCGAGGTGTACGGCGGCGCGAACTACTATTTCTACGATCACAAACTCAAGCTGCAGACCGGCGTGCAGTTCGCGAACATGGACGATGTTGCGGACGACGGCGGGGCCTACTCCGGTACGTCCTGGGTGACGGGGGTGCGTGTGGGGTGGTGAGCGGCGCCGCCTGCGTCCTCTTGTGCTAACCGTTTCTGGGTAGGAGGATAATGTCTGGCGCTATGTTATTTTCCGGCTGACCGGAGTCATATGGCCAGGCGCTTGGGGATTATCGCGTTCTTGGCGGCGGCCCTCCTGGCGGCGGCCGCCAGCACGGCATCGGCCCAGGCCAATACCGCCGAAATCGCCGGCGTCGTGCGCGACTCGTCGGGCGGCGTCCTGCCAGGCGCGACGGTGACCGGACGACATGCCTCAGCCGGGCTGACCGTGGAGCGCATCACCGACGGTGACGGACGCTTCTTCCTGCCCGCCCTGCGCATCGGCACGTGGGAGATCACCGCCAATCTCACCGGCTTCCTCCCGCAGTCGCAGACGATTGTGCTCGAGGTCGGGCGGACCCTGGCGCTCGACATCACGCTCGGCGTCGTCGCGCTGACCGAGGAAGTGCGGGTGACCGGCGCCGCGCCGCTCCTGCAGATGACGACCGCCGAAATCAGCGACGTCATCGAGAATCGGGAGGTCCTGCAGATCCCCTTGAACGGCCGGAATTTTCTCGCCCTGGCCCAGTTGAGCGATGCGGTGGTGCTGCCGCCCGGCGGGACGCGTGGCGAAGCGTTGCAGCAGGCTGGTCCGCTGCCGAACGTCGGCGGCCAGCGCTCGGGCCACAACATCTATCTGCTCGACGGCGTGAAGGTGACCGACGAGCTGTTCAACAACCTGGTGATCAACCCGTCGGTCGATTCGATCGAGGAGTTCAAGATCCAGAAATCGATGTACGCCGCCGAATTCGGCGGCAAGGCATCGGCGCTGATCAACGTGGTCACCCGCGCGGGCGCGAACTCGTTCCGCGGTTCGCTGTTCGAGTTCCGGCGCGATGATACGTTCGACTCACCGAACTATTTCCGGCCGGACGGCGCGGCCGTGCCGCCGCTCAGGCAGGATCAGTTCGGCGGCTCACTGGGCGGACCGCTGCTGCGAAGCCGGACGTTCTTCTTCGGCAGCTTCGAGCGCACGCAGATGGATCGGTCCCTCACCCGGACGTTCGCCGTGCCAACCGCCGCGGTGCGATCCGGAAATTTCGCCGGACTGGGATCGATTTGCGATCCGCTGACCATTCCAACGACCGGCGGATGCACGCCGTTCGAGAACAATCGGATTCCCGAGGGGCGGATCGATCCGATTGCGCGGGCCCTGCTCGAACACGTCGCGCCGCCGACCACCGGCTCGACGCTGACCTCGGTCGAACAGCAGGACCGCGACATCGATCAGATCAGCCTGCGCGTCGATCATCAGTTCACCGCCTCCGATCAGCTGTTCGCGCGGTTCAGCACGTTCGATGCCGAGGAGGTGCAGCCGTTCGGGACCAGCGCGCTGCAGGAGACGCTGGTGCCCGGGTTCGGCCGTTCGCTGACCACCAGGACCCGCAATCTCGTGGCGAGCCACACGCACGTGTTCGGCCGGTCGCTGCTCAACGAGCTGCGATTCGGGTGGTTGACGGTCGACGGCGGTCAGGTGAGCCAGAACCGCGGCAATCCCTTCGCGCAGCAGGTCGGCCTGCAGGGTGTGACCACCGACCCGCGCGACATGGGATTTCCGCAGATCTCGACCGGCGGGCTCTACAACACGTTCGGCGATCCGACGGTCTTCACGACGCGTGACAATCAGCACTTCGAGCTCTTCAACAACGTCACACTCGATCGCGGCGCCCATCGCTTCAAGTTCGGCGCGTATTACTTCCACCTTCAACTGCGCCCCGAACAGCCGGACAATGCGCGCGGTGCGTTCACCTACACCGGGCAGTTCACCGGTAACGCGTTCGCCGACTTCCTCCTCGGCTACCCGACGTCCGCCGCGTCCGGCATCGGCCGCGGCGACGAAGACGGACGCACCAACTGGCTGCACCTCTACGCCCAGGACGACTGGCAACCCCGCGAGAACCTGACGTTCAACGTCGGGCTCCGCTACGAGTACAACCAGCACATGTACGACGCCGACAACCGGTTGTCGTCGATCGACCTCTCGGTGCCGGGCGGGCGGTTTGTGATCGCCAGCGATGAGAACGGCGTCATCCATCCGAGCGCCAGCGCGCTGCTGCCGCTGATTCCGATTCCTTACGTCACGACCAGCGAGATCGATTGGAACGACGGACTGATGCGGCCCAGCAAGGTGCGGCTCGCGCCGCGGTTCGGCTTCGCGCTGTCGCTCGACGACTCGCGCGCCGTGATTCGCGGCGGCTACGGCATCTACCTCAACCAGTGGGCGTACAGCGTCCAGACCGCCTTTGCCCGCAACCTGCCGTTCTTCTTCACCAAGCAGGTCGACGTGCCGGCCGGCGTGCGCGTGCCGACGTTCCAGACGAGCAACATGCTGTCGGGCGCCGCCACCGGCACCATCGGCGGCACCATCATGGACTACGACTACGCCGTCGAGTACAGCCAGACATGGAGCGGCGGCATCCAGTACGAGCTCGGCGCCGCCACCATGGCGGAGGTGTCGTACATGGGCACCTGGACGCTCGGCGCCGACAACGCCACGATTCGCAACGTGCCGGAGCCGGGAGAGGGACCGATCCAGGCGCGCCGGCCGATCCCCCAGCTCAGTCGCATCAATGCCATCCGTTTCGACGGCAAGTCGATCTACCACGGCGTCACGGCCAGGCTGGAGCGCCGGTTCACCCGCGACGTGGCGTTCAATGTCAGCTACACCCTCTCGCACTCGAAGGACGATGCGTCGAGCCCGGGCGCGACCGAGTCGGAAACCAACGTGCCGCAGAACGTCCGGAACCTGTTCGACGAAACGGGTGAGTGGGCGCTTTCCAGCTTCGATCACCGTCACCAGTTCATCGCCAGCGGCGTCTACAGCCTGCCGTTCTTCCGCGGTGGCGCTGGCGTCAAGGGCGCGATTCTGGGCGGCTGGCGCGCCAACGCGGTGTTCGTCGCCCAGACCGGCGCACCGTTCACCGTGAACCTGAGCGTCGACCGGGCCAACATCGGCGCGGGCCCGGCCCAGCGGCCCGACCAGGTTCAGAACCCCAACCTGTCCCGCGGCGAGCGGACACCCGACCGGTGGTTCGATACAGCGGCGTTCAGTTTGCCCGCGCTCTACACGTTCGGCAGCGCGCCGCGCAACAGCGTCTTCGGGCCGGGCTACGCGAACATGGACTTCTCGCTCGCCAAGACCTGGCTGGTCGCGGGTCGGTCGGAACTGGAGTTCCGGTGGGAGATCTTCAACCTCTTCAACCGCGCCAACTTCGACTTGCCGAACCGCATCTTCGGCAGCCCTAATTTCGGGCGAATCTTCAGCGCAAAGACCCCGCGGGAGATGCAGTTCGGTCTGCGCCTCAGCTTCTGATATGGAAAGACCGGTGTCAACGAGCAAGTAAGTAGGGCATCGTTCGATAGCAAGGTCAGCCCCGCACCCGGCTTATCAAGCCATCCGGGTGCGGGGCGTTGTCTGTACCCAGTCATCTGATCGGCCGAGCGGCAACGACGATGAATCACTCTGATATTCGCGGGTCGGGACCGCATGACCATGATTCGTCGGGAGCTGCCTCGCTCTAGGGACGCGAGTTCGAGACCGGAGTCGTCTATCGCATAGAAGCCTCGAGGGTTCTCCTTTCGACAGTCGGCCGATCAGATGACTGGGTCAGGGCGGCCCACACGAAACCGGTCAGCTCGCGCGCCACCGCGGTGACGACGTGCTGTTTCGGTTTGCCGCGCGCGGCCAACCGGGCGTAGCGGCGATGGAGCCGCTGTTGCGCCGTCCAGGCCTGCCCGATCACCGTCGCCGGGGCGCCACGCTGTCGGGCGCGTAACGTGTCCCCGACGAAGGGATGATGGCGGTAATGCCACGCCGCTTCGACGAGCACGCGCCGTAGGTGCGCATTGCCCGTCTTTGTGATCGCGCCCCGGGCCTGCTTGGTCCCGCTCGAATGCTCAGACGGAATCAGCCCCACGAACGCCATGAGACTCGGAGCGGTCGCAAAGCGCCGGGCGTCGCCGAGCTCCGCCGCGATCGTGAGCGCCGTCAGATCATCAATACCGCGGAAGCAGCGCAGGCGCTCGACGCGCGGCCGGAGCGGCGCGAGATCCAGCAGCTCCCGTAGATCCTCCTCGACCGTCCGAAGCCGCGCGACGGCTTCGTCGACGGTGCGAAGATACGCCCGATGCGTCTGCTCAAGGGCGGGCAGCGGCCAGGTCTGCGCGCGGAGCCAGGCGTCGTGGCGCTTCGACCACGCCTTTTTGGTTCCGGTGAACCGGCGGCCGTGGCGCAGTAAGAATTTCGAGAGGCGATGGCGGGCGCGGAGCAGGTCTGCGCGCACATCCTCGCGACACCGCAGTAGGTCGCGCGCCGCTTCCTCCTGCTCCGTCGGAATGTGAATGGCGGTCAGTGCCCCAGCCCGATACAGCACCGCGAGCTGGCCGGCATCACGCCGGTCCGTCTTGATGCGGGCCCCAGGGCGTCGAGGAATCAGCGCCGGGGCAATCACGTCACACGGAATGCCCTGCTGCGTCAGGGCACGCTGCAACTCGAAGCCACACGGCCCGGCCTCGTAGCAGCAGCGAATGGGGCCGTGGCGCTGCAGTCGCTTCACGAACCGCAGAATCGTCGGACTATCCGACGCCAGCGTGTGCAGCGCGGGCGTCCGCTCGCCCGGCAACAAGACAGCCGCCACGGTCGTGGCGGCATGCTGATCGAACGCAATCAGAGGAGTAGACTGCATGGTGACCGACCTCCTTTGTATGCGGCTCTGCTCTGAGCTATCGCAGGTCCAGAGTAATCCGCGACAGATGCAAAGCCGAGGTCGGTCTTTCCATATGGTCTAGACGCGCGTCTCGAACCGGCCGGCACTATGCTAGGACGGTGCGACAGGTCGAGGTTCTGGAACGCTGCGTGGTGTGCGGCTGCTCGGATCACCAGCCGGTTGCCGTGCCGCGGCGCTGGATTGGCGCTCACGTCTTCTCCTCTGTCGAGCATCAACTGGGACTGATGCGATGCGCCGGATGCCGACTGTATTTCGTGAATCCGCGTCCGGGTCCCGAACTGCTGGCGTCTTTCTACGACGACCCCGGGTACGACTGTCACACCGCTGAGTACGGACAGTCAGATTATGCCGACGCGCGTCACCGGCTCGCGGTCCTTCGTGGCCACGCCACGTCGCATCGGTCGCTGATTGACTTCGGCTGCGGTGCGGGCGCGCTCATGCGGGCCGCGCTCGAGTCCGGGTGGTCGCAGGTCGCAGGCGTCGATGTCGGCAGCCGGATCACCGAGCGGTTGACGCAGGAGGGCCTGCGGGTTTGCGGATCGCTGGAGCAGGCGGCCAGCGGCGAGCTGGTCGATGCGGTTACGATCATCCATGTCCTCGAGCACCTGCCCGACCCGGCCGGCGCATTGCGGGGCGTCGATCGGGTGCTTGCGCCCGGTGGCCTTCTGATGATCGAGGTGCCGAATGTACGCTCGCTGCGGTCGCTGATTGCGGGCACGTCCGTCGGGAGGCGTCTCTTCCCCGAGGCCCAGCGCTTTCAGGCCTACCCTATCCATCTCTCGTATTTTGCCGCTCACCAGCTGAACCGGCTGGTGGGTCAGCTTGGCTACCGGAGGGTCGAGTCTCGAACGTCCGGCATGGGTATCGAGGAGCTGGTGAGCTCGTCCCGAGCAACCGCACCCGGCTGTTCCTCCTCGACCGCCGTTCGCACGCCGCCGCGGCAGAAAGCATCCGGGGTCATCCGGCAGTCCGTCAAAGCGCTCATGTCTCGTGCCAGACTTGGCGAACATCTCCTGTCTGTCTGGAGAAAGCCCGGGTAGGCGCGCATCTGTAACGCCGATTTAACACCCGCGAAACTACAGCGCATCACGTCTCGGATAGCGTAGAGGGCATGAGGCGAGTGCTAATAACCCTTACATTGCCCGTGGCCATCGCCGCCTGCGGGGGCGGCTCGACAAGCGGGGAAGCCGATCTCTCTAGTGCCGCGGTGGTCCAGATTGACGGGTCGAGCACGGTGTACCCGGTGACGGAGGCGGTCGCCGAAGAATTCCGCGCCGTAACCCGGGCGCGCGTCACCGTCGGGATTTCGGGAACCGGCGGCGGCTTCCAGAAATTCTGCCGCGACGAGATAGATATCGCTGATGCGTCGCGACCGATCGCGGCTGCCGAGGTCGAGGCCTGCTCGAAAACGGCCGTGGACTACCTCGAGCTGCCCGTCGCCTACGATGGTCTCGCGGTCGTCGTCCATCCCAAGAACACCTGGGCGACGTCGATGACCGTTGCCGAACTGCGCAAGCTGTGGGAGCCGGCCGCCCAGGGTCAAATCAAGCGCTGGAACCAGATCCGCGACGGCTGGCCCGACCAGGAGGTCCATCTCTTCGGCGCCGGCGTCGATTCGGGCACGTTCGACTATTTCACCGAAGTCATCATGGGCAAGGCCAAAGCGAGTCGCGGCGACTACACCTCCAGCGAAGACGACAACGTCATCGTGCAGGGCGTGAGCGGCGACGAACACGCCCTCGGCTACTTCGGCTATGCCTATTACGAGGAGAACAGGGACAAGCTCAAGCTGGTCGCGGTCGACGACGGTGACGAAACAAATGGAGCGGGTCCGATTCTGCCGTCGCCCGAGACGGTCGGGAAGGGGACCTATCGTCCGTTGTCGCGGCCGATTTTCATCTATCCGAAGGTGAAATCGCTCGAACGGCCCGAGGTGAAGAGCTTCATCGACTTCTATTTGAAAGAGGGCGTGCCCCTGGTGCGTGACGTCGGCTATATTCCACTGACTGACAAGGAATACGAGCTGGTGCGTGCGCGCTACGCCTCCAAGAAGACCGGCACGATGTATCAAGGAGGCGCGTCCGGCCAGCTGACCCTGGAGCAGAGGCTCACCCAGTAAAAAGGGGACGGGGATCTTTTCCGGATAATGCGTTTCCCTTCGCGCACGCTGCTGGAATTCATCATCGAATGGACGCTGTTTTTCTGTGCGGCAGGGTCCATCCTCGTCACCGCCGGGATCATCGGTGTTCTGGTGTTCGAGACCGTCGAGTTTCTGCGCGAGGTCCCGATTACCGAGTTCCTCTTCGGGACGGTCTGGACGCCGCTGTTCTTCGAGAAGCGTTTCGGGGTGCTGCCGCTGGTGAGCGGAACCGTCCTGACCTCGCTCATCGCGATGGCGGTGGCGCTGCCGGCCGGACTGCTGACCGCGATCTACCTGAGCGAGTACGCAGCGAGCGGCATCCGCCGGATCGTGCGACCGGTTCTGGAAGTGCTCGCCGGCATCCCGACGGTCGTCTACGGTTATTTCGCGCTGCAGTTCGTCACCCCGCTGTTGCAGGGTTTCGTCCCGGGGCTGGCCGGCTTCAATGCGCTCGGTCCGGGCATCGTGATGGGGATCATGATTCTGCCGCTGGTGTCGTCGCTGTCAGAGGATGCGCTGCACAGCGTGCCCAACGGCCTGCGTGAAGGGGCCTACGCCCTCGGCTCGACCCGCCTGCAGACCTCGCTGCGGGTCGTGGTGCCGGCGGCCTTCTCCGGGATTTCGGCGGCGGCGATTCTGGCCGTCTCGCGCGCGATTGGCGAGACGATGATCGTGGCGATCGCCGCGGGGCAGCAGCCGCGACTCACGTTCGATCCGCGCGTGCCGGTCGAGACGATGACCGCCTACATCGTGCAGGTCAGCCTGGGTGATACGCCCGCCGGCACGCTCGAATACCGGACGATCTTCGCGGTCGGTATGCTGCTGTTCGTCAGCACCTTCGCGCTGAACCTCGTCTCGACCTGGCTGCGCAATCGTTTCCGCGAGGAGTACGCCTGATGCGCGCGGCGCGCTACGTCGGCGATCGTCTGCTCGCCAGCTTCGGGCTGCTGGTGATGCTGCTCGCGCTGGCGGCGCTGGCTGTGCTGATTTACGACGTCCTGCACGACGGCCTCGGCCGCATCTCCTGGAGGTTCCTGACCAGCGAGCCGTCGCGCCGTGCCGAAGCCGCCGGCATCTACACCGCCATTGTCGGCAGCGTCTACGTGATCGGCTTGACGGCGCTGATCGCGGTGCCGCTCGGCGTCGGCGCGGCGATTCATCTCGAGGAGTACGGCGCTCGCGGCCGGATGTCGCGAATCATCGAGATCAACATCGCCAACCTTGCCGGCGTCCCGTCGATCATCTATGGCCTGCTCGGGCTGGGCCTGTTCGTGCGGGCGCTGGGGATGGGGCCGAGCGTGCTCGCCGGCGCCTCGACGCTGGCGCTGCTGGCGTTGCCGGTCGTGATCATCTCCACCCGCGAAGCGCTGCGCGCGGTGCCGAAGTCGCTGCGCGAGGGGTCGTATGCGCTCGGCGCGACGAAATGGCAGACGATCTGGTATCAGGTGCTGCCGGCGGCGTTTCCGGGGATGCTGACCGGCATCATCCTGGCGCTGTCGCGCGCGATCGGTGAGACGGCCCCGCTCGTGACGATCGGCGCGCTCACCTACGTGCCGTTCCTGCCCCGCGACATCTGGTCGCCGTTTACGGTGCTGCCGATTCAGATTTTTGCGTGGGTGTCGCGGCCGCAGGTGGCGTTTGCCGAAAACGCTGCGGCGGGCATCATCGTGCTGCTGGTCCTGCTGCTGGCGATGAACGCCGTCGCCATCGTGCTGCGCGATCGGTTCCAGAAGCGCCTCTCCTGAACCGCTGCACGCCTATCCGATCGACCAGTTCAAGACGGCGACCAGCACGTCATTCATATAGAGCGTCAGCTGGTACGGGCCGTCCGAAAAGACGCCCCGCTTCGGCAACAGATCCAAATCCATGCTCGAGACCCCTTCCTGCTCGAGCCTCGCGAAGCTGAAGAGGCCATCGGCGATTTCGACGCGGCCGCGGCTGTCTTCCACCTCAAAGCGGATCACCGTTCCCATCCGCCGCAGCTCCTTGACGCGGATGTCCAGCGTCAACTTGCGGGTGCCGGATGGAAAGCGGTTGGGACGGGTGGCCTGCGCCGCCGCTTCTTCGGCGCGCGCGTAGACGAACACGTCGACGATCTCGAGCTCCTGCGGCGCTTTCGCCACGAGCTGCAGGCGTGGACCCGCCGCGCCCGGCAGCGACTGCGCCGTCGCGGGGACCTCGAGAGCGACAACGCAGGCAAAGACCAACAGGATAAAGATCAGCCGTTTCACTGCCGAGGAAACTGATCGGGATTGTCCGTAAAAACCGCGTCGATGCCGAGCGTGTTCAGGAAGTGCGACATCTCGTCCTTCACCGACGCAAACATGCCGGTGTTGCTCGAGCGAAACGTGTAGGCCGTGACCGTCAGGCCGGCATCTTGTGCGCGCTTGACCACATCAGGCTGCGCGAGCAGGAGGCCTTTGGCCGGCCCGATCCCGGTTGCGTAGGTTTTGATCTCGCGAAGGCGGGCGTCGGTCATGCCACTGCCGAATGATTCCATCAGCAGGATGCGCGGCACGATCGGCAGCTCCGCGGCGACCCGCCGCACCGTCGGCTCATCGAACGACTGGATGATCATCGGCGTTGTCTGCAGCGATTCGGGTCGATCGAGCCCGTTCTTCTTCACCGATTCGACGAACAGCTTGACCATGTCGACGCCGCGGCTGGTGTAGAGCGGCGGCGACTTCAGCTCGGGGTAGAGGCCGGCCTTGCCGCGCACCAGATCGATCGCCTCCTGCCACGTGACGACCCGCTGGCCGGCAAACTTCGGGTCGAACCACCGGCCGGTGTCGAGCCGGCGCATCTCCTCGAGCGTGAAATCGTTCGCGAACCATCGCTTCGCCGACGTCCCTCTGGTCGTGGTGGTGGTAAAGCGATCGGGAAACACCGTGGCGACGTCCGAGGTACGCTCGAGGGTGTCGTCGTGCAGGCAGACCAGCACGCCGTCGCGTGTCACCGCGAGATCCTGTTCGACGTAGTCGGCCTTCTGCTCGAGCGCGAGCTGGTAGGCGGCGCGGCTGTGCTCCGGCGCGTAGCTGGATGCGCCGCGGTGAGCAATGGCCTGTTTGGGCCCGCTCGCCGCGCGCGACGCGGCACCGGCACCGACGACGATGGCCGCGACGACAATGAGGAAGTAGACGCGGAAGTCTGACGTCATGTGCGGATTATACGCGCCGACTGATGAGGTTTGGCTCAACTGGCGGTCGGTTTGCACCACGACAGCTCATGATCCGGATCATCAGTGCGCTCATGGCGGCGATTGTGGCTGCGGCGGCTGCGGCTCGCATCGAACCGCCGGTCGTGTACGGCCAGCAGGACCGCTTCGCAGTGGCGACCCTGTGTACGCCGTATCCGATGAATACACGCCCCCCGATCACGGTTCGCAATGGGGCAGAGCTTCAGAATGCACTCGACGATGCCCAGGCAGGGGACACGATTCTGCTGCCGGAAGGTGCCGTGTTCGAGCCGCCTGTAGGCAGCTTCGTTCTCAGAAACCGGTCGATCCCGGCCGACCAGTGGGTCGTCATCCGATCGGCGAGCAGCGCTTTCAATGCTGACGGTCAGATTCCTCCGAACCGGCGTGTTACGCCCGCGGACGCGAAGTTCATGCCGCAGTTGCGGACGCGGCGGGCCAACGAGCCGGTATTTCGCGCCGCCGCCGGTGCGCATGGCTACCGGCTGGTAGGCCTCGACATCGGTGTCCAGCCGGGTGTCAGCCGCGTGACCACGCTGGTCGAGCTGGGATCCGGCGACGACACCGCACTCTCGACCTTGCCGCACGACATCGTCATCGACCGCAGCTATCTGCACGCCAACGACAGTGGCAATTTCAGGCGCGGCGTGGCGTTGAACGGTTCGCGGCTTGCGATCATCGAATCGCACCTCGAAAACTTCCACGAAGACTCAACCGACTCGCAGGCGATTGCCGGGTGGAACGGTCCGGGCCCCTTCAAGATCGTCAACAATTTCCTCGAGGCGGCGAGCGAGAACGTGATGTTCGGCGGTGCCGACCCTCGCATCGCCGATCTGGTGCCAGCCGACATCGAGATCCGGCGCAATCTCATGACGAAGCGGCTGTCGTGGCGGGACGCCAAGATCGCCGTGAAGAATGCGTTCGAGCTGAAAAGCGCACGTCGGGTACTGGTCGACGGAAACATCTTCGAGCATGTCTGGACATCCGGCCAGGATGGGACCGCGATCGTCCTCAAGTCGACCAATCAGGACGGCCGGTGCCCGCAGTGTGTGACCGAGTACGTCACCTTCCAGAACAACATCGTTCGTCACGCCGCGAGTGGACTGTTGATCAACGCCGCCGAGACCGGTCGGCAGGGCGCCGAACCGCCGCAACGCGCCAACAACATCCGCGTGCACAACGTGCTGTTCCTGGACATTGGGTCCAAATGGGGATCCGGCGCAAAGCTGTTCAGGATCTTCGGGGGCGTCTCAGACGTATCGATCCTGCACGTGACGTCGACGGGAAACGCACGGGGAATTCTCGATGCCCGCGATGCGCAGGACGTGAACCCGAAACTGGTCTTCGGCTACAACCTGGTGGAGCGCCAGCAGTATGGCATCGGCGCCGGCGGCGACGAGGGCGTGCCGACCCTGTCCCGGAGTTTTCCCCAGTCGAGCTACAAACATAACGTGCTGGTGAATACTTCGGAGACGACCGACCAGGCCATCAGCGACGCATCGCTGAAGGCGAAATATCCACCGCAGACGACCATTGCACGCGATTGGGACGAGGTGGCCTTTCAGGCCGGCACCTACCGGCTTGCGCCGGGAAGCCCGTTCCGCCGCGTCGGCGACGATGGCAAAGATCCTGGAGTGGATTGGGACGCGCTCGAAAAGTCCCAGGCGGGTCCGGGAGGCAGCGCCGCGTGCGCCGAATCCATTTCTCCGCCTGGAAAGCCTCGCCAGCGGACGCCGTAGCTCGGGAGTCGCGGTTACGTCTTCGTTGCCCGTACGAACGCGCTGGCGAACTTGCCGTCGTGCATGTCGTAGGTCCGCCAACGTTCGACGTCGACATTCGAGAATCCAGCGCGCGTCAGCTTCTCGCGGTATTCGTTCTCTTCGAGCGCGCCGGCCACGCACCCGATCCACGCCTCGACATCACTGCGGACCTCTTCCGGGACGTCGCCCTGCACGACGACGTCTGAGACCGCAAAGCGCCCACCCGGCCGCAGCACGCGGAATGCTTCGGCGAGCACGCGGTCCTTGTCGCTGGACAGATTGATGACGCAGTTCGAGATGATGACGTCGACCGAGTTGTCTGGCAGCGGAATGCGCTCGATTTCTCCTTTCAGGAACTCGACGTTGGTGGCTCCGGCCTTGCGTTGGTTCTCACGGGCCAGTGCCAGCATGTCGTCGGTCATGTCCAGGCCGTAGACCTTGCCAGCCGGACCCACACGTTTTGCGGAGAGCAACACGTCGATTCCGCCGCCCGATCCCAGATCCAGGACCGTCTCGCCCTGCTTCAGCTCGATGAGCGCGGTGGGATTGCCGCAGCCGAGGGAGGCGTTGACCGCTTCGCGGGGCAGCGCCCCGCGCTGGTCGTCAGAGTAAAGACTCGACGTGATTGGATCGGCGCCGCAGCTCCCACCGCAGCACGATGATCCTGCGGTTCCTTTCACCGCCTGCCGGGCAGCGGCCCCATACTTTTCCTGGATGACGGTCTTCAGAGAGTCCATTTGTCTTCTACTCCTTATATATACGTGATAGCGAATATAATGAGCCTATTGGACCCATGTTATATTTGTCAAGGCACATTTATGGCACGTATTCATGAACTTGCGGACATGTATGGGGCGCTGGCTGACGCCACTCGACTTCGAATTCTAGGCCTCCTGGCTGATGGTGAGGTCTGTGTCTGCCACATCCACGATGCGCTTCGCCTTCCGCAACCGACCGTCTCCCGCCACCTGGCCTACTTGCGCCGCGCGGGCCTTGTGCACACGCGTCGTGACGGCTTGTGGGTGCACTATCGGCTCGCTGAAGTTGCGGACCCGAGCGCGCGCGCGGCGCTGAGCGCCGCGATCCATGCGATAGGGCACGCGCCGGCTACGCGCACGGATCAAGAGCGTCTCGAATCGCGGCTTCCGCGGGCGACTACCAAGGGGCCGCTGCCTGTTGTCTCGTGCTGTGCGCCGGGATGCTGCCAATCATGATCGAGATCGCGCAAGGTGCTGCCGCTGATGTCCCTGCGGTCAAAGCGCTGCTGACTCGAGCGCATCTGCCGCTCGACGGCTTCGACTCGGGGTTGGCATTCGTTGTTGCCCGGCAAAACGGCGTGGTTGTCGGCAGTGCGGCGCTCGAGGAATATCCGAACGGGGCGTTGCTGCGATCGGTCGTTGTCGCCGAGGAGCTGCGGGGCACGGGCCTCGGTCAACGGCTGACGAACGCCGCGCTCGCGCTTGCAGGTGGCCGCGGACATGGATCCGTCTACCTGCTCACGACGACGGCGGGCGAGTTTTTTCCGCGGTTCGGTTTCGAGCCTGTCGATCGCGGCGAGGTTCCACCCGATGTGAGGCAATCGGTCGAGTTCACCTCCGCATGTCCGGACAGCGCGCTGGTGATGCGAAAGCTTGTCAGGGCTAAGGGCTAAGGGCGGGAAGGAGCAGGAAGGGATGCGCGACACTGAGGAACCCCCCGGTACCTGCTCATGTGCCCGCCTTGCCCGTCCTGCTCCCACCAGCCCTGAGCCCTCAGCCCTTTAGCCCCTAGCCCTTAAGCCCTTAGCCCTTAAGCCCTTAGCCCTTAAGCCCTTAAGCCCTTAGCCCTTTTGAGCCCTAAGCCCTGACAGGTTTTTTCACTGAACAGCGATCCAGTTGAAATTTCCGGTGAGGCCGGTTGTGCCATTCGTATCGAGTACGAGACGGATGATCTGTTCGCCGGCGCTGAGGGCGACGCCGCTTTTCGTCACGGTGAGCCACATCTGCCAGCCGCCGGTGTTCGGGATAGCGATCGGGCCGGTCTTGTCGACGCCGTTCACTTCGATGTGGAAAGTGCCGCCGGTGCCCTGTGAAGCCACGCGGGACGAGAGTGTGTAGGTGCCGGCAGACTGAACGTTGACGGTGTAGTTCAGCCACTCCCCGGCAACGGCGTCCTTGAGTTTGTAGCCGCTGCCGGTGTCGACTGCGGTCTGCAGGTCCACGCCGTCGCTCCGGAACAGGCCGGTGCTGTTACCGGCGGTCGTGTCGTGGTACGCCACGCCTTCGCCACCGCGGTCGTAGTGTTCCGCCTGAATGGTCCCGGGCAATGCGACCGGGGTGCCGGTGTACGGGGTCGATGACGGCGCGCTGTCGGCGGCAATGGCCATCCAGTTGAAGTTGCCGGTCATGGTCGACGATCCGTTGGAATCCAGCACGAGCCGCAGCACCTGGGGACCCGCGGCGAGCGAGACACCGGTCTTGGTGAGCGTGCGCCACGTCTGCCAGCCGCCGGTGTCGGGCACCGTGATCGGACCGGTCTTGTCGACGCCGCCGACCTCGACATGGAAGGTTCCGCCGGCGCCGCCAGAAGCCACGCGCACCGTCAGCGTGTAGGTTCCCGCAGCGGCGACGTTCACCGAATATTTCAGCCACTCCCCGGCAACGGCGTCCTTGAGTTTGTAGCCGCTGCCGGTGTCGGTTGCGGTCTGCAGGTCCACGTCGTCGCTCCGGAACAGGCCGGTGCTGTTACCGGCGGTCGTGTCGTGGTACGCCACGCCTTCACCACCGCGGTCGTAGTGTTCCGCCTGAATGGTCCCGGGCAATGCGACCGGGGTGCCGGTGTACGGGGTCGATGACGGCGCGCTGTCGGCGGCAATGGCCATCCAGTTGAAGTTGCCGGTCATGGTTGACGGTCCGTTGGAATCCAGCACGAGCCGCAGCACCTGGGGACCCGCGGCGAGCGAGACACCGGTCTTGGTGAGCGTGCGCCACGTCTGCCAGCCGCCGGTGTCGGGCACCGTGATCGGACCGGTCTTGTCGACGCCGCCGACCTCGACATGGAAGGTTCCGCCGGCGCCGACAGAAGCCACGCGCACCGTCAGCGTGTAGGTTCCCGCAGCGGCGACGTTCACCGAGTATTTCAGCCACTCCCCGGCAACGGCGTCCTTGAGTTTGTAGCCGCTGCCGGTGTCGGTTGCGGTCTGCAGGTCCACGTCGTCGCTCCGGAACAGGCCGGTGCTGTTACCGGCGGTCGTGTCGTGGTACGCCACGCCTTCACCACCGCGGTCGTAGTGTTCCGCCTCGAGCGTACCGGGCAGCGATACCGCCGTTCCTGAGTAGGGCGTTGGCGTCGAAGACGGCGGTGGTGGCGGCGGAGGCGGAGACGATGCGCCAAGAGCCGCATTCAACTCGGCGAAATCGACGCCGATGTCCAGGCCGTCGACGCCGGCGTTGTTCGAGAGGCTGGTTGATTTCAGGCGATAGTCATTCCCGACGTCCACGAAGTCGGCGAGCCAGGTCGTGAGCAGGGGATAGTCGTTGCCCGTCGGATACATCTTCGGCTCGGCGCCGCCGATCGAGTTGCGCAGCACCACGCCGCCGGGCGTATAAGCGTTGAAAGCCGCGGTGCCCTCTCCCGCGGTATCCCCGAAGATGCCGTACGCGTTATCGCGCAGCAGATTGCTGGTGAGCTCGAACCCGTAGATGAGCGGACCGGTCGGTGAATACCCCCCATAGAACAGGATGGTGCCGTAGCCGTCGTTGTCGACCGTGTTGTGGCGGATCGTGATGTTCCTGGGGCCGGCGCCGACGACCAGGAACCGCGCGGGCGCAGGCGTGCTCGAACTCGTCGTATGCCGAGAGCTGACGTCGAAGGCCAGGTTGTTGCGGATGACGATGTTGTCCGTCTGACGGCTGGGGTGGATATCGTCGTGGCCGCTGATGGCGAAGACGCCACCGACGTGGCGGATGACGTTGTTCTGGACGGTGATGTTTCGCACCACCGACCATGGCGCGGTGCCATCCTGATTGCGGGGGGTGAAGGCGATCGCGTAGCCCTGCGCGGCGGCCAGCCAGTTGTTCTCGAAGATGTTGCCTTCGATGAGCACGCTCTCGGCGTTCTTCAGCTCGAGCAGGTTCATGAGCGTCCAGCTTTGCGTCTTCCATGCAACCGGTTTCGTGAAGAGATTCCGCCGGATGGTGATGTTCGATGGGACGAGGTTGTCAATCTTGGGGTCGCCGCCACCAAACATGACGTTTTCGGCCGCCGCCTCGAGGTGATTGTTTTCGATCAGGTATGGCCCGGGGCCATTCCATCCCACGATCGCCTGCGATTGGACGCCGGCCAGTTTGAAGTCTGAAAAATGGGAATCGATCACCTGCGACTCCGCGCTGTTCAGCGCCAGGCCGCGCCGGTAGCCGTACGAGGGCTCGCCGTGGACGTAGCAGCGATCGATCACCAGGTGATGCGGCACTTGCGAGAGCGACGACTGGTTGATGGCCTCGGCCGACCCGAACTCGATCAAGGTCGCGCCGCTCGTCGACGCGCTCGACAGGATCTCGAGGAACTGCAGCCGCCAGTAGCTGGCGCCAGGCACGGTGCGGATCGCCGATCCTGATGCGCCGGGTCGGATCTTCGCCAGGAGCGACGCATGGGCGGGTGTGATGCGCGTGCCAGCCGGTGGCAGTGCCGAGTCGGGTGTGGACGACCGGATCGTGATGTAGGCGGTGCCGTTCTTGGCGCGCAGCGTGAATTGTCCGGTAAAGGTCGCGCCCGCCTGCAGGAGGATTGTGTCACCCGGCTGCGCCGCGTCTATGGCCGCCTGCAAACTTCCCCCGGCGTTGACCGTCAGGGTGGCAGTCCAGGCGGGCGTACTCCAGACGAGCAGGCAGACGAGGATCACAATCGCGCGCAGTCGGGTCACAGGCAAGACTCCTGATAATCGATGAGTTGGGGAGGAACGTTGCCCGCGGCGGGTGCAAAGATGAGTGCCGTTTGGCTAAGTCGTGCGCAGTCAGAACTTTCTGCGCATACGCAGGCCTCGCGGGTGTGCTCGTGTACCAGTAGCTAACTGCGCCGTTACTCGAGATTTACCCGGAAGTGTCAAAAGCCGCGCTTTTCACCATGCAACCTGCAGCGGCTCAGTTCGAATTCAGAACAGCCCGTCCTGCACTGAACCTCACCAAGGAGCAAGCGATCACATGAGACTCAACACGTTCCTGAACTTCGGCGGAAACTGCGAACAGGCGTTCCGCTTCTACGAGCATCAACTCGGGGGCAAGATCACGATGCTGATGCGCCGCGCCGAGCAGCCGGACCAGCCAGTCATCTGGCCTGGCTGGGAACAGTCGATTCAGTACGCCATCATGGAGATTGGTGAGACGGAGCTGATGGGCTCGGACGTCGCGCCGGATCGCTTCGAGCGCATGCGCAGCGCGTATCTGTCACTCACCGTCGACGGCGCGGACGAGGCTGAACGGATTTATGCGTTGCTGTCGGCAGGTGGGGAAGTCTTCATGGCCATGGAGGAGACGTTCTTCGCGGTCCGCTTTGCCATGCTGAGGGACAAGTTCGGTGTGTCGTGGATGATCCTCGCCTTGAAGCCGCAGGCCGCGTGACCGTCTTGGAGAAGGCGCGAGCGTCGCTAGAGCGGCGCTCGCGCCGGCCAGCGAAACTAGAACTTCAGACGCGCCCCGAGCTGCATCACTCGTGGGCCACCGACCGAGTTCGTGATCTTACCGAAGTCGGTGGTCGCCGCGCCGATGACGTTCTCGGGCAGGGCATAATTCACCGTATCGAAGACGTTGAACACGTCCCAGCGCAGCTCGAAGTCCCGCGTGCCGCCGAGTGAGAACGCCTTGGCCAGACTGATGTCGACGCGGCGCTGCCAGAAGCCGCGTAGTGCGTTGCGCCCGAGGTTTCCGAACCCCCCGTTTGCAGGGTAGCCACCGGCGGCGCTCATCGGCGAGCAGAGCACACCTTTGTTAAATGCCGCTTCGGTCGGATCGTCGCCATGCTGACGGAGGTCGTCGAGCGAGCCACACAGGCTGGGTCGGCCAAACCCCGCCCGGTACAGACCACCCGACCCGCGTACCAGATCGCTGAACTGGCTCACGTTCGCGAGCTCAGGCTCAACCGAGTAAATCGAGTAGGGCAGGCCCGACTGCAGTTGCACGAATCCCGCGAGGCGGAAACCGCTCAGCAGACCCTGACCCGGCATGTGCCACACCCAGCTTCCGCTGAAGCGGTGTGGGCGATCGAAGTCCGACAGCGCGTAGTTCGCGTCGAGATTGCGCTGGTCGTTCTGGACGACGAAGCCGGTGTTGGGAGCGTCTGGCTTGCCGCCGCCTGCCGTACTGCCTGGGTCCGCGGAGCTCGTGTCCTTCGAACGGGAATACGTGTACCCCAGGTTGAACTGCAGGCCGCTGGACATGCGCTTGGTGAGGCCAAACTGAATCGAGTTGTAGCGTGACCGGCCCGTGTTGCCGAGCACGACTGCTTCGGGCACGTTGAATCCGAGAATCGGCGTGCGTGCTTCGAAGCCAATAATCGCTCCACCGGCGTTCGCCAGGTTGTAATCGAGCGCCCCGCCGCGGGCAGGGTTCGCAAAGCCGAACGCCTTCCCGACGCCGCGGGCTCGCGCGTTGTTCCCTTCGTTCAGCGGTCCGTTGGGACTGCCCGCCGCGAGATAGGCCTGGTTGAACCGCTCGAAGATATAGTCGGGCGTCTCGGGCGAATTGAGGTCGAACCCCTGGTTGAACGCACGCGCCTCGAGCAGATCGTTGCCCATGCTCCCGACGTAACGCACTTCCACCATCAGGTTCTGCCCGAGTTCCCGTTGCACGCCGAAGTTGTATTGCTGCACGTAGGGCGTGCGCAGATCGCGGTCAACGGCGCGGAATTCAAAGGTTTCCGCGATGTTGCCACGCATCGGCCATCCCGTGAGCGGATCGATCGGGTTCGCGGTGCCATCGGCGCCACGGGTCACGTTCGTGCCATCTCGAATCTGGTAAGTGCCGTTGGCGCCAGCCGTCCGTACCACGCGGTTGGGCAGGTACTGGTTGAAGGGGAAATTCGGATCCTGCTGCGACCACGCGGCGTTCATCGGCACAGCACTGCCAGGGAAGGTCACTTCCTGCTCGCGCAGGAACGGATAGTTGCTGAACACCGTGTTGATGAAGGCCGCGGAGGGTCGGTCGTAGAAGATTCCGTATCCGCCACGCACCACCAGGCGGTCAGTCGGCGTCCACGCCAGTCCCACACGGGGCGCCACGTTGTTCCAATCCTGTCCCTTCAACGTATGGTTGTTGTCGGCCTTCCTCGACGAGGCGATGGCCGCGTCAATGGCGGGGAACCCCGTGTTCTGCACGTTCGCGGGCACGATGAACGCGTCGACTGGATTTTCGCTATTGGTCAGCGCTTCGAAATCGACGTTGCCGATGAGGCCGTTGACCTCGGTCGGCAATCCGAAAAATTCGTAGCGCACGCCGGCATTGAGCGTCAGCGTCGGCGACAGACGCCAATCGTCCGACATGAACAGGTTGAAGTCGTTGAACCGGAACTGCTTGTCGGTGATGCCGAACTGGGTATCCGCTTCCGTCGCCAGCCCGCGAAGAAACATCGTGAAGTTGTCGAATTTTTCGAACTCGGTCGCTTGCTCTTCCGGCAAGTTGGTGTTGAATTCGTTGCGGCGGAACTCCCCGCCGATGCGGAGTGCATGCGCCGACGTGGTCCAGCTGAGGGTGTTGCCGATGGTCCACGTCCGCTGTTCCCGTTTGTTGAAACTGTCATTCGGCCCGCCAAACGAGAATCGCTCCATGATCCCGCCCGGCCTGCCGACGTAATGCCCCAGGCGCGTGGTCGCGTTGCTGCTGTCGTAGAAATTCGCCGGATTCGGCACGCCGACGCTGTCGTTGGTGATGTCGAGGAAGGGGTCGTCGAGTTGGCGGGAGTTGTTCAGATAGAAGACGCCGCCCCGGATCTCGTTGACTTTGTTCGTGCCCCAGATGTGCGTGTCCGCCAGCGCAACCGTGGTGTTCCGGTCAGCGCGCCGGAGCGTAAACGGCGACACCATGCTGGAGGGATCCGGGAATGGATCGAGCCCGGGGAACTCCGCGTAGAAGCCCGTCGCGCTGAGTCGGTTGCTGTCGGTGAGTTGGCCATCGAGCTTCAGCGTGTACTGATCTTGTCTGAACTCGGCAGGAACGACGTTACGCTGGCGGACAAACGGATTGCCTCCGACTGACGACCCGGCCGCGATGTCATTGCCGATGACCGTTCCGCCGAGACGGGGAGCGGCGAGCACGTAGTCTCCGGTCACAGGGTTGCGGAGGTTCAGCAGGTTGAGCGCCACATCCGAGATACACGCGGTGTCCGTTGGGCCGGAGCACTGCGCCTTCGGAATCGACTGCAGAATGCCAGGATTCAACGCGGCGAATGCCGACAGGATGTTCTCCTTGGTACGCGGCCCCTGGATCAGCTGGAGAGCCTGGGGGAGGACGGTGAGACTGCTCGCGGTCGGCACGAAGCCGGTCTCGGCCTGCGTCCTCTGATAGCCTCCAAAGAAGAAGAATCGGCTCTCACGGAGAGGACCGCCAAACGTAAACCCGCCTTCGTTGCGTCGCGCCTTTGGTTTCTCGATTCCGTCCTTCTCGTAGAAGAAATCGTTGGAGTTGAATCGTTCGTGCTGGAAGCCCAATTGGCCCGTGCCACGGAACGAATTGCTGCCACTTCGGGTCACGAGCTGAAAATTACCGCCGCCGGACCGACCCGTCGAGGCGTCGTACATGCTGGTCTGCAGGGTAATTTCTTCGAGCATGTCGGAGGCTGGCGCGATGTTGTCGCTCATCGACCCTTCATTGCTGGTGAGGTTCGTCGCGTCGATGCCGTTGAAGAACAGGCTCGTGCTCGTCGTGCGGGTGCCATTGACTGACGGGGAGATATTCCCGGTGCCATTGATCAGGACCGGAGGAAGATCGGCGCTGACCCCCGCCTCGGACGACAACAAATGAGTGAAACTGCCGGTTGACGTCGGAACCGCTTGCAGCTCGGCGCTCGTCAAGCTGCGCGCGGTGGTCGTTGTCGTCAGGGCAAGGAGATTCGCGTCGGCGGTGACTTGCACGGTCTCGCTGAGCCCGCCGACTTCGAGGGTGACAGGCACCGAGCGGGTGGTAGCGGCCTCGACGGTAATGCCATTTCGAACGAGCCGCTTGAACCCGTCGAGCTCGAAGGCGACTTCGTAGGGTCCCGACGGAAGACCGGGAATACGCCAATCACCCTCGCCTCCGCTGACCGTTTGCTGCGTCAGGCCCGTCTGCGCACTTTTCGCGATGACCGTGACGCCGGGGAGTACGCCGCCGCTCGGATCGCTGATGGTTCCTGCCAGCGTGCCGGTCGGACTGCCCTGCGCGCGGACCGGCGCGGGAGCCGCGAGGAAAACCGTCATGGCCGTCAGGGCAACGACTGCAGATAAACAACGGTCGAGACGCATCAATTCACCTCCGCTTGGTCTCGGGTGACGGTGCGAGCCAGCGGCTCCGCAGGAGACCATGAAGCGTTCGCATCGGCGAACGCCTTCGATGGGAGCTTAATTAGCGTCGGTGACGACCCTGTAACGCGACGATTGCAGAGGTGTTAAAGCGCCAGAGACAAGCTGTGAAGGGTGACGGGGCGAAAGAGTTTACATACCAGTAACTTGAAAGTCATGCTACGGTCGTACCGTCGTGCCCACAAGTAGAGGTTTCGGCTGCACGGTGGCGTTCCTCGCCGTCCTGGCGGGAACGTGGTATCCCCGCACCGTCGTTCTTGCTTCACGCCCGCATCTGATTCTCAATCTGCGGTTGACCACCACGCAGGAACTGCCGTCGGTCACACAGCTTGCCCTCGTTGCCGAGACACAGTCCATCTGGAGTGAGCACGTGCGCTTGCGTTGGGTCAATCACGACTCAGAAGTCGACGGTGACGCATTTCTGCCCGTACTGGTCATGCCCCGTGAGGTGCCTTCTCGAGAAGACCAATCACCGTGGACGGTTGGCGAGCTGCTGCGTCAGGAAGGGACACAGGCAATTGCCATTGCCTCCATCACCGGCGCTCGCCGCATCGTTGATGAAAGCCGCCGCTTTCAGCCTTTCGATTTGCCGGCGATGCACGATCGACGTCTTGGCATCGTCCTGGGGCGGGCCGTGGCGCACGAAATCGGCCATTACCTGCTGCGAACCAATACCCATTCCACAAACGGGTTGATGCGGGCCCGCATCCAGGCCTACGAGCTCGCTGATCTGCGGAGAGCGACATTCCGTCTCGACAAGGCCGCGGAAGCGCATCTCGCCGCCCTGGCGGCGGCGGGCGGCCTGTCACGCGATCCCGCCACGACCGAACCCTTTTCCTACGCGCGTTAAACGACGGTTCCGGGCGCGATGGTGCCGTCCTTCGGGACGACGATGATGCCGTTGCGGATGTAATAGCCGTTCCCGTCGCCGTCTTCGATGCCGCGCTCGTTGACCAGCCGCGCCCGATCGCCAATGCGCGCGTTCTTGTCGACAATCACCCGATCCAGCACCACGTCGCAGCCGATGCCGAGACGCGGCCGGCCGTCGCGGGACACCCGATCGGGATCCTCGAAGTAGTCGGCGCCCAGCAGGACCGAGCGGCGGATCGTCGCGCCGCGCCCGACGTGGGTCCGAATGCCGACGATCGAATGTTCGATGGAGCACTGATCGAGATAACAGCCTTCGGCGACGATCGCTTCGCGGATTGCGCAGTCGGCGAGCCGCGAACCCGGCAGGAATCGCGGGTGCGTATAGATCGGCCGGTTGGCGACGTAGAACTTGAACGGTGCGCCGGTCTGCGTGAGCATGATGTTGGCGTCGTAGAACGATGCCACCGTGCCGACATCGGCCCAGAAGCCCCGGAACAGATATGCGGTCACGTTGTAGCGGTCGAGCGCAGCGGGAATGACTTCCCGTCCGAAATCTTTTGCCGCGTTGGCAGCCAGCATGTCGAGCAGCACGTCGCGTGAGAAGACGTAGACGCCCATCGAGGCGACGAACGGCTTTTCCGCGGTCTGACCCGAAAGTGTCGAGCCCGACGGAATGCTCTGACCGATTTCGCGCAGCCGTTCGGTCTTCGGCTTTTCCTCGAACGCGACAATCCGGCCCGATCGGTCGAACCGGAAGATGCCCATCGACGGCGCGTCGTCGATCGTGACCGGCTGGGCGGCGATGGTGATGTCGGCGCGCCGATCGATGTGGGCGTCGAGCATCTCGTTGTAGTCCATCCGGTAGAGGTGATCGCCGGCCAGAATCAGGTAGTAGTCGGCGTCGTGGCGCACGAAGTGCCGCGCCGCCTGGCGCACGGCGTCCGCGGTTCCCTGATACCAGTGCGGGTTGTCGGGGGTCTGCTCCGCGGCGAGAATTTCCACGAAGCCCTGCCCGAACAGATCCATGCGATAGGTCTGACTGATGTGCCGGTTGAGCGACGCGGAATTGAACTGCGTCAGCACGAAGATGCGTCGGATGTCGGCATGCAGGCAGTTGCTGATCGGAATGTCGATCAGTCGATACTGTCCGGCGATCGGCACGGCGGGCTTCGAGCGAAGCTGCGTCAGCGGAAAGAGGCGCGAGCCCTGGCCGCCACCGAGAATAATCGCGAGTGCTTCGTTGTTCACGAACATTGACGTCGCAAATGCTACATCGGACGGATCTGCTACAATTCAGCGGTTTTGGCCGGGGTCGAACGCACCCGGCAGGGAGACTGCCGTGTCGCTGTCGCTCCGTCGACTGATTCCGCGCGAAGAAAAGTTCTATCACGATTTTCAGGCGATGGCGGATCAGCTCGAGCGTGGTGCGCAGCTGCTCGAGCAGATGCTCGCCGCCGAGACGCCGACCTGGGACAAGGCCGACGAGATCAAGGAAGTCGAGCACAAGTGCGACTTCATCACGCACGAGATCATCCAGCGTCTCAACCGCACGTTCGTGACGCCGCTCGATCGCGAGGACATTCACGCCCTCGCCCGATCGCTCGACGACGTCATGGACGCCATTGACGCCTCGGCCACCGTCATCAGACTCTATCGCCTCGAGACCGTCCGCTCTGGCGCTCGCGAGCTGGCGCAGATTATTACGTCGTCGACCCGACAGCTGCGGCTGGCGCTGGTGGCCCTCGAGCAGCACAAGGGGCTGATGACTCACGCCGTCGAAATCAACCGCCTGGAAAACGAGGCCGACCGCGCCCACCAGCAGGCGCTCGGCCGGCTGTTCGACGAGGAAAAGGATCCGATTCTGGTGATCAAGTGGAAGGAGACGCTCGACTTCCTCGAGGACGCCACCGATCGCTGCGAAGACGCGGCGAACGTGCTCGAGGGCGTGATGGTCAAGCACGGGTAGCGATCGATGCTCCTCGCGGTTGCGGCGCTGATCCTGATCGCGCTGATCTTCGACTACATCAACGGTTTTCACGACGCGGCCAACTCGATCGCGACCGTGGTGTCGACGCGGGTGCTCTCGCCCGGCAAGGCGGTGATCTGGGCGGCGTTTTTCAATTTCGTCGCGGCCTTCACGTTCGGCACGGCGGTCGCCAGGACGGTCGGCTCCGGCATGATCGACATCAACGTCGTGACGTTCGCCGTCGTGTTCGGCGGCCTGGCCGGCGCCATCATCTGGGACCTGATCACCTGGTACTTCGGGCTGCCGACCAGCTCGTCACATGCGTTGATCGGCGGCTATGCGGGAGCCGCCGTCGCCAAGGCCGGCTTTAGCGCCATCATTCCTGCCGGGTGGACGAAGACCATCCTGTTCATCTTTCTGTCGCCGCTGCTCGGCATGGTCCTCGGATTCGGCCTGATGCTCAGCATCCTGTGGCTGTTTCGCTGGACACCGCCGTCCCGCGTCGATCGCACGTTCCGGCGGCTGCAGCTGGTCTCGGCGGCGTTCTTCAGTCTCAACCACGGGGCCAACGACGCACAGAAGACGATGGGCATCATCACCGGCGTGCTGTTCGCCGCCGGCTACATCCAGACGTTCGACGTGCCGTTCTGGGTCGTGCTGTCGGCCCACGCGGCGATCGCCCTCGGCACGCTGGCCGGCGGCTGGCGGATCATCCACACGATGGGCTCGAAGATCACCAAACTGCACCCGGTCGGGGGCTTCGCCGCCGAAACCGGTGCGGCGATCTCGGTGCTGATCGCCACCCAGACCGGCGTGCCGGTGAGCACGACGCACGCGATCACCGGATCGATCGTCGGCGTCGGCGCGACGCGGCGGCTGTCGGCGGTGCGCTGGGGAGTCGCCGGGCAAATCGTGTGGGCCTGGATCCTGACGATTCCGATGGCGTTCGGCATCGGCGCAGCCTCCTATTTGTTGATGCGGCTGCTCGGCGCTGAATGACCAGGTCGGGCGTCAGTTCCGGCGGTCGGGAATCTCGATCGTGAATGCGGCGCCGCCATCGGGCCGATTCTCGACGCGTGCGGTGCCGCCGTGCAGTTCGACGAGGTGCTTGACGATCGCCAGCCCGAGTCCGGTGCCCCCTGGATCGCGGGCCCGCGACTTGTCGACGCGATAGAAGCGCTCGAAGATTCTCGACAGGTCCTCTTCAGGAATTCCCGGACCTTCATCCGACACGACAATCCGCATGCGATCTGACGCGCGCTCCAGACGCACGTCGATGACACTGCCTTCGGGCGCGTAGGTCGACGCGTTGGCGAGCAGATTCCGCAACACGTCATGGAGCTTGCCGAGGTCGACCGTCAGCTTGTCCGCACCCTCGGCAATCGACACCGCGACGCTCTGGCGGCGGGTGTCCAACGACGGGGTCAAGTCGGCGACCACCGACTGCAGCAGCTCCCCGCTGTCGCATCGAACCAGATCGACGGTTTCCTGCCCCGCATCGAGGCGAGCCAGGCGCAACAGATCCCGGACGAGCCGTTCCATCCGCTGCGTGTTGGCCATCAGGATGTCGAGGAACCGGCGGCGCTCTTCGGGGTTGACGTCGGATTCGGCGAGCGCTTCGAGATAGCCGCGCACCGCGGTCAGCGGGGTCCGCAGCTCATGCGAAACGTTGGCGACGAAATCGCGGCGCACCTGATCGGCATGACGCAGCTCGGTGATGTCGTGCAGCACCACGACCGCGCCGTGCATGCCGCCGCCGGCGTCCGAGCGGGTCGCTCGCGCGGTCAGCGTGCGGCCCGGATCGCGCGGCGGCGACAGCTCGACGGAGGCGGGTGCCTCGCCCGCCAGTGAGGCCGCGACGAGTGTCTTGATGGCGGGATGCCGGATGATCTCGATGTAGTGACGACCGACCGCCAGATCAGCCAGCCGCAACATCTGTCGCGCCGCGTCATTGGCCATCTGCAGACGGCCCTGCGGGTCGATGACGATCACGCCCTCGACCATGCCGGCGAGCAGCGCGGCCATGCGGCCCCGATCGCGCGCCAGCTCCGCTATCCGCGCCGCCAGGTTCTCGACCGTGTCATCCAACGCCTTGGCGACGATTCCCAGCTCGTCATCGCCATGCTCGAGCCGGCGCGGTGTGAAGTCGCCCGCCTGGTAGCGGCGCGCCGCATCGGCGATTCCCCGCACGCGCTGACCGAGCCGGCGCGTGATCCCGTAGACAATCGCCGCCGTTCCGGTGAGCGCCAGACCCAGCGCCGCGAAGGTTGCCAACAGAATCGCGAGCGCCTGGTCGCGGGCATCGGTCAGCGGCAGGGCCAGCCGGACGAAGGCAATCTGAGGGTGGTCGACCCGGGCGGCGACGTACATCATGTCGAGATCGAGTGTCACGCTGTGGCGCTGCGCAAGTCCCACGTCGGCCGACCGCGCTGCTGCGATCTCGGGCCGCGACAGATGATTCTCCATGCCGTTCAGCGCTTCGAGCGGCTCGGCGGAATCGCCCAGGACCCGTCCGTCGACGGCGATCAGCGTCACTCGGGCCGCAACGAGTTCGCCCATGCGATCGGCTTGGGCGTCGGGATGCTCGAGGGCTGGCGCCGATTGAAGCAGAGCGGCCGCCAGCCGGACTTCCTCTATGAGTGTTTCCTCGAGGCGAGCGTTGGCCTGCCGTCGCATGGTGATCGACAAGAGAACGCCTGCGACCAGCAGCGCCATCGCCGCGGCCGACAGCGCAATCAAGAACAACTTCAGCTGGAAGGAAGCGCGAGGCATTCGTCAGGCGGCGGGCGGCTCCTCGAGGAGCTTGTATCCGAACTGCTTGATCGTCACCAACGCCTCGTTCAGGGCCGGCAGCTTTTCTCGAAGCCGGCGTACGTGGACGTCGACGGTCCGCGTGCCGCCAGTGTACTTGTAGCCCCAGACATCGGTGAGCAGCACATCGCGCGACAGGACGCGGCCGCGATGGCGCAGCAGGTACTCGAGCAGGAGGAATTCCTTGGCGGTCAGTGTCACCGCCGAGCCCGACGAGGACACCATGTGCCGCTCGGTGTCGACGTGAATGGGTCCGTACGACGATCGCGCCCGCCTCCGGTTGCCGCTGCGTGCGACGCAGCAGCGCGCGCACCCGCGCCACGAGCTCGTTCGGGCTGAACGGCTTCGCGATGTAATCGTCCGCGCCGATCTCGAGCCCGACGATCCGCTCCGACTCGTCGGCGCGGGCCGTCAGCATGATGATCGGAATGGCGGCGGTCCGCGGCTGGCTGCGCACGACCCGGCAGATCTCAAGACCGTCCACCTGCGGCAGCATCAGGTCGAGCACCAGCAGGTCGGGCGGACGATCCGCGAGCGCCTTGAGCGCCTCCCGCCCGGAGGTCAGGAGTTCGGTGGCAAACCCCGCCTTCTGCAGATAACGCTCGACGAGCTCCGCGATGTCCCGATCGTCCTCGACGATGAGGATCCGTGTGCTCATGTGGTCGCCGGTCCGGCGGCGACGCCGCTGATGGTCACGATCGGTGCCGCGTCGAACGCGGCGATCACTGGCTTGGCGACCAGATCGCTCCTGGTCATCTGACGGCCGGGTACCCGCAGCGGGATCGACTCGCCCTCGAACGGGTCCGGCGTGACGGTGAGCTGGCGCCCATTCCAGGTCGACATGTAGTGGCCGTGTTGTTGCGGTTCACGCCAGTCATCACAGAACTGCAGGGACAGCAGGTCGCCCATTCGCACGAAGAAATAGTCATTCTGCAGTTCGGCGTCAGTCCGGGGGGCTGCTGCAGCGAGTTGTTCGGCGCGTGCGCGCTCCATCTCAGCAAAGAACGCCTGCCACGCGGGGGCCGACCGGTATCGTTCGAAGAGATGCAGCGCGTGCTGCGCCACCAGTGCAGCCGCATATGGGAAGGCGGCCAGCCGTTCGACGCCACGTGGCCAGATTCTCCGCCTCACCTCGTCTGGCGCATGTACGTAATCGAGCACCTCACCGCCCGCTTGATTGCCGCCCGCTTCGAGGAGGGGCTCCCTATCTTCATCGATCCAGCCGTCGTCATGGCGTCCCGTCGCCAGCAGAACGAGGGCGCGGCGGGGCGATTCGGGAAGACCGTCGCGCCGCCATGCGGACATGATGCGTTCGGCCAGGGCCGCGTGATCGATCTGCTTGATCAGAATGAGTCCGTCGCCAACCGCGCGAGTGATCACGGCCGCACTTATTGTATGACGCGTGTGACCTGTACGAGGGACAGCTCATCCGTGTAAAACACTGTAAATCCAGGCCTATCGGGTGGCATCAGGCTTGGTCTGTCGAGCCCCAGGAGGAGACCCATGACGAAATACCTGGCAGGCGTCCTGAGCGTGATTGCGGTGGGCGTGCTGCTCATTGCCTACGGCCTGCTGAATCCACAGGCGGCAGCGTACGCGGATCAGGCGCAGTTCGCGCGGCCGATGCTGGCCAACGATCGGCTGATGCTTCGCGACGATCCGAACGCCGTCTATGCGCCGGACTACGTCTATGGAGATCGCCTCGTTCAGGCCGCGCCCTACGGTTACCCGGCCTATCAGCAGGCATCCGTACCAGTTGCGGCTCCAGTCCGGACGGTTTCGACGGTGCAGCAAGCGCCGCGGGCGTCGACCCGGATCGTCGAGCGCGCGCCACGCCGCGATTGGAAGAAAACGGCCCTGGTGATCGGTGGGTCGACGGCAACCGGCGCCGGCGTTGGCGCGGTGTTCGGCGGCAAGAAAGGGGCGCTCATCGGTGCGGCGATCGGCGGCGGCGCGAGCACGATCTACGAGAGCACCAAGTAAAACGTAGGCCGGGTCCTTTTGGACCCGGCTTCTCGCTTTGGACCCGGCAACCTACACCAACGCTCTGACCAGCGGCAGTCCCCACATCACTCCAAGAACAATCGACACGCAGCCAACCACGAGCGACACACTGCGCGCGACCTGGTGATGCGTGCCCAGTTGAGCCAGCGGCCAGCCGAGCAGACCGGAGAGGGCCGCCATACTGAGCGTCGAGCCAATTCCGAACAGCACGACGTAGGCGAGCCGTGAGGCGGTCGTCGGCAGCGTGGCCAGCACGAGCGCCGTCATCGCACCGCTGCCGGCCAGACCGTGGACAGCGCCGACGAGCAGCGGCCGGCGCGCGAACGTCCACGCGCCGATGTGTACGTGCGCGGACGTCCCGGCATGCGTGTGCACGATCGGTCCGTGTCGATGGATGTGAAGCGGACCGCCCGGTCCCTGCATCGCGGCCTGACGAATCGACCGGACGCCAAGGCCGATCAGCATCAGCGCGACGCCCAGCTCGAAGACGTCAGAAATCGCCGTCGGCATCTCGGCGCGCACGATGACGAGGGCAGCGCCGACCACGAACAATGCGAGGGTGTGCCCGATTCCCCACCATGCACCGAGGAGCGCCGCACGCAGGCTGCTTCGCTCGCGGCTCACCAGCGTCGTCACCGCTGCCAGGTGGTCCGGTTCGAACGCGTGGCGCATGCCCAGGAGCGAACCGAGACCGGAACTGGTAAGAAGTTCGACGAGTGGCATCTCTGAAAAGGAAGCCCTCGCATTGTACGTGAACACTCGGACCGCGGGGTCGCTTGGCACATCAAGGCTTCCCCGTCTGCTTCTTCCAGGGATGAATTACTCCGAGATCCCGACTCTTAACTCCCGCATCATGGTCTTTTGTCTTCCCTGAGGAAGAGTAGGGCAGATGCAAGTTTTGTTATTAGTGCTCATCAATTGACTATAGTGTCTGTCAGAGTACCTTGTGGCCGGCCGGATACAGGCCATTTTCCAGCTAATGTCGGGCTTTACAGAATTCCTTGGCGGCCACTCGCGACTACCGGCCGCGATGGCAGCCCTCTTGCGCAAGAGGTTGATTGCCGTTGGCCCGGCGTCATGTCACGGACGACCAGCGCCGGCGGGGGTTCCTTTCAGACCAGATGTCCAATATTCGCTTTGCCGCCATCGGCCAGCCGTCGACCCCTCACATCATCGGGTCAAGCGCCTCGCTCCAGCGGGTGATGGCCGCTGCGTCGCGGCTGGCCTCGACGTCGGTGCGCGTGCTGATCACCGGCGAGACAGGGGTCGGCAAAGACCTGCTCGCGCGGTACCTCCACTGTCAATCGTCGCGCGCGCACAGACGTTTTGTCGCGCTCAATTGCGCCGGGTTGTCAGAAGCCTTGCTCGAATCCGAGTTGTTCGGGCATGTGAAGGGCAGCTTCACCGGCGCGTACCGCGATCGGGTCGGCTGTCTGGAGCAGGCCAACCACGGCACGTTGTTTCTGGACGAGATCGGCGAAATGAGCCTGCGGATGCAGGCGCTGCTCCTGAGGACGTTGGAGACGGGCGAAATTCGTCCGGTCGGGTCGGACTCCGCGCCGACGCATGTCGACGTCCGCGTCATCTCCGCGACCAATCGCAATCTCGTGGAAATGGTCGAGCAGGGCAAGTTCCGCGAAGATCTCTATTACCGCATCAACGTTGCGCACCTCGAAGTGCCGGCCTTGCGCGACCGCGTCGAGGACATCGTCCCGATCGCGGAGCACCTGATCGCGGCGAGCGGGAATCCTCTGGTTCTGGACGAATCGGTGATGCGCCTGTTCGAGAAATATCGATGGCCGGGCAACATTCGCGAACTGCAGAACGTCATCGGCGCGCTCGCCGGATCCGTTCACGGCAGACCGGTATTGCCCGACGATCTGCCGCCGGCCCTGCTGACCGGCCGGTCCGGACGGAGCAGTTCGTTGCGCGAGCGGCGGCGCACAGTGGCCGACGAGCTCTACGACGGGCTGGCCACCGGCAGCATCCGGTTCTGGGACGATGTCTACCCGGCGTTCACGAAGCGAGATCTGACGCGCAAGGATCTGCGGCAGCTGGTCAAGCGCGGTCTCACGACGACCTCAGGGAGCTATCGGCGCGTGCTGCCCCTCTTCGGGCTGCAGCGTCAGGATTACAAGCGGCTGCTCAACTTCCTCGCGGCTCATGAATGCGTTGTCGACCACCGCGAATTCCGTTCGGCAAGCCTTCGCTTCGAACGGTCGATTCCGGACGAGCGGTTCGCGCAGAAGTAGACGAAGTCGTCGTTTCCCCGCCCCTTTTTGGAAATCCCAGTCGAACATCGTGCCATCAAAGATGATCGCAGGCGTACGTAGGGCGGGCCTCTCAGGCCCGCCAGCTACCCACCGATCGAGACGGCGAGTTTGCGCATGGGTTCGCCTCGGCGCAAACGGCGTCGCGCGGTCTGGTCGAGACCAGACTTTCGTCTTGCCCCGATCAGACGCGGCCGTGTCGTACCGTGCAAACGTGATGCGCGTGAAACCGATCAGCGGAGTTCGTGGCCTGTTTCGAACGGATGGCGCGGCGGCATCGCGGTTGCTCTGGTCTCAGCCTACCCAATGACGAACCGTCGCCACGCCACGCGTGTCAACGTTGCCGACGAGCGCGTTGGATGGTTTCGTGTCCTGCAGGATGTCGAGATCGAAGAAATCGGCTTCGGGGCGATCACCATCCTCGCCGATGCGCCAATTCCGCGCGGCGAACGGATGATGCTGCGTCATCAGGCCGGCGAGTTGACGTTCCAGGTACGCGCCGTCGAGCGCCACACGTTGATCGGATCAAGCGCAACCCGGGATCGCATCCATCTCGAGGTGGACAGCGCCGCCCGGATTGAGGACGCGCCGCCCGTGGTCTCGAAGGGGCTGCAGCTTGCGGCGTTGATGTGGCAGACGCCGGTGCGACTGCTCGATCTCAGCTTTGCCGGCTGCCGGTTCGAGAGCCCGCGGGTCGCGGCACTCGGTGAAGTCGGCGTGCTCAACGTCAGCGGCGTTGGACAGCCGTGCGCAGAAGTCATCCGCATCTGCCGGAACGGCCGGCAGCACGGGCGGTTGTGGCAGTGGGTGGCAGGCGCCGAGTTCCTGACCCTGGAGGCGCCGGCCGAGACGTCGCTGCGCCGGCAGATTAACGTGATGACGAGGATTGCGGATGGCCGAATCTAAGTACCTGCAACGGGCGACCGAACCGACCATCGTCGGCATCAGCAGTGCCGTCGAGCGGCTGCGTCAGACGGCGGCGCGCGTCGCCGCCGGCAACGCGAAAGTGCTCGTGACCGGCGAAAGCGGCGTCGGCAAGGACCTGGTGGCGAGGTTCATCCATGCCCGTTCGACGCGCGCGGCGCGGCCGTTCGTGGCGATCAATTGCGCCGGCGTCTCCGAAACGCTGCTCGAATCCGAGCTGTTCGGTCACGTCAAGGGCAGCTTCACCGGTGCCTACCGCGACAAGACCGGCCTGTTTCACCTCGGCGACAAGGGCACCGTGTTCCTCGACGAGATCGGCGAGATGAGCCTGCGGATGCAGGCGCTGCTGCTGCGGTTCCTCGAAAATGGCGAGATCAAGCCGGTCGGCTCCGATGTGATCTCCTCCAAAGTCGATGTGCGGGTGGTCGCGGCCACCAATCGGAACCTGCCGGAGCTGGTCTCGCGCGGGCTGTTCCGCGAGGACCTGCTCTATCGAATCATGGTCGTCCACCTGGAAGTGCCACCGCTGCGCGAGCGCCGCGAGGACATCCGGCCGCTGATCGCCCACGTCAGCGCGCCGTACACCGGCAAACTGGTGATTGGCGACGAGGCGCTCGGCGTCATGGAGCGCTATCACTGGCCCGGGAACATCCGCGAGCTGCAGAATGTCGTCGAGCAGCTCGCCTGGCTGGGAAGCGACGGGACGGTCGGCGCTCAGGATCTGCCACCGGCACTGCTGGCCGCTGCCGGCGGGACGGTGCGGCGGGCTCGCGAACGTCGCCGCCGCCTTTCGGATCACCTGTTCGAGTCGTTGACCTCGCGCTCATGCTCGTTCTGGGAGCACGTCTACCCGATGTTCATCAGCCGTGACATGACGCGGGCCGACCTGACCGATCTGGTCAGCAAGGCGCTGGCGGCCACTGGGGGAAACTATCGGGCGGTCCTGCCGCTGCTCGGCATGGAACCGGCCGACTACAAGCGTTTTCTCAATCTGCTGTCCACGCACGGCTGCAATGTCGATTTCCGGGAATTCCGCGGCAAGCGACCGCAGGGCGATCAGCCGGCGACCGTTGTGGCCAATCCCGCTTCACTGAACCCGCCTGTTCCCGATGCGCGGCCGTATCGTCCGGCGGTGCCCAGCTGGCGATGAGCCACTTCCTCCGGCCGTTGCTTGCCACCGGCTGCGGGCCGTCACGCCTCGTCAATGCGAGGACCGGTGGCACCGTCGCGGCAGCGGTGGAGCCGGCGTTCGACTCGACCGCGCGTCGCCGCGGATTGCTCGGCCGGGATGGTTTGCCGGCAGGCGCGGCCCTCGTGATTGCGCCCTGTGCGGCCGTCCACACCTGTTTCATGCGCTTTCCGATCGACGTGCTGTTCGTAACCCGTGACGGCTGCGTGCGAAAAATGGTCAGCTCGCTGGGTGCCTGGCGCGTCGCCGCCTCGCTCCGCGCCTTCGCCGTGGTCGAAATGGCGGCAGGGTCACTTGCTGGCGTAGACCTGCGTCCCGGCGATCGTCTGCTCGTCGAACCGGTCTGCCGATAAACAGCGTTAGGCTGTTTCCGGAAAGTCGTCTGCCTTTCGCCGGAACATCGAAGCCGTCGGCGCGGCGGCAGACCGTTTTCGCTCACATTGCCAATCCGTCGTCCGGCACCGCTGTTGCTCACGACGTTCGCATGGCTGACCGGCGTCGTTCTCCGCGAGTCGTCTTTTCTGCGCCGCAACCGGCGTACGTTCGCACCGTCCACGAAGCAGTGGTCGAGCGGCTGAAGGTCGATCAGGCCGAGGTGCTCACCACCCGGCCGACGGCGATCGGCGAGCGCTTCGTCCTGCAGTTCCGTTCAGCATCCGGCGAGCTGACGGCCCACGCCGCGCGCGTGCTGTCGAGCGTTCCCATGACGCGCGACGACGTCGTCCGCTGGCAGCTGGTGCTCTCGCTGTCACCAGTCGCAGACCCGGCGGGCAGCCGCTGAACGTCGCATGGAATCAACACTTTCCATCGATGCCGTCCTGGTGACGGACATTCCGGTGAACGTCCGCAACATGAACGCGGGGGGCGTGCAGCTCGAAGCCCGCGTGCACCTGCCGATCGGGACGCTTGGCCTGCTGGCGCTCGAATTCGCGGGCGAGTCGCGTCTCGAATGGATCCGGATCTGCCGCACGCAAACGCTCCACGGGCACAGCAGTGTTGAGGCCGTCGGTGCGGAATTCCTGCCGCTGGCGGTGGCCGACGAGCGATCGCTGCGCGGCGCCATCCGCCATTTCGCACCGCGTCCCGCCTTCCTCTGATCTTTCTGCTCCACCCGGATAACTGTCTGGAGAAACCGGGAACTCCATTCGCCCGTTGCGTCACCGCGTCTCGCCGACATCACCGCTCCTCGAGGATTCAACAGCAAATCACGTGACTCGTCAGCGCGGTTCGCGCGCCGCGGCTTTGGCAGCACGGTTGCTCAATGAGCTGCCGCGGACCCGCCTAATTCCAGGGGAGGTCCTAAAGGGAGAGACAGATATGAAAGCACTCATCGCTCGGCTCGTCCGGGACGATCAGGGTCAGGACCTGATCGAGTACGTGCTGATCGGCTCGGTCGTGTCGATCGGCGCGCTGGTCGGCGCAGGGGCGCTCGGCACCAACCTCAATGGTTGGTACAACGCCGTCGCCGGCTGGGTCACGGACCGGACCGCCCTGGTTCCCTAGTACCTCAGTGGACGGGACACGGTGCCGCGCGAGCCGAGCTCGCGTCGGCACCGTAACCTGTGCACGCCATGCAGAACAAGCTCTATCGCTGGCTCGTCGATGACTCCGCGCAGGATTTGCTGGAGTACATGCTGCTCGGTGGGGCGGTGGCGATCGTCGGCCTCGTCGGGATGAGCGCATTCGAAGGCGTGATCAGCGCGGTCTATGCGTCATGGGAAGCCGGAACGCAGGCGATCTGGGAACCAGAGGATCCACAGTGACAAACACTTTCGCGATTACCGCGGCCGTCATCGTTGTCAGCCTGGTCGCGTGCGTGACCGATCTGAGGACACGGCGCATCCCGAACTACCTGACCTTTGGCGCCGCGCTCGCCGGCTTCGTGACCCACGCCTTGACCGGTGGCATGTCCGGCGCACTGGCTTCGAGCGCTGGCTGGGTCACCGGCCTGCTGATTTTTCTGCCGTTCTTCGCACTGGGCGGCATGGGCGGCGGCGATGTGAAGCTGCTGGCCGCGCTCGGTGCCTGGTTGGGACCCTACGAAACGCTCTACCTCGCTCTCTATTCAGCGGTGGCCGGTGGCGCGCTGGCCGTTGTGGTCGCGTTGGCGCGCGGCTATTTGCGGACTGCTGTGAGCAACGTGCTGGCGATGGTGCAGTTCTGGATCGGATTCGGGCTCCGGCCGGTGCCGAACCTTACGCTGGACACGCCGAATGCGCCGAGGCTCGCGTATGCGGTGCCGATGTTGGTCGGCACGGTGGCGACATTATGGATCTGAAGCTAACAACACGCCGGTGGCGCGACGCACGCGGCGCCGAGCTGATTGAGTTCGCGATCGTGCTGCCGATTTTCCTGCTGCTGCTGGCCGGCATCTTCGACTTCGGCATGATGTTCCAGACGTTCGAGACGGTCACGAACGCGGCGCGCGAGGGCGCGCGAGTCGGCGTGCTGCCTGGTTATCAGCCCGCGGACGTCGAGGCTCGCGTCGACGCCTACATGGCCGCATCCGGTCTGACCGATCCGTACACCGTCGCCGTCGCCAACACGCCCGTGGCGACACCGGCCGGGACGTTTACCGCTCGTCAGGTGGTTGTCAGTTATCCCTACCAGCTTTCGATTCTCGGCGGCTTCGCCGCTATGTTCGGTGGCAGCTTCGGGACGATTCCATTAACCGCTGCCTCGGTGATGCGCACCGAGACCCAGGCCGCTGCACCCTAGGAGACGTAATGAAAAGGCAATATCGCACGCTGATCGTGATGGTGGTGGCGGTTGGCACGGCGGCGCTGGCCAGCTTCGGCGTCTATCGGGCCGTGCAGCGCATGCCAGTGCGCGAAGTGGAAGTCGCCAGCATGCAGGTGGTCGTTGCCGCCGAGCCGCTGCCAGTCGGGACACGGCTCGATGCGCGGCATCTGAAGGTCGTCGCGTGGCCGTCGCGCAGCCCGGTGAGCGGGTCGTTCGCCGAGACCGGTCCGCTGGTCGAGCGCGGCGTCATCGTGACGATTGCGGAAAACGAGCCGGTGACAGCGAGCAAGGTCGCGTCGGCGGAAGCGGGCGCCGGGCTGCCGCCGATCATTCCCTCCGGCATGCGGGCCATCTCCGTCCGCGTCAACGAAGTGATCGGCGTCGCGGGATTCGCCGTTCCCGGCACCCGGGTCGACGTGGTCGTTACGGTCGACAACCCGCAAGGGGAACCGATGACGCGCACCGTCGTGAGCCACGTGCAGGTGCTGACCGCTGGCACGAAGTTCGACCAGGAGAACAGCAAGGACGGCAAGCCGATCCCGACGTCGGTCGTGACCTTGATGGTCCTGCCGGAAGACGCCGAACGGATCGCGCTCGCGTCGAACGAAGGCAAGATCACGCTCGCGCTGCGCAACCCGCTCGACGTCGCGCCGACCGAGACGACCGGCATTCGCCTCGCCGCGCTGATGCGCGGCAACGGACCTGAGCCGGTCATCGATCAGACACGCAATCGCGTCGTCGCCAAGAAACCGGTCCCTGTGCCGGTGCCACAAATCTACACAGTAGAGGCGATCCGCGCTGCGAAGCGGAGTGCCGAGGTCGTCCATGAACAGTGAGTACCGCTCGTCCACTCGTCAACGTGGTGTATCGATCGTCGTCGCCGTGCTGCTGTCGGTGGCCGGCCTTGCCGCGCAACCGGCTGCGCCGGTGATCCAGGTCAACGTCACCGCCGGGCGGTCGACGATCATTTCCACCGACTTCGATGTCACGCGCATCGCGGTCACCAATCCGGCGATTGCGGACGCAACGGTTGTCAGGCCGCGCGAAATTCTGATTGACGGGAAAGGCGCCGGCACGATCAGTCTCATTGTCTGGGGGCCGACCGAGCGCGTGCAATACGACCTGGTCGTCGAGCAGCCGATCAGCAGCCTCGAGCAGCAGCTGCATCAACTGTTTCCCGGCGAGGAGGTTCAGGTCACCAGCAACGCTGAAGCGATCGTGCTGACCGGCCGGGCCTCGAGCACGCAGACGATGCTGCGGATCGGCGAGATCGCGCGCGCGACAGCGGCCAAGGCCAATGTCATCAACATGCTCCAGGTGCCGGGCGGCAGCGATGCGCAGCAGGTGATGCTGCAGGTGCGCATCGCCGAGGTGAACCGGCGGGCCCTCTCAGAGCTCGGCGCGTCATTCTTCACCGGCGCGACTGGCGTCGGCGATTGGATCGGCCGCGGCACGACCCAACAGTTCCCGTCGGTCGAATACCGGGATCTCGAGCGCACCGAATTGACCGGCCCGGATGGCGAGCGCGTGTCGCTCGAGCTGAAGGGCAAGATGGACTTCAGCGACTTCCTGAACATCTTCCTGTTCAACACCAACTGGAACGCCGGGTCGCTGATCCGTGCCTTGAAGCAGACCGGGCACTTCCAGAGCCTGGCCGAACCGAACCTGATCGCCTACAACGGCCGCGAAGCGAGCTTCCTGGCCGGTGGTGAGTTTCCAGTGCCGATCGTCAACTCAGTCGGTCAGGTCACTGTCCAGTTCAAGGAATTCGGCGTTCGCCTCACGTTCACACCGACCATCGCCGGCGACCTCATTCGGCTCAGAGTCCGGCCCGAAGTGTCGGAGCTGGATTTCAACAACGGCGTGACGCTGGATGGATTCCGGATTCCGGCGCTGCAGACCCGCCGCGCCGAGACCGAAGTGGAGCTGCGCGACGGCCAGTCATTCGCGGTCGCGGGGCTGATCGACAACACGTCGCAAACCGACCGCGCCGCCGTACCGATCCTGAGCCAACTGCCGATCATCGGGCCGCTGTTCAAGAGCAAGGCGGAACGCCAGGAACGAACCGAGCTGCTGGTGCTGATTACGCCGCGTCTGGTGCGGCCCCTCAATCCTGATGAAGTGCCACCACTGCCGACGATGCCGGGCCGGTTCCTGCCGCCTGGCGACGAGCTCGGCGAGCGCCTCGATGGCGGCGGCGGCACGCTCGATGGTCCACCTGTAGAAGGCTCGGCCGGCACCCCGGGCCGCCGCTGAGGCATGACTATGAAGCCCTCGATCAAATCCGAACGCGGCGCGATGTTGATCATGGTGGCGATCTCGATCGTCGTCCTGATCGCGTTCAACACCTTCGTGGTCGACTACGGCGTCATGCTGGTCGGACGTCGGATGGCGCAAAACGCCGCCGACGCCGGCGCGCTCGCCGGTGCGGTCGCCATGGCATTCGACGCCGACGGCTGGACCAACCGGGCCGAGAACGGACCCGCGCGGCAGGCGGCGCAGCAGATGGCGCTGGCCAACGTCGTGTGGGGCGCGGCGGCCGACGTCAACATCACCACCGACGTCTTTTTCACGGATACGCCGGCGGCGATGTGCGCACCCGATCCCGACGGCAACACACCCTGTATCCGCGTCAACGTCTACCGCAATCAGGTCCGCGGCAACCCGCTGCCGGCGCTGTTCGGCACCAGTGTCGGGCTGATCAGTCAAGGCGTGCGCGCCACTGCCACGGCTCGCGTCGCGGTCGCCAATGCCAGTGACTGCATGAAGCCCTGGGCGATTCCCGACAAGTGGCTGGACGTCCACGACGTCACGGCGCCGACGCAGCCGGCCAACACCTGGACGCCGGACGACGAATTCGACACCCACACCCGTCAGGGGAATTCGCAAATTCCGCTGGCCAACCCCGACGTCTATACGCCACCCAGTGCCAGCGGTCCGGGGACCGGGTTCACGGTAGAAGCCGATCTCGGCGTCGAAGTGAGGCTCAAAGCGGGCAGCCCGCAGGACGCCATTGCGCCCGGCGTGTTCTTTCCGGTTCGCCTGCCGCGCTATGACGGCGGCAGCGCCGGCGGCGACGACTACCGCGAGAACATCGCGTCCTGCAACGGTCTGCCGGTCGAGATTGGCGACTCGCTGCAGAGCGAGAACGGCAACATGATCGGACCGACGCGTCAGGGGGTCGAAGACCTGATCGAGCTCGATCCGAATGCTGACTGGGATCCGACCAGCAACAGCGTGGTCGGCAGCTGCGCTCAGTCCGCTTCGCCGTGCGCCGGGCACAGTCCGCGGATCGTGGCCATTCCGATCTTCGACACCGGGGGTTACTACGCCGGCCGACTGAATGGCAACGTCAGTTTCACCGTCGTGAACATCCTCGGCTTCTTCATCGATCGTATCCAAGGCAACGACGTCATCGGGTACCTGACAGAGGCGCCCGGACTGACAACCGGAACCTCGACCATCACGCCTGAGTCAGCGTTCCTGGCCCAAATTCAGTTGGTGAGGTAACGCATGTCCCAGGTTCTGGTATTGAGCGACGATCCCCGTTTGGAAGAAGGCCTGCGAACCGCGGGGCTGAAGGTCGCCCGCGTCCGCAACGCCGATCTCGGCCAGACAAACGGCCGCACGCCCGGTGCGCTCGTCCTTGACGTGCGCGGGCAGCAGCAGCTCCCGGCGGGACTCGCCGCGTTCCGGAAACAGCACGCCGGCACCGGGGTGGTGCTCGTGGCGTCGACGCTCGATCCTCGCTTGATGCTCGAGGCGATGCGAGCGGGCGTCAACGAATGTGTGCACGAGCCGATTACGCCCCAGGGACTGCTCGAGGCCGTTCGTCGGGTGCTGGTCAGCGCTCCCCCCGATCAACTCGGCCAGCTGATGGCGTTCGTCGGCGTCAAGGGCGGCGTCGGCACCACGACGCTGGCGGTGAATACGGCGATTGCACTGGCGCGCGGCTCCGGCGCCGAAGTGCTGTTGATCGATCTGCACCTCGGCCACGGCGACGCCGCCATTTTGCTGGGAGTCGAGCCGCGCTTCTCGGTCATCGATGCGCTCGAGAACGTGCACCGCGTCGACGAGTCCTTCTTCAAGGGTCTGGTCGAGAAGTCCCGCGGCGGCGTCGATCTGCTGGGATCGTCGGATCGGATCATGCCGGGCCCGGTCGAGCGGCGTCGCGTCCAGGCGCTCCTCGACTTCGCTGTCCGCAAGTACCGCTACACCGTGCTGGATGTCCCCCGAACCGACGTCGCAATGATCGATGTGCTGGAAACGGCCTCGACGATCGTCCTGGTCGCCAGTCAGGAAGTGCCGGCGCTCAGGAATGCGAGCCGGCTGGGCCAGGCGCTGCGCACCCGCTACGGCGGCGTGCGCGTGAAGACCGTGGTCAACCGGTTCGATCGCAAGGCCGAGATCGGCCACGCGGACATCGAGCGAGTGACGGGCGACACGGTGAAGCACTGCATTCCGAGCGACTACCGGGTGGCAGTCGACGCCATGAACGCCGGCCGTCCGGTCGTGCTGGATCAGGGCCGTCTCGCCGACGCGTTTCGTGCGCTGGCGACCGACCTTGGCGGCACTGCCAAGCAGCAGCCGGAGACGCAGGTCGGGATGTTCGGCAGGCTCGCGCTGCGTCGCGCATGAGGAGCACACCATGATTGACTTCGCTGCTTCGACCGCCACCGTCGACCGCTTCACGCAGCCAGACAGCCACTCCGCCCGGTATCAGGAGTTGAAGGGACGAGTGCATCAGGAGCTGCTGAACCGGCTGAACCTCGATCGGCTCACCAAAGTGTCGCGCGCCGATGCCGAGCCGGAAATCCGCGCGGTCATCGCCGGCATCCTGGATCGAGAGAGCTCGACGCTGCCGCTCAGCCTGTTCGAACGCGAGAACGTGACGTCCGACGTGCTCGACGAGCTCTTCGGGCTCGGACCGCTCGAGCTGCTGCTCAAGGATCCGTCGATATCCGACATCCTGGTCAACCGCGCCAGCCAGATTTACATCGAGCGCGAAGGCCGGATCGAGGAGACCGAGATCGTCTTCCGCGACGACAAGCACCTGATGCAGATCATCGAGCGGATCGTCAGCGCCGTCGGGCGGCGGATCGACGAATCGAGCCCGATGGTGGACGCCCGCCTGCAGGACGGTTCGCGCGTCAACGTCGTCATCCCGCCGCTCGCGCTCGACGGCCCCGCGATGTCGATTCGCCGCTTTCGCACCGATCGGCTGGGGGCCAACGACCTCGTGGACCGCCAGTCGCTGACCGCGCCGATGCTCGAATTCCTGAAAGGCGCGGTCGGCGCCCGGCTGAACATCATCGTGTCGGGCGGCACCGGCGCCGGGAAGACAACGCTTTTGAACGTCCTCTCCAGTTTCATTTCGGAAAGCGAGCGGATGGTGACGATCGAAGACGCCGCCGAGCTCACGCTGCGGCAGCGGCACGTCGTTCGCCTCGAGACCCGCCCGCCGAACATCGAGGGCAAGGGCGCGATTCGCCAGAGGCAGCTGGTCAGCAACGCGCTGCGGATGCGGCCGGATCGCATCATCGTCGGGGAGGTTCGCGGCGAAGAAGCGCTTGACATGCTGCAGGCCATGAACACGGGCCACGACGGCAGCTTGACGACCATTCACGCCAACAGCCCACGTGACGCGCTGTACCGGTTGGACACGATGGTGGCGATGGCGAATCTCAATATCCCCGACAAGGCGATTCGGCATCAGGTGGCATCGGCCGTCGACCTGGTCATTCAGGTGACGCGACTGACCGGCGGCGCGCGGCGGGTGACAGCCATTTCCGAGATTACCGGGATGGAGCAGGACGTGATCACCATGCAGGACATCTTCGTGTTCCAGCAGACCGGGATCAATCAGGCCGGTCAGGTGGTCGGGCGGTTCCGCGCCACCGGCATCCGGCCGAAGTGTGCCGACCGTCTGGCGACCGCTGGTGTGGCGCTGCCGATGGACATGTTCCAGCACGTGCAGCCGATTAACGAGACGGCGGTGGATCGGAGGCTGCAATGACCTTCGTGGTCGCGTCGTTCGTCGTGACCCTCGGCCTGATTCTCGGCGCCTACTGGGCGTTCGTGGTCAGGCCCGAGCAGCACGCGCAGGCCGTGGTGTGGAAGCGGCTCAAGCTCACCGGCGGAAGCGGACGCGTGCGCGCCAAGCTCCTCAAAGGGGCCAAGCAACTCAGCACCGTCCCGGCGTTCGACGCGTTGCTGAACCGCGGCCGCGAGGGATTCCGCCCGCTCGAATTGTTGATCGAGCAGTCGGGGGCCCGCATGACCGTTGGTACGTTCCTGCTCGTCTCCGGCACCGTCGGCATCGTGGTGGTATTCGCGGTCCAGCAGACGATTGGCATCCTGGTGGTGGGGCTGCTGCTGGGCGGTCTGGCGGCGTTGGCGCCGATGGCGGTCCTGCGACTGATGCGCACGCGACGCTTCCTCAAGTTCGAGGAGCAGTTCCCCGAGGCTCTCGATCTGCTGTCGCGGGCGCTCAAGGCCGGTCACGCCTTCACGACCGGCCTGGCGATGATCGCCGAGGAGATGCCCCAGCCGCTCGGTCCGGAGTTCCAGCTCCTTCACGACCAGCAGAACTTCGGCATGCCGCTACCCGAAGCCCTCAAGTCGTTTGCGACCCGCATCCCGCTGCTCGACGCGAAGTTTTTCGTCACGGCGGTCCTCATCCAACGGGAATCCGGGGGCAACCTGTCGGAGATCCTCGACAACATCGCGACGGTCATCCGCGACCGCTTCCGGGTGAAGCGCCAGATCCGGGTGATCTCGGCACACGGGCGGCTGAGCGGTACGGTGCTGGTTGGCCTGCCGCCCTCGCTCGCCTTCGTGATGTTCCTGATCAATCCCGAACACTTCTCCACGCTGACGGACACCACCCTTGGGATGCAGCTCATCGGCGCCGCGGTCGTTCTGCAAGTCACCGGCACGCTGGTCATCCGCCAGCTGATCCGCATCGAGTACTGAGGCTGACCGTGACTGAATTGATGCTCGCGCTCGTCGCCGTGTTCGCTTCGGTGGCGCTCCTCACCGGGGCGGCCACCTCCGCCGTGCTGGCGCGGTCGATGCCTGGCCGTCGTCGCTTGTTCGCGATGCACATGCCCCGGGTGGACAGGGTCGGCGCCGGCGTTCTCACTGATCGTCCCGATCCGCGACTGCAGAAACTGCGAACCTACGTCCCCAAGTCGCCGCGCGAGATGACCCGGCTGCAGCGGCGAATGGCGCAAGCTGGTTTTCACGGCTGGACGCCGGTGTTCGTGTACGCGTTTGCCGAGATCGCGCTCGCGCTGATCGGATTCTTCACGGTGTTCTCGCTGGCCCCCGCGCGGACCGGCTGGATGTTCGCGCTCGCGGCAGCCGTCCAGGGCTACCTGGTGCCGGGCTTCTACGTGTCGCGCCGCATCCGGCATCGTCGGAAGCAGATCGAGAACGGCCTGCCCGACGCGCTGGACCTGCTGATTGTCAGCATCGAGGCGGGCCTTGCGCTCGACCAGGCGCTCCTGAAATGCGCCGAAGAGCTCGAGTTGCCCTATCCGGCGCTCTCGCAGGAGTTGCACCTCGTCAACGTCGAGACCCGTGCCGGAAAGCCGCGGCTCGAGGCCCTGAAGAATTTCGCCAAACGGACGCAGGTCGACGACGTGCGGGCGCTGGTGGCGATGCTGGTCCAGACCGATCGTTTCGGCACGAGCGTCGCGCAGGCGCTGCGAACGCACGCCGAAACATCGCGCATCAAGCGGCGGCAGCGCGCTGAGGAGAAGGCCGCCAAGCTGTCGGTGAAGCTGATTTTTCCCCTCGTATTTTTCCTCTTTCCAGCCTTCTTCGTCGTCTCGGTCGGTCCGGCGGTCATCAAGTTCGTCGAGTTCTTCGGCAACATGAGTATAGGAGGATTGCCACAATGAGTACAATCGTTCTCACCGCTCTCGGTCTGGGCCTGTTCATTCTCTACCTGGTGCGCCGTCGTGCGCGGCTCCGCGCGGAAGAGGAGCTCGGGTAGGAACCATGCACGATTCGATGTCTGCTCCGGCTGGGCGTCTGTTCGTCCTGGTGTGCGTCACCGCCTTTGTGGCGTCATCGTGCGCCGGCCGCGCAGCGGTTCGCCGTCCTGACGTTCAGCCCGCTGCGCCGAGCGGCGCGTCGAACCCGGTGAAGGACTCGCTCGAGACCTTCATCGGCAAGGTGCGCACCATCTCGGCGCAGGCCGGCCCGATCGTCGGCGCAGACCATCGAAGCACACGACCCGGCGCTCGCGAGCGCGCTCGTCGCGCTCGCGGCGGCGCCCACCCCCGTCCGCCATCGCCTGGTGGCCGACGCCTATGCCAGGCTCGGCATCCTCGACGAGGCGCACGAACATCTGACCGCCGCCGTGACCCTGAATCCGCGTGACGCGGCGGCGTGGGATCGTCTGGCACGCATCTGGCGCGACTGGGGATTTCCGCACCTCGGACTCACGGACGCGCATCGCGCCGTCTATTTCGCACCCTTATCCGCGGTCGTGCACAACACGCTGGGCACCTTGCTGCAGGCAATCGGTCGCCACGAAGATGCGCGCGCGCGCTACGAACATGCGCTGCAGCTCGACCCGGCGGCAGCCTACGCTCTGAACAACCTGTGCTACAGCTGGGCGATGGCCGGACACGTGAGCGAGGCGGTCAGCGCCTGTCAGCGGGCTCTGGCGATTCAGCCGAACCTCCAGCCGACTCGCAACAATCTCGGCCTGGCCTACGCCATCGGCGGCAGCCTCGACGAGAGCGCGCAAACATTCGCCATCGGCGGCGAGCAGGCCCGCGGCCACTACAACATGGGCATCGTCCACCTCGCTCGCCGTCAGCATCGCGCTGCCCTGAAAGCGTTCGAAGCGGCGCAGCGTGCTCGCCCGGACTTCGTCGCGGCAGCGACGATGGCGCAGCAGGCCCGGCAGCAGGCAAACCGGAGCACCGAACCATGAGCGCGACGCTACTGCGTGAGACCACCTCTGAAACTGCCCAGCGCGCCGCGGCGCTCGTGCCGCCGGCCCCCCGGACACTCGAGGAAACCGGCCTCAACCTTGATCTCGTCATCCAGCTCGTTCTCAAGCTGCTGCACTTCGCGGGCGAGTTGAATGGCGTCGAAATGTCGCGCCGGCTCGGCCTCGATTTCTCCGTGATCGAGCCGGCGCTCGACGTTTCTGAAGCGCCTGCACCAGTGCGAAATCGTCGGCGGATCGGCGATCGGCGGGCCGTCGTATCTGTATCGGATCACGGATGCCGGCCGCGAACGCGCGCTGCTGTTTCTCCAGAACAACCACTACGTCGGCGCGGCGCCGGTGCCATTGGCCAGTACGTCGCGTATCTGCAGGCCTACCGGGAGGCCGTGCCACGGGCGATCACCCGCGGGCGCGTGCGCGGCGCCTTTTCGCATCTCGTGCTGAGCGATCGCGTGCTCGATCAGGTCGGTCCCGCGATTGCGGCCGGCACATTCGATGTTCGTCTACGGCCCCCCTGGCAACGGCAAGACCGTCATCGCGCAGGCGATCCGGAACCTGCTCGAAGGGCGAGATCGCCGTGCCGCATGCCATCGAGGTCGAAGGCAGCATCATCAGGCTGTTCGACCCGGTGAACCACCAGCGCGATTGAGCCGAGCGGCGGCGTCCTCCAGCCTGCTCGCGGACGCGATCAGCACGACGCGCGCTGGGTGCGCTGCCGACGGCCGATGGTGATGGTCGGCGGCGAGCTGACGCTCGAGGCGCTCGAGCTGGCCTATTCACCCTCGACCGGGCTTCTACACGGCGCCGGTCCAGGCGGTGGCCAACGGCGGCGTGCTGGTGATCGACGACTTCGGCCGGCAGCGCTGCTCGGCCGCGCGATCTGCTGAACCGCTGGATCGTCCCGCTCGAGAGCCGGGTCGACTTCCTGACGCTCAAGACCGGCCAGAAGTTCGAGCTGCCGTTCATGGTGCTGGTGGTGTTCGCCACCAACATCAGGCCGGCGGAGCTGGTCGACGAGGCGTTCCTGCGCCGCATTCACTACAAGGTGTTCGCCGAGAGCCCGACGGTCGCGGACTTCAAGCGGATCTTCGAGAACTGCTGTCGCGAGCGCGCGATCGCGTACGACGCAGCGCATCGTGGATGGCTTGCTCGCGGCGCTACTACCGCGCCGCGAACGCATCGCGCTTCGCGGCTGCCATCCGCGCGACCTGATCGATCAGGCGCTGGCCCAGGCCGAGTACCTCGGCCAGCCGCGTGCAGCTGACCCCCGAGCTCCTGGAGGCCGCGTGCGCCAGCTACTTCGTGGACGATACGGAGAACGCGTCCGTTACCGTGCTGATGACGCCGGGCCGTCTGATCGTCGCGGCCGCGCTGCTCGCTGACGACCGCGGTCGGGCGGACCAGCGCGTCCGCCGATGACCGGCCGCTCGGCCTCCGGATCACTTCGCCGCTGGGTCGGACCGGCCTGCCCGGCACGATCCGCATCGTCGCGCGCGTGGAAAACCTCGACCCTGAGACCGCTGTTGAGTCCGGTTCTTCGTCGACGGGCAGCTGTTATCCGAGCGATACCGACGGGCCGCCCTTCGATGCGCAATGGACCGACGAAAACCCGTTCGAACGCCGCGAATTGTCAGCGCGTGCCGAAGTGTCGTCCCGTGGGGGCGCGACGCTGAGCGATACCGTGGTTCTCGAACCGCTCGAGCTGACCGACGTCGCGGAGGTCACCAGCGTGCTGGTCGAAACGACAGTCGTTGACGAAGACGGGCGCTTCATCCAGGGCCTGGCCGCATCGGATTTCGAGGTCTTCGAGGACGCGCACCCGCAGGTGCTCGACGTCATGTCGGCGCAGCGCGAGCCGGCGCTGTTCGCGCTGCTCGTCGACAGCAGCCAGAGCATGGCGATGCGCGCCGACGCGGTGCGTGCCACGGCGGCTCGGCTGCTGAATGCGCTCGACCCCGACGATCACGTGGTCGTCGCGCCGTTTTCGCGAACGATCACCTCGGTGACCGGTCCGACGACGGATCGTGCGACCGTGCTCGACGCGCATGGCCGCCATCCGACCGGCCGGCGGCACCGCCATTCTCGACGCGCTCGGCGAAGCCGCCGGAACGCTCGCGCCCGGCGAGCGCCGGCGGGCCATCGTGCTGATTACCGACGGCTACGACGAGCACAGTCAGTCGGCGTTCGACGCGGCAGTCGGTCAGCTTCGCAAGAGCGGCATCACGTTGTATGTGATCGGCATGGGCGGTGTCGCCGGCATTTCGTTGAAGGGAGAAAAGCTGCTGTCGCAGCTCGCCGACCGAGACCGGCGGACGCGCGTGGTTCCCGCGCGACGAGCGTCAGCTGGCGCTCGCCTACAGCACGATCGCCTCCGAGGTGCGGCACCGGTATCTGCTCGCCTATACCCCCCACAATCAGCTGCGCGACGGCCAATGGCGGGCGATCACGGTGAACGTCCGCAATCCCGCGCTCCGCGTTCGCGCCCGCAAAGGCTACACGGCGCCAGTCGCGCCGCCGGTCCGTCCTTCGCTCGAGTTCACGGCCGTCGGTCGAGGACAGACGCCCGCCGCGCTGACCGCCGCCGACCTGGTCGTGCACGAGGACGGCGTCGCGCAACGGGTCGATACCTTCCACGAAGCGGTCAACCCCGTAACGTTCATGCTCGCGCTCGATGGCAGCGGCAGCATGAAGCGAAGCGCCGCGCAGGCGCAGGCGGCCGCGCGCGAGTTCGTCGCCGCGATCAGACCGGAAGACGAGCTCGGCCTGATCCTGTTTGCCGACACCGCGGACCTCGTGCATGCGCCGACCAGGAGTCGCGACGAGTCGCTGAAAGCGATGGACACCTACACGACGGACGGCGGGACCGCCCTCTACGACGCGCTTTACGACTCGCTCGAGCGCGTTTCGAAGATCGAGGGTCGCCGCGTCGTTGTCGTCGTGACCGACGGTCGCGACGAGAACGCCGCGTCGAACGGCCCCGGCAGCCTCAGGGCATGGGATGAAGTCGTGACGAAGCTGCAGCAGGTCGACGCGACGGTTTACGCCGTCGGCCTGGGCGCTCGTGTGAACCGCCAGCATCTGCAGCAGCTGGCCGATCTGTCAGGGGGGAGCGCCTACTTCCCGGCGGATGTCACCACGCTGGCGGTCGAGTACCAGCGGATTCTGGAAGAGCTCCGGCGCCGATACGTCATCGCCTACGAGTCGTCGAACCGGTCACGCGATGGCAAATGGCGATCGGTGGAGATCAGCGCCCGCGAGGACGTCGTCCAGATCCGAAGTCGCGGCGGCTACTACGCGCCCGTTCAGTGACGGATGGCAATCATGGCCGATCCTCTCGACGAATTCGCCAGCGAGTTTCCTTCTGAGGAACCGCCCGCGCCCGACGCTTCGCGCCGCCGCGCCGTACCGGAGTTGCCCTCGGCCAGTGTGCATCCGGCCGTGGAGATTCCAATCCCGGCCATTGCGGTGCCCGAGAGACCGCGCGCCCCCGAAGCGACCGCAGCGGCTCACGGTATTTCGATCGACGAGATCTTGCGGCGGGAGGTCCCGATCGGTTGGGATGAGGCCGTCGCCGTTGTCGAAGAGCTTTGTCTGCGATTGATGTCGGGGCGAGCCGACGTGCGGGTGCCCGGGCAATCGGACGTGCTCATCGCCGACGGCACGGTGCTGATCCGCGACGGAGCCGGCGGCGAACCCGATGTCTGTGGCCTCGGCCGCCTGCTCCACTCTCTGTTAGCCCGTGCCACCGCGCCCGCACCCCTCCGGCTATTCGTGGCGCAGGCGACTTCGCACGGCAGCTATTCGAGCATCGGGGATTTTGCCAAGGCGCTGGCGTATTTCGGCAAGCCCGGCCGGGAGGAGCTGATCCGCGCGCTCTACTCGCGCTGTGCGGCTTCGCAGCCCACGCCAAGCCAATCCGCACAGCCGCGTCCGCCAGAGACGCCACGTGAAGAACCCTCTCCAACCAAGGCCCCTGAACCGCCGAAGCGCTCGATTCCGAAGTGGGCGGTTGCAGCGGTGGCGGCGATCGTGCTGGTCGGGGCCAGTGCCTGGATCTGGTCGATGCGCGCCGGCTCGCCGGCGGCTGCGATCATCCCGTCGCTCATCGCCGAGGCCCGTGAGGTCGTCGCCAACCTGGGGATCGGCGCCTCTCCAGATTCGCCGACGGCAACGGCCGACGCGGTCGTCGCACCACCCGTCCGACGGGAACCAGCGACGCAACCCCGCACGCTAGATGCATCAGCTGCGTCTGCCCCTCTGCCCAGCAGACCCACGACGACCCGCAGGCCCACGACGACCAGCAGGCCCACGACGCCGCAGCAGCGACGCGCGCGCCCGATTGCACAGTCACTCGTGCAGCCGCCATCGAGTGGGGAACTGTCGGCGCGGCTCGCCGAAGCAATCATCAGCGAGGCCAGGCACGAGGCGATTTACTCGGACCGGGATTCGGACGTGGAGCCACCAATCCTGATGTACCCGCAACTGCCCGCCAACCTGATGCTGGCTGGCGAGGACCGGTTGAACGTCATGGAGATCGTCGTATCGGAGACCGGGGCGGTGGAACGCGTGCGCTTGATTGCCGGCCCGACACGCATGCCCGACGTCATGCTCCTGAGCGGTGCAAAGGCCTGGCGGTTCACGCCGGCATTTCGCGAGGGCGAAGCCGTTCGTTATCGAGCACTGGTCAGCTGGGCCGGGACCCCATAACAGACTCTTCGTGTCGCCGTCGGGTGCATCGGCCCGATCAGCGCCCGCGTGCCACGCGCTCGGCCTCCCGCCACACGCGCAGCAGGTTGCCACTCCAGATCTTGGCGATCTGTTCTTCGGAATACCCGCGACGAACGAGCTCCAGCGTCACGTTGAACGTCTCGGCCGCGTTGTCCCACCCGACGATGCCGCCGCCACCGTCGAAATCCGACGAAATGCCGACGTGATCGATCCCGATTCGCTTCACTGCGTAGTCGATGTGATCCACCAGATCGCTCACGCTGGCTCGTGATGTTGCAGCGGGTCTCGGCTGTGGACCTTCGACCGGACACGGTGAGGGCTTCGCCGCAACCGGCGCGGCGGCGGTGGCGCCACGACCACCACCGGAGACCGGCGGCGAAACCTTGAGGTATGCCGGGAAGGCGACGATCTGCACAACGCCGCCGTTGGTCTTGACCGCGGCAAGGAGCTCGTCGTCCAGGTTGCGGCGATGGTTCGCCAGCGCGCGCACGGCCGAATGGGATGCGATGACCGGCGCGCGCGATACCGCGATCGCCTGCAGGGCGGCGCCCTTCGACAGATGTGAAATGTCCACGATGATGCCCAGCCGGTTCATTTCCTCTATGACCTGACGGCCAAGCGGCGACAAGCCGCCGAACGCCCACCGGTTGTCGGTCTCGCCGGTGTTCGAATCGGCCAGATGACTGTGGCGATTGTGGGCGAGCGAGATGTATCGGGCGCCACGTTGCCAGAATTCACGCACCCGAGCGAGGTCCGTTCCGAGCGGGTAGCCGTTTTCGACGCCGATGACGGCGACCTTCTTGCCGCTCTTCGCAATGCGGACGACGTCGTCCGGGGTGAGCGCCAGTTCGATGTCGCGTGGTGCAAACTCTGTGGTGAGGCGATGGATCGCGTCAAACTTCTCAATGGCCGTGCGGTAGGCGCGGGCGAACCCGGACGGCTGGAACGAATCCTTGACGGTGTCGGCAACCGGCTGTTCCACGTAGACGACGAGGAACGACACGTCGAGTCCTCCGTCGCGCATCTTGGGCAGATTGACCTTGGTCGTCAGCCGCATCGTGTAGTTGCACGACGGCGTGAAGTGGGCAGGGTCGATGTCGTTGTGGGTGTCCAGGGTGATGACGCGTTCGTGAATCGCGCGGGCCCGAGTCTCGAGGCTCTGTTCGAGCTGGACCGCCAGGACGCCCACGATAACGACCAGCGGGAGCGACAGTGTATAGATAAACGACATTCTTAAGCCCTCATCGTATATAGTCGAGGGGCTTACATCACCGAAAAATGCGAGTACACCTCATCAATCCGAGCCACGTGTCGTTTGGAGTCGCCGTTATCACCCCTCGCTGGCTGTACGTGCTGGCGGCGGCCACTGGCCGCGAGTGGGGTGATCCAATTCTGGTGGATGAAACCCTCGAACCGCTCCAGCCAGACACGATCCAGGCTGGCGACGTGGTTGGCATCGGCATCCACACCGGCAATGCCCTGCGCGGTTACGAGGTGGGCCGGCAGGCCCGGGAGCGCGGTGCGTGGGTGGTGTACGGCGGCATCCATGCGACGTTGTTCCCCGACGAGCCTCGTGAGCACGGCGGTGCGCACGCCGTGGTCAAGGGCGACGGCGACATCATCTGGGCCGAAGTGGTGCGCGACTGCGTCGCAGGACGCCCCGCGACGATTTACGACGCGGGCCGCGTGACGGGAGAGAACTTCGTCCAGGCGCGCTGGGATCTGCTGCCGGAACGCGGCTACATGTGGGCATCGGTTCAGACGGTCCGCGGCTGTCCGAAGCACTGCTCGTTCTGCTCGGTGTGGAGAACCGACGGGCAGGAGCCGCGCCAGCGTACGGTCGACGCGGTCGTTCGGGAAGTCGTGGAGCTCCGTCGTCGAGGGTTCCGATTCATCGCGCTGGCCGACGACAACTTCTATCCGGTGACGCTCGAGGACCTCGCTCAGGCGGATCGACGCGCCGACAAGACGCGCTTGCACGAGCTCGAGGCGTTGCGCCGCGAGCGGTTCGATCTGATGGCTGCGCTCGCGGAGCTGCCGTCCGACATGGTCTTCTACACGCAGATCACCATGGAAGCGGCCGAGGATCCGGCATTTCTCGACGCGATGCGCAAGGCGCGCATTCGCGGCGCGCTCGTCGGCGTCGAAGCCGTCACCCCCGAAGGCCTGAAGGATGTCTACAAGGGATTCAACCTCGCTGGCGAGGAGCTGGTCGAACGATTGCGCGAGTTCCGGCGGCACGGGGTGCACGTGCTCGGGTCGTTCATTTTCGGGCTGCCGAGCGACCGCAAGGAAACCTTCGACGCGACCGTCAACCTGGCGGAGCGCGCCGACATCACGTTCGCGCAGTTCGTGCTGCTGACGCCATTTCCAGGGACCATCGACTTCGAGAAGTGGGCAGCCGACTCGGCCAACCACCAGACGCTGGTCGACGGCGTTCCGATCACGCGTCACTGGCTGATCCCGCAGCACAAGCGGCCGAAGGTCTACTCGCCGCATCCGACGATGTCACCCGAAGAGATCCGCGTTCGCACGCAGAACGCCTGGGATCGGTTCTACAGCTGGAAGCAGGTGTGGGGTCGATCGAACGTCGTCAGCTCGCTGAAGGCGCGGGTGGCATTCGTGCTGATCTCGAAGCTGTACCGGCAGATGTACGCGAACACCGGCATCGCGACCGACAGCGCCCGCGTGGCGCGCTCGACCCGGTGGGCGAATCTCCTCGGCCGGGGCTGTCGTCTGATGTTCCTGGCGCAGCCCATGCCGGACCTCCGGATGCCGGTGGCGCTCGCCACCGCGCCGATCGATCCACGAGTCATTCCGATGTCGACGCTCAAGAATCCCGCCCGCGAGTGGCGCTTCGTCACTGACTGGACCGCCGGCTGATAGGTACTGAACCCCCAGAAAGCCCTCCGGATCGCGCGCCCAGTAGTGGCGCGCGCCGTAATGAGTGGTGGCGAGTGGGACGACCACGTCGGGCCCGCCGCGGCCGCCGCCGAAGACCCGATGGACTTTGACGCGCTCAGGTCGATCCTCGCTCACGAACTCGGGCACAGCGTTGGTATCGACCATAACAATAGCGATCCAGCTCGCTCATGCCGTCGGTGTTTTCTTTCAGCGACAATCGGCACGCGTTCGTGGCTGTAGACCTCCGGCAGCTACGGCTCAAGTAATCATGGAGCATGCCGTGACAAACAAGATTGTCTGGATGGCACGTGGAATCATAGCCGCGGCCGTGGTGTGCGCAATGACCGTGGTCCTCGAGGTTCAAGTGCGGCCGTACCGAGCCTATCTTCAGGTGCATCTCGTGTCGTTTGACGTTGCATTCGGCTCTCAGGGACCACGTGGCCAGGCGATGGTGTACGGGGGAGAGCCACTCATCATTGAAGTCGGGATTTCAAACCGATATGACGGACCCAGAGCGGGAGCAGAGCTCGATTGGCCGAGCAGAATCAACCTTACCTTGAAGAGCGGTCGCTTACTGGAAGAGACGCGTGAGGGATCGGCGATCAATTGTGAGCCGCGAGAGGCTCGGCGTTCCAATGCGCGAAGCGTGGGCAATTACATCGAGCTGAGTCCCTACGGGTATCAGTACGTAAGCTGTCAACTTGATCCGGTGGAACTTGGGCTCCGTCCAGGTGTCTACACTGTTAAGGCGGAATGGTCCGCAGCTCACACGAAGTCTGAAGAGATTGCGCTCCGAGAGACGTTGTCTCCACCGCTCCCGCTCCTCGCAGGCTTCGTCGAATTCGAGTTGCGTGACGTAACCACTGATGCGGATCGCCTGGACCGTTCGTACCATCTCGCAGGGCACGCATGGCGGCGCGGACAGTATCAGGAAGGCCTAGCGTACCTGGACGACGTGCTGACGTTTGATCCGAATAGCGTAGCCGGGTGGTCCATGCGAGCACAGATTCTGGGCACCCAGCGAAACTGTGTTGCCGCGGTGCAAGCGTATGAGCGAGTTGTAGAGATTATTGAAAACGACAGCGATACGTTGGCGCGTCGTTCAGCCTCTCCTACGGTCGGTGACTCAAAGCGTGCGCGCGTGCAACAAGTGCGCGAAGCGATAAAAAATCTAAGATGCAAGTGAGTCTGGCGGCGTCGTAAAAGACTCTGGTCATTCGCCTTAGCCTGGACCCGGCGTCTTGGACGAGAGTTACGTCGCGCAGAAGTCACGATCGAAGTGCAGCTGATCGTAATAGCCGGTGCGCGTCAGTAGAAGCGGCGCAGGTCCATCCCCGCATACAGCGACGCGACCTGCTCGGCGTAGCCGTTGAAGATCAGCGTGCGCCGCATCAGGAACTCGCCGATGCGGCGTTCCTGGTCCTGGCTGTGGTTCGGATGATCTCGCGTGGGGTTGACGTTGGAAAAGAACCCGTACGCTTCCGGCCAGTTTTCCTCCCAGCTCGTGAGCGGCTGGCGGCGGACGAACGCGATCTTGACGATCGACTTGATGCTCTTGAAGCCGTACTTCCACGGGACGACCAGGCGCAGCGGCGCGCCGTTCTGGGGGAGGAGTGTTTCGCCGTACACGCCGACCGCCATGATCGTCAGCGGGTGCATCGCTTCGTCGAGCCGAAGTCCCTCGCGATAGGGCCAGCGCAGCAGCGCCGGAAAGCGCAGCCGCTGTCCGGGCATTTCGTCCGGTCGGACGATAGTCGTGAACTCGACGAAGCGGGCGTTGCCGTTCGGTTGGAACCGAGCGAGCAGATCGCGCAGCGGAAATCCGACCCATGGGATCACCATGGACCATCCTTCGACGCACCGCATCCGGTAGACACGTTCCTCCAGCGGGTGCGGTTTGAGGATGTCTTCGAGCGGATAGATGCCGGGCTTGTCGCATTCGCCTTCGATGGCGACCGACCACGGCTGTGGGCTGAAGCGGTGGCCGTGCGTCGACGGGTCGCTCTTGTCGCTGCCGAACTCGTAAAAGTTGTTGTAGGTCGTGACCGCTCGTTTCGAGGTGAGCGATTCCGAAGTACTGACCATCCGGCCGGCCAGCGGCAGCGCCTGCAGAAATTCGCGGCGCCTCAGGTAAAGCGACTTCGGAGTGATGGCGGACATCTCCAGTCCTTTCAACGCGCGCGCGCCAGCATCGCGGAGACCGGCTTGGCGGTGATGGCCCCGACCAGCAGCCCGGCCAGGGTCATGACCGCGAATCCCAGGACGAATTCCATCCAGCTGGTCGGTGCGTACAGACCCCGCAGCAGCAGGTAAAGGCCAGGCGAGGCGTCTGGACGCCGCGAACGGATCGCGCCGCAGCGCGTCCATGCCGGCGAGCGCCGACGTCAGGGTGGCGCTGGTGCTGATGAGGACGGCCGACAGTCCCCCGGCGCTGGGGAGGACCCAGAGCGCAGCGCGGGGGAGGCGTCCCCGAAGGACGATCCATTGGCCGGCCGCGACGATCGATCCGAATGCGACGAGGTAGCCCACCGGTCCCGCGATCTGCGCCACGGCAATCGCGATCTCGACGCCGAGCGCCGCGCAGCAGGCAGTGGTCGCCAGCCAGAGCCAGCGAAGCGGCAGACGCCGGCCGACCGTGACGGCCTGAACCACTGCCAGGCCGGCCCCCAGCAGCGCGCCATAGACCCACGGCAGGAAGGTCGCGCCTTCGAGATATGGATGATAGAAATAGCTGAACGCCCACGTCGCAGCGCTCCCCAGGCCGCCGCACACGGCGGCGCCCAGCGCGCAGGCGGCCATCCACTGCACATGGCTCCGGCGACTGCGGTTCCTCGCCGCAGACGACAGCCCACTCGCGGGACGCGGCCCGGACCGTGTCTGTGATCACGAAGAGCCAGAAGGCCAATGCAGTCCCTCGACTCCGCTCGGGGCAGGCGCCTCGACCCCGCTCGGGACAGGCCTCTCGGAAATCGCGGAAGGCCTCGAGCATGGCGTCGCCGTAGTCGCGCCGGAAGCGGGGCGGGTAGATCGTGAGCAGCGCCCGATAAAGGTCGTCGAGCGTCATGATGCGGACGGCAGCAGGCCGCGTTTCCGGGCGGCGCGAACCAGCGCCGAGAGCTCGGCCGCCTCGGCGCCGGCTGCGGTTTTTCCTTTCTGTGTCACGCGATAGCAGCGACGCCGATCGCCGTCAGCTTCACACTCTTCGATCAGGCCGGCGTTCACCAGCCGCTTGATGGCGGTGTAGAGCGTCCCCGGGCCGAGCCGCAGACTGCCCTCGGTCGACGCTTCGACGTCCTGCATGATCCCGTAGCCATGCCGCGACCCCGCCAGCAGCGCGAGCAGCACGTGAAATTCCGTTCGTGTCAGCATTCGTATGTCGCCGTTGGTTATATCGATGATCGATATACATGATGCGGCGGGTGGGTGTCAACCGCGTGCCACGTACCCGGCGGGCCTAAGAGGCCCGCCCTACGATTACCGGTGAGCTCTTACCGGCACAGTCGTAGGGCCGGCCTCTTAGGCCCGCCGGTCGACGCTTGACAGTTGTGGCCCTTCAGAAGTAGAAACTATGCCTAGGTAAACTATGCCTAGAACAGACGGCCTGCCGCCCGGGACGCTGGCGATGTTGATTCTTCGGGTGCTGGCGTCGCGGCCGCTGCACGGCTATGCGATCGCGCAGCGGATCGCGCAGCTCTCACGCGCCGAGCTGAGCGTCGAGGAGGGCTCGCTCTACCCGGCGCTCCAGAAGCTGCTGCTGAAAGGGTGGGTGAAAGCGGCGCCGACGATTTCCGAGACCGGGCGATCGGTGCGGGAATACCGCCTCACCCCGGCCGGCCGCCGGCAGCTCGAGGTCGAGCGCAGCAACTTCCGCCGGGTCACACAGGCGATTACCGACATCCTGGAGACCGCCTAGCCATGAAAATCCCGAAACTTCTCATCGTCCTGACGGCAGCGAACTTCGCGCTGCTCGTCTATCTCCTCCATCCAGCGACAGCTGCCCAAGCCGTGGCACCGGTGGTGCGCGCCCAGGCGCTCGAGATCGTCGACACGCAGGGCAGGTTGCGCGCCACCCTGAACATCCAGCCAGCGTCGAATCACGAGGGCCAGGCGTATCCGGAGACCGTCCTGTTCCGGCTGATCGATCCGAACGGCAAGCCGATCGTGAAGCTCGGCGGCGCGGTGGGCAGCGCCGGTCTCGGCTTGAACGACGGCTCCGACACGACCTACGCGCTCATCGAGGCCAAAGGGCGCCGATGCCTACGTCAGGTTGACGACTTCGGACGGCCGGCGACAGATCATCAAGCCGTGAAGACCGTCTCTGAATGGTTCCGTCGCGTTCTGGTATTTCGTCAACCGCACTCGGCTGGACGAGGAACTGCGCGCCGACATGGAGGCGCATCGCGCCATGATGGAACAGCCTGCTCGATTCGGCAGTCCGTTGCGCCTGACCGAAGAGTCGCGCGATGTCTGGGGCTGGCGCTGGCTCGACGATTTCGGTCACGACGTCCGCTACGCCATCCGCTCGCTGGTCGCCCACAAGGCATTCACCGCAACCGCACTGATCACGCTGGCGCTCGGCATCGGCGCCACCACCGCCATCTTCAGTGTCGTCAGCGGGCTGGTCTTCAGGCCGCTGCCGTTCGCGGAGCCGGAGCGCCTCGTGCAGCTTCAGGGCTCGAGCCCGATCGCGCCGAGAGGCGACGCGGTGATGGGCCTCGACGCCTACCGTCATGAAAGCACCTCGTTCGACGCCCTGGTCGGCTACGAAGTGGGTGCCCGCTACCTGCGCCGCGGTGAAGGCGTCGAGCGGGTGATGACCGTTCGCGGCGAGGCCGACTTTTTCCGCATGCTCGGCGTCGCGCCCACGATCGGCAGGACCTTCGGTCCCGGTGATCCGCCGAACCAGGTCGTCGTGAGCGAAGCGTTCTGGCTGCGTCAGCTCGGCGGCGCGCGCGACGTGCTTGGCAGCACGCTGACGCTCGACAGCCAACCCGTGACGGTGATTGGCGTGATGCCGGCCTCGTTTCAATTTCCCTACGGCGCGGCGTCGCTGCTGCCCGGGGCCGGGACCGAGACACGCACCGACATCTGGCTGCAGTTCGACCAGCCGCTCCGGCCACGAGGCCGCATCGGCAACGTCACCGGGCGCCTGAAGCCCGGGATTGCCGCGGCGGCGGCCGAGAGCGAGCTCAAAGTCATCGCCCGGCGGCTCGCCGCCGAATTCCCCGAATCGACGGTCAACGGCGCGTCCACGGTCTACATCGAGCCGCTTTCGGAAGCGGTGGTGGCAGCACCGGTTCGACGCGTGCTGTTTCTGCTGTTTGGCGCCGTTGGTCTGCTGCTGGCGCTCGCCTGCGCGAACGTCGCCAACCTTTCCCTGGCGCGCATGTCGATCCGCGGCAAGGAGCTGGCAGTCCGAACGGCGCTTGGTGCCGCGCGGGGACGTTTAGTCCGTCAGCTGCTGACGGAAAGTCTGGTCCTGTCGCTCGTCGGCGGCGGAGTGGGGTTGGCGATTGCGTGGTGGGGCACGACCGAGCTCATGCTGGTGGCGGCGCCGCACATTCCTCGCGCCCACGAAGTTGGCGTCGATTGGCGGGTGTTCGCGTTCCTGCTGTCGATCTGCACCCTCAACGGTGTCGTCCTGGGCATCGTGCCGGCTATGGCTGCCGCGCGCGACGATGCCACGAAAGCGCAGGCGGCGCTGCAGCAGACCGGCAGCCGCAGCACGATGACGGCGGGACAGCGGCGCCTCCGCGATGGGCTGGTCGTGGCCGAAGTGGCGATTGCCTTCCTGCTCGCCATCGGCGCGGCCGATGCTGATCCGCGAGCTGGTGCGGCTGCGCAATACCGATCCCGGTCTCACCACGGCAAACATCCTGACGTTGCATCTCGGTCATCGCATGACACCGCAGACCGACGTGCGCCAGTTCTACGAGATCGACAGACGTGTCGAGGACCTGCCCGGTGTTCGGGCAGCGGGCTTCACGCAAATGCTGCCGTTACAGAGTTGGGGATGGACCGCCAACTCGAGTGATTTCGTGGTCAAGGGCCGGCCGCCGATCACGCCGCCGTTTCCGATCCAGCTTCGCTACATCACCCCTGGATACTTCGAGGCGCTCGGCATCCCGATCACGCAAGGGCCGCAGCTTCACCGAACGCGACGATCGCAGCGCCACGCCGGTGATCCTGATCAATGAAACCCTCGCGCGTCGTTATTTCGGGGACGCCGAGCCGACGGGCGCCGCCACCACCCGGGGCACGATTGCCGGAGTCGTCAGCGACGTGCGCCAGGAGCATCTGGACCGTCCAGCCGTGCCCGAGCTCTACTATCCGGTGGCGCAGAACTGGTCGCAGGTGTCCGAGCTGGGCATGACGCTCGTGGTCGCCACGCGCGATCGGCCCGAGCTCTTGACCGAGCCGATCCGCGAGGTGGTGCGCCGCGTGAATCCCGACCTCGCCGTTTTCAACGTCAAAACGATGGAGCGCGTCATCGCCGACTCGCTGTCGGACTTCACGCTGTATCTGTCGCTGATGGCCGGCTTTGCCGGGCTGGCGCTGGTGCTGGCGCTGACCGGCACCTACGGCGTCATCGCCTACATCGCATCAGCGCGGACCAAGGAGTTCGCCGTCCGCACCGCGCTCGGCGCGGACGCGTCGCGCGTGACGCGATTGGTCCTTCGAGAGGGAGTCGTGTTGACCGGTCTCGGGCTCGCGCTCGGACTGGCCGCAGCCGTGATTGCCGGCCCGCTGGTCGAAGGCCTGCCGGTGAATGTCCGTCGCCCCGACCTGGTCACGACCGTCCCGGTCGCTGGATTCATCGCGATCGTCGCGCTCGCCGCCTGCCTGGTGCCAGCCCTGCGCGCGTCGCGTGTCAGCCCGATGGTGGCGCTCAGGGACGAATGATGACGAGGAACGCAAAGGACACGAAGGACACAAAGGGCACTACGGTGTGATCCAGCCGCCGACCCTGGAGGACGAGCAGCCCTGCGGAGCAGTGCAGCTGAACGTGAATTTCTCCGTCGGCTGCGAGTTCGGGTTGACGCCGCGGGCGATCCACATCAAACCGCAGCCCCGGACGCATTGCACCGTCGTTTGTCCGGTCGGCGCATTGACGACGATCTCGAAATCTGGCGCGGGCGTCTGCGCCCTGGCTGCCGCCCAGCCCATGCCGATCAACGCCAACGCGACGACCACCTGCCGACATCTGCGCTTCACAGGAAACCTCCGGATTGCAGAAATTGTCGCTAGGATCCTGAGCATCCGGCCGAGGCCGCGGTGGCCCCGAACGATGCGAACGCAGTCTGGAGCCGCTGCTCGATCAGCCGCCGGTCGGACAGCGTCGTGTTCGCAACAATCCGATCAGCGATCGGCATCAGAAAACGCCCGTATTTCGACAGCACGGCCCAATCGCTCGCTCGGGCGCCTACGCTGACGTCGTGCATCAGCGTCGGGGTGATCAGCTCGAGGCGGCCGACAAAGACGCGGACCGTCTGCGAGGGCTGCGGCCTGATGCGCAGCGGGAGGATCGAGTCGACCGTCTGCGGCGGCATCACGAAGAAGAGCCGAGTCCCTTCCTCGAACCACGAGTCTCGCCACGTCGCGACCATCGCGGCCGCCTCCTCCGGGAAGAGGCCGTGGTCCATGAGCGTCCGCTCGAGTTCCGCGGTCAGCGTCGCCAATGTGGCCCCTGGCGACGGCCGACTGATTGTCGTCGAACCGCCGGCAAGGTCCACGATGCGATAGCCGATCTGCCGCCCGCGATTTTCGAACAGCACGACACTCCCGATTGGATCTCGCGCCAGGCTGGTCACGGTCACGTTATCGCCCGCGTCGACGGTCGCGGACAGCGGCAGGGGAAAGCTGCCGACGCCGCGATAGAAGAGAAATCGCTCGGTTTGCGAGCCGACGTGCAACGGTGCGGCATGCGTGTCGCGGGCCGCGTAGTAGTGGCTTGGCTCACTCTCTATCGGAAAGGCCGCGTCGCTTCCCGGGGCAAGCCTCACACCCGTCCAGGCGATGCTCCCGCCGCGCACACGGGCGGTCGGAAAATACTCGGTCATCAATCCGAGCGGGAACCGCACGTCGACGTCCACCTTCGTTTCAGCTGGCGCGTAGAAGTAGAGGACGGGCGTTTCCATGCGCACCGTGGCCCACAGCGTCGACTTCTCGGGGATGTTGGGGGTGCGTTCCACGAAACACGGCAGGTCGTTTGGACCGCTCAACGGCACCCAGCGCATGGGCCGTCCGTCGTCGCCGGCGATCGCCGTGAACGTTCCCCACTCATGGACGGTCAGCTGACGGCGACCCCCTTCGGCGCTCCTGACCGCACCTGAGGCGAACAGGGTGGTGACGAGCAGGGTGCCGACCAGGACCAATACGAGACGTTTCGTCATCTCAATTCCCTCCGTTCCGTCCAGCCTGGCACGTGCGCGGGCCCGGAATCAGTCAGTTGCGGTGACGCGTAACGGTTACATCGCCTGGATCGGTCTCGTCCGGAGCCGCATCCAGTATCGATCGGCGTCATACTCGGAGTGATGGAACCCTCGCGCGACGAGGTCGGCTGCCAGCTCGAGCGCCTGCTCACGAGCGAATCTTTTGCGAATGCGGAGCGTGCCCGACGGTTCCTGCGCTATGTGGTTGAGCGGACCCTCGCGGGCGAGGGCGACCGGCTGAAGGAGTTCGTGATCGGCGTCGATGTGTTCGATCGCGATGACCAGTACGACCCGCGGATCGATTCGATCGTCCGCGTCGAGGCCGGACGGATCAGAAGCAAGCTCGATCAGTACTACAGCCGCGCGAGCGAAGACGATCGGGTCATCATTCGGATCCCTCGCGGCAGCTACCTGGCGGAGTTCGAACGGCGTGAGCCGGACCTGAAAGGTCCGGCCTACGTACCCGCTCTCGAGCCGGACCTAAGAGGTCCGGCCTACGTACGCCCGCCGGGCGTTCGCCCCGCGGCTCTCGGTGGAATCGCGGCCCTCGTCGTCGCGGGTGCGCTAGTGTGGGATTCGCGGTCGGGCCCTGAGTCTCCAGTTCCGGCTTTCGTGCCTCAGGCAGTGAGCCCCGAATTGCGAACTCCGAGTCCCGAGCCGTCTGCCCCGATACCCGAGCCGCCCAACCCGAAGTCCGAACCGTCTGCCCCTCACTCCCCGTCGCCCGCCCGTGGTCCCGAGTCGCGAGCCACGAGCGGCGATGGCGGGAGGCGTGGTCAGTCCGGCCCGGTAGTTTCAGTGATTGTGCTGCCCTTCGAACACTTCTCCACCGATCGAGAGGTGCAGCTGCTTGCGGCGAGATTCACTGACGGCGTGACCAGTGAGCTCGCCCGCATCAAGCACGTCAGCGTCGTGTCTCGCACGAGCGCCGTTCAGATGACGGCTGAAGGGAAGACGCTGCGCGATATCGCCCGTGCGGTCGACGCTCAGGTCGTCGTCGAAGGCAGCCTGTTGGTCGAGGGTACGCGCGTCCACGCCGATGTGCGCCTCGTGGATACGGTGGTCGACCGCAAATCCTGGAGCCGTCAGTTCGCCGCCGACGTCTCGGACATGCGTTCGCTGCAGCGACAGGTGGCGGTCGATCTTGCGGCGTTTGTCAGGCCACGCCCGCAGCCCTGACTGACGTCAGTTGCGAGCGATCCTACGGTGTGCGCGTCGCGGTCCAGGCGCGCTCGCCGGCCGATCCCTTGACGCGTCCCTGAATCTCGTTGCCATTCACCTTGCCGGTGTACTGATTGCCGCCGGCGCTGAAGGTGATCTCCTCACCGCGCAGCCGTCCATTCTCAATCTGGGCCGTGCCGCCCGCTGTCCGAACGGTGCCGGTGACCATCTGAAACTTCTGATCGAACGCGATCTCGCCGTCCGCGAGCCGCCAGGTGCCGTTCACTTTCGCCGGCACGATCCACAGCAGGGCCGTGCACCAGGTCTGGCACTCGCCGCCCTGCAGCTGCTCGGTGACATCGGGTTCCCATCCGGGAATGGCGAAGGTGTTATCGACGATGCGGGTGCCGGGCTTCATGTCGAGGAACTTCGGCGTGAGCTTCTCGAGGTTGACCGGCAGCAGGAACAGGACCAGCGCGGTGGCCTTCGAGATATCGGCCTCGTACATGTCGCCTTCGATGAACGTCGCCCGGTCGCTGACGCCGGCTTTTTTCGCGTTGGCGCGCGACAGCTCGACCATCTGCGGGTTGTACTCGACGCCGACGGCGCGCGCGCCGCGCTTGGCCGCCCCGATGATGTTGCGGCCGTCGCCCGAGCCGAGGTCCATCACGAAGTCCTGCGCGGTGATCTTGGCGACGTCGAGCATTTTCTCGACCAGCGCTTCTAGGTCGGCACCCAGACGACGTCTTTGCCGGGCTGGCCGACCTGCGGCTCGAAGGGCTGTGACTGCGGCTGCGCCTGCTGCGCTGCGGCACTACCCGCAGTCAGCGCGATCACGAACAGGACGGCGAACGACGTACGGAGAACGTCGAACGACGAACGGAGAACGTAGAACGTAGAACGTAGAACGTAGAACGTAGAACCATTTTGCATATTCATATCTCCCGGACACCGTGGCTGCGCACGAGGAAGTACGCGGCGACGGCAATCAGTAAGAACGCCATTCAGGCCGATGACCAGCGGCGCGCCAATGATACGTGGCGAGGATAGCCGCTCACGAGACTGCCGAGCGGCATGCCACCACGGAACGCGAGCATGTAGATGCTCATCACCCGCCCGCGCATCTCGATTCGGCGCGATGAGCTGGACGAGCGAAGTCACGGTGGAAAAAACAATCATCAGCGCCGCGCCGGTGAGGAACAGCAGCAGCTCGCTCAGCCAGAGCATGCGCGACATCGCGAAGGCGATGATCAGCAACGCCGTAGACGGCCTGGACGAGCAGCGACGTCAGCCCCATCCGTGGAAATTTTCCGAGCCAGGCGATGACGAGCGCGCCGACCACCGAGCCGGCGCCCGACCAGGCCATCAGCCGGCTGTAGGTGGTCGCCCCTTCCTCGAAGACCCGCTGAGCGAAGAGCGGCAGGAACGTCAGCACGGCAAATCCGAGGAACGTCGTCGCCGCCGCCAGCACGATCAGGGCGACCAGGCTGTCGTGGTTCCGCACGTACGAGAGTCCGATTTTCAGCTCGTCGCGCATGCTGCCGGGCTTGGCCGGCGCGATGTGCTTCACGCGCAGCGACATCAGCGTGTAGATCACCACCAGAAACGACAACGCATTCAGCGCGAACGCCGCGTTCATCGCCTGCGGCTCGTCGTAGCCGCGCGCCTGGAAGGCGACCAGTGTGGCGCCGAACAGCGTCGGGCCGATCACGCGCGCGACGTTGAACTGGATGGAATTCAACGCGACCGCGTTGGGCAGATCCTTCTTGGCAACGAGCGACGGAACGAGCGACTGATAGGCGGGTCCGCCGAAGGCCTGCGCCAGGCCGGTGATGAACGACAGGACGAGGATGTGCCAGATTTCGACGACCTGGAAGAACATCAGCACGGCCAGCGCCGCCGAGGTCGCCATCTGCACGTACTGCGAGGCGAGCAGGGTCTTGCGGCGGTCGTAGCGATCGGCGAGACGCCGCCGATGAGCGTGAACAGCATGATCGGCAGCTGCTGCAGGAACACGTCGAGCCCGAGGAAGAACGCCGACTCGGTCAGCGTCAGGACCAGCCAGTTCTGCGCGACGATCTGCATCCAGGTGCCGATGCTCGAGGTGCAGGCGCCGAACCACTGGACCCGGAAGTCGCGGTAGGTGAACGCCGCGAACATCCGGTGCAGCGTTTTCGACCCGATGCAGAAGCCCGGTGGCATCGGGCATCGGCGCCGCATCGGCTGGGAGAGGTGGCGCGGGGAGGCCGTCGGCCAAGGGCGATTTTCGTTAAACGAGAAGTAGCGCAGGACTTTAGGCCCTGCTTCAACGACCGGTGATCTTACCTCACTTGATTGCGGCTCTGGCGTGCGTTATAGTTCGCCCCTTGAGGCGAATAAAAAGCGAAAATAGCCATGGCCCTTGCACGCGCCGACCTCGAAACCGCTGCTTCGCGCCCGTCAACTCGACCGCACGCTGACCACCGCGCTGCCGGCACCCGACCCTGATCCCGAATACGCCTGCGGGCCGACCGGCGTTCCAGCGGTCGACGCGCGGTCTGGGCGGCGGGTTTCCGCGCGGCCAGCTGTCCGAGATCGTCGGCCCGCGATCGTCCGGCCGTTTCAGCCTGCTCATCTCGATGCTGGCGGCGGCCACGCGCGCGCGGCGAGCTCGTCGCGCTGGTCGACGCGCTCGACATGTTCGATGTCGAGTCGGCGGCGGCCGCCGGCATCGATCTCGACCGCTGCCTGTGGATCCGCGGCCATCGTCGTCACCAACCCCGGTTTCTGCCGCGATCTGAATCAGCGCGCCCTCGAGCAGGCGATTCGCGCGCTCGCGCTGGTGCTGCAGGCCGGCAATTTCGGGCTGGTCGCGTTCGACGCGGGCGAAGCGCCATCGCGATGCGCTCGGCGCCTGCCGTTTACGACCTGGCTTCGCCTGCAGCGGATGGTCGAAGGCACCCAGACGATGTGCGTCCTGGTCGGCCCCGAGCCGATGGCGCGCAGTTCGGCGGGGCTCACGATGCAGCTGGGGCAGCCAGGGCGCTTGTCGCGCCGTAGCTCGCACGATGATCCGGCGAGCGAAGGCGGGGCCGCCGCCAGCGTCAGCTTCAGCTTCGGCTCTCATCTCTTCAGAGGCCTCGACACCGACGCACGCGTGATTCGCGCGCGGGCTCGCGGGTGCGACGATGTTCGCGTGTCTTTTTCAACCACGGCCTGCTGACGATTCGCGTGTGGCGCTGGCGGCGCTCGCGCACGAATTCTCTCCGCGCTACGAGCTCTCGCGCGTGGATCTCGTCACGATCGACGTCAGCGGCCTGGATCGGCTGCTCGGGCCGCCGGCGGCAATCGGCGCCGAGCTGGGACGGGAGGCGGCGGCGCGCGAGCTGCGCGGGCAGGTCGCGATCGCCGCGACGCACACCGCCGCCAGGGTCCTCGCGCTCTCGCGCCCGGGCGTCACGGTGGTCGATCGCGGCAAAGAAGCGGCCGCGCTCGCGCTGATTCCGATCGGCGTCCTCGAGCAGCTCGGCGATCACGTTGAGCCGCAGAACCCGCGGAATCCGCAGAAGCCGGTTGATCCAAAAAATTCTGCGAGCTCTGCGATTTCTGCGGTGAAGCACTGGGGGGTGCGCACGCTCGGGGAGCTCGCCGCGCTGCCGTCCGCGGATCTCGTGGCGCGCCTGGGACGCCCTGCGCGAGCGTGGCAGGCGATCGCACGTGGCGAAGACATCCGGCCGCTCGTGCCGGCCCTGCCCGAGGAACGCTTCGAAGGGACGCTCGAGCTCGAGTGGCCGATCGACGGGCTCGAGCCGCTGTCGTTCGTGCTGACCCGTCTGCTCGAGCCGCTGTCGACACGGCTCGAGCGCCGCGATCGCGGCGCCGCGGTGCTGCACGTCGTGCTGCGGCTGGCCACCGCAACGGGGCGCGAGGGGCACGCGCGCCGGCTGGAGCTGCCGACGCCGCTGCGCGACGTGCGGACCCTGCGCACGCTGGCCCTGCTCGATCTCGAGTCGCATCCGCCCGCCGCCCCGATCGAGTGCGTCACGGTCGTCATCGATCCGACGCCGGGCCGCGTCGTGCAGCACACGTTGTTCACGCGTGCGCATCCGACACCCGAGCGGCTGTCGACGCTGCTGGCGCGGCTCGGCGCGCTGTTGGGGCAGGACCGGATCGGGGCTCCCGCGCTCGTCGATTCGTATCGTCCCGGCGCATTCGCGATGAAATCGTTTTCGACCGATCACGGTCAAGGCAGCCGCATACGCGCCGCAGGCGCTTCGGTGAGCCTCGACCAAGCGGGCTCAGCGTGCCCGGGAATGAAGGTCGTGTCGATGATCCGCCGCTGCCGCCAGCCGGTGCCGGCGCGGGTTGCCACCGAACACGATCGACCCGTCCGCGTGACGACCGATCGACGCGGTTTCGCAGGTGGCTCGGTCACCACGCCGCCGGCCCGTGGCGGACGTCAGGGAACTGGTGGGCAGGGCGGGCAGAGCAGAAACATCCTGTGCTGGATACGCGCGAGCACTACGGTGCGAGCGCGTCAGGCCCGGGGGTGGGGCCCCGGGCAAGTGAATACTGGCACCGCGACGAGTGGGACGTCTCGCTGAGCGACGGTGGCGTCTATCGGATTTTCCGGGACCGTGAGACGGGCGGATGGTTCATCGATGCAGTCTTCGATTAACGCCGAACTCTGCGTCCTCCATCACCTTTGCGTCCTTGACTGAGTGACTTTGTCGTCTTACGTCGAGCTTCACACTGCTTCTGCGTTCAGCTTTCTCCAAGGGGCGTCGCTCCCCGAAACGCTCGCGAACGCGCCGCCGAGCTCGGCTATCGGGCGCTGGCCCTGCTCGATCGCGACGGCGTCTACGGCGCGCCACGATTTCATAAGGCCGCGCGCGCGGTCGGCATTCGTCCGATCATCGGCGCGGAGCTGACTATTAGTCCTGTTCTAGAAACGTGCGAGGGCTACGGCCCGAGCGGGCGGGAGCGGCGACGCCCTGTTCTGGATACGCGCGAGGGCTACCGCCCGAGCGCGTCGTCGAGCGGGGGTGGGGCCCCGCGAGAAAATAGAGAAAGCACAGAATCCTGGCTCCTGCCTGTCTTGTGTGAATCCGCCGACGGGTACCGGAACCTGTGCCGTCTGGTGACCCGCATGAAAATGCGGTCCCCGAAAGGCGAAGGGGCGCTCACGCTGGAGGAGCTCGACGGCCAGACCACCGGCCTCGTCGCGCTGGCGGGCCGGGCGGCGCTCGACTCGGGACGCTTCGGCGTCGGCGGACTGCTCGATCGGCTGGTGGGCGTGTTCGGGCGGGATCGGACCTACGTCGAGCTGCAGCGGCACCATCACCGCGACGAAGAAGTGGCCAACGAGATCCTCGCGCAGATGGCTGCCGCGTTCCGTGTGCCGACCATCGTCGCCAACGGCGTCCGCTTCGCGACGCCCGCATCGCGCCCGCTGTTCGACGTGCTCACGTGTATTCACCACCACACCGATCTCATGCAGGCCGGCCGCCGCCTGTCGCGCAATGCCGAGCGGTACCTGAAGTCGCCGGACGAGATGGCGGCGCTCTTCCGCGATCATCCGGAGGCGCTGGCGCACACCTCCGAGCTGGCTGACCGGCTGCAGTACACGATGGCCGACCTCGGCTACCGATTTCCCGAGTACCCGGTGCCGGCTGGCGAAACCGAGAGCTCGTTCCTCCGCCGGATCACCGAGGTCGGGGCGCGCGATCGCTATCGACCGTTCCACGATCGGGCGCGCGCCCAGATTGCGCGCGAGCTCGATCTCATCGAGAAGCTCGAGCTCGCCGGCTACTTCCTGATCGTCTGGGACATCGTGAACTTCTGCCGTCAGCACGACATCCTCGTCCAGGGCCGCGGCTCTGCGGCCAACAGCGCCGTGTGCTACAGCCTCGGCATCACCGCGGTCGATCCGGTCGGCATGGACCTGCTGTTCGAGCGGTTCCTGTCGGAAGAACGCGGCGAATGGCCCGACATCGACCTCGATCTGCCGAGCGGCGACCGGCGCGAGCGGGTCATCCAGCACGTCTACGAGAAGTACGGCCGGCTGGGCGCGGGGATGACGGCCAACGTGATCACCTACCGCGGCCGCAGCGCCGCGCGCGAGGTCGGCAAAGCGCTCGGCTTCGAGGCCGGACAGGTCGATCGGCTGGCGAAGGTGATGAATCAGTTCGAGTTCACCGATCCCGCCGACACCCTGCCGCGGAATATGGCGGCAGTCGGTCTCGATCTCAATTCGGATCGCGTGCGCCTGTTCGCGCGACTCTGGCAGGAGATGCAGGATCTGCCGCGTCACCTCGGCCAGCATTCGGGTGGCATGGTGATCTGCCGCGGCCAGCTCGACTCGGTGGTGCCGCTCGAAAACGCCAGCATGCCGGGACGGGTCGTCGTGCAATGGGACAAGGACGACTGCGCCGACATGGGCATCGTCAAGGTCGATCTGCTCGGCCTCGGCATGATGGCGGTCATCCAGGATGCGTTGTCACTCGTGAACGGTGAGGGGGCAGGAAGGGAGCAGGGACATCCTGTTCTGGATACGCGCGAGGGCCACGGTCCGAGCGCGTCAGGCGCGGGGGTGGGGCCCCGCGCTGTAAGAAATATAGACCTTGCCCACCTGCCGCCGAACGATCCGTCCGTCTACCGCATGCTGTGCGAGGCCGACACGATCGGTGTCTTCCAGGTCGAATCGCGGGCGCAGATGGCGACGCTGCCGCGCCTCAAGCCCGCTTCCTTTTACGACATCGTCGTGCAGGTGGCGATTATCCGCCCGGGGCCGATCGTCGGCCAGATGGTGCATCCGTACTCTGAATCGCCGGGCGGGACGCGAGCCGGTCGTGTATCCACACGCCTCGCTCGAGCCGATTCTCGCCCGCACGCTGGGTGTGCCGCTGTTTCAGGAACAGCTGCTGCGGATGGCGATGGTCGCTGCCGGATTCACCGGTGGCCAGGCCGAGGAACTGCGCCGCGCCTTCGGGTTCAAGCGATCCGAACGGCGCATGAAACAGGTCGAGGTGCAGCTGCGCGACGGCATGGCGCGGACCGGCATCACCGGCGAAGCGGCCCAGCAGATCATCACGTCGATTACCTCGTTCGCGCTGTACGGATTTCCCGAGTCGCACGCGGCGAGCTTCGCCCTCCTCGCCTATGCGAGCGCCTACCTCAAAGCACATTATCCGGGCGCGTTCTATGCGGCGCTGCTCAACAACCAGCCGATGGGGTTCTATCACCCGTCGACGCTGGTCAAGGACGCACAGCGGCGCGGCGTCCGGTTTCATCCCATTGATGTGCAGATCTCGGCCTGGGACTGCACCGTCGAGGCCGACGGCGCGATCCGGCTCGGGTTGCGGTATGTGCACGGCCTGCGTGAACAGATTGGTAAGGCGGTCGCAGCCTGTAGCCCAAGTCCTGTTCTGGATACGCGCGAGCACTACGGTGCGAGCGCGTCGGGCCTGGGGGTGGGGCCCCAGGCGAATAAGAATTGCCCGAAATGCGGCTGCGACGATGCGTCGATGATCGAGGAGACCGATGGCCGTCTGTTCTGCAACGTCTGCTCGCATGCCTGGTGGATGAGCCGTGGGGCAGCGGACCTCTCAGGTCCGCAGCGCCCGCGGCGCTTCGCCTCGCTCGACGCACTGGTCGCGCACGCGGGCCTGCGCCGTGACGAGATCGTGACGCTCGCCGACATCGGCGCGCTCAATTCGTTCGGCTACGATCGGCGCTCGGCGCTGTGGCAGGCAGAAAGAGCCGTTCGCCCCTCCGGGGCGCTCTTCGGGGATGAGGACGCAGAGGGAGCAAAGGACGCAGAGGCTACGTCGACTCCCTCTGCGTCTGCGTCCTCTGCGTCCTCGTCTGAGTTCTGTCCATTGAAGCCCATGACCGAATCCGAGCGTCTTGTCGCCGATTATGCCGGCACCGGCTTGACCATCGGCCGCCATCCCATGGCGCTACGGCGCGAGGAGCTTGCGATGCGCGGCGTGCTGCGGGCGATCGATCTGCGCCAGGCGCGGCAGGGACGAGTCGTGCGGGTCGCCGGCATGGTGATCACCCGTCAGCGGCCAGGCACCGCCAAGGGATTCGTGTTCCTGACGCTCGAGGACGAAACCGGCGTCGCGAACATCATCGTGCGTCCCGATCTGTTTGCCCGCGACCGCATGGTGATTGTCGAGGAGCCGTTCCTCGTCGTTGAAGGTGTTCTGCAGAATCAGGACGGGGTCATTGCCGTCCGCGCCGAAGCGGTGCAGGGCATGCGCGGCGTCGACATCGACTTCGACGCGCACGACTTTTATTAGCGTCTGCCCACCTTCACGACGACCCCGGCGTGCATCCGCAGCCCGTGAAACGGCTCATCGTCCGTAACCAGCTGCTGATAATCGGCCCCCACTCGAACACCGAGCCCGCGCCTGAGCCAGAAATCGACGCCTCCACCTGGCTGGACCACGAAATATGGTTCGCCGCCGGCCATGACCAGGCCTCCGAGGACGTGGGCGTAGACCCTGCGGCGCGAGTTCAGTGCGGAGCTGAACCGGGGTCCGGCGAGCAGCCATAACGCGAACTCGCTTCCGGTCACCTCACCAGTCAGTCCGAGCCCTCGATTGTTGGCGAAGTAACCGAGCTGGTCACCCCGGGAAGTGCCCCTCCCAGATGGATTTCTGTCAGCAATGACGCGCCCACCGAGACCTCGGTCAACCTGTTCTGCGCGAGCGCGGGAGCGGCCGCCAGCGACAACAGGCCGGTGCACGCGATGGATCGGAGGCCTGGCAGTCGGGTCATGTTTCGGGCCCTCTACCAGGTATTGCGAAACCGGGGCGCCCGCTGGCTCAGCCCTGGGTGCGGGCGACTTTGACGAACGGCGGACCTAAGAGGTCCGCCCTACGTACATTCCGACTGCCGACTACCGACTGTCGACTACCGACTACCGACTACCGACTACCGACTAGAGGCTATTCGCGGCGCAGCGCGATCGAGGGGTCCAGCCTGACGGCCCGCCGTGCGGGAAGCCAGCAGGCGACGAGTGCGACGCCGACCAGGGCGAGAGCCACGCCGGCAACGGCCCCTGGATCGCGCGTCGGCAGGCTCGGCATCGTCGACGCCAGGATCCGCCCCACCAGATACGCACCGGCAAGACCGATGCTCGTCCCGACCAGCACGAGCCGCGCGCCAGTTCCGATCACGAGGCGGAGCACGTCGCGCGCCTGCGCCCCGAGCGCCATGCGGATGCCGAACTCACCTTCACGCTGCGCGACCGAGTAGGACGTGACGCCGTATACCCCGACCGCCGCGAGCACCAGCCCGAGGATTGCAAAGGCTCCGAGCAGTGTGCCAAGCAGCGAGACGTTGCCCAGCCCTTCATCGACGAGGCTGCGGGCGGAGCGGATGCGCACCACCGGCAACGTCGGATCGAGCTCGGCCGCCGCGCGTCGCAGGGGCTCGACCAGAGCGCCCGGGTTGCTGCTCCTCAACATGACATTGACCGCATTGACCGGGCTCTGCGCGATCGGACGAAACGCCTGCAATCGCGTGTACGGCTCGTTGAGATTGCCGGCGAACGCCACATCGTCGACGACGCCCACCACCTCGGTCCAGACGCGTGGCGTGCTGAGGCGCCCGATGCGCTTGCCGACGGCGCTTTCTCCCGGCCAGAAGCGCTGTGCCATCGTCTCGTTGATGACGACGACCCCGGGTCGATCCGCAGTGTCGGTCGGCTCGAAAACCCGGCCGGCACGCAGCCGCACGCCCAGCGTGTCGAAATACGACAGGCTGACCGGTTCGGAGAACACCTCCGGCGCATGACCAGCGGCAGGCTCGGGCAGTCCCTCGACGACGATCCCGCCGCTGCTGTTGAACCCGTAAATGGGCTGCGACGCCGACAGCGCCGCCTGCTGTACACCCGGGAGCGCCCGCAGCCGCTGCTCGAGGCGATCGTAGAAACCCAGACGCTGTTCAGGCGTCGCGTAGCTCTCCCCGCGCAGTGCGATTTGGGCGATCAGCAGGCCGTCGACCTGCCAGCCGACGTCGCGCGCGGCGAACCGCTCCAACCCCCTGACGAACAGCCCGGCACCGGCCAGCAGCACCAGCGCAAACGCGATTTCGCCGACAATCAGCGCGTGCTGGGCCCGCTGGTGCGATCCGGCGCCGCGGACGAATTCCTTGAGCGTTCGATTGACATCCGTGCGCGACGCGAGCCAGGCCGGCATCATCCCGAACATCACGCCGGTGAGGATCGAACATCCCAGCGCGAACAGGAACACGCGCGAATCGAGTGTCACCGCAGCGCCGGGCAGTTCGGCGAACAGGCGCCGGCTGATGTATTGGACCGCCGCGAGCGCGATTGCCAGACTGGCGGCGCCGCCAAGGCACGCCAGCAGCAGGCTTTCGGTCAGCGACTGACGGAGCAGTCGGGTGCGGGCGGCGCCGAGCGCGCCGCGAATCGCATGCTCACGGGCGCGGGCGCTCTTGTGCACCAGCTCGATGTTCGCCAGATTGGCGCAGCCGATCAGCAGCACGAAGCCGGCCAGGCCAAAGACGAACCAGATCACGCTGCGCCGCACGTCGCCCGACGCGATCGCCTGCAGCGGCTCGAGTCGAAGGCTTTCGTCCTGATTCGACGACGTCTCCCGGGACAACGACGCCGCCAGAGCGACCATCGCCTCCTCTGCCTGGACGATCGACACTCCGGGCTTCAGCCGCGCAAAGGCCGCGAGGTAGTTGTTGCCGCGGTTCTGCCGTTGTGCCGCCGTGAACGCCATCGGCCGCCAGAGGTCCACCGGCCCCCAGAGAATCGGGTGCTCGAATCCTGCCGGCATCACGCCGATCACCTGGACGTTTTCCCCTTCCAGTCTGAGCGTTCTGCCGACGATGTTCGGATCGCCGCCGAAGCGGGCACGCCAGAATCGATCGCTCAGCACGGCGACCTGATTCGCGCCGGGTTCGTCTTCAGCGGCCGAGAAGTGTCGTCCCAGCGCGGGCGCGACCCCGAGTGCCGGAAAGAAATCCGCCGTGACCGCCAGGCCCCGCAGCCCTTCGGCGGCCCGGCCGTCCTCGAGGAGGCTTTGCCGGGCCGGGTTGAACGCGACCATGTGATCGAACACCGTGTTCCGTTGACGATGATCGAGAAAGTTCGCACCCGAATGGGGCCAGCTCTGCGAATGGATTGAGGTTCTATAAACGCGAACCAGCCGGTCCGCTGCGGGATAGGGCGCCGGCTTGAGCAGGTAGGTGTTCAGCACGCTGAACATCGCGGTATTCGCGCCGATGCCCAGCGCCAGGGTCGTGATTGCGACGATCGTGAACGCAGGCGCCCGCCGAAGCGCCCGCTGCCCGTAGCGGAGGTCCTGGACGAGATCCGACGCCCATCGAAGTAAAGCACTCATGGCTGACCGGTTAGACGGACACAGCGAACGAACCGTTGACTGGCCAACACGTGAATGGCCCGGTCACTTTCACCGACGTGGCCATGGCCTTCACCTCGGCAGCTTCAACGGCCGGGCGGGGCAGAAGCGGACCGCTCCTGTCCAAACCCGCAGGTCAAGAAAAGCGTCTAACAAGCCGGCTATGCGTCCGCTATTCGCTGTACCTTCGGTTGCGCTCTTCGCCGTCTGCTTCTCCATCCGGCCAGCGGCAGCGCAACCGGCGACGCATGCGCCACGCGCCGGACTGGTGGCGGTGCGCGTTGCAAGCCCACCGGTCATCGATGGCCACCTCCGCGACGAGGTCTGGGCAGCCGCGGCGGCTGCGGATCGATTCACACAGCAGGATCCCGACGAAGGGCAGCCCGCGACCGAGCGGACCGAGCTGCGGATCGCCTACGACGACCAGGCGCTCTATATCGCCGCGCGGATGTTCGATGCCGACGCGGCCCTGATCGCCCGCCGCCTCTCGAGCCGTGACGACGACAGCGACGCCGACATGCTCGAGATCTACCTCGACCCGATGCACGACCACCTGACCGGCGCGAAGTTCCGGATCAGCGCGTCCGGCGTGCAGCAGGACGCCATCCTCTTCAACGATTCCTGGGACGACTCGAGCTGGGACAGCGTCTGGCACTCGGCGGTGTCGATCGACGAGGATGGCTGGTCGGCCGAGTTGCAGATTCCCCTGTCGCAGCTGCGCTTCACGTTTGCGGAGCAGCAGACCTGGGGCGTCAACGCCATGCGGTTCATCCGTCGGAAGAACGAACGCGCCTGGCTGGAGCTCGTCCCGAAAAACGAAAGCGGGGTCGCGTCGCGGATGGCCCATCTGAGCGGCCTCGACGGCCTTCGTCCGAAGCGTCACCTCGCGCTGCTGCCGTACACGGCGGCGCGCGCCGAGTTCGTGCAGCCGTCGCGCGTCGGCAACCCCTTCAACGACGGGTCGCGCGCCTTCGCCGCGGCCGGCCTCGATCTGAAGTGGGGCGTCACCAGCAACTTGACGCTCGACGGCACGGTCAATCCCGACTTCGGCCAGGTCGAGGTCGATCCGGCGGTCGTCAACCTCAGTGCCTTCGAGACGTTCTTCCAGGAAAAGCGTCCGTTCTTCCTCGAGGGCGCGCAGATTTTCGGGAACTTCGGTCAGGGCGGCGCCAACAACTTCTGGGGCTTCAATACGTCCGATCCGAACATCTTCTACTCGCGCCGGATCGGACGCACCCCACAGATCACGGCGTCAGGTGAGTTCACCGACCTGCCGGCGGCGACGACCATCCTTGGCGCCGCCAAGCTGACCGGCAAGACGAAAAACGGCTGGAGCATGGGATTGCTGAACGCGGTCACCGACCGGGAGACGGCGCGCACGATCTCGAACTCGATCGGCGGCGCCGAAACCGTCGAGCCCCTCACCAACTACCTGGTCGTCCGCATGCAGCGCGACATCGGGCGCCGCGCGGGGGCGGGACTGCTGGCGACTTCGGTCACGCGGCGGCTGGATTCGCTGGCGATGCGCGGCTCGCTCGCCTCGACGGCCTTCGTGTTCGGCGGTGACGGCTACTGGTTCCTCGACGCGGATCGCGAGTGGGTGATTACCGGCAAGCTCGCCGGCAGCCGCATCCAGGGCGCGCCGGCGATGGTGACACGCGCCCAGCGCGCCGCGCAGCGCTACTACCAGCGCCCCGACGCACCGCACGTCGAGCTCGACCCGACCCGGACCTCGCTCGGCGGGTTCACCGGGCGCATCAACCTGAATCGGAACAGCGGCCTGCTGCACGTCAACGCCGCCCTCTGGGGCGTCAGCCCCGGCTTCGAATCGAACGATCTCGGGTTTCTGGGCACCGGCGATCGGGCTGGCGGCCACGGTGTCGTGATGTGGCGCGACGTCACCCCCGGGCGCTTCGTGCGCAATTGGAACGCCTGGGTGTCGAAGTGGTGGACGTTCAATTTCAACCGGGAGACGCAGGGCGATGGCATCAACAGCAACGCCTATGTGCAGTTCCTCAACTACTGGAACATGAACGGCGGCCTCGGCATTTTTCGCGAAGTATTCGACGATCGGTTGACTCGCGGCGGACCGTCGTCGATTCTGCCGAGCGCCACCCGCTGGAACGTCAACCTCAACTCTGACGACCGGCAACTGCTTTCGATTTCGGCCGGCTACGGATCGTCTCGCACCGATGCCGGCGGATCGAGCCGGAACGCGAACCTGTCGCTGAACATCAAGCCGTCACCGAGGCTGACGATTTCCACCGGCCCGCAGTGGAATGACAACGACACCATCGCCCAATACGTGACCTCGGTTCGCGACGACACGGCGCTCCACACCTACGGCGGACGCTACGTGTTCGGCCATCTGGCCCAGGAGCAGCTCACGATGACGACGCGGGTCAACGTGATCCTGACGCCGCGCGTGTCGATCCAGGTCTTTGCCCAACCGCTGGTCGCGGTGGGCGACTACGACGACTTCAAGGAGCTCGCGCAGCCGCGAACCTACGATTTCTCGTCGTACGGATCGTCGATCGGAGACCTGTCTTATCACGCCGCGACGCGGACCTACGTGGTCGATCCCGACGGCGGCGGCGCCGCGCCGAGTTTCACCTTCGGCGATCCCGACTTCAATTTCAAGTCGCTGCGCGTCAATACCGTGTTCCGTTGGGAGTTGAAGCCGGGCTCGACGTTCTACGCGGTCTGGACCCGCCAGCAGCAGGACTTCGCCTACCCTGGCGACTTCTCGCTCGGGCGCGACACGTCGGCGCTGTTCTCGGCGCCGGGCGACGATATCTTCCTCGTCAAGATGGCTTATTGGATTGGGAGATGATACGAACAAGAAATTTGAGGATCTGAGGATCTGAGGATTTGAGGAGTTGAGGAGTTGAGGAGTTGAGGAGCTCCTCAATTCCCCAGATCCTCAAATCCTCAAATCCTCAGATCCTCAAATCTCAACGTTCGATCAGTGTCTGATGCGCAGTTGCGGCGCTCGCGCAGGACGATCGGCGGCAAGCAGGCCGTGGGTCAGATCGACGAGGTCTTCGAGCCACAGCGGCTTGAAGTGGAGCTTGGCCCCGAGCTCTTCGAGCTCGCGTGACAGGCTGTCGTCGACCGTGTAATCGCCGGTCACGATCGCGACCGGTGTGGCCTGATACCGCGAATCGGCACGGAGGCGATAGAGAAATCCGAGCCCGTTGATGAGCGGCATCCGCAAATCGACGATGATGGCGTCCGGCTGTTCGAGCCGTGCCTGATTGAGGCCGGTTTCGGCGTCAATCGCCGTCCGCACTTCGTGGCCTTCCAGCCGCAGCATGCTCGCAAACGTCTGCGTCACCGCCACGTCGTCGTCGATGATCAGCACCTTGGACGGAGTGGTCATGCCCACGCTCCGGACTGCAGCGGACGACCACTGCGGGCCGCGATCAGCAGCTCCTCGAGCTCCGCTTCGCGAAGGAGAGCGTCGGTCGGGGTCTGGAAATATTCGACGATCGACCCGTGCGCGTGGCGAATCATCAGCCGGTAAGGGCCGTTGTCGCCGCAGGACGTGACGTCCCAGCGCACCAGTTCCGGGCCTGCCATGAACACGTTGGACATGTACGGTGACCGACGCATCCGCAAGCGCTGTGCCTGCACGGAGTTGCACGCTTGTGCGCAGGGCGGCCCACCGGCAGATGTCCCACTGTTAGTCATGCCGCCTCATTATTGACGCCCGCTGGACGGAATCGACGGCTGACGCAGCACGGTCCGAATCTGGGCGAGCATGACGTCCAGCCTGAATGGCCTGACCAGCAGGCTCGCTGTCCCGGGAGCGTTGGTCGGCCGTCCGCCCCGCGTGTCGCCCGCCGTCACGATGATCGGAATGTGTTCGGTCAGCGAGTTGAGCCCAAGCCATGTCGAAAGGCACCAGGCGGGCCACTGCGGCAGGTCGAGCTCGGTCACGATCACCTGGGGGACCCTCTGGCTGACGATGGCCAGCAGCTCCTCACCGTTTTCGGCCTCGTCGACCAGAAACCCCGAGGCCTTCAGATAGCGCGAAGACGGTACCCGGGCGCCCTCGAAGCTGTCCGCGATGATGACGTGCGGGTGCCGTCCGGGGCGGTCGGTGCTCCGCCGTCCCCCGCGCGGCAGACGCCGGCGGTCGACGCACTCCTCGTTCCGTTGTTCGGTCTGAGACACTGCACCGCGTCGGCCCGAACGGCAGAAGCGTCCGGCCGGCGCAGGCCATAGCCTACCTTATTCTCGTTTCCCCTTATAATCCGCCGCATGCTCGCATTACTGCTCGCGTTGGCGCTTGCCCAGGCACCGATTTCTGGCATCGTGAAGGATTCAACTGGCGGCGCTGTGCCTGGCGCCTCGGTGACGATACGCACGGACGCGGGGCCCACGGCTCAGACGGTCACCGGCCCCGATGGACGCTTCACCTTCGACCGGATGCCCGAAGGTCGCGCGACGCTGGTCGTTCTGGCCGGCGGGTTTGCGCAGAAAGAAATGCCGATCGCAGCCGAGATGGAAGTCGTGCTGTCGCCGGCGACGCTGTTCGAAGAGGTGACGGTCACACCGACCCGCGGCGAACAGCGGCTGGGAGACACGCCTGCGAGTGTGACCGTGCTGGACAGCCGGCAGATCGAGCAGTCGGCCGCCGTCGTGGCCGACGATGTCCTGCGGCAGGTTCCGACATTCAGCCTCTTTCGGAGAACGAGCAGCGTGGCGGCGCATCCGACCGCTCAGGGCGTCTCGCTGCGCGGCATTGGCCCCAGTGGTGTCAGCCGGACTCTGGTGTTGATCGACGACGTTCCGTTCAACGATCCCTTCGGTGGCTGGGTGTATTGGACGCGCGTGCCGCTCGGCGCGGTCGATCGCATCGAGATGGTCGACGGATCGAGCTCGAGCCTGTACGGCAACTACGCGATGGGTGGCGTCATCAACATCGTCACGAGCCGGCCGGCGCGACGCACGGCGGAGCTGAAGCGCGAGTTACGGGAACATGGATACGCCGAAGTTCGACTTCTTCGGCAGCGATGTATGGCGGAACGTGGGCGTGGCGGTCGAGGGTGCAATCCTGGATACCGCGGGCTATCTGCAGGTGGCCGAACCCGAGCGGGGTGCCATTGATACGAACGTGCAGGTCGAGTTCCGCAACGTGAACGTCAAGGTCGACTACAGCCCGACCAGAAATATCAGCACGTTCATTCGCACCGGGTATTTCCGCGAGGAGCGCGACAACGCCAAGAAAGTGACGGTGGCCGGCGCGCCGCAAATCCCGGAAGGGAACGACACGACCTGGAAGTCTCTGAGCGGCGGGGTTCGGATGATCCTGCCCGATTCCAGCACGCTGCAAGCCCGCTTGTTCGGTGACGTCGAGACGTTCCACAGCAATTTCCTGGCGGTACCCAACCTCATTACCCGCGCCATTGCCCGTCAGACACTCATCCAGACCGTGCCGACCGATGGCTTCGGCGGCATGGTCCAGTGGTCGCGCGCGATGGGCTCGCGCAACTTCCTCTCCGCGGGCCTCGACTGGCGCTGGGTCGACGGCGACAGCGAAGAACAAGTCATGGACACCCTCACCGGCACGACGGTCGTGACGCAGCGGGTGTCGGGCGGCACGCAGCGAAGTCTGGGGGCCTTCGTGCAGGACGTGCTCACGCCAACGGACCGGCTGACGATGACGTTGAGTCTGCGTCTGGATAACTGGCGCAATTACAACGCGCACAACGTTGAAACGACGGTCGCCACCGGACTGCCCGTGCCGGTGTCGGTGCTCCAGCCAAGCGGAGTCATCACTGGCAGCCGGCCCGAGCTCCCCGACCGAGACGACACGTCGGTCAGTCCGCGCGCCGGCGCCATGTATCGCATCAACGACCGGGTCAGTGCCTGGGGCAGCCTCAGCGGCGGCTTCCGCGCACCGACCTTGAATGAGCTGTACCGCCAGTTCCGCGTCGGTGCGCTCCTCGTTCTCGCCAACGATCAACTCGGGCCGGAAGATCTGTTCGGCGGCGAGGCGGGTCTCAATATCACCGCCACCAACGACCTCACGCTGCGAACGACTTATTACGACAACCGCATCGAAAACCCCGTTTCGAACGTGACGATCGGCACCAACGTTCAGCAGCGCCGCAATCTCGGCGAGACGCGCGTCCGCGGGTTCCAGACCGACGCGGAGTACCGGGTCGGATTGCGGTGGCGCGCCGCCGCCGCGTATTTGTTCAACCACGCCAAGGTCACGGAAAATCCCGTGAATCCCGAACTGGTCGGCAAATACCTGCAGCAGGTGCCGAAACACCGCGGCTCGATCCAGCTCACCTTCAGCGAGCCGCGCTATCGTCAATCTGGCTCTCGGGATTCAGATGGCCGGCATGCAGTTCGACGACGATCTGAACGCGAGGGGCGTCCCCAGCAATGGCTGTGCGGTGCAATCGCAGAGTTGCGCGAATCCCGGCCTGCCAGGGTTCACGCTCGTGGACGTCACGGCCTCGCGAGCCCTCGGACGCGGCGTGCAGGTGTTCTTCGGCGTGCAGAATCTGTTCGACGAGGAGTTTTACGTCCAGACCAATCCCACGACCATCGGATCGCCACGACTGGTGCACGGTGGTGTGAGAGTGCGGTTCGCGGGACGTTAGTGCGTTAGTGCCGTTCTGCGTTCTACGTTCTGACGTTCTACGTTCTGCTCGTGAACAGCAGAACGTAGAACGTAGAACGAAAAAAGTTCTTACTGCGGTCTTACCCCGTTCGTTCCGACCGGTCCGGTCGGCTTCGGCTTGTCCTGCTGTTTGAGGACGCCGGAATCGACTGTCCGTCCGACGCGCGAAATGGCCTGGAAATGCAGCTCGTCTTCGTCCACTTCGACGAGCATGAAGGTCTGCTCGCGATCGTTGCCCACCTCGGTGAGCGGCGTCTTGCGCAGGTCACCCGGCCGCAGCTTCCCTGAAGACCCTTCGACGAAGTAGTAGATCCCCTTCTGCGGCTTGATCCGCTCGTAGACGTGGTCGTGGCCCTGGAACACCACGTTCACACCGTACTTCACGAACAACGGCTCGAGAATCAGCTGCAGGTCGACCTGTGAGCCGTGCGCCGCCGCCGACGAGTAGAGCGGGTGGTGGAAGTAGGCGATCTTCCAGTCGTCGGTCGAATTCCTCAGCTCGCGTTCGATCCAGAGGCGCTGCGGCTGATCGAGGTAATCGGTGTCGAGGACGAAGAACCGCACGCGGTCCTTCTTGTAGGTATAGAACCGCTCGCCGTTCATGTTCCACGGCTTGTAGAACCGGTTCTCCTGATTGTCGTGGTTGCCGAGCGCCGCGTAGAACTTCACCTCCCGCTGCAGCAGTACCTTGTACGGCTCCTCGAACTTCTTGACGAAATCGCGCGGGTTCTGGCTGCCGTACATGTTGTCGCCGAGCATGATCACCGAATCGAACGGGAACGCCGTCTGCCACTTCGCCATCTCGGTGCCGATCTCGTACTGCTCGCGCTCGCCGGTGCCGTTGTCGCCAATCACCGCGAACTTGACCGTGCCTTTCTTGTTGGGCAGCTTGAGATCGACGGCCGCGGGAGCGGGTGCGCTCGTCGACTGCTGCGCGGCCGGTGCAGCGGGCGCCTGCGCGGCAAGCGGCACGGTCGTGCAGCCGTAGGAGCCGGCGATGAGCAGGGTCAGCAGCGTTGAAACGGGCAGCCAGCGACGCATGTCATTTTCCGTTTGACACGGGCACGGCGCCATTCAACAAATCAGCAATCAGATTGGCTCTCGTGTCCCGCAGAATCAAATCGTTTCCCATGAAGCGGTACTCGAGACCCTCCGGCAGACGCGGCAGGGCGTCGAGAATGAGCGGTGGCACCGTGGCCAGCGGCAACTTCTCCGGGTAGGCCGCGTTGACGCGCGGCGGGTCGAACTTGGGCACTTCTTCCATGGCCGCCCGGGAGTCGCGCAGTTTGCGGAGGTAGGCGTCCTCGCGGATGACGGCCTTGATGATCGGCGCGGCGTCGCCGAACAGGTCGCCGGGCTTCGCAGTGGCGCGGGCCATCTTGATTCGGGACGCCATCGCCGCCTGGTGCGCCTCGATCTTCGACGGGTCTTCATCGCCCGACAGCTTCGGCAGGCCGTTGTCGACCTTTTTCTGAAGCGCAATGTAATCGTTGACCCGGTCGAGGAAGGCCTTCACCGCGGGGTCCTTGGGGTTGGCGGCCGGACCTCGTGATTCCTGCGCCGCATCCGGAGTAATGGTCAGCACGAGGAGAAGCGCGATGGCCCCCAGGCACTGACGGCCAGGACTGGCGAGCAACTTGCTGGAATTCATCAGTCGTATCACGCGACCTACCGTTACAAGGTCCGTGCCCGGCAGGAGCCATTTGTGAAGCTCATCGTTGAACCCGACGCCGGAATGGTCCCAATCGTCAACGCTATCAAACAGGCGCGTAAAACCATCGATCTGTTGATTTTCCGCCTCGACCGTAGCGAGATTGCCCGCGCCTTGACCGCCGCGGTCACCCGGGGCGTTGTCGTGCGGGCGTTGACCGCGCATACCAACCGCGGCGGCGAAAAGAGCCTCCGCAAGCTCGAGCTTCAGTTGCTCGAGGGCGGGGTCACGGTGTCACGGACGGCCGACGACCTGGTCCGCTATCACGGCAAGATGATGATCGTCGACAGCAAGGTGCTGCACGTCTACGGGTTCAATTTCACCGGTCTCGATATCGGCAAGAGCCGCAGCTTCGGAATCATCTCGAAGAACGGCAAACTGGTCGCCGAGGCGAACAAGCTGTTCGAGGCCGACTTCAACCGGCAGCCGTACACGGCGGGCTACGAGCGGTTTATCGTCAGCCCGGAGAACGCGCGCGAGCGGCTCACGCGTTTCATCAACGGCGCGCGCCGTCAACTGCTCATCTACGATCCGAAGCTGACCGACGACACGATCCTGCGGCTGCTGTGCGCCAAGGCCAAGGCCGGCGTCGACGTGCGGGTCATCGGCAGGGTCGAGGCGAAATGGGATTTGAAGGGCGAGAAGGTGCCCGGCCAGCGGCTGCATGTCCGCGCGATCATTCGCGACGGCTGCCGCGCCTTCGTCGGCAGCCAGAGCCTGAGGAAGCTCGAGCTCGAAAAAAGGCGCGAAGTCGGCGTCATCGTCGACGACCAGAAGGTCGTGCGCCAGATGGCTGGGCTCTTCGAACAGGACTGGGCCGCGACCGAGACCGGCCGCAAGGCCGCGAAGAAGGGGAAAGAAGACGAGACCATGCGCGCGGCTTCATAGTCATCAGTCGTCAGTCATTCAGTCATCATCAGTTCGACTGCTGACTGTTGACTGTTGACTGACGACTGTTGACTGCCGACTGTCAGGCTTCGGCTGGTCGCAGCCGCCGGACCTGCTCACCGACCTTCAACGAGCTGGTGAAAATCGAGCCGACCGGAATGAATCCCCAGAGCTGATGGCGGGCGACCGCCGCCAGTCCGGCGGACGCGATGCACCCACAGTTGTTGCAATCGGGGGCGCCGCCGAACTGGCACGGTGTAATCCGCGTCGTCAAATCGGCGGAGATCGATGTCGTCGTCTGCGCGAACACGCACTCGTCGGGTGAGGTGGGTGGGTTCGCATAGACGTCGATCAGCCCCTTGGGCGCTTCGAGCTTCGGATAGCGCAGCCGGAGGGCCATCAGATCGGTGACGACGCGCTGGCGGTCGGCCGCTGTGAGCCGCTCGACCGAGATCTCCCCGATCTGCGGCGTGTAGAGACTGATCCAGATCTTGCGGACTTCGGACCGGTCCGACCAGAAGCGCAGGAATTCTTCAAGATAGCCCGGGCGGTTGACCAGCTGGCGGGTGACGGTGCAGTGCACCGTGATCCGATGACCGGCAATGTGCTTGAGAATGCGCTCGTAGGTCGCCGGCGTGCGGCGCGCGTCGTGCTCGGGCTGCAGGCCGTCGATCGAGACGACGACGGTCGTTCGCGGCAGCGCCGAGAAGGCCTTCGGGAATTTCGCGGACGGCGCTGGTCACGAGCTGAGTGTGAATGCCCCGCGCCGAAAGCGCCGGGATGATCTGTTCGAGCTCCCGATACCGCACCAGCGGTTCGCCGCCGACGATCGAGACGTGGAGCGGCTTGTGACGATCGACGAGCGCCATCACGCCGTCGACGAGCTCCTGACCTTTGAAGTCGCGGATCTCGCGGAGTGTCATCTCACCGCCCAGATGATCGTCCCCGTACGCATAGCAGCCCGGGCAGTGCAGCGGGCACTCGCGGGTGATCTCGATCGAGAGCGACGGAGTGTAGCCTGTGAGAATACGGCCCCAGGCGTTGATGATTCCGTTCATAATCTTGATCCATATGATAGTGCGGCGGCGTTCACGAATCCACGGGTGGGGCGTTTACGCAACGGAACAGATAAAGAAAAACAAACGAATCATCCATTACGCCGGCGAGAAGATTTCCAACCGGCAAAGCCTGAAGCGCGAACGGCGCTACATTCGCAACGGCCACATCTGGTGCTTCAAGCTGACCAACCGCACGGTCATCGATGCGGGCGTCGGCGGCAACGTCGCGCGCTACATCAATCACTCCTGTCGTCCCAACTGCTACATCGACATCAAGCAGGGCGTGATCTGGATCCGTGCGGCGAAGACCATCAGGAAAGGTGAGGAGCTGACCTACGACTACAACACCGACGGCGACGGGTTGATCAAATGCCGCTGCCGGCCAGGCTGTCAGAGACTGCTGTGATCTATTACCTTCACGGATTCGCCTCCTCGGCGAAATCCAGCAAGGCGCAGTACTTCGGCGAACGTTTCGCGGCGCGCGGCGTGCCCTTCCGCTGCCCGGACTTCAACCACCCGGACTTCCGCACGCTGACGATGACGCGGATGCTCGGTCAATTGACCGCTGAAATCGAACGCGCTGACGGGCCGGCGACCCTGTTCGGCTCGAGCCTCGGCGGCACGCTGGCGGTGCTGGCGGCGGAACGTCTCGGCCGAAAGGTCGATCGGGTCGTGTTGATGGCCCCCGCGGTCATGTTCGCAAAGCCCGGCCATCATCTGCTGCCGCCCGAACGGGTCGAGGAGTGGCGGCGGAAGGGGGCGCTGCCGTTCTTCCATTATGCGTTTGGCGAGGAGCGTCTGCTCGATTACGCGTTCTACGAGGACACAGTGCGGTACGATGCGTTCGGCGCGTCGTTCGACCAGCCGACGCTGATCTTTCAGGGTCTTCACGACCGCTCGGTGGATTCGCGGACCGTCGAGCAGTTCGCCCGGACGCGGCTGAACGTGACGCTGTCGCTGCTCGAGGATGATCATCAATTGACGACGAGTCTGGCGCGCATGTGGAATGACATCCAACCGTTCCTTGGGTTGACAGAGTGACGAGGACGCAGAGGGGGCAGAGGACGCAGAGGCGCATAACGGAGAGCGGACGCCGGGCGTCGTGGTTCATCCTCTGCGTCCTTTGCATCCTCTGCGTCCTCTCCAACGGCGCAGCCCAGTCGGGCATTCGTATCGGCGTGCTGAGCAACGGCTCGTACGCCGTGTCGGTCATTCCGCTCGACACCTACGTCGGGCGCGTCCTGGCCGGCGAAGCCGCGCCGAACACCGCTCCGGCAGCGCTCGAAGCGCTCGCGGTCGCGGTCAGAACCTACACGGCGGCGAATCTCGGAAGGCATCGCGCCGAAGGGTTCGACCTGTGTGATCAGACGCACTGTCAGGTGATGCGGACGGCCAACCCAGACACGGAACGGGCCGCGGCGGCGACGGCCGGGCAAGTGCTGTTCAACGGCGAAGCGCCGGCCATCATCTATTACAGCGCGTCCTGCGGCGGCCGCTCCGAATTGCCCTCGGCGGTCTGGCCCGGTTCGCCAGACCCGCCACACCTGCCATCGCGAGACGATGAGGCCTGCCGGGGATTTCCGGCATGGACGGCGGAGCTGGCGGCCGCCGATCTCCAGCGCGCCCTGCAGGCCGGCGGATTCCGTGGCACGCTGCGCGACATGAAGATTGCGTCTCGGAATCCTTCCGGCCGCGTCGAGAAGCTGACTCTCGACGGCATGACGCCCTCGGAGCTGTCCGGTCAGGAGCTGCGAATGATCGTGGGCCCGACGCTCGGGTGGTTGCGCGTTCTAAGCGCCACCTTCGAGCTTCGGCGTGTCGGGACCGCGTACCGGTTCACCGGCCGCGGTTCGGGCCACGGTGTCGGGATGTGCGTGATTGGCGCGATGCATCGAGCGGAAGCGGGTGAAACCGCCGCGTCGATTCTCAATCGCTACTATCCCGGCCTCCGCATCGGCATATATCTGCCGCGCACGACGATACCGTCGGAACCGGTGGTCCGGACGACCGACACGACTGCCTCAACCACTGCCCGGCGTCCGGCGCTGGCGGTCACCATTCCGGCTGCAGAGGCCAACGAGCGGCCGGCGTTGGAGACGCTGGCCGCTCGCGCTCAAGACGATCTCGCGCGGACGCTCGACGTTGCCGCGCCGGCGCGGATCGCGCTGACGTTTCACCCCTCGGCGGAAGCGTTCGAGCGCGCGACAGGGGCATCGTGGTTCACCTCGACGATGCTGCTCGATGGCGAGCTGCACTTCCTGCCGGCTGAAGTCCTGCGGAGCCGCGGCACATTGGAGCGCACCGTGCGCCGGGCGCTGGCGCGCAGCATGACCGCGGGCGCGCTTGCAGACCGCCGCGCCTGGGTCCGCGAGGGGATCGCGATCTATTTTTCGGATCCGCCCTCCGCAGACCCGACCACTGCAGAGACACGCGCCACCTGTCCGAGCGATGTCGAGCTCGACCGGCCGGTGTCGGCCGGCGCCCTCAGCGATGCGTACGCGCGCGCCCGCAGCTGCGTCGCGCGGCAGATAGCGTCCGGTCGTTCGTGGCGCGACGTCAGGTGAACCGCGCGGCATATGAATTGCTCTGCTGAGCTCCGGAGATCTGACCGGAGCCCTATGTGAACCTCGACGTCGTCCGCAGCAGCGCGGCTGTTCAATCTTCGTCATCGCAGCGGCTTCGATCGCGCCTGCCCGGCTACCTGCTGCTCGCGGGAACCCATCGGCTGCGCGGCTCACAAACCCTGCGGATTCTGAGGGATATCGAGCGCGCTCCATTCGCGTCACCCGATGAGGTTGCTGCCAACCAGCTCCGCCGTTTGTCTGCGCTGCTGCAACACGCCGAACGCCGGGTGCCGTATTACCGCGAGCTCTTCCACTCGTTGGGGATCCGCAGCACCGACATCCGCACCCTCGACGACTTCGCGCGTTTACCCATTCTGACGAAGGACATTATCCGGGAGCGGTGGCGCGACCTCATCCGGGAGGACGTGCCGCTCGACCGGCTTCAGCGGCATCACAGCGGCGGATCGACCGGCGTCCCGCTGTCGTTCTATCGCGAACGCGTCTACATGGACGCATCCGATGCCGGCACCTACCGGAACTTCCTGCAGTGCGGGTGGCGGCTCGGCGAAATGGTCGGCTTTTTCTGGGGCAGCAGCGAACGGCTGCAGCGGATGTCGCGCCTGGAGTTCGAGCTGCGTCAGCATGCCCGCCGCATGTACCAGCTCGATCCCTTTCATTCCGGTCCTGGGGAGATGGAGGCGTGGCTGCGCCGCTGGCCGTCGCTCGGCGCGACCATCGCCTTCGGCTATGCCTCGACGGTGGCGCGCTTCGCCGAGTTCATCGAGTCGACCGGCCGCCGCGTGCCGCGCCTGCGCGGGGTGTTCACCACCGCCGAGAAGCTCTATCCGGAGCAGCGGCGCACGATCGGCCGCGTCTTCGACTGCCGCGTCTACGACCTCTACGGCAGCAGCGAGGTGCAGAACATCGCGGCCGAATGTCCCCACGGCCGGATGCATGTGAATGCCGACTTCGTCGTGCTCGAGACCGAGCGCGCCGGCCATGCCGGCGGGCCCCCGCTCATCGTGACGTCCCTCTGGAACTACGCCATGCCGTTCATCCGCTATCGCAACGAGGACTGCGCCGACCTGGTGCCTGAGGCCTGCGACTGCGGCAACAGCTTTCCGCTGATGACGCTCGAGCGTCGCCCGCGTCAGCGACAACTTCGTGCTGCCCGACGGGCGGGTCGTCCACGGCGAGTTCTTCACGCATCTGATGTACGGCAGCGAAGGCATCCGCACGTTCCAGTTCCACCAGACGGCCCCGGACCGGATCACGCTGTGGATTGTTCCCGATGCGGGCACCGCCGCGGCGACTCGAACTCGCGTTCTGGTCGAGGCCGTACAGCAGATTCAGGCGCTCACCAGTCGGCCGCTCACCGTCGACGTTCGGGAAACCGCTGCGATTCCCCTGAGCAGCGCTGGCAAGCACCGTTTCACGCGTTCGGACGTGCCGCAGCACGCCGCCGCGCGCGGGTGAGGACGCGATGTGCGGCATCTGCGGATCCTACGTTCCCCGGCCCGCGCACGACGGCGACCGCGCGGTCGTCGCCGGGATGATGCGCCGGCTCGAGCACCGCGGCCCTGACGGCAGCGGTCTCTGGTCGCACGATCAGGCCGTGCTCGGTCATCAACGTCTGGCGATCATCGACCTCGAAGGCGGATATCAGCCACAGCTGAACGAGAGCGAATCGATCGGCGTCGTGTTCAACGGCGAGATCTACAACTTCCGCGAGCTGCGCGGCCAGCTGTCGGCGGCCGGGCACCTGTTCCGGACGCGCAGCGATACCGAGGTCATCGTTCACGGCTACGAAGAGTGGGGGCTCGACGTCGTGTCGCGGCTGCGCGGGATGTTCGCGTTTGCGATTTGGGACGGCCCGGCGCGCCGGATGGTCCTGGCGCGCGATCGGTTGGGGATCAAGCCGCTCTACTACCACCGCGACGACACCGGCCGACTGCTCTTCGCCTCCGAAATCAAGGCGCTGTTTGTCGACCCGGCTGTACCGCGCGCCCTCAACGAAGCGCGGCTGCCGGAGTACCTGGCGTTTCGCAGCGTGGCCGGCGCGGAAACGCTCTTCGCCGGCATCCGCGAGGTCGAGCCCGGGACGCTGATGATCCTGTCAGCGGATCGGGTGGAGAAGCGGCAGTACTGGACGCCGGAGGTGGCGTTCGCCGCCGGCCGACCGGATGTCGAGGCCGGCCGGCGTCTGCTGTATGAGGCCGTGGAAGTCCGCCTGGTCAGCGACGTGCCGCTCGGGACGATCACGAGCGGCGGACTCGACTCGAGTCTGGTGAGCGTGATCGCGGCGCAGGCCGCAGGCCGATCGATCGACACCTTCTGCGTCGGCTTCGCCGATCCATCGTACGACGAACGGCCGTTTGCCCGCGACGTCGCCGGGCGCATCAGTGCCGACCATCACGAAATCGAGGTGTCACCCGATGACATCGAGCGCGAGCTCGATCGCCTGACCTGGGCCCACGACGAGCCGCTGACCCACCCGAACTCGATCCCGATGCATCTGATTTTCCGGGAGGCGAAAGAAGCTCAGAACGTCACCGTGCTGCTCTCCGGCGAGGGCGCCGACGAGGTGTTCGGCGGATACGAGTGGTATTCGGTCGGCCATCGCCGCGAGCGACTCCGTCGTGTGCCGATGCTGAACGCGGCCGCTGCGCTCGTGCCGGGACGCCGGGGCGCTGTCCTTCGCAAGGTGCTCGATCCCGATTACCTGCTGGCGGCGAATGCGACCTATCCGCCGGCGGAGGTCGGCCGATTGGATGTCGCCGGCGCCGATCCGCTGGCGGGCCGCAGGCCGCTGTGGCCAGGGCGCACGCCAGGTCTGGACGGCCTGTTCGTCTACGACCAGCGCACCTATCTGCCGCCGCTGCTCCAGCGCCAGGACCGCATGAGCATGGCCGCTGGCCTCGAGGCGAGGGTGCCGTTCCTCGACCATTTTCTCGTGCAGTGGGCCAACGCGCTGGCCGCGGACACGAAAATTCCCGGCGGACGGCGCAAGCATCTCCTGAAGGAGATGGCCGGTCCGTGGCTCCCCCGGAAGATCATCCATCGCAAGAAAGTCGGCTTTGCGATGCCGATTGGCGAGTGGCTCCGCCCGGGCGGACCCCTTGCCGGGCGGATCGCCGAGCTGACCGGCGACGGCGCGTTCATTCACAGACTCGTCCGACGAACGGCGTTGACGCGACTGATCAACGAACATTGCTCACGGGTCGAGGACCACACCGACATCCTGTGGTCGTTCATCGCGCTCGAGTCATGGGCCAACACGTTTCTGCAGGGCTCGGTGCGGGAAACGATTCTGCCCGGCGTCGCCACCGGCCGGCCGTTCGTCGGACCTCAGAAGTCCGACCTGCGACAGCCCGTGGGTGCCAGCGGGTAACTCGATGGCCCGTCCCATCCGCATCGCATTTGCGCTCGACAACATGCATCCCGGCGGCACCGAGCTGAACGCGGTCCGGCTCGCCGAGCGCCTGGATCGCGACCGTTTCGACGTTCGGGTCATCTGCTGGCAGAACCACGGTCCGCTGCTCGAGCGGTATGCCGCCGCAGGAATTCCTGTCGAGTATTTTCCCCTTCGCTCGCTGTACAGCCGGTCGGCACTCCGTCAGGGTGTGCGCCTCACTCGCTTCCTTCGATCCGAGCAGATCGCAATCGTCCACGCCCACGACATCTACAGCAATGCGTTCGCGGTGCCGTGTGGACGGCTGGCTGGTGTCCGAACGATTGCCAGCCGGCGCTGGTGGGAAGGTTTCCCGGGGCCCGCCTGGCAGTTTGTCAGCCGGACGGCATACCGCCTGGCCGATGCGGTCCTCGCCAACTCCACGAGCGTAGCCGCGCGCCTGCAGCGGATCGACGGCGTACCGCCGGGACGAATCGTGGTCGTGCCGAATTTTCTCGACGACTCGGCCTTCCAGCGCCCTCCGTCACACCTCGTCGCCGCGTTGCGGAACGAGCTGCGTCTGGACGGGACGGCGCCGGTCGTTGGCATCGTCGCCAACCTGCTGCCGATCAAGGATCATGCGTCGCTGCTGCGCGCGGCGTCGACGCTGCGTGCACGGTGGCCAGGCCTGCGGGTGGTGCTGGTCGGAGACGGCCCCAGCCGTCACTCGCTGGAACAGCTCGCCGCGGACCTGTCTCTCACGGACAACGTGGTGTTCGCCGGCCGACGTCCGAACGTGCCGAATCTGCACCACCTGTTCGACGTCTCAGTGCTGTGCTCGACGAGCGAAGGGTTGCCGAACAGCGTCCTGGAGGCGATGGCCGCCGCGCGTCCGGTTGTTGCCACCAGGGTAGGGGCTGTTGGCGATGCGGTGCTCGATGGAGAAACCGGCGTGCTGGTTCCGGCCGCGGATCATGTGCAGCTGGCCGCTGCACTCGAGACGCTGCTCTCAGACCGCGGACGGGCCACTCGGATGGGCGAGACAGCTGCCACGCGCGCGCGCCAGCATTATTCAGCTGGCGCCGCGTTGAACGCGTTGGAAAATCTCTACCTGCGGCTGGTGGAGCGCCGGCCCGGGCGGGCGCCGGCGATTAGTCGCGGCCATCGCCCCACCGGACCTGACGGGCGCCAGCAGTCGGTTCAGACGTGAACAGCTCGGGCTACCAGCAGATGCCGCGGTAGTCGGCCTGCAACAGCGCGCCGGAAATCGGCAGCCGCACGAGATCGATGACGATCTGATCCGGCACGGCTGCGCTCGAGCGCCTCGGCGAACTCCGGCGACCGATTGCCGACGACGATGACCTCGGACTGGTCGATGACCTCGTCGATCGTGTCGCACAGCAGCGACGAGAGATGCGGAATCTGCTTCTCGATGTACTCCTTGTTCGCGCCGACCAGCCGGGCCAGCGACACGTTCTTGTCGTAGATGCTGAGCGTGCGGCCCTTGCCGAGCAGCGCCTCGGCGAGGATGACGATCGGGCTCTCGCGCAGGTCGTCGGTGCCGGCCTTGAAGCTGAAGCCGAGCAGGCCGATCCGCTTCTTGCCGGTGTCCATCACCTGGTCGAAGGCGTGCTGGATCTGCAGCCGGTTGCTCGGGAGGATCGACGAGATCACCGGCAGATCGACGTCGACTTCCTTCGCGCGGTACTGCAGCGCGCGCACGTCCTTCGGCAGGCACGATCCGCCGAACGCGAAGCCCGGCTTCAGGTAGTAGGGCGAGAGGTTCAGCTTCTCGTCGCGGCAGAAGATGTCCATCACGTCGTGGCTGTCGATCGTCGAGCTGCTTGCACAGGTTGCCGATCTCGTTCGCGAAGCACACTTTGAGCGCGTGCCAGGTGTTGCTCGTGTACTTCGATCATCTCGGCGACGCGGATGCTGGTGCTGACGAGCGGCGCGTCGATCGCCTGATACAGCGCGATCGTCCCGCTGGCGTCGGCCGCGTGGTTGTGGCCGACGAGCGTCAGCGGCGGCTTGCGGAAGTCCTTCAGCGCCGTGCCCTCGCGCAGGAACTCCGGGATTCACCGACACGCCGAATCCCTCGCCGTACTTCTTGCCCGATTCGCGCTCGAGCGCCGGAATCACGACGTCGTGCGTCGTGCCCGGCAGGACCGTGCTGCGGACGACCACGACGTGATAGGCGGCGCTTGTCGCGCAGGGCCGCGCCGATCTGCTCCGCAGACGCGTTCGAGATAGGTGAGATCGAGGCTGCCGTTCTTGCGGCTGGGCGTGCCGACGCAGAGCAGCGACACTTCGCGTCGACCGCACCGCGTCCGCCGTGTCGGTCGTCGCCCGCAGGCGCCCGTCGGCGACCGCTCGCGCCAGCAGGTCGTCGAGACCCGGCTCGACGATCGGGCTCCGGCCCGCGTTGACCGCCGCCACCTTGTCGGCGTTGACGTCGACGCCGACGACTTCATGGCCGTCGGCGGCGAACGACGCCGCCGAGACGCTGCCGACATATCCGAGACCGAAGACCGAAACCTTCATGTGTTCACCTTGCGCCGCTGACGCTGTGGTTCGCGGCGATTCGCGACGTCGAGCTGCGACGGCGACGTCGCTCTGGCGCGGCGCTCGGGCGAAGCCGGACCAGCGCCTGCTCCAGCTCACCGGCGACCGCCGACCAGTCGTAGCGCTCGACGACGAGCGCGCGCGCCGCGGCTTCGATGGCGCGCCGGCGCTCGACGTCGCGGAACAGGCGGACGACCGGCGCGGGCGAAGCGTGTGCGGCTCGTCGGCGATCAGCAGGTGCTCGCCGTGCTCGACCGGCAGGCCTTCGGCGCCGACCGTCGTCGACACGACCGCTTTGCCCATGGCCATCGCCTCGAAGATTTTCAGCCGCGTGCCGCCGCCGATCCGGAGCGGCACGATGTAAACCGCCGCGTCGTCGCATGTACGGCCGGACGTCGTCGACGCGGCCGGTCACCGTGACGCCCGGTTCGGCCGCCAGTCGGCGGACCGCCGGCGTCGGCGCGCGGCCGACGATCGTGAGCGTCGCGTCGGGCTCCTCGGCGCGGATCCGCGGCAGGATGTCCCGGCAGAAGTAGGTCATCGCATCTTCGTTCGGCAGCCAGTCCATCGAGCCGGTGAAGACGAGGTTGCGCGCCCGCCCGGCGCGCTCGGTACGATGGCGAGAAGAACTCGGTGTCGACGCCGGTCGCGACGACGTGGACGTCTCGGCGCACGGCGTCCCGGATACAGACGTGCGAAGGTCGCGCGGTCGGCAGTCGGACACGGCGAGGACGCCATCGAAGCGCGCGAGCGTGCGCCGCTTCGTAGCGACAGCATGCGGCGCGTGCTGCTGACGATACAGGAGTCGGGCGATGCCGGTTTTCGTCTCCGCGTGGCGACGCCAGATTTCCGACTCCACGTTGTGCGTGAAGATCACCGCCGGGCAGGGCAGCCGCTGCGGCAGGTTGACCGCCGGAGACAGGAAGTCGCAGACGATCAGGTCGAACGGCTGCTCGGCGAGCAGCTCGTCGCAGGCGCCGCGCGAAGCGCCGCGATCGGTACTTCGCCGACCGCGTAGGGCAGCGGATCGACCAGATGCAGCGCGGCGTCGACGTAGAAGCGCAGCGTTCCCTTCGCGGGATCCGTCCGGGGAACGGTCTCGACGCGGCGCGCGACCTCGCTTCCATCCCGTCGGCGACGACCGCTCGGCGAACGACAGATAGGTGATGTCGTGGCGCCGCGCCAGGTGGCGCATCAGGTGCCAGGTGCGCAGCCGGCCGCCCTTATCGAGCGGCAGCAGCAGATCGGACTTCAGCCAGAGAATTCGCATGGGGTGTGTGGGCCGTCGGGTTGGGCCAGGGTCTGAATGCCTTCGCCGTCGATGAACGTGCGGTACCAGAGCTCGAGGTTCATGAGGCTCCAGATGCGGTCGCCGCCGTCGGTCCGTCCTGCGCGCGTGATCGCGCAGGAGGCGATCGACGCCTGGCGGATCGATGATTCCACGCTCACGCGTGCGGCGATCGAGCAGCACGTCCCGGGCGACGCCGTTCCACGCGCCGCGCGTCCACGCGGCAAACGGCACGGGGAATCCCATCTTCGGCCGGTTCAGGATCGACGGGGGCAAGATGCCGCGCATCGCTTCGCGCAGAATCCGTTTCGTGGTCAATCCCGAGAGCTTCCATTCGTCAGGCAGTGACGCCGCGAACTCGACAAGCTTGTGATCGAGGAACGGCACCCGGCTCTCGATCGACGTCGCCATGCTCATCTGGTCCTGTTTCATCAGGAGCTCGACGAGGTAGGTCTTCATGTCGGCGTAGAGCAGACGATCGATCAGCGTGCTCTGCCCGTTCGGCCGGTCGAAATAGACCAGCGACGGCGCGTAGGCGAGGTCACCATCGACCGACGCGCGCAGCCGGTGTGCGAGCAGTTGCCGTTGATCGTCGAGACGGATCGACGCGAAGTTGTCGAGGAACATCGCGGCCGGCGTGCGGTCCATCGCCAGGAACGATCGCCGCGCATACCGTCCGAGACGGCCGGGCAGCCTCGGCACGACGCCTTCGGCGAGCGCACGACGGGCAGCCTTCGGGACCATCCGTTCGTAAAACGTTCCGGCCCGCCAGTTCCACGCGATGCGCGGGTACTTTCCGTAGCCGGCGAGCAACTCGTCGCTGCCTTCGCCGGTCAGGACGACGGTGACATGCTGCCGCGCCAGTGCGGATACAAAGTAGAGCGGGACGCTCGAGGGGTGGGCGATCGGCTCGTCCTCGTGCCACACCAGCCGGGGCAGCGCGCCGAAGAAATCGCGGTCGTCGATGACGACTTCGTGGCCGTCGGCATTGACCGTGCGCGCCACTTCCCGCGCGTAGGTCGAGCTCGTTGAACGCTCGCTCGGTGAAACGCCACCGAGAAGGTCTGCAGCGGCCGATCGATCATGCGCGCCATCAGCGCCGCGATCGCGCTGCTGTCGATCCCGCCCGAGAGAAACATCCCCAACGGCACGTCGCTCATCAGCCTTAGGCGGACCGATTCCTCGAGTAGGGCGCGGAATTCGGCGACGACGTCCGCGCCGCTGCGGCGGGGCCGAGCGTCCCGTTTGCCGACCGGCACATCCCAGGTACTGCCGGATCTGTACGTCGCCATGCTCGAAGACCAGCAGGTGGCCTGGCAGCAGCTTCTGGATTCCGTGGAACAGCGTTTCCGCGCCGGCCACGTACCTGGTGCTCAGAACCTCGGGGAGCCTGGACTCGTTGGCGATCGGCTTCACCAGCCCGCTGGCGATGATCGCCTTGATCTCAGAGGCGAAGAGCAGCGTGTCGCCCACCCGTGCCCAATAGAGCGGCTTGATGCCGAGACGGTCGCGCACCAGCAACAGGCGGCGCTTTGCCGAATCCCACACCGCAAACGCGAACATGCCGCGGAACCGGTGCACGCACTCGTCGCCCCACTGCTCGTAGGCGTGGACGATGGTTTCGGTGTCCGATTTCGTCCTGTAGATGTGGCCGTGCGGTTCCAGCTCGCGGCGGACGTCGGCGTGGTTGTAAATCTCGCCGTTGAACGACACCCAGATCCGGCCGTCCTCGTTGCCGAGCGGCTGCTGGCCCGTCTTCAGATCGACGATGCTGAGCCGCCGGTGGGCGAGCACCGCATGGGTGTCGGTGTACAGCCCGGCTTCGTCCGGTCCGCGGTGCGTAAGGACATCTCGCATTGCGATGGCGCGCGACTGTGCATCGTGGCCGAGGCCGTCACGCGACGCGAGCCCAGCAATGCCGCACATGCCGCCCATCTGAGCAAGGCGAATGCCACGGTTTTTCAGGAAAAGGGGCGGTTTCTTCCCTCAGCCGACGAGGCCGCCGGCTCCGAGTGGAAGGCGGAGTTCACTCTGTGGCAGCGGAGCACCGCGCACCGCAGCTGAGGTGGCGGCCGCGCCGTCGATGTACTGCTGATGCCAGCGCTCGAAGACGACCAGCTGCCAGAGTCTGAGGGTGTGATCGCGCGTGCCGGTGAGGTGCTCGTTCACCAGCTGGTTGACGAACGCCGGCTGGAAATAGCCTCGCTGCAGCGTCCGGGTTGACAGCAGCGTGTCGGCGAACAGCTCGCGCAGGTTGCCCCGGAACCAGACGCCGATCGGCACGCCGAAGCCCTGCTTGCGGCGGTCGATGATGTCCTTTGGAAGCAGCGTCGCGGCGACCTCTTTGAGGATGTGCTTGCGCCGTCCGTCCTTGATCTTCAGCGCTGCCGGCAGGCTGCTCGCGAACGCGATCACGTCGTTGTCCAGGAGCGGGACCCGCGACTCGATCGAGTGGGCCATGCTCATCCGATCGACCTTCGTGAGCACGTCCTCGGGCAGATAGGTCTCGGCGTCGAACCGCATCATCTGACTGGCCCAGGGGAGGTGGGCGAACCGGTCGAAATGCTTCGAGAGACGGTGCTCGGGGTCAGGGCCGGTCAGCAGGCGCCGCACGTCCGCACTGAGGAGATCCGGCTTTTCGTCGCTGCTGAACAGCCGGATCGCGTCGAGGTAGCGTCCCTGCTCGTTGCGGCCAACGTGGCGGAGGAAATTCTTGCCGCGCGTGCCGTGCGGCAATCGCCTGGCGGCCAGCGCCGCAACGCGACGCAGCGCGGTCGGACCATAACGGTCGAACGCGACGACGCGCGGATGCGGCAGGTAGCGGTCGTATCCGCCAAACAGCTCGTCGCCGCCGTCGCCGGACAGCACCACCGTGACGTGCCGGCGCGCCATCTCCGAGACGTACCAGGTGGGGATCGCCGACGAATCGGCGAACGGCTCGTCGAAGTGCGCGATCAGGTCGTCGAGAATGCGAAGCGCATCCGGTTTCACCACGAACTCGTGATGATCCGTGCCGAAGTGCGTGGCGACGCGGCGCGCGTGCTCGAGCTCGTCGAACGCCGGTTCGTCAAAGCCAATCGAGAAGGTCTTGACCCGGGTGCCAACCGCTTCGGCCATCAGCCCGACGACCACGCTCGAATCGATTCCGCCGGAAAGAAACGCACCCAGCGGCACATCGCTGATCAGATGTGAGCGGACTGCGTCGGCCAGCACCGTCCGAAGCTCCCCGGCGGCGTCTGCCTCGGATCCCTGGAACGACTCGTCGGCGGGCACTTCCCAGTAGCGCTGCAGGCGGAGCCGGCCGTCCTGCCACTCGAGGGTGTGACCCGGCGGCAGCTTCCTGACGTCGCGAAAGATGGAGCCGTCCCGAGGGGTATAGAGGAACGACAGGTAGTGATCGAGCGCATCGGCATCGAGCTGGCGTGTCACGTCTGGTGCGCACAGGATCGACTTGATTTCGGATCCGAAGTAGAGACGGCCGCCCGCCTCCGCATAGTGCAGCGGCTTGATGCCGACCCGGTCGCGCGCGAGCAGCAGCGTACGCGTTCGGGTGTCCCAGATGGCCAGGCCGAACATGCCGCGCAGCCGGGCGATCGCCTGGGCGCCCCACTGCTCGTAGGCGTGAACGATCGTCTCGGTGTCGGTCGAGGTGTAGAAACGATGGCCGGCGGCTTCGAGCACGGATCGGAGCTGACGGTAGTTGTAGATTTCGCCGTTGAAGACGATCCACACCGTGCGGTCTTCGTTGTGAATCGGCTGATGGCCGGTGGCGAGATCGATGATGCTCAGGCGCCGCATCCCCAGCGCCACTCCCTCGTCGCCCCACACGCCTTCATCGTCGGGGCCGCGATGACGAATCGCGCCGCACATCGCCCGCACGAGGGTCAGACGACCCTCCGCATCGAACGGCGCTGGCGCCGAGGCGCTTTCCACGAAGCCCGCGATCCCGCACATCAGAGATTCCTTCCCGCGGCGCGGCAGCGGGCGGTGCTGCGGCGCTCGATGGCGACGCCCACCGGCTGGCTGCCGATCGAGACACGCGCGCCGGTTGATGGGCCGCTCAGGCGGGCGTCTTCGCCGGAAAAGTCGACGTGGAGGTGCGGCACCAGCGCCGGCACCGCCACCGTGACGCGCGAGCCTCCGCCGGCTCGCACCCGGCTGCCGTCGACCATTGCCAGACGCGTCAACCGGCAGCCGGCATCGAGGCGACAGAACAGCATCGCCGCGTCGGTTTCGAACTCGGCGAGACGCCAGCTGCGCGCCGTCGATGCACTCGGGTCGGCCGGATCGGCCAGCAGGAGATAGTCGCTGCCGAGGCTGCGATGAATGCGCAGCGCCAGCGAATGCGCCAGCAGACCGGCCTCGGCCCAGGCTGGCAGCGTCTCGACGTCGAGCACTTCGTTGGCAGCATTCAGACCGAAGACCGTCACCATCCAGAACGGCGCGCTGCTGGTGTGGCTCAGACGCAGCGTCGTGGCCGGTTCGAGGCGGCCGTAGACCGGCGCATGCCAGCCGAGCCCCGACTCGTCGGCGGTGAATTGCTCGATGACGCCATGGGGCGCGACCAGCTGGACACGCTCGCCCGCGGTCTTGAGAAGCCAGCGCCGACCGGATGCCGTGGTCGTCCACCGGGGATCCAGATGCCAGTGTGCGTCGGCGCGGTGCAGGCCGAAGTCGTCGGAGGGCGTGGTGATCAGGTCGGCGACGACCAGCAGATCGCCGTGGAGCGCCAGGACATGACGGCGATGCTCGAATGGCCGGTAGCCATCGTGCGATCCCTCGAAGTAGTCGAATCCGGCGTTCGTCCGCCAGCGCCGGGCGGTTCCGTTCGCGGTCGTCTGCCAGTGGAAGGGGCCCTTGCCGACCGATTGCGGCGCGCCGTCGAACGTCAATGTGTTGTGGAGCGCCGTCGAGCGGAACCGATCGCGAACCGCCGGATCGACCGTGTAGCAGCCAGTACCGGGGTCGATGATGAGTGGCAGTCCGCGAACGGAGAACGTCAGCGACAGCGCATCCGCGTGTGCATGTCCGGAGTTCTGGTAGCCATGCGGACCGGCGTCGATGACGAGGTGATCGGCCTCGGTCGATCGCGACACGTAGTAGCCGGTCTCGGGGAGCGCGGCCGACGCGATGGGCGCGTCGGACGGGCGCCGGGTGAAATCGCGCAGGGAGTCCAGGGTCGGATGCGCCAGCAGCCAGCACGCTTCCTCGGGCAGCGGTCCGATCTGAAGAGCCGGACGGCCGGTGAGGATGCCGGCGATGGCGAGGCTGTCGCGCACGTCGTCGACGGCTCTCCCGGTCAGCGGCCAGGTGGAGCCGCCGTCGTCGTCGCCGATGTGGGGCAGGCTACCGCGGCTGTCAGCCAGCAGGCGTGCGGCATCCGCCAGCCCTGCCGCGGCAGCTTCGAACAGCGGAGTGGCCGGGTCGTCGGTGATGCGCGACACCGCGAGCGCGAGCAGATAGAAGTCGAGCGTATACCGGTGATAGTGCGTCGATCGCTCGCGGTGGCCGCCATCACTGGCGATCTGGCGAGGTATTTCGTGAAGGAGCTGTGTGCGACCGATTTCCTCGTACCGGGCGGCGCCGGCCAGCCACCAGGCGCTGCGGCCGGCGACGTACAGGGCGAGCGCCTCGCCAATGAGATGGGTGTTGGGGCTGAAGTAGCGAGACAGGTTCCTGCTGATCTGGGTCAACTGTCGATCGAGGGCGAGGGTCAGGTCGACCAGCCACGGCGAGTCGTCTGAAGACCCCTCGTCGACGAAAAAGTTCACCGCCCACAGCCACGAGATCGACCGGAAGGCCAGCTCGAGCATGCTCGCCCAGTTGATTCCCATGAGGGGCGGGTTGGCGGCCATCCAGCTGGCGAGCTCGTCGACGAAGCGCGCACGAAAGCGATCGTCGCCGGTCAGCCAGTAGGCACGCCCCAGGGCCAGCCAGTGCTGATGACGATTGAGCTCCCAGACAATCTTGTGGTCGCCGAGCGCCGGCGAAAGGAATGGCACCGAGGACCAGAACCGCACTGGCGCCGTGCGGCGATGCACGGGATCGTAGTGCCAGTCTGGTGTGGTGCCGGATGATGAAGCGGAGGGATTGGCCGCAGCAAAACGCAAACCGCGATAGCCAAGAAGATCGTAGGCGCCGGCGAGAATGCCCTCAGCGCGTGCCGCCGCGTCGTGGGCGGCACTCGGGAACTCGGCCTTCGTGCGCGCGCTGACTTCCGGCCGAACTCGTGGGCCGATGACGAACCGTTGTGGACCGGTGGCGATGGCCTGCGACAGCGCCGCATGTGTTTCGAGCCACTTGCCAGCGCGTGCGAGATCCGCCACCCTCCCCAGCCCCTGGTCGACGCTCAGCACACGGACGAAGTCCCTGCGCTCCCATTGAGGCGGCATCGCCGTGGCTCGAGCGCGATCGAAGGCGACGCGTGCTGCTGCGCGTCCACGCCAGGCGATCTCGTTCAGATCCATTCGGGTGAGTTTCTCGAGGCGGCGACGGGTCATCGCGGAGAAACAGGATCCGGGACGTTCCGCCCGGCATCGGGGGTCGTCGCCGCCGCGGCGGTTGAGCGGTAGGCGCGCAACCATTGGTCGCGGACAGCGGCCCATGTACAGCTCTGAGCAGACGCATGCGCCGCGCGCACATACTGAGCGGCGGCTGACGGGTCCGAGAGGAGGCTCAGGACGTGCGTTCCCAGCCTCTGGTGATCGTTCAGTGGTGCCAGCAGGCCGTGGACGCCGTGCGTCAGGATTGCCGGGACGCCGCCGGCTTCGGTCGAGACGACCGGCAGCCCGCAGGCGAAGGCCTCAATCACCGACGTCGGCATGTTGTCGATGTCCGGGCTCTGGAGATAGATGTCGTGGGCGTCGTAATACGCCGCGATTTCGTGCGGTCCGATGCGGCCGGCGAAGGTCACGCCGTTCAACTTCAAGTCATCGACCAGCGCCCGGAGCTGCCGTTCGTTCGGTCCGCCGCCGACAAGCGTCAACGTTGCCTCAGGCCACCGGTCCTGCACCAGGCGGAACGCGCGAACCGTGCAGGCCACGTTGTAGAGGCTGTCGAAATTGCGAGTCGAGAGCAGCCGCGGGCGAAGGGGACGACGTTCCCGGAAGCGGAACCGGGCGAAGTCGACGAGATTGGGAATGACGGTCGCCGGTACGTCGAATCGGGCGAAGACGTCGACCAGGAAACGCGACGGAACGACGTTCTGCTCCACGGCGCGCAGCGCCCAGCGCGCCACGGCAGATCGACCGAGATGGTCGGGTGCCTGGCCGCTTCGATAGTTCAACACGACGGGACGCCCCAGCAGCCGCGCGACGAGGATCGCCGGCAGCGGCGCCAGTAAAAAGGAGAAGTAGGACGCGGAGAAAACGTGAACGACGTCGGCCCGGCCGATTTGCCGGATCAGCGCTGGAATATAGATGAGCTCGGTGACGACTGTTCTGAGGTATTTGACCGAAGCCGCAAATCGAAGCGGCCGCGGAAAGGAGGGATTGACGGGGACAAGCCACGCCTCAACTTCAGCATCATCCTTCCACTCCCTCAGCAGTCGGTCCGCTTGTACCGCCTGCCCTCCTAGTATTTGCAAGGTGGGGGCGACCACGGCCACCTTCAGCCTGCGCATGCAAACGGCGGAGTTGCAAATGATACGCCCGCTCGGGCTTCGTGCCAGCGACAAGCAAGCGCCAGCGAAGCTTCCGCACTCTCGGGAAAACAATACACGTTGTCTTGAAATGGAACTCATCATTGGAAAAGCGCGGCAGACTTTCTCCGTCGAGCTGACAAGTAGCCGGAGAAATAGCAGAGCATGCTCTCGTGGATGAACTGCGCCTCGCGATCGAACCGTAGAGTTGCCAGGACCCAGCGCCACACTGACTCGGCCACCGATCGCCACATGAATCGCGGCAGCCCCATGAAGCGCGGCACTGTGCTGAGGTCGACGCCGAGCTCGGTGATCGACTGCAGCCGCTCCAGCTCAGCCCGCGACCGCCCCTTGCCGTACCACCAGCGACGGAAGTACCTCTTGGACAGGCGCCGTGCCGGTACATGATGCTGCAGCCTCATGGCAGGCACATACAGACCACGGCCACCGGCAGCGCGCGAGCGGGCGAGGAATTCCGATACCTCCTGCCCGAGGATCTCTGTCCCCGACGATCGACCCAGCCTGGGACTGAAGCCGCCGATTCGTTCCAGGAGCATCCGGCGCACGGCCATGTTGGCGCCGAGAGGAACCCGCAGGCGGTCCTCGAAGACGAACGGCTCCGGGCCGTAGTCGAGAATTGCGATCGCACCCCAGAGATCGGCGCGCGTCGCCGACAGCCACTTCGGGCGGGGGGCTCCCCAGATCGGCAACACCGGGCCACCGGTGTAGTCGATACGCTCTACTGGATCGAGCAGCGGCGTCACCGCCTCGTCGAGCCATCCTTCCGCCACCACGACATCGTCGTCGATGAAGGCGATGACGGTCGCGTCGGTCGAGGAGATGCCGGCATTCAGGGCGTTCGAGCGGCCCTGTGCCACTTCGAACACGTAGCGCAGCCTTACCGGGAAGGAAGCTTGACGGCTCTCCACGACCGCCGGCGTCTCGTCGGTCGAATTGTTGTCGACGACCACGACTTCCCATGACGCGACGGATTCCGGCCTGAGGCGTGCCAGGGAGTCGAGAGTTTCGCCGAGCAGCGACGCACGGTTGAACGTCGGGATCACCACCGCGACGTGGCCGCGCCCGTACATCACGACCCGGCGACGGGAGACATGCTGAGACAGTGATCGAAAGCGTCGACGGTGTAACGGACACGGGAGCGCCAGCTCATGCCGTGCTCCGCTCGGTCCGCCTGAGGTTCTGCCTGAGGTGATACAGAGCCAACGCCGCCCGGGGAAGTTTCGCCGCCACCCGCAACAGCCAGCCGCCGCGCCGTTCGTATAGCGCCGCCAGGTGCGTTCGGATCAATTGCTCATCGCCGCGCTCGAAACTGTCGCGGACCCGGGCTGCCGCCAGATCGGCCTCGTAGCGTTTGGTCGACTGGTCGAGGATCGCGCGCTCGCGCGACTGCTCCGGCAGAAGCGGTCGAGTATGCGCGAGCACACGCAAGACGCCTTCGAGCATGCGTGTGTCCGACGCCGACAGGCTGTCGGGCCGACACCGGTACCAGCCCAGTGGCTGCGGATTGCGGGCGAACGTGAACCCCGCCAGCCCGGAGCGCAGCCACATCTCGTACTCTTCGTTCGTCAGGAACGACGGGTTGAACCCGCCGATCCGGTCGAACACGCCGCGCCGGAAAACGGCCATGATGAAATGCAGGCTGTCGTCGGCCAGGATGTCCGCCAAACGAAGACGTCGTCCATCCGGAGCGGCGGATCGGGCCGGCCGACCGTCGTGCGGACCGCCCCTGCACCAGGCATTGCCGAAGATCACGTCGACCTCGGGCCGCGCGGCGAGCAGCGACACCTGCTGTTCGAGGAACGACGGGGCCCACTCGTCGTCGCTGTCGAGAAACGCGAACAACTGTCCTCTGGCCGCGCGGAAGGCGGTGTTGCGCGCCGGGCCGGGGCCGCCGTTCGTCTGGCGGAACAGCTTGATTCGGGCGTCCGCCGCGGCGTGACGTTCGACGATCGCCGGCGTCTCGTCCGATGAGCCGTCGTCGACGATCAGCAGCTCGAGGTCCGACAGGGTCTGTCGTCGCACCGAGCGAATCGCGGTATCGATGTAGCGGGCCGCGTTGAACGCCGGCATGACCACGCTGACCATCGGACTGGTCGTCGAGACGAAATCATCCCCGTCCCTTTTTCGGCGAGGGGCCGCGACGGACGTTGGGGCATCGAGCTCAATCGCCTCATACAGCGCCGCGACGCACCGCGCCGTGGCGTGGCCGGGCTCGTGAAACAGATCAGCCGCTACCGCGCGGCGCACGGCCGAGCGCGCGCCAGGATCGGCCAGGCCGCGCTCCACTGCACGGACCGTTGATGCGGCATCGGTCGCAGATTCTGCGACGTCCGACAGGAGCGCCACGTAGTCGCGATGGATCTGGGCCGAGGCGATGAGCTCCGGGACGTGAATCCTGACGAGCGGTCGATCGAGCAGCAGATATTCGAATCCTGCCGAACTGTGATCCGTGATCAACAGATCGGCCGCCTCGAGGTACGGACAGATGTCGGCGTCTGGCGCCAGCGCGCCGCGACCGTCCGGCAGCACGGCCTCGACGGCGGCTGCCCAGTTCATCCCACCTGAATACCGGGCCCGTGGGTCGCGGGATCGATCGTGGAGTTTGACGATAACGTTGACCGGCAGGGCGGCGAGCCGGGCAATCAGGTCGAGGCCCAATCGATTCAGCGACGAGTCGGATGACCACGTCGGTGCATACAACACGGTCGGCAGATCCGGCCGCAGGCCGAGACTGGTGACCACGTCGGCGCGCCGCAGCGACCCGTCCACCAGACGGTCGACTTTGGGCATGCCGATCAGCCGGATCGCCGGGCTGTCGGCATCGATGGCGCCGGCCGCGACGCAATTCTGAAGTCGCCGTCGGTTGACGAAAAACAGGCGATCCCAATGGCGCATCGAGTCAGTCGGTGCATCGAAGCCGTACTTCCCGCCGACGCCGTGGAACATCTGGATCCGGCAGGTGCCCCGCGGCAGCGGCGTCCATATGAAATCGGAGGTCAGATACGCGTCGAATCGCATCGCCGCCGCGCGCAGCGGGCCGACCAGCCGCGCCTGCGGCCCGGCCTCTCGAAAGATCGCGGCCGCGTTGCCAGGCTCCTCACTGGCGGTGAAATAGAACTGCACGCGCGGGTCGGCGGCCAGCCGTCGGTGGACCGGCGCCACCATCACGTAGTTCACCGCGGTGCGGGCGTTGACCAGAATCCGCCGGTCGTCCTTCATCGTTGGCGAGCTCAGAAATCGGAGGTCCGCTCGAAGACAAATTCATTGCACCCCAGGCCGACGCCGCCGCACTTCAGATTCCTGAGCGTGAATCCGCGTTGACGGCAGAAGTCGAAGACGGCTTCCGGCGTTGCGACCTCGTAGGGGTAGCCGCCGACCCAATCCACCGCATCGCGCCAGCGATTCATGCCGCGGCCCTGTGGGTTCGTCCACAGCTTGAAATAGTCCAACGGACGGCCCGCCAGGGTCCGACTCGCCAGCGTCTTCAATTCCTCGGGAGCGATGGTGGCGGCGGTCAGGAGCGGGCGGAACAGTCGGGGGAGCTGATTGTAGGCCCGCTTGATTCGCCGCCACCGGCGGCTCTTCGATCCGAGGTCGTTATAGAGCGCGATGAACAGCAGACCGGTCGGCCCCACCGGACGGCATGCTGCGGCAACCGCTTCCCACATCCGACCCGTGTGATGCAGCACGCCCCAGGAATACACGACGTCGTAGGTGCCCACCGCTGACATGTAATCGGGATCCAGGACCGAGCCCTGTTCGACCGTCCAGTCGGGATCGTCGCCGGTATAGCGGCGGCGCAGTTCGGCCGCGCACGCCACGCTGTCGCTGTCGAAATCGAATGAATGGACGCGGGCCCCGAGCCGACGCGCCGCGAGACTGAACAGACCGCTGCCGCACCCGATGTCGAGAAAGGTCCGCCCGTTGAGGTTCGGAAGCCGCAACATGGTTTGCAGCGATGCTTCAGCTTGGCAAATGCGCGGTTCATCCACGCTGGCGAGAAACGCCTGCCAGTTCTTGCCGAACGCGAACCGGTCGCCGGCGGCGATCTCGCGACGGTGCAGCGCCGCAGTACGGGTCGAAACGGCTGTGGTAGTGGTCATAACCTGGCTGGGGCCATGCCACAGCCATGCCAGACTCAGCCGGTGTCCGAGCGCGCACAAGCGCGTCGACGTGTCCAAGTCGTTGGGCCGGGAGGGTGCCGCTTTGCTCATGTACGGTCGCGGGGGTCAGTTCCGACCTCAACCGGCCGGGCACTTTAATTGCTGTGACGCTCGACAGTGAGCGCTCAATCTCCCGACGGGCTCCAGTCCGAAGACGCCCCCTCGACGCTGATTGCCCGAAACGTGGCGGGCCGCTACGCAGCCCTCATCATCGAGGCCGCGATCGGCCTGGTACTGCTCCCGTTCAACGTCTCGCATCTCGGGCCGGCGGCCTATGGTGTCTGGCTGCTGGCGGCCTCGGTCACGATCCACTTCGCGGTGCTCGATCTCGGCTTCGGAGGGGCCTTCGTCCGCTTCGTCGCGCGCTACCGCGCGCGCCGGGATGCGACGGCGCTCAACGAGATTGCGAGCACCTTGTTCTTCGTCTACGCAGTGGTCGGCGTGCTGGCCTACGTCGTGGCCGCGACGGTTGCCTTCAACCTCGACGCGCTGTTCCGGATCACCCCCGAGCAGGCCGAGGTCGGGCGATGGCTGATCCTCATCATCGGCGTTCAGGTCGCCCTGAACTTTCCCTTCAGCATCTTCGGCGGCGTCGTCAACGGATTCCAGCGCTACAACGTCAACTCCGGCGTGTCGATCCTCAGCAGTGTCTCGGTGGCGGCCGTCAACGTGGCCGTGCTCACCGCCGGATACGGGCTGGTGCCGCTGGTGTTCGCGACGACGGCGGTTCGGATTGCGACCTATGTCGTCTACTGGCGAAATGCGCGGCGGACCTACCCGGCGCTGCGCCTTTCGCCGTCGCTGTTTCGCGTCGAACGGCTGCGCGAGCTGATGGGCTTCAGCGTGTACTCCTTGCTGATCGATTTCGGCAGTCGGCTGAACTATCAGGTCGACCAGTTGATCATCGCCACCTTCCTGGGAGTCACGCCAATCGCCATCTGGGCGCCGGCATCCCGCATTGCGGCGGCCGTGCAGCAGCTGACGAACCAGCTCAACGCCGTGTTGTTCCCGGTGGTGGTCGACAGCGACGCGGTCGCACGCGGGGATCGGCTTCGGCGGATCTTCGTGCACGGCACGCGCTTGTCGCTGGCGATGGTCCTGCCGATCGGCGTCACGCTCATCGCCTTGGCCGACCCGTTAATCCACGCCTGGATCGGGTCACGTGTCAGCGAAATGCAGGGCAGTGTGCCGGTGCTCCAGATTCTGTCGGTGGCCGTCATGATCCGTGTCGGCGCCGGTACGGCAACGACGCTGCTCAAGGGCGGGGGCGTGCATCGGCTGATGGCGTCGGCCAGCATCGCGACCGGCGTCGCGAACGTCGCGCTCAGCGCGGCACTCGTCCTGCCGCTGGGGCTGAGCGGCGTCGCGCTGGGCACGTTGATTACGGTCGCGTGCAGCACCGGGTTCGTGGTCTATCCGGCGGCGTGCCGCCGCGTCGACCTGCCGCTGCGCACGTTCGTGGCTCAAGCCTGGTGGCCGGCGTTGTGGCCCGCCCTTTTGCTCGGGGCGACCTACTATGGGATTGCGCCGTTGATGCTCCCGCGCACGTTGCCGATGATTGCCCTGCAATCGGTCATCGGCGGGATGCTCTACACAGCGCTGTTTGTGGGCGTCGCTATCGATGGCAGCGATCGCGAGATGTATACGTCGGTCGCCAGTCACCTTCTCCACCGGCCGCGCCTTGCACCAGCGTGATGGCGGCGTACGTAGGGCGGACCTCTCAGGTCCGCCTCGACTCAGGTCCGCCTCGACGCCGGGCCTAAGAGGCCCGGCCTACTACGAACGTCCGAACTATCTGGCGTACTGAGCGCCGCGCAAAGCGGCAGCGGGAACGGCTCCGACAGCGGCTCGTCGCGCCACTGGCTCTGCCGCGACGCGGCGGTCTCGGGCGATCTCGCGACCGGCGACGGCGAGCGCGAACACGTAATAGAAGGTCCAATTGAAGGCGACCGAAGCGAAGAACGCGCAGACCAGCCAGCCGACCAGACCGGCCAGCATTCCTTTCGCGTTCATGTCGATAATCCGCAGTTCGTCCACCGTCAACGTGGTGGTGACCTCGGGGTGCTTCCTGGTCGGTCCGCGAATCGCCCGCCGCGCGGCGAAGCACGACGTGAATGCCCGCCACACCAGAAACCCGAAGGCCCATAAGCCGAAGATGCCGAGCTCGGCGGCGACCTGCAGCCACACGTTGTGCGTCACACGCCACTGCACGGCCATCATCTCGCCGTCGTAGTTCACGAATTGCCCGGCGCCGATGCCGGTGATCGGGTTCTCGGCGAACACCTGCAGTCCCTGTCTGTACAGCTGAATCCGCTGCTGACGGGAGCCGGTCTCGTCCTCGTCCGGGTTGGTGATCGAGGACATCCGATCCCAGAACGTCGAGGGCACAACCGGCGTGGCGAGCAGCGCGGCGAAGACGAGCGCGAAGATCACGGCCGGGCGGTCGCGCAGCGCGTAATACACGACAACCATGCCCATCGCGCCAATTCCGATGAAGCCGGCGCGCGACTTGGTGTACACGATCGCGACGGCCATCACCAGAACGATGGCCGCGGCGATCGTCCGACGGATCATGCCGCGGTCCTGGAACACGATGATGAGCGCCGGCGCCATGAAGACGATGAGGTTCATCGCCAGGTCGTTCGGATTCTCCAGGAACCCGCCGACCGCACCGCGCAGCCGATCGCCCTCGATCAGGTTGACGCCGCGCAGGTAGTCGAAGATGCCGCGGACCGACACGTAGCCGCAGATCAGGATGATGAGCCAGGTCATCTGATACAGGCGTCTGGGCGACGTGATCGTGCTGATCATCAGGGCGAAGATCAGGATGATCTTCACGTAGACGTCGCTGAACAGCGCCAGCGATCCGCCCGGCCAGAACGAGAAGGGGATCGTGATGACGATCACCGCCCCCAACGCCATCACGCCGATGACCTCGGCATTGATTTTGACAATCGTCTGGCCGGACGCCATGCGGCGGACCGCCATGGCCGCCAGACCGGCAACGGCCGTCAACTCGGCGAGGTGCAGCGGCGTCAGTACTTTCACGTGATCCTGTGGCCGGAAGAACAACACCGCCGTGAACGCGATCATCCAGAGGTAGTCCCAGTCGTACCGTTCGCGGGTGAATGCGGCGATGGCGCGGCTCTTGACCCCGGCGAGGCGAGCCGTCGCAGACGTCCGTGCCTTGCCGGCAGGCCGCCATCCGGCAACGAGCCCGCGCCGCCGCCCGGGGCCGCGACTTGACGGGATGTTGAAGGTCAGCCTTTCCATCGTCACAACCTCGTGGCGTTCACCGCCACACGCGCCGGCGAGTCAATGCGGCGAACAGTCCGGCGACTGCTGCGTAGTTCATCAGCACGAACGCGTAAGAGACCCGAGCGAGCCGCGTGAACAGCGTCCCCATCACGCCGTCTCACGCACCGGCCCGCGAAGCTGCTGGCTGAGAGGTCTCGCCGACAACCGACTGCGATATTCGAGCAGCGCACCCCATCCGGCCAGCGCGACGAACGCCACCTGGACGAGCAGCACCGCGAGATAGAAGAGGCTCCCTGCCGCCAGCACGAGGCTGGAGAAGAACGCGGCGAGCAGCGCATAGGGCGCGACGAGTCGCCCGATCTTGTGCGACAGGTACTGGCACCACACCGGGTTGCGCCACGGCAGCAGAAGCCGCGGCTCCAGCCAGAGAATCTGATAGTTGCCCGCCAGCGTCCGCACCTTGCGCTGCGTTTCGACGTCGGCGTCGGCGGCGGCGCGATCCCAGGCGCGGGCCTGCTCGTTGAAGACCACGCGGAAGCCGGCCATCACCACCCGCATCGGCGCGAGGACATCGTCCAGGATGGTGTCGGCGGGCAACGGCTGCCACAGCGAGCGTTTGATCGCGTAGATCGCACCAGTGGCACCGAGTGTTGAGCCGACGGCGCTCTCGAGTCGGCGCAGGTGTTTCTCGTAGCGCCAGTAGATGCCGAGGCCGTCGCCGATCGACGAGATCAGCGGCGAACGGCGGCTCGGCTGCGCGCGCCGCTCAGTCGCCCCGACTGTTTTCCCGAGAGCACCGCGCCGGTCGGCCACCGTGCGGCGGTTTGAGAACAGTGCCGATTCACAGTCGAGCAGCAGCTCTCCGGTGACGCCACCAATGGCTGGATTGGACAGCGGTGCCACCAGCTGGCGAAGGGCATCCGGCGCAAACAGCTGCCGCGCGTCCGCGAACACGATGACGTCGAACCTGGCCTGTTGAACGCCGGCATTGAGGGCGAGCGCCTTGCCGCCGCGCGGAACAGTGACCAGCTCGACGTACGGGGCATGGCGAGCGACCACGGCAGCGGTGTCATCGGTCGACCCATCCGACACGACGATGATCTGTCGCCGCGCGGGTGGGTAGTCCAGCGAGCGGAGGTTCTCGAGTCTCGCGCCCAGGCGCGATCCCTCGTTATACGCCGCGATGACGATCGACACGCCCGGCAGCGTCCTCGTTGTGTCGAGACGGTCGCCTGCAGTACGGGTCCGGCGGCTCCAGGCCTCGAGGACGAGCGGGTACCCGAGGTACACATAGGCGACGAATCCCACCGATAACCAGAAGAGCAGCTCCATCATTCGCGTTGTCATGCCACCGGGACAGTGACCCCCGGCTGCGCTCCGGTCGAACGTTCGTTCGCGACAAGCCCCGGCGCAGCACTCGGGATCGGTGCGCCCAGCTTGAAGACATGCGGGTGTTCGCCCGGGATCGCATTCCGCGTATCGACGATCAGCGCCGCCGACTCCCGCACGATGTCGTAGTCGATGATGCGGTGATCGGTGAGGATGGCGACGCAGTCGGCCGCGGCGAGCGCCTCCGGGGTGAGCGGCTCGGTGACCATGTCGAAGCCGCCGTGCCATTGGCGTCCGAGCAGGACCGGCACATACGGGTCGGCATAGCGAACCGTGGCGCCTTTCTCCCGCAGGAGCGTCATGACGTCGAGCGATGGCGATTCGCGGATGTCGTCGATGTCCCGTTTGTAGGCGAGGCCGACGACCAGCACTGTCGAGCCGTTCAGCGGCTTTCTGTGCCGATTCAGCGCGTCGGTGATTTTCTCGACGACGAAGTGGGGCATTGCGGCGTTGATCTGGCCGGCCAGCTCGATGAATCGTGGATCGAAGCCGCTCTGTTTCGCTTTCCAGGACAGGTAGAACGGATCGATCGGGATACAGTGGCCGCCGAGTCCCGGTCCGGGGAAGAACGGCATGAAACCGAACGGCTTGGTGGCTGCCGCAGTGACGACCTCCCAGACGTTGATCTGCAGCCGGTCGCACATCAACGCAATTTCGTTGACCAGGCCGATGTTGACCGCCCGGAACGTGTTCTCCAGCAGCTTGACCATCTCGGCCACCTGCGGAGAGCTGACCCGGACGATCCGTTCGATCGCGGCGCCATAGAGCGCCGCTGCCAGCTCGGTCGACTCCGGGCCGACGCCGCCGACCACTTTCGGCACGTTGTGGGTGTTGAACGCGGTGTTGCCGGGGTCGACGCGTTCGGGCGAGAAGGCGAGGAAGAAATCGTGGCCGGCGCGCAGCCCGCCGGCTTCGAGCATCGGCTGCACGAGCTCCTCGGTCGTCCCCGGGTAGGTGGTCGACTCGAGGATGACCAGCATGCCGGGGTGCAGCCGTTCGGCGATCTGCTCGACCGCGGACACGATGTACGACATGTCCGGGTCCTTGGTTTTTCGGAGCGGCGTCGGCACGCAGATGTTGATCGTGTCCAGCTCTGACACGACGTCGAAGCCGGTCGTCGCCTGCAGTCGCCCTTCGACCACCAGGCGGGCGACCTCGGCGGTCTGCACGTCCGGGATGTACGACATCCCCTGGTGAATCGAATCGACCTTGCGGGCGTCCAGATCGATGCCAACGGTTCGGAAACCGGCGCGCGCGAACTCCACCGCGAGCGGCAGCCCGACATAGCCCAGGCCAACCACCCCGACTCGAGCGCTGCGGTCGTGCAGGCGCGTTCGCAGGATGTCGAAAGCGGGATCGGCGGGAGTGTTCACAGTGAATCCTCCAGCACCGGCTCGATCCCGAACAGGCTGTCCCTGAGACGCTTCCAGAAGCTGCGCGGCTCACGGCGAGGCACGATGTAGCGGTACGGCCGTGGCGTGAGCGGCTCGCGGCGGGGCGGCCAGCTCGACGCGGTCACTGGATTCTGGGCTGGCCCCTCCACGGGGGGCATTGCCGCGGCCGTGACCGGCGGGGACGGCGCCGCGGTACGCAGGATCCGATGCTGTTCCGCAATCACCCGTCGCTGCTCCGCGACCTCGCGCTCACGGCCGGCCACTTCGTTCTCGCGCTCGCTCAACTGCCGCTCACGCTCCACGAGCCGCGCGTCGATCGCCGTGGGCGCTCTCATCGCCGGCGTCTGGGCGGCCAGGGTCGGCGCCTCCGACCTGGCGACCGCTCCGACCGGCGGTAGGTTCGGGGTGAACGCCGGCTCCGGATCGGCCGGCACCACCGAGGCACGTCGTTCGGGGTTGGGCTGCAGACCGAGGACGCCGGTGGCATCGAGGTCGGCGATCACATCCTTGATGAGCGGTTCGTCGATCTCGCACCGCTCCTCGCCGTAGCCGAAGACCAGCGTCGCATCGGCGATCACGTTGATCAGCCGCGGGATGCCGGTGCTCCGATCGTGGATGCGGTCGGTGACCGCGCGCGGAAATTCGAGCGGTGCGCCGATCGACGCGCACGCCAGCCGATGGTTGATATAGCGGGCCGTTTCCTCGGCGTCGAGCGGCAGCAGATGGTGGCTGACGGTAATCCGCTGCCGCAGCTGCTCGAGCTCCGGACGCGACAGCTTGTCGCGCAGGTCCGGCTGGCCGATCAGGATGAATCTGAATGAGCTTCGACTTCTCGGTCTCCATATTGGAGAGCATGCGGATTTCTTCGAGCGCCGGCAGCGACAGATTCTGCGCCTCGTCGATCACCAGCAGCACCATCCGTCCGGCGGCCCGCTCGTTGACCAGGAACTCGCCGAACGCCTTGAGCATCGCCGGCTTGCTCATGCCGGCGGGATCGATGCCGAGGTCGATCATCGCCGCCTCGAGCAGCTCGCGCGGATCCAACAGCGTGTTCATGACGCGAGCCACCGTCGTCCGGTCGTCGACGTTGCGCAGCAGCGTCTGCAGCAGCGTCGTCTTGCCGGAGCCGATCGCGCCGGTAATCACCACGAAGCCGGCGTGGGTTTCGATCCCGTAGCGCAGGTAGCCCAGCGCTTCGCTGTGCATGCGGCTCGGATACAGGTAGTCCGGGTCCGGCGTCAATGCGAATGGGCGCTCACGTAGCCGATAGAAGCGTTCGTACATGTGTCTCTCCGTTACTCGCCGACGGCGCGCGACAACGGCGGCCGGCGGTCGGCCTCGATCGCCGGCAGAATCACCGTCAGCGCGCGGTGGTAGTCCTGGGGGAAGTCGATCTCGGTCCACGGATAGCCGCGGGTGCCGATCGCATGCAGCGGCCGTCTGGCCGCGAAGTCCGCAAAGGCGCGCGGCGCCCAGTCGCGCAGGCCGCCCGCGGCGACGCGCTCGTCGAGAATCGACGACAGGAGACCCGCGCCTTCGGCGCCGAACTTCACCACGCCGACGTTTTCGCCGTCCGCTTCGTCAGGCGTCATCGCCTTCGAGATATCGACGACCCGGCCGCGGCGCGATGCGGACTTTCATTTCTTCGTTGCCGAGCGGCGCGCTGTCGTCCTCCTGGTAGGCGACGAGCAGCGCGTCCTCATGACGCGCGGTCAGGAGGTCCTCGATGATTTGCGGATGGAGCAGCACGTCGCAGTTCATGACGACGAACCCGTCAGCGAGCAGCGGGCGTGCCAGCCAGAGCGAGTAGAGGCTGTTGGTCTGCGCAAAGCGCACGTTTTCAACGAATCGGACGCCCTGGCCGCAGGCTCGCCGGACGCGGTCGGCCTCGCAGCCGACCACGACCGTCACGTCGTCGATGCCGGCCGCCCGCAGCGCGGCCACCTGCCGCTCGACGAGCGTCACGCCGCCCAGGCGAACCAGGCACTTGGGCAGGTTGCCAGCCGTGCCGTTGAGACGCGCGCCGCGGCCCGCTGCCAGGACTACGCCTCTCATTGTCGACCCTCGCGTCGTTCGTCGGCGCCGGCCGTCACTTTGCTCCCTTTCCGAAGAGGATCACCTTGACCGTGTCGAGCACGATCGTCAGGTCGAAGACGATCGACATGTGCTTGATGTAATAGAGGTCGTAGCGGAGCTTCTCCATCGCATCTTCGACCGTCGACCCGTACTGGTATTTGACCTGCGCCCAGCCGGTCACGCCCGGTTTGACGGCGTGCCGCTGGCTGTAGAACGGAATGTCTCGCGCCAGCTGTTCGACGAAAAAGGGGCGCTCCGGCCGGGGTCCGACGAAGCTCATACTGCCCGACATGACGTTCCACAGCTGCGGCAGTTCGTCCAGCCGGGTCAGGCGGATGAAACGGCCGACGCGCGTGATGCGATCGTCGTCGTCGCGCGCCCAGACCGGCTGGCCGCCGCGTTCGGCGTCCGTGCGCATCGACCGGAACTTGTAGACCGTGAACAGGCGGCCGTTCTCACCGACGCGCTGCTGGCTGTACAGAATCGGGCCTGGTGAATCGAGCCGGATCGCCGCCGCGGTGAGCGCCATCAATGGCGCGGCGAGGATGAACCCGATGAGCGACAGTGACAGATCGAGCATCCGCTTCACGAAGCGCGTCACGCGCGACGCGCGAAAGCCGTCCGAGAAGATCAGCCAGCTGGGCTTGAGATCGTCGATCAGGATCTTGCCGGTCAGTCGTTCGTAGGTCGTGGTGGCGTCTTCGACGCGGACTCCCGACATCTTGGCGTGCAGCAGCTCCGCGATCGGCAGCCGGCCGCGCCGATCCGACAGGCCGACGATGATCCGGTCGACCTGGAACTTGGCGACAATCGCCTTCAGATCGGCGGCCGTGCCCAGCACGTCGTCGTGGCGCACCCGCTCGACGCCTTCGCCATCGTCAACGAAGCCGACCAGACGGTAGGCGAAGTCCTGCTGCCGGCCGATCTCCTTCGCCACGAAGTGGGCGGTGTGGCCGGTGCCGACGATGAGCACGCGTTCCTCGAGATACGGATCGTGGGCGACGTAGTTGAACGCCAGGCGCCAGCTGGCGACGGCGATCACGAATACGCCGAGCGCCGTCAGAAACGTCCCGGGGTCGAGAATCAGGGACGGAATCGTCACCGAGGCCACCGCCAGCACGATCGCCGCCGCGCCCGCTGCCTGCAGGAGCCGGATGACCAGCTCCCGATTGTTCTGGACCAGCGTGAGGTCGTAGAGGTCGTTGTAGTAGAAGCAGAGCTGGCACAGTCCGGTGACGAGCGCAATCTTCCAGGCGACCGCCGCCGGGGTGTCCAGCGAGCCGTGAAGAGCGGCCGCCAGCGCCATTGACCCCGAGATGAGCAGCAGCTCGAAGCCGAACACCGTCAAGCCACGAGCCGATACGTTCCGGTTGAAGACCTGCATAACGCTGTAAAGAGCCTGTCGTTGCCCTTTAGTGCCTCACCGCCTCGTAGCGATAGTCCTGTTCCATGCCGGATTCGTTCAGGACCACGCCGAGCAGACGGGATGAATCGAACGCGCGCAGCGCATTCTCGATGGCTGGTTTGGGCGTATAGCCGGCGCGCACCACCATCAGCGAGCCGTCGACGAGCGGCGCCAGGATGGCGACGTCGGCCAGCGGCAGGACGGGCGGCGTATCGAGCAGCACGCGGTCGAACCGCGTCCGCAGATGATCGAGCAGGCGGCGCATCGCCGTCGATCCGAGCAGCTCCGCCGGGTTGACGGGTGTCACGCCGGCGGGGATCACCGTCAGGTTGTGATCGGGCAGCACCTTCATCACATCCTGCAACTCCGCGGCGCCCGCCAGATATTCAGCGAGACCCGGTCCGGGCGGCAGACCGAACAGGTGCTGCAGCGACGGCTTGCGCAGGTCGGCTTCGACCAGCACGACGCGCCGCTGCAGCTCCTGCGCCATCGTCAACGCGAGATTGGCGGCCGTCACCGACTTGCCCTCGCCTTTCTGAGGGCTGGTGACGAGAATCGTGCGCAGGGTGCCCGCGCCTTCGACCTGCGCGAGCCTGGTGCGGAGCGAGCGGTACTGTTCCGCAGCCAGCGATTTCGGCGCGAGGCCCGCAATCAGCAGAGGATTGAGAATCGCCGAGTAGCCGATCGCGGCCGACTCCTCCGGCGTGGCGCTGCCCGTCATCGCGTTCACTGTCGCGGCGGGAGCGATCACGGCCGGTAGCGGGGCCGGGGACACGACATACGGCGGCGGCGCCGGCCCGTCTGACGCACGGGACGGCCCGGTCCGATCCAACGGCTCGGGCGGCGGCGGTGCCGCCGGCGGAGGAATCGTCGGCGCACCCATGCGGCCGGTTCTGAGGGCGACGCCGTCGCGCTCTGCCTTGTCGAGAATCTGCTGAATGCGGGTCATGACTTGTCCTCTTGCCTGTGTGCGTTTCAGAGCGCCGGCGTGATGCGCGGAATTTCCGCGAGCACCGGCAGTTCGAATTCGTCACGAAGGGCTCGCACGTCGTGCACCGATCGATCGAGATACTCCTTGCCCATCACCCCGGCGCCGCCCAGCACGAAACCGGCGGCGAGGGCCATCAACAACACGCGCATCGCTTTCGGGCTCGCCGGGCTCGACGGAAAGCTGGCGGGAACGAGCACCGAAAACTGCTCGGCGGCCTGCGCACGCTGCAGCTCTTCGTTCATCACCGCGGTCTCACGGCGTTCCTTCAACTTGCCGTAGGCTTCGCGCTCGAGCTCGTATTCACGCGTCAGCGACTGCATCTCCTGTTCGACGCGCGGTGCTGCCTCGACCCGTGCGCGGTACTGCGAAATCTGGCCGCCGGCGATGCGCTCCTGGCGCTGCAGCTCGGCGATGCGCATCTTCGCGGCATTGCGGTCGGTCTGCAGGCGCCGGAACTCCGGGTTGGTCTGCAGGACGGAGACGCGATCCTTGGAGGGCAGCTCGCGTTCGGCCGCCGCCGCTTTTTCGGCGGTCGCCAGCTCGTCTTTCAGCCGGATGACCTCCGGGTGTTTGTCCGTGAAACTGAGGCTCGCTTCAGCGAGCTCGCTGCGCAAGGTGATGATCCGGGCCTGTGAGCTCATCACACTGCTGCCGCGGTTGAGGGGGCCGATGTCGGTGCCGCGCTCCATCTCTTCGATCTGCCGCTCGATGAGCGACAGCCGGTCCTGCTCGCCGCGGACGGCGGTGGCGTTGGCCTCGACCTGGCGATGCAGCCCCTCAACCATCTGGAGGTTCGCGCCGGTCTGCTCGGGGAGGCGGCCCATGTACGATTCCTTCGCCTGACGGACCCGCGCTTCGAGGGAGTTCAGACGCTCTTCGCTGGCGCGCAGCTGGGCACTGATGAACTCGGCGGTGTCCTGGGCGCGGATGTCTCGCGATCGGCTGTTCTCCTCGACGAACACCTGCGCGATGCGGTTGAGGATGCGCTGCGCATCTTCGCCCGAGCCGTCGGTGTAGGTCACCTCGTAGGCGTCGAGCTGGGCGCGTTGATCGGGGGTCAGCGCGCCACGCATGCCCGCGGTCGATATGCCGACGCTCAATCCCCGGTGGAGACGGCTGACGGCGGCGTCGATCGATTCGCTCTCGTCGAGCCGCTCGAGCCGCGCGGCGCGCTCGAGCACCGGCCGGCTGCGGAGTTGTTGCGCGATGGTGCGGGTGCGCTCACCCCGATCGCTGTTCGCCGCGCCGACCAGGTTGGCTGAGACGCGGGGGCTGCTGACGCCAATCGTCGCAGTCGACTCGTAGCTTCGCGGCAGCAGCCAGACCAGCATCACCCCAATGACGATCGACAGCGCCACCGGGACGATGAACCACACACTTGCGGCGATTGAACGCCGACACGTAGTCGAGCGGATCGAATCGAGCTTCTTCCATTACTGCACCCTCACTGGTCGGGAAGTGATGATGACGACGCCGATCCGGTTGCGATCGATATCGCCGCCGACCAGCTGCGTCGTCTGCTGCGCCCGTGAATAGAAGCCTTGCACGCGCACCCATGGCCGCGGCGCCCAGCCAAGGCTGGAACTGATCCGCAGCGTTCGCAGCGGCAAGTGCCCTGGTGCTTCCACGAGCGGCTGGTTGTCACGGAGCGCGAAGGCCTGTTCGGTATAGAAGCGGCGGCTGCCGAACAGCGGCGTGAAATAGGAAACGGTCAGCTCCTGATGCTGGACCGCACCGCCGAAGCCGAACGACGGCAGGAACATCCGCTGGTAGCCGGCGTGGAACCGGCGGCTGTTGTCCGACCGATCGATCGCCACGCTCAGGCCCGGCGCACTTTGCGCGGGACTGATCGGCGTGGCCGGGATGAAGTCGAAGCCGGCGCCGCCGCTGAGGGACCAGGTCGACGACAGCTGGCGGTCGATCGCGCCGCGGACGGCGTGAAACGTCAGGTCCTCGGGCTCGTCGGTCGTCGACGCGCCGCGCAGGCTGTAGCTCCCGGCCACGCCAGTCCGCGCGTTCACGCGGCGGTGATACGACGTGATCGATTCGATCGATTCACCGCCCCGCAAATATGGCAGCAACTCGTCAGGCCGGTCGAAGGTGACCTTCTGTCGAATGAGCGACGTCGAGATCTGGTCCCGTTCGGTGAGCCGGTAGTCGACCCCGGCACGGCCGACCAGCGCGGTCGATCCGGTGTGGCTGAACGGAATACCGTCGAACTCGAGCGCGTCGGTCGACGGGCGAAGCGTCACCGATCCGTGCGCACTCCAGGAGAGCCGCGCCGATTCGCTGCGGCGCACGCCGGCGTGCGCCTGCTGATCCCACCGGTTGAAGAGCGAGAAGGTCCGGTAATCGAGCAGGCTGCCGCTGTAGCCGCTGGTCAGCCGCGTCCGGCGGCTGGCGAAGCCGAGCTCGGCCTGCGGCGTGTAGGTGGCGATCAGATCGTTGTTGCGCGTCACGAGGTCCTGTTCGCCGAACAGCGTCACGTTGTCGTCGTAGGTCTCCGAAAACCCGAAGCTCGGCGTGAACGTCCATCCGGGCCAGGTGGTCGTGTCCTGCGCGAAGGCGGGCGGCGCGGTCATGATGATCACGGCGGCCACGCCGGCGATGACAAGGTGTCGAGTCATGGCAGCCTGCTAGCGGACGACCACCGTGTCGCCTGAACGCAGATACACCGGCCGGCTCTCGCCATCGAGCGCTTCCTGATAGTTGACGCGGATGGTCTGCGTGCCGGTCGGCCCGGGCCTGAGGACGCGGACGTCCCGCTTGTTGGCCCATTCGGCGAGGCCGCCCGCCATCGCGATTGCCTGCACGATCGTCGTCGGCCCGAAGATCTGAACCGGTCCGGACCTGGCGACCTGGCCGGTGATAAACACCTGTGACGAGAGGGCTTCCACCACGATCACCGTCACGACCGGGTTGGTCATGAACTCGCGCAGCGATTTGGTGATCTCGTCCCGCAGTTCAAGCGGCGTCCGGTTGGTGGCCTCGATGTCTCCGACCAGCGGCAGCGTGATCTTGCCGTCGGGCCGAATCTGCACCGACTGCGACAGCTGGGCGTCCTTGTAGACCTCGATTCGCAGCTTGTCGCCGGCGCCGAGCCGGTACTCGGCGGCGATCGGCGCATGCCGGCGCTGCGCGGCCGGCGGATCGTCGGCGACGGCCGATCGCGGCACCAGGGCGATGGACGCGGCGAGCGCGACGACGAGACGCGTGACGAAGGTGGTGTGGTTCATGGGTGCTCCCTCGGTTCATGACTCATTGGAGGACCGGAGTGCCGCTGCGCCAGTTGACGAGCGGCCGCGACAGCGCCTGGCGTTTCAGCGAGCCGCGTCGACGGCGTGGGTCGGATAGCAGGCGGCGCCCGACCGCGATGCGCAGCGCGGTCTGGAACTCGTAGTTCTCGATGCGCGACACCACGCGATCGATCACGCGCGACGAGTGCTCGAAGTCGGCGTCGAGCAGCACCAGCGCCAGCGTGCCCTTGTCGGTGTGCCCGATGAGATCGGTGTCGCGGACCTCGCGGCCGATGATCTGCGCGACTTCCTGCAGCGTGCCGTCGTCGGCGGTCACCATCATGCCTTCCCACTCGCGGCTGGCCTCGACCAGCGACCAGCGTCAGGAAGTTCTGCGACGCGCACCGCCCGTTTGAGCTCGCTGTCCAGCACGAACTCGAACGCTCCCGGCGTCAGCAGCTTCGAGCCCTTCTTCGTAGAACGAACTGCTCGCCATGTATTACGAGGCCTTGTCGAGGCCGTTTTCCTTGATCTTGTAGAGCAGCGCCTTGTAGCTGATGCCGAGGATCTCGGCGGTCTCCTTGCGGTTCCAGCGCGTCTGCTGCAGCATCTTCAGGATCAGCTCGCGCTCGGCCTCGCGCGCCGCCGTGCGCGAGATGTCCTTCAGCGAGTAGTTGCCGGCTTCGGCCGCCGCGGCGGCCATCGCCGTCGGGGTCTGCGGGCGCGGGCGGCGGCGCGGCGGCCGGTGCGGCCGCCTGGCGCGGCCCCGGCAGGGCGGCGGCGCGCTGCACCGCCATCGCCATGCTTTGGCTCAACTCCTTGCGGATCGCCGCCTCGCCGCCCAGCACGACCGCGCGCTTGATCAGGTTCTCGAGCTCGCGGACGTTGCCGGGCCAGTCGTGCTCCATGAACAGCCGCATCGTCTCGGCGCCGATCTCGGCGTGCGGCTTGTTGTATTGGACGCGAGTACTTCTTGAGGAAGTAGTCGGTGAGCAGCGGAATTTCTTCGCGGCGCTCGCGCAGCGGCGGCAGCGTGATCGCCACGACGTTGAGGCGGAAGAACAGGTCCTCGCGGAACTGACCGTCGGCGACCGCTTTGTCGAGATCGCGGTTGGTGGCGGCGATCGACCCGGACGTCGACGCGCACGTCGTGCTTGCCGCCGAGCCGCGAGAACTCGCCGTCCTGCAGCACCTGCAGCAGCTTGGCCTGCAGCGGAAAGCTCATGTCGCCAATCTCGTCGAGGAACATCGTGCCCTGGTTGGCGAACTCGAACTTGCCCGGCTTGTGCTGGATCGCGCCGGTGAACGCGCCGCGCTCGAAGCCGAACAGCTCCGATTCGAGCAGCTCGGTCGGCAGCGCGGCGCAGTTCACCTTGACGAACGGCTTGTCGCGCCGGAGCGAGGAGGCGTAGAGCGCCCGCGCGACAAGCTCCTTGCCGGTGCCGCTTTCGCCGCGAATCAGCACGGTGACGTCGGTGTCGGCGACGCGCTCGATCAGCTCGCGCACTTCGGCCATCCGCTCGCTGTTGCCGAACAGCATCTGGTAGCGCGACTGCGACTGCAGCTCCTCGCGCAGCGTCGCGACCTCGCGACTGAGCTGGCGCTGCTTGAGGGCGTTGGCGAGCGGCACGTCCGAGATCGTGTTCGTCGAACGGCTTGCAGACGAAGTCGGCGGCGCCGAGCTTCATCGCCTGCACGACGGTCGTGGTGCGCCCCTGGCCCGACAGCACGATGACCGGCACGTCGCGATCGATCTTCTTGAATGCCGCGAGCGCCTCGAGTCCGTCCATCGCGCCCGGCATGACGACGTCGAGGATGACCGCGGCGGGCCGCTCCGCGTGGTAGCGCTTGACCGCCTCTTCGGCGCTGCCGAGCGTGACGGCCTGATAGCCGCGCTCGGCGAGGAACGCCCGGAGGAAATTGCACATCGCCAGGTCGTCGTCGACGACCATCACCTGCGGTCGTCCGTTCGACGGCAGGTAACGATTGCCGTTCACATGTTCGTGCGGCTGAGGCGTGATCGACACTTCGCTCTGTTGAGCAATGGAAATGCCAGAGCGGAAAAGATCTCGCCTGATTGGCGAACGAGAAGGTTTATTCGGGAGATCGCGCGTTCAGAAGGAGGGAACTCGCTGGGAAAGGGAAGGCGACTTCACACCTATAGGGCCGGCAAGTGCCACCTTCGAGCCAAAATGCCGAGGTGCTGCAGACCGAGCACCCGGCACGCAGCACCCGGCACCCTGCCCCCGGCACCCGGTCAACGTCGACTGATCCCGCACTCCTTGATCTTGTTGAGCAGGGTCTTGTAGCTCACGCCCAGCTGTTCCGCGGCGCGGCGGCGATTCCAGTGCACCTGCGTGAGCGTATCCTCGATGATCGAGCGCTCGGCCTTGAGCGCCGCCTGCTTGGCGACGTCAGCCAGACGCGATCCCGCCGGCGCCGTCAACAGGGGCACCTCGGGGGCCTCCTCTTGTTCCGGTGCCGCGTCGAACTCGTCCGGCTCGTCGGCGGTCGCAACGCCAGCGCGCGTGTCGCTGCCGCCAACCGTGGCATAGGCCGGCGTCAGCCGCGGCGCCCGGGACATCTCGCGCACCACGAGCTGCTCGTCCTGCAGAATGACGATCCGCTTGATCATGTTCTCGAGCTCGCGGATGTTGCCGGGCCAATCGTAGGTCTGGAACAGCTGCTGCAGCTCGTCGGACAGCTGCCGGACCGGCCGGTTGTAACGACGCGCGTAGCGATCCATGAAGAAGGTGCTGAGACTGCGCGATCTCGGCGCGCCGCTCGCGAAGCGGCGGCACGGTCACTTCGATGACTTTCAGCCGATAGTAAAGGTCCTCGCGGAACTCGCCGCTGCATCAGCATCGCCTCGAGGTCGCGGTTGGTCGCGGCCACGACCCGCACGTCGACGTTGATCGGCTTGTTGCTCCCGAGCTTGGTGAACTGCCCGTCCTGCAGGACGTGCAGCAGCTTCGCCTGGAGCGCGGCCTTCATCTCGCCGATCTCGTCGAGGAAAATCGTGCCGGTGTCGGCCTGCTCGAACTTGCCGATGCGGGTCGTCGCCGCGCCGGTGAAGGCGCCCTTCTCGTGTCCGAACAGCTCGCTTTCGAGCAGCTCCGCCGGCAGGGCGGCACAGTTGACCTTCACGAACGGTCGATCCTTGCGCGGCGACCGTTGGTGGATGGCGCGGGCGACCAGCTCCTTGCCGACGCCGCTTTCGCCGCGAATCAGCACGGTGACGTCGCTGTCGGATACCTGCTCGATGACCGACGCGATCGTTTTCATCTCCGGGCTGTCGCCCCAGAACAGAAACGCGCGATCCTGGTCGTCGCTCAGCTGGCGGCGCAGCTCGGTGATCTCGGAGACCAGCCGCGTCTTCTCGATCGCGCTCTTGATCGCGGCGTCGAGGGCGATCTCGCCGAGCCCTTCCGGATCGTCGGGCTTGACGACATAGTCGGCGGCGCCCAGCCGCACGGCTTCGACGATGGTCGCCGCCTGCTCCCGTCCCGAGAGCATGATCACCTGCAGGTCGGCCTTCGCGGTCTTGAGCGCGCGCAGCGTCTCGAGGCCGTTCATGCCGGGCATCATCACGTCCAGCAGCACGACGTCGGGTGGATCTCCCTGCTTGACGGAAGCGATCATTTCATCGCCGCGCGAGTACGAGCGCGTCTCGTAGCCGCGCAGCGACAGAAACGTTCGCAGGTAGTTGGCAAAGCCGGAATCATCGTCGACGATGGCGATGTACGGTTTTTTCACGTGCGTTTTACTCCGCAGAAACCGGAAGTGAGATCAGAACCGCCGAGCGACCCGTCAGCCCCGACTCGGCCTGCGCTGGGACGTCCGGAGACCAGACGCGTCCGCCGTGTCGCTCGATCACACGGCAGGCGATTGGCAGGGCGAGCCCGAGCCCGCCGCGTTTCTCGTCGAATGCCGCCGCATCTGCTTCGTATGATCGTTGTACGTCAGCGTCTCGTGCCACGACAACCACCGCGGCCCGATCGGGACCGGTCCGGCAATCTGCGACGACGGTCGCTTCGCCGGGCTGCTCGCGCAGAATCGCTCGAAAAAATGCGTCGAAGGCGGCTGCGAGCCGGGGTTTGTCTGCTGTCAATCGCGCTCCAGCGAGGTCGCCGCGCACGGCGAACTGCACCCCGCGATCCCGAGCCTCATGCACACCTGCGGCCACCTCACGGATGAGCTTGAGCAGGTCGATTTCCTCTCGTTTGACCGCCGCCGTCCCACCGTCGAGCTTGGAAATTTCGCTGAGCTCGCTGATCAGAGCGACGAGCTTCGCGCAGGACTTCTCCGCTTCGTCGACCATCTTGCGCTGCCGTTCGCTCAACGGCTGTTCGCCGTCCCGCTGGAGCATGCGGAGGTAGCCGCCAACCACCGACGCCGGCGTGCGGAACTCATGCGCCGCGAGCGACAGCAGTCGCGAATAGGCCTCCATCAGGGCCGCGGCGCGATCGGGCTCGCCCATGGTCGGAGCGTAGCACACGACATGAGCACGTCGATTGCGCCCCCCTTTCGCCAACTTATGGAAATCTGTTTCGCGCTGCTGGCGTCAGGGCCGGAAAAGACGTCGATCTTCCATGCAGATTGCACTCGAGGCACCGTGGCACATCGCTTGAAGTGGCGCTAGCGGCGGAAATAGAAGATGAACATGCGGAAACGATATCGGGTATTAGTCCTCGCAGCGCTTGCGGCTGCGGTGGCCGTTCCTCTCACGTTCGGGCTGTCGCTCGAGTCGAAGCCGGCAGTCGTGACAGTACCGCACGCGGGCAACGTCGCGATCGTTGCCGCGAGCGCGAAGAGCTATTCCCTGTTCCTCCCGGAGCAAGCCCGACCGCGCTCGTCGATGCCGCAGCTGCCGGACGGTGCGAAGCTCCTGTTCGTCGGTTCGGCCCTGTTCGGCTTGGCCGGCGTCATGCGGAAGAACCACTGAATTCGGGCTCGCCGTCGGGAATGTGGCCGAGCCATTAGCCCTCAGCCCTGAGCCCACGCTTCCCGAGTTCCTCTAGCGGCAAGCCTCCAGCCCCCGTAAAATGGGGCCATGCTTATCAAGCGCCCGTCGGACGTCCGGAGCTCTGAGATCACCGATCAGAAGCTGTATTTCAACCGGCGCGAGTTCATGCGCGCGGCGGGTGTCGCCGCCGGCGCGGCGGCGGGCGCCGGCGTGTTCTGGGGCGCGAATGCGACCTTGTCGGCCGCCGAACCGGCGCCGCATGGCCGCAAGCTCGAGAACGTTCAGAAAAGCCCGCTCAGCGTGACCAACGAACGGGCCAACACCTGGGAACAGATCACCACCTACAACAACTATTACGAGTTCGGCACCGACAAGGAAGATCCGTCGCTCTACGCGAAATCGTTGAAGACCGAACCGTGGAGTGTTCGCATCGACGGCGAGGTCGCCAAGCCGGCCACCTACGCGCTCGAGGACATCCTCAAGGGCCAGACCCTCGAGGAACGCATCTACCGGCTTCGCTGCGTCGAGGCGTGGTCGATGGTGATTCCGTGGGTGGGCTTCCCGCTGGCCGACCTGATCAAGCGGGTCGAGCCGACCGCCAAGGCGCGTTTCATCGAGTTCTACACGCTTGCCGATTTGACCCAGATGCCTGGCCTGCAGGCACCGGTGCTGCGTTGGCCGTATATCGAAGGGCTGCGCATGGACGAAGCGATGCACCCTCTCACGATTCTCGCCGTCGGACTGTACGGCGAGGTGATGCCCAAGCAGGACGGCGCGCCGATCCGGCTGGTCGTCCCCTGGAAGTACGGCTTCAAGAGCGCGAAATCGCTGGTGCGGATCCGCTTCGTCGAGCGCCAGCCGGTCAATTCGTGGCAGGAATCCAATTCGCGGGAGTACGGCTTCTACTCGAACGTCAACCCGACGGTCGATCACCCGCGCTGGACCCAGGCGACCGAGCGCCGTATCGGCGAGTTCTTCCGCCGCAAGACGCTGATGTTCAACGGCTACGCCGACCAGGTCCAGGGACTCTATGCGGGGATGGATCTGAAGCGGAATTACTGAAATCACTGAGATTTGAGGATTTCAGGACTTGAGGATTTGGGGTTCAAAGCCTGAAATCTCGTGACCCAGAATCAGATCGTCACCCGGCTGCTCAAGCCTCTCGCCTTCGTCGCGGGCCTCTCGCCGTTCGTGTGGCTCGTCTGGGCGGCATTCACCGGCAATCTGAGCGTCAATCCGCTCAGCGACATCACGCTGTTCACCGGCGACTGGACGATTCGTTTCGTCTGCATCACGCTGGCGATGACGCCTCTGCGGCGTCTGACCGGGTGGAACGCGCTGATCCGCTTCCGGCGGATGGCCGGCCTCTTCGCGTTTTTCTACGGCTCGACCCACTTCCTGATCTACGTGATTGCCGATCGGTTCGCGGGGCTCGATTTCCCGGAGGGCATCGTCTCGTTGCGGATGCTGCGCGACCTGACGGTATCGGTCGGGGAGGACATCTACAAGCGGCCGTTCATCACCATCGGTTTCCTGGCGTGGCTTTGCATGGTGCCGCTCGCCGTGACCTCGACCGCCGGGATGATTCGACGTCTGGGCGGCAGGCGCTGGCAGGCGCTGCACCGCCTGATCTACGTCACCGCCATCGCCGCGGTCGTGCACTACTGGTGGCTGGTCAAGAGCGACATCCGTCCGCCGCTGCGCTACGCGATCATCGTCGGCATCCTGCTCGCGGCGCGTCTGGTCTACGCCGGCGTGCGCATGCGCAGCGCACGGCCCGCGACCGTTAACGCGCCCGCCCACAAAGTTCGATAACCTCTCCATCCCAATTCGAAAGTGCTCTGCGACTGACGTCGCAGAGTGCTCGGTGACTTACGGCCCAGGGTGCTCGGCGACTCACGCCGCAGGGCGCTTGCGACTTAAGGCGCGGGGTTCGCGACTCACGGCGCAGCGTGCTGGTCAATGAGTTGCCGGGAGCCAGATCGAGATCTCGAGCCAGCACGTTTGAGGTGTGAGCACCTTGGGCCGGAAGACGCCCAGCACCCTGCGACTGATCAGTCGATAACGATTCGCCCCTCGACCGAGGGTGACACGTCCCGTCGTTCGGCGACGTAATTTTCAAGCGCTGTGGCCATGAGCGGACCCGACTCCGGGCCGACCAGGGTTTTTTGCCCCTTGAACATCGTGTAGCCGTCGCCGCCGGCCAGCAGAAAGTCGGGAACGGCGATGGTGTAGGTTCGATTGGGATCAATCGGCGCGCCCTGCACGCGGACGTCGCTCACCCGCGCACCCGGCTTGGCCTCGGGTTTCACCCGGAGTGTCATCCCGGAGATCTGCGGAAACTGGCCGGCCGCCGCCGGCAGCCGCGAGACGCCATGTTCGAGCGCCGCGATCACGACGCGGCCGGACACCGAGAGGGTCGTGATGACGTTGCCGAACGGATGTATCTCGATGAGCGTCCGGCGGATCAGCGGGCCGGGCTGGTGCACCCGGTCGCCGCGGATGCCGCCGCCGTTCACCAACGAGAGTTCGCTGCGCGCCGCGGCTCGCACCGCGTCGGCGACGAGGTTGCCGAGGTTCGTTTCCGATGCGCGCAGGCGGACGGCGGTTCCCTCGAGCGGCACCGCTGTGGTCGCGACCACCTCGTTCAGGCCGGCGCTCAGCTTCGACTCGTAGGCGTTGACGACTGCCGCGGTGTTCGGCTCGTCTGCCAGGGCAGCCGTGATGGGAATGAGCTCGTAGAACCGCTCGATCACCCGCGGGCCGCGTTTTGCGACGTCGATGCGTGCCACGAATTTCGCGTCAGAGCCCGACTTGCTGATGAACGTCCGGTTGGTCGTCGACGCAATCGGGTAGTGTTCGTGCCCGCCGATGATCAGGTCGATCTCTGGAAATTTCTCCGCCAGCTCTCGGTCTTCTTCGTAGGTGAGATGGGTCAGCGCGATCAGGACGTCCACTCGCTCGCGTCTGATCATCGGGATGAACCTGGCCGCCGCCTGCATCGGATCCGAGACGTCGATCCTGGCGAGCCGGTCGCGGATGACTCCCTCGGTCGAACAGAGTCCGATGACGCCGACCTTCAGCGATCCGAACGTCCGGACAATGTACGGCGAGGCGCCGCCGACCGGGCGGCCGGTGGTGCGATCGATGGCGTTGGCGATGACCCATTGCCACCGTGCTTCCGCCATGCGTTGCAGGAGGACGTCGGCGCCGAAGTCGAATTCGTGATTGCCGAGGGTGGCGATGTCCAGTCCCACGGCGTTCAGGGCGGCAATCATCTGCTCGCCCTTGAACACCGTCGAAGCGACCGACGATGACAGGAAGTCGCCGGCGAGCATGAGGATCGGCGACACGCCGTCGCGGGTCAGTTGCTGTTTCAACGTCGCGACGCGCGCCAGCCCACCGGCCCCGTCGACCGGCACCGTCGAGTAGACGTCGTTCAGCTGCAGGATGGTAAGCGGCGCGCCGGCGCGGGGCGCTCCGACCTCGTCCGGCTGTTGCGCCGTAGGGATCGCCACAGTCGCTGGAGCGACCATGGCAGCCACGAGCGCGATGACGAGCGCGGCCTTCCGGTACAGTGGCTGTTTCCGTGGACCAGGTATCGTCTCAGCGGCGCAAGAGGTCACGGCAGCCGATCCAGACCCACCGTCTGCCAACCGTTGGCCGTGCGGCGAAAGTACCACCCGGACCGGCTCTTTCCATGTGGGATGGTCCGGGTGAACCGTCTCGATGGCGACCGTCACGAACGGCGCGCCGTCCAACACCGCTGATGGTCCCGATGTGCGGGGTTGGCTGGCCCGCGTCTCTGACGTTGGCCCGACTGGAGCGTCGGTCGCGTTGTCGAAGCGCGACCAGGTGAAGCGATATTCGGCCGCGGCTGACGCGACGCCGGCATCCGCCGCCGCGTTCCGGAAGCTCAGGACCCCTGATGGATCGAGCACCGGCTCGACGATCGGGTTCAGGGCGGGCAGCCAGGCTCTGACCACCTTGTCACGCCGTTTGATGAGGGTGTTGGCGATGTACTCCGCCGCTCGCGGCTCCCGATAGCGCGCCTTGGCGACCACCGCTCGAATCGCCTCGTCGCTGAACCGCGACACGATCCGCGCTGCCCAGAAGGCATCGTCAGGACGCAGGTTGTCGAATGCCGCGTTCGGGTATTCCGGCTGCCACGCTTCGGGCTCGAACCGATCGCCTTCGAAGAGGCCGACATACGGCCGGAGGTCGCCTGGATAATCGACGAACTGCCACGGCTGGATCCACAAGCCCAGCGAGAACAGCCCCGCCGCGGCCGGCCGCCCCTCGAAGAGATACTCGTATCCCGAGCCGCGGCGGTCCGGCGTGTTGCCCAGGAGCGATCCGAAGTCGAACATGTAGTGGCGGATCGCTTTCCGGCCGCCTTCCGTGACCAGCATGTCGAGCGTGTTGAGGGCGCGCGAATCGTCGTGGTTCAGCCATGCGCCGAAGACGCGGTTCGCACGCAGCTCGCGGCGGTGTTCGTGCGGGTGGATGTCGTTGGGATCGTCCGGCCGGGTGCCGAAGTGGCGGAAGTTGCCGAGCGGCTCGCCTTCGACGAACCGGCCGGCGGTCATCCGGTAGGTGCCGTCGGAATTCCTCGCCGCCAGCTGCAAGACGTCTTCGAGATCGCCTGTTCGGTAGCGACGGCGGCCCGACGCGTCACGATAGGTCGCTGTCGGAGCGATCGAGATCCGAGCGGGATCGACGTTGACGAGATAGACGTCGACGACGTGGTAGCCGATTGCGTGGTAGAACGTCGTGCCGAGCATTTCGGCGCCGCTCGAGAGGTCGGGGTAGTCATCCACGTCGACTTCCAGCTGATAGATCTGGTCCGGATTCCTGGCATCGACAGCGCGGAAGCCAGGTTGAAAGCCGGCCTCTCCCTTGTCCCCGACGATGATCCACTGGTCGACCTCGAGGCGCTCGACGCGATCCGGTCCGCGGACGATGTCTGCGACCGTCATCCCGCCGCGCCCGATGCGGTTGGTGAACCAGCTCGAGTCCGGTACCTCGTCCACGGTGTTGAGATTGACCGCTTTGATGCGCTGGCGATCGCCTCGTGTGGCGAAGGTGTTTTCGATGAAATCGAAGGCTTCACTCAACTCGATCGGCCGTGCGCCGCTCGCGTCGAGGGCCGTGTCCTGATCGCGCTGGAGCGGATCGTCGGGATAGAACCGCGGGCCCGCGCCCCGCGGCTGCGTCAGCAGGGCGGCGACCAGCAGAACGGCAACCAGCGAGACGGGATGGCTAGAAGACATTGCTGAACTTGAACACCAGCACTGGTCCCTCGGTGCCAAACGCGAGGTCGGCTCGCAGGGCGGCGGTGGCGAGATACCCGAGGCGGACGCCGATCCCGTAGTCCTGCGTCAGATCGCGGAAGTCGAGCTCGCCGGGACGGGGCGCCACCGTGCCGGCATCGTAGAACAGTGCGCCGGCAATGAACGAGTTCGCCTGCCAGCGGTATTCCGCCTGGAACAGAACCAGGCTCCGGTCGCGCAGGCGATACGCGGGAAGACCGCGCAGCGAGTATCCGCCGCCGAGCGTCGGCTGCAGATAGAACGGCACCTCATGGCCCTCGTCCGGCGCCAGATCGGCATACCGCGCGTGGAGTGCCAGCGAGCGCGCGTTGTTGACGATCGGGAAAAAGTGCTGGAGATCGGCCTGCAACCGCGTAAACGAGTAGCGACTGGTGTCGCGATCGGCAAAGCGATCGTAGGAAAGCGTGTATCGCCCTCCCAGGCTGGTGCCGAACGGGGCGTCGATCGTATCCACCCGCAGGACGCCGCCGGCGCGCAGGAAGTCGGGCTGTCCGACCAGCCCGGGCACTTCGGCGGGTGTGAACAGCGCATCGGTCGAGGGCCCGAGCGGGTCGCGCCCCTCGCCCACCTCCGGCGCCAGGTATTCGAGCCCACCGGCGATCGTCAACCACGACGTCGGGTTGGCGTTGCCGATTCTGACGCCGGCCAGCGCGTCGAAGGACTGTTCGCGATAGGCGTACGAGCTGCGGGCCGATTCCGCGCTGTCGGGGCCGAGCCCGTAAAAATCCTCCTGTGGGAAATCGCGCCGCCGCCCGCCGATCTCGACGAACATCCGGCGATCGGCCAGGTTCGGAAATGCCAGCCGACCGTCGACCTCCCAGTAGCGGCGCACCGTGATCACGCTGGTGGCGGTTGCGCTGAACGTATGGTTCGAATACCGCACCGCCGGTCCTGCGCCGAAACCCGCGCCTTCAGGCAGCGCGCCCCATCTCACGAACACGCCCCGAGGCGCGTTGAAGAACCGCTGCAGCAGGTACTGGTCCTCGATCGTGAACAGAATCCGTTCGATGCGGCTGGGTTCGTAGGGGTGGAGGGCCTTGGCTTTGTCCGTCCGCTGCTGTTCGAGCGATCCGGCGCGGGTCTCCTGTGCCGCCGCGGTCGACGCCATCGCGGCCAGGAGCACAGCAATCGCCGCGGCGCGCTTCACGCCGCTCGTTCCTGAGCGTCGACCGGCACGAGCTTGCGGTGCTCGCGAGCGATGCCGACGACGAGAACCAGCCAGACGAGGACGAGCGCGACGTTCACGGTGGCGAACTGGCTGACGCTGAACGCCAGGGCCGTGCCCACGAAGACCACCCCCGCCTGCAGAAGATCGCCCGCCCGCCAGAAGAACGATTCGATGGCCTGCTTGGCGTTGTATTTGGCTTCGCGGCTCGTGGGCAGGAACAGCGCATGGCGCGTCGTCTGCTGGATGGAGTAGTCGGTGCTGTTTTCCAGAATCTTGGCCATCCGCACGACGGCAAAAATCGGCAGCGCGGCGATCAGGCTGTAGCTGCCGAGCGCGAGGACCGGCAGGATGAACAACGCGCCGCGCACGCCGATGTATTTGAAGATGCGCGACACCACCAGCGTCTGCAGAATGAACCCGAGAATGTTCACCGAGAGCTGCACGCCACCGCTCAGCCGGCCGACGATCTCACGCTGCTGCTCGGCCGCCCCCGATGCGAGGCGAACGGACTCGTCGACGATCATCCGATCGAGCAGGAAGCCGCCCAGTGTGTTGACCACGTTGAGGACGACGAACAGCGCGGCGATCAGCGCCAGATAACGGTTGGCAAACACGAGCTGAAAACCGCCGCGACTGCCGATGGGCGCGTCGGCGGCGCGCCCGGCCGCGTCGCGCCCGCCAGCCCGCTCGCGACGATTGACCCACAGCGTCAGTCCGAGCGGGACCAGCAGCCCTGCCGATGCGATGAGCATCAGGACGTACGGACTGACCCCCGCGAATAGCACTCCCGCGCCCGCGCCCGCCACGCCACCGAGCGATTGACCGACGCCGACCAGCGGGAACAGCCGCTTGCCGCGATCCGGGGTGTAGAGATCGTTGGCGAATGCCCAGAACTGGGCGACCATCACCAGGCTGAAAATGCCCGTCCATACGAAGAACGGGATCCCGACCCGAGCGCCCGCCAGACCGAACAGCGAGAAGATCACCAGGTTGGCGGCAAAGAACAGCGTGACAATCGTGATGAGCCGCAGCCGATCCACGCGAGCGGCGACCCACCCGTATGCGGGCACGAAGGCGAGCGCGACGAGCGCCTGCCCGGCCGCGGAGTAACTCTTCACCTCGGCGCCGCCCTCGGTCAGGATCAGCTGGTCGCGCACGACCTTCAGGACGGAGTAGAACGTCAGAACATAGAAGATGTTGGCCCCCAGGATGAGCGCGCTGAACCCCTCGCCCCCGTGGACGTCGGTCACCGCCGACAGGACGCGATCGAGCCATGTCTTCCGTTCGTTCATCGAGGTGCCGCAACCGTGACGACGTCGTCAGTTTCGTTGATGGCGAGTGGGCCGGACAGTTCCGGGAGGTGCGTTTCCCACCAGTTCCGGGCCGAGTCCTGGCCCCAACTTTCGCACGTCTTGCATTCCCACGCCATAGCGAACAGCGCTTCGGCGTCGCGCGGCCGCTTACGCGGATCCTTCTGCAGGCACGCCATCACCAGGTCGTCGAGCTCGCGCGGAACCCTCAGCTCGGTGCGCTGGGACGGCGGCACCGGCTCCGACTGAACGTGCTGAAGGAGCATCTTCATCGGCGTATCGGCCTCGAATACCAGCTGGCCGGTCAGCAGGAAATACGCGACGCAGCCGAGCGCGTAGACATCGGCCCGCCGATCGATGTTGGTCTCGCCCAGGATGATTTCGGGTGCCATGTAGGCGGGGGTTCCGGAGGTGTGATCCACCGCTGCCGTCAGCGTCATCTGATTGCTGCCGCGCCGTCTGAGCTTGACCAGCCCGAAGTCGAGCACCTTGACGAAGTCGTACTCGAGGCCCATCCGACAAACGTAGATATTGGCCGGCTTGATGTCGCGGTGCACCAGCCCGCGGGCGTGGGCTTCGGCCAGCGAGTGGCACGCCTGCCGGAGCAGATAGACGGCGCGATCGGCTGGAACCGGACCGAACTCGCGCACGAAGGACTCGAGATCGCGGCCCGAGAGCAGCTCCATCACATAGTAAAAGGTGCCTTCGTCGGTCACCCCGTAGTCGAAGACGTTGATGGTGTGTGGGGAGGTGAGGGCTGCGGTGGCCTGGGCCTCCCGTTCGAAACGCCGCCGGATTGTCTGGGCGTCCTCGACTCCTCCTGATCCGAGCACATCGGGCCGAACCAGCTTAACCGCGGCGTCGCGCGCCAGCAGGCGGTGCTCCGCGCGCCAGACTTCGCCCATCCCCCCCTGGCCGAGCTTTTCGACCAGCTGGTAGCTGCCGAGCTCCTGCGCCTCGCGCAGCTGCTTGCCGAGCCCCTGCATGACGCGCGACGGTACCATCGCGATCAACGCGGAGATGTAGTTCGGCAGATAGTGGATGACCGCCATGAACGGCGGCAGGGCCGGATAGCCGAGCCCGTAGCGGATCCATGAGACGAGCGGATCCATGGTCGCCGCCACGAAACTGGCGATCAGCATTCTGCGCGGCGAGGTCGGCGAGATCATCGAAAAGATCAGAATCAGCACCGCCGTCCACGACACCATCGGGATGTTCAGCAGCGTGCCGCCGATCGCCGAGCCGTTCATGACCGCGATGCCGAGCGCATTCAGCACCATGAACACGAGTCCAACGACGGCTTTGGATTCCGTGTGGCGGGTCGTGAACCTGAGATATACGAACATGACCGCCGACAGCAGGATGCCGCCAATTTCTATCCAGATGGCCAACGGGTTGCGCGGAAAACCGCGCAGCGGCGGGACGACGAAGGTGTCCATCACCAGCCCGAATGTCCAGCACGCGGCGATGACCTGGCTCGACGCCGTCAGCCGGCGGACCTGATCGGCGAGCAGGCTGCTGGGCATCCGGCCGGATGACCGGGTTCCGGCGGTGCTGCGCGCCGGCGTCTCCGCGCACGGAGCGATCAGTTTTACGTGTTTTGCCATGACTTACCGGCCCGCGCCCGCAGACGCAGCGCCTCCAGGCTTACCGCGATCGACTGATGAGACTTCATCAGGTCGGCCAGAATTTCCTCGCGCGGTCGAGGGGTGCGCTCGAGGGGGCCGCGCCGTTCCTCGATATAGGGCCACAGGCCTTCGCGAATCGACTTGGGCAGAACGCTCTCGAGGTATTCGAGCGCCGTGCCGCGGAGCTGGTCATCTTCTGTATGGAGCCCGCGATAGGAGATCTGCAGCGGCTCGAAGGGCAGCACCAGCGACAGCAGCGTGAAGACGTGGGCCAGGCTGCGGCTCGCCCGGTCCTTGACGAACTCGTCGGCGAAGAAACGTTCCTCCTGCCCCTCGGCCTCCTTGAGCAGGCGGTGCCCTTCCCAGACCGGTCGCCCGACCTCGACTTCGGCCAGCACGACGTCGAACACGCGTTCGCGATCGACGCGAATCCGTGGATTCTTCTCGAGGATGAGCGCGAGCGATCGCGCGCAGTGGAACCGGACCTCGAATCGCACATCGTCGAGGCCGAGCAGCAGGCCGTCCGCGGCGCGCTGCGACACGCACACCGAGAACACTCTCGCCAGCCGGCGCCGGACCGCGAAGTCCTGGTTGGGATCGATCAGCGCGTCGGTCAGCGCGCCGATATTTTCTTCAGCCACCCGGCGCAGCGCATTGACGATGTCATTGGCCACGGCGTCCCAGGCGAGCAGCGGAATCGCGTGCGGGATGAGCGAGGCGGTGAGCTCCCTGGTCTGGAGGGCGCCGAGAATCCGTTCCCGATCGCGCGATCGAAGCGCCTCGACTTGCAGAACCTCGGCGTCGGTCGCGCGGCGGGCGCTCCCCGAGTCGACCACTTCCGGCGCGGGCCGGGTCGACGCCTGACGCCGCAGCTCGGTCAGCGTCCGCAGCATGGTCGTCCGGGTCGTCGTATCGATGGCGTCGCCCAGCTCGAACTCGACGCCTTGTTTCAGCAGACTGCGCTCCAGCGCCTCGACGTAATCGCGGCTGAGTCGAGTCGTCAGGAAGAGCGCGACCCCGGCCGTTGCCACCGCCAGCCAGAGAATCGTCTGCACCTGCAGCGCCGGCGCGGCGAGCACCAGCACGAGCCACACGCCGGCCGCGCCAAGGGCGTCGCCCAGACGATCGAAGCCGACGTCGATGATCGATTTCGCGGCGCGCCGTTCGCCGGCTTCCATCGGCGTGTAGAAGATTTCGTAGCTGGCGCGGAACAGAGAACCGCGGAACACCGATTCGCCGGCGCGCGCCGCGACGATGCTTTCGAGTCCCGGCGCGACAATGCCGCCGAGGCCGCCGAGCAGCAGCGCCGCTGACGGCGTGCTGGCGCTGACGCCGAGTCCGAACCGCTCGAGCGCCGTGCGGCTTGCGGCGGCCTGCACGACGAAGGTGACCAGGCTCACCGCCGCGTAGTAGATGGCGAAGAAGCGCAGCAGCGCGTCGCCGCCGCCCAGCGTGCCCGCCGCCTCGGCGCGAAAGGCGTAATCGGCGAGCGCCGCGCCAGTCGTACCAAGAGCCACCAGCCCCGCCAGGTCGCGGAGATATTTCAACTGCGCCAGGGCGCGGAGCCCGGGTCGTGCCGGGGCCGGCGAGAGCTCGGGTGCGTCGGCCACGCGGCGCGTCGCCGCGACGATGTCCATCGGTGCGGCCAGACGTCGGATCTGCCAGGCGCCCACCGCGTTCAACACCGCGAGCACCGGCAGCATGGCCGACAGGCCGTAGACCGCCGCGACGCGCTCGGCAACCAGGCCACCCGCCAGCCCGCCGAGCGTGCCGACCGCCGTGATACGCCCGAAGCTTCGTTTCGCGGTGCGGGGATCGAATCGTTCGCTCGCGATCAGCCAGAAGCCCGAGCCGAGAATCGGCCCCGCACCCGAGACCTGCAGGTAGACCAGGCGCGCGATCAAGGCCGGCGCGGCGTCGACGAAGAGCCACTCGACCAGGAACAACACCGCGCAGGCGGCGAAGGCCGCCGGCACGAACGATGCGGGCGACAAGCGGCGCAGCAATTTCGCGCTGCCGATCGCGAACAGGATCGAGCTGGCCGAGGTGACGACGACCATCGCCGGCAGCGACGTCACCGGGAGATTGGCCAGGTAGAGCGCATCCCGTGCGGCCTTGCCTGCCACGAACTGGGCCGTGACAGCCGCGGCGCACATCATGGCAAGAGCAGCCGCCGAATCGGCGCGGGAGCGTACAGGATTCATCAGAATCTCAGCCGGGAATCAAGCTGATAGTTCGATACTACCGCATTGACGAGGGCAAAACGGCACAGGTCCTCTGGAGGAGCCACCTGCCCCGGGAGTCAACATACGTGGGATACCTGCCCCCTCATTCTTCAGACGCAGTTCGACCGCCGGCCGTTCGAGGTCTGCGTTTGGGAATCGTCGTGATGGCCCTGGCGATGGCCGCGGGCTGTGCCACCCGGTATGTCGTCTCGCCGACGCCGCAGCTCGCGAATGTGTCGATGCCGGCGTCCAGCGTCAGCCGTCATGTGCTGGTCGTGTCCGTCGACGGTCTCCGGCCGGATGCGCTCGGGGCCACGCACACACCGACGTTGCATCGCATGATGGAAACCGGGAGCTATTCGCTGTCGGCGAACACGATCATGCCGAGCAACACCCTGCCGTCTCATACCTCGATGTTGACGGGCGAGCCGCCCGAGCGGCACGGCGTGTCCTGGAACAACGTTCCGGCGGCGAAGTTCGACACCGTGGAAGTGCCGACGATTTTCGGCGTGGCGCGAGCCAACGGCTATCGAACCGCCGCGTTCTTCAGCAAGTCGAAATTCCACACGCTCCAGCGTGCCGGGACCCTCGATTATTCTCAGGCGCCGGGCGGCTGGTTCGGGAAGTGGTCGAGCAAGCGAACGGTGGCGGACGTCGAGGGGTATCTCGAAGAGGCGCGTCCCAACCTGCTGTTCGTCCACTTGAGCGATCCCGACACCGCCGGCCACGACTCGGGGTGGATGAGCAGCGAGTACCGCAGTGCAGTGGCGGTTGCGGACGGCGCGGTCGCCCGTCTGCTCGCCGCGGCCGACAAGGCGTACGGAGCGGGTAACTTCTCGGTGATCGTTTCGGCCGATCACGGCGGCCATGGCAAAGGCCATGGCAGCGACAATCCGCTCGACGTCACCATCCCGTGGATTGTCTGGGGCCGCGGCGTGAAGTCAGCCGAGCTGAAGACGGTCGCCATCCAGACGATGGATACCGCGTCGACCGCGTTGTGGCTGCTCGGCCTACCGGAACCCACCGACTGGCTCGGGAAGCCGATCGTCGAGGCGTTTCACGCGCAGGGCGCCGCCCCGGTCGTGCCGGCATCGAGACTGGACACGCCTTAAAGCCGGGCCTTCCAGGCGCCAATCTCCGCGAGGTCGACGTTCCCTCCGCTCAGGACGACGCCGACCCGGCCGGCGCCTTTCGCGATATCTGTTTCGAGCAGCGCCGCCGCCGCGAGGGCGCCCGTCGGCTCGACGACCATCTTGAGCCGTTCCCACAGGTAGAACATCGCACGCAGCAGCGTCCGGTCGTCGACCGTGGTCATGTCGGCGACATTGGCCAGCATCAGCGGAAAGGTGATCGTCCCGAGTGATGGGGTTCGCGCGCCGTCGGCGATCGTCTCCGGATGGTCGACCCGCTGAAGCTGCCGCGTCCGAAACGATCGCGTCGCATCGTCGCCGGCGGCTGGCTCGACGCCGATCACGCGGCAGCCGGGCGCGAGCGATCGCGCCGCCAGCGCTGAACCCGACAGCAGACCGCCGCCCCCGCAGGGCACCAGCAACACGTCGAGTGGCCCTTCGTCCTGAAATAGTTCGAGCGCTGCCGTGCCCGCGCCGGCGACGACGTGCGGGTGATCGAACGGCGGGACGATGGTCAGGCCGCGCTCGGAGGCAAGGCGGCGCCCGATGACTTCGCGGTCTTCTTTCTGCCGATCGTAGGACACGATGCTCGCGCCGTACGCTTCGGTCGCCGCGCGTTTGACCGCCGGCGCGTCGGTCGGCATCACGATGACGCGAGGGATGCCCAGAATCTGGCCGGCCAGTGCGACCGCCTGGGCGTGGTTGCCCGATGAAAACGCCAGGACGCCGCGCCGCCGTTCCTCGTCGCTCAACCTCGACAGCGCGTTGTAGGCGCCGCGAAACTTGAAGGCCCCGGCGCGCTGCAGGTTCTCGCATTTGAAGAACACCTGTGACCCGGTCCGCCCGTCGACGCTGCGCGACGTGGCGACCGCGGTTCGGTGGGCGGCCCCGGCAATCTGGCCGGCCGCGCTCAGGACGTCGTCGTAAGTGGGGAGGGCTGGGGGCGTTCCGGACATCTATTTAATAGTAGTGTCGGCCCCGGTTCGCCCCGGAACTACAATAGGCCGCGACGCCGGATCCCTTCGCGGGCCGTCGGCGTCATAGTGCCAGCCGGGTCGACCGGCTTTTAGGAGCTCCGTGATGAAGCGATCGGCCTGTGCCGTGTCAGCGATGTGTGCCGCCGCCGCGCTTTCCGCGACTCTCGTCGCGCAACAGCGGCCGGGAGGGACCGTGGGCTCGTTCTACGACATGAAAACGAACACGCTTGACGGGAAGCCTGCGGATCTCGCGCAGTATCGCGGCAAGGTCAGCCTGGTCGTCAACGTCGCCAGCAAGTGCGGGTTCACGCCGCAGTACGAAGGCCTGGAGGGGCTGCAGCATGAGATGCAGGGCAAGGCATTCAACGTGCTCGGCTTCCCGAGCAACGACTTCGGCGGGCAGGAGCCGGGCACCGCGCAGGAGATCGCGACCTTCTGCAAGCTGACCTACGACGTGACCTTCCCGATGTTCGAGAAGGTGGTGACGAAAGCGGGCGCGGACCAGTCGCCGATCTACACGTATCTGGGCTCGACCGGCAACCTGCCGGCGTGGAATTTCAGCAAGTACGTGGTCGGGAAGGACGGCAAGGTCGTCGCATTTTTCCCCAGCAAGGTCACGCCGGAAGATCCGGCGCTGCGTGCGGCGATCGCGAAGGCACTGGCTCAGTAGGGAGGAAACGGGCGACGGAAGCCCGGCGGTTTTCGCTGTGATAGACTATGAAGTCCTCACAGTGACGCGGGGTGGAGCAGTCCGGTAGCTCGTTGGGCTCATAACCCAAAGGTCGCGGGTTCAAATCCCGCCCCCGCAACCAATGTTTCAAGGCCGAATTCATTAGAGTTCGGCCTTTTTCATTTCGATCGGCCGATCTCGATTAACCCGCCATTTTCCGACACGATTTGCCACTCTCCGACAGGATCGGCTGGCAGTCAGGCTGGCACAGTGGCGCGGTCTGGTATCCTGCGGGCAGACTCTGTCGCAGAATGGCAAAGGGCGGCGCATCACAGACAGACCTCGCAAACCATATCGCCAGCAGCGAGCCGGCGGCGCTCCGGATAGGCGACGCGATGCGACTGCTACCGAGGGTCCTCCTGCGTCACGATTCGCGTGTGCAACGCGCCTACGACGACTGGCTGGCTCGCGTCATCCGCTACGAAGACGCTGGCCAGTTCACCGAAGATGCAGCGATGCGATGCCTCTACGAAGATTCGGTTCAGCTCAACACTCTGGTGCGCGAGTTGAAGCTCCAGCGCTATCAGCGTTGGCTGCCAATGATGCTCCGATGGGAGTTTCAACGCGCCCTGGAAGGTGCGCCACGAGTCGAAGTCACGGTCCCCGAAGGGCTCGCCTGGGCGATGCCCGGCAAGCGACCAAAGCAGCGACCCGGCGCGATGGGCGGCTTCCGCCTGGAGAACATCGAGCAGCACATCGAGCGGTTCTATCTCTGTGTCGTGAAAGACCCGCCAATCAAGAAAAAGCGGCTCGCGATTGACCGCGGGTGCTCACGAGCAGACGTGCAGCATTCCATTCGGCGCGCCCAGGTGCTGCTCGACTGCATCGACGCGCCTATCCCCTCGTCGCATCCCCCCGCGTAATTTCAGCACTCCCTAATCGGCGGATTCCGTCGGACACTGGCCGTGCCATGTCCAACACGATCACGTCACCCGATGATCTCCCGCTGGTCTGCTACAAGCGGGACCTCGCAGCCGCGTCGAATCGATCAGAGAGAACGATTGAACGGCTTCGCCGCGCGGGACAGCTCCCCGACCCGCTGCCGATCCCGGGCCGCCCCTCTTGGTCGCGCGACGTGATTTTGGCTTGGATCTCCGGCGGCGGGCGACGGCGACGCGCCTGAAAAAGCGAAGCGCCCGCGGGGGAGCGGGCGCCATGGGGGAACCGACGATGCAGGGGAACGACGACCGCAGTGTAGCACCACCCACCACAGCGAAGGACGCCGCGCTTGAGTTTTTTGCCGGACGCGAACTGGAGCTCCGCGAACGCGTCGCGAGCCTCGAGGCTGACGTGGCTGTGTATCGCGAGCTGGCTGTCGCCGGCTTCGATGCGCTCCGTGATCTGACGGTGCGGTACCGGCGGCTGCAAGCCTCCGCCAACCGTGTCCACGACGAGTATCGGGAATTGCGTCAACAACTCCTGCTCGAAGCGGGCGTGGCCGCATGAACTCTGTCACGTTCATCGAACACGCGGCCGGGAAAATCCCAGCGAACAGCCAAGCCTCGGTGCCGGCGCTGACGGCCATCCTGCACGACGTTGAGGTGTTCATCCTGTACCTATGTGGTGCTCACCGTCGAGCAAGCGATCGCAATCGCGCTATGGACCGCGCACACGCATACGATCGACGCGGCTGACTGCACGCCGTACCTGCAGATCACGAGTGCAACGAAGCGTGCCGGGAAGACGCGGCTACTTGAGACGCTCGAACCGCTTGTGGCGAAGCCGTGGCTGACTGGTCGCGTGAGCGCGGCGGCGCTGGTGCGCAAGGTCGACGCCGAACGCCCGACCCTCTTGTACGACGAATCCGACGCGACGTTCAAAGGTGACCAGGAATTCGCTGAGACGTTTCGCGGCTTGCTTAATTCGGGGTATCGCGCCTCGGGGCGGGCCACCATCTGCATCGGCCAGGGCGCCAACATCAGCGTGAAGGATTTCTCGACGTTCTCCGCGAAGGCGCTCGCCGGAATTGGCGAACTGCCGGGCACGGTGGCCGACCGGGCTATCCGGATCGAATTGCGGCGGCGAACCACAGATGAACCCTGCGCTCGGTGGCGGGAACGCGACGGCCATGCCGCGGCCGCACCGATTCGCCAAGCGTTGATCGCCTGGCTGAAACGCGATCCGGTCCTGCATGAACTCCGCAGCGCTCGTCCTGCGCTGCCGTCGGGCCTGGATGACCGCTGCGCCGACGTGTGGGAACCGCTCCTCGCCCTGGCGGACCTGGCTGGCGCCGACTGGGCTGACCGGGCGCGGCAGGCGGCCATTGTCCTTGCTGGCGCACGTGAAGATACCGACATCGTCGTCGAGCTATTGCGCGACGTGCGCGACATCCTGAACGACAGCACCGTGGCCGTCATCGCCACCAACGATCTACTCGAAAAGTTGAAGGCGGCCGACGATCGGCCGTGGGCGACGTGGCGGCACGACAAGCCGATCACCGGGCGCGGGCTGGCGCGGCTCCTCGGGCCGCTTGGGATCCATCCCACCCGCTTGGAGCGCCTCCGTGGGTATCGCCGGGACGCCTTCGACGACGCGATCGCTCGATACCTCCCCTCGCAAGTGTCATTGCGTCAGGAACCCAATAAACACGGGCCTGAACCTGCAATTTCTATGTGTCAGGGCGTTGTGGCCGCTGACACATTGAAAAACGCGAAAACCTCAATAACGACAGGCGAGATGACGCATGGACACATAGAACAGGGGGGAGAGGAGGACGGCGGCGATGAGCACTACTGAATTTGTGACGCTGCCCGGGCTGACACTGCCGCTCGCGGCGGTGCGTCTCGCGCTCGACCTTGAACAACGCGGGCTGCATCTGCGTCGCGAAGACGGCGACGTGCTGGTGGTCGGGCCGCGGAACCTGCTCACCGATGAGGACCGGGCAGGCTTGCGGAAGTGGAAGCTGCACCTACTCGCGATCGTCAACCACGCCGCCGACGCCCGGGAGTCGATCCAATGAGAACACCTGACCAGCACAAAGAAGGCATCCGTCGTGCCCTCGAAGGGTTCCTGGCGAATGCACCGAAGCGAGAACAACGGAACCGCTCGCGGCGGCGTGACGCACGGATTTCAGCGGCGGTGCAGATAGACGATCGGCGGCCAGCCGTTCACGTCGAGCGTGTAGTCCGAACTGTAGTGGATCGGTTGGGTCATCGAGGACGGGGCGATTGCCTCCAAACGCCGAGACAGCGGTGAGAAGTCTTCATCCTGATTGTCATCAGGGCGATCCAGCGGTTGCAACATCCCGACGATTGGCTCTTCCGCAACGGTGCCTGGAACACCCGGAGACACGATGGCAGTCAGGATCGAAAGGACTTCACCACCGACTCTCACGTAACGACGGACGGTCAACTCCTGCATGAGCTTGATCCGTACTAGGGCGAAAGGATGAGCGAAGCGGAATCGGACATCCAGGAGGGGCGCGGGTCGAATGTCCCGACATTGCGGGGGGGGTAACCGCTCAGCAGAGTGATTTTGTTCCCTACGGGTGTGGGGGTCCAGCGTTGAGATGCGGGGTGGAGATCTCCTCCGTAGGTGTCGACCGGAAATCGGCCCCAGCCCAAAAAAACGCATGGGCAAAACCTCCAGTAACCTTAAGTTGTTGACTCCATGTGGCTTAAACGATGTTCAGCGAGTGCGGCCGGGGAAACCACCTTCGGCCCACACGCAGGATTATCCAAACAAACCGCATTTATTGGCGGCGGGCCGGAATTTCCCGGTCCAGATAGGAAGGGCGGGTTGCGATGGCATCACTACCGATTCCGCAGGGCTTGAGCCCCCAGTCGGCCGACCTGTGGCGCGAGCTGACGGACCGGCACCGGTTCGCCGATTTCGAGCTGGTGACGTTCCGGCGGGCCTTGCAGTGGTTTGACCGGTCGGATGCGGTATCGGCCCAAGCGGCGACGGCGACGGGCCGCGAGCAGGCCGCGCTGCTCAAGCTGAGCATGGATTCGGCAAATACCGGGCTCCGGTTCTGGCGGCAGCTGAAATTCACCGATGGCCAACCCGCCCGGCGTCCTGGCCGGCCATCTGGCGATGAGTGGTCGCCGAAGCGGCGACTGCAGAAGGTGGGCTGATGCCAGTTACGAAGCACGGGGCCGACGACGCGCTGCCATCGCCCGCGTGGCATTTCAGTCTGATGGTCGGGACGCCGCCGCCGTGTCGGCTGCGGGGGTGGGTCCAGCAGGCGCTGGACGCCGTCAAACGGCCGGATGGCAGGTGGGACTACACGCCCGTGGGCAATCGGTTGTGGGCGGAACACGCCGCGACCCTGACCGCCGAGGCGCGCGCGCATGGATTCGCGCCGTATTGGGTCCGCAAGCAGACGCCTCGCGGCGACGGGTTCACGCGCTGGCAACAGCAGTTCCTCACGGAGCACCGCTACTGACATGCCTGGGAGGCGGGTCCATCAGGTGGCAGCCATTCCGCCAGTCGAGGCGTTGCTGCTGGCGCAGCTGAAGGCTCAACACGAGATCGTGTCGGAGGTGCGCGCGCTGCGCGAGGTGCTGACGCGGGACCGTCGGCCGCTGCTCAGCCGTGAGGATCGCGTGATTCTGCGTCGCATCTTGCCGGCGATCGTGGGGGTGCGCGGTTCCGAGCGGCTGACCTCTCGGGACCTTGTGGAGGATGACGCGCCCGCGATTCGCCTCGCGGTGGGCTCGATGACAGCGAAGCAGATCGGCAAACTGTTCGCGCGCGCGGCCGGCATTTCGATCGACGGGCTAATGGTGCAAAAGGACGGCGTGGACTTTCGAGTCACCGCCTGGCGGATCGTCGGGTGCTGATGGAGGGGCGAGACCGGCTGGGGACGAATCCCTCATGAACTTCAGATCGTAGATTTCAGATTTCAGATTGGCGGGCCGCGTGTCCAGCTTTGTCGGGCTCGTTGCAGGCAAGTGTGGCTGAGGATGAAGATGGACTGCATGTCACCGGCAACGTCGCGTCTCAAACTCTTTCGCAAAGATCGGCTTCGGCGCGATCAGCGCCGGCACCGGCGAACACGACCAGAATACGCCAGGTTCTCGCCACTCAAATCGGAGTCGAACGGGTCGCGGCCCGGGCTGGGAATTGCGGTAGGACAATTCGAGGACTCCGTCAGTCAGCGACCATCGCATTCCGCCAAGATTCCGTGATTCAACCGAAGCGTCTGCTTTGAACGAAATCGGAAAACCCTCTATCGGCGTGCCAGCAGAGATTCCTTCCGAGCCGAAGCGCCATTCGATTGCGAGAAATGCCTCTCTGGAAATTGGTTCCTTTTTGTCTGTTTGACCGACAGTCTGGGCTGCTCCATAAAACGCCGCAATGCTTACGCGCGTCGGCTGGCAGCATTCGTCCGAAACGATGGTGGCCAACCAAATCATCAAGACCCACATGGCCGAGAATTATAGACACGACTCCTGTGTAGGCGACTTCCGTAACGCTGCTGGCCCACCTTTTGGTCGCCGGTGGTTTGGAAACGGTTTCCAAACCCTGCACACGCAGCGCGCTTCGCGTCTACTGAGGCGTAGAGGCGAACTCTAATGAGTGCTACTGCTACCCGCGTCGTGTCCGCGCTGCCCACGGGCACCGCGTTCTCTCGCTACTGCATGGTCCTGGGCATGAGTCGCGGCGACTCGTGGACCGCACTCGACACCGCCGCACGGTTGAAAGACACGCCGACGGTGCATGCCACCTTCGAACTGCTCTACAAGGCGGCCATCGCGCCAATGACCACGACCGACTCGACGGCTGCCGGGCCGCTCGCGGTCTACGGCGTGGCGGGCGAGGCGATTACGCTCGAACGCGGCAGGAGCATTGTTGGCACGCTCACTCCAAAATTCAGACAGGTGCCATTTCGGACGAAGGTAGCCCGTGAGATCGGCACTGGTGCCGGCGGCGCGTGGGTGGGGGAAGGACTCGGCACGCCCGCGGCGAAGGCGGATTTCGACACGCTCAGCCAGGAAGCGTACAAAGCGCAAAAGCTCGTGGTGATGTCGGAGGAGCTCCTGCAGATCGGAAACCCAGACGCGGAACGGACCGTGCGCGAGACCGTCGCGGCCGGCATCGCGGCGTACATCGACGGGCAGTTTTTAAGAAACACCGTCACGCTCAGCGCGGGTCTGCGGCCGGCGGCCATCACCAACGGTGCCACGGCCATCACCAGCACCGGCTCGACGGCGGCGCAGATCAATGCGGACCTCGCCGGCATGCTCGCGGCCATCACGACGGCCGGCAACGGCCTGACGTGGATCATGCGGCCGATGACGGCGTATCGCATCGCGGCGACGATCGGCGGCACGGCGGCGGTGGATATTCCGAGGACGTTGTTCGGGATCCCGCTCGTGCTGAGTCTCAATTCCCCGGCGCAAATCACGCTCGTGGATGCGAGCTGCATTCTCTATAGCGACACGGGCGTGGTCGACATTACCACGACGCAAGAGGCGCTCATCCAGATGGACGATACGCCGACAAACCCACCCATCGCGGCGACCACGTTTGAATCTCTGTGGCCCCGAAATCTGTGGGCCATCAAAGTCACGCGCTGGCTCTCCTACCTGCGGGCGCAAACGGGCTCGGTCGTTTACATGACGGTGAGTTACTGATGGCCGCGACGAAACGACTCGACGCCGGCGTGCAACTGATCGTCAATCAAGTGTGCGCGCTGGTGCAGTTCCACCTGGATCGCCAGCGCGCCGCTGGCCACACGCCCGACGAAGTAGCCGAGGAACGCGCCGCGCTCGTCGCTGGCATTGTCGAGGCGTTGCGCGCCGCCAATCTCGCACGGACGCAGCCATGAATAAGAAGGAACAGGAGATCGTCGCGACCGCGATCGTGGACGTCGTCAAAGCGGCACTCGCACCGCTGCACGATCGGATCGCGGCGCTCGAGAAGCAGAACGGCGAACTCCGTGATCGTGTGCTATTACTCGAAGCTGGCGAGGCCACACATGCAAGCCGTTGATCTGGCGCTCGTCGCGGATCGGCTGCTCGTGCTCTCCGAAGCCGAAGCGATCGGCGCGGACCTGGCTGCGTTAGAACAGCGGCGGGGCCAACAGTTCGACGATCTGCGGCAACGCGTGCAGCGAGTTCGCCTCATAATCCTGACGGAATTATTGCTGGCGCTGCTCGCCACGCCGGACACGCCGACGAGGACAATCCATTGAATGAGGGCTTTCTCCGCCGTAGAGGATTAGGACAGAAATCCCCGCCGTCCTCATGCTCTTGTGGTGGGCCTCAGCAACAGCCGTGTCCCGAGCTCGCAGCCGCCGAAAATGCCGCGCAACACCTTCGCGCGTTTGGCCGCAGCCTGGGCGTTCCCGCAGAGCTCGGTAAACAAGGGCCGTCCGCCGGCGGTCACCTGGACTCGCAGCCGCCTCTCCTCTCGGACCAGCGTGCAGCAGAACAGGTCCGACAGCCAGAACGTGCGTAGGATTGTGTCCGACAAAACCCGTGCACTATGCCCCAGCGTCACCGGGATGTCACGCCTTTTCGCAGTTGAGGCAGAATTCTCACCCACGTTTTTATCGACTCAGGGCTCTTCGCCTGCGGCGGCGGACGCACGCCGATGAGTCGTAATGAAAAACAACGACTCCGTCGTCAGCTCGGTTTGTCAGCCCGTAGTTTGCGTGTGCGCTGGCGGTATTCGAACATGCCATGCATTCGACATGCGAGGCTGTCCCAGCGTTCCGGCTGTTCGACGCCGCCATAGATCGTGAAGCGGTACACGAGCGGTAACTGACACTCTGGACAGAACAGTTGAGGGGCGGGAGGGTATGGACGGGATGTCATCTCTGTGAATAGCCGCTTCATTCTTTTTGGCATCGGAAGATGGCTCCAGGGAGCTAGATTGGGAACCGACGTTTTGGCGGCTCGGCGGACGGGAATGGGACGAGTTCGAGTTTGCCCGTCCGTGGGTCTGCGGTCAGCTCCAAGCGGCACACGGCGCACCGATACACGAGGCCAACAAGGGGCGCGGTCTCAGCGGCGGCATGGGCAATCGTGGTGCTGCACGCGGGACACTTCCACGGCATGGGAACCCGCCATTGTTATCGGCCGTTAGTTCCGGAATAGATGTTTGCAGTTAATGCATGATTCGACTTGCCTTGACACACAGGTTCCGTACGATGCTCAATTCATCAACGTTCAGGAACCTGAAAAGTGGTCGACGATCCGTTCTACGCACCGAACTACCGTCCAGAGCCGCGGCAACGACGGCGCGGTGAGCCGCTCTGGACCGCGGAAAGGGCCGGAGTTGAGTGGTTTGCGGAACTCCGGTTCCATGGCGGGGGTGTCGGTTGGGAAGCGCAGATTTTCAGGGATGGCGAGTTCGTCGCCGGCCGTCGATTCATTCTCCGCGACGAGGCAATCGGATGGGCCGCCGCTCAACGAGGAGAAATTGAGCAAGGCGCCGTGTGACGGTACACGAAGTGTAGAACGCGCGGCGGAGATGAATTCCGGAGACTATCGGAGTGGTGCAGAAGAGCGCTCATGCACCAGTGCTCTTTCTCCTCTCGCGACCGGACCGGCGCTCGCCTACGCCGGGTGGTGGTCCCGTATCTTTACGGCGGCGGTCGATAGGCCGCTTGAGCGCCGCTTTGTACCGGCAACCAGGCCGCATACAACGGAATCTGCCGATGGCAGCGTCGAACTCAACGCCTTCGAGGGTGCCACAGTAGGGACATGCACGCGGGTCGTTCGGCGCCACGCGCTGAGCGGATGCAGTTCCGCAGCCATCTCGGAGCACCGAAGCATCATTGTGTGCAAGTCGGTCCTCCTCTCAGCCACCGCGCGAATGTCAGCTGTAGGACGTGTGCGTGTAGGAGTATCACTGACAACCACTGAACAGCGATCGAAATTGGGGATGTGTTGACGCTCCATGAAGCGCTTGAACGCGGAGATGAATCCGGTGGACCGTCGGAAGCTGGCGGAGATCTGCGGCATCCACGACATCGGAGCGCTGCCCCGAACCAGCACTGGCGGGAATCCGGGCCCACCGTACGACTGTCCAGTCTGCTACACAGTGTTCGGTCCGGCCAGCCTCAGGGCGTGGAACCCAGTTCTGGCCGTGCGCGACACCGAGTGATAAAACGTATATAATGTTATATAAGTCAGGGGGTGACGTTGTCGCCAAAGAGGCTGTATAGCTTCAAAATCGATACGGAAGTAGCGGCGGCCCTGAAACGGATTAAGGTTCGCTACGGCATTGGCGAGAGTGAACAGATTCGACGCGGGATCTTGCTCTGGCTAAAGAAGCAAGGCGTCACCCCACAGAAAACGGAGCGCAAGCGCACGACACGGAAAGGCGGCGCGTGAAAGGCGACGAACGTTTACCCGCTGTCAGTGTGCGCGATGGATTTGCGAAAACAGCACCAGGATCGCCAGTGGCCTCACGATGCGTGTGCAGGCCCTGGTGAACCGTGCCCCGACTGCAACGCCGATGATCCGCCGAAGAACCCGTCTGGACTTCAGAGCTATTTGAAGGGTGAAAGGGGGCGCGTGATTGCGTAAGCAGAAGACGCGGCGAAAACGGATCGGCAAGGGCATTTTACAAAGACGTCTATGGCCTGTCGGCGACCGTGAAGGTTGGGACCGGCGACCAGGCGCTCCAGCGGGAAAAGCGGTTCCCGTTCGATACACCGTTCAAGGACCTCCGCGAATGGCAGGACGGGATGCGTGCGGATCTCCGACGCCAACATGGCCAACCGGGCACGGCGAAGCGCGGTACCTTGCAGGCCGATACCAAGGCGTATCTGGCGCAGGTGAAGCACCTAGCCAGCTATAAGTCGCGGGTGTGCGAGTTGGACGCCTGGACGGCGCTGTATGGGTCGCTGCGGCGCTCGCACCTAACGGCAGCACATGTCCGGAAGGCGCGGGCGACGTGGGCCGCGGACGACTACGCCCCGAAGACGATCAACAACCGCGTCCAGACGTTACAGCATCTATTCCACATCCTCGACGGAGAGAAGGCGCCGACGCCGTGCGATGAAGTGGGGAAGCTCCCTGTTCCGGACACGCCGAAGATCCTCGTGCCGGCGAAGGTCTTCCGGACCGTGGCCGAGAACCTAAAGACCGATCCGAAGACGCGAGGGCGGTTCATGATCATCGCGTCGACGGGCGTCCGACCCGCCGAAGTGAAACGCACGGAGCCGGCCGACGTGGATCTCGAGCGACGCGTCTGGATGGTTCGGACCGCGAAGGGCGGGACGCCGCGGGCCATCTGGTTGAATGACGAGATGCTGGCCGCGTGGCAGGCGTTTGTCGCGGCCGGCGCCTGGGGCACCTTCGACGCGAGCGACTACGCCAAGGCGCTCTACGCGGCCGGCTGGCCAAAGGATGTCCGGCCGTATCAGGCGAGGCATAGCGTCGCGCTGGAGCTCGGGGAGCGGGGCACCGATCTCAGCCGACGTCTCCGCGCTGCTCGGGCATCGCGATCTCGCGACGACGCGGCGGCACTACCAAGGCATCCTGGCGTCGCGCATGAAGGGCGCGAGCGATACGCTGGCTGGGCGGTTCTCGGGCTGGCAGGCGCCTGAACCGGAGCCGGGAACCGACTTGGCTGCGCTCCCAGTTGAAGGCGGGATTCACTAGGCAATTACCGTCATTTTGCTCAGTGTTTCGTGGTATTGTTCGCGGCCCTATGGGGGCGACGGATATAATCTGAGCGAGGGCACCACCGTGTTTGAATCAGAACTAAAGTTCTTCATCGCGCATCAAGCCGAGCTTGTAAAGAAATACGACGGCAAGGTGCTGGTGCTGCGCGGTGAGGACCTAGTCGGCGTCTACAGCAATCCGCTGGAAGCCTACTTGGAAGCACAGAAGCGATTCCAGCCCGGCACGTTCATGGTTCAGCCATGCTCGCCTGGGCCGGAAGCCTACACGGTTACGATCAATTAACCCCGCCGTGGCGGGCCCTCCCAGCTTCCAAGCGCTTACCGTCAAGTTCCCCGGCAAGGCAGCGCAGGTCATCTCGGATCTTGAGGTGTCCCTGCCGTATGACGTGAAAGCTCCACCCGATCCGCTTCCGACGCGCGTTGCAACAAAAGCGCTATGGGATACCGGCGCGAGCAAGAGCGTTATCTCCCAAGACCTCGTGAAGGCTCTTGGGTTGGTACCGAGCGGCGCGACAAACCTCAACCACGCGGGGGGCCAGAGCATTAGTCCGACATATGTAGTCAATTTCTACCTGCCAAACAAGGTCACGATGGCTGGCTTCGTCGTTACGGAGTGTCCGGCGTTCCCAAACTTCGGAGCGATTATTGGAATGGATGTGATCACCTGGGGTGACTTCACAATCACCAACGTGAATGGACAGACCTGGATGTCGTTTCGAGCGCCGTCAACGACCGCGATCGACTACGTCGCTGAGCACAATAAGGCGTTCTTCGCTGGTGTCGGCCGTAACGATTCGTGTCCCTGCGGTAGCGGCCAAGAGTTCAAGCGTTGCCACGGGAAGTAGGAAAGCGGCTGGTAGTGTAGGCTGGCAGAGGCTGAAAACATTGAGTGAAGTCGACACATCTGTGGGCTCATAACCCAAAGGTCGCGGGTTCAAATCCCGCCCCCGCAACCAACTTTATTTGGACCATGAGGTCGCCGGTATCTGGCGACCTCTTCGTGTTTCTGGCCGCACCCAGCATCCCTGCCAAATCGCCCTTCAGCGTGATCTTCAGACGTTCGCCGTCGGGCTCGAGCAGGATCGCCTCGACGAGTGCTCGAATGGCGTCAGCCGCGCCGGTGCGACTCTCCTCGTCCTCCAGCGCCAGACAGAGGCTGCCAACCTTCTCGCGATAGACGTCGGACATGCGCGGGTGCAGCAGCTCCGGCATCTCCGGGGCTTCGAGACGTGACTGCAGTTCCGCCTTCATCGCCTCGAGCGAGAGGAGCTCGTCCTTGATGGACAGCGCAAGGACGCCGTCCTTGATGGCCTGGATGAATCTGCGGATCTCGCGCTCGACTGCCGCGAGCTCCTGGCGACCGTGCGACAGGCTGGCGCGGTGCTCCATCCGCAGCCGATTCAGCTCGCGCACGTACTCACGGCAGAAGTCCTCGAACAGGTCCCGGCGCATCAGCTTGTCGCGGAGTGCCACGAGGACGCGTTTCTTCCACCTCCTGGCGGCTGATGGTCAAGCGGTTGGTGCACGTGCCGCGTGAGCGCGCGCCGAAACACGCCAGGCGGTCGCGCCAGTAAATCACGTACCCGCCGCCGCACTTGGCACACTTCGTTAGCCCAGAGAAGAGAAACTTCGGTCGCCGCGCTTGATTGAATCGTTTCGGATCCCCGTTCGACGTCACGCGACGCATCTCTGCTTGCCGCGCCTTCACCTGGTGCCACAGATCGTCGTCCACGATGCGCAGCTGGGGAACGTCGGTTGTCACCCACTCGACGGTGGGTTCGGACGCGAGACGCGTTTGCCTGAATCCGGGTCCTTGACGTTTAGCAGTCGATTCCACACGAGCCGGCCGACATACAGCTCGTTGTTGAGGATTCCAGTGCCGCGTGCCGGATTCCCATGAATCGTGCTGGGATTCCATGATGCGCCACCGGGTCCCGGCCGGCGCTCCGCGTTCAGTTGTCTGGCGAGCGCCTTGGGTGACACCCCGACCGCATAGTCGCGGAATATCCGACGGATCACTTCTGCTTCGGTCGGAACGATCTCGCGATCGCCTGCTACCGCCACGCCGTCGTTCGCTGCGCGCGTCACCTTGTAGCCGTAGCAGAGACCGCCCCCGGACTTCCCGAGTTCCACGCGGCCGCGGAGTCCTCGCCGTGTCTTGTCGGCGAGGTCCTTCAGGAAGAGCGCGTTCATCGTGCCCTTCAGCCCAACGTGCAGATGGGTGATGTCCCCTTCGGCGAGGGTGACGATATTCACGCCGGCGAAGGTGAGCCGCTTGAAGAGTCCGGCGGTGTCCTCCTGGTCCCGGCTGAACCGGTCCAGCGCTTCCGCGAGGACGACGTCGAAGCGCCCGCCGAGGGCCTCGCTCATCAGTGACTGGAACCCGGCGCGTCGGAGCGTGGCACCTGAGACGGCGTGGTCCGTGAATTCCTGCGTGACGATCCAGCCTTGCCGCGTGGCGTACTCTCGGCAGATCCTCAGTTGGTCCGCGATAGAGGCATCGCGCTGGTTGTCCGACGAGTATCGGGCGTAAATGCCGACCTTCATTGCGGTGTGTCGAGTCGATCCGGCTCCTCCGTTGCCAGCGTGCGCGCGAATGCCTCACGTGCGGCGTCACGAGCGAGAATACGGACGAGCAATCGCAGTGCGTCCGTGTCGCGATCGCGCGGGCGGTCCCGTTCGATCCGACGCCGCCTCCGCCGAGCACGTGTCTCTCGAGACCGCATCATACCGCCGTAACTCCTGCAACGAACCGAATCCCTTGTTGCCCAGGTCTGACGTGTGCCTTTCGTCCTGGCCATCACGTAATTGCCGAGGACCGCCGGACAATCGCGTCGTGATGGCCGCAGTGCGCACCACTAATGGCGCTCTGACACTCGCAAAACGATTCGAGACGCGCTGGCGAAAAACAGGCAGGAGGCAACGGTTCAACAGTCGCTGCAGGCGGTGATTCAGGGCGAGTGCGCGCTCACCCTGAAGAACGCAGCTTCCCGGCGAAACCTGACCGACGCGTTAAATCGGACGGTGCGGCTGACAACACGCGGCGCCGCGCTCGACGAATGACTGCGGACGAGTGCAGTTCGACCGGACGAACGAGACACGCAAGTGGGGCGTGAGCGACCCCCTCGTGACAGGGCTTGGGGCGAAGAAGGGGGCAGCGAAATGGGGGTCGCTCACGCCCCACTTGCCTCCCTGCGTCGTTACGATCACCGCACCGGCTGGAACACGGGCGGCACAGAGCGCCGCCCGATTCTTGGTTGCCAATGGACTGCCACTTAAGGACTTTTGGCGATGGGCGAAACGGATACCTTATTGGATTGGGCCGAAGCGCCCACGCGGATTGAAGGAGTTGAATGGGGGAACGGTGCTCCCGGATTTCCGTTCCCCCACCCCGTTCCCCCGTTGAGCGGTCGAACGGCACGCGACCAGGGGATGAGGGTGGCTGATATGGGGAATGCGGTCGGCGCTTCGGTGGGCCTTACGCGGACATGTCGAACGGCGATCCGATCGGTGCTTACCGCGCGTCGTGTTAGCCCGTTTTCCGCTTTGCCGGGCGCTTTCCTGAGCGGCGTGGCGAGAGGCGAACGAGCTTGCGCCCACTCGATGCTTCCGCCCGCTTCAGAGCGCGCACGATCTTCTTGACGTCATAGTCGTGCGACTTGGCAAACTCGTCGCGGACGCGTCGTGTCTCGTCAACGATTTCGTCTCGCGCCATAGTCACTCCATCAGCTCTTCTGGCGTGCAAATCACTGGTGGATCGTACCCCATTTGCCGGCAGGCATCCTCAATCTTCGGCCTGATGACAGCGTTGGCGATATGCGTACAGTTCCACGTTAGCACGTAGTCCATCCCCATCACCACGGCGACGGCGATGTGGAGCGCATCCACGGCGGCCTTGGCCGGAAGCGCGTGTTGCACGATGAACGCCTCTGCCAGCCTGCTGGCGTCCTCCGTGACCTCCAGGATGGCGACGTCCTCGACCATCGCCAGTCGTCGCGCCGCCGCGCTCGGGTCACCCCGACCCGCCTCCGTGATTACCGCCTGCGACACGAACAGGTCGAAGTTCCGTCGTCCCTCCCACCATTCGCGAGTGATCTGCTGGTGAGCGGCCTGCACGATGTCTCGGCTTGGCGCAGCAGTCAGGTAGCTGATGACCGTCGTTTCGAGGTAGACCGTGGGCTTCACTGGACGGCTCCTGCTGACGTGTCGGCCGGATCGGCTCTAACGAAGTCGCGAGCCATCGGGATTGGCGGCTTCCTCATCTCGCAGGGTCGGATAGGTACTGGCGCTTTTTATACAACTGATAGAACAGCATGCCGTGAATTCCCATGGCCTGGTTCTTTGGAACGCGGTTCGACCAGATTCCATTCAGGACTTCCATGACACGGTCGGCGTCCTGACGGCGCTCGATGTCTTCTATGAACGCAATATCGGTCCCTTCCGGGAAATGAGCGCGAAATCATCATCAGGTGCGGCGAAGACGTCATAGACGCAGTTCTCCGCTCCATCGATGATCATGATGTTCTTCATTGGGGGTCCATGCGGCCATCGGCGCCGCGGGCGCCGTGACCGGCGCCGCCGCGCAGCTCGTTCAGAAGAGCAGCAATTCGTCGCTCTCCCTCTTCGTTCATGTCCTTACCCGGGCCCGGTAGACACTCTCGGCAAATCCTCAGGGACTCCTGGCGAATGGATTCAAGATACGGATCATCGATCGGCCAAGCGAGGAACAGGTCAAAAGTGTCGTGGTCCTGCGCATCAGGTCCCAGGAGCTCCGACAGAGCATCGTCCACGTCCTTCGCTGTAAAGCGGGCGTGCGCCTTTCCCGTCTGACGGTTTGACCAGGCGAAGAACGCGACGATCCCTGCTGCCGCGGCAAGAGCAGTCATCCAGAAGTTCAACTCTGACGCTCCCCAATTACTCGACCGAGCCGGAAGACCGTCTACAGGTTAGCCTGACCTGTCGAATTCGGGGAATAGGGGGCAGGTGCTATACGGGGCTAATCACGCCGCCGACCAGGAGAACCCCAAATTCAGCGGGTTGCGGGCCCCCGCAAATCCCTCTCGCTAAACTACCGAAAACCAAACGCCTGTCGGCAGTCGCGCCGGAACACGATTTGAACCCAGCGCCCCAACGGTTGAGCGGCGGCGATTGAAGGAGCACGCTTGGAAATTGCTCGGCCGGTCTGCGATGGCGTTCTGCGTCAGGCCGTCTTCGTCCGAACGACCAGGTCCACGTCACAGTTGAGCACTTGCAGCAGCGCGAGCAGCTGATCCACGGACGTGCGGCGCGAGTAGTGTCGTCTGCGGGACCAAGCGCTCCCGTCGGGTCTGGCCGCCGCAGGTGCTGGCGCGATCGTGATAACGCAGCACTTGGACGAAGAGGTCGTGGCGGCTGGCGATGCGCATCAGGCTAGGCCGATGTCAGCGTCACCTCGGATTCGCCGGTCTCCGGCGCAGCGCGATGATCCTCCATGTTCAGGATCGACGGAACGAAGAACGCGAGGATGCCCATTCCCATACACACGCCGCCGCCGACGATGTACCAGATCTGCACGCCTAGACGATCGGCCACTGGACCGGCCACGGCCAGGCCCAACGGCGAGATCGCGGTGGCCATGCTCACCATCAGCGTGAACACACGTCCCTGCATCGCCGGCGCGACTGTCGTCTGGAGAACCGCCATCAGCGTCCCGTTCGTCATCGAGGACATGACCGCGGCGAGGACCGTTGTCGCCAGCGCCATCCAGAACCTGGTGGCGGGCGTCAGGCCGAGCAGCAGGAAGCCCAACCCCAGGCCGATGAGACCGGTGAGCGCCGTTTGCATGCGCCGGCGGAAACCGCCCCAGGCGCCGAGGGCCATTCCGCCCGCGATGATGCCGATTCCGAACGCCGAACTGAGCGAGGCGAGGTGCATGGCCGCGCCGCCGAAGTGCCTAGTCACCAGAATCGGCAGCAACGACATCGCCGCCGTGAGGAAGAAGTTGATGGCCGTGGCCATCACCAGAATCGCCATGAGGCCCGGCCAGCTCGAGGTGTAGCGCAAGCCGGCCCGCATCTCGGACCAGAACGGCGCCCTCGCCGCCGACGTGCGGCCGGGTTGGGGGATGGCGATGACGGTCAGGGTGCCGACCGCTAGGAGAGCGGTCAGCACGTCGACCGCCAGAACCCAGGGCGTCGGCAGCACCCCGAGGAGCAGTGCGCCGATTGGCGGCGCGAGAATGATCATGCCGCCCTGCAGCATCTGGTTGAGCCCTGCTACTCGCGCGAGCTGTTCGGGCGGGACCATCAGCGACGTCGAGGCTTGAGCGGCTGGAAACTGGAACGTGCCCACCGCCGCACGCACGAAGAGCGCGAGGTAGACGTGCCAGACCTGAACGACGTCCAACGCGAAGTCCACCGCCAGCGCCAGCGTGGCGAGCGCCACCGCGCCGTCGGCGGCAATCATGATCGTCCGCCGGCTCCAGCGATCCACGAGGACCCCGGCGACCGGCGCGAGAAAGACGTTCGGCAGGACGCCGACAAGCGTCGCCGTCGCCAGCACCGTCGCCGAGCCTGTGGTCTCCGTGAGCCACCAGACGAGCGCGAACTGCACCAGTTGGGTCCCGAACAGCGACAGCGCCTGGCCGGTCCAGAACGTAAAGAAGGTGCGTGCCCAGTTCGTGGATGATGCGGTCATGCCATGGGGCTCATGTTGCTGCGGCAACCTCCGTTCCCGCGCGAGCAAGGCGGTCTCAAGCTTAGACACGCACTCAGCCTCGCGCGCCCGACGATCGACTTCGCGTGTGTACATAATGTGCGCAGCATGACGGCCAAACGCTCTAGAAAGCGCGTCGCATCGGTGCGTGAGTACCTCGCGTCGAAGCCGAAAGAGTCTCGAGCCAGCCTCGAAGCGGTGCGCCGGGCGATTCTCAAGGCGCTCCCGAATGCGCAAGAAGGGCTGGCTTACCAGATGCCGGCCTACACGCTGAACGGCGTCGGGGTGCTGTATTTCGCCGGGTGGAAGTCACACTACTCGCTCTATCCCGTTAGCGATGCGTTGGTCGAGGCGTTCGCCAAGGAGCTGGCGCCATACGAACGCAGCAAGGGGACGCTCAAGTTCCCATTGTCCGAGGCTGTGCCCGTCCGCCTGATTGAGCGGATCGCGAAGTTCCGGGCCCGGCAACTCACGACGGGCGACGCCGCTACCGGCCGGCGCAAAGGCGGACGGGAAGGACAGGTCGATCGGATCCGCCGCATCTGCGCCGCGCTTCCCAGCGCGTTCGAGAAGATGTCGCACGGCACGCCCTGCTTCTTCGTCGACCAGGGCAAGGGCTGCTTCGCGATGTTTTCCGAGCACCACCGCGACGATGGCCGGCTGTCGCTGTGGGTGCCGGTCGCGGACGGCCTGCAGCCGCTGATGATCGAAGAATCGCCCGACATCTACTTTTACCCGCGGTATGTCGGCGCCGGCGGGTGGGTCGGCATCCTGCTCGATCAGATCGCGGATGACGCGCTCGAGAGCCACCTGCGCGAGGCGCGGCGGATCATCGCGTCCAAACGGAAGCCCGCGCGCCAGCCGCGCGGCATGTAGGGCGCCAAAGCTGCAGATACTGTTGGACAACAGTCAAGATCGCGGCCAGATTTCCTTCAACGTAAGCGAAGTCAGCGCACCTTCATCACGATGAAGGTGAGATCGTCGTACTGCTCCGCGTCACGAATCCAGTTGGTCATCTCGGCGGCAATCCGCGCGCTGATCTCGTCGGCGGACAGGTGCGCGGTCTGCCGGAGCAACGCCTGCAGGCGTTCCTCGCCGAACTCTTCGGTGTCGGGGTTGTGCGCCTCGGGAACGCCGTCGGTGAAGACGAGGAGGACATCGCCGGGGAAGAGCTCTACGGTCGCCTCTTCGTACTCCGTTTCCGGGAACATACCGACGACGGTTCCGCCGACCGTCAGCTCCTCGATCTGGGGCGGCGCGGGGCCAGTGGTCGACCGCCGGCCGGCGCGCAGGAGATACGGCGCGTTGTGCCCGGCGTTGACGTAGCGCAGCTGCCGGCCCCGCTCGTCGAGCTGCGCATAGAAGAAGGTGGCGTACTTGCTCGCGGGCGTTGACTTGTAGACAAAGTGATTAATGCCCGCGACGAGGCGTGCGGGCGGCACGTCGCCACCGGACGAGATGATCCGGAGCGACGCCTGCACCACCGACATGATCAAGGCGGCCGGGACGCCCTTGCCCGACACGTCGGCCAGTGCGATGCCGATCCGGCCGTCACCCAGCTCGACGAAATCGTAGTAGTCGCCACCGATGCGGCGGGCCGGAACGCTGATCGCGGCGAAATCGACACATGCGGCGCGCGGCGGGGCATCGGGCAGCAGGCGGCGCTGGACCTCTGACGCCAGGGCGATGTCGCGGCGCAGCGTTTCCTGCTCGACGACCCGATCGGTCAGCCGCGCATTTTCGATCATCAGCGCGAACTGATCGGCGCAGGCGCGCAGCACCTGTTTCTCGTGCGCGCTGAAGCCGGCGCGCTGTGGTCGTTCACCCAGCAGCAGCACGCCCAGGATCTCGCGGCGTGTGCGCAGCGGCACGGCCAGGCGGACGCCGGCGGCGGCGAGCGCGCGAATCTCGTCGAGCCGGTCCGGACGGTGCGCCGCGGCCCATTCGGCGAGGGCGGCCAGGTCGTTCGGCGTAAACGGCATCGGCAGCAGATAGGCTCGCAACCGGTTGATCAGAAATCCGTCGCCGGCAACCAGGGGCGCGGCCGTTTCGAGCGTTCCGGCGGCGACCAGGCAGCGGTACTCCGGCGTCGAGCCGTCACGCCGCACGAGCAGCGCGACCGACTCGACGCGCAGCTCCTCGCACACGCTGGCGAGCGCGGCGCGCAGTGCGCCGGTGTACGAGTCGGCGCTGCGCGCGGCGTCGACGAAGGCCGTCAGGGAGACGTCCGATCCGCTGTCGTCCCCGCTGACCGTCTGGCGAATGTCGCGCACGGCGCGCTGCATCCCCTCACCCGTCCACTGCCAGACCGATGGCGGCTGCTCGCGAATGGCGACCATCGGCGACAGCAGCGTCGTGCGCCACGCCGGTACCGACGCGGCCGCCGCGGTGACGAGGGCGACGACCGCGGTGGACGCGGCAAACGGCAGCCATCCGAAGTTGGCGACCTCGAGGTACCGCACGAGCAGCCAGACGCCGCCGACGAGCGCGATCGATCCCACCGCCACGCCCGCCAGCGAGAGCTTCAGGCCGCCGCCGAGGACGAGCGCCACGAGATCGCGGTTGACGGCGCCGAGGGCCATCCGCGTGCCCAGCTCCACGGTACGCTGCCGGACGAAGTACGACACGACGCCGTAGATACCGAGCATCGCCATGAGCAGCGCCGCCAGGCCGAAGAACGTCATGACCAGCGAGCTGAGACGCTCGAGCTGCAGCGTGTCGCTGACGATGTCGTTCATCGTTCGCACATTTTCCATCCCCAGTGTCGGGTCAGCCTGCCGGATGGCTCGGCGGACCGCGCCGATCAACTGCTCGGCCGGCAGGCCCGAGCGGACGACGACGTTCATCGGGTCGACGGGCAGGATCGGTGGGACGTAGAGCTCGGGTGCAGAAGGCCTGTTCAGCCCGTTGTTGCGGACGTCGCCGACGACGCCGACGACGTCGAAGCTGGAGCCGTCGGGTCGGCTGAGGCGTCCCGAAGCGCCGATCGGATCGCGGCCGGGCCAATACGTGCGCGCCGCCGTCTCATTGATCACGACGAACAGCGCATCGCGGCGCTCGATGTCGGACCCGTTCAGCAGCCGGCCGGCGCGGAGCGGGATCCGCATCGTCGGAAAGAAGTCCGGCTGGGTCATGACGAGGCACACCCGCTGTCCGAGCGCATCCGGCGGCCGGCCCTCGACGTAAATGGCGGTGCCGGCGCAGGAGGGGCCGGCCGGCAACTGGTTCGCGAACGCGGCGCCCGCCACCCCGGGCGTCTGCCGCAGCGCGTCCATCAACCGCGCCTGCTCGGAACGCCGGGCATCGGGTGCGCGTCTCGGCAGGGCGAGGTCGAACGCGACGAGGCCGTCGGCGTCGAAGCCCAACGACACGCGTTCGAGATTACGCATGTGGACGACGAGAATGGCCGACGTCGTCAGGAGCGTGAAGGCGAGGGCGATTTCAGCGACGACGAACGCTTTCGACAGGCGTCGCACCGGCGCGGCGGCTGAGGCGCGCACGCCCTCGGAGAGCACCGCGTTCGGAGCCGTGCGCACCGCCTGCCAGAGCGGGGCCAGGCCGGCGAGCACGCCGGTGGCGACCGCCACCGCGACGCTGAAGCCGAGCACCTTCCAATCGATGCCGATCGCGTCAACACTCGGGACGAGTTCGGACGCGGCCGCCAGGATGTACCGGACGAGGATCGCGCTCATACCGACGCCGGCGGCGGCACCGGCGACCGAGACGAGTGCGCCTTCGGCGAAGTAGCGCAGCGCGAGCTGCCGCCGCGACGCGCCGAGCGCGACGCGGATTGCCGTTTCGCGCGCCCGGACGACGGCTCGTGCCAGCAGCAGCGTGGCGACGTTGGCGCAGGCAATCAGCAGCAGGAGCCCTGCGCCGGCGAGCAGGATCAGCAGCGTAGCGCGGAGGCCCGGGGCCGTCCACTCGCGCAGGCCGACCGCCTCCGCCGTGTAGAACGGATGCCGTGCGGGATCCTTCGCCGCGATAATGGCGGCGACGCGCCTGACGTCGGCCTGCGCCTGCTCGAGCGACACCCCGGGCTTGCGGCGGGCGTACGCGAGGTAGATACCGCTCCCCGGAGCCGGGTCGCGCGGCGACGGGTCGAGCGGAATCCACACCTCGGTGTTGCCTCGGCTTATACCCGGAGTGACGATTGGCAGCCGGAATGTCGGTGACATCACGCCGCTGACCGTGTAGCGGCGCTCGTCGAGCGTGATGGCGCTGCCGATGATCTCGGGCCCGCCACCGAGGCGCCGCCACAGGCCGCTCGAGATGACGGCGCTCGTGTCGTCGGCGAACCACTGGCCGAGGATCGGCGGACCAAGCTGCCGAGCCAGGGCGGGCGTCACCGCCGCGCCTGGGACGAATTGCGGCTCGCCCGGTGCCGTCAGGTTGAATCGGCCCGTGCGGAACCAGCCGAAGGCGTCGAAGCTCGCGGTCTGCTGTTGGTAGTCCTGCAGGTCGGGAACCGAGTGCAAATAAAACGTGCCTGGCTCCGTCGTCCTAATACCGTTCAGCGCCACGAAGCGCTCGCTGCTCGGGTACGGCAGCGGCCGCAGCAGCACGCCGTTGACGACGGTGAAGATCGCAGTGGCCGAGCCAATCCCGACGGCAAACGCGACCACGGCGAGCAGCGCGACGCCGGGCGACGTTTTCCAGGAGGCCCAGGCTTGGGAGAAGGCCGATAGCACGTCGCCGTGACTTTAGCGCCAAGTCCCACCGCGCTCCAATACCGCACCCGCGGACCTCAGATCAATTTGCGTGACGCCGAACTCCAAGAACGACTGAAGCCGGGACGGGCGAGTTGCGATATCCTGATCGGACCTGGTCAAAGCAGACAAAGGGACATATTCAATGAACAATCGGCTGCGTCTCCTCCTCGCTCTGATCGTCGGTCTGACAACGGTGCCAGCCGGCACCACCGCTCATTTCAGGCTGTTGGAGCCCACGTCATGGATCGAAATGAACCAGCTCGGTGACCCGCAAAAAGTCGGCCCCTGTGGCGGCGACCCGAAAGGACAGAACGAGAAGCTGCTGACGAATGTGGTCACGAAGGTCACCGGCGGATCGAAACTGCACTTGAAAATTCAGGAGACGATCTACCACTCCGGCCACTACCGCGTCGCGCTGGCGGTGAATTCACGAAACGAGCTGCCGCCGGATCCGTACACCGTCGAGAAGTGGACCGAAAAGGGTCTCTATTCGGTGTGGGGCCAGATCCAGAGTCCGCCCCAGATCCCCGTACTTGCCGACGGCCTGTTCCAGCATTATCCGAGGCCGGGCGAGCCAGCGTCCGCGATGCCGAAGACGCCGATGGCTCCGTGGGAAACGGATATCGAGCTGCCGAACATCAATTGCGCGAAGTGCACGCTGCAGGTCATCCAATTCATGGCTGACCACGTCTACAACCAGCCTGGCGGTTATGCGTACCACCACTGCGCGGATCTCCAGATCACCGCGGATGCTTCGAAGCCGATCGACAAGAGGTGGCCCGTGGCCGGGGCGAGCAACTAGACAACCCGTGCGCCGCAATCAATTCGATTGCGGCGCGCCCAATGCCCTCTGCTGGGATAGACTTCCGCCATCGAGTGGCGGCTGCGCCTGTCGATGTCGACGCAGAAGTGAGCCCGCCTTAGTAGTTTCCAACCCAGACCTGACTATCGCATCGTTGATCGGCCACGCGAGAAACATATCCAACGTGAGGTTTCAAGCGAGGTCGGCAACCAGAGGATGGTGTTCACGAACCAGCTATCGCGGTCGCTCCTCCACGCGTGCGCCGCGCAGGATGTTCCCGAGCGAATAGTTCGCTTCGTGACACGCGTACTCGAACACCGGCTGGTCCGTCGCCTTGAACGGAATCTCCGCGACCCACGGCCGGGTCCACCGTTCGGGATCTTCGATAGTCACTCGATACTGAATCGTGTTGGCGTCGGTTCGTGTCAAGCGTTCGACGGCGCGTAGCTGGTCGCTGCTTCCCCGCCAGGCCCTCTTCTCATTGAAGTTCACGGTCTCGACGATCAAGGAATCGCCCTCCCAGCGGCCAATCGAGTCGCCCAGCCAGGACCGAACGGGCGGTGCCAGGTGCCGGCCGTTCAGGCGAATGATTCGCGCGTCGTGAATCAGCTCCGCCAGGATCATGATGTGGTCGGGCGTCTGGACGATTTGATAGAAGTTCCCATTGAAGGGATTGGGGATCATCGGCGGTGATGCGCTCGAGGATCCGGCGGCCATGCCGACGAGGCACCGCTCGTCGAGCGTGCGCGCTTCCGGGCCGTCCGACGACACCGGTCCGGCCTCCCGACCCTGGTACTGCGGCGCTCGCGGAGGAAACCTCCCATTGGGCGGATCGACGATCAGTGACGTGCGGCCGCCCTCGACGACCGACAGGCGATCCACGTAGGTGTAGCGGGGCTCCCCCTGGAGGAGCCGCGGCAGGGCAGTCCGCTGGAATTCGGCGGCTTCCTGCGCCGTGAAGAATTCCTTGTCGGCGAACTCCGGTGGGCGCAGCAGCGGCGTAATCGTGCCGTTCGCCCAGAAGCCCTGAAGGTCGGGACGGCCGTCTGGCGTGCGTGGGATACCGGTTGGGCCCGCCTGTCCGGAGAGAGTCGCGCCACACAGCAGTGCCGTGAGAATGACGAGCATGGCCGATGGCTGGACGGGCATGCGCACTTGCTGTGACGTCGATTGTAACCGCTTCGACTCGGCTCGCGGCCCCGATTGGACGCCAAAGGTTTAGACGTGTCCTACCGGTGATGCCGCGCGATGTCCTCGGCGGAGAGTCCGAGAAATTTCGCGGCGCTGTCGTAGAAGATGTCTTTTTTTTCCTCGACCGTCAAAAAGTCCAGCCGGTTGACGCGATCGATGGCCAGCGCGATGGCCTCAGGCCAGCGCATCTGGTCGCTCCCGAACATCACGCGGTCCAACAGCCGCCTCCGCTTCGCTTCCTGGAGGAAGGGCTCGAGCATATCGCCGGCAATCGGCGTCCAGCTCAACGCGCCGATATCCACATAGACCTGCTGGTACATCGTCATCAACATCAGCGCGTTCTGCGGAAAGAAACCGCCGGCGTGCATCACGTACACCTTGAGCTTCGGATACTTGACGAGCAGGTCCTCGAGCAGAAGCGGATCGCCAAGCGACAGTCGAAATTTCGGACAACAGGTGTACGGCGTCCCGGGCGGCGCGCCCCCGGTGTGGATGCCGACCGGCACGCCGTGCTTCGCCGCGACCGCCCAATACGCGTCGAACGCGGGATGCGAGGGCGAGTAGCCGGCGTACTGGGCGGCCACCTCGCCGAACGCGTCCACCCGCTTGTCCCGGAACAGTCGATCCAGCTCCTCCGGCGTCATGAACGCGGAAGGGTCGTCGAGGCCGATGGCCTTCATGATGCGGTCTGGCGCCGCCGCGTCCCATGGCTCGACATCAGCGACTGACGATCCCGAGACAATGCCGAGCACGACGTTCCGTTCCTTCATGATCGCGAGCGAACGCGTCATGTGCTCTTCTGCGGTCTTCGGCGACATCTGGCCGGTCGCCGGATTCGGCGCAGGCTGGGCAAGACTTTCGCGCGTATGGGCGTGCAGGTGCACATCGATGATCGGTCCGCGGTACGGCCCGGTGTTCTGAGCGGTCGCCGCCACGGGCAGCAACGCGAGCGCGATGAGCAGCTTCTTCATGATTGCTCCTGGGACGGATTCAACCACATCGTCGGACGGCTGGGTCTGGCTTCGGCGAGTCCATGGCCATGTCGGAGGGCGAATAAAAGACGAATCTGGTATCCTGCGCCCGTGGCGCTCCGCGTGTGTTCCGTCAGTTTCGTTGACCATCGAGGCATCCGGCACGGAGTAGATGTTCAGGCCGATTCGCTCTATGAAGCAGCTGTTCTCGCGGTCAACGCGTTTCGACAAGACCCGTGGCTCGAGCGGATTGGTCCGGCGACCGTCCTCGACGTCGAGGTCCGTCAGCCCGGGACCAGGCACGCCGTCAGCCTGCAACAGGTCGAACGATGGCTGGCAGGCGCGACGACGAACCCGAACGAAGCCAGCAAAAAGGCGAAGCTTAAAATGATTCTGGTGAAGGGGTAGCTACGAAAATCAACAGGCTACCGGCAATGATCGCCGTACCGACCTTCTGAGAACCGACCTTATTTATATCCAGAAGCAGGGACTCGCCCGGAGCCAGCCCGAGTAGACGTGGCACTCTCCGGTCCTGGAAGCGATCAGCTAGCGCTTGTGTGACGCCTCAGAGCACGAGCCGCAACTTCTCCCTGATGCTCCAATCTTGAAGCAGCCGAAGAGGCTTTCCCGAGGCCGGTCGATTTCGCCAGCCCCGCGCCTGGACGACAGCGCGTTGCTTCATGTCCACTTCAATCGTCAGCGTGTGGCGCCACGTCTCACCTCTCCGCGCGCGCAACGACCAGATGCGCGATGGTCCTCTCCAGCAGCGGTCCGCGTAGCTCGCAACACAGTGGCGCAGGGCCGCACCCTCTGTCCGAAGCTGCGCGCTGTTCGTGAGCTCCATCAGGTGCCACACGATTGGCGGCGAAGTCGGATCCCGAGCGGGTTCCTCCAGCACCATTGGTCTGAGCGCCGAGGGTGCCCACGTCAGGCCGCCGCTTGCCATCCCCAGGCCACGGTGCCACTGCTGCATCAGACGGAGCATCGACTGAACCGTTCGCCCCTTCAGCGAGAACGATGGCAAAGGGGGATCGCGCCTGACGATTCCGTCCGGCGTCTCGATCGAAAGGCGCAGATGTCGAATCGCCTGGATGAAATCGATCAGCGGTCCGACGTGCGTCACGTCGATCGCGCGCCCGTTCGTAATCAAGAACGTCCAGACGCTGCGCCAGAACTGGCCATTGCGCAGGTCGGTCGCGGGTCCCGTCGCCAACACCGCCCGAACGAGCGCATCCGATGCCCCCAGGCCGAGCAGTTCGGCGCGGCGCATCGCGTGCTCGATCGTCAGATGATCGTGGGACATGAGGAAGATGTGTTCCATCCTCCTGGTCATCGCCATCGGTAAATCAAGCGATCGAAAGCTGGCGCCGCGCGCATGTGCGATGAACCATTCGCGCTTGGCCTCGGCGTACGGATCGTCGACTGCGTACCACGACGCCGCAAGAAATGATGGCACGGCATACGTGCAGACCAGATGCTGTGCCAGTCCACGGACCGCCGCTCGCCACGACGCCGACGTCCCCGACCAATCCGCGACTCGCCGGACGTGCACACTCGTGAGCCGAGACAAGTTGAGGAGCGACTCCACGCCGGGATGGTGGAGATTCACGATCGGCGCATCGAACAACCGCGGCGCTCGCTTTCGAACGCCGTGCACTAGTTCGTGGAACGTTCCCGAGGCAAGCGGACTTGCGGCCAGGCGTGCGTACGCCTGGCTGATCGCACGATCGGTCTGCTGTTTGTGATGCCGAACGAAACGTTCAGCCGACGACACGAGGTCCTCCCTTCGTTCTAGAAACTGATCTGCGGGTGCGGACCAGACGCACCACGCCCCACCGGACGCAGTGCGATCCGCCTGAAGACCAGAACTAGACGAGGGAGAACAACATCGTGAACCCATCGTGAGGGTTCGAGGCGGGATCGGTCAAGCCACAGGACTGTAATCGATGGTCGCGCGCAGATGCTCAGCTCGTTCGTTCTTCGTTCTTCGTTCTCGTTCTTCGTTCGACGGTCTTCGTTCGACGTCGACATTCGGAACGGAACGCAGTTGTCCGGCAGACGTAGCGAAGATCCTCAATCGGTCGGTTGAGCAAGCCTTTTCAAGACGACGCGCGCTAAAAGGCACGTTTGTGGTCTACACTGCGGTCGCAAAACGCACTCCTGCGACCAGAGTGACGGTGGAGGCTTCATGCCGCTCGCCGGGCTTGCCCTCCGGGACGTTGCCCACGACGTGCGCTCTATTCGGCCTGGCTGGGCAGGAAAGTGAAGTCACTCCCACCCGCACCACGCCGACCATTGCGGTTGCACAGCGCGCCGAAGTACGGCCACAGTGGCAATCATCGCGTCGTGCCGCCACGCGAGACCTGCCGGCGGGCTCGGGGGGCCATGAAAACAATTGGCGTGACCCGCCTGGCGGACGTCACCGGGCTGGAACAGCCGACGGTCGCGGGCATCATCGACGGGCAATTTCTGCAAGACCTTGCGGTGTCTCCATTGGAGATCTTCGCGGCGCTCGAGGCCGGGACCACGGTTCTCGGCGCGGCCAGCATGGGCGCACTCCGCGCCGTAGAGATGGCGCCCTTCGGGATGATCGGCGTTGGCACCATCTTCCGCTGGTTCCGCGACGCGCGACTCATCGCCGAGGATGAACTGGCGGTCGCTTACGATGCCAGCACCGGGTCGGCGTTGTCAGACGCACTGGTCAACATGCGATACGCCTTCTCGCGAGCCGTCGCGGAGCAGGTGATTCACCGCGACACGCGGCGTCACCTGATACGGGTGGCGCGGAGTCTCTATTTTCCCGACCGGACGTATCATGCGACGTTGCGCCTCGCTGAGAATGTCGTGCCTCGCGGCGAGTTGAACCGACTGCACGGCTGGCTGCGACACCGCTGCCCGGACCTCAAGGCTGAAGATGCCGTCCGGCTGCTGCGAGTGGCCGGCCGACTGTCGCACAAGGAGGAACCCGATGAATCCAGTCGTCGAGCAGATCCTCGGCAAGTTGATCATCGATCCGACATTTCGGCAGACGTTCAAGGCTGACCCTCAGAGAGTGCTGGCCCGTTACCAGCTGACACCGACGGAGCGCAACGGGCTGATGCAGATTGACGTGCAGGCACTCGAAACGGCGGTCCGCAACCTCCAGATGAGCAGGTCGGTCCCGACCGAAAGCTGGTTCTGGTGATGCCCTGCGTGAAGGGCCAGGACTCGCGGATGGGACCTATTTTGTTTTGGCGGCGACCGTGCGCGCCAGTTCGGTCAGCGCCTGGCCCCTCTGGGCCGCGTCTTTCGTGTTGAGTTGCAGATCGATGACCGTCCGGCCCTGATGCACGGTCACGTTCATGTCGCCGTCCTTGGGGTAGAGCCACGACTCGTCACCGATGTCGAGCTTCTTGGCGGTGTCGAACTGATCGGAGCTGCCGTTGATTTGATCGAAGCTCGCAGCGTCGGCCGCAAAATGCACGATGACAATCAGGCCCTGTGCAGAGGTGGTGACGTGTGAGCACTGATAACTCTCGACCGTCTTCATCAGCGATTCGCCGTTGCTCACCACCATGCTGCCGGCCAGATCGGGAACGACGCCGCGCACCTGCTCCTCGCTCAACAGCTTGCAGACCTCGATTCGCGGCTTGCGGCCGGCGCTTTGCGCTGCTTCGCCACCGCCGCTCACAGCGCCTGCATCGTCCGACCCACAAGCGGCCATGAACGCCAACGAGGCGGTGAGGATGACCGGAGTTGGTAGATGCAGTTTCATGATGCGTCCATGAGCAAACGGATGAGGTGGCAAGTGGTGGTGATGCGCTTCACAAAGCGATAGTGATCGCAGAACCATGATCGCATCATCGCGAGGCTCTGGCGGCGTCGCGTTAGAATGCGCCGCGTCAGGACCGGAACCGATGGATTCCCACGACACCTCGCAGGAGCGCATCTCCCAGCTCCTGGCCGATTGGGCCAACCGCGATCCTGCCGCGCGCGAGCAACTCGTGCCGATCGTCTACGAGGAGCTTCGCCGCCTCGCCCATCACTACATGCGTGGCGAGCGCTCCGGCCATACGTTGCAGACCACGGCACTCGTCAACGAGGTATACCTCCGCCTCGCAGGAATCGATGCGATGCGGTGGCGCGACCGCGTGCACTTTTTTGCGATGGCTGCCACGCTGATGCGTCGCGTCCTGGTGGACTACGCGCGTCAGCGCGGACGCGAGAAACGCGGCGCCGGCGTCACGATCACGTCTCTTGACGAAAATGCCGCGGTACCGCCACCCGCAGTCGACATCGTTGCGCTCGACGAAGCGCTTGGACGGCTGGCCGCCGTTGATCCACAACAAGGGCGCGTGATCGAGCTCAGGTTCTTCGCGGGGCTGTCCGTTGAAGAGACCGCCGAGGCGCTTGGCATTTCACCGGCGACTGTAAAGCGCGACTGGGCGACCGCTAAGCTCTGGCTGTACAACGAGCTCAAGACCGGATGAAAACCCTGGATGACTGGCCGAGACTGAAGCGGGTGCTCGAGGGAGCGCTCGAGTGCGAGGACGCGGACCGGGAGGCCTACCTGGCGGAGGCCTGTGGAACCGACACGGCGCTGCGGGCGCGGATCGAGATCCTGCTCGCCGCGCGCAATCGCGCCAGTACCTTCCTGGAGACCCCGGCTGCACTGCTGCTCGAGGAACCCCGCGGACACCAGGACCTGAGCGGCCGCTCCATAAACTCCTACCGACTGACGTCGCGCCTGGGGGCGGGCGGCATGGGCGAGGTGTATCTCGCACGCGATACGAGGCTCAACCGCGACGTGGCACTCAAAGTCCTGCCGGCCACCTTCGCGGCCGTTGCCGAACAGATCGCTCGATTCAAGCGCGAAGCGCAGCTGCTCGCGTCGCTCAACCATCCGCATATCGGATCGATCTACGGCTTCGAGGAAAGCGGAGGCACGTACGCGCTGGTGCTCGAGCTCGTCGAGGGTCCGACGCTAGCCGACCGCATCGCCCAGGGTCCGATCCCGCTCGACGAGGCGCTGCCCATCGCGCGACAGATCGTCGAAGCCGTCGAGGCCGCCCACGAACACGGTGTCGTTCACCGCGACCTGAAGCCGGCCAACATCAAGCTGCGGCCCGATGGAACCGTCAAGGTGCTCGACTTCGGCCTTGCCAAAGCGCTCGACCGCGGTGCCGCCGCGCTTCCAATGATGTCCCCGGAGGCGACCGGCATCGGCCAGATTCTCGGCACCCCGTCGTACATGAGTCCCGAGCAGGCGCGGGGCAAAGTCGTCGACAAGCGCAGCGACATCTGGGCATTCGGCTGCGTCGTCTACGAAATGTTGACCGGGCGGCGTCCGTTTGAGGGCGAGGACACCACCGAGGTCCTCGTGCGCATCATCGAGCACGAGCCCGACTTCGAGGCATTGCCGGCGGCCTGCCCGCCAGCCGTCCGGCGCCTGCTCGCTCGTTGTCTGGAAAAGGAGCGTCTGAAACGCCTTCCCGATATCGGCGTGGCGCGGATCGAGATTGACGATGCCCTGATCGCTCCGCTTGCGGTCGCCCCAGCTCCGAAGCCAGCGGCCCGGCTAGCGGCGCGCGCCGCTCCAATGTGGATTGTCGGCGCCGCGCTCATCGTTGCTGCCGTCGTCGGTGTTCTCGTGTATTCGCGGATCCCGACGACAGAATCACGAACGATCGTTCGCGCGTCGATTGCGCTGACGGAACCGCTGGATTTTGGCATTCAACAGCCAGCGTTTGCCATCTCGCCCGACGGCACACGCGTCGTGTACCGCACGGTGGGCGGCGGGCCGCTCCGCAGCCGGCTGCTGAGCGAAACGGGGAGCTCCGCAATCGCCGGGACAGAAGCCGCGTCGAATCCCTTCTTTTCGCCCGACGGCAGGTGGCTCGGGTTTTTCGTGGGGCACACGCTGAAGAAAGTCTCGTTTGCTGGTGGCGCGGTGGTCACCATCACCACACTGCCGCGCAATGTCGGTGCTCAGGGGTATCGCGGCGCTTCCTGGGCAGACGACGGCACGATCGCTTTTTCGTCGTCGACGGGAGCAGGTCTATTTGGTGTCAACGATCAGGGCGGCGAGCCCACACCGCTGACCACCATCGACCCGAACGCCAATGAGGCGGCGCACCGCTGGCCGCATTTCATGCCGGGCGGCAAAGCCATCCTGTTCACGGTGAAATCGACGAATCTGCAATCGTTCGACGACGCGCCAATCATGGTTCGGTCGCTGGAGACCGGCGAGCAGCATCCGGTGGCGCAGGGCGACTCGGCGCAGTATCTGTCGAGTGGGCACCTGGTCTACGCGCGTGGCGGAGCCTTGTACGCCGTGCGGTTCGACGCGGCGCGGCTGGCGGTCGATGGTGCGCCTGTCAAAGTTGCCGACGCCGTGATCACTCACCCCGAAAGCGGTGGTGCGCAAGTCGCGACCTCCCGAACCGGAACGCTGCTCTATGCATCTGGTGGCTCGAGGACTGCCGAGCGGCGCCTGTCATGGGTCGACCGCAGCGGAGCCGCGCGGCCGGTCACCGATCGGCAGGCGCCGTACTGGTGGCCGCGCCTGTCTCCTGACGGCCGCCGCATCGCTGTCGTCATCGATGCGGCGTTCTCGAAGATCTGGGTGCTGGACGTCGAGCGCGGAACATTCACCCGGGCGAGCCAGCTCGCCGGCGATCAGGATCGAGCGACGTGGATGCCCGACGGCGTTCACGTCACCTTCGGTGCGGACACGGCGGGCAGCGGCGTCGTCCGCCCGTTCTCAGACACAATCGATGGCACGGGCAGCGCCAGGCTCCTCTTCGACGGTTCGCAATCGGCCACTCCGCTGAGCTGGTCGCCGGACGGACGCAGGATGCTCTACGGACAGGCAGGTGCGACCACGGGCCAGGACGTGTGGGTCTTTTCCGCCGACGACCAGACACTGACGCCGTTTCTCCAGAGCCCGTCCAACGAACTGTCGGCCGCGTTCTCGCCCGACGGCCGCTGGGTGGCGTACGTGTCTGACGAATCGGGCCGGGCCGAGGTCTACGTGCGGCCCTTTCCCGGGCCGGGCACGCGGAGTCAGGTGTCGGTTGAGGGCGGCACGGCTCCTGTGTGGTCGCGCAACGGACGCGAGCTCTTTTTCGCAAAAGGCAATACGCTCTTCGCGACGGCCGTCACGCTCGGCGGCACGTTCTCCAGCGGCTCGATCCAGCGACTGTTCTCCGGACCGTACAGCTTCGACGAGGTCACGGGGAACTACGATGTGACGCCAGATGGCCGGCATTTTCTGGTGCCTCACAGCCGCGTCGATTCCGCGCCCCGTCACCTCGAGCTGGTCCTGAACTGGTTCGAGGAGGTGAATCGGCTCACCCCTCACAACCCCTAACCCATTCCTGCGAACAGTTCGATGAGCCCTGCGGGCTCCGGACGGCGCCTTATGAGGCAGGGAGAGCCGTCAACCTACTGACCAGGAGGTACCTGATGCCCAGAATCAGCACCAACACCATCACGATCAACTACGACCAGCAGGGCACAGGTGAGCCTCTGGTGCTCATTCCTTACCTGGCCGCCGATCACGCGTGCTACGCGTTTCAGGTGGCCGAGTACGCGAAGCACTTCACCTGCATCTCGCTCGACCTGCGCGGGACCGGCGAGAGCGACAAACCTGGCGACGCCTACACCACCGAGACTCTCGCTGACGATGTCGCCGCATTCATGCAGGCGGCGGGAATCGGCAAGGCTCATGTCGCTGGGCTGTCCCTCGGTGCGGCGGTCGGGATGTGGGTGGCGGCGAAGTACCCGACAGGGTCGAGTCGTTGTCGCTGCATGGCGGATGGCCGAAGACTGACGCCTTCCAGCGAACGATTGTCGATGGCTGGCAGGTCATGGCGAAAGCGGTTGGCGTGTCCGAGACGATCATTCGCGGCATCTTCCCGTGGTGCTTCACACCCGAGCTGTATGGCACGCAGCCGGACTACCTCGAGTCGCTGGCAGGGTTCGTCAGGAGCCGTCCGGCGCAGTCGGTGGCTGATTTCGTTCAACAATCGAATGCCGTCATCGCTCACGACGTGGAGGCGCAGCTCGGGCGGATTGCCGCCCCGACGTTGATCACGTTCGGTCGCCACGATCAGGTGACGTCGACCCGCTTCGCGGATCGCCTGACGAGTGGTATTCGCAACTCCGACGTCCTGATCTTCGAAGGGTGCGCGCACGCGCCGCTCTACGAGAAGGTCGAGGAGTTCAACGACAAGACGTTGCGGTTCCTGCAGCAGGCACGGGTCGGCAGCAGGTAGAAAAAGTTCCCGACGCTCTGGTTCAAGGAATCGGTTGTTGTTGCTGCGGCGTCAGTTGATCCTTCCAGAACTGCGGGAGATTCTGGACCCAGCCGTTATAGGGCAGCGGAATGGCCAGACGCTGAACAAAGGCATGGGAGGTCAGGGCGTCCGCGTGTCGTCCTTGAGCGTGGACGTGAGGGGCCACAGCAGGCTCGTCGTGGTGTGGACCGTCTCGGTTTCAGAGCCGCCGATGAATCGGACGACGCTTCCCGGGCTGACGATGGCGAGCGACTGCGTGCCCGCGTTGACGCATCCGCTGCCGGCGGAACATCTGAACCACGGTCCCGGACCGTCATTGAGCTGGAAGACCGCCGCAAACGACTGCGCCCGAGCGATCTCGAGGACCGGCTCCCGGCCGAGCGCTCCCACGGCGGCAATCGTGGCGAGGACAGCGGCGATTTGCCGCCACCGAGGATTGATCACCGGGGACTGACCTGGAAGAGAGGATGTGCCGGCCATCTGGCTTCTCCCATCAAAGAGTTGTCGGGCACGATGCGTGCGCGGAGCTGTCAGCCGAGCTGACGATTTGGTCTGGGAGTGTCGGCGGCGACGATACCGACGATGGGCTCGAAGGTCAATCAGAACTGCACGTTGTTTTACGATCACACGCTCGCCGCGGTCGTGTTCGACGAACGCTGCCAGATGGCCTGACGCCGCCGTTTTCGTTGCCGCACCGCCTGCGGTAGACTGCAACGACGGGCGAACCAACGTGATCCTGACCCTGGAACTCAGCGCGCCGCTGGCGAAGCCTGGAGTCGTCACGCGCCAGGTCTTCGGCGAGGACGGCGGCACCATCGGACGCGACATCAAGAGCTTCTGGGTGCTGCCCGACGGCGAAGTCTCGGGCCGGCACGCGCTCATCAGCTACCGTAACGCCGTCTTCTATATCGAAGACACCAACAGCACCAACGGCATCTCGATCAACTCCGCCGACAACCGACTGGTGCCATCGCGGCGTTATCCGCTCAAGACCGGCGACCGCATCCTGATCCGTCCGTACGTCATTGCGGTGACCATCGCCGAGAGCGCACAACCGCCTTCGCGTTCGCTCAACCCGCTCGATTCCGATCCGTTTTTCAGCAGCGATCCGTTTGCGCCGGGGGATGTCCCACTGGCCGGCGGAGCACCCTTCCCCACGCCGGCTGCGGCCGATGGCGCGCAAGAGCTTGATCCGATCAACCTGATTGGCGGGCCGCCAAAAGCGCCGCCGCGAAAGGTCGTCGACGCCCGCGCGCTGGGCGGCGGCGCCCCGTGGGACGCGCACTATCGGCCGCCCGAGGCGGTTGCGCCACCCAAACCGGTGCCGCCGCCCGTTCCGGAATCGATTCCTCACGACTACAACCCGCTCGCGGATTCGGTGGTCGATCTGCCGGCACCTCCGCCACCGTCGCCGCCAACGCCACCGCCGCTTCCGCCACCGCGTCCGCCCCCGCTACCTGTGACGCCGCCGCCGCTCGAAGCGAGGTTCGATCCCACGCCGCCACCGACGCCGGTGCCGCGACTACCGATCGCACCGCCGCCGAACAGGTCTATCGCGGATGAGCCTGCGCCACCGGCTGCCGGGTACGTTCGCGGACTCGACGTCAAGGCGCTCCTGGAGGGTGCCGGGCTAGACGGCTCGTTGCAGTCGTCGGAGCTCGAGCGGACCTTTGGCGAGATCTTGAAGGTCGTGGTGGAGGGCGTCATGGAGGTATTGCGCGCCCGGCAGGAGATCAAAGACGAATTCCGGATGCACCTGACGCAGTTCCGGCCGACGGAAAACAATCCGCTGAAGTTTTCCGCGAACGTCGAAGACGCGCTGCACAACCTGCTGGTCAAGCGCAATCCTGCGTATCTGGGGCCGGTGCAGGCATTTGCCGAAGCCTTTGAAGATCTGCGGCATCACCAGGTTGCCATGCTCGAGGGGATGCGCGCCGCGTTCGAGGCGATGCTCGAGGAGTTCGACCCCGATGTCCTGCAGAAGGAATTCGACCGACAGGTGAAGTCCGGTGGGCTGCTCAGTGTGCCTGCAAAACTGCGCTACTGGGACCTCTATCGGGAGCGCTGCCGTGATATGGTCCAGGACAAAGACGCGAGCTTCCGGAAACTGTTCGGGGAGGAGTTCGCGCAGGCGTACGAAACCCAGCTCCGGCGCCTCAAATCCGTCGGCCGGGCCCAGTCCCGCCCCGGCCCATTGGAGGCGTCTCGCCCTCCGGAGGAGTGAACGTCCGACGCCCGATCTGTTGTAGATTGCGTCACACCGCCCATGTCTGCCCATAACCGGGTTATCTGGTCCGAGGGGCTGTTCCTGCAGCCGCAGCACTTTCAACAGCAGGAACGGTACTTCGAGCGCTACATCGAAACGCGTTGCCAGCCGCTCATCGCGCACAGCTGGGGCTTCACCGAGATCGAGTTCGAACGGGATCTCCTGAGCATCGGCAAGCTCGGTCTGCGGCGCGCCGCAGGGGTGTTCCCGGATGGCACGCCATTCCGGATGCCGGAGGACGAGCCGCTGCCGCCGCCCATCGACATCGGCGCGGACGTGCGCGATCAGATTCTCTATCTGGCCCTGCCGCTGCGCCGCACCGGGGAGCAGGACATCGCGCGCGGCAACGGCGCCGACGATCTGGCCCGCCACGACATCCGCGAGCTGCAGGCGCGCAACGCCGCCTCGAGCTCAGGCGATCCGGCGGTGCTGGAGGTCGGCGCGCTGCGCACGCGGCTGATGCTCGCGAGCGACGCCACCCAGGCTTACGCGTGTGTGCCGCTCGCGCACATCGTCGAGAGCCGCGCGAACAAGCAGGTCGTGCTCGACGACAACTTCATTCCGACGGTGTTGCACGTACGGGCCGCGAATCGGCTCGCCACGTTGACGACCGAGCTGCTCGGCCTCTTCCATCAGCGCGGCGAAGCGCTGGGCAGCCGGGTCGCCGCCACCGGACGCGGCGCCGCCGCCGAGTTCGCCGATTTTCTGATGCTGCTCGCGATCAATCGCTACGAACCGCTGCTGTCGCACTTCGCCGACTCCGGCGGGTTGCACCCCGAGGAGCTGTATCGCCTGTGCGCGTCAGCGGCGGGCGAGCTGACCACCTTCACCACCGCGTCGAAGCGCCCGCCCAAGTTCGCCGAATATCGACACGATCGTCTGCGCGAGTCGTTCGACCCGGTCATCGCCTCGCTGCGCGAGTCGCTGAGCAAGGTGCTCACCCAGACCGCGATTTCCATTCCGCTCGAAGCACGCCGGTTCGGCATCAGCGTCGCCATCGTTGCCGATCGCGGTCTGTTCAGCAGCGCCGTCTTCATCCTCGCGGCCCGGGCCGACGTGCCGGCCGAGGAGCTGCGCCGCCGTTTCCCAAGCCAGCTCCGAATCGGCCCGGCCGAAAAGATCAGCGACCTCGTTCGATCGGGCCTCCGCGGCGTTCCGGTACACCCGGTGCCAGTGGCGCCGAGACAGATCCCGTATCACGCCGGCTTTGCCTACTTCGAGCTCGATCAGACCGACGAACTCTGGGAACAGTTGAAGAACTCGGGGGGAGTGGCGATGCACGTGGCCGGCGAATTCCCCGGGCTCGCCATGGAATTCTGGGCGATCCGCAGCGATGTGAGCCCTGTCCGTGCCTGAGAACGACGATCCGTTCGCCTCTCCGGACTCGACGATGCTCCGGCCGCGGCCGGGTGGGGGCAGGCGTGGCTCCCCCGACACGACGCGGATGCGGCAGGCGGCGCCTTATGTCGCCGACGTCGAGACGCTGTCGGCGTCGACCCGGGCCAACCTCGGCGTCGGCCTCAATCCGCTGGTGCAGGCCGCCAGTCCGCTGCTGCTGCTCGCCGGACAGGTGCGCGGCTCGATGTCGCCGATGGACGTCACCGGTCTGCGTCGCTACAGCGTCGACGAGATCCGCCTGTTCGAAGAGCGCGCCCGCGAGTCGGGCGTCAAGAACGAGATTGCGCTGGCGGCGCGCTATGCGATCTGTGCCAGCCTCGACGAGGCGGTCCTCTCGACGCCGTGGGGGTCGCAGAGCGAGTGGGCCCAGCACCCGCTGCTGGTCGCGTTCCATCGCGAGGCCTGGGGCGGTGAGAAGTTCTTCGAGATGCTCGATCGGATCTCCGGCGATCCGGCGACCTACATCGATCTGATGGAGCTGCAGTACCTCAACCTCGCGTTCGGCTTTGCCGGCAAGTTTCAGATGATGGAGCGCGGTCAGGAGCGCCTCGCCGACGTGCGGCAGGATCTGTACCGCCGGATCCGCTCCTACCGCGGCTCTGGAGAAGGCGAGCTCTCGCTGCGCTGGCAGGGGCTCGAGGATCGTCGCAACCGCCTGATTCGCTACGTCCCGTGGTGGGTGGTCGGGGCGGCGGCGCTGGCGGTTCTCGCCGTGACGTTTACGGCGTACTACGCGATGCTCCGCAACCGCGCCGAGCCGATTCAAGCGGAGCTGGCGACGGTCGGCCTCGAGGAGTTTTCGCTGCCGCCCGCGCCGGTCGTGGTCCAGGGACCGACGCTTCGACAGCTGCTGGCGCCGGAAGTCACGGCCGGATCGTTGAACGTCGAGGAGACCGGCAGTCGAACGTTGATCACGTTGCTCGGCGGCGACCTGTTCGGTTCGGGCAGCGCGGACGTCAACCCCGCTTTCGATGCGACGCTGCAGCGCGTCGCGGCCGCGTTGAACAAGGTGCCCGGCCGCGTGATGGTCTACGGTCACACCGACGATCAGCCGATCCGGTCTCTCAAGTTCCAGGACAACGTCCAGTTGTCTCGCGAGCGCGCCCAGGGGGTCGTGTCCGTGCTGCAGCGGACCATCGACAACCCGGCGCGTTTGCGATCGACCGGCGTCGGTTCGACGGAGCCGCGCTACAAGCCCGAATCCACGCCCGAGAACCGCGCGCGCAATCGCCGCGTGGAGATCGTGCACGTGCGGGGGACGTAAGCCATGTTCGCCTTCCTGAAACGCACGTTCCTGATCATCCTCGGGTTCGTGCTGATTGCCGTCTTCATCTGGTACGCGGGGCCGTATTTCGCCTTCGGGACGTTCCATCCGCTCGAGTCCGAGCTGGCGCGCCTGATTGCGATTGCCCTCGTCGTCGCCTTCTGGTTCCTGTCCGCGTTGTTCCGGAAACTGCGCGCCTACCGCGCCAGCGATCAGCTGCTCGCCGCCGTGGTGGCGCGCCCGAAGGCCGAACCGGCTCGCCCCTCGCCGGAAGCGGCGAAGCTGCGCGAGCGGTTCGAGGAGGCCGTGACCACGCTCAAAACGGAGCGTCGCACCGGCCACAGTCTCTACGACTTGCCATGGTATGTGATCATCGGCGCGCCCGGCTCCGGCAAGACCACGGCGCTGCTCAACTCCGGCTTGACGTTCCCGCTCGAGCAGCGCGTCGGCAAAGGCGCGCTGCGCGGCGTTGGCGGCACGCGGAACTGCGACTGGTGGTTTACCGACGAAGCGGTCTTCCTCGACACGGCTGGCCGCTACACCACCCAGGATTCAGACGCATCGTCGGACAGCGCCGGCTGGGCCGAGTTCCTGGCGCTGCTCCGCAAGTATCGCGCGCGACGCCCCGTGAACGGGGTCATCCTGACCATCAACGCCCAGGACCTCATGGTCCAGGGCGACGCCGCTCGCGAGGCTCACGTCGAAGCGGCGCGGCGACGCCTGAACGAGCTCAATCGCGAGTTGCACATCCAGCTGCCAGTCTACCTGCTGGTCACCAAATGCGATCTGGTCGCCGGATTCACCGAGTACTTCGATGATTTGAGTCAGGACGGCCGTCGTCAGGTCTGGGGCGTCACCTTCCCGTACGAACAGACCCTGAACAACGAGGCACCGCATCTGTTCCCCGAGGAGTTCGACGCGCTGATGGCGCGGCTCAACGAGCGCGTGTTCACGCGCGTGGAGGACGTCCGTGACGTCCGGCGCCGCACCCGGATCTTCGCGTTTCCACAGCAGATGGCCGCGCTCCGCGACGCGCTGACGCAGTTCGTGAACGAAGTGTTCGCGGCCACCCGTTTCGATCAGCAGATTCTGCTGCGCGGTGTGTATCTGACCAGCGGAACCCAGGACGGCACGCCGATCGATCGGTTGCTGGCCGGCATCGGACGCCGGTTTGGCGTCGCCCCGGAAGCGATGGCGCCGGCGTCGGGGCAGGGCAAGGCCTATTTCGTCGAACGTCTCCTCAAGGACGTCCTGATTGGCGAGTCGGGTCTCGCCGGTGTCAACCGGCGGCTCGAGGCACGGAAGGCGGCCGCGCAGTTGGGGTCGTACGCAGCCGTCGCGGCCGTCGCCGTCATCGGCGTCCTGCTGTGGACCGTCAGCTACACCCGCAATCGCTCGTTCCTCGAGCAGGCGGCGGTCGACGTCGCGGCGCTCAAAAAGCTGCCACCGGCTCCGCCCTCCGCGCCGCTCGAAGCCGTGCAACCGCGCCTCGACGCCCTGCAGGCGCTCGTGGACAGCGTCGATCAGCACCGGCAGGCGACGCAGTGGACGATGCGGTGGGGGCTGTATCAGGGTCGGACGATTGGCGACGCGGCCCGCGAGGCCTACGTCCGCGAGCTCGACGGAACGCTGCTGCCGCGCGTCGCCGTTCGCATTCAGAACCGGCTGGTCGAGTACAAGCGCAGTCCGGAAGAACTGTACCTGTACCTGAAGGCTTACCTGATGCTCGGCGATTCCCAGCATCTCGACAAAGAGCACCTGCAGGCGATGGCGGAGCTCGAGTGGAACAACCCGCGCGTCGCCTCGCCTGAAGCCGGCCGCGCGATGTCGGCGCATTTCCAGTGGCTCCTGAACTACGGAGACACGCTGCGGCCGCTCGCGCTCGATCAGCGGCTCATCGCGCAGGTGCGCAGCAGCATTCAGCAGGCGTCGGTGCCGCAGATCATCTACAGCGGCATCAAGAGCACGTACGCGGACGACCCGCGCAAGGTCGAGATTGCGTCGAGCACCGGTGTCGGCACCGAACGGGTCTTCAAACGTCGAAGCGGCGTCAGCCTCAAGGAACCACTGCCGGCGCTGTATGGAACTGCGGTGTTCAAGGAGATCACGGGCAAAGGTCGGGCCGAGCTGATCAAGCAGCTCGAAGCCGATCGCTGGGTCTGGGGTGAAAACAGCGCGGCGCTGGCCGACCCGGGCCGGATCTCGCTCGAGGTCACGACCCTCTACGAACAGGACTACATCCGGGCCTGGGACGAGCTGCTGGACGATCTGCAGTTCGCGTCGTTTCCCACCGTGCAGGAAACCGCCGATGCGCTGCGCGTCCTGACGTCGGCGACCTCACCGCTGCGCGGCCTGGTGCGGGTGGTTCGCGACAACACCAACCTCGTCGAAGGTCCGAAAAGCACGGAGTCCGCGGGTGCGATTGCGGCGGCGCGCAAAAAGCTGTTCGGCAACGTCATCAAGCCGTTGCAGGAGGCGCTCGGCGCGCCGGCGGTCGCGCCGGGCGCGATCGTCACGGCTCACTTTCAACCGATCCACCAGCTGCTGGTCGGCGAGGACGGCAAACAGCAGATCGACGTCATCCTCGGGCTGCTCCGCGATATCGAGGCGCGGCTCAATACGATTGGTCCGGACCTGGGCGCCATCGCATCGGTCAAAGCATTGTCCGATCCGCAGTTGCGCGGTCTGCTGCAGCAGCTCCAGCAGCAGGCCAACGGTCTTCCGGACAATCTGCGGACGCTGGTGTGGGACATCGGATCGATCTCGCACTTGAGCGTCAATACCGGCGCCTTGAGAGAGATCATGGCGAGCTACGAGCAGAGTCTGCTGCCCGTCTGCCGGCAGCTCATCGCGAACCGGTATCCGTTTGCCGACAGCACGAATGACGTGCCGATCAACGACTTCGCCCGCGTCTTCGGCCACGACGGCGACTTCGACAAGTTCTTCGATCAGTACCTGACCGACCTGGTCGACGCGTCCGGCGAGACGTGGATGCTGCGCCCGGGCGCCGCGCCGGTGTCGAGAGCGCTGCTCGATCAGTTCGCGACCGCGCAGCTGATTCGCGAGATGTTTTTTCCCGCGGGTGCTGACCGGCCCCTGGTGAAATTTTTCGTGACGATCGGCAGCCTGGATGCGACGTCGAGCCGGTTTGTCCTGCAGATCGACGGTCAGCTTGCCCAGGGACTTCCGGGGCGCTCGATCCGAACGCCGCTCGACTGGCCGGGTAAAGCCGGCGCAGCCGTCGGGGCCTTCGAGGGAAGCTTCATCGCCGACACCGCGCTCAGCATTGCCGGTCCCTGGGCGTGGTTCCGTGCGATTGACCAGACCGCGCAGCCGCTGGGCGACACGGAGGGTCGTGTGGTGCTCCTCATCAAGAACCCATACCACCACGTCCAGGTCGAGGTCGACGCGTCCAGCGTTCGCTTGAATCCGTTCGGCAACCGTGAGTGGAGAGAATTCCGCTGCGACGCGTCGTGACGAACCGGGCGGCCCGTTAGCCGCCAAGGCTGTGAAGGACCCATGGACGTAGGGCTGTACGGCAAGCTGCCGAGCCACGGCGACTTCCTCCGCCGGCGCGTGTCGGACGAATTCGTGGACGCGTGGGACGCCTGGCTGCGCGAGTGTCTCGCCGCGAGCCGCTCGGCGCTCGGCGAACGTTGGCTGGATGTCTACCTCACCAGCCCCGCCTGGCGGTTCGTATGCGGGCCCGGCGCATGTGGCCCGGAACCGGTTCTCGGACTGATGGCGCCGAGCGTCGATCGGGTCGGGCGGTACTTTCCGCTCACCCTGGTCTCCGAGTTGCCTCCCTATGTGAGTCTGCTCGCGGCAGTCACGCGGACCGAGGCGTTCTTCGACGTCGCCGAGCAGCTGGTCATCGAGACGCTTGCGGCGGATCACATCGACTTCGATCGATTCGACGAGCGGGTCGTCAGGCTGCGCGAGCCGCTCGGGGCGGTCAGCGTTCCGCCCAGCGTGCTGATCGGAGCTGACGCGGTGCGGCTGTTCAAGGACGCCGGGCAGACCTGGCAGATGCCGATCGGGTCGTCCCAGCAGCTGGCGTCCCTGTTCGAGCAACTCCTGTCGCTGCAGTTGTCGTCCGTTTACGATCCGCTGGTGTTGTGGTGGACCGAAGGATCGGCGCTCGTCGATCCACGCTGCCTGATCACGAGGGGGCTGCCGCAGCCGGATACCTTCGCGGCGCTCCTCGACGGCTCGTGGACGGAGCACCGCTGGCGGTCGATCCCGACGCAGGTCGAGCCGGAACCGACGTTGAGCGGCGCGCTGCTCGAAGATGCGAGCGGGCTGCGCTTTCGCTCGGCGGCCGCCACCGACGTCGGCCGGGCGCGCGGCAACAACGAAGATGGCTTCGTCGACCGCCCCGAGGTCGGTGTCTGGGCGGTGGCCGACGGTCTGGGTGGGCACAGCGACGGCGAAGTCGCGAGCCGAATGGTGTGCGATGCGCTCGCCGACTTCCAGCCGGATGGCAGCTTCGATGGCACCATCGAATGCGTCCAGACCAAGATGCGCGAGGTGAACGATCACCTGCTGCGCACGGCTGCGCGGGAGGTCCTCCCGAACGGCAGCGGGAGCACCGTCGTGATGCTCGTTGCACGGGGATTGCGGGCGGCCGTGCTCTGGGCAGGCGACAGCCGCGCCTATCGCTGGCGCTCAGGCCGGCTGCAGCGGTTGAGCCGGGATCACAGCCTCGCCAACGAGATGGCCGGCCCGGTCGCCGAATCGATGGCCAACATCGTCACCCGGGCCGTCGGCCTGGATCCCAACCTAAGTCTTGACCTGTATAGAGATACCGTCCAGCCTCGCGACCGCTTCCTGCTGTGTTCGGATGGACTGACCAAAGTGGTCTCCGAAGAGGAGATTACAGAATGGATGGCCAAGGACGATCCGCAGGTTGCGGTCGACGGGCTGATTCGTACCACCCTTGATGCCGGCGCACCGGACAACGTAACCGTTTTGGTCGTCGAGGCTTATTGAGCCGACACGGTTAGGGCGCTGGACTTTTCGAGTAGAATTGCGGCTCGCCTCACACCGATCGCAGACGTGGCAACCAGGACCGAGTCGGAGCGCGTGCTTTCAGGCGCTCATGTCCCTCACCCGTTTGTTCGATGAGAAGGTGGAGCGGGTCCGGGTATGAGTGCTGGGGTCTTAGATCAGGCGCTGATCGATCCGATTACGGCTGAACAGCCGTGCGGGGAAAATCTGGAAGACTCGCCGATGCTCGCGGCTCTTGAAGGAGTCCGTCTGTTCGGCCAATCGCGATCTCCGGAAGCTCCGCCCGACCCCGACGAGACCGAGAAAGAGAAGGGTCGTGAGAAGCCGCCGCCCGAATGGGGGCAGATCAAGGCAAATGCTTACGAAGCGCTCGCCCGGAGCAAGGACCTTCGCGTGCTGACCCACCTCGGCGCGGCGCTGCTCCGCACCGACGGTCTGCCGGCTTTTATCGAGACGCTCGGCGTCGCGTCCACGTGGCTCGAGGCCTACTGGTCTGGTGTCTATCCCCTCACCGACGAAGACTGCATCGCGCGGCGCAATACGTTGAACTGCTTTGCCGATCCGATGGCGGTCGTGGACCGGGTCTGGCGGACCCCGCTCGTCGCCAGCCGGATGCACGGTCGATTCAGCCTGCGCGACATCGATCTCGCTTCGGGACACGTCCCGGTCGGGGCCAATGACACCAAGCCGGACGAAGGACCGATTCAGGCGGCGTTTGCCGAGATGCCGCTCGAGGAGCTGGCGGCCCTGGAAGGCAGCGTCAGTAACGGGATCACCTCGCTGAACACCATAGATGCGAAGATGCGCAGCGAAGGCGGCCCCGAGGTGGTGCCGGACTTCGACATCCTGACGGGTCACCTGGTCAGGATGAAACGCGTCCTGCGCGGCCACCTCGACGCGCGAACCGGGGTTGGAGGATCGGCCGACGCCGGGACCGGCGCGGTCGGTGAAGGTGCGTACATCGGCGGGGTGATCAAATCGCGGCAGGATGCGATCCGCGCCCTCGACTCGGTCGCCGATTTCTTCCGGCGCAACGAGCCGTCGAGTCCGATTCCGTTGCTGGTCGAGCGTGCGAAACGTCTGGTCTCCAAGGACTTTCTGGAAGTGCTCGCCGACATCGCCCCCGACGCGCTCTCGGTCGCGCGGGCGGCGGGCGGGTTGAAGCAGGGCGAATAGACACCGGGTCCGATTCTCGGGGAGGTGTATGGTGGCGAAGGCGAGCAGTCAGAAATTCATCGCACGAAATCGCGCGCCGCGCGTGCAGATCGAATACGACGTCGAGCTGTACGGCGCGGAGAAGAAGATTCAGCTGCCGTTCGTGATGGGCGTGCTGGCCGACTTGTCCGGCAAGCCGGCCGAACCGCTGGCCCCGGTCGCCGACCGGAAGTTCCTCGAAATCGACGTCGACAACTTCGACAGCCGGATGAAAGCGCTCAAGCCGCGCGTCGCCTTCCAGGTGCCGAACACGCTGACCGGCGAAGGCAATCTGAACGTCGAGCTGACCTTCGACAGCATGGAGGAGTTCTCGCCGGCCGCGGTCGCCCGCAAGGTCGACGCGCTCAGCAAACTCCTCGAGGCGCGGCAGCAACTGGCCAACTTGATTACCTACATGGACGGGAAGAGCGGGGCGGAAGATCTGGTGAGCAAACTCCTGCAGGATCCGGCACTGTTGCAGACGCTCGCCACCACCAAGAATCCGCAGGACGAGCCCTCCTCCTGATCGGTGACCAGCGACCGGAGAACAGTTTATGGCTGACCCAAAAGCACAGCAGGACGCAACGTCGGCGATCGGCGCAGTCGAAGCCAGCGACTTCGATTCGCTCCTGAGGAAAGAGTTCAAGCCCAAGACCGATGAGGCCAAAGAGGCGGTGGAGCGCGCCGTGCGCACCCTCGCCGAGCAGGCGCTCTCCCAAACCAAGCTGATCAGCTCGGACGTCGTCAAATCGATCGAAGCGATCATCGCGCAGCTCGATAAGAAGCTGACCGAGCAGATCAACCTGATTCTTCACCACGAGGACTTCCAGAAGCTCGAAGGCGCCTGGCGCGGTCTCCATCATCTGGTCAGCAACACCGAGACCGACGAGATGTTGAAGATCCGCTTCATGAACATCAGCAAAGCCGATCTGGGCAAGACGCTCAAGAAGTACAAAGGCACCGCGTGGGACCAGAGCCCGCTCTTCAAGAAGATTTACGAAGCCGAATACGGGCAGTTCGGCGGCGAGCCCTTCGGCTGTCTGGTGGGCGACTACTACTTCGATCAGACCGCGCCGGACGTGGAGCTGCTGGGCGCGATGGCGCAGATCGCCGCCGCGGCGCACACGCCGTTCATTTCGGGCGCTTCGCCAACGGTCATGCAGATGGGCAGCTGGCAGGAGCTGGCCAACCCGCGCGATTTGACCAAGATCTTCACGACCCCCGAGTATGCGGCCTGGCGCTCGTTGCGTGAATCCGACGACGCCCGCTATCTGGGCCTGGCGATGCCGCGCTACCTGTCGCGGCTGCCGTACGGCGCGAAGAGCAACCCGGTCGAGGAATTCGACTTCGAGGAAGAGACCGGCGCCGCCGATCACAGCCGTTATACCTGGGCCAACGCCGCGTATGCGATGGGCGTGAACATCAACCGATCGTTCAAGTTGTACGGCTGGTGCTCGCGGATCCGCGGCGTGGAGTCCGGCGGCTCCGTGGAAGGCCTGCCGGTCCACACCTTCCCGACCGACGATGGCGGCGTCGACATGAAGTGCCCGACGGAAATCGCCATCAGCGACCGCCGCGAGGCCGAGCTCGCCAAGAACGGCTTCATGCCGCTCCTGCATCGCAAGAACTCCGATTTCGCCGCGTTCATCGGCGCACAGTCGATGCAGAAGCCATCGGAGTACACCGATCCCGATGCCACGGCCAACGCGAACCTGGCGGCGCGGCTGCCGTACCTGTTCGCGTGCTGCCGCTTCGCGCACTATCTGAAGTGCATCGTCCGCGACAAGATCGGGTCGTTCAAAGAGCGCGAGGACATGCAGCGCTGGCTGAACAACTGGATCATGAACTACGTCGATGGCGACCCGGCGAATTCGTCGGAGTCGACCAAAGCCATGCGACCGCTCGCCGCCGCGGAAGTCCAGGTTGAAGAGGTCGAGGGAAATCCTGGGTACTACACGTCACGTTTCTATCTGCGGCCGCACTACCAGCTGGAAGGGTTGACGGTGTCGTTGCGCCTGGTGTCCAAGCTGCCGTCGGCGAAGGCGGGCTAGTCGCCCGGGTGCCTGGTGCCTGGTGCCTGGGGCCGGGTGCCGCGTGCTTGGTGCTGAGTGCTGGGTGCTCGAAAACGTGGGCAGGTGAGATGGGCTAGAACGGCGCCGGCGAGCGCAAGGAGGAATACGTGGCGAGCGACTATTTGCTGAAGCTTGATGGCATCAAAGGGGAGTCCACCGACGCGAAGCACAAGGACGAGATCGAAGTCGAGAGTTTCTCATGGGGATGCACCAACCCCGGCAGCTTTTCCAGTGCCGGTGGCGGCGGCGCGGGCAAGGTGAATTTCCAGGACCTGCACTTCACCAGCCGGGTCAGCGTGGCCTCCCCGAACCTGATGCTTGCCTGTGCCACCGGCCAGCACATCAAGTCGGCGATCCTCACCGTGCGCAAAGCCGGCAAGGAGCAGCAGGAGTACTACATCGTCAAGCTGTCCGACATGCTGGTGAGCTCGTACCAGAGCGGAGGCAGTGAAGGCTCCAACGCGCTGCCGGTCGACCAGTTCTCGCTGAACTTCGCCAAGATCGAGTTCGAATACAAGTCGCAGAAGCCGGATGGCACGCTCGGCGCGCCGGTCAAGGGCGGCTACGATCTCAAGGCGAACAAGAAGGTCTAGCATTCTGACGACCCAGGATCTGTTGAGGGTGAATCGTGGCTAATGCCGACATGCTCCTGCAGCTGGCCGGTGTCACTGGCGAGTCCAGCGACGCCAAGCTCAAGGACCACATCGACCTGACCTCGTGGTCGTGGGGCATGTTGTCACCTACCGATGTGAGCACGGGTCATGCGGCCGCCAAAGCGAAGATCGAGGATTTCAAGATCGTCAAGCGGGCGGATCGCAGTTCTCCCGTGCTCATTCAGTACCTCCACAAGAACACCATCGTCGCGAACGGCAAACTGATCGTGCGCAAGGCTGGCGGCGCCGATGCGTTGCCGTATTACGAGATCGAGTTCAAGAATCTCCGCGTGACGTCGTTCAAGACGCAATCGGACAGCACGGAGCTCGTCGAGACGGTGACCTTCGCCTTCGAGACCGCGAACTTCAAGTACATCCCGCAGTCCTCGACCGGCGCCAAGGGCGGTGGCACGGTGGAATACATGGTGCCAGCCTATGTATTCGGGAAGTGACCCCGCGGTTGACGAGGTGGCATGACGGTGACGTCCTTAGAACTCGCCGAGCAGGCGGTGCGCAACGGCGATCCCGAGGCGGCGCTCAAGACGCTGCAGGATCAGATCCGTCACAACCCGTCTGACGCCAAGCTCCGCGTCTTCCTGTTCCAACTGTTGTGCGTCGTCGGGCAGTGGGAGCGCGCCCTGACGCAACTGAACGTCGCCGCCGAGCTCGACCCGGCCACGCTGGCGATGGCCCAGATGTATCGCGAGGCGCTGCAGTGCGAGGGACTGCGCGCCGAAGTGTTTGCCGGTAAGAAATCCCCTGTCATTTTCGGCGAACCGGCCGATTGGATGGCATTGCTCATCGAATCGCTGCTGGTCCGCGGCACCGAACGCAGCCGCGAGAGCGAATCGCTGCGCGAGCGCGCGTTCGAGGCGGCGCCACAGACCGCCGGGTCGATCGACGGTCAGCCCTTCGAATGGATTGCCGACGCCGACATGCGGCTCGGTCCGGTGTGCGAGGCGATCATCAACGGCCGCTACTACTGGGTGCCGTTCGACCGGCTGTCGAGGATCGAGCTCGAGGCGCCGACCGATCTCCGGGATGTCGTCTGGATGCCAGCCCACTTCCAGTTCAGCAACGGCGGCGAATCCGTCGGGGTGATCCCCACGCGCTATACGGAATCGGAATCGAGCGACGACGCCCAGATCCGATTGGCCCGCAAGACCGTCTGGCGCGAGCAGGCGCCCGAGGTGTTCGCCGGGCTCGGGCAGCGGGTGCTGGCGACCGACGCGGGTGAGCACGCGATCATGGACCTGCGAACGATCGTTTTCGGCGCGGCGGGCGCCGACCACGAGAGCGCTTCGCATGCCTGAGCTCACTCCCCAGGAGCGGCTGCAGCCAGCGCTGCTCGATCGACTCACCGACGACGAGCCCGACAAGCGGCAGGAGCCCCGCGAGCAGCGCGTGATGACCAAGAGCCGGCTGCGCCAGGCGGTGCTGCGCGATCTGGCCTGGCTGTTCAACGCGACGCGGCTCGAGGGCACCATCGATCTGAGCGGCCTGACCGCGGTCCGCCGCTCGGTCATCAATTTCGGCTTGCCGGCCCTGGCCGGTCAGGCCGCCTCGTCGCTCGACGTCGCCGCGCTCGAACGCGCCATCCGCCAGTCGATCATCGACTACGAGCCACGCATCGTCGCTGAAACGCTGCAGGTGACGGCACTCCTGGAACCGCGGTCGATCGACCACCACAACGTCATCGGCGTCGAGATCCGCAGCGAGCTGTGGGCGCAGCCGGTGCCGCTCGAGCTGCTGGTCCGGACCGAGATCGATCTCGAAACCGGCAAAGTCCAGATCTCCGATCTGATGCCCACGCGGAGCGGGTGATGGATCCGCGCCTGCTCGAGTACTACAACGTCGAGCTGCAGCATCTGCGCGAGATGGGCGCCGAATTCGCCCACCAGTTTCCCAAGATCGCCGCCCGGCTCGGCATGAACGGCCTCGAAGTTGCCGACCCCTACGTCGAGCGGCTGATCGAAGGCGTCGCGTTTCTGGCGGCGCGCGTGCAGCTCAAGCTCAACGCCGAGTTTCCCCGCTTCACGCAGGCCCTGCTCGACATCGTCTACCCGCACTACCTGGCGCCGACGCCGTCAATGCTCGTTGCGCAGCTGCAGCCGGACCCCAACGATCCGAATCTGCTCGGGTCGAAAACCGTGCCGCGCGGCACGTCGATGACGGCGATGCTGGCCGGCGAAGATCGGACCTCCTGCGATTTCCGGACCGCCCACGAGGTCGTGCTCTGGCCCATCCAGATCACCGGCGCGAGCTACTTTTCCTTCGCGCCCGATCTGCCGCTGAACACGCTGCCGGTCAGTCAACCAATCAAAGGCGGCGTCCGCATCCGGCTGAAGACGGGGGAAGGCCTCAAGTTCGCCCAGCTGCCGCTCGATCGTCTGTCGTTCTATATCTCCGGCGGCGAGGAAGCGGCCTACCGGCTGCACGAACTGTGCGCCGGGCATACGATCGGCGCGCTGGTCCTGACGGGAAAAGGCGCGGCGAGGCGCCACAGCTTTCTGCCCGAGCGCTGCGTCCGGCCGGCTGGCTTCGACGACCACGAAGCGCTGTTGCCGGTCACGCTCCACGGTTTTCAAGGCTATCGGCTCCTGCAGGAGTATTTCGCCTTTCCCGAGCGCTACCGGTTCGTCGATGTCTCGGGTCTGGCGGGCGCCGTCAGGCAGGCGGCGGTCGACGAGATCGAGCTGGTTCTGCTGTTCGGCCGTGGCCAGCCTGGTCTGGAAGGGATTGTCGACAAGTCCCATTTCGCGCTGTTCTGTACGCCGGCGATCAATCTTTTTCAGAAGCGCGCCGATCGGATCCACCTGAGTGACAACACGCACGAGTACCACGTGGTCACCGATCGCACGCGGCCGATGGACTTCGAGATCTACGAAGTGACCAGTGTCGTCGGGCATGGCGGCGGCACCGACAGCGACCAGACGTTCCTGCCGCTCTACACGGCCTACGCGTCGCATCGCGAGCGCGAGCACCCCGCATATTTCACGGTGCGCCGCGAGCCGCGGCTGCCCTCGTCGACGCAGAAGCGGCGCGGCGCGCGGTCGACGTATATCGGCACCGAAGTATTCGTCTCGCTGGTCGATCCGGCGGAAGCGCCGTTCCGCAGCGATCTGCGCCAGCTGTCGATTCAGACGTTGTGTACGAATCGCGATCTGATTCTGCAGATGCCGATCGGCCTGGGCGCGTCGGACTTCACGCTCGACGTGGCGGCGCCGGTCAACAGCATTCGCGTGGTCAGCGGGCCCAGCCGGCCGCACGCCCCGCTGACCGACGGCGCGGTGGCGTGGCGCGCCATCAATCACCTGTCGCTCAACTATCTGTCGCTGGTCAACGCAAGTCCCGAGCAGGGCGCCGCGGCACTCCGCGAGCTCCTCGATTTGTACGTGCCCGCGGCGAACATCGGCCTCAAGAAGCAGGTTGACGGTCTGCGCTCGGTGGCATCGCGTCCGGTCGTGCGGCGGTTGCCCGGTTCACATCCGATCGCCTTTGGTCGAGGGCTGGAGATTACGGTGTCCGTCGACGAGCTCGCTTTCGAGGGCGCGAGCGCCTTCCTGCTCGGCGCCGTGCTGGCACGCTACTTCACCGCACACGTTTCGATTAACTCTTTCACGGAAACCGTCCTGCGCTCGGAGAGCCGGGGTGAGATCCAACGATGGGTGCCGCTGTGGGGCGCGAGACCGACGCTGTAGAATTTCTGGCGCGGCTCGGCGACGCGCCGCACGACTACGACTTCTACCAGACGCTGCGCCGGCTGGAATGTTTCTATGCCGACAAGCCGCGCTGGGGCGAGGCGCAACGTCCGACCGAGGAGCCGATCCGGCTCGGTCAGGATCCGGAGCTGTCGTTCGCCCCGGCGCCGTTGGGGTGGTTCGGCACCGAGCCTGGTGGCGCGAAACCGCGTCTGCAGGTGCGACTGTTCGGGCTGCTCGGTCCGAACGGTCCGCTGCCGACGCACCTGACCGAATACGCGCGCGATCGGCTGCGCAATTCCGGCGACCGGACGTTCAGCCGGTTCCTGGACATGTTCCAGCACCGGTTCCTGGCGCTGTTCTACCGCGCCTGGGCGCAGGCACAGCCGCACGTCAACCGGGATCGTCCGGACGCCGATCGCTTCGGCGGCTATCTCGGGGCGCTGGTCGGGCTCAGGCCGACGGCGGCGCGCAACCGCGACACGGTGCCCGACGTCGCCAAGTTGTTCCATGTCGGCTTTCTGCTCCGGCACGTCCGGAACGCCGAAGGGTTGCAGTCGATTCTCGGACACTTCTTCCGCGTGCCGGTGCGCATCGAACAGTTCGTGACGCACTGGATGTCGCTGGCGACCGGCGAACGGACGGCCCTGTCGCGAGAGGGCGCGACGCTCGGGCACGGGGCGGTGCTCGGCGGCCGCGTCTGGGACGCGCAGCACAAGTTCCGGGTGCAGATCGGGGCGCTCTCCCTGCAGGAATACGAGAGTTTTTTGCCCGGCGGGACCCGTCTCGGCAAACTGGTGGACTGGATCACGTTCTATCTGTCGCACGAGCTCGATTGGGACGTTCGCTTGATTCTGAAACGCGACCAGGTGCCGCCCTTGACGCTCAATGGCCAGCGGCGCCTCGGCTGGACGACATGGCTCGGCGCGCGCCGCACGTCACGGGACGCCGACGATTTGTGCCTGCACCCTGAAAGTGTCGTTGGTCGGGCTGGAGTAACCGTCTGATGAGCGAAATCAGTCGCGCGAATCTGTTCAGCAAGCTGGACAGCCTCGCCTATAAGGCCATCGAAGGCGCCACGGTGTTCTGCAAGCTGCGCGGTAATCCGTACGTGGAACTGGTCCACTGGATACAGCAGATTCTCCAGACCCCCGACTCGGACATGCATCGCATCGTCCGCCACTTCGAGATCGACGCGTCACGGCTGGCCAAGGATGTCGTCGACTCGCTCGACCGGTTGCCGCGCGGCGCGACGTCGATTTCCGATCTGTCGCCGCACGTCGAAAATGCCGTCGAGCGCGGCTGGGTCTACGCCACGCTGATGTTCGGCGAACCGCGCGTCCGTACTGGGCATCTCATGGTCGGCATGCTCAAGACCCCGTCGCTGCGCAACGCGCTGATGGCAATTTCGCGCCAGTTCGAAGCGATCAAGCCCGATGTGTTGACCGACGATTTCGTCCGCGTCCTGAAAGGGTCGCCGGAAGAGCGGATGACCGGCGACGGATCGGCGGCGGCACCGGGCGAGGCGAGCAGCGCGATGCCGGCGGCGCAGCTGGGCAAGCAGGAAGCGCTGAAGCGATACGCGACCGACCTCACCGAGCGGGCGCGCAAGGGCGAAATCGATCCGGTCAGCGGCCGCGACGAGGAAATCCGGCAGATCGTCGACATCCTGATGCGCCGCCGCCAGAACAACCCGATTCTGACCGGCGAGGCCGGCGTCGGCAAAACCGCCGTCGTCGAGGGTTTTGCGCAACGGCTGGTGCGCGGCGACGTACCGCCGGCTCTCAAGGACGTCTCGCTGTTGACGCTGGACATCGGGCTGCTGCAGGCCGGCGCCAGCATGAAAGGCGAGTTCGAGAATCGCCTGCGGCAGGTGATCGACGAGGTGCAGGCCTCGCCGAAGCCGATCATCCTGTTCGTGGACGAGGCGCACACCCTGATCGGCGCCGGCGGCGCCCAGGGAACCGGCGACGCCGCCAACCTGCTCAAACCGGCGCTGGCGCGCGGGACGCTGCGGACAATCGCCGCCACGACCTGGGCCGAGTACAAGAAGTACATCGAGAAAGATCCCGCGCTGACGCGTCGCTTCCAGGTGGTGCAGGTCGCCGAGCCCGGCGAGGAGAAGGCCATTCTGATGGTGCGCGGCGTGGCGAACGTGCTCGAGAAACATCACCGCGTCCAGGTGCTCGATGAGGCGATCGAGGCGGCAGTCCGCATCTCGCACCGCTACATCCCGGCCCGCCAGCTTCCTGACAAGGCCGTCAGCCTGCTCGACACCGCGAGCGCGCGCGTGGCCGTCAGCCAGCACGCCGTGCCGGCGGCGCTCGAGGATGTCCGCCGGAAGATCGAAGGGCTGCAAGTCGAGCTCGAGATCATCGGACGCGAGGAAGCCGTCGGTATCGATGCCAACGCCCGGCGCGCTGCCGCCAACGAACAGCTGGCCGCGGCCGAGACTCGCCGCGGCGAGCTCGAGGAGCGCTGGAAGAAAGAGCGCGAGCTCGTCGACCGCATTCTGGCCATCCGCGCCGAGCTGCGCACCGGCAGCAAACCTGTCGAGGGGACCGGCAGCAAGCTGGAGGCAGCGGCTGCGGCCCAGGCGACCACCGAACCGCCGCCGGCGCCGCCGGTTGCTCCCGAGACCCGGACCAAGCTGCTGGCCGAGCTCTCGGAGCTGCACACCAAGCTGGCCGATCTGCAGGGCGACTCACCGCTGATCCTGCCGAGTGTCGACGAGCATGCCGTGGCTTCGGTCGTTCAGGACTGGACCGGTGTGCCGGTCGGGCGCATGGTCAAGAACGAGCTCGATGCCGTGTTGAGGCTGGCCGACACGCTGAATGAGCGGGTTGTCGGGCAGCGTCACGCGCTCGACATGATCGCCAAGCGCATTCAAACCTCCCGTGCGCGGCTGGACAACCCGAACAAGCCGATTGGCACCTTCATGCTCTGCGGCCCGTCGGGGGTCGGCAAGACCGAAACCGCGCTGGCGCTGGCCGAAGCGCTCTACGGCGGCGAACAGAATGTCATCACCATCAACATGAGCGAGTTCCAGGAGGCGCACACCGTCTCGACGCTCAAAGGCGCGCCGCCCGGCTACGTCGGCTACGGCGAGGGTGGGGTGCTGACCGAGGCGGTCAGACGCCGTCCCTACAGCGTGGTGCTGCTCGACGAAATCGAAAAAGCGCACTCCGACGTCCACGAGCTGTTCTTTCAGGTGTTCGACAAGGGGTGGATGGAGGACGGCGAGGGCCGCAAAATCGACTTCAAGAACACCATCATCCTGTTGACGTCGAACGTCGGCACCGAGCTCATCGCCAGCATGTGCAAGGATCCCGAGCTGATGCCCGAGCCCGAGGGCATTGCCAAGGGGCTCCGCGAGCCGTTGTTGAAGAAGTTCCCGGCGGCGCTGCTCGGGCGGCTCGTGGTCATTCCGTACTACCCGCTCAGCGACGTCATGCTCTCGAACATCACGCGCCTGCAGCTCGGTCGCATCGCCAAGCGCGTCGTCGAGCATCACAAGATTCCATTCACCTACGACGATGCGGCGCTGAAGCTGATCGTCAGCCGCTGCGTCGAGGTCGAGAGCGGCGGCCGGATGGTCGATGCGATTCTCACGAATACCGTGCTGCCGACCATCAGCCGCGAGTTTCTCAATCGCACGATGGCCGGCGCGCCGATGAACCGCGTCCACGTCGCCGTCACCAACGGTGACTTCACCTATCAGTTTGATTGACGGAGTGTTGGGTTATGGAACCGCCGGCAACAACCGAACGTGACGTCACCGTCGGCGAAGCCATGCGGATGGCGATCCAGTTTCAACAGCGGGGCCAGCTCGACGATGCGGCGCAGGTCTATGAGCGGATGCTCGAAGTTGCGCCCGATCATCCCGACATCGTCCACTTTTACGGCGTCCTGCTGCACCAGCTCGGTCGCAGCGAGGAGGCGATTGTGACGATCGAGCGGAGCCTCGAGCTCGAACCCGATCGCGCCGAGTGTTACAACAACCTTGGCATCATCTTTCGGGCGGTCGAACGCTACGACGACGCGGTCGCGGCCTATACGAGGGCGACCGAGCTGGACCCGCAGCACGCCAACGCCTACAACAATCTCGGCGTCCTGCGGCGGTTCGCCGGCAAGCCGGCGGAGGCCGAAGCGTCGTATCGCAAGGCGATCGAGCTGAAGCCGACCTACGCGGAGGCGTATCACAACCTCGGCGTGCTCTTGACCGGTCAGAAACGTCACCGCGAAGCCATCCTCTGCTACTTCAAGGTGCTGTCGCTGGAGCCGGCGCGGACCGACGACCGGCGGCTGCTGGCCATCGCGTACTGTGAAATCGGCGAGCGTGACAAGGCCATCGAGATCTTCGAGAAGTGGCTCGCCGAGGATCCCAAGAGTCCGGTCGCGAACCACATGCTGGCGGCGGTGACCGGGCAAAACGTTCCGGCCCGGGCCTCGGACGAGTACGTCGAACACAGCTTCGACGGCTTCGCTGAATCGTTCGAGCGAAAGCTGGAGCAGCTGTCCTACCGGGCGCCGGCGCTCGTGGCGGCGGCGATCAAGACATCGGGTCTCGAGGCAGCGGGCGCGCTCGACGTGCTCGACGTTGGCTGTGGCACCGGTTTATGCGGCCCGCTCGTCAAACCCTACGCGCGGCGGCTGGTCGGCGTCGATTTGTCGGTCGGCATGCTCACCAAGGCGCAGCAGAAACAGGTCTACGACCAGCTCGTGAAAGACGAGTTGACGCATTTTCTGCAGGCGCGCCGCGAAGAGTTCGATCTGATTCTGTCGGCGGACACCCTGGTCTACTTCGGCCGGCTGGACGAGGTCGCGGCCGCGGCCAGCGGCGCGCTGCGCCCCGGCGGGCAATTCGTGTTCACGGTCGAAGCGCTGACCAGTCCAGCCGCGGGCGTCGACTTCCACATCGAGACGCACGGCCGCTACAGCCACAGCCGGTCGTACGTCGAAGGTGTGCTGCGACGGGCGGGCTTCACGCCAGACATCGCGCATGCGGACCTCAGGACCGAATCCGCACTCCCGGTGGCGGGCCTGGTGGTCCGGGCCACGAAAATGAATGGACAAGACCATGCCGACCATGTCTGAACACGTTGAACTCGTCACGCCGCTCGGCGAGGAGCTGCTGTTTCACGGCATGCTCGCCCATGAGGAAATGAGCCGGCTGGGAAGCTTCCAGCTCGATCTGCTCAGTCCGAACAAGGATGTCAATCGCGACCAGATTCTTGGCGCGAAAGTCACGATCAAGGTGCTGATGCAGAATGACGAGACCCGCTACTTCAACGGGTTCGTCACCCGATTCAGCGCGGGTGCCTCGCTGGGCCGTTATGCACGCTACCACGCCGAAGTGACGCCCTGGCTGTGGTTCCTGACGCGCACCGCCGACTGCCGTATCTTTCAGGACAAGACCGTCAAGCAGATCGTCGAGGACGTGTTTGCCGATCATCCGGAGGTGGCCGACTTCGTGTTCGAGCTCAACGAGAGCTACCAGCCGTGGAAGTATTGCGTGCAGTATCGCGAGACCGACTTCAACTTCGTCAGCCGGCTGCTCGAGCACGAAGGGATGTACTACTACTTCCGTCAGACCGACGGCCACCACACGCTGGTCATCACCGATTCGAACGACAAGCTCGAACCGACCAAGGGCTATGAAACGCTGCAGTACATCGCGCCGACGGTGCTGGTCCGGCCCGGCACCGAGTACATCAGCGCCTGGGATATCTCGCGGGAAGTCCAGCCGGGCGCCTACGTGCATGAAGATTACGACTTCGAGCGCCCGAGCGTCGATCTGACGACGACCAAGACGTTGCCGCGCGGCTACACGCCGAGCAATTACGAGGTCTACGACTATCCCGGCTGCTACATGCAGAAGAAGCTCGGCGAGCAGCTGGCGCATGTGCGCATCGACGAGTTTGGCGCCCGGTTCGAGACGTCGCATGCGACCACCAACTATCGCGGCGTGGCGCTCGGCGCGCGGTTCACGCTCGAGGGCCATGGCGTCGACAAGGTGAACGGCGAGTACCTGGTGGTGGCCGCGACCCAGACGGTCGAATCGAGCCAGCACGAGTCGGGCGACGAGGCCGGGACCGGCTCTGGATTCCGCTGCACCTTTACTGCGCTGTCGTGCAGCCAGCAGTTCCGGCCGGCGCGCCGCACGCCCAAGCCGTTCGTGCAGGGGCCGCAGACCGCGATTGTGGTCGGCCCGGCTGGTGACGAGATCTACACGGACAAGTACGGCCGCGTGAAAGTGCAGTTCCACTGGGATCGTCTGGGCAAGAAGGACGAGAACAGCTCCTGCTGGATCCGGGTGTCGCACCCGTGGGCCGGCAAGGGCTGGGGCGCCGTCGCGACGCCGCGCATCGGCCAGGAAGTGATCGTCGATTTTCTCGAGGGCGATCCCGATCAGCCGATCATCACGGGCCGGGTCTACAACGAAGAGAACCAGCCGCCGTTCGGCTTCCCGGCCGGCGCGGTGTTGAGCGGCATCAAGTCGGATACCCACAAGGGCGGCGGGTTCAACGAGCTGTCGATGGACGACACGGCCGGCAAGGAGCGGGTGTTCATCCACGGCCAGTACAACATGGACACCGTCGTCGAGCACGACCAGACGTCGACCATTCACAACTGCCGGACGGATGTCGTCGACGTCGACGATTCGGAGACGGTGGGCGGCAATCAGACGCAGCACGTCGTCAAGAACCAGACGATCAACGTCGACATCGATCGGACCGAGACGGTGGGGGCGAACGAGGGAGTCACGGTCGGTGGCAATCGCGACCACACGGTGAACAAAAGCGAAAGCCTGACCGTGGCGTTGCAGCGCACGCACAGCGTGGGGATCAATGAAACGATCAGCGTGGGCGCGGCACAAGAAATCACTGTTGGTGGATTACAGGCAGTCACGATCGGTGCCGTCCAGACGATCAATGTCGGTGCCAGCCAGTCCACGAGTGTCGGCGCGGGCCAGACCAACACGATCGGGTCGGCTCAATCCACAAAGGTTGGCGCTGCCCGGTCAATTTCTGTTGGTGCAGCACAGACAACCAGTGTTAAGGCGAACGCATCGATGTCGATTGGCGGGGATGAGACGCGGAGCGTCAAGGGCGGTCGGACGACGAGCGTCGGCAAAGATGATGCGTTGACGGTGAGCAAGAACCGGACGGCCGACATCACCGACAACGATACGGTCAACGCGGGGAAAATCATCACCGTTGATGCCGGTGACAAGATCGTCATCAAGGCCGCGAACGAGATCCAGCTGACGTGTGGATCGTCTTCGATGGTGCTGAAGAAAAACGGTCAGATCGAGATCAAGGGGATGAAGATCGAACTCAAGGGTTCGCAATCCGTGAAGCAGGAAGGGGCGCAGATCAACTCTGAGGCGAGCGCGGTGAATACCATCAAGGGCGCGCTCGTCAAAATCAACTGAGCGCGCGAGGATGATGCCCGAGGTGCTCGACTCGAGTTGGCACGTTGCGATGCGCTTCAGTTTGTCGGCGCTGGCGGTGTACCGCGTGGCATTCCTCTTTGCGCGGGAAGACGGGCCGTGGGGTGTATTTCGAAGATTGCGATCATCGATGAGGGATTCGGTGGCGAGCGGACTATTCGGCTGCCTCAACTGCCTGAGCGTGTGGATTTCGCTGCCCTTTGCCATGTTCGTCGGGGATTCGTGGGTGGAGCGATTCGTCGCCTGGTGGGCGCTGGCTGGTGCAGTCGTCCTTGCCGATCGGTCCACGCGCGACCCGTTCGAGATCGAGTCTAGGGGGCCGTCATCGTGAGCTGCTGTCGCGAGCGGGGGCGTACGGTCATTCGTCAGGAGGAGATCGAGCGTGGCCTCGAATTCGAGGTCGAGTACGCGGGCGGACGCACGATTGTCGTGGTGGGTGCGGTCACCGGTCGACCTTATAAGTTTTCCGGGACGGATCGACTACAGCGGGTAGACCCGCGGGATGCGACGACGCTGCTGCGACAGCGCGTATTTCGATTGACGCGGGTGATTCCGGCGGCGGCACGTTGAAGTTCACGTCGGAGCGTCCTATAGCGTGTGGTCGATAGCGGAGCGTTGTCAGAACATGACCGAGGTGTGGGCGTGAGTGCTGAGATCGTCGAGGCGGACCGATCACGATACGCCGCATTGATTCGTGCCGGTGAGCTTGCAAGGCAAGAATTGACCGGCGTGGATCTCAGCGGCGCTGACGGGCGCGGGTGGGACCTGCAGGGATCGGCATTGCTCGAGGTCGTCCTTGCCGGAGCCTATCTGGCCGACGCGAACCTCTCAGCAGCAACGCTCCAGGACTGCGATCTTTCTGCGGCGAATCTTTCCAGTCTGAAGGCCGCTCGCGCCAGACTCGTGTCAAGCACGCTCCAAAAAGCAGTTTGCCGCCGAGCGACGCTTGATGACGCACAGTTCGTCGAGTGTGACTTGTCCGGGATCGATCTACGTGACTCGTCGCTGATCAGGGCGGTTGTGAACAACTGTCTCGCCTCGGAAGCATCCCTGGCCGGTGCCACGCTCGCGCACGCGGTGCTTTCGGGGTCGCAGTTCTCCAAGGCCGTACTGAACCGCAGCAACCTCAATGCGACTTCTGTCGCAGCGGTCCTTCTGCAAGGTGCGTTCGCGGCGGGCGCGGATCTGACCGGCTGCAACATGCGCGACAGCGACCTCACTCGAATTACCGCACCCGGGGCGGTGTTTCGGGACGCCGTGCTCGCTGCCATAAAGGCACCGTACGCAGATCTGTCACGGTGCGACTTCTCGGGCGCTACCGTGTCCGCGTCGACGTTCGAGCGGGCCACGTTCTGTCGATCCTCACTGGACGGCGGCCGCTTTACGGAATGCTCGTTCGAGTTCGGTGATTTGCGGGCGATCCGTGCGGTCGGGAGCGATTTCAGCAACGCGAGTTTCGTCGGAGCAGACCTCCGGGGCGCGCGGCTGCTTCGATGCGTGCTGAGGGACGTCGACTTCTATTGGTCGGATCTCAGCGACTGCGACATCGTCGATTGCGACACGGTCGGAGCGCGCTTCCCCGAACCCGTCCGCATCGCTTACGGCCCTAAAGGTGTGGTCCCGCCGGGCGTCGTACCTGTCCCGCTCTATCGGGTTGCCGCGACCGACGAGGAACGCAGGCAGTTGCTCTCCTCCTCTACCCTCGACGGCGATATGGAAGGGCAGGATTCGCGGCAATGACGCGCAGGGGCTCCGTTTCAGCACGCTCCGCCGCATCGAGCACAACGCACACGCCCCGCAGCACGAGCGGCATGAACGACATTGGCCTCAAGCGCGCGCTTGCTGTCGGCGAAGAGGCAGCTTTTCTGTGGGTCTCTCGCAGCGCCGTTGCCCGCTCGTCCGCCGTGACATTCGACGTATTGGCCAGGCTCGACGAGCGGATCTCGAAGCGAGTGTTCAAGCTCAGTGAAAGATCCGTACTCGCCGACCGATTCTTGCAGCACGAGCACGAAGCATTCAAGTCGGGTCTGACCTTCGTAACAGCCGTCGTCGCGTTACGGAGCGGAATGACGACAGTCTTTGAAGAGCTCGTCACGCGACTGGAGTCAGACGCGGAGCTTCTCTCGCCCCTCGCGTCTGCGATGGCGTGGCTTGACGACGCGGAAGTCTGCGAGTACGTAAAGCGGCTGCAGGCCGCTCCGTCGGCAACGGTCCAACAACTCGGACTGATGGCCGCAGCGGCGCATCGTCTCGATCCAACGCTCGACAGGGCTCTCGACGCGGACGATCCAGCGCTACGCGCCCGCGCCTTGGAGACCGCGGGTCGTCTCGGAATGCGTGATCTTCAGCCCCGCCTCCGAATTGCGCTGGAGGACGAAGATGCCACGTGCCGCTTTTGGGCCGCCTGGAGCGCAGTGCGCCTGGGTGACCGCGCCGGAATCTCGGTGCTCGGCCGATTCGCTGCCCAAAGCGGGCCGTTCGCGAGCCCTGCTTGTGACATCGCTTTGAGAGCTCTCGGAGCGGCCGAAGCGGTCCGGGCGCACGCTCGCCTGATGTCGATGACCGGCGACGAGCGCCTGGGCATTTTCGCGGCGGGGATCATAGGGGATCCGTCACTTGCGAACTGGCTTTTTGATGCGATGGCGTCCGCGTCGCTCGCGCGCCCCGCCGGCGCGGCTTTCTGCCTGATGACCGGGTGTGACTTGCGCCGTGACGATCTTGATGGCGAACGCCGCGGTGATGCGACTCCACCTGAAGTGGTCATAACTACTTCGTCCGAAAAGGTCGTTGTCGCGAGTCCGGCGACTCCGCATGCAGATGCCGAGTCCCTCGCGGACGAGGTCGATGACGAACTTCCTTGGCCCGACACCGCCCGAGTTCGGAAGTGGTGGGACGAACGTCGCCACGCGTTCGCCACGGGTGTTCGCTACCTGGCGGGGGTACCGATTCGCTGGGAAGGACTCGTGAACGTCGTACGCGTCGGTAATCAGCGCCAGCGAGCCGCAGCCGCCTTGGAGCTTGCGCTGCTCACTACAGATGCGCCGATGCTGGATGTCATGGCACCGGGGCACCGACAGATTGTCGCCTTGGATCGGTTCTCTTAAGAGGAGCGCACTGCTAATGGGACGACCAGCCGCACGACTTGGCGACTCGACAATGCATGGTTCTCCGCTGCTGGGGGCGGCTTGCACGACTGTGCTGATTGGCGGTAAGCCGGCATGGCGGCTCACGGACCAACACACGTGCCCGATCCCGAATGCGCCACCGCCAGCCTGCACAGGCGCGCCACACGGTCCGGGTGTCACGACTCCGGGAGGAGGTGGCGGAACGGGTGTCACGCTGATTGGCGGTAAGCCGGCGGCATGCATGGGGGACATCGTGATGGAACCAGGCGCCATCATTCCGCTGCCGCCGCCAAACACGATTGTGGTCGGAGAGCCGACCGTGTTGATCGGGCAGGGAGGGGGCGGCGGTGCCCCAGGAACGCTGTGCGCGGCGTGCCAAGCCACGTAGCAGACTCATCGATCATCAGGGCAGCTGTGAGGTCTCTCTCGCGGAGCGCACCCAATGGGTTGTGATATCGATTTCACGAGCGGCGAAGTGTCTCACCGTCGCGTGGACGTCGACCTTCCAGGTGTCATGCCGGTCGAGTTCACGAGGCGATACTCGTCGCATCTGGTGGAGCAGTCCGGCGTACTCGGCGCCGGGTGGACGCACAGTCTGGACGTTTGGGCGATTACCGCAGACGCCGGCGTCACAATCCACGACGGCCTGAACACACCGAGACTTCTCCCCTGGGGCGAGTGCGACGGCGTCAAGGGCCCGCGTGTGGACCCAATTCCAGACGGGCTGAGGCTCTTGTTTCCCGACTTGTCGGAATGGGTGTTTACGCGGACCGGGATGACGGCGGGAGGCCGGGCGGACCTGTCGAGCCGCCGCGACCGGTGGGGCAACACGCTAACGCGGCACTACGACGGCGGCCGGTTGGTCAGGATCGTCGACGCCGACGGCCGGATCCTGCGGCTGGACTACGGTCGCGGCGACTTCCTTTCGCAAATCAGCATCGCGCATCGTGATTATCAGCCAGAACCTGTCATGCTGGCGCGCTTCGAGACCGATCGCAATGGGGATCTTGTCGCCGCGCTCGATCAGGCCGGCTTCGCGGAAGCGTACGTCTACGTCAATCACTTGATGATCGGCTGCAGGAACAAGAATGGTGGAATTGTTCACTATGCCTACGACGACGACCGCAGGTGCCGGCGATCATGGCGCGACGACGGCTCCCTGAACCATCGGTTCGATTACGACGTGAAAGGGAAACGCAGCGTCCTGTCGGACTCGTATGGGCATCGCATGGTGCAAATGCTGAACGACCGCGGGCTCGTGGGCAGGCAGATCGATTCCATTGGCAATGCCCGTGAGGTCGCGTACGACCCGGCCGGTCGCTTCATCGCGATCACCGACGACCTCGGCACCGTGGGTCAGACCGAATCGTACGACCCCATCACGCGCCGGCTTTGGAATGCGAACGGGGCTGGCGAACAGAGCGTGACCCAGTTTGACGAACGCGGCCGCGTTGTTCGCCGCTTCAACGAAGCTCCGTGGTCGCTCTCGTACACCTATAACGCCGCCGGACAAGTCGAGTCGATTACCAGCGGGCAGGGGTACGGTATCACGTTCGAATACGACGAGAGCGGCCGGACGAGGCGCGTCATTGGATCAGATGGCTACGTCGTGCGATTGGAGTTCGAACACAACGGTCTTCATCAGAAAGTGCTCGACGCCGACGGGCTGATCGAGGAGCTTCTGTTCGACGTCACCGGCAATCTGGTGACGCACAGAGACTCCAGGGGTGTGATTCGGCACTTCGAGTACGCGGGTCAGGACATCTTCGTTTCCGAAACCCTCGCCGATGGACGCCGGACAACATACCGGCACGACGCCGAGGGAAATGCCACCGCCGTCGTCGATCCGGCGGGGAACGCGCGGCACTTTGCCATCGACGCGTTCGGCAAGGTGATCGGCGAGACCGATCCGCTGGGGCAGACGGTGCGCTACGAATACGATCTGGAGGACCGGCTGCAGGCGGTCGTCAACAAGAAAGGCGATCGCTTCGAGCTGGAGCACGATGCTACCGGTAACGAAATCGCCTGCCGTTTTTTCGAGGGCGACGTGCAGCGTGCCGAGTACGACGTCAGAGGACGTCGGACGCGCATCACCCATCCGGACGGTGGAGTGACGACGGTCGAGTACGACGGCGAAGATCGGATCGTGCGCGTGGTGCGCTCGGACGGCACTGTGCACGCGCTCTCTCGTGATGCCGTCGGCCGGGTGACCAGCATTGCCAGCGAGCGCCCACGTCCCGGTGGCGCCGAGACGTCCGAGATGTTGATCGCCTATGACGCCAACGATTTCGTGACTCGCGAAGAACACGACGAACGCTGGATTGAGCACGATTACGACCCGCTCAGGCACCCCATGGCCGTACGCGACAGCTGGGGGACGGAAACCGTGTACCGTCGCGGTGCGCGCTATCGCCTGGAGAGCGTCGAGGAAGACGGCCGTTTGTTCAGCGTCCGCTGGAACGCGGCGGGATACTTACAAGCGCTCGCCTATCCGAACGGCATGACACAGGTGTGCGACGTCGATCGTTATGGCCGATTGCTGCAGCGAGATGTCCTCGGAGCGGATGGAAGGCTTCTGGCGCGGCGGACGTTTCAATACGATCCAGCCGACCGGCTGATTGCCTCTACTGACACTCGCGACGGGACGGTACGCTATGCGTACGATCGCGCCGGCCGCCTCACCTCGGTGTCGGACGAGAACGGTGCCGTGGCCGAATCGTATGCGTACGACGCCAACGACAATCTGGCGGCCGCGCATTGGGGTGGGGCGGCAGTTAGCGTCGGCGACCAGGTCGTTCGGAGCGGTGACTCGACGTTCGAGTACGATGCACGTGGCCGGATGATCCGCCGCCTCCGCGGAGGGGACCGCTGGACCTTCGAGTGGGATGGTGACGACCAATTGACCCGCGTGCTGCGGAACGACGTCTTCGTGGCGTCCTACTCGTACGATCAGCTTGGGCGGCGTCTGCAGAAAATAACGGCAGAGGGGACGACCGAGTTCATGTACGACGAGTTCGCCAACCTGCGTGCCGAACGCCACGGTGACCTGACGATTCGCTACGTTTACCTGCCAAATTTCGATGCGCCGATTGCCTGCCACGTCGGCCCCGACTGGTTCTTCTACACTTTCGATCAGCTCGGCATGCCGACCGAAGTGTGGAACGAGCAGGGCGCCCTCGTCTGCCGCCTGCGGAAGGAAGCCTATGGAACCGGCCGTCAGCTGGCCGACGTCGCCGGCACCGCTCCGCCGCTGCCTTTTCTATTTCCGGGTCAGTACCTTCGATCCGGAGACTGGCCTCTGCTACAACATGTTTCGTTATTACAACCCGTTGACCGCGAGCTTCATCAGCCGTGACCCGCTCTCCATCCGGGCCCGCGAGAACCACTATGTGTACCCGCGCGATCCGGTGAGCTGGATGGACCCCGACGGGCTGGCTGCGCTGACGTTCGAGTGCAAAGATACGAAAGAGTGCAAGTGGGACGACATGGACTGCGCCAAACATGTGGCGCGGCTGAAGGCGCAACAGTTCAAACGCGACGCCGAGGCGGGCTTCCGCAAGTGCTCGAAGTGTCCGCGTTCTAAGCAGCGCGACTATTACAAGGACACCTGCGGCGGTAGCCCGCCCGACACCCATCAAGTGGACCACCTCCACGATTTGCAGGCTGGCGGCGCCGATAAGTGCTGCAAGAATCTCGTTGCCATTCCCAAAGAGATCAACAATTGCCTGGGCAGCGTAATCAGAAACCTGCTCAGTGAAGTGGGCACGCGGTGCAATTCGGGCACGACGGTGTCCATAATCGGTTGTAGCGGCGGGAAATGCAAAGACCCCGCAAAAGCGTACATTCGGCCGCCAACACAGAATTGCGAAGACAGCACTCCGAAGTGCTGAACCACGGCGATCGATGATCACAGGGTGTCTGCATGCCTAGAGTGTCCGATTCGCGCTCGAAGCGCGCGTCCCGCAGCGGTGTCGCGGAGCGCATTCGCAAGCTCGTCACCGAGATTCTCGAGCTTCGGTACAGCGTCGGCGCGAGCGGAATGCAGCTCGGTGGACCAGCGACCCAGGTGCAAATCGCCAGCGCCGAGCGCAGGGCGAAGATGAAGTTTCCTCGCTCCTACCGCACGTACCTGGCGATGCATAATGGCTGGCTTGGGTTCTGGCCGGACTGGAGCCTTCTTGGCGTCAGTGGCCGGATTACCGACGAGATGCGCCGCGATGTCAGCCAATCTCTGCAGCTCGCCAAACACGCCATCGATAACGACGCCGAAATAGACGATCGGGAGCCGTCAGAGGCATGGGCGGCTCTCGAACGCGCCGAGCGTCGGACCCCGAATGTCATCCATCCGCTTCGTCATCTGGTTCTCGGCACCGACTTCAACGGCGGCCTTCTCCTGTTCGATCGCAATCGTCTGCGCAGTGGAGAACCCCAAGTCGTGGCGATCCACAACGGACACCTTGAACAGCGCTGGAGGAGCTTCGAGCATCTGCTCGCCGCGGCACGAGACGACCTGCGCAAGTCCGTCTCGAGGACCCAGCCAGCGACGTGGAAGCCACCGCGCGCTGCTCGCCGCGCTGCTGTGCGCGAGAGGGTGACCTCGACGCCTATCGCCCGAGCGCTCGTGAGTGTCGCGAGAGATACGAGCGCGCACGCAGCGTGGCGGCTCGTCTCTGCTTCAGCCGACGGGACACTGATGGTCTGGGATCCAATCAAAGCCAAGGTTGCAAAGACACTCAAAGGACACACCCGCGCCAAGTATGGGGTCCTCGGCGTTCGCGGCGCTCCGGACGGCAGGCGGGTAGCGTCGTGGGGCGACGACCGGACCATCCGCCTTTGGGATCCCCACTCCGGCAAGGCGATCGCCACGCTCGTCGAAGCGGAACGGTGGGTGCGGGGCGTGGCCTTCCACCCACGGGAGCAGCTCTTAGCCGCGATCGTCGACGATCGGATCACCGTCTTCGACCTGCGTGACGAGGCGACAGTTCTCGATATTCCTGAGAGCAGCTCCGCCGCCGGCGTGCGGCCGCGCGCCGCGCTGCAGTTCAGCCCCAGCGGGGCCGAGATCGTCTGCGTCGCAGGTTCGACGATCGTGGAGGTGTTCGATGCAGCGAGCGGCAAGCGCCTGCGCGAGTGGAGTGTCGCTCCCGCTCGGGAGTTAGTCTACGACGCCGGAAATCTCAAACCGAGTCCCAGAGGTCAGCTCTTTGGTTTTACCTACAAGAACTATGTCTGCCTGAGCACGAGCAAGGACGGGAAGGCTAAGCGTCGGCTCGATATGCGAAACGCCGTTTACAGTTTCGCATGGATGCCAACGGGCGAGGAAATTGCCGTCGCCACAACCGCGGGAATCGCATGCTGGACGGTTAGCGGGGAGCAGAAGTGGTCGCAGCCGCTGAAGAAATCCGATGGGAGTCCCGCAGCCATCACCTGCGGACCGGATGGCATCATGGCCGAGGGAGGATCGGCGAAAGTGATTCGTCTGAGGAACGCGGATTCCGGCAAGCAGGTTGCGAGCCTGAAAGGGCATGGCCGCGCCGTGACCGATCTCGATTACTTCTTGGTGTGAACGCCACGGAGGCTGCCTGATCACTCCAAAGATAAGATGACCGCGAAGTACGTCCTGGCGGCGTTTGCGGTCTTCTTTGTCATCGCCGCGCTCGGGCGCTGGCCCAACGGCCGCCGGGCGTCTAACATCCAACGGAAGGTTTGGTTAATGATCGCGGCGATTTTCGGCGTCGTCAGTACCTGGCTCTGGTTGCGCGTCTGAATTCGTTTCGATTGTCGGAGTTAATTTCATGGGACACGGGCTCGATCCCGCACCAACCAATGACCTCGGTCCAGGAATCGTCATCGACGATGGCACGACGGTCCGCACCGAGTCGCCCACGCCCGGACCGGTCGGGATGGATTCCGGGAGCGGTGGCTCCAACAAGAGTCCAGCCAGCATCGCGCAGCAGATCATGAACTTTGCCAACCAGCGCATGGGGACCAGTCACGGCGACGGTCAGTGCTTCACGCTCGCCGACGATGCGCTGAAGAATGCCGGCGCGAAAAGCGCAGCCGACTTCGGCAAGGTCACCAAGGACGCCGACTACGTCTGGGGTGCGGCAGTGAAGAGGACCGACGTCAAGCCGGGCGACGTCGTTCAACTGCGCAGCTATCGCTTCGACCGCAAGGTCGAAACCAATAATCCCGACGGCTCAGGGTCGGAAACCGAGGACTTCCAGGAGCGCCCGCACCACACCGCCATCGTCGAACAGGTGAACAGCGACGGATCGATGACCGTGCTCGAGCAGAATGCCCCGGAGGGCTCGCCTGTCGTGCGCAACAAGCTGTTCTTCTCGGGCGGGACGAGCGAGAGCGGCAATACCAAGACGACCATCAAAGTGAAGGGGACGATTCGGTTCTACCGTCCTCAAGCGCGCTGAGCACTCGAGTCAGCGACAAGGGCAGCAACGAGCCGTGGATCAGCGGGACTACTGGCGCAAGGTCGCCACCGATTTCTATCGCATATTCGCGCCCGATCGGATCGGTGAAGTCGCCTTCATCGACTTCAATTATCCGGTGCGCGACGTCCGGATCGAGAAAGGCACGCGATTGGCGGGGTTCAAGGATCCCCGCGTGTCGCCATTGAAGACGACGTTCTTCTGCGTTCCAGGCACGCCGATCGACATCCTCGGCGTCCACCCCATCGGCAACCTGAAGACGAACCCGAAGGCCACCCACAAAGTCCTGAACGAATACGAGGTGCTGGTGACAATCCCGCATGCGCTGGAATCGGTCTGCGCCGACGGTATTGACGCCTGGTCCGAGAACGGCCGCGCGCATCCAGTGGCCGGCGGCGGCTGGCGGTACAAGGTTCCGCAGCCGCCGCGCTATCTGCGGTACACGACGCCGTTTCCGCAACGGTAACGTTTCGTTAAGCCGAAACACTATTCACTTTGAACCCATCGATGAGCTGAGAGGCTGGCTCCTCGATGGTATCGTCTCGCAACCCGTCGTCTCGTCGCGTCAGGTCGGGCTGAGTTGAGGCGGAAGGGCGTTTTCGCCCGATGTCCACGGAGGAGCGTATGTCGCGCGTTTGCCGGGCGGCCGTATTGGCGATCGCCCTGGTGTTGGATGACGCCGTTGCGGGTGCGCAAGAACCCGTCGGGTGCGAGCTCGATGCGCTGGTGATCGCGTGCGAGGCACTCGGCTCGCCGCGAGCTCAGCTCTTGACGGCCACGACGATCGCCGGCAGCGAAGCCACCGGGCAGGCGCTCTCGCAGGCGATCGCGCTCGAACTCGCAACCGCCCCGTTTGGGTCATCGTCCGGCGGATTCACGTTCACATTCGAACCGGACACTCGCGCCTGGCAACGCACCGCTGGAACCTTCGGACCGGCCTTTGCCGAGCGCGCGCTCACCATCGGTCGTGGGCGATTCAGTGCGGGGTTCAATTTTCTCCGGCGGACGTACGACCAATTCGACGAACTGGATCTCGACAACTTCGAAATCTTCCGCTTTCAGGGGGGAGCGCTGCCGGTGACCTCCTCGGTGTTCGGCCTGGAGAGCAGCAGCGAGACGCTGGCAGGTTTTGCGCATTACGGGCTGCTCGATACCGTCGACATTGGGATAGTGGTCCCCTATATCCGGTTTCACATCGCGGGTACCTCGAGTCTGTTTGGATCGGCCAACCAGGAGGTTCAGCGCGTCCGCATCGATTCATCGGCGTCCGGCTTCGGCGATATCGCGGTGTTCGGCAAGGTCCGGGTGATGGGGTGGGGGCCACAGCCCGCGGCCGGCGCAGACCCTCACGGTGGACTGGCCCTCGCCGCGACCGTGCGCCTGCCGACGGGAAGCGAAGATGATCTGCTGGGCCTGGGCGTTACCCGCACGCACTTCCAGGCGATTGCGTCGGCGACGCTCGGCCGATGGTCGCCGCACGCGAACGTCGGATACGAGCTCTGGAGCGCAGGGATTCCGGTGCCGCGGGACTTCCAGGGTCTCGAGACCGTCTCAGCGAAGGACCAGGTGCACGTCACCGGCGGAGTTGAATACGAGGTGCATCCGCGCTTCACCATCATCGGCGACGTGCTGAGCCGATATCTGCGCGGCGCAGGTGGCGTCGGATACCAGGAGTTCATCTTTCCTCCGAACAGACCGAATGTTGCCGGTGCGAGCGCGCTGGTCGCGGTACCCGAGGGCCTGCTGACCGTGATTGCCGCGCCTGGCATCAAGTGGAACGTATTCGGCAACACGCTGCTGAGTGCCGATCTGCTCATCGCGGTCGCCGGGCGCGGGCTCCGCGACCGGGTGACGCCGGTCGTGGGCATCGATATCGGCTTGTAATTCGCAGTCCTCGACGCGAAAGGATCCCGCATGCCGTTTTCACGCCGACACCGCGCCAGGCATTTCTGCCTGCTGCTGAGCATCACAGCAGCGGCCTGCAGCGAGTCGTCGTTTCCGGTGACTCCCACGCCCACGGCAAGAACGCCGCTGGTGACGATGCAGACCGCCTCGTACCAGGGCTCGATTGTTGGCGGCACCAGTCAGGTGACGTTCTTCAACATGACCCTGATTGCGCGAAGTCTCGGTGCAACGCTTGCAGCGATCACGCAGGCACCCGGGACCACTATCGTCTCGGGTCTGTTCGAGACCGGCACTGGAACCGAAGGGACCGTCGACGGAATCGTGGAAGGTACGTTCCAGGACGGTACCGTACGGCTGACGCTCGCCGTCGTGCACGCGGGCTGCACCGAGCAACGGATCTACACGGGCATCGTCACCGGTTCCGGAGTGGCGCTCACACCCGGTGAGATCGTCCAATCCTGTCCGGCGAATGCATTGACATTCGCCGTTCAGGCATCCATTCCGACAGCGCCGGCCTGCAGCTATTCGGTGTCGCCCACCACTCTCACCGCATCTGGCAATGGCGGCCCGAACACTGTGGCGGTCACAACCAGTACTGACTGCCCATGGGTGGCGGAAACAGCAGTCCCGTGGCTCTCCGTGGCGAGCGCTCCCACCATCAGCGGTTCGGGCTCGGTCGTGCTGATGGCGCAGGCCAACGATGGAACGGCCCGCAGCGGGCTGGCGAGAGTTGCCGGACAGACGGTCACCGTCGCACAGGGGCCACGGTGCTCGATCTCGATAGCGCCGGCCAGCGCACGAGTGTCAGCAGCCGGAGGGACCCTGACGGTCGCTGTGACGGCGCCCCAGGGTTGTTCCTGGTCGGCTGATAGCAGCGAACCCTGGTTGACGGCCGCTCCGCGGACCGGCGAGGGATCGGCGAACGTGCAGATCGTCGTGGCCGCGAACGCCGGCGCACAACGGCAGGGCACCGTGGTCATCGGCGGGCACTTGTTCACAGTCACTCAGGATGCGTTCACGCCGTGTTCGTTCGCCATCTCTCCGACGTCCGCGTCCATCGGAACGTTCGGCGGGAGCGGAACGGTCGCGGTGACAGCAGGTGCTGGTTGCAGCTGGAGTGTCGACGTGGGGACGGCGACATGGCTTGCGGTATCGCCTGCTTCGGGCACCGGCAGCGGCACGGTCACCTATTCCGCGGGACCGAATCTCGGTCCCGCGCGGTCCGCGACCATCACCATCGCGGGTCAGCCCTTCGGCGTGTTCCAGCAGGGCAACCAGGTCACGATCTCCGTGAACATCACGACGTCAAGCGTCCCCAACGAGCAGTCTGCCGGCACCGTCGAGTCGATTACGTCGGGAAAACCGGATTTGCGGATACAGTGTTCTGAGTTCGTCGATCGCCCTCAATCGGGAACCTGCGCGACGACGTTCACGATCACCGCGCCAACCCAGATGACATTCCGCGCGACACCGGATCCGGATTACCCCGGCACGTACGTCCGATGGGGAACATGCGGTATCGGCCCGACGGAGTGCACCCTCGTCGTCAACAACGGTGGGACCTACTCCATGGAGGTTGAGTTCGCTTACAAGCGTTGATGTTCGCTGACCTGTGGTGAACCGGGATTGGATGGCTACCGCTCGGCCATGGCGACGATCAACCAGCGTCCGTCCGCCTGTCTACTGAGCGTCATCTGTTCGATCGTCGTGACCGGCGGGGGGCGTCTGCCCGCCGTCGGTTGAACGCAATCGGTACTGCAACGGAACGTCTACGACGACCCGGCCGTCGGCCATTACCGAGTGTTGGATCCGGCCTTCGTCGAACGTCACCTGCAGCTTCCGGCAGGCCTTTTTCTGACGGTCCATCGCTTCTTGCCTTCTCGACGGCGCATTGGGGTAGATTGCGAGAACGGCGTTGTCGGATAGGGTGGCGTAGGCATCGGCGTACGACCTGACCGTTTGCAGGATTTCACGTCGATCGACCGATCGCGAGGGCTGCGCAACGGTTGGCGGCCGCCGCATTTCCTCTCTGGTCCGGGCGAGCGCCGCTCGGATATCCGTGCTCTTCGGATACTTCGCTTGCGCATCCATCAGCGCGTTTTCCCGCTGCTGCAGATCCGGAATCGCTTCCACACGCGCGAGCAGCGTCTGGGTATCACGCTTCTCCTGCTCTTCCTGCCGCGCGCGCCAGCTCTGCTCGGCGCTGCGAATTCTCTCGCGCGCTTGCGGCACCCTCGGGTTCAAGGGATCCCGGCTCTGGGCCTTGTCGAGCAGCTGGGTGGCGGCGTCGAAGTTGCGCGCCTCGATGAAGGCATCCACTTGCGCGAGCAGACCCGCAGTGTCCGCCGCGCGCGCCGCAGCGGTCTTGGCCAGACTCTCGGCGGTCCGGCCAGCGGCTTGGTATTGTTCTCGCGCCACCCGGTAGTGTTCGACCGCTCGTGCCGTTTCGGCAGGGTCGCGCGTCTGCTCCGCGAGCTTTTCGGCATTGGCCGCGGCAACGAAGTCGGCGGATGTCGACTGCGCACCAGACCGAATCGCCGCCTCTCGTTCGCCAACCGTCGGCTTGCGTGCATCGTCGCGAACCTGCGCCAGGAACGCGGACGCTTCTTTGTTGGCACCTTCGAGCTTGAGTGCGGCGAGCGCCAGGTCAATCGCGGGCCGCAGCCTGCCTTCCTTGTATGCGGCGCGCGCTCGCTCGACGAGCTGCGCTGGATTGACGCTGGTTCCCTCCGTCGCTTTGTCCCGGGCTTCATTCGCGCGGCGTGCCTCGTCGTCCCGAATCCGAGCGAGCAACGCCATCGCCGCCGGGTGATTGGGTTCCGCGGCGATCACCTTGTTGACCCGATCGATCGCCTCCGCGGTTCGCCCGTTGTTCAGCATCGAATCGGCCTCGGCCAGAATCTGCTCCGTCGTGACCGCAGGAGGACGATTGTTTTCGACGAGGTCAGGGGAGTTCCACGGATTCAATGGACTGATCCACACCAAGGCCAGGGTTGCAGCCACCGCGATGCCGGCAAGCGTAAGCCGCCGCGTCGGCCGGTTCGGCGTCGGTGACTCTCGATCGGCTTCGTTGTCGACCGGAATCTCCGGAGGCAGGAGTCGAGTGCGCTCGATGTTGCCGGCGTTGTCGAGTGTCTTCGGCTTTTCCGAGGGCGCGTCGGACTGGTGCGCGGCTGGCTCGACCCGATCGCCTCGACGCGCCAGGAGCGTACGCTGAAGCGCCAGGGCGTCGGCCGATTCTGGCCGGGCCATGAGACATTGGGCGATGAGCGCCTCTGCCCGGGTGAGCTCTCCACGGGAAACGTGATCCTTGGCTTCGAACAACCACGCGGCGACTTGACGCTCCTCGAGGGCGATCAAATCGGGACTCGGCGGGTTGGCGGAGCCCACGGTACTTCCGCCGACTTCGGACGATGCGTCGACAGGCTGCCACACCGCGACGTCATCGCGCGCACTCAGGCGAGCGCGGACGCGCGCGAGATCCTGCAGCATCTCCTGCAACGTCTGGTACCGATTCTCGGGCGCTCTCTGCAGCGCCTTGCCGACGATCGCTTCGAGCTCCGGTTCGACATCCGGGCACATCGCGCGAACCGATGCCGGATCGGTGAACAGGATCCGGTGGATCACGTTGATCGTCGAGTCGCCTGGATACGCTTTCTGGTAGGTCAGCAGCTCGTAGAGCACCACCCCGACTGAAAAGATGTCGCTCCGCTGATCGACCGTCTGTCCGGAGATCTGCTCCGGCGACATGTAGTGGGGGCTGCCCATCAGCGTCCCGGCTTGCGTCAACCCGGCACTGCTCACCTCCGCGACCCACCGAGCAAGGCCGAAGTCGAGAATCTTCACCGTGCCGTCGTCGCCCAGCATGACGTTGCCCGGCTTGACGTCGCGGTGAACGATGCCGACGCGATGGGCGTGCAGCAGCCCCGTGCATAGTTCCGTTGCGATCTGCAGCTTGCGATCGGCCGGGGTGGGTGGCTTGCGACCGATGAACGCGGCCAGCGTCTCACCCTCGACGTACTCCATCGCGATGAAGGGCAGGTCGTCTTCCTCGCCGATGTCGTAGACCGTGACGATGTGATGGTGCCTGAGCGCAGCAGCGGCGCGTGCTTCGCGCGCGAAACGTTCGCGGAACTCGGAGGTGGAGAAGTCCGCCAGGACTTTCAGGGCAACGGTGCGATTCAGGCGCGGGTCGCGGGCGAGATACACGGTGCCCATCCCGCCGCGGCCGATCCGTTTGACGATTTCGTAGCGGCCGAGCCTGACAGGCGGGTGGTCCACGTTGCGTTCCTGATTTTGCGAGACGTAATTATAACGTCCCGTACGTAGATGAGGTATGCAGGGCGAGTCCAAAAGGACCCGCCCTGCATACATTTTTGCGTTGCGCGAATTCAGCGAGAGACGAGGTCGGGAGCCTGCTGACGCGCGATCTCGAGCAGGCGCTCCTTGAACGGATCGCGCAGCTTCGAGAGCTCGTCGACGTTGACGACCTCCTCGAACGCGTCCATCCCGGTCAGCTCGGCGCTTTCGATGATCACCTGATCCGACGGGCGGAAGGTCGACACGCCGATGATACCGATCCGGGTGATCGGCAGCGGGCCGAACTCCGGTACCGTCGTGGTCGTCAGCGGAAAATGCAGCGCGTCCAGCGTGCGCAGCAGTCCCGGCGAATTGGTCGTGACGACATGCATGAGGAGATAGGCGAGGACGAACTGCTGCAGGTCGTCGCCGGGTCGCAGCTTGGTCTTCAACAGCTCGGGGAGGCGCGACGGCGCGTAGCCCGAATAGCTCAACACCCACGTCAGCGGCGATCGCACCATGATGGTGCGGGAATCCGATCCCGACTGGATGACGTGCGGGTAGTCGACAGGGCTGATTTCCAGGTCGAGGCCCGAAAACCTGATGGGCAGCGCCAGCTCGCGCGGCAGCGTGTACGGCTTGGTACTCGCCATCGTCTCGTGGAGCGTCTGCAGCTCCTTCAGCGCCTTGTCCGCTCGACGGACCGATTCCTTGGAGCCTCCCTGCATGTAATCCCCGAGGACGACCTGCGGCCGCATGAGCGGCGCGAGCGTCGCCAGGGTACTCGGTCATCTGAAGGCGGACAGCCTCGGCGATGGCCCGGGTCAGTTTTCTGAGGACCAGCAGCGACTGCACGCTGTCGCGCCCATTCATATCTGGAGGCTCCGTTCCTTGGGGTTTCGGGCGTCGGCCCGATCCGCCCTGAGGCTGGCTCAGCTTATCGGCGGGCGCCAAGCGTTGTCAACGAACAAACCGTCTAAATAGAGAGAGATCGGGGCTCTCGTGCTAAGATCCGGGCGAAATTCCCAGACTCCGAATCTATGAGTGCCCCCCGGCTTATCAGCCGCTATGAGATCAAGGGCCTGATCGCGCGTGGCGGAATGGGCGAGGTTTATCTCGCCCGGGATCCGAACACCAACCGTCTGGTCGTCGTGAAACTTCTGAGCGCCACGCTCGATTCGTCGGATCTTCGCGAGCGGTTCGAGCGCGAAGCCCGCACCCTCGCCTCGCTGAACCACCCGAACGTCGTTCACATCTACGACTACGGCGACGTCGACGACACACCGTTCATCGTCATCGAGTACGTCAGGGGCGAGACGCTCGCGGAAAAAATCAGACGCCGCGCGCCGATGACGGTGGCCCATAAGCTCAAGCTGATGGCCGAGTTATGCGCGGGCCTGGCGCACGCGCATGCGGCCGGCATCATCCACCGCGACGTGAAGCCGGGCAACCTGATGGTGGATCAGGACGATCGGCTCAAGCTGCTCGACTTCGGCATCGCGCGGGTCGGCGACAGCAATCTCACCCGGTTCGGCGTGCTGGCCTCGCAGCTGGTCATGCAGATCGGGACGCCCGGCTACATGGCGCCCGAGCAGATTCAGGGCGGCGAGATTGATGGCCGCGCCGACATCTTCGGCGTCGGCGCGGTGTGCTACGCGCTGCTTGCCTACCGTGAGCCGTTTCCAGGCAAAGATCCGGACGAGATCGAGCGAAGCGTGATGTCGGCGCCGCCGACTCCGCTGTCCTCGCTCGTGGCGCAACTCGATCCGGAGGTGGACGCGATCGTCAGCCGTGCGCTGGCGAAAGCCCGGGACAAGCGCTTTCCGGACGCGGCCACGATGGGGGAGGCCCTCGAGCGGTGCCGGCACCGCATTGGCCAATCCGAGGCGCCTCTGCCTGCACGGCGTGAGCCGCCCCCGCAGCCCGGCGGGAAACCCGCGTCCCCGGCCGAGTCTGCATACCGACGGGCGAGTCAGCTGTACGAAGAAGGGGCCCGCGAACCTGCCAGGCGCTTCGCCATCGAAGCGCTGGCCGAAGATCCGAATCACGCGGCGGCGAAAGCACTCCTGACGAGAATCCAATCCGACCGGAAGCCCGAGGCTGCCGCTCCGCAGCGGCCCGGCACAGTCGCAGCCCGTACTGTGGTGCCTTCGGCGACGTCAGGTGACGAAGATCCGACGGTTCCGACCGTTCACATCCCGGCGGTCCGGCGTCCCGAACCGCCGAGCGATCCGCCGCAGACGATTCTGCTCAAGCCGGGCAGCTGGCCGATGCCGATGCCGCCCGGTGGTTCCGACCAGACGGTGCTCATTCCTCCGGGCTATCGTCCAAGTCCGCCCGCTAACGTTCCCGCACCGTCCAGCGGCCGGCGCAGCACCCCCGAGTGGTCCGATCCGACGCGGACCCGCGCGCCCGAGCGGCCGGCCGCGGATCGATCGGCTCCGCTGGACCCGGCTGCGCTCCTCGGCGCTCCGCCGGCGCCGACTCCGAAGACGACATTTCCTCACGGAGATGAAACGGTCCTCCTGCCGAGGGCCAGCATCCCGCGCGAGACGACCCCGAAGGCCCCGACCACACCGCCTCTGCGCAAGGATCCCGCGCCGCCGCCGCGCAAAGAGTCTGCGCGTCAACCGGCGCAGCGATCCGGGATCGCGGGTTTCCAGGCCTGGCTGGCTTCTTTGACGGCGCGGTCGAAGAGTCCGTCGAAGCCGCAGGCGCCGCGGAAATCCCCCGGCACGGCGCGAACCAGCCAGCCCTGGCTGCAGCAGTACGGTTTGAGCATCGCGATTGCCGCCGGTCTGGTGGTGTTCATTGCCGTCGGCGTCCTGGTGGCGCTTCGATTGAGCGGCGTGTGGGGAGGTTCGAGTTACCTGCTGACGATCTCGAAGCCGCAGAACGGGACCATCTCCGGCGGCGGACTCAATTGCGGGTCGCGAGGTTCTGATTGTTCAGGTTCGCTGGCCAATGGCGAGACCGTCGAGTTCACGTTCGAGGCCGATGACGGGTTCGCGTTCGGCGGCTATACCGGTGACTGTGCTCCCGCAGGCCGCATGCTGATGAGCGGGCCACGCTCGTGCGGGGCGACGTTCACGGCAGTCACGACTCCTTCCGGTCCAACCCAGTGGACGCTGACCATCATCAAACCGACGGGCGGCACGTTGATCGCGGCCGGTGGCATCGAGTGCGGGACGATGGGTTCGAAATGCACGACGGACGTGCTTGATGGAGTGCCGGTCACTGTGTTCGCACGGGCCGATCCCGACTTCGCGTTCTTGAGCTTCACCGAAGGCTGCGCGCCGAGCGGCAACATGATGATGACCGCACCGCGAACCTGCGGTGCGACCTTCGCGCCGCGCGGTTCGGGCGGGCCGACCGTTTACAACCCGCAGCCGAAGCCGCAGCCGCCGGGGCCGATCGCCCGCGGACGCGGTCCCGAGCCACCACCGGCGAATCCGCCGCCGCAAGCTCCGGGCCCCGGGCCTGGCCCAGGGCCAGCGCCTGGCACCACGAAGCCCGAGGTCGTCGTGCAGGCGCCGGACAAACCGGCCGATCCGGTGGTTACGGACAACGATCACGCGAAGAACACCGAAATCCCGGACCTCTTGATGAAATATTGTCCGGCGCTCGAATCGCTCAACCCGACTCGCGTTCAGGAGATTTTCCCGAACGCCAACGTCGCGGAGCTGCGCAAGCAGTTCAACGGCTACAAGTCACTGACCTGTGAGATGGCCAAGGAGCGTGAGTTCATTCAGCTCGACGGCACCAAAGGGGCGGCGCACGTACGGGTCGGCATCAAGCAGACGATTCAGATGCGCAGCGGCGGGGCTCCCCAGGAACTTGAAACCATCGCGGATATGACGCTGTCGAGGCCTGAAGCCCGGACGACGTGGCGCATCGTGAAGCTGCTGCACCGGCCGAAACCGAAACCCTAGTGGCCCGTCTCCGAACATGACGATTCAACCATTCGGCGACAAAGTCAGACGGGCCGCGCATCTCGGCGTGGCCCTTCTGGAGACGACCGCCCGGCGGCCGCCGGCGCCCCTCAAGCTGAACTTCTGCCTGACCTACTGGTGCCAGTATCGCTGCAAGACGTGCAACATCTGGCAGCGCAAGCCGACGGACGAATTGACCACCGACGAAGTGCTCGCGATCATCCGCGAAAATCCTCATGTCACGTGGCTCGATCTGACCGGTGGCGAGATCTTCCTTCGGCCTGATATCGACGACATCTTCGAAGCGGTCGTCACCGGCTGGCAGCGCCTGGCGATTCTGCATTTTCCGACCAATGGCTTCCTGACCGACCGGATCGTCGCCGGCGCGGAGCGGATCGCCGGACGAGGGCCGGCGAAAACCGTCGTCACCGTCAGCCTCGATGGCGACGAGCAGACCAACGACGAGATCCGCGGCATCAAAGGCGGTTTCCGGCAGCAGATCGCCACGTTCAACGCGCTCCGCAAGATCAAGGGCATCGAGACGGTGTTCGGCATGACGCTGTCGCGGTACAACATCGGCCGCTTCGCCGATACGTTTGCGGCATGCGCCCGCGAATGCCCGGGACTGACTCTCGACGACATGCACCTCAACGTGGCGCAGGTGTCAGGACACTATTACGACAACGAAAAAGAACCTGGCGTGACCGCTGATCCCAGTCAGGTCAGGCGCGAGTTGAGGCAGTATCGAGCGCTGAAAGGACGGCCGCGTACCGCCGCGCAGATGCTCGAGACGACCTACCTCGGCTACCTCGATCGATTCCTGCAGACCGGACGGACACCGATGCCGTGCCACGCGCTCCGGGCGAGCTGCTTCATCGATCCCTGGGGCGTCGTCTATCCCTGCATCAGTTACTCCAGGCCGATCGGCCGCTTGCGCGACACCGGCATGCGTCTGGAGCCGATCTGGAACGCATACGAGGCAAAGCAGTTGCAGAGCGCGATCTGGAAAGGGGACTGTCCCCATTGCTGGACTGCATGTGAGGCGTATCAGAGCATCATGGGCAACGTCCTCGCCGGCCGGCTGCGGAGCCCGCAAGGGATCGACCCGATGCCGTCGACCGCGCCGCCGGGGGCGTCCGAGATCGTGCCATGAACGTCTCGTGTTTCACGGACATGGCGATCCGCACGCGCCTCGACCGGGCGGTCACGCTGCATGTCGCGACCGAGGTGTCGGTGGTGATTGCCGCCAAGCAGGAGGCGCCGAGCATCGCCGAAGTGGTCGATCGCACCGGGCCGTTTGCGGGGCAGGTGTTGGTCGTCGTCGGACAATCGACCGATGGCACCTACGAGCGGGCCGCCCAGGCGGGCGCGACGGTCCTGCACGACGGCGGACTGGGGAAAGGTGAGGCGCTCCGCCGCGCCATTCCGCTGATTCGCACGCCCGTCACCGTCTTTCTCGACGCCGACGGCTCACACGATCCCGAAGATATCCCGCTGCTGGTCGAGCCGATCCTCTCCGACCAGGCCGACCACGTGACCGCTTCCCGGCTGCGCGGCGGATCGAGCGAGCTGCACGGAGGATTCGACGAGTTCTTCCGGCTGGCCGGCAGCTCGTTCATCACGGCGTGCATCAACTGGCGGTTCAACTGCCGGCTGAGCGACAGTCAGAACGGGTTCCGCGCGATCCGGACCAGCGTGCTTCAGCAGCTCGATCTCCGCGAAAACGGGACCACCATCGAGCAGGAAATGATCATCAAGACGCTGCGCCGCGGATGGCGGATGGCGGAAGTGCCGAGCCACGAGCACCCGCGGGCGCACGGCCGGTCGCACATCAACGTCTGGCGGAGCGCGCCCCGCTACGGCTATTCACTGGTCAAGTACCTGTTCCTCTGACGACATCCAGAGCTCGCCCCGTCGACGACACGGTGAACATTCTCGGCATCTGGGACGGTCACGATTCGGGGGCGGCGCTGCTGCAGGGCGGCGTGCTGCAGTTCGCGATCAACGAAGAGCGGTTGAGCCGCCGCAAGCTGGAAGTCTGTTTTCCCTGGCGATCGATCGAGGCGTGTCTGTCGCACGCCGGCCTGAAAGCGGAGTCGATCGACCTGGTCGCCGCGTCGACCACCGATCCGGCGAAGACGCTGGGCCGGTGGTGGCCGGGCAGCAAGGAGCGCTACTACGCGGTGCGGCGCCGCAAATCGGCGCCCGGCCGGCTGGCGGGGCTGACGCGCGCAGTGAAATACCGGATGACCGAATGGGCGCCCGGTCCGGTCTCCACGGCGCTCAGCCGGATGGCGCTGCAGCGCACGCTCGCACAACACGCGCTCGGTCACGCACAGCTGACGCTGGTCGACCATCATGAAGCGCACGCGGCGGGTGCGGCGTGGGCGTCCGGCTTCGACGACTGCGCCGTCGTGACGATCGATGGCCTTGGCGACGGCGTGTCAGCGTCGATCTCGATTTTCCGCGACGGCCGCCTGCAGCGCGTGGCCGTGTCACCCGCGCGTTGTTCGCTCGGCGTCTTCTTCGAGCACGTGACCAGCCTGCTGAACATGCGTGAACTGGAAGACGAAGGCAAGGTGATGGCGCTCGCTGACTACGCGGCGCCCGTGGCCGACGAGGACAACCCGCTGCTCGGGTTCGTCAACGTGCGGGATGGGGTGATCGAGACTGGACTGGCTGGGCACGCCCAGCGGCGCGCGCTGGCGCGGATTCACTGGCGCTGCGCCAACGAACAATTCGCCTACATGGCGCAGCGCGTCGTCGAACGAACCTCGGTGGCGCTCGCACGGGACGCCGTGCGCCTCACTGGTCTCCGGCGGATCGCGCTGGCTGGCGGCGTCGTCTCGAACGTCAAGGCGACGCGGCGTATCCGGCTGCTGCCGGAAGTGGAAGACCTCTTCGTCTTCCCCCACATGGGCGATGGCGGGCTCGCACTCGGCGCCGCCGTGCTGGCCGCGGGGCGTTCGAAGGACGGCGCGAGCCGTGGCCTCGCGCGCCTCGATCTCGGTCCGGGCTACGATCCGCAACACATTGCGACCTGCCTCAGCCAGGCGGGGCTCACCGGCGAGCAGGTGGGCGACCTTGCCGAGCGCGTGGCAGGCCTCCTCCAGGACGGCCGGGTTGTCATGTGGTTTCAAGGACGCATGGAATATGGTCCGCGCGCCCTCGGCCACCGCAGCGTCCTCGCCCGTCCCGACCGGCCAGACCTGCGCGATCGGCTGAATCTCGTACTGAAGCGCCGCGTTTGGTACCAGCCGTTCTGTCCAAGCATGCTCGAGAGCGAGGCGCCGCGTGTCCTGGCCGACTGGACCGGCGCCCGTAACCGGGCGATGACGATGGCGTACGAGGTGGCAGCCTGCCACCGGAACGCGCTCGCCGGAGTGATTAGCGTGGACGGCACCTGCCGTCCACAGTTCGTTCCCGACGGGGAAAAAACAGAGTTCGCGGCGCTCCTCCGACAGGCACGACAGCGGTGGGGCATCGGCGCCCTGCTCAACACCAGCTTCAATATCCACGGCGAGCCACTGGTCTGCTCGCCGGCCGAAGCGATCGATGTCTTTCGACGCTCAGGCGCCGACGCGCTCGCGATCGGACCCTACCTCGTCGAAGCGCCGGCCGGGGTCACCGCGTGACGCCGACGGTGCCGCCGCGCCGCGCCTGGATCGTCCTGGCGATAACGTGGATTGCGGCACTGGCGGGTCTTGTCGTCTGGCTGCTGGGGACCTCCAACGATCTGCTCCGCGAGCAGTTGAAGTCCACGCAGTTCTGGTCACTGGAGGCGAGCGTATTCCTGGCCGTCGCGATTGGGGCCGCGCTCGCACGCGACCTCGTTCGCGGTCTCGAACGCCGCGATCTCATCCGGATTGCGGGACTGGTGGCGCTCGCTGCCGCACTCACGCTGTTCGTTGCGCCTCGGACCAACAGGATCTACTTCGACGAGCAGATCTATCAGAGCGTCGGTCAGAACCTGTCCGATCTGAAACGGGCCCAGGTGTGCAACGACGGCGCGGTCGAATACGGGCGGCTGCACTGCGCGATCGGCGAGTACAACAAGCAGCCGTACGGCTACCCGCACGTTTTGAGTCTCGCGTATCGCGTCGCCGGGGTCCGTCCGTCGACTCCATTTGCGCTGAACGCGGCCGTCATGGCGCTGACGGTCGGCGCCGTCTACCTCCTCGTGTGGCTGCTGTTCAGGGACCGCGACGCCTCGTTCTTTGCCGGCCTGCTCGTCGCGCTTACGCCCCAGCAGATCCTTTGGTCGGCGACGGCAGCCGTCGAGCCTTCAGCCTCTTTCGCGTTGGTGGCCGCGCTCGTGTTCGTCGCGCACGCATCTCAATCGGCGCGGCCGCTCGCGCTTGCCGGCGCGGCCGTGGCAGTCGCGTATGCCGTGCAGTTCCGACCGGAGTCCCTGTTGATTGTCCCGGTCGCGGCGATGTTGTTGTGGCGCCGGATCCGCGATGAAATCGCCACGCCCAGGCTCTGGTGGATCGGTCTGCTGTTCCTGGCGCTCGTCGCCGTGCACCTGGCGCACACATACGCCGTTCGAAACGTCGAGTGGGGGACCAGCGACGAGCGGATGTCGCTGCGGTACGTGGCCAGCAATCTGCGTGTCAATGGCGGCTTTTTCCTGGGAGACGGACGCTTCCCGGTGGTCTTTACCGTGCTGGCGCTCGCGGGGCTGGCGGGAGCTGCCTCTCGCGCGGCAGGTCTGGCGGTTGCGACGTACTTCCTCCTGTTTTTCGGGATCTGCCTGGTCTTCTACGCGGGGAGCTACAACTACGGCGCCGACGTGCGGTACTCGCTGATGGTCGTGCCGCCGGTGGCGATGCTCGGGGGCCTCGGTGCCGCGCGCCTTGCGGGGTGGCTTGACCGGGTGACGCGGCGCTCGGCCGGAGGTGCCGTTCTGGCGTTTGCCCTCATTTTTCATTTCTTGTGGTACGCGCCGCTCGTTCGCGCCACGACCGAGGAGGCCTGGGCCGCCCGGGCGGATGTCAGGTTTGCACAGAATTTCGTCAGCGAGCTTCCGCGGAGCGCCTATGTCCTGACCCACAACCCGGGGATGTTTCATGTCTGGGGAGCCAATGCCGGTCAGATGTCCCTGGCGGTAGGCAACCAGGCCTACCTGGATTTTCTGGCCTCGCGCTATACAGGGGGCTTGTACTTGCACTGGAACTTCTGGTGTAATGTCCGCGACCCGGTTCAACCGGAGTTCTGCCGGAAGGCCCTGCAAGCCGGGTCCTTCGAGATGGTGCGCGAATATCGTGAACGGGATCAGCGGTTTGCGTTCTACCGGCTTCACTAAGTGCTTGACTTGATAAATATGCCAACCGATAATCCGCGCGGCAATCCGACAGCGCACGTTTTGTTCTTGGTGCGAACCAGCATCCTGCTGGGCACGTCTGCAGCCGTCGACGTATGACTATCAGGTGTCAAGTAGCCGTCGGAATCTCGTTGCTGGCACTGGTGTTGTGTCCTGCGGTGTCGGCGCAGAAGGTCACGGTGGTCGAAGAGCTGACCGCCGCGCAAGCACTCGCCCAACTGACCGGGCCGCTCGGCAATCGTCCGGTGGCCGAGGCGATCAGCCTTGCGACCGCACTCGAAATCGCCACCACCCCGATGGCCATGTCGTCGGGCAATTTCCAGTTCAGGCTGGACCCCTCGACCGGTCTGCTCGTTCGCACGGCGGCGACGTTCGGGCCGGCGTTTGCCGAACGGGCCAATACCTCGGGCGAAGGGCAGATCACGGTCGGCGCGAGTTTCACGCCGGTCACCTACGAAAAACTGAGCGGACTCGACCTCACCCGGATACAACTGGGCGCGGTGACCGCCGCATCTCCGGCGATCGCGCGGACCGGCGTCGCTGCTCTCGACATCAAGTCGAAAACGATCATGATGTCCGGCGTCGTCGGCGTTACCCAGAATCTTGACGTCTCGGTCGGCGTTCCGTTGGTCACGGTCCAACTCGATGGGACCTCGACGGTGACCCTGGGCACCGGCGTCGTGTCGCGGCTCGCAGAGGGCGGGGGCAATTTCACGGGCCTCGGCGACGTCTCGGCGCTCGCCAAATATCGCTTTGTCAGGTTCGGAACCGAGTTGAACGATACGGGTGGGGTAGCCCTGCTCGTCAACCTGCGCCTCCCGACCGGCTCGCGGGAAAATCTCCGCGGGCTTGGCGTCACGCGAACGCTCGCGTCGGTCGTGGCGTCCGGTGCGATGGGCCGTATCCGTCCGCACGTCAACGGCGGCTTCGAGTTCTGGAGCAAGGGCATCGACGTGCCGACCAACTACGCGACCGGAGCGGCCGAGACCGTCAGGCACCAGATTCAATATGCTGGCGGCGTCGAAGTGGAAGCGTCACCCAAGCTCACCTTGATGGTGACGTTCCTCGGGCGGCATCTCCAGGGCGCGGGACAGGTCGGCTTTGTCCGCGATATTCCCCCGGCCAACCCGAGCGGCATCACCGCACTCGATTCGGCCGTCGCGCTGGGCGAAGGCATCCAGAAATTCATGTTGGCGCCGGGTCTCAAGATGAACTTGAAAGGCAAGCTGCTCCTGTCCCTCCACGTGTTGACGACGATGAAGAACGACGGTCTCCGACCGAAGATCACGCCGGTCGTGGCCCTCGATCTGACAATGTAGTATGCGTAAGTTCCTTCTGTCCGGTCTGATTGCTGCCCTGCCGATCGCCTTCGTCGGCTGCGAAAACGCCGTGCCGACGGGTCCCGGCAAGGTGACCATCACCGAAACGACCACGTCGACGAGTACGACGTCCACCACCACGACGACCATTCCGATTCCGCCGACGTCGAAGTTCCTCTTCTCGCCGATTTCGCCGGTGGCGGGGGTCGACAGGGTGTTCTTCGACGGGTCGGATTCGACGGCCGCGCCAGGACGCCGGATCGTGAATTACGACTGGAACTTCGGCGACGGCAACACGGGCGATGGGCCGACGCCGGATCACCTGTACGCCACACCCGGAATCTACATCATCAGCCTGATCATCGAGGACGACGCCGGAGGCAGCGCACGATCGACGCAGCCGATTCAGGTCAGGTGACGGGAAGTCCGGTCCTTCGTTGGGCCGTGCACGAGACGCTTTGCGGGCCAGTTTGCGTGCCGCACTCTCCGCGACTCAGTTCAGACTAGCCATTTTTTCCGTTGTGGTTGTCTGGTTCGCAGTACGCGTCGCGTACTGGAACGGCTACTACACCGAAGACGCCCCCGGCTACGTCACCGACGCCATCTGGATGGCGCTTGGCCAATATCGCGCGCGGGATTACGTCAACGGCCTGAACGTCGGCACCTACCTTCCGGTTTCGATTCCGATTCTGCTGCTCGGCAAATCCGAGGCCGCGTTGAGCGTGTGGCCGATGGCCTGCTCGCTGCTTGGCATGCTCTCGCTCACGGCACTGAGTGCGTTGATGTTCGGGCGCGGCGCTGGTCTGCTCGCGGCGGGCCTGTACGCCACCTACCCTGGCGACGTGTTTTTCTCGACCGTGGTCATGCCGGATGCGCCCCAGGCCGCCTGGCTCAGCTTTTCGCTGTTGCTGATTGCGCTGGCGTATTCACGACCGGATCGAAAGGCCTGGCTCCTGGCGGGTGGCGGCGTGGCGATGGGGATCTGCCACCTGATTCGCGCCAACGACGTGGTGCTTGTTCCGGTCGGCGTCGCTGCCGTGATCATCTGCTCGACGATCTGGGAAAAGGAGCCGGCCGGGGCAATCGCGCGGTCGTGCGCCGCGTATCTGTCGGGCATTGCCGCGATCTACGCGATCGAAGGGATCGCCTACCTCTCGACCGTCGGCGACTTCCTCCACCGCCTGAACGTCGTGGCGCGCCACTACGGGAGCAGCGCCTCGATCGCCCAGGCAGGGCTGAACATCGATCCATGGACGATTCCGTACAGCATCTTTCCGCCGGTCCATTGGTGGCGACACGGCTGGGGGCCGCTCAATCACGAGCAGGCGTTCCACGGGCTGCTGTTCTGCTGGGCGCTGCTGTCGCTGCTGCTTGGCGGCGGGATGCTGAAACTCGCCCGGCCGGACGTGCCCCGGCGCGCGGCCGCCGGATTCGCCATCGCAGCGGTGTGGTTCGCCTGGCCGCTCCTCTACCATCAGGTCGGCTCGCAGAGCATCACCGCCTATGTGCCCATGCATCGGCTGTCGCGCCATCTGGTCGTCTACGCCCCTGGCGCGATCTTCGCGGTGGTGGCGGGGTGTTACCTGGCCGGCCAGACGGTACGGCGATCGGGCCCGATCTTGCGGCGGGGGATGCTCGCGTCGGGCTTGGCGCTGCTCGCGATCCATCTGACCTACAACTGGCAGGCGGAGCAGATTGCTCACGGCGCTTATCAGCGAATCAAGGGGACCTACATCAGGATCCGCCAGCATCTGCCCCAGAGCGTCCGAACAATCGTGGCCGACCCCGGCGATCTCTGCTTCTTCGACTTCTGGCTCAATCCGCTGGGACGCGAAGTCGTCAAGCCGGTGCCGTTCGCAAGCGTCTCGCGATGCCAGGAGATCGACGGGGTCGTGCTGACCTTTTCGAATCCGGGCTGGGTCGGTCTGGACGCGCCGATCATCCGCGAGACGGTCGAGCGGCTGCCCTGTCTGATTCAGCCACCGTCGCACTGGCGACTTCTTTATGATGGATATCCGGAGAAGGTGTATGTGACCGGCAGCCGGGAGGATCTGGGACGGGCATGGCTCCAGTAGGACAGACATCGTCGGGACGGGGCGCGGCAGCGCTGGAGGTGCGCACGCCCGACGGAGCGGTGCGGCGATTCTCGCGGTCGTTTCACATCGGTCGTGACGAGGACTGCGAAGTGCGCGTGCAGGACGTTCACGTCAGCCGACGGCATGCCGTGGTGCTCCTCGACGAGGGGGTCTGGTCGCTGCGCGATCTGCAGAGCAGCAACGGCGTCTTCGTCGACGGACGGCGTGTCGAGATTGCACAGATCGACGGCAGCGTGACGGTGACGCTCGGCAGCGACGGCCCGGCGCTGACCTTCGAGGTGGGGGGGCTGCCAGCCGAGAACACGCCGCAACCATCGCCGGCTGGTAGGGCGGACCTCTCAGGTCCGCCGGAGGACATGCAACTCGCCGACTACGCCGAGCGCTACTTCAGCGAGGGCAGTGGCGACGAGGAGGTCGGCGGACGCACGATGATGATTCGCCGGGCGTTTGGCCAGATTCAGCGGCAGCAGAAACGCCGATACCGGTGGATCGTCGGCGCCGTGACGATCGTGGCGATGGCGGCGGGTGGCTACGCCTACTACGGGCATGTCCAGTTGGGTCGTCAGCAGGCGATTGCCGAAGAGCTGTTCTACTCGATGAAAGCCATCGACGTGAACATCGCGGAAGTCGAGCGGCTGGTGTCGACGTCCGGTTCGTCCCAGGATCAGGTCAAGCGATACATGGAGGAACGGCGGAAGATCGAAGCCAACTACGATCGATTCCTCGCCGGCCTCTCCGATCGCAACCTCACCGAGCAGGAGCGTCTGATTCTGCGCGTGACGCGGATCTTCGGCGAGTGCGAGCTGGCTGCGCCGGCTGACTACATCCGCGAGGTCAACACCTATATCCGGCGCTGGCAGTCGAGCGGCCGGTTCACCCGGGCGGCCCGTCTGGCCCAGGAGATGGGCTACACGAAGCGGATCGTCGAAGAGCTGATCAAGCAGAACCTGGCGCCGCAGTTCTTCTATCTGGCGATGCAGGAGAGCGACTTCGAGCCGTTCCGCAGCGGGCCGCGCACCCGCTGGGGCATCGCCAAAGGCATGTGGCAGTTCATCCCCGAGACCGGTGCGCGCTACGGACTGAGGATCGGCCCGCTGGCGGGGACGCCGTCGCCTGACAAGGACGATGAGCGGCTGCACTGGGACAAGGCGACGCCCGCGGCGGCGCGCTACATCAAGGACATCTATGCGACCGACGCGCAGGCGTCCGGGCTGCTGGTGATGGCGTCCTACAACTGGGGCGAGCACCGGGTGATCAGATCTGCTGCGCACGATGCCGTCCGACCCGCGCGAGCGCAATTTCTGGAAGGTGCTCGAGAAATACCGCGGCCGCCTGCCGCTGCAGACCTACGACTACGTGTTCTACATCGTAGCCGCGGCGGTGATCGGCGAGAACCCCCGGCTGTTCGGTTTTCCGCTCGATAATCCGCTCGAGGTCTTCGAGAAGGGCTGAATCATTTCGCGTCCGCAATCGCCGGTTTGAACGACCAGGCGACGTGCGCGAAGATCGGCTGATACTTCTGCACGAACTCCTTTTCGGGCGCGATGCAAATCAAGCGGTACATCACGCGTCCGGCGGGAAATACGTAGACCGCCACGCGGTCCATCCCGAAGAATCCGGTCCGTGAATACTGGATGAGCATGAAACGCCGCTGGTTCACTTCCTTGGCGTCCTGCTCGACTTTCTGGCCACCCGGATCGCGCCCCCGCGCGTAGTCGGCCTCGTTCCCCGCAAGGTTTGCATCGACATCGTTTGGTCCCAGCGGTTCGGGGAGCGCCGTGTGTTCGAAGACGATTGAGGCTGCCGGCAGGTTGCTGCCGACCTTTTCCGCTGCCGTGAACAGAATGGAGTTGTAGCCCGGCGTCAGCTGCCAGCCGTTCGGCACCTCGACGCTGAAGGTCTTCCAGGGGAGGGGCGCCTGACGAAAATCTCTGGGCCGCGGACTCGTCCGGAACCATGGGTCGGAACTGACTTGCGGCTGCGCGGACGGTTCCACGAAACCGAGCGTCAAGAGCAGCCAGATCGCCGAAGGCCACATCGTCATTCCCCCTCCTGCACGAGTCGTGCGAACGCAGCTACTTCCCAGGGCTGCCAGCGTATTTCAGGGCGGTTTGGTAGCACGGATGGTCCGGTGGCAGGAACTTCAGCGCCCGCCGAAAGCTCTGAATCGCATCGTTCTGACGGTAGGCCAGGTCACGTCGACCCGCCTGGCAGGCTTCGTCGCCTCGTTCGATTTTGACTTTTTCGATTCGCGCGATGTCGCCGTCAACCGATAGCGACGGATCGATGCTTTTCGCTTCCTTCAACCTGGCGATGGCATCGTCAAACTGTTCCTTCATCTCGAATTGCTGCGATTCACGCACCCGCGTTCGCGCAGTGGCGAGCCATGCCTTTCTGGTTTCGGCCAGTCGCTGCGCCGCGTCCAGATATTTGGGCGTTGCATCGCGCACGATGCCTTCGAGGGCTGCAATCGCGCTCGCGCTAGGTTTGGCCGCGGCCGCCACCGCCTCGTCGTAGCGCACGCGCATCTCTTTGACGCGCACCTGGTAATCGCGATCGAGCTCGTTCGGCAACGGCGGCAGACCGCCTTTATCCGGCGGGATCTCGACGGCCAGCGGATTTCGGTTGCTGGTATTGGCCGGCGGAGGCGCCGGGCTCAAACACGCCTGAACCTGCTTGCGAAGCTCGAGGGCCTCAATATTTTCGGGCTGGGCGATCAGCACGGTCTCGACGCGTTGCTGTGCGCCCTGGCAGTCGCGCACACCGAGCAGGTCCTTTGCCGCTTGAAGCTCGACGGTCGCGTCGAAAGGCGGCGGATCGACCATCGGCGGAGGCGTCGGCGGTATGCAGCCCTCGGCTCGTTGCTTCACGCTCAGCAGGTCCACGTTGCCCGGATAGCGCTGCAGCGCCGGATCGATCGTTTGCGCCACCGCCTCTTTGCAGAGACCCTGGCCGATCAACCGCTCGGCATCGGCGAGCAGTCCGGTCAGCTCCGGCGCCGGCGTTTCAACGACCGGCTCGGGGTTTCGGAACAGCAGGTAGCCCGTGATCGCCGAAGCGGCGACGAAGGCCAGCACCGCGGCGCCGATCATCAGATTCCGCTGGTTCTGCGGCGCGGCACCCGGACGCGGCGCCTGCTTTGGCGGCGGCGTGGTCCGCGCGGGCGCCTTTGCCGCAGGCGGTGCCGCGACTACCGTCGTGGCAGGTGCCCGCTCGCCAACAGCCGCGGCAGCGGTCGCCGTCCCCTCAATCGTCAGTCGGAACGGACCGATGCTCGCGACGACGTTCGGTTCGAGGGCGACATCGGGAACCCGCCGGCCGGCGACCCAGATGCCGTTCTCGCTCTCGAGGTCGACGAGCACGTAGCGGCCGTCCACCTCGCGGATTTCGGCGTGGTCGCGCGAAACGCCCTTCATCGGGTCGTCGAGCACGACATCGTTCTTCTGCCCTCGTCCGATCCGGACGGGCAGTCGCAGGAGGTCGATCTTCCGATCGACCGTTTCGCCGCGGAGCACCACCAACCGCGCCATGTCAGGCTCCTTCGCGATGACCGGGCATCCAGCTCCTGAGGATGCCGGCCAGACGTTGCCACGGTGACGCCGCCGGTAGCAGCGTGACAGTATCCTCGATGTCTTTCGGTTTATTGGCGGCGCCTGACATCTTCACCGTTTCGTCGGCCAGCTCCGGTTCTGCCGAAAGCTTCTCCTGCGCCCGTTGCATGATTTGCCGTGCCTCGGCGCACTCCGGGTCGAGCGCCAGCGCATTTTCTGCCAGCCAGCCGGCCCGCGCGTAGTCGTGCGACGCTTCAGCGGCCCTGGCCAGCGCGAGCACCGGAGCCGACGCCTTCGTCCGCTGCCGGGCTTCCTGGTCCCGCCGTTCCTGTTCGCGCGCCTTGGCCTCGGCTTCGTCGATGGCCGCGAGCAGCGCCTGCGCCTCTCCGCCCGACGGCGTGAGCTTCGCAGCAGCCTGCACCTGCTCGCGCGCCGAGGCATACTTGCGGCGCTCGAGCAGCGTCCGAGCCCGCTGCAGCAGCTGCGCCGCCTGTTCCATCCGCTCCTGCGCCGCCTTGCGTTCGCGCAGCCGGGCGGTGGCCAGGCCTTGAATCTTCCGTCCGAGCTCGTCATCGGCAAAGAGACGCAGTGCCTCGCGTGCCAGCGTCAACGCCTTATCTGGATCGTCGGCTGCGAGCGCTGCTTCCGCGGCACGGGCCTGCTCGGCGGCTTGCGCACGCCGCTGTTCGGCCGCCTGAAGGCGGTCGGCCTCGTCACTCAGCTCGCGCAGTGCGGCGGCCGCTCCTGGCGCGTCCGGATTCTGAACGACGAACGCCCGAAGCTCGGTGATGGCCTGCGCACGCGCTCCACGCCCGAAGGCGGCTCGCGCCGAGGCGATGGCGGCCGCCGACTGTCGGTCGCGTTCGCTCGCGCGCTCCGCGTCGAGGCGCGCCGCGCGAATCTGCTCGGCGACTTCGGCCAGCAGCCGGGCGCCAGGATCGACACTTCTTGCCGCCTCGAGCGCCTGTTCCGCTTCGGCGTAGCGCCCTTTGCGTGCCAGTTGCTGCGCCCGCGCGATCGCTTCTTCACTCTGCTGCTGCCGGCGCCGCGTCTCCGCTGCCATCGAGGTGACGGCGCCCTCGCGCAGCGCTCTGGCGTCTATGTTGTCCCGATCGGACGCGAGGACGCCTTCGGCCAGCGCGATGACCGCCGACCAGTCGGCGCGTTCGGCGGCGGACCTCGCTTCGGTCAGCAGGGCATGCCGGCGATCGTCGGCCGCCTGCTTTTCGGCGATCAGACGGCGGAGCCGTTGGCCCTCGTCGCGCGCGTGCGTACAGCCGGGCACCGCCATCACCACCGCGTCGAAGTGGTGGACGGCCTGAACCCAGTCGCCGGTTCGCGCCGCGGCCGAACCGGCCTGCATGTCGGCTAGTGCCTGACGAAGCGCGGTCGTTTCGTCGATCAGAAATTGACGGACCGCGGTGACGTCCTTCAAAAGATCTTGCGCCGCGCCGCGGTAGACCGACTCCGGCTTGCCGCCGTCGAGCCACCCGGCAAGCGCCGGGTACTGCCGGCGAACCATCGCGTCAAACGGCTCGGCGACAATATCGGCGAGCACTCCGAGCTCGCGTGCCAGCGCCAGTCGCTCCGCGGTCAGCGCTTCGGACGCTTCGAACTGCACCCGCACCTGCTCGTCGATGCGGCTGGTTTCGAGCGCGAGCTCACGCCCGATCCGGTTGAGGTCGGAGATCAACTCCGTGACAGTCTTGTAGCGCGTCGCCGGCGACTTGGCCATCGCCTTCATCACCGCTGCCGCCAGCGTCGGCGGCGCTTCGGAGTCGCGGAGTGGCAGCGGTTCCTCGTTCTGCACCTTCATCAGGACGGCGGGCAGATCCGGTGCGGCGAACGGCTTCCGGCCGGTCAACATGTAATAGAAGACCGCGCCGGCGGAGAAAATATCGGAGCGCTGATCGACCTCCCGCCCGCACGCCTGCTCGGGTGACATGTAGTCCGGCGTGCCGACGATCAATCCGCTCATCGTCATGCTCGACGTGGCGAGACGGGCGATGCCGAAATCGAGGATTTTCAGATCGCCGGAGAAGGTGACGAGCAGGTTGCCGGGCTTGATGTCGCGGTGGAAGATGCCCTTGCCGTGCGCGAGCCGGAGTCCGTCGCAGACCTGCAGCATCAAGGCGATCTTGTCTTCGAGCTGGACGCCTTCCGGACGCTTCAGATAGTCCCCAAGGGTGTGGCCCTCGAGCAGCTCCATGACGATGTAGGGGCGGCCCTCGTCGTCACCGAGATCGAAAATCGTGATGATGTTGCGATGCACGAGCTGGCCGGCGGCGTGCGCTTCACGGAAAAAGCGCGTGCTGGTTTCCGGATCGTCCTGAACGTCGGCCATCATGACCTTGATGGCGACCGATCGCTCCATCACGTCGTCGTAGGCGCTGTAGACGATCCCCATCGCGCCTTTTCCAAGACGTCCGACGACCCGGTATCGCCCGATCTTTTCGGGAAGCTGGCGCTTGGCTCTTGGGAGCGGTGTTTCCACGTCAGGCTCCGTAATACCGTCCGAGAACTGCCGTTACGTTGTCGCGCGTGCCGCGGGTGAGCGCCGCGTCGATCAGCCGGGCCCCGATATCCGGAAGCGGCTCGTCGCTGCCCAGCAGCCGGCACAATTCCTTGTCGTCCACCACGTTGTGAAGACCGTCCGAGCAGAGCAGGAGCGTCTCACCGCCTTCGAGCTCGTGCTCGCGCAGGTGGATGACCGCCAGCTCCTGCGCGCCGAGCACGTTGGTCAGCACGTGGCGCATGTGACGCGCCTGTGAGGGAGAGATGGCCTCGTTCGGTCCTGCGAGAACGGTCGCCTCCCACGTGTCGTCGATCGTCAGCTGTGTCAGCTCGCCACGGGCCAGCAGGTACAACCGGCTATCGCCCGCATGTCCCACCGACAGGCGGTTGCCGGTCAAGAGACCGCAGACCACAGTCGTACCCATGCCGGTGTAGTCGTCGTGTTTCTCGGCCGCGCGAAAGACGCGGCGATTCGCCAGATGAATGGCCGTTCGCAGACGATTGCTGCACAGCGAGAGTTGTGGATCGATGCCGTACGGCCAGGAGCACTCGCCTTCTTCTTGCGAGCGCCGAACGAAGCCGGCAATCGTGTCGACGGCGAGACTTGACGCGACGTCGCCGGCCAGATGGCCGCCCATGCCGTCGGCCACGACCAGCAACTGAAGGCCTTCGTCAGCGGCGAAGCGATCCTCGTTTGTCTTGCGAATCGGACCGGTGTCCGAGACGCCGTGCACGGTCAGCAATGCTGGGGGACTCCGAAAGCAAAGTCTAGTAAAGATCCAACCGGATGGACAATCCTACTTTGGTAGTACGGACGGGAACAATCAGGCGAGCCGGCTAATCAGCCGCGTTCGCGAATCGACGCCGATCTTCTGGAAGATCCTGGTCAGATGGCGCTTAGTGGTCGTTCCGGCGATGCCCAAGGTGGTCGCGATTTCGGGGTTCCGGTATCCCCGGAGCACCAGTTCGGCGATTTCGGCTTCCCGGCGCGACAGGCCGTAGCGCCGGGCGAACGCGTCGCGCTCGATCCCCAGCTCCCTGACGCTCATCACGACATCCTGGGGATCGCCACCCGGACCGACCGGCCTTACATGTACGTACAGGGGTTCACCGCGCGCCGCGGTCAGCAGCGTGACGGCCGGCCGCAGCTGCTCGTTCGTCTCGGGGCCGCTCGGCAGGTGCTCGCGCAGCATCACCCGGACATCGACGTGATATTGCTCGCGCAGTCTAGTGACGAGACTGGCGGCGGCCCTGTTGTGATAGATGAGGCGACCGCCGCGAAACACGAAGATCGCCAGACGCAATCCCTCGACGATCGCGGAAAAATCGAGCGGCAGCTCTCGAGCAGGATTCACGACCCGGCTTGCACCAGCACGGCGGTGATGTTGTCGGTGCCTTCACCCTGGAGTGCCGCCGCGACCAACGCTTCGACGGCGCCGTCCAGCTCGCGTTCGCGCGAGAGAATTGCGGAGATCGCGTCCTCGCCAACCGCAGTGTGAAGGCCGTCACTGCACAGGAGCAGGGTCTGATTGGTGACGGTGATGTTGCCGACCGTGACGTCGAGATCGGGCCTCGCCCCGAGCACGCTGGTCAGGACGTTGCGCATCGGATGCGTCCGCAGGCTCTCCGGACTCATGCCCGATTCCTGCGCGAGCATCGCCATCCAGGTGTCGTCACGCGTCAGCTGCCGCAGCTCCCCGTTGGCAAAAGCGTAAAGGCGACTGTCGCCGACGCTCGCGTAGGTCACCATCGAGCCATCGGCGATCAGCGCGACGACGGTCGTCCCCATGCCGCTGTAGCCGGGCACTTCTTCGGACCGCTTAAAGACGCTGCGATTGCCGATTTTCAGCGCCGTGAGCAGACGGTTTGCCGCCAGCGACAAGCGTGGGTTCACGCCGAACGGCCAGGTGAATGCTTCGCGCATTGCACTCTTGCGCAAAAACCAGAAAATCGAGTCGAGCGCGAGCTGCGAGGCGACTTCACCCGCCTGATGACCGCCCATGCCGTCGGCCACCGCGACGCAGCCGAGCTCGACGTCCCAGGACATGGCATCTTCGTTCGTTTTGCGCTTACCGGGGTGGGACAAGCCCTGCACGTGTAGCATCGAATCCGGAAACGATTGAGCGAGGTGGCGATATTATAGCCGCGCCCAGCCTATAATTGCCTTCTCGCGCCGGCGCGTCCGGACAGAATCTGTGAGCGCTCTACCCGCCAAAATCGGCACCTACGAAGTCGTCCGCGCGCTCGGCAAAGGCGGTATGGGAACCGTCTACATTGCGCGCGATCCGGCCATCGACCGCCTCGTGGCAATCAAGCTGTTGCGCGAGGAGCTCGACAACCCGGAGCTGCGCGAACGCTTCGCGCGCGAGGCGCGCGCCGCCGGCCGCCTGCGCCATCCGAACATCGTCACCATCTTCAACGTCGGTGAACACGATACCCACCCGTTCATCGTCATGGAGTACATCCCCGGCGACACGCTGGCGGATGTGATCAACCAGCAGCTCGCGCTGCCGGTGACCCGGAAGCTCCGGTTGATCGAAGACCTGTGCCGCGGGCTGGCCTACGCGCACAAAGCGGGCATCGTCCACCGGGACATCAAGCCGGCGAACATCCTCGTCGACCACGACGGCACGGTGAAGATTCTCGATTTCGGTATCGCCCGCGTCGGCGAACAGGGGCTGACCCGGCTCGGGATGATGATGGGGACGCTCAACTACATGTCCCCCGAGCAGATCAACCTTGGCACCGCCGACCATCGCAGCGACGTCTTTGCCGTCGGACTGGTGTTCTACGAGCTGCTCACCTACCGCCGCGCATTTCCGGGCGACAGCTTCGGGGTGCTTCAGAACATCGTTTACAAGGAACCGGAGCCGGTCGACGCGCTCTGCCCGGACATCGATCCGGAGGTCGTCCAGATTCTGAGCCGCTCGCTGGCGAAACAGCCGGAGGAACGCTACCAGCACCTTGGAGAGATGAGCACCGAGCTGGCCCGCGTTCGGAAGCGGCTCCGTTCGGCCGACGACGACTACCTCGACGAGGGACCGATTACTCCGGTTCCTGAAGTCGCGACGCCGGTTTCCATTCCAACCATTCGCGCACGGATTGAGCCCCCGAGCGACGGTGGACGTCAGATCGCTCGCGCCGGCGAGCTTCTCGAAGCAGCCCGGGAGAAAGTCACCGCGCACGACTGGAGCGACGCGCTCGCGCTCGTCGCCGAGCTGGAAACCCTGCAGGTTCCGGCCGAAGCGCGTCAGCGGGTCGACGCGGACGTCGAGACGTTGCGGCGCGACATTCAGGCGGACAGGGAAAATGAGGCGCGCCGGGCTGCGGAGGCGTCGCGTCGCGCTGCGGAAGAAGCGGACCGGCAGCGCCGACACGAGTACGCCGCGGCGGCTGCGGAGGCGATCCGCGACGCACGAGCGGCGGCCGACCGTCACGAGTGGACGCAGGCGCTCGCCGGGTTGAGCGCCATCCGGTTCACCGATCAGACCGTCGCCAGCACAGCGCTCGAGAGCCTGAGGAGCGAAGCCGCCAGCCTCGCCGCCCGGTTCACAGCCGATCGGCACCTCGACTCAGCGCGAGCGGCGCTCAACGCGGGACGAATGGAGGCTGCGGAAGCCGATCTCGGGCGGGCCCGCGAAGCCGATTCCTTGCATCCTGACCTCGAAGTGGTGCGTGGTCTTTTGTCGGCAAGGGCAGCGGCTGCGGCCGAGCAGGCTCGCCAAGAAGCCGAGAGAGCCCGCGAAGCAGAGCAGGCCCGCCAAGAAGCCGAGAGAGCCCGCGAAGCAGAGCAGGCCCGCCAAGAAGCTGAGAGGGTCCGCGAAGCAGAGAAGGCTCGCGAAGAAAGCGTTCGACGCAATGCGCCCGAGTTGGCAGCTGACGCGACGGTGGCGTTGCCCCGTCCTGCACCTTCGATCGAGGTGAAGTCGACGCCGGCACCGGCGCCGGTTGCCGAACCGGTTCGGCCTGCGGTTCCCACGCCCCGTCCGCAGACGCGCCCCCCCGATTCGACGAAACCTGCGGCACGTCACACCGCGCCGACGAGTGGCCGGCCGTCCGCGCCGCCGTGGGCGGTTCCCGCGGCTGCCGTGCTCCTGGTGGTGATCGTCGGGGCTGCAGTGTGGCGCTTCGCACTGGCTCCGGACCGCGCCACGGATCCGGCGCCGGCGGAAGTCTCCGTGCCCGGCGGCTCGCCAACACCAATACCGACGCCGGCACCCGCGCCGCCTCCTGTTGCCGTCAATCCGGCTCCGCCGCCCCCAACACCGGCGCCGCCCGCGATCAACGTCGACGCGATCCGCCAACGGGTTGCCACAGCTATCGCGCGCGACGACCTGGAAGGGGCGTTGGGTGCAATCGTCGAACAGGGCGAGCCGGCCACGAGCGATCCGGCGCTGAAGGGCGAGCTCGCCACGGTGCTGGGCGCTGCACGAACGGCCGCCAATCGAGCGTTCGACAGCGCGCAGCGCGCCAATGCCGCTCGCAATGCGCCGGGGGACTACAAGTCCGGCGCGGCGCGACGTACTGCCGGCGAGCAAGCCGAGCGCAACGGGCGGGTCGTCGACGCCATTCGATCGTTCATCGAAGCGCGCCGACTCCTGGCGCGAGCGGCGGCCGCCAAACCGGCGACACCGGATGCCCCTGCGATCGCGACCGCCAAACCGGTGCCCGGCACGCCTGCGCCGAGCACGCCCACGCCTTCAGGACCGCCGTCCGCGAGCGCTCCGCCGGTAGACGCGGGGCGTGGCACTCCACCCGCCGAGCCACCGTCCGCCACTCCGCCGGTCGCGACCGCGAAACCGGTGGAGCCGCCGGCTGCGCCACCGAAGCCACCGGCGCCCGATCCGGCGCGCGACGCGGCCGGCGTCAGGGCGGCGCTCGATCAATGGATCGCTGGCTACGAGCGCCTCGACCCCGGGGCGATTCGCCAGGTCTGGCCGAGCGCACCTGCCGGGTTGGAAAAGAGTCTGGCTGGTGTGACGTCGCTCGAGATGTCGCTCCAGAATCCCCGGATCGCGGTCAGCGGTGACAACGCGACAGTCACCGGCGTGAGGCGCATCCGCCAGCAGAGCCGCGCGGGACGTCCTAACGAGACCAGCGCCGCCACGACGATCGAGCTTCGACGTACGCCGACCGGATGGTTGATCACAGCTGTCCGATAGGTCTGGTGGCACTTCTTGCTTGCGGCTGGTGCCGTCCTGCTCGCAACATCTGCGCTGCTGCTGCTCGTCTGGCAGCAGCCGGCGACGGAGCTCCGGGGACTTCTTCAACGCTGGCAGTTCTGGGTTCTTGAAGCGCACTTCCTCCTGCTCCTCGCCACCACGGTCCGGGCAATCCCCCATCTCTCCCGCGCGCTGCCGTCGAGGCGTCAGGTGCTCGCCAGCGCGGCCGCATCCGCGCTTCTGGCGTGGGCGCTGACGACCTGGGTTGCGCCGCGCTCCAGCCGCATCTACTACGACGAACAGATCTACCAGGGCATCGGCCAGAACCTCGCCGATCTGCATCTGGCGCAGATGTGCAACGATGGCACGGTCGAATACGGCCGGCTCGAATGCCGGCGTGGTGAGTACAACAAGCAGCCGTACGGCTATCCGTATCTGCTCGCGCTCGTCGATCGCGTTGCAGGCACCAGCGAGCACAACGCCTTTCGACTGAACACCCTCGTCAACGGTGCGACGGCCGGAGTCGCCGTCCTTTTGTCAGCGCTGCTGTTCCGTGCACCTTTTGCTGCGGGCATGAGCGGTCTGGTGTTCGCGCTGCTGCCCATGCAGATCACGTGGTCGAATACCGCGGCGTCAGAGCCGTCGGCGGCGTTCGCCTGTGCCGTCGCCGCGCTTGCCGTCGTTCTGTTCGTGCGCGATCGCGGCTGGCCGACGCTCGCGTGGCTTGTCACAGCGGCGTCGTTTGCTTCGACCTTCCGCCCGGAGTCCGTGCTCGTCGTGCCGCTGGTCGTGTTCGCGCTGATGATGCTGGCACATGAGGAACTTTCCAAGCCGAGGTTGTGGTGGGCGGCGCTCGGAGGCCTCGCCCTTTTCGCCGTCACGATCGTTCACGCCGCAGCGGTCCGGGACGAAGGTTGGGGAGCCGCGGGAAGCCGGCTGGCGTTTTTTCACGCCGCGGGGAACCTGTCGGTCAATCTGCCGTTCTATTTCGGCGACGAACGCTTTCCAGTGCTGTTCGGCATCGCCGCGCTCGCCGCCGTCTGCCTGCCGGGCCAACGCCGCGAGAAGATGTGGCTCGCGGGTTTCTTCCTGCTGTTCTGGGGCGTCTTCCTGTTCTTCTACGCCGGCAGCTACAACTTCGGTGCGGACGTGCGGTATTCCCTGATGTCGCACGTGCCAGGAGCCCTGCTGGCGGCCTGGGCCATCGGCTGGGGTACCGACCGCGCGCGGGCCGTGTGCGGCAGATGGGCACCGACCCTTGCTGTTGCTGCGGTCTGCTTTCAGTTCCTGTGGTACCTGCCGCTCGTTCGCGCGACAGGCGAAGAGGCGTGGGCGGCGAGAGCCGACGTCGAGTTCGCCGCGGAATTTGCCCGGACGCTCCCGCACAACGCGATCGTGCTGACGCATAATCCGAGCATCTTTCACGTGCGGGGCGTCAACGCCGCGCAGATGTCACTCGCTCAGACCGAGCGCAGCTACGTGCGCGATAGTTTGTTTCCCCGCTATGCCGGTGGCGTGTACCTGCACTGGAATTTCTGGTGCAACGTCGGAGATCCGAAGCAGGTGAACTTCTGCCGCGACGCGCTCGAAGCGTTCCCTCACACGCCTATCGAGCAGCGAAAGGTGCGCGACTATGCGTACACCTTCTACCGGTTGCACAAGGAATAGGTCAGAAGCGCCTTGGTCTGAACGGTCTTCGAGTGATAGCATACGGCCTCCATTTAGGAAGGGAGCCGACGCTGACGGCCCGACGAATCCTGAGCGCATTACTGCTTTGTGGTCTCACTGCGTGCGGAGACTCGGGTCCAGGCGGCCCGACGCCAACCACGACCACTACCAGCATCGCTACGACCAGCGTTGCCTCCTCCACAACGACCAGTGTGCCGGGGCCATCGACCACGACGACCACCACCGTCGGCCCCACCACCACGACGACCAGCGCACCGACGACGACCACGACGTCGGTTCCCGGTCCTGGTACAACGACGTCGACGACTACGTCAACAACCACGTCGACATCTACCACCTCGACGTCGACGACTTCGACGACGTCGACGGCTGCCGTGAGCTTCGCGACGACAATTTGGAACCCGGGGCACATGACGAACTGCGGCGCGTGCCATCTCGTGGCAACGCAGACGGATGCTTATAACTTTGCGCTTGCCAGGTCAGTCGCTGGCAATCCAGGCGGCAGCAATTTCTGGTTGAAGCCCACGAACCAGGTCGCTCATGGCGGCGGACTTCAGTGGCCGGTCGGCGGCGCTGCTTCGAACGCGGCGGTCAACTGGATCAACGGCGGCCGCGCGCCGTAGCCAGCGTGCGTGATCGGCCGCGGCCGCGTGTTATACTGCGCGCCGCAGCAGCCCTCCCGATTGATCGGTCATCGAACGCGAATACCCATTACTGCGAGGTGTGGCATGGCAAAGCGAGTCTTGTCCGCAGTCCTTTTCTGCGGTTTCACATTTCTGGCTGCCGACGTGCGCGCGCAGGACGTGCCGCTCTCGCAGCTGCTCGTCAAATTGATTCAGTCTGACATCCGGCTCGCGCCGCCGCCGGCCGGGTTTGCATCGCACGAGGCCCATTTTCTCGCGGGCGTCGATCAGCAGCTCGCGCCGTACTTCTTCAACCAGCAGCTGCTCGTCCAGATCGCAACCTTTCCGATCGGATCTCCCTCGGGAGGCTTCGCCTTCACGTTCGATCCCGGCCTGGGCACATTTCAGCGCGCGACCGAGAGCTTCGGTCCAACCTTCGCCGAGCGCGCGCTCACCAATGGCCGCGGGCGACTGACCGTCGGCGCAAACTTCCAGTACTCGAAGTACTCCTCGTTCGAGGGTGAAGATCTCGACGCCGGCGCCATCAAGTTCTATCTGCATCACGCGGAAACGACCGGCCTGTTCTTCGAGGGCGATCTCATCGAAACGGCGCTGGACCTCGATCTGTCGAGCTCGACGACCACGCTATTTGGCAACTATGGTCTGACCGACAATTTCGACCTGGCTGTGTCGCTGCCGATTGTCAGCGTGTCGATGGATGCGCGGGTCGCCGCGACCGTGCTTCGCCTGGCGACCGGCGCCTCCTCGAGCCTGCACTCGTTCCCCAACGGCACGACTACCAACACCTATCACGGACTTCGGGCAGTGCGACCGGCATCGGCGACATCCTGCTGCGCGCGAAGTATCGATTCATGTCGCGACCAGGTGGCGGTCTGGCCGGCGGTCTCGATATCCGGGTCCCCTCGGGCGACGCCGAAAACCTGCTCGGCACGGGCGCCCCGGCAGTCACCTTCACGCTGATCGGCTCGTCGGCCTACGGCAAGCTCGCGCCGCACTTCAACGTCGGATATGCCGCGTCGGGCGACGGCGACGTCGTGAACATTCCCAACGAGTTCAGCTTCCGCGTCGGCACCGAGTACTCGGCATCGCCCCGCGCGACGCTGGTGGCCGACCTGATCGGCCGGACGCTGATCAGCGCCGGACGCCTGCAGCTCGAGGAGACGATCTGGAACTACACCGATTCCACCGGTGTCCGTCGATCGACGACGCTTGAAGAGTACGTGTCGCAGGACGCCTCGCTCAACCTCACGAGCCTGGCGCTCGGCGGGAAGTTCAACGTTACGGGCAATCTGCTCGTCAACGCGAACGTCCTCCTGGCGCTGACGTCGACCGGCGTGACCGCGCGGGTCACCCCGGTTTTCGGCTTCGACTACTCGTTCTAGAGAACAACACCAAGGACACAAAGGACACGAAGGCCTTCGTGTCCTTTGTGTGCCGCCCTCGAATTCGGTTTAGTCGGGAGAGCGTCGAACGTTGACGCTCACGGAAGATAGGGCGCCACGTCCGCAACGAGCTGAACGATGCGACGGGCCTGGCTGCCGTCAGGGTCGAGCTCGGGGTTGTAGATGACGAGGCTCCAGCCTCGGCATCCCGTTTCACTGAGCGCACCGCGCACGACCTCCGTGAGCTGCCGCCAGCTCAGTCCGCCGGACAGCGGTGTCTCTCCCGGGAAGCCACGGGCCGGGAACTCGCTCTCGGCGAGCACGTCCAGGTCGGTGTGCAGCCACCAATGTGTGGCCCGTGAGGAGATCCGCCGGACGGCGTCTCGCGCGATGTCATCCGGACTGGCAATGACTTCTTCCGCTGAGCGGCCTTTAGCGCCGGCACTGCCGCCAGCAGAACAGAACAATCCGCTCCGTAAACGAGCGGAAACTGGCCGGCGGACAACGACGCCGTCAGCTCTCCGTAGAGCGCTTCAACCATCGTCAGGAGTGCTGCGCCATTCATCAAGCCCGTTGTCGGGTCGCGTCCCTCGCGAGCGGCGGGCAGCGGCAGATCCGGCCGCGAGACGATGTTGTGAAGGCCGAGCGCTTTTTCGAGACCTGCGGCGCGCAGCGCGGAAGGCGCGGCGGCCTGTCCGCCATGTCGTCCCATCCCGTCGAACGGCACCCCAATCGGGCTGACAATCATGAATCCAATTTATACGAAGGCCGGCCGGTTCATGCCGCTTGTGACCTTCTTCGGCCGACGGCATAATCGCGTCCTCGAGGAGGTCGCGCAATGACTCGATCCCGGCTTCGTGGTGGGATTCTCGCCGTCGCGGCGCTGCTGAGCATTCCGTCCGTCGTCTCCACCCAGCTGACCGGGCGTCGAGAGCGGAGAGTGGCGTTACCTGGGCGGCGACGCCGGGCACACGCGGTCTCTCACGCTGAACCAGATCAACGCGTCGAATTTCGCCAAGCTGAAGGTTGCCTGGATCTTCCGGGGCGACAACTTCGGCCCGGGCGTCGAGTACACGGCGCGCGTCGACGCCGGTCTACGTCAACGGCATGCTCTACACGGTCGTCGGTCAGCGGCGGCAGGTCGTGGCGATCGATCGCCGACACGGGCGAGACGCGCTGGACGTTCCGCGAGCCCGACACGATGCGCTATCTGCGCTCGCCGCGGACCGACTTCGGGAAAGGCGTCGCGTACGCCGAAGTGGACGGCCGCGGCGTGATCTTCATCTCGACGCCGGCCTTCTTCCTCTGGGCGCTCGACGCCAGGACCGGGCGACCGCTGGAGAACTGGGGCACGCAAGGTGCCGCTGCACGGCTGGCCCGACAGCGGGGTCGTCGACATGATCCCGGATCTGGTGAGCGACTGGGATCCGTGGCTGAACTGGAAGGGCGGGAAATACGACCCGGACTACGGGCTGCCGCGGCCGCTCGGCATGATCACCTCTTCGTCGCCGCCGATCGTGGTGAACGGAGTCGTCGTCGTGCTCGCCGGCCACGAGCCGAGCTACGACCAGACCCGCATCGAAAACGTCCCGGCCGACATTCAGGGCTACGACGCGAGGACCGGAAAGCGCCTCTGGAAATTCCACGTCATCCCGCGGCCCGGCGAAGTCGGCCACGAGACCTGGGAGAACGACGCGTGGAAGTACTCGGGGAACATGGCGTCGTGGGCGCCGGCCGCCGCCGACCCGGAGCGCGGGCTCGTCTACATCGTGACGAACGCCTCGACCTACCAGTTCTACACGGGCCATCGCCCGGGCCACAACCTGTTCGGCGGCAGCGTCATCGCGCTCGACGTCAAGACCGGCCAGCCGCAGATGGCACTTCCAGGTGCACCACAGCGAGCAGTGGAACTACGACATCCCGACCGCGCCGATCCTGATGGATCTCACGGTGAACGGACGGCGGATCCCGGCGCTGATCCAGAACACGAAGCAGGGCCTGATCTTCGCGTTCAATCGGGAGACCGGCGAGCCGATCTGGCCGATCGAGGAGCGTCCGGTCATCCAGACAGAAGTGCCGGGCAACTACACAGCGCCGACGCAGCCGTATCCGACGCGGCCCGAGCCGCTGGATCGGATCGTCCTGAACGGGATCACCGACGAGTTCGTCATGGACTGGACGCCGGAGCTGAAGAAGCAGTGCGACCGAGATCCTGAGCAAGTTCCGAGTCGGCGGGCTGTATATGCCGCCGCTTCCCTAGCCGCACAAGAACAGCTTCGTCAACAACGTCGGCTGCATGGGCGGGTTGAACATCTATCATCCGCCGGTCGCGGATCCCACGACGGGCATCATGTACGCGTCGCACACGCGCAACTGCAACGCGCCGTCGTACCTGGTGCCCGACCGACGGCGTGGACGAGGAGCGCGGGCTGGCCGGCAAGAGCGAGGAGGCCTGGCGAGGTCGCGAGCGGCACACGCCGACGACCGGCACGACCGTTGCCGCCTACAAGCAGGGTGGCCCGCGGACCGGCTACCTGCCGCTCATCGATGGGCTGCCGGTCTACAAGCCGCTCTTCCAGGCGCTCGCGGCTTACGACATGAACACCGGCGAAAAGCTCTGGGATCTTCCGGTCGGCCAGACTCCGGAGCGGATCGGAACCATCCGCTCCTGAAGGGCGTCGAGGTTCCCGAGACCGGAGGAACCGGGCACTCGATCCAGATGGTGATGGGCGACCTCCTGGTGCAGACCACCGAGGACCTGCGGGGCGAGGCCGAAGTGAGACGCGAACGGCAAGCCGCTGCTGCACGCCCGCGACAAACGGACGGGCAGAATCGTGGCGAGCGTCGAGATGCCGATTCCCGGACAGTACGGAATGATGACCTACATGCACGGCGGCAAGCAGTACATCCTCGTGCAGGCAGGGAGCGCGCGGCGCGAGCAGCCTGGATCCCTGGTAGCGCTGGCGCTTCCCTGACGAAGAATTCTGCTGAAACCGGGCATTTGCGGTACGCGCGCTGTCGCTTGGCTAAAGTCTTCTACCCGGCGACCTTCGTTTCGTTGACGGCACGACGATCGGTGACTTCAATCAGCTCTACCATTGGCGTGTCTCTTGCCCTCTCGGGGTTCCATGAAATTCCCGACGGCAAGACTCGCAGCAGCGCTCCTTCTCATGGCCTCAGTCGCTTGCGGCAAAGCGATTACCGAGCCGACCATCCTTGATTCTTCGACACCAGCGACACTCACCACGCCGACGCCCGACGCTCCGGCCCCCAGTGCGCCCGCGCCCATGCCTGGGAACGCAGTGGCCAACGGCGTCACGTTGACGGGGCCTCCGCCGCCCGGATGCCAGCCGGCCAGCGAAGGGCTCGAGTGGATCGTCACGGTGACTTCGGCCCCTGAGCTCGTGCGGCTCTATCCGCACGCATTTCGAGACCCCGTTGCCGGCTGCGCAAACACCATCCATACGCTGGCAGACTTGACGGTGATCGGCCCACGGCATTATTCGACCGGCCAGTCCGGCCAGACACATTTTCGGTACGAGGCGGGAGATCTCGAGTGCGGCCGCCTGGAACTGGGTGTGATCCTCAAGGATGCGAACGGTCTGGATTCGATGCCCTCTTGGCGGGTAATCGACAGCGGAGTGGACTGCGCACCGCCACCGCCGCCGCCACCACCGCCGCCACCGCCACCGCCGCCACCACCGCCGCCACCGCCGCCGCCACCACCGCCGCCACCGCCACCGCCGCCACCGCCGCCACCGCCGCCACCGCCGCCGCCGCCGGCGCCGCCAGACCCGTGCGCCGGTCCGTTCACCTACTCGGGGCCGAATCCGTTCAGTCTGCCGAACAGCGGCAGCCAGGCCGAGCTGGACTACGTGCGAGCCAACGTGTCACCGCTGCTCGAGGGCCCCGTCAAGACCGAGCTCCAGGCAATGTCCTGGACGAGTGACGGAGATTACGCGGTTGTGCTGGTGAAGTCGGCGACGAGCTATCAGTTGCACGTGAACGTCGCCGCCGGACAGTCGCTGCCGACTTCGAGCACGTTCGGCGCCGCCGTGTTCCACGCGATCAGCCACATTTCGCGATTCGTCTGCGTCAACCAATAGCGCTGCGCTGAGAAAGACCCATCGGCGGCGTCCTGGACTCGGTGACTGGAAACAGCCGCCGATCGAAGGCCGCCGCCGATGCCATTTCAGCGCTCGGAGCGGTGTCGGAGCGGTGTCGGAGCGGTGTCGAAGCCGTGTCAGAGCGGTGTCGGAGCAGTGTCTGAGCCACGTCGGGCAAGTGTCAGAGCAGTCATCTCTCCGCTTGTCAAAAGTCTTCCTCTGATCGTTCTTTTTCTCGCTGATTCTCCTGGACTGGCGACTTTCCGAAACTCTGCCGTTGGCCTTCCTCTTGCGCTAACGGCTGAGTATGAGACTCCCCAAGGCACAGCTCGCGCTGGCCTTATTTCTATTGTTTGCGGCCGCTTGCGGCCAGGCCATCACGGAACCGACGGTCGTTGATGCTCAAACGGGCCTGACGTCGACCGCGCCCACCCCCGCGCCCGGGACCACCGCGATACCTTCCGGCGTTGAGTGGACGGGGCCTGCGGCGCCCGGATGTCAACCGGCCACCGAGGGGCTCGAGTGGGTGGTAAAAGTCACCTCCGCGCCTGAATTGATCCGCCTGTACGAGCACGCGTTTCGCGACCCTGTGGCAGGCTGCGCGAACACGATCCACTCACTCGCGACGATGACCGTCGTCGGACCGCTCCATTACGCGACGGGCCAATCGGGCCAGACGCGGTTCATCTACGAAGCTGGCGATCTCGAGTGCGGCCGGCTGGAGCTCGGTGTCATCCTCAAGGACGCGAACGGTCAGGACACGATGCTGACCTGGCGCGTCGTCAACAGCGGGGTCGACTGCGCGCCACCGCCGCCACCGCCACCACCGCCGCCGCCACCACCACCAGCCGCCACCACCGCCGCCACCACCACCGCCACCACCGCCGCCGCCGCCGCCACCACCACCTCCGCCGCCGCCACCACCACCTCCGCCGCCTCCGTGCGCCGGTCCGTGGTCATACAAGGGCCAGAACCCGTTCAGCCTGCCGAACAGCGGGGAGGCAACCGAACGGGCTTACGTCAGAGCCAATGTGTCAGCCCTACTGGATGGACCGTCGAAGACCGATCTTCAAACCAAGTCCTGGACCAGCGACGGCAGATATGCGGTCGTTCTTGTGAAATCGTCAACGAGCTATTACCTGCACCTGAACGTATTCCCCGGTCAGGTGCTGCCAACGTCGAGCACCAACCACAACGGGGAGCCGCAGACGATCAGCCACGTCTCGAAGTTCGTGTGCGTCGTCAACTGAATCGGATCTGATCCGGGTCTAAAAAGACCCGGCCTACTTCTGCCGAAAGCCCCGGCGTACATTTGCCTGTGTTATTCTCCGGCGGCGGTTGGCCGACCGCTCAGGCCAGGCCCGGAGAACCCAATGCGCAGCGCTCCCTTGACAGTTCGAGCAGTCGTTATCGTCGCCTCGCTGCTGCTGCCGGCGACCGCCGTTCTGCAGGCGCAGGGGGCAGCGGACTCGGTCGTCCCATTCAAAATCGCCGTGCCTGACGCGGTGCTGAGCGATCTGAAAGATCGGCTCGCCCGGACGCGCTTTCCGGACGAGATCGACGGAGCGGGCTGGGACTACGGCACCAACCTCGCCTATCTGCGGGAGCTGGTCACCTACTGGAGGACGACCTTCGACTGGCGGGCGCAGGAACGACGACTCAACCAGTTGCCGCAGTTCAAGACGCGTATCGACGGACTCGACATCCACTTCATCCATCAGAAGTCGAACCGTCCCGACGCCGTGCCGCTCGTGTTCGTCCACGGCTGGCCGGGATCGGTCGTCGAAGTCTCGAAGATCATTGGACCCTTGACGGATCCCGCCGCTCATGGCGGCCGCGCCGAAGATGCCTTTCACGTCGTCGCGCTCTCGCTGCCGGGCTATGGTTTCTCGGACAAGCCGAAGCAAGGCGGCGTCAGCAATCGCCGCATCGCCGGGATCATCGCCCAGCTGATGGCGCGTCTCGGGTATCAGCGCTACGGCGCTCAAGGCGGCGACTGGGGTGGCTTCATCGTCAGACAGCTGGGGCTCACCGATCCGCAACACGTGATCGGCGTGCACAGCAACATGTGCGTGGCCGGCCCTCCGCCCGGCGCCACGGATCCAAATACCGGCGTGCCTCCGGAGGAGATGAAGCGCATCGACGCCGCGCGGGCGCGCATCGTGAACGAACAGGCCTACAGCCAGCTGCAGGGCACCAAACCGCAGACCCTGGGCTATTCGCTGAACGACTCGCCGGCAGGTCTCGCGGCGTGGATCGTCGAGAAATTCCGCAGCTGGTCGGATTCGGGCGGCGACGTGGAGAAGCGGTTCACAAAAGACGAGCTGCTGACGAACATCACCATCTACTGGGCCACCGAGACCGGGCCTTCGTCGGTGCGGCTCTATTACGAGAACCGGAGAGACCCGGGTCTCCAGGGGCGGATGCAGGTGCCGTTCGCCTGCGCGGTGTTCCCCCTCGAGATGTTCGCGAACGCCCCCCGCCAGTGGGTCGAGGCGAGCTACAACCTGGTGCAGTACACCGTGATGCCGCGCGGCGGCCACTTCGCCGCGCTGGAAGAGCCGCAGCTGCTCGTCGACGACGTCCGGAAATTCTTCAGAGGGCTGCGCTAAGACCTGGAAGCTCTCCCACAACCAGCCGACGTGCGCCGCGAGCGAGCGCGCGTGCAGGGGAGTCCGAGGGGCGAAGCCCCTCGGATAAGACTAGACCGCCAGCTGTTCGATCAGCCCGGTGCTGTCACCGAAGCGATCGACCGTCCGGATCCCGAACAGGTCGAGCAGCCGGAGGTGCAGGTTCGCCATTGGCGTGCCAGGTTTGTAGCGCAGGTGCTGCCCCGTTTTGATCCGTCCCGCGCCGCCGGCAATCATGATCGGCAGGTTGCCGGGCGCATGCAGGTTGGAATCGGCCATCCCGGCCCCGTAGAGCAGCAGGGTGTTGTCCAGCAGCGTGCCGTCGCCATCCGGCGTGGCGCGCAGCTTCTCGAGGTAGTAGGCGAACAGGTTCGCGTGATGGACTTTGATCTTCAGGAGGTTCGCGATCTTGCCCCTGTTCTCCTGGTGATGCGACGTGGCGTGATGTGACTCCGCGACGCCAAGTTCGGGGAACGTGCGGCCGCTCAGCTCGCGACCGAGCATGAAGGTGATGACGCGCGTGAGATCGGTTTCGTAGGCCAGCAGCTGCAGGTCGAACATCAGCTTGGCGTGCTCCTCGAAGCTCCCGGGCACGCCGCGCGGGCGCTCGACGAGCGGCAGCTCGCGGTCACTCTGCTCCTCGGCCTTGCGAATGCGCCGTTCGATGTCGCGAACCGCCTCGAGATACTCGCCGAGCTTGACGCGATCCCGCGCGCCGATCCGGCCCTGAAGGTGCGCGACGCGGTCCCGCACCGAATCGAGAATGCTGCGATCGGTGGCAATCTGTGCGGCGCGAGCCACGCGGTCGGTGCTGCGGCTGCCGCCGAACATCCGTTCGAACAGGACCCGCGGGTCGTTCTCCATCGGCAGCGGCGTCGAGGGACCTCGCCACGCGATCGTGTTCGTGTAGGCGCAGCTGAAGCCGATATCGCACGAGCCGGCCAGGTCTCTCCCCTCGATCGCGACCTCGAGCGACGCGAGCTGCGTCTCCTCGCTCAGCTGCCGGGCGATCAGCTGGTCGACCGAGATCCCGGCCTCGACCTCCGACGTGTCCGATCGTTTGGGCGGAATGTTCGTGAGAAAGCGCGTCGAGGCGCGCGCGTGCACGCCGGCGCCGGTGGCGGCCGACGGCGGCGGGTTGTTCGACAGCCCCGACAGCACCGTCAGGTGATCGCGGAACGGCTCGAGCGGCTTCATCGCCGCCGGGAAGGCGAAGCCGGCGCCCTCTTGAGCGGGTGTCCATTCCTGCATCACCATCCCGTTCGGCACGTAAACGACGCCGAAGCGGAGCGGCGATTTGGCGGGTGTCTGTGCGATGGGCGTCAGCGCCGGTACCATGCTGTCCAGCAGTGGCAGCGCCAGTGTGGCGCCAAGACCGCGCAGCACGGTTCGCCGCGGCAGCGCCATCCGGCTGATGATCATGACTCGGCCCTCCGCATCTGAAATGGCGTGCTCGACACAATCCCCATGACGACCGACGACCAGCGGAAGCCGCCTGGTGCCGCCTCACGGACGATGCGGCGGACCGTCGGGCGATCGTGGTACTCGATGCCGCGGCCGAGCGCGTAGGACATCAACCGCTCGGTCACGGTGTTCACGAATTGCTCCTGACGGCCGATCAGAACGGTCTGCAGGCCGCCGAGCCCTTCGAACGTCAGGCCATCAGGCAGTGACCCCGATGCGTCGACAGGTGTGTTGGCCTCGTCACGGCGTCGGGACGTGCCGACTGCGTCGAACCGCTCGAGGGCGAAGCCGAGCGGATCCATCTGAGCGTGGCAGGTCGCGCACGCAGGATTCTCGCGATGCGTCTCGAGTCGTTCGCGCACCGACTGGCGCTGTCCGTTCGCCCCTTTGTCGCTCAGCGCCGGGACATCCGGCGGCGGTGGTGGCGGCGGCGTGCCGAGAATGTTCTCGAGCAGCCACTTGCCACGCAACACCGGCGAGGTTCGATTGGGATAAGACGTGATCGTGAGAACGCTGCCATGCCCGAGCAGGCCGCGCCGTTCCGGACCAAGCGTGACACGGCGGAACCGGCTGCCCGAGACTCCCTCCACACCGTAGTGCCGGGCCAGCCGTTCGTTGAGATAGCTGTAGTCCGCGGTCAGCAGTTCCGGGATCGCGCGATCCTCCTGGAGCTGGCTGCCGATGAACAGCTCGGTTTCCAGCCGGAAGGCGTCCCGCAGGTTTTCGTCGAAATCAGGGAACAGGTCGGGATCCGGGACGACGTTTCGCAGGTCGCGCAGCTGCAGCCACTGGCTCGCGAAGTTTTCGATCAACGTTTTCGCCCGTGCGTCCTGCAGCATGCGCCTGACCTGCCGCTCAAGGACCTCGGGTCTCCGCAGGGTTCCCCTGGTCGCCGCATCGAGCAGCTCCTCGTCCGGGATGCTGCTCCAGAGAAAGAACGACAGGCGCGACGCGAGCTCGACGTCGCTCACTCGATAGGTGCCGCCCGCCGCCGCGCCGGATGGATCGTGTTCGATGCGGAACAGAAAGTCGGGGCTCACCAGAATCCGCTGGAGCGCCGTTTCGATGCCTGCCTCGAAGCCGTCGCGGCGGCCGATGCGATAGAACGCCAGCAGCGTGTCGACGTCGTCGTCGGTCACGGCGCGGCGATAGGCGCGGCGGGCCACAGTACGGAGAATGGTACGCGCGCACGATTGCTCACTCGACTCGGACCCGGCGCGCGGACGGCAGCTGAAGATTCTCGTCCGGCTTGGCGTGTCGCTGACGCCAGTGGCGTCGAACGGGCCTTCGATCGTGATGCTCTCCGCCGCCGGATTGCCATCGAACATCTCGTCGGTGCCGAAGCCCCAGCCGGTACGCGGCGGTTGCGGCACGTCCTCCTGCTCCCACGCGCGTCGAACGAACGTCACACCCAGCGACTGCGTGCCGGCTCTGACCGGGACCCGGACTTCGAGGCCCTCGTCGGCGTGGTTGGCGTACTGCTCCCATTCGGGGTTCCAGGTGAGCGTTCCGGCAAAGCTGGCCGGCGGCGGCTTCACCGCTGCGCCGCCGACCGTGAAGGTATGAACGCGCTGACGGTTCAAGCGCAGCTCGAGCTGGTGCGGATCGGCGAGGCCGCGGACGGCGTTGTAGAGGGTCTTCTGCAGGCGAATGGTGATCTTGTAGATGCCATCAGCCGGGAAGTGATGATCGATGACGGCGCCGCCGCGCGAGCCGAATGGCAGCCGCTCGCTCATGCGGTCGTCCTGCATCAGCCGTCCGGGAATGGTGTAGGTCTCGATGGCTGCCGTCGTGGTGGCACGGCCGATCGCCATGCGGCCGATCGTGCGTGCCGCCGAGAGATACCGCTCGAGCAGCGACGGCGAGAGCGACAGCACTTCCGCGTTGTTGTCGAAGCCGTGCTGATCGGTATCGTCGGTCGGCAGCAGCGAGCGGGCGTCGATCTCGACGGCCAGCAGATCGCGGACGGCGTTGGCGTATTCGGTCCGCGTCAGCCGGTGAACGACTGGCCGGCCGGGATTCGGCGACCGCACCGCCGCTTCGTCGAGCGCGCGTTCCAGGTTCGCGACCACCGCGTCGATGGTTCCCTTGTCGGGCCGGGGCCGTCCGACCGGCGGCATCTGACCGCTGCGGAGCTTGAGCGCAACCTTTTCCCAGACCGCCGCGTTGGCGTCCACCCGACTCGCATCGGCATCGTCGAGCGTGAGACCGCCGGTGCGCAGGCGCTGATTGTGGCAGCCGATGCAATACGTGGTCAGCAGCTGACGAGTGGGATCGGCCGGCGTCACACCCGCCGGGTTCGTCGTCTGGAGAGAAGACGACGCGTAGGTCGCGGTTCCGGCGACGATGGCCGGCAGAATCGCCAGCTTGATTCGCGACATTCGCATGGGTGCGCTTGGGTGCGGCAAGGACCGCGTAACGAAATGATATGCTGAATCCGCCCGCAGGGAGAGTGGCATGCGTCGAGCCTTGATACGCGCCGGACAGCTGCGATGGCCGATTGTCCCGATGGCAATCTTGTCGCTTGCCGTCGGCGGCGCGCCCGATTCGCGGCTTGCCGATGCCGTCGAACGGCGGGACGGCCGCACGGTCGAGACCCTGCTGCAGCGCAAAACGGGCATCAACGACCCCCAGCCCGACGGCGCAACACCCCTGCACTGGGCTGCCCACTGGGACGATGTCGCGCTCGTGCGGCGCTTGATCGCGGCGGGCGCCTCGGTCAACGCCGCCAACGACCACGGGGTGACGTCGCTGAGCCTGTCGTGCGAGAACGCCAACCTTGCGGTGGTCGACGCGCTGCTGACCGCCGGCGCCAATCCGAACCTGACACCGTCGAGTGGCGAGACACCGCTGATGACCGCGGTGCGAAGCGGTGCGGTCGAGGTCGTGCGCGCGCTGCTGGCGCGCAAAGCCGATGTCAACGTCAAGGAGCCATCACATCAGCAGACGGCCTTGATGTGGGCGGCCTCGCGGGGACAGGACGCGATCGTGCGCCTGCTGATCGATGCGGGCGCCGACGTCCACGCCCGCTCCCGCGTGAGACCGCGGACGGTCCAGCTCGCCACGCGCTATGGCGATCAGAACACGGTGCGCGGTGTCACCGAGATCGATCTGGGCGGATTTACGCCGTTGCTGTTCGCGGCGCGGGTCGGCAGCGTTGAGAGCGCGGCGCATCTCGTCGCCGCCGGCGCCCGCGTGAACGACGCTGCTGCAAACGGCGCCAGCCCGCTCGTTCTCGCCGCCCACAGCGGTCACGGCGCCGTGGCCGCGTACCTGCTCGAGCATGGCGCCGACCCGCACAGTGATGCGGCCGGCTATACCGCGCTCCACGCGGCGATCCTCCGGGGCGATGTCAACATCGTAGGCGCGCTCCTCGCCCGCGGTGCCAACCCGAATGTGCGGCTGGCCAAAGGCACGCCGAGCCGCTACTACAGCAAGGATTACGCGTTCAACGAAAACCTGGTCGGGGCAACGCCGCTCTGGCTGGCGGCGCGGTTCGGCGAGCCGGCGATCATGCGCGCACTCGCCGGCGCCGGCGGCGATATTCACTTCGCGATGCCCGATGGCACGACGCCGCTGATGACGGCGATCATCCCGACGCGCGGCCTGGGAACGTTTCGAGCCGGCGATCGGCGGGAGCGCTACGAGGGGCCGGCTGATGTCGCGGCGAAAGGGGACGGCGAAGACGAAGACGTCACCGTCCGGACGGTCACCGCGGCGCTGGAACTGGGTGCCGACATCAACGCGGCCAACACCGAAGGCGACACGGCGCTGCACCTTGCCGCCGGTCTGGCGCTGAATCGGGTCGTGCAGCTGCTCGTGGATCGGGGCGCCCGCCTCGACGCGAAAAACAAACGCGAGCTGACCCCGCTTGGCGCCGCGACTGCCGCACAGCTGCGAGGACAGGTCGGGGGCGTGTTCGGCATGAGCGTCGAAGAACGGAAACCCACCGCCGAGTTGCTACGCCGCCTGGGCGCTACACAGTAGGCGGACCTAAGAGGTCCGCCCTACGTACGGCCATCCGCCCCGTTGACAAAAACGTGATCTGAGCAAGAAGCGCGGTCCTTCTCGCGTCTCTGATGAAGGAGGCGCTCATGAAGTTCTGGACGCAGATAGTGGCCGCGGGCGTGCTCGTCGCGATGGCGGCGGCACCCGCCCGAGGCCAGGGAACCGGCCCGCTCACAATCGAGATGCAGCCGCTCGGGACGCTTGGGGGCGGCTCGACGCGTGCCCTCGCCATCAACGAGGCAGGCGATGTTGTTGGCGTCGGCCTTACGGCTGACGGACAGACGCAGGGATTCCTGTGGACGTCCTCATCCGGGATGGTAGGCATCCCTCCGTTCCCCGGCGACGTGACTAGCGTGGCGTGGCAAATCAACAGCGTCGGCCAAGTGTTCGGCGTCAGCGGACCGGCCTTCGACGAAGAACAACCCGAGCGGCTTCTCATCTGGACCGGCGGCACGTCGGCCGACGGCGGCTCGATGGGCAGGTTCATGGTCGTTCGCGACGCGAACGACTCCGGCCACGTCACGGCGATTCCGTGACCGCTTTCAGATGGACGGCGGGCGACGGGATCACCGAGCTCCCTCGACTCAACAACGGCGATCATCTCGCTCATGTGGTCAACGATCGGGGCCAGGTCGGCGGCCACACCACCGAGTTCACCGACGGTGGCTTTCTCACCAGCGCCTTTCTTTGGACCGAGGAAGCCGGCATGCTCAGCCTGAACGTGCCCGGGGCGCAGTCGTCGCTTCTGTCGGCACTCGCCGGCCAGGGGATGAATAACGCTGGAGACATCGTGGGCCACGGGATTCTGGCAGACGGTTCGGCGCAGGCGGTCGTCTGGCATGTCAGAACGCGACCGCCGACGCCACAAGAGGCGATCGACGCGATCGGCGATCAGATCGGGACGCTGACCGATAACGCGACACTCGGCGAAGGCGAGGCCAACGCGCTGCAGGCCAAGCTTGACGCCGCGCTTGCCCGTCTCGACAAGGGCAAGCCGAAAGAAGCGGCGAACGCCCTCCATGCCTTCATCAATCAGCTCGAGGCGATGGTGAAGTCAGGTCGGCTCAGCGCAGCAGAGGGCGAGGCGCTCGTCGCTGCCGCTCGAGCGATCATCGGGCAAATGCAGGGGTGAGCGCCATGGCGTCGACGACTCCCGGTCGTCGGCGCCATCTCGTACCTCTGCGGTAGCGTCACTTATAGCCGTTTCGGCCCGTTGTGATGGCTATTCAACATCGAGTAGAGTCGACTGCGCGGTCGAAAAACGATCGCACGAAGCGGGGGAGATGCAGATGGCAGTTGCCAAGGTATCGGAGATCAGCGCGACTTCTCAAAAGAGCTTCGAGGACGCGATCCAGCAGGGCCTGACGCGTGCCGCAAAAACCCTGCGGCAGATCCGCGGCGCGTGGATCAAGGAGCAGCACGTGCGCTGTGACGGCGCCCGGATCAGCGAGTACCGGGTGAACATGATGGTCACCTTCGTCCTCGATGATTAGACATCTCGTCCGGGGCCGGCTGGTCCCTCGTCTGTGAATCCCTGCGAAAGGGTCGCGCGCGACGTGTGACATCATCTGTCCTGAGATGATGGATGACTTCGCCACTGCAGAGATTCAAACCGGAGAGACCAGCATTTTCGTTCGTTCGCACGGCAGCGGACCGCCGGTCCTTTTGCTCCACGGGTTTCCAGAGACGCACCTGATGTGGCGGCGCGTGGCGCCGCTGCTCGCCCATAACTTCAGCGTGGTGTGTGCCGACCTCCGCGGCTACGGCCGGAGCGGCTGTCCGCCGGCCACACGTGATCACTCGAGCTACGCGAAGCGCGCGATGGCCCAGGACATGGTGACGGTGATGGAGCGGCTCGGATTCGAGCGCTTTTCAATCGCCGGGCACGATCGCGGCGGTCGCGTGGCCTACCGGCTGGCGCTCGACTTTCCGGAACGCGTCGACCACCTGGCGATTCTCGACCTTCTGCCGACCGCGGCTGTGTGGGAGCGGGCCGACGCGCGGTTCGCGCTCGAGTTCTGGCCGTGGTCGCTGCTCGCGCAGGCCGAACCGCTGCCGGAGCGGGTCCTCGAGGCGGCCGGCGAAGCGATCGTCGACCACGCCCTCAGCCGCTGGGGCACACCGGCGCACGTGTTTCCTCCTGAGGTGCGGGCGGCCTACGTCGAGGCGCTGAGGGACCCCGAACACGCTCATGCCATCTGCGAGGAGTTCCGGGCAGCCGCGACCCTCGACCGCGACCATGATCGAACGGATTGGGAAGCCGGGGTTCGAATCGCCTGTCCCACCATCGTGCTCTGGAGCGCCCGCCGCGCACTCGATCGCTGGTACGCGCAGGAGGGCGGTCCGATCGCGATCTGGCAGGGCTGGAGCGATGACGTCCAGGGTCATACCATCGGTGCGGGGCACTTCTTTCCTGAGGAAGCGCCCGAAGAGACGGCCGAAGCGCTCAACCTGTTCTTCCAGACGCGTGCGGTGCGATCGGCCGTCCCGTAAAATTACCGGGCTTCAGGCCGCGAAGTCCGTCGGCGAAGCTGTTGCTCCTTGCGCCACGCCGCCGGCGGCTTGTCGAAAGTGCGTTTGAACGCGCGGCTGAATGCTGCCTCCGACTCATAGCCCGCATCCAGCGCGATCGCGCGGATCGAGTCGTGCGACTCCTCGAGCTTGCGCGCGGCATACTGCAGACGCTGGTGCGTGAGATACCGCATCGGCGGCTCTCCCATCAGTGCCCGGAAGCGCTCGGCGAACACCGAGCGAGATGCGCCGACTTCCCGTGCGAGCTGGTCGGCGGTCCAGCGATGAGCATCGCGGCCATGCAGCAGCGACAGAGCCCGTCCGATGACTGGATCCCGCAAGCCGTTGACCCATCCCCGCTCATCCGCCGGCAACGAGGCAAGATGCCCGCGGACCGCCTCGATGAAGAGGAGCTCGGCAAGTCCGGCGAGGATCTGCGGTGAGCCTCCGGCCGATGGAAGTTGTTGTGCGGCAAACCTGAACGAGCTCTCGATCCACGCGCTGGTCGTCGCCTCGCTCACCTTCAAGGTGAACGCCGACGGCAGGATGCTCGCGATCGGGGGATTGCGCAGCTCGCTGCCGAGGAAGCCGCACAACATGCGGGTCCGCTCGCCGCCACCGCCGTAGACGATGCGAGGCGGACGGGAGTCATCGCCGGGCCGGATCAGGTGGTCGATCGTGACAGGCCTGATGTTCGGCCCGCTGCCAAGTCGATGGCGATCGTTGCGCGTCAGCAGGATGATCTCGCCGGCCTGGACGGGTATCGTCGGGCCGTCGCCGACCTGCAGCAGCAGCCGCCCTTCGACGACGTAGTGATAGCCGATCACGTAGGCGGGCGAGACCGCGAACCGCCCGCATTCCTCCGGTCCGACCTGCGAGTGGACGCACCAGGGGGAGGTGAACTCGGCATCCAGGAAAACGCCACCCGTAAGCCGCATCGAGCGAACGAGATCCAGCAGAGCATCCATGCCTGGAGCGACTCGGGCAAGCAATCCGGCGTTCCGGTCATTCCCCGGCCGCCCGCCAATCCGTAGCCTATATCAGACGACACGATGGGGTTGGACAGTCTTCCAATCCTCGTCTAGAAGGGATGGACATCATGCGTGGCAGACCTCCATTACCGCAGCTCGCCGGTGGCCTGTTCCTGACCGACGGCGGCATCGAAACGACGCTCATCTTTCATGAAGGCGTCGAGTTGCCGTTGTTCGCCGCATTCACGCTCCTCGGCACCGAAGCGGGCACGGCCGCCCTGCGGAGTTATTACCGGCGACACGCATCCATCGCGCGCGAACGAGGGGTCGGCTTCATCCTCGAAAGCCCGACCTGGAGGGCCAGCCCCGACTGGGCCGCACGTCTTGGCTACTCGTCCTCGGCGCTGGAGGCCGCCAATCGCGCGGCGATCGACCTGATGCACGAGATTCGACGCGAGCTCGAGACGGACCGGTCGCCGATGGTCATCAGCGGCTGCGTTGGGCCTCGCGGCGATGGCTATCGCGCTGACGCGGTCATGACGCCTGACGCGGCACAGGCGTATCACACGGCCCAGATTCGCCTGTTCGCCCAGGCTGGCGCCGATCTGACGACCGCCGTGACGATGACCCACAGCGGCGAGGCGATCGGGGTCGCGCGCGCCGCCGTGGCGCAGGGGCTGCCGGTGGTCATCTCTTATACGGTTGAAACCGACGGACGCCTGCCGAGCGGGGAACCCCTCGACGAAGCGATCGACGCGGTCGATCACGCGACCGGCAACGCGCCGCAGTACTTCATGATCAATTGCGCGCATCCCAGCCACTTCGACCAGGAACTGATCGCGGGTGAGCGCTGGGTCGGACGCATTCGAGGGCTGCGGGCGAATGCCTCGACGCGAAGCCATGCGGAGCTCGACGAAGCTGCCGCATTGGACGAAGGCGATCCGGTCGACCTCGCTGCCCGGTATCGAGCGCTTCGTGCCCGTCTGCCGCAGGTGAACGTTCTCGGCGGCTGCTGCGGAACCGACCATCGTCACATCGCGCAAATCGGCGACGCCTGTCTGCTGGGAGAGAAGGAGCGTGTGTCATGAGTGCGCTCGTTGAACAGTCGATCGACGTGATCCATGAGAGCGCGAGAGATCCTCTGGCCCGGATCATCACGCTCGCGTTCGCCGCCGATCCGGCAGCCCGCTGGATGTATCCGGATGCCGCTCACTACGAGCGATTCTTTCCGCGATTCGTCGAAGTGTTCGGAGGAAGCGCCGTCGAATACGGATCGGCCTACCGGGTCGCCGAAGGATTGGCGGCTGCCCTCTGGCTGCCGCCGAACGTGCATCCGGACGAGACCGCCCTGGTGGCACTGATCGAGGAGAGCGTCCCCGAGCAGGAGTGGCCGACTGCTTTCGAACTGTTCGAGCGGATGGGAGCCTATCATCCGGCTGAACCGCACTGGTATCTCCCGTTGATTGGCGTGGCGCCATCGGAACAGGGGAGAGGCTTTGGTTCGGCGCTCCTGGCGCACGGGCTCACGAAGTGCGACCGCGAGCACCTGCCGGCCTACCTCGAATCGACGAGTCCGAGAAGCGTGCCGCTGTATCGGCGGCATGGCTTCGAGGTGGCGGCCGAGATTCGCGTCGGCTCCGCTCCGCCGATCTTCGCGATGGTGCGGGCGCCGCGATGAACACGTCAGGTCGGAGGCCTGTCACAGGCTTCGGAGGAATGCGAGCAGCGCGCTCTTGTCCTCCGCTGCCAGCGACAGCCCGAACCGGTGTCCGGGTACCGGTCTCGTCTCGACGCCGGGAGGGTTCCATCCGCTCGGCCGGTAGTCAGGGCCGAGCCGACGTGGATCGAACATTTCTTCCAGGCTGCTGAGCGAGCCGTCGTGCAACAGTCGTGGTCGGTACCACGCGCCGCGCAGCGAAGGGATCTTGTAAAGTCCGGTGCCTTTCCGGGTCTTCAGCGCGGCATCTGGATTGGTCTCAACCGAGACAGGCATGATGTCCTCCCGATTCGGATGATCGGTCGGGACGACAAACCCCTGAGCCACCGTAAGCCTGCCCGTCGTATAAGCCGGCGGCGCATGGCAGCCGGCGCATCCTTCACGCCGGAAGATCTCCTCACCCCGGAGAATCACAGTCGGCGGCGCGGTGTGTGGATTCGTCGGCGGCTCGAGCGACATCAGGTAGACGCCGAGGGCGTACAACACCTCGTCCGCATAGTGAAACCTGACCCGGCGCTGCTCGTCGGTCAGAATGCGATGCGGTCCGAAGTCCATGCGATCGGCACCCGTCACCAGCGCCGCGTACCGGGCGACGTCTTCAGGGCCCCGCAGTCGATGGGTTGCCGTTGCGTCGACATACCGGCTGTATCGGAGATTCTGCAGGTCCACGATCTTCGTCGGCGCGTACGGGCTTCCGTTGGAGCGCGCAAACACACCGCCGCCGAACGAACGCCCCAGGTAATTACCTGCGGCCAGCTGCTGCATATCCGCTACTGACATCGATCTGAACCGCTCGACGCGATCGTCGACCGACCACGGCACGGTGAATTCGCGCCAGAATGCGACCGGAAACGGGTCGGACGAGTAAAAGCGCTCGAGGCGCCATGCCGTGCCGGGAGCGCCCGCAAGCGGTCCGCCGCGGCCGCCCACGGGCGTGGACCGGAGCTGGCGGGGGCGTCCGGTGGCTGCCGGCACGTCGATCTCGCCGGCGTGACAGCTGGCGCACGCGCTGACCGTCGCCATGACGCCTTGGGGCGTGATCACCCATCGCTGCGGACCCGCAAGGGTGCCGTCCGATCGCGCAGGTGTGCCAGCCCTGCGACCCGGGTCGCGAAGCTGAGCGATGAGTGCGGGATCGTTGGTTCGGAGGAGCGGCGAGTCCATTTCACGAAACACGCGCTCACCAGCTGCGACCCAGTCGTCCATGGTCCGCATCTTCTCCGCGACGACGAGCGGTTCGGGCTTCTGCTGCTGCAGCCGCTCCCAGTACCCAGGCGGCTCGTGATCGGGGTGATACACGGGGTAGGTTCGCAGGTTATCAGCAGGAGACGCGTAGTACTCAGCTGACGAATAGTGTGATGGGCGGACGTTGAGGCCGGCCACCGGCGTCGCCCAATCGGCCAGTGAGGCATCGTCCCAGATCCTTGGCACTGTGATGCTCTGAGCTGAAGTCAGGACGAATGTTCCTAGCGTCACGATCAGCGCGGTGGTGCTCAAGCGAGTCATGTGTCCCCCCAGTCGGCAGTCCTGTTTGCGCCTTCTGCTGAGGGATCCGGAAAGCGGGTCGGCGAGGGGACAAGGAAGACGGAATTGCGCTCAGCGCACCACGAGTGCTGGCCAGTTCGACACTACCGTGATTGGTGAATGGGTTGGCGACTCGACGAGAACGCCAATCAGAAGCCTCTTTCCATCCGGTGCAACGCTGTATTCGGGAGCGTCCTCTCTCTGCGCTGGCGATCCCGTTTCGTCGGTGTAAGAAAGCGATTGATGCCGAAACAACAGCCGAAGGGCTTGAACCTGGGGCACTCCCGGGTTCAGGGCAGCCTGCATCAAGCTGCCATCACCCTGCACGTAGAAGATCTCGCGGCCGTCGTCGCTCCAACGCGGCTTCCTCCCGCCATTTCGGGAGATGCGGGTTACCGGCCCGGCTCCGACGAACGGCCGGACATAGACCTCGAACCGTCCCGACTCGTTCGACGCGTAGGCGAGCCATCGCTGGTCTCGCGACAGCTGCGGATCGAGCTCTGCTGAACTCGATTGCAGGACGAAGCTGACGGCACCGGTCCCGACCAGCGTGGACCAGATGTCGTAGGACGAGGTCTCCGCCCGGTAGACCGTACCCAACACGGTCCTTCCATCGGCGGACCAGTCGTGCGGGAATGCGTATGTCAACGAACTGAGCGGCTCACCCACCCGATTGCTCCCATCCGTCGGGGCAACGTACGCGACCGGAAACCCGGCACTCCGGTAGACGAACCGCGTACCGTCGGGACTCCAGATTCGGAAAGCTGCCGCGTTGACCGACCGCAATCTCGGTGCCGCTCGCAATCTCGATTCGGACGATGCCGCCAGTCTGTAGGCCTGACTCTCGCCGCGTTGCCAGCACCGAACGCCCGTCCGGCGACAACGCGGCAAATCGATACGCGCCGACGTCGCCGACCCGGCCGAGGGTCCGGCCGGCTCGGTCGAACCATGTCAGCTCACTCGCGGCAGGAGTCGCCGGGGCGCGGTACGCGAGGATGCCGTTCGGTGAGACGTCGAAGGCCGACCGCCCGGGGGCGTCGAGTGCAACCGCGTCGGCAATTCGCACCGGTTCGCCGGTGAGCTCGAGTCGGGAGATGTCGAATGGCTGCCCCACGAGCGCTCGGTCACGCAAGAAGAAGAGATGTCCGGCCGCGTAGACCGCACGGGTATTGGGACCACCAGCCGTTGCCCGCCGACCACTATTCGTCGCGTTTTCGAGCGCGAGCCGCGCGACGTCGGTCTCACCGCTGACCTCGGCCATTTTCTGGACCACGTGAATCGGCTTTTCCCATTCCGAGTCGAGTCGACCCAGGTGCACGCCAGCCCATTCGCCGGCTTCGCTCCGCATATAGAGGTAGTGCTGGCCGTCGGGGAGAAAGTGCGGCCATGCGTGATTTCCGAACCCGCCTTTGACCCGCGTGACGGGTCGCGGTGTGCCGCCGGACGCGGAAACACGCAGGAGCACCTGCTGCTGCGGCGTGGAGCTGGCCCCTGAGTTCGCCGCGAATACAATCACATCGTCCCGATTCCACGAGCCGCCTCCCCCGAAGCCGGCTTGACAAATGGTCCGTACGTTTCCGGTCTCGAGATCGACGCGCTTGAGCGCGCTGTTCGCGAAGAACCCGAGCGATCGGCCGTCCGGCGACCAGAACGGAAAAAATGCCCCGTCGGTGCCGCCGATGCGCTGGGCATTCAGCGCATCGAGCGGCCGGATCCACAAGGCCGGAACGCCACGCTCGTCGATAGCCGTGAACGCCAGGCGACCGCCGTCGGGCGACAGAGCAAACAGCTGCTCGAAGCGCGTGCCATCCGGTGGCGGAATGGCGAAGCGAAGAAGCCCGACATTTGAGAACTGGCGCTCCCGGCCGCCAGTCAGATAGACCACTGCGCCGGCGCCCGCGGCCAGAACGAGAAGGACCGCGACAGCGCGGACGATCACGCGACGTTGAGGGAAACGATGCAGCCGACCTGTGGCTGGAGGACGCGATTCTGACAACCAGCGCAGTTGCCGTGCGAGATCGCCGGCATGCTCCCAGCGTCTGCCGGGATCTTTGGCCAGACACTGACCGATGACCCAGTCGAGTGACGCCGGCGCGTCGTGCCGAATCGTACCGATCGGTGCGGGCTCGCGCTCGAGAACGGCTGCGACGAGACCCGCGCTGCTGTCGGCGTCAAAAGCCTTTCGGCCCGACACCATCTCATAGAGGATGGCGCCGAGCGAAAAGATGTCGGCGCGTGCGTCGACCGCCTTGCCCTGCAGCTGCTCCGGTGCCATGTATTGCAGCGTGCCCAGAATGGTGCCCTCTGCCGTCAAACGCCCATCCTTCGTCGCGCCAGGCACCGGGCCGCGCTCGGGTTGAAGTGTCGCAAGCCCGAAGTCCAGCACTTTCACACCGTGGGGAGTGATCATGATGTTGGCTGGCTTCAAGTCACGGTGGATGATGCCGACTCGCTGCGCGGCGGCCAGGGCCTCGGCGATCTGCACGCCATACTCGAGCGCGTCCGGGAGTGGCAGCGGCCGCCGCTGGAGCCGAACGTCGAGCGTTTCACCCTCGACGAGCTCCATCACCAGGAACCCGACACCGTCGTGCTCGCCGACGTCGTGCAGCGTGCAGATGTGAGGGTGATTCAGCGTCGAGATCGCGCGTGCTTCGCGCTCGAAACGCAAACGGCCGTCCGGACGGGCGGCGAGGTCGGCACGCACCAGTTTCAGGGCGACGGGTCGTCCCAGTCGCGTATCGCGCGCTTCGTAGACGTCACCCATTCCGCCGCTGCCCAGCCGCGCGACCACCTCATACGGTCCGAGGCGTTCGCCTTCGACGAGCGAACGGCCAGTGCTCTCGACTGCGAGAGCCCGGACGGCGGCGTCGAGTACCGCGGGATCGAGCTCCTCGGGGAGGGTCACGGCGCGCCGTGCCCCGTCAAGATACGGCTGGATCTCTTCGGGCGAGATCCCTTCAGCCTGACAGGCTTCGGCCACCGCCACGGGGTCGAGCCGCAGGTCGACATCGGAGAGGCGGTCGAGCACCGCGCCGATGCGACGCCAGGAGTCCGGATTCACCCGGTTGGACATGGTGGCTGGTCGCCCTCCATCACATAAGGCAGATCCGTCGGGCCACGAAAAAAGGGACACGCGAGCTCAGCGCAGCGCGCTGAACAGAAATGCGCGTGCCTTGTGCCAGTCGCGCTTGGCGGTCCGCTCGGACATGTCGAGCGCCCGCGCGATTTCAGTCAGGTCGAGCCCGGCGAAGAACCGCAGCTCCACGACTTTGGCCTGCCGGGGGTCGAGGGCTTCGAGTGCCGTCAACGCTTCGTCGAGCGCCAGGACGTCGATGGTCGACGTCCCCGCAGCCGCAGCGATCTCCTCGTCGAGCGCTACGGGCTTCCCGCCGTCGCGTTTGTGCGCCGAGCGGCGGCGGATGTGATCGACGACGATGTGCCGCATCGCGCGCGCCGCGATACCGAGGAAATGCTCGCGGTTGAGCACCTGCGGCGCCGAGCGTTCAGAAAACTTGACGTACGCTTCGTGCACCAGAATCGTTGGTGCCAGTGTCTGGCCCGGGTGCATCCGCGCGAGGTGGCGGCGTGCGATCGCCCGGAGCTCGTCATAGGTCAGGGCGAACACCGCGTCGCGAGCGCGCGAATCGCCGGCGCGCCACGCCTCGAGAGCTTGAGCAACTGCAGATGTGGTTGACATGCCCGCGCTCGTGCGATGCGGCATTGTAGCGGGATTTACAAGCCTGTCGGGCATACTATCGGGATGTCCGACCGTTCGGCACCTGCGCTGCAGGTCCGGAATCTCCGGAAGCGTTACAAGGACGTCGTTGCCGTCGACGGCATCGATCTCAGTGTCGCCAGGGGTGAGTGCTTCGGGCTGCTCGGACCGAACGGGGCGGGCAAAACCACGACGATCGAGATCTGCGAAGGCCTGACGGCGCCCGATTCCGGCGACGTCGAGGTGCTCGGCCTGCGGTGGGCCTCGGACGCGCGCGACCTGCAGCAACGTCTCGGCATCCAGCTGCAGGAGACCCAGCTCGCCGACAAGCTCACCGTCCTCGAGACGCTTCGCCTGTTCCAGAGCTTTTATCGCCGCGGCCCGGCGCTGGACCAGCTGATTGGGCTGGTGCACCTCGAGGAGAAGCGCACGGCCCGCCTCGTGTCGCTGTCGGGTGGCCAGAAACAACGGCTGGCGCTGGCCTGCGCGCTGGTCGGCGATCCCGATCTGCTCTTTCTCGACGAGCCGACGACCGGACTCGACCCTCAGGCGCGTCGTCAGGTCTGGGATCTGATCGAGGAATTCAAGCGGACCGGCCGGACGATCGTGCTGACCACACACTACATGGAAGAAGCGGAGCGGCTGTGCGATCGGGTGGCGATCGTCGACCACGGCAAGATCATCGGACTGGGGACGCCGGCGCAGCTGATCGCGTCGATTGGCGTGGACCACCTCGTCGAGTTCACGGCAGATGATCAGGCACCGGCGATCGACCTGGCGGCGCTGACGCAGATCAGCGGCGTGCGCGACGCTCGCGCGCAGAACGGCGGCGTCACCATCCACGCGACGGAGCTGCATCGCGTGCTGCCGGCGCTGCTCGAGCACCTGCGGCAGCAGGGGATCCCGATCAGCGAGCTGCGGACCCACTCAGCCACGCTCGAAGACGTCTTCGTGTCACTCACCGGCCGGCATCTGCGTGATGAGTGACCCTGACCGTTACGTCCGGCGTTCCGGCCTGCAATCCCTGGGACAGCTCACGCTGGTACGAATCCGCGAATTCACGCGCGAGCCGGAGGCGGTCTTCTGGGCGATCTTTTTTCCCATTCTCCTGACGGCCGCGCTAGGCATCGCCTTCGCGGGCGGGTCGGGCGATGTTCTCGCCGTCGTGACTTCGTCGCCGACGCTCGCGCGTGCGCTCGAAGAGGAGCCCGGCTTGTCGGTGCGGCAACTGGACGAAGCGGCCGCGCTGGCTGAGCTACGGACGGGGAAGGCAGCGCTGTTTGCCGCCGAAAGACCGGACGGTTCGGTCGTATATCGCTACGACGACACGAACCCGGAGGGGCGGTCGGCCCGGCTGCTCGCCGCCGACGCCGTGCAGCGTGCCGCCGGTCGCGTCGATCCGACGCCGGCCCGCGACGATCTCGTCCGCGAGCCGGGCAGCCGCTATGTCGACTTCGTGGTGCCCGGCCTGGTCGGCCTGGGAATCATGAGCAACGCGCTGTGGGGGCTCGGCTTTTCAATCGTCGATTCCCGGCGCCGGAAGCTGATGAAGCGGCTGGTGGCCACCCCGATGTCGCGCGCGCACTACCTGCTCTCGTTTCTGTTCTGGCGGATGATGCTCCTCGTCATCGAAGTCGGCGTGCCGATCGGATTCGGTGTGCTGGCGTTTGGCGTTCCGGTGCGCGGTCGACTCATCGACCTGGCGATCATCTGCGTGATCGCATCGCTGTCGTTCAGCGCGCTCGGCCTGCTGCTGGCCGCGCGGCCGCGAACCATCGAAGCCGTCTCGGGCCTGATGAACCTGGTGCAGGTACCGATGTGGATTCTCTCCGGCGTCTTCTTCTCGGCGCAGCGGTTTCCGGCGGTGGTCCAACCGATCATTCAGGCGCTGCCGTTGACCGCTGTCATCGATGCGCTGCGCGCCCACATGCTGCAGGGAGCCGGCGTCGTACAGGTCGCGCCGCAGCTCGGCACGCTGGTCGGGTGGCTGGTCGTGAGTTTTGCCCTCGCCTTGAAGCTGTTCCGCTGGCGGTAGCGGCCGTCGAAATCCGTGAGTCCCTTACAACTGCGTCATCGCCCGAGCGGTGACGAGGGCCCTCGCTGCGCCGCGCTGCCGACAACCGCGCGTAGCTGCACGTCGTACGGTTCCGGGAGAGTGGCCCCCGTGTTGCTGACCCATCCCGGTCGATGTCCCTGCTGCCGATCGGTCTCACGGCGTTCCTGGTTGCCGTAGTGTTCTGGACGTTCAGCCGCTACAACCGCCTGGTCCGCTCCAGGAAGCGGGTCGACGAAGCCTGGTCGGGGATCGACGTGCAGCTCCGGCGGCGCGCCAGCCTGATCCCGAACCTGGTGGAAGTCGTCAAGGGCTATGCCGAGCACGAGCGCGAGCTGTTCGAGGAGGTCGCGCGGGCGCGCGGGGCAGTTCAGCAGGCCGGCAATGCGGGACAGGCGGCGGTGGCCAACGACCTCATCGGCCAGGCCATCGGCCGGCTGTTCGCCGTCGTCGAAAACTACCCGCAGCTGCGGGCGTCGGAAAACTTCATGAGCCTGCGCGGCGATCTCGGGGACGTCGAGGAAAAGATCGCCTTCGCCCGGCAGTTCTACAACCGCAACGTCCTCGACTACAACACGCGGCTGGAGACCTATCCTGACGCGGTGTTCGCCCGGCAGTTCAACTTCACACCCGCCGAATTCTTTGCGGCCGACGAAGGCGCGCGATCCGAGATCCGGATGACGTTTACCCGCGCCGCGGCGTCAGGACTGAGCAATGTCTAGACGAGTGCTGATGATGGGCGCGATCGCCGCGGTCTTCATCGCGGCCGTGATCCTGAATCTGTCGCTGCTGGACATCATCACCGTCCCGGAGCTGCGCGACTCGCTGGGCAAGAGCCTGATGGTGATTGCGGTGAGCACGGTGGCGATCGTCCTGATGATCACCATCACCCGGATCGGCCGGCAGCCGCAGGATTCCAACGAGCAGTCGAAGCGCTGAACCGCCCCGTCATTCTGCCGCCAATGTCGGAGTGCCATCCTCCGCTGCTCGTCTACAACCGGATCGATCACAACCGGACAGCGGGCCGGCTGTTGCTGGCGGCGTTTGCGTTGACGGCGCTGCCGGTCGTCTCGGCTGGCGCCGTCGTGCTGGTGCCAGTGGTCAGCGTTCTCGGCGGCATTGGTGCCTACGCCGTGTACGGCCAGGAGCTGGAAGCCAAGGTCGAGGCGCTCGATCAGGCGCTGCGGGCGACGACAATGCCGGCGCTGACCGAGCTGCCCCGCGAGGTCCTGGTGATCATCGGCGGTCTTCTCGCGGTGGCCACCCTCATCACGCTGGTCGCATTGATCGGCATCACCGCGTTCCTGATCGCCCGTTTCGGCGCACGCCTGATCCTTCGTCTCGCCGGTGCGCATCCGGCGAGCCGCGCACAGCATGTTGCCCTCTATCAAGTCGTCGAAAATCTCTGCATCGGGGCAGGCCTGCCGGTGCCCGGCATCTACCTGGTCGACTCCGACGCGCCCAACGCGTTTGCCACCGGACGGGATCCCACACGCTCGTCGCTGGTCGTGACGCGCGGTCTGCTCGCGCTGCTCGATCGACGCGAGCTCGAGGGCGTCATCGCCCACGAGGTGTCGCACATCGGCAACCATGACATCCGGCTGACGACCATGCTCTCCGCCGTGGTTGGCGCGCTCAGCCTGCCGCTCAGGTTCGTCACGACGCCGGTCGGGTGGGCGCTCGAGGCGCATCGCGCGGTCGGTTGGAGTGTGCTCCTGACCGGCGCCTGGGTGGCGTTGATGATCGGCTGGAGCCTGCTGACCGGAATCGCCGCTCTGGCGCGGGGCGAGCTGGCGGCGGAGCTGCCGCTCTTCCTTCGGTGGTGGGCCGTGCACGCAATGCTGGCCCCCGTCTACGCCCTCGTCGTCGCGCCGGTCGTCGCTCTCGCGATACGACAGGCCGTGTCGCGGCAGCGTGAGTTCCTCGCGGACGCCGATGCGGCGCTGCTGACCCGCGACCCGGAAGGTCTGGCCCAGGCGCTCGCCAAGATCGGCGCGGCGAATGGACGACGGCTGCACGTTTCAGAAGCCACCGTGCATCTGTACATCGTGGATCCCGATGCCACATCGCTGCTGCACCGGATCTTTCCCTCGCACCCTCCACTCGCCGATCGAATCCGGCTGCTAACGCAAATGGGCGGCGGCGCGGCGGAAGTCGCGCGGTTTCAGGCCACTAAACGCCGACACACTTGAAAATTGCCGGCGGCCGTCACAGGATGCAGACGTGTTCGGGAAGCATCCCGTCATCGTGGTGGCCGCGCTCCTCTTTACCGCCTGCGGCGAGGCGCAGCGCTCACCGGCCCAACCCTCCGCGATAGAGTGGACGAATTGCCCGTTCGAGCAAGCGGCCTCGATGCCTCGCGACTCCGGTGTGGATACCTCTCTGTTCCCGAATTTCGTGAAAACGGCAACAAGGGCAGGAGTCTGCGCATCGCGCTTGCTGTAACGCGGGCGGCGTCGAACGCGCCGTCACGGGACGCGATGGTATTCATCGCCGGTGGGCCTGGGATCACCGCGCTGAATCCCGAACAGATTCTCGGGCGGCTGGCGCCGGCGCTGGCCGACCGTCACGATCTTGTCGTGTTCGATCAGCGTGGCGCCGGCTATTCCGAGCCGCGCTTCTGCCGATCGCTGGCGGCAGATTATGCGCGGCTGGATGCTCTCGATCTGAGCGCGACGCAGCTTGCCGCCGGCCGGCGTGCCGCCGATGTCTCCTGCCTGGCCGAGATGAACCGGCTCGACTTGAATCCCGCCGCCGATACCACCGGCGCCGTCGTCCTCGACCTGGACGATCTGCGGCGGGCGCTGGGTTACGAGCGCTGGATCTTGATTGGCTCCTCGGTACGGCGGATTGGTGGCGCAGCGTGTGATGCGTGACCACGGCGATAGTGTCCGCGGGGCAGTTCTGTTGAGTCCGGTGACACACGACTGGCGGCCGCGCCCTGAACGGCCGGCCACCAGACCCCGCCGACGCTACTGCGGAATGCGGATAGCGAGTGCGTGGGGATCGGCTCGCTCGACGCCGTTTACGTCGACGTTGCTGATCGGCGCCACCGATTCGAACGACGCGTCGCGCCCGCTGGACAGAATCTTCAGCACGCCGACGCCCGGCGAGCTACCGGTGCTGACATGGGGATCGGCGGTCAGCGGGTTCGGCCCCCGCAGCGTCATGAACGCGTGGCTGCCGTTGGGTGACAGCGCGAGGAGATCCGGCGTGGGATCCGTCGAGACCGACCCGGCGAGAAAGATGCGATTGACGATCGTGTCGTTGCTCGTATCGACGACGAACAGGAAGTTACGGCCGCGGTCGGCAACCCAGAGGTACTTCAGGTGCTTGGTGAGCAGCGCGCCGTGCGAGTCGGCCTCGGCCACGTCCTCGCTGAACACGACGACTGGTTGCGGGACATTGGGTGGATTGGCCGCCGAATAGCCGCTGCTCGGAAACGCGTAGAGATCCGCCTCATGGAGGTTGGTCGGGGTGCCGCCGCCCGAATCGATGTACATCTTGCCCGGCACTTCGGCGCCGAGGCAGCCGTTCGGGTGCACGGTGTCGCGGTCGTACTCGGCAAGGATCTGCATCGGCGTGGTTTTGCCGTCGATGACGAACAGCCCGCCGCCGCGCAGCGTCACGAAGTTCAGGCGGCTGGTCGAATCTATCACCGGGCAGATCGGCGCGTTGTCGGGGCGGAGGGTCGCTTCCTGGCAGGCGAAACCATTCGGCGTCGTGCAGTTGGCGAGATCGACCCGCGCCGCGTTGTCCAGGATGAAGGTGTTCGTTGCGTAGTTCGTGTTGATCCGCTCGAACAGCTTGCCGTTCTGGTTCGCCACCGCAACGTATGTCTCATCGGGTGACGGAATCGCGAAATGGACCTGCCGCGCGCCGCCGGCCCCGACCGAGGTGCGCACGCAGTCGAGCGGCGAACGCGTCGCCGCATTCAGGAACAGCACATGCCCGGAGGCAACGAAAGAAATGATGGCATGTGTCTGGGACCGGTTGATGGCGAGCATGTGCGGGCGCACCGGGTTGGCGCCGGTTTTCGCCAGGCAGAGTTCCGCCGCCGCACCGCCAAGATCGATCACTTCAGATGGAGTGTCGGCGGCGGCGTGGGCTTGTTCGAGATCGTGCCCCTTCCAGATGTGGAGCCGCCCGCCGTAGGTGTCGCGCGAGTTCGACTGATCGATCGCCCAGACCTCGTAGGTGGGTGTTTCAGCCGCGTGCGCGCTGCCGCCGCCAATGGCAAACGCGGCAATCAGAACTGACGACATATGACGCATGTGGTCCTCCGGAGAGGTTGAAGGGGGAGGGCGACGGTATCACATCATCGGGTGGTCGAGCAGAGCGCGAATCCGGCTAAAAAGGCTGAGTTTGCGCAGATTTTCCGTCTGTTCGCATGGTCGTCCTGGATTCCAGCCCGGCATTTCCTACAATAGACGGGCTGCTGCCTTGATCCCAGTCCGGGCAGTCACTTACCGCAGGGATACCTGCGGGGGAGACCCATGCTTCGGGCTGTGCCGCTCTCCGTCCAACTGGTCTTTACGTTCGTCGGCCTGATCGTGGGAACGACGGCCGCGCTGACCACGGCTGCGTTTACGTTTTCACGGGCAAGCCTCGAAGCGGAGGCGCGCCGCAACGTCGGCCTGGCAACGGAAACGCGCGAACAGGCCATCACCCAGCTCTTCAACCTGCGGCAGCAGCGCGCGGAAGGACTGCTGGCGAGCATGCAGTCACTGTGCGGCGAGCCCGCCGGACCCGGCCGCCTCGCGTGGGCACCCGACTGCGTGCAGACGCTCGTCAACGACTTCAGAGCCAGCGAGCGCGCCGAAGGTGTGCTGCTCACCTATCGCAACCGTCGGATCAGTCGATCCGGCGCTCCGGTCCAGTTCGGCGCACCCCCCGGCGACTCGCTCGCCCGGATCGTGCGGCGTGCCGATGGCGCGATCGAATACGTGTTGACTGCGACGATCGACGGCGCCGTGCTCACCACGCAGTTCGGACACCAGGAGGTCTGGGCGCTGTTCGAAGGCGGCGCCGGCCTTGGCCCGACCGGCGAGGCCTTCCTGGTCGATGCCGATGGTCAGTTCCTCACCGCGCCGCGGGCCGGGGCGTCGAGGGTCGTGCCGACGGACGCGGCGCGCGAGATTCTCCGCAACTGCGGCGCTGCCGCGGAAGAGATCGTCGACGTCGACTATCGTGGGATCAGGGCGATTCAGAGTTTCCGCCCGCTCACGGCACTCGCCGGCGCATGCATCGGCGCCCGCGTCGACTATGAAGATGCGCTGGCGCCGGCCGGGCGCCTGCGCGCCGATCTCGTCGGCCGCGGCGCCTGGTTCGTACTGCTCGGCGCCGTGCTCTCGCTGGTCGCTGCCCACTGGATCGCTTCGCCGCTGCGGCGTCTGCTGATGTCGGCCCGACAGCTCCAGACCGGTCGATTCGATCGTCCGATTCCGGTCGCCGGGCCCTCCGAAGTCCGGGCGCTCGGCCGGGCATTCAACGCGATGGGGAACGACCTCGCGGAGCTCGTCGCCAAGGAACAGGCGGCGCGCCGCGAGGCCGAGGCCGCCAATCGATCGAAGGACGACTTCCTGGCAGCCGTGTCCCACGAGCTGCGGACGCCGCTCAGCGCCATCCTCGGCTGGTCGCACATGTTGCGATCGCAGCAGTTGCCGCCGGATCGACTGCGGCACGGCATCGACGTCATCGATCGCAACGCGCGTGCGCAGCGTCAGCTGATCGAGGACCTGCTCGACGTGTCGCGCATCGCGGCCAACCGGCTGCGGATGGCGCGCGAGCCGATCAAGCTGGCCGACGTCGTCGAAGCGGCGCTCGACGCCGTCCGCCCGCAGGCGGCAGCCAAGGGCGTGGAAATCGAAACCGCTCTCGCCGACCGCGCGCCGGTCCTCGGCGACCCTCGTCGCCTTGAACAGATTGTGTGGAACCTGGCCTGGAATGCTGTGAAGTTCACCCCCACCTCGGGCCGCGTGCGGGTGCAGCTCGCCCGGGTGAACAATGAAGTGGTCCTCTCGGTGTCCGACACCGGCGTCGGCATCGCTTCGGAATTCCTGCCGCACGTCTTCGAGTGGTTCCGGCAAGGGGATGCGAAGTCGCAGAGTCAGGCCGGCCTCGGTCTCGGCCTCGGGATCGTGCGCCATCTGGTTCAGCTCCATGGCGGGAGTGTCGCCGCCGAAAGCGGTGGGGAAGGCCGCGGCGCAACGTTTACCGTCAGGCTGCCGTTTCACGAACCGGGCGCCGGCGCGCCCAAGTGGACGCCCGATCACGACCGCGGCGACGACCTGACGACGACGCCGAAGCTCGAGGATGTCCGCGTGCTGGTCGTCGAAGACGACGACGACACGCGCGAGCTGCTGCGGGTCACCCTGGAAAATGCGGGGGCGCTGGTGGAAAGCGTGGCCACGGCGGCCAATGCGCGCCACGAAGTGTTTGCCGATCCGCCGGATGTCCTCATCTCCGACATCCGGATGCCCGAGGAGAGCGGCTACTCGCTGATTCAGTCGTTGCGCGCCGCCGGCATCGAGACGCCGGCGATTGCCTTGACCGCCTATGCGCGCCGCGAGGACGCGGCGGAAGCAAAAGCGGCCGGCTTCCAGATCCATCTTCCCAAACCCGTGGATGCCGGCCGCCTGATCGATACCATTGCCCGCCTGCTGGCGCGTGCCAACTAGGCGACCGTTCTAGCGGCGATCGACGTTGACCATCACCTGGTACTCTCCGGAGTTGTCCCCGAGATAGTCGTCGTTGACGCTGAGGAACAGCCGTCCATTGAGCGGTGCCCGGGCAATCGTCCGCCGGGCGCCAACCGCGAACGGCTCAGAGTTGCCGATCCGCGCGATCAGCGTGCCGGCCGGCGCCTCACGGACCAGTGCGCCAGGTGCGGTGCGACGCGCGCCGGCAGGTCCCGCCGAGTCGTTGCGATTGCCGCTCATCTGAATCGTGCCGTCCGCTTCGAAGGTGAGCTGGTCGCCGGCGCGAACCGTGATGCCGGTGTCGGTCCACCGGTCGATGGCGCTGACGGTGATGAAGTCGCCGGCGGTGCCGATCGCCTCGCGCTGATCCGGTTCGTCGATTTCGAGCTCACGCCGCGTCAGCAGCCCATCGCGATTCACGTCACGGTCGTCGAAGGCACGGCGGTTGCCGGCCCATTCACGACGCGAGATCAGCCCGTCGCCATTCCGATCGAGGCCGTCGAATTCACTCGGGGCATTGAATTCGTTCGGGTCATCGAACGCGACCTCCGGCGCACCGGCTCCCATCCGAGCGTTCGCGACCGTGGCGCCGACGGTGCCCAGCGACACGTCGAGGGCCAGCGGGTAGGTCGGACGTTTCTTGCTGACGGCAATCACCGCCCCGTCCTTGAGATAGCGCACGCGATCGTTCACGACTTCGATGCGAAAGACGTCGCCCGCGCGATATTCCGTGTCGCCGCCCATGTAGCGGCCGTTCTCGACGATGTCGGCCCAGCCATTGCCGTTGAACCGGATGCCGTGCTCGATGTCTTCGAACCGGGTGCCGCGCGTGCGCATCGACAGCCCGCCAAGCCAGTAGGTCCAGTCCTCGCCGACTCTGAATTCGACGAACCCGTTACGGCGATCGATCGTCTGACGCGACGTCGCGCCCGCGTCGCCACAACCATCGCAGCCGCGGGTCTTTTCAAGCGAGTTGCCGCGGACAGCGACGTTGACCTGGTCGGTCCAGGTGACGCGCTCCTGCGCGGCTGCAGAGGCGACCCACGTCATCATCAGCACTGCGGACGCGAGTCCGGTCATGCTCGAGCGTTTCGAGGCGGTGAGCTGTGAGGCCTTCATGGCGCCGATCTCCTTTTTGATGACCACAATCACATGGTGCGACCTGGCCGCTAGTTGGCTCGGCCGCGCCACTGGAGATCCGAGCAGAAAAGGTGCCAGCGATCGACAGACGGCTCGTCCGTACTTTGGGCAAAATCAGTGCCGCAACGAACCTCGCGCGCCCGTGTTCGGCTAGACTTGCTAGCAGATGACTTCCGACGCGGCTCCGCAACCTGTCAAAGGCTACGAAGCGTTCTTTGGATTTCGCGAGGCGCCGTTCAGTCTGGCCCCGAACACCCGATTTCTGTTCGACAGCGCGTCGCATGCGGCCGCCCGGGCACAGGTGGCCTACGCGCTCGAGCGCCGCGAACCGCTGGTGGTCGTGACCGGCGACATCGGCACCGGGAAAACGCTGCTGTGCCGCAGCGTCGTCGAGCGGCTCGAACGCAGGACATTCCTGTCAATCGTGAACGACCCGCTGCTCGAAGCCGACGAGCTTCTGAAGCTGATGCTGCAGGACTTCGGGGTCATCTCGAAAGACCGGACCAGGCTGACGCCGACGACACGCCATGATCTGACGCACGCGCTCCAGGAATTTCTGTTGTCTCTCGTTCCGCTCCAGGCTCATGCCGTCCTCGTAATCGACGAGGCCCAGCACATCAAGCCGGACGTCATGGAACAGATCCGCCTCGTTTCGAACATTCATGACGAGGCCGGCACGATGCTGCAGATCATCCTGGTCGGGCAGCCAAGTCTCGAGCCGTTGCTGTTGCGACCCGAGCTGGGTCAGGTGAGGCAGCGGGTGTCGAGGTACTGCCGTCTCGAGCCGCTCGGCGCAACGGAGGTTTCGAAATACATCGAGCATCGACTCGCGGTCGCGCGTGGCGGCCCGGCGCCGTCCCAGGGGAGCGTCGCATTCGGTCCGGATGCGGCGGCGGCGATCTGGCGGCTGTCCGGCGGTGTGCCGCGGGTGATCAACCTGTTATGCGATCGGGCGCTCGAAGCGGCCTTCGGTCAGCAGGTGCGCACGATTGGCGCGCCGCTCATCGACGCCGCAGCCCGCGAGCTCGACCTGCGGACCGTATCCAGGCCAACGCCGGTGCCAGTGCCGGCTCCCGTTCCCGCTCCGGTGCCAGCTTTTGCGCCGGTGACGCAAGCCGTCGAACCGCCGGTGCCCTTTGAGGCCGCCGCGTTTGAGATCGAAGACACCCCTCGACGGCGGTCCCCCTTCGTGATGGCTGCGGCGGTCGTGGTCGCTGCAGGGCTGGCGTGGTTCGCGGTCCGTGCCTTATACCGGCCCCAGGCTCCGACCTCAGACCCCGCATTCACATCCGCCGCGCCGCCGCCGGCGGAGAGACAGCCTCCCGCCGCTCAGTCGACGCTCGAACCTCAACCGTCAGCGACGGCGCCGCCTGCGGCTCCGCCGACGTCGGCCTCAGTCCCACCGCCCACCGCGACGCCTCCCGCCCCGCCGCCTGGCGCGTCGCCTTCGACATCCGCTGCTCCGGTCGCTCCGGCAAACTCGGCATTTGAGATCGTGGTTGCGTCGTTTCGCACCTCGACCCGGGCCTCGGCAGTTGCGGCTGAGCTTGTGGCGCTGGGGCAACCGGTCCGCCAACGCGTGTCTGACGGTTGGCAGCAAGTGCTAGCTGGTCCATTCCAAACGCGTGCGGCTGCCGAGGACGCGCAGGCGCGGCTCGACCGCGCAGGCTACACCGGGACTCAGATCGTTCCCGTCGCGCGCTGACCGCGTTTACAAAGTTGTCGATCGCGATCGCATTCCGTAATGTCGATCGCGCGGCTCACCCCCGGCTGAACGCCTTCACCACGAAAGCTCGAACGATCCATCGAGCCGCGGTCCGCCCAACGCTGGAATGTTCCTTGCCCGCTGACGCGCCAAACGTCATGTCCATGGTTCACTTCGGTACCGATCTCGCCATCGATCTGGGTACGGCCAACACCTGCGTCTTCGCGAAAGGTCGAGGCGTCATCCTGAACGAGCCGTCGCTCATCGCCTTCAACGCGGCCACTGGAGCCATCGAAGCAGTCGGCGCCTGCGCCCGTGAAATGCTGGGAAGAAGCCCGAGTCACCTCCGGCCGGTCCGTCCGATCAAGGACGGGGTGATCGCCGACTTCGACGCGGCGGAGAAGATGCTCACGCATTTCATCCGCAAGACCCATCAGACCATCCGCGCCTGGTTCCGCTCGCGCGTCCTGGTCGGCGTGCCGACCGAGATCACGCCGGTCGAGCGGCGCGCGGTCAAGGACTCCGCCTACCGCGCCAAAGCCAGCGAGGTCTACCTGGTCGACGAGCCGATGGCCGCCGCCGTCGGCGCGGGCCTGCCGATCGCCGACGCCGCCGGCAACATGATCATCGACATCGGCGGCGGCACCTCGGACATCGCCGTCATCTCACTGGCCGGCGTCGTCATCGGCCGCTCGGTACGAGTCGGCGGCGACGCGATGGACGATGCCATCATTCAGTACATGAAGAAGCGGCACGACCTGCTGGTCGGAGAACGGACCGCCGAAGCCATCAAGATCCAGATTGGATCGGCGACCGAGCTCGACAAGCCCCTGAAGATGGAAGTCAAAGGTCGCCATCTGGGGAAGGGCGTGCCGATGAAGATCGTCGTCTCGGATTCAGAAATTCGTGAAGCGCTCGCCGAACCGTTGAAGACCATCCTTCGCGCCGTCCGCGAAACGCTCGATCAGATCCCTCCCGAACTGTCCTCGGACATCTTCGACCGCGGCGTGGCTCTGTGTGGCGGCGGATCGCTGTTGCGCAATCTCGATCGGCGCATCCGCGAGGAAACGCAGCTGCCTGTCCAGATGGTGGACGAGCCGCTGTCGTGCGTGGTCGTCGGTGCCGGCAAGATGCTGAGCGACGACGTCCTGCTCAAAAAGCTCTCGGTGCAGCAGGAAGCGCGCGCCTAGTCGAATCCCACCCTGCGCCGGCCGTCTGTGATCCCGCGCGCGGCCGCCATGGCCCCGTGTCGATCCGTTTGCTCCGTACGCGCGGTTCGGAGGACGATGATCGAGCGCGATGCTCACCACACTGGCCGTCTCCGGCTACCGATCGCTCCGCGATCTGGGGCTCTCGCTCGATCGTCTGAACCTGGTCACCGGTCCCAACGGCAGCGGCAAATCGAACCTGTATCGCGCGCTTCGGCTGCTGGCCGAGACGGCGCAGGGGCGGGTGATTCCCTCGCTGGCCCGTGAGGGCGGGTTGCAGTCGACGCTCTGGGCGGGTCCGGAGAGCCTTTCGCGCGCCGTCGTGCGCGGCGAGCGGCCGGTGCAAGGACTCGTGCGCAAGGGTCCGGTCAGCGTGCGGCTCGGTTTTTCGAGCGACGAGTTCAGCTACGCAATCGATCTCGGCCTGCCGCCGCCGCCGGCCGGCGCGTTCGGACACGATCCGGAAATCAAACGGGAGTGTCTGTGGAATGGCGCGACGCTGCGGCCGTCAGCGATTCTCGTCGACCGCCGCGGCCCGCTCGTCAGGACGCGAGCGCCGAAGGGGGAGTGGATCGTCATCACCCACCAGCTGGCGAGCTTCGACAGCATGATGACCCACTGCGCCGACCCGCGAACGACCCCGGAAATGCTGATGCTGCGCGAGACGATGCGCGCCTGGCGTTTCTACGATCACTTCCGCACCGACGCGACCGCCCCGGCCCGGACGCCGCAGATCGGCACCCACACGCCGGTTCTGAGCCACGACGGTGCTGATCTGGCCGCAGCCGTCCAGACCATCCGTGAGATCGGCGACAGCGACGCCCTGGACGAGGCGGTCGACGACGCGTTCCCAGGCAGCAGGGTGGCGGTCCGGATCACCGACGGGTGGTTCGAGCTCGAGATGCAGCAGCACGGATTGCTTCGTTCGTTGAAGGCCGCCGAGTTGTCGGATGGGACGCTCCGCTATTTGCTGTGGGTCGCGGCGTTGCTGACCCCGCGGCCTCCGGGCCTGCTGGTCCTGAACGAGCCGGAGACCAGTCTCCACCCCGACCTGCTCCCTCCGCTCAGTCGGTTGATCGCGCAGACCGCCGAGCGCTCACAAGTGCTGGTCGTTTCCCACGCCCCTGCGCTGGTCGATGCCCTGCAACAGCTCCCGGCATGCCATTCGGTCACGCTGCAGAAATCCTTCGGCCAGACGTCAGTCGCGGGGGACGATCACAACGCGGCGTGGCAATGGCCGGCACGTTGATCGTTCAATCCTCAAATCCTCAAATCCTCAAATCCTCAAATCCTAGAAATCCTGAAATCCTGAAATCTCCAGTTTCAGGATCGCGCCAGCAATCCACGACGAAGCGCAACCGCAACCGCTTCCGACCGGCCGACGACGCCCATCCTGGCAAAGAGAGTCGTCAGCCGCGCTTCGAGGTCGGGTTCCGTGGTCCCGAAACGGTCGGCCAACGTGCTGGTGGCCGTTCCATCTGCCAGCAGCTGGAGCGCTGTCCGCTCCCATGGCGTAATGTGCAGCACGAGCTCCTCCGCGATGTTGTCGAACGAGCCAGCCTCGAATCGACGCCTGCTGAAGAGACGATCGGCAGCCGCCCTTCGTGACATGGCTATGTAGATGAAGACGCCGGACCAGGTCTGGCGGTTCCGCCAGGACTCTACTGGAGGCGGACGAGGCCGCGGCGGGTGGCCACCTTCACCGCCTCGGTCCGGCTGGTCACGCCCAGCTTCTCGAACAGATGCTCGAGGTGAGTCTTGACCGTACGTTCACTGATGTCGAGCTCGCTGGCGATTTCCTTGTTGGCCTTGCCGTCGGCCAGCAGTCTCAGCGCCGACAGCTCCCGCGGCGTGAGCTGGACCCGCGTCACGGTCTCGGCCAGTTTCGCCGCCGCGGCCGGCGCAATGTAGGTTTTGCCCGCCAGGACGGCGCGGATGCAACTGACCAGATCGTCCGCGGCGATATCCTTCAGCACGTAGGCCTTGGCTCCCGCCTTGAGCGCCTGGGAAATCTCGTCGTCGGTGTCGTAGGTCGTGAGCACGATGACGCGCGCCGTGGGATCTTCATGCCTGAGCCGCCGCACGACCTCGACCCCTTCCATCACCGGCATCCGCAAGTCGAGCAGCGTGACGTCGGGACGATGACGCTGGTAGGCCTGAATCGCCTCCACACCGTTGCCCGCCTCGGCGACGACCTGCAGGTCGGGCTCCTGGTTGATGATGTTGGCGACGCCGGTCCGCAACAGCGCGTGATCGTCCACCAGGAGCACTCGCGCGCGTTCGGTGCCCGCCCGAGGCGCTTCAGCTTGCGGCATGAATCTGTGTCGGCACCGCGGACGGGTCCCAGGCCAGCACGATCTCGGTCCCATTCCGTGGGGCGGTCACGATGGTCAACGATGCGCCAATCCGGTCGGCGCGCTCCTGCATGCTCGTCATACCGAAACCCGACCTCGCCGTGTCGCGGACGATGCCCCGTCCATCGTCGGCAATCGACAGCCGGAGGCCGACCGATTGGACCGTCGCCGCGCGAATGACGATGCGGCGGGCCCGTGAATGACGCACGGCGTTGGTCAGCGCTTCCTGCGCGATGCCGATGATCTCGCGCTCGACCCCTTCGCCCAGACGCGGAATCTCGTCCACCGTCAGATCGATGGGCATCGTGGAGGTCCGGCGGCCGATTTCAGTGAGCCGCTTGAGAGCCGAGGCGATGTCCTCACCGCTGCCGACGTGCGGCCGGAGCGCCCCGACCGAGCGTCGTGCTTCGGTCAGATGCACCCGCGCCAGGTCGATGGCGGTCTCGATGCTGGCGGCAATCGTTGGCGGCAGGACGCTCGCTTCGCGTTTGGCGCCCTGAAGCTGCATGAGGATCGCGGCAAAGCCCTGCGCGAGGTTGTCGTGAATGTCCCGCGCGAGGCGGTTGCGTTCGTCGAGCGTCGCCTTGCGTCGTTCCTCGAGCCGATTGAGCTCGAGCAGACGGCTGTAGTGCAACGCCAGCGCTGCCTGGCGGGCAATCGCTTCGAGCAGTGTCACGCGCCACCATTGATCCTCAGACTCGGCGGCTCCGGAGCTGACGAGCGTCATCCAACCCAGCGTGCGCGAGCCAAGCGCCAGCGGCGTCGAAAACGTCACGTGCCAACCCATCCGCCGGCTGTAGTCGCGAATGTCCGCCGGCAGACGGACGTCGTCGCCCCGGTAGACGACGGTGCCGGTCCAGCCTGACGAATACTCGAACAGGTGGTTGGCCATGCTCTCGCATGGAAAACGCGTGACCTCGCCGACGACCGGCACGGGCGACCCGGAGACGCTGCGCAGCATCAGCAATCGATCCTGGACGTAGGCCATCCACGGCTCGCAGCGCTGTCCGACTTCATCGAGCAGCCACAGCGCGCACGCGTGGCTCTCGCCTTCGTCGACCATCGTCTTGGTCAGCGCGCCGAAGAACGCATCGACGTCCGGCTCGCGAACCAGCAGGTCGAGCGCGAGCTTGACGACCGAGGTCTGCATGTTCGCGCGACATTCGGCGCGGCGGCGCTCGCAGGTCTCGCGCTTGAGCGCGGCGCGCAGGACCTCCGGATCGTTTGAGGCCGTGGCCGCGACCAGCTGCGCCCGATCGGGCTCCGCTTCGTAGCAATCGCCGTCTGCCACCGGATCCGATGGATGTGACTTCACCGCAGTCCCCCTCGAACAATTATCCGGCAGTTTGACTGGAGCCGACCGCCTTTCACAGCCGTCCGCTCGGCCGATGCCCGCATCGGCCGAAAGGCCGAGATCAATCTCGACCGGGCGACGGGCTCGTTTGTCCCACACGAGTCCGAGCCGGAGATCGCGCGCACGCCCGATTGTGGAGGGCTGCCGCGACGCGCGACAGTAGCTGGCAAGGACAGCGATCCAGCAGCAGAGAAGCAGCGAGGGAACACTATGGTGAAACGAATGATCGTGATGCTCGCCGTGACGGGGTTGTTCGTCGCGGGCCTGGGCTTCATCAAGTTCAAGCAGATTCAGACGGCCATCGCGCAGGGGGCGGCGTTTCAGCCGCCACCCGAGGCCGTCACCACGATCGTCGCGGAGCAGCAGGAGTGGCCCGCGACGCTGAGCGCGATCGGCACCGTCGCCGCGGTGCAGGGTGTGACGGTCAGCGCCGATCTGCCGGGGACCGTCGAGCGGGTGCTGTTCGAGTCGGGGCAGGCGGTTCGCGCCGGAGACGTGCTGGCGCTGCTCGACACCAGACAGGAGCGCGCGCAGCTGGCCGCATCCGAGGCGCAACGTGACCTGGCCCGGGTGAACTTCGAGCGGGTGCAGGGCCTGCTGAAGGAACGCGTGATCTCGCAGGCCGAGTTCGATCGATCGACCGCCGAGGAGCGTCAGGCGGAAGCGCGCGTCGGCGAAATCAATGCGTCCATCGATCGCAAGACCATCCGCGCGCCCTTTGCCGGCATCCTCGGCATCCGTCAGGTGAACGTCGGCCAGTACTTGTCGGCCGGTGATCCGCTGGTCGCGCTCCAGTCGCTGAACCCGATCTACGTGAACTTCGGCGTGCCGCAGCAGTCGGCGGGCCAGATGCGCGCCGGCCGCCAGGTTCGAATTACCGCGGACAGCCTGCCGGGCGTCACGTTCAGCGGCCGGGTGACGGCGAGCGACTCGGTCGTGAACGAGGCCACCAGAAACGTTCACATCCAGGCGACGCTGGCGAATCCGGAGGGCAGATTGCGCCCAGGCATGTTCGTGCAGACCGAGGTCGCGCTCGGCGCAACCGGAACCATCGTGTCGCTGCCGGCCTCGGCAATCAGCTACGCGCCGTACGGCGACTCGGTATTCGTCGTGACCGAGCTCACGAGCGAGAGCGGTCAGGCCTACCGGGGCGTGCGGCAGCAGTTCGTCAAGCTCGGCGCGGCGCGCGGCGATCAGATCGCCGTGCTCTCCGGCATCTCTGCCGGCGACGAGGTCGTGACGTCGGGCGTCTTCAAGCTGCGCAACGGCGCCGCCGTGGTCGTCAACAACAAGGTCCTGCCCGCCAACAGCGCGACCCCCAAGCCGGAGAACAGCTGATGAAGTTCACAGATCTTTTCGTCAGGCGACCGGTCCTCGCGATCGTCGTCAATCTGGTGATTTTGATCGCCGGGCTGCAGTCGATCCGGGCCTTGAGCGTCCGCCAGTACCCGCGCAGCGATATTGCGGTCGTCCGCGTCTCGACGGCCTACGTCGGCGCCAACGCCGATCTGGTGCGGGGGTTCATCACGACCCCCCTCGAGCGCGTCATCGCCAGCGCCGACGGCATCGATTACATGGAATCGTCGAGCACGCAGGGACTCAGCACGATTACCGCGCACCTGCGCCTCAACTACGACACCAACGATGCGCTGACGCAGATTCAGTCGAAGGTGGCGCAGGTCCGCAACGACCTGCCGCCAGAGGCGGAGGCGCCGATCATTCAGGTCGAGAACGCGGACACCCAGTTTGCCGCGCTCTATCTCAGCTTCTCGTCGCCCGACCTGGACCAGAACCAGATTACCGACTACCTGATCCGCGTCGTCCAGCCGCGGCTCAGCGCCATTGCCGGCGTCCAGCGCGCCGACATCCTGGGCGATCGTACCTTCGCGATGCGCATCTGGCTGAAGCCTGACCTGATGGCGGCGCATGGCATTTCGCCGACGATGTTGCGTGAGGCGCTGGCGCGGAACAACTTCCTGTCGGCGCTCGGCCGGACCAAAGGGTCGATGGTCTCGGTCAACCTGGTGGCCAACACCGACCTGCGCACGCCGGAAGAGTTCCGCGATCTCGTGGTCAAGGAGCAGAACGGCGTCGTCGTCAGGCTGGGCGAGATCGCCGACGTCGCGCTCGGCGCGGAAAACTACGAAGAAGACGTCCGCTTCAACGGGGAGACCGCGGTCTTCATGGGGGTCTGGGTGCTGCCGACCGCCAACGCGCTCGACGTCATCCGGCGGGTGCGCGAAGAGATGCCGGTGCTCCAGGCGGAAATGCCGGCCGGCATGGCGGCGAGCATCCCATACGACGCGACGGCCTATATCGAAGATGCGATCGACGAAGTGCTCACGACACTCGGCGAGACACTGCTCATCGTCGTCTTGGTGATCTTTTTGTTCCTCGGCTCGGTGCGTTCGGTGCTGATTCCGGTGGTGGCGATCCCCATCTCACTGGTCGGCGCCGTGTTCCTGATGATGGTGGCCGGCTTCACGATCAACCTGCTGACGCTGCTCGCCATCGTCCTGTCGGTAGGTCTGGTCGTCGACGATGCGATTGTCATGGTCGAGAACGTCGAGCGGCACCTCAGGAGCGGCCGGGCGCCGTTCCGGGCGGCAATCGAGGCAGCCCGCGAGCTGGTCGGTCCGATCATCGCGATGACCATCACGCTCGCGGCAGTCTATGCGCCGGTCGGCATCCAGGGTGGGCTCACCGGCGCGCTGTTTCGCGAGTTCGCCTTCACATTGGCCGGGGCGGTCATCGTATCCGGCGTTGTCGCGCTGACGTTGTCGCCGATGATGGGGGCGAAGCTGCTCCGGGCCGGGCAGAGCGAACGCGGGTTTGCCGGCTGGATCAACCGGCGGTTCGATGCGCTGCGCGAGGCCTACGCCCGGACGCTCGCCGGCACGCTCCGCTATCGGCCGGTGGTCCTGGTGCTGTGGGCGATTGTCGGGTCGCTGACGGTGCCGTTCTATATGTTCTCCCAGCGGGAGCTGGCGCCCAGCGAGGACCAGGGCGTCGTGTTCTCAATCCTCCAGACGTCCGCGAACTCGACGCTCGATCAGACCCGCATGTTCGCGGAGCAGGTTGCCGACGTCTACCGATCGATGCCGGAAACGGCCGGAATCTTTCAGCTGACCTTTCCGACCGGTGGCTTCGGGGGGTTCGTGACGAAGCCGTGGAGCGAGCGGTCGAGGACGACCGATCAACTGCTCATCGACATTGCCGGGCCGCTCGCACAAATTCCGGGGATTCGAGCGATTCCGCTGGTGCCGCCGCCGCTGCCGGGCGGCGGCGACTTTCCGGTCGATCTGGTGATTGCGTCGGCCGCCGAGCCCGAGCGTCTGCGCGACATCGCCAACAGTCTGGTCGGGAAAGCATTCGGCAGCGGGCTGTTCATGTTCGCCGACGCGGACATGAAATTCGACCAGCCGCAGACCGAGGTGGTCTTCGATCGCGACAAGCTGCGCTCGCAGGGTGTCAGCCTGAGCCAGGCGGGCCTCGATCTCGCGACGCTGGTTGGCGGCGACTACGTGAACCGGTTCAGCATCCAGGGACGGAGCTACAAGGTCATTCCGCAGGTGGAGCGTTCGGAGCGGTTGACCGCCGATCAGCTCTCGCAGATGTACATCACGGGCTCCGATGACCAACTGGTCCCGCTCTCGACATTCGCGACGCTGGAGACCAGCGCACAGCCCCGCGATCTCCGGAAGTTCCAGCAGCTGAATGCCGTGCGTATCCAGGGCGTGATCCCGCCGCCCGTTCCACTGGATCAGGCGCTGACCTTTCTCGAGAACGAGGCCAGAGCCGCGCTGCCGCAGGGATTCACCATCGACTACGCGGGTGAATCGCGGCAGTTGCGCACCGAAGGCGGCCGCTTTCTGGGAACCTTCCTGCTGTCGGCGATGCTGATCTACCTGGTCCTGGCGGCGCAGTTCGAGAGCTTCCGCGATCCGTTCATCATCCTCGCGGGTTCGGTGCCGCTCGCGGTCGCGGGGGCCCTGCTGTTCTCGTTCCTCGGTTTCACGACGCTGAACATCTACAGCCAGGTCGGTTTGATCACGCTGGTCGGACTGGTGGCCAAGAACGGCATCCTGATCGTCGAGTTCGCCAATCACCTTCAGGAGACCGGCCGGGACAAGCTGTCGTCGATCATCGAGGCGGCGGGCACCCGGTTGCGGCCGATCCTGATGACCAGCGCGGCGACGATCGTCGGACATTTCCCGCTGCTGCTCGCCGCCGGACCGGGTGCCGGGGCGCGCAACAGCATCGGCATCATGCTCGTCACCGGCATGGCGGTCGGCACAATCTTCACGCTGTTCGTCGTGCCGTCGATCTACATGCTGGTGGCCCGTACCCGCGTTGCGGTTGCACCGGAACCTGATGTCGAAGAAGTCAGCGCACCAAAGATGGCGGAGGCCGTCGCATGAATACTCCAATTCTGAACAGATTCGTGGCGCTCTTGGTGTTCGGCGCAACTCTGATCGGTGATGCCGTCTCGGCTCAAGTCGGCAATCCTGAACCACGCCTGGACGAGGAGCCGACCATTGAGCTGACCCTCGATGACGCGGTCCGGCGCGCCGTCGAGAACAACCCGGATCTCGTGATCGTGCGGCTCAACAGCGAGGCGGACGCGGCGCGGACCGCGCAGAGCCGGGCCGCCTACGCGCCGGTGCTGTCAACCGTGGTGGGCCGATCGAGTATCGTGACGCCGCCGTCGACGCTCCTGTCCGGGGATTCAGGGGTCGATGTTGACGACTGGTTCGGGTCATCTGGCGTGCGCGGACGGTTGCCGTGGGGCGCCGGGGCGTGGCGCTTGTCCTGGGAGTCGTCTCGAACGACGTCAACCAGTCCGATCTCGAGCTTCGATCCGAGCCTGCAGTCGGGGTTCGAGGTTGCCTTCTCGCAGCCGTTGCTGCGCGATCGAAAAATCGACACGGCGCGACATCAGTACATCATCGCGAAGCGAAACGAAGAAATCTCGGAGCTGCAGTTCCGCGAAGTGGTCGTCCAGACTGTTGCCGCCGTGAAGCAGGCGTACTGGACACTGAAGGCAGCGTCAGCGAACGTCGCCGTCCAGCAACGGTCGCTCGAGCTGGCGCAGGAACTCGCGCGCCAGAACCGCATCCGCGTGGACGCGGGGCAGTCGCCGCCGATCGATTTCGTCCAGGCCGAGGCGGAGGTGGCGCAACGGCGCGAGGGTCTGATTCAGGCGACAGCCACCGCCGGCGACGCCGAAGATCGACTGCGGCGGCTGATCATGCGGCCGTCGGACTCCTCGTTCTGGCAGGCGCACCTCGACCCGGTGGCAGAGCCGTCGGCGGCGCGAGCGCTGCCCGACGTCGAAGCCGCGGTCGCCAAGGCGCTGAGCGCGCGCTACGACATCGCCCGTGCCGGACGCGACCTGGAGAACGCGCGGACCGATCTCGAGTTCCACGGCAATCAGAAGCTTCCTGATGTTCGTGTCGAGACGTCGTACCGCAGCAGCGGGCTCGGCGGTACTCAGTTCCTGCGCGCGGGCGGATTTCCCGGTTCGATCGTCGGCACGCGGAACAGAAGCTTTGCCGACGCGCTCGGCCAGGCGTTCACGCCGGACTATCCGGCCTGGAGTTTCGGCGTGACCATCAGCTATCCGTTGGGGCGCAGTTTCGAGGAGGCCAGCGCGGCGCAGGCAGAAGTGCAGCGGCGGCAGGCGGCGCAGCGCATCGAGAGCCTGAAGCTCGACGCGGTGGAAACCGTGCGGCGAGCTGCCCGTCAGATCCGCAGTACCGCGGAACGCACTGACGCGGCGCGGGCCGGTGCGACGCTGGCGAGAGAGCGGCTCGACGTCGAGCAGCGCCGGTATGAAGTCGGGCTGTCGACGACGTTTCTGGTGACACAGGCACAACGCGATCTCTTGCAGTCCGAGGTGACGCTGCTCCAGACCGCCCTCGATCATGAATCTGCTCTCGTGCATTTCGAAGCAGTGCAGCAGGCACCTCCGGCAGCGGCCGGCGAGGCAGTCGGGTTGAGAGGCGCGAGCGTGGTCCGTCTCGCTCCGCCGACGCCGCGAGGTCTCTTCCGGCCGTCGGCAGGATCGGGGTTCTGACCATGGGGCCCGAAGCGATTCTGCAGAAGCTGACGCAGCGGATTCGCGAGGAGTTCGAAGAGACGCCAGGCCTGGCGTTGACCGTCACGGAAGCAGCACGCTTCTGGGGGCTCGACGAGATGACGTGCCGGCAGGTGCTGGGCCGGCTTCAAACCTCCGGATTCCTCGCCCGCGACATGTTCAAGCGCTATCGACAGGCGTCGAGCGTCTTTGAGCAGGCAGGTGCCCGAAGAGGTGCATGAGTTTCCGATGACTGACGACCTTGTCGATCGCAGCGTTTCCGATCGACTATCGGTGAATGCGTTTATGAGAAGGAGGCCCGATGAGCCAATCAACCACGACCGCTGACAAGCCAGCCACGCCCGATGCCTTCAACGTCGAACCGCAACCCCAGCACCGTTGGCTGCGCCGGCTGGTGGGCGAGTGGACCTATGAGTCGGACGTGCCCGCCCAGGGCAATCAGCCTGCACACAAGGTCACGGGCGTCGAACGTGTCCGCGCGATCGGCGATCTATGGGTGGTCGGCGAGGCGCAGGGTGAGATGCCGGGTGCCGGCATTGCGACGTCGATCATCACGCTCGGCTACAACACCGATACCAAGCGGTTCGTGGGCAGCTGGATCGGGTCGATGATGACGCACCTGTGGGTTTACGACGGCGAGCTCAACGCTGCCGAAAAGGTCCTGACGCTGACCTCGCAGGGGCCCAGCATGGCGGGCGACGGTACGCTCAGCACCTACCAGGACATCATCGAGTTCAAGAGCGACAACCATCGCGTCCTGACTGCGCGTGTCCGTCAGGCGGACGGCACGTGGCAGCAGTTCATGACGATGGAGTACCGGCGGCGAGCCTAGAGAGGTGGATTGCGGGCGAGAAACTGATCGGCGTTGGTCCGCGTGATGTGCACGGTGATCGCCTGACCCGGAGGGCCGAGCGGCCGGCCTCTCGAGCCGTTGATCGAGAAATCGAGGGCCGCCGGGTCGCCGACCTTCAGGGACAGGTTGTCGAACCCCTCGAGCGCGTAGCGGTCGCCGGCCTTGAGCAGCTTGAAAATCACGAGCTCGCCGTCCACCGTCGCCTCGACCCAACACGCTCCGCGCGGCAGCAGATCCACGCGCGTCAACGCCGTGCGCTGCGGCGATCCGCTCGTGGCCACGGCGACTGCTGGGGCGTTTCCACCAATCGCCGTCGCTTCCTCAGCGTCCGTGGTCACACCCGGAGGCGGCTGACCGCGTTCGGACCAGAAGAACAGGACACCCGCGAGGATGATCAACGCGGCAGTCACGAGGCTCGAGTGGTCGCGTTCGAACCTCTCGTCGGACTGGGAACGATCCTCGATGCGGTCGTCGCTCGACGCGGAATGGTCCCTGTCAGGTTCGGGGGTCGGTTGGTACGCTGCCATGAACTGGTCGGCGACCCGTTGGGGATCGAGGCCGACTTCGCGCGCGTACGTTCTCAGGAATCCGCGGGTGAATATCGCCGGCGGCAACTGATCGAAGTCGTTGCCCTCAATCGCGTGGAGCGTGGCGGTACGAATTTTCGTCCGGTCGGTGATGTCGCGAAGCGAGAGTCCCAGTCGCTCTCTGGCCTGACGTAACTCGGAACCACAATCCATGATCTGCCCGCTCTTGCATTGTAGTGCGCTGGCGCAGTCGGGGGGGAATGTCAGTAGGCCGGGTCCTTTTGGACCCGACGGTGCGGGGTACTGCTGAGATGGCGCTTCGGAAGCCGGGTCCCAAGGACCCGGCCTACAGACGTTCCGACGCACCGACGCACGTTCCGACGTACGTAGGGCGGACCTCTTAGGTCCGCCGGTCCGTCCGACCAGGTCCGTTGGTCCGTCCGACCGAAGTGACCGGCCGCGACCCGGGGGGCCGCGGCCGGCCCGGCCGTCACCTCCGCCGGAGGCTAAACCCGGTCATGACGCTGACGCGCGTGCCGGATTTCGAAGGGACGACCGCAACATTCACCGGAACGTTCACCGCGCCGGTGCGGAAGGTCATGCCGGTGGCGAAGACGAGCGCCGTACCGGCTGGAGTGATGTTCGGGCCGATTCCAAACTCGGCTCCGTCGCGCGTGCGGATGCCAACCAGCCAGCTGAGGCTGGGGAGCGCGACGCTCTGTTCGAGGCCGCCGAGCAGCGCGACCCATTCGGTGACCATCGTCACGCCGCTGTCCTTGGTGAAGAACTGCTTCTCGAACTGCCACCCGAATTGCGTCACGTAGGGACGCGTCAAGGTGATCTCGCGCTCGGCGAGCTTGTCGACGATGCCGTCGGACAAGAGCGTGAACCCGAAGCGGGGCCCTGCCAGGTCCGCACTCTTGGCGTAGGCCGGCAGGGTCTGGCCGAAGGCGGGTCCACCAGCCGCTACCAGAAGTGCCGCCCCGAGTACCGTGCGACGAACGATTGAGAACGTGTTCATTGCGATCCTCCTTGCTGGCCATGGTGCGGCCGAGGGCAGGAGGAAGTCCTGTCGGGAGTCCTGAAAAACCCTGAATTCTAGGCGGCCCGATGGCGGAGATGGGCGAGCGCAGTGGCCCAGACCCCTGGCTGCGCGCTGACGTGCAGGAGTGGTTCAACCGGCAGAAGCCATCCCGCGTTGCCGGGTGGCGCTGTGGACAGTGCGGTGGTGACGAGGTGAGCCGCTTCGTCGTGGGCACCGCTCAAGACCAGCGCGCCGGCCCGCGCCATCAACAGGTTGATCGGGTCCGCGTTCGCGGCAGGTCCTCGGTTGAGCGCCACGAGAGCCATCGGGTGAGTGGCGATCCGTTCGAGGGCGCAGGTGAAGGCGGCCGTCGCCTCCTCCATCCGGTTCTGCCGGCGTTTGAGGACGCCAATGGCGTACCAGGTGTTTGCACAGCATTCGCGTGAATAGAGATGACCGGCGCGCTCGGATGCCAGCTCGCGCTCGAACTCCTCGAGCGCCTGTCGTTCGTCACCTCGCGCGAGGCAGATGAGACCCCGCAGCCAGTGCAGGGCAACGGCGCCGAACTTCGCACGAGCGGATGCCGAACCCAGGCCGGCGGTCAGCTCACGCTCGGCTTCGTCGAAGACCTGCCGGGCGACGTAGACCGTGGCCGCCAGCCAGTGGGCGAGCGGAAAGTCTGGAAGGAGCATTAATGTCCGGTGCGCCGCACGCAGTCGCTCTTCTCCCCACGCCACGTTCGCCAGGCGGAAGTGATGGCGCCAGCTGTCGGACTCGAGACGGACCGCGCGAGTGGCGGCGGCGAGCGCATCAACTTGCTGGCCCGCTCGGCCCAGCACGAAGCCGAGAGTCGCCCAGGCTTCCGCCGATTGCGGATCGAGACGACAGGCTTCGCGCGCGCGATCGATCGCTTCAGCGAGCGCCGCGCCATCCGGCGTCGAATCGGCCCGCGTCATCTCGAACCGCATCAGACAGGCATTGGCCAGGCCGATGTGCGCCGCGGCATACTCCGGGACGGAGGCGATGGCGCCTCTGAAAACTTCCAGCGCATGGGCAACCTGTCCGGCCTCGAGCGACTCGAGGGCCGCCCGTCCCTCGACAAACGCGCGATGCGGTGCCAGCAGCGCCTCCAGCCCGGCATCGGTCTCGCGCGATGTCTTCCGTTCGACGGCGACCCCGAACCGGTAGCCGCGCCGCGGCACCGTCTCGATGTAGGTCGCGCCGGCCGGAGGGGCGCCCAGAATCCGCCGCAAGCTCGAAATCGCCTGTTCGAGGCTGTTGTCGGCGACCGCGACGTCTTTCCAGGCGGCGGCGATGAGATCATCCTTTGCCACCACCTGCCCCGGCTGGGCGACCAGTCGCAGCAGCACGTCAAGCTGCCGTTCCGACAGCGCGATCGGTTCGCCGGCCCTGGTCAGCCGGCGCCTCGCCGGATCGAGTGCGAACGGGTCGAAGACGAACACGTTCATGAAGTAACGTGCCCATATGTTTACACCAAAGCCGATCGGGTTCGTGCGCAGCCACTTTTCACGGACCGGCGAGATTCCCAAGGGATTCGGTGCGAAACACGACGCGGAGGGGCTGCTCGAGGTACTCCCGGAGTTTGCGGTCGGACTGACCGACATCGAAGGGTTTTCACACCTCTACGTGATCTGGGTGTTCGATCGTGCTGAGGGCGTCGAGCTGCTCGGTTGCCCGCCCACCGACGATACCCCGCACGGTGTGTTCGCGACCCGATCTCCCAAACGTCCCAACCCGATCGGGTTGTCGGTGGTCGAACTTCTGGAACGGGACGGCCTTGAACTGCAGGTTCGCGGCGTCGACATGCTCGACGGCACGCCGATTCTCGATATCAAGCCGTATCTCTCGAGCGTCCCCGTGGAAGGCCTGCGGCGGGGGTGGCTCGCGGAGGCCGAGCGCCGGCGCGGGCGATAGCAGCCGAATCGCTATTCGAGACCTGTTCTCGCGAGCGTTGGGCCCTTCAGGCAGCGGAGCTCGTGGGGGCGGATCGGGGCAGCCGGCGCAGGCGCCCGAGCACCCGCATCGCCGGCGAGCTCCGTTCATCGACGGTCACGGCGGTTTCCCCGTCCGCCAGCTCGTAGACCGCGAATCTGATCGGCACTCGCGGACCCTGGTCGAGGTCGGCCCGGATCTCCTCGAACGCCAGGGCCGGCACCCAAGCCTCCAGCAGCACATACGGGCGGAACTCATGATGAAGTTGCTGCCGGAAATGATCCCGCGCATCGATCCGGGCGATCACCGCGAGGCCCTCGAGATCGACGGCGCGCGCCGTTTCGCTGACCGCCGCCTCGAACGGCAAATCGATCAGCACCCGTCGTTCATCGTCCACTATCGCGTTCCTCCTCCTTACTTCGATCCGCGGGTGACCGCGAGCCGCTGGTCGATGGCGGTGACGCTCGCCTTGACCATGCTGAGCGTCGAACGAGTGGGAATTCCGTCGGTCAATCGTGCGTAGGTGCCATCGGGGCGGCGCTGGAGGAACTGCTCGCCGAGCAGGTGCTCGAGCAGGTCGTTGCAGGCCGGGGCTTCGAGGCCCCAGAGCCTGCCGGCTTGGGCCGTCGTCAGGCGCAGGCCGGGCATTTCGAGATACTCGGCGCGGATGCGGCGGAGCAACTGGGCGCGGGTGACGATCGTCAGGCTCTCGCTCATGACCGGACTCCTCGGTACACGAACGGATGTGTAGACCGCTAATGTGAAGACGCCGTCACACACTGTCAAGCGTGAAATGCGATTCGAAAATTCTTTTGCGAGCAACCTGACGATCGAGTCGTGAAGACGTCCGTCGTGTCCCACTCGACATCTGATTCACTTCGCGGGCGCCGCCGCCGCGACTGCCTTGACGAGCTCCGGGTATGGACCAATCCGCCCGTGGATCGGCACGATGCGATCGACGCGCAGGTTGCGCTTCTGAATGTTCTGGAGAAAATTCGCGGCATACGGCGCCAGCGCTCCGCCTGGCGAATAGAGGTCGGCTTCGATCACCAACCGCTCCCGCGGCAGATAGGCCATCAGGATGGCGTCGCCGTGCCCGCTCCCCTCCACGTGGTACAGCACCATGGTCATCGTGTCGTCCTTGTAGACGAGGCCATCGCCAACCGTTTCGACCTTGACCGGCTTGGGATTCTTGGCCAGCGCGTCGGGCGCGAGCGCGTGTGACCGCCTGGCTGCCTCGATGAAAAACGCAGCGTTCGCCTGGTGGGTCACGATCGTCAGGCCTTCGGACACGGCGGCCCGGATGCCGCCGGAATGGTCGAAATGATGGTGCGTGTTGACGACGTGCGTCAGTGGTTTGCCCGGCCGAAGCTCGCGTGCCTTGGCAATGACGGCCAGCGTTCGCGTTTCGTTGGGTGCCTCGATCATCTTGAGGTGGTCTGAGAACTCGACGACCACGCTGTGGTGCGACTGCCCGGCCAGCCACCACACGCCGCGCCCGAGTTCTTCGACGGTGACACTTGCCGCCGGCGGGCCGGACACGCGGCTGGCCGAGGCGGCTTGTGGCGGCGCAGCGACGTCGCCGAGATCGGCGTCGACAACCTGTCGCGTCAGCCGGTGCGTGGCGGTCGTAATGGTGTCACTCTTGGTCGCCAGCCGCGTCGGCAGCTGCAATCCGTCCACTTCCTGGTAATCCGCAAACGTCGTCTCGAGGGCAACGTCGCCGAGGTTCGCGTTGTAGGCCATCGACGTCACCCGCGAGGGCAGATTGGTCGCGGCGTCAATTGCCAGCGTCAGTGCGAGCCCGTCGGCGGTTGTCACGGCGACGACGTGCTCCCCATCGAACGTCCGCGCATTTCCGACGGTCGTCGAGGGATCGAGCACCGTCCGGACGATCGTGATCGGGTGGTGGTAGAACTCGAGGCGGCGGTCGCGGGCGACGCTATCGGCTGCTCTCGTCGCGTTGCCGGTGGCGGCGATGGAGTAGGCCACCTCGCCATCGAGCCCGGCGACCTGCCGCTGCGGCGCCGGACCCTGGAAGTAGGTGAAGTTCGGCGTCCGCGTCTGCTCGACGCGGACGCGTCGGCCCGCCACGTCGATCAGCCGCCGATACCCGGTGACCGTGAACGTCTGGGACGACGATTCCGGCGTCATGTCCTGGCCGAGGTTGCCGTTGGTCCCCTCACCCTCGAGGGTCAGTGTCCTGACGGCGAGGATGCGTTCGCGTCCGCCCAGTGCTTCAGCGGCATCGTCGACAATCTGTTGCTCCAGTGAGGGCGCCGCGCAGGCGCTTGCGACCGTCGCAACAAGGACAAGCCAGGTGCGTGGCATGTTGTCTCCTCGTGTGGGAGACGATACCACCCTCCGTGTCCGGGAAAGGCTCCAGGCGTTGTGGACGCAGGATTGGATTGGTGGTGACGAAAGAGAACGCCGTGATTAAGAGACGTCGTCAGTCGCCAGCGGTGAACGGGTATGATGGCCGGCTCGTTGGCTCCACGATGGCGGCGAACACGTCGCCGCGGCCGTCACACCGGACGGTGAGCCTCGCCGAGGCGAGATCGGCGAGCTCGAATGTGAACGTGACGCTGTCGCCCTCCATCTGAATCTCGGGCATCGCTCCGGGACGTCGGTCAAGAGCTTTCCGCGCTGCCATGCCGGAAGCTATTGCAAACTTCCGGCCAGCGCCTGCCAGCAAAAGGCTGTTGAAATTGGGCGATTTCGGTCCAAGCGGGACTTTCCGTCATAGCGGACTTCCAGGACTACTGTACGGAATAAGGCGCAAAAATGACGCACATCCGCCCGATTGTGTACCGGGTTCGGGACTAAGATGAGGGCCCCTGAGGACAGGATGATCGCCGCGCTACTTCTGCTGATCGTCGCGGGCGCCGGCACGCAATCGGGGACACGCGTCGTCCACCTCGAGCTCTTTCCCGTCAAGGACGCGGCGGCCGTGCCGATCGCGGTCCGTGAAAACGAAACGCTGATCACAACGGTCAAGGAGCTCGGCACGCTGGCGTTCGAAGTCCGGTTCAGGGATCGGCAGGAAAAGATCGTGCTCGTCGTGGTCTTCGACGCCGAAAGCTCTCCGCACACCCTGCTCGGCGCCACTGAGGTGCCCACCGACGGGAAGCGTATCGAATCCAATACCTCGCCACCGTTCGGGATTCGTATCCGCAGAATCGAGACCAGCTCGCGTCGTTGAACCTGGCTTGATTGAACGGATCGTTTCGAGCGCCTCTAAGGCCAACGAGCGAGCATCGTATCGTGAGGGCCGCTCGACCGTTACACGAGAGGCTCGAGCCAGCGTTTCGCGCCGTTGATATCGTGCGGCGTCAGTTCGTGACCGCCCGGCTGCCACTCAACCGTCACCGTGGCGCCAGTGGCGCGAAGCAGTTCGGCCAGCCGCTTCGTCTCGGCCTCCGAGACCAGCGGATCCTGCCGGCCATTGGAGATGAGCACCGGCGTCGCGTGATGTTGCGGGAGTGAGGCGGGCACGAGCGGTACCGTGCCACGAAACAGCACCGCTCCGCCCAAGGCGTCGGGTCGCAGCAGCAGCAGGCTCGCCGCGATGTTGGCGCCGTTGGAGAAGCCGGCCGCCAGGACGCGACGCGGATCGAACCGGTAATGGGCCGCGGCAGCGGCGATGAAATCGGCGAGCTCGTCGGTGCGAAACTTCAAATCCTCTTCGTCGAAGACCCCTTGGGCCAGCCGGCGAAAAAATCTCGGCATCCCCCGTTCGAGAACCTTGCCGCGCGGGCTGAGGATGCCCGCGTCCGGTCCGAGCACGCGACCGAGCGGCAGGAGATCCATCTCGGTTCCCCCCGTCCCATGCAGGAGCAGGAGCGTGGGTGTGCCGGACCGCTCGGCAGTCGGCGGTTGATAGACGTGCTGAAAGCCCAGTTGATCGGTCACAGTCATCGAGCTGCCGGTATCGGACTCGTGAGAGGCGGCAAAGCGCCTTCAATTGACGGCCGGTGCGATTCCAACCACGGCGGCAGCACGAGCGACTCCCCGAGGTGCGCCGGGTCTTCGTCTGCGGCGAAGCCGGGCCCTTCGGTGGCGATCTCGAACAGCACGCCGCCAGGCTCTTTGAAGTAGACGGATTTGAACCAAAAACGATCGATCACTTCGGTGGCATGGCCGCCGGCCGATTCGACCTGTCCCCGCACCGCTCGTTGATGCGCCTCGTCTCTCACACTCCACGCGAGGTGATGAATGGTGCCGACCCCCCAGGCACCGCGGCGCTGGTCGGGCGTCTCCTTGACGTCGAGGATGCCGGCCGCGTCGGTGAAGCCATAACGGGTCCAGCCATTCTCCGAGCCCAGGTGCTCGAAACCGAGGACCGACGTCAGGAAGGTTGCGCTCGGCGCCGCTTCCCGTTCCCAGACCTGCGCGCCATACAACCCGCGCACCTGGCGCTCGGCTGGAACCGTACTTCCATCCCATGGTGTGAAGCTGCGGCGAGTGGGCCGGCCACTTTCGACCAACGCCACTTTCAGTCCGTGGGGGTCGGTGAAAGGCAGCACGCGATCGCCAAATCGTGTCCCGCGTGGCTGCATCACGGTGCCGTATTTTTCGAGTCGAGCCGCCCAGTAGTCGAGGCTGCCAGCTGGCACTTCCAGACTCACCTCGAGCGCGAGACCGTGTCCGATCCGCGGCGGCGCAAGGTGGGACCAGGGAAAGAAGGTCAGGTCAGTCCCGGGATGTCCCTCCGCATCAGCGTAGAACAGATGGTACGTGCCTGGGTCGTCCTGGTTGACGCTGCGCTTGACGAGACGCATGCCGAGGACGCCCGCATAGAAGTCGAGGTTTTCCTGCGCAGGTCCCGCGATCGCTGTGATGTGATGCAGCCCGTTGACGCGATCCATAGCCATCAGTATGGAGCATCTCGTTGCGGGCGCTTCACGATTTGACCGCGCGTACCCACGAGAAAAGCCGGGTCTAAAAAGACCCGGCCTACATCTGGAAGTACGTAGGGCGCACCTCTGGAGTACGTAGGGCGGAGCTCTTAGGTCCGCCTTGGTTTGTGTTCGGTCCGCCTCGTTCTGTCGCCTTTTACTACAGCGTCAAAACGCACAACGATCGATCAATGCGTCGCCGCGCTTCCGCCCATGTGCACGTACGCCTCTTCGCCGTGCATGCACATGTCGAGGCCAACGCCTTCGTCCGACGCCGAGGCGCGCAGCGGGACCACCGCGCCAATGATCTTCAGCAGGAGGAAGCTGGCGATGCCGCTGTAGGCCATCGCCGCGACGACCGCTACGGCCTGGATGCCCAGCTGTGCCGGGTTGCCGAACAGCAGTCCGTCCCGCCCGGCCGAGTTCAGCGCCTGTTGCGCAAAGACTCCGGTGAGCAAGGCGCCGACCGTTCCGCCGACACCGTGGGCGGCAACGACGTCGAGTGAATCGTCGAGATTCGTCTTGGCGCGGAAGATCAGACCGAAGTAGCTCGGCACCGCGGCAATGCCGCCCAGCGCGATCGCGCTCATCGGCCCGATGAAACCGGCGGCCGGTGTGATGGCGACGAGACCGACCACGATGGCGGTCGCCGCGCCGACCGCCGTCGGCCGTCCCGTCCGCACGTAATCCAGCATCGTCCAGACGACCAGCGTGCCCATCGGCGCCAGGAATGTCGTCGTGAACGCGAGGGCGGCGAGCTCGCCGGCGGCGAGCGCGCTTCCGGCGTTGAACCCGAACCAGCCGAACCAGAGCAAGCCGGCGCCGAGCAGCGTGAAGGGGACGTTGTGAGGCAGGAGCGGCGACTTCTTGTAATCGCGTCGCGACCCCACCACGAGCGCGGCGACGAGCGCCGCGATGCCGGCGTTGACGTGCACGACGGTCCCGCCCGCGAAGTCGAGCGCTCCCATGTCGGCCAGCCAGCCGCCGCCCCACACCCAGTGCGCGATCGGGGCGTAGACGACGACCGCCCAGAGCGAGATGAAGATCAGGTACGCCGAGAAGCGCATCCGCTCGACGATGGCGCCGGAGATCAGCGCCGCCGTGATGATGCAGAACGTGCCCTGATATGACATGAACAGGTAGTGGGGAATCGTGCCCTGCGGCTCGAGGCCGACGCCGCGCAGGAACAGGCGGGAAGCGTCGCCAAGCCAGTTGCTCCCTTCCGCAAACGCGAGGGAGTAGCCGATGACGGCCCACAACACGCCGACGAACCCGAGTGAGATGAAGCTCATCATCATCGTGTTGAGCGCGTTCTTCGAGCGGACCAGGCCTCCGTAAAAGAAGGCGAGCGCCGGCGTCATCAGCAGCACCAACGCAGTCGAGATCAGCATCCACGCAGTATCGGCCTGGTTCACGAGCTCATCTCCTTCGAAGAACGGACATGTCAGACGACGGTGCGGCGGGCCCAAAAGGACCCGCCCTACGAAATCCGGCGGGTCCCGAAGGACCCGCCCGACGAGTCAACGACAAGCGCTCAGGCGGTTTCCAGCACGGTGACGCCTGCCGGCGACTTCGACGCGGCGACCGGTTCGAGCGCCGAACTGCCACCGGCCTGCACGTAGGCTTCTTCACCGTGCATCGTCACGTCAAGACCGGTCGCTTCGTCCGCCGCATCTGCGCGCAGCGGGACGAACAGCGCGATGCCCTTGAGCAGGATGAAGCTGGCGACGCCGCTGTAGAGAATTGCGGCGCCAACTGCCACCGCCTGGATGCCGAGCTGAGCGGGATTGCCGAACAGCGCGCCATCCGCGAGACCGTTGAGGGCCTTCTGGGCGAAGACGCCGGTCAGCAGCGCTCCCACCGTGCCGCCGATACCGTGGGCCGCGACCACATCGAGTGAATCGTCGAGCGAGCTCTTGGCTCGGACGATCAACCCGAAGTAGCTCGGCACCGCGGCAATGCCGCCGAGGGCAAGCGCGCTCATCGGCCCGACGAACCCGGCCGCCGGCGTGATGGCGACCAGACCGACCACGATGGCGGTCGCGGCGCCGACCGCTGTCGGCTTGCTGCCCCGCGCGTAATCGAGCAGCGTCCACACGACGAGGGTGGCCATCGGCGCGAGGAATGTCGTCGTAAAGGCCAACGCGGCGGAGTTGTTGGCGCCGACGGCGCTGCCGGCGTTGAACCCGAACCAGCCGAACCAGAGCAGGCCGGCGCCAAGCAGCGTGAACGGCACGTTGTGGGGCATCAGCGCCGCCTTCTTGAAATCACGCCGTTTGCCGACGACGAGCGCGGCGACCAGCGCCGCCACGCCGGCGTTGACGTGCACCACCGTGCCGCCAGCGAAATCGAGCGCGCCCATGTCGGCCAACCAGCCGCCGCCCCACACCCAGTGGGCCACCGGCGCATAGACGAACAGCGCCCACAGCGAGATGAAGATCAGGTAGGCCGAGAAACGCATCCGCTCCACGACCGCGCCTGAAATCAGCGCCGCGGTGATGATGCAGAACGTCCCCTGGTAGGACATGAACAGGTAGTGCGGGATCGTGCCCTGCGGCTCCAGGCCGACGCCCTGCAGGCCGAGGCGCGACAGGTCGCCAATCCAGTTGTTGCCGGGGGCAAACGACAGCGAATAGCCGGCGATGGCCCACAGCACGCCGACGAATCCGAGCGAGATGAAGCTCATCATCATCGTATTGAGCGCGTTCTTCGACCGGACGAGGCCGCCGTAGAAGAACGCGAGAGCGGGTGTCATCAACAGCACCAGCGCCGTCGACACCAGCATCCAGCTCGTATCCGCAGGATTCATCGTGTGTGCCTCCCCATGAATGTGACCGTCCCGAGCCTGGGACGGAGATTGGTCAGGCGTTGAGCAAGCGGCTCGCCAGCCGGCCGGGGTCGGGGCCGCGGGGATCGCGGAATTTTGCGCCGTTTTTTGACGATCCCGGAAAGAGTGTGACGACATTAATGTAGGAACCAGGAGATAGCACCACAAAGATGTCAGGTTGGACGAGTGAGGGCGGTCGGCGCGGCGTCGCTGGCCGGGGTGGTCGCGCGGCGCGGCGCCCGGCCCGGCGGCGCCACCGGCCAGACAAGGCGACACAAATGTCCGGATGGCTTGATTAGGCTACAGGAATGTCTGTTTTCTCGATGGAGGGTCGATCCGTGGCGTCGCGTCGCGCGGGCGAATTTGTTCGAAGAACACCGCCGAACCAGCTGGCACGCGCGGTTCGCTCTGTGGCGTTCGTCTTGCACCGGGGCGCGCGACATCCGCTGACCAGCAGATGGCGTAACCGTTCCTCTCGGAGGTGCAGACGTGCGCGTGACGACGAGATCTTCTGTTTGGCTTCGAACAGCAATCTGTGCGGTGGTAGCGACAGTCGGTGCAGCGAACACCGTGTATGCGCAGAACGATCCCAATCCCGGCGCGCTGACGATCACGGCCGGCCTCGATGCGCCGACGCTGTATTTCTTCCGCGGCATCCGTCAGGAGACCGACCAGAAGCTCACCCTCTGGCCGTTCGGCGATCTGGGCATCGCGCTCTTCTCGGGCGATGGCGGCCTGAAAAGCGCCAGCGTGAACGTCGGCGTGTGGAACAGTCTGCATACGGGCAGTTCCGGCAGCGACGGCCCGAGCGGCGAGCTGCACTACGAAATGGATTTCTATTCGACGCTCTCGCTCGGCTTTGGCGGCGGCGTCACCCTCGGCACGACGTATACGGCGTACACAAGCCCGAACAACATGTTTACCAACGTGAAGGAGCTGAGCTTCAAGGTGTCGAAAGCTCACATGCTGGCGCCGTATGGTGTCCTGGCCTTTGAAATCGGTGGTGACGAGTCCGGGCAGGCCGACGGCGGACACTTCTTCGGCGGCGAGAAGGGCACCTACCTCGAGCTGGGCGTCGGACCGAGCTGGCCGCTCGGCGGCGGCATCGCGACGCTGACGGTTCCGGTGAAGTTCGGCTTCAGCTTGAGCAACTACTACGAGCGGCTCGACGAGGTCGGCGATCTGGTCGACGACACGTTCGGATTCTTCGACATCGGCGGGCTCGTCACATTTCCCTTGACCGCCATTCCGAGCAGCTTCGGCGCGTGGAATTTCCACGCCGGGCTCGACGTGCTCGTGTTCGGGGATACGACGAAGGCCGCCAATCTGGGTGAGTCGAGCAAGGTCGTCGGGATCTTCGGGATCGGCCTGACCTACTGACCAGGACGATCGTCGTGGGTGGGTGCGGGTACCCTGGTGAAGGCGGCGCGGGCAGAGCGGAGCGTCGCACGTCACCAGGGTGTCCGCAGTTTCGCGACCGACGGTTTGCGACTACGATACGGGTGCAAGTTCATCGATGACCAATCCGACTCCTCCGCTGACCGGCGCTGCCGGCGATGCCCGAGCCGCGCGTGCGGCGCGGCTCGAGTCGGCGCGCGCCGAGCTGCGTGTGGCAACCGAGCGCGGCGAGGGCGGACGGGTCGCGCTGAAGCAGGTACTCGCAGCGGATGGATGCGCTCATCCAGCAGCTGTTCGCCGAGGCGTCGACCGCGGCGCAGCCGGTCGGGGTGTTCGCCCTCGGCGGCTACGGGCGTCGCCAGCTCTGTCTCCACTCGGACATCGATCTGCTGATCCTGTTCGCCGGGCCGCTCTGGCCCGAGGACGAACGTTTTCTGCACGCGTTCCTGAATCCGTTGTGGGACCTCGGGCTCACCATCGGCCACCACGTGCGCGAGGTGGCTGAGGGCGCGGGACTCGACGCCGACAACCCTGAATTTCAGCTGGCGCTGACCGACGCGCGATCCATCGCCGGCGATGCGACCCTGGTCGACGCGTTTCTCGCCGCTTCGCCGGGCACGATCGCCGCGGCGCGGACGCTCGCCGCTTTGAAGACGTTGATCGCCGATCGGCATGCCCGCTTCAACGACACCTTCTACCAGCTCGAACCGGACGTGAAGGAGTCGCCCGGTGGCCTGCGGGATCTCTTCGGCGCCCAGACCATCGCGAAGCTGACCGACCCCGGGTTGTTCGGCCGCGCCGGCGGTGACCCGCGGTCGCTCGACGACGCGGAGGAGTTTCTGCTGCGCGTCCGCTCGGTTCTGCACCTCGAGACCAAGCGGCATCATGACGTTCTCAGTCACGAGCTGCAGGAGGTGGCCGCCGAACGGCTGCGCTATCAGGGCGATACGCCGCGCCAACGGGTCGAACGGCTGATGGGCGACTACTTCCGCCACGCCCGCGCCGCCGACCGGGCACTGCGCTGGACGCTTCGGACCGCGCCGGTGCCGATCAGCGCCAACCTCGTTCGCTCGTCCGACGGCATCCGGTTCGTCGACGCGCGTGATGCGTCGGCGAGGCCCGAAACCTGGCTGGGGCTGTTCCAGGCGGCGATCGACCAGGAATGCCCGGTGTCGGACGAGGCGCTCGCCTGTGTCCAGCAGCATGCCGGACGGTTCACGGCGGAGGAGTTCTTTCCAACGCTCGCGTCCCGCAACGCCCTGCTGCAGTTCTTGAAGCCGAAGCCCGGGCTGTACGCCCGCCTCTCGGAGATGCACGACTCGGGGCTGCTCGGACAGATGTTCCCGGAATTCAAGGGGATCAGCTGCCGCGTCGTGCGCGACTTCTACCACAAGTACACCGTCGACGAGCACACGCTCCTGACGATCCGCAACCTCGAACGCCTCGTTGAAGCCGCGCCCGAGCGCCAGCGATTCGGCCGGCTGCTCGCGGAAATCGATCATCCCGAGTTGCTCGTGCTGGCGCTGCTCTACCACGACGTCGGCAAATGGCGCGACGACGACCATCATGTCGAGAGTGCGCGCCTCGCCCAGCAGATGTGCGAGCGTCTGCGTCTCGACCGTGAGGCGGCCGCCACCATCGACTTCCTCGTCGGCGAGCACCTGAAGATGTCGGTGGCGGCATTCCGGCGGGACACCGAAGATCCGGAGATCGTCCGGCAGTTCGCCGAGCTGGTCGGCGTCGAAGAGCACCTCAAGATGTTGTGTCTCCTGACGCTGGCCGACGTCGAAGCGGTGAGCCGCGAAACGCTGACGTCCTGGAAGGAAGAGCTGCTGTGGCGGCTCTACGTCGACACCTACAACTACCTGACGCTGTCATACAGCGACGAGGTGATCGACCGCAATCAGTCGGCGCTCGCCAAGGTCATCGAAGGGCGGGACGCGGACCTCAACGACAAGGAAATCGAGGAGTTCCTGCAGGGGCTGCCGCGCCGCTATCTGCAGCTGTTCTCCCGCGAGGCCGTCTACCGGCACGTCCGCCTGTCGCGTGGTCTGGGCCGCGACGTGCTGCACGGCTGGATCGAAAAGAAGGACGAGGCCTGGGAGCTCACCGTCATCACCCGCGACAAGCCGTTCCTGTTCTCGAACATCTCGGGCGTCCTGTCGTCCTACGGCATGGACATCCTCCGCGGCTATGCCTTTACCAAGCCCGACGGCCTGGTCGTCGACATGTTCCACTTCACTGACGAGGAACGCTTCCTCGAACTGAATCCCGAAGACGGCGAAGCGCTGATCATCCGGCGGCTCGAGGAAGTGGTCGGCGGCCGCGCCGACATCGCCAGCCGCCTCAAGGGGCGCGAAGAAGGCGCCCTTCGTCAACGGCTGCCGGGGTTTGCCCCGGTGGTGCACTGCGACAACGATTCGTCACGGCGCTACACGATTCTCGAAATCGTCGCTGAGAACCGGCTCGGCCTGCTCTACCGGGTCAGCCGGGCGATGTCGGAGTCGGGATGCGACGTCGATCTGGTCCTGATCGCTACCGAGGGACGCCGCGCGATCGACGTATTTCACCTCACGCGCGGCGGCAAGAAGCTGACCCACGCGCAGCAACAGGAAGTCACGGCCAATCTGCACCGCGTTCTGGAGGGACGCTCATGAAGCTGATCAAGGCAATCGTACGGCCCAACAAGGTGGATGAGGTAAAGGACGCCCTCGAGCGGTTGCAGATTTCCGGCATGACCGTCACCGAGGTACGCGGCCACGGTAAACAGAAAGGACACACCGCTATCTACCGCGGCCAGGAATACAACGTCAGCCTGCTTCCGAAAATGGAGATCGAGGTCGTCATCCCCGATTCGGTGGTCGACGACGCCGTCAAAGCGATTACCCAGGCGGCGCGGACCGGGGAAATCGGCGACGGACGCATCTTCGTGCTTCCGGTAGGGGAGAGCTACAAGATCCGGACGGGGGAGAGGGAAATGTAGCCCCCACGGGCGCCGGGGGCAGGGTGCCGCGGTGGCGGGTGCTAATCCTTACGGTCTTGGTCTGGCGAAAGGTCTTTGATGATGAAGACCTTTTCGCCCGGTCGGATGAGACCCAGCTCGCGGCGGGCGACCTCTTCGATCGTCGCAGGATCGTCATTGAGGCGTCGCGCCTCGTCGCGCAGGCGCGCGTTTTCGGCGCGCTGGCGCGCGATGGTTGCGGCGAGTTCTTCGGCCTGACGCCTCGCGCGCAGCATCGCGAACAACCCCTGCTCGCCCACCAGCGCGTCGACGACAATCACCGCGGCGACGAACAGCAGTAGCACCTGCACGATCCGGCGCGTCCGGTCCGGTCGCTTCGGACCCAATCCGTTCCGCTTCTGCTCCTTCGCCACGTGAAGGCCAGACCATACAACAAGCTGCCAGAAAGTACAAGCTCATCCCGGCACGACACCTCAGCATTTCGCATTCGCAGTGCCCAATTCCTAATTCCCAATTCCTAATTCCCAATTCCTAATTCCCCGTCCCCGTCTCCGTCCGCACCCACTCGAGATAAGACGGGCTGCCGTCCACGACCGCCAGGACGATGAACTCGGGGACTTCGTAGGGATGCAGCGTCGTCAGCCGCGCCTGCACCGCGGAGATTCGTTCCCGCGTCGTCTTGATGAGCAGTTGCTGCTCGGACTCGTGTTCCACCGCACCGCGCCAGCGGTAGATCGACGTCATTGGCGGGAGCAGGTTGACGCAGGCTGCCAAGTGCTCGTCCACCAGCCGCTGCGCGATGGCCTGGCCCTGCTCGCCGGCCGGTACGGTCGTGAAGATGACGACGACATCAGTCACTGCGACACCGAAGGGTCGGAGGAGCGCCGGTGCCGCAGGTACTCCACCAGCATCGGCAGCAGCGACACCGCGACAATGCCCAGCGCGACCAGCGTGAAGTTCTCCTTGACGATCGGGACATTGCCGAAGATGTAACCCGCGCCTACGCAGATGCCGACCCACGCGATCGCACCGGTCACGTTGTAGAACGCAAACGATGGATAGGTCATTTCCGCCGCCCCGGCGACGAAAGGCACGAACGTCCGGACGATTGGCATGAAGCGCCCGAGCACGATCGCTTTCCCGCCGTGGCGCTCGAAGAATTCGTGGGCCTTGGCGATGTGCGCCGGGTTGATCCATCGCCGCCAGCGCGGATCGACTTCCGCCAGCCGGATGACGCGCGTGCCAACCGCCCGGCCGACCGCATAGTTCACGGCGTCGCCGGCAACCGCGGCGACGACGAGCAGAATGAGCACGACGCGGACGTCCATCGCGCCGGTCGCGGCCAGCGCCCCGGCCGCGAAGAGCAGCGAGTCGCCGGGCAGGATCGGCGTGACGACCAGCCCGGTCTCTGCAAAGACGATGGCGAACAGCACACCGTACACCCAGACGCCGTAGGTCTTGACGAGATCGAGCAGGTAGACGTCGATGTGCAGGACGAAGTCGATGAGCTCGGTCATTCGCTGGTTACACCTTGGCGAGCGCCTGGGAGAGGTCTTCCTGGAGATCCGCGATGTCCTCGATGCCCGCGGAGATGCGGACCAGGCCGTCGGTGATGCCGAGCTCGGTGCGGTGTGCCGCCGGCACCGAGGCGTGCGTCATCGTCGCCGGATGCGAGATGAGGGTTTCGACGCCGCCGAGGCTCTCGGCGAGCGACATCAGCCTGACCGAGTTGAGGACGCGGCGCGCCGCCTCGAGCGAGCCGGTTTCGAACGCCAGCATGCCGCCGAAGCCGCGCATCTGCCGGCAGGCCAGCTCGTACTGCGGGTGCGACGGCAACCCCGGGTAGTAGACGTGCCTGACTTTCGGGTGGCCGGCCAGGAACTGCGCCAGGGCCAGCCCATTGGCACTGTGCTGAGCCATCCGGATGGGGAGCGTCTTGGTGCCGCGGAGCACCAGCCATGAGTCAAACGGGGAGAGGATGGCGCCGGCGGCGTTCTGCACGAACGAGAGCCACTCGATGTCCTCGTCGCGGGTCGCGATGACGACCCCGCCGACGCTGTCGCTGTGACCGTTGAGGTACTTGGTGGTGCTGTGCGTGACGAGGTCGGCGCCCGATTCAATTGGCCGCTGCAGACACGGACTGGCGAAGGTGTTGTCGACGATCAGCCGCGCACCGCGAGCATGGGCGAGCTCGGCCGCGGCCCGCAGGTCCGTCAAACGCATCACCGGGTTGCTGGGCGTTTCCACGAAGAGCATTCGCGTCGAAGGGGTAAACGCGTGCTCGGTCCTCTCGAGATCGCCGGTGTCGACGTAGGTGAAGGACAGCTGATAGCGCGTCAGCACCTTGTCGAACAGCCGGAAGGTGCCGCCGTAGACATTGTCGGAGACGACGACGTGGTCGCCGCTCTTCAGGAGTGACGCGATCGCGCCGATCGCCGCCATGCCCGAGGCGAATGCAAACGCCGCGCGGCCACCCTCGATGGCGGACAGGTTGGCCTCGAGCGCCGCTCGCGTCGGGTTCTGCGTCCGCGCGTACTCGTAGCCCTTGTGGCGGCCGAGTTCCTCCTGGACGTAGGTGGATGTCTGATAGATGGGCGTGATGATGGCGCCCGTCGTCGGATCGGGTTCCTGGCCGGCGTGCAGACAAATCGTGCTGAATCGAGCGTTCCGTCCGAGCTTCACAATCCGCCATAATATCGCGAGTCTGTGGACGCACGTCATGACGGTCTGAGACACGCGCTCTTCCGAACGCTGCCTGGCCGCGCGATTGTCATCGGCCTGGCAGTGAAGACCGTCGTGTTCATCCTGCGGGCGCTCGCCGGCGAGCTGCCGTTATTCGTGGGCGTCGTCGATACCGTCGCCTCGATCGCGCTCGCCGTGGGTGGTGGGGTGTTCCTGGTTCGCGGCCTGGCGCTGGCCAAGCGTCGGCTGCTGTGGCGCGTCCGACGCAAGCTGATCATTTCCTACATCTTCATCGGGTTCATTCCGGCCATCCTGCTGGTCGCGTTCGCGGTGCTCGGCGCGTTGCTGCTGTTCTCGAACTTCAGCTCGTATCTGGTTCAGGCACGGCTCAGTACGCTCGCGGATCGCGCCGAGTCGATCGCCAAAACGACCGCGCTCGAGATTCAGCGGGCCGGCGGCCGCGAGATGTCGGCGATCGTCGCGCAGCGTGAGACCGCCGCAGCGCGCGAGTTCGAGAGCGCTTCGATTGCGGTCGTGCCATTGAAAAGACCCTGCGAGCGGGTGTCGCCCGTCGAGACGCCACTAGCCCCGGTCGACGGCCAACCGCCGGCTGACGACGGACGGCGACTGGCGGCGGAGCAGCCGCTGGCGACGGCCGGTCCATGGGCCCACCTCGATCCACCGGGCGCCGTTCCCGACTGGATCGGCTGCGATGGATTCAGGGGCCTGCTGGCGTTGACCAACCGCGAAGCGGTGACGAGCACGACGACCGCGCCTGACACGACTGTTCCGCGAATCACGTTCAACGGTCAGGATGTCGCGCTCGATGATCCAGGGTTGATCTCCCACATTCTGATTCGCGCGCTGGCGTTCCCCGACTCGACGACCCCGACCTTCGCGGTGATCGTCGATCTGCTGGTGAGCGATCAGGTCCGGCGTCAGTTCCGCGCGGAGACCGGCGTGGAGCTGGCGCCGACCGTGGCGCTGACCCTTGAAAACAGCTCTGCCCACCCGCTGCAGGCGAAATCCACCTTCAAGCCGGCGCCATCGGATGCGACCGTCGTCGCGCTGGCGCTGCCGTCGTTCAGCTTCTTCCAGTACCGCGACTGGGTGAACGGTCAGAGCGGGTCGCTGCTGGCCTCGTTCCAAATCAGCATCGGCGAAGCCTACAACCGGATCTCGGCCGCGCAGGGGCTGATCGGCCGCCGCAGCTTCGGCGAGGGCCTGCTGCTGGTGTTGATGCTGATCGGCATCCTGTTCCTGATCATCGAGTTCGCAGCGCTGCTCGCCGGCCTCGCCCTGGCGCGGTCGATTACCGGGTCGGTCCACGAGCTGTTTGCCGGCACCGAGCGCGTGCGGCAGGGGGACTTCACCCACAAGATCGACATCAGCGCCAAAGATCAGCTCGGCGAGCTCGCCGAGTCGTTCAACTCGATGACCGCCAGCATCGAAGATCTGCTGCGCCAGGCGGCGGAGAAGAAGCGGCTCGAGGAGGAGCTGCGGATCGCCCACGAAATCCAGATGTCGCTGCTGCCGCAGGGTCCGCTGAAAATGCCGGGCGTCGCGGTGACCGCCCTGTGCGTGCCGGCGCGCGAGGTCGGCGGCGACTATTACGACTTCCTGCCGCTCGACGCGCACCGCGTCGGCGTGCTGATCGCGGACGTGTCGGGCAAGGGCACGTCGGCAGCGTTGTACATGGCGGAGTTGAAGGGACTGATGTTGTCGCTGAGCCGGATTCACACCTCGCCTCGCGAGCTGCTGATCATGGCCAATCGAATCATCTCCGAGCACCTCGACGCGCGGAGCTTCATCACGATGACCTACGCCGTGCTCGACATGCGCGCGCGCACGATGACCTACGCGCGCGCCGGGCACACGCCGCTCATCTACCTGCCGGGCGCCAGCCGCTCCGGACCGGGCACGCGGATCCTGACGCCCGACGGCATGGTGCTCGGTCTGAAGCTGGACAAGGGTGAGATGTTCGAGCGCCTGCTCGAGGAACAGACGATTGCCCTGCAGCCCGGCGATCTCTATCTGTTCTTTACCGACGGGATCAGCGAGGCGATGAACGCCGGCGACGACTGCTTCGGCGAGCAGCGGCTGGCCGCGCTGGTCGAGCAGCACGCGCATCTCGAGGCCGACGAACTGCGCGAACGCATCCTGCGCGAAATCAAATCGTTCGTCGGCGACGCCCCGCAGCACGATGACATGACGATGATCCTGCTGAAGGTTGACCCGGCGATCGGTCCCGAGCTCGCAGCGGTGGCCGAGGTCGTAGAGGCGCGCTGACCCTTGGCCGACCCGATCGTCATCTTCCGTACCCAGTCCGGCATCGAGGCCAGTGTCGTGCGCGCGCTGCTCGAATCGCACGGCGTGCTGGTGATCGCTTCCTCATCGGTCACCCAGTTGTTCCCGTTGAACGTCAACGAGCTTGGCGAAGTACGGATCGCCGTCCGCCCGGAGGACGCCGACGAAGCGAGACGCATCATCGACAGTCATCGCACCGAGCTCGAGACCGGCAAGGTGGTGCGGATCCGCGACGAATTCGACACCCTGCAGCAGGCGATCGACTACCGGTTTCGCGATCGCGGATTGCTCGAGCACGCGATGACCCACACCTCGCGCGCCAACGAGGACGTCAGCGGCGGCGTCATCGACAACGAATCGCTCGAGTTTCTCGGCGACGCGGTGCTCGGCTTCGTCGTCGCCGACATCCTGTTCCACGCGTTTCCGGAATTCAACGAAGGGCAGAAGTCGAAGGTCAAGGCGGCGCTGGTGTCGACCGCCACGCTGGCGCGCCAGGCCGAGCGGCTGTCGCTCGGCGATCACCTGCTGCTCGGCCGCGGCGAGGAGAAGACCGGCGGCCGGCGCAAGCAGGCGCTGCTCGCCGATGGCTACGAAGCGCTGATCGCGGCGATCTATCTGGATGGCGGCGTGGAGCAGGCGCGCGCCTTCATCACCCGGGAGTTCGCGTCGTTCGTCGACGACGTCCGGCGTCACGGGCCCGGCGGCGGCGATCACAAGTCAGCGCTGCAGGAGTACCTGCAGTCGAACGACGAGACGCTGCCCGAGTACCGTCTTGCCGGCACCGTCGGCCCGGATCATCGCAAGCTGTTTCAGGTGCAGGTGGTGGTCCGCGACCAGGTCGTGGCGGAAGCGATCGGACCGAGCAAGAAAGAGGCGGAGCAGGAGGCGGCCCGGATGGCGCTCAGCAGGCTTAAGGATGGGTGAAATTTCAGGATTTCAGGATTGGAGAATCCTCAAATCCTGAAATCCTGAAATCTCATTCCCTTCAATCGATCTCGATAATCCCCGAATGCGGCTGACCGGCCATCGCGTAGGCCGGCTCGTTCTGAGCAGGCGTCTGCATCGGCAGGCGCGGCAACGCGTAGCGGTGGATTTCGCGGGCGACGTCGTCTTCGGTCGGCGCGGTCGCGCGACAGTGGAGGCGGACCCAGACGCGCAGCAGCGGATCGGTAAAGCTGTAGCGCTTCTGCCGGGACGTGACGAGATCCACGTCCTCCAGCCATGAGAGGTAGTCCTTGGTCGAGCCTGGCGTCCGCTGCAGACGCTGTGAGATTTCCGTCAGCGTCAGCTCTTCGTCTTCGCCGAGGATCTCGAGAATGGCCTTCAGTGCGCCGTAGCCGCGCGCGCGGTGAAGGCGCAGCTCGTAGCAGAAGCTGCATTGCTCCGAAAGCCGGCCGTCCGGCGCCATCAGCGCCGCGAGGGCGCTGATCGCGTCGCTGCCCTGCTGGCCCATGAGGTGCAGCTCGTCGGCAATCGCCCGGACGTAGGAGGGCCGTCCATCGGCGAGCGCGTGGACGGTCCGCGCGACGAATTGCGCGTCGTTAGCCCGGCCACCGTCCGCGCCGAGCGAACCGCCGGCCAGGTCGAGTATATCGAGGGTGTCCTCCGCCGTGACCGGCGGCATGTGGATGACTTCAAAGCGCGCCGACCGGTCGCGCAGCAGCCGAAGGGCGCGGGCGGTATAGCGGCTGGTCAGCACGAAGCGGTTGCCGCTCGCCGCCAGTCCGTCCACGAGTTCGTGCAGCACGCGTCGCAGATTGGGGAAGCTCTCGAAAGTCCGCAGCTCGAGGAACTCGTCCAGCAGGAACGTGGCCGGGTCGGCGGCGCGCGTCTTCGCCAGGAACGCGAGCGTCTGATCGAACGCCGCGCGCGCGCTGGCCGGCGCGGCGCTCTCGATCGCCGGAAACGGTGACGCGCTGGTCACCGCGCGCAGGAACCGCTCGGGTGTCGTGGCCGTCCGCTCGACGTCGACGTACTGCGCCGCGGTGCGGCCGACGCGGTCGCGCAGCTGGTGCAGGATCGTCGTCCGGCCGGTTCCGCAGCCACCGACCAGAACGGGAATGCGCGACGGCGCAGCATCGAGTGCCGCAGCAATACGGCGGGTCAGCGTGGACCGGGGCGTCAGCATGCGCGTTCCTCTCGCATCGGCATTCGAACACCTCCGCGCGCGGCCGCGGCCAGCGCATCAGGGTAACCAGAGTCGGCGTGGCGGACGATGCCAAGCCCGGGATCACAGGTGAGCACGCGGTCGAGCCGTTCGGCCGCGTCGGCGGTACCGTCGGCGACGATCACCATGCCCGCGTGCAGAGAATAGCCGATGCCGACGCCACCACCGTGATGGACCGACACCCAGGTCGCGCCGCTCGACGCGTTCAGCAGCGCGTTCAACACCGGCCAGTCGGCGATCGCGTCGCTGCCATCGCGCATCGCTTCGGTCTCCCGCGTCGGCGACGCGACCGAGCCGGCGTCGAGGTGGTCGCGGCCGATGACGATCGGCGCTTTGACCCGACCACTCTTGACCAGCGCGTTCAGCTCGAGGCCGAACCGGGCCCGCTCACCGTAGCCGAGCCACAGGATCCGTGCCGGCAGACCCTGAAACGCCACGCGCTCGCGCGCCAGCTCGATCCAGCGTCGAATCGACGGCTGATCGCCGAACAGCTCGAGGGCCGCCTCGTCGGTGACGCGAATATCCTCGGGGTCTCCCGACAACGCAACCCAGCGGAACGGCCCCTTGCCTTCACAGAAGAGCGGACGAATGTATTCCGGGACAAAACCAGGAATCTCGAACGCACGCTCGATGCCAGCCTGGCGCGCCTGAGCGCGGATGTTGTTGCCGTAGTCGAATGTCACAGCGCCGCGGCCCCGCAGCTCCAGCATCGCCGCCACATGGCTACCCATGGCGGCCAGCGCTCGCGCGACGTAATCGTCGGGGTGCTTCGCCCGCAGGTGTGCCGCCTCGTCAAGCGTCAAACCGTTGGGGATGTATCCGTTCAGCGCGTCGTGCGCCGACGTCTGGTCGGTCAGGATGTCGGGCGTAAAGCCGCGCGCGACGAGCGCCGGCAGCACGTCCGCCGCGTTGGCACAGAGCCCGACCGAACGCGCCACGCGATCGCGCCGGTAGCGCTCGACGCGCGCGATCGCCTCGTCGAGGTTGTCGGTCGACTCGTCCAGGTATTTCGTCGCGAGACGGCGCGCGATGCGCTGTCGATCGACCTCGATGACCAGCGCCGTCGCCCCGTTGAGGACGGCGGCCAGCGGCTGAGCGCCGCCCATCCCGCCGAGGCCGGCGGTGACGAGCAGGCGGCCGGCCAACGAGCCGCCAAAATGGCGTCGGGCCACCGCCGCCAGCGTTTCATAGGTCCCCTGGACGATGCCCTGCGTGCCGATGTAGATCCAGCTGCCGGCGGTCATCTGGCCGAACATGGTCAGGCCGCGGTCTTCGAGATCACGAAAATGTTCCCAGGTGGCCCAGGCCGGGACGAGCAGGCTGTTGGCGATGAGGACGCGGGGCGCGCCGGGATGTGTGCGGAACACGGCCACCGGCTTGCCGGATTGTACGAGGAGGGTCTCGTCGCGCTCGAGTGCGGTCAGCGCCCGCACGATCGCGTCGAAAGCCTCCCAGTTGCGCGCCGCTTTTCCGGAGCCGCCGTACACGATCAGTTCATCGGGCCGCTCCGCGACATCCGGATCGAGATTGTTCATCAACATCCGGAGCGCCGCTTCCTGCGGCCAGCCTTTGCAGGTCAGCGCGGTGCCGCGCGGCGCGCGAATGGTGCGGAGTGCGGTGGCCATGTGGATATCGGATGCCGACGTGTGCGCCCGCCGACGAAGCGCAACGACGAAGAGTAGAAATTAGAAAGCGGCGCGTCCGTTGTCAAACTGAAAATGAAAAATTTTTCACTTGACTAGAGTGCCAACAGCGTTCTCCAACTCGTTTGAGGCGATCACACGTGTGATTTCTGCGATCTCCGGCGACAACACGCGATCGTCGTCGACCATCGACGAGCGCGATCGGACGAGCCGGTGGACCGACTGCAGCGCATCCGAGGTGGTCAGCGGCGCCAGCAGGTCGATCGCCTGGCACGCGCACAGGATCTCGATCGCGATCACGTCGCGCGCGCACGCGAGCGCCCGTTCGGCCTTGATCGCGGCGGCCATGCTCATGCTGACGTGATCTTCGCGGCCGGCCGACGTCGGGATCGTGTCGACGCCGGCGGGGTGCGCCAGCGTCTTGAGCTCCGACGCGCAGGCCGCGGCCGTGACCTGCGCCAGCATCAGCCCCGACCGCAGGCCGCCGTCACGGGTCAGGAACGCCGGCAGTCCGCTCTTGATCGGATCGACCAGTCGATCGGTGCGTCGTTCGCTGATCGTGGCCAGCGGGACCAGCGCGATGGCGAGCAGATCGGCCGCCATCGCGATCGGCGCGCCGTGAAAGTTGCCACCGGAGACAATTTCGTCCGAACCCGCGAACACCATCGGGTTGTCGGTGGCTGCGTTGGCTTCGGTTTCGACCGTCCGACGCACGAAGGCGAGGGCGTCGCGAGTCGCCCCGTGGACCTGCGCCGCGCAGCGCATGGAGTAGGCGTCCTGCACGCGACCGCAGTTCTGATGCGAGGCGTTGATCAGGCTCCCGGACATCAGCCGTTCGATATTGGCGGCAGCGGTCACCTGTCCCGCAAAGCCGCGGGCGGCGTGAATCCTGGCCTCGAACGGGTGCATCGAGCCCTGGAGGGCGTCGATCGACAGCGCCGCCGCGATGTCGGCCGCCCGCGCGAGCTGCTCGGCGCCCGCCAGCGCCAGCGCAAGGATCGCGGTCGACGGCTGGGTGCCGTTGATCAACGCGAGCCCTTCTTTCGCGGCAAGCGTCACCGGCGTGAGACCGGCCCGCGCCATGGCGTCGGCACCCGGGGCGTTGCGGTCCCGGTGTCGATCGTCGCCGCGGCCGTCGCACACCGTGCCCTCGCCAATCAGCACGAGCGCGATGTGGGCGAGCGGCGCCAGGTCGCCGCTGGCGCCGACCGAACCGCGTGCCGGGACGAGCGGATGCACGCCGCCGTTGAGCATGCCGAGCAGCGTCTCCAGCGTCTCGAGCCGGATCCCGGAAAAGCCTTTGGCGAGCACGTTGGCGCGGAGCGTCATCGCCGCTCGAACGGCACGGACCGGCAGCGGTTCGCCGACGCCGGCCGCGTGGCTGCGGACCAGATTGGACTGAAGCGCCTCGAGCGCGTCGGGTGCAATCTTCACTTCGGCGAACGATCCGAAGCCGGTGTTGACGCCGTAGACCGGCGCGTCGCCCTGGGCTTTTCGATCGACGACCCGGCGCGCCGCGCGAATCCGCTCGGCCGCGTCGTTCGTGATGCCGACCCGCTCGCCCCGATCCGCGATCGCGATCAGCTGCTCAATCGTCAGTGAGTCACCGTCCAGCAGGATCATCGTTGGTCAGGCTTCGAGTAGAATCGTAAGTCCGCTCCGAACCTGCCGCCTTCGCGCGCAGCGCTGCGGCGCGCCGCGCCAACGCTCGCAGGTGACCTGGCGAGCGCAGGCGGGAACACGAACTGAGAACCTAGCACAGAGCAGCGTGAACGGTATGAATCTGTGTGTCCTCGGCGCCCAGTGGGGCGATGAAGGCAAAGGCAAGATCGTCGACCTGCTGACGCCGCGCTTCGACATCGTCGCGCGGTATCAGGGTGGACACAATGCCGGGCATACCGTGTATGTCAACGGCACCAAGTTCGTGCTCCGGTTGATCCCGTCCGGCATGCTGCACCCGGGCATCACCTGCGTCATCGGCAACGGCGTGGTGGTCGATCCGTCGGCGCTGTTCGTGGAGGTCGACGAGCTGTCGAAACACGGCATCGACGTTGCGGGGCGACTGATCGTCAGCGACAAGGCGCACCTCATCCTGCCGTACCACCGCGATCTCGATCTGCTGTCGGAGGCGCGGCGCGGCGAACGCAAGATCGGCACGACGTCGCGCGGCATCGGGCCCGCCTACGAGGACAAGATCGCTCGCCGCGGGATTCGCGTCGGTGACCTGGCCGACCCCAAAGGGCTCGAAGAAAACGTCCGCGACAACGTGACCGCCCGGAACCGGCTGGTGCACGACTCGACGATGGACTGGCAGCAGGTCCTCGGACAACTGCTCGAGCAGGCCGAGCGGCTCCGTCCGCTGGTCCGCGATGTCTCGCTGATGCTGAGCGACGCGATGCGCGCCGGCCAGTCGATCCTGTTCGAAGGGGCGCAGGGCACGCTGCTCGACATCGACCACGGCACCTACCCGTACGTGACCTCGTCGAACGCGTCGGTCGGCGGTGTCTGCACCGGGCTCGGGATCGGGCCGCGATCGATCGGCGGCGTGATGGGGGTGGTCAAGGCCTACACGACGCGGGTGGGCGAGGGACCCCTGCCGACCGAGCTCAGCGGCGACATGGGGCAGCGACTGCGCGACAGCGGCAACGAGTACGGAGCAGTGACCGGCCGGCCGCGCCGCTGCGGCTGGTACGACGCGGTGGCGGTCCGCTACGGCGTCCGCATCAACGGTCTCGACGCACTGGCCCTCACCAAGCTGGACGTGCTCGACGGCCTCGATCGCATCGAGATCTGCACGGCGTATCGCTGCGGCTCGCGAACGCTCAACGATTTCCCGTCGGACGTCGGCCAGCTCGCGTCATGCGAGCCGGTCTACGAGTCGATGCCGGGCTGGACCGCACCGACCCGAGGTGTCCGGCGCTATACGGATCTCCCCGAGGCCGCCCGCCGCTACATCGCGCGGCTCGAGGAGGTGACCGGTGTGCCGGCGGCGGTCATTTCCACCGGCTCCGAGCGCGACGACACGATCCTCAGAGACGAGGTGCTGAAGGCGCGATTGTCCGGTCTTCGCTAGCGGTTCAGGCCTTGTGCCGCTCGCAAAATTCACCGACCGCGGTCGTACTGGCGTCGAGGAACTCGATCCCCGCCCGGTAACGCGGACCACTCTGCGGCGGGATCTCGAACTTCGCCCAGGCGACGGACGCATTGAACCGGATCGCGCCGCTTTCCTCGGTGAGCGCCATTCGGATCCGCTGGTTCGGCTTGAGGACGCTGGCCGTCAGCACCTGGGCGCCGACGGTGGACAGGTCGACGAGCGTCGCCGTATTCCCGTCGACCAGCACATCGACGATGCCGGCCAGCTTGAAACGCGGGGCGCGACGCGTGCCGTAATGGTCCAGCGGTTGCGTTGGTACGGCGACCTCGGCGGCGGCGGTCGCGGTCGCCGCGCCACCACCGCCGTGTGACGGCGGCTGCGGTGATCGCTTGGCGGCAATCCGCGTGTAGTCGGTATCCGGTGACACGACGCGGATTTCCGACTCGATCAGCGCCGGGTCGGCCTTGATGCGGTTGATCAACGCGGCGCCGCGCGGCGTCGACGCGAACATCCGCTCGAGCGCGATCACCGCCGGCTTGCGCCGGGTGATGGCCTCCAGCGCGCGCAGCGCGTCGGCGTCGGCGAAGGTCAGGATTTCTGTCGTGGTGTCGGATTCAGCGGCACGCTGCTTCAATACCGGCAGCAGATCGGGCGCTGCGATGAGGACGGTGCACGATTCGGACACTGCAGAAGTATACTCGGCCCGCGGACGAGAATGCCTCCTTACAGAGATGTAAGCGTCGGCCAGCTGCTCACTGCGCTGTCGGTCGTGCAGCCCGACAGCCCGGCGCTCCTCTACGAAAACGGACCGCGCTTCACGTTCGCGCAGCTCGAACACGAGGCGCGCACGATCGCGCGCGGTCTGATGGCGTCGGGCATCGAGCCGGGCGAGCGCGTCGTGCTCTGGGCGACCAACGTGCCGGAATGGATCGTCCTGCAGTTCGCGCTCGCGAAAGTCGGCGCAATCCTCGTCACGGCCAATACCGCGCTGCGCGCCCGCGACATCGAGTACCTGCTGCGGCAGAGCGAGGCCGCGACCATCATCACCATCGCCGGATTCCGGGAGGTCGACTACGTCGCCGCGCTCCGCGAGATCGGCGCCGACACCGGCCGGATTGCCACGCTCCAGCGACTGATCTTCATCGGGCCGCGCCCGCCGCAGGGATTCACGCCCTACGAAGAGCTCCGATGGCGCGCGCGTGACATCTCCGAGACCGAGCTCGAGGCGCGCAGCGCCACCGTCGGCGTCGACGACGTGATCAACATGCAGTACACCTCCGGAACGACCGGGTTCCCCAAGGGCGTGATGCTGTCCAGCCGCAATGTCGTCAACAACGGCCAGGCGCTCGGCGCGCTGCTCGGTTTCAGCGCCGCCGATCGGCTGTGCGTCTGCGTTCCGCTCTTTCACTGCTTCGGCTGCGTCATTGCCGTCCTCGGCGCCTACACCCATGGCGCCGCTCTTTGTCCCGTCGAAACGTTCGATGCCGGGAAGGTTCTCGCGACCATCCAGCGCGAGCGGTGCACCGCGCTCTACGGCGTGCCGACGATGTTCCTGGCCGAGCTCGAGCATCCCGACTTCAAACGCTTCGACCTCACGACGCTGCGCACCGGAGTGATGGCCGGGTCACTGTGTCCCGAGCCGTTGATGCGCCGTGTGATGACCGACATGCACATCCCCGAGATCACGATCGCCTACGGCCTGACCGAAGCGTCTCCCGGCATCACCATGACCCCCCGGGATGCCTCCGTCGAACAGCGCGCCCAGACCGTCGGCCTCGTCCTGCCCGAGATGGAAGTCAAGATCATCGATCCGGCGAGCGGCGGCGCGCGCGGCGCGGACGAGCGCGGTGAGCTGTGCGTGCGCGGCTACAACGTGATGAAGGGGTATTACAACAATCCGGAGGCGACCCGGGCGGCGATCGATGCCGACGCCTGGCTCCATACCGGCGACGAGGCGAGCATCGACCGGGACGGCTTCATCCGGATTACCGGCCGCATCAAGGATCTGATCATTCGCGGCGGCGAGAACATCTCGCCGAAGGAGATTGAGGACCGTCTGCGCGAGCACGCAGCCGTCGCGGACGCCTACGTCTACGGGCTGCCGGATGACTTTTTCGGAGAGATCGTCGCCGCGGCGGTCCGCCTGACGCCGGACGCGGCGGCGGTCAGTGAAGAGGAGCTGGTGCTGTGGTGCGCGGAGCGGCTGGCGCGCTTCAAGGTGCCGAAATATCTCCGCTTCGTCAGTGAGTTTCCGATGACCGCGTCAGGAAAAATCCAGAAGTACAAGCTGCGCGAGCAGCATCAGAATATTCTGGCGTCCTGAATCGGCCACCACCGGACGTTCACCTTGCCGACGATGTATTTCTTTGGCACCGGGCCCCAGTGGCGGCTGTCGAGGCTGTTGTTGCGGTGATCCCCCATCACAAAGTAGTAGCCCGGCTTCACCACCGTCGGCTGGAGATCGTCGTGGCTGCGGAACTCGGAAGGGACGTAATCGTCGGCGAGCGGTAATTCATTCACGTAGACGCGTCCGTCGACGATTCTGACGGTATCGCCTTCCTGGGCGATCACGCGCTTGACGAACATCTTGTCCGGATCCACCGGGTAATAGAGCATCACGATGTCCCCGGGCTGTGGATCGCCGAACTGATAGACCAGCTTGTTGACGATGAGACGATCCTGATCGTCGAGCGTGGGTGACATGCTCAGACCGTCGACGCGTGCGATCTGGACACAGAACGTGACGATCAACGTGGCGTAGACCGCAGCCGAGAGCAGCGTCTGGGCGCCGGCAATGATTTCCTGACCCACGCGACGCCAGACACTGGGCCGCGGCAGGATCGCTTCAGCCACAGGCAGCGGCAGCGCGACTTCGACCGCGATCGGGTCGGGGATCGGCGGGACCTCTTCCATTGCCGGAAGAGCGTCCGGCTGCATCGTGTCCTGGCTCAGAGCGTCCATCGAGTCAGTTCAGAATAGCATTGTTTCGGGCGTTTCACGGTCGTTCCCGTTCAGAGGTCAGCTGCGCGCGCACGATGAATCGTTTCGGCGCATTGCCAATGAAATTGAAGGGGTAGCAGGTCACCAGCGTGAGCGCGGGCCGGTCCGTTCGGTCCAGTACCTCGACCTGCTCCGGGTTCACGATCCACGTCCGGGTGACGCGATATTCGTACACCCGATCCGCAGTGGTCAGGGTCAGCGGATCGCCGACCTCCAGGTTGCGGACCGGATAGAACGTCGTGTCGCGATGACCGGCAATCCCGACGTTGCCGTAAGTGCCGGGACGAGGTGTGTATTCGATATGCCCGGCGGCGCGCCGCAGGGTCCGGTCGTCGCTTCCCTCGAGCACCGTCGCCGTCAACTTGACGCTCGGCGCTTCCAAACGCGCGAGCCACGCGCCGCGCTCGATGAACCCGGTGGTGCCAACGGCTTCGTTGGGGTCTTCGCCCGGGAGTTGAGTGGCCGTGACGGTGCGGGCCTGCTCGGGAATCGGAAGGCGGGCGTAGTACCAGTTCTGACCGAGCAGGACGATCGCCCACAGGCCCAGGGCAACCCCGGCGACGAACAGCGTTCGCTCGAGCCATTTCAGCGGAGTCGGCGCAGGAGGCCACATTTCTTATTCCGGGGCGCGCGCCGCGAAATAGCCGGGCCGTGTCCGCACGCGCAGCTGTCGGGCGTTTGGACCATCGATCAGCACCCGCACGAGGTGAAAGCGGCCGTCGCGATCCGGTGGAACGTAGCCAAGCGTGTAGCCGCTGCGAATCTCGCGGGCGATGCGTTCGCACGCTGCCAGCAACGGGCCGGGTGACTTGGGCAGGTATCGTTGGCCGCCGGTCGTCTCGGCGAGCTTCTTCAGGACGTCCGGATTGGTATCGGGCGCGCCCTGGTCGTACAGCCCAATCGCGTAGATGGTCACGTTCGATCGACGTGCCCGGGCGAGGACGTCCTCGAGCCCGGCGCGACTGGCGTTGTCCCCTCCGTCGCTCATGAGGACGACCACCTTCCGGGGTCGGGGCGCGCGCTCCAGCCGATCGAGCCCGACCATGAGCGCGTCGTACAGGGCGGTTTGTCCGGCAGGCTTCAAGGTGCGAAGGGCCGCTTCCAGTGCGTGAGGATCTCTCGCCGTCAGGGCCGCTTCACCGGCGGCTTCGCGGACGCGTTCGTTGAATTCGATCACGAACAGCTCATCGTCGGGGTTGCTCGACCGCGCGAACGCGAGCGTCGCTGCGATGACCTGGCCGAGCTTGTTGCGCATGCTGCCGGAGCCGTCGATGACCACCGCCGCGCTGACCGGCGTATCCGCATTGCTGAAGAGCGACACCTGCTGACGTCGTCCGTTGTCGTAGACGGCGAACTGATCGGCTGCGAGATCGGCGACGTAGGCATCGTCTCGGTTGGTGACGACCACCGGCAGCACGACAAGCTCGCTGGACGATGCCTGGAAAGTCGGAAGGTCTTGCGGCAGCGTCTCGAGAGGGAAAACGCACAGGGCGGCTGCGAGGAAGAGGGCAGGAAAGGGGGGAAGGGCGGGAAGGCGCTCCGCCCTCCCGTCTCGCTTGTCCCAGCTGCCCCTCCTGCCCATCCTGCCTCCTACGTTGCTATCGATTCACAGCATAACGCCGGCGAAGCTGGCGCACGCCGAGCGCGCTCGCGATGAGACCGATGCTCATGAGCTGAATGGTCGCCAATGGACTTGCGGTTCGCGGCAGCTCGTCCTGTGCACCGCGCGCAGCCTGTGGACTTTGAGCACTCTGCGTCCCACTGGTACCAACCGCTCTCGTCGCAGTTCGATCCGCCGAGGCGGTCGTAGAAGCCGGCGCTGTCGTTGCCGGAGCGGTGGTCGACGGTGCCGGAGACGGCGGCGTCCGGTTTGCGGAGGCTGTGTCGGCAGCGGCCGTCGAAGCCGTCGTGCTCGAGGCTGGTGTCGATAACGCAGCCGAAGCCTGAGCCGGCGCCGTGCTGGTGGTCGTTGTGGTCGATGCCGCGTTCGCCGTGCTGGTCTCCGCGGCAGCCTGGCCCTGCGCATCGACGCGGCCGACCTGTGCGCCGCGCATCGCGGCTTCGTCGGCGCCGGATTTCAGTTCATCGTTGTAGGCCAGCACCGGAGCATTCGCCGCTGCGGCGATCTTCATCGCCTGGTCTTTCGGGTAGATGAACTCGTAGCCAGTCCGATCCGCAGGATAGAACCACGACTTCACCGCGTTCGGGCTGTCGCTCGGCCGCTCGGAGAACAGCACGACAGGGTCGTCCTTCGCCTCTGGCTGCTCATCCGGGATGGTCAACAGCGTAGTGAACAGCTTGGTGCCTTTCTCGTCCCAGATCTGGATCGCGCGGCGGCCGCTCTCTGGATCCGCGAGCTTGAACATGTAGGTGCCGGCCGGCAACGTGACGCCGGGCACCTGAACAGGTCCGCTGAAGGTGAGGTAGGTGAGCTTGTTGTACTCGTCGGCGCGCGCGCCAGACACCATCAGCACGGTGGCAATGGCGATCGCGCAACACATCGTCGTCAGGATTCGGGTTGCACGCATTGCGATTCTCCTTCGAATAGATGACGTATCCAGTCGCTTCATTAAAGTGCACGTTGTGTACCGAAACGAGGCGTCGAGGGCAACGGCAGTGCTCTGTGAGACGCGCACGACTCTTGCTACGACGCGACCGTTCAGCCGCAATCACGCGGGCGTTGAAACCCGCCTCACCTGAGGGGAAAACAGCCATGGCCAGCCTCGATTCACTGCATGCTCTTCTGGAAGAAGAACTCAAGGACATCTACGACGCTGAAAAGCAACTCACGAAAGCTCTGCCCAAGCTCGCGAAGAAAGCCTCGTCGCCCGATCTAAAAGCCGGGTTCGAAGCCCACCTCCGACAGACCGAGGATCAGATCGAACGCCTCGAACAGGTGTTCGAACAGCTGGAGATGCCGGCGAAGGGGAAGCCGTGCAAGGGAATGAAAAACCTGATTGCCGAAGGCAACGAGATGATTGCCGAGGCCGAAGACGACGATACCCGTGACGCCGTGATGATCGCCGCGGCGCAGAAGGTGGAGCACTATGAGATCGCGTCTTACGGTACAGTTCGCACCTGGGCGCAACTGCTCGGCATGAACGAAGTGTCAGCGCTTCTCGAGGAATCGCTCGAAGAGGAGAAGGAGACCGATCAGAAGCTGACGACCATCGCTGAAGGCTACGTGAATCAGGCGGCCGTGAACGAGGAAGAGGACATGGAACGGGGGCAAGGCTCCCGTCAGTCAAAAGGGCGTCGCGCCTCGACCACGCGCAGCGGACGGCAACAGGCGGCTGAAAAAGGCCGCGGCCGGTCGCGTCGTTCCCGGTAGGCGTTCAGACGACCTTGCGGAGTTTTCTTGTCCGGGCGCGGTACCGAAAGGTACCGCACCCGCTCTCGCAGTCGAAATAAACCCACTGCTCGGCGTGTTTCCTGCTCACGCCCCCCACGTGACTGCGGCGGTAAATCAGCGGCCTGTCGGGTCGTGTCGCCTCGCTTGTGCGCCAGGTCGGCACCGGCGGCTGCGGCCAGCTCTGCCTCGGTGCCCTGTGCATCCGCTGTGACGAAGACGACCGGGATGGCGCTGGTCGCCAGGTCGCGGCGCAGCAGGCGGCCCACTACCCCGATCAAGGGCCAGGCCCCGTCGGCTGATGTAAAGAAAAGAATGGGCTCCCAGGCGTGGACGCCGGCCGTGCTACCATGAAAGTGAACCATTTCCCGGCAAACTGCGTCAGAGGAACTATGAACCACACACCACTTTTGCGTGTCGGACTGTGTCTGGCATCCGCCCTGCTCGTACCGGCGCTGGCTGGCGCCCAGAGCGGGCCGGCGGCCGCCGCGCCCACGTTCAGCAAGGACGTGGCCCCGATCCTTTATAAGAACTGCACGGTCTGCCACCGACCGGGCGAAATCGGCCCCTTCTCGCTCCTGACCTATACGGAGGCACGGCCGTGGGTCAAGGCAATCGCCACGCAGGTCTCCAACGGGACCATGCCGCCGTGGCATGCCGATCCGGCCTACAGCACGTTCGTCAACGATCGCCGGCTGAGCGCCGCGGAGAAGGACACCATTCTCAAGTGGGTGGCCGCTGGCGCGCCGGAGGGCAATCGGGCGGATCTGCCGACGGCACCGGTCTACCCCTCCGGATGGGCGATCGGGCAGCCTGACGCGGTCTTTCAGATGACCGAGGCCTACCCGGTGCCGCCGAGCGGCACGATCGACTACAAGCACTTCGAGATGCCGACCAACCTCACTGAGGACAAGTGGATTGAGGCGTTCGAGATCAGGCCAGACGCCCGGGCCGTGGTGCACCACATCATTGTTTATGCCCGTCCGCCGCGGCGTCAGGCCCCGGCGGCTCAGGCAGCGCCTGCGGCAGCGCCTGCAGCACCTCCTGCAGCAGCCGCACCGCGTCCGACGCCGCCGTTCTCGATGGCGTCCGGCATGAACACGCCGGCTGAACACCGGACTACGATGGCGAAGCAACCGACCCCGAACGATCGGCCGATGCCGAAGGAGGGCCTTGGCATTTTCGTCGGTGGTTTCGCGCCCGGTCAGGCGATTCGCAGGTTCCACGAGGGCACCGCGATGCGGCTCCCGGCGGGCTCCACGCTCATCTTCCAGGTGCATTACACCGCCGGCGGCAAGCCGGTGACGGACCAGTCGAAGATCGGGTTCGTGTTTGCGAAGGCCGCGCCCAAAACGGAAGTGATGACACTGCCGCTCGTCAACGGCAATTTCACCCTGCCAGCGGGCGCGCCCAACACTCAGGTCGACGCCCAGATGACATTCAATCAGGACGCGACGATCTGGAGCATCCTGCCGCATACGCACGTCCGTGGCAGAGAATGGAAAGTCGAAGTCACCTATCCGGACGGCCGGAAAGAAGTGGTCCTCGCCGTGCCGAAGTACGACTTCAACTGGCAGACCGACTACGTCTTCAGGGAGCCGCTGAAGCTGCCGAAGGGCACCACCCTGAAGACGATGGCGTGGTACGACAACTCGAGCGCGAACAAGTCGAATCCCGATCCGAGCGTCGAGGTCCACTGGGGCGAGCAGACCTGGGAAGAGATGCAGTTCACCGCGCTCACGCTCTCGATCGATCAGACGCAGCCGCGACCGACGGGCGGACAGTAGCTTCGCAGGGCTTAGGGATAAGAAGGGCTAAGAGCTAAGGGCTCAGGGCTCAGGGCTAAGGGTAAGGGCTGAGGGCTTTCAAGAGCCTTCAGCCCTTTTCATTTCAGCCCTAAGCCCTTTTGAGCCTTCAGCCCTTTGAGCCCTTAGCCCTCAGCCCTGTGAGCCTGAGCCCTGACAAATCTTTAAACGATAAAAAGAGAGTGTAGCGTTCGCACCGCATCCTCTATCCGCGTCCGCGGGATCATCCACGTGATGCGGAACGACGAGGTGGCGACGTCGCGGATGGCAATTCCGGCGCCTGCCAATGCGGTCGCGCCGCGGCGCAGGTTTTCGAACGATGCGGTGATGCCGGCGCCGATCACGCTCACTGCGCCGAGATCGTCGGCCAGCGTGACCGAGGAACCGAACCGGTCGGCAAGCGCCGCTCGAACGCGCGGCTCCTCGTGGAGGTTGTCGCGCGAGATGATGAGCGTTAGATACTCCGCTCCCTGGTGCAGCTGTTTACCGGCAACCGAATGCGAGTCCAGCAGCGCGAGCAGGTCGGCGGCCGGCTGTTCGCCGGCGGCCTTCGATTGGGCCAGTTCGAGCACCAGCGTGTCGCGTTCGCTCGCGACGCCGACCACGGTGCCAGGCATCCGCGGCGGATAGCGTCGCACGACCGTGCCGTCGGAAGCGGGATCGGCGCCGGGCAATGGCGAAGCGGTCGCCCGCGCGTAGATCGCGATCCCCTTTTCTTTGGCGAACTCCACCGCTTGGGCATTCAGAACCTTCGCGCCCGCCTCCGCCAGTTCCTGCGTTTCCTCGTACGACAGCGTGCCGATCCGCCGCGCGTCTGGAACGACGCGCGGGTCGGCGGTGTAGACGCCGTCGACGTCTGAACAGATCTCGCAGTAATCAGCCCCCAGCGCGGCGGCCATCGCGACGGCGGTCGTATCGCTGCCGCCCCGCCCGAGTGTCGTCACCTCGCGCCGGTAGGAGACGCCTTGATAGCCGGCGATCACGACGATCTTTCCGCGGGCCAGTTCGTCCTGAACCCGGATCGGGCGCACTTCGACGATGCGCGCATCGACGTGTCGATCGTTGGTGATGATGCCCGATTGGCTGCCGGTGAAGCTGATGGCGTCACCACCCAGCTCGCGGACCGCCATCGAGAGCAGCGCCATCGAGATCCGCTCGCCGGCGGTGAGCAGCATGTCGAGCTCCCGGCGCTCGGGATTCGGCGAAACCTGTTTGGCCAGCGCCAGCAGCTCGTCGGTGGTGTGGCCCATCGCAGACACCACGACGACCACGTCGTGACCGGCCTGCTTGGTGCGCATCACCCGCTCGGCGACCTGCCGGATGCGTGCGACATCGGCCACACTGGAGCCGCCGTACTTCTGAACGACTATCGACATCGGGGTCAGATCTTGATTCTTGACCGTCAATTACACGGGAGTCGGAGCAGGTACTGCCACGCACTGTGACTGGCGGTCAAGAATCAAGATCTGACCCCGAACGTCGCGACGACAGGGGCGTGATCGCTGTTGCCGATGTCCTTTTGTACGGGACATGATACGACCGTCGATGCAAGCGCCGTGCTCGTCAGGACGTAGTCCAGGCGCCAGCCGATGTTGCGCTGACGCATGTTGCGCCACGGCGCCCACCATGTAAACAACCCGTCGTTGTCGGGATCGACGGCCCGGCCGACGTCGACCAGGCCGCGCTCGAGGATCCGTTCGATCATCGCCCGCTCCTCCGGCAGCTGGCCGATCGCCCGCGGCTTGCGCTCCTTGGGATGAACGTCGCGATCCGTCCGGGCGACGTTCAGGTCGCCGCACATGACGAGGCGCTCGCCTGCCTGCTGAAACGTCCGGGCATATTCGTCCATCGCCTCGAGAAAACGCATCTTGGCCGGGAAGTCCTTGCCGCCGTTCGGGACGTAGACCGAGGCGACGGTCATCCCGCACACTTCGGCCGAGACGATGCGGTTTTCGTAGTCGAAGGCGGGATGAGCAAAGAGGGGACGATCGGGTGCGACCGCTTTGCTGACGTGAAGGCCGACGCCCGAATAGCCTTTGCCGCCGTGCCAGTAGCACCAGTAGCCCTGCATCTCGCACAACGCAGTCGGCACCTGGTCGGACGCTGCCTTGATTTCCTGGAGGCAGACGACGTCCGGGCGCTCGCGCTCAATCCATTCCTGGACCTGCGCGTACCGCGCCCGGATGCCGTTGACGTTCCAGGTGGCGATTTTCAGCTGCGGTTAGAACCTGGCGTGTGCCGCCTGACGCTCCGCGGCCGGGATGGCCATGATGTCGGGCTGCGCGGCGATGTGCGCCTGGACGATTTCCTCGGCGCGCGCCATCGTCTCAGCATCACCATTCCGGTAGATCGCGTTGGCCTCGACGAGGTCCTTCTGATGCGACGGCGTTGCGTCGATGCTCTCGTAAATCGCCGCCACGGGACAGGCCGGCACGCAGGCGCCGCAATCGATGCACTCTTCCGGATGGATATAGAGCATGGTTGCTTGCGCGAACTCGGGCTCGTCCTTCCGCGGATGGATACAGTCGACGGGGCAAACGTCCACGCAGGCGGTGTCCTTGGTCTCGATACATGGGTCGGTGATGATGAAGGGCATGCTCGCGAGTCTCCGGATCTGATGAGTGTGGCCCGGCGTCTGCCGGACTGATGGCCAAAACCGATGAATTATACCTTGAGACCTGCGGCTGGCAAGCGCGCCGGGGACCCTCAGGCGGCGGCGCGGCGCATGGTAAACCGCCGCCGCACGAACCGGAACAGGACGGTTGCGAAGACGAGGATCAGCGTCAGCAGGAACACGGTGATCCCCAGCGCGATGACCGGGTGCTCGGTGGCGAAGTAGACCAGGCCGATCGCGATGAGGTCCTCCACGAAGCTGAGGATCCAGTTGCTGACGGGTTCGGGGCTGGTGTTCACGGCGGCCCGGGTCCCCGCCTTCGTGAGGTGGGTGGCGAGCGCCACCGAGGCCCCGAGCATTCCAGCGAGGGCATCCATGCTCGGCGACGGCGATCCCAGCGCGGTGATGGCGACGAGCGCGCCACCCACCGGGCGGATGATGGTGTGCGCGGCGTCCCACACGGTATCGACCCAGGGGATCTTGTCGGCGACGAACTCGACCAGGTAGAGGACGACCGCGACGCCGATCACCACGGGATGGCCGAACGGTTCGAACTGCGTCGGCAGGTCGACGAGATTGAAGCGCTGGCACAGCCCGAGCACGGCGATGGTCGCGTACAGATTCAGTCCGGACGCGAACGCGAACGGCATCGTGTGACCGAGCGCGGTGAGAATGTCCACGGTTCGAGATTACTCGATACGGCGGAACATGGCGGGACTTTCAGCGAGCTGATAGCCCAGCGATTCGTAGAGCGGACGGCCGAAGGCGCTGGCGTTGAGCGCCACGGCTTTGATCCCCGCGCTGCGGCACCAGTCGTGGATCGCATCCATGACCAGCCGCGCCAGGCCGCGTCCGCGGTGCGCGGGCTCGGTGTAGACGTTGTAGACGAAGGCGAGCCGCCCGCCGGGATACTGAGGTCCCGGCGGCCAGGGCAGCTCGGTGACGCCGCCGCCAGCCACGACTTCTCCCATGTCTGTTTCGACGAGCCAGGCGCGATAGAGGTTCCTCCGCATCGCATCCGGCAGCCACGCGCGGAACGGCGCGTCGGCCGCCGCGACGTCGGCGGCTGGTGTGCCCATGTCGGCGAACATCGCCAGCCGGTGATGGACCATCACGTCGAGATCGTCGAGCGTTGCCGGCCGCACGCGGTACGGAGACATGAAGCCGCGGATTATACTCAGGCCATGGCGACAGAGACGAGACGCGGCCCGGAGCCGCCGGATATCAGCGAGCGCGGCGGCGTGAAAAATGGTCAGCCGCAACGGTCGAACGAGCGGCTGTTCATGCAATTGCTGGCATTTGGCGGATGCACCGACTCGCGCGCGCTTGCCGACACCTTGACCCGAGCCGGTCTCGACGCGGTGCTGTACGAGGACCTGAACGATCCGCGCGGTGTCGCGCTGCTGACCCTGAGCCAGGACCCGGCGGTGTTTCTGGATTCGCTACGCCCCGTGCTGAACACGGCGCCCTTTGCGGCCCTGACGCAAAAGCCTGAGTACACGATGCTCGGCCGCACCTACGCGATCGGCTACGAGCCGGATCTGACCGAGACGCTCCTCGAGCGGCCTCGCCGGACCGTCTTGAACCCAGCCTGGATGTGGAGCGTGTGGTACCCGTTGCGTCGCAGCGGCCGGTTCGCGCAGCTGCCGGCGGAAGAGCAGCGCGTCATCCTCGCCGAGCACGGCACGATCGGCATGTCGTATGGCGCCGGCGACTACGCCCATGACATCCGGCTCGCCTGCCACGGGCTCGACAAGGACGACAACGACTTCGTCGTCGGTCTGATCGGGAAAGAACTGTATCCGCTGTCGCGAATCGTCCAGGAGATGCGCCGGACCCAGCAGACTGCGCTGTACCTGGAGCGGCTCGGTCCGTTCTTCGTGGGCCGGGCGATCTATCAGAGCCCGGCTTGATCCTCTTGTAAGGCGGACCTCGCTCTTGTAGGGCGGACCTCTCGCTCTTGTAGGGCGGACCTCTTAGGTCCGCCGCGCGCTCTATTCGATGTCGGCGGTCGTCGCGAACTTCGGCGGGCGCCGATGCTTCGTCGCCTGCTCGTAGGCGTACGCGATCTTGATCAGCGTCGGCTCGCTCCACGCGCGACCGATAAACGAGATTCCCAGCGGCAGTCCACGGAAATAGCCCATCGGCACGGTGACGTGTGGGTAGCCGGCAACGGCGGCCACCGATGACGGGCTCGACGCACTTGCCGGAACCGCGTCGCCGCTGACGAGGTCAATCAGCCAGGGGGGGCCAAACGTCGGCGCCACCAGCGCGTCGAGGCGGTGCTTGTTCATCACCGCGTCAAGTCCCAGCGTCCGCGCCTGGCGCCGGCTCGAGGCGAGTGCCTTCAGATACGCCGGGCTCGTCAGCGGGCCCTTGGCCTCGGCCATCTCCATGATTTCCTGACCGAAGTACTTGAGCTCCTCGTCCGAACGTTTTCGATTGAAGGCGATGACGTCGGTCAGCGAGCGCATCGGCGACGCGGGGCCGAGCGCCGCCAAGTAGCTGTTCAGATCGGCTTTGAACTCATGGAGCAGGACTTCGAACTCGTCCGCGTCGAAGGCGCCGAGGGTGGGAATGTTGGCCGGATCGACAATGACCGCGCCCTGCTTCTTCATGTCGGCGATGGCGATCTCGGCCAGACGGTCAGCCGCGGGACTGTAGCCGAACAGTTTGTCGCGGACAATCCCGATGCGCGCGCCCTGAAGCCCGTTCGCGTCGAGGGCCGCGGCGTAGTCGCGCGCGGCATGGCCGGCCGCGTCGGCGGTCGCGGCATCTTCGCGATCGGAGCCGTCGACCGCGGCGAGGATCGCGGCGGCGTCGGCCACGGTCCGCGTCATCGGGCCGGCGGTGTCCTGACTATGCGCAATCGGCACGATGCCGCTCCGGCTCACGAGCCCCAGCGTCGGCTTGAACCCGACGAGCGAGGTGCTGTGCGCGGGACACACGATGGAGCCGTCGGTCTCGGTACCGATCGCCCCGGCGGCCAGGTTCGCCGCCACGGCGACGGCCGAACCGGAGCTCGAGCCGCACGGATTTCGATCGAGCGCATACGGATTTCGCGTCTGGCCGCCGCGGGCGCTCCAGCCGCTCGATGAGTGCGTCGACCGGGCGTTGGCCCATTCGCTGAGGTTCGTCTTGCCGAAGATGACGGCGCCCGCTTCTCGCAGACGCGCCACCACGAAGGCATCGTGCGGCACGCGCAGGCCTTCGAGCGCCAGCGATCCGGCGGTCGTCGTCATGCGGTCGCTGGTCGCGATGTTGTCTTTGATGAGGATCGGGATGCCGTGCAGTGGTCCGCGCGGCCCTTTCTGTTTCCGCTCGGCGTCGAGTTGGTCGGCAATTCCCAGGGCCTCGGGATTCAGCTCGAGGATGCTTCGCAGCGACGGGCCGCTCCGATCGATCTGGCCGATGCGCTTCGTGTATTTCTCAACCAGTGAGCGCGCGGTTTCCTGGCCACTGGCCATCCGGGCCTGCAGGTCGGCGATCGTGGCTTCTTCGAGGTCGAACGGTGCGCTGTCCGAGGGGGGCGGTGGCGCCGCCGCAGGGGATCGGCTCTCACATGCGGCCGATGCCAGGATCACGATCACTATCGCCGACGCGAGCCGCCGGCGCACTTGAACGATCCGGTTCATCCGATCACCGTCAGCGTGAACGACACGGCAGGTCAGCGTTTGACGACGGCCGTCGATTGCTCGACGAACTGTTCGATGTCGGCCGCTGGCCGCGCGCCGGCGGTGCGTCCGACTTCGCGACCACCCGCGAACACGGCGAGCGTCGGAATGGACCGGATCGCGAATCGCTCTCCAACATCACCAAGGACGTCGGTGTTCACCTTTACGACGAGGAACCGGCCCGCCGCGCGGGCAGCGACCTTCTGCAGCTCGGGTGCAACCATCCGGCACGGTCCACACCACGGCGCCCAGTAATCCACGACGACCGGGATCGCCGCATTCGCGATGAGCCGATCGAAATCCTGCGAAGAAGCCATTTCGATCGGCTGGCTGGGCGGCCGCAGCTCAGTCTTGCAGCGCGCGCATCGCACCGCGCGATCCAGCTGGTCGTACGGCAGGCGATTCTGCTGGCTGCAGGACGGGCAGCCGACCACAATGCCGCGATCGTCGAACGTATAGGGGCTCATACCATGATTCTAAACGCCCCCGACTCGAGGTCGGGTGCGAACGACCGGGCGACTTCATCTAAGGCCGTCAGTTCGCGATACGGTCGCTCATCAGGCCGACGCTGAGCGCGTAGGCATGCGCGCAGTTATAGTCGAGCAGGACCTCGTAGTTGCGGTACACCAGAAAGTGACGGGATGAGCCGGAGACGAGTGAGGCGTTGAAGTCGGCTTTGGGCAGGTCGCCGCCATCCATGAGCCGGACGCCGAGACGCTGCCACTCGGCGAGGGGCAGCGCGACCGTCATCTGCCGACGGGCCCGGCAACCGGTCGTCCGCTGCACGACTTCGGTCTTCACGAAACGGGCGGTTTCGGCGGACATGCGCACCTCGCGCCCCCACCGCTCGCCTGCCACCCACCCATATCCCTTCAGGTAGTTGGCAATCGACGCGAAGATGTCAGGCGGCGACGTCCAGATGTTCCGGCGGTTGTCGCCGTCGAAGTCTTCCGCGTACTTCAGGTAACTGGACGGCATGAACTGCGGCTGGCCCATCGCGCCCGCCCACGAGCCTCGCATGTTGGCGAGCTCGATGTACCCGCGGTCGAGGATTTCGAGCGCGCTGAACAGTTCATTCCGGAAAAGCGTCGATCGACGGGGATCCCAGGCGAGAGTGGCCAGCGCCCCGATGGTCGGGCGCACGCCGAGAAAACGGCCGAAGTTCGACTCGATACCCCAGACGGCGACGATGACCTGTGCCGGCACGTCGTATCGCTCGTCGATCTGATCGAGCACTTGACGGTGGCGCGCGGCCATCTGCCGAGCCGTTCTGACGATCGACGCTCGCGTCTGACGCGCGATATACGTTTCGATCGGGAGCACCGTCTCGGCCTGCGCGCGATCGCGTTCCAGGACGACCGGCAACGGCTCCTCGACGGTGGCGAGCGCCTTGTCGACGGTCTCCTCGCGCAGGCCGCGAGACAGCGCTTCGGCGCGCAGTTCCTGCAGCCACTCGGCAAACGATGGACGTGATTGCGCCTCGACAACCGCGGGGGCAGGAGTCTGGGCCGATACGACAGGCCACGAGGCCTGCGTTACGAGAGCGACCAGCGCCAGCGCGAACGATCCCGCACGCACCTCTTCAGTTTACAACCGTTCCCGCGCGGTGCCCGGGTTGCCGGTAAGGCGAGAGCTGTTCAGACCGGCGGACCGACGGTTTCAGCGTCAGCACGTGCAATCAGGGTTGCGGAGCGCCCCGCAGCTCAACCGCACACGTGATTCGGCTACGCCGCCATCACCTTCAGCCGGCGGAAGACGGCGTTGACGCGCGAAAGCAGTACGGCCGGATCGAAAGGTTTCAGCATGTAGTCGTCGGCGCCGAGCTCGAGGACGCGTCGTTCGACGCCGGGTCCTTCCTCCGAGGTCAACACGACGATGGGCAGCGTCGCGAGCGTGAAGTCGCGACGCAGGCGGGCGATCGCTTCGTAGCCGTCCATCTCCGGCATGTTCAGATCGATCAGCAGGAGATCGGGCCGTTCACGGACGGCGATTTCGACGGCCTGCCGGCCGTTGACGGCCTCGAGCACGTCGAAGTGTTCGCGCTCGAGCAGAAGCTTCACGAGCATGCGGGTAATCGGCTCGTCGTCGGTGATGAGCACACGAGGCCGCGTGTGGGTTTTGACCGTTGCCGCGTCGCCTTCGACAGCCAGCACGCGGTTGACTTCCTCGATTGACGTGATGCCATCGGCGACGAGCTTCAGCGCCCGGTCACGCATCGTTTGATGGCCGGCGGCCCTCATCGCCGCGCGGATCTCGTGGGCGGTGGCGCCGCGCGAAATCGCATCGCGCAGCTCGTCGTTGGGCGTCAGCACCTCGACGAGCGGCACCCGACCCAGGTAGCCGGTGTGCTTGCACTGCGGGCAGCCGGCGCCCTGCGAGGCGGGAATCCTCGTCAACCCGTATTCCGATCCGCGGCGGCGCGCTTCGAGCTCGTCGTGCGTGCGCCGGCAATGCGGGCACAGCGAGCGGACGAGCCGCTGCGCCACCACCGCCGCCAGGCTCTCCGCGATCTTGAACGGCTCCAATCCGAGGTTGGTCAGACGAGTAATCGCCGTCGCTGAATCCGCGGTGTGAAGGGAGGAGAGGACGAGGTGCCCGGTGTAGGCCGCCTGACCGACGATCTGCGCGACTTCCTCGTCGCGAATCTCGCCGACCATGATGACGTTCGGGTCCTGCCGCATCAACGATCGCAGAATGGTCGCGAACGTGTTGCCGGTTTTGGTGTTGACCGGGATTTGTGCGACGCCCGGCACGGTGCGTTCGACCGGGTCCTCGACGCTGACGATGTTCGTCCGCCCCGTACGCAGGTGGCCGAGCGCCGCGTAGAGCGTCGTCGTCTTGCCGCTGCCGGTCGGTCCGGTCACGAGCACGAGACCATCAGGACGGGCGAGTGCCTGTCGGAGACGGGTCGTCGTGTCGGCGTCATAGCCCAGACGCTCGAGGCTCTGGAGCGGGCTGTGGCTGTCGATGACGCGCAGCACCAGCTTTTCGCCGTCGACCGTCGGCAGCGACGAGAGGCGGACGTCGATCTGCCGGCCGTTGACCTTCAGCCGGAACGATCCGTCCTGCGGGCGGTGGCGGATCGCGATATCGGCGCGGGCCATGATCTTGAAGCGGTTGCGGATCGGTTGCGAGATCGCCGCCGGCAGCGTCAACGCCGGTTCGAGGACGCCGCAGATGCGGTAGCGGATCACCGTGCCGTCGGCGCCGCATTCGATGTGCACGTCGCTGGCGCCGACTTCCACCGCCCGCGCGACGATGTGATTGCAGAAGTCGATGACCGCCGATTCGGACGTCGCGGCACCGTCGAAGACGTCGAGCGCTTCGACGGTCGGCCGCTCGCTGCGCAGGCGATCCGCCAGCACGTCGAGCTCACGCAGGCGCGGATAACAGATGTCCAACCGCTCGAGCACCGCGGTACGGGTGGCCACCATCGCCTGGGTGCGGCGGCCTGATGCGAACGCCAGGTCGCGTTCCGCATCGGGGTTGAACGGCCGGCAGGTCGCGTAGGTCAGCGTCCGGTTGTCGACCGACAGCGGCACGATGAGCAGCTGGCGCGCGAGGCGTTCGGGTACGAGCCGGATGGCGAGCTCGCTCGACGCGGTCGCGGCGAGATCCAGCAGTCCGCCACCGGCCGCGACGGCCAGGGCCTCGTAGGTGGCCGGCTCGGCGGCCAGGCCGAGCGCCACAATCGCCTCGGCAACCGGAATCGCCTGTCGCTCCGCCTCCCGTTCGGCGATCAACAGATCGTTGCGACTGATGACGCCGCGTTCGAGCAGCAGTTCCGGGAGTCCCGCGGAACCCCTCGAGCGGGGCGATGGATGACCGGACCTCGCAGTATCAACCAGATGCACAGTAATGCCTCGTGAGGAACAGGTGACGCTCTCCGGGTCGAGCAAGACGATTGCCACGCCGGGCCGGGCGGATCTGCCCGGTATTTGCCGGGTGCGCGGTCGAATCGCACACTCCAGATGTGCGATCTGTGCGCCTGGCCGCACACTCGGCGGCGCACACTAATTGGCGGCCCATCACAGATCCGGCGCGGCAGCTCCGACGCTGATTTCGGGGCCGGCGATATGATGCCGACAGGATGCGCGCCTTGATTGTGGAGGACGACCACGCCATCGCCGAGTTCGTGGCGCGTGGACTGCGTGAGGCCGGCTTTGCGGTCGACGAAGCGGCCGACGGCGCCGCGGGTCTCGAACGGGCGCTCGCCGACGACTACGACGTCGCGATAGTCGATCTGATGCTGCCGGGACGCGACGGCCTGTCGCTCATCGACGAGCTCCGCCGTCGCGGCCGCGCCACGCCGGTGCTCATCCTCAGCGCGAAGCGTTCCGTCGACGATCGCGTGCGCGGCCTGCAGTCGGGCGGCGACGACTACCTGACCAAACCCTTTGCCTTTGCCGAGCTCCTCGCGCGAATCCAGGCTCTCGTCCGGCGCTCGACGCGGGCGCCTGAGCCGACCACGCTGACGCTCGGCGATCTCACCCTGGATCTGCTGTCGCGGCGGGTCGCCCGGGGCGGGACGCCGATCGAGCTGCGGCCGCGGGAGTTCGCGCTGCTCGAGTACCTGATGCGGAATCCGGGCAAGGTCGTTTCGAAAACGATGATCCTCTCGCACGTGTGGGAATACAGCTTCGACCCCCAGACCAACATCGTCGATGTGCTGGTCAGCCGGCTGCGCGAGAAGATCGATCGCCCGTTCGAACGGAAGCTGCTCCGCACGGTAAGAGGCGTGGGCTATGTCCTCGGATAATTTCTTCGGCCTGCGCCTGGCTGCCTGGTACGCCGCGCTGTTCATCGTCAGCGTGATCGCGATCGTCTATCTCGCGTATTACCTGACCGCCGCGTCGCTGACCCAGCGCGACGATCAGATTCTGCAGTCGAAGCTTGGCGAGTACGCGACGGTCTACCGCCGCGGCGGCCTCGGCGCGCTGACCGAAAGGGTCCGCGCCGAGCAGCTGACCGCCCCCGAGCGGTTGTTCGTGCGGGTCGTCGACCGGGGCAGTGAGGCGCTGGTGCTCAGCATGCCCGACGGGTGGAATGCCGAGCTGCTCGAGACCGCATCGCTGCAGCTTCCGGGCGGGGCGGTCGTGCAGGTGGGAAAGAGCATCGAGGCCCGCCGCGAGCTGCTGTCACGGTTTCGCGTCGCGCTGGTGTTCGTGACGCTGCTCATCGTCGGGATCGGCCTGACCGGCGGATGGCTGGCAACGCAAGCGGCACTCGAACCGATCCGGACGTTGACAGCAGCGGTACGGCGGATCATCCGCACTGGTCGAACCGACCAGCGGGTGCCGGTGCACCAACCACAAGACGCGATTCACGATCTGACGACGCTCTTCAACGCGATGCTCGATCGAATCGAAGGGCTCGTTTCCGGCATGCGGGGCGCACTCGACAACGTGTCGCATGACCTTCGCACGCCGCTGACCAGGCTGCGCGGGTCGGCGGAAATGGCACTCCGCGAGCCGCCCGACACCGAACGCTACCGGGAGGCGCTCGCCGACTGCATCGAGGAAGCAGACCGCGTGCTGGTGATGCTCAACACGCTGATGGACATCTCGGAAGCCGAAAGCGGAGCGATGCCTCTCGTCCGCGAGCCGATCGCGCTCTCGAAGGTTGTCGAACGTGCGGTGGATCTCTATCGGGATGTTGCCGAGGCCAAGGGCATCGCGCTCCAAGTCGAGCCGAGCGGCGATGCGGTGGTGTCGGCCGACCGCGTGCGGCTCGAGCAGGTGGCGGCCAACCTGATCGACAACGCCATCAAATACACCCAGCCGGGTGGCACCGTCTCCGCGGCTGTCCGTGACGAGGATGGTCGTGCTCGATTGATCGTTGCGGACACTGGCGCGGGAATTCCTGCGGACGAGCTGCCACGCATCTGGGACCGGCATTTCCGGGGAGACCGCAGCCGGACCGAGCGCGGCCTGGGCCTGGGCCTCAGCCTCGTCAAGGCCATTGTCGAGGCACATGGCGGAACCGTCGCCGTCACGAGCGAGCCCAGCCGCGGCACGACGTTCACAATCACCTTGCCCCGCCCCGAGCCCCAATAGCCCTGAGCCCTGAGCCCTGACGGATCCTTTCACCGATGTAATGCCCCTGTAACGTCCACGACAGGAGGCCGCCCGTCTAATGGATCAAAAGGATTGTCACCAGACTTGTCAGGAGTCTTTGCAAGGAGCCTTATGAAAACAAGGGGTGTTCTCACCGCGCTCGCACTCACGGGGTTGACGACCGGTGCGGTCTGGAGCGGCGTCGCTGCAGACACGCAGGCGCCACCCCCTCGCGCCGTTACGTCAGTCGCCGCGCCGCCGATCGTTGACGGCGGGCGGGTGTCTTACGCCGATGTGGTCAAGGTTGTGACACCAGCCGTGGTCACGATTCATACCGAGGGCCGGGCGCGCGTGTCGCAGACCCAGTTCCCGGACGACGATCTGTTTCGACGTTTCTTCGGCGACCAGTTCGAGGGACCGCAGCAGCGCCGGGTGCCCACGCCACGACTGCGCCGCGGTTTGGGTTCCGGTGTCGTCGTGACCGGAGACGGGCACATCCTGACCAACCACCACGTGGTCGCGGGAGCCAGCGAAATCCGCGCCGAATTCGCTGACGGGCAGAGCTATCCCGCCAAGCTCGTCGGATCCGATCAGGCGACCGACCTGGCGCTGCTGAAGATCGAGGCCACGAGCCTCCGGCCACTTACGCTGGGTGATTCCGACGCCGTGCAGGTTGGCGACGTCGTCCTCGCGGTGGGCAATCCGCTGGGGATCGGCCAGACCGTCACGTCGGGCATTGTCAGCGCCAAGGGCCGCTCGACTGGCGTCGGCGACGGAAGCTACGAAGACTTCCTCCAGACCGACGCGCCGATCAATCAGGGCAACTCGGGCGGCGCGCTCGTCAACACCAGGGGGGAACTGATTGGGATCAACTCCCAGATCATCTCGGTCTCGGAAGGCAACATCGGCATCGGCTTCGCCATTCCCGCCAACATGGCGCGGCATGTGATGGAGCAGCTGCGAACCGAAGGGCGTGTTCGCCGCTCGCAGCTTGGTGTTTCGGTCCAGCCGCTTACGCCGGATATGGCGGAGAGCCTCGGGTTGTCCCAGACACGCGGCGCCATCGTCGGGGCCGTGGAGCCATCGAGCGCCGCCGCACGGGCAGGCGTGCAGCGCGGGGACGTCATCGTCGCGTTCAACGGTCAGCCGATCACCGACTACAACGCATTGCGCAATCGGGTCGCCGAGGCGAAGCCCGGTTCAGACGCGACGATCGGCATCATCCGGGACGGCAAGGAGCGGACGATCTCTGTCAAGCTGGATGAAGCCAGGGCGAACCGTTCGGAACGCGGTGCCGGTGCGGACGCGCCCGAAGCAACCGATCAGACCGCGCTCGGCGTCGCGGTGGCACCGCTGACGCCCGAGACGGCTGCCCGGGTCGGTGGACGGCGCGATCTGAAGGGATTGCTGGTGCAGAACGTTGCTCCCGACAGCCGCGCCGCTGACGCGGGGATTCGGACGGGCGACGTCATCGTCGAAGCGAATCGCAAGCCGGTGACGAGCGTGGACGAACTTCGCGCCGCGGTAAAGAGCTCGGCCGACCGACCGCTTCTGCTGCTGGTGCACCGTGAAGGGCAGGACCTGTTCATGACGGTGCGGGCCTCCTAAGGAGAGCCACGACGAGGACGCAGAGGGCGCAGAGGACGCCGAGGCTGAATCGGCCTCTGCGTCCTTTGCGTCCTCGTCGAAATTCACCCCGTCCTCGTCGATAATGCAGCTTATGGAGCTGCGCGACCTCGAGACCCTCCTCGACTATCACTACTGGGCCCGTGATCGGGTGCTTGACGCGGTCGAAGCTCTCACCCCTGAGCAGTTCACGCGCGATATGGGGAGCAGCTTCAAATCGGTCCGCGACACGCTCGCGCACACCTACGCGGCTGAGTGGGCGTGGCACTCACGCTGGTTGGGAACCTCACCGACCGCGCTGTTGCCGGCTGACGACTTTCCGGACGTGCCGACGATTCGCAGCAGATGGAACGAGCAGGAAACCAAAGTGCGCGCGTTTCTGGCCGCCGCCGGCGAAGCGGGCATCGGCCGCGTCATCGAGTACAAGCTCCTGAGCGGTCAGCCTGGCGCGACCGCTTTCTGGCAGATGCTTCAGCACATGGTGAATCACGCCAGCTACCATCGCGGCCAGGTGACGACGATGCTCCGCCAGCTCGGAGCGCCGCCGGCGAAGAGCATGGACATGATTGCGTTTTACCGAGAGAAGACTAAGGCAGGGCTGAGGGCTCAGGGCTAAAGGGCTCAGGGCTAAAGGGCTAAGGGCTAAAGGGCTCAGGGCTCAGGGCTAAAGGGCTGGACGGTTGGCGGTTCGGAGACGATTGAGCCGTTTTGATCGCTTTTCGAATCATTCGTAGTAATTCGTCCGACTCTTGAATCTCCCAGTTGATGTCGTTCGCCTCGACAATGTGAGCTGCCGCCGCGAAGCGGAGCCAGAAGTGGGTCTCGCGCGCTTCCTTGCGGGCGACACTCAGCTTCGCGATGAAGTCGGGTTTCGTCTGCCCTTCCTGGGCTTCGTGCCCGTTCGCCGAAACCGAAGTACCTGACTCAATCAGCTGCTGCGCGACATGACGTGCGCTGAATCCGTACTTTGCCATCCGGTCACACAGCGGTACGAGTCGACGGGCAAGTTCAAAAGAGCGTTCGCAGATGATTGACGTGGACATGCCGTGAACCAGGATCATTTTGCGTGCCGGTGAAGATCTTTCGAAAATCCACGCCTGGAGGTCAGCGTGTGATCGCTATTTGCCTGACTGAAAGGGAACCCGGCAGGCAAATTCTGCGTACTTCCCTTGAGCCCTTGAGCCCTTGAGCCCTTGAGCCCTTGAGCCCTTGAGCCCTGAGCCCTGAGCCCTGTCAGGCGTCACCCTCCTCCGCCGGAGCTCCTCCGACTTTGGCGACATCTTCCTGTTTCACCCGATCGACATTGAACTTCGCCGCGCTCGCGATGATCTTGTCCAGCGTCTCGTCGAAGTCGAACGAGGTCGCCTTTGAGAACCGCGTGTAATTGACGCGCGCTACCACGAACGGCTTCAGGTACGGACTGGTGAGGCCGCGAGCCTTCAGTTTGTCGACCGCGGCCGACACCGCGTCGTCCAGCTTCAGGATTTTGCGGCTGCGGCGCTCGCGCTCCTTGAGCGCCTTGGCAATCGGCAGGTCGAGAAATTCGTCGACGCGGCGCAGGATCGACTGATAGGCGCCACCGCTCAGCCGCGGCCGCTCTTCATAGCAGCCGCCGAGCGTGAGAAACGCCGGCTGTTCGAACTCGAAAGCGAACGCGGTTTCAGGCTCCTCGGAGGTCTTGGCCAGCGCGCGCGCCATCCGGATCGTCTCGAGGGATTTCTCGCGGAGGTTGTGCGCCTTCTCGGTGTTGAGCGCCAGAATCTTGAACGCGACTTCGGCGTCCGGGACCACCAGGGCGACAACGGTCCGGCCGCCGAGTTTCTTGAGGGCCTGCAGACGATGATTGCCGTTCGGCGTCAAATAGCGGTCGCCGTCACGGATCGCGATGATCGGATCGAGAAAAATCCCGATCTTCTCGATGACTCCCATCAGGCGCTTGACGTGCGCCTCGGAGGGATCCCGCTGGTAGGGGGTCGGCTCGACGCGATCGAGCGGCAGCGCCGCGAGGGCCAGCGGCCGCCCGCCGAAGGGATCCCGGTAACGGCTGAGCACGGCGCCGCCGTCGCCCTCGATCGCGGCAGCGAGCGTTTGGAGTGCTGAATCGTCAGGGCTCCGGGTCTCGGCGGCGGTCAGGCCAATCGAGGCCGGGGCGGCTTTCTTGCGGCGAACCGCTTTTTTCTTCGGTGGCACGCTTCATCATAGCGTTGCACACCTATCCCGCCGGGCCGACACAAGAACCGTGAAGCCCAGCCGAGGCGAGTCGATGCTGGAGCCCCCGAACCAGCGTATAGTGGTATGGTCCAGCCGCTGGGCAACCGCGCGCCCGTCGTCGTACGAGCGCTCGAGCGGACGAAGGAGTTCTCGGCAATGGCGACCGGCACGATCAAGCGTATCGCACGCGACAAAGGGTTCGGGTTCATTCGCGACAACAGCGGGCAGGAGTATTTCTTTCACCGCAGCTCGGTTCAGGGCAGCTTCGACAGCCTGAGCGAGGGACAGCGCGTCTCCTTCGACGAAGAGCAGTCGCCCAAAGGTCCGCGCGCCGGCAACGTCCGGCCGGAATAAGCGAAGCCAGGTCTTCAGTCGACCGACGACCGTCGACTGATTTATTTCCTGGCCGACGGCGTCAACGTCGTCTCGCGCTTCTGGCCGTCCCGCAGGTAGACCACCTTCGCGGGTTCGCCGATCTTCAGCAGCTCGAGCGCGAACGTATAGTCGTAGATGTTGGCGATCGTCTGCCCGGCGATTTCGACGACGACGTCGCCCTTCTGGAGCCCCGCCTGTTCGGCAGGGCCGCCGCCAATCACGCCCCCGAGCAGGAGTCCTTTCACTTCGGTGGCGTAGTCGGGGACGGTACCCGTGAACACGCGGCTCCCCGCGCGGCCGGCGCCCTGGGTCGACTGTTCCACTTTCGTGAAGGCCGGCGGTTCCTCGGCCTCTCCGATCCGTCTCGCTATCTGCGCCGCAAAGCTGATGACACGATCGAGGTCCTCGTATTCGATCTTGTCCGCGGTGTCAGTAGGCTTGTGGTAGTCGGGATGCGTGCCGGTAAAGAAGGCGAGCGACGGAACAGCAGCCTGGTTGAAGCTTTGGACGTCGGTCGGCTGATACGGATCCTGCTGCACCACGAGATCGAATCCGGCTGAGACGTTGGCCTGCTCGATCACGCGCGCCCAGACCGGACTCGTGCCCGCCGCCTGGACGGTCAGTTTGTTCTCCTGCATCCGGCCGACCATGTCGAAGTTGAAGTAGGCGGCCATCTGATCGAGCGCGATCGGCGGCTGGTTGACGAACGCGGTCGAGCCGATCAGTCCGAGCTCCTCCCCCGACCAGAATGCGACCAGCAGGTTGCGGCGACGGCTCTGTGCGGCGAATTGCTCCGCGATGGCGATGACGGCGGCCGAGCCCGAGGCATTGTCGTCCGCGCCGTGATGGACCCGACCGCGTTCCTGCTCTGATGCCAGCGAGTTCCCGTTCTCGCCGCGCCCGAGATGATCGTAGTGGGCGCCGAGCGCGATCCACGGTTTGGCGTACTGCTGGCCGGGCCCGGCCGTCGACGGCAGATAGCCCGCGATGTTGTAGCCGATGCGCTTTTCCCGAACCACGGCGGTGCGGATGGTGACGGTGATGCCGGGAATCGCGAACCCGGCGGTGTGGGGGTTGCCTGAATCGAAGCTGCGCTGCACCTCTTCCACGGTCTTGCCGGTCGCGCCGATGAGGGCGGCGCCGGCCGCGCCGCTGACGCTTGCCGCCACGATCCCTGATCCGGCGAGCGCGGTGTCGAACGTCATCGGAATCGTTTCACCGGCGTTCGGCGATCGCGGGCCGGTGACGACGAGCAGCGCCGTCGCCCCGCGCTGGCGCGCCGCCATCGCCTTGTATCGCAGATCCGCGTAGCGCGCGAGAATGCCCCGCGTTTTCTGATCGGCATCCTCCGGAAAGTAGCGCAGGACCAGCACCACCTTGTCCTTGACGTCGAGCGTCGCGTAGGAGTCATAGCCGAAGTCCTGGCTATCGGGCACGACGATCCCGTAGCCCGCGAACACGACGTCGCCGGTTACCTCGCCGTTGTCGGAGAACGACAGGGCCTGAACGTTCGGCGTCGACGAGAACGTCTGACCCGCCCTGATCGAGAGGCTCGATCCGCCGTCGCGGGTGCCGGCCGTGAACTCGAAGGGCAGGCGATAGTCTTTCTGGCCCGGCAGCGGCCGGACGCCGATCCGCTGCAACTGGCCGGCAATGTACTCGGCGGCGAGCCGTTCGCCGTTCGAGCCGGACAGCCGTCCTTCGAGCCGCTCCGCGGCGAGCGCGGTGACGTGCGCGCGCGTCCGCGTGTCGGTCGCGGTCTGCGCGACGGTCCCGGCTGACGCGACGGCGAGCAGGAGCGCGGCGGTTACGAGACGGTTCGTCCAGTCTTTCATCGCTTGCTCGGTTTTCTCGGCGGCGCGGCCTTGATCGCCGCGAGCGCGGTCTGATGATTCCACTGCGCGAGAAACAGCTGTCCGGCAGTCCCGCCCGATCGGCTGGAGGTCCAGGCCAGCTGGCGTCCGTCAGGCGACGGCACCGGCAGCCCATCGAAGCCGTCCGAGTAGGTGACCCGCACCGGTTCCCTGGTGCCGGCCGCGTCGACCATGAACAGCTCGAAGTTTTCGAATCCGAGCTTGTTCGAGGCGAAGATGATGTACTCGCCGGACGGGTGGGCGTACGGCGCCCAGCTCATCGCGCCGAAATCGGTAATGCGCTTCACGTCGGACCCATCGAGCTGCATCGTGAACACGTCCGCGATCAGCCCCTGTTCATCGAAGCGGCGCCAGACGATCCGCGAGCCATCGGGCGTAAAAAACGGCCCGCCGTCGTAGCCAGGCACCGTGGTCAATCGGCGCTGTCCCGATCCGTCGGCGCGCATGATGTAGATCTCGGCGAAGTAGCTCGGATCGAGCTCGAGCTGCTTGCGCTCGGCGTCGGTGAGCGTGCGGCCGTAGACGTCGCGCATCGACGAAAACGCGATCCACTGGCCGTCGGGCGAATAGCTGGCCTCGGCGTCATACCCGCGCGCATCGGTCAGCCGTTTCAGGGCGCCGCTCTTCTCGCTGTACGCCCAGACGTCCATTTCCGGATCGTAATCCCACGCGTAGCGCCGCTCGCGGCCTGTGGCGCGGAACGCATTCTCCTCATCCTGCAGCTGCTTCGACTTCGGATCGGCATGCGTCGAGGAGAAGAGAATTTCATCGGTGCCGGGCCGGAAGAACGCGCAGGTGGTCTTGCCGAGACCCGGCGAGACGCGCTTGGCGTCGCCGGTCGCGAGGTCGAGAACGTAGATCTGGTAGAAGGGGTTGCCGGGCTCGCGTTCGCTCTGGAAGACGAGCCGCGCCCCGTCTGGCGACCAGTATCCTTCGCCGGCGCGGCGGCCTTCGACCGTCAGACGGCGCACGCGGCTCAGAAATTCGCGTTCTGCCGATGGGCTGGTCGGCGGCTGCTGAGCCGCGACGAGCGCGGTGGCGAGCATCGACAGAACCGCCACCAGCGGAGTTGCGAAGGAAAAGGGCGTTTTCACGAGGAACCTCGCGGCGCACGCTGCGTCAAAGGCATTATCGCCCATGTTATTCTCTGGAGCTTACCGCCTTTACAGGAGAGTGATGATGCCCCGAAGGAAGCTTGTCGCGCCGGCGTGGATTGCGCTCGTGCTCGCGCTGCCGGTCACCGCCGGGGCGCAGTCCAATATTTCCGGTCCGTGGGAGGTGACAATCGACAGCCCGCAGGGCGCCATGACGCTCGACGCCGATCTGAAGCAAAACGGCGAAGCGCTGACCGGCGTCATCACCAGCCCGATGGGCACGGTCGAAATCAAGGGCACCTTCAAGAACGACGAGCTCGCCTTCAGCTACACCGTGCCGCTGCAGGGGCAGAATCTCGACATCACCATGACCGGCAAACTCGCCGGCGAAACGATCGATGGCCTGGTCGCGATTGCCGGCCTCGGCGAAGTGCCGTGGAAAGCGAAGCGCAAGACGGCGGGCGCGGCGCCAGCGGCGGCCGCGACCACTGCGGCGGCAGCGGCACCGGCGGCGGTTGCGACGATCGGTGACGGCGTTGCCGGCAAGTGGGACATGCTGATGGACACCCCGGCCGGCCAGATGCCCTTCACCGCCACGTTCACGCAAGCCGGTGAGAAGGTGGCCGGCACGATCGCCGGTCCGGCCGGCGACATCCCGGTGACCGGAACCCTGACCGGCACCGCGCTCAAGATCGACATGAACGTCGCAACGCCGCAAGGCGAGCTCGCCATCACGCTGACCGGCGATCTCGGGCCGAACGGCCTGGCCGGCAAGGCCAGCACGGCGATGGGCGACATGACCTGGTCGGCCACGCGGGCGAAACAGTAACCACGTTTCTACGTTCTAGGTTCTACGTTCTACGTTCTAACTGAACGACGAACGACGAACGACGACCGTAGGACGTAGAACGTAGAACGTAGAACGTAGAACGCCCAACCCGGAGGTACTCCCGTGAATCGCGCAACAGTCGCCGTGCTCCTCTGGGGGCTCGTGTCCTCCGTCCCTGTGACGGGTCTCCAGCAGCCGAGGCCAGGCGAGGGCCAGGGCGCGATTCAGGATCAACTGAATCGGGCGGCGAGTGCGATTCTTGCGCTCAAGAGCGCGAAGTTCAGGGTGAAACGCGAGGGCACGCCGGCCGTTCTGGACGAGAAGAACCAGATCACGTTCACCGACGCTGACTGTGCGTATGCTGCGCCGGATCGGGTGTCCTGCAACGTCAAGGTCGCGCTCAAGCAGGGCACCATCCTGCAACTGACGCGCGTCTGGGTTCCGGAGGGCACGTTCCAGTCGAATCCGCTGACGAAGCAGTTCGGCAAGGCGCCGGCGGACGCGACATTCAACGGCGTGCTGCTCTTCGCCAAGACCGGTATTCCGGAGATCATGCAGACGGGCGTCCAGAAGGCCCAGGTGGTCGGCAAGGAGCGGTTACAGGATCGCGACACGCTTCACCTCAAAGGCGAAGTCATCGGCGCGAAGCTGGTGCCCTTCATCAGCTCCATCAAGCCCGACGCGACGTATCCAGTCGATCTCTGGATCGACGAAAAGACCGCCATGCCAGCACAGCTTCACGTGACCGAGCCAGACAACAATGGCTGGCAGATCGAGATCTTCGGCATCAACGACCCGGTCGACATTCCGACGCCACAGCTACCGCCTGCCAAGCCTCAAGCCTGAATGTCGCGAGCGCAGCGGCACCCGCATTTAGTCCTCGCGCTCGTCTGCCTGCCCGTTTTCATCGGCGCGCTCGATCTCACGATCGTGTCGGCCGTGATGCCCGAAGTGATCGCGTCGCTGAAGATCCAGATCCAGAAGCTCGACATCGCCGGCTGGGTGGTAACCGGCTACTTCGTGTCGTACGCGGTCAGCATGACGTTCATGGGGAAGGTGTCGGATATCGCCGGCCGCCGCCTCGTGTATCTCCTCTGCCTGGTGATCTTCTTCTTCGGCTCCTGGTTCGTGGCCGCCTCGCCGGGCTGGCCTTCCCGCCTCATGTTGCGCGTGATGGAGCTGTTCCAGGAGCGCCCTGACCCAAGCTTCGCCGCGCTCTACGCGCTGATTGGCGGCCGCGTGGTCCAGGCGTTCGGTGCAGGCGCGATGGTGCCCGTGAGCATGGCGCTCGTCGCCGACCTGTATCCGCCCGCGAAGCGGACATTCCCGCTCGGCATCGTCGGCGCGGTCGACACCGCGGGCTGGGTGCTGGGCCACTTGTACGGCGGCATCATGGTCCAGTTCATGACCTGGCCCTACCTGTTCTGGATCAACCTGCCGATCGTCGTCGTGTCGTTCGGCATGACGTGGTGGGCGTTGAGCGACCTCCCCCATCCTCACACGAAGGGCCGAATCGACTGGATTGGTGCCACGCTGCTGGCGGTTGCACTCCTCCTGCTCAATATCGGCCTGGGCGCACCGGAGGCCGACCTCGAAGGGTCGACGGCGCCGGCGCGGAACTGGCTGCCGTGGGTCGCTGGCGCCGCCGCGGTGTTCGTGGTGTTTCTGCTTTCCCAGCGCCGCATCCGCGATCCGATCCTCGACCTGCGCATCTTTGCGAACCGCAATCTGTCCGCGGCCAGCGGCATCAATCTGCTCGTCGGCTTCTGCATCATGGTGGGGTTGGTGAGCGTGCCGATCTTCATCAATGTCGCGGGCGGCGCCGAGACGGTGAAGGCGGCCCTGATCACGGGATACTTGCTCTGCGCGTTTACGGTACCGATGGCGCTCGCCGCGATTCCCGGCGGCTGGCTCTCGGAGCGGCTTGGCTACCGGTCGACTGTTGTTGCGGGCTTGATGATCGCCATCGTCGGATTCTGGTGGATGAGCCTCTGGCGCGTGGAAATGGCGGCGCAGGCGATTGCGTTCTTCGACAACCTGCGGCAGGGGCCGGATCCGCTGCACGCTCGCGGCACCGGGTTCATGGCGGGTGGGCTGGCGCTGGCCGGCATCGGGCTCGGGTTGACCATCGCGCCGATCCTCACGGCGGTCGTCAACGGCGTCGGCGATCAAGAGCGAGGCATGGCCTCGTCTCTCGTCATCATCCTTCGCCTGATCGGCATGAGCATCAGCATGAGCTCGATGACCGCGTACGGACTCCGACGGACGACGGTCCTGAGCCGGGAGATGATCGGCCCCGAGGACGCACTGGATTTGGAAAAGACGGCCAGGGTTGCGCTTGACGTCGTGACGAAGGTCGCGAGCGAGATCGCCCTGATTGCTCTGGCGGTCGCTGCCATCGCCGTCGGAGTGGCCCTTCTGCTTCGACGTGGAGACGAGACTCATTCCTGATTACCGAGGCCACCGATGCGTCAGATCCTCCTCCGACATCGTCCCGTCGGCCGGCCGGCGCCGGACGACTTCGAGATCGCCGACGCGCCGATACCGCTGGTCAGTGACGGCGATGTCCTCCGTCGCACGATCTACCTGTCTCTCGATCCCTACATGCGCGGCCGCATGAGCGACGCCGAGTCCTACGCGACGCCAGTCGCCCTCGGCGAGCCGATGGTCGGGCACACGGTGAGCCAGGTCGTCGAATCAAGGAATCCCACGTTTGCGCCGGGCGACATCGTCGCCGGCTACGACGGCTGGCGCGACTACGCGATGTCGAAGGGGACCGATCTCCGCAGGCTGAATCCGGCCGCGGCGCCGATCTCGACCGCGATTGGCGTGCTCGGCATGCCCGGCCTCACCGCGTATGTCGGCCTGCTCGACATCGGACAGCCCCAGCCCGGCGAAACCGTCGTGGTGTCTGCAGCCTCTGGTGCGGTCGGTTCGGTCGTCGGCCAGATTGCGCGCGTCAAAGGATGTCGCACCGTGGGGATCGCCGGCTCTCCTGAGAAATGTGCGTTTGTGGTCGACGAGCTCGGATTCGATGCGTGCGTGAACTACAAGCTCGCCAGCTTCCGGGCGGACCTGGCGGCGGCCTGTCCCGCGGGCATCGACATCTACTTCGAAAACGTCGGTGGCGCGGTCCTGACCGCCGTCCTGAAACTGCTGAATCAGAACGCCAGGATTCCGCTCTGCGGCTACATCGCCGACTACAACGCGACCGAGCCGGGCCGTGGGTACGAGCTGCGCCCGCTGCTGGTCAAGCGCGCGCTGATCAAGGGATTCATCGTGTCCGATCACGCGGATCGGGCGCCGGCGTTTCTGCGCGAATGCACCCAATGGTTGGCCGAAGGAAAAGTCAAATACCGCGAGGACATCGTCGAGGGCCTCGAGAACGCTCCTGTCGCATTCCTGAAGTTGTTCGACGGGACCAACTTCGGGAAATTGCTGATCAGAGTCTCGCCCGATCCAACCGCGCCAGCCCGCTGATCCCCTCCGAGCGCAGCGTGACGCCTACTGAGGATAGGACGCGCTGATCGCGGCGGTCGGGACCCACACTGGATTGAGACGAACGGCTTCGCACTTTTCAGCCCATTGCCACAGCGAGTCGAGCAGCACCACGCGCGACCTCTCGCCGGCGGTCGCCAGAGGCGGACTGATCGGCGTGCCGGCCGGCGCCTCGCCGCTACACGCCGTTCGGGACCCTGCGTCATCCAGAAACACCGGCGTTCGAGCGACGATGACCGGACGGTAGAAGGCTTCATCCGTTCCAATCGCAGCGAAGAAGGCGTCCAGGTAGGTCTTCGCGGCGATCCTGCCGGGGCCGTCCATCGGACTGTCGGCCAGCACCTGGTAGGCGGCTTCTTTCCGTCCCAGCAAATCGTCGCGCGTCGCGTCCAGCAGATCGCGTGGGAACACCGATCTCGTCCGCTGCACCTGGGCCAGGACCTCGACCTCTGCTTCGGTCGGCGCGAACGCGCGGTTGAAGACTTTGCCGAACCAGATGTGCCGGGTGGTGACCATTCCGGCGATATCGAAGTCGTGGATGACGGGAACCGCCATCCCCTCGGGCTTGATCAGCCCGAGAACGTTCCAGATCGGCGTCGTCGGGTTGCAGCGATACATGTCATTCGGCGACATCCTGAGGCACCAGTCGAAGTTGCCGATCATCGCCTCGGCGAAGAAGAGCTTCGCGATGTCCGGCATGGCGAAGATCGAAGGCGCCGAGCCGAACTGCTTGGGCGGCAGCTCGCTGCGCGCTCCGAATCGGTCGAGTGCCTCTCCGTCGTCTTCGAGGAACATCGCGTCCCGTACCAGCGGCTGCGCCGAGCCGCCTGGTTTCGAGTCGAGGTAGGTGATCCGTGCCGGACGGGCCTTGAGCGTCGGGACGTTCATGGCGGCCAGCAGCCGGTAAACGAACGCCTCGCGGTGGGCGGCTTTCTCATTCGGCCAGCGGCCATATTTGCCGCCGGGCCCATCGGGTCGGTCGCTGCAATGCGTGCCGATCTTGACGGCGGTCATGTCATCGAAGAGCGAGCCTCCGGTCACTGCGCGCGTGAAGTCGAGCTTGAGCTTGGGAAAACTGCACTCCGATTCGCGGAGGCTGGTGTTGCCGCGAGTCGTGATTCTGACGTTCTCGATCGTGGTGGTCTGGCCGTCCCGGTCCCCGATCGTGACCGTGCCGATCACGGCGTAGTCGTCGTTCTTCTGGCGGCCGTTTGCCACGAGATCGGCGAACGGGGCCGCGATCGTCGCGTTGGTACTGAGTAGGATGTGAAGAGCGCCGGCCGTTCGGGTTGCTGCCGTTGCAGAGACGCACCAGGCACACTGAACAGCAGCAGGGTAGTGACCGTGAGCCAGACGTTGCGCATCGATCCGGATCGCATGCGAGCCGTTTGCCAGCGCCGTTATCCCGTGGCTCAGCTATCATCGGGGGCCGGATTGGCGAAGATTGCATCGCGGTCAGCTCTGCTGTTCGTCGCGAGGCCAGGTCCGGCCGCTATAATCCAGAGGTTCCAATGACCATCTCAGAGCGCCTCGTCGGCCGGGTCTGCATTCTCGACGTTGTCGGACCGATTACGGTCGGTCCCGGTGCGGACGGGCTCACGGACAAAGTCCGAAGCCTGCTGCACCAGGAGACGAAACAGATTCTCGTCAATCTGGCCGGTGTTGCCTACATGGACAGCACCGGGCTCGGCGCGCTCGTTCACTCCTATGCGACGGTGACACGCCAGGGCGGCACCCTCAAACTGCTGAATTCGACGAAGAAACTGCAGGATCTGCTCGTCATCACCAAGCTGGCCACCGTCTTCGAGTCGTTCGACAACGAGGCGGCAGGCGTCGTCAGCTTCGGTCCGACCGTCTGAGTCCCGGACCAACCATGCTGCACCTCCTGGTGACCGACGCCGCGGGGCGGCGCACTGTGTCCGTCGAAGCGAGCCCCTTCTCGATCGGTCGCAGCTCCGAGAATCAGCTGCAGCTGACCGACGCCCAGGTGTCTCGCCGCCATGCCGAGATCATCGAGACGGCGAGCGGCTGGCGGATTCGCGATTGCGGGTCACGTTTCGGCACGTTCGTCAACGACGCGCGGATCGAAGAGTCGGCGGTCGCGATGGGCGATCGCATTCGCCTCGGTCAGACCGAGATTCGCCTCGAGCCGGGCGATACGTCCTCGACCGCCTCGGCGACGTTCGACTTCCGCCAGGTCAATGCCCTGCTCGCGGGATTGCGGGCCCTCGGGTCGGGGAAGGTGCTCGACGAGGTGCTCGTTATCGTGCTGGACAGCGCGCTCGAAGTGACCGGCGCGGAACGCGGCTTCATCATCCTTGCCGACTCCACCGGCCGGCTGTCGCAGCGGCTCGCTCGGGCGCGCGGCGGCATCACGCTGGTGACCGCGCAGATCAGCCAGCGAATCCCCGAGGAAGTGTTCGCGACCGGCAGCGATCGGATCGTCACCGATCTCCTGGACGGTGCGCATGCGGCGCACCATGTCGGCACCGTCGCGCTGGGCATCCGTCACGTGCTGTGTACGCCGCTGAATGTCGTGCAGTACCGACCAGGGCGAGCGCGCGTCGGGTCCGGGCAACAACGTACGCCGGCTGGGCGTCTTGTATCTCGACAGCCGGGAACGCGGCTATCTGCAGCAGGCCGGGGCACTACACGCGCTCGCCGCCGAAGCGGCCGTCGTCATCGAAAACGCCCGCCTCTACCAGGAAGTCGTCGAGCGGGAGCGGGTCACGCAGGAACTGCGGATCGCCGCCGAGATGCAGCAGGCGCTGCTGCCGCCCGCCTATCACCTGGCGCCGCAAGCTGAATTGGCCGCCGTGACGACGCCGTGCCGGGCCGTGGGCGGCGACCTCTTCGATTACGTACTGCGGTCCAACGGACAGCTGACCTTTGCGGTTGCAGATGTGGCCGGCAAGGGCACCTCGGCGGCCCTGCTCACCGCGGTCGTCCAGGGGTTGTTCGCCGCCGAGGCAGAGGCGCTCGACGGCCCCGCTGTCGTCGTCACTCGGGTCAACAGAGCGCTATGCCGTCGAGCGATTGCCTCCCGATTCGTGACCGCCTTTTTCGGTCAACTCGGGCCGGATGGCGATCTTGACTACTGCAATGCGGGTCATAACCCACCCTTCCTCCTCACCAAGGACGGGGTCAGGCGCCTCGAGGCCGGTGGGACGGTCATGGGACTGTTCGACCAGGGGCTCTACGACACCGGGCACGAGAACGTCAGCGCCGGCGACATGCTGGTGTTGTTCAGCGACGGCGTGACCGAAGCCGAAAACGCCGACGGGGAGGAACTTGGCGACGATTGCCTTGCCGCCACCCTGGGCCGGGCGGTCGGCAAGTCCGCAACCGAGGTCGTGGACGCCGTACAGCGGGATCTTGCCTCGTTTTGCGGAACGGCCGCCGCCCGGGATGACGTCACCTTGATGGTCGTCAAGGTCCGATAATCCAACGCCTTGAATTTCTCGGCGGTTCGACCTTTATATCTTCCTACTGTCGCTTGACTTGTTGAGGTCGCCGGGCGTAGTTTCCGCGACAGGTTCGCTCACTTGAGGGGAGGCAGACCTATGCGGAGGATTGTACCGGCGTCGGCGCTGGCGGCCATACTGCTGTGGGCACCGGCGACCGCGTGGGCGCAGGCGAGCGGCATCGCCGGCGTCGTCAGGGACACGAGCGGTGCGGTGCTGCCCGGGGTCACCGTCGAGGCCAGCAGTCCGGCGCTCATCGAGAAAGTCACGATCGGTCACGACGGACGCGCAAGGGCGCTACAACATCGTCGATCTCCGGCCCGGCATCTATACCGTTACCTTCACGCTCACCGGGTTTTCGAGTGTCCGGCGCGAAGGCATCGAGCTGGCGGCGCTCGTTCACGGCACCGGTCAGCGTCGAGCTGCGCGTCGGCGCGATCGAGGAGACCATCACGGTCAGCGGCGACGCGCCGGTCGTGGACACGACCAACGTCATTCGACGGCAGGTCATCGACAGCGAGACGATCCAGGCGATGCCAACCTCGAAGAACTGGTCGACGATTGGCGTCATGACGGTCGGCGTGTTCAGCAATCAGAACGACGTCGGCGGATCGTCAGGCGAGCATCAGAACCAGCTGAAGGCGCATGGCGGGTCATTCAACGACCGGCTCGTCCAGATGGAGGGGATGACGATCGCGAACATGGCGTGCGGCTATTCCTGCGTGGGCGTGTCGACCAACGACGCCTCGACGCAGGAGCTCAGCTTCGAAATCGGCGCGATCTCGGCCGAGACCGGCAGCGGCGGCGTGCGCGTGAACATCATTCCGAAGGAAGGCGGCAACAACTTCAGCGGCGTCGCCTTCAGCAACTTCTCGAACAGCAGCCTGCAGAGCAATAACCTCACGCAGGAGCTGATCGATGCCAGGCGTCAACTCGACCGACGGCATCGACTACATTTACGACACGAGCTTCGCGATCGGCGGGCCGATCAAGCGCGACAAGCTGTGGTTCTGGACGGCGCACCGGTTACTGGGGCTATTCGATCTTCCGGACCGGCGTCTTCTATGAGAAGAACCCCTTCGACTTCGTCTACGACGCCGACTTGTCACGGCCAGGCACCGACTCGCAGCCCAATACCAGCAACGACCTGCGGCTCACCTGGCAGATCTCGCAGAAGAACAAGCTGTCGGCGTACTACAGTTTCGCGCCGCGCGAAACCAACCATTGGATTGTCAGCAACACGCGGCAGCCCGAAGCCTCGAACTTGCAGGTGGTCGACCGCAACCACTTCGAGACCATCACGTTCAAGTCGACGCTCTCGAGCAAGATGCTGCTCGACCTCGGGTTCGGCAACACCGGCGAGACCTGGACGCGCGAACCGGTCCGCGACTCGGCGGTCGGGCCGGACGGCGTGCCTGCGGCGTTCATGATCCCGGTCACCGAGGCGAACACCGGTGTGAACTTCCGCGCCTACAGCGGCAACTTCTCGGAGAACTACACGTCGGTGCGCTCGTACAAGGGTTCGCTGACTTACGTCACGGGCTCGCACAACATGAAGTTCGGGTTCAATCTTGTTGAGGGCCCGCAGGACGTCCACTTCTGGACCGCCCATGACATGGCCATCACGGTGCGCGGCGGCGCGCCGCAATCGGTGACGGTCCGAACGACGCCGTACGACGTCAAGGAACAGCTGGTGGCGGACATGGGCCTCTACGCCCAGGACACCTGGACGTTGAATCGCTTCACCATCAACGCCGGCATCCGCTACGACTACCTGAACGCCAAGGTCGAGGCGCAGAACAACGCGGGCGGGAGATTCATCGGACCGCGCAGCAACCCGGAGATCCCGAACGTGCCGAACTGGAAGGACATCGGGCCGCGGCTCGGCATCGCCTATGACGTGTTCGGCAACGGCAGAACGGCGCTCAAGGCGACGCTCAGCCGGTACGTGGCGAGCCATACGCTCGGGACCGCGGGCGCGAACAATCCGCTCAATACGACGGTGAACACCGCGAGCCGGACCTGGAACGACGTCGACTTCCTTCCGGGAACGGCCACGCCCTCGGGCATCAGCCTCCCCACCAACGGCGATGGGATTCCGCAGGTCAATGAAATGGGGCCGCTCGGGAGCACCTTCGGCCAGCTGATCGTCTCGACCAGGTACGATCCGGACACGATCGTGCGGATGGGGCAAACGGCGCAACAACTGGGAGTTCTCGACCAGCATCACCCAGGAGCTGATGCCCAGGGTGTCGGCCGACGTGGCCTATTTCCGCCGCGTCCAAGGCCAGTACACGAGCACCGACAACCGCGATCTCACGCCGGCCGATTACGACCCGTACTGCGTCACGGCACCGGTCGACCCGCGGCTGTCGATCAGCGGTCAGCAGATCTGCGGTCTGTACGATCTCAACCCGTCGAAATTCGGCGCGGCCTTCGCCGACGACAACTTCGTGACGTTCTCCGATCAGTTCGGCAAGCGAACCGTCATGTTCAACGGCGTCGACGTCACGATCAACGCGCGGCCGACCAGCCGGTTCTTCATCAACGGCGGGTTCGCGACCGGCGTGGACACCGACAACGACTGCGACCAGATCGTCGACAGCCCGCAGAAAATCTACTGCGATTCCACTTCGGGGTGGATTACGCAGGTGAAGGCGACCGGCTCGTACACGCTGCCGTGGTACGACATCAACATCGGCGGTGTGCTCCAGAACCAACAGGGGCAGGAAATCCGCGCCAGCTGGAACTTCACGCGCGCAGCGACCACGCTCAACCGCAATTTCGCCGGCGGCAACGCCACGACGACGCGGTCGGTGAACCTCATCGCGCCCGGCGAGCTGTTCACGCCGCGCCGTACCCAGCTCGACCTGCGCCTGGCCAAAACCTTCCGCATGCCGGGCGCGAAGCGCCTGCAGGTGCAGATGGACATCTACAATACGTTCAACTCGAACGCGCCGGTCGGCGCCAACTCGCAGGCCGGCGAAACACCGCCCGGCATCAACAACAACTACGTCGAGCCCGCGCTCGTGACGGGCATCAGCGCCTGGCAGCGACCGCTCAACGTTCTGCAGGGGCGGTACGTGAAGTTCGGCGCGCAGTTCAACTTCTAGATAGACGAGGACGCATCCCTCGACTATCGCTCGGGATGCCCCGAGCAACGCCGAGGGGCAGAGGTAGCAGAGGGCGCAGAGGCTGAGGCTTCTGCGTCCTCTTTTTTCATGTCATCGCGACGGACGTTCGCACTGCTGGCGTGTGCGTTGGGGCTGCTGCCCGCCGGGGCATGGGCGCAGACGAGCGACAATGGTGCGCCTCTCGCCTACAACGGTCCGCCACCGCCGGTCGCCCCGGCGATCGTCGCTCGCGATCCCGAGGGGCGCATCACCATCAGGGCGGTCCGCCTGACGAGCGGACTGAACATCGACGGCCAGATCGACGAAGCCGCCTACGACGGCCTCGAGCCCATCTCCGATTTCATTCAAATGGAGCCGGCCGGCGGGCAGCCGGCAAGCGAGAAGACCGACATCTGGCTCTTCTACGATCAGAGCAACGTCTACGTGACGATCCGGGCCTGGGAAAGCCAGCCCGGGCGGATGATCGCGAACGAGATGCGCCGAGACAGCAACAACATCCGTCAAGGCGACTGCGTCGGCTTTTCGCTCGACACTTTCTACGATCGCCGCAACGCCTTCCAGTTCGAGGTCAACCCGCTCGGCGCGCGAACCGACGGACAGAGCACCAACGAACGGCAGTACAGCGCCGACTGGAATCCGGTCTGGGATCTCGCGGTCGGGCGGTTCCCGGGCGGGTGGACGATGGAGGCGGCGATTCCGTTCAAGTCGCTGCGCTACCGGCCGGGGCGCGCGCAGATCTGGGGCTTCAACGCGCGGCGCAACAACAAGTGGAAGAACGAGATCTCCTACCTGAACCGCATCCCGCCGGAGATGGGCATGGGCCGCGGCGACTTTTCGGCCAGCCTGTACGCCACGGTTCTCGGCATCGACGCCCCCGCCGGCTCGAAGAATTTCGAGGTCAAACCGTACGCGACGTCCGATCTGACGACCGATCTGACAGCGTCGCCCCGCGTGTCGAACGAAATCGGCGGCGACATCGGCGTCGATGGCAAGTACGGGATCACGCAGAACCTGACCGCCGACTTCACGGTCAACACCGACTTTGCGCAGGTGGAAGCCGACGAGCAGCAGGTGAATCTGACGCGCTTCAGCCTGCTGTTCCCCGAGAAGCGCGATTTCTTCCTCGAGAACGCCGGCACGTACGCGTTTGCAGGTGCCGGCGGCGGACAGGCCGGCAGCGCCGGCGATGTCCCGATTCTGTTCTACAGCCGCCGGATCGGCCTCAATCAGGGGCGTCAGGTGCCGATTGCCGCCGGCGGCCGGGTGACCGGCCGGATCGGCCGGTTCAATGTCGGCGCGCTCAACATGCAGACGCGCGAGGAACCGGACGAGCAGGTCCCGCTCGCTCAGCGCGGCGCGCCGTCGACGAATTTCTCGGTGGTGCGCGTCAAGAGCGACTTTCTGCGCCGCAGCAGCGTCGGCGCGATCTTCACCAACCGATCCGTGGCGCAGAACCAGATCGGCTCGAACCAGACCTTTGGTCTGGATGCAGCGCTGACCTTTTACAGCAATCTGTTCGTCAACGCCTACTGGGCGAAAACCCGCTCGGCAGGGCGCACGGGCGACGACACCAGCTATCGGACGCAGCTCGACTACATTGGCGACCGCTACGGCGTGCAGGTCGATCGCATGGTCATCGGCAACGACTTCAACCCGGAAGTCGGCTACGTCAGGCGCGTCGACATGCGGCGGAGCTTCGGCCGGTTCCGCTTCAGCCCGCGGCCGGCCTCGATGCCGACGATCAGAAAATTTTCATGGACCGGGACGGTCGATTACATCGAAGACGGCCGCGGTCGGCTGGAAACGCGCGATCTCGATGGCGAGTTCGCGATCGAGCTGCAGACGAGCGATCGGTTCTTCGCAGGCGTGGCCGATACCCACGAACACCTTGTTGCGCCGTTCACGATCGCGCCCGGCGTCCGCATCCTGCCCGGCGGCCACGATTTCGCGGCGGCTCGGGTCGGTTACACCTTCGGGCAGCAGCGGCCGTTGTCCGGCAGCGTCACGCTCGAAGGCGGCGAGTTCTACGACGGGCAGCTGACCGCCGTCAGCTTCAACCGCAGCCGGATCAACCTGACGTCGCGCTTCTCGCTCGAGCCGAACATCTCGATCAACTGGGTGGACCTGCCGAGCGGCGCGTTTACCACGACCCTGGTCGGATCGCGGGTGACCTATACCGTGACGCCCTTGATGTTTGCCAGCGCGCTCCTGCAGTACAACTCCAGCAACGACCTGGTCAGCGCGAACGTGCGCTTCCGATGGGAGTATCACCCGGGCAGCGAGCTGTTCGTCGTCTTCAACGAAGAGCGCGATAGCCTGTCGCCGCGGTTTCCGACCCTGCGCAACCGCGCGTTCATCGTCAAGGTGAACCGGCTGCTGCGTTTTTGATCCTCGAGGGTCACGGAGCGGTCGGAGGCCACAGACCAACACGGAGTCGCGGAGGTACGGAGCCCGCACGGAGAAGTCACGCTGCGGCGTGCGACCGCCCCGCGCAGCGGGGCGCTGCGATGAACGAGTTCGAGAAAATACAAGCCCTCTGTGAACGTGTGGCTTGTATTTTCACAAACTCGTTCATCGTCAGCACGCGGCCGGCAGTGCCGGCCGCTGGTCGCACGCTCGGGTCTTCTCCGCGCGTTCTCCGGGTCTTCGTGTCTCCGCGTTGGTCTGCGACCTCCGCAGGCTCCGTGTGCTCGTCTCAGCGTACCTGCTCGACATACGGCCGGCGCGTCTGGTAGAGCGCCAACCGGGCCGTGATCTCCGAGAGCTGCTGTTTGGCGCCCGCGCGCGTGGCGAGTTCTGCGGCCTGCGAGGCAGCTGTGACCGCGTCCTCGAATCGGCTGGCCGAGGCATACGCGGCGCCGAGCGCGTCGAGGGCGGAAGCGTCGGCGCGATTCGACAGCTCGACGGCCTCGTCCGCGAGCCGGATCGCTTCACTCGAGTCGCGGATCGTCTGATCGGGATGGCTGCTGAGGATCCACGACGTGGCGATGAGCGGCGGCGTCCACTCCGGCCTCAGGCGGCTGGCTTCGCGGAAGTGGCGAAGAGCGCCGCGAGCGTCCGCTTCGCCCTGCAACAGCACGCTGGCGAGATTGAAGTGCGCGGCGACGTGCGACGGCTGCACGCGCACCGCCTGCCGCAGCTGTTCCAACGCCTCGCGTTCCTGCCCCTGCGCAAACAACAACCGACCGAGATTGTTGCGGGCATCCGCATTGTCGGGTTGAAGTCGGACCGCCTCCGCATAGAGCGTCAGCGCCTCGCTCGGACGGCCTTGCATCAGCCGGATTGTCCCGAGGTTCACACGAGGCGGGGCGTAGGTCGCGTCGCGGCGCATTGATGCTTCGTAGCGGGCGGCGGCCTCGCCAAGGCGTCCGGCGGCTTCATGCGCGGTGCCGATGTTGTAGATGGCGGTTGCCGAATCCGGTCGCAGCCGTGCCGCCTCCTCGAATTGGGCGACGGCTGCGTCCGCCTTGCCCAGTTCCAGGTAGAGCAGCGCCACATCATCGCGCAGGGCCGGGTTGTCCGGATCCGCGGTGATCTGCGTCTCGTAGCCGACCGCTTCCTCGGCGGCTCCCTTGGGACGGAAATCGCGCACGAGACGCCGCCGGTCGGCAGCGCTCCGGGTCATGACCTGAATCCACACGTCGCCCATCTCGTCCGACGACTTGAACCCCCAGCGCGCTCGTGTCGGCGGATTCTCCGGGTTGCGCTGGTTGGCGCTCGAGTTGTCGAACACGTATTCCGTGCGAAGGCGCGTGCCGGCCGGCAGCCAGAACGGCGTCACGAAACGATAGACATCCTGCCAGCCGAAATCCCACTGCGGGATCGACACCAGTGTTCGAGTCGTGCCATCGGGCAGCGTTGCCGTCGCGCGGACCGTTGCCGCTCGATAATGCGAATGCGGCTGCAACGCGTGGATCTCCGCGTCCACAGGCAGTGTGTACTCGTCGGCTGACACGTAACGGCTGACGCCGGCCGGAATGTCGATGTTCTGCCGTCCCAGTCGCAGCATCACCGGCAGTCGGGAAGGCGCTTCGTCTGTCAGAAAAAGACCGATGGCCGGTGCGATCGCCTCCGGCTTTCCCGTCGGCCGCATGTGTAGCTGCACGACGAATCGACCGGCTTCGCCAAGCTGCCACGCGAGGCCTTTTGGAGCGGCTGGGGGAAACTGACCGGGAGTCCATCCGAGGAAATGCCCGTCTGGGTAGTCCGCCGTGCGGGGGATCACGCCTTCGTACCCCGGCGCGGGATCGGCGTGGTCCAGCCGTTCTCCGGTCGCCGTGTAGTCGATCCGGATGTTGGCGTGGTGAACGGCAGGGGATCCGGGACGGAATTCCAGTCCGCGGACGTAACGCAGACCGGAGCCGGGAATCGGCACGACGAAGTTGCGGAACACGTCGATCCCGTCGGCGCGGAGCGTGTATTGCGGCAAGCTGATCACGATGTCGGGCGTGCCGAGCTGCCACTCGGACGTCGGCGCCGCTGCGGGGGGCAATGCCGTCCGGTCGCCTTCGGCCGCACCCGTCTTGGCCCAACGCTCGAACGACGCGATCTGTGCTTCGGTGAGGCGACGCTCGCCGACGAATGTCCCCGACGGCGCGTCAGGTTTCCAGGGCGGCATGTACCGTGTGCTCGTCGCGCGCGCGATGAGGGTGGCTCGCTGCCGCACCTCGTCGTAGCTAATCAGACTGAACGGCGCGGCGCCACCCGGCCGGTGGCAGGGTGCACAGCGCTGGTAGACGATCGGTGCGATGTGCTCGCTGAAGGTGACGCGTTCCTGCGCCGAGACGGTGGCGGCCGTGCTGATGACGGCGGCGATCACGATCCCGGCCACAAAGGGGTCAGATCTTGATTTTCGACCTTCGACATCAGACGCTGGTCGAAAATCAAGATCTGACCCCTTGGTCGCCGGCGATGGAAGCTCAATGCGGACGGTCGTTCCCACGCCAACCGTGCTGGTGGCATCGACGCGCCCGCCATGTCGTGCGACGACGGCCTTGACGATCGAGAGGCCGAGGCCGCTGCCCCGCGAGGCCATTCCCTTCGCCGACGCCGTCTTGTAGAAGCGATCGAAGATGTGCGGGAGATGCTCCGGCGCGATGCCCTCGCCGGAGTCGGTCACGGTGATGACGATCGTCTCGCCGGCCCGTTCGGCGCCCAGGTGAATCGTGCCGCCGTCGAGCGTATGACGAATCGCGTTGGCGGTGACGTTTTCGACCGCCTGTTCCAGCCGGAACGGGTCGACCGCCAGGGTCTCCGCGTCACCGGCGATGGCCGTGACGAACCGGATGTTGCGGATCCGGCAGTCGTGTTCGTGATGCGCCGCGACCTGTTCGAACAAGTCGCGGGTGTCGATGGTTTGGATCTCGAGCTCGCCGCCGCCGGCTTCGAGCCGTGCCATGTCGAGCAGGTCGCCGATCAGCCGCTCGAGCCGCTTGGCTTCGCGCGTCGTAATCGCAATCTGGTGCACCCGCTTCGCCTCGTCGAGCCGGAGCTCCGTCATGCTCAGCGTCTCGAGGTGACCGAGAATCGCGGTGAGTGGGGTCATGAGCTCATGGGACACGTCGGCGATCAGCTGCCGCCGGGCGCGGTCTGAGGCATCCAGCGCCGTGGCGCGTCGTTCGAGCTCATCGGCCATGGCATTGAACGCATGGGCGAGCTCCGCCACTTCGTCGCGGCCCGCCTCGCGCGCGCGGACGGTGAAATCGCCGGAGCCGAGTCTGCCTGCGGCGCGGCGCAGCTCCTGGATCCGCGAACGTACCGGCCCGACGATCACCAACGACGCGATCAGCGCGCCCACGATCAGCAGCACCGCGCCAATCGCGGCGAGCTCCGGTCCGAACCGTTCGATGGGTGTGAGCGGCACCACCCCCAGCACGCCGGCGACCGCGCCGTTCACCATCACCGGGACACCGCGGTACTGGCTCCTCACCCAGTCTCTGAGAATGCGCTCGTCGATCGGGCGCGTGAAATGCCCCTCGACGGTCTCGATGATGCTCTCCGGCGGCGCCTTGCGCGCGCTGCTGACGCGGCCGTCCTTCATGATCACGAACACCGCTTCGCGCGGGTGCAGACGGGCAATCCGATTGTCCAGGTTGACTGCCGGATTGACCTGAAGGTCGTGCGAGAGCTCAGCGGCGAGACGGCTGGTGAGCTCCAGGTAATTCGGGTCTTCGCGCCGACCGACGAGCCACAGAAATACGACGGCCTGCACCGCGAGCACGAGGGCGATCAGCAGGACGAATCCGACCGCGATGCGGGCGTAGAGACTCGACCGGATCACAGCTCACCCTCGCCGAACTTGTACCCTGCGCCGCGTGCGGTGAGAATCCGCGTCGGCTGAGAAGGATTCACCTCGATCTTGCGTCGCAGCCGCTTCACCAGAGCGTCGACGCCGCGATCGGTCACGTAGACATTGTTCTCCCAGACACGCGCCAGCAGATCCTCGCGCGTGAGCACCACGCCGGGGTTCGCGATCAATACGTAGAGCAGGCTGAATTCCTGGGGCGTCAAGGCGACGACCTGGCCGTCGCACACGACGCGGCGTCTGACCGGGTCGACGGTGACGCCCTCTGCGGACAGGATGGGCCGGTGCCCCGGGACAGTTGCGGCGCGCCACGTGCTGCGCGGCCGCCGCATGAGGGCGTTGATGCGCGCCAGGAATTCCCGGACGCCGAACGGCTTCGTGAGGTAATCGTCCGCGCCGCTCTCGAGGCCCAGCACCTTGTCCGCTTCTTCGCGGCGCGCCGTCAACATCAGGATCGGCACGTCGCGGTTGACGCCTTCCTGCCGAATCGCCCGGCAGAGGCTCATCCCGTCGAGCGTCGGGAGGCCGAGGTCGAGCACGATGAGGTCGAAGGGTCGCTGGACCACAAGGGCGAGCGCTTCGCGGCCATCGCCGATGCTGGTGCATTCGTAGCCGGTCAGGTCGAGATGGAAGCCGACGAGATCGCGGATCGCTTCCTCGTCCTCGACAATCAGCACGCGCGATCGGCCCTCGCTTGCTTCCATGCGTTCCGGCAGAGGCCCCGATTGTAGGTCGTCAGGGACCGGGTTTCGACCCCGACCGTAACCCCATGCTTTTCCTGGATATCCGCGGTTGAGACCGGTCCGGCCGAGCGGTCGCGTGGCGCGAAAATCACGCGATTGTCATTGAGCGCTTCCCCTAAAACCGCTATTCTGGCAGCCGGAATTTTTCCGCGAACGCGGAAGGAGTGTATCCGATGCGCCTGAGGAGTACCTCGGCTGGGTCATGATCGTTGGAGCGATCTGGCTCGCCCCTTCCCTCATGGGACCGGTTGCGAACGAGGCGATCGGCACCGCCGCGCGCGCCCAGCAGCCGGCCGCCGCCGAGGTGACGTTCGCCAAAGACATCGCACCCATTCTGCAGCGCAGCTGCCAGAACTGCCATCGACCGAATGGCGTGGCGCCGATGCCGCTGGTGACCTACGAAGACGTGCGCCCGTGGGCGCGTGCCATCAAGACGCGGACCGGCATCGGCCCGCGCGCCGGTGTGATGCCGCCGTGGTACGTCGAGAAGAACATCGGCATCCAGCATTACAAGGACGACCCGTCGCTCAGTGACCAGGAGGTCGCCAAGATCGCGAAATGGGTCGACAGCGGGGCGCCGCTCGGCAACCCCGCCGACATGCCGACCGCGAAGCGTGTGGGCGGACGACACGGCCTGGCGCATCGGCAAGCCGGACATCATCGTCAAGACGAAGGACCTCGTCGTCAAGGGCAACGCGCCCGACTGGTGGGGAGAAATTGAAAGCGTGCCGGTCGGCCTCACCGAAGATCGATACGTTGCCGCGATCGAGATCAAAGAGGTCAACGACGTGCCGACATCCGGCAACGGACGGCACACGGTCGGCGGCCGCTTCGTGTTCCACCACATGATCTGGAGCACGCGCGTGCTGGACAAGGTCGCCGAGCGCCAACAGGTGGCGGGCGACGAAGAGGACAGCACCGGCTGGCCGGTTCACGAGGTCGGCCGCAACCCGGACTACTTCGATCCGCGCGCGGCGCGGTTGCTCAGGGCCGGCTCGCACGTCGTGTCGAACTCGGTCCATCTGCATTCGAACGGCCGCGACACGAAGGCGCACCTCGAAATCGGCTTCAAGCTCCACCCGAAGGACTACAAGCCGCTGTACCGGCGCGCGAGCGTGAGCCTCGGCAACGGCGTGGACATCGACATCAAGCCGATGGAAGCGGGCCAGCAGCTGCACGCGTATGCGGTGCTGCAGGAGCACACCAAGATCGTGACCTTCGAGCCGCACCTGCACGCGCCGGGGATGCGGATGTGCCTGGAGGCGATCTGGGGGATCAACATCGAGACGCTGACCTGCGCGGGCTACGACCACAACTGGGTGCGGGGCTACGCGTACGACGACGATCACGCGCCGATTCTGCCGAAGGGGACGATCCTGCACATCATCGGCTACATGGACAATTCGCCGGCGAACAAGAACATCCCGGACCCGCGGAACTGGCAGGGGTCGGGGAACCGGTCGGTGGCGAACATGTTCATCGACCTGGGGATGCGGGCGGCGTTGACCGACGAGCAGTTCGAAGCGGAGATGGCGGAGCGGCGGGCGAAGCTCAAGCTGACGCGCAACGATCACGTGATCGGCTGTCCGCTGTGCAACGCCGCGCGGCGCCGCAGCGACGCACGGCGCGCCCGAGGCGAATACGGGCAGGCGACAGCAACCGTAAGCGATCAGATTCTCTCTATGAAATCTGCATGGACGCGGCTGCTCGTCGTCGCGGTGGCGGGGCTGTGCGTCGGGCACGTCCTCGAAGCGCAGACCTATCTACGGGGTCAGAACGTCTCGCCGGCGTTCGAAGGGTGGGAAGAGGATCCCGACGGCACCCGGTACTTCGTCTTCGGGTACATGAACCGGAACTGGGAAGAAGAGCTCGACGTGCCGGTTGGCCCCGAGAACATTATTGAGCCCGGCGGACCGGATCTCGGTCAGCCGACACACTTCCTGCCGCGGCGCAACCGCTTCGCCTTCAGGGTTCCGGTGCCCACAGGGTTCACCGACAAGGACGAGTTGATCTGGACCCTGACCACCAAAGGCAAAACGGAAAAGGCCTACGCGACGCTGGCGACCGATTATCGCGTCGACTCGATGGTGCGGGCTTCGGAAACGGGCGCGCTCGGCGCCGGCACGAGCGACCCGCAGATTCGCGCGAACAAGGCGCCGACGCTGAAAGTCGACGGCGAGAAGCGCCGGACGGCGCGCGTCGGCCAACCGGTAACGCTGGTGGCGTGGGCGACGGACGACGGCGTGCCGAAACCGCGGCGATCCGACGAGGCGAGGATCCGGGTTCGAACCGATCTGCCCGCCGGCGCGCCGCCGCCACGGAACCCTGCGTACATTCCTCCTCGTCAAAGTACTGTTGGAAGCGAGACCGGGCTGCGCGTCTCCTGGTTCGTCTTCCGCGGCGGCGGCCAGGTCGCCTTTGATCCGCCCCAGGTCAAGGTCTGGGAAGACACGCGTGCCGGCGCCAACTCGCCGTGGGCGGCATTGTGGCGGACGCCGCCGTCACCGCCTGAGAACAAGTGGGTGACAACCGTCACCTTCGATAAGCCGGGCACCTACGTGCTCAAATGCCGCGCGTCGGATGGGGCGGCCGACACCGACAGCGAGATCACGGTTACCGTAGCGCCGTAACGGAAGACAGGACAGGACATCGAATGAGAATTCTGAAGCGAGAAACAGTCGCGCGCCTGACGATGATCACGGCTGCCGCATTCGTGCTGGCCGGTCAGTCGGCCGGCGCGCAGTCCTATACGCACGGGCAGAACGTCTCGCCGGCCTTCGAAGGATGGGAAGAGGACGCCGACGGAACCCGTTACTTCCTGTTCGGCTACATGAACCGGAACTGGACCGAAGAAATCGACGTGCCGGTCGGTCCCGACAACAACCTTCAGCCCGGCGGTCCGGATCTCGGCCAGCCGACGCACTTCCAGCCTCGGCGCAATCGGTTCATGTTCAGGGTCCGGGCGCCCAAGAACTTCACTGAAACCGACGAAATGGTCTGGACGCTCACCACCAAAGGGAAGACGGAGAAGGCGTACGCCACGCTCCGCACCGACTACAAGATCGACGACGTCGTGATTGCGTCCGAAACCGGCGCGCTCGGCGCCGGCACCAGCAGCCCCGAGATGCGCGCCAACAAGCGGCCGGTCGTCCAGGTCGAAGGCGACAAACGTCTCACGGCAAAAGTTGGACAGCCGCTCGCCCTCAGCGTTCTCGTCACCGACGACGGCGTCCCGCGCCGCCGTGGCGGCCAGCCAGCGGGTCCGGGCGGGCAAGGCGCGCGAGGCAGGCAGGGCGGTCCGGAAGGACGCGGCGCAGGCGCGCGCAGAGGGCGCGGTGCACCCGAGGGACGCGGTGCACCCGAGGGACGCGGTGCACCCGAGGGACGCCGAGTGCGACAAGGTGCGCCGGCGGGCGATCCGGGTAATCCCGTACAAGGCTTTTGACCGGCCAGAATCGCAATCCCGCCTATAACCCGCCGTCACGGATTACGGTCGGCAAGGCGAACGGCCTCCATCTCTCGTGGTTCCTCTACCGAGGCACCGGTAACGTCGAGTTCGACCCGCCCCAGGTAAAGATCTGGGAGGACACGCGCGCCGGCGGCAACTCGCCCTGGGCGCCGTTGTGGCAGCCCCCCGTGTTGCCGTCCGATAACAAATGGGCGGCACGGGTGACGTTTGCCGAACCAGGCACTTACGTGTTGCGTGCGCGCGCCGACGACGGCGCGCTGTACACTGATGATGAGATAACCGTGACGGTGACGCGCTGACCGGCGAATCTAGAGCAAGCAAGGAGCACTGATGGCGACGAAGAAGGTATTTATCGGAGTAGCGGCGGTGGGTTTCGCGCTGCTGAGCGCGTCGACGCTCGGGCCCATCGTCAATGCGCAGCAGCCGGCAGCTGGTGCCCAGGTGACGTTTGCCAAGGACATCGCGCCGATCCTGCAGCGGAGCTGTCAGAACTGCCACCGACCGAATGGCGTCGCTCCGATGTCGTTGGTCACCTACGAAGAGGTGCGGCCGTGGGCGCGCGCCATCAAGACGCGGACTTCCGTCGGCCCGCGCGCTGGTGTGATGCCGCCGTGGTACGTGGAGAAGAACGTCGGCATCCAGCATTACAAGGACGACCCGTCGCTCAGCGACCAGGAAATCACGAAGATCGCGAAGTGGGCCGACAGCGGCGCACCGCTTGGCAACGCCGCGGACCTGCCGCCGGCGCGCACCTTCGGCGACGATACCGCGTGGCGTATCGGCAAGCCCGACCTGGTGGTCCGGATGAAGGATGTCGTCGTGAAGGGGAATGCCCCCGACTGGTGGGGCGAAGTGCCGAGCGTCCCGATTGGCCTGACCGAGGACCGCTACGTATCGGCGATCGAGATCAAGGAAGTCAACGACGTCAAGAACGGCGGCGACGGCCGACACACCGTTGGCGGGCGATTCGTCGTCCATCACATGATCTGGCGGACCGCGGTGCCTGAAGCGACCGACCAGGATCCGTTGGCCGGGTTCTGGCCGGTTCACGAAGTTGGCCGCAACCCCGACTTCTTCGACGATGATTCCGGCAGGCTCCTCAAGGCAGGCTCGGAGATCGTGTCCGACTCGGTGCACCTGCATTCGAACGGGCGCGACACCACGGCGCACCTCGAGGTCGGCTTCAAGTTCCATCCCAAGGATTACAAGCCCAAGCTCCGCCCGGCATTGATTGCGCTCGGCAACGGCGTGGACATCGACATCAAGCCGATGGAAGCGGGCCAGCAGCTGCACGCGTATGCGGTGCTGCAGGAGCACACCAAGATCGTGACCTTCGAGCCGCACCTGCACGCGCCGGGGATGCGGATGTGCCTGGAAGCGATCTGGGGGATCAACATCGAGACGCTGACCTGCGCGGGCTACGACCACAACTGGGTGCGGGGCTACGCGTATGACGACGATCACGCGCCGATTCTGCCGAAGGGGACGATTCTGCACATCATCGGCTACATGGACAATTCGCCGGCGAACAAGAACATCCCGGATCCGCGGAACTGGCAGGGGTCGGGGAACCGGTCGGTGGCGAACATGTTCATCGACCTGGGGATGCGGGTGGCGTTGACCGACGAGCAGTTCGAAGCGGAGATGGCGGAGCGGCGGGCGAAGCTCAAGCTGACGCGCAACGATCACGTGATCGGCTGTCCGCTGTGCAACGCGCCGGCGCCGGCGCAGGCACGACCGGCGAACGCTCAGGGACAGCAGCAGTAGCCAATCGCGTAGTCGGGTAATCGGGGAATTGGGTAATCGGGTAATTGATTGATCAATTGAACAATTCAATCACCCGATTACTCGATTTCCCGACTACCAGATTCTTCCTCCTCACGCTCCTCTTCACCGCGTCCTGCGGTGGCCAGCCCCCCACGCAGCCTCCGGCCGATAGTCGACCGTCACCCGTCGCGGAAGCGGACTGGTTCACAGACCGCGCGGCGGAATCCGGACTCGATTTCGTCCACTTCAATGGCATGACCGGCGGGTTCCATCAGCCGGAGATCATGGCGCCGGGCGCCGCGGTGTTCGACTTCGACGGCGACGGCGATCTCGACGTCTACCTCGTGCAGAGCGGGACGCTGGCGAAGGGAACACCGCTCATACCGCCGCCTCCTGGCGACCTGGAAGATCGGCTGTATCGGAACGACCTGACGGTCGATGCGGCAGGCAAGCGCGTGTTGCGCTTCACCGACGTGACGGCCGCCAGCGGCATTCGAACGCGCGGCTACGGAATGGGTGTCGCGACCGGCGATATCGACAACGACGGCGACGTCGATCTGTATGTCACCGGATTCGGGCGCAATCAGCTGTTTCGCAACAACGGCAACGGTACCTTCTCCGACGTGTCGGCCGCCAGCGGCACGGACGATCCCGACTCGTGGGGCGTATCGGCGGCCTTCGTCGATATCGATCGCGACGGGTGGCTCGATCTGTTCGTCGGCAACTACCTGCGCTATAGCTTCGCAGCGCACATCCGCTGCGTCGGCGTTGCCGGGCAGCCGGACTACTGCCGGCCGAGTGCCTACCCTGCGCAGCCGAGCCGCCTCTATCGGAATCAGGGGCGCGGCAAGTTCGTCGATGTGACGATCCAGTCGGGTCTGGCGCGCCAGTTCGGGCCGGCGTTGGGCGTGTCGACCGCCGACTTCAACGGCGACGGCTGGATCGACATCTTCGTCGCCAATGACGAACAGGAGAACCAGCTGTGGATCAGCCAGCGTGACGGCACCTTCACGAACACGGCGCTGGCTGCCGGTGCGGCGCTCGGCGCTTCCGGCGAGCGCAAGGCCAACATGGGGGTGGACGCCGGCGACTTCGATGCCGACGGCGACGAGGATCTGTTCATCACCGAGCTGATCGGCCAGGGCAGTACCCTCTACGTCAACGACGGCACGGGGCTGTTCGAGGAACAGAGCGCACGCACCGGCATCCGGCAGGCAAGCCTGCCGTACACCGGGTTCGGCGCCGCCTGGCTGGACGTCGACAACGACAGCTGGCTGGACGTGCTGGCGGTCAATGGCGACGTCAATCAGAATGCAGCCGCCGTTGGTGCTCCTGCGGATCCATTTCCGCTGGGCCAACGCAACCAGTTGCTGCGGAACGTGGCGGGCCGCTTCGAGGATGTTACGAAGCGGGGCGGAACGGTGTTCGACCTTGTGGAAGCGAGCCGCGGCGCCGCGTTCGGCGATCTCGACAACGACGGCGACACTGACGTCGTCGTCGCGAACGCCGCGGGTCGCGCGCGGTTGCTCGTCAACAACATCGGGCAGCGTCGGCATTGGGTCGGGCTGCGGCTGGTCGGCCGCACCGTGGCCAGGGACATGGTAGGCGCGAGGGTGGGGATCGTCCGGTCGAACGGCGCGGTCCTTTGGCGCCGTGCCCGGGCCGACGGAAGTTACGCGTCGGCCAACGACCCGCGGGTCCTCGTGGGGCTTGGCGATGCCGCCGATCCGCCGCGCGTCCGAGTGATCTGGCCGTCTGGCGAGACGCAGGAATGGTCCTCCGTGCCGATCGATCGATACACCACGCTCAGACAGGGGACTGGTCGTTGACGAGGACGCAGAGGGAGCAAAGGACGCAGAGAAGACCGAAGCTGATGGGAGTGCTGTACGTCTGTCTGATCGTCGGTCCAGCATGCTCTCCGGAACCTGCACAGCCGGCTGCTGAGCCGGCGGTCGTCCTGCCCGATCTCTCTCGATTGGCTCCCCCCGTTCGGCAACAGATTCGCGATCAATTCGGCTCCTTTACTCGCGTCGTCGACAACCCGAGCGCTTCGCCGAACGAGCGCGCGGCCGCGTACGGGAGTCTGGGACGGCTGCTGCTCGCGGCGAAGCTGGGAGATCCGGCGGAGCGCTGTTATCTCCACGCGCAAACGCTGGCTCCGGACGACATGCGGTGGCCCTACATGCTCGGCCACGTCTATCTGCTCAGCGGCGATCGGATCCGGGCCGGGCCGGCGTTCGAACGGGCACTCGCACTGCGGCCCAATCACGCGCCCGCACTCATCTGGCTGGCCGAGACGCGCCTCGACGACGGGAGGCTCGAAGACGCCGAGTCGCTGTTTCTGAAAGCGGGATCGGCGCAGCCCTCTGCCGCGGCGTTGTTCGGCGCGGGGCGGGCGGCTCTGGCGCGGCGGGCGTATGCCCAGGCCGCCGAACGGTTCGAGCGGGCGCTCGCGCTCGAGGCCACGGCTACCGCGATTCACTATCCGCTCGCGATGTCCTATCGGGCGTTGGGCGACCAGGCCAAGGCCGATGTCCATCTGCGGCGGCGCGGCGAATCGTGGCCGACGATTGCCGATCCGCTGCGCGATGGCGACGGCGATCTCATCGCCAGCGTCACAATGTACGAGCGCCGTGGCGTGGAGGCGCTCCGCGCGCAGGATTGGCGGGCGGCAATCGATACCTTCCGCCAGGGCCTCGAGTTCGCTCCGGACGACACGTCGCTGCGCCATCGGCTCGGAACGGCGCTCTACGCCGCCGGCGATGAAGCGGGCGCGGTGCGCGAGTTCGAGGAAGTGCTGCGCCGTGACTCCGACCACGTGAAGGCGCACATCAGCCTGGGGCTGATTGACAATCTGAACGGCCGGTTCAAAGAGGCCGGAAATCGGTTCTCCGCTGCGCTGCGCGCCGACGGCAGTTCACCCGAAGCCCGGCTCGGCCTGGCCGAAGCGCTGCGGGTCTCCGGTCAGCCCGCTGCGTCGTTGCAGCACTATCAGCGGGCGATCGACATCGATCCGGCACGGCCCGAGGCGTGGGCCGGCGGCGCGATGGCGCTCATCAGCCTGCGCCGGACCGAGGATGCGCGGGACTGGCTGGCGAGAGCGCGCCGCGTGCATCCCGAGCAGCCGAAGCTGCGGGAACTTGAAGGGATGCTGCCCAGGTGATGGCCTCGATGTCACCGCGCTGAGCCGTGCCCGGCATGCGCCGCGCCCCCGACGACGAAGCGCTCGCGCGTCAGCCGGACGATCGTCGGATCGCCCTCGCGGACTTTCACGAACTGATCCATCGCCACGTCGCGAAAAACCTGCGTCTGTCCGGTCGCTGGCCACTTCACCTCGATCGCTTCGATCGCGGTCGCGTCGCCGAGGCCCGTCTCTACTTGCAGGGATGAATCGCCGAAGCTGCCGCCGCCGGACACCACCTGGTGAATGACTCGCGAACCGGCGGGGGTGGTCACCTGAATCTTTACACGCGCACCGATCGCCATCCGGTTTGAGCGGGTTCCTTCCAGCACGATCGTGATCCAGCGGTTGCCGTGGCCGGGATTCTGGAACAGCACGTTCTGATAACTGTCGCCGGTGAACCAGCCGCCAATCACCTCGAACACGTCCTGATCGCCATCGTTGTCGAGATCGCCGAACGACGACCCCATGACCCTTTTGCAGGTGGCCGAAGCCGCCCGACGTCGTGACGTCCTGGAAGATCCGACCGTCGAGATTCGAAACATGCGGTTCGGGACGAGCGTGTTCAGGTCGGGGGCTCCGTTGCCGACGTAGATGTCGAGGAAGCCGTCATTATCGAGATCCCCGAAGTTGGCGCCCATGGCCAGCAGCACGCGGTCCAGTTTCGCCGCGATGGTGACGTCCTCGAATGTGCCGTTGCCCCGGTTCCGGTACAGGCGCGGCGTGCCACTGGGCCGCTTCGTGCCGAGATACAGTGCGGCGACGGCATCCGCGCCGGCCTCGTCGAACCCGCCGACGAAGAGGTCGAGCCAGCCATCGTTGTCGTAGTCGAAGAACCAGGTCGGAAAGCTGTTCACCGGCTCGGCGACGCCGGCCGACTGCGTGACGTTGGTGAAACGGACGCCTCGCTCGTTCCGGAAGAGGAGGTTCGGCTTGCCGAATATCGAGACGTACAGGTCGATCCATCCGTCGTTGTCGTAATCGCCCCAGGCGGAGCCCTTCACCACGCCCATCACACCGAAGCCGAACGCCGCAGCCTGATCGGTGAACGTGCCGTCGCGATTGTTCCGGAACAGCTGTACCGGATGAGTATTCAGTCCCCAGTCCTCATGGCCGACGAACAGGTCCAGCCACCCATCGTTGTCGTAATCGCCCCAGGCCACCGAATGCGTCGGATGCAGGCTGAATAGTCCTGCGGCCTCAGTCACATCCTCGAACGTGCCATCGCCGTTGTTGCGCAGCAACGAGTCCGGATGGAGCCCCGCTTCGCGCAGCCAGCCGCCGCGGATGACGTAAATGTCCGGGCGGCCGTCGTTGTTGTAGTCCGTGTGGTTGACGTTGATGCCGCCGAGCTGGCCGACGAGACCTGCCTCGCGCGTCCGATCGACGAACCGTCCCTGGCCGTCGTTCTTGAAAAAGCGAAGCTGATCGCGGAGACCCCATGAGGACGCGACGATGTCCTGCAGCCCGTCGCCGTCGAAGTCTTCGATGATGCTGCCGCCGGCCAGGCCGATCGTATCCACGCCCGCGGCCATCGCGACGTCAGGGAATGGCTTGATGTCGTACTCGGAGCGGAACACGTCGGGCGGAATCAGCCAGCGGCGGGGGACCCCGTCCGGGTATTCGCCGACGGTCATGTACGCGATATTCAAAAGCCATTTGGTCGCCAGATTCGCCGGCTCTGCCGCGAGCCGTCTGGTGAAGGCCTCGATCGCGCGCCTGGCGCCAGCCTGCAGCGTGTGTGTGGCGTTGCGATCGATCGGGAAAATGCATGACGTCGCGCGATGGTTCAACAGGCAGTTTTCCTGTTCGCCCATGCGTAACGCGGCGAGTCCGATCGCTCCGTCGAGACGCGCCGCTTCCTGAGCCTTCTGTTCCGCCGGGACACGCGCGGCCGGCAGCGCGGCCAGGAGCGGCACGAGCGCCTCCAGTTCCTGCAACGCCTCTTTGCTGAATCCAGCCTGCAGCAGCTGCGCCGCGAGCCTCACGCGCACCGAAAACGCTTCGATCGGATCCGTCGTGGCGCCGACCAGCCGCCGCAGGACCGGGATGAGGTGCGGCTGGTTGGTGCCGAAGACCATCCCGGAGGCCTGCTCCAATCCGACGGTGTCGGCTGCATCAGCGATGGCGGCGAGCCGATCTGCCATCGCACGGTTACCGGGCGACACGTTCGCGCGCGCCGGCGCCGCAGGCGCTGGCTGCCGTAGCAGCAGCCATCCAGCTGCGATTGCGCCACCCAGGAGAACGATCGCCAGCCATGAGCGGGATCGCAACAGGGCGGCGTTCGGCCCACGGCGCTGCGCCGCGTCGCGGCCTTTCGCGGATCGGGATCGCGTCATCGAGGCCGCCATTATAGAGAGACCTCAAACCCTGAGGCTATACTTGCCCGAGCAGCTTACCGCGCCACTATCCTCAACATGCCCATCAGCTTGGCGGCAATCCTCGTCAGCCTTGTGCTCGCCGTGGGTTGCGGCGCGACCGATACGCAGACCGGGGCGGGGACCGCTGACGGCCCTCCGACCTCGCTCACCGCAGGCGCTTCCCAGTCTGGCCGCGATTTCGCTCGCGGGGACTGGTTCACCGAGATCGCCGCAGACGCGGGTCTCGACTTCATGCACTTCAACGGTGCCTCTGGTCAGTTCTATTACCCCGAGATCCTCGGGCCGGGTGTGGCGTTGGTCGACTACGACAACGACGGGGATCTCGACGTCTATCTCGTTCAGGGGACCATGCTCCGCCCCGGCAAAACCCCGCGTGATGCGCTGATTCCGCCCCGTGACGGGACGCCGCTCATGGGCCGCCTGTTTCGGAACGACCTCGAGACCCGCGCCGATGGCCGGTCGCTCCGCTTTACCGACGTGACGCGCGAAAGCCGCATTCAGGCCACGCAGTACGGACTGGGCGTGGCGGCCGGCGATGTCGACAACGACGGGTGGGTGGATCTGCTCCTGACGAACTTCGGCGCCAACCAGCTGTGGCGCAACCAGGGTGATGGAACCTTTGCCGACGTCTCTGCGGCAAGCGGGCTCGTCGACGATGCGCGCTTCGCGGTGTCGGCGGCGTTCGTGGACTACGACCGTGACGGGTGGCTCGACTTGTACGTGGCGAACAACGTCAACTACGCGATGGCGAACGAGGCGAAGTGTCCCAACCCGGCAGGGCGACGGGACTATTGCCCACCGCAGATCTACGGCGGCCGTCCCGATCAGCTGTACCGCAACCAGCGGAACGGAACCTTCGCCGAGGTGACCGCCAAGGCGCTGGTCGGCGGCCGCTTCGGACCGGCATTGGGCGTTTCGACCGCCGACTTCAACGCCGACGGATGGATCGACATATTCGTCGCCAACGATGGCGAGGACAACCTGTTGTGGGTGAATCAGCGCGACGGCACATTCCGCGAGATGGGACTCGTGGCGGGGGTCGCCGTGACCGCGGAAGGAAAAGCGGAAGCCAGCATGGGCGTGGATGCCGGCGATTTCGACAACGACGGCGACGAGGACCTGATTGTCACGGAGCTGACCGGAGAGGGCAGCAACCTGTTCGTGAACGACGGCGCCGCACGGTTTCGCGATCTGAGCGCGGCGTCAGGGATCAGCGCGCTGAGCCTCCCGTACACCGGGTGGGGCACCGCGTGGTTCGACGTCGACAACGACGGGTGGCTCGACACGTTTGCGGCGAACGGTACGATCGTGGCCAACGAGGGGCGGCAAGGCGACCCGTTCCCGTACGAGCAGCGCAAGGTCCTGTTTCGCAATCTTGGCACCGGCCGTTTCGAGGACGCGACGTCGAAGGCCGGCGCGTCGTTCTCAGCATCGGCATCGGGCCGCGGCGCGGCGTTCGGCGATGTCGACAACGACGGTGACGTGGACGTGCTCGTCGGCAATGCGGCAGGTCGCGCGCAGCTGCTCCTCAATCAGATCGGCAACCGTTCTCATTGGGTCGGCCTGAGGCTCGTCGGACGTGATGCGAAGCGCGACATGTTGGGGGCACGTGTGGGCGTGCTGCGCAAGGACGGCCCGCCGTTGTGGCGGCGCGTTCGATCGGACGGCAGCTATGGTTCGACCAACGATCCGCGGGTACTGGTCGGTCTGGGGCCGGCGGCAACTTCGCCACCGGTGCGCGTGATCTGGCCGACCGGGGAAACGGAGGAGTGGAGCTCGGTTCCGATCGACCGCTATACGACGTTGCGGCAGGGAGAGGGTCGGTGAGACAAACGTTCTTTCACTGGCGCTGGGGCCCCACCCCCCGGCGCGTTCTTACGATGATGCTCGCCCTCGGATTCGCTCGTCCTCGGGCTCGTCCTTCGACGCAGCTCAGGACGACCCTGAGCCTGTCGAAGGGTCGCATGGCCGCGGGCGCGCTGTGTGTGTTCTGCTGTGGCATCGTTTCGTGTTCACGCGAACCGGATCCGGCGACGTCTACGCACGAGCGCCGGGCGCCGGATGGCTCGGCGCTTCTTCCGGTGTCGCTGCCGGATCTCTCGAAGCTGTCTCCGTCGGTCCAGGCCCAGATCCGCGATCGACATGCGGCGATGACATCGAGGCTGGCCGACCGCGCCGCATCGCCGAAGGAACTGGCGGGCGCCTACGGCGAGATGGGCCGACTGCTGATGGCCGCGCAGTCGGAAGCGGCGGAAGCGTACTTCGTCAACGCGCAGGCGCTCGACTCGAGCGATCACCGGTGGCCGTACTATCTCGGCCATCTGGCGCGGCGGAAAGGCGATCTGCCGGCGGCCACCGTCCTTTTCCAGCGCGTCATCGGGCTGCAGCCCGCCGATGTCGCCGCCACATTCTGGCTCGGCGACGTATACCTGGCCCAGGGCAAGCCCGAGTCCGCCGAGCCGCACTTCGCGAAAGCGCTCGAACTGCAGCCGAGCTCGCTGTCCGCGCGATTTGGGTTGGGCAGGACCGCGCTCGCGAAGCAGGACTACCGCCGGGCCGTTCAGCATCTGGAAGACGTCCTCGAGCGCGATCCGCAGGCGGCCGGCGTGCACTATCCCCTGGCGCTGGCCTACACCGGGCTCGGTGAGGCGCGCAAAGCCGACGTGCACCTGAAGCAGCGGCGGGAGCACGACATCCTGCCGGCCGATCCGCTGATGGTGGAGCTCGACGAGCTGCTGCAGAGCGCGCAGACCTACGAGACGCTCGGCATTCGAGCTCTGGATGCCCAGGACTGGAACGCCGCCGCCGCGCAGTTCCGCCGCGGCCTCGCGCTCGAGCCGGACCACGCCGCGCTGCGTCACCGGCTCGGGACGGCGCTCTACATGAAGGGTGAGCATGGCGCCGCGCGCGCCGAGTTCGAGCATGCGATCCGCGTCTCGCCAGAATTCGCGCGCGCCCACTACAGCCTCGGCGTGCTGGCCGCGGCCGAAGGGCAGCACGTTGACGCCATCCGCTACTTTTCCACGGCGCTCCAGCACCAGGCCGATTACGCGGAGGCGCATCTCCGCCTGGCGGCGAGCCTGCGCGCGCTCCGGCGACCTGGCGAGTCGCTCGCGCATTACCAGAAGGTGCTCGCGGCGAATCCCGCGAACGTCGACGCGCGCATGGGTCAGGCGCTGGCGATGGTCCAGCTCCGCCGCTACCGCGATGCTCGCGATCGGCTGGCGGAAGCCGTGACGGCCTACCCTCACGAGCGCGTCTTCATCCTCGCGTTGGCCCGGCTCCTCGCCGCCGCGCCCGACGCACCGGTCCGTGACGGCCGGCGCGCGCTGACGCTTGTCCAGGATCTGCTGCGCACTCAGCAGCCGACGCCGGATGTCGGCGAGACGATGGCGATGGCGCTGGCCGAGCTCGGGCGCTACCCGGAAGCGATCGGCATCCAGCGCGATTTGATTGCTGGCGGACAAAAGGCCGGGGCTGGCGCGGTCGTCCGCCGACTGACAGACAACCTCAAGCTGTACGAGCGCGGCGAACCGTGCCGGACGCCGTGGACGGACGACGAGCTTCTGTGAATCCTGTAATGGAGAATTAGGAATTAGGAATTAGGAATTAGGAATTCTACTGCCTGCCGCTCGTCGAAATTCCGCTGGCGGCATCCGCCGGCTCGAGACGAAGCAGCGCGCCGTGGGTTTCGTCGGTGAGGACGTACAGCAGTCCATCCGGACCCTGTCTGACATCGCGGATCCGCTGCTTCAACTCGGTCAGGAGCGACTCCCGAACCGTCGGCAGCCCTTTGGTGTTCAGGACGATCCGTTGCAGCACGGTTCCGCGCATGCCGCCAACGAAGATGTTGCCCTTCCACGCTTTGAATGCATCACCGGTGTAGAACTCGAGGCCCGACGGCGCGATCGACGGGACCCAGAAGAGGAACGGCGCTTCCATGCCGGGCGCGGCGTGGTCGGTCGTGAGCGGGCCGGATGAATCGCCGGTCGGATCGCCGTTGTAGGCGCGGCCGTACGAGATCACGGGCCAGCCGTAGTTCCGCCCGGGTCGGATGATGTTGATCTCGTCGCCGCCCATCGGGCCGTTCTCGTTCTCCCAGAGTTCGCCCGTCTCGGGATGTACGGCCAGCCCGAGGATGTTGCGGATTCCGAGCGCGTAGATCTCAGGTCGATAAGTCGGATTGCCCGCGAACGGGTTGTCAGCCGCCGCGCTGCCGTCGTCGTTCAGGCGAAGGACCTTGCCGGCGTGGTTCGCCGGAGACTGCGAGTCCTCCGGCTGGGCCGTTCCGGCGCGCCCGCGGATCGGCACGCCGACGGTCATGAAGATCTTGCCGTCCCGACCGAAGGCGATCCGCGAAGCCGAGGGCGTGGCGCACCATGCGTCGGCGACGAAGAGATCGCGCACGTCTTCCAGCGAGTACGCGCCGTCCCACCGCGCCCGCCCGAGCACAGCAGTGGCGAGGTCCTTCTCGCCAGGCTTCGGCTTGTAGTAGGTGAAGTAGATCCAGCGGTTCTTCTCGAACGCGGGGTGTAGGGCGATGTCCTGCAGCCCTTTCAGCCGCAGATCCAATACCTCGGGCATCCCGGCAATCGTTCGCGGATCGAGGACGCCGTTTCGGATGATCCGGAGCTGTCCCGCTCGCTCCGTGACCAGCAGTCCGCCATCCGGGAGGAACGCCATCGCAAACGGCCGTTTCAGGCCTTTGAGAGGCACCACGCGGAAGGTGTGAGCCGAGCTGCGCAGCAGTTGTGGCTCGGCCGGCAGCCTGTCGACGTCAGCTGCCGTCGGCGCTTGCTGCGCTCCGGTAGCGGCCGCGACCAGGACGAGCACAACCGTCAGAGAGCGCATTCCTAATTCCTAATTCTTAATTCCTAATTCTTGATTGCGCCCGTCATGACGAAGTCGGCGCTCCACTCGTGCGGCCCCCAGATGACGATGACGCGGCCGCGGTCGTTGCCGGTTGGGACGAGAGCCACCGCAAACGGACGCGAAGCGGTGTGGCCTTCGGAGTGCTGCAGCTCGACTTCGGCGGCGTCGAACTTCGGATCGTGCTGCGAGCCCCACGCGTCGGGCTCGTGATTGAACACCAACCGCCATCCGTTCGCGGCGCGCTTCAGCCACAACCCGTAGGAGCCGGGGAAGCCTGGAACCTGATTGCCAACCGCGATCTCGGCGGCGCCGAATCGCAGGGGCCGGTCGATCCGTAAGCGCGGTACCGCTGCCTCGGTCAGCATGACGACTTCGCCGGCGCGTGTCGTCGTCAGACGCGCGAAATCGACTCCATCTGCGGCTAGACCGCGCGTGCGTGGGACACTGCCCGAAGCGGTCCGTTCCCCTGTCGCGAACGACCGCTGGAAGGAGACGCTGAGCTGATGACCCGATGAGAGCCGCATCATCGTCTCGTTGCGCTGCGCCAGAAGCCGCGCACGCGAGAGCGCGCTGGTGTCTTCAGTGTGACTGCGGTTGACAGTGACGTTGGCGCCACGATTCTCGTCGACGCGTGTTGAGCGGGGAGGAGCGGTGACGACGACGTCGGCGACGGCCGCTTGATCGGCCCACCGCAGCACAAGGCGGGCGCTGTTCCCGATTTCAGGGATGAGCGCAGCTGAGAATTGTGGCGACGCCGCGCCGCTCTGTCGTGCAAGCGGCGTCTCGCCGAGCACAGCAGCGCTCTGGCCGGGTCCCGCCGCCTCGGCGACCTCGAGGCTCCAGGAGCTGGAGGTGCCTTTCAGCCACAAGTCATAGCGAGCAGTCCCGCGGCCCTGTCGTTCGAGAGCCACCGATCCGAGTCGCAGCCCTGCGTTGGACTCGATTGCCGCGACGCGGACACGCGCGGCGGTATCCGGCGAATTACTCGCCGAAAAGAGGCCGCGATGTGCCGGGTCATCTGCGGCCAGTGCTGGCAGATAGGAGACCGTCGTCGTATATCCCCCCAACGACAGCTCGGACCGCATCAGGCCGTCGGCGGGAGCAGGACTCGTCACGGGCGCCTGCCCTGCTTCACCAGTCAGGGAGAGCGCCGCGAAGATCGCGGCGGCCGCAAGCGGGCGCGCCACGATCAGTCCTGCTGGCCGGTCGAGGCTGGAGTGCCGGAGTCCAGTTCCGAGTAGCTGATGAACCCGAGCATCATTTCGTCCTGGGTTCGCGGCCCGTTGCGGATCGTCAGGTTCGAGTTGAACTCGCGGGACCTGGCGCGCGCGGCGGTGTTGTCGTACCACATCTCGACGTCGATGCGCGTCCCTTTCGGCAGCAGCTTGGGGACCTTGTACTTGTAGGTGACCTGCCAGGTCTGATCGTAGCGCGGGACGTTGAGGAGGATTTCCTTGCGGCCGTCCGGATACGTGGCGGTGTAACGCGCCGCGGTGGCGCGAAGATGCGCATGTGGCCAGTAGGCGAGCAGCAGCGTGTCCTTCTGCATCGTTTCGGCTGCGCCGATCCGGTAGTTCATCTTGTTCGGCGGAATCTCGAACCCGGTCGTCCCGATGGATTTGCTTCTGACCTTGTTTTTGATCGGTCCGTCGGCGAAGTAGAAGCCGATCTCCGCCTGGTTCCAGAAGCCGGTTCCGGCGCCCGGCTGTTTGTAGTAGTGCATGTTCATCGTGATGGTGGAGCCCTTCGCCAGCTCCATGCCGAAGTCCGGAGGCAACAGGTGCGCTTCCGCGCCGCCGGCGATGCAGCCGAGCGACAACCCCGCCGCGCCTTCGCCTTCCGCGTCGTCGGCCGGGTTCGCGACGAACCCAGGAGGACGCACTCCGCCGCACATGTGGTGGACGGTGTCCTTACCAGCCACGTAGGTGCCGGCGCGGAACTCCCATGCGCGAACCACCACGTCCCGCGGCAGCATGTCTTCGGTCAGCTTCGTATGGAAGGTTCCCTGCACGTCTTCGGCGTCGTCGCCGACGAAGTACGGGTTTTCCATCTTGACGACGAGATCGGGCTTGCCAAGCGCGTAGCCGCCAGTGCTGGACCCCGTTGCGCCAGGTGCCGTCACCGGAGCCTTGGACCGATCGCCGGCGAGCGCGCCACCGTTGGCCCACGCGACAATCGTCTGGATCTGGCGCTCGCTCAGGCCGCGCTCGTTCGAGAACACGCCCTTCGGCTCGTCGGCGAACCAGGGCGGCATCTCGCGCTCCGCCACTTTGCGGGCGATGGCGCGCGCCCACGGGCGGGTCTGCTCGTAGGTCATCAACGACATCGGCGCGACGAGGCTGCCGATATTCATCCCGGCCGGCTGGTGACACGAGGTGCAGTGGTCGCGCAGGATGGGCGCGACGTGCTCGTGGTACGTCACCCGTTCGTCAGCCGCGTATGAAGGGGGAGTCGTAGAGGCGGAAAGCGCAACCAGCAAACAGGCGGTCAGAGGTGCCCACGGTTTCAGCTGCATACCGGAACCTCTCCAATGGAGGGCAAGGCCCATCTTCCGTTTTGAGCGACGCGCCGACAAGGTATATTCAGGCCGTGGCCGGTGCCTGTCAAGGATTGGTTCAGAACCCCATGCGGTCTCTGATTGTGCCGCTCGTGACGCTGTTGGTCGGTTGCGCGCCGCCGCCAGAGGAGCGTCTGGAGCGGGAGCTCTATCAGAGCCCGCTCGTACGGCTGCAACAACTGGTTGGCGCGAACGACCACCTGCACACCGACGAAGTCCGCTACCGCCCGAGCGACGGGCTGCTCTTTCACTGCAGCTACAACTTCGGCGTCATCGACGCGCGCGATCCTGGCGCGATGACCTATCTGGCAGAGCGACTCCAGCATCAGGTCCCCGGCGATCGCCGCAGGCCAGGCTGCATTCACCTGGCCTGGGATGGAGACACCGTCTATACGGTCCACCGCGGCAACATCGACAACCCGGCGTTCCTGTCCGGTTGGCGGCTTCAATCCGATCGCGGAAATCCCCAGAAGCTCGATCCCGTCCAGCTTCCGGTGCTGCAGGAACCAGGCGTCAGCTACGAGGGGATCGATGCTGCCAATGGCCTGATCTATGTCGCGCTGCGTCAGAACGGGCTCGGCATCTACCGTCCGACATCGTCCACGTTCGAGAGAATCGGTACAGCCACCGGGCTCACGAACGCCTGGGGCGTGCGCGTGCGCGGGACCACGGCATTCGTGACCGATGGACTCGGCGGGCTGGCCATCATCGACGTGGCGGAGCCCGCGAGACCAGAGCTCGTCGGCCGCGCGGCGATCGACGGCCAGGCGCGCGGTCTCGCAGTCGAGGGCGACCACGCGTATGTGGCGGCCGGCGCCGGCGGACTCGCGGTGATCGACGTATCGAACCTGCGCGCGCCGAAGGTGGTGGGGACGGCCACGGTCGCGGGCAGCGCGATTCGCGTGGATGTGGCGGGCGGCCGCGCCTACGTGGCGGCGTGGAACGACGCACGCGTCTACGACGTGTCGGACCCGCCGGCGCCTCGCTTCATCGGCGCCGCGCGGATGACGCGTGATATCAGACTGGAAGGCGAGGGCAGACCCGAAGTGACCTCGCGGACGCTCGGCGTCGCAGCCCATGGCGACGTCATGTTCGCCGGGAACTGGCACGTGATCCATTCGTTCCGCGTGCATCCGGACAGGCGCGCGCCGAGCCTGGTCCTGCCCCAAGCGGTGAACCTCGTGGACTTCGGACCGGTCGCGCCCGGCGCTCGCGTGCGTGTTCCGCTGGCGGTCCGAAATCAAGGCACGGCCCCGCTGACGCTCGTCGATGCCGCCGTCGACAATCCCGCCTTCAACGTAGAACCGCGCCGCATGCGGGTAGAACCCGGCCAGACGGGCATGTTCTCCCTGGGATTCGCGGCGACGACGACCGAGCAGGCAACGGGGCTGCTGCAGTTTTCGACGGACGATCCGGACAACCCGACGCGCCGTGGGTATCTCGTTGCCAATCAGCCGGGGCTTGGCGTCGGAAAACCGCTGCCGGAGACGACCGCCGCGCTGGTGGAAGGCGGCCGCTGGTCGTCGACGGCCCTGAAAGGGCACGTTGCGCTACTGGCGTACTTCGCCACCTTTTGACCGGTCTGCAGTCTGGAGTTGCCAGACATCGAACAGCGGTTTTGGCGCAAGTACCGCGACAGAGGGCTGATCGTGGTCGGGCTCAACCCGGGCGGGCGGGGCGGCATCCGCGGCGCCGCCTCGACCGACGACATCGCCGGCGTGCAACGCTTCACCGACCGGCTCGGCGTGACGTTTTCGGCCGGTCTCGAAGAGACCGGTCACTATCGGCGGTTCGCCGAAAATTTCCCCGGCGCCAACCCGTTCCCGATTGACGTCATCGTCGATCGCGACGGCACGATCGTCTACGTCGCCCGGGAGTACGATCCTGAAGCCATGGAAGAGGTCATCGAACGTCTGCTGGCGCGATGATGATGCGGCGGGTCGCATGCCTGATCGCCGTGCTGGCCTGCGTCCAGGTGGGCGTCGACGCCGGACAGGACCGTCCATCGCTCGTCGTGAAGACGGCCGTGCCCGAGGAAGGCAGCGGCACCCTGACGATCACCGGCAGTGGCTTCGGCGCGCGGCCGTTCGTGACGCTCAATCTGATCCCGCTGACGGTTCAATTCGCGCTCGACAGCCAGATTCTTGCGATGGCGCCAATCGGCATGATGCCGCCGGGCACCTACCTGCTGACCGTCAGCCGCGGACCGCAGCCCACCGACTCTTCCTCGATTGACGTAGCCCTGGGATCGAGTTCCGCGGCGGCAGTCACCACATCTGCATCGCCATCGCTATCGGTTCCTCGAGCACAGCCATCCGCAAGCCCGCCTTCCAAATCGAGCGCTGCAGGCTCGGGTTCCAACGCATCCTTCGGAGCGCCGAACGAGGTCGTCGCGAAAGTGGGCGATCGATCGATCACCAACTCTGACGTCGACCGTGAGTGGCAGCGCGTCGATCCTGCCAGCTACGTCGGCGTGGGACGGCGCATCCACGAGATGCGGCGGCGGATCGTCGAGCAACTGGTGGCCGATGAACTGCTGGCCCGTGAAGCAGCGGCGCGCGGTGTCGCGACCGAGGCGCTGCTCGCCGAGGAGATCCCGAAGCGGCTCGTGCCGCTGCCCGATTCGGCGGTGCTGTCGCTGTATCAGCAGCTCGGCGACGACACACGCGGCGCGTCGCTCGATCAGATGCGGCCGGCGCTGCGCGCCTGGCTGGCGCGGTTCACCGAGCCGGAGGTCGCCCGCCTGAACTACATCGAGGAGCTGATGCGTGTCTCGACGCGCGCGGACGTGCTGCTCGCGCCGCCGCGGATCGACGTCCAGTCGAGCGCCACCGACGTGCCGCTCGGGCCGGCGTCGGCTGCCGTACAGATTGTCGCGTTCGGCGATCTGCGCAACGGCCGATACGGGTTGTACGCGCAGGCATTCGGCCGCGTTCGCGAGACGTTCGGCGATCGCGTTCGCTTCGTCTTCAAGCCTCTACCATCGTCCGATCCGGAATCGCTGGCAGCTGCCGAAGCAGCACAGTGCGCGCACCTGCAGGGAAAGTTCTGGGCCTTTCACGACGGCGTGCTGGGGCAGTCCGGTCCGCTTGGCGCGACGCGCATCGGCGCCCTGGCCGCCGATCTCGGCCTGGATCGCGCCGCGTTCGACGCGTGTCGAGACGGCGGACGGTTTCGCCGTCCGGTGTTCGATGCCATCGAGGAGGCGCGCCGCTACGACATCGACGCCAGCCCGAGCTTTCTCGTCAACGGCCGCCTCGCGCCCGTCCCGCCGCCGTTTCTGCCGCCATTCGAGTTCTTCACGCGGCTGGTCGAAGAAGAGCTGCTCAGCCAGAAACGCTGACGCGTCAGTTCACGAGACCCCTGGCTTCATCGATCGTGACGAGTCGATTGGGCGCGACGTTCGCAAACGTCTGGGTCGAACCGGACGGCCAGGTGACTTCGATCGCTGATACCGCCTTGTCCCCGCCGAGTCCAAAAGTCAGCGTGAGCTCGCTCTGCGACGCGTAGCTGGACCCGCTGCGGACCATCTGCCATTGGCGTCCTGATTCGCTCGTGACACGGACGACGGCGCCCAGTCCGCTCCGGTTGGAGCGCGAACCGACCGCCCGCACCCGCAGCCAGCTGTGCTGATTGGTCCGGTCATTTCGAAAGAGGTACGCCGGACCGGCGAGGGTTGCGACGACGATGTCGAGATCGCCATCGCCGTCGAAATCGGCGTAAGCCGCACCGCGACCCATGATCGGACGATTCAGCGCCGCCCCGAGCGACGCGGTCACGTTCTCGAAGCTGCGGCCGCCGCGGTTGCGCAGCATCAGCGGCGGCTGACTGACACGGGCCCGTGCGTCGCGGCCCTGTGATTCATCGGTGCCGCCGTTGACGGCAAAAATGTCGAGGAATCCGTCGAGATCGTAATCGAGGAAGAACACCGCCCAGGTGACGAACAGCAGGCTCGATCGCCCGACCTCGGAACGCGGCGCCACATCGGTGAACTGTCCGCCGTCTTCATTGTGGTAGAGCCCGAGCATCTCGTTGGTGAAGTTGCCGACCACGACGTGCGGGCGGCCCGAGCGGTCGTAATCGGCGGCGTCAGCGCCCATGTTGGCGCGTACCCGGCCGTTCTCGCTGAGCGCGATGCCGGCGCGCACGCCTTCCTCGACGAAGCGGCCGTGCTGATCGTTGCGATGCAGCTTGGCCGGCACGCGATCGTTCGCGACGAACAGATCCGGCCAGCCGTCCATGTTGAAGTCGAGCACCGCCACGCCCATCGCCTTGTCGGTCGGATCGTCGAGGCCGGCCGCGCGCGTGACGTCCTCGAACTTTCCGCTGCCGCGGTTTCGGTAGAGCCTGGGGGCGCGCGGGCGGTAGGCATCGGGGCCGCAATAGCCGCGCACGGCGCGGTCCACGCAGGCGACCTCGCGCTCCAGCGACCAGTCGACGTAGTTGCCGACGAATAGATCGGCACGACCGTCGCGGTCGAAATCGAGCCACGCGGCGCTCACCGCGAAGTCGCGGTTCGTGATGCCGGCCGAACGCGTCACGTCGACGAAGCGGCCACCGCCCGTATTGCGGAACAGCCGACCGCCATCGACAGAGGTTATGAAGACATCGTCTCTGCCGTCGTTGTCGAAATCGGCGACAGCCGCCCCGAGACCGTAAAAGTCGCTGAGGTCGAGACCGCTGCCCGCTGATATATCGCTGAAGGTGCCGTTTCGGTTGTTTCGGTAGAGCGTATTGCGCGACGCGCCGGGGTTTGGCGGGCCTTTCGCCGGTCCGGAAGCCGGCGCGATGCCCGGCAGCGTCGATCCGTTGACAAAAAGAAGGTCCGGCCAGCTGTCGCTGTCCACATCCAGGACCGCGACGCCCCCGCCAAAGAGCTCCGGGTACAGGTATCGTCCCGCGGCACCGTTCTGATGAACGAAGCGGATTCCAGCTGCTCCAGTGACGTCTGCGAATTGAAGGGGCGGCGCCGATTGAGCCGCGGCCACCCCTCCAATGAGGAGGAGCAGGGACGCTGTCGCCTTCGCTTTCTTGGATTTAGTGCCGGTTGTCACCCAATTGTCATCCACAGAATGCTTGACACCCCTCGTGTGGCTACGTAGATTGGCGCTGCGGTAATGTAAAAGTATTACCCGAAAAGACTCTGCTCTGGAGGAGGCGTACGTGACGGCGAAACCCGCCCGAAGGCGTAAGGCTCTGAGTAGATTGTTGCTGGCGTTGCTGGCGTCTGGCGTCTGGGCTCAACCACTCTGGGCGCAGCAGGCATCCGGAATCGCCGGCATCGTCCGCGACACCTCCGGCGGCGCCATGCCTGGCGTGACCGTCGAAGCTTCCAGCCCGGCCCTCATTGAGAAGGTCCGCACCGTCGTCACCGACGGCGAGGGTCGTTATCAGATCGTCGATCTCCGACCCGGCAGCTACACCGTAACGTTCAGCCTGACGGGGTTCACCAGCGTTCGCCGAGAGGGTATCGAGCTTGGGAGCGGCTTCACCGCGAACGTGAGCGTCGAGCTTCGGGTCGGTGCGCTCGAAGAGACGATTACGGTGACCGGCGCCGCTCCGGTGGTCGATACCTCGAGCATCCGGCAGCAGCAGACGATCAATGCGGCCGATCTGGAAGCACTACCGAGCGGGAGCGTCGGCCTGCAGACGCTGGCCTCCATCACGCCCGGATTTGGAGCGACGCTCGCCGACGTCGGCGGCACTCGCGACAGCTGGTCGGCGCAAGGCGCGTACACCTTTTATCACGGCAAGACGGGGACGCGGGCGTCGTTCGACGGCTTCCGGAATCAGTACTTCATCGGCGCCGCGTCGGGCGTCGGCTACATCACCGACAGCGGCACCATCGAAGAGATGCAGCTCGAGACGAGCGGTATGGGCGCGGACGCTGGCTCCGGCAGCACGAACCTCAATGCCATACCGAGGAGCGGCGGCAACACGTTCCGGACCTCGATTGACGGGTACTTCTCCAACGGCGCGATGCAGGGCGAAAACCTGAACGAGCACCTGCGATCGTTCAACATCAACACGGCCGCCGAGGTCGTCAAGATCTATCGTCTGGGCGCGCAGCTCGGCGGGCCGGTCATGCGCGACAAGGTCTGGTTCTTCGGGGCGGTGGCGCGGTGGGGATCGCGCGTCAATCAGCCGGGCGCCTACTTCAATCAGCTGCAAGGTTTTGGCAATTCGGCGGCGCGAACGCTCTTCTATCCTGGGCAGCCAGGGACGCCTCATGCGACCACGGCGCCCGACACCAGCCGGCCCGCGGCCGCGTTCGACTGGTATCGCACGCACTCGCTCCGCTTGACGTGGCAGGTCGCGGAGCGACATCGGATCGGGTGGTTTGGCGACATCCAGAAGTCCTGTCGATGCACCACGGGCCCCTTCACCGGCGCGAACGCGATCGAATCGGAACGCGGCTGGGACTGGTGGCCCGCCGGTGTGGTGCAGGGCACCTGGACGGCCCCACTGACGAACCGTCTGCTCCTCGAGGCGGGGCTCTCGTGGCAGACGACCAACTGGGTGAATTTCTCTGAAACCGGCGTCACGCGTGACGACCGATCGATCATCGACCTTGCGACCAACTACCGGTATGGCGCCACACAGTTCTTGACGGCGCCCATCGCCCGCACAGGGCGATCAGCGGAGCGGTTCTCGGTGTCCTATGTGACGGGCAGTCACAACCTGAAAGTGGGCATCTCCGACGAGCAGGGGTTCAACGACGAATCGCGCAGCACGAATCATCCCGATGGCATCAACTGGGCATTCAACAATGGCCGCCCGGTCCGCCTCGAATACCTGGCGATGCCGTTCTTTCAGCAGGAGCGCCAGAATCACGAGATAGGGCTGTTCGCGCAGGACGCCTGGACGCTGGGACGATTCACGGTCAACCTCGGGTTGCGGTGGGACTACATCACGATGGGATTCCCGGCGGCTGACCTGCCGGCCGGTCCCTATACGCCAGCGCGTCACGTCGACGCCCTCAGCGGCGTCCCGGAGTGGAGCGACATCAATCCCCGTATCGGTACGGCGATCGACCTGTTCGGCAACGGCCGGACCGCGGTCAAAGCGTCGTTCGGACGATATAACCAGCTGAGTCGCAGCGATATGACGCGTCGGTTCCATCCCTTCAGCTCATCGGTCAACACGGCGACCCGCGACTGGAACGACTTTGGCTCCTGGGTGGACGGCGCGTTCGTGTCCTACCTGCCCGGAGACTCCCGCGCCGGGAACTACATCCCGGACTGCGACGTGCGGAACCTCCAGCCGAACGGTGAGTGCGGGCCGATGTCGAGCCAGTTCTTCGGCCAGTTCGTGCCGCTCGCCACTCAGTACGACGACGCGGTGCTCAGCGACAACCGCGACTACCTGTGGGATTTCGTCGCGCAGGTGCAGCATGAACTCACCCGCGGGCTTTCGGTGAGCTTCGAATACAACCGCAACTGGGACGGCACCTTCCAGGTCACTGACAACCTGTCGCTTGGTCCGAACGACTACGACGAGTACTGCATCACGATCCCGAACGATTCGCGTCTACCGAACGCCGGACAGGAACAGTGCGGCAACTACGACCTCAAGCGGTCGCTCGTCGGCGTCGGTGTGAACCGTGTGACGACCTCGAACAACTTCGGCACGCAGCGGCGGTACTGGGACGGGTTCGCCATCGGCGCGAACGGCCGATTGCCCCGCGGTGCCTCGTTGGGAGGCGGTGTCGACATCGGCCGCCAGGTCGACGATCACTGCTACACGGTCGATATCCCGAACCAGCCAGCTGGCTTGACTGGCGCGCAGCTCGCCGGCGGGCCGTTCTGCAAAATCGTCACGTCGTGGGCGAACCTGCTCGACTTCCGTCTGCGGGGCAGCGCACCACTGCCCCTGGGCATGAGCGCCGGCTTCGTCTACCGCAACACCCCGGGCGCCGAGATCAACGCCAACCTCACGCTGGCACGCGGATCGTCGGCCATCCGTTTCAAGAACGGGCGGCCATCCTCCGACTTGAGCACGACGACGAAAACGATTCCGCTCTATGCCCCAAATTCGATCTACGGCGACCGGTTCCATCAGCTTGACCTGGCTCTTAACAAACGCTGGGATCTGGGCTGGACGCGGCTGACCACGAGTCTCGATCTCTACAACGCGCTGAACTCCTCGTCGGTGCAGCAGGTCGTGAATGCCTTCGGGACCGCCCGCTGGCAGGCACCGACCCAGTTCCTCTCGGCGCGTCTGATGCGTATTACAGGGACGCTGTCGTTCTGAAGGGGACACAAAGGACGCAAAGGATCGATCATGCGGACGGTAGCGATCGCGGTCGTGATTTCGATGTGCCACATCCCGGTGGCGCACGCTGGCGAGACGTTGCGCGAGGCGGCGGTGCGCGCGGCCGATCGGCTCGTCGCCGCCGAGGCGGTGGCGGCGCGCCTGAAGCGGACTGAGCGTGCCCCGACCGCGGCTGTTGCCAAGCCGACGGTGGCCAGCAGGTCTCGGGCGAACTTCCAGCAGGGTCCGCGTAGTCTGCACGAGGATACTGGCATGGGGAGGGGCATGAAGCTCCTGATCGGCGCTGGCATCGCCGCCGTGCTCGGTGGCGTCATGTTGTCGATTGATGGCCGCGTCGAGGACCCCACCCCTTCCACCAAAGGCGAGCGCACCAACGAGCCGTTCTGAGTGATCGGGGATAATTCCCCGATGCCCGCCGGGCGCCATCGGTCGCCCACTACCGGTCTGCTCATCGGCCTCGTCGTGACGCTGGCCGCGGTGGTCACCAGCGCCTGGTACGTCACGTACCAGATCGCGGGACTCCGCACGCTGCAGTCGAGCATTGCCGACCGCAACCGCAGGGACTCGCTGCAGCTCCTGCGGATTCAGAACGACCTCAATGCGCTGGCGCTCGCCATGCGCGACATGCTCGACAACGACGAGGGATACCCGCTCACCGCGTGGTCGGCGCAGTTCGAGCGGATCAGGACCGATCTCGACGATGCGTTGCGCCGGCAGCAGGAGGTGGCGGTCTCGCCGCGGACGCCCGAGCAGCGCCAGTACCTGACCAGCTCGGTCGCGCAGTTCTGGGATGCGGTGGATCGGATGTTCGCGAGCACGCGCGCCGGGCAGGAAGAGGAGGCGCGCCAGCAAATCCGTGACTCGCTGCAGGCGCGCCAGTCGGCCCTGGCGTCCGCCGTAGCGCGGCTGCTCGTGCAAAACAATGAGGCGGAGGAAGAAACCGCCCGCCTCGTGCAGGAAATCTACCGCGACGTGCAACGGCAGGTGTACTGGTTCGTCGCTGCCGCGCTCACGACCATTCTGTTGACGAGCCTCTATCTCATCCGCTCCAACCGCCGCCTCTTCGCGACGCTGGCGTCGCTTTCGGAGCAACGTCGCGAGCTCGCGCAGCAGCTGATCGCGACGCGCGAGTCGACGCTCAGCGAGGTCGCGCGCGAGCTGCACGATGATCTCGGCCAGGTGCTGACGGCGATCGGGTCGATGCTCGGCCGGGCCGCACGGCAGGCGCCGCCCGGAACGGCTCTGCAGACCGACTTGCGCGAGATCGGGCAGATTGCCCAAACCGCGCTGGAGAACGTCCGTGGCCTGTCGCAGACGCTGCATCCATCGATCCTCGAGGATGCGGGGCTCGAGGGCACGATTCGCTGGTATGTCTCAGGGCTGCAGCGACAGACGGGGCTGAACGTGGCCTACGAGTGCGACGGCATCGTGCGACCGATCGAGCCCGCGATTGGCATCCACGTTTACCGAGTGCTGCAGGAAGCGCTCGGCAACGTGACCCGCCATTCCGGCGCCGATCGCGCCTGGGTCCGACTGCGGTTCGAGCCGGAGAGACTCGTGCTCGACGTCGAGGATCACGGCAAAGGGCTCGATGGCCGCGCGTCTCGGCCGGGTCTCGGGATTGTCGGGATGCGGGAGCGCGCGGCGATCGTCGGCGGTTCGCTCACTTTGACGCGTCCGCCGGCAGGTGGCACGCTAGTGCGACTGGTAGTTCCGTTCGCACGCGCCCGCGGCCATGCCGACCCGAGGACAAGTGAATCCGAGGCGAGACATCATCGATAGCTCGCGCCGGGGGTGGGGCCCCGGCGCCAGTGGAAAAAAGTAGACTGAGAGCGTTGCCGCCACCCGATCGAATCACTGTCCTCCTCGCAGACGATCACGCGCTGGTCCGCCGCGGCTTCCGTCGGATCCTCGAAGACGACGCCGCGATCGAAGTCGTGGGTGAGGCGAGCGACGGAGAAGAGGCGGTACGCCTGGCGTGCACGCTGCGGCCGCGCGTCGTCGTGATGGACTGTGCGATGCCTGGCGTCAGCGGCCTGGTGGCGATGCGCGAGATCCGCCAGCGGGCGCCGGATGTGGCCGTGCTGATGCTCAGCATGCATTCCGAGGATACGTTGGTACGTCAGGCGCTCGAGGCGGGCGCCAGCGGCTACATCCTGAAGAGCGCCTTCGACCTCGATTTGCCGGGTGCCGTGAAGCGGGCCGCCGCGGGCGAGGTCGTGCTCGACCCGGCGATTCTCGCAGGAGGAGATGCTCAAGGGCGACCGCACCTCCGCTTTGACGGCTCGCGAGCTCGAGGTGCTCCAGCTGATTTGCGAGGGACAATCGAACCGCGAGATTGCGGCGCAGCTGAACCTCAGCGTGAACACCGTGGCGGTCCACCGCGCCAACATCATGAACGCGCTCGGCATTCACAAGACGGCGGAGCTCGTGGTCTACGCGCTGCGCCACGGCCTGGTGCACCTGCCGTGAACCGCCGCGAGTTTGTCGCCGCGCTCGCCGGGGCGGCGCTGTCCCAAGGGCCCCGCGGTCAGAGCCGGCAGGGCTCGTCGCCGCCTCCGCTCGGGATGCGTCTGGTCGACGTCACCGCGAGCGCCGGCATCACCTTCACGCACAACAGCGGCGCTTACGGAGGCAAGCGTTTACCCGAGACGCTCGGCGCGGGCTGCGCGTTTCTCGATTACGACGGTGACGGCTGGCAGGACATTCTGCTCGTCAACGGGATGGACTGGCCCGACCGCCGGACAAGAAGATCGACGCTGGCGCTCTTTCGGAACAACCGCAATGGCACCTTCACCGACGTGACCAGGACCGCCGGCCTCGACGTCGAGATGTACGGCATGGGCGTGGCCGTGGGCGACTGGAACAACGACGGCTTTCCCGATGTCCTGGTGACGTGCGTCGGCCAGAACCGGCTGTTTCGCAACACCGGCAAGGGCACCTTCGTCGACGTCACGAAGTCGAGCGGCCTCGGCGGCCGCCAGAGCTTCAGCACGTCGGCGGTCTGGGTGGACGTCGATCGCGACGGGTTGCTCGATCTGTTCGTCTGCAACTACGTGCGCTGGTCGTCGGACGCCGACGTCTTCTGCAGCCTCGACGGCAGGAGCAAGTCGTATTGCACGCCCGAAGCCTACCGCGGCACGACGTCGTGGCTGTTCCGGAACAATGGAGACGGGACGTTTACCGACGTGACCGCGAAAAGCGGGATGTTCGACACGAGCTCGAAGGCGCTGGGCGTCGCGCTGCTCGACGTCGACCAGGACGGCTGGATCGATCTTTTCGTCGCGAACGACACGCAGCCCAACAAGCTGTACCGCAACCAACGGGACGGGACGTTCAAGGACATCGCTGTCGAGGCGGGCTTGGCGCTGAGCGCGGACGGGCGCGCCCGCGCAGGGATGGGCGTCGACGCGGGCGACCTCGATGGCTCGGGACGGCCATCTGTCGTCGTGACGAACTTCGACAACGAGATGATCGGACTGTACCGGGCGGTCGGAGGCACCGGCGCCGGCGGAACGCACTATGGAGACGTCGCGATGGCGGCGGGAATCGGCAACGCGTCCCGCAACACGCTCGGCTTCGGATGTGTTTTTGCCGACCTCGATCTCGACGGCCACCTGGACCTGGTGATCGCCAACGGTCACATCGACGAGACGGTCCGCAACATCCGCGGCAACGTCGGCTACGCGCAACCGCCACATCTGTTCGTCAACCGGGGTGACGGTAGCTTTGTGGATCGGGCATCGGATGCCGGTCGCGAGTTCGTCGCGCCGCGCGTTGGCCGCGGTCTCGCCTACGGCGACATCGACGGCGACGGCGACGTCGATCTGCTGGTGACCACGAATCACGGTCCGGCCGCGCTCTTTCGCAACGACCAGCTCGCCGGCCACCGCAGTCTCCGCGTCCGCCTCGTCGGGACGAAGTCAAACCGCGACGCGGTCGGTGCGTCGGTGCGCATTTTCCACGGCGACACGTCGCAGTCGCGCCTGGTGCGCGGCGGCTCGAGCTATCTGTCGCAATCGGAGTTGCCCGTGACCTTTGGCGTCGCCCGCCGCGACCGGGTCGACCGTGTCGTCGTCAACTGGCCGAGCGGGCGCACCGACGAATTCACCAATGTCGCGGCCGGCCAATCCTACACCTGCGTTGAGGGACGCGGCCTCGAGTAGGCTGTCGCCCGGCTCTAATACTTTTCGATTATTCTCCTCGCCAGAGCCTTGGCGTAGAGTCCGTCCACGTGGGGCATCGGAACGCCCCGTCCAATGTCCTTCAAAACATTCAGCTCACGCGTGCTGTTCGTCGGCTTTCTCCTCCTGCTGCTCAACTCTGCGTACCTCGCCGCCTTTGCCGACCCCTCGCTTTGGTACTACACACAGGTGATGCTGCATCCACTGCTGGGCATCGGCCTGGCCGGGGCTGCCGCGACGCTGGTCCGATCATCTGTCGCTCGTGGCGCGAGTCTGCTGGCCGGCGGCTTCGCTCTGTCGTTCGTCGGGCTCGTCCTGGGCAGCGCTCTTCTCATGACCGGCGCCACAACCGCCTACCGGACGCTCCTGCTGGCGCACATCGCAGTGTCCGCCAGCGGGGCGGCGCTGTTCATCGTTCACGTGTGGCGGGGAGCGGCCCTCTGGCATGACGGACGTCGGACGTGGACGGTTCGGCTGGCGATGGCCGCGACGCTGTTTCTGGTCGTTGCCACACTCGCGGCCGGCAGCCAGAGGCAGTCGGCGTGGCGCGCGGCGCACCGCATCGCCAATCCCGCGGAGGTCCCGCTCAGGATGGAGGAGGAAGGCGCCGGCCCCACCAGCCCGTTCTTTCCCTCGTCAGCCAACACCAACGTCAACGGGATCATTCCCGCAAACTTCTTCATGACCTCCCAGGCGTGCGGGCGGTGCCACAAGGACATCTACGACCAGTGGAACTCGTCGGCGCACCATTTCTCGTCGTTCAACAACCAGTGGTATCGCAAGTCGATCGAGTACATGCAGGACGTGATCGGCACGAAGCCCTCGAAGTGGTGCGCCGGCTGCCACGATCACGCCGTGTTCTTCAACGGCCGATTCGACCGGCCGATCAAGGAGCAGATCGATACGCCAGAGGCTCAGGCGGGGCTGTCGTGCACCTCGTGCCACTCGATCACCGCTGTGCACAGCTCGATGGGACAGGGCGATTTCACCATTGAGTATCCGCCGCTTCACGACCTCGCCGCCAGCGAGAACCCGGTGCTGCGCCGGCTGCACGACACGCTGGTCTACATGGCGCCGCGGCCGCACCGGAACACGTTCATGAAGCCGTTCCATCGTGAGCAGACGGCCGAGTTCTGCTCCGCGTGCCACAAAGTACACCTGGACGTTCCGGTCAACGACTACCGGTGGATCCGGGGCTTCAACGATTACGACAACTGGCAGGCGTCCGGTGTGTCGGGGCAGGGCGCCAGATCTTTTTACTATCCAGCGTCGCCGCAGCGCTGCGCCGACTGCCACATGCCGCTCGTCGATTCGAGCGATCCGGCCGCCAAGAACGGCAAAGTCCGATCGCACCGCTTTCCAGGCGCGAACACCGCATTGCCGTACGTGAACAAGGATCCGGTGCAGCTCAAGGTTGTCCAGGACTTCCTCCGTGACGGGCAGATCTCGGTGGACGTTTTCGGGATTTCCCGGGCAGTCGAGCCGCCGATCGCTGGACGGGCGGGCGGTGCAGGCGACAGTCTCGAGCTGTCGAGCACGTTCGCCGTTGGTGAAGAGTCGGGAGCGTTCGGGGCCGCCCGCGTTCGCTCGGCGGCGCCGGCTGCCGAAGTGCTGGCGCCGCTCGACAAGATTCCCGTGACGGTCCGGCGCGGCGAGTCGGTGCGGGTCGAAGTCGTCGTCCGCACCCGGAAGGTGGGTCATTTCTTTCCCGGCGGGACAGTGGATGCGTTCGACGTGTGGGTCGAGCTCGAGGCGATTGACGACAAGGGTCGCGTGCTCATGCACAGCGGCGCGGCTGCTGACGGCGGCCGCGGACCGGTGGAGCCTGGCGCCCACTTTTACCGGAGCCTTCAACTCGATGAGCACGGAAATCCCATCAACAAGCGAAACGCATGGATGACGCGGTCGGTCGCCTACGTGAGACTGATCCCACCTGGAGCCGCCGATACCGTCCACTACCGTCTGGACATCCCGCCCGATGCGGGCGATCGGATCACGCTGCGGGCGAAGGTCAACTATCGTAAGTTCGCGTGGTGGAACACGCAATTTGCGTTCGCCGGCGTCCGCGACCCGTCCGAGACGCCTGCGCCGCCGACGCACTCATATGACGACGGCCGGTGGGTGTTTACCGGCGACACGTCGAAGGTCTCGGGACAGATCAAGGCGATTCCGGACATCCCGACGACCGTGATGGCGCAAGCCGAGGCATCGCTCGCGGTGGTGAATGCAGGTGCGCCACTGCCGCCGGCGGCGCCTTTCCTGAACAAGTCGGTGCGCGAGCGCTGGAATGACTACGGCATCGGCCTGCTGCTTCAGGGCGACTTGAAAGGCGCCCAGGCGGCGTTCCTCAAGGTCATGGAAATGGACCCGGAGTACGCGGACGGCCCGGTGAACGTGGCGCGGACACGGCTGCAGGAAGGCGAAGTGGATGTGGCCGTCCCGTTGCTCGAGAAAGCACTGCAGCTTTCCCCAGGGTTGGCCAAGGCGCATTATTTCCTGGGCTCAGCCTTGAAGACCCTGGGCCGTTACGACGAGGCGGCGGAGCATCTGCAGGCAGCAGCCGAACAGTACCCGCGTGACCGGGTTGTGCTCAACGAGCTGGGACGCGTGCGCTTCTACCAGCGGCGGTTCGACGATGCGATCGCCAGCTTCAACCGCGCATTGGCGGTGGATCCGGAGGACCTGGACGCCCACTACAACCTGATGCTCGCCTACCAGGGAGCGGGGAAGGTCGCCGAAGCCGACCGCGAGCGGATTCTTTACACGCGCTTCAAGGCCAACGAGGCCGCGCAAGCGATCACCGGCCCGTACCGGCTGAAGTCGCCGCATGACAACAACGAACGACAGGCGATCCACGAACATCGAAATTCAGAATTAGGAATTACGAATTAGGAATTCGGAACTAGGGATTCGTGACCAAACCACTCATGCGTGTGTCGACGGTCCTCGCCGCCTGGCTGATGCTGTCCGGGTCCCGCCTTCCGGCCGCCGGCCCGGTGATCTTCACGGACACCACCGCGCAGGCCGGCATTCGCTTCGTGCACAACAACGGCGGCTTCGGCAAAAAGTATCTGCCCGAGACGATGGGATCGGGTGTGGTGGTCTTCGATGCCGATGCCGACGGCTGGCAGGACGTGCTGTGGGTGAACTCGAGGAATTTCGCCGGCGCGCCGCCCGCGGCGGGCCGGAGCGGCGCGTCGCTGCCGGCACTCTACCGAAACAACCGCAACGGCACGTTCATCGATGTCACGCGCGGCTCGGGTCTCGACGTCGAGCTGTACGGAATGGGCGGGGCGGCGGCAGACTTCGACAACGACGGACAGGTCGACGTCTACCTGACGGCGCTCGGCGGCAACCGTCTGTTCAAGAACATGGGCGGCGGGAAGTTCGCGGATGTGACGAAACGGGCGGGAGTGGGCGACGGGGGTTTTTCGACGAGCGCGCTCTGGTTCGACTACGACAAAGACGGACGGCTCGATCTGTTCGTCGCCAACTACGTCCAGTGGGCGCCGGCCACCGACCTGTACTGCACGCTCGACGGCAAGCGGAAGTCGTATTGCACGCCGGAGTCCTACAAGGGACAGAGTCCGTCGCTCTACCGCAACCGGGGCGACGGCACCTTCGAGAACACCACCAAGGCGGCTGGCGTCTACGACACCACGTCGAAGGGGCTCGGCGTCGCGATGCTCGACTACGACGGCGATGGCTGGCTGGACGTCTTCGTCGCGAACGACACGGAACCGAACCGGCTGTACCGGAACCGGCGGAACGGCACCTTCGAGGACGTCGGGGTCGCTTCAGGCGTGGCATTCAGCCAGCAGGGCGTCGCGCGAGCGGGGATGGGCGTCGATGCCGCCGACTACGACGGGTCGGGCCGCCCCAGCCTCATCATCGGCAACTTCTCGAACGAGATGATGGCGCTCTTCCACAACGAAGGGAACGGCCTGTTCATCGACGATGCGCCGCGGTCGACGATCGGGCGTGCGACGTTGTTGACGCTGACCTTCGGCTGCTTCTTTTTCGACTACGACCTCGATGGCTACCTCGACATCTTCGCGGCGAACGGCCATGTCAGCGACGACATCGAGGCGGTCCAGTCGCGCGTGACGCATGCCGAGGCGCCCCACCTGTTTCAGAACGTCGGCGGCAAGCGCTTCGAGACGCAAAGTGGCGCCGCCGGCGAGGCCTTCGCGCGGCGAATGGTGGCGCGCGGCGCCGCCTACGCCGATTACGACAACGACGGCGATCTCGACATCTTCGTCAGCGTCAACAACGGACCCGCCAGACTGCTGCGCAACGACCGGAGCGACCACAACGTGCTGCGCGTCCGGGCGGTCGGGACGGCGTCGAACCGCGACGGCGTCGGCGCGCGGGTCGAGTTGACGCTCCAGGGCGGCCGGAAGGTGTGGCAGATGGTGAAGACCGGCTCGAGCTACGTCTCACAGAGCGAGCTGCCGCTGACCTTCGGTCTCGCGACCGCCTCGCAGGTGGACGCCGTTCGCGTGACATGGCCGAGCGGCCGGACCGATACGGCGGGTCCGCAGCGGGCGAATCACGTCGTGACGATCGAGGAAGGGAAGGGCGTCGTGCAGGCGACGCCGATCGTGGTCCGGCGCTGATGCGCGGTCGGCGCTCGGTGTCCGTGGCGATGCTGATCGCGGCGTCTGTTGCCTGCGGACGCGGCCAGGACACACGCGAGCCCGCCTATCGCGAAAACAATCGCGGCGTCGCGCTGCTCGAGCAGTTCCAGTACCCGCAAGCGGCCGAGGCGTTTCGACAGGCGCTGGCCACCGACGGGTCGGTCGCCCTGGCGCGGCTGAATCTCAGCCTCGCACTGCTTTACGCGCAGGATCTGCGCGCCGCCGGGCCCGAAGCGGTCGAAGCAGCCCGGCTGCTGCCGAACCTGCCGCACCCGCCCTACGTGCTCGGCCTGATTGCCAGGGCTGAGAGCCGCGCCGACGAGGCGCTGCGCCATTTCGAGCGCGTCCGCAAGATTGATCCCGCCGACGCCGGCGCAAATATCAACCTCGGTCAGATTCATCTGGAGGAACGCCGCTACCCTGAGGCGATCGCGGTGTTGCGCGAGGCGGTGCGGGCCGAGCCGTTCAACGTCACTGCCGCGTACAACCTCGGGCTTGCCCTGACCCGCGCGGGGCAGGCGGACGAGGGACGAGAGCTGCTCGCGCGCGCGCAGACGCTTCGCAGCACCGGCTATTCGACAACCTATGGCACCGGCTATCTCGAGCAAGGCCGATACGCGGAAGCCCTGGCATCGACGGGCGCGGAGGCGGACCTCGTCGATGAGACGATTCCGGTGGCAGGTTTCAGCGCTGCCACGATCACCGTTTCAGGGCCTCCCAAGGCCCCCGCACCTGATGGGAATCCTCCGGCCGCACAAGCCATCCCGACGCCGTTTGGCAGACGTTTTTCTGCCACGGACCTGTCGTCATCTGCCGCGACGGCGTTGGCGGCCGCCCTCGGCGGCGGCGTCACGCTCATCGACGTCGAGCCCGATGGCGATCTCGATCTGATGGCTGCGCTGCCGAATGGGCAGCGGCTACTGACGAATGACGGCCGCGGCGGGTGGACCGACATTACCTCCACCGCCGGCCTGGAAGCCGCGCCGCTCAATTCGACGCCGATTGGCGTCGTCGCAGGCGACTACGACAACGACGGGCGCATCGATCTGTTCGTCATGCGCTACGGTGTCAGCTCGATCTATCGCAACCAGGGGGATGGCCGGTTCGCCGATGTCACCCAGAAGACCGGGCTCACACCGTATCCACACCTGCCCGGCGCCGCCGCGTGGGTGGACGTGGATCACGATGGCGACGTCGATCTCGTCATCGCCGGCCTCGCCGATCTGGTCGCGACGCGGCAGCGCGCTGCCGGCTCGGCGCTGCTCTTTCCGCAGGAGTTCTCGCCGGCGCCGCTCCGGCTCTGGAGGAACAACGGCGACGGGACGTTTGCGGACGCGACCGCTGCGGCCAAACTGGAAGTCGCGGCGCGTGCCGTGGCGATCGTTCCGACCGACTTCGACAATCGCCGCGACATCGATCTGCTGATCGCCAATGCCGGCGGAGCACCGCTGCTCCTGCAGAACCTTCGGGATGGTACTTTTCAGGATGTCGCTGTGGAGACCGGCCTGGCAGCGGCGGTCGGGTCGGACACCGGGCTCGAAGCGGTCACAGCCGGTGACGTGAACAAGGACGACTTTCCCGACTTTTTCCTCGCGCGCGCCAGTGGCGGAACCTTCGCGCTCAGCGATGGCCGGGGCCGGTTCACCGCGGCGGCCGCTCCCGGTCCGCTCACGGGCGCAGGGGCGGCGCAGCTGCTCGACTACGACAACGACGGGTTACTGGACATCATGGTGTGGGCGAGCGGTACGCCCCGCATCTTTCGGAACCTCGGCAGGCGCTGGATGGAGGTGTCGGCGCGCGCCTTGATCGCGTCCGCCGATGCGATACCGCCGGCATCACCGCGCGCGGTCGCAGTCGCCGACCTGACCGGCGATGGCACGACCGACTTCATCACTGCGGCCGACGGGACGCTCGCGTTGTGGCGCAACAGCGGCGACCCGAGTCGCCGCTCGCAGACCGTCCGCCTCGCTGGTCGCGTCAGCAATCGGCCAGGCGCCGGGTCGAAGGTGCAGCTCAGGGCGGGGAGCCTGATCGGGCGCGTGGAGGTTTCTGCGGCAACGCCGCCGGTAGCGCCCACCGACATCATCTTCGGCCTCGGCTCGAGGCCCGCGGCCGACGCGGTGCGCGTGCTGTGGCCGTCCGGGATTCTGCAGGCCGAAACGCTTCCGGCCAATCCTGGCCGCCTCCTGGTCGAGGAACTGGACCGCAAGCCCTCGTCGTGCCCGTTCCTCTTCACCTGGAATGGCGAGCGATTCGTGTTCGTGACCGATTTCCTGGGCGCAGGCGAAATGGGATATCTGGAGGCGCCCGGAGTCCGCAACATGCCGGATCCGATCGAATACGTCCGGATCGGCGGCGACCAGTTGCGCGCCCGGGAAGGCCGCCTGGAGATACGTGTCACGAACGAGCTCGAGGAAGCGTTGTTCGTGGACCGCCTGCAGCTTTTTGCCGTCGTCCACCCGGTCGGGATCGAAATCCATCCGAATGAGGGCATGACGTCGCCACCGAAGCCGCATCGGGTCTACGCGGTTTCGGACGGCCGCACGCCGCGTGCAACCGACGAACACGGTCACGATGTGACCGACCGGATCGCTGACATCGATCGCAAGTACCCCGATGACTTTGCACTGTTGCCCACCCGTGGCTACGCGGCGGCGCACCATCTCACGCTCGACCTCGCGCCCGTGGCTCGGGCGCCCATGCTTCTGCTGACCGGTTGGACCGGCTATGCGTTCTCCAGTGACAATCTGGCGGCCAGTCAGGCCGGTCTCGCGCTGTCGCCACCCTCGCTTCAGGTCAAGGATCGAGCGGGGCAGTGGCGCACGGTCATCGAGCAGCTTGGGATTCCGGTCGGACGGCCGCAGACCATCCCCATCGATTTGACCGGCCATCTTCGTCGGGGTGAGCACGAGGTGCGGATCGTGACCAATATGCGCATCTACTGGGATCGGATTCTGGTCGGCGAGGGGGCTCCTGCCGATCGGATCGAGAGCCTCACCGTGGAGCCGACTGCGGCCCGCTTGACCTCGCGCGGCTTCTCTGCCGAAGTCCGTCCGGATGGTCGCGATCCGGCTTCCTATGAGTATCAGCGTGTGACATCCCGGTCGCCCTGGAAGACCATGATTGGTGCGTACACGCGTGACGGGGACGTCACGCCGCTGCTGGCGGTGGAGGATGACATGTTCGTCGTGGCGAAGCCCGGCGACGAGATCGCGATCGACTTCGACGCTGCACCACTGCGGCCGCTGCCCGAGGGCTGGACGCGCACCTTTCTGCTGCGGGCGGCCGGCTACAGCAAGGAAATGGACATCAATTCAGCAACGCCCGACACGGTCGGACCGTTGCCGTTCCGGCGCATGACGAGCTACCCGTATCGAGCGCCGGAAACATATCCGGACACACTCGAGCACGATCGGTATCGCTCGACCTACAACACGCGCGTCGTCGTCAAACCCGTGCCGACGATCGACTCGCTGTTAACGCGCGATCGCTGAGCGCGCCCGCTCTTTCTGTACGATAGAGGGATGGCAGACGACCTGAACTCCCGTTTGAAGGCGTGGGAAGCGCGAATGGCTGCGAAGAGGGAGGAAGAGCAGCATCGCGTCGACGAGCCGGTGGCGCTGCCGCGCAATGGGCGCGACATCGTGCCTGGAGCGGCAACGACAGTGTTGGTGTTTCCGCCCGGCTTCGAACGCCAGTACGACAATCACCTGGCCATGACGCGTGAGCTGAAGATGGCCGGCGTCTATCCGGCGCTGAAGGTCTACGGCCTCACGGCGCAGCCCTCTGCCACTCCAGCACCGCGTCTGCTGATGATTACCGGGTCGGCTGCCGAGGTGCAGCGGCTGCCGGAAGCGTTCTATGCGCGTCGAAGCCGAGATGTTCGTCGCGCGTCAGTGCGGGAATGACTGGGATGCGATCAACCCGGCTGCGTCAGTGGCCAATGTCGGCGAGCCCGGTGCGCCCGTAGATCGTCGATCGTTCGACGCGGTGATGGCCGAGGTCCGCGCCGGCCGATTCTTGGTATCGGCCGAGCTGTAGTCTCGCGGCGCGCTACAGCCCGGCACAGGTGGACTACGGCTACTGCTGTTGGCGGCTGCCGGTGCTGCCGGTGGCGTTCAGCTTGTCCTGCAGACGAGAGCCTTTCAGAATCCCTTCGAGGCCGTGATTGCCTTCGTGGCACGCGTACTCGTAGACGTCCTCGTCGCTCTTCATCATCGGCATCTGCACGGTCCACGGCTTCGTAAACGTCGTCGGGTCCTCGATGGTGACGCGGTAGAGCAGCGTCCCGTTGTCACCACGCGAAAAGCGCTCGACCAGTTTCAGGTTCTCGCCCGCGCCGCGGAAGTTGGTCTTGTCGGTGAAGTTGATCGTCTCCACCACCAGCGTGTCACCTTCCCAGCGGCCGCGCGAGCTGCCGTGCCACTGACGGATCTTGCTGTGCGGCCGGCCGTCGGTCGGGATGATCCGTGCCTCGTGAATCATCTCCTGCATCACCATGACGTAGTCACGGGTCTGCACGATCTTGATGTTGTTGTTGTAGGCGCCCGGCAGCATCGGCAGCGCCCGGGTGACGCAGCGCTCCCACAGGCTCCGGTCTTCGGGATTGTCGGCGTCGGTGGTGATCAACCGGCGCGCCTCGGCGCGTTGGGCCTGGCGTTTCTGCGCCTCGGGCGTCAGTGCCGGGATGCGGCCATCCGCCGGGTCGACGACCAGCGAGGTCTGTCGGCCGAGGACGCGCGTACCGCGATCCCACCAGAAGTCGTTGTAGGCGCGGGACACGTCGGCGTTGGTGCCCGCACCATCGCGGCGATCCTGGTTCCTGTTCTCGACGGTTGTTCGTTCGAACTCGGCCAGCTCTTCGTCGGTCGCAAAGGTCGCCTTTCCGGCCAGCGCGTCAGGACGCTCGAGCGGCGTGACGGTCGCGTAGGTCCAGATGCCCTGGAGGTCGGGCCGGCCATGCGCATCGCGCGGAATTGCCGATTTGGCCTGACCCGCCACCGGCGCCACCGACAGCGCGATGATTGAGGAGACACTCGCGAAAGCCGCCGCAAAACCCAGCCGTCGACCGATCATAAACACCTCTGCTGCAAGGATATACGCCTCTGACCGGCCGCTGTCAACCGTTTAGGAGACTGACGCTGGATATCCTTGCTCATCAGCGACCCGGACCGAGGAGCACGGCATTGACGAACAGCAGCTGCGAGGCCTCGGTGAAGGCGCGGAAGTTCGGGTCTTCGGCGAAGGCGATTACATGCCCCTGTCCGACAGGCTGGTAAATCAGATAGGCCTTGCGTGCCAGCTGGTCCCGCGCCTCGTCCCACACCAGCCCGCTCGCGACGAGCCGGTCGCGGGGCGCGTACACACCAACGTTGCGGCCGCGGTCCAGGCGGATCGGCGTGAAGACGCGCTGTCCTTCGACGAGCGCCTGCATTTCCCCGTCCTGCCCTGAAGACAACCAGTGCTCTTCGTCGATTGCAACGCGCAGCAGTGCGCCCGGCGTGTTCTCCGGCCGTTCGCGCTCTGGCTGGATCGATCTGTCGTAGTCGAACGGGGGTGCCGCATTGGTGCTATTGGAGGCACCCGACCCCCCTGACGCGCCAGATCCACCTGGCGCACCTGCGCCACTCGCCCCGCCCGACCCACCAGCCGCGCCTGAACCGCCCCCTCCGCCCGCGCCACTCGACCCAGCTTCCACTTCCGGCCGGCCACCCCGAAGCTCGGTTCGCGTTTCGACCAGATTGACGCGCTCGCCGGCCGCCCATCGCGACGCTTCCGCAATGGTCACGAGCGTGCCGCCGCCCCGAATCCATTCCCGCAGTCGCCGGATCGAGTCCTCGCCGGCAAGCGGCGCATAGCTGCCTGACGGCAGCACGATGACGTCGAAATCATGCAACGTCACGCGCGCGAGGGATGACACGCGAACCGTCGTCACGGGAATCCCGAAGCGACGTTCGAGCACGTAGCGCGCCCAGCCGGCCGACTGCCCCTGCGTGGGGGCATCCCATGCCAGCAGGACGCGCGGCGCTTTCAGCGCCTCGACGCTGCCGCTGCCGAGCGAGATGCCCGCGTCCTGGTAGCCGCTGTCGACGGCCACCGCCTCGACTTCGTGTCGGGCGACGATCGGCCCGAGCTTTTCCGCCAAAGTCGGGCTCGTTCTCCGACACGCGAATCACCGCAGTGCCGATCGGATACCGTCGTCCAGCGATCGTGAACGACCGTCCGGCGTGGCGTACGCGGATGCCGGCGCGCAGCGCTTCGGACACCGCTGCCGCAGTGGCGCTTCCCCACGGGAGCAGATAGCCGACGCGAGCGGGCGGCAACGGCGTGGCTGCCAAGCCCCGGGCTGCACCGTTCACCGGTGTCGTCCGAACCGAGATCTGAGTCGGACTAGTGACGATTTCGACGTCGTAGCTGAGCGGAAGGCTCCACGCCGTGATGTCGTAGATCTCATCCCCGAGCCGAAGCCGCCGGCGCCGATCCTGTTCCTTGACGAAGGCTTCGTCCTGCGCGGTATGTAGATCGAGCAGGTTGCGCAGCAGCCGGCCAGCGGGTTGGGCGTTCGACACCAGGTAGGCGCCGGTCGGAATCGATCGAGTCCCCACCCGGATCGGTTCCTCGGCGCGCCGCACCTCGATACCCTGCGTGGCCAGCGATCGGGCGAGCAGCCGTGCCCGCGATCCATCGTGGCCGGGCACGATGACGTACTCGCGCACCGCGCCAGTTTGCCCGTCCGCCACCGCGCTGCGCCGGTACTCGAAGAACTCGCGGACGAGGCGCTCACGATGTCGGGCGGCCGTCACGGCGGTGGTGATGGCCGCCGTGAAGTGGCGGACGATGGCGTCGCGATAGGTGAGCAGATCGCCGTCGGTCCGCCGCCACACGAGGCCGCGCGGGGACGCCTGCTCGTAGGTCATCCCGATCGCGCCGTGGAAAATCGGCCACGATTCGCCGTAACCCGGATAGAACTCGTCATAGCTCTCGCGAACGAAGTACGCGAAGCCCCGCTCGTCGAACTTCGCCGCATTCGCCCGTCCGAACAGCTCGAACGCCGCGCTCTGGGCCCTGGTCACGTGCGGGTTGATCGGGTGAGCGGGAGGGGCGAAGTAGTAGCTCGAGTCGCCGCCCATCTCGTGCAGGTCGACGACCACATGCGGGAAACCACTCGAGCATGGCGGCAATGCGCCCGCGCGTTTCGGCCTGGGATTGCGAGAACCAGTCGCGGTTCATGTCGAACAGGTAATGGTTGGCGCGGCCCCCCGGCCACGGCTCGTCGTGCTCGGCGGCGTCGGGATTGGGGTCCGGCGCGGCGGCGGCGCCGAGCAGGTTGTTGACGATGAACCGCGCGCGGCCGTCGGGATTCTGCATCGGATCGATGACCACCATCGACTGCTGCAGGACGAGGTCGACGTCGGCATTCCGCTGCGCCGCCAGCAGATGGTAGGCCTCGCCGAGCGCCGCATCCGACGAGGAAATCTCGTTGCCGTGGACGCCGTGCATCAGCCAGGTGACGGCCGGCAGTGCGCGGACCAGGCGCTCCGCGTCGGCATCGGCCAAGCCGCGGGGATCCGCGAGCCGCCGCAGATCAGCCTTGATGGCGTCGAGCGCCGCGATCCGATCGGGCGAACCGATGACGAACAGCCACAGAGGCCGGCCTTCCCACGATCTGGCGTACTCGACCAACCGCGTACGGTCGGGCGCCGCCTGTTGCAGCGCGCGTAGATAGATCGGAATCTCTTCGGGGGTGGTGATCTTCTCGCCGTAGTCGTGGCCGAGGACCTGCTTGAGCGTTGGAACTCGCGGGTCATAGCTCGCGCCGGGCGCCAGTTCGGCGACGGGAGCTGCCGCCACCTGCAGCGCGAGAAGCCATGCAGTAAGCATGGATGAGATCTTAGCTGAACTGAGAAGCTGAGGAGCTGGGGAGCTGAGGATCAGGGAACGGAGGTCAGCGTCTTCGGTCGCGGCCGCTGGAAACGACCGGAACCCGTACGTCGACCGTCTGCCCTTCACGCCACACCCGGACGAGGGCCCGGGACCCGATTGGAGTGTCGGCCAGGACCCTCATGAAGTGTGACGGGTCGGTGACCGTCTGGCTGTTGATGGCGATGATGATGTCGCCCGGACGCAGACCCGCGGTGAAGGCCTCGGAGCCGCGGCTCATCTCGACGATCAGTGCGCCGTTGGCGTTGGGGGCCTTGATATCACGCGCATAGGCCGGGGTGACGCCTTCGACGCGGATGCCGAGAATCGTCCCGCGCCGGACCTCGCCGTACTCCTTGAGCGAGGTGACGACCGACCTCGCGAGGTTGCTGGGCACGGCGAAGCCGATCCCCTGATAGCCGCCGCTCTGGCTGAAGATGCCGGTGTTGATGCCGATGAGCTCGCCGCGGCTGTTGATCAGTGCGCCGCCGGAATTGCCTGGATTGATCGCGGCGTCGGTCTGGATGAAATCCTCGTAGTCGGTGAAGCCGATGTTGGCGCGCCCTGTCGCGCTGATGATGCCGGCGGTGACCGTCTGACTCAGTTGGAATGGACTGCCGATCGCGAGCACCCATTCGCCGACCTGGAGCGTGCTCGAGTCGCCCCACGGGACGACTGGCAGGCCGTTGACGTCGATCTTCAGGAGGGCGATGTCGGTCGGCGGATCAAGGCCGATGATCGTCCCTCGGACCTCTCGTTTGTCGGACAACGCGACGGTCACCTCGGGCAGCGACCGCAGGTTCTCGCCGATCACGTGGCTGTTGGTCACCACATAGCCGTCGCTCGAGACGATGACGCCCGATCCAAGACTGAGCGACCGGCGGCTGCGTCCACCGAACAGATCGTCCTGGTCACCGAAGAAGTATTGAAAGAACGGATCGTTGGCAAATGGCGACGAGCGTCGCTGCACCACCTGCACCGAGGAAATGTTCGCCACGCCTTTCACGGCGGCGCCAGCCACTCGCGTGAAGTCGGGGCCGCCGGCGATGGTCACCGGCGCCGCGGCCGGACGTTGGGCTTCGGCCAAGGGTGGTGCCGGTCCTGCGCCTGCAGAATTGTCGGCAACCGCGGTGGTCGCAGGCAATGTCGAGTCGGCCGCCGCCCGCGTCCGATTCGGTGAGAACCAACCCGGCTGATGAAACCGAGAGCCACGAGCAGCACCGACACGATCAGACGGCTCACGCCACGTCCACCCGGCGCGCGCCGCGCCCGCCCGCCTTCGGGATGGTGACAGTCAACAGGCCGTCTTTGAGATCGGCCGTCACCGCTTCGACTTCGATCGGTTCAGGCAGAAGAAAGGCCCGCGAGAAGCGGCCATGTCCGCGCTCGACGCGATGGTATTGCTCGCACGGCACGTGTCCGGCACGCTCGCCGCGGATGACGATCCGACTCTCTTCCGCGTGGATTTCGATGTCGCCGCGAGTCAGGCCGGGCAGTTCGGCGGTGAGCACGAATGCGCCGCCTGTTTCATACAGGTCGACCGGCGGCGTCCAGCCCGGTGCGTCGGTGCCGACGATTTGTCCGATCTGTTCCTGGAGCGCGAGCAGATCGCGGAGCGGATCCCATCGTGTAAACGCCACGTTCTACAATCTAGCATGATGCGACGGGCCTCGACCATATGTGCTACGATCGCAAGGATATACAGGCACAACGAGGGCGCGAGGGCACACCGCGATGAGTTCATCCGTGCAAGCAACCCGGCTCAGGAAGGGCATGCTGATCAAGCTCGGCAACGACCTGTTCCGGATTCTCGACCTGCAGCATCTGACCCCGGGCAACAAGCGGGCCCACATCCAGTGCCGGATGCGCAACATCCGCACCATGACGCTGGCCGATCAGAAGTTCCGCGCTGAAGAAGACGTGGAGCGGGCGACCCTCGACGAGCGGGAGATGCAGTACCTGTACAACGACGGCGATCACTACTACTTCATGGACACGTCGACCTACGAGCAGATCCACATTTCGCACGAGGCGCTCGGCGACTCCCGAAACTACCTGGTGGCCGACTCGATCATCCGCGTCGAGTTCTACGACACGGAGCCGGTCGGAATCGAGCTGCCGCCAACCGTCGATCTGGTCGTGAAGGAGACGGTCCCCGGCATCAAGGGCGCCACGGCCAGCGCCCAGGTCAAGCCGGCGACGCTCGAAACCGGCGTGGTCGTCCAGGTGCCGCCGTTCGTGAACGAAGGGGACAAGATTCGCGTCAATACCGAGACCGGCGAATACCAGGGGCGGGTCTGAACCATCGTAATTGGTGAATTGGTGACTTGGGTGACTTGGTGAGTTGGTGATTGTTTGAAAGCGTTGAACCGATGGAACTCACCAACTCACCAACACACCAAGTCGCCAATTCTCGTGTTCGCCATGCCGGCTGGATTGAGGTCATCACCGGCAGCATGTTCAGCGGCAAGAGCGAAGAGCTGATTCGCCGCCTGCGCCGCGCCCAGATTGCCCGCCAGAAGGTTCAGATCTTCAAACCGCTTGTCGACGACCGCTTCAGCGCCGATCACATCGTCTCCCACAGCGACATGCGGATCGCGTCGCGGGCGGTGCGGACCTCCGACGAACTGGTCTCATCGGTCGACGAAGACACCGAAGTCGTCGGGATCGACGAAGGGCAGTTCTTCGATCAGCACCTGCCGGCCGCTTGTAACAAGCTGGCCGACAAAGCGAAGCGCGTGATCGTCGCCGGACTGGATCAGGATTACCTCGGCCGTCCGTTCGAGCCGATGCCGCAGCTGCTGGCGATTGCCGAATACATCACCAAAACGCTCGCCATCTGCGTCGTGTGCGGCGACCCGGCCAACCACACGCAGCGGCTCGTCCCGAGCAGCGATCGTGTCCTGGTGGGCGCCACCGGCGTCTACGAGGCGCGGTGCCGGCACTGTTTCGATCCCCACCTCGCCGCCGTCGAAAAAACCTGACGGGTGCACCTCGTGGACGTCGTGCACGCGGTCCCGATGTTTTCGTAATATCAACGCGTGGACGCCCAGCTGCTCATCACGACGACGCTCCTCGTGCTCGGCGCGGGATTCCTCGTCGCCAACGCGCGCCTGGTTCTCGAGTACGTGCGCTACCGCAAACGCCAGCGTGACGCGCTGCTGGTCTGGCGGGGACCGCAGCCGCCGTATTACGGGATGGGCCTCGGCATGGCGGTCGTCCTCGGGCTGGTGGTGTTCTACAAGATCATCATCTCGGGACAGCAGGCATTTGGCGAGACGATGATGTTCATCTACTACGGCTACCTGCTGCCGCTCACCCGGCGGATCCGCCGGGGCTTCTACGCCGACGGCATCTGGGCGGATACCGCCTTCATCCCGTACAACGAAGTCGGTGGCCTCAGCTGGCGGGAGGGCGAGCACTCGGTATCGCTGATCGTGATCTCACGACTACGCAATCTCGCACGCCGGCTGATCGTGCCCCTTGAGCACTACGGTGCGGCCCGGCGGCTGCTGCGCGACAAGATCGGCGGCCACGAGATCCATTTCTCCGGCGTCGGCCTGGACCTGGACCGGCAGGATGAGCGGGGAGATGCGTAGAGTCGTCAGTCATCAGTCGTCAGTCATCAGTCATCAGTCGACTGCTGACTGTTGACTGCTGACTGTCGGCTGTTCATTCCGTCCTGAGCGCGATCATGGGATCGACGCGAGCCGCGCGCCGGGCGGGCAGATAGCAGGCCACGAGGGATGCGGCGGCAAGGAGCAGAAAGACTCCGGCATAGGTGAGCGGGTCGGTTGCGGTCACACCGTACAGCGCTCGCGCCAGGATGGCACCCACGCCGATGCTCAGCACGAACCCGATCGCTAGTCCGGCCAGGGTGGCGCGGACGTTTTCGAGGAGCACCGAGCGGATGACCCGTTCGGTCGACGCGCCGAGCGCCAGCCGCAGACCGAATTCGCGGACGCGCCGCCGCCCGTCGAACAGGACGACCGCGTACTGCCCGATTGCCGCGATCACCAGCGATACCACGGCAAACATGGTCAGCAGCGATGTAATCATTCGAATTGGAGCGATCCGGAGCGCGCTCTCGCTTTCGAGCGATCGCATGTCGCGGACCGCAACTGCCGGGTTCACTTCCCGCAGCGCTCGGCTCACGGCCGGCGCCACGATTTCCTCACGACCCTGGTGACGGATATAGAACGTCGCCCCGGATGAGAATCTGCGGGCGTCCACCTCGAAGAAGATGAAGCGAGGCGGGGTGTCACTGGCCTGGCCGTTGAAATACGCGTCGCGGACGACGCCGATCACCTCAACCTCGATCGCGTCGCCGGCCGCCCGCCACGAGGGTCCCGCGAGGAGCGTCATGCCGACCGCCGGTTCGCCCGGCCACAGTGCGTCGGCGAGGCTCTCGGTGACGATCGCGGTGCGCGGGCGTCCGCTGAAATCGGCGCCGGCCACCAACGGGATGTTGACCGCTGCGAAATAGCCGGCCATGACGCGGTGGTCGCTGGCCAGGACGCGAGCGGACCCGGCGTCGCGGCGAACCGGAAAGTTGACCCATCCCTGAAGCGGTGCTGGAACGTGTGTGACGCCGTCGATTCCCGGCAATCGCGCCACACGCGACTGGATCGCGTCGAGGAGTGCGAGGGTGGTCTCAGGCCGATCTGCGGCGGCGGCCGTGTTGACGGAGGTCAAGAGGATGTTCCGCGTCGCGATTCCAGCGTCGAACGTCCGCTCGAGTGAGAGCGAGCGCTGCGCCAGGCCCGCGGTCGTCAACAGCAGGACCGAAAACGCGAGCTGCAGGACGACCAGGGCGCGCGAGAGGGTCGAGCGCGCGTGCACCACGCCTTGTTCGCCGACCTTGAGAAACGGCAGGAGTTGCTCGCGCCAGGTTCGCAGCGCCGGCACGATCGTGAACGCGACCGTGCACAGCACCGCCAGGGCGAGCGCGTAGGCGATCACCGTCCAGTCCGGTGTCAGGTCCGGCAGTAGGACCGGTCCCTCTCTTTCAACGTCATCGAGCAGTCCCGCGGTCGCGGCGTTCGACACCCACCAGGCGAACACACATGCCGCCGTCCACGCCACCAGAGAGAGCACGAACCCTTCGGCAAACAAGCTGCGGATGATGCGCAAGCGCGACGCGCCGAGCGATTGACGGAGTGCAATCTCGCGCTGGCGCGAAGCCGCGCGCGCGATCAGCAGGTTGGCGACGTTGGCGCAGACGATCGTTATGGTCAGGAGTGTCACGATCGAGAAAATCGCCAGCATCCGGTTGCCGTAGATGGCGACGAGGCTGTTGCCGCCGGCAACACCCGAATAAGGTGTCAGGCGCACCATGAATTTCTCTGTGACGCCCGAGTCCAACTGCACCTGGTGCCACAGAGTGTTGAGCTCGGCGTGCGCTTCGGCCGGCGAACGGCCCTGAGCCAGCCGGCCGATCATGGCGACAGAGGCGGATGCGTCCTCGGGATTCAACGCGCGCTGCAGCTCGGCGACGACCGGCACCCAGAGGTCGATCTGTTCGCCGAGAATCGCTCCTCGGAAAACGGGGTCGGCGACGCCCACGACCGTTGCCGGGCGCCCGTTCAGGATCAGGGAGCGGCCGAGGACGTCCTCGCCGCCCTGGAGCGCCTGCCGCCAGAGATGATCGCTGACGATGGCGGGCAGGCCGGACGCGCCGCTGGCCTCGTCGGCGGTGAAGTTGCGGCCTTTCACCAGGCGAACGCCCAGCGTCTCGAAGTAGTTCAGGGAGACCAGTCCCAAGCGGACCACCGAGCTGCCGCGATCGTGTGTCATCGCAGCGGTGGCGAAGTCGAACGCGGCGAGTGGCTGCAGCGTGGTGCTGTGTTCGAGCAGATGCTGGTAGACCGTACGGCCGTTGTGAGTTTCGATGAACCCGTCTTCCGCGACCCAGCTGACGCTCATCAGCCCGGTCGGCTCGACACCGGGCATCGGGTTTCTCAAGATGCCGTTGGCGATGGAGAACACCGTCGTGTTGCCGCCAATCACCAGCGCGACGAGCACAACGACCGTCAGGCTCAGCGCCGGGGACCTGGTCAGGATCCGCGAGCCGTAGCGGAGGTCCTGCAGGAGCTGCTCGACGGTCGTGGAGATCCACACCGCCCGCATCCGTTCCTTGACCAGCGCGGGGCTGCCGAGCGCCAGCCGCGCGGCGCGCCCGGCCTCGACAGGTGCGGCGCCCAGGGCCGCCCGCCGCTCGGTTTCCTGCGCCAGATGAAACCGGATCTCGTCGTCGAGGTCCCGATCCTCGCGGCCGCGGCGCAGCACCGATCGCCGAAACAGGGTCGCGAGGGAGCGGAGCGTCATCCGAGGACCCGCGCGATCGCCTGTGACAGGCGGTTCCAGCGTGCGCGCTCGGCCTGCAGTTGCCGTCTGCCCGCGGCCGTCAGCCGGTAGTACTTGGCGCGCTGTTTGTTCTCAGTCAGCTTCCATTCGGCGTCGAGCCAGCCGCGCCGTTCGAGCCGGTGGAGAGCGGGATAGAGGGACCCGTGATCGACCTGAAGGACCTGGTCGGAACTGGTGCCGATGGCGACGCCGATGCCGTGGCCGTGTCGGGGGCCCGAATCGAGCGTTCGCAGAATCAGGAGATCGAGGGTTCCTTGCAGGAGATCGTCGGCCTCCCGGTCGTGTCCCTTCGCCAAGGTAGGAGAGACTCTACTACCTTGGTGGTCGAGTGTCTACCACAACCGGGCCGGGGCAGGGCCCCCGCATCGGTGTTCTTCGAACGCCGCCGTCATGTCCGAGTCGTTTGCGCCGATAATGTAGGACGAACGCGGACGCCGACTGTCGACTGCCGACTGCCGACTGCCGACTGACGACTGACGACTGAAGACTGACGACTGACTTATGGCTGCACGAGCAACGTGGAAGGGCTTCCTGAAGATCAGCCTGGTGAACATCCCGATCAAGGTGTTCCCGGCGACCGAGTCGAGCGGCAGCATTTCCTTCAACCAGCTGCACGGCGAGTGTCAGACGCGGATCCAGCAGAAGCGCTGGTGCCCGCAGTGCAACCGCGAAGTGCCGCATTCGGAGATCGTCAAGGGCTACGAATTCGACAAAGGGCGGTATGTCGTGCTGTCGGAGGAAGACTTCGACAAGGTCCGTCCGGAGTCGACGCGGGTGATCGATCTGGTGCAGTTCGCCGACGAGTCGTCTATCGATCCGATGTTCGTCGATCGCGCCTACTATCTGGCGCCGGATGGCCCGGTCGCGTCGGACGCCTTCGCCGTGATGCGCGAGGGGATGAAGGGGAAAGTCGGCGTCGGGAAGCTCGCGCTCTACGGCCGCGAATACCTGGTCGCCGTCAAGCCGCAGCAGCGCGGCATCGTCATGTACACGCTGCACCACGCCGCCGAGATTCGCGGCATCGAGGCGGTGGAGGAATTGAACGCGGTGCCCGACAAGGTCAAGCCGGAGGAAATCAAGCTGGCGCGGCAGGTGATTCAGACGTTCGAGGGGCCGCTCGATCTCGCCACTTACAAAGACGAGTACCGCGAGGGTCTCCAGCAGATCATCGACGCCAAGATCGCCGGAGAGGAAATCGTCGCGCCGCACGTCGATGCGCCGCCGAAGGTGGTCAACCTGATGGAGGCGCTCAAGAAGAGTCTCGATTCGGTGAGCACCGGCAAGAAGAAGCCGGCCAAAGCGGCCGCGGAGAAGCCGGCCGCCGCCAAACGGAAACGGGCCTAGCCGGCTGCGGGCAGGAGATGTTCATCTCTCCCTCGACCGAGGGCGCGGCATCCATCAGCGTCACTCCCGAGGCATTTCTTCGCGCGTTCGCCCAGCGCTTAGCGGGTGGACTGCTCAGCGGCGTCTCGCCGAACCGAAACCGCTACCTCCTGACGAAGTCCGAGCCGCGTGCGCTGCGATTCCACGCCGACGGCTGGCCGACGGCCTTCAACGTCGGCCTGAACGACGTCGATCTGACCCTGCAATCGGCTACCACCATTCACTATCGCATCCGTTTCATGCGCTGGGCCTGCTACTCGGCGGCGCTCGGGGCCGCGGTCGGCCTCAGCCTGATCGCCTTCCTGGTGCTGTTCGACGTTCGCACCTATATCGAGCAGCATCCTGGGCCGGAGTATCTCGGTCTCTCGCCCGAGCAGAACGTGGCGATCGCGTGGGCGATGGCGTTGTTCTGGGGATTCGCGGGGCCGTGGATCCTGGTCGCCATGCACAAGCGGCCGCTTCGGGAGTTGATGAACCGGCTGATCGCCGAGGTTGACGCGTCAGCGCGGCAGACCGTGTAACGGTCCTTTTGGACCCGCCGGATTCAGAGGAGCTGCCCGATCAGGCCAATCAGCCCGGGTCCGCTGGCGGTCGGATCACCCAGCCAGTCGGGCGGCGTCAGCCAGACGAAGGCGAGAATCGCCACCACCCAGAGATCGTAGGGGAGCGTCGTGCGCTCGTCGGTCCAGAAGAAGGCGCGGTTGAAGAGGCCGCGCACGCCGTCGCGCTTCGGCAACGGCAGACTGTTGAGCGCCAGGTAGGTGTAATAGATCCGGTTGGCGACCGCCAGAATCGACAACACCAGAATCACCCACAGCACCGCCGCCATTCGATCGGTGAACGCGCCGATCATGAAGAGCACGATCCGCTCCGGCCGTTCCATGAAGCCGACTTTGCACTTTTCGACCAGTGATTCGGCGCGGGCGCGCGCGTAGCTGGTCATGATCGAGAAGGTGAGCGTGAGTGCGGCGACCAGCACGTAGTCGCTGCGGCCGATCGACGAATACAGATAGATCAGCCCGACCAGCAGCGCGAGGTCGGAGAACCGATCGAGGGTGGAATCCCAGAACGCGCCGAACCGCGACTGCAGCTGCAGGCGATAGGCAACCTTGCCATCGATGAAGTCGAAAATGTTCGCGACGATCATCACGATGCCGGCCAGGATGAACCGGTCGTGAGCAAGCGCCCAGGCCGCCGCGACGTTGATGATCACGCCGATCAGCGTCAGCGTGTTGGGGTGGATGCGGAGCGCGACGCAGGTGTTGATGATCGCCCGGAGCGGGAACATGCAGACCGTGCCGACCAGGCCCGTGAAGGTCATCCGGTGACGCGGTCGATCGATGCGTGCCGGCTTCGGGTTCGGTATCACTGCTATAATGGAGGGTTCGAAGTCATTGAAAAAACGCGACATAGTATCGTATGCCCATCCGTGAACTCAAGGATCAGATTGCCCGGCTGCCCGAACAGCCCGGGGTGTATCTGTATTTCAACGGGGCGGGCGAGACGATTTACGTCGGCAAGGCGCGGACGCTGCGCGACCGGGTCCGCAATTACCTGGGAGCCTACGGGGTCGACGCCAAGACCGACGCGCTGCTCGACGAAATCACGCGGCTGGACGTCATCCTGACCGATTCGGTCGTCGAGGCGCTCGCGCTCGAAAACAACCTGATCAAGCAGCGCTCGCCCAAATACAACATTCTGCTCCGTGACGACAAGAACTATCCGTATCTCCAGCTGACTGCCACCGAGGCGTTTCCGCGCGTGCTGGTGGCACGGCGGGTCGAGCGCGACGGCAACTACTATGCCGGCCCGTTCATGCCAGCCCGCTTCGCGCGGAAGACGATGGCGCTGACCCACCGGCTGTTCGGGATACGGTCGTGCAATGAGGTAATCACCGGGAAGCGCGATCGGCCGTGCCTCGAATACGACATCAAGCGCTGCATCGCCCCCTGCGTCGAGACACTGTGCTCTGCCGACGACTACGGGCGGGCGGTCGAGCTCACCCAGCTGTTTCTCGAGGGAAAGAACGATCAACTCCTGCGAACGTTGAAAGGGCGGATGATCGAGGCGGCCGAAGCCGAGCGCTTCGAGGAGGCGGCCCAGCTGCGTGATGCGATGCGCACCGTCCAGACGCTGCACGATCGCCAGCAGAAGATGGCGACCACCGAGCTCGGCCATCGCGACGTGTTCGGATTGAAGCGCGGGCCGGCTGGCGTCGTGGCGCAGGTGTTTCAGGTCCGCACCGGCCGCGTCGTCGAACGCGTCGAGCTCGGCACCGAAGCGGCCATCGTCGGCGCGAGCGAGGGCGAAGTGCTCGAAGCGGCCATTCAGCAGTTCTACGAGCTGCGCCCGGCGCCGTCAGAAGTGCACGTGCCGGCCGAGCCCGATAACCGCGATGCGCTGGAGACCTGGCTGTCCGAGCGCAGCGGCCGGCGTGTCAGGATTGTCGTGCCGCAGCGCGGCGAGAAGCGCGGCCTGGTCGATCTGGCGAGCCGCAACGCCGCGCTGGCGTATCAGAACCGCTTCAACCAGGCGACCGCCGCCCAGTACGACGCACTGGAAACACTGCGCGCCGTCCTCGCCTTGCCGACACTCCCGCGGCGGATCGAATGCTTCGACATCTCCACCATTCAGGGCAGCGAGACAGTGGCTTCGATGGTGGTGTGCGAGGACGGACGCATGAAGCGTGCGGACTATCGCAAGTATCGGATCCGGGGCTCGGGACTCTGGGCTCGGGGTCCCGAGCGCTTCCAGCCGGACTCAGCTGAGCGACGCCCTGTTTTGGGTACGCGCGGGCAAGGGCCGGCGACGTCCGGCGAGGGCCGTCCTGTTCTGGATACGCGCGAGCAACACGGTGCGAGCGCGTCCGGCGCGGGGGTGGGGCCCCGCGCGTTAAGTAACGACTTTGCGGCGATGCACGAGGTCGTCCTCCGCCGCTATCGCAAGCTGCTCGAGGAAGGCGGGCCGTTTCCGGATCTCATCCTGATTGACGGCGGCAAGGGACAGCTCTCGGCCGCCTACGCGGCGCTCGAGGAGCTTGGCCTGGCCAACCTGATGGCGATCGGCATCGCCAAGAAGGAAGAGCTGCTCTACACGCGGCACCGGGACGAACCGCTGGCGTTAGCCACTCACGATCCGGCGTTGCTGCTGCTGCAGCGCATCCGCGACGAGGCGCACCGTTTTGCGGTGACGTTTCATCGCCGAGCCAGAGCGATTCGCGATCTGCATTCGGAGCTCGATCACGTCCCGGGTATCGGACCGCGCCGACGCCGAGCGCTGCTCAGGAAATTCGGCAGCCTGGCCGGCGTTCGGCGCGCGACCCGCGAGGAGCTGGCCGCAGAAGTCGGATCGAAAGTCGCGGATGCCGTCCTTGCGTTTTTCGCGGGCCGGCCGTAACCTGTTGACCCCGTCAAGGTTGATCCGTTGCCCAACATCGACATCGTTCAGGTGGCCATTGCGTTCACCGTGCTGCTGTTTTCGCTCACCGTGCACGAGATGGCGCACGCCTGGTCCGCCGATCGCCTTGGCGACCCGACGGCCCGCATCCTCGGGCGGGTCACGCTGAATCCGATCGCGCACGCCGATCCGATTGGCACGGTGCTGTTCCCGCTGATTGCGATGGTCACCGGCGCGCCATTGATTGGTTGGGCCAAGCCGGTGCCAGTCGACATCCGTCGCCTCCGGAACCACCATCGCGACTTCGTGCTCGTGGCGGCGGCGGGGCCGGCCAGCAACATCGTGATGGCCGTCGGGGCGGCCTTGATCCTGGCGGTTGCGCCGGCGACCTCGAGCGAGGGAAACGCGGCCGGAATCGTCACCGTGCTTCTCACTAGAATGGTCATCCTCAACGTGCTGCTGGCGGTCTTCAACATGCTGCCGATTCCACCGCTGGACGGCGGCAATGTGTTGAGCGGCCTGCTGCCGCGCCATGTGGCCCAGGTCTTCGACCAGATTCGGCCGTACGGTTTTCTGATTCTCTACGCCATCATCCTGACGGACGCATTCCTGTACCTGGTGGCGCGGCCCGCGAACTATCTGGTTGATCTGCTCCTGTCCTGATGAATCCGTCCGCCAGACCTCGCGTCGTCTCGGGCATGCGGCCCACCGGCCGGCTCCATCTCGGCCACCTCGTCGGAGCGCTCAGCAACTGGGTCAGGCTCCAGGACCAGTACGACTGCTTCTACTTCGTCGCCGACTGGCATGCGCTGACGAGCGATTTTGCCGACACCCGTCAGCTGACAACTTACGCCTACGACAACGCCGCTGACTGGATCGGCGCCGGACATCGATCCGGAAAAGAGCACGCTGTTCGTGCAGTCGCTGGTGCCTGAACACGCCGAGCTGTTCCTGATGTTGTCGATGGTCACGCCGGTGCCGTGGCTCGAACGGGTGCCGACCTACAAGGAACAACAGGAGGCGTTGAAGGAAAAGGATCTGTCCTCGGTCGGCTTTCTCAGCTACCCGCTGCTGCAGGCCGCCGATGTGACGATTTACGATGCGCGCTTCGTGCCCGTCGGTGAGGATCAGGTCGCACACCTCGAGCTGTCGCGCGAGGTGGTCCGGCGCTTCAACAACTTCTTCGGCGGCGACGGCGAGATCCTCGTCGAACCACAACCGCTCTTGACGAAGTTTGCGCGCCTGCCCGGGCTCGACGGCGACAAGAAGATGAGCAAGAGTCTGGGCAACACGATTGAGCTGGCCGACGGTCCTGATGAAGTCAAAAAGAAGGTCATGCGCATGTACACGGATCCCAAACGGGTCCGCGCCGACATTCCGGGTACGGTCGAAGGGAATCCCGTGTTCACGTTCCACGACGCGTTCAACCCGAACCTCGCCGAGGTCGACGACCTGAAAGATCGGTATCGGAACGGAAAAGTCGGAGATGTCGAAGTCAAGACGAAGCTTGCCGCCGCCCTCAACGCGCACCTCGAGCCGATCCGCGAGCGGCGGGCGGCGGTTTCGTCCCGGCCGGATCGGCTGAAAGAAATACTGCACGAGGGCTCGAAGCGGGCGCGCGTCATTGCCGAGCAGACGATGGAGCGGGTGCGAGCGGCGATGAAAGTTCGGTACAGTTAACACAAAGGACCTCCATTTTGATGGACCACCCACAGGATTTTGAGTCGTCGGTTGACGCCATGCCCGTTCGGTTGGAGCAGTTCGAGGGACCGCTCGATCTGCTGCTGCATCTGATCAAGAAGAACGAAGTCAACGTCTACGACATCCCGATCTCCCTGATCACCTCGCAGTACCTCGCGACCCTCGAGCTGATGCAGGAGCTGAATCTGGACGTCGCCGGCGAGTTTGTCGTGATGGCCGCGACGCTCATTCACATCAAGTCGAAGATGCTGCTGCCGCGCCCCGAAACCGCGGCGGGCGTCGAAGGCGACGAGGACGATCCCCGCGACGCGCTCGTCCGGCGCCTCCTCGAACATCAGAAGTTCAAGGTCGCTGCCGAACTGCTCCATGAGCGTGAACAGGTGCGGTCCGCGCAGTGGGGCCGGCCCGACCAACGCGTCGCCGAAATCGCCGGCGACGAGTACGAGCCGGAGCTCGAGGTCGATCTCTTCAGCCTCCTCAGCGCATTCCAGGCGGTCGTCGAGCGCGCGAAGCACCGGCCCAAGGTGCTGCTGCCCCCCGAACAGATTCCAGTCGAAGTCCGCATCGATCAGCTGCTGACGCGATTGTCGGAAACGGAAGCCTGCGGGTTCGAGGATCTGTTTGCTGACGTCCACGAGCGGAGCGGCCTGATCGTCACGTTCCTGGCGCTGCTCGAGATGATTCGTTTGAAGCTGGTGCGGGTGTTCCAGGCCGGCAGTTTCGGCCCGATCCGCGTCTACAAGCGCGCGCGTCCGGCCGACGCGCCCCATCCCATTGGTGATCCGGAGACACATCGTGGCTGAGCAAAAAAGGCAGGAAGGACTGGACGGGCGGGAAGGGCAGGAGCGCCTGCAGCCATCCCGAACCGAGGACGAGCGAATCCGAGGCCAGGGATCAGCGGAAGCTCGCGCCGGGGGTGGGGCCCCGGTGCTACTGGAAAAAAGTGAGACGCCCCAAATCTCTGCGGAACTGAAGGCCATCGTCGAGGCGTTGATTTTCGCCTCACCCGATCCGCTGACGCCGAAGGCGATTTACAAGCTGCTCGACACCGAAGTAAAAGACGACATCAAGGCCGCGATCGAGGAGCTGAAGAAGGATTACGAGCGGCCGGGTGGGCTTCAGCTGGTAGAAGTCGCCGGCGGATACCAGATCGTCACGCGGCCCGACCTGCACGAGTGGGTGCGACGGCTGTTCCACGAACGGTCCACGCAGAAGCTTTCGGTGCAGGCGCTCGAGACGCTGGCGGTCATCGCCTACAGGCAGCCGATTACGGCGCTCGAGATCACCGAGGTCCGCGGCGTCAACACCTCTGGCGTGCTCAACACGCTGCTCGAGCGCCATCTGGTCAAGATCGTCGGACGCAAGCAGGTCGTCGGCCGGCCGTTTCTCTACGCGACCACCAAGGAGTTCCTGATCCGCTTCGGCCTCAACGACTTGAGCGATCTGCCGAAAGTCGAGGACATGGCGGAAGCGCTCGGCCTGGAAGGCAACGCGCCGCCGGTTCTCGTCGAGCGCACCCTCAGCGACGAGGAGCTGCCGCTCATGGAGAGCGACATCGAACTGACCGAAGATCCACCCAAAGTTCATTGATTTTCCTGGAGGGGTCCGATGAAGCGCCTGCTGCTTGCCATCGGTGTTCTCGCCACGACGCTTTCGTCGCCCGCTCTGTTCGCTCAGACGCCAGCCGCTCCATGGAAAGTGCCACGGATGCCGGATGGCCGTCCCGTCCTCCAGGGAACCTGGACGACGCAGACGTTCACGCCGCTGCAGCGGCCGAAGCGCTATGCCGGCCGCGAGTTCCTCACGGACGAAGAATTCAACGAGCTGATCAAACTGCTGTCTCAGGATGGGGTCGATCCACTGGCGACCAACATCTTCGGCGCCAGCGACGAGGAGCGGCTCAAGCGGATTCAGCAGACCGACGAGACGCACTACAACAACGCCGATTGGCTGGCGACATCGCAGCCCAAGACGCTGTCGAGCCGGCGAACCTCGCTGATCTTCGATCCGCCTGACGGGCTGATCCCGCCGATGACTCCGGCAGGGCAGAAGCGCGCCGCGGCTCGCCGGGCAATCGCCGGCTTCGACAGCCACGAAACGCGCCCAGCCCAGGAGCGCTGCATTGTCTGGACGCATGAAGGCCCGCCGATGACGCCCGCGCCCTACAACGACATCATGCAGATCATGCAGATGCCTGGCTACGTCCTCATCTACCGCGAGCTGGCCACCGCGCCGCGGATCATCCCCCTCGACAACCGCCCGCATGTTTCGGATCCGATACGCACGTGGAGCGGGCACTCGGTCGGCCGCTGGGAGGGCGATACGCTCGTCATCGACACCACGAACTTCAACGAGAAGGTGGCCGTTCAGGGTTCCGGCCCCGACCTGCACGTGATCGAGCGATTGACGCGCGTGAGCGCCGATCGAATCGATTATCGGGTCACGCTCGAGGATCCCGGCACCTGGACAAGGCCGTGGAGCGCCGAGATCCCGATGCTGGCGACCGAGGGAAAGCTTTACGAGTACGCCTGTCACGAAGGGAACTACGGCCTGTCGAACATCCTCAGCGGCGCGCGCTTTACCGAGCGGGAGGCCGCGTCAACGCCCGGCCAGCGGCAGCAATTCTGAACAGTTCGGCGGGTCCAAAAGGACCCGCCCTACATACGATCCCGACTCGAACGGCTCCGCACAGCCTCCCGCAACCTTGCCACTTCGTCATTCGTCAGATCGCGCCACTGCCCGGGCTTCAGCCGGGCGTCACGGATCGGTCCGATGGCGATACGTCGCAGCTGATCGACCGGATGGCCGATTGCGTCACACATGTTGCGGACCTGGCGGTTTCTTCCCTCGTGCACGGCGATGCGAAGCGTGGCTTTTACCACGGCGCGCGGCGCCCCACCCCCGCGCGCAGACAGCGCTCGCCCTCGAGCGTAAACTCTCGCGCCCGCCTGGTCGGTAACCAATTCGACCTTCGCGGGCGCAGTGCGGCGGCCATCAATGACGATCCCGCGCGCGAGCCGCTGGAGGTCGTGGGCGTCGGGGACGCCGAGCACTCGCGCTTCGTAGACCCGCTCGATGCCGTGGCTGGGATGCGTCAGGCGCGCGGCCAGATCGCCGTCGTTCGTCAGGAGCAGGAGCCCCTCGGAATCGAAGTCGAGACGGCCAACCGGATAGATGTACTCGCGCAGCCCAACCAGCTCGATCACCGTCGGCCGCTTCTGCGGATCGGAGCGGGTCGTGACGTAGCCGCGCGGTTTGTTCAGCAGCAGGTAACGGTGGCGCTCGGGCAGCTTGATACGCCGCCCGTCGACCCGGATGTCGTCGCGCGCCGCGTCGGCTTTGGTGCCCAGCTCTCGAACCGTCTCGCCGTTGACGGTGACGCGCCCTTCGAGCATCAGCTGTTCCGAGGCGCGCCGCGATGCAATGCCAGCCTGCGAGAGAATCTTCTGGAGGCGGTCCACGTCAAAAGCGTCAGCGTCCAAACCACGAAAAGACTAGCCACGAAAACTCGAAAACACGAAACTCAGTCCGAAATCCGTCGTCCACTCGTGAAACCACTCATCATCGCCATCGACGGGCCCTCGGGCGCCGGTAAAGGCACCGTGGCCCGAGCTGTCGCCGCCGAGCTTGGCTATCGCCACGTCGACAGCGGCGCGATGTACCGGGCGGTCGGGTGGAAGGCGCTGCGCGAGGGCGTCGCTCTCGACGACGAGCGCGCGCTTGCGACGATGGCCGAGAGTCACGCGATCGAAGTCGGCGCGCGACCGCGTGACGATCGACGGCGAAGACGTCACCCGCAGCCATCCGGACGCCTGAAATCGATCGCGCCGCGGCGGCGCGTCGCGCGTCTGCCGCAGGTGCGTGCGGTGCTCGTCGCGCGACAGCGCGAGATGGGGTTGGACGGCGGGATCGTGATGGAAGGCCGCGACATCGGCACGGTCGTGTTTCCCCGGGCCGACGTGAAGCTCTATCTGGACGCGTCCGCCGAAGAGCGGGCGCGTCGGCGCGCCGCCGATCCGGCGCACTCGGGCGGACCAACCGCCGTCGCGGACGTGGCGACGCTCCTGACCGAACGCGATCGCCTCGACTCCACCCGGCCGACGTCGCCACTGTATCGTGCCGCCGACGCGATCGTCGTCGACACGACGGGAAAAGTCGGTTGATCTGGTGGTTGCCGAGGTCCTCGACGTCGTGCGAAAAGCCCTGACGCCCTGAGCCCTGAGCCCTAAGCCCTAACCCTCTGAGCCCTGAGCCCTACTTTCTCTCCTTGTAATCCTCCGCGGACGCCGGATCGAGCTCCCACCGATGCTTGTCGCGATCGGCCACCTTGTCGCTCGCGCGCAGCTCCTCGTTGTCCTGATACTCGATGCCGATCGCCTTGCCGATGTCGTCGACGACGTCCTGATCCGGGGTCGGGTTGTCGCCGCCTGGCGTTTCGTCGCCGCTGAAGTAGGCCTGCTCGAGATTGACGTCGACATCGCCGCCGGTGATGCCGCGCGTCATCGAGCCATGAACCTGACGGCTCTCCTCGAGCTCTGCCCGCCCGGTGCGCGCGGCCGAGCCATGGCGGTTCATGTCCAGCGACGAAGGTGGGGTCGGGATGCTGTCGCTCGAGCGTGCGGCGGGGACGGTTGAGGCGCGGCGTCTTGCCGGCGAGCGTCGGCGACTTCGCGTCGGGGAGCCGCCTTGCGGGCGGCCTTCGCGCCGCATCGCGGCTTTCGTGCCGTCTTGCAGTGGCCCTGCGACTTGGAGCCTTTTCGCGTCGTTTTTGCCGATCGCCGCGCCTTCGCGGCTTTCTTCGCGGGCCTTGGCCTTCCGCGCACCGCTCCTGGCCTTCCGTTTGGCCATCGTGCCACTCCTTCGGTTACCTTGACAGTTTAGCGATAAGTGTCGTACTCTCTGTTGCTTATCGGAATCCAGCAGGTCCATACAGAAGCCGCTGAAGCCGAACTTGCGGGGCGTCGGCTCCCGCTCTCCACCCGCCGACAATCGATCGACCCATTCGACAAGCTCGAGGTCATTCTGAGCAACGTCGAAGGACGACACGAGGAGGACGCGCAAGGCATGGCGAAGGTCGAAGACGAGCACACTCCCGGTGCGGCCCGGGGCGGTGCAGGCACACTGGACCGCGAGGACCGCGCCGCCGATCGCGGCGGGTCTGAAAGCCCTGCGGCGGGACGACGACGAACACATGGACCCCACGGAGTTCGAGAGTCTCCTGAAGGCCTACAATAACAGCTTCCAAAACATCGCGGAAGGCGAGGTCGTCAAGGGACGGTCCTCAAGGTCACGCCCTCTGAAGTGATCGTCGACGTCGGCTACAAGTCGGAAGGCATCATTCCGATCGACGAATTCCTCGACGAGACCGGCCAGGTCACCGTCGAGGCCGGCGACATCGTCGACGTCCTCCTCGAGCGCACCGAAGATCGCGAAGGCTACGTCGTCCTCTCGCGCGAAAAAGCCGAGAAGATGAAGATCTGGGACGAGGTCGAGAAGGCCTATGCCGATCGCAAGGTCGTCATCGGCCGGGTCATCGAGCGGATCAAGGGCGGCCTGGCGGTCGACATCGGCGTCCGCGCCTTTCTTCCCGGCTCGCAGATTGACGTTCGTCCGGTCCGCAACCTCGACGCCCTGCGCGGCCAGGAGCTGCGGATGCGCGTCATCAAGGTCAACAAGAAGCGCGGCAATATCGTGCTGTCCCGCAAGGCGCTGCTCGAGGAGGAGAACGCCGAGAAGAAGAAGCACACGCTCGAGACGCTGGCCGAGGGCAAGGTGCTCAAGGGCGTCGTCAAGAACATCACCGACTACGGGGCGTTCATCGACCTCGGCGGCATCGACGGCCTGCTGCACATCACCGACATGTCGTGGGGCCGCGTCGGCCATCCGTCCGAGCTGTTCAAGGTCAACGACGAGATCGACGTCATCGTCCTCAAGTACGACCCGTCGACCGAGCGGGTCTCGCTGGGCCACAAGCAGCTCATCACCGATCCGTGGGCCAACGTGATGGACCGCTATCCGGTCGGCGCACGCGTCGGCGGCAAGGTGGTCAGCCTGACCGACTACGGCGCCTTCGTGGAGCTCGAATCGGGGGTCGAAGGCCTGATCCACGTGTCCGAGATGTCGTGGAGCAAGCGCGTCAAGCACCCGTCGAAGATCCTCAACGTCGGCGATACCGGTCGACGCGATGGTGCTCGGCGTCGATCCGACGGCGCGGCGCATTTCGCTCGGCTTGAAGCAGGTCGAGAGCAATCCGTGGAACGACCTGGCCGACAAGTATCCGGTCGGCTCGCGGATCCAGGGCAAGGTGCGCAACCTCACCGAGTTCGGCGCGTTCGTCGAGGTCGAGGAAGACATCGACGGGCTGATCCACATCTCCGACATGTCGTGGAGCAAGCGCGTCAAGCATCCGTCGGAAATCCTGAAGAAGGGCGACGTGGTCGACGCGATGGTCCTGAACATCGACGCCGACAACCAGCGGCTGTCGCTCGGCCTGAAGCAGCTGGCGACCGACATCTGGGACGATTTCTTCTCGCGCCATCACGTCGGCGACACGATCGAGGGCAAGGTCGTGCGGATGACGAACTTCGGCGCCTTCGTCGAGCTCGACGAAGGCATCGAGGGGCTGATTCACGTGTCGGAGTTCGACGACTCGCGGCACGCCGGCAAGGACGGAGAAGATCGATCTGAAGGTCGGCGAAACCTATCCGATGAAGATCATCAAGCTCGCGCCCGAGGAGCGGAAGATCGGGCTCTCGATTCGCGCGCTGAAGTCCGATGAGTTCCGCGCCGACTGGGAGAGCTACCAGGAGAGCGCCGGCGACGGCACGGCGACGCTGGGCGATCACTTTCGAAATCGGTAGCGCTAAAGGGCTAATGGCTCAGGGTGGGTGCAAGGTAGCCCTGAGCCCTCAGCCCTCGAGCCCTGACAGGGAGTCACCGCAATGAATGGCGGCAGCATGACGAAGGCGGAGCTCGTGGAGGAAGTCTCACGGGTGTCCGATCTGACGAAGAAGCACTCCGAAGTGATCGTCGATACGGTGTTCAAGAGCATCATCGACGCGCTGCATCGCGGCGAGAAGATCGAGCTGCGGGGCTTCGGGAGCTTCCGGCTTCGTAAGCGCGAGCCGCGCAAGGGACGCAATCCGAAAACCGGCGACAAGGTGGACGTGCCGCCGAAGAAGGTCCCGTATTTCAAGCCCGGCAAGGAACTGAAGGAACTGATCAACCGCGAGCCCGAGCCGACCGCGTCGCCGACCGGTCAGGCGCCACCCGACGCGCTCGCCGTTTAAGCGCTCTGAAATTTACAATTTACCATTGTAAATTGTAAATTCGTATGGAGCGCCTCTGGTCTCCCTGGAGACTCGCCTACGTGACCGGCAAAACCGGCGACAAGGGGCGGTGCGTGTTCTGCGACGCGGCCGATCCGGCGCCCGACCCCTCCGGCCAGGACTCGCTGGTGCTGGTGCGCGGCGAGCGGTCATACGTCATCCTCAATCTGTATCCCTACAACAACGGCCATCTGATGGTCGTGCCGAACCGCCACGTCGCGTCGCTGGTCGACACGACGACTGACGAGCTCGCCGAGATGATGGCGTTCACGCGCGACGCGGAGGTCGCGCTCAACGAAGGCTATCAGCCGCAGGGCATCAACGTCGGGATCAATCTCGGCCGGCCGGCCGGCGCCGGCATCATCGATCACATCCACATCCATCTCGTGCCGCGCTGGACTGGAGATACCAACTTCATGTCGGTCGTCGGCGGCACCCGGGTGCTGCCGGAGGACATGCAGGAAACCATCGCGCGGCTGCGACCGATTTTCGAACGGCTCAAGGAGCGCCACGAAAGCGCGAAGGCACGAAACGGCTAGTCACGACAACACGAGTATGGTTCTCGAGCTGACATCGGAGCAGGTCGCCTTCAAGCAGTCGATCGAGCAGTTCGCGCGCGACGTGGTGGCGCCGCGGGCTGCCGCGATCGACGAGTCGGGCGAATTTCCGCTCGACGTCGTACGGGCCGCGGCCGGTCAGGGGCTGCTCGGCGCCACCATACCGAAGCGTGGGGCGGCGCCGGGCTGCGATTTCATGCGCTACGTCCTCGCCATCGAGGCGATTGCGGCGGCCAGCGCCACGGTGGCGGCGTCGCTGGTCGTTCACAATTCATTGGTCACCGACGTGATTGCGCACGCCGGGCGCGCCCCGCACAAAGAGCAGTGGCTGCAGGAAGCTGGCGTCGCGGAGAGGTCGATCGGCGCGTTCGCGCTGTCCGAGCCCGAGGCGGGGACCGATGCCGCGAATCAGAAAACGAAGGCGGCCAGGACCTCGAAGGGCTACCGTATCACCGGCCGGAAGGTCTGGGTCGCCAACGCCGACGTCGCGGCCGTCGCGATCGTCTTTGCCTGCACGCGACCGGGTCTGCGCGGACAGGGCGTGACCGCCTTTCTCGTCCCGTTGGATACGCCGGGGATCACTCGAACGGCGCGCGCCGACTCACTCGGCGTGCGCGGCCTGGGCTGCATGGATCTCGATCTCGACATCGAGGTGAGCGACGAGTCAGGTGCTCGGGTCGATCGATCAGGGATTTCGACTGGCGATGTGGGCGCTTCAGGGCGGCCGCGTCGCCATCGCCGCGCAGGCGCTCGGCATCGGCGAGGCGGCCATCGGCGAGGCGATCGCGTACGCGAAGGAGCGCGAGAGCATTCGGGCAGCCGATTGCCAACTACCAGGCGATTCAGTGGATGCTCGCCGACATGGCGACCGAGCTGGAGGCCGCGCGGATGCTGACCTGGAAGGCCGCGGCCGTGCGAAGGAGCAGCAGGAGCGGATCACCGTCGAGGCGTCGATGGCCAAGCTCGCGGCCTCGGAAGCGGCGCACAAGGCGGCCGACAAAGCGATGCAGATCCTCGCATCGGCCGGCTATCGCCGCGGTTCTGTCGCCGAACGCCTGTTCCGCGATGTCCGCGCCACCGAGATTTATCAGGGCACGTCCGAAGCGCAGCGGATGATCATCGCAAACGGGATTCTGGCGGCCGGATAGGGACAGAAGGGCTCAGGGCAGGGCTCAGGGCTCAGGGCTAAGACGAGCGGAGGCGGAGGGCCCCCGCGCCAGAAAAGCGCCTGCGGCCATGCGAGCCCGAGGACGAGCAAATCCGACCCTTCGACAAGCTCAAGGTCGTCCCGAGCAACGTCGAGGGACGAGGGCGAGCATCATCGTAAGCACGCGCCGGGGTGGGGCCCCGGCGCGAGTGAATAAGGTCAATCATCATGACCAAACCGATCAGCCGGCGTGATTTCGTCAAGAGCGCCAGCGTCGCATCTGCCGTCGCCGTCGCGCGGCCGGCATTCGGCCAGGCGCCAGCGGTTCGCACGTCGGGCGTGAGGCCTGTCGTCATTGCCTCCGCGAACGGTAACCGCTACCGGAACGGCGGCAGTCAAACCGCCGTTGAAAAGGCGTTCGCCGCGATGGTCGGCGGCGCTGACGTGCTCGATGCGCTCATCGCCGGCGTCAACATCGTCGAGCTCGATCCGGAAGACGCCAGCGTCGGGTATGGCGGGCGGCCCAACGCCGACGGCGTGGTGCAGTTGGACGCCTGCTGCATGCACGGCCCCCGGAAGCGGGCCGGCGGCGTCGCCTGCCTGGAAGGCGTCCGGACACCGTCGAAGGTGGCGCAGCACGTGATGGACGTCACGGATCACCATCTGCTGGTCGGACGCGACGCCCAGGCTTTTGCCCGCAACATGGGCCACGCCATCGAGGCCGACCTCAACACCGAACGGTCGCGCACCCTCTGGCTCGAGTGGAAGCGACGCACCGATCCCGACCGTTACCTGGATCCAGCAAAGCGCGTGCAGGCCTGGCATGATGCCGGTCTGCAGATGGTGCGCGAGGGGCTGATCGACCCCGAACACTACTGGGGCACGATCAACTGCAACGGCATCAACGCGCGCGGCGAAATCTGCGGCGTGACCAGCACGAGCGGGCTCGCGTGGAAAATTCCAGGACGGGTCGGCGATTCGCCGATTCTGGGCGCCGGGCTCTACGTCGATGGTGAAGTCGGCGCCGCCGGCTCAACGGGTCGCGGCGAAGCGAACCTCTACGCGCTCTGCTCGTTCCTGATTGTCGAAGAGATGCGCCGCGGTTCGCATCCAAAGGACGCGGCGCTCGTGGCGCTGCGCCGTGTCCAGAAGAACACCGTCGAGCAGCGCCTGCTCAATAAACGCGGGCTGCCGAACTTCGGCCTCAACTTCTACGCGCTCAACGCCAAGGGCGAATTCGCCGGTGTGTCGATGTACGCGTCGACCTTCGCCATCTGCACCGAAAACGGAGCGGAGACGCGCAACACCGAACCGCTTCTGCCGGGACAGGCGGACCAATAAATCAGAATTGGTGAATTGGAGTGTTGGAGAGTTGGTGAATGAAGAACTCACCAACTCACCAACTCACCAGACTCACCCGCCAATTACCCTAGCATCTGCTTTGCGATTGTCTGCAGCTGCAGGTTGCTGGTCCCCTCGTAGATCTGTCCGATCTTTGCGTCGCGAAACAGCTTTTCGACAGGATAGTCCTTCACGAACCCATAGCCTCCGAATAGATTGACGGCCAGCGAAGTGGTCGCGCTCGGCGACCTCCGACGAGAAGAGCTTGCACATGGCGGCTTCGGTCAGGAAAGGCGTGGCCGGCATCACGCAGACGAGCCGCTTCGTAGACCATCAAACGGGCGGCCTGCAGGTCGGTGGCAGCGCGAGCAATCTGATGCTGGACCGCCTGAAAGTCGGCGATCGGCTTGCCGAACTGACGACGTTCGCGAGTGTATCTGATGGTGTGATCGAGCGCGCCGTGCGCCAGACCGACCATCTGCGCACCGATGCCGATCCGTCCCTCGTTCAGCGTCTCGATCGCGACCTTGTAGCCTTTGCCGACTTCACCGAGGACATTGGCCCGCGGTACGCGGCAATCCTCGAGCAGCAGCTCGCAGGTGCTGCTGGCGCGGATGCCGAGCTTGTCTTCCTTCTTGCCGACCGAGAAGCCCGCGAAGCCGCGTTCGACCAGAAAGGCCGTGATGCCCCGGTAGCCGGCGTCCGGGTTGGCATTGGCGAAGACGATGAAGAGGTCGGCCTCCGCCGCATTGGTGATCCACAACTTCCGGCCGGTAATCGACCAATGGTCGCCCCGGTCCACGGCCCGCGTGGCCATCGCGAACGCGTCGCTGCCGGAGCCGGCCTCCGACAAGGCGTAGGCGCCGAGCGCTGCGCTCGCCAGCTTCGGCAGATAGCGCTGCTTGATTTCGTCGCTGCCGTAGCGCAGCAGCGCGTTGATGAACAGCGTGTTCTGCACGTCCACACAGACACCGACCGACGGGTCGACCCTGGAGAACGCCTCGACCGCCAGCACCGCATGGAAGAACGTCGCGCCGCCTCCGCCGAACGACTCCGGGATCTCGATCGCCATGACGCCCAGCTCGAACAGTCGATCGATCAGGGCGCGCGGCATCTTGGCCTGCTCGTCCATTTGACGCGCCAGCGGCCGGACTTCGCGGTCGGCGAACTGATACATTCCGTCGTAGAACAGCCGCTCGTCGTCGGACAGAACCGACAGCGGTGATCGCGCCATCTCGGTGGTCTGCATGAGCCGCATTGTAGGCCCCTGCGCCAGGGTTTTGCGTCTAATATAGGAACATGGCTGGCGTTCGCACTCGTCTGGGCGTGCTGGCATTGGCGTGCGGCGTCACCGGGGCGCGTGCTCGCCGGACAGAATCAGCCGGCGCCGGCCGCTGCCGATCAGCAGCCGGCAACCGATCACGCAGCCCGACCTTCAAGGGCGGCATCAGTTTCGTGCGGGTCGACGTCATCGCCTCGAGCAAGGACGGCTCGGCGATCGCCGATCTGCAGCAAGGCGACTTCGAAGTCACCGAGGACGGCAAGCCGCAGAAGATCGAGACCTTCCGCTTCATCGAGCTCGACGGCGGTCTGATGGAGACCGGCGGCAAGCCGGCGCGCCAGATCCGCACCGATGCCGACGAGCAGAATGAAGCCGCCCGCGACGACGTGCGGTTGTTCGCCTTTTTCCTCGACGACTACCACGTCCGCCGCGAATCGAGCCTCGCCAGCCGCCAGGAGATCTCGCGCTTCATCGAGACGCAGCTCGGTCCGACCGACATGGTCGCGATCATGTACCCGCTGCAACCGATTGCCTCGATCCAATTCACCCGTAATCACGACAGCGATCCGTCGCGGCATCGAACAGTTCGTCGGGCGCAAGTTCGAGTACGAGCCAAAAAACGACTACGAGCAGAAGATCGCCTATTACCCGACCGAAACGGTCGAGCGCGTCCGCAACCAGATCTCGCTGTCGGCGCTCGAATCGCTCGTCTCGCACATGGGAGGGCTGAAGGAAGGACGCAAGACGCTGGTGCTGGTCAGCGAGGGCTACAGCAACATGCTGCCGCCGCAGATGCGAAACCGCTCGGCCGCAATCGGCGATGTCGACAACCCGTCGCGTAACGATCCCAACGCCGGCCTCGACAACCCGAACGAGTTTCGCGCCCAGATGGCCGCTTCGTTCGATATGCAGGAGGATCTGCGGCTCATCTACCAGGCGGCGAATCGCAACAACGTGTCGATGTACCCCGTGGATCCGCGCGGCCTCGCGACGAGCGAGTTCAGCATTGCCGAAAACATCAACTCGCGGACCGATCGCGACTACCTCAATTCGACGATGGACACCCTGCGGGTGATGGCGGAGCAGACCGACGGCCGGGCGATTCTGAACCGCAACAATCTCACGCTCGCCATGAAGCAGATCGTGCGTGACGCCAGCGCCTACTATCTGCTGGGCTACAACTCTGCGGCAGCGCCGACCGATGGCAAGTTCCACGAGATCCGCGTGCGGATCAAGCGTCCTGGCGTGCAGGTGCGTGCCCGGCGCGGGTACTGGGCCGTTTCACCCGCCGACATCGAGCGGATGACGAGGGCGGCGGCCGCGCCGGTGACGCCCAAACCGGTGGAGAACGCCCTCGCCGCGCTGGCCTATCCCACCCGCATGCGGGTGATTCGCACCTGGATTGGTGCCGAGCGCGGCGAGAACGGCAAGACGCGCGTCACGTTCGTCTGGGAGCCGAATCGGCCGCCTGGGCTGCGCGACGGTGGGCAGCCGGTCCGGGTCGCGGTCACCGCGGTCGGGACCGATGGCGCTCCGTACTTCCGTGGACGTGTGCCGGCCACGGCGCCGACGAGCACGACACCGGCAGCCCCAGCCGCCGGCGCACGCGTGACGTTCGAGGCGCCACCGGGAGCGCTGCAGCTTCGGCTGTCGGTGGAGGGCGCCGACGCGCAGGTGCTCGACGCGGAGACCCGCGAGCTGACGATTCCCGACCTCACCGCAACCGGCGTGCTGTTCGGCACGCCGGCCATCTACCGCGGGCGGACCGTGCGCGACATCCAGCAGTTCAGAGCCAACCGCGACGCGTCACCAACCGCGATCCGCGAGTTTCAGCGAACCGATCGGCTGCTGGTCCGTGCGCCAGCGTACGACAACGCTTCGTCGGTCGCTGCCCGGGTCTTGAATCGCTCGGGTCAAACGATCACCGAGCTGCCGGTGTCGACGGAAGGCAGTGAGGTGGTCTTCGAGATGGTGCTCGCTTCACTGCCGGCCGGCGAGTACATCCTCGAACTCAGCGCCGCGGGCAGCGACACGAAAGAGCTGATCGCGTTCCGCATCACCGGTTAGACGTGCGCGCGGCGATTACCTTCGCGCTCGCTCTTGCCTCCGCCGCGCAATCGGCGCCGCCCGTCCCCCCGGTCCGGATGGACGTGGTCGTTGCCGATCGGGCCGGCCGTCCGGTCGAAACGCTGGGTCTCACGGACTTCGAAATCGTCGAAAACGGCGCGCCACGGCCGGTGGCCACCGTCCAATTCGTCAAGGCCGACGGCCGTATCGAGCCGGGTGAGGTGCTGCCGCCGATTGAGTCGGCCGACGACGAGCAGTTCCAGGCGGCCCGCGAGGGCACCCGGCTGTTTGCGATCTTTTTCGACGAGTACCACGTCGCGCCCGGCGAGGGGGCGGCGCGCGCGCGCACGCTGCTGACCGAGTTCGTCGACCGCACGGTCGGCCCGCGCGACCTGGTCCTGATCGCCAAGCCACTCGATTCGCTGTTGACGCTGCGCATGACGCGCGACCGTGACGCGGTGCGGCGCGCGATCGCCGGGTTCGAAGGACGGAAGGGCACCTTCGAGCCGCGGTCGGCGCTCGAGACCAGCATTTTCGCCGGTGACCAGGCCCGCATCGAGGCCGCGCGCGTCCAGGTGGTCATCTCGGCGCTGAACGCGATCGCCACACACCTCGGTCGATTGAGCGTGTCGCGCAAAGCGATGATCGTGGTGACCGAAGGGTTTCGCCAGGGCGCGCGGCGTCGCGGAGAGGGTGCGCTGCCGACCATTGAGACGGTCGCCCGCTCCGCGAACCGCGGCACCGTCTCGATCTACCCAATCGACCCGCGTGTCCTGGTTGCCGCGCCAGCCGGCGAGTCACCGGTTGGCGAGGCGTCTTCCGGAAGCGGCGCAGTGGCCGATGATCGTACCGTGCTGACGGTCCTCGCCGCCGATACCGATGGCTTCGCCACGACCACGGCAGCGTCCCTCAAGACCGGCCTGGGGCGCATCGCGCGCGACATGAGCGGCTACTACCTGCTGACCTTCGCCGCCGCCGACGTCCAGGACGGCGGCCGGTTTCATGCGGTGGACGTGCGTGTGCGAGCGCCCGGCATCTCGGTGCGCACCCGCAAAGGCTACTGGTCGCCGACGCCGGACGACCTGTTTCGCGCGAGCGCCGCCGCACGCGCGCGCGTGCCGCCGGCGCCGCCGCTCCTGCCGCGCCGCGCCAGCCCGCTCATCAGGCCCTGGTTCGGTGTGACGCGTGGTCCGGACGGCGATTCGCAGATCAACTTCGTCTGGGAGCCGACGGGCCGCGTCCCGGGCGACCGGAGCCGCGGCACGGTTCCGGCCAAGATCGTTCTGAAGGCGCTCGCCGCCGACGGACGGACCATTTTCGAAGGGGCCGTCCGCCCGGTGGGCGTACCGCTCGGACCGCCCGATGCGCCGACGCAGCTCGTGTTTGCTGCGCCAACCGGACGGCTGCGCATCGAGATGGCGATCGAGGACGCGACGACGCGTGTGGTCGATACTGACGTGCGCGACGTTGTCGTCCGGCCGCTCGCTGGGCCAGTCGCGCTCGCGACCCCGCAGGTGCTGCGATCGCGCACCGCTCGCGAGCATCGGACGCTCGAAGCCAGTCCGCAGGCGGTGCCGGTGGCATCGCGTCAGTTCAGCCGGCTGGAGCGGTTGTTGATTCGTGTCGCGGCCTACGCTTCCCAAGGCGAGCCGCTGGTTTCGGCCAGGCTGCTGAGCACCATCGGTGGCGAGATGAGAGACCTCGCGGTGCAGCGCGCCTCGGACGGCGTCCATCAGGTCGACCTGCCGCTGGCCGGTCTGGTCGCCGGCGAATACTCCGTCGAGTTCATCGCGGCGGACGGCAGCCGCACCGCCCGAGAGAGCGTCACCTTCCGCGTCACACCGTAGACCGTCTCATCCGAGGCGATCTTGTCCCTGCGCGCGCGTCTGTTTCCCGAGGTCGCGAAGGGCGCCTCCAGGCCAGGTCAGACAATTTCGTAGAATGAGACCACTCAGTACCGACAAACATGTAGGTTAGCGGTTCCGCGGCGGCCGTCGCGCCGCAGCGGATCGCGAAATACCTAATGGATTGCCGGCACCGTCCGCTGCTGCGACCTGGACCCTCATTTGCTTCACCAGTCGGCCAGGAACGCGTCTCCCCGGGACCCTTATGTCGTCGACTCTCGCGAAATGGATGGAGCCGGAGCAAGCTCACGCCGGCGAAGTGCGGAAGCTCTCCACCCTGCTCGAGGCGAGCCAGGCGTTGTCGTCGACGCTCGATCTGCAAGCAGGCGCTGCACCGCGTGCTGGAGATCCTCGGCCGGCACCACGGCGCGCTCCGCAGCACGGTCGTGCTGCTGAACGACGACACGGGCGAGGTCGAGGTCGAGGCGGCGGCCGGCGCGATCACACCCGGCAAGCGGATCCGCTACCGTCTCGGCGAAGGGCATCACCGGCCAGGTCGTGCAGAGCGGCAAACCGATCGTCGTGCCCCGCGTCAGCCGCGAGCCGGCGTTTCTGAACCGCGCGGCCGAGCGGCCGGAGCTCGCGCAGCAGGAGCTCACCTACATCTCGGCGCCGATCTCACTCGGAAGGCCGCACGGTCGGCGCGATCGGCATCGATCTGCGCTACAAGGCCGATCGCGACTATCACCGGACCGTCAAGTTCCTCGGCGTCGTCGGCTCGATGATCGCGCAGGCGGTCAAGGTGCACCGGCTGATCCGCGCCGACCGGCAGCGGCTGGTCGACGAGAACACCCATCTCCGGCAGGAGCTGAAGGAGCGCTACGACTTCTCGAACATCGTCGGCACCAGCGGGCCGATGCGGCAGGTCTACGAGCAGGTGTCGCAGGTGGCGCGGACGAACACGACCGTGCTGCTGCGCGGCGAATCGGGGACCGGCAAGGAGCTGATCGCCCACGCCCTGCACTACAACTCGCCGCGCGCCAAAAAGCCGTTCGTCAAGGTCAGCTGCGCGGCGCTGCCGCAGGACCTCATCGAATCGGAGCTGTTCGGCTACGAGAAGGGGGCCTTCACCGGCGCCCACGCGCGAAGAAAGGGCGGTTCGAGCTCGCCCACGGCGGCACGCTGTTCCTCGACGAGATTGGCGACCTGAACCTCGCCACCCAGATCAAGCTGCTGCGCGTGCTCCAGGAGCGCGAGTTCGAGCGGCTCGGCGGCACCCAGTCGATCCGCGCCGACATCCGCCTGGTCGCGGCCACCAACAAGGATCTCGAGCGGGCGATCGCGGCGGGCGAGTTCCGCGACGACCTCTTCTACCGGCTGAATGTCTTCGCGATTTTCGTGCCGCCGCTTACGCGAGCGGAAGCCCGACATCCTGCTGCTGGCCGATCACTTCGTCGAGAAGTTCGCGCGCGAACACGGCAAGGACGTGCGCCGCGTCGCGACGCCGGCCATCGACATGCTGATGAGCTATCACTGGCCTGGCAACGTCCGCGAGCTCGCCAACGCCATCGAGCGCGCGCGTGGTGGTGTGTGACGGCCCGGTGCTCCACGCCCACCATCTGCCGCCGACGCTGCAAACGGCCGAGGCGACCGGCACCGTGTCGACGCGCTCGCTGCGCGAGGTGCTCGAGGCGGTGGAACGCGATGCCCTGCAGGACGCGCTCAAGAGCGCGCGCGGCAACCGCGCCAAGGCGGCGCGGCTCCTGTCGACGACCGAGCGGATCTTCAACTACCGCGTCCGCCGGCTGGGCATCGACTGGCGGCGGTTCAGAGACTAAAGACCTGTCAGGGCAAAGGGCAAAGGGCACGCAGGGCACGGTTCAGCGGCACACGGGCAGAGGGCTACGTAGGTTCGGCCCTGCGACACGAATGTCCCGCGGCAGTCTAGGGACGACAACTTTGTCGGTTCAGCCTGAAAGCCCTCTGTTCTTAGCCTCTGCCCTCGGCTCTGCATGCCCTCAGGCCCTGCCTAGGGGCTTTACGCGTACATCCCGCGGATACGCGTCACCGTGGCCACGCGGTTGATCGCCACGAGGTAGGCGGCGGTCCGCATGTCGACCTTGTAACGGAGCGCGGTCTGCAGCACCGCGTTGTAGGCCTCGCACATCTTGGCTTCCAGCCGCTCGTTGACTTCCTTCTCCGTCCAGAAGTAGCCGTGGCGGTCCTGGACCCACTCGAAGTAGGACGTCGTCACGCCGCCGGCGTTCGCCAGGATGTCGGGCACGACGAAGACGCCGCGCTCGTGCAGGTGGCGATGCGCGTCGGGCGTGGTCGGGCCGTTGGCGCCTTCGACGAGCATCGCGGGCGCGGATGCCGGGCGCGTTGTCCATCGTGATCTGGTTCTCGAGCGCCGCGGGGATCAGCACGTCGACTTCGAGCTTGAACAGCGTCCTCGTTGCTGATCGGCTCGCCGCCGGCGAAGCCGGCGACGGTCTTGTGCTGCCGACGGACGTGCTCGCTCGAGCTTCGCGATATCGAGGCCCTTCGCGTTGTAGACGCCGCCTTTCCAGTCGGTGACCGCGACGACCTTGGCGCCGGCTTCGCGCGAGCAGCTGCGGCGCTGATCGAGCCGACGTTGCCGAAGCCCTGCACGGCGACGGTCGCGCCCTTGATGTCGAATCCGAGATGTTTCGCTGATTCGCGGGCGACGATCATCACGCCGCGGCCGGTCGCCTCGCGGCGGCCGAGCGATCCGCCGAGCTCGAGCGGCTTGCCGGTCACGACGCCGGTTTCGGTGTGGCCGACGTGCATGCTGTAGGTGTCCATCACCCACGCCATGATCTGTTCGTTGGTGTTGACGTCGGGGGCGGGGACGTCCTTCTCGGGCCCGATGGCGTCGATGATCTCGGCGACATAGCGCCGGGTCAGCGCCTCGAGCTCGCGGCGCGACATGCGGGTCGGGTCGCAGATGATGCCGCCCTTGCCGCCGCCGAATGGAATGTGCGCGACCGCGCACTTCCACGTCATCCACGCCGCCAGCGCCGTGACCTCGTCGAGCGTGACGCCCGGGTGGTAGCGGATGCCGCCCTTCGCCGGCCCGAGCGTGATGTTGTACTGGACGCGGTAGCCGGTGAACACTTCGATCTCGCCGTTGTCCATCTGCACCGGACACGAGACGGTGATCTGGCGCTTGGGATGCGTGAGGATCTTCCAGATTCCCGCCTCGAGGTTGAGCAGGCGCGCCGCTCCGTCGAACTCCTGGAGCATCGCGCTGAAGACCGATCCGTGTGTGGCCATGTCGCTCCCCGGGGCCGCGGGCCCCGACCGGGGAGCCTAGCACATCCGCCGCGGGCGGTCGCGCATGCGACCGTCGGCAGCCGCGCTCTCTCGTGGCATGATTCGGTCATGAGCTTTTGCGAGCACTGCCAGGGTCAACGGTACGATCGGGCACAGGTGCTGCGGGACGCTGCGCGCGCTGCGCCGCACGTTCGCGGAGAGCGGCGCCGGCCGGCGGCCTGCGAGGCGCTGGACGCGGCGATCCGGGCGGTGCGCCGCCTCGAGCTGCCGCACCTCGAGCGGCTCGACGACGAGGTCGCCGACGGCGAGATCGTCCACTGAGTCCCGCACACGCGGCGCCATATAATGAAGCGGTGAAAACGGCCGAGAAGCCACCCACCGAGCGGGCAGGCGTCGTTCACGACCATTTCCGGCCGGACCGATCAAGCCGCTCTACACGATCGCCGATGACCTCGCCGGGATCGACACCGGCGAGCCCGGCGCGCTTTCCCTATACCCGCGGCATCCACGCGACCGGCTACCGCGGCAAGCTGTGGACGATGCGGCAGTTTGCCGGGTTCGGGACGCCGGAGGACACCAATCGCCGCTGCAAGCAGCTCCTCGCCGCCGGCGGCACCGGCCTGAGCATCGCCTTCGATCTGCCGACGCTGATGGGCCGCGATCCCGATCACCCGCTCTCGCTCGGCGAGGTCGGCAAGTGCGGCGTCAACGTCACGTCGCTCGCCGACATGGAGACGCTCTTCGAGGGCATCCCGCTCGGCGAGATCACGACGTCGATGACGATCAATTCGCCGGCGGCGATGATCTTCGCGATGTATCTGGTCGTCGCGGAAGGCAGGGCGCCAGCTGGCAGACGCTGTCGGGGACGATTCAGAACGACATCCTCAAGGAATTCATCGCGCAGAAGGAGTACATCTTCCCGCCGCGGCCGTCGATGCGGCTGGTCACCGACGTCTTCGGCTTCTGCGCTCGCGAAGTGCCGCGCTGGAACACCATCTCGGTGAGCGGCTACCACATCCGCGAAGCGGGCGCGACCGCGCTGCAGGAGCTCGCGTTCACATTGCGCGACGGCTTCGAGTACGTGCAGTGGGGCATCGACGCCGGGCTCGACGTCGACGATTTCGTGCCGCGGATGTCGTTTTTCTTCAATGCCCACAGCGATTTCTTCGAGGAGATCGCCAAGTACCGGGCCGCCCGCAGCCTGTGGGCGCGGGCGATGCGCGATCGCTTCGGCTCCCGCAACGAGCGTTCGTGGAAGCTGCGCTTCCACACCCAGACCGCCGGCGTCTCGCTGACGGCGCAGCAGCCGTATAACAACGTCGTCCGCACCGCGCTGCAGGCGCTGTCGGCGGTTCTCGGCGGGACCAACTCCCTCCACACCAACTCGCTCGACGAGGCGCTGGCGCTGCCGACCGCCGCAGCCGCCACCCTCGCGCTGCGCACGCAGCAGGTGCTGGCGCACGAAACCGGCGTCACCGGCGTCGATCGATCCGTTGGGCGGCTCCTATTTCGTCGAACGGCTCACCAGGGACATGGAAGACGAGGCGCTAGACCCTCTTCGATCAGATCGATCGCATGGGCGGCATGGTCGCGGCGATCGAACAGGGCTTCCCGCAGCAGGAGATCGCCGAGAGCGCCTACCGCTTCCAGCAGGCGGTCGAGCGCCAGTGAAAAGGTCATCGTCGGCGTCAACGACTTCGTCCAGGAGGACGATCCGCCGATCGAGATCCTCTACATCGACCAGTCGGCGGCCGACACCCAGGGCGAAAAAGTCGAGGCGTTGAAGAAGACGCGCGACGACGATCGCGTGCGCCGTTCGCTCGACCAGCTCCGACATGCCGCGCAAGGGCCCGACAACCTCATGATCCCGATTCTCGAGGCGGTGCGCGCCTACGCCACGCTTGGCGAGATGTGCGACGCGCTGCGCGAGGTGTGGGGGGAATATGAGGAAGTTCCGGTCATCTGAAATTGCAGATGGCAAATTGCAGATGGCAGATTGCGATAGAGGATCGATTTGAGGAAGCTGCGGGTCATCATCGCCAAGCCGGGGCTCGACGGACACGATCGGGGGGCCAAGGTCATTGCGCGTGCGCTGCGGGATGCGGGGATGGAGGTCATCTATACCGGGCTCCGCCAGACCTCGGAGCAGATTGCCGCGGCCGCGCTGCAGGAGGACGCCGACGTCATCGGGCTGTCGATCCTGTCCGGCGCGCACAATCACATCGCACCGCAGCTGATGAGCCTGCTGAAGACCAAGGGGCTCGACGACGTGCTGGTCGTGATCGGGGGCATCATCCCCGACGTGGATGTGCCGAAACTCAAGGAAATCGGCGTCAAGGGAATTTTCCTGCCGGGCACCTCGATGCAGGAGATCATCGATTTCATCAATGCCAACGCCCGCGCCCGCGTGTAGGCTGCTCGACATTCGAGTACCTGGAATCTGAAGTCCTGATGCTCAGGATCCGATAAGAGGACCGTGCCGCATACCCTGCTCCTGGCCGACGACAGCGTCACGATTCAGCGGGTCATCGAGCTGACCTTTGCCGACGAAGACGTTCAGGTCGTCGCGGTGAGCGATGGCGATCTGGCGATTGCGGCGATCGAGCAGCGGCCGCCTGACATCGTGCTGGCCGACGTCGGGATGCCCGGCCGCGATGGCTACGAGGTGGCGCAGCATATCAAGAAGACCCCGCGTCTGGCGCACATTCCGGTCCTGCTGCTGACCGGCGCGTTCGAGCCGATCGATCAGGTGCGCGCCTCGGCCATCGGCTGCGACGGCGTGCTGGCGAAACCCTTCGAACCGCAATTGGTCATCGGGCGGGTCAAGGAGCTGCTCACCCGGACTTCGCCGGCCGACGCCGCGCCTGCTGTGTTCGAACGTCGAGTCGCCGAGCCAAAGGATTCCGTGGAGCTGCCCAAGCAGCCGCACCGCATGGTCGACGACCAGTACTTCGAAGAGCTCGACCAGGCGTTCGCCACGTTGAGCGCCGCACCGCAGTCCGCGCGCATCGACCGCACTACTGAATTGCCGTCCGAGGATGGGATCGGATGGTTTTCGCAGACCGCGCCGGTCGAGCCGCCTCCGGTGGCCTCGCCGATCGCCGCGACGGAACCACCGCCTGCACCGGCAGCGACCGCGCCGGCAGTCGCGGCTCCGGCCGCGCCGCCAGTCGCGTTCCCGCCGCTGGCCGACGCATTCGCCGCGCTGCTCGCGGCCGAGCAGACCGCTCCGTCGCCGGCTGCCGCGCCATTGTGGCCGGCCGCTCCCGCGCCGCCGACCGGCGACGTCGTCAACGAAGTGACCCGCCGCGTGCTCGACCAGATGACCGACCGGACCGTACGGGAAACCGTCTCCGAGATCGTCTCGCGGGTTGCCGAGCGACTGGTTCGCGAAGAGATCGAGCGAATCAAGAAGAGCATCGTCTAGTCTGCTTGGACCCCTCCGCCGGGGTGTAATACGATTTCCGGATGCCCCGTCCGTCGACTCCGCTGACCGGCCTCGATCCCGCTCGCCTGCAGCTTCCAGATAAACCGGCGCTCGAAGGGCTCGAGCCGAAGTGGCTGGCGCGGTGGGAAGGGGATGGTGTCTACCGGTTCGATCGTTCCCGGCCGCGGGCCGATGTCTACTCGATCGATACGCCGCCGCCAACGGTGAGCGGCTCGCTGCACGTGGGGCACGTCTTCTCGTACACCCACACCGACGTGATCGCCAGGTTTCAGCGGATGCGCGGCAAGGCGGTCTTCTATCCGATGGGATGGGACGACAATGGCCTGCCGACCGAGCGCCGGGTCCAGAACTATTTCGGCGTGCGCTGCGATCCCTCGCTGCCTTACGATCCGGCGTTCGTGCCGCCGGACACGCCGCCGAAGCCGCCGCTTTCGGTATCGCGTCCGAACTTCATCGAGCTTTGCGATCGGCTGACCGGCGAGGACGAAAAGGCGTTCGAGCGACTCTGGCAGTACCTCGGGCTGTCGGTCGACTGGTCGATGACCTACGCGACGATCGGCAAGCGGGCGCAGCGCGTCTCGCAGGTCGCATTCCTGCGCCTGCTCGATCGCGGGCTGGTCTATCAGATCGAAGCGCCGACGCTGTGGGACATCGACTTCAAGACCGCCGTCGCCCAGGCCGAGCTCGAGGACCGCGAACTGCCGGGCGCCTACCACCGCGTGAAGTTCAGGTTGGCCCCGGGCCTGCCCCCGGTCGAAATCGAGACGACGCGTCCAGAATTGATTCCGGCCTGCGTCGCCCTGGTCGCCCATCCGGACGACGAACGTTATCGAGCGCTGTTCGACAAAGAAGTGACCACGCCGCTGTTCGGCGTCAAGGTACCGGTGCGGGCGCACCCGCTGGCCGATCCCGCCAAAGGAACCGGCATCGCGATGATCTGTACGTTCGGCGACACTACCGACGTCACCTGGTGGCGGGAGTTGAGCCTGCCGGTCCGCGCGGTGATTCAGCCCGACGGGACGCTGCGTCGCGTCACGTGGGGTGTGGCCGGGTGGGAATCGACCGATGCGGCGCGCGCCCAGACGCACTACGATCAGCTGGCCGGCCTCTCCGCCGCCAAGGCGAGGGCAGCCATCGTCGGACAGCTTCAGGCATCCGACGATCTGGTCGGAGAACCCAGACCGATCACCCACTCGGTCAAGTTCTACGAGAAGGGCGATCGTCCGCTCGAAATCATCACCAGTCGTCAGTGGTTCATCAAGACGATCGAGTTCCGGGACGGGCTGCTGGCGCGCGGCCGCGATCTGAGCTGGCACCCCCCGTACATGCTCGCGCGCTATGAGAACTGGACCAACGGGCTGAACGGCGATTGGTGCGTGAGCCGTCAGCGGTTTTTCGGCGTGCCGTTTCCGGTGTGGTACGGCGTGAGCGCGGAAGGTCGGGTGGATTACGGCCGGCCGATGGTGCCGCGCGAAGAAAACCTGCCGATCGACCCGTCGACGGACATCCCGGACGGCTACCGCGCCGAGCAGCGCGGTCAGCCGGGCGGATTCGTGGGCGATCCGGACATCATGGACACCTGGGCGACGTCTTCGCTGACGCCACAGATCGTCTGTGGCTGGCCCGACGAGCCGGCCTTGTTCGAGCAGACCTTTCCGATGGATCTCCGGCCGCAGGCCCACGACATCATCAGGACCTGGCTGTTCGACACAGTGCTGCGCGCTCACTTCGAGCACGACTCCCTGCCCTGGACCAACACGGCGATCTCCGGCTGGGTGCTCGATCCGGATCGCAAAAAGATGTCGAAGTCGAAGGGCAACGTCGTCACGCCGATGGCGCTGCTCGAGGAGCACGGCTCCGACGGGGTGCGGTACTGGGCGGCGAGCGGTCGGCCCGGCACGGATACCGCGTTCGATCCGAGCCAGATGCGCGTCGGCCGGCGCCTGGCCATCAAGCTTCTGAACGCGTCGCGTTTCGCGCTGGCCTCCGCCGAACCGCAGGGCCCGATTACCGCCGCGGTGGATCGCGCGATGCTCCGTCGCCTTGGCGACCTCGTCGAGGAGGCGACGCGCGACCTCGAGGGCTACGACTACGCGCGTGTGCTGCAGCGCACCGAAGAATTCTTCTGGCGGTTCTGCGACGACTATCTCGAGCTCGTCAAGGGCCGGCGCTACGGAGAACAGGGTCCCGACGCGGCCGCGTCGGCCAACTCGGCGCTGGCCGCGGCGCTGTCGGTCCTGCTGCGCCTGTTCGCACCGTTTCTGCCGTTCGTGACCGAGGAAGTGTGGTCCTGGTGGAAAGAGGGATCGATTCACACCTCGCCCTGGCCGACCCGCCAGGAGCTCGACGCGCTGGTCGCGGCAGATTCACCGCAGACCCGCGAGCGCGATCAGCAGATTTACGATCAGGCCACGGAGGTGCTGTTCGAAGTCCGCAAGCGGCGATCGGAAGACAAGAAGCCGATCAAGGTGCCGATCACCGGCGTGGTGCTGCCCGACGCGTTCCGGGCGTTGATTGCGATTCCGCAGGTCGAGGCCGACCTGAAGTCGGCGTTGCGGGTGAAGGCGTTCAGCATTGCCCCTGCCGACGTCCACGAGATCGTTGTCGAGGGATACGACGCGGCGTGAAACGCCTGGACCGGGCGATCTACACCGACCTGGTGCGTCGCGCCCTTGCGGAAGACGTCGGCACCGGTGACGTGACCACGGAAGCCACCGTCGATGCGGAACAGCGTGCCCGCGGCGTGTTCGTGGCGAAGGCGCCCTGTGTGCTGGCCGGACTCGACGTCGCGGCTGAGACCTTCCGCCAGGTCGACGGGTCAGTAGGCGTATCGTGGCGCCGACTCGATGGCGAGCGGTGCGCGCCAGGCGACGAGATCGGGCAAGTGACGGGACCGGCCAGGGCTCTCCTGGTCGCCGAGCGGACGGCTCTCAATTTCCTGCAGCGTCTGTCCGGCATCGCCACCAGGACACGGCAGTTCGTCGACGCGGCCGGCGGCAGCATCACCGTTCTCGACACCCGCAAGACCACGCCGACTCTCCGCGCGCTCGAGAAGTACGCCGTCGCAGCCGGCGGCGGCACCAATCATCGCGTGGGACTCTACGACGCGATTCTCATCAAGGACAACCACGTGCGCCTGGCCGGCGGGATCAAGGAAGCCGTGCGTCGTGCGCGCCAGCATCGTCCTGACCTGCGGATCGAGGTCGAAGCGCAGACGCTCGCCGAGGTCGACGACGCCCTCGCCGCGGGCGCGGAGATCATCCTTGTCGACAACCTGAGTGCCGCGGAGGTGCGGGAGGCGGTCGGCCGCGTCAAGGGGCGGGCGAAGGTCGAGGTGTCCGGTGGCGTGACGCTCGACCGACTGCCGGAGCTTGCCGCCACCGGAGCCGACTACGTCTCGATCGGCGGGTTGACCCACTCGGCCCCCGCCGTGGACATCAGCTTTGAGATCGAACCGATCTGACACGGCGCTGCCACCGGATTTCGAAGAAGCTCTGACGGGCGCGCGCGCCCGCGACAGGCTGGATCCTCTCGGTTCGCGCGTGATCTACTTCCCGACCATCGGATCGACCAACGACGTCGCGGCGTCGCTGGCTGCCGATCCTCAGGCGGAAGGCACGGTGGTGATTGCCGATGCGCAGACCGCCGGCCGGGGCCGGCGCGGTCGCAGCTGGTTCTCTCCGCCGGGCAGCGGACTCTACGTGTCGGTGATCCTGTCCCCGGCGCGCTCGCCGGTGGATCCGGCGCGCGCGACCACGCTGCTGACGCTCGCGGCCGGCGTTGCCCTGGCCGAAGGCATCGAGCGCAGCACCGGTCTCACGCCGGGCATCAAGTGGCCCAACGATCTGCTCGTGGCACGGCGCAAGGTGGCGGGCATCCTGGCCGAGTCTTTCGCCGCCGCGGTCGTGCTCGGTTACGGCATCAACGTTGGACCGATGTCGTACCCACCGGATCTGCAGGACCGCGCGACCTCGCTCGAAACCGAGCTCGGACGCTCAATCGATCGCCCGCTGGTGTGCGTCGAGACGCTCGCCGCGCTGGCGAGGCGCTACCGCGATCTGATCGAGGGACGGTTCGATGTTATTCTCGACGCGTGGCGGCGTCTGGCGCCGTGGCAGGTTGGTGCGCGGGTGTCATGGGAGACCGCGCAGGGCACCCAGGCGGGGATCACCGAGGGCATCGACGATGGTGGCGCGCTCCTCGTCCGCAGCGGCGATCGCATCGAGCGGATCGTCGCGGGTGAAGTGAACTGGCTGTGAACTGAAACGGCGCGTATGCTCCTCGCCATTGACGTCGGCAACACGAACATCGTCCTCGGCGTGTTCGACAGCGGTCGCCTAATCCACAGCTGGCGGCTGCAGACGCTGCGCGAGCGCACCTCCGACGAGCTCGGCCTGCTGGTCGATGGGCTGTTCGCGCATCGCGGGCTGAGCCCGTCGCAGGTCACCGGTGTCATCCTCGGCTCGGTCGTCCCGCCACTGACGGATACGGTGTGGGCGATGGTGAATCGCTACTTCGATCGCCAGGCGCTGATCGTCGATCCCGCGAAAAACACCGGCATGCCGATCCTCTACGAGACCCCGGCCGAAGTGGGCGCGGACCGGATCCTCAACGCGATCGCCGCCAACGAGCTGTTCCAGGGCGCCGTCAAACGCCCGCTGATCGTCTGCGACTTTGGCACCGCGACGACCCTCGATGCAGTCAGCGCCAAAGGGGAATATCTCGGCGGCGCGATCTGCCCGGGGGTGACCATCTCGGCTGACGCCCTGTTTCAACGGGCCGCGCGGCTGCCGCGGGTGGACGTTCGCAAGCCGGCGACGGTCATCGGCAGGACGACGGTCGGGGCGATGCAGTCGGGCCTGTTTTACGGATACGTCGGCATGGTCGAAGGCCTGATGCAGCGGATGAACCGCGAGCTGGGCGGCAACGCGCTGTGTGTGGCGACCGGCGGACTGGCGGTGACCATTGCCTCGGAGATTCCCGCCATCGAGCAGGTCGACATCGATCTGACGCTCCGCGGTCTGAGAATAGTGTGGGAACGGAACCAGTCGACTACTGCCGCCAGATAGAAACCTACCTCTGTCGCAAGAACGACGGGCACCTGATTCGGGTCGTCGGTCCATCGTTCGAGCTCGTCTCGCGCTGGGAGACAGACGGCGTCCCGCTCAAGGTGGCGTTTGAGGGGATCGATCGCTATTTCGAGCGTTACTATCGCAAAGGGCCGCGCCGGCGGCCGGTGCGCATCGAGTTCTGCGAAGCCGACGTGCGGGACGTGTTCGAGGAGTGGCGCCGCGCGATCGGCCTGGCGCGTCGCACTGAAGAGGAGCCGCACTCCCCATCGCTGCCGGCGCATCTCGAACGGGCATCGATCCGGCTGACCAGCGCCCGTGCATCCGGCAAGGTGAGTGGAGCGGTGGATGACCTCCTGGATCGCGTCTCGCATGAGCTCGATGCGGCACGCAGCACGCCTCACGGCCTGCGCGGCGAGGCCCGCCGGGCGATAATCGATCGGCTCTCGAGTCTCGACGGGGAACTGCTGCAGATCGCGCGCGCGTCACTCGACCCGGAGGCACTGCGCGGGCTGGAGGGCGAGGCGAACGAGGAGCTGTCGGCATTCCGCGCGCACATGCCGGCTGACGTTTATGAGCGCGCCCGCCGGGCGGCGGTCGATCGACTCGTCCGCGTTCGTCTCGGACTGCCGACCCTTACGTATGGATGACCCCCGAGATTCCCGCTCGGACTCGAGCCCCGACACCGAACTGATCGGGCGAATCCGGACGTTTCTGCTGGCGGTGCTCATCGTCGGCAGCGTCGGGGCTGGTCTCGAGCTGCTGCTGCTGGGCCATTTCGAGGAGATCACTCAGGTCGCGCCACTGGTGCTCTTGTCCGGCGGTCTGATCGTCACGACGTGGCATGCGGTGCGCCCCGGCGCCGGCAGCGTCCGGGCGCTCGCCTGGCTGATGATGCTGTTCGTCGTCAGCGGCGCAATCGGCATCGGGCTGCACTATTGGGGTAACCTCGAGTTCGAGCGCGAGATGTACCCGTCGATGGCCGGTCTCGAGCTGGTCAGCAAAACGCTGACTGGTGCCACTCCGGTGCTGGCCCCGGCGACAATGGCGCTGCTCGGGGCGGTAGGACTGGCGGCTGTTTACGGCGTGAAGAAATAGATCGAGGAGGAACCGATGCTCTGCAGAATGTCTTGCTGGACGGTTGGCGTCGTGATGGTGGCGGCCGCGTTGGTCGCGGCACCCGCCGCGGCCCAGGTTGGCAAATCGGTGACGATCGTCGATGCCAACATCGCTACCGAGAAAGAGCTCGCGGCGCTGCCGCACTTCAACGCGTCGCTCGTGAAATCAGTCGTCGATCGGCGCCCGTTCGCGAGCATCATCGATCTCGACGCACTCCTCAGTCCGTCGTTGAGCCGCCAGCAGTTGACGGAGCTGTACGGTCGGCTGTTTGTGCACCTCAACCTCAATACCGCGACGAGCGAACAGATCCTGCTCATCCCGAATGCCGGGCCGCGCATGGTGCGCGAGTTCCAGGAATACCGACCCTACAAAGCGCTCGCCCAGTTCCATCGTGAGATCGACAAGTACGTCGACGACCAGGAGCTGGCGCGGCTCGAGCAGTACGTCTTCGTACCGATTGACCTGAACACCGCCGCCGACGCCGACATTCTGACGATTCCGGGTCTCGGCAACCGGATGTTGCACGAGTTCAAGGAGTACCGGCCGTACAAGGCGATTGAACAGTTTCGCCGCGAGATCGGTAAGTACATCGACAAGCGGGAGGTCGCCCGACTCGAACGCTACGTGACGATCAATTGAAGCCGGTAGCTTCGCGACTCCGGCCGGACGCGTCATGAAACGCGCCGACACGTAGGATGTGACCGTGAGCCTGGCGCCTGGCAGCGAACTCCGGCTTCGCGTCGAGAAACCGGCCGCCGGCGGGTGGATGATCGCGCGCGCCAACGGTCAGGTGATCCTTGTCTCGGGCGCGATTCCAGGCGAGACGGTGGTGGCGCGCGTCGAGCGGACCAGCAAGGCGGTGGTCTACGCGCGAGTGGTCGGTGTCGACGAGGCGTCCCAGGACCGGCGGGATCCGTTCACCGATCCGCTGTGTGGTGGCTGCCTGTACGCGCACGTCGCCTATCCCCGTCAGCTCGAGATCAAGAGTCAGGTCATCGCCGACGCGTTCGGGCGGATCGCGCGCGTGCCCGTCCCGGCGCCGGTTGTCGTGGCCGCATCCCCCACTGCGGGCTACCGGATGCGCGCACGGCTGCACGTCCGTGGCCGCCGGATCGGATTCTTTCGCGAGGGCACCCACGATCTCTGCGATGCGCGCGCGACGCGTCAGCTCTTGCCGGCAACGACCGACGTCCTGGATCGCCTCGGTGCCGCGCTGCAGGCGACAGGCACCGATGTGATCCGCGAGGTCGAGGTTGCCGAAAACATCGACGCCTCGCAGCGGGTCCTGAGTCTGGAAGCCGCTGCTTACCTCGATCCCCGCACGCTTGGCGCGCTGGCTGGAGACCGCGAGGTCAGCGGTGTGACCCTGGGGCAGATGCCGGTCACCGGGGATCCCTACGTGACGGACACCCTGCCGATCGAAGGGCACCAGTTCACGCTTCGTCGTCACGTCCAATCGTTTTTTCAGGCGAACCGCTTTGTGCTCGGTCAGCTCGTCGAACACGTTGTCGGGCGCGTTCCGCGCGGGGCGGAGGTGGTGGACCTCTACGCCGGTGTCGGGCTCTTCTCGATTGCCGCCGCACGCGCACGCGAGGCGCGCGTCGTGGCCGTCGAGGGCGACCGCGTGGCGGCGAGAGATCTGGCCGCCAACGCGAGCCAGGTCAGCGGGGCCGTGCAGATCGTTCACCAGCCGGTCGAGTCGTTCGTCCGGGTCGGCGAGCGAATAGTCGATCTGCTTATCGTCGATCCGCCGCGGACCGGGATGTCACGTGGGGCGCTCGATCGGGCGCTCGCCCTGCGTGCGCCGAAGGTCGTCTACGTGTCGTGCGACGTTGCCACGCTGGCGCGTGATGTCCGCCGTTTCGTCGACGCCGGCTATCGCCTCACCTCGCTCGACGCGTTCGACCTGTTTCCCAACACGCCGCATGTTGAGAGTGGGGCCATTCTCGAATCCTGAGATTTCAGGATTTGAGGATTTGAGGATTTAAGGATTTGAGGATTTGCCCGACGCTTCGAGGAAGCCCTCGAAGAGGGGACGGAACTCGCCCGTGCGCCAGAAGTTTTCCGGGTGCCACTGGACGCCCAGGCAGAAGCGGGCGCCAGGGTCTTCGATTGCCTCGATCACGCCGTCGGGCGCGGTGGCCGAGGCGCGGAACCCGGGTGCGAGCAGCTTGACCGCCTGATGGTGGCGGCTGTTGGCTTCGCAGGCGTCGGTGTCGCTGAGGCGCTCGCGCATCAGGCGCGCCAGGAGTGTGTCCTTGTCGAGCCACACTTCGTGCGCAAGGTCGTACGGCTTGTGGGGCGGCACCGTCCAGCTGTGATCGAGCGCGCCTGCCACTTCGGTCGGAATGTCCTGCACGAGCGTTCCGCCGCAGGCCACGTTCAGGATCTGGATGCCGCGACAGATCGCGAAAATCGGCAGATTCCGCCGCCGCGCCTCGTTGATCAGCCCGATCTCGAACTCGTCGCGTGCGGGATCCACGTCCACCACGGACGGATGCGGCTGTTCTCCGTATCGCATCGGTGCGACATCTTCACCCCCGCTGAGCAGCAGGCCGCCAATCGATGAAATGATGTCGCCGGCCGGCGTCCCCGGCTCGAGTACGCGGACCTCTCCGCCCACGTGAAGGACGGCCTGACGGTAGTCCTCGATTTTCTTGCACGCCGTTAGTCCGATGAGGGGCATCTACGTGGAAAAGGGGAAGGGGATTGACAGCTCATCCTGCTACATTCGCGCGGGAACTGCAATCCCCATCAGATCGAGGGCGCGCGTCAGCTGAGCCCGGAAATAGGCGACGCCGGCCGCCCGCCAGCGCTTTCGATCGCCGTCCTCCTCATTGATGATCGGGGAGCGGTGATAAAAGGCGTTGAACAGCTGGGCCAGGCCGAAGGCGTATTTCGCCAGCACAGAGAACTCCAGTGAGCGGACGACCTGCTCGACAATTTCGTCGAGCCGCGCCGCTTCCAGAACCAGCGCCCACAGACCGTCCTCGTCGGGAGGAAAACTGCCGGCTTCGGGCATGACCTGGGCCTCGGTGAGCCCTTCCCGCTCTTTCAGCTTCGCGAAGATGTTGTTGGCCCGGACGACCGCGTACTGCAGATAGGGCCCCGTCTCGCCTTCGAAGCTGAGCGCCTCTTCCATGTCGAAGACGATGAGTTTGCCGCGCGAGAACTTGAGCATGAAATAACGAATGGCGGCAACCGCGATCTCCGAGGCCGCCTGCCGGCGTTCTGCGTCCGAAAACTCCGGATTGCGTTTGCCGACCTCGCCCGCCGCCTTGGCGATCAGCAGGTCGAGCAGGTCGTCGATTTTGACGCCCAGACCCTTGCGGCCTGACACCTCGACGAACGGTTTGCCCGTGTCGCTGTCAGCGGCGGTCTCGTAGCCGAGCTCGCGCGCTGTGTCGTGCGACAACGCCACCATCTCGTACCAGAAGTGAATCGAGTTCTCGGCTTCCTGACTGTGACCGAGCGTTTCGAGCGCCTGCTTCAACAGCGCCTGCAGATACATCTGCCGTGAGTCGATGACGTTGAAGATTCGACCGGCGCGGCCAAAGGCCGGCGCTCCCGCCTCTCCCTCGACCGATGTCGTCGCCCACAACGTCTTGCCGTTGGCCTGTTCCACGAAGCGGCGGTAGTGGAAGTCTTTGCCGAGCAGCCCGAGCTTCCAGAACTGATTCGCGATGTCCTTGCCGACGTAGGTGACGACGCCGTTCGAGCGGACGATGACTTTCTCGCGGGCGTCCTCGGCGTCCTCCGCGCCCTCTGCGGCCTCGTCAATCTTCATGACCCAGCAGCCCGCCAGCCGTCCTTCGCTCTGCAGAAACACCGCGCCGCTGGCCTTGAGGATCTCGAACGCATGGGCCCAGAACTTTAACCGCAGGATGTCGCCCTCATAGGTCAGCAGGTCGTAGGCGATATTCAGCCGCGCCATCGTCCTGAGGTGTGCCCGCACGATCCTGTCGACGATCAGGGCACCCATCTCCGCCGTCTCGTTGCCGCCGTGCTCCAGATCGTGCAGCGCCGCAGCGCGAATCGTCAGGCGGGCCTGGTCCTCCTCGTACCACTCCGTGACGCGCGAGTAGAGGTCCCAGCAGTAATAGTCGAACCGACCGCCGTCCGCGAGAGCCCGCACCCCGTCGAGCGACTGGCCTTCGAGCTCGCGGAAACCGACGATGACGTCGGCCACCTGGACCCCGGTATCGTCGATGTAGTTCTGGACCTCGACCGGCGTAGCCCGAAAGCGGAGCACGCGGACGAGCGTGTCGCCGAGCGCCGCGTTCCTGAGGTGCCCGACATGAGCGGCCTTGTTCGGGTTGATCGCCGTGTGTTCGACGATGGTTTTGGGCTCGGCGCTCCGAGCTGATCCAAGTTCTCCACGAACGCGTGACAGGAGGAACGCCGTGCGATCGAGGTAGAGATTCAAATAGCCGTTCGATGCGACGTCGACGCGCGTCACGCCGGGCAGCATGCTGATGTCGGTGGCAAGGTCCTGGGCAATCGCGCGTGGCGCCTTTTTCAGCGTGCGCGCCAACTGGAATGCGACGGTGACCGCCAGGTCGCCGAGCGCGCGATTGGGCGGCACCTCGACGGCAAAGGGCGGAACGTCGGTGAGATTGAACTTCTGGCGGACGGCCTGGGCAATCGCGTCGTGAACCTGACGTTGAACGTGGAGAATCATCGGGAATCAACAGGGAAGTGTCGGTAAACTCGTGATACGATTACAGTTCGTGACCAAGCTCGGCGTTGAGGGCTTCGTATTCGGCCGGCGTGTTGACGTTGGCAAGCATACGACCGCGATCGCCCAGCGCGTCGAGCTCCGATTCAGTTACAACCCGAACGCGCACCGCTCGGAGAAAATCGGTCATCCGCAATCGCCGCTCGGCCAGATGTGCGGCGATCGCAGGCTGGCAGGCGCGTGTGTACGCGGCGCACAGCGGATGATATCCGCGTTCGGTGCGCGGCACGACGGCATCCGCCTCCGAGGTGAGCGCGATCAGATGCCGCAGCAGGCGGGCATGGACAAAGGGCATGTCGCACGCCACGAGCACCAGCGCGTCGTATCGGGCCGCGGCCAGTGCGGCGTCGAGGCCGCCGAGCGGGCCACAATCAGGCACGCGATCGGTGACGACGCGGAGGTCACTGCGGGGCGTCGCATGACGGCGGTCTCCCGACAGGAGGAGCAGATCGTCCGCGACCTGGGCGAGCTCAACGAGCTGACGGTCCAGAATCGACTGGCCACCGACCACGAGGCCGCTCTTGTCGCGCCCGCCGAAGCGGGTTGCGCGTCCTCCGGCCAGGATGGCCCCGCTGAACATTGCGACGTGATCTTATCCTGCGGTGCCTGACGTGCGTGAAGCCGGCATTGGTCGCGTGCTCGTCGCCAGTCTTCACCAGGGCATCGCCGACATCCTGCCCAACCGTCTGGGCTTCTACGAGAACTGGCTGAACACCGAAGGGCTGCGAGACGGTAGCATCGGCCTGGCGCCGCTGTATGCCGTTCTCAGTTTCCTCCGTCAGGAGGGCGATGCCTACCAAATCATCACCAGCCGTGCCGGCGAGTACGCAGCCGAATGGACGGTCGAATCGATGCCGCCGCTGCAGCGCGCGATGATTCGCTCCGCGCCCGCCTGGCTCCGCGGCCGGATGCTCGTTCGACTGGCGCGGCGGCTCGTCCGCAACAGCTATCAGGGAAGCCGCGCCATTGCTCGCGTGCGCGGTGGCACGGCCCGCATCGACGTGCGCGCCAGTATTTTCTGCAGCGTCCGGGAACCGGTCGATCACCCGCTCTGCGGGTTTTATGCGGCCGCCTTCACCCGTCTGCTGACCTTGTTCAACTTGAGAACCCGGGCGGAGGTCCTGGCCTGCCGCGGTACCGGTAAACCCGCATGCGTTGTCAGCATCGCGCTGTCGAACGGGGCGTCACACGACGCGGGGGCGACGGCTTGAGGCGCGGGTGGGCGGTGTGCGCGGCGTGTGTCGTGGCCCTGCTCGGCGTGCCCGCCGGCGCTGCTGCGCAGGCGCCCCAACGCATCCTGGTCATGCCGTTCGAGAACGTCACGCGCGACAGCCGGATTTTCTGGCTGACCGAGGCGGCGGCGGTGCTGCTGGCGGACAACCTCAACACACTCGGTGTCGGGGCAATCACGCGCGATGAGCGACGCGCCGCCTTCGAGCGCCTGCAGGTCCCGCCCGCGGCGGTTCTCACCGACGCCACGGTCATTCGCATCGGGCAGCTCGTGGGCGCGTCCCAGGTCGTCGTCGGCACGCTGCAGCTGCAAGGTGAAACGCTGCTGGTTCGGGCGAAGAGCATCGCCCTCGAGGTGGGCCGGATCCAGACCAATTCGACGGAGGGTGGACCGCTTCCGGAGCTCTTTTCGATTTTCGATCGGGTGGCCAGGCAGCTCGCGCCGCCGGGGGCAGCCTTCGCCAACGTCACCAGGGAGAACCCGCCAGTGCGCGCGTTCGAGAACTACATCAAGGGGCTGCTTGCCGAAACCCCGACAACCGCAGTCAACTACCTGAACGCCGCGTTGCAGGCCTCCCCGTCTTTCGAGCGCCCTCGGTTGGCCCTGTGGGAGGTGTACACCGACCAGGGTAACCACGAGCGTGCGCTGTCATCGGTGAAAGGCGTCGCGCCCTCGTCGGCTTTCGGTCGCCGGGCATCGTTTCTTGCCGGGCTGTCACAGCTCAGCATGAATCGCTTCGACGATGCGTTCGACACGTTCACGGCGCTATTGAAAGAGGCACCGACCGCCGCGCTATACAACAACCTCGGGGTCGTGCAACTTCGACGGGGCGGCGGCTCGGCTCAGACCGGCCGGCCGACCTTCTACTTCACTCGCGCCGCCGAATCGGCGGCGCAGGAAGCGGATTACTTTTTCAACCTGGGGTATGCGTATTGGATGGAGCGCGACGCGCAAGCCGCCATCTATTGGCTTCGCGAAGGGGTGCGGCGCGATCCGACCGACGGCGATGCCCATTTCGTTCTCGCCGCGGCCTTGTCGGCCGCCGGTCAGACGGCGGAGGCTAATCGCGAGCGCGAGCTTGCGAAGCGGCTCTCCTCCCGATACGAAGAGTTCGACCGCCGGCCGGCCGCCGACCCCGTGCCGCGAGGTCTCGAGCGGGTCAAGAGCGATGTCGAACTGCCGAACGCGACCACGATTGAAGCGACCCTGTTGGCGAGCGGCCAGCGCGACCAGCAGGACCTCGCGAAGTTCCATCTGGATCGCGCGCAGCGCATGTTCGAGCAGGAAAGCTACAGCGATGCCCAGCAGGAGCTCAATCGCGCGCTGTTCCTGTCACCCTACGAAGCACGCGCCCACCTGCTGGTCGGGCGCATCCTCTTGCGGAGCGGTCGAGTCGCCGAGGCGATCGACGCGCTGAAGATATCCGTGTGGAGCGAAGCGAGCGCCGATGCGCACGCCGTCCTGGCCGAGGCCTATCTCACTGCGAAAGATCTCGTCGCAGCCCGAGATGAAGCCGGCCGCGCGCTCGCGATCGACCCCACGCACGCGGCCGCGCAGCGCGTGCTCGAGCGGTCGAAATAGTTGCTGGCCGTGGTACAATCTCTGCCGGCTTGACGTCTCATACATCAGACGACGGCTTCCACGAAATCCAGCTCAACGGGAAGCAGCTTGTCTTCCTGTTCATGGCCGCAACGGTCGTTTCGGTCGTGATTTTCCTCTGCGGCGTGCTCGTCGGACGCGGTGTTCGGGCCGAGCAGGGATCGGTCGATTCGGCTGCGCTGACCGACCTGCCCATCGTCGACGGGACGGCCGCAACTGCCGGAGCGACGCCGGCCGGAACCGATCCGCGGGTCGCCGCGCCGCCTCCCGCGGTCGACGAGCTCTCCTATTTCAACCGCCTCGAGAAGAGCCAGCCGATCGTCGAGGAGTTGAAACCGGCCCCGACGCCGAAGCCAGCCGCTGAAGTCGCGCGCGTTCCACAAGCCGCGCCGCCTCCACCTGCGGTCACTCCGCCGGCCACGCCGGCGCCGGTTGCGCGACGGGAACCTGCTCCAGCAACATCGCCTCCTGCGCCTACTCGTGCCGCCACCTCGACGCCCGGTCCGGTCACCGCGGCATTCGTGGTCCAGATCGCCGCTCTCAATTCGCAGGGCGAAGCCGACGCAATGGCCAAACGGCTCAGCGCCCGGGGCTACGAAGCGTACGTCCAGCCCCCGGCCAAGGGGGCACCCTCGATTTTCCGTGTGCGCGTTGGCAACTATCCAACCCGGCGCGATGCGGAAACAGTCGCCGCCAAGATCGAGAAGGAAGGCCAGTTCAAACCCTGGGTCGCTCCTCGCTAGCCGTCCGCTCCCTCGATTACGCGCTGGCCGCGGTATCCGGGGTCCTGCTGGCACTCAGTTTCCCGACATTCGGACATCCGGCCGTGTCATGGGTCGCGCTGGCTCCGCTGCTCGTGGCGCTGGGCCACGCGTCACTCAAGAGAGCGGTCGGCCTCGGGTTCATCACCGGCCTGGTGTACTTCACCGGAACGCTGTACTGGATCACCCGGGTGATGTCGTTCTACGGCGGGCTGCAGCCGGCAGTGGCCGTGGCGGTGAACGCAGCACTCATTGCCTACTTGTCGCTGTTCCCCGCAATCTTTGCAGTCCTGACGCGACGGTTCACCATTGCCTATGGGCCGCTGGGCGTGCTGGCGGCGCCGCTTGCCTGGGTCACCACCGAGCTCGGACGGACGTATCTCCTGACCGGATTTCCCTGGGTTCTCCTGGGCTACAGCCAGGCATCCGTCCTTCCTGTGGCGCAAGCGGCCAGTCTGTTCGGCGTGTATGGCTTGTCCGCGCTTGTGGCCTTCGTAAACGCCGCGATCGCGTTCGCGCTGGTTCGGCGCGGTGACGCGGGCGACAACCGTGGCACAGCACGTGTGACGCCCTCCGTCGGGCGATTCGTTCCGCTTGCGACGGCTGCGGCGATCGTGGTGGCGTTCGCTGTCTGGGGCAGCGTCCGGATGTCGCGCGGGACGTTGACGGCGGGCGAGCCGGTTCGAGTGGCGATGATCCAGGGCAATGTCGAGCAAGGCGAGAAGTGGGATCCAGCCCATGCCCCGGATATCTTCGCCAGCTACCTGCGGATGACGCGTCAGGCGATCACCGATCGAGCGGACCTCGTGATCTGGCCCGAGTCGGCCACGCCGTTTACGTTCGAAATGGATCCTGCTTCGGGGGAGGAAATCCGGAAGATCGCCCGCGAGGCGCGCGTGCCGATCCTGTTCGGGAGCGACCAGATCGAGCGGGGAGTGCCGACCAGGTACTACAACTCGGCGTATCTCATCCGGCCCGACGGGTCGACGGGCGGCGTCTATCGAAAAATGCACCTGGTGCCGTTCGGCGAGTACGTACCGCTCAAGCGCGTGCTGTTTTTTGCCGCACCGCTGGTGGAGGCGGTGTCGGACTTTTCGGCCGGTGACTCCGCTGTGCTCCTGCCGCTCGGCGATCGCCCCGTCAGCACGGCGATTTGTTACGAAATCGTCTACCCGGATCTCGTCCGCCGGTTCGTAGCGGCCGGCAGCCAGCTGCTGACGACCATCACCAACGACGCATGGTTTGGAGAGACGTCGGCGCCGTATCAGCATTTCGCCCAGGCGTCGATGCGGGCGATCGAGAACGGCCGCTATCTGGTCAGGGCGGCCAACACCGGAATCAGCGGCGTCGTCGATCCGTACGGCCGCGTCGTCGTCCAGAGCGGGCTGTTCGAGCCGGCCGTGCTGGTCGCCCCGGTGGTCTTTCAGACCGCCACGACGCTCTATACGCGGACGGGCGATCTGTTTGCGTACCTGTCGACGCTTGTGACGCTGGCGCTGCTGGTCGTGAAATGGAAGATTTGAGATAATTCAAGCCTCCATGCCCACTGTCGACGATCTGAGACGCCGCTACGAGGATCTCCATAAACGCGCTGCCGACCTGCGGAGCTATCTTTGAGGCCGCACGTCCACAGGAAGAACTGACCAGGCTGGAAGCGCGCGCCGCCTCGCCGGATTTCTGGAAAGATCAGGCCGAAGCTCAAAAGATTCTGCAGCGCCGTCGCCGCCTCGAGCAGGACCGCGATCTGATGGTGTCGCTCCGGAAAAAGAGCGATGACCTGGCGGTGCTGGTCGAGTGGGCTGACGCCGGAGAAGCCGTCGATGCCGAGTTCAACGTCGCCCTGGATGCGCTCGATCAGGAAGTGCAGGCGGGCGAGGTCAAGAAGATGCTCGGCGGCGAGCACGACCGCAAGAACGCCATTATCACCATTCATCCGGGCGCCGGCGGCACCGAGTCACAGGATTGGGCCGAGATGCTGCTGCGGATGTACCTGCGATGGGCGGAGCGCCGCAACTTCAAGCGGGAGCTGATCGACTATCAGCCGGGCGACGAGGCCGGCCTGAAGAGCGCGACCGTTACCGTGACCGGCGACTACGCCTACGGCTTGCTGTCGGCCGAAGCCGGAGTCCACCGGCTCGTGCGGATCTCGCCGTTCGATCAGGCGGCGCGCCGGCATACCTCGTTTGCCTCGCTGCATGTCTGGCCGGAGCTGCCCGAAGACGTCGACGTCGCCATCGAGGAGAAGGACCTCCGCATCGACACGTACCGATCGAGCGGCGCCGGCGGCCAGCATGTCAACGTCACCGACTCGGCGGTGCGCCTCACCCACCTGCCGAGCGGCATCGTCGTGTCGTGTCAGAACGAGCGGTCGCAGCATCGCAACCGCGATTCGGCGATGAAGGTCCTCAAGGCCAGACTGTACGACCTGAAGCTGAAAGAAAATCAGGCGAAGCTCGAGCAGATCAGCGGCGTCAAGAAGGAGATCGCCTTCGGCAGCCAGATTCGCAGCTACGTCCTTCACCCGTACCAGCTGGTCAAAGATCACCGGACCAAGGAGCAGGTCGGCGACATCAACCGTGTGCTCGACGGCGATCTCGAGACCTTCATCAAGTCGTTTCTGATGAAACGCTCGAGCGGAATGCTCGGTGCGGCGGATTCTGGTGACGACGAAGACGTCGACTGACCGTTCAGGCGCTGTCTTCGTCGCCGCCGGCATCCTGCTGAGCCGAATCGCCGGCCTGGTCAGACTGCGCGCGTTCGCCCACTATTTCGGTCTGCAGTCCGACGCCGCCGACGCCTTCAACGCGGCGTTCCGCATCCCCAATCTGCTGCAGAACCTGTTTGGCGAAGGCGCGCTGTCGGCGTCGTTCATTCCGGTCTACGCCGCGCTGCTGGGCCGCGGCGATCGGCGTGAGGCCGATCGCGTTGCTGGAGCGGTCGGCGCGTCGCTGGCGCTGACCACGGCGGTGGTCGTGGCGCTGGGCGTGCTTGCCGCACCAATCCTGACCGCAGCGATCGCGCCGGGCTTTACCGGTGAAAAACGCGTGCTGACCGTCCTGCTGGTGCGAGTGCTGTTTCCAGGTGCCGGCCTGCTGGTGGTGTCGGCGTGGTGCCTGGGAATACTGAACAGTCACCGGCGATTCCTGCTCTCCTACGCGGCGCCGGTCGTGTGGAACGCCGCGATGATCTTCACGCTGGTGGCCTTCGGTGGCGCGACCCTGCCGCGTCTCGCGGTGGCGCTGGCCTGGGGATCGGTGGCGGGCAGCGCGCTCCAGGTCGCGGTTCAACTGCCGGCGGTGTGGCGGGCCGCCCCGGACCTGCGGTTTGCCGTCGATCGCGCCTCGCCGCATGTACGCGAGGTGACGCGCAATTTCGTCCCGGTGTTCTTCGGCCGCGGCGTCGTACAGATCAGCGCCTTTGTCGACACGCTCATCGCCAGCCTGCTGCCGACGGGGGCGGTGACGGGCCTGGCCAACGCCCAGTTGCTGTATACGCTACCGGTCAGCCTGTTCGGCATGTCGGTCGCTGCCGCCGAACTGCCGGCGATGGCGATGGTGGGCGGAGTCGACGACGTCGCGCGCGACACGCTCCGTTCGCGTCTTCAAGACGGGCTGCGCCGCATTGCGTTCTTCGTGGTGCCGTCAGCGATTGCTTTCCTGGCGTTCGGCGACGTGATTGCCGCCGCCTTGCTGCAGACCGGCCGATTCCGCAACGAGGACGCCGTTTATGTCTGGGGCATTCTTGCCGGGTCGGCCGTCGGCCTGCTCGCGTCGACACTCGGGCGGCTCTACTCGTCTGCTTACTACGCGCTGCACGACACACGCACCCCGCTGAAGTTCGCGATCGTTCGGATCGTGGTTGCCACCGCGCTCGGCTACCTGCTCGCCGTCCACGCGCCGGCCTGGCTCGAGATCTCCGCCATCTGGGGAGCCGCCGGACTCACCGTGTCGGCAAGCGTCGCCGCATGGCTCGAGCTGCTGTTGCTGCGCCGCGCTTTGAACAGACGGATTGGTGTCACGAGTCTGGCGCCCGCGTATCTCATCACCCTGTGGAGCCTGGGCCTGGCCGCCGCGGCGGCGGCGTGGGGCGTGCGAATCGTTCTGCCTCCTCTCCACCCCGCGCTCGCCGCCATGGCGATTCTCGGCCCGTACGGGTTGCTGTTCCTCGGCGGGGCCGTACTCGTGAGAGTCCCGGAAGCCGATGCGTTCGTGCGTCGGTTGACCAGGTGAGACGTAAATGTAGGCCGGGTCCTTTCGGACCCGGCGCACGCTTGCCACAGTCCTACGACTCCAGAAGCCCGTTCTCGATCGCGTAGCGCATCAGCTCGGCGTTGGTTCGCATCCCGAGCTTGTCGAGGACCCGCATCCGATACGTGCTGACCGTTTTCACGCTCAAGCTCAGATCTCTCGCGATGTCGGACACCGTGTGGCCCGATCCGAGGAGCCGCAGGACCTGGTACTCGCGGTCGGACAGAGAATCGTGCGGCGTTCCCGCAGCGCGCTCGGACCATCGGACCAACACCTGACCGGCGTCGCGTCCGATATAGCGGCGGCCGCGCCGCGCTTCCTCAATCGCCGCAATGAATTCCTCCGGCGGACTGTCTTTCGTCAGATACCCGGCAGCGCCGGCGGCGAGCGCGCGGCGCGCGAACTGTGATGCCGGGTGCATGCTCACAACCAACGTCGGCAGCGAGGGCTGCAATCGTCGCAGCTGTTTGATGAGGTCGAGGCCGCTCGTCCCGGGCAGCGAGATATCGGCTACCACGATGTCCCACTCGGCGGAGCGGACCTGCAGCAGCGCGCTGACGGCGTCCCCCGCCTCGCCGACCACAGCCCCCTTGAGCCGCTCGGTGAGGATGGTCCGGATACCCTGACGCACGACCGGATGGTCGTCGACCAGCAGGATGCGCATCAGCGCGTCCTGCGATCCTGGCCGGAGCGAAGCCGAGGACTGGTGGTGGTTGGGACGCGCACCGTGATCGCCGTTCCTTTGGCGGGCCGGCCCGTGATGTTGAAGGCGCCGCCGATGATCGCGGCCCGCTCCCGCATGCCGAGCAGACCGATCGCCCCCGGATGTGTCATCTCCGCTTCCTTGATCCCTCGCCCGTTGTCGCGGATGCGCAATTCGAATACCCCTTTGCCTTCGGCGAGCGTGACGTGGACCGCGCTGGCCCGTGCGTGCCGGACGACGTTGGTGAGAGCTTCCTGGAAGATGCGGAAGACGACTGTCTGCTGATCCGCGGTCAGATGGGTCGTCTCGCGCGGCGCCCGGATGTAGCAGCGCACGCCGGTCGTCGCCTGGAACGCCGACGCTTCCCAGCGAATCGCCGCGGCGAGGCCCAGATGGTCGAGCGTTGCCGGCCGGAGATTCGTCGCGATCCGTTTCACCGTCGAGATGCCGATTTCGACGAGCCCGGTGAGCGACTGAATGCGATCGATCGTCTGCCGGTCGACCTGGTCGTTGCGCAACGCACCGGTCGTCCGGGCGAGCTCGAGCTTGATGGCGGTCAGCGTCTGGCCCAGCTCGTCGTGCAGTTCGCGGGCAATGTTCGCGCGTTCCTCTTCTCGAGCGGTCTGGACGCGGGCGGCGAGCTGACGAAGCTGCTCTTCCGATTCGCGCAGACGTTGTTTGGCGTCGGTGATGTCGGCACACGAACCAACATATCCACTGAGGTCGCCAGCGGCGCTCAGACGCGGCGAACCGTGACCGAGCACCCAGCGATACTGGCCGTCGGCGCGGCGCAGGCGGTATTCGATGCTGAACGGCTCTCGATGGGCTGCGGCGTGGCGTGCCTGTTCCGCGAAGCCGGCGCGATCGTCCTGATGGACGCCCTTGAGCCAGCCGAACCCCAACTCCTCCTGGAGCGAGCGGCCCGTGAATGCCAGCCACTCGCGGTTGAAGAAGGTGCAGCGCCCATCCGGCGACGAAATCCACAGCATCACCGGTACATCGTCAGCGACCGTCCGGAACAGCGCGTCGGCGTCGAGTAATGCGGACTCGCCCACACCTTGCTTGGTACACGAGATCAGGCCCGAATGTCTATGCTCGCGACACTCTTGTCAGACGAACACTGACAAGATGACGAATTCTGTTACAGCCAGCCCCGACGGGTCCTGTCAGACAACCTCCGACATACTCTCCGTGCAGAAGTACTGACACTAAGGGGTGTGAATTGTGCGCAAACCGGGGGTGAACCGCTGCTGGCTGGCATGAATTCGATCGGAAGCGGCGATGACGTTCGTCGCGGACTGTACAGCTCGACCCTGACGCCGGCGACGATCCTGGTCGTCGACGATCTCGAGGCGAACGTCCGACTGCTCGAGCGTCTGCTCGTGCGCGACGGCTACCGGGTCCTCGTCGCCCGCGACGGAGAGGAGGCACTGGCGCAGGTCGAGCGGCATCCGCCCGACGTGATCCTGATGGATGTCGTCATGCCGACGCTGGACGGATTCGAAACGTGTCGCCGCCTCAAAGAGAATCCCGCGACGAGACTCGTGCCGATCGTGTTGCTCACCGCGATGCAGGAGAGCGGCGGCCGCATCCGCGGGCTCGAGGCCGGCGCCGACGATTTTCTACGCAAGCCGGTCGAGGCCGCGGAGTTGAGCGCGCGCGTCCGCTCGCTGGTCCGGCTCAAGCGCTACACCGACGAACTCGACACCGCGGAATCGGTCATCTTGAGCCTCGGCCTGACGATCGAGGCGCGGGATGCTACGACCGACGGCCACTGTCAGCGGCTGGCGCGTTATGCGGTCGAACTGGGGACCGAATTGGGGCTCACCGACGACGAGCTCGCCGCGCTCGCAAAGGGCGGAATCCTGCACGACATCGGCAAAGTCGGTATTCCCGATGCCATCCTGCTGAAGCCGGCGCGGCTGACCGCCGACGAGTTCGCGATCATGAAGCGCCACACCGAGATTGGCGATCGCCTCTGCGGCCAGCTGCGCTCCTTGCGCCGGGTCAGGCCGATCGTCCGCCATCACCACGAGCTGCTCGACGGCAGCGGCTATCCGGACGGACTCCGCAGCAGCAGTGTGCCGCTGCTCGCGCAGATGATGGGCGTGGTCGACGTGTTCGACGCCCTGACCTCGTCGCGTCCCTACAAGTCGCCGGTGTCGGCGGACCGCGCCTATGCGGAACTGATTCTCGACGCCCGGCGTGGACGCCGCGATCGCGATCTGGTTCGAGCGTTCGAACGCATTGCCGCGCGCGTCGCGACCGCCGAGCAGCGGCTGCGCAGGGAATGAAGTCGTTGACCTCATCACGCTGGCGACACGACATCACCAACCAGATCGGGATCGTTCTCGGCTTCGCGGAGCTGTTGCTCGACGAGATGGATCCCGCCGATCCACGCCGGGCGGACATCCAGGAGATCGCGGCGGCCGCGCAGAAGGCGCTCGATCTGATCCGTCAGGCGAAGGACGAGGGCGAGGAGCCGCTGTGACGGACAGACGGGCCACCCTTCTCGCCATCGACGATGAGCCGGGCATGCTGGCGCTGGTCGAGCGGTTTGCACGGGATCTCGACTTCCACGTCGTCTGCCATAGCGCCGGACCGGACGCCCTGAAGGAAATCGGCGCGCTGCGCCCCGACGCGGTGCTGGTCGATCTCCAGATGCCGGAGATGAGCGGGATCGAGGTGCTGCGGGCGATCCGGGCGGTTGATCCCGCCTGCGCGGTGGTCCTGATGACCGGCCATGCCAGCGTCGATTCCGCGATCGAGGCGGTGCGGCTGGGCGCGCTCGACTACCTGACCAAGCCGCTCGATCTCGATCGGCTGCGCGACCTGCTGACCACCGTGGTGAAAGGCATCGAGCGTCGCGAGACGTTGCTCAAGCACGACGCTCAAGTGGCGAGGGACTTTGAGTTTCACGGCATGATCGGCCGCAGCGCGCCGATGCAGGAACTGTTCGACGCCATTCGACGACTGGCGCCGCACGTGCGGACCGTCCTGGTCAGCGGCGAGACCGGAACGGGAAAGGAGCTCGTGGCGCGCGCCTTCCACGCGGTGGGTCCGCGGCGCGATCGGCGGTTCGTCACCGTCAACTGCTCCGCCGTGGTGGACACGTTGTTCGAAAGCGAGCTGTTCGGGCACCAGCGCGGCTCGTTCACCGGCGCGACCGAGACCAAGGTCGGCGTCTTCGAGCACGCCGACGGCGGCACGCTGTTCCTCGACGAGATCGGCGAGCTGCCGCTCAGCGTCCAGCCGAAGCTGCTCCGCGCGGTCGAATACGGTGAAGTGCAGCGGGTGGGTTCACTGGAGGCGAAGCGCGTCGACGTTCGCGTGATCGGCGCGACCAACCGCGACCTGCGGACCGAGGTCGCGGCCGGGCGCTTTCGCGGCGATCTGTTCTACCGGTTGAGCATCATGGTGCTCCACATTCCGGCGCTGCGCGAGCGTCGCGAGGACATTCCGCTCTTGACGGCGGCCTTCCTGCGGGAGTGCGCCGGCCGGACCAACCGGTCAATCAGCGGCATCTCGACCGCCGCTGAACGGGCGCTGCAGCACGCCAACTGGGATGGCAACGTTCGCGAACTCAGGAACGTGATCGAGCGCGCCTTTCTCATGAGCGACGCCCGCATGCTCGGTGAGCGGGAGATTCTGGCGGCGATGGCGGCTGCCTCGGGTGGGACGGTTCCGTTCGTCGCCGAGAGGGCCGCCGACGCCGCTGACGGCGATCTGCTGTCGAGCGCTCAACGCCGTCAGATCGAGCGGGTCTTGAAGCGGGTTGGCGGCAACAAAACGGAGGCGGCGCGTTTGCTTGGCATCAGCCGTCGCGCGCTGTACCGCTGGCTGGAGCGTCTCGAGCTGACCGATCGCTCGTCCAGCGCACCGCACTGATCGTTGGTCAGCGGTCGTTGTCGAGCCCGCCTGGCTGGGTGCCGGCGATGAACGTTTCGGTCAGCGCCCCTGGCGTCTGGCTGGTCGTCAAACTGCCCGTGGCGCGATCGATGGGCACGAAGACGATGTTTTCGGGCGCCACGAACTCCGGTTTGTCGGTGCGCGTGCCGATGTGGGCCTTCATGAAGTCGATCCAGATTGGCAGCGCTGCGAACGCTCCGGTTTCGTTCGCGCCAATCGTCTTCTTGGCATCGAGCCCGGTCCAGACGCCGACGGTGATGTCGGGATCGAACCCGACGAACCACGCGTCGGTGTTGTCGTCGACCGTGCCGGTCTTGCCGGCGAGCGGCCAATCGAGGCTGGCGGCGGACTCCGCGGTGCCGTGCTGCACCACTCCACGCAGCAGGCTCGTCATCATGTAGGCGGTATCGGCGCGGATGACATTGACCGGTTCGACGCGGCCCTCTTCGAGCAGATTGCCTTCGCGATCGGTGACCGTCTGGATAAAGTACGGCTTCGGACGGACGCCGCGATTCGGAAATGCGGTGTAGGCGCTGGTCACTTCGAGGAGTGTGCCTTCGCCGGCGCCGAGCGCGATCGACAGGTAGGGCGGAAACTCGCGTGAGAAGCCGAACCGTTTTCCGTACGACACGACGCTCGGCGGGCCGACCGCTTCCATCATCTTGATGGCCGGGATGTTGCGCGACTGCTCCAGGGCGCGCCGGAGCGTGATCGGCCCCTCGAACTTGTGATCGTAGTTCTGCGGCTCGTACACCTCACCGGTCGCTGACGGGTAGCTGACCGGCTGATCGACGATCAGCGTCGCCGGTGTCAGGCCGCGATCGATGGCGGCCGTGTAGACGATCGGCTTGAACGTCGAGCCCAGCTGCCGGAACGCCTGCAGCGAGCGGTTGAATTTGCTCCGATTGAAATTCCATCCGCCGACCATCGCCAGAATCTGGCCGGTGCGGTTGTCGAGCGCGACCAGGGCCCCTTCGACCAGCGGGGTCTGTTCGAGGGTCACAACTGCCTGCTGACCCGCCTCGTTGATCGAGGTGATGCCGACCTCGATCACGTCGCCGACCGCGAACGCGGTCGCCGACGGCTGACGCGGCCACGCGACAAAGCTTTCGCGGGTCAGGTCCGCCTGGTAGCGGCCGACTCTGATGCGGACGACGCCGGCCGGCGCGGGGCGGCCGACGGCAGTGACGACTGCCGGCACGACGTCCCCTTCGGCCATCGGTCGGTTCCACCGCTCGTGGGTGAAGCCCTCGACGGTCTGCTTCTCGACCAGCACGTTGCGTGTCGTCCGCCGGTAGCCGCGTCGCTTGTCGATGCGGCGCAAGCCGTTCGCCACTGCCCGATTGGCCGCATCCTGAAGCATCGGGTTGAGGGTGGTTTTGACGGAGAGGCCGCTTTCGTAGAGGCGCTTGGCGCCGTATCGGGCCTCGAGGTGTTTACGGACCTCCTCGAGGAAGTACGGGGCAATCGACGGCGGCTGCCGTGGCTCGCCGCGGACGATGATCGGCCTGGCCTTCGCTTCCTCGGCCCGTTCGGCCGGGATGAAGCCTTCGTTCGCCATCCGGTCGAGCGTGTAGTTGCGCCGCCGCACGGCAGCGTCCATGTTCACGTACGGGCTTTGCCGCACGTTCCCCTGGATGATGCCGGCGAGCATCGCGGCTTCTTCGAGCGTCACGTCCTTCGCCGACTTTGCAAAATAGAGACGGGAGGCCGCCTCGACACCGTAGGCGTTGTGGCCCCAGTACATCTGGTTGCAGTACAGCGTGAGAATCTCGCGCTTGGTGTAGCGCTTTTCAATCTGAATCGCGATCAGCGCCTCGCGGACCTTGCGTTCGAGGCTGATGTCGCCCTCCTGGAAGCCGACGGCTTCTGGCATCAGCTTGCGGGCGAGCTGCTGTGTCAGGGTGCTGGCGCCGGCGGGCCGCGACGTCCGTCCACGCATCAGATCGCCGACCCACTCGATGACGTCGCGGACCAGCGTCACCGCGATGCGGGAGATGCTGAGCCCGAAATGGGAATTGAAGTCGCCATCTTCGGCGGCGATGATCGCCATCCGCAGATCTGGTGCGATGTCGTCATAGCCGATGACGAGACGACGCTCGACGGCGAAATCGCCGATGCCCCGGCCGTCCACGCCGTAGACGCGTGTGATGGTGCTCGGGTTGTAGTTGTCGAGTGCGGAGATCTGAGGGAGGTCGCCGGCGTAGGCGAACAGCACGCCGGTCAGCACACCACCGGCCGCCGCGGTCACGAACAGCGCGGCGATACCGGCATTTCGAGCGAAGCGGATGACGTAATGAGCCACAGATAGTCAGTAGTCGACAGACGACAGTCAACAGTCGACAGTACAGTTGCCCGGCGTTCGTGCCTAGTGTACCAGCCTCGCACCAGCCGTCTCACGACTTATCGACTGCTGCCGGCGTCCAATTACTCCCGACTACTGACTGTCGACAACCGACTGTCGACTGCTGACTGATGACTGACGACTGTCCGACTACCGGCTCCTTGGGCTTCTGGCGCCCGCGGGAGCCGAGCGACCGCCAGACGGTTGAGCTGGAGCGGCTTGCTGCGAGCCCTCTTGCTGTTGCTGCGGCGCAGCACGTGGCGCAGCCATCGGCGCTCGTGGCGGCGGCGCAGCGCGCGGAGGCTCCGACGTTTGCCGCTGCTGCGGAGCGGTTGCTCGAGGAGGCGCGACCTGAGGCTGAGGCGCCATCGTGGGTGGCGGTGCGCCCACTGGCCTTCTCGGTTGCGCGCTCCAGGGAGCTGCGCCGGGTACGCGGCCGGCACCCGACAGCTCAGGCTGATTCGGCTGAATCGTCGCCGGTGGTGCGACCAATCTGGGTTGCCGCGTCCCGGGTGTGGTCCACGGAGAAGCGGCCGGCGAACGGTCAACGTCCGCGGGTGCCGTTTCCGCAGCACGCGGCCTCGTCATGTTGACTGGTGGATACCATCGCGGCGATGCCGTGGTCGGCGCCGGCACCGTGTCGCGAGCTGTGGGCTCGCTCGAGGGCTGCCGAGGCACGGCGGCAGCGGCGCGACGTCCGCCCAGCGTCGTCGTTTCTGGTATGTATCGGTTGGCATCCGCTGGCGCGTTCGGTGCGGTGGTCGCACCCCTCGGTACCGCAACGCGCGTGCGACCGTTGGCTGGTGCCACTTGTGTGTTGGCCGCCGCCGGCTGCGCTGCGGCCGCGACCGCCGCTTGTCCGCCGCGGGAGATCGCCTGATTGCCAGCACGCTGGGTTGGCGCCACGGCTGTTGGCCTCGGGATCGCGCGCGGACGCCCGACGGCTGCTGGAATCGCGAGTGGCGCTTTTTGCTGCACGATGAACGGCGTCCTTGCCGGAATCGCTGCCGGTGCAAGCGCGTACTGATGCACCGCGTAGCGGTGTCCGAAGTGCTGTCTGGGGACGACCACCCAGCCGTTCCACGGGTTGCCGACCGAAACGCTCAAGCCAAACACGGGTCGTCCGTCGAACCCGAGCGGGCACCACCCGAGGAATCCGGGAGCCGACGCCCACGACACCCAGGCAGGACCCCAGGTGCGACCGGGAATCCAGAACCAGCGACTGCGGGCGAAGCCCCAACGGCCATAGTGATGCGTGGGCCAGCCCCAGACGTCATGGCCGATCCACGTCCAGCCGTATCTCCGGATCGGAGACCAGTAACCGTGGTGATAGGGCCGCCATCCGGGGGCCACTGTCGGATACCACACGTTGCCGTACGGTCCTTCGTAGCCCCACGATCCGTACTGATCGAATGTTCCGCTGTACGAGTAGAGATCGCGCGGCAGATAGCGGGTCGATGCCGTGCCGAGACGGGCGTTGCGGCGCGCTGAGGCCCAGACTTCGAAGGCATCGAAGCGCGCAGAGTTGAAGGGCAGCGGGTGGCTCGGCGCCAGCAGATCGCGCGCCAGGGTGCGTTCCCCGGCGCGTACTGCCGTCGATCCGACGTCCGTCGCCAGCGTCCCGTAGCCGCGAAACACCGCGAGCTCGGTCTCGAGCGCGCCACGGCCGTTCATGATCGCGATCCGGTATTCTCCTGGTCCGTCGGTCGTTGCCGATGCCGCGGGCGTGTCGATCTGGTAACGCACGGCGTTCGATGGATCGTTCACGCCGGCGACGGTGAGGAGGAGCCGCCCTGCGGTCATGCGTAGGATCGAAGCGTCCTGCAGCTCGATTGCGGTGAATTCGTCGATGGCCAGCGCCGTCCCGTCTGCAAACATCACCTCGACCCGGCCGCGCGTCGTCTGGAGACGATCGCCGGGCACAAACGGCATCCCTGTGACCGCGGTTTCTGCCTGACCTTCACGTTCCAACGTTGCGGCACCGTCGACGACTGCAACGTGCGCAGGCGAGGTCGTGGGTTGGTCGACGTCCTGGCCGGACGCAACGGATGTGGTCAGGAACAGCAGAGTCAGAGCGAAAACAGATAGACGCATGGCTGGCAAGGGGAGCGACACGAAACCCATAACAACCGCCTCGTGCGACGAGGGGCAGGACTGGCTGGCATTCGAATTATAGCCTCCTTTGACCCGTCTCCGACACGTCTCCGACACAGCTCCGACACGTCTCCGACACAGCTCCGATCTCCCTCCGATCGAGGTCTGATGCTTGTCTGAGCCAGCTCGGAACCGCTTCTGACACCGGGCCACGGCAAAGATTGACAATAACGCACTCAGCTTTTATCCTCAGATCAGTATCAGCAATGACTGCCCGATACGACCTCGCGAGGACTTCATGAGCAAAATCATCGGCATCGACCTGGGTACCACGAACTCCGTCGTCGCAGTGATGGAAGGTGGCGAGCCGGTCGTGATCACAAATCCGGAAGGCGGACGGCTGACGCCCTCGGTCGTCGCATTCGCCAAGACCGGCGAACGGCTGGTCGGTCAGGTCGCCAAGCGACAGGCGGTCACCAACCCCGAGAACACCATCTTCTCGATCAAGCGGTTCATGGGCCGCAAGTTCGACGAGGTCAACGAGGAGATGAAGATGGTGCCGTACCAGGTCGTGCGCGCCAGCAACGGCGACGCGCGCGTCAGCGCCAACGGCAAAGAGTACTCGCCGCCGGAAATCTCCGCGATGATTCTCCAGAAGTTGAAGCAGGCCGCGGAGGAGTACCTCGGTCAGCCGGTCAGCAAGGCGGTGATTACCGTGCCGGCCTACTTCAACGACGCGCAGCGCCAGGCGACCAAGGATGCCGGTCAGATTGCCGGGCTCGAAGTGATGCGGATTGTCAACGAGCCGACGGCCGCTGCGCTGGCTTACGGACTGGACAAGAAGAAAGACGAGACGATCGCCGTCTACGACTTCGGCGGCGGCACGTTCGACATTTCGATCCTGGAAGTGGGCGAGGGGGTGGTCGAGGTCAAGGCGACCAACGGCGATACGCACCTCGGCGGCGACAACCTCGATCAGCGGATCATCGACTGGATTGCCAGCGAGTTCCGCAAGACCGACGGCATCGATCTGACGAAAGACCGCATGGCCCTGCAGCGTCTGAAAGAAGCGGCGGAGAAGGCCAAGATGGAACTGTCGACGGTCATGGAGACGGACATCAGCCTGCCGTTCATCACCGCCGATCAGACCGGACCGAAACACCTGCAGATGAAGCTGACCCGCGCGCGCTTCGAGCAGCTCGTCGACGACCTGCTGCAGCGGACCGTCGGCCCCACCAAACAGGCGCTGGCCGACGCCGGCGTCGATCCCGCGAAGATCGACGAAGTGGTGCTGGTCGGCGGTTCGACGCGCATCCCAAAGGTCCAGCAGATCGTCAAAGAGCTGTTCCGCAAGGAGCCGCACAAAGGCGTGAACCCGGACGAAGTCGTCTCGGTCGGCGCCGCGGTGCAGGCGGGCGTCTTGTCCGGCGACGTCAAGGATCTGCTGCTGCTCGACGTCACGCCGCTGTCGCTCGGCATCGAGACGATGGGCGGCGTCATGACGCCGCTGATTCCCCGCAACACGACGATTCCGACGCGCAAGAGCGAGATCTTCTCGACGGCATCGGACAGCCAGACCAGCGTCGAGGTGCATGTCCTGCAGGGTGAGCGATCGCTGGCTCGTGACAATCGCACGCTCGGCAAGTTCCATCTGATCGGCATTCCGCCCGCGCCGCGCGGCGTACCGCAGATTGAGGTCACCTTCGATATCGACGCCAACGGCATCGTCAACGTCCAGGCCAAAGATCTCGGGACCGGCAAGGAACAGAAGATCACCATCACCGCGTCGAGCGGTCTCAACAAGGACGAAGTCGACCGGATGATGAAGGAGGCCGAGTCGCACGCCGACGAGGACAAGCAGCGGCGTGAAGAGATCGAGACGCGCAATCGCGCCGACCAGGAAGTCTACGGCGCCGAACGATTCATGAAGGAAGCCGGCGACAAGTTGACGTCGGCCGACAAGGCGGCGATCGAAGCGGCGTCGGAGTCGCTGCGAAAAGCCATCGAGGCGAACGACGCGGCCGGCATCACCCGCGGGATGGACGAGCTCAGGCAGGCGCAGCACAAGGCGGCGGCGTCTCTCTACCATCAGGCGGCGGCACCAGGTTCCGGACCCGGCGCGGCGGCAGACGGGACCACAGGCAGTGGCCCGTCGACCGGCGGCGCTGCCGGCGGCGGTTCGCAAGGCGGCGGTGACGTGATCGACGCGGAAGTGGTCGACGAAGGGAAGCAGTGATCCGCAACTGAGTGTCGAGGATGGATTTCTACATCTTGCTCGGGCTCGAGCGGGGCGCCACGCTGAACGACATCAAGCGGGCCTACAAGCGTCTTGCCCGCCGCTACCACCCGGATATCAATCCGGGCGATCGGCTGGCGGAAGCGCAGTTCCGGCAGATCGCCGAAGCCTACGAAACGTTGAGCGACCCCGACCGGCGGCGGCGCTACGACATCGGTGGCGCGCCGCTCCGCGCGCAGGACGATCCGACGTTCGGCTTCGAAGGGTTCGACTTCTCGGTGAGCGTTAGCGGTAGTTCGGCGTCGACCTTCGGCGATCTTTTCGCGGACGTCCTGAGACAGCGGGAAGCACAGCGTTACGACGGCACCCCCGAACGGGGCATCGATCTGCACCAGACGGTGTCGCTGAAGTTCGAAGATGCGATGCGGGGCGGCCAGCGTCAAGTCACGATCACGCGACAGGATCACTGCCGCGCCTGTCAGGGAACAGGGCGGCTGCAGGCCGCAGAGAGCCGCTGCCTGCACTGCCACGGCTCGGGCATCGTCAAGTCGGCCCGTGGCCACATGGTGTTCTCGAAACCGTGCGCCCATTGTCGGGGGACGGGCTGGCACGCGCAGACGCGGTGTCTGGTCTGCGGCGGCGCGCAGGTGGCGATGCGCACCGAGGCGCTGACCGTGCAGGTGCCACCAGGACTGCCGGACGGAGCCCGGGTTCGCGTCCCTGCCAAAGGGCACGCCGGCCGGAACGGCGGCGAGCCGGGTGACCTGTACGTGACGGTGAGGGTCGAGCCACATCCGGTGTTCCGCCGTGAGGGTGACGACCTGCACATCGTCGTGCCGATTGCCGTCCACGAAGCCGCGCTGGGCGCAAAAGTGGACGTGCCGTCGCTCGAGGGACACGCACGGTTGCGCGTTCCGCCGGGCACTCAGTCGGGCCAGCGGTTTCGATTGCGTGAGCGCGGCGTGCCGTCGGCGCGCGACCGCCGCGGCGATCTCGTCGTCGAAGTGCGGCTCGTCCTGCCCCGCGTCCTGGACGAGCGATCGAAGGAACTGCTGCGCGAGTTCGGGCGGATCAACAGCGATGACGTCCGGAACGAGATCAACCGCTGACCGACGGATGCTATGAAGAAGTCCGGCAAAGCCTACTTCATGATCAGCGCGGTGGCGCAGAAGTACAACATCCACCCGCAGACGCTTCGCCTCTACGAACGCGAAGGTCTGCTCAAGCCGTCGCGCACCGAAGGGAACACGCGCCTCTACTCGGAAGAGGATCTCGAGCAGCTCGAAACGATTCTGTCACTGACCCGAGATCTCGGCGTCAACCTCGCCGGCGTGGAGATCATTCTCAACATGCGGCAGAAGATCGAGCGCATGCAGGGCGAGGTCAACGAGTTCATGGAGTACGTCAAGCGAGAGCTGGCCCGCGGCATCGACGACTGGGAACAGCGCTTGTCGACGGCGCTCGTGAAATCCAGCCCGACCGATCTGGTCCGCATGACGCCGCCGCCGGAAGCTGATCAAGCGAAGCAGAAAGCGAAAAGTTAGCCGTCGACGCGAAAGTAAAAAGCACAAGCGGAAGTTCCGCGTGTATGCTGTGTGTCTCGCGCAGCATCATGGTCTGCCCTCTTTGCGACGATACCGGCTGGAAGACGATCGACGAACCAGCGACCGGGACCGCGGCCGGCGTGCGCCGCGTGACGCGCTGCGACTGCTGGCGCGAGAACATCGGACAGCGGCGTCTGGCTGATGCCAACATCCCGAAGCGCTATCAGCACTGCACGATCGGCAATTTCACTGCGTACAACGACTCGCTGGTGCGTGCGGCGGACAAGGCACATCAGCTTGCCGACGCGTTTCCAGTGGTCGGCAAAGGTCTCTTTCTGGAAGGTCAGCCGGGCGTCGGCAAGACCCACCTCGCGGTAGCGGTTTTGAAGCAGGTGATTCAGACGACCGGGGCGCGCGGTCTGTTCTATGACACTCGCGACCTGCTGCGCATCATCCGCAGTACCTACGACCCCTCCATCCGCACGACCGAGCTCGAAATCCTTCGTCCGGTGATGACGGCCGACCTGCTGGTCCTCGACGACCTCGGCGCCGAGAAGACGTCTGAGTGGGTCGAAGAGACGATGAATCTCATCGTCAACACGCGCTACAACGAGCGACGCGTGACGATTTTCACGTCGAACTACGAGGACATTCCCGACGACACCGATCCCAACGCCCTGGTGTTCCGCATCGGGCACCGGATGCGGTCCAGGCTGCACGAGATGTGCGACTTCGAAATTCTCGACGGCGCCGATTACCGTCAGATGCCCCTCAATGGCGGGCTCGATGACTTGATCACGCTCTGGAAGACGCGCAAGAAGTCGCTGCCGGTTCGGACCGGCCGTCAGGTTCGGGCGCAGCTGAAAGAGCCCGCCGTCCGCGACGGACGGGCCGACCTCAAGTGGCCGGGGGGACGGGCGGGGTCTTGAAGGATTGCAAATTGCAAATTACAAATTGCAAACGGTAATCTGAATCGACCGTCAATCTGCAATCTGCAATCTGCGATTTGCAATTAATGTTAGGTCTGTATCTCCACATTCCTTTCTGCTCGGCGATCTGCAACTACTGCAACTTCAACCGCGGCCTCTTCGACGCCGACCTGAAAGCGCGCTACGTTGACGCTCTGCTCCGCGAGATTGGCTCGTCCTCGGCCCGGCATGACCGCCCGTGCGCCGACACGATCTACTTTGGCGGAGGAACGCCATCGCTGCTCGAACCAGAAGAGATTTCGCGGATTATCCGCGCGTGCGAGGACGCGTTCGACCTTCCGCCACACCGCGAGGTGACGCTCGAGGCCAACCCGGAGACTGTCACGGTCGACCGGCTGGCGCGGTACCGGGCCGCCGGGGTCAATCGCCTCAGTTTCGGTGTCCAATCGTTCAGGAACGAGGAGTTACAGAGGCTCTCACGTCTGCACGGGGCTGAGCGGGCGCGCCAGGCGGTCGCCGAGGCCAGGGCCGCCGGGTTCGATAACGTCAGCCTGGACTTGATGATGTGGCTGCCGGGTCAGAAGGTCGCTGAATGGCTGCAATCGGTTGACGAGGCCGCTGCCCTCGAGCCGGAGCACCTTTCCCTGTATCTGCTCGAGGTGTATCCGAACGCGCCGCTCAAGGACGAAATGGCGCGCCAACGCTGGTCGCAGGCGCCCGACGAAGATGCCGCCACGATGTATGTCGCGGGGCTGGAACGGCTCGAGGCCGCGGGTTTCGAGCAGTACCGAGATCTCGAACGTGGCCATGCCCGGACGCCAGTCGCGTCACAATCTCAAATATTGGAGCGACGGCGAGTGGCTCGGGTTTGGCTGCGGCGCGCACTCGACATATGGCGCCACCAGGTGGAAGAACGTCTCCTCAACCGAGGATTACGTGCATCGAATCGTGCACCGCGAGCCGACCGCCGTCGACGTTCACCGGCGTAGCCGCGCCGACCAGCTCGGGGACGCCCTCTTCACCGGTCTCCGGTTGAGTGCCGGTATCGACGAGGCCGGCATCGAAGCGCGCTACGGTGTCGACGTCTGGCACCGGTACGGCTCGGATCTTGAACGGTATGTTGAATGCGGCCTGCTGATGCGTCAGGATAGACGGATGTGGCTGACCCGCCGGGGCATGCTGCTCGCCAACGAAGTGATGGCGGTGTTCATATAGGTTTCGAAAGTACGTTAAAGTAACACCCTTTTGACACTTACCTCGAAGGAGGCCGTGATGTTTCGATGGATTGCACCCGCGCTGGTGATTGGGCTTCTGGCTGTCGCGCCCGTCCACGCGCAGACGCCGGCCGCGCAGCCCGCCACTCCTGCGCAGCCCGCCCCTGCGCAGCCCGCCCAGCAGGCCCAGGCGCAGAAGAGCCCGTTCGTGTTCGAGAGCGACGGCGGGGTAATCCTGCACTTCATCAAGGCGGACAAGACCGCCGACTTCGAGATGCTCGTCGGCAAGCTGAAGGAAGCGCTGGCGAAGAGCGAGAAGCCCGAGCGCAAGGCCCAGGCCGCGTCGTGGAAACTTTTCAAGGCCGCGGAACCCGGCGCCGGCGGAGCGGTCATGTACGTCTCGGTGATTCATCCCGCCGTCAAGGACGCCGACTACTACATCCCGATCCTCATCAACGAGTCGTTTCCGGCCGAAGGGCAGGCGCTCTACAAGCAGTACCTCGACGTCAGCAGCAATCCGAGCGCAAACAAGCTGACGCTGACACTCCTGTCCGACCTGAGCAAGTAGCCGCGCGCGCGGTCAGAACTTCAGATTCAGTCCTGCGTAGAAGCGGTGCGCTGGCGAGTGCAGCGCATCGCTTCCCAATCGAAACACGCGATAGTCGGCCCGCAGCCTCAGCGGCCCAATCAGATTCACCTTCACGCCCGCGCCGGTATTGCTGGTGAAACCGGTGTCGGTCAGCTCGTCGAGCGCTTCGCGGTAGACACCGGCGCCGATCGTCGCGTACGGCTGGATGCCAAGGATCGCAAACGGCGTCTGCAGCAGGACGTTGCCGCTGTAGGTCTTGAGCGACGGCACCCCCGACTCGAGATCGTCCGACGTGTTGGCGTACTCGAACTCGAAGCCAAGCAGGAGCAGGCCCGCTCCTATCGAAAAGCCCCGGGTCATCCGGCTTTCGGGCGTCGTGTTGACGCCGATGAATCCGGTGACGTCGGCGGCGACCGGCGCCGCACACAACATCAGAACCGTCCATGCCATGGCGACCGCGCGCACGCTGTGCATGAAGCCTCCGACTGCCATGATGGTCCAATCGCCGCGGACCATGGACTTTCGTCTCAGCGCGGATCAGCTGCTGCTGCGGAGAAGCGTCCGCGAGTTCGCCGAAACGGAAATCCGGCCGCACGTTCGTGAATGGGACGAGGCGCAGCACTTCCCGAGCGAGCTGGTGCCGCGGCTCGCCGAGCTCGGCCTGCTCGGCATCCAGATTCCCGAGGCCTACGGCGGTGCGGGGATGTCGGCGGTTGATTACTGTATCTGCATCGAGGAGCTGGCGCGCATCGACCCCGGAGTCGCGCTATCGGTTGCCGCGCACAACGGTCTGTGCTCGGCGCATATTCTGCTCTTCGGCAGCGATCCGCAGAAACAGCAGTATCTGTCCCCGCTGGCGCGCGGCGAGAAGATCGGCGCCTGGGGCCTGACCGAATCGACATCGGGTAGTGACGCGGCCGGCATGCGCACGACGGCGACGCGCGCCGGGGCCTGCTGGGTGCTGAACGGCTCGAAGACGTTCACCACCCACGGGCGCGTCGGTCACGTCATGGTGACGATGGCCGTGACCGATCGGACGGCCGGGACCAAGGGCATCTCCGCGTTCATCGTCGAGCACGGCACGCCGGGCATGACGCCGGGCAAGAAGGAAGACAAGCTCGGCATGCGCGCCAGCGATACCAGCGAGGTGCTCTTCGACAACTGCCGGATCCCGGCCGATCATCTGCTCGGCGAGGAGGGGCAGGGGTTCGTCGGCGCCATGCAGGTGCTCGATGCCGGCCGCATCGGCATCGCCGCGCTGTCGGTCGGCCTCGCGCAGGGGGCGTACGAGGCGGCGCTGCGCTACGCGCAGGAGCGCAAGGCCTTCGGCCGTACGATCAGCGCCTTTCAGGCGATTCAGTGGAAGCTGGCCGACAACGCCACGCGAATCGAAGCGGCACGTCTGCTCACCTATCGGGCCGCCTACCTGAAAGATCGTGGTGCCGCCCGGACCACCATCGAATCCTCGATCGCCAAGCTGTACGCGAGTGAGATTGCCGTGCGCGCCGCGGACGACTGCGTGCAGATTCACGGCGGCTACGGCTTCGTCAAGGATTACCCGGCCGAGAAGTTCTTCCGCGACGTGAAGCTCACGACGATCGGCGAAGGCACGAGCGAGATACAGCGGCTCGTCATCGCGCGGCAGCTGCTGGCGCGATGAGCTCCGCGCGCACTCTTGCCGAGCGCGTGCTCGCCGGCGACGCGCGCGCCATCGCCCGTGCCATTTCCCTCATCGAGGACGAGGATCCGTCGGCGGCCGAACTCATCCGCGGAATCTTCGGACGGACGGGCCGCGCCTACCTAATCGGGGTGACCGGGCCGCCCGGGGCGGGCAAGAGCACGCTGGTCGACCGGCTGACCGCCCAGCTGCGGGCGCGGCGTGCCACGATCGGCGTCATTGCCGTCGATCCGACCAGTCCGTTCACCGGCGGCGCGCTGCTCGGTGATCGGCTGCGGATGCAGTCGCACGCCGCCGACGAAGATGTGTTCATTCGCAGCATGGCCACCCGCGGCCATCTCGGCGGGCTCGCCCGCGCCACCGGCGACGCCGCGCTCGTGCTCGATGCGGCCGGCAAGGAATTCGTGATTATCGAGACGGTCGGCGTCGGACAGGACGAGGTCGAGATCGTGCGCATGGCCGACATCTCGATTGTGACCCTCGTGCCAGGCGCCGGCGACGATGTCCAGGCGCTCAAGGCAGGCATCATGGAAATCGCCGACATCTTCGTCGTCAACAAGGCAGACCGGGAAGGTGCGGATCGGCTGATGACCGCCGTCGAGGCGAACCTCGGGCTGCAGACTTACGACGCTGATGAGTGGCGCCCGCCGATCATCAAGACGGTGGCGACCAGCGGCCGCGGCGTGCCGGAGCTCGTCGAGACGATCGAGAAGTTCCGCGAGCACGCCAGCCGGACCCCCGCCGGCGGCAGGGCCGGCGACCGGCGGCTCGCCCGCGCCGAGCATCGGCTGCGCGAGCTCGTCGCCCACGGTTTCATGGATCGGCTCGAACGGAGCGTGCTGAAGCCAGGCGAGCTGCTCGCGCTCGCGAAACGCATCGAGGCACGGGAAGTCGATCCTTATTCGGCGGCGGCCGAGCTGCTGTCGAGAGGGCACGCTTGAAAGCAGTTCTCGATCACATTGGTATAGCCGTCCGCGATCTCGACGCGGCGCTCGCGTTCTATCGCGATGCGCTCGGCCTCGAAGTCGACGCGTCCGAGGAGGTGTCAACCCAGAAGGTGCGCGCGCACTTCCTTCCGGTCGGCGCAGCGAGCCTCGAGCTGCTCGAAGCGACCGCTGCCGACTCGACGATTGCCAAGTATGTGGAGAAGCGAGGTCCTGGCCTGCACCACATCACGCTGCGCGTCGACGACATTTCGGCGGCCCTCGCGCAGCTGAAGGCCCGCGGTGCGAGGCTGATCGACGAGCAGGCTCGCCCCGGCGCCGAGGGAGCGCTGGTTGCGTTCGTGCACCCGTCGAGCGCGCATGGCGTGCTGGTGGAGCTGAAGCAGCTTGGACGAGCGCCGGCGCCGGCCATCACTTCTGACATCGTCCGGCATGCGCTCGGCGATCTCGAGCTCATCTCCCTCTGTGACGGTTCGTTCCGGCTCGACGGCGGCGCCATCTTCGGCATCGTCCCGCAAGTGATGTGGGCAGAACGGTTTCAGCCGGATGGCGTGAATCGCGTCGAGCTGGCGGTGCGTCAACTGATCGTCCGCGGCACGCGGACGATGCTGATTGATGCCGGGTTCGGCGACAAGACGGACGAGAAGCTGCGGCAACACCTTTCACTGAATCGCGGCCGCAACCTGGACCACGCGCTCGCCGATGCCCGGATTGCGCCAGATGACATCGATATCGTGCTCGCCACGCACCTGCACTGGGACCACGCCGGGGGATTCACCGTCCGCGGGGCGGACGGGCGAGTGCGGCCACGGTTCCCGCGCGCGCGCTACGTCGTGCGGCGCGGCGAATGGGAAGACGCGACGCATCCCACTGTGAGAACCCGCGGCAACTATGTCGTCGACGACTTCATGCCATTGATGGCGGCCGGCGTGCTCGAATTCGTGGACGACGACCAGACGATCATGCCCGGGGTGAAGGTCAGGCGAACCGGCGGGCACACGATGCACCATCAGATGGTGCTCATCGAGTCCAACGGTCAGCGCGCGGCGTTCCCGGCCGACCTGCTGCCGACCAGCGCGCATCTGTCGCTGCCGTGGGTGGCAGCGGTTGACCAGTTCCCGGTCGAGACCATTGCCTCGAAGCAGGCGTTCCTCGACGAGGCGTCGGCGACAAGGACGCTCGTCTTCTTCGATCACGATCCACACACTCCCGCGGCGTACGTTGTCGAGCGCAACGGCAAGCGGTCATTGCAACCTTTATGAGCACAGCGTCAGCGACGATCGGCATCATCGGCGGCAGCGGGCTGTACGACATGGCGGAGCTGTCCGGCCGCGAAGAGCAGGCGCTCACCACCCCGTTTGGCGATCCGTCAGGCCCGTACATCCTCGGAACCCTGCGCGGCAAGCGGGTCGCGTTTCTGGCGCGGCACGGGGTGGGGCACCGGCTCCTGCCGTCGGAGCTCAACTTCCGCGCCAACATCTACGGGTTCAAGCTGCTCGGTGTCGAGCGGATCCTGTCGGCGAGCGCGGTGGGCAGCCTGAAGGAGGAGTACCGGCCACTCGACATTGTGGTCCCCGATCAGTTCTTCGATCGCACCAAGGGCCGGATCAGTACGTTCTTCGGGCGCGGCCTCGTCGCGCACGTCGCCTTCGCCCATCCGCTGTGTGGCGATCTGTCAAAGGTCGCCGCGGACTCGGTCGAAGCCGTCGGCGCCAAGGTGCACCGTGGCGGCACCTACGTGAACATGGAGGGGCCGCAGTTCTCGACGCTCGCCGAGTCGAAGCTGTATCGCTCCTGGGGGATGGATGTGATCGGCATGACCAATCTCCAGGAAGCCAAGCTCGCCCGCGAGGCCGAGATCTGCTACGCGACGCTGGCGCTGGTCACCGACTACGATTGCTGGCACCCCGATCACGATTCGGTGACGGTCGATCTGATTGTCGCCAACCTGCTGCAGAACGCGGCGACGGCGCAAAAGACGATTGCCGAAGCGGTGTCCCGGCTCGAAGCAGCCCGCAGCTGTGCGTGCCAGGACGCCCTGGCGACGGCGATCATCACCCGCCCCGAGCATGTGCCGGAGCAGACAAAACGCGACCTCGCGGCAATCATCGGAAAGTATCTGAAATAGGCCGATGTGCTCTGGACTAACGCTGCAGCGTGCTCTGGACTAACGCTGCAAAGTGCTGGAGACTGACGCCGGACGGTGCGAGGAGCTGACGCTCCAGAGTGCTGACGACCTACGCTGCAGCGTGCGTTCCAGGGTGCGGCGTGAAAGCACTTTAGGACGAAGCCCGAAGCACTCTGCGGCGAAGCCGAAAGCACTTTGCATGAGTGTAGTAGCACCTTAACGGATGTCGAAGATGAAAATTGTCGTGACCGGATCGATTGCCTACGACTACTTGATGTCGTTTCCCGGGAAGTTCACCGAGCATTTCCTGCCCGAACACTTCCATCGCGTCAGCCTGAGCTTCCTGGTCGACACGATGGACAAGCGTCGCGGCGGGTGTGCCCCGAATATCGCCTACACCCTCGCCCTGTTGGGTGAGCGGCCGCTGCTGATGGCGACGGCGGGCGAGGACTTCGGGGAATACCGGAGCTGGCTCGAGGCGGCCGGCGTCGATACCTCGCACGTCAAACAGGTGGCGGGCAAGTTCACCGCGTCGTTCTTCTGCTCGACCGACCAGGCCAACAATCAGATCGCCTCCTTCTATACGGGAGCGATGGCCGACGCCGGTCAGCTGTCCTTCCGATCACTCGCCGGCTGCGATCTGACGATCATCTCCCCCAACGACCCCGGGGCGATGGTCCAGTACGCCGACGAATGTCGCGCCCTGGAGATTCCCTACATCTTCGATCCCGGTCAGCAGTGCGCCCGGATGGACGGCAGTGAGTTGCGAGAGGGCGTGATCGGTGCGTTCATCGTGATCTGCAATGATTACGAGTTCGAGCTGCTGCGTCAGAAGACCGGCCTCGGCGAGTCCGAGATTCTCGAACAGTGCCGGGCGCTGATCGTCACCCGCGGCGAGCAGGGGTCATCCGTGATCACCGCGCAGAGCCGTATCGATGTCGCCGCCGTCGCGCCGCGCCGCATCGTCGATCCCACGGGCGTCGGCGACGCCTTCCGTGGCGGCCTGATGAAAGGGCTGGCGCTCGGCCTTCCCTACGACGCGTGCGCGCAGATCGGCAGCGTGGCGGCCACGTATGCGCTCGAGCATCTCGGTGGACAGAGCCACGCTTACGCATGGGACGAGTTCCAGGAGCGTTACGAGAGCCACTTCGGGAAACTCGCCCTGACGAGTTGACCGGCCGAGGGATCCGGCGGCTGGCGAAGGTAGAGCAGGAGGAGCCATGAGACGGGCGGGCGTGGTACTGGTCCTTGCGACGGCAGCGGCGGCGCTGCCCGTGGCCGCGCAGAACGTTTCACCGGCGTGGGACGTCACGTTGCGCTCGCTGACGAGCGCCGCCAACATCGGTGAGTACATGCGCCGGTTGAGCGCCCGTCCCCATCATGTCGGGTCGCCGTACGGCAAGGACAACGCCGAATGGATGGCGGCGCGCTTCAAGGAGTGGGGGTGGGACGCGCGCATTGACACCTACGAAGTCCTGTTCCCGACGCCGAAAGAGCGGGTCGTCGAAATGCTCGCACCGACCCCCTTCAAGGCGGCCCTGCGCGAGCCGCCGGTCGCTGTCGATCCCACCTCCGGCCAGACGATCGAGCAGCTGCCCGGCTACAACGCGTATTCCATTGATGGCGACGTCACCGGACCGCTCGTCTATGTGAACTACGGGCGGCCGGTCGACTACGACGAGCTCGAGCGGCGCGGCATCTCGGTCAAGGGCGCAATCGTCATCGCCCGCTACGGCGCATCCTGGCGCGGTATCAAGCCGAAGGTGGCCGCCGAGCATGGCGCCATCGGCTGCCTGATCTATTCCGATCCCGCCGACGATGGGTATGCGGTGGACAGCGTGTTCCCGCAAGGTCCGATGCGGAACAGCGACGGAGTGCAGCGCGGCAGTGTCTTCGACATGCCGATTCATCCAGGCGATCCGCTGACGCCGTTCATCGCCTCGACCCAGTCGGCCAAACGGTTGCCGATCGGTCAAGCGCCGACGCTGACCCGGATTCCCGTCCTGCCGATTTCGTATGGGGACGCCCAGCCGCTCCTGGCGGCCCTCGGTGGCGCCGCGGTTCCGGCCGCCTGGCGCGGCGCCCTGCCCATCACCTACCACTACGGACCTGGGCCCGCTCGCGTCCGCCTGAAGGTGGCATTCAACTGGGACATCAAGCCGATCTACAACGTCATCGCACGTCTCGCGGGCTCGACGTATCCCGATGAGTGGATCGTTCGCGGTAATCACCACGACGCCTGGGTCAACGGCGCGCAGGATCCAATCAGCGGCATGGCGCCCGAGCTGGAGGAGGCGCGGGTGCTCGGCGAGCTCGTGCGCCGCGGCTGGCGGCCGAAGCGCACCATCGTCTACGCCGCCTGGGATGGCGAAGAGCCGGGCCTGCTCGGCTCGACCGAGTGGGTCGAGCACCATGCCGCGGAGCTGCGCCAGCGAGCGGTGGTCTACATCAATACCGACGGCAACGGGCGGGGCGCGCTGAGTGCTGGCGGATCGCATCCGCTCGAATCGTTCATCAACGGCGTCGCGCGCGACGTTGACGATCCGGACGCCAAGGTGAGCGTCTGGAAGCGGTGGCAGGCGACGATCGTGGCCACCGGTACTGCCGAGGAGCGCACCGACGCGCGCAATCGAGCCGACCTTCGGATTGACGCGCTCGGATCAGGCTCGGACTACTCGCCGTTCCTCCAGCATCTGGGCACATCGACGCTCAACCTGTCGTTCGGCGGCCTCGACAACGATGGCATCTACCACTCGATCTACGACGACATCTACCACTTCACGAAATTCCTCGATACGGACTTCCGCTATGGCCGGGCGCTGGCGCAGACGGTCGGCACGGCGGTCATCCGCCTGGCCGACGCGGATCTCCTGCCGTTCGAGTTCGGCAATCTCGCCGATGCCGTGCAGATGTACTTCAAGGATGTCCAACAGGTGCTGAAGAGCACGCAGGAGCAGGTCCAGGAGCGCAACCGGCAGATCGAGGATGGGGTGCACCTGGCGATCGCCGACCCACGGCGTCCGGTGAGGCCTCCGGCAATGGAAGCCGTGCCACCCGCGATCAATTTTGCGCCGTTGGAGAACGCGGCCGCGCGACTGACCCGGGCCGCAGAGCGCTTCCGCAAAGCGGCCGCCGCCGCCCGCCCGCGAGTGGTTGCCCATCCGGACATCCTGCGCTCGGTCAACGCGCGGCTCATCCAGAGCGAACGACAACTCACCGATGAAGCGGGGCTGCCACGGCGTCCCTGGTATCGTCACCTTCTTTACGCACCGGGCTTCTATACCGGATACGCGGTGAAGACCTTGCCCGGCGTGCGTGAGGCGATTGAGCAGAAGCAGTACGGCGAGGCCGAAACCGAGGTCGTCCGTCTGGCGCGTGCGCTGGACCGGGAAACCGCGCTGATCGACGCCGCGGCCGCGGATCTCGAACGGGTGCGGTAAACAGGCCGTACGTTGGCCGGGCCTCTTGGGCCCGGCGTCGCGGCGGACCTGAGAGGTCCGCCCTACGTACTGCACGCGGCGTCACGCGCGCGTCGGCGCGGTGACGAGCAGGGCCGCCGCGGCGACGAGATATGTCGCGGACGCCGCCATGAAGGTGGCACTGAAGCCCCAGTTCATCGCGACGAAGATCGCCAGGGTCGCTCCAACCACTGACAGCGCGCCATTCATCCCCCACGCCCAGGTCAGCATCTGCGGCGCCCGGGACGCCAGCAGACGGATGCCGGCCGGCATCGGGATTCCGAGCACCATGCCGATCGGAACCAGCGTGGCGACCGCGACCAGGATGCGCATCGGGCGCGAGAACGGAATCGCCCACTCGATGAACGGTGCGACGGCGACGATGCACAGCAGGGCGATCGCGACAATCGCGACCAGCGCGATCGCCGTGGTCCGGCGCAGCGCCTCGGACGGGAAGCGTCGACTTAGCGCGGCGCCGAGGCCCGTGCCGAGGAGCAGCGAGAACAGCGTGACGGTCAGCGAATACACCGGGTGACCGAGCAGCAGCACGAAGCGCTGCAGGATCGCGACCTCGATCAGCATGAACCCGGCACCGAGCGCGCCGAAGTAGACGATCCACGGAATCCATCCCGACGGACGATCGCCGCCGGCGACGATGAGCGGCCCCAGCACGAAGACGGCTACCAGCGTGCCCGAAATACCCATCAGCGTCAGCAGCGCGCTCAGGCCGTTGCCGAACAGCATCGACCGTCCGAACGCGACCTCGAACTGGTCTTCGAGCTTCGTGGTGTGAAAGAAGAACGGCCGGTCGTCGGTCGTCGGCCGGATGTCCTGCTCGTACTCTTCGTAGAAGCGCTCGCGGTCGGGCGACACGATCAGATTCGCATAGGCCGCTGTTTCGGTCCCCTCGACCCACTCACCCGGCGGAGGGGCAACTGGCGAATCGGTGCCGGGCGCGTACAGGATGCGAAAGTCCAGGCGATCGGCAACCGTTCGCAGCTGCGCGATTTCGGCGGCGGTAAAGGGGGATTTTTTCAGCAGGAAAGTGGCGACGCGCTCGTGCTGCACGATCGCCAACCGGGACGAGGCGTCCCAGCCGAGACGGGCGCAGGCCTCTTGCGCCAGCGAGACGAGACGCAGGCCGTCGAACACCCACCGGGTGATTGTCAGAACGCCGTCGTCGGTCAAGTGGTCGAGGTAGTCGTTGAAGGCTTCGACGGTGTACAGCGTGTTTTCGGTCAGCGTATACGCGCCGGCGGCGGTCGCCGCCCAGGTGTCTACGAGTGATGCCTGGATGACGTCGTAGCGCTCCGGCGATCGCCGCACGAAGCTCCGGCCATCGTCGACGACGACCCGGACCCGCGGATGGTCGTAGATGTTTCCTGAAAAATCCCGGAAGGCGCCCCGCATCACGTCGTTGGCGATGATCGGGTTGATCTCGACGCCGTCCACACGGGACGCACCGAAGACCAGGGCCGTGGCCAGATCGCGTCCGCCGCCAGGGCCGATCACCAGGGCCGTAAAATCGGGGACCACTCCCTGTTTCAGGTGATACGCCAGCGCGGTCAGCTCGTAACGGAGATACCCGGCGTTGGACAGGTCCGGTGCGACGCTGACGATTGGTGTCGAGGCCGCCGAGTCGATATCCATGAACTTCGTGTCGGGCACCGGGCCGGTATACGTCGGGCTCAGTGACCAATCGCCGTGGGTGCGCTCGTAGACGCCGATCCGTGAAAACGAATTCCACTTCGTAAAGAGCACCCGATCACCCTGGTGGCCCTTGGTGTCGGTGACGTTGAAGGTCGCGAGGCCTGTCGCCTGACCGATGACGGGAACCAGAACGATCGCTGCCGCAATGAGACCGATCGAACGACGTTCTTGCGGAGCGGCAAACAGCACGGCCGACACCGCCGCGAGCGCCGTCGCGGTCAGAACGACCCCCGGAGCCCCCAGGCCATTCAGCAGAGGGATGAGCACCAGACATCCGAGCGCGGCGCCCGTCAGGTCGGCGGCGTAGACCACGTTGATCCGCGACGACAAGCGGCTGATGGCGAGCGTCAGGACCAGGCCGCCGGTGAAGAACGGCACCGCGGCCAGGGCGTAGATCGTGAGCATCAGCGCCAGGTTCGACGGCGAATAGTTGAGGCCGACCCGAAGTCGAACCAGACCGAACAGCGCGACGATGGTGCACACCGCGTAAATCAGCGACTGGCGCGCCAGCAGCCTCTCGGTGGCCTGGGTTTCGAGGGAATGGCGGCGCAGATACGCGTAGACGCCGCTCGCGCTCAAGCCGAACAGCGCAATCGAAATCGCGAGAAACGCGAAGTGGTAGTACATGACGACCGAGAAGATGCGCGTCAGCGCGAGCTCGGTCATCAGCAGCGATGCGGCGGTCGCCGCGACGGCTACGAGGGTAGGCACCTTTAGAGTCTAATCGCTTGACACCGCGCGGTGCGCTCCACAACGATTGCTGCCCCGGCCCGGGCGGATCGCCGGGGCTGTCCCACGTGATCACCCTTCTTGTTGCTGCCGCCGCCGTCATCTGGGCGGCGGCGCTGCCCGCTGCCGCATACGCCCTAGCGCTGCCTGATGCCGGCTCAGCGGTGCACGCGTTCGCCGTAGCCGTCTACGGGTTCGGAAGTGCGATCTGTCATCAGCGTGACGAGCGGTCCTTTCATCTGTTCGCAGAGCGGCTGCCGGTCTGCGCCCGTTGCACCGGCCTGTATCTCGGGTCGGCGCTGGTGGCCATTCCGTATCTGTTTTCAGCGCTTCGCCTCCGGGACTCCGCATCGGCCGTCGATCCGGCACGGGCGCGGCGCCTGCTCGGCGTGGCGGCGCTGCCGATGGCCATCTCCATCGTCTACGAATGGACGACGGGACGCGTGCCGTCGAACAGCCTGCGCGCCGCCACCGGTATCATCCTCGGCGGCATGGTTGCCCGTCTGATACTGGAAGGCCTCGCCAGTTCGCACCGACCCCGGCAAAAATGAAGGTAAACTACGACTCCGTGCGTCCCGGCGCTGCCGAAGAATTTCAGACGGGCAGGCTCGTCCTGTTATGCGTTGCCGCATGGGCGATCCCTGGCGCGGGCCATCTATGGCTGGGACGGCGCCTCAAGGGCCTGGTGTTCCTCATGGCGATTCCGCTGATGTTCGCCATCGGACTCGCGCTATCCGGTCGTCTGTTTCCATTCGACTTCAGTCAACCGCTGGTTGCGCTTCAGGCACTGGCCGACCTGGGGAACGGCATTCCCTATTTCATCGCCAGCGCCATCGGCGCCGGCGCCGGGAACGTGCGGGCGGTCACCTACGAGTACGGCAACGCCTACGTCATTGTCGCCGGCCTGTTGAATCTGCTGGTGGTCATCGACGCGTACGACGTCGCGCTTGGACGAAAGTAATGCGGAGCCACCTGATCCTGCTGGTCGGCTTCGCGTTTTTCGTCTCGCTGATTTTTGCGGTCCTCGCGAAGGATCGTCCGGACGAGCAGCTGCGGTTCGGCGGACTGCTGTTTGCCGGGTTCGTGGGCGCTGCCATCGTCATCAGCTGGCTGATGTATCCCTTCCCGATCTAGGTGGACGCGCCCCCCAACCGGATGGAGCGAACATCGCGGCGGCGGCTCCTCCTGTGGGCGCCCGTTGCGCTCTACATGGCATTCATCTTCATCCTGTCGTCGATCTCCCGACCGCCGGATCTGCCCGCGGCGATTGGCGACAAGGCCGGCCACGCGCTGCTGTACTTCGGACTCGGCGCGCTGTTCGTCCGCGCGCTCGCTGGCGGGTTGACCGAGCCGGTGACCGCCGGTGCGGCGGTGGCCGCGGTTGCCTATTCGACGCTCTACGGAGTCACCGACGAACTGCATCAGATGCTCGTCCCGCCTCGTGCCGTCGAGTTCGCGGATCTCGTCGCCGATGCGGTGGGGTCGGGAGCCGCGGCGGCGGCGGCGTATCTGGCCCATCGCCTCCGGGGATTTCCAATTTTTCAGCGTAAACTGTAGATTCTTTCGTGATGTCGTTTGACAACCTGCTCATCGATCGCGACGCAGCGGTGGCGATCGTCACGATCAATCGCCCCAAGGTTCTGAACGCGCTCAACACGCAGACTCTCGACGAGCTCAGACGGGCCGTTCTCGAATTGAAACAGGACGACGGCGTGCGGGCCGTGGTCGTGACGGGCGCGGGTGACAAGGCGTTCGTCGCGGGCGCCGACATCAACGAGCTCGCCGTGCTGACGCCCACCGCCGGACGCGAGCACGCACTGGCGGGCCAGCACGTGTTCGACGTGATCGAGAACCTCGGCAAGCCGGTGATCGCGGCGATCAACGGCTACGCGCTCGGCGGCGGCTGCGAGCTGGCGATGGCGTGCACGCTGCGCATCGCGGCGGACACCGCCCGCCTGGGGCAGCCGGAGATCAACCTCGGGATCATTCCCGGCTACGCGGGGACGCAGCGCCTGGCGCGTCTGGTCGGCACCGGCAAGGCCCTCGAGATCATCCTCACCGGCGCGCCGATCGGGGCGGCGGAAGCCGAACGCATCGGACTCGTGAATCGCGTGGTTCCTACGGGCGAGCTGATGACCGAGGCGAAGAAGCTGGCCGCCCAGCTGGCGGCGCAGGCCCCGGTCGCGGTCCGCTACATCATCGCGGCGATCAACAAGGGCGTGGAGATGCCGTTTGCCGACGGCGCAGTGTTCGAGGCGACGCTGTTCGGCCTGGTGTCGGCCACCGACGACATGCGCGAGGGCACCCGGGCGTTTCTGGAGAAGCGGAAAGCAGAATTCAAGGGCAAATAGAGCTTGCCAATCATCGAAGGCGGCCAATCGGCGAAGGGGATGCGGTTTGCGGTCGTGGTGTCGAAGTACAACGACTTCGTCACGGATCGACTCCAGAGCGCGGCGCTGGCGGCGCTGTCAGCGGCCGGCGTGGACGCGGCGGATGTCACGGTTCTCCGTGTGCCCGGCGCATTCGAGATTCCAGCGGCGGCGCGCCACGCCGCGAAGACCGGCCGCTTCGACGCCATCGTCTGCCTGGGATGCCTGATTCGCGGTGCGACGCCGCACTTCGAGTACATCTCGTCGGCGGTCTCGCATGGGCTGACGGACGCCGCCGGCGCGACGGGGATCCCGATGGCGTTCGGCGTGTTGACCACCAACTCCGTCGAAGAGGCGATCGAACGGGCCGGCGAAGGCGCGTCCAACAAGGGCTGGGAGGCGGCCAGCGCGGCCATCGAGATGGCGACCCTGTTGTCGAAGCTCCCGCTGCGTACGTGACCTCCGAGTGAAAAAAGACACCAGGCATCGTGCGCGGGAGGCCGCCCTGCAGATTCTCTATCAGTGGGAGGTCGCGCAGACGGACGTGCCGCGGGCCATCGACACGTTCTTCACGCTCCAGTGGCCGGACGAGACGCCGCCGCCCGACGATCTCCGCAGGCAGGCAGAGGAGCTCGCTCAGGAGACCGTCAGACGGCTGCATCGAATCGACGAGCTGATCGCGGAGACGACCGAACGGTGGCGGCCAGAGCGCATGGCGATCATCGATCGCTTGATCATGCGGCTGGCGATCGGCGAGCTGCTGCACGCTTCGGGAACGCCGGCGCCGGTCGTCATCAACGAAGCCCTGGAGCTCGCACGGACCTTCAGCACCGAGGAGTCCGTCAAATTCATCAATGGGATGCTGGATGCGATTCGGAAGAAGATCGAGACCTGACGTATGTCCTCTCAAGACGAACAAATCGCCCAACGGCGTTCCAACCTCGAGGAGCTCGCGAAGCTCGGGATCGAGATCTATCCCCGCCGGTTCGATCGCCGCGATACCGTTTCGGCGCTGGTGGCCGCGCACGGCGCCAAGAGTCATGACGATCTCGAAGCCGAGCGCCCCGAGACGGTCACCAGCGGACGTATTCTGGCGATCCGGTCGTTCGGCAAGGCCAACTTTCTCGCGGTCTCCGATGGCGAGTCGAAGATCCAGATCTACATTCGCCAGGACTCGCTGCCGCCGCTCGACTTTCAGATCTTCCGGCTGCTCGACTTCGGCGACTGGATTGGCGTCGACGGGCGGCTGTTTCGCACGAAGACCAACGAACTGACGATCTGGGCGTCGCGGATGCATTTCCTGTCCAAGTGCCTGCTGCCGCTGCCCGAGAAGTGGCACGGCCTCACCGACGTGGAGATCCGCTACCGCCAGCGTTATCTCGATCTGGTGGTCAATCCGGAGTCGCGTCGGGTCTTCGATGTCCGCAGCCGGGTCGTGGCGGCCATCCGCCAGTTCATGACCGGCCGCGGCTATCTCGAGGTCGAGACGCCGATGATGCAGCCGATCGCGGGCGGCGCGCTGGCGCGGCCGTTCGTCACGCACCACAACACCCTCGATATGGATCTCTACCTGCGGGTCGCGCCCGAGCTCTATCTGAAGCGCCTGGTCGTGGGCGGCCTGGAGAAGGTGTTCGAAATCAACCGCAACTTCCGGAACGAGGGGATTTCGACGCAGCACAACCCCGAGTTCACGATGATGGAGTTCTACGAGGCGTATTCCGATTATCAGGCGCTGATGACCTTGACCGAGGAGCTGATCGCCGGCGTCGCGCAGCAGGTCATCGGGAACGACGTCATTACCTTCGGCGACCACACGATTTCGCTGAAGGCGCCCTTCGCAAGGGTATCGCTGCGCGAGGCGGTCCGGCTGGCCGCGTCCGCCCGCCTCGGCCGCGACGTCGCCGGGAGCGAGCTTCGCAGCCGCGACACAGCCGCCGCGCTCGCCGCGCGGCTCGACGTCGAAGTGACACCCGGCGACGGGCCCGGCAAGATCACGACGGGCATCTTCGAACGGCTGTGCGAAGATCGACTGGTGCAGCCGACCTTCGTCTACGACTTCCCGACGGAGGTTTCGCCCCTGTCGAAGCAGCGGCCCGACGATCCGGACACGGTCGAGCGCTTCGAGCTGTACATCGCCGGCGTCGAGGTGGCCAACGCGTTCAGCGAGCTGAACGATCCCATCGAGCAGCGTCGGCGCTTCGAGGACCAGCTCAAGCAACGCGCCGGCGGTGACCTGGAAGCGCACGCGATGGACGAGGACTACATCCGCGCCCTCGAGTACGGATTGCCGCCGACCGCCGGAGAAGGCGTGGGGATCGATCGGCTGGTGATGCTGCTCACGAACAGTCCGTCCATCAGGGATGTCATACTGTTCCCGTTGATGAGGAAGAAGGAGTAGTTGGTGAGTTGGTGAATTGGGGAATTGGTGATTCGCCAAATGGTGATTCGCCAATTCTCCAACTCACCAATTCACCAATTGCGATGAATATTCCATTTGAGTTGCACATCGCCTTCCGCTACCTGGTCGCCAAGCGGAAACAGGCGTTCATCTCGGTGATTTCCTTCATCTCGACGCTGGGCGTCACCGTCGGGGTGATGGCGCTGGTCATCGCGCTCGCCTTGATGACCGGGCTTCAGCAGGAAGTGCGCGATCGGATTCTCGGCTCCAACCCTCATGTCTACGTCTGGAAGCGGGATGGCCTGGCGGACTACCGGGCCGAAGCGGCGCGCCTGCGCCAGGTTCCTCATGTCGTCGGCGCGGCGCCGGCGATTCTGCAGCAGACCCTCGTGACCGGCCACGGGGTGACGTCGCCGATTCAGGTCAAGGGCATCGACCCGGCGGTCGAGCAGGAGGTCACCGATATTCGCGGGGCCATCCGTTCGGGCAGCGTCGATGATCTCGCCTCCTCGGAGGATCGAATTTCGGGAATCCTGCTCGGGCGGCAACTCGCCGAGAAGCTCGGGGTAGCGGTCGGCGATCGGGTGGCGGTGATTGCCACCGATCAGGCACCGATCGGCGCGACGACGCCGTCGCGTCCGCTGCGCGTCGCGGGCATCCTCGAGTTAGGGCTCTACGAGATCGACTCCACCCATGGCTTCGTGACCATCGATGTGGCGAAATACCTGTTCAGAAAAGACACCGTCGACTTCATTCAGCTGCGCGTCGACGACATCTGGGCTGCGCCGGCCATCGCCGCGTCGATCGACCAGATCGACGAGGGCGCGTATCTGACCGAAGACTGGGCCGACATGAACAAATCGCTGTTCAGCGCGCTGTCGCTGGAGCGGACGGCGATTTCGCTGACCATCGGCCTGATCGTCATGGTGGCGGCGCTGAATATCGTCGCCTCGCTGATCCTGATGGTGATGGAGAAGCATCGGGACATCGCCATCCTCAAGACGATGGGTGCCAGCGCGCGGAGCGTGACGGTGGTGTTCATGCTGCAAGGCGTGATCATCGGCGTCATCGGGACGATCGTTGGGGCGGCGGCGGGAGCGATTGCGGCGACCGTCACCGATTACTACCAGCTGATTCCGATGGCTGAGGACGTCTACATGGTGCCGCACGTGCCGTTCACCGTGCGGCCGGTCGACGTCGCGATGGTGATGGCGGCAGCAATCGTCATTTGTTTCGTCGCGACGATCTACCCGTCCCGCCAGGCGGCCCGCCTCGACCCGGCGCAGGCGCTCCGCTACGAGTAAGCGACCCTGGTCATGCCGTTTCTGGAGGCGCGCGGTATCACCAAGAGCTATACGGTCGGCCCGCGCCAGCTGGTCGTCCTGCGCGATCTCGATCTGACGGTTGAAGCGGGCGAGATGGTCGCGGTCGTCGGCGCGTCGGGGGTGGGCAAGAGCACGCTGCTGCACGTGCTGGGCGGGCTCGATTCGGTCGATGCCGGCCGGATTGCGGTGAACGGCGTCGAGCTCACCACGCTGGCGGATGGCGAACGCGTCGCGTTCCGCAATCGACACGTCGGCTTCGTGTTCCAGTTCCATCACCTCCTGCCGGAGTTCAATGCCCTCGAGAACGCCGAGATGCCGATGCGCATCGCGCGGATGCGGCTGTCAGAGGCGCGTGAGCGTGCCGCCGAGTTGCTGCGCCGCGTCGGCCTGGAAGAGCGGCTGACGCATCGCCCGGGGATGCTGTCGGGGGGCGAGCAGCAGCGGGTTGCCGTCGCGCGCGCGCTCGTGATGCGCCCGAACGTCCTGCTCGCAGACGAGCCGACCGGCGATCTCGACGAGCAGACCGCCGACGCGCTGCACGCGCTGCTGCGCGAGATGCACGCCGCCTACGGCCTCACCTCGATCATCGCGACCCACAATCCGCGCCTCGCCGCCGCCTGCGATCGCATCCTGCGCCTCGAGAGCGGTCGTCTGGTCGCGATGTAGCCATGTAAAAAAATGAGGCGGGTCCAAAAGGACCCGCCCTACGATCCGAAGCCCTAGCCCCCAGCCCATCCGCCCCCGATAAGTACCTCGACCGGGCACGCGAGTTGCGATCCCAGCGTCTAAATGGTGGGGCGTGAACCCTAATGATGACAGTAAGTTATGCGCAGAATGCCGTTGGGATTATCCAAAGGCGTCTGTATAATGTGGTCATCGATTCCGTGACCACAACTGCATCTACTTTCACCTAGGTAGGCCGGATGTTCGAACGGTACACCGAAAGGGCCAGACGAGTTCTCTTTTTTGCTCGTTATGAGGCCAGTCAGCTCGGCAGCATCTCGATCGAGACCGAGCACCTGCTTCTGGGCCTGATCCGCGAAGGAAAAGGGCTCACCAGCCGAATTTTTGCCCGCTCGCACCTGTCACTCGAGAACATTCGCAAGGACATCGAAGGCCGCACGGTTTTCCGCGAGAAGGTCTCGACCTCGGTCGAGATCCCGTTTTCGGCGGAAACCAAACGGGTTCTGCAGTTTGCGGCCGAAGAGGCCGACCGGCTGCTCCACAACTACATCGGCACCGAGCACCTCCTGCTCGGAATCCTCCGGGAAGAGCGGTCGGTTGCCGCCTCCATCCTCATGGAAAAGGGGATGCGGCTCAATGCCGTCCGCGAGGACATCGTCCAGCTTCTGAATGAAAAGACGACGCTCACTCGCGTGAAAGAGACGCCGCTGCTGGCCGAATTCAGCCGCGACCTCACCGAGTCGGCGATGAAAAACCAGCTGGATCCGCTGGTGGGCCGTGAGCACGAGCTGGAACGGGTGCAGCAGGTCCTCTGCCGGCGGACCAAGAACAACGCGGTCCTCATCGGCGAGCCGGGTGTCGGCAAGACGGCCATCGTCGAGGGGCTGGCTCAGAAGATCGTATACGGCGACGTTCCGCACTTTCTGGCTGACAAAAGGATCCTTGCGCTGGACATTTCGCTGATTGTGGCCGGTACGAAATACCGTGGTCAGTTCGAGGAACGCCTCAAGGCGATCATGAAGGAGCTGACCGACAATCCCAACATCATCGTCTTCATCGACGAGCTGCACACCCTGGTGGGTGCCGGCTCGGCCGAGGGGTCGCTCGACGCCGCCAATATCCTGAAGCCTGCGCTGTCGCGCGGCGAAATCCGGTGCATCGGCGCGACGACGCCGGCGGAGTATCGCAAGTACATCGAAAAGGACCGATCGCTCGAGCGGCGCTTCCAGGCAATCAAGGTCGACCCGCCCGGTGAGCGCGAGACGATCGAAATCCTGTTTGGCGTCAAAGATCGCTACGAGACGTTCCATCACGTCGAGTACACGCGCGAGGCGATCGAGGCGGCGGTTTATCAGTCGAACCGCTACATCACGGATCGGTTCCTGCCGGACAAGGCCATCGATCTGGTCGACGAAGCGGGCGCCCGGGCCAAGCTGCGCGAGGCCGGCTACAGCGAGGAGTTCGGCGAGATCAACAAGAGCATCCGCGTCGCCGTCGAGCAGTGGGAAAGCGCCTCGTCACAGAAGGATTTCGAGAAGGCGCAGTTCTACCGCGAGCAGGAAATGGCCGCGCGCGAGAACCTGGTATCGATTCGCGAAAAGTTCGACGTCAAGTCGAGCACCCGCAAGGTGATCGTCGGCAAGGCCGAGATCGACGAGGTGGTCTCGAAGTGGACCGGCGTGCCGATCGCGTCGATCAACCAGGACGAGGGCGACAAGCTGCTGCGCATGGAGCAGGAGCTGCACCGGCGCGTCATTTCGCAGGAGAAGGCCATCTCGGCCATCTCGCGCGCCATCCGCCGATCCCGGGCAGGGCTCAAGAGCCCCAATCGCCCGGTCGGCAGCTTCGTGTTCCTGGGGCCGACCGGCGTCGGCAAAACCGAGCTGGCGCGTGCGCTGGCGAACTTCCTGTTCGGCAGCGACCACGCACTGATCCGCTTCGACATGTCCGAGTACATGGAGAAGCACTCGGTGTCGAAGTTGATCGGCTCGCCGCCCGGTTACGTCGGGCACGAAGAGGGCGGTCAGCTTACCGAAAAGGTCAAGCGGAATCCGTACTCGGTCGTGCTGCTGGACGAGATCGAGAAGGCGCACCCCGACATCTTCAACATCCTGCTGCAGGTGTTCGAGGACGGCCACCTCACCGACGGTCTCGGGAATCGTGTGAACTTCAAGAACACGATCATCATCATGACGTCGAACATCGGCGCGCGCTTCATCCAGAAGAAGAGCTCGATGGGCTTCCAGTCCTCTGATTCGAGCGCCATCGACAAGAGCGTGTCGGAAATGGTCCTCGGTGAGGTCAAGCGGACCTTCAATCCCGAGTTCATCAACCGCATCGACGAAATCATCGTCTTCGAGGCGTTGAACGACGATGACCTGCGCCGCATCATGGCCTTGCTGGTGACGCAGCTCAACGCGAACCTCGTCGACCGCAAGCTGAAGATCGCGCTGACGTCGGAAGTAATCGACTGGATCATCGAAGTCACCTGCAAGGACCGCTCGTACGGCGCGCGGCCTCTCCGCCGCGCCATCCAGCGTTACGTGGAAGACCCGCTGTCCGAGGAGCTCATCCGCGGCCACCTACGCGGGGGAGATATCGAGGTCTACCTCGAGGCCGGGACCCTGGCCTACCGGCCAGCCGGCGAGCTCGAAGCGGGGCGAAAACTGGCCTAAAGCACTGGGCTGAATCGGGTAATCGGGTAATCTAGTGATCGGGTAATTGATCGCCGGATTGCCCGAGGTCCAATCCCAATCCAATTACCCGATTACTCGATCAACCGATTGCCCGATTGCCAGGATTCCCCGGCCGCAGGTCGTCCCGCGCCGTCTTAATCTAGTAAACTAGGCGTCGATCTATCTAGGAAAGTCTGCATGATCAAGTACTTAGCTCTGACCGCCCTTCTGGTGGGCTCGCTCGCGCCCGCCGCTGCCGCGCAGGATCAGCCGCGGGCAGCAGGCGCCGCCAACCCCACGACCGCCTGCGACGTCCCGCTTCAGCCGCCGGCCTCGCTGCCGCCGGCCAATTCGGGTCCCATCGTCTGGCAAATCGCGCCGTGCTTCCTGAAGCAGGGCAACGTCACACTGATCGATCCGCAGACCTATCTGTATTACATGCAGATTCAGCAGAAGCGGAGCCGTCCGTCGGAAGGCGTGTGGGTCGCCTACGACGAGAGCGTCGAGCAGATCATGCGTGAGGACTTCACGCGCCTCTACAACACCAACTTCCTGGACAACATCTCGATCGAGACGGTCGACTATACCTTCTCGAACGGCGTCATCGGCAAGATCATCCTCTACAACATGGAGGAGCGCCAGCGCGTCAAGATCGTCAGCTACGAGCACTCCAAGAAGTTTGAGGACGCCAAGATCGACGAGAAGCTGAAGGAGCTCGGCGCGGAGATCCGGCTCGATACCTTCATCGACGCGGCGCTCCTCAAGAAGGCGAGCGGCATCATCCGCGACATGATGCGCGAGAAGGGCTTCCAGTTTGCGGAGGTCCGGCCGGAGGTCGAGGAGCTCGCCGGCGGACCGAAACTGGTCCAGCTCACGTTCCACATGGACGACGGCCCCAAGGTGCAGATCAGGCGGATCGACTTTCTCGGCAACCGCGCGCTGAGCGACGGCTCGCTGAAGCGGGCGATGAAGCAGAACAAGGAACGCTGGTTCCTGTCCTGGATCACCGGCCGCGGCACCTATCAGGAGAATCTGTTCGAGGAAGACGCCGAGCGGATGGTCGAGAAGTACCGCGAGCGCGGCTTCATCTTCGCGCAGGTCGGGGCGCCCGAGCTGAACTACCTCGGCGACTCCGACGATGGCGAGACGCGTTGGGTTGAACTGCGAATCCCGGTCATCGAAGGCGATCGTCATCGCGTTGGCAACTTCATTTTCGAAGGCAACACCGTCGTCAAGGACGACGTGCTCCGCCCGTTGTTCAATCTCAAGACCGGCGACTGGTACAGCCAGAAGGAAATCCGCAAGGGTTTCCAGAAGGCGCAGGAGCTGTACGGCTCGGGCGGCTACTACGAGTTCACCGGCTATCCAGAGCCGGTCGCCAGGGATTCCGCTGCCAACCCCGCCGCTCCGCAGACGGAGGGCGAGGCTCCGCCAGTGCCTGCACTGGCCGAAAAGCGATCGTCGCCGCCGATTGTCGACGTGACGATGAGACTGCAGGAAGGGAAGCAGTACTTCGTCAACCGCATCACCTTCGTCGGCAATACCACGACGCGCGACAACGTCATCCGGCGCGAGATGCGGCTCTACGAGAACAGCGTCTTCAACACGATGGCGCTGCAGAACAGCATCCGGCGCATCAATCAGCTCGGCTACTTCAAGGCGCTCGAAGGGCCCGGCAAGGACGTCCTGGTCGACAAGACGGTCGGCGCGGACAACAAGCTCGACGTCGCGCTCAAGGTCGAGGAGCAGAACCGCAACCAGCTGACCTTCGGCGCCGGCGTGTCGCAGTTCGAAGGCTTCTTCGGCCAGCTGTCGTTCCAGACCTCGAACTTCCTCGGGCGGGGAGAAAGCCTGACGGTGTCGCTGCAAGGTGGCCAGCGCGCGCAGAACTACACGCTGGCCTTCACCGAGCCCTTCCTGTTCGACCGCAACATCACCGCCGGCGTGAACCTGTTCAAGCAGGAGTACCGCTACGTCAGCCAGTTCACGCAGAAGTCCACCGGCGGCGTCCTGACCTTCGGCTTTCCGCTCGGCAACGGCTTCACTCGGATGTTCGCGAACTACAGCTACGAGCAGGTCCGGGTCACCGAGTTGAGCGAGGCGTTTCTGGACACGGCGCTGCTGCGCCGCAACCCGTTCCTGGCCGACTCGCTGCTGATCGGCGTCGGCGGGCAGCGCGTCATCAGCAAGATCACGCCGAGCATCATCCACAACACCGTCGACCAGCCGATTTTCCCGACGACCGGCAAGCGGTTGTCCTTCTCGGCGGACCTCGCCGGCCTCGGCGGCAATACCAATTTCTACAAACCGCAGCTCGAAGGGATCTACATCCTGCGCCAGAATGCGCGGATGTCGCTGGCCATGCGCGGCCAGCTCGAGTTCATCCGTCCCTTCCATGGCAACGAGCCGCTGCCGATTTTCGAGAAGCTGTTCCTCGGCGGCGAGTACAGCGTCCGGGGGTTCGATATCCGCTCCATCGGTCCGCAGGATCCTGAGACCGGGCTCGTGCTCGGCGGCGACAAGAGCCTGCTCTTCAACGTCGAGCAGAACATCAACATCGCCGGGCCGGTCCGCTTGATTCTGTTTTTCGATGCCGGCCAGGTGCGGCCCACCGGCGACATGTTCGGGTGGACCGAAACCGTTCCGGAAGTCGACACGGACTCGATCCGCTACCCGCTTCTCTACGATCCGTCGGCGCCGCCCGGCGCCTCCGGTCTGACCGATCCGACTGCTCCGGGGTTGCCGCTCAAGCTCGTCACGCGCAAAGCGTTCAAGACCTCGACGGGCGCCGAGATCCGGTTCTTCATGCCGGTGCTGAACGTGCCGTTCCGGTTGATCTTCGCTTACAACCCGAGCCGCGAGGGCGTGCGCGAGCAGACCACCCTGCAGCCACAGGAGGCGTTCCAGTTCCGGTTTGCGGTGGGGACGACGTTCTAGTCAAGACAGGCGGGGCAGGCACGGCGGGCACGGCAGCCAGGGAGCAGGTTCCCGGGCCCGGCTCACCAGCTCTGCCAGACCAGCCGGCCTTGTTATAATTGCCCATCTGTTTCCGCTGAAAGGAATCCGCGTAATGAAACGTGTTCGACTCGCCCTGCCGCTGGCGCTGCTCGTGAGCGCCGTGACGGTCTTTGCCCAGACGCCGGCGAAGCCGACGACCCCGCCCGTCGGGCAGACACCGACACAGCTGCCGCCGAAGCCCGCTCCGGCGCCGACGACCCCGGTACCGGGGCAGCCGTCGACGCCGCCGGCGACGCCGCAGCCGCCGCCGCCGTTCCCGCAGGGCGCCAAGGTTGCCTTCGTGCACCTGCAGGGGATCTTCTCGCTGTCAGCTGACGGCAAGGCGGCCGCGGCCAAGGTCGAATCGCTGACCAAGCAGAAGCAGGCGCAGATTCAGGAGCGGCAGAAAACGCTGCAGGCGAACCAGCAGAAGCTCCAGACCGGCGGCACCGTCATGAGCGATTCAGCACGCGCGGCGCTCGAAAAGGACATCGAGAAGCAGACCCGCGAGCTCGAACGGTTTCAGCAGGACGCCCAGCAGGAGTTGACCGACCTGCAGACCGAACTTCAGGAAACCTTTCAGAGGAAGCTGGTTCCGCTTCTCGAAAAGATGCGGGAGGAAAAAGGGCTGCACCTGCTGTTCAGCGCCCAGGATGCCGGCCTGATTGCCGCGGACCCCGGCTTGGACCTCACCCAGGAAGCCGTCAAGCGGATGGATGGTGGCAAGTAACCGTCGTATCCGCTCAGGGGTGTACAGACGCTCAGCTCGTAGTTGGTCGGCTGGGGTAGCGTTCCAGTCGCATCATAGATCCGCACGCACAACCGTCCTGCGCGATCGGCCGTGCCAAGCACCGCCGTAGTTTGGGTGGCCGTATCGTTGGCGATGACCGTCTGACACGCCGCACCATTCCAGGTGCCGATGCTCAGTCCCACGATCGCCGCCGGGTCGGGATCGAGCACGGCGATCGAGGCACGGACGCTGCCGGCAGCGGCCACGCTGAAGGGATGGGTATCGGCACCGTTTGGCGTCAACGTGCCGGTAAAGGTGTCGACCACCGGGTTCGGATTCGGCGTCGGTGTTACGAGGTCGTCGTCGTCGCTCGTGCACGCCGCGGTGCCGAGGACGAGCGCGAGAAGAGCGACGGTCGGAAACTTCGTCGGCATGGGCTCTGGTGAATTTACCATGCTTAGACGCCTGGATTCGAGGTTCGGCCTGCCCCGCCCATCGGGAGACGTTCCGCCATTTTGATAGACTGAGGGCCCCGTGGCGGTCAACATTCCGGAGACGCTCGATCGACTCTGCTCCCGCTACCCATCGCTGCTCGTCGACGCGATCATCGAGCACGACAGCGGGCGCCGCCTGGTCGCCATCAAGAACGTTACCGTCAACGAAGAGTTCTTCCAGGGGCACTTCCCAGGCACACCGCTGATGCCGGCGGTGTTGATGGTCGAGTCGTTCGTCCAGGTGGCGACGATTCTGATTCTCGAGCAGAGCGGCGTCCCAGCCCGGACCCGCGTCTATCTGCGCGGCGTCAACGATGCGAAGTTCAGGCGGCAGGTCGTGCCCGGCGATCGGCTGCGGGTCGAGGTGACGCTGGGCCGGCAGCGCGGCGCGCTGGCCGTCGCGCGGGCGTCGGCATTCATCGACGATCAGATCGTCGCCGAGTGCGAGCTGCTGCTCGGCCTGGTGCCGGATCGGGCGAACATCGATCGCACCGCCATCGTCGATCCGTCGGCCGAGGTGGGCGACGGCACGACGATCGGACCGCATGCGGTCGTCGGTCCGCACGTGCGGATCGGTCCGGGCTGCAAAGTCGGCGCGTCGGCGGTCATCGACGGGTGGACCGACATCGGCGAAGGGACCGAGATCTTTCCGTTCGCGTCGATCGGGCTGGTGCCGCAGGACCTGAAGTTCCGCGGCGAGCCGACCAGGCTGGTGATCGGCGCGCGGAATATCTTCCGCGAGTTCGTCACGATCAACCGCGGCACGGCCGGCGGCGGCGGCGTGACGCAGATCGGCGACCGCAACGTCTTCATGGCCTACGTTCACGTGGCCCACGACTGCCACGTGTTCAACGATACGATTTTCGGGCCGCACGCCACGCTCGGCGGCCATGTGACGGTCGAGGATTACGCCAACATCAGCGCCGGCTCCGCGGTGCATCAGTTCTGCCGGGTCGGGCGGCATGCGTTCATCGGCGGCTATTCAGTGGTCACCAAGGATGCGCTGCCGTTCGGCAAGACGGTCGGCAGCCGGCCGGCACGGATTTTCGGGTTGAACAGCGTCGGGTTGTCGAGGCGCGGCTTTGCCTCCGACGTCGTGACCAAGCTGAAACGCACCTTCCGCTACCTGCTGCAATCGAAGTTGAACACGACCAGCGCGCTCAGACAAATCGAGCGGGATCGGACTCTGGCCTGCGCCGAGGTTCAATACCTGCTCGAGTTCATCCGCTCGTCGCAGCGCGGCGTGATCCTCAGGCGAGCGACACGCCGGCAGGAAGAAGTGCTCGCGGACGAATGATGCGGCTCGGCCTGATTGCGGGGAACGGCCGCTTTCCGTTCCTGGTGCTCGAAGCGGCGCGCGCGGCCGGCCATCACGTGACGGTCATCGCCCTCAAAGACGAAGCCTTTCCCGATCTGGCGACCGCGGCGGCACGTCCGCCGCCGGCTGACGTCCATTGGATCTCGATCGGCCAGCTTGGCAAGTGCATCAGCCTCTTGAAGGAGTCGGGCGTCAGCCAGGCGGTGATGGCCGGGCAGGTGAAGCACACCAAGTTGTTCTCGGACATCCGGCCGGATCTGACCGCGCTCGGCCTGATCACCAAGCTCAAGTCGCGCAATACGGATGCAATCATCTCGGCAGTGGCCGACGTGCTGCGCGACCACGGCATCGCGCTGCTGGATTCGACGGCGTTCCTGGCGCCGCTGCTGGCGCGCGAAGGCGTGCTGACGAAGCGCACGCCGAGCGCGGAGGAGCACACCGATCTGGCGTTCGGCTACAGCATCGCCGATGCGATCGCCGGGCTCGACATCGGCCAGACGATTGCCGTCAAGGCCGCGGCGGTCGTCGCCGTCGAGGCGATGGAGGGCACCGATGCCGTCATCGCCCGCGCCGGTCAGCTGGCCGGCCGCGGCGTGCGGATCGTCAAGGTCGCCAAGCCGAAACAGGACATGCGCTTCGACGTGCCGGTGGTCGGCGTCTCGACGATCGAGGCGATGAAGGACGCCGGCGCGACACTGCTGTCGGTCGACGCCGGAAAAACCCTGATGATCGACGGCGACGCCATCATCCGCGCCGCGGACGACGCCGACATCGCAATCGTCGGCCGGACGGTCTGAAGCCATCGACGACATGACATTCCTGTCAAAGGCTTCAACATGGAACCCGGTCTTGTGAACCCCCTGCGCGTCGCTGTCGTCGGCGTCGGTTCACTCGGTCGCCACCATGCCCGTATTCTGTCGACCCTCCCGGGCGTCACGCTGACCGCGGTCGTCGATATCAATCGCGCACGCGCCGAGGAGATTGCCGCGGCGCACGGCGCGCAGCCCCTGTTCGACGCTCGCCAGCTGGCCGGCCAGGTGGACGCGGTCACCATCGCGGTACCGACCGCGGTCCATGCCGACATCGCGCTGCCGTTTCTCGAGGCCGGTGTGCCGGTGCTGGTCGAGAAGCCGATCGCGCGGACCATCGACGAGGCCGACGCGATGATCGCGGCGGCGGCTCGCAGCGGAGCCGCGCTCGCCGTCGGGCACACCGAACGGTTCAACCCCGCCGTCGCCGCCGCGCGCTCGGTGCTCATCGACCCCCGCTTCATCGAGGTCCACCGTCTCGGCGCATTTCCCGAGCGCAGTCTCGACATCGACGTGGTGTTCGATCTGATGATTCACGATCTCGACATCGCGCTGTCGCTCGTGAATGCGGACGTCGAATCGATCGAAGCGGTCGGCGTCCCGGTGCTGACCGGACGGGTCGACATTGCCAACGCCAGACTGCGGTTCGCCAACGGCTGCATTGCCAACATCACGGCCAGCCGGATCAGCCGCGATCGAGTGCGCAAGATCCGGTTCTTCCAGCCGTCAGCCTATGTCTCGATCGACTACGCCGCGCAGAAGGTCGAGGTGTGGCGGCTGGTCAAGACCAGCGGACCGATGCCGTCGATTGAGGGTGGCGAGATGGAGGTCGTCAACGAAGAGCCGCTGAAGCGCGAGCTCCACGACTTTGTCGACGCCGTGCGGGAACGGCGTCCGCCGCTCGTCACCGGCGAACAAGGCCGTCGCGCGCTCGCCCTGGCCGAGCAGATTACCGATAGAATGGCGAAAACCTAGCCACGAAATCGCGTTTCTTGTGTGACCTCACGGCTCGCTTGCTTATGTACGCAGATCTCTCGGACTTCCTTTCGGATCTGGACAAACGCCGTCTGTTAAGGCGCATCGCCGATTCTGTCAGCCCGGACCTCGAAGTGTCAGCCATCACCGATCGGGCGTGCAAAAGCGCCGACGGCGGCCCGGCGCTGCTGTTCGAGAAACCTGCCGGCTTCGACATGCCGGTGGCAACCAACGTCTTCGGCTCGTTGGAGCGGATGTGCCTGGCGCTCGGCGTGAAGTCACTCGACGATCTCGGCCGTGAAATCAACGCGCTCATGACCCCACCGATGCCCGAGGGCATCATGGACGCGTTGAAGATGTTGCCGATGGTCGGGCGGCTGCGTGACCTGATGCCGAAAACCGTCAAAGATGCACCCTGCCAGGAAGTGGTTCAGCGCGACGGGACCCTCGACTCGTTGCCGATCCTGAAGTGCTGGCCCGAAGACGGCGGCCGCTACATCACGTTGCCGCTCGTCTTCACAAAGGATCCCGAGACCGGCGTCCGCAATATCGGCACGTACCGGATGCAGGTCTTCGACGGGCGGACTACGGGCATGCACTGGCAGCGCCACAAAGGCGGGGCGCAGCACCACCGCGTTGCCGAGCGATTGGGCAAGCGCCTCGAAGTGGCTGTCGCGCTCAGCCCCGAGCCGGTCCTGACCTATGCGGCGACGGCGCCGATGCCGGAAGGGCTCGACGAGCTGTTGCTCGCCGGCTTCCTCGCGCGGCGCCGCATCGAGCTGGTCAGGTGCGTCACGGTCGACCTCGAGGTGCCCGCCAGCTCGCATATCGTGCTCGAGGGGTATGTCGAACCGGGCGAGCGCCGGCGGGAAGGACCATTCGGCGATCACACGGGCTTCTACTCGCAGCCCGACGACTTTCCCGTCTTTCACCTGACCTGCCTCACCAGGCGGCGTCGTCCCACCTATCTCACAACGATCGTGGGCATTCCACCGATGGAGGACTTCTATCTGGGAATGGCCAGCGAGCGCATCTTCCTGCCGATGATTCAGAAAACGGTGCCGGAAATCGTCGACATGCACTTTCCGGCCCAGGGTATCTTTCACAACCTCGTCATCATCTCGATCGACAAGCGGTATCCGGGTCATGCGCGCAAAATCATGAACGCGGTCTGGGGACTCGGCCAGCTGATGTTCTCGAAGACCGTGGTCGTTGTCGACAAGGACGTCAACGTCCACGATCTGCGCGAAGTGGCCTGGATCGTCGGGACGCACATCGATCCCGCTCGCGACGTCCAGATGACCAGGGGCCCGGTCGACGATCTCGACGATGCGGCGGAATTGCCGGCGTATGGCGGGAAAATGGGCATCGACGCCACACGCAAGTGGGCGTCGGAGGGCTACACGCGGAACTGGCCGGCGCGCCTCGCCATGACAGAAGCCGTTTCCAGGCGCGCCGACGAGATTTGGGCACGGCTTAGCAAGGGCTAAGGGCTCAGGGCTCAGGGCTCAGGGTTCGCCAGGGCTGAGGGCTCAGGGCTCAGGGCTCGCCAGGGCTGAGGGCTAAGGGCTCAGGGCTGATGGTTCTAATGCGAAGCAAGCGCATCGTGCCGGCACTGCTCGCTCTGAGCTGGCTCGTGACGGCGTGTGAGTCGCCGGAGGACGCGGCCCGGGCGCGGTTCCAGGAACGGCTCAAAACCTCCGCGCCATTGACGCACGCCGAGATGGGTCAGCTGGTTGGCCACACGCTGGCAGCGATTGGCGGCCGGCCCGCCCGCGTGCGCGACGGGACCACCGTCCGCACGCTCGACGCCAAGGCTCAAGCCGAAGTGCTGGCCGTGCTGTCCGGAGAATTGCCGGTCAGCGATGCCGGCGTCCGCCAGGCTGACAACCGTATCCTTCGAGGCATCGAAGGCCCTGCGACGCCGGCGCACTCGGAGCTCGACGCCGCCCAGACCCTATGGATCGACGTCGATACGCTTCTCCCGCACCGGTTCGAGCTGATTTACAGCCTCCCGGGTTTCGGCGACTACGCCTACGATCTGATCTTCACGTCGCAGTAAGTCCTCACGAAGTCGACGAGATCGCCGCCGACCTCGCTGCTCGGCATCGACGCTCCAAAGAATGCGAACCGCTCCAGGCACCGATCGATTGGCGGCGCGAGGGCTTGCTGTAACTCTCTGGCCAGCATGATTCCGTTTGCGTGCGCAGGTAGCGCCTGCCTTCGGTCGCCACGAACACGATGAAGCACCCGTAGCCGAGGAGAACGCCGACCGCCGTCCCGGTGGCAACGATCTCCATGCGCTGCCGAATCTCGGTCTCACTGCGGTCCGCGAATGGCGTAGCCGGCGCGCCGCGCCACTCCGGGCCGATAATCGCGATCACGTGGAGGGGCACGGCGACGACGACGAATCCGGGCGTTTTCGTGCCCGTCACGGCCCAGGCGACGGCCGCCAGGCCGGCCAACAGCACATCGAGCGCCAGGGCACCGGCCGATGACCCGCCGACCGACTCAATGTCGTTGATGAAACCGAGCGTTGAAAACAGGCAGAAGACGCCGGTGAGAAACAGCAGATAGGACCGAATGGGCACCGAGCGCCAGAATCGGCGCATCGGTGAGGGGGCCGCGCCCTTCATGATTCGTGGACCGGAATGCTCTCACAACCCGGCAGCCCGGGCCCGAACTTCTGTCAGGCGCGAACCTTCAGACGCGATCATCGCGGGCCTCTCTAACAGTTCGCCGAATCGGATGACGAGCGCCCGCATCGCTCTCACGCTATCGTTCCTTCGTCGCCCGGCCCTGCTCGACAACCGTCCACGCGTCCCCACCGGTCGACAGCTCCGCCTGGTAGCGATACGCCGTCGGCGACTCCCAGGTGATCGTCGTTCGAATTTTCGCAGGGGCGCCGTTGACGGCGACGTCGCCGGTCCACGTCCACTGGCGATCGGCGACGCTGCCGCGCATGAACGAGCCGATGCCGAAGCTGTTATGTGCGAATCTCGTGAAGGTCTTGTCGCGTGCGTCGAATCCGAAGATGCCGTGTGTGCGCAGCGCGCTCGCGTCGCCAAGCCCCTCGCCGCGGCAGATCAGATGGAAGCCTCCCGGGAACCACTCACAGGTTTCACGCACCCGGTAGGCGAGGTCCTCTTCAGTAGCCTCGATGATCCACGTGCCCACGACCGCCGCCAGGCGCGCGTGCTCTGGTCCCGGCTTCGCTCCCATCTGCGCGAACGCACTGGTGGCGAGTAAGACGACGAGTGATGTGATCAGCGTTGCTGGCATTGTGCCTACTCCTGTCTGAGCGCGATCGAAGGTTCGATTCCTGCAGCGCGGCAAGCCGGCCAGAAGCCCGATGCGAACGACACGACCGCAACGCCGATGATCAGGGTGATCAAGATCGGCGGATCGGTTACGGCAATGCCGGCCAGCAGCCCCTGCGTCAGTCGGATCACCGCCGCGGCCAACACCGATCCGATCACGATGCCGAGCGCAGTCAGTCGCGACGTCTCGCCGAGAACCAGGCGCCGAATCTGACGCGGTGTGGCGCCGAGGGCCAATCGCAGCCCGATCTCGTGGGTGCGCTGCGAGACCAGATAATTGATGACGCTGTAGAGTCCGATCAGCGCCAGCACGAGGGCCAGCCCCCCGAGGGTGGCGAGAACCGCTGAAACATTGCGCGGGGCGTTCAGGCGATCGGCAAGCGTCTGCTCCATGGTGCTCACGTCGAGGATCGGCCGCTGCGGATCGACGCGATGAATCGCGCGGCTGACGGCCGCCGCCGCGTCACCGGGCTCGCCGATGGTGCGGACCGCGAGCGCCGCTTCGCGCGGCGGAGCCTGGGGAAGGGGCCGGTAAAACGTCGCCTGATCGCGTCCCCAGAACCAATCTTCGATCAGGTTGTCGGCCACACCCACCACGGTCACCCAGCCGCCATCAGGTTCGTCGCCGTAGCGGACGCGCCGCCCGACAGGATCCTGGCCCGGCCAGTACCGCTCGGCCATCGACCGGCTGGCGATGCCCACCGCCGGGGTGTCATGACGGTCGGCGGTGTTGAAGCCGCGCCCCTTCAACATCGCAATCCGCATCGTGTCGAAGTAACGGCTCGATACGACCCGATGCTCGACCAGTTCCTGTGGCGCGGCAGAGAATTGACCTTCGACGACGACCGTGCGCGAGTAGAACATCGATGTGGATGGCAGGATGTTCACGGCCGCCGCGGATTGGACACTCGCGGCAGTGGAGATTTCATCGAGCACGGCCTGCAGGAACGCGGTGCGCGCCCGATCGTCAGCATAGACCCGCTCGGGAAGCGACAGCCTGAGGCGGAGGACACCGTGTGGATCGTAGCCTTGAGGTCCATTCAGGAATCGCCGCGTTCCCGAGGCGAATCCCATGGCTGAGACGAGCAGCGGCAGCGCAAGCGCCACCTGCGCAATGATCAACGCCCGACGAACGCGTTGCCGCTCGCGACTGCCGGTCAGCCCGCGGGCCGCTTCCTTGAGGGCATCGGCGTTGGGCCGCGAGCAGCGCAGCGCCGGGAACAGACCGAACGCTGCGGTGGCCGCCACGGCGAGGATCGTCGTGAATACAACCAGCCGAGCATCCACGTCGATCGTGTTCCAGCCGGATATGAAGGGTGCGATGCGCGGCGGCATCCGCGACACCATGACCGTCAGTCCGAGGTGAGCGATTGCGAGTGCGCAGGGAATCGCCACGAGCGCGAGAGCGATCGACTCAATCCACAGCCCGCGAAGAATCTGCCAGCGGCTGGCGCCGAGCGCGAAGCGGACGGCGATTTCGCGCTGCCGCGCCACGCCAAGCGCCAGCACCAGATTGGCGATATTGGCGCAGGCAATGATCAGCACCACCAGCGACAGGCCCTGGATGAACACGTGAAGGGCGGCGCTGCCTTCTTCGGCGAGGCCATCAGTCAGCGTTCTGACGCGGACGCCGCTTTTGCCGAGCGCCTCCGGGTAGCGCCGCGACAGGTCGTGCATCAGCTGCCCGAGTTCCGACTCGGCCGCCCGGACGCTGGCGCCCTCCACCAGCCGCCCCAGCCCCAGCACGGCCCGATTGTCGCGGCGATTCAACGCCTCGGACTCGAATGCGGCTGGCACCCACATCTGCGCCCCGAACGGGAAATTGAAATCGGGCGGGGCGACGCCGACGATCTGGTGGGTAGCGCCGTCCAAGACGATGGTTTTCTCGATGACGTCCGGATCGGACGAGAAGACGCGTTGCCAGAGCGAGTCCGCGATGACCACGCGATGATGCCGCCCGTAGGTTTCCTCGTCACTCAGAAAACTGCGGCCCAGGACCGGCCTCGTGCCGATCACATCGAAGAATTCGGCCGCGACCAGCGCGGCCGGGAGCTGTTCGGGCTCCTCGGCATTGCCCAGTTCGACGTCGCGGAGCGTCACTGGTGAGAGGAAGGCCAGTGTCCGGGCTTCGCGCTTGAAGTCCAGCAGGTTGGCCGGCGCCGTAAAGCCGAAAAAGCGTCGGTCGGGCCGGGTCTCCTCGATGAGCACGATGTCGTCGACGAGTGGGAAAGAAAACGGCCGAAGGATGAGAGCGTCTGCGAGAGCGAAGCTGGCCGCGTTCAGCCCCAGGGCACATGCGAGCATGACGACGATCGCTGCCGTCACGCGTGGCGCTCTTCGGAGGCTGCGCCACGCCTCGCGAACATCGCGTGCCAGCGTGTCCAGAGCCGGAAGGCTTCGGCGATCGCGATAACGTTCTTTCGTTTGGTCGAGACCACCGAGCCTCAACAGGGCAGCCCGGCGGGCAGCCGCCGGCGACATGCCGGCGCGAACGTTGTCGTCGATATGCAGTTCGAGGTGGCTGTCGAGCTCCGCGGCCAGATCGCGGTCCGGATTGTCGCCACTGACCGTGCCGCGGAGACGAAGGAACGCCGCTCGAATCGATCTCATCGCACTTCTCCGTCAGGCCGTCGGAGCGGGGTCGGTCTTGAGGAGGACCCACAACGTGTAGACGGCGAGAAACGGACCGAATGGCGGGTTGACCAGATTGACCACGGTGGCAAATGCCGCCCCGGCGCGCGACCACGCCTTGTGTCGGAGCAGGCCAATGCCGGCGATCAGGCTCGGCAGCGAGACCGCGGCAATCAGCACGCTGGCAAAAATGCCAACGCCGGTCAACAGCAGGAATGCCCCCGGCTCTCCGACGAGAAACGCGGCGAGGCCGGTGCCATTGAGTGCCAGGAGCACGATCGGAATGGCGAGAAAACCGAGCGCCGCAACCGCCAGATGCATCGCGCCAAGAATCGTCCTGTGCTTGTCCATCGTTCCTCAGCTCCTCGTTTCCAAATCCTGAAATCCTCAATTCCTGAAATCCTCAAATCTCAGGCGTTAGAAACCTGGCAAGGATGGCCGTCGTCTTGTCCCATTCACGCGCCTCCCGCGTGACCTGCTTCCTGCCCGCGCGGGTGAGGCTGTAAAACTTGGCCTTGCGGTTGTTGTCGGAGACGCCCCATTCGGAGCAGATGAAGCCCTCCTGTTCGAGCTTCAGTAGCGCAGGGTAGAGCGTGCCGTAGTTCAATTGCAGCAGGTCGCCGCTCGTCTGCTCGATGCGCCGCGCGATGCCATAGCCATGCATCGGCCCCCCCGCTTCGAGCGTCTTCAACACCATCAACGCGAGCGTGCCCTGCCAGACGTCCGTCTTGCCCATGTTCGTCAATTCCTCAGATCCTCAAATCCCCAGATCCTCAAATCCTCAGATCCTCAGATCCCCAGATTTCATCTATCTATGGCCAACCCATACGATGCCACCGGTCATATGGGGTTGCAATAGGAGAGACGAACCCCGGCATCCCCAGGTTCCCAGGGTGAACCTTCGGCGAAGGGGCCGTTGAAGAGCTAATCGTGGATTTGGCGGATTGCGTTTTGCATGAGCTTCAGCATGCCGACTACTACCGTCAGAAACTCGCTGGTGCAGCGACTGATCGGCGCGGCGGCCCTCGATGTGGCCATTTACGAGGAAGTCGAGGGCGATCCCACCGCCACCTCACAGGCCTTCCTCATCGTCGTCGCGTCGAGCCTTGCGGCAGGGGTAGGTGCCCGGGGATTCGCCGACGTGACGACCGCCGACGCGCTGCTTTACAGCGGTATTGCTCTCGTCGCGTGGGCGGCGTGGGCGCTCGTTACGTTCGAAATTGGCGCGCGGCTGATGCCGGAGCCGCAGACGCGCGTCGACGTCGGCCAACTGCTGCGAACCATCGGCTTCGCGTCGACGCCGGGGCTGCTGCGGGTGCTGGGCGTGATGCCCGCGGTCGCGTTGCCGGTGTTCGTAGTCACCTCGGTGTGGATGCTCCTGGCGATGATTGTTGCCGTGCGCCAGGCCCTCGATTACCGCAGCACTCGTACGGCCGTTGCCGTGTGCGTGCTCGGCTGGGTGCTCGCGATTGCGATCGCCCTCGTGCTCGGTGTGGCCTTCGGTCCGACGGTTTCCTAGATCATGAAGCCGGGTCCGAAAGGACCCGGCCTACAAAGAAGAGCGGACCCCGCCTGCAGATAAGAACCGGCCACCTTGATATGATCGGCGGCTGTGATTCTAGAGGCAGACCTCATAGCGCTGGCTTCCAGCTACGACATTCTCGCGATTGGCGCGCTCGCCGATGATGAGCGCCGGCAGCGGCACGGACAGGCGACGACTTTTCTTCGAGTTTCAGACGTCGCTGTCGAGCCACAGGCCCCGATGGCTGTGACGGCCGTGGCCGGTGAGGTGCGGATCGTCGGCACGCCAGCGTCGCGGAATGCCGCTGTCGCGCGCGTAATTGAAGTGGTTGCGGCGTCGGGTTCGGTCCCGGTTTCGGGTTTCTCGCTGGCCGATCTCGAGCAGCTCGCCGGCCAGGAACGCGTCACGTTGCGCGCCCTGCTCGAAGAACTGCGCGGCGCCGGCCTCGAGCTGGTGGCCGAGGCGCCGTTCGATCGGCTCCAGGACGCTCGTCGATCGATAGAAGAGGTGAACATCGCCGGCCTCGGACTCGCACGCCTCACCATCAGTCAACTGCCGACCGGCGACATCCCGGACCTCATGAAGCGGGTCGCCGCGCTTCAACGGGAGGTCGCGGTGATTCGCGCCTTCGCGCCGTTGCCGCGACAGACCAATCCGGCTGTGCCGACGACCGGCTATGACGACGTGAAGCGCGTGGCGCTGGCGCGGTTGTTCGTCGACAACATCGCGTCGATTCAGGTCGACTGGGCGCTCTACGGGCCGAAGCTGGCTCAAGTCGCCCTCACCGTCGGTGCTGACGACGTGGATGGCGTGACCCCGTCAGACGACTCCGAAGACGGTCCGCGCCGCGCGCCGCTGGAGGAGATCCGTCGCAATATCCGGGCGGCCGGCTTCGAACCCATCGAGCGCGACGCACGGTTCGAAAGAAAACGCGTTGGCTAACCCGGTCCGGTTGGGCGCGGTGGGCTACCTCAACGCCCGCCCCCACGTGTATGGCCTGCAGGATTCGGCGCGGTTCGAGCTGCGCTTCGATGTCCCCTCGAAATGCGCCGAGCTGCTGCACGAAGGCACCGTCGACGCCGGCCTGATTCCGTCGATCGAGTACCTGCGTGGGCCGGCTGAAGCACCGCATACCTATCGGATCGTGCCAGGCGTCGCGATTGCCTCGCGCGGACCGGTGGCCTCCGTCGCGCTCTACACCTCGAAAGCCATGCGTGACGTGCGCTCGATCGCGCTCGATACGAGCTCCCGGACCTCTGTCGCCCTGGCGCGCGTGCTCTGTGCGCGCGAGTTCAAGATCAGACCGCTGTTTTACTCGAGCGGTCCGGACCTGGAAGAGATGCTGGGAAAGGCCGACGCCGCGCTGTTGATTGGCGACAACGCGCTCTTCCTCGACCCGGCGCAGCTTCGCGTGAAGCCCGGCGTTGCCGTCGAGAAAATTGATCTGGGCGATGTGTGGACGCAGATGAGCGGCCTGCCGTTCGTTTACGCCTTTTGGGCCGGCCGGCCGGACGCGCTGGGCCCGGACGAGGTGACCGCGCTGCGCGAGGCTTGCGCTGATGGGATCAATCACGTCGGCGAAATCGCCGCGACCTACGTCGGCGACGCACGGCGGCAGGCGATCGGCGCGCGATATCTGCGGGATAATATCAGCTACGGGTTCGGCGCCGACGAGCGCGCCGGGCTAGAGCTTTTCTATCGGTACGCTGCCGAGAGCGGCGTTGTGCCAGAAACGCAGCCGCTTCGGTTTTATTAGGCGCGATTGTAGGCGGTCTAAAAAGACCCGCCCTACATGTTTGAAGCGATGACGATCGACTCCATCGCGGAAAAGATCCAGGCGGGCGGGCGCGTCAGCGCCGACGAGGCGCTCGAGCTCTATCGCCACGCCCCGACGACGCTGCTCGGACGTCTCGCCGATGGCGTGCGCGCGCGCAAGCATCCGGCCGGCATCGTGACCTACATCATCGACCGCAACGTCAACTACACCAACGTCTGCGTCGCGAAGTGCAACTTCTGTGCGTTCTATCGACCGGTCGGCTCGCCTGAAGGCTACGTGCTGGGTTTCGATGAGCTGTTCCGCAAGATTGACGAAACCATCGCCGTCGGTGGCGTTCAACTGCTGCTGCAGGGGGGACACAATCCTGATCTGCCGCTCACCTGGTACGAAGACCTGTTTCGCGCGATCAAGGACCGATATCCCTCGTTCAAGCTGCACGCACTCTCACCGCCCGAGGTGATCCATCTCTCGCGCCTGTCGCAGCTGCAGGTTCCCGACGTGCTCCAGCGGCTGATTGCGGCCGGCCTCGACAGCATCCCGGGTGGCGGCGCCGAGATCCTCGTGGACCGGGTCCGCAGGCTGTTGCACTGCTATGGCAAGGCCACCGCCGACGAATGGCTCGATGTCATGCGTCATGCTCACCGGGCGGGGTTGAGAACCACCGCGACCATGATGTACGGCACGGTCGAGACCGATGAGGAACGACTGGAGCACATGCTCCGCTTGCGCGAACTCCAGGATGAAACAGGCGGCTTCACCGCCTTCATCACGTGGAGTTATCAACCGGAGCACACTGAACTCGCCGGCAGCGAAGCGACTGGCATCGACTACCTGCGCACGCTCGCGCTCGCGCGGATCGTGCTCGACAATTTCGACAACCTGCAGGCGTCGTGGGTGACGCAAGGCGGCAAGGTCGGACAGCTCAGTCTGGCCTACGGCGCCAACGACATGGGCAGCGTGATGATCGAGGAGAACGTCGTCCGCGCCGCTGGCGCCAGCTACTGCATGGACGAAGTCGAGATCGTCCGCAACATCGAAAACGCCGGCTTCGCGGCGCGGCGCCGCAACATGCACTACGAGATCCTCGGCGAGCCGGTGTTTCGCGAGCGCGAGGTGCCGCGAATGCTCGAGCTCGCCACCGCGCGCGAAAACGGCGACACCAGCGTTCCCGACGAGCTGATCAAGTATCCGGCCCGCAGCCGGGCCGGCAAGCAGCTGCGCGTCATCTCCCATTGATTCGCTACCGCGCCCGCTGGCTGGTGCCGATTTGCGAGCCGCCCATCAGAGATGGCTGGGTCGTGATCGATCGCGGCCGCATCGTCGCATCTGGACGGCCGGCTCCCGGAGGTCCGCAGCCCGAGCGCGATCTGGGCCATGTGGCCATTCTCCCGGGGCTGGTCAACGCGCACACGCACCTCGAGTTGTCGTACCTGCGCGATCAGGTCTCACCTTCTTCGGACTTCGTCACGTGGATACGAGGCGTGGTCGCGGCGCGCCGCCGCCGGCCGGATCCGAGGAGCGACGAGATCATGCGTGGCGTCGACGCGGCGATCGCCGAGTCGATCGCCTGCGGAACCGCAATCGTCGGCGACATCAGCAATACGCTCGTGACGTTTACACCGCTGACCCGCAGTGCGCTTGCGGGGGTCGTGTTCTACGAGCTGCTCCGGTTCGCGGCCGCCGACGCCGAACGGGTGGTCGAGCAGGCATCGCGTCAGCTCGACACGCTCGTTCCGACCGAGTTGGTGAGAACCAGCCTGGCGGCACACGCGCCGTACTCGGTGGCGCCGCTCATGTTCCGCGCGATTCGCGCCGCCACGCGGCGCGACCCGCTCGCGCCCTGCGCCGTACATCTTTCCGAGTCGGAAGAGGAGGTCGAGTTCATCAAGAGTGGAACGGGTGCCTGGCGAACGTTCCTCGGCGAGATGAACGCGTGGGATCCCTCATGGGTGGCGCCAGGCGGCAGCCCGGTGCAGTTTCTCGAGGAGTGCGGCTTTCTCGACGCACGGCTGCTCGCGGTTCACGGCGTCCAGATGACCCCCGCCGACCTCGCGCGCCTGGAGGCCCGAGGGGTGACCCTCGTCACCTGCCCACGGAGCAACGGCCATACCGGCGCCGGTGCGCCGCCGCTCGAGGATTTCTATGCGTCAGGAGTCCGCGTCGCGGTGGGCACCGACAGCCTGGCGAGCGCACCCGACCTCAACGTGTTCGCCGAGCTGGCGACGATGAGGGCGCTGGCCCCGTCGATACCGGCGACGGCGCTGCTGGAGAGCGCGACCTGGCAGGGAGCGCGAGCGCTCGGTTTCGAGTCCGATTTCGGCACCATCGAGCCCGGCAAGCGGGCGCGGCTCCTCACCGTGGCAATCCCGCCGGACGTTGGCGATGTGGAAGAATATCTGGTGTCCGGCATCCAGCCCGAGCAAATCCGCTGGCTGGAAAGCTGACGACCTCTGCAATCTGCAATTTGCGATTTGCAATGTTGAACCGCCTGACCGTCTATCTGTCGTTCGTCCGCTTCAGCCACTCGGTGTTCGCGCTGCCGTTCGCGCTGGCGGGGGCGCTGCTCGCGGCGCGTGAGGCGCCGCTGACGTGGCCGAAGATCGTCTGGATTCTCGTGGCGATGGTGGCGGCGCGCAGCGCGGCGATGGGCTTCAACCGTCTGGTGGACCGCCGATTCGATGCGCTGAATCCGCGGACCGCGAATCGCGAGATTCCGCGCGGCGCCATGTCGGTCCGCGAGGCGGTGGTCTTCGTGACCGTCGCGTCGATCGCATTTGTCTATGCGGCCTGGCAGCTGAATCCCATCTGCTTCGCGCTTTCCCCCGTCGCACTGGCCATTGTCTTCTGGTATTCGCTGGCCAAGCGCTACACCGCGTGGACCCAACTCTTTCTTGGATTGGCGATGGCCGTGGCGCCAGTCGGAGGATGGCTTGCCGTCGGCGGACGAGGTGGCCTCGAGCCCTGGCTGCTGGCGCTCGCGATTGGCGCCTGGGTCGGCGGATTCGACGTGCTGTATGCCTGTCAGGATCTCGACTTCGATCGCGCCCACGGCCTGCGCTCGATTCCTGCGAAGTTTGGTGTGCCCGGGGCCCTCGCGATCTCGCGCGTGCTGCACGTGATCACGATTGTCTGCCTGCTGGGGCTCGGCGTCGTGGCACCGCTCCCGTGGTTCTACTACGTGGGCGTCGGCGGCGTCGCGCTGCTGCTCGTCTACGAACAGTCGCTGGTGCGGCCGACCGATCTGTCCCAGGTGAAGCGGGCCTTCGATCTGAACGGCTATGTCGGCATCCTCTACCTGGTCGTGCTTGCGCTCTCGCTGTGGCGCGGCTGATGAAGTCGATTGCCGTGGCCATCACCGGCGCGAGCGGGGCGATCTACGCAACGCGGACGCTTGCGGCCCTGATGCAGCGTGGCGTCCACGTCGAGCTGGTCATCTCGGATTACGGCCGGAGGCTGCTGCGTGACGAGCTGGGCGAAGCCGCCGGCGCCGACCGCCTGTCCGGCTACCTCGTCGGCAAATACGGCGAGGGCGTGTCGGCGGGTAGCCTGACGCTGCACAACAACCGCGACCTTGGCGCGACGATCGCGAGCGGCAGCCACGGCTGCGGCGGGATGGCGATCGTGCCCTGCTCGATGAAAACGCTGGCCGGTGTCGCGCACGGGTTGTCGCGCAACCTGATCGAGCGTGCTGCTGATGTGATGCTCAAGGAACGCAGGCCGCTGATCATCGTGCCGCGGGAAACGCCGATGAGCCTCCCGCAGTTGAAGAACATGGTGCTCTGCGCCGAGGCCGGCGCGATAATCCTGCCGGCGATGCCGGCGTTCTACCAGCTGCCCAAAAGCCTCGATGATCTGGCGGACTTCATGGCTGGAAAAATCCTCAGCGCGCTGGGCTTCGATCACGAGCTGTATCCAGCCTGGACCGGTCAGGTCGATCGCGATCGTACGTAGGCCGGGCCTGTTAGGCCCGGCAGTGAGATGTAGGCCGGGTCCTTTTTGACTCGGCTTCGGTACGTAGGCCGGGCCTCTTAGGCCCGGCGGCGAGATGTAGGCCGGGTCCTTTTGGACCCGGCTTTCAGGGAATCGGCAACACCGCCTCCGCCGCCTCGATCTTCAACTCCGCGTCGCGAAACGGGTCGCGCACGATCGTGTCGGCCATCCTGAACTGCTTGGTCTGCCCCGGCTGCAACACGTCTTTGATGACGTCCTGATGGCGCTGGACGATCGCCCCCTCTCCGTCGGTATAAGTGCTCGTGTAGATCAAGTTTCGAAACGCGACACGCGGATTCCTGTTAGTCACGCGCACCGTCCAGACGGCGGTATCAAGCGGTGCACGGCGGACTGTCTGCTCGTCAATCGTGAGGTCAGTCAGCTCATAGGGTCTCGAGCGGTCATCGAGTGCGCGCGGTCCGGCCGCCACGGCATAGGGACGCCGGTGGCCGAAGATTTCCGGCTGCTTCTCGCGAATGGCAGCCGCAATCACGGGGCGGTTCGCGTACAGCGACTGTTCGGGCCCTTGTGTCCAGATGAGCGCCGCATGAAAGGCGACATTGAGCGCCAGGACGACCGCCGCCACGCGCCGCCATCGTGGCGAGTCGATGAAGGTCCAGCAGCGTGCCGCGTAGATACACGCGATCGGCGCGACCGCATAAAAGGCGTGGGCCTGAGGTTCCTCGGTCACGAAGCAGTAGCTCGTATAGACCAGCACGACCGTGAACACGACCAGCGCGCGCAGCGGATTCCAGTCGGGCTGTTCCGGGGCGCGGCGGAACCACGACCCCAGCATCCAGATCGGCTGCGCGAAGCCTGCCACCAGGACCACGACGATCAGCGGCACGATCCACGGATGGTCCATCAGGAACAGCAGCCGTTTGGCGTTGTCGTTGGCCACGAACCGGTTGATCTCGAGGCTGGCGAACGAGAAGAACTGGGCGAGCGTGGTGACCAGACGATCGGGAGGGACGAAGTGGAAGTGGAGGTTGGCGAGCGCGCCACCCGATCCGCCGTCGAGTCCGTACTCGACGAACGTCGGCACGAGTGTGGCAGCAGGAATCGCCGCCCCCAAGGCGAGCCACGCCAGGTTGGCCGCGAGCGTTCCAGCCGCGAACCGGGTGCTGCGCGCACGCAGGAGGAGCGCCATCAGCACGTAGGGCATCAGCAGCGGCCACGACATGTGAATCTGCATGATCCACGCGACGGCAGCGCCCATCAGGGCGAACGCGGCTCGCGGTCTCAGCACCCGGCGCGACAGGGCCGGGACCGCTTCGAAGAAGCCCACGAAGAACGCGACCGCAGCCGGCAGGACGTACGAGGGGTTGTTGACGTGCGTCGAGAACTGCAGCGTCCAGGGGATGGTCATCAGCCAGCCCCACACCAGCCAGCGGGGCACCGACGGGGACTGCAGACGGGCGTACCAGGCCAGCGCGCACAGGGCGGCGAATGACAGGATGTTGAGGAGCAGGAACGGCGCCTCGGGGACCGCCACGAGCTGCAGCGGCAGCCCGACCAGCAGCGGCTGCAGCGCGCCGGCAATCGCCGTGCGGGTCCACACCACGTCGGGACCGAAGTACGGCCAGTCGCCGGTCGCGTAAGAGCGCAGGCCCATCAGATAGATCTGGGTCTCGTCCTCGGACCAGAATTCCGAAGACAGGCCAAAGGCCAGACGCCCCACGAAGAGGGCAGCGAGCGCGGCAATCCACGTCCGACGCATCAGATTCGGGATTTCAGACTTAAGATGGCGATTGTATCGTGCCGGACGTATCGAAATCGGCGCCGAGGATCGCCGCGATGTTCGACGCGATCGCCCGCCGCTACGATTTTCTCAATCACTTCCTCAGTGCTGGAATCGATCGCCAGTGGCGCCGGGAGGCGGTCCGCAGCCTGCAGCTGACCGGCCGTGAACGTGTGCTGGATGTCTGCACCGGCACGGGCGATCTGGCGATCGCGTCACGTACCGCCAACCCGGGTGCGGCGTTTGTGATCGGGGTGGATTTCGCTCGGGCGATGCTGTGCGTCGGTCTCGACAAGCTTCGCCGCCGTGGCCTGGCCGACACGGTGCAACTGGCTCGCGGCGACGCCACGCGTCTCCCGCTGCCCGACGCCTCGGTCGATGCGGCGACGATTGCGTTCGGCATTCGCAACGTCGACGATCCCGGCGCAGCGTGCCGCGAACTGAACAGGGTGCTCGGCGCCAGCGGGCGTCTGGCGATTCTCGAGTTTGCCGTTCCGACAGCGCAGCCGTTCAGGTCGCTGTACATGACCTACTTCAAGTTCATCCTTCCCCGGCTCGGCCGGCTGGTGTCTGGACACGACGCCGCGTACCGAGTACCTTCCCGCTTCGGTCGGGACATTTGCGTCACCCGACCAGTTCAAGGCGATGCTCGGCAGCGCCGGCTTCGTTGCGATTTCCGCACGGCCGCTGACTTTTGGCGCGGTCGTTCTCTATACGGCGCGCAAGCGCTAAGCGGGAAAGGCGGGCGCTCGGGGCGCGCGTCCCGGCTGGTATACTGCCTAACTACCTGATGTACTTCGATTTCGAGGACCACCGTCCGGACATCACGCCGGTGGGGAGGGCCATCTCCTGGCGCGAGGGCGTCCTCATCTCGATCATCTTTCACATGGCGGGCGTCATCGCACTGCTCACCCTTCCGCAGTGGGTGATCGAGCGCGTCGTGCCGCCGCCGCAGGTGGAAGTGGCGCAGGATGACAAGGACGAGCCGCTCCGGTTCGTGTTCGTGCGGCCGCAGGTCGACGAGCGATCCAAGACGCCGCCGCCGCGTGCGGAACTGTCCGACGACAATCGCAGAGCGCGTGCGCCGGAGCGGGCCGAGAATCCGACCAACCCGCTGCCGATGTTACGCGGGAACTCGGCCGAACGCGCCGAACGCCTGGAGGAGGAACGGGCGCGCGGCCGGGGTCCGGTGCCCGAGCCGTCATCAGCGCCGCCGGCGGAGCCGGAAGCTGCGGATCCCGGCACGCGCGTTCCCGAACAACAGACCGCGCTCGCCGTTCCCGCCCCGGCGCCCGAAGCCGGAACGGGGGCGGCGGCCAAACCGCGTGCCGGAGGCTCGCTTGGCGATGCGCTCCGCAATCTCGAACGGTACGTGCAGAACCAGCAGCTGCAGAACCCGCGCGGTGGCGTCGGCGATTTCGGACCGGCGATTCAGTTCGACACGATGGGCGTCGACTTCGGCCGGTGGATCCTGCGGTTCAAGGCGCAGGTCGAGCGCAACTGGTTTCCGCTGATTCCGCAGGCAGCGATGTCGATGAGCGGCCATGTCGTGCTGACCTTCAACGTCCACAAGAACGGCAGCATCACCGACCTGACGCTGGCCAAGCCGGCACGCATCGACGGCTTCAATCACGCCGCGTACGGTGCGATGGTCTCATCGAATCCGACCATCCCGCTGCCGCCCGAGTACCCCGCCGACAAGGCGTTCTTTACGGTGACGTTCTTCTACAACGAGTCGCCTTAGTCGTGGGGCGGTAGATTGACGTGACCCGATCGCAACAGCTCGGCCTCCTGATCCTGCTGTTCGTGTTCGTCGCCTACGTCGTGCTGCGACTCCGTGCGTAAGCCGCTCCTCGTTGCCATCCTTGGCCCAACGGCGACCGGGAAGAGCGCGCTCGCATTGACGCTCGCCGGCGAGCTGGACGGCGAAATCGTCAATTGCGATTCGACCGCCGTCTTTCGCGGCTTCGACATCGGCACCGACAAAGTACCGGCCGCCGATCGTCGCGGCATTCCTCATCACCTGATCGACATCGTGGATCCGACCGACGAGTACACCGCCGCGCAGTACGCCCGCGACGCGGCGCGCGCCGTCCGGGAGATTCATTCGCGGGGCCGGCTGCCGTTGGTGGTCGGCGGGACCGGCTTCTATTACCGGGCGCTGACGCGGGGACTCTTTCCCGGCCCCGGCCGTGACGCCGGCCTGCGCGAACGGCTGGGGACGATTGCGGCCAGGCGCGGCGTCGTCTTTCTTCACCGGATGCTTGGCCGGGTCGACCCCGCCTCGGCTCGTCGGATTCAGCCGCGCGATCTCAAACGCATCGTCCGGGCGCTCGAGGTGTTTTTCCTGACCGGACGGCCGCTCACGGCCCATTTCGCCGAGACCGCTTCGCCGATTCCCGACGTCGAGGTCATGGCCATTGCGCTGCGACTGCCGGCCGCCGAAATTTCAGCGCGAGTGACCAGGCGAGTGGACGAGCAGTTCGAACGCGGCCTCCTCACCGAGATCCGCGGTCTATTGAACGCCGGCGTGCCCGAGACTGCGCGGCCGTTCGGGGGGCTCGTCTACCGGCAGGCGCTCGAGCACCTCCACGGGGTCCGCGACGAGGAGGCGACGCGCGCCCTGATTGCCCAGGAGAACCGCCGATACGCCCGCCGTCAGTTGATCTGGTTCCGCAAAGAGCCTAATCTACGGTGGTTCGACGGTCCCGGCGACTCACCAGCCACCATCTCGGCCGTCCGGCAGCTCCTGAACGAGCGTCCCAAGGAGATCGGTTCCTGATGCCCACCACATCCGAATCGCGGTCGACCGATGCGAACATCCAGGATGTCTTCCTGAACCACGTCCGCCGCGAGAAGCTGACGGTGACGATCCGCATGATGGACGGCACCGAGCTCGAGGGCCGAATCAAGAACTTCGATCGATTCTCGGTGGTGCTCGATCACGCCGGCGCCGATCACATGATCTTCAAGCACGCGATCGCCGCAATCCGGACGCCGAAGCCGGTCGCCAACTACTTCACTCAATAGCGCGTGCCCGCGCTCCCTAACCGCGCCATCGTCATCGTGCTGGACAGCCTCGGCATCGGCGAGCTGCCCGACGCGTCTGCGTACGGCGACGCGGGGAGCGACACGCTGGGCCACATCGCCCGGGCGGTGCCGCTCGGTCTGCCGGTGCTGCGATCGATCGGGCTCGACCAGGTCGCAGATCTTGGTCCGGCCAGAGCGGTGCCCGTCGAATCCCGTTTTGAAGCAGCCACCGGACGGATGGCGGAAGCTTCGGCGGGGAAGGACTCAGTCACCGGTCACTGGGAGCTGATGGGTGTCGTACTGGAGACGGCATTTCCAGTGTTTCCGCACGGGTTTCCGGCGGAGCTGCTCGCCGAATTCTCCAGGCGGACCGGCCGCGGCGTGCTGGGCAACAAGGCGGCGTCGGGGACGGCCATCATCGATGAGCTCGGTGTGGAGCATCTGAAAACCGGGCACCTGATCGTCTACACCTCAGCCGACAGTGTCTTTCAGATCGCGGCCCACGAAAGGCTCGTCCCGGTCCCGGAACTTTATGGAGCGTGTGAGATCGCCTACCAGCTGGCGGCGCGCGGTCTGGGCGTCGGGCGCGTCATCGCGCGGCCGTTTGTCGGCACTCCCGGCTCTTTCACACGCACCGCCAACCGGCGCGACTTTGCACTGCCGCCAACCGGCGACACCCTGCTCGATCGGATGAGCGCGGCCTCGCGGACGGTCGTCGCCATCGGCAAGATCGAAGACCTGTTTGCCGGCCGCGGCATTTCGACGGCAATTCACACCATCAGCGACGACGACGGCATGGATCGCGTGCTGGCGGCGATGACGTCTGTCGCCGACGGTCTGATCTTTGCGAATCTCGTCGACTTCGACACGCAGTATGGCCACCGCAACGACATCTCCGGCTATGCGGAGAATCTGGAGCGGTTCGATCGGCGGCTGGCCGAAGTGCTCGCCCGGCTCCGCGACGATGATGTGCTCATCATCACGGCCGACCACGGCAACGATCCGGCGACGCCGAGCACGGATCACTCCCGTGAGTACGTGCCGCTGCTGGTCACCGGCGGCCATGTGCGGAGAAGGGATCTCGGCACGCGTCAGACTTTCGCCGATGTCGGTCAGACGCTCGCGGAGCTGTTTGGCGTCGACCGGCTCGCCCACGGGACGAGCTTTCTCCATGAGATCATGTAAGCGACGATGCGCCAGCTGACGCTGCGGGAACAGCTCGAGTCGCGCGAGCGGGAGATCCTTGCACCGCAGGCGGCGAAGAGCGCCGACTCCCGCGGCCGCCTTCGCGCGGAGCAGGAGGACGACGTCCGGCCGGCGTTCCAGCGCGATCGCGACCGGATCATCCACTGCAAGGCGTTCCGGCGCCTGAAGCACAAGACCCAGGTCTTCTTCGCGCCGGCCGGCGATCACTACCGGACCCGTCTCACGCACACCCTCGAGGTCTCGCAGATCGCCAGGACGATCGCGAAGGTCCTGCGCCTGCACGAAGAGCTGACCGAGGCGATCGCCCTTGGCCACGATCTCGGCCACACGCCGTTCGGCCACGCCGGCGAGCGCATCATCGACCAGCTGATGCCCGGCGGCTTCAACCATTACGAGCAGAGTCTGCGGATCGTCGACGTCCTCGAGAACGACGGACGCGGCCTGAATCTCAGCTGGGAAGTGCGTGACGGGATCGCCAAGCATTCGAAAGGCAAGTCGGGTTCGCCGGTCGGCATGGCTGCGGCGGTCAGGGCGGCCACCATCGAGGGACAGATCATGCGCGTCGCCGATCTGATTGCCTACGTCAATCATGATATCGACGACGCGACGCGCGCCGGGCTGATTCGGATCGACGATCTCCCGCGCGACCTCGTCGCGGCGCTCGGCGGCAGCTCGTCGGCGCGCATTGGCACGCTCGTCAAAGACGTGGTCACCGAGACACAGGCCGGCGATCTGGCGGAAATCCGCATGAGCCAGCCGATTCTCGATGCGGTGCTCGGTTTGCGAGCGTTTCTGTTCGACGCCGTCTACGAGAACACCATTGCGACGGCCGAGTTCCGCAAGGCGTCGGACATCCTGTCAGGGTTGTGGCAGAAGGTTCAGCGAGCGGCCCGACGATTTCCTCGATCGCACGACCGTCGAGCGCGACGGGCTGGATGCCGCGACGCGTGATTTCGTGGCCGGCATGACCGATCGCTACGCGATCCGGTTGTTCGAGCAGCTGTTCATTCCAAAGCCGTGGTCCATCGAGTGAAGGGGCTCAGGGCTTGTACGTAGGCCGGGCTTTTTAGGCCCGGCATGTCGTGGCGGACCTACGAGGTCCGCCCAACGCTCGCCCTGTTGACACTATAGCCACTGTGAATATAATCACAGTGAATGGATGACGACGTCCTCGCGCTGCTGCCGCTGCCGCCGGTCACCTTCCATATCCTCCTGGCGCTGGCCGGCGAGGATCGTCATGGCTACGCGATCATCCAGGAAGTCGAAGAGCGGACCGGCGGCTCCCTGAAGCTCGGCGCCGGCACCCTCTACCGGTCGATCCACCGGATGCTCGAACAGGGGCTGGTCGTCGAGACGCGTGACCGGCCCGCGCCCGAACACGACGACGAGCGGCGACGCTATTACCGGATTACCAAATTCGGCATCGAGACGGCGAAGGCCGAGTCGCGCCGCCTGGAGCAGCTCGTCAAGCTGGCGCGGCAGAGCGGCTTTGCTCGCGGGAGGACGTGATGCGCCTCTATCGTCTGCTGCTGCGGCTGTATCCCACCTCGTTCCGCGCCGAGTACGGCGAGCAGATGTGCGAGGCGTTCGCGGCGAGAAGGCACATGGAACCGCCGCTGGCGCTGTGGATGTCCGCGATCGCCGACGTCGTGGCCAATGCGCTGCGCGTCCAGGGCGAGGTGCTGCGCCAGGACGTGCGGTGGAGCGTGCGCGGGCTGCGCAAGGCCCCTGGATTCGCGTTCACGGCGGTCATCGTCTGCGCGCTCGGCCTCGGCGCGACCACCGGGGCGTTCGCGCTCCTCGATCACGTGTTGCTTCGGCCGCTGCCGTTCCCCAGAGCTGGCGAACTGGTGGCCCTGTATCAGACCGAGTTCGATCGTGGCAACGCGCGCACGCAGCTGACGCCTCCCAACTACGAGGACTGGAAGGCGATGAACAGAACCTTTGCCTCGATGGGCACCTACGTGCCGGCCTCGGTCTCCGTCAACTTTTCGGGCCAGGGCGAGCCGGTCCGTCTCGACGCCATCATGGCGGACCCCGAGCTGTTCGAGACGCTCCAGGTTCGTCCGGTCGTGGGGCGGGTGTTCACGGTCGACGAGGAACGCAGCGGTTCGGTCGTGCTTCTGAGCGATACGCTGGCGAGCTCGCTGTTCGGTGGCGCCGCCGCGGCGCTGGGACGCACGGTTCGATTGAATCTTCAGTCGTATGTGGTAGTCGGGGTCATGCCGCAGGGTTTCGCGTTTCCGTACCGCGACACCGAGCTGTGGATGCCGTTGCGCAGGAACATCGGCGCAGGCGCCTGGGCAGATCGTCGAAACCACATCCTCAACGTGATCGGTCGGCTGCGACCGGGTGTGTCGACCGCGCAGGCGAGAGCAGATCTGGAGGTGATCGGCGAGCAGCTGGCCCGAGCATATCCAGCGGAAAATGCCCGCATCGGCCCCGAACTCCTCGCACTGCGCGATGTCATGTCGCCGCAGTCGCGGATGCTGGTCATTGGCGTGTTCGGCGCCGCCTTCTGTCTGATGCTGATCGCCTGCACGAACCTGGCGAACCTCCTGTTCGCCCGCGCCGTGGCGCGCCGGCCCGAACTGGCCGTGCGGTTGGCGATTGGCGCCGGCAGCGACCGGCTGGTGCGGCAGCTGCTGACCGAAAGCCTGATTCTGGCGATGATCGGCGGCGCCCTCGGTCTCGTCCTGGCGGTTCTCGCGCGACCGATGGTGCCGCTTCTCGTTCCGACCGCACTGCCGATCGCCGCCCTTCCCGAATTGGACTGGCGGGTATTCGGCTTCGCCGCGACTCTTGCGCTGACCACCAGCGTGCTGTTCGGTGTCGGACCCGCTTGGCGCTCCACTCGCAACGCGGATTTCGTGTCGTTGCGATCCCGTTCGGCCGCCAGTGGTCGTGATCGATTGCGCGCGGCGCTTGTGCTGGCGGAAGTCGCCGCCACGGTGGTGCTGCTGGTCGCAACCGGCCTGTTGCTGAAGGCGATGTGGCGCGTTCAGGCCGTCGATCCCGGCTTTGACGCGGCCGGGGTTCTCACGATGAGAACCTGGCTGCCTTCGACCACGCCGCCAGTCGCGCGGCGGGAATTCTATGCGCGGGTCCTGAGCGAAGCGCGTGCCCTGCCGGGTGTCACTTCCGCCGGCTACATCAGCTTCCTGCCAATGACCTTCCAGGCCGGAAACCTCCCGATCGTGGTCCCGGGAGCGACGGCGATGGAGGAAACGCGCGCACACACGCGATTCGTCACGCCGGACTATTTTCGGACGATGGGGATTCCCGTGCTTCTTGGCCGGGACGTCACGGAAGCCGACCATGCCGAGGCTCCACCGGTGACGATCATCAGCGAGTCGCTGGCGCAGCGCTTGTGGCCCGACCTGGATCCGCTCGGCCGCGAACTGACGCTCGCACGCATCGCGAACTGGACCGTAGTCGGTGTGGTCGGCGACGTCGCCGTCCGCGGTCTCGAGCAATCGAGCCTGCCGCAGATTTACTTTCCCGCCGATCAGTTGCCCGTGAAAGCCATGGGTGCGTTCTACGCGCCCAACGATTTCGTGGCGCGAACCGCAGGCGATCCGCTGGCCCTCACACATCCGCTCCGCGAGATCGTTCGTCGCGCCAATCCAGAACAGGCCATCTCGGACGTTCGGCTGCTCGAGGACCTGGTTGGTCGACAGACGGCCTCGCGTCGCGCCCAATTGGCCGTTCTCGCGACGTTTGCCGGAATCGCGTTCGTGCTGGCGGCGATCGGAATCTACGGGCTGCTGTCGTTCGCGGTTTCGATGCGGACCCGGGAAGTCGGTGTCCGCCTGGCGCTGGGCGCCGAGCGCCGCGACGTGCTCGCGATGTTCGTCCGCCAGGGGCTCATGCTCGGCGTCGCGGGCATCGTCATCGGCCTGTCCCTGGCGTACGGTGCAGCACGGGCGATGACGGCATTGCTGTTCGGCGTCCAGCCCGGTGACGCCGCGATTTATGCAACCGCCGGCCTGCTTGCGATCCTGATGACGCTCGCGGGCAGCCTTCGACCCGCGCTGTGTGCTGCGCGTCTCGATCCCGCGATCACGATCCGACGGGATTAGCTTGTAGGTAGGCCGGGCATTTTAGGCCGGGCATGCCGCTCGTACGTAGGCCGGGCCTCTTAGGCCCGGCATGTCCTCGTACGTAGGCCGGGCCTCTTAGGCCCGGCATGTTGGCGGACCTAAGAGGTCCGCCCTACGAGGAGCAGGACCTAGATCTGCGGAGCCCGGATCAGCCGAACGATCAATCCCACGAGCACCAGGACGGCCAGTCCCAGCAGCGCCCAGAACAGGCGCGGCGACATCAGCGCGACAGCTTGGGTGCCACCTTGATCCTGTTCCGCTTCTGCGCTGATGTCAGCAGCGGTCACGCCAAGCAGCCGTGGCGCCAGCAGCGCAAGGTCGTACTGCGGCACCGACAGATCGGGATGTCCGTAGGCGAGGCGCAGCGGCGCCTGCGCGTCGCGGAAAAAACGAAGGCGATACTGCGGGAAGAGCAGATTGACCGCGGTAATCGGCAGGACGCTGTTGTCGCCCTCGGCAACGGTGACCAGAATCTCCCGCGCGTCGGTCTCCCGGAGCGGAACGGTGAGTGGCGGCGCCGGTGTTTCCTGCGCGGCATGCGTCCATGATGCTGACGCGAGCGTGTCGATCCACGGATCTCTCCGCCGACGGTCCGGGGCGCGTTCGACCGCGACGCTGAGCCGGCGCTGAAACACCCTCGCGCTGGTAGTGAGGACGAGGCTGGCTGCCGGCAGCCGTTCGTACGGCCATCTGATTCGATAGACCGTTTCGTTCGGCCCCGCCTGGGCGGCCGCCGGTGGCGAGTCGACGCGCTCGAGAGTGACGTCAACCGATAGAGGCTCGGACGATCGTTCCAGCAAATAGGGAATCTGACGCCCTTCGGCGTCGATGACGCGGACATCCCCGAAGCGGGACGTGACGCCGCCGCTGTGCGCGAGGGCAGCTTCGTCGAGCTTGACCGCAACCAGTCCGGCATCGCCAGCCGGCAAGTCACGGACAAACTTGAACCGGCTCGCGTCGACGGTAGCTCCGACGGTGGGCAGCGCCGGCGCCGCCGTCATCTGGTTCTCAGCCGCGGCGCGGGCGCGCGGCTCGCCCCACGCTGCACTCGCGACGTGATCGACGCGGACCGTCTGCCGTACCGCTTCGAGGTCGTAGCGGGGCGGCGCCAGCGTGGCATTGCCGTAGCGGGCCAGCGCCGCGCCCTGCGCCTCGAAGTAGATCCACGGCAATTCCGCAAAGACAGCGGTGACGCCACGCAGATCCAGCGGCGTGTTGTTGCCGTCGTCGACGACGATGTCGAGCTCTGGTTCGAGTGGCGGCTGAATGGCTACTTGCAGCGCCGCCGCGGCCAACGTTCCCTGTTCGATGCGCTTCAGCAGTCCACGGCCGATCAGCGCCGGTGCCGCCTCAGTGCCGGTGAGCCGCGCTTCATACACCTCTACGCCCCGCATGACGTGGCCAGTGGGCACGTCGAGCTCCAGCGCAATAATCGGCAGCCGGGAGCCGGGGAGGCGCACATGAAAGCGGCTCCGCCCAGGCTCACTCGCCCGGCGCTCGAAGACGACAGCCGTTGTCAGCGCCGCGGGCGGCGAGACGGTCGTGACCACGCGGGTGGACACGCCCGGCGGGGGTCCGATCCGGCCACTGCGCGTGTCGTCCCACGTGACGCGGAGATACCGATAGGAGCCGGCCGCGAACCCCAACTCGACCTGCCGGAGGTTCGAGTCAGGGAGGTCGAAGACGGTCCCTTCATCGACGAGCAGGGTCCAGCGGGCGCGGTCGCCGCTCGCTTCCAGCTTGAGCCGTTTCAGGTACGGTGGGGCCAGCCGATCGAACCGGAATCGATCGATGGTCACCGCCTCACCCAGATCCGCCTCGAAGCCGCTCGCGCGCTCTCGTTCGGTTTCGATCGCGGCGATCGGCAGGACCGCTGCAGCGGCCCGCCACAATGGTGCGACGTCGGGGCTCGGGACGAGGAGATGGGGGATTTCCGCCCCCGATGTATCGAACAGGCGGAGATCGGCGAGCCCGCCGCTCGCCACGGCGCGCCGCGTGTCGTCGTCGCCTGACGTTCTCATCGTGACGCGAAATGGACTGCCGGCGGTCACGAGCGGCACGTCAATCGCCAGGCGATGAGGACCGGGCCCGGTCACGGTAATCGGGCGCTCGAAGCGGAACGACGTTGGCGACGTCGGGCCGGGCACCTGCGCTGACGCACCGGCGACGAGCGCCACGATCACGGCAGCCGCGCGACTCTTCATCAGTTTTCCTTCGGCGTCAGCAGCACGAACCTCTGAAGCGCGAGCGCGACCAGTGCCAGCGACGCGGCCAGGGCGACGAGAGAGCCGACCCGATACAAGCCGCCCAGCGAACCCAGGTCGTACAGGAACGCCTTGACCGTCGTGGTCGCGATGAGCGCGAGCGCCGCGATCCGGCCGTAGCGGCTGTTTGCGTAGATGCCGACCGCGAGCATTCCCATCCCGAAGACCAGCCACGCCAGCGTGTACGTCAGATCCTGGGCGACATCGCTTCCGAACCGGAACACGATTTCTGGACCGGTTGCGTAGAAGTCGGCGACTTCGATGTTGACCAGCAGAAACAGGACGATCCCTGCTGCGGGCGGCAGCAGGGTAGACAGACGCGGCGCCGCAGCCAGGACTCGATCTTCGGTCTTCCGCAGCCACCGCGCCGCCACCACCATCGCCACCGAGCACGTCAGGTAGGCGTACAGATACCAGTTGAACAGCCTGACGCTGCCGCGCGGCTCGTACAGGTAGACCGAGGGGTTGAGCACGAGCCGGACGAACACCACCGCCATCAAGGCGGCGGTCGCGTACAGCAGTCCTCGGTGCGGCACTCGCTGATAGAGCCAGGCGAACGCCGCCGCTTCGAGAGCCCAGCCGATGGTGATCCACTGATTGCTCAGTTGCAGCGGGATCGCGACGGTTGCGAACCCGAGTGCGGCGGCGGCGACCAGTGCCAGACGTCCGAGATCGCGCTGCCCCGCTGGTTCCATCTGCAGCAGCTGTCGCAGCGTGAGCGCCAGCACGAGCCCTTCGGCGACCGGGATCGCGCCGCTGAACGCGCGCAGTTCGCCGATGACGAGCGCCTGCCGGGCCGCGAAGAAGAAGAAGATGCTCCCCAGGATCGCCGTGAGGTAGGGCCCGCGTTCGCCGATCGCGCGGCGATTCAGAACCAGCGGATAAGCCGCGAACACGGCGTAGAGGGCGGTCGCCAGCATCAACCCCCCTCTCCAGTCTGCCGGCGCGGCGCGATCGGCCTGCCAGACGATCGTTGCCAGCCAGGCCGGAGCGACCGCGGCCATGGCGACTGGCGACCAGCGATGCGTCCAGGCCAGCAGCAGGATGGTCGACAGATTGATCACGTGGGCGGCAATCGCCGGAAACAGGAGCGATGCGGCGCCGGTGTGAGCGGCAGTGATGATGGTGAATTCGGTGACGAACAGCGCAACAATCGCACCGATCGATCGTGCGACCGCGTCCGGTCGTCCGAGCTGTGCGACCGCACGCGATCCCACGGCGTAGGCGGCGACGACTTCGCCGGCAATCAGCAAAGTGGTCGCCCACTCGCCCGGCAGCCCCTGCGAGAGCGACAGGACGACGAGTGCCGCCGCGACGACTCCAGCTGCGTGCAGAAACGGCACCTTCGCATGAAGCGATGCTGCCGTGGTGGCGAGGGTGATGACGGTCAGTGCGCCGAGGATTGGCCACGGCGGCGCCGACCATCGCGGATCCAGTGCGATCAGGAAGAGAAACAGCTGACCGACCAGCCCGAGATACAAGCCTTGACGGAAGCCGACGCCCCATACATTGCCGTCAGCCGTGGCCGCGGTCTGCCGCACCGCCCAGGCATAGCCGGTCAGCATCACCAGCGAGAGACCGACCAGCACGGTCAGCGACGGCAAGACCCCGACGTCGGCCGCGGCATTTCCCCACCATACGGCCAGCACGACCCACGAGAGAACTCCGCCGAGCGCCGAGACGAGCGGCATCGCACCGGCCGCGCTCTCGATGAACAGGCCGGCATCGAGAATCGCCAACAGCAGCGCGAGACCCCACAGCGCACCGGGGGCGCGTTGGCCATCCGCAAAGAACAGGAGCAGCGCCAGGCTCGTCAGCAGGACGGCGCCGGCACCCCAGGCCGGCTGCATCGGGCGCCCCGTGCGTCGCCAGGCGAGCGGTACGCCCAGATAGAAAAGGCCGAACCCGGCGTAGAGCCCGATAGCGGTCCAGAGCCGTTGCGGAACGAAATGGGTCGCCGACCACGAGGCCTCGGCTACAAGCGCGAACAGCGCGCCGACGAAGTACAAGCCGGCCTCGCCGGTTGCGAACGCCCGCCAGGCGATCAGCGCCAGGACGAGGAACAGCGCGCCGAAGATTGTGTACGGCGTGGCCGTCTGCGGTTCGATGCGCACGATGACCGCGAACACGAAGAGCAGAACGGGTGCGACGTAGATCATCCGCGCACCGATTCCGGTAAACGGTCGCTTCAGCCGTTCTGCCACCAGCGGGACCATCGCGTACACCGCGGCAAAGACGACCGCAAAGGCGATCACCGTCCGCCATGCGCCGGTGGCGTACAACGTCGCCGGCCAGACGCCGAAGACGAGAACCGTTGCCAGGCCGCCCATCACGTGCAGCCGTTCATCGCGTTGGGCGATCGCCACCGCGGCGAGGCCCAGCACGACGATCAACAAGAACCCGAACAGCAGTCCGGTGTGAACGCCGTAGCGGGGGACCACGGTGAGGAACAGCGCGAAAATCAAAGGCATCGCCGAGGCGGCGAGGCCCGAGCCTTCCAGCGTCGTATTCATCGTCGCGCTGCCCGCCGTGCGACGGCCGAGTGCCAGCGCCACGAATGACGTGACGGCGAACACCAGGAAAATCCCCATGCCGAGCGGCAGCTCGTTCGACGACAGGAACCGGACGACCCAGCCCCACTGGTACAGCGTGGTCAGGACCAGGGTGAGCAGCGTGAGGATCGGCCACTTCTTGCGCACCGCCACCCACGCCAGGCCGACGTTCAGCAGCAGCAGGTACGAAAACAGCGGGATCGGCCGATCCTCTCCGGTGGAGAGCAGCGCGGGCGTGGCGAAGCCACCGATCAGGCCGAGGATGGCGATGAACATCGAGTCGTGGCGGATTGACAGCAGCACCGCCAGCACGGTGACGACAATCAGCAGCCCGAACGCCGCCGAAGGCGGAATGAGCTTCCACAACGCGTTCGCCGCGAAGAAGGTCGAAAATAGAATCGCGATCGCAGCAGCATCGAGCGCGTTGGCGGTGACCCGGTAGCGCTGCGCTGCGCGCAGCTCGCAGAGCACCAGCAGCGCCGTAGCGACGACGACTCCGATCGCCACGCGGACGGTGGGTGCCAGCCAGCCTCTTTCGAGCGAATATCTGAAGAAGAAGACCGCGGCGAGTACCAGCGCGATGCCGGCGATCGCCGAAAAGAGCTTCACGCCGACCAGTTGTTCCCAGTCGAATCGCGCCCACGGCGCTGATGGCGGGGGCGGCGGCGAGGGAGGCGGCATCCGTGGCGGTGCCGTTTCGGCCGCTCGCGGTGCCGATGGCGCCGCCGGCGTTTTCGGCGGTGTTGATGGCGTCGCTGGCGTTGCACGCGGCGGCGTCGGCTGTGACGGCCGCGGGGGCGCCGCGATCACCGGCGGGAGCTCGCCCGGCCGGGCCGCCAACGGTGGTGGTGACACGGGCGCCGGTCGGACTACCTCCGGAATCGGAGCTGTAGCCGGCGGCGGTGGCGTCGCGGTAGTGGCCGTTTTTTCGACCTGCCAGAGACGCCGCCTCAGCTCGTCGACCGTCCGCCGGTGCTGGTCCAGATCGCGCTCGAGCGCTTTGAGCCGGCTGGACAGGCCCATCTGGCGCAGCAAGCTGACAATCGGCAGCACTGCGAGGGCGAGGCCGATCAGCGTGAAAAATAAGGTAAACACGCGTGCATCAGCGCGGCAGACCGCGCCTTATATCTATCGGCAGATTAACGAATTAGCCGCAGGCTGGTGGGGAAGCGGCTACCGATGCCTCAGGGCGACGAGGAGGTCGACGCTCACCGCCCTGGCTGAAGAATCAGCGACGCGAGAAGCGTCGCGGCGTGCCGATTACTTTCGGGTCGCCGACCACTGCGCGGAGCCGAAGCCGCCGAAGTCGACATCGCCCTTCAGCGCCTCTTTCTCCAATGCGCCGCTGAACGTGATGGTGAGGACCTGACCCTGCGCGTCGACCGTCAGGCTCATCAACAGTTTCCCATCGGTGAACGTGCCTTCCAACGGAGCCTCGCCCTGTGCGCTGACCAGTGTCCCGGTCACCTTCTGGCCGTCCTGCTTCAGCGTCATGTCGGCCTCGACGGCCCCCTGATCGGTCTGGAACGTCATCTTCCAAATGCCAGCCACGCCGGATTGGGCCGCAGCAAACGGCGCGCTGAGCAGTATCAGGGTGAACACCACGGACCCGGTGCGTGCGTATTTCATCGGGCTCTCCCTCTGGTGATAGCCAGGAATCGGCACCGCAGAGGTTACCCGTACTGTCGTCGAAGGACAACCGTGATTACTCGTGCCTGAGCGCGACCAGCGGATCGACGCGCGCTGCGCGGGCGGATGGGATCAGCGCCGCAGCCAGGCTCGTGAGGAGCACCAGTAGTGCGACGGCAGCGAAGGTCGCGGGATCGGTGGGCGCAGTCTCGTACAACAGGCTCGTCATGACGCGCGTCAGCAGGAGCGCCGACGGCACGCCGATGACCACGCCGACGATCGCGACCCGAAGCGCGTGACCGATGACCATCCTCACAACTTCAGGCCGGCCCGCGCCAAGCGCAAGCCGCATCCCGATCTCTGGCGTGCGCTGTGCGACGAAATACGCGATGACGCCGTACAGTCCGAGCATCGCGAGGGCGAGTCCGGTCGCGGCGAGCACGAGTACTAAACGCATGTAAAAACGGCGCGTGGCCGTGACCGCAACGACGACGCCCTCCAGCGTTCGCACCTCGTAGAGCGGAATCGAGGGATCCACATCGCGAACGGCCGTTCGCATCGCCGGCACGTACGTTTCCGGCCAGTTCTCGCTGACGTGCACCACCAGCGCCATGCTCCGCTGGAAATTACTCCAGGCGCCGTCGGGAGCCTGGGTGTACGGAATGAAGAGCTCCATCGGCGCGGGATTCTCCTGCCCGGCGCTCCGGACGTCGCGGACAACGCCGATGACCTCACGCCAGAATGGTTCGGAGGACCACGTCGAGAGCCGTTTACCGACCGCGGCTTCGCCCGGCCATAACGCGGCGGCGAGCCGTTCGTTGATCACGACGACCGGCGGGGCGGAGGCAGCCACGTCGGCTTCCCGCAGCGACCGGCCTATGGCCATCGTCATGCCGACGGCCTCGAAGTAGTCGTCGGTGATGAGGCGGATGACCGGGCTCGGGGCGGCACGGCGCGGGATGTCGGATCCTTCCGGGATCGTGCTGGAATCGGTCATGCTGCCCACCAGCGGAATGCCGGTCGCCGCCGCCGCGAACTTCACGCCGTTTGTGCCTCGCAATGGCGCGAGGATGCGTCGGTAGGCGTCCGCAGCCTGCGCGTCGCTTTCGTAGCGGACCTCAGGCAGCGCGAGACGAGCCGTGATGACGGCGTGAGCATTGAACCCGAGCGGCACCTGACGAAGCTTGTCGGCGCTGCGGACGAGCAGTCCCGTGCCGATGAGCAGGACAACGGTGATCGCCGTCTCGAAGACGACCATAGGCGTCCGAAGACGGTTGCGGACTGAGCCGCTCGATGCGGTCCGGCCGCCGTCGCGAAGCGAGCCGACGAGGTCGGCTCGCGCCGCGTGGATCGCCGGCGCCAGGCCGAACCCAATGGCCACCAGGACGGTGACCGCGAACGCAAAGACCAGCACTTCGATCTGCAGTCCCGCGTCCCTCAACCGCGGCAGGGTGAGCGGACCGTTCTGGACCAGAAAATCGATGCCGAGACGGGCGACGATCAAGGCGCCCGCGCCGCCGGCGAGCGCCAGCACGACGCTCTCGGTGAGCAATTGCCGGACGATCCGCGTCTGTCCGCCGCCTACGGACGCGCGGATCGCGATTTCCCGGCGGCGCGTGGTGGCCCGCGCGGTCAGCAGGCTGGCGATGTTGACGCAGCCGATGAACAGGACGAGCGCAACGGCCGTCATCAACACGAACAGCGGCCGACGGCCGCTGCCGACCAGCTGCTCCTGAAGGGACTGCACCAGCACACCGCGCGACGCCATTTCCTCGGGATGGCGTTCGGCGATGCCGCGCGTGACGCGCTCCAGATCTTCCTGGGCGCGGGCCAGCGTGACGCCCGGTTTGAGCTTCGCCAGAACCCCGAGATAGTGGTTGCCGAAGTTGACGCGCTGTTCGGGTGTGAACATCAGCGGCGTCCAGAGTTGCGAGCTGAAACCGCCGGTGACGCCGGCGCGGGTGGGATCCGTCAGCGCGTAGGCCGCCGGCGCAACGCCGATGACGGTATGCGACTCGTCGCCAAGATGGATCGACCGGCCGATGATGGCGCGGTCGCCGCCGAATCGCGCTTGCCACAGCGAATGACTCAAGACGACGACCCGTCCACCCGAGTCGACGTCCGACGCAGTGAAATAGCGCCCGAGCGCCGGCGGCATGTGGGCGACCTCGAAATAACCCGGCGTCACCCGCATGCCCCGGATGCGCTCCGGGTCGCCAGCGTCCGCGAGGTTGTAGGTCACACCCTGTCCCGCTGACGTGTGCTCGAATACGGTGCTGTGCTCGGTCCAGTCATGAAAGTGACCGACCGATGCGTTGCCCACCGCGCGGAACGTTTCCCGCACGAGCACGATGCGTTCGCCATCCACGTACGGCAGCGGGCGGAGCAGAACGGCGTTGAATACGCTGAAGACCGCGGTCGTCAACCCGATGCCGAGCGCCAGGGTCGCGACCGCCACGGTCGTAAATCCCGGATTGCGGCCCAACATCCGGATGCCGTAGCTCAGATCCTGCCGAAGCTGATCGAGCCACACCGGACTCCAGACCGCGCGCGCCTTCTCTTCAGCCAGTGTGATGTTGCCGAACCGGCGAAGGGCGGCCTGTCGCGCCTCGCGAGCGGGCATGCCCCTGGCGATGTTCTCCTCGGTCTCGCGGGCGATGTGGTCCTTGATCTCACCATCGAGATCCGACAGCGGATGTTTCGTCATACCGGCCTCAGGACGCGGCTGATCGCCGCCGCCAGCTTGTCCCAGTTCGAGGTTTCGATGGCCAGCTGTTTCCGGCCCTTCGCGGTGAGGCGATAGAACTTTGCCTTGCGGTTGTTCTCGGAGGTGCCGTCCTCGAAGGCAATCCATCCGCGCTTGATGAGGCGATGCAGGGCAGGGTAGAGCGAGCCCTGTTCCACTTTCAGCACATCGGCCGAGCTCTGTTCGATGGCCTTGGCGATGGCGTGGCCATGGGCCGGGCCCGGGTCGAGCGTGCGAAGGATGAGGAGATCGAGCGTGCCCTGGAGCAGCTCGAGGCGGTCCCTGGTAGACATTCTAGGTGAACACTACCGAGGGACACATAGAATGTCAAGGGGAAGGGTGCCGGGTGCAGGGGGCCGGGGGCCGGGTGCTCGTGCCGGGTGCCGGGTGCTGGGTGCCGGGTGCCGGGTGCCGGGTGCCGCGGGCCGGGTGCCGGGTGCATGGTGCCGAGGTGCATCGGCCCGCGCAGCACGCGGCACCTGGCACTCGGCACCCCGGCACCTGGAATTCGGCACCCGGCACCTGCCAGAATGGCGCATGTCCGTTTTCAGCAATCCGGCGACCGGGGCGGCGGAGCATGCGGCGGCGTACGTGGCGGCGATTCTGGAACTGCTTGGCGAGCGCGATCCGATCGCGGTGCTTCGGGAGACGCCCGACCGACTGCGGCGTTCGATCGACGGCTTGTCGCAACCGCAACTGCGCCAGCCGGAGCGCGCCGGCAAGTGGTCGATCAATCAGATCCTCCAGCATCTCGCCGACTCCGAGCTCGCGGGGAGCTGGCGCTTCCGCCTGATCCTGGCGCAGGATCGTCCGCCGCTGACGGGGTATGACCAGGATCTCTGGGCCACGCGCCTGGGATACCAGGAAGGAGATCCCGCGGAAGCGCTCGACCTGTTCACCCTGCTGCGCCGACGGAACGTCCGGCTGTTCGAGCAGGCTACGCCTGCCGATCTGCAGCGCGTCGGCGTCCACGCCGAGCGAGGCGAGGAGAGTCTCGGGCATCTGCGGCGCCTCTACGCGGGCCACGATCTGCTGCACCTCCAGCAAATCGATCGCGTTCGTCAGGCCGTCAGCTGATCTCCAGCACCCTGGAGAATCCACCGAGCACTTTGAAGGATCCGAGAAACGTGTCCTCGACACTATATCTACATGTAATATAGTCCCCGAAATGGTATCTCGAGCCGCCGATCCGCCCCCCGATGCCCTGCTGCCGCTGCAGCCCGCCACGTTTCATATCCTGGTCGCACTGAGCGACGGCGATCGCCACGGCTACGCCATCATGCAGGACGTCGCCGAACGCACTGGCAAGACGTTCCGTCTCAATCCTGGCACGCTCTATACGACCATTCGCCGGCTGCTGGAGCAGGGGTTGATCGAAGAGCTCGACGATCGGCCGGATCCCGACCACGACGATGAGCGGCGGCGCTATTACCGCCTCACGGCGTTTGGCCGTTCCGTGGCACGGGCGGAAACCGCCCGCCTCGAGCGTCTGGTCACTCTGGCCAGACGCGCCGGCCTGGCTGCCAAGAGGACATGACGTGTCCGCCTGGATCCGCCGCGCCTACGCGCTCCTGCTGCGGTGTTACCCGAAGGCCTTCCGCGACGAATACGAGCGCGAGCTGCGAAATTCCTTCGATCGCCTGTGGCGCGAGCATGCGCATCAGGGACGTCCGGCGCTCGCCCGTCTCGGTGTCTCGGTGACGCTCGATACCATCTTCACCGCACTTCGAGAACATCTGAACATCCTGTGGGCCGACCTGCGCGTCAGCAGTCGCGCGCTGCGCAGGTCCCCTGCGTCGACGGCTGGTCTCATTGCAACCCTCGCGCTCGGAATTGGTGCGACCACCGCGATGTTTTCGGTGGTCTACGCGATTCTGCTGCGTCCATTGCCGTTTCCCGAATCGGACCGGCTCATCGAACTGGTCGCCACCAAACCGCTCGAAGGAATCACGGGGTTCTCGGCATCCGGGCCGGACTTCTATTCGTGGCGGGAGGGTGCCCAAAGCATCATCGAGATGGCGGCGCTCTCCGAGCGCGGTATCAACCTGGCCGACGAGAACGAGCCGGAGCGCGTCAACGGGATGGCGGTCACTGGCGGCTTCTGGTCGCTGCTCGGTGTGCGGCCGATTGCCGGCCGCACCTTCGACGAGCGCGAGAACTCGCCTGCGGCGCTGCGACTGGCGGTTCTGAGTGAGGCGCTCTTTCGACGTCGCTATGGCGGCGGCCACGGATTGCTCGGCAGAACCATCGACATCAATGGCTCGCCGCATACCGTGATTGGCATTGTCCCGAGCGACATGGGGTTCACGCAGACGGTCGACGTCTGGGTGCCGTTTGTTCCGGATCGACTGAACCGCGGCGACAGACAGATCACCGTAATCGGCCGGCTGAGATCCGGTGTCGGCGCGACGCAGGCTACCGCGGAGCTGGAGAGCATCGCTGCAGCGCTCGCTGACGAGTTTCCCGCGACCAACATGGGCTATAGCGCGCGCGCCCGGCCGTTACTGGATCTGGCAGTTCCACCGGCCGTTGAACGGACATTGCGGTTTCTGCTCGCCGCCGTCGGTCTTCTGCTCCTGGTCGCCTGCTCGAATGTGGCGCACCTGCTCCTTACTCGGGCGGCCGAGCGCGGTCCCGAGCTCGCGATGCGTCGAGCACTCGGGGCCGGCACAGCGCGGCTCACGCGCCAGCTTGCCACCGAAACGCTGCTGGTGGCTGTCGTCGGCGCGGCGTGCGGCGTCGCGCTGGCGGCCGGACTCGTGCAGCTCGCGCAGCCCACGCTCGCCGCCCTGTTGCCGCGGGCGCAGAACATTTCTCTCGATCTTCCGGTGCTTGCGGCGGCTCTGCTGGTCACCGTCGCAACTGCCGCAATCTTCGGCTTGTTTCCCATCTGGCGGGTGATGCGTGCCGACGTGACCGATGGTCTGCGGACCGGCGGCCGCGTGCAGTCCGATCGCCGGCACGCTTCGCTTCGCAGGGGATTTGTCGTCGGCCAGTTTGCAGTTGCCTCGGTTCTCGTCGTTGGCGCCGCGTTGTTGACGCAGAGCGTCGTGCGAATGACCCGCGTCGACCCGGGCTTCCGAACAGATCATCTGCTGATCACGGGCGTGACCACTCCGGCTGGCGTGACGGGGCAGGACGCGCGTGCTGCGTTCTTTCGGCAACTGGTCGATCACGTCAGCGCCGTGCCGGGTGTCGTTTCTGCCGGCCTGGGATGGAACCTGCCACTCAGGCCCGGCGCGGGCGGACCCGGGATGGAGGTCTCCACGACACAGGAGGCAGTTCGCTCAGCGGGCCGCGCGCACTGGCGCATTGCCACGCCAGGCTATTTCCCGACGATGGGCATCCCGCTCGTGCGCGGTCGGCTTTTCTACGAAGGTGAGCGCGAAATTCCCAACGGCTTCCGCGCAATCATCGTCAGCGAGTCGCTCGCCCGCCGGCTGTGGCCGGCCACCGAGGAGCCCCTCGGCCAGCAGTTGTGGCTTGGCAACGGCCAGGTCCGGACCGTTGTCGGCATCGTCGGAGACGTGTATCAGAACAGCCTGGCCGACGGGATCACTCCGACGATGTACATGCCGACGTCGTGGGTGTTCCCGGCGACACACATGCTGCTGGTGCGCACCGCAGGCGATCCGGCGAACATGACCGGCGCGATCCGGCAGGCGGTTCGCAGCCTCGATCCCCGACAGACCCTGTTCGATACGCAGACGATGGAGGAGTACGTGGGCGCAACCCTGGCGCAGCCGAGACTCAATGCGATGCTGCTGGGCGCATTTGCCGCGTTGGGGCTCATCCTCGGCGCCGTTGGCGTCGCGGGTGTCGTGGCCCAGACCGTGAGCTCGCGTCGGCCTGAGCTGGCCGTCCGCCTCGCACTTGGCGGCAGAGCGGCCAGGATTGTCAGGGAAGTGGCGGTGAGCGGAGTCAGACTCTGCGTGTACGGCCTCGTGCTCGGCTTTGCGTCAGCGATCGTCATGGCGCGTGCCGCGTCCAGTCTGCTGTTCGAAGTCCGGCCGGGCGATCCCGCGACTTTCGCGGTGGTTGGCATCGTCCTGCTGGCAGTGGCGACGTGTGCCTGCATCCTTCCGGCCCTGCGAGTGACCCGCATCGATCCCGCCATCGCGCTGCGAGGCGACTGACCCGGCCACTGGAACGGCCCAGCAGAGCCTAGCCGCAGGCCCCCGGCACAGGTTATATTGAGAGGTTCATGCTGGCGCTGAACCTCGCCAAGATCCGTGATGCCCGCGAACGCTTCGAACAGGTCTACACGCCCGAGCAGCTGGCGGCTGACGGCGATACGTTCAGAGTGGCCACACCGGTCACGCTGGCCTTCGATATTTTCAAGGATAAGGACCAGTTCCGGCTGGTCGGCGACGTCCGGACCGCCCTCGAGCTCGGCTGCGGCCGCTGTCTGGAGCCGTTTGCGTTGCCGGTCGATGCGGCTTTCGACCTGCGGTACCAGCCGCACACGAAGAACGCGGGGGAAGGCGAGCGGGAAATCGAAGAAGACGATCTGACGACCGCTTTCTACGAGAACGACACGATCGATCTCGGTCAGCTGATGCGTGAGCAGTTCTACCTGACGTTGCCGATGAAGCCACTCTGCCGCGACGACTGCAAGGGTCTCTGCCCGACGTGCGGCGCCAACTGGAACAAAGCGACGTGCGACTGCACGAATCAATGGGAAGATCCGCGGTTCGAGGCGTTGAGAGCGATAAAAAATCAGTCATAGTCGAGGTCGCAGAGGCTGCAGAGGGGCCGCGGAGGGTGAATCCTCTGCGTCCTTTGCTCCCTCAGCGTCCTCTGGAGCGTGAGAAATGCCAAATCCGAAACGAAGACACTCGAAGACGCGGACCGCGAAGCGCCGCACCCACGACGCCTTGAAGACGGTCGGCCTCAGTGAGTGCCCCCACTGCCACGAAGCCAAGCCACCGCATCGCGTCTGTCCCAACTGCGGCTACTACCGCGGCCGCCAGGCGCGCGCCGTCGAGGAAGAATAAGGACATGCCGGGTGCAGGGTGCCGGGTGCCGGGTGCGCGGTGCTGGGTGCTGCGTCCGCGCGCGATGCGCGGCTTGACACTGAGCGCTTGGCGCGGCTTGACACTGAGCGCTTGGCGCAGCTTGGCACTGAGCGGTTGGCGCGGCTTGACACTGAGCTCGCGGCGTGCCTGCCGTAACGCAGCTCCGTGGCACTTTGCGCTTGGCTCGCCAAAAGGAGCACCCGGCCCCCGGCACCTGGCACCCCGCACCCGGCACCCGGCCCCCTGCACCCGGCACCCGAGATGATTCAGATCGCAGTCGACGCGATGGGTGGCGACGAGGCGCCCAGCCACATCGTCGACGGGGCCCTCGCCGCGTCGCGTCATTTCGATCTCGGCGTCACGCTGGTCGGCCCCACGGACCGGCTCGAAGAGGAATTGAGCCGCCATCCGGGCGTCGATCGGGAGCGTGTCCGCATCGCGCACGCAGACGCCGTGATCGATATGGCCGAGGCGCCCGCGGCAGCGCTGCGCCGGAAGCCCAATGCCTCGATCAGAATCGCCGCCGAAGCAGTGGCGCGCGGCGAAGCCGCGGCGTTGTTCAGCGCGGGGCATACCGGCGCGACCGTGATGGCCTGGTACAGCGCGTTCGGCATGCTGCCGGGGGTGGACCGTCCGGCGCTCGCCGCGACGATCCCGACGCGGCGTCATCCGGCAATTCTGCTGGATGTCGGCGCGAGCGTGGAGTGCCGTCCGCAGCACCTCCTCCAGTTCGCCGTGATGGGCAGCGTCTACGCGCGCGTGGGATTCGCGATCGACGCGCCGCGGATCGGGCTGCTGTCGATTGGAGAAGAAGCATCGAAAGGCAACGAGCTGACGCGCGAAGCGCACCGCCTCCTCAAAGCCTCGCCGTTATCGTTCATCGGTAATGTCGAAGCACGCGATGTCTATAGCGGCGCGGCCGACGTCATCGTCTGCGACGGGTTCACGGGAAACATCGCTCTGAAGGTGAGCGAGGGGCTGGTCGAGGTCATCGAGGAGCTGCTCGCCGACGAGCTGTCGAGCACCATCACGACGCGGGTCGGCTCGCTCCTGACCAGCCGCGCCATGCGCCACTTCCGCAAGCGGGTCGACTACTCCGAGTACGGGGGCGCCCCGCTGCTCGGCCCCGCCGGCATCGCGATCGTCGGTCACGGCCGGTCCAGCGCCAAAGCCGTGCGGAATGCCGTGGCGATGGCCTACCGGTTTGCATCCAGCCAATACATCGAACGTCTCGAGCGGGAAATCGCCGCCGCAACGGTGCCGCACCATTGATCGCTTTCATTTTTCCGGGCCAGGGATCGCAGAAGGTCGGGATGGGGAAGGCGCTCGCGGAAGCGTTTCCGATCTGCCGCGAGGCCTTTGCCGAAGCCGATGCCGCGCTCGACGAGCCGATCAGCCGCATCTGTTTCGAGGGGCCCGAAGATCAGCTGACCCTGACCGAGAACACGCAGCCGGCAATCCTGACGGTCAGCATCGCGGCCCACCGGCTGCTCGCGTCGAAAGGGGTCGAACCGGCTTTCGTCGCCGGACACAGCCTGGGCGAATACTCGGCTCACGTCGCGGCGGGAACGATGACCTTCGCCGAGGCGCTGAAGATCGTGCGGCGGCGCGGGCGCTACATGCAGGAAGCGGTGCCGGTCGGGACCGGTGCGATGGCGGCGATACTCGGCCTGGATGCCGAGCAGGTGGCACAGGCCTGTGCGGAGGCCGCGCAGGGCGAAGTGGTGAGCCCCGCCAACCTGAACGGCGCGGGACAAGTGGTGATTGCCGGAGCCCAGGCGGCGGTGGCGCGCGCTGGTGAGCGCGCGAAGGCGGCGGGCGCCAAGCGTGTCATTCCGCTGCCGGTCAGCGCCCCGTTCCATTGTGCGCTGATGAAGCCGGCCGAAGAACGGCTGGCTCCCGAGCTGCGCGCGGTCGCCGCGCAGGATCCGCGCGTGCCGGTGATTGCCAACGTCGACGCCGAACCCAAGCGCTCGGCGCAGGCCGCGATCGACGCACTGGTCGCGCAGGTGTCGTCTCCGGTCCGCTGGGAAGCGGTCGTGAGGCGCCTTGCGTCCGAGGGCGTCACAACGTATGTTGAGGTGGGTCCGGGGACGGTGTTGAGCGGACTGGTCCGCAAGATTCACCGCGAGGCGTCGATCGCGAGCTTCGGCGCGCCGGACGATCTGGCCGCGGTCGAGGCGATCCTCTGATGTTCGATCTCTCCGGCAAAGTCGCGCTTGTCACGGGTGCGTCGCGTGGCATCGGCCGGGCGATCGCGGTGCGGCTGGCCGGGCAGGGGGCAACGATCGTCGCGGCGGCGCGGAGTGCGAACGCCGCGGAAACGGCGGCCGCCATCACCGCGGCGGGCGGACGCGCCGAGAGCGTCGGCGTCGACGTCACCGATCCGGCGGCGCTCGCCGAACTGCCCGGATCGATCGTGGCGCGTCATGGCCGGCTCGATATCGTGGTCAGCAACGCCGGCATTACCCGCGATCAGCTGCTGATGCGGATGAAACGCGACGACTGGGACGCGGTGATCGCGACGAACCTGACGGCAACCTTCACGCTCGCCCAGGCCGCCATGCGGCCGCTGCTCAAACAGCGCGCCGGCCGGATCATCGCGGTCAGCTCGGTCGTCGGTCAGATGGGCAATGCCGGCCAGACCAATTACGCCGCCTCGAAGGCGGGGCTGGTCGGGTTCGCCAAGGCGCTGGCGCGCGAGGTCGCTTCGCGCGGCATCACGGTGAACGTCATTGCGCCCGGCATGATCGACACCGACATGACGCGTGCCCTGGCCGAGAAGGCGCAGGTCGACTGGTCGACCCAGATTCCACTCGGCCGGCTGGGGTCGGTGGACGATGTGGCGGCGGCGGCGTGCTTTCTCGCGTCGGACGAGGCAGCGTATATTACAGGGCACGTGCTGGCGGTCAACGGCGGAATGTACATGTGAATTGGCGAGTTGGTGAATCGGCGAGTTGGTGAATGGCGGTGACTCCTGAAACTCACCAGTTCACCAACTCACCCATTCACCAATTTCGATGAGGAGGCGTGATGGCGGTAGCCGACAAGGTCAAGAGCATCATCGTCGAGCAGCTTGGGGTGGACGAGGAAGAGGTGACGCCGGACGCGTCATTTGTCGACGATCTCGGCGCCGACTCGCTCGACACGGTGGAGCTCGTCATGGCGTTCGAAGAGGAGTTCGGGATCGAGATCCCGGATGAAGACGCCGAGAAGATCACCCGCGTGAAGGAAGCGGTCGAGTACATCGAGTCGCACGCCAAGAGCAAGAAGTAGAACCGGATGGGGACACGGCGAGTTGTCGTGACGGGGATCGGGCTGGTGTCGTCGCTCGGCATCGGCACCGACGCCAATTGGGCGGCGCTGATCGAGGGCAGGAGCGGCATCGACACGATCACCAAGTTCGATGCATCGCTCTTTGCCACGCGCATTGCCGGCGAGGTGCGCGACTTCGATCCGCTGGCGTTCATCGAGAAGAAAGACGTCAAGAAGATGGACGTCTTCATCCAGTACGCGATTGCCGCTGCGCAGTTCGCGATGGATGACGCCTGCTTCAAGGTCACCGCCGAAAACGAGCGGCGGGTCGGGGTGTTCATCGCCTCGGGAATCGGCGGGTTCACGACCATCGAGCGGGAGCATCGCGCGCTGCTCGAAGGCGGACCGCGCAAGATTTCGCCGTTCTTCATTCCCTCCGCGATCATCAACCTGGCGGCCGGTCAGGTGTCGATCCGCTTCGGCGCGAAGGGGCCGAACTCGGCGACCTGCACCGCCTGCTCGGCGTCGGCCCATGCGATCGGCGACGCCTACGAGATCATCCTGCGCGGCGCCGCGGACGTGATGATTGCCGGCGGATCCGAGGCCGCCATCACGCCGATGGGGATCGGCGGATTCGGCGCGTTGCGGGCGCTGTCGACCCGCAACGACGAGCCGGCCCGCGCCAGCCGCCCGTTCGACAAGGACCGCGACGGGTTCATTGTCGGCGAGGGCGCCGGGGTGCTGATTCTCGAAGAGTACGAGTCGGCGCGGCGGCGCGGCGTGCACATCTACGCCGAGCTGGTCGGCTACGGCATGTCGGCCGACGCGTATCACATCACCGCGCCCTCCGAGGACGGCGAAGGCGCGTTCCGGGTGATGCGCTCGGCGATCGAGAGCGCGAGCATCGCGCCCGATCAGGTCGGCTACATCAACGCGCATGGCACCTCCACGCCGCAGGGCGACAAGCTGGAGACGCTGGCCATCAAGCGCTGTTTCGGTGAGCACGCCAGGGCGCTTGCGGTCTCGTCGACCAAGTCGATGACCGGCCACCTGCTCGGCGCCGCCGGCGGTCTCGAGGCGGGCATCACCGCGCTGGCGGTCCATCGCCAGCTCGCCCCGCCGACCATCAACCTCGACGAGCCCGATGCGGAGTGCGACCTGGACTACGTGCCGAACGCCGCCCGGCCGATCGCCATCACCTACGCCCTGTCGAACTCCTTCGGCTTCGGCGGCACCAACGCCGCGCTGCTCTTCAAGCGGTACGAAGGATGAAGATTGCCGTCTGCATCAAACAGGTTCCGACCCGCGACTGGCAGCCCCGCCTGAATGACGCCAAGACGTGGATCCGCGAGCAGGATGCCACCTACGAGATGAACGAGCCGGACGCCTACGCGCTCGAGGAATCGCTGCGCTTGAAGGAAAAGCACGGCGGGGAGGTGGTCGTTTGTTCAGCCGGGCCGTCGCGCGTCGCGCAGGTCATTCGCGAGGCGCTGGCGCGCGGCGCCGACCGGGCGATTCACGTCGAAGACGACGGGTTGGCGAGCGCCGATGCGTTTGCGGTCGCCGAAGCCCTCGGCGCCGCAATGAAAGATGAACAGTTCGATCTGATTCTCACCGGGCTCCAGTCCGACGATCAGGGGTTCGCGCAGACCGGCGTGATCCTCGCGGAGCGGCTCGGCCTCCCGCACGCGACGATCATCATGGAGGTACAGGCGGCGGAGGCGTCCCTGCGGGTCAAACGCGAGCTCGAAGGTGGCTGGTTCCAGTGGGTGTCGATGCCGCTGCCGGCCGTGCTGACGATTCAGAGCGGCATCAATCAGCTGCGCTACGCGACGCTCAAAGGGATCATGGCAGCCAAGAAGAAAGAGGTTCGCAAGGCGGGCCTGCCTGCCGCGGCCGCCTCCCGACAGAAGATCGTCAGCCTCTACGTACCGGAAAAGACCAAGAAAACGCAGCTCATATCCGGATCGGCGACCGAAGCCGCGAAGGAGCTGGTCCGAAAGCTTCGTGAGGAAGCCCGGGTAATCGCGTGATCCTGATCATCGGCGAACAGCGCGGCGGCAAACTGAACCGCGCCACCTGGGAGACGATTGCCGCCGCGCAGCAGCTCGGCAACGGCGATCCGATCACGATCGCGCTGCCTGGCTCGACTGCCGAAGCAGGCGCCGCGGCTGGTGAACTGGCCGCGGCGGCGGTGGCGGAAGTCGTCACCGTCGAAAGCCCGGCGCTCGAGGCGTATACGCCGGATGGCTATACGGCTGCACTTCAGTCGGCGATCGACCAGCTGAAGCCGTCGCTCGTCGCCCTCCCGCACACCTATCAGACGCGTGACTTCTCGCCAAAACTCGCCGCCAGGCTGGATCGCGCCATCATCACCGATGTGACCGCGATCAAGGGGTCGGGTGGGGCAGAGGTCGTGTTCGTCCGGCCGATGTTTCAGGGGAAGTTGACCGCCGACGTCGTGCCGCTTGGTCCGGCGCCGCACTTCGTCACGTTCCAGATCGGGGCGTTCCGCGCCGATCAGGCGAAGCGTGGGGCAGCTGCGGCGCCGACTCGCGCGCTGCCGGTGACCGTGGACGGTTCAGCCGTCCGCCAGAAGCCCGAACCACCGTTCCAGGAAGCCAAGCAGGCGGTCGACCTTTCCCAGGCCGAGCGGATTGTCTCGGTAGGACGGGGCATCAAGGAGCAGAGCAACATCGCGCTCGCCCAGCAGCTCGCGGCCGCCCTCCACGCGGAAATTGCCGCGTCGCGGCCGATCTGCGACGCCGGCTGGCTGCCGATGGAGCGTCAGGTCGGCAGCTCGGGCCAGACCGTTGCCCCGAAGCTGTATCTCGCCCTGGGCATCTCCGGCGCGATCCAGCATCTGGTCGGGATGAAAGGCGCCAGCACCATCGTCGCGATCAACAAAGATCCCGACGCGCCCATCTTCGAAGTCGCCGACTTCGGCATCGTCGGCGATCTGTTCGAGATCGTGCCGGCGATGATCAACGCGTTGAAGGAATAGCTGGCCTCGCGTCAGATGTCGACGCTGATTCTCTGGCTGCTGGTCCTGGGGTTCGTCGGTGCCTTTGCGGCGCAGGTCGCGACGCGCGTCCGGCTGATCGTCGCCGCACCCAACAACTTTTCGCTGTCGGAGCCCGCCCTCCGTATCCGGCGGTTTCTCCTAGACGTCGTTCTCCAGCGACAGACGATCAAGGAACGGCCGATTCCCGGTCTGGCCCACGCCCTGGTGTTCTGGGGCTTCGTGGCGTTCGGCGGCTACACGGTGACCGAGTTCCTTCATGGTCTGGGCATCGTCGATCTGACCGATACCGGGTGGTTCCACTCTTACCGGGTCATCCTGACGCCGTTTGCGATTGCCGTGCTGGCCGGCATCGTCTTCCTCCTGATTCGGCGGGCCATCTTCAGGCCGGTGGCGCTCGGCCAGAAGCTCTCGATCGAATCGGTCGTCATCGCCCTGTTCATTGCCACGTTGATGATGACCTTCCTCCTCGGCTGGCGGCTCGTCGAAGAGTCGACCATCGGTCGGATCAACTGGTGGGTGCACTCGCTGGTGATCCTGGTCTTTCTGGCGCTGATTCCCGCGTCGAAGCATTTCCATCTCGTGCTGTCGCCGATCACCGTCTTCCTCAAGTCGCCCGAGCTCGGCAACGTGCCGAATCTCGACTTCGAGAAGGAGCAGGTCGGCCTCGAAGTGGTGAAGGATCTCGGCAGCAAGGCGGTTCTCGACGCGTTCACCTGCGTCGAGTGCGGCCGCTGCCAGGTGAACTGCCCGGCGTGGGGCGCCGGCAAAGAGCTCAACCCGAAAACGATCATCCTGCAGACGCAGGACGCGCTGCTGCACGGTCCACGCGACGCCAAGCTGGTGGATGTCTACACGGACAAAGTGCTCTGGCAGTGCACGACGTGCGGCGCCTGTGAGAACCAGTGTCCAGTCGGCATCGAGCACGTCCCGCTGATTATCGGCACGCGTCGCGGGCTCGTCTCGAATGGAGACGCGCCCGAGTACCTCGCCGGGATGTACAACAATCTCGAACGGCGGTCCAACATCTGGGGCCTGAGCTACGACCAGCGCCAGAAATTCGTCGAATCCTCGGCGCTCGAGATCTTCGACCCGGCGAAACACGACGTGCTCGTCTGGCTGGGCTGCGCGGGGGCGTTCGAGGCCGACTTTCAGAAGTCGCTGCGCGCGCTCTTCGAGATCCTCCGGGGGCGCGGCGTCAGGTTCGGCGTGCTGTCGAAGGAGCGCTGCAACGGCGATCCCGCCAAGCGGACCGGCAACGAATACATGTATCAGGAACTTGCCAACGCGAACATCGAGGACCTGAAAAATGCCGGCGTCAAAACGATCCTGAGCTCCTGTCCGCATTGTGTGAAGACGCTCGGCGACGATTACCGGAAGTTCGGTTACCAGGTCGAAGTCGTCCATTCAGCGGTATTCGTCGAGAGGATTACCCGCGGGCTTCGGGGATCAGCAGGTGGCGACGGCAGCGTCACCTATCACGATCCCTGTTACCTGGGCCGTTACGCCGGCAAAGTCGACGAGCCCCGCGAGCTGTTGACCCGGTTCGGTGCTGACATCAAGGAGCCGGTCAGAAATCGCGACAACCCGTATTGCTGCGGCGCCGGCGGAGGCCTGCTGTTCGCCGACAAGGAAGAAGAGCCGGGTTCACGGATCAGCGACGTGCGGTTCAAGCAGCTGCAGGAGACCGGCGCGACGACCGTCGTCACCGCCTGCCCGTTCTGCTCGATCATGTTGAAAGGAGCGCAGACCAGCGCGCCGGATGCAGGACAGATTCAGTTCGTCGATCTGATGACGTTCGTCAATGGGCGTCTCGAAAAGACCGGCTAATCATCTATCCGCAAAACAGCGGCTGCAGGCCAGGCTGATCGCGGCCGCCGGCTACCCGCTGATTTCCGCGCTCGGTGCCACACTACGGTGGCGGACCGAGGGGCTCGAACACTACGACGCGATCGTCAAGGGCGGCCGCCAGCCGATCATGGCCTTCTGGCATGGCCGCATTCTCCCCGCGACCTATTACTTCCGCCGCCGCGGAATCGTCGTCATCACCAGCGAAAACTTCGACGGCGAATGGATTGCCGGGATCATCGAACGATTCGGCTACGGGACGGCCAGGGGCTCGACCTCTCGCGGCGGTCTGAAGGCGTTGCTGCAGCTCACGCGCGAGATGGCCGCCGGCAAGCCTGCCGGGTTCACGCTTGACGGTCCGCGAGGTCCGGCACGCGTCGCGCAACCGGGTGCGGTCTGGCTGGCCAAGGCGACCGGCAACCCCGTGCTGCCGTTCCACCTCGAAGCCAATCGCCACTGGACATTAACCAGCTGGGACCGCACGCAGATTCCCTCGCCGTTCGCGACGGTCTCGATTGCGATGGGCGAGCCGTTCGACGTGGCGCCTGACGCGAACGCCGCCGCGATCGACGACGCCCGTCGCAGGCTCGAGGCGGCACTGAAAGTACTCGAGAGCCGCGCTCAGGCAATGCTCGCTTAAACGACGGCGGCGCGAATCGACTCCAGGCCGTGTCCTGCCGGGCTGGTTTCGCGCTTGCGCAGCGCCGCGGCGAAGGCGAATCCGAACAGGCTCAGCAGACAGAACATCCACAACATCGGCGTATATCCGGCCGCGTTGTCCGGGCCGGCGCCGTTGGCGTCATTCAACAGGCCCGCGGCGAGATTGAAGACCGTCAGGCCGACGTTCTGGAGCATGGTCATCAGACCGTAGGCCGTGCCGAGCCGTTCCGCCGACACCACATAGGGCACTGCCGGCCACAGCACCGCCGGCACGAGAGAAAATGCGATGCCGAGCAGCACGGTGCTCACCCACAAGCTCATGTTCGTGTACGCCAGGATCGGGAAGACCATGAACAGCAGGAACGAGCCGAATGCCATGAAGGCGGCCCGGTGGCCGATCTTGTCCACCATCAGTCCGAACAACGGCGTGGCGAAGATCGCGGCGAGATACACGTAGCCGTTCATGGCGCCGGCCTCCTCGAGGCCGAGACGGTGGGCATGCTGGAAGTAGAGGATGGCGAAGGTGCTGCGGAACGGAAAGATCACCGAGTAGAACGTCACGCAGAGGCCGACGATGTACCAGTAGGAGCGATCGAAGCGCCACAGATCACTCCACACGATTCGATCGGGAGCGGCCGGCCGTTGCAGGTTGAATCGTCCCGCCGCGCTCAGCTCCAGCAGGTAGAACACCAGGCATGCGACGACGGTGATGACCGCGAACCCGGTGGCCAGCAGGAGAGGCGGCTGCCAGCCCATCTCGTAGAGACTGCGGAACCAGGTCGGCGACATATCGGCGCTGTACGAGCCCGCCCGCGCGATGCTCAGATTGACGCCGAATGCGAATCCCAGCTGACGGCCAACGAACCACTGACCGATCGCCACGGTGATTGCGACGATCATCGACTCGGCGCCGAGACCAAAAATCAGACGGCCGAGGGCCATCGTTGGAAAGGTCGGGGCGATGGCCGTCAGCAGGGCACCCACCAGGCTGATGATCGAAAACAGCAGCGTCGACAGCCGGGTGCCGAACCGGTCGACGATGATGCCGCCGATGAACACCATGACGATGTTCGGCAGGCTGTAAATCGCATTGAGCGTGCCGAGCTGGGTGTCGGTGAAGCCACGCTGCCGCTGCAGCGTGTCGGCCACCGGTGCGACCGAGTCGTAGGCGTAGTAGTTGCCGAACATCGCGACGCTGATCGCGATGAGCACCCCCCATCTCCAGAGGGCGGGCGGCGGGCTGGCGGTCGAAGTCGTGGACATGCGCGCCCATCTTAGCCGAGTCGCAACTGACGTAGAATTCTCTCGCCTTCGCATGCCACTGGTCGTTGTCGCCTCGGAGCGCTTCGCCGATCATCAGACGCCGCCCGGCCATCCCGAAGCGCCGGAGCGCGCCGAGGTGATGGACGTGATTGCCGCCGCCTGGCGCGAGCGGAAGGGCGAAGCGGTGGCGCCTCGGCCGGCGACGGGCCAACAGTTGGCACGGGTCCATAGCGACGAGCATCTGCGCAGGATGGCCGAAACGGCAGGGAACGCCGTCGCGCTCGACCCCGATACCTACACCTCGCCGGATTCGTATCAAACGGCGCTGCTGGCCGCCGGCGCAGCCATCGAAATAGTCGAGCGGGTGCTCGGCGGTGACGAGCAACGCGCGTTGGCGCTGGTCCGTCCGCCCGGGCACCATGCCGAGCGGGCCCGGGCGATGGGCTTCTGCCTGTTCAACAACGTCGCGGTCGGCGCCGCGCACGCCAGAACCCTCGGCGCCGGACGCGTGGCCATCGTCGACTACGACGTCCATCACGGGAATGGCACGCAGCATACGTTCGAGTCCGATCCGAACGTCCTGTACGTCTCGCTCCACCAATACCCCTTCTATCCGGGAACGGGCGCTGCGGACGAGATCGGTCGCGGTGCGGGCGCTGGCTTCACCGCCAACGCACCGATCGAGGTGGGTGCGACCGACGACGACTACCGCCTGGTCTTCACGGAAGTCGTGCTACCGATCCTTCGGCAATTCAAACCGGATCTGATCCTCGTGTCGGCCGGGTTCGATGCGCACGAGCGCGATCCGCTGGCGGGCATGCGACTGACGACGCCGGCGTTCGGGGCGATGACGATGGAGCTCAGAAATGTCGCCGAGGAGTGCTGCCGGGGACGCATTGCGGCGATCACGGAAGGGGGCTATGACCTCCGCGCCCTTGCGGATTCCGTGCGTGGCGTCATGGATGTCCTGGCTGGTCCCGCTGCTCCAGCCGAGTGGCCACGGACCGCCACGCCTTCGTCACGCGGCCGCGCGTCGGTAGCTGCCGCTCGCCAGGCGCTGGCAAAACACTGGCGTTTTCAAGCGTAGCGTCCCACGTCCTTCGAATCGTCAGCACCCGTTCAGGCTGATGTAGTCGACGAGCTGCTTGTTGACCGCCGCCGGCTCTTCCATCTGAGGCAGATGGTCGGCGCCAGCGATGGTCACGATCCGGGCACCTTTGATCCGGGCGGCGCTGGCGGCGGCCCCATCACGCACGGCAGGGACGTCGCGGTCGCCGACGACGAACAGCACGTTCGCCTTCAAGTCGGCGATCCGTTCGAACGCCGGCGGCGACATCCGTTCCTCGGGCCAGTGCTCCATCAGAAAGAATCTCTGGTTGTCCTCGACCATCGTGCGCAGGCGGGCGGCGGCGTTGGGATGGCGGGCGGCGACCTGGACCATCGGATGCTGCAACCAGAGCGCCGCGGCTGCGGCAGTACCCTGCGCCTTTGCTGCGGTCATCACGTCGGCGATGCCCTTGCGATCTTCTTCAGGAAGCGGATAGCCACTGGCCGTGCTGGCGATCACGACGACCGCGCCGGTGCGATCAGGGTGAGTGAGCGCGAAGTCGAGTGCCAGCGTGCCGCCCATCGAGTTGCCGACCAGGTTGGCGCGCTTCAGCTGCAAATGGTCCATGACTTTCACGAGATCGGCGACCGGCGAGTACGGCTGAGCGGGCGCCGGCGACTTGCCGAAGCCGCGATGGTCGTAGCGGATGACCTTGAATGCCTGGGCGAGCGGCTGAAACTGGTCGTCCCACATCCGACGATCGCCGAACCCGCCGTGGATCAAAATGACCGGCGCACCTTTCCCCAGCATCTCGTAATAGAGCGTGCCGTCACCGACGCCCACGACGCCGCTCTGGACGTCTGAGGGAGGCGAAACCGGCGCGCCATCCGGCGAACAGCCGGCCATCACGATCGACGCGACGAATGCCACTGCGAGATGCGGTTTCATAACTGCTGGAACGCTACCACGGAAACTCCGACGAACGTAGAACGTAGAACGTAGAACGTAGAACGTAGAACGTAGAACGTAGAACGACCGTTACCGTCCACCAATCCACGCGTTCACGCGCTGTTCGAGGATGTGCAACGGCACCGCTCCTGTCTGCAGAACGAGGTCGTTGAAGTCGCGGACGTCGAACTTCTCGCCCATCGCCGCCTGGGCCTTGCGGCGAAGCTCCCAAATCTTCAGTTCGCCCACTTTGTAGGCGAGCGCCTGTCCGGGCCAGGAAATGTACCGATCGATCTCGTTCGTGACGTCGACCTCGGTCTTGGCGGCGTTGTCCATGAAGTACTTGATGGCCCGCTCGCGATCCCACTTCATCACGTGCATGCCGGTATCAACCACCAGGCGGACGGCGCGCCACATCTGGTACGTCAGCTGGCCAAACTTGCTGTAGCGATCGTCGCGGTACAGCCCCATTTCATCGGCGAGCGACTCCGCGTACAACCCCCAGCCCTCGGTGTAGGCGGTGAATCCTGCGTTGCGGCGGAAGGCGGGCAGCGCGCCCTGTTCGAGCGCCACCGCACCCTGAAGACAGTGGCCGGGCATCCCTTCGTGCAGCATCAGACCGATCATTTCCCACTTGGGGCGGGTCTCCGGTTTGTAGAGATTGACGAAGACGTAAGGCGGTCGTGAGCCGTCGACTGATCCGAAGTTGGCGTAGGCGGTCGTGGTGATCGGGGCGACCGACGCCGGGATCGGCAGCACGCCGTACGGCGCTCGCGGCAGCCTCCGGCTGATTTTCACCAGCTCGGGATCGACGCGCTTCGCGACCGAGCGGTAGCCTTCGAGGAGCTCCTCGCTCGTTTTGTAGAAGAACCGCGGATCGGTTCTGAGGTGCGTGAAGAAGCTCGAGAGCGGTCCGCTGAAGCCGACCTCGTTTTTGATCGACTCCATCTCGCCACGAATCCGTTCAACTTCGCGCAGACCCAGATCGTGGATTTCCTGAGGCGTGAGCGTGGTCGTGGTGTGGTAGCGGGCGAAGTAGCGGTAGCCGGCTTCGGCACTGCTCGTCTGCCACCAGCCGACGCGGTCGTAGGAGGCCGGCAGATATTCCTTCTGAAGAAATTCCTCGAGCCGCGCGAACGCGGGCTGGACGCGCGAGCGGACACGGTCGGCACCGGTCTGCCTCAGCCGATCACGCTCGGCCGCCGGGACTGCGTCGGGCAGAGCGAGGAACGGTCGGTAAAAGCCACTCGACTCGACGGGAGACCTGGCAATCTGACCGACCCGCTCGACGACTCGAACCCCGATGATTTTGGGGAGCAGGACGTTGGTGCGGATCCCTTCGCGCATGAGGGCGATGTTCTGATCGATGTAGACCGGGAAGGCCTCGAGCCGGGCCAGCCAGTGGTCGAAGTCTTTCGCCGTCGCGAACGGCATCGAGTCGACGATCTGTTCGATGGTGTGGATGCCGTCGTAGGTGGCCGTGCGGATCAGGTGATAACGGTGCTGGAACCCTTCGGTGCTCGTTTCGTACTGGTACTTGAAGATGTCGTAGTTGATCTGGTCGGCCGGCGGCAGCGCGTCGCGACTGATGGCGGCCAGCTCCTGCAGGACGTCCTGCCGGTGCTTCTGCCGCGCCTCGAGCGCCTCGGCGCTCAGATCCGGCCAGCGATCGTTCCAGCGCGTGTCGCCGAGATACGTCGCGCTCAACGGATCCTGCGCGAGCTCCCACTCCCACTCACGATCGAACAACGCGCGCAGTGAGGCGGCGGTATCGGTGGCGGCGGGGGCGCCGCCGCCGCACCCCGGCGCCATCAGCACCGCCAGGAGCGCAGTGTACAATCTAGACTTCATCACATGACCGAGTATAAGCCGCAACAGCTCGATAAGAAGTGGCAGCAGGCGTGGACGGCGGCGAAGGCCTTCGAGGTCGACGTCGATCCGTCACGCGAGAAGTTCTACTGCCTCGAGATGTTCGCCTACCCGTCGGGGCACGCTCACGTCGGCCACGTGCGCAATTACATCATCGGCGACGTGATGGCGCGGACCAAACGGATGCGCGGCTACAACGTGCTGCATCCGTTCGGCTGGGATGCGTTCGGGCTGCCCGCCGAAAACGCCGCGATCAAGACCGGCACACATCCCGAGCAGTCGACGCTCGACAACATCGCGCACATGAAGGGGCAGCTGCAGCGGCTCGGCATCAGCTACGCCTGGGGCCGCGAGATCGCCACCTGTCTGCCCGACTACTACAAGTTCAACCAGTGGATCTTCCTGAAGATGTTCGAGCGCGGGCTGGCCTACCGCAAGCGCTCGACCGTGAACTGGTGCGAGAGCTGTCAGACCGTGCTGGCCAACGAGCAGGTGGTCGACGGCGCCTGCTGGCGCTGCGGCACGACGGTGGTGACCCGCAACCTCGAGCAGTGGTTCTTCAGGATCACGCAGTACGCCGACGAGCTCCTCGAGGGGTTGAGCACCCTGACCGACTGGCCCGAGAAGGTCGTGGTGATGCAGCGCAACTGGATCGGGCGCTCGGAGGGCGCTCGCATCAAGTTTCCGGTGGCGCGCGCGTCGGACGCCATCGAGATTTTCACGACCCGCATCGACACGATTTTCGGTGCCACCTTCGTGCTGCTGGCGCCGGAACATCCGATGGTGGACGCGTTCGCCGCGCAGAGCCCCGAACCCGATCAGTTCCGCAAGCGCGTCGCCAGCTTCCGCGCTCTGGACCGCGAGGCCCGGCTGACCGGTGCGATCGAAAAGGAAGGATTCGACACGGGGCGGACGGCGGTCAACCCGTTCACCAACGAGGAGGTGCCGATCTGGATCGCCAATTTCGTGCTGGCCGAGTACGGCACCGGCGCGATCATGGCGGTGCCGGCGCACGATCAGCGGGACTTCGAGTTCGCCCGCAAGTATTCGTTGCCGATTCGCGTGGTGGTGGTCCAGGATCCGGCCGATGCGGCCGGCCGCGACGCCGCGCGGTTGACGCAGGCGACCACCAACTACGGCACGCTGGTCGATTCGGGCGATTACTCCGGCCAGCGGGCGCCGGACGTCATCAGCCGCATGACCCGCGACGCCGAGGCGCGCGGCAGCGGCCAGGGTGAAATCCAGTACCGGCTCAAGGACTGGGGCATCTCGCGCCAGCGTTATTGGGGAACCCCCATCCCGGTGGTCTACTGTCCGAACGACGGCGTCGTCGGCGTGCCGTACCGAGCAGCTGCCGGTTGAGCTGCCGAAGGTGGCCAACTTCACCGGCCGCGGCGATTCGCCGCTGGCGCAGATTCCGGAGTTCGTCAACACCACCTGTCCGCGCTGCGGCGGCCCGGCGCGCCGCGAGACGGACACGATGGACACGTTCGTCGATTCGTCGTGGTACTTCCTGCGCTTCAGCGACCCTCAGAATGCCGAGCTGCCGTTCGATCCGGCCGCCTCCGGCTACTGGATGCCGGTCGACTTCTACAGCGGCGGCGTCGAGCACGCTATTCTCCACCTGCTCTACTCGCGTTTTTTCACCCGCGTGCTGCGCGACGAGGGGCTGGTGACGTTCGACGAGCCATTCAAGCGCCTGCTGACGCAGGGGATGGTGCTCAAGAATGGCGCCGTGATGTCGAAGTCGAAGGGCAACGTTGTCGACCCCGACGACATGCTGGCCAAGTACGGCGCGGACGCGCTGCGCCTCTACGTGATGTTCGTCGCGCCGCCGGAAAAGGAAGTCGAGTGGAGCGATGCCGGCCTGGAGGGCAGCTTCAGGTTTCTGCTGCGCGTCTGGCGCCTGGTGGATCACTGGTCCGAAACCATCGGCGGCGAAGGCATTCCGGCGTGCGGCCCGGACTGCACGGACGCCGAGCGGGCGCTGCGGCGCAAGACCCACGAGACGATCCGCCGCGTGACGGTGGACATCGAAGAGCGGATGCACCTCAACACCGCGGTTTCGTCGCTGATGGAGCTGGTCAACGAGCTGTACTCGTTCAGCGAGGCGACCCCGCACGGTGCGCCAGGGCGTGCCGACGCACCGGTCGGGCGAATCGAGCGGACCCAGTCCATCGCGGTGTTGCGCGAAGCGATCGACGCGCTCGTCCTGATGATCTCGCCGTTTGCCCCGCACACGGCCGAGGAGCTCTGGCAGATGCTCGACCATCCCGAGCCGCTCACCGAGGCCTCATGGCCGACGTTCGACGCAGAGGTCGCCAAGGCGGAGGAACTGGTCGTGCCCGTTCAGATCAACGGCAAGGTGCGCGCGCGGCTGACCGTCCCGGCCGGTCTGTCGGACGAGCAGCTCCAGGACCGGGCGCTCGAGGATCCAACGGTCAGAACACATACCACCGGCAAGACCATCCGGAAGGTCGTGGTGGCAAAGGGGCCGCTCGTCAGTGTGGTCGTTAACTAGAAGAGTCCTTCGTGTCCTTTGTGTCCTTTGTGTTTGTGGCGCGCCGGCCTGTGGATACTCCCTCGCCGGTCGCGGCTCCTTCCTGCCGGCTCACATCACGACCATCGGCGTGCCGACATTCACCAATCGGACGACGGTGTTCAATCTGGAAACGCAGCTGACGCAGCAGGTGCGATCGGAGTTCATCGGGCGGGGCCGTTACCGGATCCTGCCGGAAGGCGGGAGCGCGGTCGATGCGTTGCTGGCCGGCGAGATCACGGCCGTGACGATTGCGCCAGCGAGCTTCAGTACGCAGCAGCTCGCCTCGCGTTACGTCATCACCATGTCGGCGCGCGTCCAGCTGCGCGAGACCCGCGACGACAAAGTGCTCTGGGAGAACCCGAGTCTGGTGTTCAGGCAGGAATACGAGGCGCAGGGCACGACCACGACCGTCGATCCGGCGGCCTTCTTCAGTCAGGATCAGAACGCGCTGGAGCGGATGAGCGCCGACTTCGCGCGGACGATCGTCAGCGCCATACTGGAGGCGTTCTGAAATTTACAATTGGGAATTTACAATTGGGAATGGCGGACTGAGACGTTGTTCAATTCATTGTCCATTTCAACTTGTAAATTGTAAATTGCCGACCCCGTCCGCGGTCATCACCCAGATCCGATCGGGAGCGACCGACCCGATCTATCTGCTGCTCGGCGAAGACGATATCGAGAAGGGCGCGCTGGCGCACGAATTCGAGGAACTCGTCGAGGACGGCCTCCGCGCCTTCAACGTCGAGCGGATCTACGCCGGCGACTGGACGACTGGAGATCGGCTGGCGGCCGGAGTGGCCGGCCTGGTCGCCGCCGTCCAGACCCTGCCGATGATGGTGCCGCGCCGCGTCGTGTTGCTGATGCAGGCCGACACGGTGTTGATGCCGAAGCGCGAAAGCGAAGCGGCGACGCGGGCTCTCGATGAGTTCGAGACGCTGGTCAGAAACCCCTCGCCGCAGACCACGCTCGTGGTCGTCGCCGCCGCGGTCGATAAGCGCGGGCGCATGTTCAAGCTGCTGTCGAAGCACGCGACGCTCGTCGAGTGCGGCGCGCTCGAAACCGTCATGGACGCCGAACGCTGGGTGCGGAACCGCGTCGCGTCGGCGGGAGCCGAAATCGTCCCGGCCGGCGCCCGCTTGTTGGCTGAACGCTGCGGACCTGACGTCAAACGGCTGCGCAACGACGTCGAACGGCTGCTGCTCTACGGACTCGGGCAGAAGTCGATCACGCTGGATGACGTGAAACAGATTGTCGGGCCGGCCGTGCTGCTCGACGATTGGGCGATGACCAACGCGATCGAAGCCGGTGACGGTGCGACCGCGCTCCGTCAGCTGGCGCTGATCCTGGATGCCGGGGCGCCGCCGGAAAAGGTCCTGGGTCAACTGGGCTGGGTCGTGCGAGCGAAGTTCCCGGTGCTGGCACCGGCGCGACTCAGGCCGGCAGTGGATGCGCTGTTTCGCACTGACGTCGACCTGAAGCGGTCCGCCGGCGACGCGCGAGTGCTGCTGGAACGGCTGGTCGTGGAGTTGTGCGGCCGACAGCCGCGCCGGGCCTGAATACAGGCCCTACGCCGCCTTGGACTTCGCGATCCGGCTCGTCAGCCGCGACTTGTATCGTCCCGCGGCATTCCTGTGGATGATGCCCTTGCTCGCCATGCGGTCGACGAGCGAGACCGTCTGCTTCAGGGCGGAACGGGCGGCGGCGAGGTCGTTGCCGTCGATGGCGGCACGGATGCTCTTGAGCGCGTTGCGCAGCCGGGCGCGGAACTGCCGGTTGTGCTCGCGGTTTTTCAGGCTCTGTCGATGCGCTTTCAGCGCCGATGCATGGCTAGCCACGTAATTCGTACCCTCCAAAAACGTTAATCATACCATTCCGTCCTCCTCGGCCCGTCGTGAAGGGCCCCGAGTGACGGCCCTCTTCAGGCCTATTGGGGTTTTTTGTCCGAGTAAACCGGAATGACCCGACCGTCGGCGGTCACCTCGGCCGACTTGTAGATCCGCGTCGCCGGGACGCGCGCCGCCGCTTCGCCGGCAATCTGGTTCACCTTGGTCACGTAGTTGCGGGTCTCCTTGTAGGGCGGCACCTTCACACCGTACTTGTCGACCGCAGTCGGCCCGGCGTTGTACGCCGCAAGCGCGAGGACTTCGTCGTTGTTGTAGCGATCCAGGAGCCGCCGCAGATACATGATGCCGGCGCGGATGTTCTCGATGGGATTGAACGGATTTCTCACGCCCAGTTCTCGCGCGGTTGCCGGCATCAGCTGCATCAGACCCTGCGCACCCTTGGGTGACACCGCGTAGGGATTGAAGGCGGACTCGACCTGGACGACGGCCCGAACGAGATCTGGTCGAACGTTGTGCTCACGGGAGTGCTCGACGATGACGTCGTCCCACCGTTGGCTTCGCTCGGCGGGGACGTAGCGCGTGGCGCGCACCATTTCAGCGCGAGGGACCGCGTAGGACGTGACCGTCGTCGACCCTTCGCGGGGTTTGTTCGAAAGAACCAGATTGCCGCTGTCGTCGCGCCAGGTGTAAATCTGCGCATCGGCCGGCACAGCCGAACCGGCGAGGAGCAGGGTGACCAGGCAAGCCAGGACGCCGCCCGACATACGCGGACGACGACATATGTCCTTGCAGGTCAACGATTTACACCATGGGCGTTGCGCGGTGACGTCCACAGATGAGTTATCGGATCGAAACCTCGAGGGGGATAGGCTGCGCCGGGTGCCGCCCTAGCCGGGTGCCGGGTGCAGGGTGCGCGGTGCCGGGTGCTAGTGCCCCGCGCGACTAGCTGAGCTGACGGCGGAGGGCGGCTTCGGCGGCTTCGAGCATTTCGTCGATCTTTTCGGGGTGCTTGCCGCCGGCTTCGGCGAAATCGGGGCGGCCGCCGCCGCCGCCGCCGACGATCGGGGCAATGTCCTTGACGATTTGGCCTGCTTTGACGCGCCCGGCCAGATCCGGCGTCACCGAGACGACGATCTGCACCTTTCCGTCGGTTGACGAGGCCAGGACGACTACGCCGCTTTTGATTCGGGATTTCAACGAATCGGCAAGGCCGCGCAGAGCGTCCTTGTCGAGGTCCGCGACCTTGCGGCGCGTGAGCTTGACGCCGGACACCTCCACGGCCTCATCGTCAACCTGCGCCGCTCCGCCGCCCATGGCGACCTTGGTCCTGAGCTGACTGACTTCACGAGACAGCCGCTTGGACTCGCCCTGCAGCTTGTCGATGGCGTCTGCCGCCTGATCGGCGTTGACATGCAGCGCATCCACGATCCGCTGCAGCGCGGCACGTTGTTCCTGCGCCCAGCGGAGCGCGCCGAGGCCGGTGAGCGCTTCGAGCCGCCGCGTTCCCGCCGCGACGCCGCTCTCGCCGACGATCGCGAACAGGCCGATGTCGCCCGTGGCGCGGACATGCGTTCCGCCGCAGAGCTCCATGCTGAAGCCCGGCACCGAGACGACGCGCACGGTGTCGCCGTACTTCTCGCCAAACAACGCCATCGCGCCGGCCTTGATGGCTTCATCGGTCGAACGAACTTCCGTCTCAACCGCGGTATTCGCCACGATGTGCGCGTTGACGATCTGCTCGATGCGATCGAGCTCGCCGCGCGAGACCGGCTGGAAATGGACGAAGTCGAACCGCAGGCGGTCGGGTGCGACGAGCGACCCCGCCTGTTTGACGTGTCCACCCAGCACTTCCCGCAAGGCAGCGTGCAGCAGGTGCGTCGCCGTGTGATTGCGGCGGGTTGCGTCGCGGAGGTCGGAATCGACCTCCGCGGTGACGCTGTCGTGGAGCCGCAGCGTCCCGGACTCAATGCGCACGTGGTGGGCGCGCGGGAGCCCGGTGCGGATTCTTGCCAGGCGGTCGACGAGCGCCACCGTCCGGTCGGAGGCGCCGACCAGTCGCCCGACATCTGACACCTGGCCGCCCGCTTCGAGATAGAAGGGAGTCCGCTCGAGCGCGACGAATCCGGTCTGGCCGGTGGCGAGCGAGTCGATCCTTTGCCGGGCTTCGTCGAACAGCGCGAGCACCTTGGAATCAGCCACACGGGTTGACGTGTAGCCCTCGAAACGATCGGCAGCATCCATGAGCGCACGATCGTCTTCGATGGTGAATTCTGCTCCGGCGCGGGCGTTGATGAATGCGCTCTTGCCGCGGGCGGTGTCGCGCTGCGCCTCCATCGCCTGCTCGTAGCCCTCGCGGTCCACGCGGACGTCGTGGGCGGCCGACGTATCTTCGATGAAGTCGAACGGGATGCCGAAGGTGTCGTAGAGACGAAATGCCGTTTCTCCCGGCAGCACCCGATCGGCGGACTGGAGCGCACGGCCGATTTCGGTCTCGAGCCGCGGCAGGCCTTCGGTCAGCACCGCCTCGAACCGCTTCTCCTCCGCGAGGATCGTTTGCTCGATCGTTTCCCGATTGGTGCGCAGCTCAGGGTAGGCGTCGCCCATGTCCTGAACCAGCACCGGCACCAGCTGATGCAGGAACGGGCGCGACAAACCCAGGTGCCGGCCGTGCCGCATCCCGCGCCTGAGAATCTTGCGGAGCACGTAGCCGCGCCACTCGTTCGACGGCAGCACGCCGTCGGCGATGAGGAAGGTCGCTGCCCGGATATGGTCGGCGACCACGCGCATCGAGACATCCTGCTCGGCGTTGTCCTTGTAGCGAATGTCCGCCAGCTCTCCGACTTTCGTCAGGAGCGGCATGAACAGGTCGGTGTCGTAGTTCGAGTCCTTGCGCTGCAGGACGGCCGCGATTCGCTCGAGCCCCATGCCGGTGTCGATCGACGGCGCGGGAAGCGGGGTCAAGGTGCCGTCGACGGTGCGGTCGAACTCCATGAAGACGTTGTTCCAGATCTCGACGCCGGGATCGGATGGAGTGCCGCTTCCGAAGTAGATCTCCGAACAGCGGCCGCATGGACCGGTTTCACCCATCTGCCAGAAGTTGTCGTCGCTGCCAAGCTCCATGATCCGGTCCGAGGGGACCAGCGACCGCCACAGCTCGTACGCCTCCTCGTCCCGTGGAATACCCTTCTCTCCCTTGAATACCGACACCACCAGCCGGGAAGGCGGCAGCATCCAGACCTCGGTCAACAGGATCCAGGCAAACCGGATTGCATCGGTCTTGAAGTAGTCGCCGAACGAGAAGTTGCCCAGCATCTGGAAGAACGTGTGGTGCGTGTGCGAGGGGCCGACGTTCTCGAGGTCGTTGTGCTTCCCGCTGACACGCATCACCTTCTGACACGTGGTGGCGCGGGTGTAGGCGCGCCGGTCGCGTCCCAGGAAGACATCCTTGAACTGATTCATTCCTGCGTTGGTGAAGAGCAGGGTGGGATCGTCCCCGGGAACCAGCGGGGAGCTGCTGACGACGCGGTGGCCGTTCGTCTCGAAGTAGCGGAGGAACGAGGACCGGATCTCGTTCGAGGTCATCCGATCATTGTAACTGCGGAACAATCACCATGTCGTTCTCGAGTGTGCAGAGTTATTTCTTGCGACGAGCTCTGAGCGCGCTCACCACCCGCTCAGAATCGAATCCCTGGTTGAGCAGGTAACGGTAGAGGCGCTGGAACTCTTTGTCGTCTTCGATCTGTTCGCGACCGAGCATCCGTCTCGTCAACGCCATCTCGAGCATCGCGTCCGCGTCGATCTCGCTGAAGACATCGTCGACGACTTTGCGGGCGGTTGCGGCGGCGATGCCGGCGCGCTCGATCTGCATGCGGACGCGCAGCTTGCCGCGACGCTTGGTCGACGTTTCCGACCTGGCGATCGTTTCGGCGACGCGGCTGTCGTCGATGGCGCGTTCTTCCTTGAGCCGGGCGACGGCGGAGTCGATCTCGGAAGGGGAGTGCCCTTTGCGCGCGAGGCGCTGGCGGAGCTGCGCCTCCGACAGCTCGCGACCGGCGGCGAGTTTCAGGCCATCGACGTAGGCGTCCGCGGGCATGGGTCAGCGATATTCTTGCTGACCTGAGCGATTACTGCAAATACAGGAACGTCCTGGTCATCGAAGTGACGTCAAAGTGGTGTCCGGGAGGTGTCGGAGTGGTGCCAGAGCAGTGCCAGAGCGGTGTCCGAGCAGCAGCTAACCGCCAAACCGGGTGATTTCCGGGGCGCCGCTGCCGACGACAGTGCGGGCCATTTGATCACGGCTCATGTCGGCGGTGGTGGAGATGCCCTGAACCTTCAGCTTGAATTCATCGACGTTCGAGGCCCAGCGCAGCGCTTCCTCGTAGGAAACGAGCTGCTGCTCGTAGAGCCCGAAGATCGACTGGTCGAAGGTCTGCATCCCGTACTGCGACGTGCCGGCGGCAATCGCCCCTGGAATCAGGTGGGTCTTCTCCTTGTCGACGATGCAGTCGCGGACAAACGGCGTGCTGATCATCACCTCGACCGCCGGCGCCCGTCCGCGGCCGTCCAGCCGGGGGATCAGGCGCTGCGAAATCACCGCTTTGAGGACGCTGGCCAGCTGCAGACGCACCTGTTTCTGCTGATGCGGCGGGAAGACGGCGATGATGCGGTTGATGGTCTCGGTCGCGTCGAGCGTGTGCAGCGTCGAGAACACCAGATGGCCGGTTTCCGCGGCGAGCAGCGCCGTCTCGATGGTCTCGAAATCCCGCATCTCGCCGACGAGAATCACGTCGGGATCCTGTCGCAGCGCGCTGCGCAGGGCCTGCGCGAATGAACGGGTGTCGACCGACACCTCGCGCTGGTTGATGAGTGACAGCTGATCGCGATGCAGGAACTCGATCGGATCCTCGACCGTCATCACGTGAGCGGTCCGCGAGCGGTTGATGTGATCGATCATCCCGGCGAGCGTGGTGCTCTTGCCGCTGCCGGTTGTTCCGGTGACGAGCACCAGCCCCCGTTCCTCGTTGGCGATTCTCTTCAGCACCGGCGGCAGACCGAGCTCGTCCACCGTCCGAATCTGCATCGGGATGACGCGCAGCACGAGCCCGACCGTACCGCGCTGTTGAAAGATATTGCAGCGGAAGCGCCCCAGGCCGGGAACGCTGTAGGCCAGGTCGACCTCCTGTGCCTCCTTGAACTTCTGCCGCTGAGCTGTCGACATGACCGCGGCGCTGATCGCCACCACGTCTTCGTGATCGAGCCGCTTCTCTTCAGACGCCGCGGCCAGATTGCCGCGCACCCGCATCATCGGATAGCTGCCGACTTTGATGTGGAGGTCCGACGCGCCGTTGTCGACCGCTATTTTCAGGAGATCGTTGACATGCATGGGCCAGGGCGGGGCTCGGGTGTCGTGGCTCGCGGCTCGAAAGCCCCGATTCATGAGCCCCGAGGCGCGAGTCCCGAGGCCCGATGCCTAGTGTATCGGCTATTGCGACTCGCCACAGAAGGGGCAGCGGTCGGACCGGGCATGGAGCGGTTTGCGGCAGTGCCAGCAGAAGCGCGGCTGAGGTGTTTCGCGCGCTTTCAGTCGCGACTGAATGTCGCCCACCTCGTCGTGGGAGGATTCGGCGGGCGGTGTCGCGCGGGCCCGCCGGGGCGCGGTCGCGCGTACCGCCAGGACCGCATCGAGCAGCTCGCTGGCTCGCTGGTAGCGCGCCGGAATTTCGGGAGCCATCGCCTTCATCACCACGTCGCTGATCACCTTGGGGATTTTCGGGTTCTTCAAACGCGGGGAGGTCAGGAGCTCGCCACGGATCAGGCGTTCGAGATCGGCCGGCGACGGCGTGTCGTAGGGCAGGACGCCGGTCAGCATCTGGTACATCGTGACGCCAATCGAGTAGATGTCGCTGGCGAACACCGCCTTGCCGTGAAACTGTTCGGGCGCCATGTACGGCGGGCTGCCGATCACCGTCGTGCCATGGGCGGCAATCTCGAGAAATCGCGAGGTGCCGAAGTCGGCCACCTTGGCCATGCCGTTGTCGGACACGATCACGTTCGACGGTCGCAGGTCGCGGTGCAGCACGCCATGGCGATGCGCATGGTCGACCGCGTTGCAGATCTGGCAGGTGTAGTCGAGCGCTTGCGTGATGTCGAGGGCGCCGTCGCGGGCGATGATCGACTCGAGCGTGTCGCCGGGCACGAACTCCATCACGATGAAGAAGACGTTCTGCTGCTTCTCGGCCGTCACGATCGTGACGATGTTGGGATGATTGAGGCTGGCCAGCAGCCGCGGCTCCCGCAGCAGCTCGCCGAAGTCGAGGTTCTGTTTGTGCGGGACTTTGAGCGCGACCTTCTTGTCGATCCAGGTATCCTCGGCGAGGTAGACCGTGCCGAAGCCGCCGCTGCCAAGTGTCGAGAAGATCTTGTATTTACCGACGATCTGCCCTCGGAAAAACACGCGGCAGTATACAATGGCCATGTGATCACCAAGCTGACGAGGCCGACGATGCCGACCGAGCCGCTCGTGGCGCGGAAGCTCGAATTCGGCAAGATGTTCACACCGAATTTCTTCGTCGCCGAGTACCACGACGGCGAGTGGAACAACCCCAGAATTCAACAGCTCGAGCCCTTCTCCCTGCATCCGGCGTCGATGGTGTTCCACTACTGCCAGACGGTGTTCGAAGGGCTCAAGGCCTATCGTCACGACAACGGGCGCATCGTCCTGTTTCGTCCCGAGCTGAACGCGCAGCGGTTCCGTCGATCGGCCGAGCGGCTGCGGCTGCCGGCCATCAGCGACGAGTTTTTCCTGGAGGCGGTGCAGGCGCTCGTCGAGAACGAGCGTCACTTCGTGCCGGCGGCGCCCGGTTGTCTGTACGTTCGCCCGGTCGTGATGGGTGTCGACGCCGCGCTCGGCGTCAAGAGCTCGAACGACTTCATCTTCTTCGTCATCACGCTGCCGTCGGGCCCTTATTTCAAGGACGCGGGCGAAGGCCCCGGTTCGATCAACGTGTTCGTGGCGACGTCGACGGTGCGCTCGGCGCCGGGGATGATGGGCAGCGTCAAGGCCGGCGCGAACTACGCGGGCACCTTGAAAGCCACCGAAGATGCCCGGGCGCTGGGCTGCGCGCAGGTGTTGTTTCTGGACGCGCGTGAGCACAAGCACGTCGAGGAGATGGGCGGCATGAACGTCATGTTCGTCCAGGGCAACACGCTGCGCACGCCGCCGCTCACCGACACGATTCTCGACGGCGTCACGCGGGCTTCACTGCTCGAGATCGCGCGCGATCTCGGGATGGAGGTCAGCGAAGCGCCCATCTCGATCGACGAAGTGGTCGCAGGCGTGAAGGGCGGAAGCATTACCGAAGCGATGGCGTGCGGCACCGCCGCCGTGGTGATCGGCATCAAGCGGCTGGCGTTCGAAGACGGATCATCGCTGGAGATGCCAGGCAGCGTGCCGGCGCCCGTCACCGGCAAGCTGTACAACGCCCTGATCGATATTCAGTACGGCCGGACCGCGGATCCGCACGGCTGGGTGCGCGAAGTCTGTCGCATCGAAACCTCGGCAGTCCGATAAGTCCGTTGACGGCGGCCGCTCTCACGCGGTCGCCGCACCCAGCACCCAGCCCCCTGGCACCAGCACCCGGCACCCTGCCCCCGGCACCCGGCACCTTATTTCTTAATCCACTTCTGCACACACCCGCCGGACTTGCTGGTCCCGCAACCACCCGTCAGACCGGCAAAGATATTCCCGGCGTCATCGGCCGCCATCCCTTCGGGGTTGGTGCCCTCGATGAAGTGGTGAATCGATCCATCCCGCGCGCTGCCGATGCGGATGCCCTGCTTCCAGCCGACGTTGCGGAATTGCGGACCACCGCCTTCGAACGAGGCGCTCGGTCCAGCGAGCCGGATGCCCGACTCCGAATCGGCGACCACCAATGTGTCGTCCTTCAGGATGGTGATGCCGCTCGGCCGCCCGAAATGCTTCCAGGAGTCGAGATAGTTCATGTCCTTGTCGAAGATCTGGATGCGATTGTTCGATCGATCCGCGACGAAGAGGCGTCCCTGCGAGTCGACGGCCAGCGCGTGTGGACCCATGAACTCTCCGGCGCCGCGCCCGAGCTTGCCATGGGCGGCGACGAATTTGCCGCTGGTCGTGTAGCGCACCAGCCGGTCACCGTCCTGCTGCGCGGTCGACGGCCGCGGCCAGTGGCCGTCAGCAATGATCACGTCACCATTCGGCAGGATGGCGCACGCCGTGGGGCCGACGAAGGTATCCGTCCCAGCTTGTGAGACGCCCGCTTTGCCGAGGGTCAGCAGCAGTTTCCCGTCGGGACTGAACTTGTAGACGACGAAGCCGCGTCCCGCGGCTCCCGCGACGTCGCCGAACGGCCCGCTGTCGCCTGCCCAGATGTTGCCCTCGCGATCGCGGCACATCCCGTGGCCCGACACGAACATCCCGTTGCCGAAACTCTGCGCGATCTTGCCTGAAGCATCGAAGTAGACGATGGGAGGCTCGGTCCGGAGCAGCGACCACGTGCCGCCCTTGTGATCGGGCAGGAAGTTGATGGCCGCGCCCCATTTCATGCCGGGGTTGAGCGTCGGCCAGTTTTCGATCATCCGAAACGGATTGCTCATCAGGTTTCGGCCGGGATCCGGCCGGGCCCCGCCGCCCGGTCCTGAACCGGTGAACGGTCCACCGTCCGGCGGCGGCGTCGCAGGCTGCTGTGCGTGAAGCAGAGTCCCGATCAGGGCGAAAAGCGTGATGACCAGCCATCCATTTGTTGCGGCGCGGCGCATAAGCATCCCTCCGTCGGACAGAGTTTATGCCACCAAGGGTGCCGCGTGCCGGGTGCCGGGTGCCGGGTGCCAGGTGCCAGGTGCCAGGTGCCAGGTGCCAGGTGCCAAGTGCCAAGTGCCAAGTGCAGTGCAAGATGCAGTGCAAGATGCAGTGCAAGATGCAGTGCAAGATGCAGTGCAAGATGCAGTGCAAGATGCGGTGACAGTGTTTGCCAGCACGCGGCACCACGGCACCCAGCACCCGGCACCCGGCGAAGCCTATAATCCCGGGCCGTGCACCGCTTTTTTGCTCCTGCGCTCGATGCGGGCGACGAGTCGGTCGCGTTGCCTCGCGACGAAGCGGAACATCTCACGCGGGTGCTGCGGCTGGCTCCGGGCGACGAAGTGGCGGTGTTCGACGGCCGCGGCCACGAGTATCGGGCCCGCGTCGTGGCGGGGGCGCGGCGTGACGTCCGGGTGCAGCTGCTCGCGCGAATCGATCCGCCGCCCGAGCTGCCGGTCTCGGTGACGCTGGCGCAGGCGATTCTCAAGGGCGACAAGATGGACGAGGTCGTCCGCGATGCCGTCATGCTGGGTGTGACGGCCATCCAGCCAATCGTCAGCAGGCACACGGAAACGACCGTCGCTGCCGTTCTGCGCGGCGCGCGGCTCGATCGCTGGCGACGCGTCGCGTTGGCGTCCGTGAAGCAATCGCGCCGGGCAGTGTTGCCGGACATCCGCACGCCGTTGACGTTCGAAACCTATCTCGACGAGCCGCCGCCGGCCATGCGACTGATGCTGGTCGAGCCGGCCGCGGATGCGTCCACGCAAACGCTGGCCACGCTGCGCACGGTCCCGCCCCCGGCTGACGTCAGCCTCATCGTCGGGCCGGAAGGCGGGTGGATTGCCGACGAATGGACGGCGGCGCGGGCGCGGGGCGTGCGGCTGATTTCTCTGGGGCATCGCACGTTACGCGCCGATGCCACGCCGATTGCCGCGCTGAGCGTGCTGAATTTCCTGTGGGACGAGCACCCGGCCTAGTGTTAGCATCGCCGGCGGTTTTGCACTCATATACGCTGTTGGCCTCAGGTCTGGAGGCCTTCACGCCGGGTCAAACGATTCGGCCTGCTGCCGGATGCCGGGTCTGAAAAGACCCGGCCTAGCTGACGGGTTTTCATCAGTGACAGGACGAGGTCTGCTTCTCGCATGCTCGATGCTGCTTGCGACCAGCGACATTCTCACGGCCGACGAACCGGTCGTCGACGGGCGGAAACAGGCGAGAGCGTCGCGTCTGACGGCCGGCTCGATCCGGCTGGACGGTCGACTTGATGACGAGGCCTGGCTGAAGGCCACGCCGATCACGGAATTCGTTCAGGCGGAGCCCGTCGAGGGCGCTCCACCAGCTCACCCGATGGAAGTCCGCTTCCTGTTCGACGACACCGCGCTGTGGGTCGGCGCCAGGATGCGCAGCGCGCCCGGCATGGCGATCCAGGCGCCGATGAGTCGCCGCGACGACGGCGGACAGGCGGAATACATTCAGGTCGAGCTCGATACCTATCTCGATCGGCGGACCGCGTACATGTTCGGCGTCACGGCGTCGGGCGTGCGCCTCGATCACTATCATCCGAGCGACAATGAGGACGACACCGACTCGCAGTTCGAACCCGTCTGGGAAGCGCGGACCAACATTTATGACGGTGGCTGGACGGCCGAACTGTGGCTGCCGTTTTCGCAGCTGCGCTTCAACCATCAGCCGGAGCTCATCTGGGGCCTCAACGTGAAGCGGTGGCGCCCGCAACTGAATGAAGAGGACTACTGGGTGATCATCGGCCGGACCCAGAGCGGCTGGGCGTCCCGCTTCGGCGAACTGCGCGGCCTCGACGGAATCCGGCCGGTGAAGCGTCTCGAGGTCATGCCGTACGTCGCGGCGTCCTCGCGCATGACCGGCAACCGTGACCGCGGGAATCCGTTTGACGACGGCACGAATCTGGGCGGGCGGATCGGCGCCGACGTCAAGGTCGGGATCGGATCGAACCTCACGCTCGAGGCGGCGATCAATCCGGATTTCGGCCAGATCGAAGCGGACCCGGCCGAAGTCAACCTGACGGTGTTCGAAACGACATTCAGCGAGCGGCGGCCTTTTTTCATCGAAGGTAACAGCGTGCTCGAAGCCGGCACCTCCAACTTCTATTACTCCCGGCGCATCGGCGCCCGGCCAACGTTCGCGGCACCACCCGGGTACGAGTACGTCGACTATCCGTCCACCAGCACCATCCTGGGCGCGGCGAAGCTCACGGGCCGCCTGGGGTCGGGCACATCGGTCGGGTTTCTGGGCGCGGTCACGGCTCGCGAAGAAGCGAACACGTTTGCACTCGGCAACACCGCATCGGTGGCGGTGGCCCCGCAGACGACGTGGGGGGTTGGACGCGTCATTCAGGAGTTCAGCCCGGATTTCACCGCCGGCGCGCACCTCACGCTGGTGCATCGCGACATGGCGGCGGTCGATCCAATGGCCGCGGTTCTGAACCGCAACGCGATCACCGCCGGCGCCGATACGCGGCTCCGGTTCGGCAATCGCACCTATGAAACCTCCTTCAGCATCGGCTTGACCCACATCGACGGCGAGCCCGCCGCCATCGAGCGCGTCCAGCGCGCCAGCGGTCATTACCTGCAGCGCGTGGACCAGCCGACGATCCGCCTGGATCCGACGCGGCGTTCGCTGGGCGGCCTGCAGATCACCGCCAACTTCAACAAGATCGCCGGACGTCACTGGCTGTGGGGCAGCAACCTGATGATCGAGTCGCCGGAATTCGATCCGCTCGACTTCGGCCGCCTCAATTACGCCGGCGACTACCAGGCGAACCCGCGCATCACCTATCGGGAAACGCGCCCCGGCCGGCTGTTCCGGTCCTATTCGTTCAGCGCCAACCTGAACAACTACTGGCACTTCGACAGCGAACTCGGCGTGCGCCACACGCTCGGTGGCAGCGCCAACGTCACCTTCACCAATTTCTGGTCGACATCGTTCAGCGTCAACCGCTACTTCCGCGGGCTCGACACGCAGTTGACCCGCGGCGGTCCGGCCATGCAGACGCCGCTCGGGTCGAGCCTGTCCGGATCGCTGCGCAACAGCGGCGGTGCGACGACCAGATGGAGTGGCAACGGCAACCTGCGGACCAACGAGTTCGGCGACGAGGCGTGGAGCGTCAGCGGATCGGTGAGCTCGCGCCCGTCGCCGTCGCTGCAATTCTCGATCGAGCCGGAGTACTCGGACGAAAACGGCACGGCGTCGTTCAGCGGACCGATCAATCGTCAATACATCACCACGCTCGCCGGGGTGCGCCCGGAAACCTACCTGCGGCGCTACATTTTCGGACTGGTCGATCGCACGACGCTGTCGACGCAGTTCCGCGTCAGCTACACGTTCAAGCCGGACGTGACCCTCGACGTCTATGTCGAACCGTTCGCGGCCAGCGGCCGCTACAACGGGTTCGGCGAGCTGGCGGTGGCGCGCGGCAAGGACCTGCGGCTTTACGGGACCGACGGAACGACCATCGAGCGTCTCGAGAACGGCAGCTATCAGGTGACTGATGGCGCTGCGGCGTTCACGCTCTCGAACCGCGACTTCAACGTCCGTTCGTTCCGCAGCAACGCCGTGCTGCGCTGGGAGTGGCGCCCCGGCAGCATCCTGTACTTCGTCTGGCAGCAGAACCGTGAGAGCTCGGCGCCGTACGGCGATCACGTCAACGCCGGCGACCTGTTCGAGTCCTTCTCGGCTCCTGGCGATAACATAATGGCGATCAAGACCACCTGGTGGATTAGTCGATAGTCGGTAGTCGGTAGTCGACAGTCGACAGTCGGTAGTCGACAGTCGGCAGTCGACAGTCGACAGTCGACAGTCAACAGTCGAGGCCGAAGCGCCGCCAGTGAAAAATGTAGGGCGGACCTCTTAGGTCCGCCGGGATGGCGTTTTCGTATCGCGATGCCGGGTCAAAAAAGACCCGGCCTACGTCCGAAGGCAATGTGAGTAGGCGGACCTCTCAGGTCCACCGGAGGTGTCGCATGCGCCGTGTGAGTATCGCTGTCGTAGCCGCGGCCGGCGTATCGGCGGTCCTGGGCCTTGCGGCTCAATCGCCGACGCCCTTCGGGACGCCGTCCGCCGCTCAGCCGACTCCCGGATCGGCGATCCCGGCAGTCCCGGGATCGCGTGCGCAAGGGTGGCTCGGTCAGGGGCGTTCTGAAGTCCTCGCGCGGCATGGGGTCGTCGCCACGAGCGATCCGCTCGCCGCACAGGCCGGCCTCGAGATCATGCGCCGCGGCGGCAACGCGATCGATGCCGCCGTCGCCGCCGGCGCCGTGCTCGACGTCACGTCGCAGAACGATACGGGCATCGGCGGAGACCTGTTTGCGCTGGTCTGGTCGGCGCGCGACCGGAAGCTCTACGCGCTGGCGGCCGCCGGCTGGGCGCCGGCCGGCTGGACTCCACAGTTCTTCACCGATCGCCTGAAAGTGAAAAGCGTTCCGAACAGCGGCGTCAACGCTGCGACCGTTCCAGGCGCAATCGCCGGATACGATGCGCTGCTGAAGCGCTTCGGCACCCGCGGCTTCAAGGAGACGTTCGAACCGGCGGCGCGCATTGCTGAAGAAGGATGGGGCCTCGCCGAGCGTCGTCACGCCGACCTGCGCGGCGCGGTGAAGGGGCTACTCGCCGATCCCGACTCCAGGCAAACCTTTCTGGCCGGCGACACCGCGCCCGCGCTCTACAGCATCATTCGCAACCCGGGGCTGGCGAAGGCGCTGCGCCTGATCCAGCAGCAGGGCAAAGACGCCTTCTACCGCGGTGAAATCGCCGACGCGATCGTCAGGAAAATGGAGGGGAACGGTGGCGTGATGACGCGCGCCGATCTCGCCGAGTTCGAGCCCGAATGGGTCGAGCCGATCACGACCAGCTATCACGGATACGACGTGTTCCAGCTGCCGCCGCCCGGTCAGGGGTTTGCCGCGCTCGAGATGCTCAACATCCTCGAGGTCTGCGTGCCGAAGCTCGGGTTCAACCTCGCGAAGCTGGGTCCGTCAGACCCGATGTACTGGCATCTGCTGGTCGAGGCGAAGAAGCTCGCCTACGCGGATCTACTCGCCAGGAACGCAGATCCCAAGTTCGCTTCGGTGCCGGTCGCCGAGTTGCTGTCGAAGTCCTACGCCGCCACGTTGTGCGGCCGAATCGACCCGAACCGGGCGTCGAAGCCAGGCGTCACCGGCGGCACGGACGGCGGGACGATTTATCTCACGACGGCCGATCGCTGGGGCAACATGGTCTCGCTGATCCACAGCGTGTTCAGCGTCTACGGCAGCCGCACGACGGTCGCGCCGTACGGCTTCGTGCTGCACAACCGCGGCGGCGCGTTCTCGCTCAATCCGAAGAGCCCGAACATCGTCGCGCCGCGCAAGCGGCCGTTCCACACCATCATCGCCGGGTTCGTGATGAAGGACGGCCAGCCGCTGATGACCTTCGGCAACATGGGCGGCAGCGTTCAGCCGGAAACGCACGCCCAGCACATGGTGAACGTGATCGATCTCGGCATGAACGTCCAGATGACGACCGACGCCGCACGCTTCACCCACAATCAGAACGGCAACGTGCTGTCGCTCGAAGCCAACTTGTTCAACCTCGTGAGCGGTCCACTGAAGGCGAAGGGACACGACGTGCGATCGGTCAATGGCGGCGCGGTCGGCGGCTATCAGGGGATCCTGTTCACGCGCGATCCCAGCCTCTCCGCTCCGGCGTTCGACGAAGCCAGCATCCTCGAAGACCGACCTGTGAACGGGCTCTATCGGGCTGGCTCCGATCACCGCAAAGACGGGCAGGCGGTCGGGTGGTAAAACCCTGTCGTTCGACGTTCGACGTTCGTCGGGTGTTCGGCGTGACCTAGAAGATCGGTTGACCGGGTTGATTCGGAGGTGTCGCCATGCGCCGTATGCTGGTCGCGTTTCTCGCCTTCGCATGCTCTCCGTCAGTCGTCGCCGCCCAGGCCACTCCGGCGCCTGGTGTCGTGGTCAAGACGGACGTCGTTTATGGCCGTGTGCAGGGTTCGGCGCTGCTGATCGATCTCGCGTATCCGGAGCGTGGCGATCAGCTGCCGGCCATCATCTACGTGCACGGCGGCCGCTGGCGCAGCGGCACGCGCGCCAATCAGAATTTCGCCAATCTCTCCAAATGGGCGCAGCAGGGATTCTTCACCGCCTCGATCGACTATCGTCTGGTCGGCGGATCGCCGGCGCCGGCGGCCTACGAGGACACCCAGACAGCGATTCGCTGGCTGCATACGCACGCCGGCGAGTTCCGGATCAATCCCGATCGGATTTATCTGATCGGCGAATCATCGGGCGGACATCTCGTGTCGCTGGCGGCATCGCTCGGGGATGGTTCGTACGCGCGGGTCGGCGGCTGGGAGAAGGCGCGCAACGACGTCCGCGCCGTGATCAGCGTCGCGGGCGCCTACGATCTGCCGACGTTGTCGTGGGGCAACCTCTGGACGCCGGTCACCGGGGAGGTCGACGCCGCGCGCCGGCAGGCCTCGCCGATCAACCACGTCACGCCGTCGATGAAACCGATTCTGGTCATTCATTCGGACGATGACAAGTCGGTGCCGATCGATCAGGCGGTCCGGATGGTCAAAGTCCTCGAGAGCGCGAAGGTGCACCACCGGTTCGTGCATTACCAGGATCGGGGCCACATGGGGCTCACCGAGGAAGTGCTGAAGGAAACGCGGGCTTTCATCGCGGAAGTGGAGAAGAACTAGATTCCCCCGGGCCACGATGGAGGTCGTATGCAGCGACTGATTTCGGTTGCGGCTCTCGTCGTGCTCAGCTCGGGGTACGCCCTTGGACAGACGGCGCAGCGGCCCGACGTCGTGCGCCCGCTCGAGCACGATGCGACCGATGACCAGATCAAACAGACCATCAACCGCGTCCGGGCTGGCCGCAGGCTGACCCCGAAGAGCTGGCCGACAGGGGCCCGCGTGGCCGTGGGCGTGTCGTTCGATATCGACAACGAACTGCTCGCCCGTTCGAATCCGCTGCCGGTGCCGCTGTCGCAGGGCGAATACGGCGCCACCACGGCGCTCCCTCGAATTCTCGCGATGCTCGAGCGGCAGCAGATTCCGGCGACGTTTTTCATTCCGGCGGTCTCGGCGATGCTGCACCCCGAGATGATTCCGGCGATCGTGAAGGCGGGGCGTCACGAGATCGGCGTCCACGGATGGATTCACGAGAACCTGCCCTCGATCGGCGACCCGGCGGTGGAGCAGCGGCTGCTGACGCAGTCGATCGACTACCTGACGAAGGCGGTCGGCAAGCGGCCGGTCGGGTTCCGGGCCCCGTCGTGGGCGTTCAGCCCGCACACCCTCGGGCAGATTCTGAAGGCCGGTTTCCGGTACGACAGCAGCATGATGGCCATGGACGAGCCGTACGAGGTGATGGCCGACGGCCAGGCGACCGGCCTGGTCGAGCTGCCGATCGAATGGATTCTCGACGATTTTCCGTACTTCAGTGGCAACGCGTCAGGCTCGTTGCCGTCTCCCGAAGCGGTCTACAACATCTACAAGGACGAGTTCGACGTCGCGTACGACGAGCGAACGATGGTGATCATCACGCTGCACCCGCATGTCTCCGGTCACCGTTCCCGCCTGATGCAGATCGACCGGCTCGTGTCGTACATGAAGTCGAAACCGGGCGTCTGGTTTGCGACGCTCGAACAGATTGCCGATGCCGTCAGACCTCGATGATGTTATGGAGTAGACTACCGACGACCCGAACCCGTTCCGTTTCTGTGAGTTCTGCGCGTTCTGCGGTTAACTGATCCCTGGGGAGAGGGCCGTTGCAACCAACCCGTCGAGAATTCCTGAAAGCGGCAACCGTCGGTGGCGTCGCGGCGTCGGTGCTCGGTTTCGACCTGGAGCCGGCCTACGCGGCCGTCCGCGCGCTGAAGATCTCACGCACCACCGAGACGCGATCCACCTGCCCGTACTGCTCGGTCAGCTGCGGCGTCATCATCCACACGCTGGGCGACCGGTCGCGCAATGTCACGCCGGCCGTCGTGCATGTCGAGGGCGATCCCGATCATCCGATCAATCAGGGCACGCTCTGTCCGAAGGGCATCACCCTCAAGCAGAACATCGTCAACGACCGGCGGCTGACGAAGGTCCTCTACCGCGCACCGGGCAGCGTCGAGTGGCAGGAGAGGGACTGGGATTTTGCGATCGATCGGATGGCGCGCCTGTTCAAAGACACGCGCGACCGTCGTCTGCGGCAGAGGGACGAACAGGGGCGGACGCTGAACGCGCTGACCGCGGTGGGCGTCATCGGCGGCTGCACCGATACGAACGAGCTGAATTACCTGCTGGTGAAGGCCTTTCGCGCCGGGCTGGGGGTCGTCCCGCTCGAGCAGCAGGCCCGAATATGACACGGCCCCACGGTGGCCAGTCTGGCCGCCACATTCGGACGAGGCGCGATGACCAACGGCTGGACCGACATCCGCAATGCGGACGTCGTTCTCGCCATGGGCGGCAACCCGGCTGAGAACCATCCGGTCGGCTTCCGCTTCGTCATGGAGGCGAAGCGCAATCGCAACGCGAAGCTGGTGTGCGTCGACCCGCGGTTCAACCGGACCGCCGCGGTCGCCGACCGCTTCGTGCAGATTCGGGCCGGTACCGACATCGCCTTCCTCGGTGGGCTGATCAACTACGTGTTGTCGCGTGGCCGCTATCACGACGAGTACGTGCGGCTGTTCACCAACGCGGCATTCCTCGTCAGCGAGCAGTACGCCTTCGACGAAACCGAGGGGGTGTTCTCGGGGTGGGACGCCGAGGCGCGCGCCTACACCGACAAATCCAGCTGGCAATACGACCTCGATGAGAAGGGGTTCGCGCGCGTTGATCCGACGCTGGAGCATCCCCGTTCGGTGTTTCAGGTGATGAAGGGGTTCTACGCCCGCTATTCGCCGGCCGCGGTTGCCAATATCTGCGGGTGTACGGCCGAGGAATTCGAGCGTACCGCCGAGCTCATCACGTCGACCTACACCGCGGATCGGGTGGGGACGATCCTGTACGCGCTTGGCTGGACGCATCACAGCCACTCCGTGCAGCTGATTCACGCGGCGGCGATGCTGCAGCTGCTGCTCGGGAACATCGGCCGGCCCGGCGGCGGACTGAACGCGCTGCGCGGCCACGCCAACATCCAGGGCGGCACCGACTGCGGCATGGCGTATCACAACCTGCCGGGGTACATTCCGATCCCGAAAGCCGAAAACCAGAGTCTCGACAATTTCCTCACTGCGGTGACGCCTCGGCCGCTCCGTCCCGCCTCCACCAATTTCTGGTCGAACACGGATCGATTCACGGTCAGCCAGCTGAAGGCGTTCTACGGCACAGCGGCGACCCGCGACAACCAGTTCGGGTACGCGTTGCACCCGAAGCTGCCGGCGGAGCCGGGCGGCCACGAGAACTGGAGCTGGGCGCACATGTTCGACCACATGTACGCCGGCGCGATGGAAGGGTTCGTCAGCTTTGGCATGAACCCCGTCAGCAACGGGCCGCATTCGCGCAAGGCGATTGCCGGTCTCGCCAAGCTGAAGTGGCTGGTGGTGGCGGAAAACTTCGAGCAGGAGACGGCGTCGTTCTGGCGCTCCGATATCCTGTCGCTGGTCGACCTGAAGCCTGAAGACGTGCAGACGGAAGTGTTCCTGCTGCCCGCCGCCAACTTCGCCGAAAAAGACGGCTCGTTCGTCAATTCCGCCCGCTGGATTCAGTGGAAGTGGAAAGCGGCTGACCCGCCTGGGGACGCGAAAGCGGATCAGGAGATCGTGGCGCGGCTGTTCCTGAAGATTCGGGATCTCTATCGCGCCGAGGGCGGTACCGTCCCCGAGCCGGTGCTCAATCTGAACTGGTGGTACACGAATCCGGCCAGCCCGTCCCTCGACGAGGTGTGCAAGGAGATCAACGGGTGGGCGATCGACGAGGTTCGCGACACCACCGGCAATGTCGTGTTGCGACCCGGGCAGCAGCTGTCGCGATTCCTGGACACACGCGCCGACGGCTCGACGTTATCGGGCAACTGGCTGTATGTCGGCATGTACACCGACGCCGGCAACCTCACGCAGCGCCGCTCGTACGCGGACCCGAGCGGACTGGGTCGTTATCCGGAGTGGACGGTGAGCTGGCCGGCGAATCGTCGCATCCTCTACAACCGCTGCTCGGCTGATGCGCAGGGACGGCCGTGGGACGCGTCGCGCATCGGCATCGCCTGGAACGGCCAACGGTGGACGGGCGACACGCCGGATTACACCGTCGACAGTCCACCCGACGCCAGCCTCGGCGCGTTCATCATGCTGCCCGAAGGCGTGGCGCGACTCTTCGTGCCCGGCCAGTTCGCCGACGGACCGTGGTCGGAGCACTACGAGCCGGCGGAATCACCGGTGCTCAACCCGCTGCACCCGACGCACAGCTTCAATCCGGCCGCCAAGCTGTTCAAGACCGAGTTCGACGTCCTCGGCAAGCCCGAGGACTTTCCGATCGTCTGCACCACGTACCGTCTCACCGAACATTTTCACTACTGGACGAAGAACAATCCCTACAGCGTGCAGCTGCAGCCGGAGTTCTTCGTCGAAATCCCGGAGGCGCTGGCCCAGGAAAAAGCGATCGCCAACGGCGACAAGGTGCGCGTCACGTCGGCGCGCGGTTCGCTCGAGGGGCGCGCGATGGTGACCCGACGCATCAAGCCGATGCAGGTCGCCGGTCGCACCACGTACCAAATCGGCTTTCCGATTCACTGGGGATTTCTCGGCCGCGGCGAGCAGGCCGGCTCGCTGGCCAATCTGGTGACGCCGACGGTGGTCGATCCGAATTCGTACGCGCCCGAGTACAAAGGCTTCCTCGTCAAACTGGAGAAAGTGTGACGTCCTGTTCTGAATATGCCCGAGCGCAACGGCGCGAGGACATCAGGCGTGGGGGTGGGGCTGCCGTGACGTCCTGTTCTAGATACGCGCGAGCGCGGCGGCGCGAGCGCGTCACGCGTGGGGGTGGGGCCCCACGCATTTAAGATAATGTCCACGCTAGAGATTCTTCGCAGTTCAGCGTCCTCCGCCCCGGCGCCCGGGATCCGTCTGCAGCCGACGGTGACGAAGCTCGTCGACACCACGACCTGCATCGGCTGCAAGGCATGCGAGGTCGCCTGCCAGGAGTGGAACGATCTCCCACCAGAGACGACCGTGCAGATGGGGACCTACCAGACGCTCCCCGACATGACCGAGAATTTCTGGAATCTGATTCGCTTCCGGGAGCACGAGGACGGGGAAGGCGCGCTGCGCTGGCTGATGCGCAAGGATCAGTGCATGCACTGCACCGAGCCGGGCTGCCTGGTCGCCTGTCCCGCGCCGGGCGCGATCGTCCAGTACACCAACGGCATCGTCGACTTTCAGCAGGACCAGTGCATCGGCTGCGGCTACTGCATGACGGGCTGCCCCTTCAACGTCCCGAAGTTCAGTCAGAAAACCCGGCGGGTCTACAAGTGCACGTTGTGCGTCGACCGGACATCGGTCGGCCTCCAGCCGGCGTGTGTGAAAGCCTGTCCGACGAGCTGTCTGCAGTTCGGCACCAAAGAGCAGATGCTCGAAGTTGCCGAGACGCGCGTCAACCAGCTCAGAGCGAATGGCATGCATCAGGCCGGAATCTACGACCCGCCCGGCGTCGGCGGGACCGGCGTCGTGACCGTCCTGGCCTATGCCGACCAGCCGGAACTCTACGGGTTGCCGCGCAACCCGACGATTCCCCTGGCGGTGCGCTTGTGGAAAGGACCGCTCAAGACGATCGGCAACGTCGCAATGCTTGGTGGCATTGTCGCCGCGGCGGTTCATTTCATCCGTTTCGGCCGCAAGCAACTGCCGCGCGAGGCTTCGGGACCGCCGAGCGCGCCGCACACTTCGTGAGCGCCATGCATCCTGTGAACCTCGAGAACCCAGGCCGCATCGTTCGCTATGCGTTCCGCGAGCGGCTGATCCACGCGGTCGCCGGACTGTCGTATTTCTACCTGATGCTGACGGGGCTGGCGTTCTGGACACCGGCCCTTTATTGGCTGGCGATTGTCCTGGGCGGCGGCTATCTGTCCCGTCTGCTTCATCCGTGGCTCGGCCTGGTGTTCGCCGCCGCGGTCGTGTCGATGGCCGCCACCTGGTGGCGCGATATGCGCATCACCGACGCCGACAAGAAGTGGCGACGCGCGATGGGGCACTACGTTCGCAATGAAGACGTCAGCGTGCCGCCGGCCGGCCGCTTCAACTACGGTCAGAAGATGTTGTTCTGGATCATGGTGTGGGGCGGACTGATCCTGCTGGCGTCCGGCCTCGTCATGTGGTTCGTCGCGGCGGTTCCGTGGGAACTGAACGTCCTTCGACTGATGGCGCCGCTGGTACACGCGGTCGCGGCGCTCGTCACCATCGGCGGCTTCATCGTTCACGTCTACATGGGCCTGGCGGTCGTGCCCGGGGGCTTTCACGCGATCGTTCACGGCGACGTGAGCGAGACCTGGGCACGGCATCACCATCCGGCCTGGCGGCGGGACTAGCCGGCTTGAGTGGCTGGGACGAGCGAATCGCCCGGGCGCGATTGCTCGCCGACCGCAGCCCCGCCGCGTCCGGAATTCTCGCGTTCTACGCCAAGCTCGCCGAATACCAGCGGCAATCGTCGGCGGTCGATCTGGCGAGCGCCGCGCAGGCCATTCCTGTTTTCCTGACGTGGCTGAACCGCCACGCGCCTCCGCCGCTCGCGCGGGCCGCAGCAGACGGTGCCGGCGTGCCGCTCGAACGATGGCGCACGCTGCTGGAGCACCGCATCGAGACCGGGGAGCTCGAGGAGGACGACGTTGTGGGATTTGTTGTCGAGGCGGTTCTTCAGCCGGCGGTCCAGAGCAAGAAGTCACAAGTCCACTTGAAAGCCGATACCGGATATGGCCGCTGTCCGACGTGCGCCAGCCGGCCGGTGGTCGGCGCTTTGCGAGAGGAGGGTCACGGCGCCCGCCGTGTCCTGGTGTGCTCACTCTGCGCCGGTGAGTGGAACTTTCCACGCGTCCAATGCCCGGCGTGCGAGGAGAGCCGTTTCGACGCGCTGCCCGTCTATACTGCTGACACGCTGGGGCACGTCCGCATCGATGCCTGCGACACCTGTCAGACGTATCTGAAGACTGTCGACCTGACCCGTGACGCGCTCGCAGTGCCGGTGGTGGACGACCTGTCGACCGTGCCGCTGGACCTCTGGGCCCGCGAGCGCGGCTACCGGAGGTTGTACCCAAACCTGCTCCGGCTGTAATCCGTCTAAACCGACGGCCCGGGCTGTGGTCAACGAGGTAACGCGATGCTGAAGGACATCAGATATGCCGCGCGGATCCTGTTGCGGAGCAAATGGTGGACCGCGATGGTCGTCCTGTCGCTGGCCCTTGGCATCGGTGCGAACACGGCTCTCTTCAGCGCGGTCAACGGTCTGGCGTTCCGAACGGTTCCCGTCGAGGATCCGGGCTCGCTGATCAGGTTCCGTCACGTCGGGCGCAACCAGATGTCGCAGAACACCAGCGAATATGGTGCGGTGAATCGAGAGGGGGATATCCCGCTCGGCACGACCTTCTCCTATCCGATGTTCAGGGAGCTGCGCACCGCCAACCAGACGATGGTCGATCTCACGGCTGGGGCGCCGAACAGCCAGGTGAACGTCGTCGTCGACGGGAGCGCGGAGATCGCGACGTCCTACATCGCAGCGGGGAACTACCACGGGCTGCTTGGAATTCAGGCCGTGCTGGGGCGAACGCTGATGCCTGACGACGATCAGCCGACGGCCGAGCCGGTAGCGGTCGTCAGCCATGGATTCTGGACCCGACGGTTCGGCCGAAACCCGAAGGTCATCGGACAGGTCGTGCGCGCCAACAATACGCCGGTAACGATCGTCGGCGTTCTGTCACCAGAGTTCACGGGCATCCAGCGAGCGGTGGGAGTCGCCCCGGACATCAGTTTTCCGCTCTCCCTCGACGCGCGGATCAATTCGCAGGCCGTCCCGCCGAAAGGGACGCCGCGGCTCGACGATCCGACCTACTGGTGGCTGCAGGTGGTCGGACGGTTGAAGCCAGGCGTATCGCCGCAGCAGGTGGAGGGAAATCTGGCGGGAGTGTTCCAGCAGGCCGCACGAGCCGGATACGACTCGGTGCTCGCGTCGCTGACGCCGGGGGAGCGTGAGTCGTCGCAGTATCAGGATCGGACCGAAGTGTCCCGGCTCCAGATCGGCTCCGGCGCTCGGGGTCTCTACGACGTGTCCGAAGCCGAAATGCGCGGCGTGACCATTCTGGTCGTGGTGGTCGCGCTCATTCTGTTGATTGTCTGCGCGAACGTCGCCAATCTGCAGCTCGCACGGGCGGCGGCGCGGCAGCGGGAAATCTCCGTGCGGCTGTCGCTGGGCGCCACGCGATGGCGGCTGGTGCGGCAACTGCTGACGGAGAGCGTCGTGCTCGCGTTCGCCGGTGCGGCCGGCGGCTGGGTGGTCGCGTACTGGGGCAGGCAATTGATTCCGGGACTGGGAGGACAGGCGCCGCTCGACTGGCGGGTGCTCGGCTTCGCCGCGGCTGTAGCGCTGGTTTCCGGCATTCTCTTCGGGATTGCGCCGGCGCTCCGCTCGACGCGGTTCCAGATCGGAGAAGCGCTCAAAGAAACCAACCGGACGGTCGCCGGCTCCCGTTCGCTGCTCGGCAAGTCGCTGCTGGTCGTTCAGGTGGCGGTCTCGCTGATGTTGCTGATTGGCGCGGGGCTGTTTCTCCGGACCGTGGAAAATCTGCGGCGGGTGGACGTGGGCTTCAATCCGAACAACCTCGTCCTGTTCCGGGTGAATCCGCAGCTGAACGGCTACGACTCACCGCGCATCGGTGCGCTCTACGACCAGATCAACGAGCGTCTGCAGGCGGTTCCTGGCGTCAGAGCCGTGACGATGTCGAACCCGCCGCTGCTCTCTGGCAGCGTCAACGGCACCAGCTTCATCGTGCAGGGCCGGCCGTTTTCGCGCGGCCGACAGAACGACATCAACCGGGTCAGGATCGCCGCGAACTTTTTCGGCACGATGGAAATCCCGCTGCTCGCCGGACGTGACTTCACCCCTCAGGACAACCTGAAGGCGCCGCGCGTCGCCATCATCAATCAGGCCGCCGCGCGGAAGTTCTTCCCGGACGAAAATCCGCTCGGCCGCCGCTTCGGCAGCAGTCCCGAAAACAGCGGCGAGATCGAGGTGGTCGGCATCGTCCGTGATGCCAGGTACAACAGCGTCCGCGACGAGGCGCCGCCGACGATGTACGTCCCGTACATCCAGGGTCCGCTCGGCGGCATGGCGTACGAGGTGCGGACGGCGGGCGATCCCGCTGGCACGCTGGGGGCGATTCGCGAAGCAGTCCGTCAGGTCGATTCGAACGTGCCGCTGATGAACGTGTCGACGCAGCTCGAACAGATCGAGATGCGCTTCGCGCAGGAGCGGCTGCTGGCACGCGCCTATCTGCTGTTCGGCGGCCTGGCGCTGCTCGTGGCGTCAATCGGCCTGTTCGGACTGATGTCCTACAGCGTCGCGCGCCGGACCAACGAGATCGGCGTGCGGATGGCGCTCGGCGCCGAGCGGCGCGACGTCGTGCGCATGATCATGGGGGAGTCGCAGCGGCTGGTGGTGATTGGTCTGGCGATCGGTCTGGCCGCGGCCCTGGCGGCAGGTCGTCTCGTCGGCACCCTGCTGTTCGGGCTGCAGCCGACCGACTCGTCGACGATCGCGCTGGCCGTGGTCGTGCTCGCGGCGGTTTCGGCGTTCGCCGGCTACGTGCCGGCGCGCCGCGCGGCCGGCGTCGATCCGATGACGGCGCTCCGCTACGAATAACGCCGAATGGTGTTGCCAAGCTCGACCATTGTGCCCAATAATCGTCGCATACACGTTTCAGCGATCTTCGGAGGAACTATGGCAGGGAGTGGCATCAGCTGGCTCCGGGCGGGAGTGGCGCTGGGTTCTGTGCTTCTCGTGTCGGCGACCGCCGTCGCCCAGGGCATCACCGGAACCCGTCAGGGACAGGGCGGCAGCGTGGTTCAAGGGTCTGCCGGCACCGACGGATCAAAGGGAGACAGCGGTCTCGAACACTGCGACAAGCCGATGGGTGCCATGGCGGTCGTCGAGCCGCAGGACTTCATCATCGCCTCGCTGCGGCGCTATAACCTCGGGTCGCCGACCGGTCTCATCCGCCTGATGATTCAGCAGTCGAACTGCTTCGTGGTCGTCGAGCGCGGCATCGGTCTGCAGAACGCGATGCAGGAGCGGGCGCTGCAGCAGGGCGGTCAGCTGCGCGCCGACTCGAACGTCGGCGGCGGTCAGATGGTGACGGCCGACTACATTCTCACGCCCGCGGTGGTGTTCTCCGAGAACAATGCCGGCGGCGTCGCGGCCGGCGCGGTGGGCGGTCTGTTCGGACGCACGGTCGGCGCGATCGCCGGCGGTCTGAAATTCAAGGAAGCGCAGACCAGCATGCTGATGGCCGACGCGCGCAGCACCGTTCAAGTGGCAGCAGCCGAGGGCAGCACCAGGAAGGCAGACCTCGGGGTGGGCGGTCTGTTCGCGGGCGGTGGCGGCGGAGTCGCGGCCGGCGGCTACGGCAACACCAACGAGGGCAAGATCATCGCCGCCGCGCTGATGGACAACTACAACAACATCGTCAACGCGGTTCGCAACGATCCGACGCTGCAGCGCAGTGTCGGCACACTCGCCCAGGAAGCGGCAGCCGGCGGGCAGCGCCAGGCCGGTGCGGTCTTCGCGGAAGGCGATGTGCTTGGACCGAAGATCGCCGGCGTGAAGATCCTCTCGCAGCCGGCCGACAACGCCAAAGAAATCGGGACGCTGGGCCGCGCCGAGGAAGTGGTGGTCATCGGCAAGGAGCAGAACGGCTTCATCAACGTGCAGGGCGCCAACGGCGCCGGCTGGGTGAAGATCGTCCTCGTCAGCAAGCGGTAACAGGCGTTCTACGCGCGATGACTTCCATCGGGAGTCATCGCGCACCGGTCAGGGCAGTCGCGCTATCATCCAGATCAGTCGATATGCGCCGGCTTGCCGTCCTCGTCTGCTGTCTCGCCCTGGCCGCTTGCGGCGACGACGCGCCGGATCCGCCGGACACGTCGCCTGATGGCGTCGAACAAATCACCGGCAACGAGCGCATCGGTTGGCAGCAGCGCGCCGCCACATCCGGCGAATTGTCGGCGCTCCGCTTCAATATCTACGTCGACCAGTCACCGAGCGAGATTCAGGGCGTCAATTGCTCTGACGAGCCGACGGCTGCGGGCTTCTCATGCAGCGGTCAACTGCCACCGCTGTCTCCCGGCCGCCACGTGCTCCAGATCACGTCGTTCGACGTCGCGTCGCGGCTCGAAAGCTCGCGCTCGGCCAGCTTGATCGTCCAGGTCGGCCAGTCGTCCCTCTCGCCGCCGGTATCTGCACCGATTAAGGTCGTCACCTCCGACGGTCTGCAACTTGTCGCGACACCGTTGACGTCCGATCTCGACGATCCAACGGATCTCGCGATCGCTCCCGACGGTCGCATGTTCATCACCGAGCGTGCCGGGCGAATTCGGGTGGTCCGCGGCGGCACGCTGCAGCCGACGCCGGCCCTGGTGCTCGACGACGTGGTGGCGAGCGATCGGCGCGGTCTGCTGGGGCTGGCCATCGATCCGGCGTTCGAGAAAACCGGTCACGTCTTCGCCGTCTACACCGCCGCGACCGGATTCCGCGTCGCGCGCTTCCGGGCCGTCGGCGATACGCTGGGCGATCGCGCGATCGTCATCGACGATATCGATGCCCCTCGTCCCAGTCCGGCGGCCACGGTTCGGTTCGGACCCGACGGCAAGCTTTATCTGGCGGTTGACGATGCCGGGGACCCGTCGAAACCCGGCGACCTGGGATCGTTCAGCGGCAAGGTGCTGCGCCTGAATGCCGACGGCACGACGCCACCGGATCAGCCCGGGAATACGCCGGTCTACGCCCTGCATATCAATGAACCGCGCGGCATGGCCTGGGACGATCGCCGGTTGCTGTGGATTGCGGAGGGGGTGCGCCTGCAGGGTGTGTCACCGCCCGTCGCGACGACTCGCGCCACCAACCTGGTGAACTACAACCTGCCACCGGACGTCGGTCCGGGTGGGTTGATGTTCTATCGAGGCGCGCTCATGCCGCCGCTCGCGGGACATCTCCTGCTGGCGAGCACCGCGGGGCAGGCGATTCTGCGGTTGAAGTTCGATCCGGACGATGGACGTCGGATTGCTTCGAGCGAATATCTTTTGCGTGGCGCCGTCGGCGGCATTCGATCGATCGCCGCGGGAACCGACGGCCTCGTGTTTTTCTGTACGGATCGCGAGCTCTTCATGCTCGCGCCTGATCCCGCACCACGAGAACCCCTGCGTCAATAGGACGACCCGCCGCGATCAGTTTTTCAACACGACAAACAGCACGGCCGCTCACGCGATGCCCTATACTGTGTAGCAATGTAGCGTTCGACTTCAGGAGGAACCCCGACATGATTCGCCGTTTTGCGCTCACGACCATTCTTGCCGTCGCCGTCACCGGTGCCGTGGCTGCTGCTCCCGAGTCATTCGGCACGGGGGTTTCGCTCACAGAAACGACACCCATCGATCGCATCGTCGCCCGGCCGGCGGACTTCGAGGGTAAGACGGTCCGCGTCGAAGGCACGGTCGCCGCGGTCTGTACGCACATGGGCTGCTGGATGTCTCTGACGCCCGATGCCGCGAAAGACGGATCGAGCGTGATGATCAAGGTCGACGACGGCGTAATCGTGTTTCCGGTGAGCGCGAAAGGCAAGCGCGCCGCAGCGCAAGGCGTCGTGCAGCGCGTCACCGCCGACTCCGAAGGGCAGTCCGCCGCGGCCGAACATGCGAAGGCGCAAGGTAAGCAAGCGCCCGTCGCGTGGCAGATCAAGGCGACCGGCGCAGTCGTTTATTGAGGCGCACTCGCATGTAGGCCGGGTCCTTTTGGACCCGGTGAACGCCGCGCACCTAAGAGGTGCGCCCTACGTACTGAACGCTGGCGCACGTAAGAGGTGCGCCCTACGTACCGCCCGGCTAACTCCCGTCCCTGATCACCCGACACGACTCGATGTCGAACGTCACGTCGCCAATCGTCAACCGCGTCTGATCGCGGAACTCCGCGGCGAACTGCAGGAAGCTGTGCACGTCAGCGAAGTTGCTCGCGATGCCGAGCGATACGCGGATGGCGCCGGCGCTCTTGCCGCCGCGATGCTGAATCACCTGAAGAAAACGCGGCAGCGTCAAGTCCGCGCCTTCCGCGGCGCCGGCGAGCATGTCTTCCTCGGTCAACCCCTCGGCGGTCTCGCCCGCGCCAGGATTGCAGAAACAACCGGTGCGCAGCGAAATCCGCCGGAGGCTGGCCAGCTCTTCGATGCGGCGATAGTCGAGCAGATGACCGTCAGGGTCATAAAAGTTCATCGCCACCGATCCGCCGCGCATCGTCGTCGTCGCTGGACCGTAGATGCGAACCATGGGGCGACCGTTGGCGTGACGCAGCGCCAGCAGCTCTTCGAGCAGCCAACCGGTCAGGCAGTGCACCCGCGTGTGCACGGCGTCGACGGTGATCCGCTCCAGGTGCTGCAGCCCGATATCGACCGCGGGAATGCTCAAATAGTTGCAGGTGCCATCTTCGAAGCCGGCCTCACGTGGCGCCAGGATGTGGCGTTGCCCCTGAACCGTCGCGAAATTGACGGTGCCGCCGGCGAACCAGGGGCGGCGGAGCTTCGCCGTCGTGTCGTTGCGAATCAGCAGACAGCCGACACCGGTCGGGTAGCCGAACATCTTGTAGAACGAGATCGTGACGAAGTCGGGCTGAACCTTCGACAAATCGAGCTGGTTGGTCGGCACGAACGCAGCGGCATCGAGGATGACATCCCAGCCGCGGTTCTGCGCTTCGACGACGAAGTCGAGTGGATGCTGGACCCCGGAGAAGTTGGACTGCGCGGGGAATGCGAACAGGTGGTCCGCTGCACGATACGCACCGTCGAGTCGAGCCCGCAGCTGCTCGTCGGATATGCGCAAGTCGGGCATGGTCAACGGCAGGTATTCGACGGTGGCGCCGCCTGCGTTGGCGAACTCGCGAATGCCGTTGACGGAGTTGTGGTTGTCGAACGGAAGCAGATAGCGGCTGGCCGATTGGAATGGATACGCCTCGCCGACGAGCTTCAGCGCCGCTGTGGCGTTCTGCGTGAAGACCACCGTGTAGATCCCCGGCGGCGCGTGAAAATATTCGAGGATCCGCCGGCGCGTCTGTTCGACCAGGGCCGTCGAGGCCATCGAGCTGCGGCTGCCGCTGTGCGGGTTGCCGAAGACGCCGCTCGCCAGGAGCTGAGCGTGGCGGCGTACCTGCGAATCGGCATACAAACTGCCGCCGGTGTAGTCCAAGTAGATGTGCCCCTCGCGGTCCAGACGGCCGTACTCGGTCGATCGCAGCGCATCGATCGCGCCGGTCGAGCGGTAGTCGGGAAAGCGTTCGATGAACTCGTCGAGCGCTGTGCGAACGGTCATTTCTGTATAGTAAGCTTCCTGCAGAGGGCCATGCTCAGTCGCGCCTTGATTGTCCTGTTCGCTGTTGCCTGCATCGTCAGCCCTGCGGCTCAGGCGGGTGTCGACGCCCGTCTGGAGGCACAGCTGCGAAAGATCTTTCCGGCGGCGGTGTCCTTCTCGCCGAAAGGCGGCGAGCCACCGCATTTCAAGGTGTTCGTCAAAGGTTCGAGCGAGGGCGCGCCGGTGCTGGCAGGGCTCGCGTTCTGGACCACCGAGCTCGATCCACTCGAGCGCGGTTACGACGGCCCGATCAAGATCCTGGTCGGGATGGACACCGCCGGGGTCCTTGCCGGGGTCGTCGTGGCGGACCATCATGAGCCGTACGGCTACTTCTCCGTTGACCTGCCCAATTTCGCGGCGCAGTTCAAGGGCAAAAGCATCCGCGATCCGTTCAGGCTTGGCTCCGACGTCGATGCAGTGTCGAGGGCGACGATGACCGTCGGCAGCGCCTCGCGCGCTGTCCGGAACAGCGCGCGCCGCGTCGCGACCCAGCTGCTGACACCCCCCAAGTAAATCAGGCTTCTCCGCCTGACTCACGGCCGAGCGTCGGTCGGCGGGGCGATCATCTCGAGCCGATCCTTCAAGCCGCTGGAGACCAGGACCTGATTGTCTACCGTGACGATCACGCCTTCCACCTGCGGCAGCCGTTCGATCAGCGCCATGCCGGCGGCCGGACCAAGCACGAACACACCCGTCGACAACCCATCCGCGACGATGGCGCGATCGGAAACGATCGTGACGCTGCGACATCCGTCGGCCGGCATCCCTCGATCGGGGTCGATGATGTGATGGAAGCGGCGGCCGTCCTTGACGAAGAAGCGCTCGTAATCGCCCGAAGTACTGAACGTCGCGTCACTGAGATCCAGACTCGCGAAGATCTTCCCGGCCGGTCCGCGCGGATCCTGAACACCCAGGCGCCAGGCGCGATCCCCTCGCCGGCCCGCCACATACATGTCGCCGCCGGCCTGAATCATGAAATCGCGGATCCCGTGGCGCTGCAATAGGGAGACGCCGCGATCGATCGCGTAGCCCTTGCCGATTCCGCCCAGGTGAACGCGCGCGCCCCGCTTCTTGATGAAGACGGTCCCGGCAGCTGCGTCAACGGTGACGAGCCGGTAGTCGACGAGCGGGAGCCGCTCCTGAACACTCGACGAGGTGGGCACGACATTGTCCTGGTCGTGATCGAACTTCCAGAGGTCGGACAGAGCCGCAAACGTGATGTCGAATTTGCCACCGGTTAGCGCACCGAATTCCAGTGCAGCTGACAACACCTCCACGGTTTCGGGCGCCACCGACACCGGATTGACGCCGGCGGCAGCGTTGATCCGTTGAACATCGCTACCGTCCCGCCAGATGCTGAGCAGCGATTCGAGCCGCTCGAACTCGGCAAACACCTCCTCAAACGCCGCGAGCGCAGGGGCGTCGTCGGCGGTCCAAGCGGTGAGCCGCAGCTCCGAACCCATGGCGACGCGCGCACGTTCAACTATGGCGGGGGAGGAGCTCTTGTCGGATGCCTGGTCGGCTGCAGTACAGGAGAGCGTCAGCGCAGCGGCGCAGGCCGCCGCGCTGATCCAAAGGGGGCCGCGACGATTCACGGCACGATCGTCACCTGAATCGACTCCGGAGTCACGTTGTTCGTTTCCTGGCTTTCGCCGACCGCAATGGTCGCATCCGCGGCGGCCAGCAGGTAGTAGTTGCCGGCGGCAGTACCCGACGGAATCGGCACGGGGGTGACGGCGGCGTTGGACTGATTGACGGCGAGCGCCGGGACCGCTCGCTCGGCCAGCAGAACGTCGGCGCCATCCAACGAGATGTTGGTCGACAGATAGTACCTCGTGGTCGAGCTGCCGGCGGCTGCGCCGCCCTGGTTGGCCACCGTGTCGCTGACGTTCACGCTCCCGCCGGACGCGACTGTCGCCGGAGCAGAGAGAAGCGTCACACGAAGGTCGGGTCCGATCTTGATCGACGCAGACGAGGTGTTGTTGGTCTCCGTCGTTTCGACGAGCGCGTTCAATGGATCGGCCTTGGCAATCACGTAATACGTCCCGGCCAACGTACCGGCCGGGATCGTCAACGTCGTTTGCACGGAAGAGCTGGCGCCGTTGGTCAGCGCAGGCACGTTACGAGTTGCGCCAAACGCGGGGTCGGCGGCGTCCAGAATCCAGTCGGTCGAGAGGTAGAACGCGACGACCGATGCGTCGGCGTTCCCGCCGCCCTGATTGATGGTCGTGTCGGTGACCACGATCGGCAGGCCCGCTCCGCCTTTCGACGGCACCGTCACGCTCGAGACCGACAGATCCGGCCCGACCTGGAAGCCGCGCATGTCGGTGTTGTTGGTCTCCAGGCTCTCCGGGATGACGTTATCGCCGTCGGCCTTGGCGATCAGGAAGTACGAGCCGGTCGCGGTGTTCGCCGGGATCACCACAGTCGTCGATCCGGCACTGGACACACCGCTGTCGAGTTGACCGACGGCGCGTCCCGCCGTGAGGAGCGTGTCGCTCGCATCGAGCGCTGCGTTCACTGAGAGATAGAAGCGGGTCGTGGATGGGGCGACGAGGCCGGCGCCCTGATTGAGGACGGTGTCACTGACGACGATCGATCCTCCGGCGCCGCCCTTGGCGGGCGCCGTAAAGGCCGACACGGTGAGATCGCCGCCGATCTGAATTGATCGTGCCAGCGTGTTGTTGAGCTCCTGGGTTTCGACGACCGCGTTTCCTGCGTCGGATTTTGCGATCAGGTAATAGGTTCCGACCGCCGTATTCGCGGGTATCGTCAGGGAAATTGCTGCGGCATGGGATGCGCCCGGCACGAGTTCCGGGACGGCATGATCCGGCAGCAGGATCGGGTCGCTGGCATCGACGACGGTGTTGGCGGAGAGATAGAACCTGGTGATCGAGGCCGCGGCCAGACCGGCACCCTGGTTCTTCGTCGTCTCGGTGATTGACACGGCGAGTCCGGCGGCGCCGCGCGGCGGCACCGTCAGGGCTGTGACCGCGAGGTCCGTTCCGACCTGAAGTCCTCGGAAGGACGTGTTGTTCGACTCCTGAGTTTCCTGAGCCACGCTGTCGGCATCAGCCACCGCGAGGAGGTAATACGCGCCTGGCACGGTGCTGGCGGGTATCGTCAGCGACGTCGTCGCAGTGCTCGTGCCGGATGGTGCCAGTTGCGGCACGGCGTGGTGGCCATCGAGCGGCAAGTCGCCCTGGTCGAACGTGAAATTCGCCGAGAGGAAGAACCGTGTCGTCGAGGCGACGACCGTGCCTGAGCCCTGATTGGTCGTCGTTTCGGTGACTGCGATGACGGTACCAGGCCCGGCGGTGGACGGTGAGCTGAACGAAGACACGGCGAGATCGCCGCCGACCTGAATCGCGCGGGCGGTCGTGTTGTTGGTTTCAGTGGTCTCGACCACCTGGTCGAGGCCGTCGGCCTTCGCGATCAGTTGATAGCTGCCAACCGCCGTATTCGCCGGGATGGTGACGCTGGTCGTGCCGGTGCTCGTCGCGCCGCCGGCGAGTGACGACACCACGCGGCTGCCGCTCAACGTAACGTCCGTCGGGTCGAGCGTCAGGTTCGACGACAGATAGAACGTCACCGAGAAGCCAGACGCGTCGCCGCCGCCATCGTTCTTGACGCTGGAGGTGACGCTGATCACACCTCCGGCGGCGCCGCTGGACGGGGCGCTCAGCGAAGTGATCTCCAGATCGGGACCGATCCTCAAGACGCGGGCGAGCGCGTTGTTGAGCTCGACGCTCTCAGTCACCGTGTCGTCCGCATCGGCGACCGCAATCAGATAGTACGTGCCGACCGTCACGTCGGACGGCACGGTGACGGTGACGTTCGATGTGGTCGACGAGGACGGACCAAGACTGCCAACCGCGAAGTCGGTGAGACGGGTATCTGTTTCGCCGAAGAGCGCGTTGGTCGACAGATAGAGAGCAGTCGTCGTCGCCGGCGCCGCACCGCCGCCGCTGTTGCGGGTCGTCACCGACACGTTGAACGTTGCTCCAGCGCCGACCGGAGGCGGCGATGTCAGCGACGAGATGCCGAGGTCGGACGGGGCGCTGGGCGTGGCGGACGCTTCATTGGAATCGCCGCTCTGACCCAGTGAGTTGGCCGCCGCGACCACGTAGTAGTAAGGCGTGTCGTTGACGACGTTGACGTCGCTGTAGGCGTTGCCCTTCACGTTCGATGAGAGCGTGGTGTAGGGACCGCCGGGCACCGCGCTCCGCTTGACGATGTATCGCGTGGCGCCGAGCGCCGCGGACCACGACAGCGTCACACGTCCGTCGCCGGGAGACGCGACGAGGTTTTGTGGGGTGGGAGGTGGCGCCAGGCACGAGTGGACGGCGCTGTGAACGTTCAGCCGGCCGCCGGTGATCGTCCGTCCGGCGAGAGCGGGGAGGGCGTCGACCGTGCCAATCAAGGCGTCTTTCAACGACGCCGTATCGAGTGTGCAGACAGACAGGAGCAACGCCGCCGCGCCCGACACGTGCGGCGCCGCCATCGAGGTGCCGTTGGCCGAGGTGTAGGTATTGCCAATCGTCGTCGAGAGGATGTCTGAGCCGGGCGCGCCGAGGTGGACGGTCGTCTCGCTGTAGTTCGAGAAGTAGGCGCGCTGGTCCAGATTGGTCGTCGCGGCGACGCTGACGATGTTGTCGGCCGTGAAGCTCGACGGATAGGTCGGGAGGATGTCGTTGTCGAAGCCGCTGTTGCCGGCCGCGGCGACGAAGAGCATGTCGGCTTGCTGCGCGGCATTGATCTCATCGAGCAGCGCCTGAGAAAACGCGGAACCGCCCCAGCTGTTGGAGAGCACGCGAACGTTGGCGCCATCCGAAGCCGCGAATGCTTGTTTGGCTTCGATCGCGAAGCGGATGCCGCTGATCGCATCGGCCATGCTGCCGCTGCCCTGGGCGTCGAGGAACTTGATGGCCATCAGCCGGGTGATCCAGTTCACGCCGACCACGCCGATCTGGTTGTTGCCGACGGCGCCGATCGTCCCGGCGACGTGCGTACCGTGGTTGTTGTCGTCCATCGGGTCGCACGTGCGGAGGATCGCGTTGAAGCCGTGTGTGCCGGCCGCACAGTGCACCAGAGTGCCACCGACATCGACCGTAAACGCCGCCGGGGCGCTCCACATGTTGGCCGCGAGATCCTGGTGGGTGTAGTCGACGCCACTGTCGATCACCGCGACCACTGTGTTCGGTGATCCGGTCGAGACATCCCACGCGGCGGTTGCGCCGATGTCGGCGCCGGGAACACCCGGGATGCCGTTGACCGTCTGACCGAGGTTCTCGAGCCCCCAGAGTTTGGAGAAGTCGGGGTCGTTCGGCGCCGCCGCGAAGGTGACGATGTAGTTTGGCTCGGCGTATTGGACGTCACCGCGGCGTGCGAGTCGCGCGACGAGTGCCGCTGCATCCATGCTGCGCGAACGCACGCGGTAGATGCCGCTGCGGCCGACGGCGGCAATGGCGTCGGCGTCGGCGTCACCGGTCATCGACTGAAGGTCTGTGACGCGCGGGGCTCGTCGGAACTTGACGAGTGCTTCGCGCGCGACGGCCGCCCGTCCGCTGACGTTCTGGATGCGGCTGGACGGCCCCTGGGCGGAGGTCGGCAGCCACATCGTGGCCACGGCCACGAACGGGACACAAAGGTAGGCGACGACGCGGCGCATCACACCCTCCACCCTCCGGATCTCACCGGTGAGTTACAGAAGCCGGTACTGAATGGGCGCGAACCGGACGGATGTTAACGACTTATGGGGGAACCGCCCCAAACTCTGCACACAAAATGCCGCTGTCCGGTTTCCGGACACTCCGACCTGACCCGGCTCCGACCTGGTTACGACCTGGCTGCGACCTACGTCGGAGCGGCGTCGGAGCGGTGTCGGAGCGGTGTCGGAGCGGTGTCGGAGCGGTGTCGGAGCGGTGTCGGAGCGGTGTCGGAGCGGTGTCGGAGCGGTGTCGGAGCGGTGTCGGAGCGGTGTCGGAGTGGTGTCGGAGCGGTGTCGGAGCGGTGTCGGAGCGGCGTCGGAGCGGTGTCGGAAGGGTGTCGGAGGGGTGTCGGAGCGAAGGAGCTATTTCAGGAGCCGCAGCTGCGCGTCATCCAGGACGAGGACAAAAGGTTCACCGGACGCAGATGACGCCGTGACGGTGACCGTCCCGCCAGGGGCGAACGCCGTCATCGGGTAGTGGACCTCCCCGGCGTGCAGCGTTGCCGTGTCGCCGCTCCCGTTGCTGAATTGCATCGGCCTGAGGGCTGTCTTGACGGGCGCAATCTCCCGGCCGTCCCGCAGGACGCTGACGCGCGTGACGTCGGGAGCCTCGATGCGCTCCGGCGCGACGCTGACGACCGCCCAGTCCGTCCAGGGCACCCCGTTCAACGATTCGCGCATCCGCAGATGTTCGATGACCCCGCGGCGATACGACATGTACGGCGTCGCCAGGTAAATCGTGAGGTCCTGACGGCGAACGATCGACAACGGAAACGACTCGAAGTCGCCCCAGCGCGCCCGGACCCGTTTGTCGAGGGCGAGAACCACGGCGCTGCTGTCGCCCTTGCCTTCGGCCTGCGCCTCCCGCGTCATGCCGCGGACGGCCGAGGCCGTCGGCAGCTCGGTCTTTTGCGCGGAAAGCGACTGCACCAGCCCGAGCGCAACTAGGAGATGAACCGCGCCCCGCACGCGGGTATTATGTATCCCGATGCCTCAGATGCGAGTGAACAGACGAAGGACGGCGTTCGGATGCGCGCTCGCCCTCATCATCGGGCTGGCCGCCCTGCCGGCTGGACAATCGAAGCCCTGGACCGCGCCGCGCACAGCTGATGGTCATCCAGACATCCAGGGCGTCTGGACCAACGCGACGATCACACCCTTCGAGCGGCCGGCGGCACTCGCCGACAAGCCGTTTCTGACGGCGGAGGAAGCCGCCGATCTCGAGCGCCGCACGCTCGACCGGCGCGCCCAGGCGGACGGCGCCCCGCGTCCGGCCAAGGCCACCGACCCCGGCGCTTACAATGACTTCTGGATGGATTCGGGGACGAAGGTGCTGCTCTCGAGGCAGACCTCGCTGGTCGTCGACCCGCCGGACGGCCGCGTTCCGGTCCGGCCAGCCGCCGAGAAGATTCGCGAGGAACACCTCGCGCGCAGCTTCGACGATCCGGAGTTCATGAGCGTCTGGGACCGTTGCATCACGCGCGGCATTCCGGGGTCGATGTTTCCGGCCGGCTACAACAACGCGTATCAGATCTTTCAGATGCCCGGCTACATCGTGATCCTCTACGAGATGATTCACGATGCCCGCATCATCCCGATCGGGAAACGCCCGCATCTGCCATCGCCGATCCGCAACTGGATGGGGGATTCGCGCGCCCGCTGGGAAGGCGACACGCTGGTCGTGGACGTCACCAACTACAACAACAAGGGGTGGATTGCCTCGAGCGCCGCTGGCGGACGGATCAAGGGCATTCCGCACACGGCAGGCCTGCATGTCGTCGAGCGCTTCACGCGGACCGGACCCGACATCATCCAGTACGAAGCGACCATCGAGGATCCGGATATCTACACGCGGCCGTGGAAGGTCGCGTTTCCGCTGACGCGCGACGACAACTACCGCCTGTTCGAGTACGCATGCCACGAGGGGAATCACGCCGTCGGCAACATCCTGCGCGGCGCGCGCGTGACGGCCGGGGAACAGCGCTGATGCGCGCCGCGCTCGCCGCCTGCCTCGTCGCGCTGGCGTCGACGCAAGCGGCAGCCCAATCGGCAGCCCGCATCAACAGCGGCGGCTCATGGGTCGTGCCGCGAACGCCTGACGGCCAGCCCGACCTGCAAGGCGTGTGGGACTATCGCACCGCCACCCCGCTCGAACGTCCCGCGGAATTCGCCGGCAAAGAGTTTCTCAGCAAGGAGGAGATCGCCCAGTACGAGCGCCGCGCGGCGGCGCGCGACGATGGACGTCCTCCTGATGATCCACGCAGCGACCCGTCGGTGCATCCTCCCTGGTGGCTGGATTACGGCCGCACCGTCGTCGCCACGAGGCGTTCTTCGCTCATCGTCGATCCCGCCGACGGCCGGATTCCCCCGTTGACGGTGGAGGCGCAGCAGCGGGCCGCCGATCGTCGTGCGGCGAGCCGTGGACGCGGTCCGGCCGATGCGCCCGAAGACCGCACGTTGTGGGAACGCTGCATCACGCGCGGGCTTCCTGAGGGGATGCTGCCGGCCGGCTACAACAACAACGTCCAGTTCCTGCAGACCCCGACTCATGTCGTGATCTTCTCGGAGATGATTCACGACGCGCGGATCGTCCCGATCGACGGCCGGGCGCACGCCCCAGCGATGATCCGTTCATGGCTGGGCGATTCACGCGGGCGTTGGGAAGGCAATACGCTCGTCGTCGAGACGACGAACTTCTCGGAGAAGGTGAGTTTCAGGGGCGCCAGCGCCGGCCTTCGCCTGGTCGAGCGATTCACGCGTGTCGATCAGGACACCATCGACTACCGGTTCACGGTCGAGGATCCGACCACGTGGGCGCGGCCCTGGACGGTGACCTTTCCGCTGGTCAAGAGTGAAGGGCACATCTACGAATACGCGTGCCACGAAGCCAATTACGGCCTCCAGAACATCCTGAAAAACGCCCGCGCGGCCGAGCAGTCGCGCTAGGGGAAAGGCAGACACTGCCATGCGACGCATGTTCATCTCGGCGAGCATCTGCGCGGTCGCGGTCACGCTGGTGTTGCAGGCCAGCGCCGCCGGCCAGACCGCCGGCAAGCCGCCCCGCGCACCCGACGGCAAACCGGATCTGCAGGGAGTCTGGAATTACGGCACGGTCACGCCGGTCGAGCGTCCGAAGGAATTCGCCGGCAAGGAGTTCCTGACGGCGGAAGAGGCGGACAGCTTCGCACGTGAGACCGTCCAGGCACGCGACGTCGACGCCAATCGAGGCAACCAGAGTGCAACCGCCGACGTCGGTTCGGCCTACAACAATTTCTGGTACGACCGGGGGACGACCGCGGTCGGGACACGCCGCACGTCGCTGGTGATCGATCCGCCGGACGGCCGTATTCCGCCCCAGACCGCCGAAGCACAGAAGCGCGCCCAGGATCGGGCGGCGGCTCGCAAGCAGCGCGGGCCGTCCGACGGACCCGAAGACCGCGGCCTGTCGGAGCGCTGCATCATGTTCGGTGCCGGTCCGCCCATCCTGCCGGGACCTGTACAACAACAACCTGCAGATCTTCCAGACGCCCAGCCACGTCGTGATCGTCAACGAGATGATCCATGATGCCCGGATCGTCCCCCTCGGGAAGCGCGCGCCGGTTTCGGAGGACGTGCGGCTCTGGCAGGGTGTGTCGCGCGGCCGGTGGGAGGGCGACACGCTGGTCGTCGAAACGACCAACTTCTCGAACAAGACGAATTTCCGCAACACCAGCGACAAGCTGCATCTCGTCGAGCGCTTCCGGCGCCCGGATGCCAATACCCTGATCTACGAATTCACGGTGAACGATCCCTCGTCCTACACGCGGCCGTGGACCGTCTCGCTACCGATGGCCAGAAGCGACGAACCGATCTACGAGTACGCCTGCCACGAGGGGAACGAGGGAATGTTCGGCATCCTCAAAGGGGCGCGCGCCGATGAAAGCGCTGCGTTGAAAAAATGAGACGACGCGCGGCGGCCGCCCTCGCCCTCGTGGCGGCGTTGGGAACACTGGTCGTCGCGCAGCGGGCGCGCTTCTGGGACGAATACGCGGTCGAGCCCCGCCTCCACAACGTCCCCTACGACGGCCGGTTCACCTTCGCGCGGGTCAAGTACACGACCGCTCCCGGTGGTTTCTGGTATCAGGGCATGCCGTCGTGGTCGCACGGCTATCCGGTGTCCGAGGACAACCTGCTGCGGATCCTGAACGAGGTCACGCTGCTGCGCGGCCGCACCGACGGCTTCAACGTCTTCGCTCTCGACGATCCGCAGATCTTCAGGTATCCGATCGTCTACATCATCGAAGTCGGCTGGTGGACGCTGACCGACAGCGAGGCGGCCGCCCTCCGCACCTACATGGCGAAGGGCGGCTTCGTGATCGTCGACGATTTCAAGATGCCGAACTTCAACGGCGGCGGTGGCTGGGAACTGTTCGAGGCGAACATGCGCCGCGTCCTGCCGGGCGCGCGATTCATCGACATGGAAGCGACCCATCCGATCTTCCACTCGTTTTTCGAAATCAATTCGCTCAGGGACTTTCCGCAGGCCTACAACGCGGGCCAGCCGATCTTCCGCGGCCTGTTCGAAGACAACGATCCGGACCGACGCCTGCAGATGATCATCAACTACAACACCGACATCTCGCAGTACCTGGGAATGGTCGGGTCGGGGGCTCCGGCCGTTCGACGAGACCAACGAGGCCTACAAGCTGGGCGTCAACTACGTGATGTATGGGATGACGCACTGAGCTCGCCGCGCACCGGGTGCCGACCGGGTGCCGGGTGCCGACCGGGTGCCGGGTGCAGGGTGCCGCGGTGCAGGGTGCTGGTGCTGGGTGCAGGGGTGCTGTGCAGGGTGCTGAATCGTTTGTGACGATCGGGAGGTATTACGACTGGCTGTCGTGGTTCCAGCGGGTCACCAGCTGGACGGGCCGCGGCGGCGGCTATCGATCGCATACCGTCCATCGGCTTCTCGCCTCCGACAGTCCTGCTGTCGATTCCGCAGATGTGGTGCACGAACGGATTCTGGCGGCCCTCGGTTCGCTCACGGCGCCGCGGGTCATCGATGCCGGGTGTGGCTTCGGCGGCACCGTCTTCTATCTCCACGAACGTCTCGGCGGCCGATATGACGGGATCACGCTGAGCGCGAAGCAGGCGGCGCGCGCCGGCAGGGAAGTGCGGCGGCGTGGCGTTCAACGCGACTGCCGATTTCTCGTCCGGTCATTCGATGATGACCTTACGGCCGTCGCGCCGGAGGGCGCGGACGTCATTACCGCCATCGAGTCGCTCGCGCACGCACCGGAGCCGACACGGACGATAGCCAACCTGGCGCGGACGCTTCGTCCCGGCGGTCGGCTGGTCATCGTCGACGACATGCCGGACGCGCGGCTGGCCGATGACGACCGCGATTTTGCGGCGTTCCGCAGCGGGTGGCAGTGCCCGGCGATCGCCCGACGCGCGACGCTGGCGAACGCACTGGCGGCGGCCGGGCTGCGGGTCGAAATGGACAGCGATCTGACGCCGCTGGTCATCCTGCGCGAGCAGCGGCAGCTGGAACGACTTGTCCGCGCGAATCGCCGATTGAGCCCGCTGCTGAAGTGGTCCGGGGCCGGCCAGCTGATTCGATCGCTGCACGGTGGCCTGATGCTCGAGAGGCTCTACCGGCGTGGCGTCATGCAGTATCGATTGGTCGTCGCGCGGCGGACGGAATCATCCGGCTGAGCACCTCGTCCCGGCGAATCAGGTGGTGATAGAGCACGCCGAGCAGGTGTGCCGCGAACAGTACCGCCAGGACGACCGCCAGCGTGATGTGCACGAGTTCGAGCCGCTCGGCGAGCTCGCGATCTTCCCCCACCGGCGCCGGCAGCGGCAGCACTCCGAGGTAGACGACCGGAAACCCGAATGCCGTGCTCATCAGCCAGCCGACAATTGGCTGGATGAGGAGGATCAGGTACATCGCCACGTAGACCGCGCCGGCCAGCAATTTCTCCCAGCGCGGGACGTCGATTGGCGGCGCAGCGTGTGTCATCCGCCACCACAGTCTGACGAAGGTCAGCGTAAAGACCGTGATGCCGGCCCACTCGTGCCAGCTGTAGACGCGAATCTTGTTCTCGTCGGCAACCCAGCGCGTCATCGAAATGCCGAGTCCGAAGATGATGAGCAGCAGCACGGCGGTTAGCCAGTGCAGCGCGCGTGCGGTGCGCGTATAAGGCACGGCTCTACGATAGACGAAGTGGCGGCGAGCTTGCACCTTGAATGAGGGTTACAGAGGAGGTGCTCAGAAAATGGCACAGACAAAACCAGGTGCGATGCTCGACTGGACGACGGAAGAGGATTACTGGCGCACTAACTATTCGAACCGTCCGTATGTCGGCCAGAACCGTGACTTCGATTACTGGAAGCCGGCGTATCGCTACGGCTACGAATCAGCGAATCGGTATCACGGCCGGAATTGGGACGAGGTCGAAAGCGATTTGCGGACCGGTTGGGACAAGTACGAGCACCGCGGCATGTCGACGTGGGAGCAGATCAAGGATGCCGTGCGTGACGGCTGGAATCGCCTGACCGGACGGTAGTCCCGTAGGGCGGGTCCTTTCGGACCCGCCCCGTTTCTGTACGCCGTTCAAACGGCGGCAACCGCCGGCTGGATATTCTGATTCACCCTGAAGAGATTCGTCGGATCGTACTTGGCCTTCACCGTTGCCAGTCGACCGAAGTTCTCACCGTAGGTGGCCTGCACACGTCCTTCAACCTCGTCGTCCATCATGAAATTGACGTACGCGCCCTCGAGGTTGAACGGGTGCACGGCCTTCCAGTAAGCGCGTCCCCAGGCCTTCAACGCGTCGGCCTTCTTCGGGTCGGCGTCGATGCCGGCGATAACCATCGACCAGGTGGCATCGCGGGCGCTCCAGGCGGTGGCACCTTTTGCGACGCGTCGCACCGCGCCGTCGATCGGGTAGAGGTGCATCAGCGACAGGTCGCTCGGCGCCTTGGCCAGATTCGCAAGGTGCGCGTCGATCGCGTCATCCGGCAGCGTCTTCACGAAGTCGCCCTTCCAGTACCACTGCAGCCCCTTCGGGAAGAAGCCGTCGAACAGGCCCTGCATCGCCGGGAACGGCATCGCGCTCATCCAGTTGAACAGCGGCGCCGGCACCGCGGCCAGCAGCGGAGCGATTGCGCGCTCGCCGTCCGCAGCCGATCCGTTGTAGCTGGAGATGACTGCGCAGGCCCGTTTGCCCCAGGCCTCTTTCGGAAACGGATCCATGGGCGGCACGGTCTTCAGACCGACGAACGCACCCAGTTCCTCGGGCGCGGTCGGCAGGAAGTCACGGTAGGCACGCATCACGCTCCTGGCATGCGTCGCGTCCCAGAAAATCGGACCGGCATAGACCGTGCTGACGGGATGCGCCTTGAACAGAAAGCTGGTCACGACGCCGAAGTTTCCGCCGCCGCCGCGAATCGCCCAGAACAGGTCAGGATGTTGACGCTCGCTGGTGGTGACCAGCTTGCCGTCAGCCAGGACGATGTCTGCCTCGAGCAGGTTATCGATTGTCAGTCCGTACTTGCGCGTGAGATAGCCGGTGCCGCCGCCGAGCGTCAGCCCGGCCACACCGGTCGTCGACACGATGCCGAATGGAACGGCCAGACCGAACGCATGCGTCGCGTGGTCGACATCACCTGACGTGCAGCCAGCTTCGACCCGGACGGTCAGCTGGGCCGGATCGACCCGGACGCCTTTCAGCGTCGACAAGTCGATCACCAGGCCGTCATCGCAGCTGCCGAGACCCGGACCGTTATGACCGCCGCCGCGGATGGCCACCAGCAGGCCCTGATCGCGGCCGAAGTTCACGGCCGAGATGACGTCGGCGACATTGGCGCATCGTGCGATCAACAGTGGCCGCTTGTCGATCATCCCGTTGTACAACGCTCGGGCGCTGTCGTAGTCCGCGTCGGTGCGCCTGATCAATCGCCCACGAAGGCTCTTCTCGAATTCAGTCAGTGCCTGTTCGTTCATCGCGCGGCTCCCCCTTTGGACGTACTCGCTACTTGACCGGCGTCGCGACCGGTTTTCCTTTTTCGATGATGTAGGTGGCCAGCACCTTCGCGCCGGCCGTCCCTTTATTGGTAGCGTCGTGGATCTGGCCGGCCGGGATGATGAAGGCTTGCCCGGCTTTGAATGTCGCCGCGGGCTTGCCATCGATCGAGACGACGACCGTGCCTTCGAGCACGTAGCCGAACTCTTCGCCGGGATGGGTGTGGCGTCCGGAGGCGACGCCCGGAGGAATCTCTGCAATGGCCTGGACGACCTCGCGACCCGCCGCCCCGGCGACATCGCCGCGCTGCAGTTCCGTGCGTTTGAATTCCGGTTTCTGCGCCGCGCAGACGGCGGTCAACACCACGAGCGCCGCGGTGCTGGCGGCCGCGCGCACCTTCATCTGTCTCATCGGATCCTCCAGTGAGTTACTTGTCGCGCTCCTGAAAGCGCGCTGCTGTCAACATGTTCATCAGGCCGTAATTGCCTTCGTGGCAGGCATATTCGTACATCATTTCCTGGCTGCGGGCCATCTGCAGCCGCGCGGTCCAGGGGCGTGTGAAGGCCGCGGGGTTTTCAACCGTGAACTCGTAGCCCAGCGTGTCGTGGCTGGCCCTCGTGAAGCGTTCGACGACCCGCAGGTGCTCGTCCCACCCCCGAAACGCCACCTCTGACGACCCACGGAACAATGCGTCCGGCCTGAAACTCGTTGTCTCGACGATAAATGTCTCGCCGTCCCATCGGCCTCGCGAATCGCCGAGCCAGAAGCGCATGTCAGCCGGCCGGTGAGGCCGCCCATCGAGCGGGATCACGCGCGCGTCGTGAATCATCTCCGAGTAGATCATCACGGCGGTCGGCGTCTGCACGATCTGGATGTTGTTGTTGTACGGGCCCGGCAGAAGCGGCGGCCCGGCGCCGAACAGGAAACACCGCTCCTGAATACTGAATGCTTCCGGACCGTCGAGGCCGTTTTCGCGGCGCGTCGCGGTTCGCTCGGCGATGCGCTGTTGCGCGGCAGGCGTCATCGCCGGAATGCGGCCGTCGGGCGGATCGACAATCAGCGACGTCCGCAGATCGGGAAGGAGCTTGGGGCCGTAATCGAGCCAGCCTGGGGCATGAACCGCGACCGTGCCGGAGATCCGCTCCGCTTCGCGCCGCTCGAACTCGGCGGCCTCGGCCGGCGTGAAGAACGCCTTGCCGATGAAGTCTTTCCGCCGCTCGAGCGGTGTGGCCGTCCGCAGGTCCCAGGTTCCCTGCAAATCGGGCCGGCCGTCCGGGCTACGCGGGACGGCCGACGCTTGTTGAGCGCTGGGGTGAATCGGGATGGCCAGCAGCGCGATCAGCACCGCGGACGAGATCCGACGCCGTTTCATGGGTTTCAGAGTGTACACTCCGCGCATGAAAAAAGCCGCATGCTTCGCGCTCGTATGTGTGACCGCGGGCGTAGCTCTCGTCAGCGCGCAGGGCCGTGGGCTGCAGCACCCGGCCGGTACGTTGACGCCGAAAGCGCTGGATGGCGGCCGTCCCTGGGGATGGGCTGTCCGCGCCTTCATGACCAACCCGAACCAGAAGCTCTACAACACCGCCAAACAGAAGCTGCTCGATGGCAAACAGGTCTTCAGCCATACGATCTCGCGATTCGATGCCGAGGCCTATTGCCGGCAGGCGCCCCACTACGACTTCACGTGGTTCGAGATGCAGCACAGCACCATGCGCTACGACGAAGTTGAAAAGATGGTCGCGGCCTGTCCCCGTGTCGGCGCGACGCCGATTCTGAGAATTCCCGACGCCCTGGAGGCCAACGTCCAGAAGGCGATGGATATCGGCATGCTCGGCATCATCGTGCCGACGGTCGATGATGCGCTCGAGGCGCGTGAGTCGGCGCGCTACGCGCGCTTTCCGCCAGTGGCGCGGCGCAGCTCCGGCGGCGGGCAGGCGCAGGGGATGTGGACGCCGCTGGTGCCGCCGGGCACGAACTTCCGGGACACGATCAACGACAACATGCTCATCATCGTGATGGTCGAGACATTGGAAGGCGTGGATAACACGCTCGAGATCGCGTCACAGCCCGGCGTCGACGTGGTCATTCTCGGCAACGCCGATCTGGTGTCGTTTTCCGGTTTCCAGATGAGCGACAACCGCTATCAGGACCTGCTGACGCGCGTCCGCGACGCGACCTATCTGGCGGGGAAGTTCTGGGGCAACGCCAACTTCGGATTCGCCACCGGCAACAAGCTCAGCGCCGATTCCCGGTTTCATCAGAACGGTCCGGCGCACGATGGCTGGACCGGCAAATAGCGCCCATGTAGGGCGGGTCCTTTGGACCCGCCGGTCTGCGATTGTCAAATCTGTGATTTGACGCACAAGTCCGACCGCGCGGGTGGGCGGGACTGCCTGGATCTGCGTTGACAGTAGAGGTCCGGAGCTTGCACGCCCACCGGCATGGATTACGAGTCGCCGGTCGACTGTTACGACGTCCTGCAGGTCAGTCCGACCGCCGAGCCCGACACCATTCACCGGGTCTACCGGCTCCTCGCGCAGCGCTTTCACCCCGACAACAAGGAAACCGGCAACCCGTCGCGGTTCCGCGAGGTTGCCGAGGCCTACGCGGTGCTCGCCGATCCTGAAAAACGCGCCCGCTACGACGTCGTCCACGAGCGCCAGCAGAAAGAGCGATGGCGGCTGGTCGAGACCGGTTCGCAGGCCGACCACGACTTCGAGCTGGAACAGCGGGTGAGGCTGACGGTGCTCGAGGTGCTCTACACCAAGCGGCGGACCGATCCTCACGCCGACGGGTTCTCGCTCCTCGATCTCGAAAAGTTCACCGGCCGCGCCCGTGAACAGCTCGAGTTCACGATGTGGTATCTCTCCAATCGGAAATACGTCCAGCGGTCGGACAATTCACTGTTCATCATCACCGCGGACGGCGTCGACCATCTCGAGAAGAACTACGAGGCAGCGCCGCAGACGAAACGCCTCCGCGCCGTCAACGCCTGACCGGAGTTCCATCCGAGCCGGGTCTGAAAAGACCCGGCCTACGTCCCTAGATCGTAGTAAAGGGGTGATGTCGAGCCTTCGCTCGCCGAGATCACTCGTTCGCCCTCGAGTTCGCCGTGAGCGTCATGGCGCTCCACCACCAGCGTGAAGGCGGCGCCCGGTAGTCGAGCCGCGCCGGGCAGGACCCGCCCGTCGCGAATGCCCCACTGTGCGATGCGGATCTCCTTCGACGGGTAGGCGCCGGAGACGAGGTCCATGATTTCGTACTCGTTGACGATGAGCGCATTGCGGTAGGGAAGAATCGACGCGGGATCGGGAATCGACGCTCCGCGCAGGAACCGCGCGTTGACGACGATGCGGCCGGCAGCGGCATCCGCCGGCGGACGCTCCCGCGAGGTGCGGACGTGCGCCGGCCCGATCGGCCCTGCCGGCAGCCTGGGATGCGGGCTCCGCGCGACGTCGATCCAGGCGTCCGGCAGCGAATCGCCGCCGCCGTTGTTGGTGACGCGTGCCCACCCGTCTATCCGCGCGAAGTCCTCGCTGAAGCGGCCGATCCAGATCTCGACCTGCGGGCCGCCGGCCCGCGCCTGGTTCGGACCGCCGAGATTGTAGGGGCCTGACAAGGTGAGGAACCGCGGGTGGTTGGTCCAGCGCGGATGATTGGCTTCGGCGCCGTCGAAGCCGGGCGCGTTGTTCACGTTGACGATCCAGCGACCTCCTCCTCCTTCCACATCCACCATCGTGAGATTCCGGTGGGCGCCGTCGAAGTACCAGTAGAGGACGCCGCGCGCGGTGGTGAGCGCCGGCCAGCAGCCCTGCCCGAGCTTCTGCAAGGTCTTGCCCTGGAGGTCGGCCACCGCCGCCTCGGGCCACGGATACATCCCCGCCGCGAACCGGCCGTCGGCCGACACCTGAAAGTTGTCGATGCTCACCGGCGCGCTGTTCCACGCCACCTCGCGTGCCGCCGGCGTGTCGATCGGGAAGCGCCAGATCGTGCCGAACTCCCAGTTGGTGATGTCCGTTCCGGCAAAGACCCACTCCCGGCCGTCATCCGGACTCTTCCAGACGCCCAGCGCGAATCCATCGCCGAGTTTTCTTCGATCCGAGCCGTCCCAGTTGACGACGAACACTTCGGCGGGCCCGGGTTTGGGTCGGGTGGAATAGATGATGCGATTGCCGTCGGGAGTGATCAGCGGCTTCACGTAAGTGCCGCGCTCCCCCAGAATCACCCGCTCGCCCCGGCCGTCGTCGCTGTCGAATCCCATGAGGATCAGGCCGTCGCCGACCGCTTCGGGATCCTTGCCGTCCTGCTGCACCCAGACGACACGGGTATGTGCGCCGGTGAGCGTCCGGACTTCGCCGGGTGGCGCGCCAGATTCGCGTGCAGTCGAGCAGGCGGTCATGCATGCGAGCACGACGAGACCGAACACTCTTTTGAACATCGGACGTTTTCATGGTACCACTGCGCTCATGCGTCTGCTGCTCATCAGCACTTCCACTCTGCACGGCAGCGGGTATCTGGATCACTGTTCCGCGGCGATCGAAACGGTCTTGCGCCCGGCGGCGGGGCGGATCCTGTTTGTTCCCTATGCCCTGTTCGACCGGGATGGCTATGCAGCCAAGGCCCGCGCGCGTTTCGAGCAGATGGGATTTGCGCTCGATTCGATTCACGATGCCGTCACGCCGGCTGCGGCGGTCGAGCAGGCCGAGGCGATCTTCGTGGGAGGGGGCAATACCTTCCGGCTGCTGGATGCGCTCTGGCGCAATCAGCTGATCGAACCGATCCGCAGGCGCGTGCGAGACGGCATGCCCTACATCGGCTCGAGCGCCGGATCGAACGTCGCGTGCGTGACGATCAAAACGACCAACGACATGCCGATCGTCCAGCCGCCGACCTTCGACGCCCTCAATCTGGTCGCCTTCAACATCAACCCGCATTACCTCGATCCGGTTCCCGGATCGACGCACATGGGCGAGACGCGGGAAGAGCGTATCGCGCAGTTTCACGAGGAGAACGCGCCGCCGGTCGTGGGGTTACGCGAGGGAGCGTGGCTGCTGGTCGAAGATCAAACCGTTACACTCCAAGGACAAGCGAGCGCTCGACTGTTTCGCCGAGGGCAGGCGCCCGTGGAGTGGCCGACGGGCTCTCGTCTGCCTTTGTGACCTCGGCATCACTGACCACCCGCACGAACTCCTCGATGAGGGCGAGATCGCGTGTGCCGGCGCGCCCCTCATCGAACAGCATCTGCAGCGCGACCGAGGGCGCAAGGGCCCGTCGATACGCTCGATCGGTTGTGAGCGCATCGTAGACGTCGGCCACGCCGACGATCTGCGCGAGCAGCGGCACCGCCGCGCCGCGCAGGCCGTCTGGGTAGCCTCGGCCGTCGAGCAGTTCGTGATGTGATCGGATGATCGAGCGCACACGATCGAGCGTCCGCAGCGGCGCGCAGATCCGGTCGCCGACCACCGGGTGCGATTTGACGAGCTCGTATTCGGCGGCCGTCAACGCCGCGGGCTTGAACAACACCGCGTCGGGAATGGCGATTTTCCCCAGGTCGTGCACGTAGCCGCCCTGCTCGAGCGCCCGGATGTCGTAGCGGTCGACGCCGACTCGTGTTCCGAGCGCGCACGCATAAGCGGCGAGTCGCTGACAGTGGCCGTTGGTGTAATGATCCCGCGCCTCGATGGTCGCGCCGAGCGCGACGATGCTGGCGGCGGCGTTGTCCAGTTCGTCGATGTATTGCTTGACCCTGATGGCGGAGCCGACCCTGGCGCGCAGCTCCGGCAGCGCGAGCGGCTTCATCAGGAAGTCGTCGGCTCCGGCTTCGAGCGCCTGGAGGTGGGACTGCCGGTTCGCGTCACCGGTCATGATGAGCACCGGGATCAGACAGGTCCCGGACGCTGCCTTGAGCTGCCGGCAGACGGTCAGGCCGTCGACGTCCGGCATGTTGAGATCGGTCAGCACCACGTCGGCGCCGCCACTGGCGCAGATGTCGAACGCTTGACGGCCGTCGGTCACCGAGATGCATCGATAGCCTTCTGCGGTCAGCACGCGATCGAGCAGGGCGATCTGCTGGACCGAATCGTCGACGATCAGGACGCGTGGCGCATCGGCCCGGCGAATCATGCGGTCCCCGTGCTGAGCAGGGGGCGGTGGCTGATGAGCCCGACGCTGCTCGGCTCGACGTCGCCATCGATACCGGCAGCTCGAAGCGATGGCGCGACGACCGCCCGATTCCGGCCGCCGCGCTTGGCCTGGTAGAGCGCGGCGTCGGCGCGCGCGATCAGGGTCTGCGGATCGGTTTCGCCCGGCATCGCCGTCGCAACGCCGATGCTGAGCGTGACAGCCGGCGCAGGACCCTGGACCGGAATGCGCAACCCGGTCAGCGAATGGCGCAGACCGTCGGCGACCTGCAATGCGCCGAGCGACGGGGTCTCCGGCAGAATCAGCAGGAACTCGTCGCCGCCGTAACGGCAGCGCACGTCGGTCCGTCGCAGCATGCTTTCGAGCTGGGCGCCAATCGCCTGCAGCAGCTGGTCGCCGGCCAGGTGGCCGAAACGGTCGTTGATTCCCTTGAAGTGATCGACATCGAACATCAGCACCGACAACGGCGCTCCGCTCCGCCGCGCGCGGCGCAGCTCGGCGTCGAGCGTGTCAATCGCGTGGCAACGGTTGAAGCAGCCGGTCAGGCCGTCCCGCACGCTCTGCTCGCGCGTGTCGACGAACAGCTGCATGTTCTTGAACGCGATCGCGATCATCGCGGCAGCGGCGGCGATGGTGGTGTGCTGATCTTCGGGCAGCGACGGCTCACGGCGCACGCCAAGCACGCCGACCACGGCGCCGCCGACCAGCATCGGAAAGCACACCTCGATGCGCCCGCTCGCCTCACCCGCCTCCCCGACCGCGCCGCTGTGAATGAGCGCGGCGGACGCGAGCTGTTCCAGCGCTTCCGGCGCACGCGGATCGTTGGCGGCGTCGTGCACCGCCACGTCCCAGACCTCGTTGTGACGGATCAGCACCCAGAACTGACGATCGCCGACGACCAGCGGCAGGTGTCTCCACAGCGCCTGCTGCAGCGAGGTCCGATCGAGAGCGTTGCCGAGCGACTGGCTCAGCGCAATCAGCTGCTGCAGCGTTTTCGACTGTCGCCGGGCGTGCGCGGCATCGGCGGCCGCCGCCATCGCTTCGCCGCGCACCTGCAGCCGCTTGCGGTACTGGTGAAACGAGAACGCCACGACCAGCAGCAGCAGCGCCGGCAGAAAGTCGAGACGGAAGCGCGCCTCGATGGCCTGGACCGCGTCGAGCACGTCCCGCAGCGGCTGCTGGAACAGGATGACCGACGCGGCAATCAGCGCCACGCTGAGAGACGCGTCGTTCTTCGAGATCAGTCGCACACCGGGTTGCTCTCCAAGAGGCGTACCTGTGGCGGGTGGCGGTCAGGCTGCGCAATTGCGAGCGTATTGCCGTATCGGGCCCGAGGGGCAGGTGTGCGGCCGGGCGAAAGCGCACGGCCGCACCCACCGTCTGGGCCGCCGAATTACGGAAGTGTATAGGTGATCAAGGTGTCGGTCGCGACGATCGCCACATGCTGTTTGCCGTCGCGCGACGCGTAGGTGATCGGATTCGCGTTGCCGCGCCGCTCGAGCCGCGTCACCCAGAGCTCTTTTCCAGTGGCCGGGTCGAGTGCGCGAAAACGATTGTCGTCGGTCGAAGCCACGAACAGCACGCCGCCGGCCGTCACGATCGGTCCTGCCAGCGCGGGACGACCGGTATTCTGGCGATCGGCCGGCAGCTGCTCGGTAATCCCGAGCGGAACCTGCCAGGCGACGTCACCGGTGGCGGTGTTCACCGCCGTCAGGCGCCCCCATGGTGGTTTCTGACAGGGCCAGTTGACCTCCGCCCCTGGAATCCTGGCGTCGAAGGTGCTTCGGCCCGGCGTGACTTTTTCGTACGGTACGGCGCCGCCTTCGCGTCCGGCCTGCATCCCGCCAAGCGCGCCGACGTCCTGGGTGACCGCAAACATGAATCCGGTCTGCGGGTCCGAAGCGGTCCCGCCCCAGTTGGCACCCCCGAGTCCGCCAGGGAAGACGACTGTCCACGGTGCGGTGGCATCGGCGCCGCGCAGCCCCCACGGCGTGAAGGGACCCGCATTGCGCACACCGCCGATCTTCTTCAGCAGATCAGCGCAGGCGCTGGCGTGTTCCGCTGACGTGTCCGCAGCGGTCACCAGGTCCTCGGGTCGATAGGTGACTCGCGCAATCGCCGGCGGCTTCGCCGGAATGGGTTGCGTGGCGAAGGCCCGCTCACCCGGGACATCACTCGCCGCGACCGGCCGTTCTTCGACGCCGTACAGCGGGGCGCCGGTCTCGCGATTGAGCAGATAGAGATACCCCGATTTGGTCGTGACACCCAGCGCCGGAATCGTCCGCCCATCGCGCACGATATCGAACAGTCCGGGGGGCGCCGGCGGATCGGCGTCCCAGAGATCGTGATGAATCGTCTGGAAATGCCACTTGTACTTGCCGCTCCGCAGATCGACCGCGACGACGGAGTTGCCGAACAGGTTCGCACCGGCGCGATCGCCGCCGTAGGCGCCCGGGATGGGCGACGCCAGTGGAATGAAGAGCGTGCTGCGCGCCGCATCGACCGTGAAGTAGAACGGCCAGGCGTTGACGCCGAGCCGACCCTTCCAGCTGTCTCCCGCCCAGGTGTCATGACCGACGTGTCCCGGTTGCGGGACCGAGCTGAACTCCCACAGTTTTGCGCCGGTTCGCGCATCGAAGGCGCGCGCATTGCCGATGCCGCCGGGTGCTTTCGGCGGGGTGTTGGCGCCGACCACGATCACGTTGTCATGAACGAGCGGCACCGAGTTGTACGGCACGCCCAGATCGACCTCGCCCTTGATTCCGAACGTGGCGACCGGCTGGCCGCCTTTCGCATCGAGCGCGATCAAGCGGCTGCCCGCTGTGACAACGATTCGCGGACCGGACTGGCCATCGCCCGGCCAGTAGGCGACGCCGCGGCGCGACGGCGCGCCGCCGGTGACGACCTGCCGCCAGACCTCGGTGCCGGACGCGGCGTCCAGGGCCACGACGCGGTCGGCGGCAGGCAGGTACATCACGCCGGCGATCACGATCGGCGTGGCCTGTGAGTTGACGTTGGTCGAGCCCTGCGCCTGCAGCGAATAGACCCAGGCGCGGGTCAGGGTCGACACGTTCGCCCGGTTGATGGTCGCCAGCGGTGAGTAGCCCGTGCCCGACGTGTCACGGCGGTACATCGGCCAGTCTCCCGCAGCGGGTGCCGCCGGTGCGGCCCCGCGCTGCGCGCTCGGCCCGTGCACCAGGCCGCCGAAGAGGAGCAGCAGCAGGACGAGGCGTACCGTGTTCGAATGCGACCTTCTCATTGGACCTCCTGGCAGCGGCCGACAGAATACCCTACACTTGGGCCCTCCAGAGTCAGCCACCGGAGTTTCACGAGAAAGACATGGTCGGGGACGGTGGTCGACGGCCACGGGAGGACAGAACTGAACGAGTTGACAATGGAGCTGGCGCGCGCCCTCGATGGGACGCGCGCCCATTCGCTGGCGCTGTATCTCCTCTCCAACGTGCCCGGGTTTCCACCCATCGTGCAGACGATCCATCTGCTCAGCATCTCGGCCATCATGGGTTCGGCGGTCGTCATCGATCTGAAGCTGCTCGGCCTCGCGCTGCCAGGGCAGGAGCGGGATGAGCTCATTCGCCGCTTGATGCCCTGGACCTGGGCCGCGCTGCCGCTGCTCGCCCTCTCCGGTCTGGTCTTCATCGTCGCGCAGCCGTACCGCTACTTCGACAATCCGATGTTCCGGCTCAAGTTCTCTCTGCTGATGCCGGCCATCGTGCTGGCGATCGTCTTTCACACGCGACGCCTGCCGGAGGGGATCATCACCCGGCTGCTTGCCGCCGTGTCGCTATCGCTGTGGATGGGCGTGGTGATGGCCGGCCGCTGGATCGCGTACGTGGACTATCTGTGGCCGGTGGAATGATTCGTGAGCCTCGCTGACCTCTGGGCCTGGATCGAAGCGCTGCCGCTATCGGCGCACATCGGGGCGACCGCGTGGTTTCCGCTGCTCGAATCGATCCACGTCTTGTCATCAACCTTCATCGTCGGATCGATCCTGATGGTCGACCTCCGGCTGCTGGGGCTGGCCGCGGTGCGTCATCCGGTCAGCCGCATCGTTCGCGAGGTCATTCCCTGGACCTACGGTGCCAGCGCGGTGTCGGTCGTCACGGGCGTCGGGATGTTTGCGACCCGTGCCGCTCACTACGCGGGCAATGCGGCGTTCCAGGTGAAGATGGCGCTGCTCGTCCTGGCGGCGATCAACATGGCGGTCTTTCACCTGGTGTCTTCGCGCGGGATGGCGAGATGGGACAGCACAGCCTCTCCGTCAGGCGCCGCGCGACTCGCCGGCGCCTGCTCGCTGCTGCTGTGGATCGGCGTGATGCTATCCGGCCGCTGGATCGGCCACTTGTCCTAACGGGAGTCAGGGCTCAGGGCTCAGGGCTCAGGGCTCAGGGCTCAGGGCTGAGGGCTCAGGGCCGATTCGAACTGCAAGGTGTCATCATCTTGTCGACCGTAGTAACGCTCGACTGACGACTGACGACTGACGACTGACGACTGACGACTGTCGACTGTCTACTGCCGTGCGCCGCTGGTAGCCTTGCTGGTGGCCGCGTCGCGCTCGACGGTGCGGGCGCCCTGCAGCAGGTTCGTCATCCCGTAGTTCGCTTCGTGGCACGCGTATTCGAAGATCTGATCGTCGGTCCGCCGCATCGGGATCTCGGCGGTCCAAGGCCGGGCCCAGGTTTTCGGATCGTTGGCGGTGAACTGGTAGACGAGCGTGTCAGCGTCGGTCCGCGTGAAGCGCTCGGTGAGGTGCAGATTCGGGCTCGAGCCGCGGAACGAGGTTTCGCCCTTGAAGCCGCGCGTCTCGACGACCAGCGTGTCGCCTTCCCAGCGGCCCCGTGACGTGCCGACCCACTGCGGGAGGCTGAGGAACGGCCGCTTGTCCATCGGGATGACGCGCGCGGTGTGGACCATCTCGTTCATGATCATCACGTAGCCCGGCGTCTGCACGATCTGCACGTTCATGTTGTAGCCGCCGGGCGCGAATGGCGGTCCGGCGTTGAAGCCGAGCAGACACCGCTCGCCGACCGATCGATCCTCCGGACCTTCAGCCGGCCGCTCTCTGGCCGCGTCGAGTTTTTCGACGCGCGCACGGGCTTCGGGAGTCATCGGTGGAATGCGGCCATCGGGTGGATCGATCACCAGCGACGTGCGGCGGCTGCCGATCACTCGGGTCCCGCGATCCCACCAGAAATCGTTGTAGGCGAGCGCCACGTCGGCGGTCACCTCGGCGCCGTTCACCTGCCCGCGGCTCGTCTTCTTGCTTTCCTCGCGGTTGGCGTCCGCGTTGCGGTTTTCGACCATCCGCCGCTCGTATTCGGCAGCCTCCTGCTCGGTCAGGAACGGCTTGTTCGCGAACTCGGCGGGTCGCTCCATGGGCGTGACAGTACGGAAGTCCCAGATCCCTTGCAGATCGGGTTTGCCATCGGGCGTCCGCGGCACGCGCGACGCGGCGGCCGCTGGCGTCGACGATCGTGCGGGCGTCTGTCCGGCCACGACCACCGATGAAACGACGACGATGCCAAGAAGTCCGAGTCCTGCGACGAGCCTTCGCATGCCAGCCTCCGCAGCGATTATACGGGCTGTGTTCAGTCGGAGCCAGGGTCTGGAACGGACCGTGAATAGCTGAGAATGCCCCCCGGACAACCGGCACGAAACCCGCGCGTTTTGCCAAGGAGCGGTGCATGTTCTGTCTGAGTGTGGTCGATCACATCCGTCTTGATTTCGGGCACGTCGCCCAGAATTACACGGTTCACGCGCGGGCCGCAGAGCGTCTGGCCGGCTCGATCTTCAAGGTCCGCGTCGTGATTCTGACCCTCCTCACGATGACGCTGGTCGCCGCCGGCGCCGCGATTCTTCAGCCACGGTGGAATTTCGATATCTCCGTCGCGATTGGTGCGGGCCTGGCGCTCATCGCCTACGTGGCGCAGATTGCCCTCGGCCTCGAGACACGCGTGCAGGCGCACCGGACGTGCGCGCAGCGGCTCTGGCTGATTTGCGAAGGGTATCGCTCGCTGTTGACCGAGCTCCAGGATGGCCTGATCGATCCGTCAGTGCTGCTGCGGCGGCGCGACCATCTCATCGAACAAGTGCATGCCGCCTACGATCAGGTCTTCCCGGCGGATCAACGCGCCTTCGAAACCGCCCGGTTGAACGGCGGCGGCGTGATCAACGACGAAGCGATCGATCGGCTCCTCCCCGAATCGGTTCGTCGTCAGGGATCGACTCGCGCCGCCTGACCTCACGCCACTTGTCGCGCGCGTCTGAGAATCTCGTTGCGCTGCAGGCGGGCGAGCGAGGGCAGCGCCTGCTCGATGGCGGTCATGGTCGTGGCCGCCGCTTTTTTCAGCGCGCGCGTGAACGGCTCGCGCGTCAGTTCCAGAAGATAGTGGTGACCCGGCCAGGTCGGTTCATCCATCACCGGCACGCGCCAGTCGAACGTCGTGTTGCGGCCGATGATGACCCATCCGGGACCGGCGGGCAGCGGATTCTTGATCGACGGCTGCTCGCGGCTCGTTCCCGAGCTGAGGTCTTCGACCAGCTTGATGACGAAGAACTGACGCAGTGCGTCGCCGCCTTCGAGCGCGGTGAACGCGTGATGCACCGACAGGCGATTGTCGAGCGCGCCGTAGGCGTTGCCGTTGAGCAGCACGTTCGGCACCACCACCAGGCGCCGCAGCATGATCGTTTCGCGCGGCAGGCCATCGGAGTAGGCCAGTCCGCCGAGATGCTTCATGTAGAGCTGCACTTCGCTGTGAATGATGTCGACGACCCCTTCGTCGCGCGCCGCCGCGGTCAGGCCGCGCCACAGGCGCTGCCGTGCCGCACGGAGTTTTCCAAACAGCGCAAACGAGATGGTCGAGGCGAGAGCGGCGACGACGCTGCGTCCTTGCGGCGTGTCAGTCCACTGGTTGAAGGGCGCGCGGCTGATCCGTCCGGTGTAGACGAAGCGCTGTCGTGAATATCGAACCCATGCGGCCATAGGCAGACTGATGATCGCTGAGGTGCCCGCGCACAGTGCAAGCGGCGCGCCGCCTCGAAATCGTCCTGGTTCCCACGGAAGTGGCGCGGGTTCTGTGCTGGAGCCGGATCAGGCCGGCACGCGTTCCGTTACCGTTCTGACGAAAATGCGTCGAGCCCGGCGGAGTCGTCGCCCCGGGCGCCGCGGCCCTGGGTGCCGCCGACGGCACGGCGGGATCGGATGATGTGAAGGGCGCGATTGGCAGCGTCCTCGGTCTCTGGGTGTTGCTCGGCGGAGGGCCTGACATGGATGACCGGCCGTTCCGCCTCGATCAAGTCGCCCACCGCGTTGAGGAAACCAAGGAGCAGTCCGATGCCGATGAAGAGGTCCAGAATCGAGCCGGCGCGATAGCCGGACCCGACGGCGGTGATCAGCGCCACCACCAGGGCGCCGTTGAGCACCATCGACGTGATGACGAACGCCCGGACGGCGAGGTGCCACATCCCCTGTCTTTTTCGGCCGCGCCGGGTCCGGAATGCAGCGAGCTGTGAAGTTGCGTGCACATCCGGCTCCGTACTAATCGATCGAGGTGAAGTCGATGGTCGCGGCGCCCAGGTCGCGCTGCGGTAAGCGGACGACGACGCGGCCTCTGATGCGGGCGAGCGCAGCGACATCGAAGATCGCTTCGACGTCCGTTCCATAGAGCTGGGTCGCCGAGCCCAGCACGTACTGAGGGGTTCGCCGCACGTCGAGGGGCCGTATCTCCGAACCGCCCGCTCCCGGGGCAATCGTGATTTGGTACTGCGGGACGGTCACCAACGCGGTCTGCGGGCTGTAGCGCGCCCGGGCGAGAATCGACACGCGGTTTCGAAAGGGTTCCACGATCTGCCGCAGACGCCGCAGCTCTGCGGTCTCCGGCAACCGCTCGGCAAGGGCGCGCCGTTCCTCGACCGCCAGCACGGCGCGCCGAAACTCGGTGACGACTTCGATCTCGCGGATTTCCTCGTTTGGCAACGGCACCACATAGCGACGATGGAATGCCGCCAGAGTCCGCTCGTCGCCGCGCCCGAGTTCGATGGCCCGCTTGAGAGACTGGTCGGAGATGCTCGGCTCGATTGCGGCGATGAACAGACCGAGCGCTGCGGCGCGTGACAGGGGAGGCCGCCTCCAGCTCACGAAAAAAAGTGTATCAGGAAAGCGGCGGTGATCCAGCGTCTTGAACAGCGTCGCGAACCGCGCGCTCGAGCGCTGCCGACGCGTGAGCCGATCGTCGATCGAACGCCAGCGCGATCGCGTATCCGGGCTGCGTGCCGTCCGACGTCGCTTCCGAGCTGACGACGCGTGCCGTCATCTGCAGCGTTTCTGATGGCAGCTCGAGTCTGATCGGGATGTGGCTGCCCACCAGGGCCGGGCCATCCGACCGCACCAGGGCGCCGGTGACGCTCATCGTCGCCAGGTCGGCGGGTTGGTCGGCAAGACGAATCCGCGCACCCGGAATCTTGACGCGGGAGGCGCGTGCCGGCGGGATGTGGCCGACGAGGATCAGCGCGATGGCTTCGAGCAGTCCCGGAATCGAGATCGGCTTATCGAGAAACGCCTCGTCTTCCCACAGGACACCACGCGCTTCAAAGAGGCGATCCGGGTAGCCGGTCACGTAGAGAATTTTCAGGCCGGGATTGCTCTGCCGCAGCCGGCGCGCGAGCTCGTCGCCCGGGATACCTGGCATCGCGAGATCGGTAATGAGCAGGTCGAACGACGCACCCTGCGCCACGGCCAAGGCTTCCTCGGCGCTGCGCACGGTGGTCGTGTCGTACCGCTGGCGCAGCACCCGTACCAGGAGATCGCGCACGTGGTCTTCGTCGTCGACGATGAGGAGGCGATGCTTTGGGTCTTCGCCCACGGTGGATCTCAGGTTCAAGCCGAGCCTCGCTCTAGGACTATCGGCGCAAGGTGTTCCAGGCGTTAGGATGTGCTAGCGATGACCCCGACCGCGGCCGAACGGATACTCGCGTCGCTGAAAGGGGTCGCCGTCGGGGATGCGATCGGCAAGCAGACCGAGACGCTGTCCCGCGCCGGCGTGCTGCGCTGGTATCCGAACGGGATTGCGGGTTTTGAAGGGCCGCCCGGATCGATCATCGCCCGCTATGTCGGCAACTCGAAGCGCGAATGGCTGATTGGCGAAACGACGGACGATACCGAGCGAACGGTTGCCGTCGCACGGGCGATTCTCGAGGACGGCGACGTCCGTCTCGCGAGCGTGGGTCGCGAGCTTCTCAAATGCAGGAAGTGCATCCATCCAGGCCTGCGGTCGCTCTGGGAGTTTCATCAAGCCGCCGACCCGGTGCGGGTGGCACACCTCCATGATGGATGTGGTGCCGCGATACGAGTATCCCCGGTGGGTATGCGGTATCGCTCCAGCCGATTGGACAGGATCGTCGACGCCGCACGTGAGGCATCGATCTCGACCCACGGTGGAGCGATGGCGATTGCAGCGGCGGCCGCCACCGCAGCAGCGGTCTCGGCGGCCATCGACGGCGCCTCGGCGCGCGACATCATCGAAATCGCCGAGCGGGCGGCGGCTGGCGCCGAACACCAACAGGTGGGGTCACGCGCGTTCGCGGACGCATTGTCCGCTATGTACGCCAACCTGGTTGATTGGGACGAGCTCCGCCCGGACGCCGTCGCGGCCTTGTACTTTCCGGACCAGCCACTCACGATTGTGCCGCTGGCCATCACCCTCGCCACGGTGCTGCACTCAGCTGAGGCAGCTATCCTCCTGGCGACAAACATCGGCGGCGACAGCGATTCCGTAGCATCGATCGCGGGCGCAATCCTCGGCGCCCGGTGTCCGGAAACGGTGAACGCCGAGTGGCATGCGGTCGTCGAGAGCATCAACAATCACAATCTCGGCGCGCTGGCCGAGCAGCTCAGCGAGTTGAGAAGCTGATCGGACCGGCAACTGCGATAGACTCGCGTCGGTCCGCACACGACGCGGCAGGAGGCGTGGCATGAGACGAGCAATGGTCGGCATCGTGCTCGTGGCAAGCGGCGGGTTGTCAATCGCTGCGGCGAGCTTGCAGCAGCAGACGAAGCTCCCCCCGGTGCGCGAGATTCAGAAGGTCCGGGACAACCTATACTACGTGTCTGGCGGCGACACCTACGACCGCAGTACGTGGACAGGCGGCAACACCGCGGTGTTCGTCACCGACAAAGGCGTAGTGGTCGTCGACACGATGCTGGCGGGCGCCGGCAGCAGCCTCATCGCCCGCATCAAGTCGGTCACCGACAAGCCGGTGATCACGATCATCAACACGCACACGCATTACGACCATTCCGGCAGCAACACCGAGTTTCCCGCCACCATCGAGTTCGTCGCGCACGAAAATACCAGGGCGAACATGGCGAAGGCGACCTGCGATCCGGTGACGAATTGCGATGCGTTCAAGGGTGCGAACGCCAAATATCTGCCGAAACGGACCTACCAAGATCGCTTGACGCTCTTCTCCGGGAGAGATCAGGTCGACCTCTACCACTTCGGCCGCGGGCACACCAGCGGTGACAGCTTCGTCGTGTTCCCGGGTGTGCGGGCCATGCACACGGGCGACATGTACCCTCGCGCCCACATGCCGTTCATCGACACTGCGAACAGCGGCGGCAGCGCCGTCGAATTCAACGACACGCTGCAGAAGGTGGTTTCGAACGTCAAGAACGTCGAAACGGTCATCGGCGGCCACACGCCGGTGCCGGTGACCTGGGCCGATTTCGTCACCTATACCGATTTCTACCGGGACTTCCTGACCGCCGCGCGTGACAGCTTGAAGAAGGGGATCTCGGCAGAGGAGTTCGCGAAGGCCTATCGCGTACCCGACAAGTACACGGGGTTCCAGGCCGATCCCGTGCGAGTGCTGGCCAACGCACAGGCGATCTGGGCTGAGACGCAGCGACCCCGGTGAACCATGCAGATGAGTCCCTAGATGGTGGTCGATCGGTTTGGCGGCGTGATCCAGTGATGAAGCAACGGCGTCTCGGCATCGCCGCTCTGATCGCCGGAATCGTCCTGACGACGACGATGGTGTTTGCCCAGCAGATCTGGGTGGGCGGACGGCGAGGCATGGCGCCCCGACTGCCCGAAGCCGGCGATTTCGACGGCGGCTTCATGTACTGCCGGGCGCTCTACCGCGGCGGCTGGAGCACCGACTACCCTGGCGCCGACCACAACTTCTCGGTCCGCCTCGCCGAGCTCACCCGGATGCGGGTGAAGTTCGACGAGCATCGCGATCCACATCACGTGGTCGTGCCGCTGACCGATCCGCTGCTCTTCCGCTGTCCAATCCTGTTCATGACCAACGCCGGGTCCGGCCCCTTCATGCCCGAGGAGGTTCACGCCCTGCGCCAATACTTCCTCAAGGGCGGTTTCCTGTGGGTGGATGATTCATGGGGATCGCTGCAGTGGCGGCGATGGGTCGCAGAGATCTCGCAGATACTGCCGCCGGGCGAGTTTCCGATCTTCGACGTGCCGACGACGCACCCGATGATGAGCGTCCTCTACAACGTCAAGGCGATTCCGCAGGTGCCCAACATCAACTTCTGGGCCGGCAGTGGCGGGCAGACATCCGAGCGGGGCTACGACAGCGCGGAGGTGTACGTCAAAGGCATCCAGGATGCCCAGGGCCGCCTGATGGTCCTCGTCACCCACAACACCGACATCTCCGACACCTGGGAGCGTGAGGGCGAAGAACCACGGGAATACTTCAATCGCTTCTCGCCGACCGGCTATGCGATTGGCGTCAACGTCGTCCTGTACGCCATGACGCATTGAAAAAAGGCGGACCTGAGAGGTCCGCCCTGCATACTCAGTCGTTCAATCTACGGATGGGTGCGGAAGAAGTCCTCGACCTCTCGCTTGGCATCTTCCTTCTGGTAGCCGTAGCGTTCCTGAATTCTGCCGATCAGCTTTTCGGCGTCGCCTTCAGCACGATCGAGATCGTCGTCGGTCAGTTTGCCCCACCGTGATTGCACTTCGCCTTTGAGCTGGCGCCATTTCCCTTTCAGGATGTCATCGTTCATCGGACACCTCCTCTAGTGAACGAGGCAGCAAGAGGCATGCCTCGACTGCGAGAGCTGAACGGTTCTCGGCGATTGTCACCAACAGAACGAAATCCGGCGTCAGGCTTGCTGTGGTAATCGTCAGGAGGACGTGATGGTACAGCTGAGTAGATTTGCATGTGTGGTTCTCGTCGCGGCGACGATATCGGCCTGCGACCGAGGGCCCGATCCCGGGGAACAGGTCAAGGACGCGCTCGAGGCGGCAAACATCGAGGACGTGGACGTCAATTACGACCGCGACTCGAAGGCGATTCACCTGACCGGGTCGGTCGACTCGGCCGCCGTCAAGGCGCGCGCCGAACAGGTCGCGACCAAGGCGGTCGGGACCTCTGGCAACGTGCTCAATGAGATCACGATCGACGGGCCCGCCGAGAACCGCGCGAACGACCTCGACGGAACCATCCGGGAGCGTCTGAACGAGATGGTCGACAAGGATCCGGTGCTCACGGATCGCGACGTCAACTTCGACGTCAACAACGGTGCGGTCGAAGTCAAGGGGAGCGTCGCGTCCGCCGCCGAAAAGACTCGAATTGGTGAGATGGTCAAGAGTGTCCAGGGCGTCAAGGACATGGCGAATGGCCTCGAGATCAAGCCAGACGAATACGCGGGGAAGAAACCCGCGGCGACAACCGGTCGATAGCGTGACGTGGCGGGTGGTACGGAACCACCCGCCGTCACATCACATCAATTCGCGCGTCAGGCTAAGGCCGGCCTTCGCGAGACGGCCATGATTTTCGCCAGCACCAGCCCCGCCACGAAGCCACCGATGTGGGCCATGTAAGCCACGCCGCCAGTCTCCGTCGTCGTCGCCATGGAACCAAGCCCATTGATGAACTGGATCAGGATCCAGAATCCCAGGACGACTATGGCGGGAACATGCGCAATCCCGCCCCGCGTGAGCACCCTCACGCGGTTCTGCGGGAAAAGCACCAGATACGCACCGAGAACGCCGCTGATTGCACCAGACGCCCCGACTGCCGGGATGTTCGAGCCGGATCCGAAGACGATGTGCGCGAACGATGCGGCGAGACCGCAGACGAGATAGAAGATGAGGAAGCGGGCCGAGTGCATCACCTTCTCGAGATTGTCCCCGAATATCCACAGATAGAGCATGTTCCCGCCGAGGTGCATCCACCCGCCGTGCAGGAACATCGAGGTCACCAGCGTCGACCAGAACGGCAGAGGAATCGTCGGAGGCAGGTCCTGCATTGTCGAGTATTCCCGTGGCACGACGCCCCACGACTGGATGAACGATTGAAGCGCCGCTTCTGACGGCTGGGCCAGCTCGAGGAAGAAGGCCAGCACATTCAGGGCAATGAGGCCGAACGTCACGACGGCCGGAGGGCCGCCCTGGACGCGTTCGTCGCCGATTGGGAACATCATTCCACCTCCGCCGTTTGCCTGAGCAACACAAATGCCGACACCCGCGGCTGCTAATATCCCCGCCAGGAAAATGAGTGGAGGCGGTGAACGATGGCGAAAAAGGCCAGACGGCAGGCGAAAGCGGAGAAGACTCGCGAGGTTTACATCGCCAGGGCGGACGCTCGACGGGCAAAGGCGGCCAGGGCGGTCGCGCCCTTCACCATCACCGTGGTGTTCCTGGGTGGCCTCACCACGGCGCAACGAAACGCCTTCAAAGCCGCGGCAGATCGATGGTCAAAAGTCATCGTCGGCGATCTGCCGGACGTCGTCATCAGCAACCAGGTCATCGATGACGTGCTGATCGAGGCGTCGGGCGTGGCGATCGACGGCCCTGGCGGAATTCTCGGCCAGGCCGGTCCGACCCATCTGCGGCCGGGAAGCGCGGGCACCGCCGCTTTCATTCCCGCCAAGGGCCGCATGCAATTCGACAGCGCCGATCTCACCACCATGCAGAACAACGGCACGCTGAACGATGTCATCACGCACGAGATGGGGCATGTGCTCGGCATCGGCACGATTTGGACGACGAAACGCCTGTTGTCCGGGGCCAATGGCAACAATCCGACGTTCACCGGCACGAACGCGAGGAGGGAGTACGGAATCTTGAAAGGGACGGGTCCGGCTGCCGTTCCGGTCGAAAATACCGGCGGAGTAGGCACTAAAAATTCGCATTGGCGCGATACCGTGTTCAGAAATGAGCTGATGACCGGGTTCGTCGCCGGGCCGCCCAATCCGATCAGTCGACTGACCGTGGCCAGTCTGAAAGACCTTGGCTATGTCGTGGACGTGAACCGCGCCGAGCCGTACTCGTTGCCCAACCTTCTGCAGCTGGCCGAACGGGGGCTGCTCGTCGACACCCACGAGCACGGCCTGGTGCTGCCCACCCTGCCGATGATCCTGCCGGATGAAAGCCTCGTGGGATGAACCATGGCCAAGCGTCCCTCATCGAAAAGGATCGTCACCAGGCGCGGCGGGCGTATGCTCAGGCCGAAACCGGTGATCTTGAGCGATCGGAGCCTGGTCGCCGAAGGGCAGCGGATCAAGCCGCCGCCGAATCAATTCACGCACCAGCTGATGCGCAACCAGCCTTACTACTTCGACATGAAGCGGGGTGCGGCCGATGGCGAATTCGCCGCCGGCACGCGCGTGGTGCTGTTGGTCCACGACGGTGGCCGTCGCTGTCGCGTCGTCGACGCGCAGGGACTGTATGTCGAGACGGCGTATGAAGGTTTGCAGCGATTGTGACCTTGCGGTGTAATCTGTGGCGCGCTTGACAAGGGAGATGGTGATGCTGACGAGACGGGAAATGCTGCTCGCACCGGCCGCGCTGCTCGCGGTCCGCGTCGCGGAGGCGGCAAACGGCAAGATGACGCTCGCGCTGCACCAGAACACCTCGTCACGGGCCGGCTTTCGCGCGTCGCTGGAAGGCTGGGCGAAGGCGGGCGTCAAGGAAGTCGAAATCACCAACAACCTTCTCGACGCGTACCTCAAGACCGATACGGTGCCCGCCGCCCGGCGACTGCTCGGCGACCTTGGGTTGACGCCGGTGTCGGGCGCCTGCGGCGTCGGCGGTCTCCTCGAGCCCAATCCCAACCGCGCTGCGTCGCTCGACAATTTCAAGCGTCGCTGCGAGATGTTCGCGGCGCTCGGCCTGCCGCGCATCTACTCGACGACCGCGACCTCGATCAAGCCATCCGCCGACGACTACAAAGCGGCGGCCGCCAACGTGCGCGAGGTGGGCGAGGTCGCCGCGCAGTTCAAGCTGACGGCGATGTTCGAGTTCGTGCGACAGTCGACGTTCGCATCGACGCTGCCCACGATCCTCTCCATCACCCGCGCGGCGGCCCAGGCGAATGTCGGGCCGCTGTTCGACTTCTATCACTTCTGGTCGGGCAACAATAAGCTCGCCGACCTCGATGATGTCCGCCCTGGGGAGATCAAGCACGTGCACTTTCAGGACGTTCCCGACATGCCGCGCGAGATGCTCGACACCACGACGCGCCTCGTTCCGGGCGACGGCGTGTCGCCGCTCGACGCGATGCTCCGCAAGCTCGCCGAAAAGGGCTACGACGGCTCGCTGTCGGTCGAGCTGTTCCTGCCGCGCTACTCAGAGGGCGATCCCTTCGAAGTGGCACGCGAGATCAGGGAAAAGGCGGAGGGGGTGATGCGACGGGCGGGGGTGCTGTAGGCGCGCTACTCGGTCGGCTTCCAGCCGTACTTCTCCCAGGCGTGCCGTCGCTGTTCCGCCCAGCGCGCTGCCTCGTCGGCGCTCTTGCAGTGGCGGCTGGCAACCGTCAGCGTGCCGTAGGTCACACGCAGTTCAATCTGACTCTGCACCTGCCGCTCGGTGCAGATCACGTGTGCGACGGAGTTCGAGACGGCCCAGCGTACGGTTTCGTCAGGCACTTGAGGCGGACGGGCTATTGCAAGCCCGTGCCAGCGCCAAAGGGCGCGATTTAGACGCCAATCCATACACTGAACCGTGTAGCCGGCTCCGCTGGGCGCGCAGTCTGAACCTCATCAATTCCGACGTTCCAGCCTGCATCGGCCGTCGCCACTCAAAAGTGCCGGAAGACGATCCGCCATCCGCAGCCGGACGGATATGCACCTGCGACCCGCACATCTGCGTAATAGCGATCGGGTCGCACGGCTTTCGAGGCTCTGATTTCGTAGTGGTCACCGGAGTCCAGACCCGTCCAGAAAAGCGTGTCGTGGCTCGCGACCTGCCTCACTGCCAGCGTCACGCGAGGAAGCAGTGCGCCGCTGCCGGACGCGGACATGGAGGCATTCACCGACTTCATCCGGACGGTGACGAATAAGAGAGTAAGAGATTTGAGGATTTCAGGATTTCAGGATTTTAGGATTTTAGGATTTGAGGATTGGGGAACGCTGAATCAGATCCTCAGAATCCTAATCTAAGATCCTCAAATCCTCAGATCCTCAGATCCTCAGATCCTCAGATCCTCAAATCCTCAGATCCTCAGATCCTCACATCTCAGTGTCCCGTGAGGTTCGCGAGCGGCAGCCGGAACGCCGCCATCTCCTCGCCGTTGCGTACCAGCAGGACATCGCCGACTAGCGCGGGGTGATTCCAGGTTTTGCCCTCGATGGCTGGCACGCGAGCGAGTTCGCGGTACTGGTCGGTGGTCGCACCGACCAGTGCAATCTCGCCGTCCTCCGACACCACCAGCAGCACATTCTGGTCCTTCAACAACATCAGCTGGCCCTGGCCGTATCGTCCGCCTTTCCATTTGCGCGTGCCGTCAGCGAGATCGATGCACGCGAGGATCGTGCCGTCGAATCCGTAGGCGTGGCCGTTGTGAACCACGAAGTCGTTGAAGTTGGGTTTCAGGCCGGACGATGTCCAGCGCTCGGTGAGCGTCCATCGGCCGGCGGCGCGACCGACGGTGATGCGTCGGGTGCCGCCCGATGCGCTGGTACTGAAGACGAGGTCGGCGTCTGAGGCGAGAGCCGGCTGCACGACCGGGAACATTGGCCACACCGACCAGTCGTGCTCCCAGAGCAGCGTACCGTCGCGCGGCGCGACGCTGGTCATGCCCGCTTCGCTCACGAGGAGAACCTGCACCACGCCATCGACGTTGAGCAGATGCGGCGAGCTGTAGCCGGCGCCGTGGTCGGGACCGACCCATCGCCGCTGACCCGTTTTGAGATCGTAGCCGGCGAGAGTACCCGCAGCGGCAACCACCACCACGTCGTCGACGACGAGCGGCGAGCTGGCAAAGCCCCAGGTTGGAACCCCGGCGCTGAGGTCGGACGCGACGTCCCGCGACCACACGGCGGCGCCGGTACGGGCATCGAGCGCGTTCAGGATGCCGGTGGCGCCGAACGTGTACACGCGGCTGCCGCTGAGTGTCGGCGTCGCACGAGGGCCGGCGCCGCCGTTCGATTCCCAGAACCTGACCGCGTCGCGGTGCATCCACACCGGCTCGCCGGTTGACACTCTGTAGGCGCCGACGATCTCCGCGTCACCGCGCTGCTCCTGCGTGTAAAGAACGTCGCCGGCGACGGCAAATGACGACCAGCCCGGTCCGATTGGCCGTCGCCAGATGGCGACCGGGGGCGACGCGGCCCAGTCTGTGACGACTTGGACTCGTTGAACGATGCTGTCGCGGCCGGGCCCGCGAAATCCTGGCCAGTGAATCGTAAGCGACGACGAACTCTCGACTCGCTCGTTTCCGGACTCGCCCGTGTCGGGACCCACAGCCGTTTCAACGATTGCGGGCGCCGGAGGGTAGGTAGTGGTGGCCGATGGCGCGGGCGCGCTCACCGTCGACGGAGGGACGACGGAAGTGGAGTTGATGGCGCCGGCCGCACTCGCCAGCAGCCGTTCTTCGGCCGTTGGTGTCCACCGCCAGTGGAGATCGGAGCCGACGAGATCGCTGGTCACGCCATCTGTGCGTGCGAGCAGCCATGGCGCGCATCCGATCAGCACCGTAGCCACCATCGTCGCACGCTGAAGGGGCGGGGACAGGTTGCGGCTGGCGACCGCCCAGATGACAAAGGCGAGGGCGAGGCCGGGGATGGCCATCACGACGAACATCAGTCCCATTCCCGCCTTCGCCAGTGAGACATGGAGCAGCGGCACTGTTGCCACCAGCGCGACGAGCATGAGGATGACGCCAAACCGGCGCTCCGATCGGGGCGCCCGGCTGAAGAACGCCCACCACACCACGATCGCCAGCGCGCAGAGGGCAGCGCCCATCACCGCGAAGGGCATCATTTCGGGTACGAGAACAGGGACGATCAGCCGGACCATCACCAGCAGGATGGCGGCGAAGACGCCGGGCCAGAGCCGCAGCGGCGGGGCAGTGTCGGGCATATCCATTTATACGGGACCTGGACGGCGGATGTTGCCAGAAAGGGGACGGGGATCTTTTTCCGCGACGGAAAAAGATCCCCGTCCCCCTTTGCGATAATGTGCCCCGGCCAGCTTCGGCCTGGAGGTTGACGATGCGCGGTTGTCTGGCGGCGTGGTTCTGTGCGGCAGTGGTGCTTGGCAGCTCGAATGCGAGTGCCCAGGAGAGCGGGCAGTTCGGTTTGACGATGGGCTACCCCTCTGCGATCGGGGTGGTGTGGCATCCGACCGGCCGCGTCGGGATCAGGGCGGAGGTGAATTTCCTGACCAGTTCATCTGAACTCGAGGCGGGCCCGCTGCTCCTCGATCGTGAGACGGACAGCAATTCCTTTGGCGTCGGCTTTGCCGGGTTGTTCTACATCGCCCGCAACGACAACGTAAGCACGTACTTCAGCCCGCGCTTTGCGTACTCGAGGGCCACGACGGAGATCGAAGGGCCTGACGTGTCTTTCCTCTCCATCCCGCAGGGGTTTCCGGCGATTGACCTGGACATCCGGAGCGAATCGACGAGTTATGCCATTGCGGGATCGTTCGGCGCGCAGTATTCACCGATTCGACGGTTCAGCGTCTTCGGCGAGCTGGGACTCAACTATGCCTCGCAGCGCTCGGAGATTTCGCGAACGTTCTTGGAGACCGAGGGATCCGCATTCGGCGTCCGATCGGCCGTAGGCGTCGTCCTGTATCTCAATTGAGTCGCCTTCTGTTTTTCAGACTTTTTCAGCGCACCCTTCAGGACATGTCGGCAATTCGACGCCTATCCTCCAAGCATGGAGGTCCACGTTGAAAGCAAGAATGCCCGCCTCGCCTCGCGTCCTGATCATGATGTACTTCGCTTGCCTGCTGGCGACAGTGACGGCCTGTGAGAGCTCATCGACCGCGCCCTCAGAGCCCTTGAACCTGACGGGAACGTGGTCCGGACAATTGGGCCAGCCAAATTCCACGACGGCGCTCAGACTGACGTGGGTCGCCACACAATCCGGCAACATCGTGTCCGGCATCGCCACGCTGGTCAAACCCGCGATCGGCGTTCAGGGGAGAGGGGCCATGACCGGAACCCTCGACGGCGATCGCCTGATTCTCGCTTACGCGATTCCGCCGGACAGTATTCAGGGGTTTCCGCACTGCGAGATCGCCGGCATTGGTAACGCGACGGCGACCAACAACAGCATCGCCGGGACGCTGGCCCTGATGTTCACCTCGTGCGCCGGCACGGGTCTGGAGCCTCCAGGGACGAACGACCTGAGGTTCACAAAATAGGTGAATGCCATGATTCGATGGAGCATACGGACGGCGTGCTTCGGCGCGACCGTGGTCATCGCAGCCTCTCTCGGAGCCCCTACCGCGAGCGCCCAATCAACCGCATCGTCCGCTGAAGGTAAGGTGGTCCGCATCACGTTGATGGATGGCACTGCGAGAACAGGAAAGCTTGTGGCGCTCTCATCCTCAGAAGTGAGCCTGGAGCGGGAATCCGTGCCGCTTGGCAGCGTGCGCAAGGTCGAGCGGGTGTCACGTGGTCTCCGCAAGGGTTTCTACTTCGGCCTGCTTGCGGTGCCGACGATGTTGTTGTTGCGAGCCCCTCTTGATTTGCCCGCCGACTGGACTGCGAATCTGATGGCAGCCGGCGTGGGTGCTGGCGTTGGAATCGGAGCAATCGTGCAAGGTGCGAACAGCCAGCGAGCGCCGATCTACGTGGCCCCCGAGCCTTCAGTGGCGATCACGTTAACGCCATTTCTCTCGAGCCGGCAGCATGGTGCCGTCCTGTCAGTGAGGTGGTGAATCAGGATATGCGGACCCTTCGGGCCGGCATCCACCGACTCACGACGGCACCCAAGCTGCCGACGGCGATGCCAAATGCGACCGCCATCGCCAGCAGGATGGACGCGATCACGATGATGAATGGCGTCTCAATCGGCGCCAGGAGATAGCCTGGGGTCATCACGGCGACGTAGACGAAGAACACCGCGACGCCGGAGAGGCTCGTCACGCCGGCAGCGATGAGACCTGTTCCGATTCGGCCCGTCCGTTGCGTGCCGGAGTACCCTGCCCACGCGAGAATCAAGGCATCCAGCAGCGAAAGGCCTGGCGCCGGCACGACACTGGGGTTCCACCCGCCTGGAATTGGGAACGACAGAATCCGCAGCGCCACAATCGCGACGACCGGCGGCCACGTGACGCGCCAGAGCACGCTGAGGACCTGCCTGATGTACCACCGGTCGGCGCCAGGCCGCCCGAGGGTCGGACGCCTGACTTCCCGATACTCCTCGAGCAAATCACCGGGTATACATTCGGATTCGGATGGCCTTACCAGGGCGCGCAGGAGCGCCTGTGCCACCCGCGGTGGATTTGCGTGTGTGTCGGTCACGTGCGCACCTTCAGCGGCCAGGCGAGGCCGCGCCATAACATGTCGGCTGCCGACTTCGCCTCGTTCAACGCCCGAACGCCAGCGCCGGTTGGCGTGAAGTACCGTCGAGCCCGACCGCCTCGAATTGCCGTCCCCGGTGCCAGGCTCGACGACGCCAGGCCTTTGGCTTCCAGGCGTTCGAGCGTCGCATAGACCGCGCCGGCCGAGACGTCACGGTCGAGGCGTTTCTGCACTTCGTTCAGGATCGCCCGCCCGTACGCCTCTTTGCCCAGCCTGATGAGTGCCACCAGCACAGCCTGTTCAAATGGCCCGATGCTCTCCATCGCTAATGCCTACAGTGTAGACATTAGCGATTCCTTGTCAAGTGCGGATCGCGGCACCTCGTAAAAGCCCCGTGCCGACGACATCGCGTGCTAGATTGAAGACTTTAAGGAGAAGCCATCATGCTGAGCCTGGGCTATCGCGCTCCGTTGATGCTGGTCGCCGCAGCAATCGTCGTCTCGACCACGACCGCCTCGGCGCAGCGCGGCGCGCAACCGCCTGCTGGCGGCTTCCAGCGCCTGCCGTCGCTCGCGTTTCCGGCGGCGCCGCAGGAGTTTGAACAAAGCGGCACCAGATACCGCGTGGTGCCTGTCGTCGCCGGTCTGGCCAACCCCTGGAGCCTGGCCTTCCTGCCGAACGGCGACATGCTCGTCACCGAGCGTCCTGGCCGCCTGCGCATCGTCCGCAGCGGCGCGCTCGATCCGCAGCCGATCGCAGGAGTTCCGCAAGTGTGGGCGACAGGGCAGGGCGGACTGCTCGAAGTGCTTCCGCATCCACGGTTCGGCGAAAACCGGTTGCTCTACCTCACCTACTCGAAGCCCTGCGCGCAGGGGGCAACGACGGCGCTCTTTCGCGCGCAGTTCGACGGCAAGGCGCTCGTCGACGGCCGCGACCTGTTCGTCGCCGACAATTGCAACACCGGCAACCCGCACTTCGGCTCGAAGCTCGCGTTCGGTCGCGACGGCGCGCTCTACATGACGATCGGAGAGCGCGGCGATCGGCAGCGCGCGCAGAACCTCGCGATCCATGGTGGCAAAGTGCTCCGGCTCACCGAAGACGGCACAGCGCATCCCGACAACCCGTTCGCGGGCAAGGCAGGAGCGAAGCCCGAGATCTTCACCTACGGCAACCGCAACGCGCAGGGTCTCGCGATCCATCCTGCGACCGGTGCCGTCTGGGCCAATGAACATGGCCCTCAGGGCGGCGACGAGCTGAACATTCTCGTCGCGGGTGGAAACTACGGGTGGCCGGTCGCGTCGTACGGACGCGAGTACGGCCCCAACGGCGCACTCATAAGCCAGCACCCGACCAAAGAGGGCGTCGAAGAACCCGTTCTCACCTGGCTGCCGTCGATCGGCATCTCCGGCATGATCTTCTACACCGGGGATAAGTTCCCGCAGTGGAAGGGCCAGATCTTCGCCGGCGGACTCTCAGGACTGGCGCTGCATCGGGTGGCCTTCAGCGAGCAGGGCGGCCTGCTCGGCCGCGAGGCGCTGCTCACCGAGGTGCGCCAGCGCGTTCGCGACGTGCGTCAGGGTCCGGACGGCAATATCTATGTCGCGGCTGATGCGAATCCGGGGGGCGTCCTGCGCATCGAACCGGCATCCGGCGCACCCACCGGAGGTGAGTAGAGTAGATACTGCCAACGAGATGAGTCTCTTCGAGCCCTTTACCCTCACGAGCGGACACACGCTGAAGAATCGCTTCATGCTGGCGCCGCTCACCAATATGCAAAGCCGTCCCGATGGGCGGCTGGGCGACGACGAATACCGGTGGCTGTGCAGGCGCGCGGCGGGAGGCTTCGGCCTCACCATGACATGTGCCACCTACGTCCAGAAGGACGGCATCGGCTTTGGTGGTCAGCTCGGTATCTACGCGAACGACCATGTCGAAGGCCTTAGCCGCCTTGCCACCGGCCTGAAGCGTTACGAAACGCACGCGGTCGTTCAGCTCTATCACGGGGGAATGCGCTCGCCGCGTGCGTTGATCTCCCGCCCTCCGCAGTGTCCATCGGACGATGCGGAGACCGGCGCACGCGCGATGACGACGGCCGAGATCGAGGCGGCGATCGAGGATTTCATTCAGGCCGCACGGCGCGCCCAGCGTGCTGGCTTCGACGGCGTCGAGATCCACGGCGCCCACGGTTATCTCGTCTGTCAGTTTCTCAGCCCAGACATCAATCGCCGTGACGACGACTATGGCGGCTCGCTCGAGGGCCGGTCGCGGTTCCTGTTCGACATCGTCGAGGGCGTGCGCGCCGCGTGCGGGTCGCAATTCAGTCTCGGTGTTCGCCTTTCCCCCGAGCGCTTCGGAATGCGTCTCGACGAAGTGCGCACCGTGGCTCGGCGCCTGATTGACGAGGGTCGTATCGATTACCTGGACCTGTCGCTATGGGACGTCTTCAAAGAGCCCACCGACGAAGCGTTCAAGGGACGGGGTCTGCTGTCTTACTTCACGGAGCTGGAGCGCGGCCGTGTCCGCCTCGGGGCAGCCGGCAAGATCACGACGGGAGAGGCTGCCGCCCGTGCGCTCGCCTCCGGCCTCGACTTCGTCGTCATTGGCCGGGCCGCCATCCTGCATCACGATTTTCCGGGTCGCATCATGGCCGATCCGGCGTTCGAACCAGTCGCCCTCCCGGTCAGCGCCGAACACCTGCGCGCCGAAGGCCTGGGCGAGCCGTTCATCGGTTACATGCGGACCTGGAAGGGTTTCGTGGAGACGTCTGCGTAGGTCGGTCAGCGCTGGTTTCAGAAAGGAAGCACCGATGAGGGTTAGTGCCGCTCTTGCCTGTGTGGTCGCGTGCGTCGTCGCTTCGTCGGCCATCCCGCGCGGTCAACAGACTCCCACTCCCGAGCCGGCAACGCCGCTGCCGTGGGCGTATCCACTCAATCCTCCCGCTGCCGGTCGTGGCGCGCCACCACCGCAGCCAGACCCGGCACCGAGGCGCGTGCCCGGCAGCAGCGTCGAACTCACTCAGGCACAGCTCCGCGACCTGTTCAACGTGCCGGACTGGCATCCCGACAATCACCCGACGATGCCGGACATCGTCGCGCATGGACGACGGCCCGACGTGAGGGCGTGCGGCTACTGTCACCTGCCGAACGGGCAGGGACGCCCGGAGAATTCAAGCCTCGCTGGTCTTCCCCCGGCGTACATCGAACAGCAGATGGAGGACTTCAGGGCCGGTCGTCGCAAGAGCTCGGAGCCGCGGATGGGACCACCCGCGTTGATGGTCACGATCGGCAAGGCGGCCACGGCGGAAGAATCGGCGGTCGCGGCCGCGTACTTCGGCTCGTTTCCATACAAGAAATGGATTCGCGTCGTTGAGCAGAACATGGTGCCGAAGACTCGCGTGCAGGGCGGCATGCTCGTGCCGGCCGAGGGCGGTGGAACCGAGCCGATCGGGCAGCGCATTATCGAGATGCCGGAAGAGCTCGAGCGCACCGAGCTGCGCGACTCCGCATCCGGCTTCGTCGCCTATGTGCCGGTCGGCGCCATCAAGCGCGGTCAGGCTCTCGTCACGACGGGCGGCAACGGGCGAACGATCGCCTGCGGCACGTGTCACGGCGCCGATCTGAAAGGACTCGGCCCGGTGCCGCCGCTGGCCGGCCGGTCGCCGAGTTACACCGTGCGTCAGCTGTGGGACATGAAGACCGGCAACCGCAACGGGCTGTGGTCGCCGCTGATGAAGGCGGCGGTCGAAAAGCTCACGCAGGAAGATCTCGTGTCGATTGCGGCCTACACGTCGTCGCGCGAGCCTTAATCCGGGCGCCCAGCAGGGCCATCCATGTCTCGGATTAACGTCCGCCGGGTGATTCTGGGCGGACTGGTCGCCGGTCTTGTCGCGAACGCATTCGATTTCGTCATCACCTCCTATTTGATGGCGACTGAGTTTGCTGAAATGCTGGCGCGCCTTAATGTGAGTGCGTCGGCGGTACAGTCCTGGATCTGGGTGTTTGCTGCCGCTGACTTCCTGTGGGGCTTCTTGCTGGTGTTCACCTACGCGTCGATACGACCTCGGTTTGGCCCCGGTCCGAAAACCGCTCTCATCGGTGCCGTCTTACTGTGGTTGGCATTCGCCATCGCTGTGCTGATCTTGATGGCGATAGGCCTGCACACGCTTCAGTCGTACCTGAAGAGCTCGGCGCTGTACCTCATCTCAGCGGTCGTATCGAGTATGGTCGGCGCGGCACTGTACAAAGAGTCGTGACCGTCAGCGCTCGCGGCCTGACAGGCGTCACGGCAGACGAACGCCGGCTCCGGGTCCTACTGGAATGTCGAAGAAGTAGAAGACCGCCAGGATCAACACCCAGACGATCCAGAAGGGGAGGACGAACACGCTGAGCCTGGCGAGCATCGTCCCGAGCGTGGTTTCTGGCTGGTAGCGGCGCGCGTAGTCGAGCATGACGTAGATGTAGGCGTTCAGCGGCGTGATCGTCTGTGTCGTCGAATCGCCGATCCGGTAAGCGGCCTGGATGAAGGCGGGATCGTAGCCGAGCAGCATGAACGCCGGAATCATCACCGGCGCGAGCAGCGACCAGAGCGCAGAGCCGGATACGATGAAGAGGTTGGCCACCGTCGCGATCAAGACCAGTCCCAGCACCCCTGCGAAACCGGTGAGATGGGCGCGCTCCAGCCCTTCGGCGGCCTCCACCGCGATCAGCGTGCCGAGATTCGACCAGGTGAACAACCCGATGAACTGCGCGGCGGCAAAAATGAAGACGATGTAGCCGGACATGTCTTTCACGGAGGTGGCCATCATCTGCGGCACGTCGTGGGCGCGGCGAATCGTGCCGGCCGCCATGCCATAGGTCAGGCCGCTCACGAGGAAGGCTCCCATGATGAGCGGGACGAGACCCGAGATGAACGGCGACGGGATCAGCCGTCCGCCCGGGCCTCTGAGGAAACTCCCCGGGAGCAGCCAGAGAGAAAACGCGATCAGCACGTACAGCGCGAGCGCACCGAAACTCAGGAAGACCGCTCTGAGTTTCCGCGAATCCAACGATTTCTCGTCCTCGCCGCCGCCACGCAGTGAGCCGTCCGGATTGACCCCGGGTGCCGGCTCCTGCCAATGGCCCAACCGCGGTTCGAGAACACGGTCGATGAGAAATCCTCCGACCAGGGGCAGGATCAGCCCCGACACGGCCGCGAAGAAATAGTTCATCGTGATGCTGGTCGTGATGCCGGCGCCCTGCGGCACGATCGCGATCACTCTCTGCGTGATGCCCTGGAGCAACGCGTCCAGCGCGCCGATGAAGATGCCGCCGGCGTAGCCGCTGTTGACGCAGGCGAACGCGCCGAGCAGTCCGGCGACCGGATGCCGGCCAGCGGCCTTGAAGACCAGCGCCGCCAGGGGCGGAATCACGATGATGGCGGGGTCCGACATCACGTGACCCTGGCAGGCAACGAAGGCCACCGCGTAGGGCAGCAGCCGGCGCGGCGTTCGAGCGAACGTCACTCGGACCGCGCTCGAAAGGAACCCGCTCCGCTCCGCGACCCCGACCGCGATCAGCATCACCAGCACCGCGCCGAACGGCGGGAAGCCGATGAAGTTCTGGACGAAATTTTCCAGCCACCAGACGAGGCCACCGGTGGTGAGGATGCCGCGGACGGGGATCGCGGTGGTCTCACCCGGGATGCGCACGGCCACTCCCGACGCCGCCACCATCGTCGACACCAACGCCAGGACGAGTGTCAGATAGACGAACAGCATGAACGGATCGGGAATCCTGTCGCCAATCCGTTCGATGAAGTTGAACAGCCGGTCCAGCCGCGAAGGCCGTCCGGACAATGCCGGGGTCAGCGTGTCCACGCGGGTCGTTTCAGTGCCGCTGCTCCTGCGCGCGAGCGGCAGAGAGCATACCCGTGAGAATATGGAAATTGCCCTCGTGGCAGGCCGACTCGTAGAGGATCTCTGACGACTGTTTCAGCGGCATCTCCGCAGTCCACGTTCGCGTCCACGTTGCCGGATCGCTGAGCGTCATCTCGTAGCGGATCGTATCGGGGGCGACTCGCGTCAGACGCTCGACGAGGTTCAACCCGGCCGCGGATCCCAGGAAGTTGCTCTTGGGCGAGAAATTCGTGGTCTCGATGACGAGCGTCTGGCCGTCCCACCGGCCGCGCGAGTCGCCGCTCCACAGACGGACCCCGCCCGGAAGGTGCGGGCGCCCGTCCAGAGGAATGATGCGCGCCTCGTGGCCCGTTTCCATGAACAGCACCACGTATCCGGGTGTCTGCACGATCTGGTAGTACCCCAGATCGCCGGCGCCATACCGCCCGCCGAGGCGGGGCACCCCCCAGGCGATGCAGCGCAGCGCGTTGTCGAAGTCCTCGGGATGTTCGCGCCGTGCGGCGATCGCGGCTGCTTCGCGCCGGCGTTGCGCGTCGGCCGTCTGAGGTGGAATGCGTCCATCCGGCGGATCGACGATCAGCGACGTGTGTCGATCGAACTCCCGCTCGATCATGTCCTCGGAGTTGTGCGTCGATGTCGGGCTCTTGAAGCGATCCGGGTTGGCCAGGGCGGCCAGGAACACCGCGTCGCCGGCGGCGAAGTCGCTGGTCCCGTCAGCGAAAATTCGCTTGGCCCGTTCCCGCAGTTCGGCAACTTCCTCATCGGTCAGAAGCGATCGTCCCTCGAGCGCTTTTGGCCGCTCCAGCGGCGTCGCGCTCTTGCTCAGCCAGACCCCCTGCAGATCGGGTTGACCATCGGGCGTGCGTGGCGCCGTCCAGACCTTTGGGGGTGTCTGGCCGTGGACCAGGTCCGGCATCGTGAGCGAAGCGACCGCTGCGACGACGAGCAGGCCAACCGATGACGCGCGCAACCGCATACTCATTTCGGGCCGCCCCTACATCAGGTTCGTTGTGCGGAAAGGTGCACCATTATCGCCTTATCGTCCGCGGAAAAACGATAAAGCTAAATGCGTTAACATGCCGCCCGGGTCGGAGTTAGGGAGGCCGTGATGCGGTATTTGAGATCATGGGTGGCGGTGGCGCTGCTCGTGCTTGCTGCCGGTGCAGGCTGCGAAACCAGTCCTACTCGTAGCGAGACCGGCACCGGTGGGTTGGGGAGCGGCGGATCAGGCGGTGGCACGCTGCCGAACGGCTCGATGAGCGCGACCTTCGACGGGGCCACGTGGACCGCCTCTTTGGCGCTCGCGCCCCTTTTCGTGAGCGAAACTTTTGCGCTGAGCGGGACCGACCAAACCGGACGTAGCCTCACTCTGAGCATGCGCGCCAGCGGCTCGGGCACGTATCCCTTCACAGGAACCAATGGCGGGGCGTGCAACCTGATCATCGGCAGCGCGACCTGGCTGGGCGCGCCGGCTGCTCAGCAAGGCTCCGGGCAGATCGTCTTTACCACGCTGAACGCGACCAATGCGATCGGCACCTTCGAATGCAGCGCGCCGCCGCAGGCCGGGACGACGGCGAGCGGAATCAAGAGCATCAGCAACGGCACCTTCAACGTGCGGTTCTGATTGAGGAACGAATCCCGCGCTATTTCTTCAACGCCGGGTGCATGTAGTTCTGCGGCAGCACGCGGGCGGTATCGGGCCGCATGCTCAGGTAGGTGAGCTGGTCGGTGATGTCGTCGAACCCGTGCGGCACGCCGGCCGGGACGATCACGACGTCGCCGGGCGCGATGCGGCGGCGATCGCCGCCCTTGAACACGCCGCCGCTGCTTGGTCCGACGGCCAGCCGGACGAACTCGGTCTCGGGCGGAAACGCACGGTCGTTCTCGACCGTCCCGCCGGTGACGAGCGTGCCGCTGCCCGACACGATGTAGAACACTTCCGTCACCTGGCTGTGGGTGATCGCCGCAATCGGGGCGCCGGGCTTGGTCGGTCCGCGCCGCAGGATGCCGACGCCGACCTGGTAGGTCCCGAGGTCCGCGACTCTGATCTGCCGATCGGTTCCGGCCCCTTCAGGCCCGGTGTGTTTCAACACCGCCTCGATTTCGGCGCTGGTGATGCCAACCACCGGAGCGGTCTTGGACTGACCCGAGCCGGACGTGCAGGTCAGAACGACGGCGAGAGCAGTCAGCAGGGATGTGTTCCGTGTCGGCATCACAAACAGTCCTCCTGTAGGGCGGACCTCTCAGGTCCGCCTCGCGATGAATCGAGAGTCGCTCAGGGATCTTAACCGTACTCACGAACTGGAGTGCGGCGATGTGCAGGGTGACGCAATGTGAGCGCGGTCGGACGCCAAAGCTGGTGCTGATGCGCGACTATAATTCTGGCGCACGCAAAAATCCCGAATCAATCTTGAGGAGTGCCGGCTTGCACATCACCTTCGATCAGTGGATGCAGCGCACCAATCTTGGCGTGCTCTCGGTGCGCAGCTCGTCGCTCAAGAGCGTCGACGTGGCGCTGAAGAACTACGACGTATTCCCCAGTGCCCGCCATCTGCGGATGCTCCGCCGGACGTTCGAACGGTGGAAGGGCGAAAAGGCCGACTGGAAGAAGAGCGACCGCAACGGCAAGGGCGCCGTCACGGATCTCGACGCCATGCTGAGAGGACCGGAGCGCGATCTGAGCCCCATGGACTATCTGCTCCAGGAGCAGCGCCGGCGGATCGACATGCTGTTCCGGGGACGCAAGCTGGTCACGCGGAAGTCGAAGCTGATCCTCCCCGGGGGCAGCGCTCTCAGTAATCTGGAGAACATCCGCCGCGGCGCGACGGCGTTGGGTGCCCCGAATCCCGCGTTCATGGATTCGACCCGTGCGCTGTTCCGCAGCTTCTTCGGCGCAAGCGGCGGCCACGTCAGCCTCGAGGTGGAAGTCGCCGAGTATCTCGGCCGGGAAGTGCTCGGCGACCTGGTCAAGGGCATGGCGCCGTATGCCGGCATCCTCACATCGGGCGCCAACGCGATCTACCAGTTCGGCAAGCTCGCTCAGGCGGCCGGCCGCTGGGCGGAGGTCCACGACTGCCGTACGGCGGTGCGCGCGGGAGACCCGAGCAAGGCGGTCGCGGCCATCGAGCGTGTGCTGTCGCGTGACATGACGCGGCATGCCACGCAGGGCACCATGTCGGGGTTCGAGGCGATCGCCAGGGGCGCCGCCACGACCGTCGGCGGCCCGGCGGCGGAGACGGTCGCGGCCGGCGTGATGAGCATCGCGAAGCTCACGTTCCAGGTCTTCGTGATCGGCCGCGACTTCCAGGAGAAGAGCCTCGCCAACGGCATCATGTCCGGAATGGAGCCGGTCACCTACACCGTGTTCGACAAGTACCCGCTCCTCGGCTGCTACTACGTCGTCTGCGTGGACACCTCAGACGTGGTGAACTTCATGCTGGACGACATCGGCACCGACAACTGGATGGACGATGTGGAGAAGCTGACGAAGAAGATGCAGCCGATCCTCCTGATCTCGCGGAAGCTCATTGCCGACGCTCGTTTCGAAATCGCGCATATGCCGAAGCTGAAGAAGATTGAGAAGTTCCCGAAGAAGGCGCTGCGCGGAGACTACTCGGGCCAGGGCCCTGCTCAACCGGCAATCGAGCTGGAATAAGGCTGGGGGAGCGTGGACAAGCGTTGACGCGGCAACCTCCTGTCGAGGTCACCGCGTCCCGTCAACGGGCGATACTACTTGCGGAGCGGCGCATTCAGCGTCTTCAGGCGTGCGGCGATATCGGCGCCGGAAGTGGCCGGACTCACTTTCTTGTCGATGTCCGCAATGCGTCCATCCGGGCCGATGTAGAACGTCCAGCGATTGGCGACCTCCCCGAGCATGAACTTGCTGTAATCCGCCAGCACGCCGTAGCTGCGCGCCGTCGCCTTGGTCGGATCGGCGAGAATCGGGAAGTCGGCGTCTTCCTTCTTCGCAAACGCCGTGTTGTCTTCGAGGGTGTCGACGCTGATCATGAAGTGAGCGACGTCGAACTGACGGATGATGGGGCCGCTCTCACGGAGCGCCCTGCATTCGGCCGTTCAACCGGCGGTGAACGCTTTGGGGAACCAGGCCAGGACGACGAACTTGCCTTTGAGCTTGGCCAGCGAGTAGGTCTGGCCGTCGCTGGCTTGCAGCGTGAAATCGGGCGCGCGATCGCCGATTTTCAGTTCCGGCTGTCCCGCGACTGGCTGCTGCGCACTGACAGCTATCGACGAGGCGGTCACGACAGCCGCTATCGACAGGATGTAAATCAGCTGTTTCATCCCATCCTCCTGACGCTACCGTAGCACGAAAAACACCGTCAGGAAAACCCGAGAACACGAAAATCAGAAAAGCAAAATGCGTCGGAGTTCATTCGAGTCATCGTTGCCGCATTTGGTCCGTGACGATGCCGACACGCTGCACCCCCGCACCTTTCGCCGCATCGATCACCTGCACAATCTCCCTGTAGCGAAGCGTCGACGCGCCGGCGATGAACATGGTCTTGTCGTGACGACTATCGTAAATTGAGCGCAGCCGCCCTTCCAGGTCTGACAGTTCAACTCGTTGCTGGTTGATCGCCAGCTGCCGGTCGGCGGTGTACTCGAGCATGATGTGAGCGGTGGGCGCGACGTCAGGATGCGCCGTCTGCGCCGGGAGATCCGCGTCGAGGCTCCGCTGGGCGAGCGGCAGCGTCGCCATGAAGATCACGAGCAGCACCAGGAGCACGTCGATGAGCGGCGTCACGTTCAGGTCGGAGGTCGGACGCCCCGCGGTCGTGAAAGCAGGCTTCATGTTCGTTATAGACACCGCGCTGGTCGATCCGGCTCCCAGGGGTGATCAGAGACTGGATACTCGAGCAGCGAATCGGCTCAGGTTGGACCGACAACGAACCTGTGCGTCGGTGACGCAAAACGTAACCGCGTTGTGAGAAGAATGCTCGGTGCTGCAGCAAGGGCAGCGGCACGTGATTTGTGAAACAAGATCAGGTGCCTGACACACAGCGTCGGCGAAGCGCACAGCAACTGTGGATGCTTCCGGTGTTCGCCCTCGTATCGCCGCCGATCGTCTTGGTGCTTGCGCTCGTTTCCCGGGCGCCGCTGAGCCTCCGCCTGCTCGAAGCGTACTGGCTGCTCGGTCTGCTGGCCCCTGCCCTGGGTCTGGCGACTCTGGCCATTCAGGTGATCCAATGGGTGACGACGCGGGTGGAGTTCGAGCCCGGGACGATGAGCCGACGGCGCGTGACGGTGTTCGCCGGGTTGGCCGTCGTTTCACCCGTGTGGCTGATCGTGATGTTTTTCGTTGTCGCCGGCTTCAATCGCTAAGCGAGCCGTAGCCGTCATCAGGTTCCTGAGCCTGATTGCGACGTGCGAAATGGCAGCTTACGGTTTATACGACTTCCGGACCGTCGCCAGCTTGACTGGCTTTTCGCCGTAGTCGTCGATCTGCACCCCGGTTGGTTCTCCCGGCCTGACCCGCGCCGCCGGAGACATCACACCGGTGCCGAGGCCGATGGCGTCGACCTCGAGCAGAATGACCGCCAGCTCGTATCCCTCTCGCGGTTTGGCGTCGACGCTGCCGCCGCCGACGAAGAACAGGGGGCTGTCGGTCACGACCGAGATCGTGCGTCCTTTGGCGGTCGGCTGCTGACGTGCCCACCGCGCGGCGACCTTCCGTCCGCTCATCTCGACGAAGCCGACCTGCGGTGCCTTGCGGAGAATCGGCAGGAATCCCTGAAACCCGCCCGTCTTCAGCGCTTCCTCCATCATCGTGCGGTCGCGCTCGGCGGTGTACTGCTCGATACGAATCGTCACAATCGCCGTCGAGCCGGCGCCCTGTCCGCTCACCTGGGCGTTGGCCTCGAAGGTTTCGGGCGGCTTGGTGGACGACAGCTGCCCGAGCCCGGGGCGTGGTATCAGTAAGAGTCCGCCTGCCAGCCAGCACGCACAGATCATCGAAATGGGTCGCATAGGTTTCGGCCTCGTGAGTTCGCTTCGGGCATCGTGCAAGGGCGGTGCCTCAGAAACGACCGTTCCCAAGCCCTGAACCGGTCAGAATTCACCGCAGACCGTGAGCGCTCCCCGCAGGCGGTGAGCTTCGCTAAGGTTCGGTGTCGGGGGCGGCACTGACGCTGCGGCAAATCAGCATTGGCGAATCGAAAGTTCTACCGGCGTCTGCGCGGGCCCGATCGTGGTCGCGATCGATGGTCTGACATTGAAAGGCGTGGGCACCGCAGCGGCGCCCACGTCAGAACGCGATTGTCGATGTTCAGATGACATTCGGGACCCGCGCGGATCTGCGGTCGCTGACCTCCGGTGCTGTCGCTTGCGATGCAACGGTGCTGGTGCGCGGGACCAGCGGCATCGCCTGCCCACAGTGATTCAGTCGTCGCGAGTTGCAAGGGTCGATGGCTGAGCGCCTGCCGGGATTTCGGCCACGGTGTCGTTGCAGAGTAGGACTCGGGTGTGTCCGCGCCGTCCCAATCTGGCACACGCCGTGTCCGCGTTCGTTGACATCCCTACCGAAAATGGCGCGGGTTTTCCTAAGGCAAACGGCTTGCTCCGGTGATCGGCAACCGTGGACAAGCCGGATATTCTCATGTCGCAGGTGGTCTCGGTCTGCCCGTCGTGTGGGCTGACGAGCGCCGACAGCCCTCACGCCACAAGCGAGCAGTGCATTCGGGCGCTCGAAGCTGAGATCCAGCGGCTCTCGGCGCTCCTCAACCACGTCAAGCGCGCACCCAAGAAAAAGAAGTAAGCCGGAATTGGCTGTCAGCGGCCGCTAGCCCCGACGGTAGAATGGCGCACCACGCTGGAGCGCCGGTCGCATCACGTCAAAACGTGCGCTTCAGCTATTGGGGAATTGTGCTGATGACAAGGAGTAGCTGCATGCTGCCGATGATGCGCTCTGTACGGCTGATGTCTTGCGCGGTTGCAGCCGGTGTGGCGATTGGTGGCTGTCAAGACACGCGGCCGCCCGAGGCGGCTTCGTCGAGCGCCCCGGCGTCAACCAGTTCCACTGGCTCCGTTACGAAGAAACCCGCGACGGATCTCGAACAGCTTGCCGAACGTCTCGTCAACCAGAGCGCCGGCATCAGGGAAGGGGAGCTCGTGCTGGTTTCTGGCGGAGCGGCAGACCAGGAGCTGCTCGAGAACATCGCCGTCCATGTCCGCAAGGTGGGTGCGTTCCCGCAGGTGGTCCTCAGCAGCGACCGGATGGCGAAGCGTTTGTTCTTCGACGTCCCCGACAAGTTCGATGGCCAAGCCGACGTCCTGGGACTGAAGGTGGCCGAGAACTTCAACGCCGTCATCGCCGTCACGAGCAACCTGGAGGAAGGCGTGTTCGCCGGCGCCGATCCCAAGCGTCAAGCCGTCCGCGCTAAAACGAGCCTGCCGGTCACGGAAACATTCCTGAAACGCAAGGTGAAACAGGTCGAGGTCGGCAACGGCCTGTATCCGACTGCCTGGCGCGCCCGACGTCTGGGGATGACCGACGACGAGCTGAGGACGACGTTCTGGGAAGGCGTCAACGTGGACTACACCAGCCTCGCGGCGCGCGCCCAAGAAGTCAGGAAGATCGTCGGCATCGGCGGGGAGATTCAGATCAGAGATTCTCACGGTACTGACTTGCGAGTCCGCGTGAACGGTCGCTCTGTTCAAACCAGCGATGGCATCATCACGTCCGAAGAGGCGCAGGCGGGCGGTGCGGCGGTCAGCGTCTACCTGCCGGCGGGCGAGGTCTACATGACGCCGGTCGCAGGCACCGCGGAAGGAAAGGTCGTGCGGCCCCGAGAGTACTTCGAAGGACAGGAAATACAGAACCTGACGTTGACGTTTGCGGCGGGCAAGTTGACGGCGATGACGGGTTCTGGGCCCGGGTTCGCGCCGTTCAAGGCCTTGTATGACGCGGCCGGCGAGGGTAAAGACGTGTTCGCGGTGATTGACTTCGGGATCAACCCGAACGTCAAGCTCCCCGTTGCCAGCGCCGTGGGCAATTGGGTCCCCGCTGGGACGATTACCATCGGCATGGGGAACAACCTGTGGGCCGGCGGCGACAACAAGAGCGGCTACGCCTACTACGTCTCCCTTCCCGGTACCACAGTCACGCTGGACGGAAAGCCGATTATCGAGAGCGGACAACTCAAGATCTGAATGAGGTAGTGGACGATGGCCTTGATGATTCGGCGTAACGCAGGAATGCTCGTCCTCGGGATTTGGCTGATTCTTTATGGCATCGCCGGAATCATGCCGCTCGGCCTGCCGGCTCCCCTGATGTCCGTGCTCGCGCTGCTGGCAGGTGTCCTGATTCTGACAGGACGATAAAAAGAGCACTCACCGAGTTACCTGCCGTTCAAAGAATTGCCACGACCGAAGTCAGAGAATGCGGATTGGTCCCCGGCGCTCTTTGGCCAGAGTACTGAAGAGCGTCTCCCACCCGTCCCGCACTGCGCTGCATCTGGCGCCGATGCATGGCGGCCAGCCATGGATCAGAAAACCCGGTCCCCCGTCGTCAACAAAGATGATGTTCTTCTTTGTGGTGTAGTGTCTGCACGTTGCGGGAAGTGGCAGCCGTAGACCGGGAGTTCTGCGTTGGACGTTGAACGTGACATCCCGTCCGCCAGCCTGGTAGTCAACGACCTCCCACCGCACTTCGAGTCCCTGAACCTTTGAAAAATGTCCGAGGTCGTGGCTGGTGCCGCGTTCTGTCGACAGCGAAAGGCGCTGGGCTCCTGCCATCACCGTGAGGCTGCCGCTCTGCAGGTGATAGGTCAGGTAAATCGCCATCAGCCCCCGGCCTTGAGTTTGGCCCACCGCTTTTTCTGCGCATCGGAGATGGCTTTTCTTGCCTTCGCGGACAACTTGCGCCGGGGGGAGGCTCCGGAGGCCGTGGCGCGAGCCCCCATCGCTTGCCTGCCTGGCGCTTTTTCACCGCGCTTGCGGCCGCGCCGCCTGATGGTGCCAGCGAGTTGACCGAGCATCTCACTGGCAGTATCGCGGATCTGTTCGAGCTGCTTGGCGACATTCTGCCGTTGCCCAAGCCAGCCCTCGGCTTTGGCCTTCGCGGTGCCAAGTAACCGCCCCAAGTCCTCCGCAAAATCTTCAATCTTGCTGGTTGTCGTGGGAGCCTGGCTTGCACTAACCTGACGCCGACCTCGCTTCGCCATGAGTCCTCCGTCGCTCCTACTTACTTAGCTCCATGAAGTAGGAGCGATCGTAGTCGAACACACCTGGAGAGACAATCCACGTTACCGGGCGGGAACTTTTTGGGCGGGAGGTCGTAGGAGTCATAGGGGAGTCGTAGGGAAGGAAAGGAGCACGTCATGAGCCGAACGATCGGCGCGCTGGTTCTACTCACGGCCTTGTCGCTGACCACCTCGGTGTGGGCTCACCACAACATGTCGGCGGCCTTCGACTTCAACGACCGGGTCTCGCTCTCCGGCACCCTCACCAAGGTCGACTGGAGAAACCCGCACATCTATCTGGTCCTGGACGTCAAGCGTGATGGCGACCAGACGGAAGTCTGGTCGATTGAGGGACCGTCGCCGAGCTTCTTTCGGATCCGCGAGATCAGCAGCGACGAGTTCAAGGTGGCGATTGGCAAGACGGTCAGTGCCGAGGCCAGCCGGGCCCGCGACGGCTCCAAGTCCGGCCTGATCAGGACCATTACCCTTCCGGACGGTAAAGTCATCTCGCTGTGTCCACAGAACTGCTGATCCTTGGCGCAAGAACACCGGTGGCCCACCCGCCGTAGAAAGGGGATCCACGTGACGAACTCTCCGCGCACTTCAGTCATGGTCACGGCTACCGCTCTGGCCCTCGTCGGGCTTCTGGCGCCGCGCCCCGCAGCGGGCCAGCTTCCACAAGATCCTGTGGAACGAGCTCGCTTCATTAAAGAAATCCTCCAGACGCAGGCTCGGCAGCTCACCCTCTTCGACCGTTCGGGTAAGCCCGTCAGTCAGATAGGGCCGCGCGCGATGTACAACCGGCCGGTGCTCTCGCCGGACGGCAAACGGGTGGTCGTCATCAAGAGCGATCTCGACAAGGAAACAAACGACGTCTGGATCCTCGACGTCGCAACGGGACAGGGCACACAGATTACGAGCACGCAGCCACGTGAGGGCGCCAACACGCCGGTGTGGTCTCCCGATGGCAGTCAGGTGGCGTATGTCCGGTTGAGCGAGGGGTTTCCCGCCATATACCGAAAAGCCTCGAGCGCCGCCGGCACCGAGGAGCTGTTGTACCGCCATAACGCCCCCGTCGATCTCACCGACTGGTCGATGGACGGGCGCTACTTGAGCTTTTTCTCGACGAATCTTTCGGGGGGCGCTCTCTATTCGTTGCCGACCGCGGGCACCGGGGAGCGTAAGCCGATCGAGATTCTTCGCAACACGTTTCAGCTCCGGGCGCCACGGCTTTCTCCAGACAGTCGCTTTGTCGTCTACGTGTCGAACCCGTCGGGCCGTGAGGAAATCTACGTCCGCCCGTTCGATCCGACAGGCGCTCAAACGTCGGCCGAGCCCTGGCAGGTGTCCGACAGCGGGGGCATCGGGATGCCGATTTGGCGACGCGACGGCAAGGAGCTCTACTACCTGGGCGCGAACGGGGCCGTGATGGCGGTTGAAGTCACGACAACGCCGACGTTCAAGTTCGGTTCTCCAACAGTGCTGCTTCGTCTCTCGGCGGAAACGCCGGTCACCGCGACGATGTCCAGTGTCAGTCGCGACGGGGAACGAATCCTCATCGCGGTGCCTCCGCCGCAACTCGTGCAGCTCACAATGTTCGACCGGCAAGGCCAGATCGTGGGACGGATCGGCCAGCCCGGTCGTTATGCCATGCCCAGTTTTTCCCCTGACGGGACGCGTGTGGCAGTGCTGCGAAACGATCCCGAAACCGGAAATCGCGATGTGTGGACGTTCGACGTCGCGACTGGTCAAGGCACGGCGATTACCAACGACATCGCTCAGGACGATATGCACGTGTGGTCGCCGGATGGCAAGCAGCTCGCCTATTTTTCGCTGCGCGGCGCCGATGCCAGCCTGTACCGAAAGGCTGCCGATGGAAAGGGCCAGGAGGAACTGTTGTTCCGCTACACACCGGGCACGTTCATGGGCCTCACCGACTGGTCTCGAGACGGAAAGTTCCTGACCTTCTTCACCGGCATCCTGGCCGTGTTGCCGGTCGCCCCGGTCGGAGTTGATGCGAAGTCCGAGCGGAAAGAGCTCGAGTGGTTGCGAGAGGAATACGACGTCGTCCTTGGCCGGTTTTCACCTGACTCGCGCTTCCTTGCCTACCTGTCGAACGAAATCAAAGTGGACACCCTGCAGTTGTACGTGCGTCCTTTCGATGCCACCAGACCCGAAGCGCCCGGACCCGGTCCGGCTGTGCAGGTGTCTAAAGATGGAGCGACCGGGATGATCGCGTGGCGGCAGGACGGCAAGGAGCTGTACTACATGACACGCAACTGGGAGATCATGGCCGTGGAGGTGACCACCACGCCGACCTTCCAGGCCGGCGCTCCGAGACTTCTGTTCAAGGTCGCAGGCCCACTGCCAGGACCACCGGGGTCATACATCACGCGGGACGGCCAACGATTCATCCTGCCGATGCCGGCGCGTTGAAGAGGGAGGGGACCGCAGTTGCGAGAGCTTGTTACCTGGTGCCCTCGACAGCGATCGAACTGATGGGCATTTCGGCCTTGGCTTGAATCGCTGCGCAGAATCGTATGGCGTTCGCGGGGCACGCGTCCTGGGCATGTCTGGTGATAGCTGCGACCTGGCTCGATGACAGATGCTCGTCCACATGACGCAGGACGAACTCCTCGAACCTGGAATCGTGATGAATCAAGCGCACCAGCGCCGGCAATGCGTCCCACCGCCGACTGAGGAGTGTGCCCACGACATCACTCCAGCCTTCCGCGATCGCCCCATCGTCGCAGTGGCCGAATCGTTTGAAGCTTCGATGCAACTCGGCCCACGTCGTGAGGTCATCGAGGCTCGATTCGGCGTCAGACGCGTCCTGGCTGGTACATGAAGGGGTCGGCTCCGGCGCTCTGAAAGCGAACGCCATCGGCGGGGCGGACCCACCGGCGATGACCAAAACCATCATCGCAAACACACTTCTGATGGTTGATTGCGGTCGTAGCCGCAGAAATGCCTGCATTCTGGGTGGTCCAACCCGTGTTATTCAATTGACACGCCACGGGCCGGGAACGTTTGAAAGGCGGGTCCTAATCGGACCCGCCGCGCGGAGCGACGGTGAAACGACTGTAACGGCCTGGTAGAGCGTTCCGTTTACTCGCGGCGCCACTCGGCGTCGATGACGTCGCCGGTCGCAGGCATCGGCGCGTAGCGGTCGCCACGTGCGAGCGCGGCTTCGTGGAACGCCTTCGCACGGGGTGGACACAACTTGAGGAAGAGCTCGAGCGCGAGCACGACGACGCCCAGGTCGTCGAGTTGTCCAAGCACCGGCAGGAAATCGGGAATGAAGTCGAGAGGGAAGATGAGGTAGAGCGCGGCGATGGGCGGCAGCGCGCGCGTCATGACCGGCACGCTCGGCTCGCGCATGAGGCGGAGAGCCACGCGCAGCTGCCCGAGCAGCGTCCGCAGGAGCGCCGGCTTCGTCAACCATGAACTGCGGCCAGCCATCTTCGATTCACCATACCACGGCCTGACTGTGGTGGACCCGCGTGGCGGATACTTCTCTCATGTCAATCCCAAGCAGCCTCTTCCTTCGGGCGGCGCGAAGCAGGTGGCTGTCAGAACAGTTCATGCGTCGCTCGTTTTCGCGACGTGCCGTCGCGCGATTCATGCCGGGGGAGCGGCTCGAGGACGCGCTCGGCGCCGCGCGGCAACTCGCGGCCCTCGGGATTGGCAGCATCGTTACCCGTCTCGGCGAATCGCTCACCGGCGAGACGCGGCCGGACGAGGTGTGCGACCACTATCTCGGCGCCTGCGATCAGATCCGGCGCGAAGGCCTTCCGACTGTGGTGTCGGTGAACGAAGCATGTTCATGAAGTAAAGGAGCATACCGATCAGGTCCACCTCGGCGTTCGGGAGTCAGCCTTGCATGATCGCAGGCTGGGACGAGGAGGGAACGCATGAGATCGCTGTGGATCGTTGTTTCGATACTTGCCCTTCAGGTTTTGACACATGCTGCACAGTCGCAGCCGAAACCGCCGACCTCAACGGCTGCCACCCCGAGTCAGGTCATCACCGTGACCGGTTGTCTGCAACCCGCCACCTCACCCGCAAGCGCTTCGCCCTCGGGCGGCTCGACACCGTATGTCCTGGCAAATGCCGCCACGATCAAATCGGGTTCCGAGGCTGCCGCCCCGTCAGGGGCGCCGAGTGCAGCAGGCGCCGCTGGTGCAGCATCCGGGAACGCGCGCGGCGCCGTCGCCACGAGCGGCACCGTGGAAGTCACGAGCTACGTGCTTCACGGACAGGCGGATGAATTGAAGAAACATCTCGGCCATCGGGTCGAGATCATCGGAGCGGCCAGCGAGGCGGCACCGTCTGATGCCGGGGCCGGATCAGGCTCCCAGCCACAGCAGCAGGTCATCCCGCACGAACCGCACCGGGGTCCGGTCGAGACCGGCGCATCGCCGGGCAGCACGGCGCGCGGCACCGCCCATCCATCCGTGCAGCACTTGTCAGTGACGTCGGTACGGATGCTGGGCGCGACATGTCAGTAGAGCACGGAGAACGACGATGACCGGCGCCGAGTTCGCAGCCCTGTCGACGCACATCTTCAGCGATCTCACCAAATGGGTCGCCGAGGCAAGCAAAGACGAGACGCTCTCGGCTTCCGATCTCGCGATGCTGCAGGCCTCGATGAAGATCATCGAGCGGGTGACCTACAAGGAAGCCGAGGGCAAGCCCGACACGGCGAACTGACCGCTACGGCTTCTTCGCCGCCTCGGATTCGAGGAGCCGTGCCCCCTTGAGCACCCCCTCGAGGGCATAGTTGCCTTCGTGACACCCGTACTCGTAGATCAGTTCGTTCGAGGCGAGCCACGTGTACTCTCCCGTCCACGGGCGCTCCCACGTCGTCGGGTCTTCGACCGTGAAACGGTAGAGGATGTGGCCGTCCGGCTGCCGGTTGAAGCGCTCGATGACTTTCAGGTTTTCGCCCGAGCCACGGAACTGGGTCTTGCTGGTGAAATTGGTGGTTTCGACGACGAGCGTGTCGCCTTCCCAGCGGCCGATGGAGTCACCAAGCCATTTTCTGATGTGAGCGGGAGGATGCGTTCCGCCAATCCGGATGAAGCGCACGTCGTGCACCATCTCGTTGAGGATCATGACGGTGTCTTTGGTCTGCACGATCTGCTTGAGGTTGTTGTAGAAGTAGTTCGGCAGCGTCGGCGGCCCGGAGGTCGAGCTGAAGCCGAGGATGCAGCGTTCGGCCAGCGGCCGCGCCTCGGGGCCGTCGTACTGACCACTCGGACCGGTGGCCGCGCCCTCGGCAGCGTCCGGGCTCACCTGACGCGCCTGGAACACCGCATTCCGCTTGCGCGCTTCGGGTTTCATCGGCGGCACGCGGCCGTCGGGCGGATCCACGATGATCGACGTGCGCTTCTGGCCGTCGACCGTCAGCACCCGATCGCCGGGGTTGATCCAAATGAGGTTGTAGCCCCCGACCGTGCCGCCTCCGGCGCGAAACAGACCCTCGAGGTACGAGGTCGTCGGCGTCCGGTCGCCGCCGACCGGCGGCGCTGTCCGATTGGCGGAGCTCGGCGCCAGGTCCTTTTCATTGCGCTGGACCTCGTACTTCTCCATGGCCGCAGCTTCGGCGTCGGTCAGGACCAGGCGGTTGCCGAACTCGGCGGGCCGGTCGACAGGCGTGATCGTGGCAACGTTGAAGGTGCCCTGCAGGTCGGGGCGGCCGTCCGTCGTCCGTGGGATGGTCCCGGGCTTGGCCGCTCGATTCGGGGGTGCCTGCGCCGACAACGGCCCGGCGACGAGCGAGGCCATTCCAGCCGCCAGGACGAACGATCCAATCAAACGAGGCACTCGAGTGTGCATGTATGAGTTCTCCGTGTTGCGCGTGCCAGCTGATACGGTCGGTTGAAATGCCAGTTTAATCGGTTTCGGCCTGCCGAGGCCGATTCTTCGGCGCCGACTCGGCGCCAGGCGGTTCTGTGAAAGGCGCCACGGGGATGTGTTCATAACGCACCTCGAGGATCTGGAGTTGCTCGGTCGCGCCGGGCGCGTGAAGGGTCACGCGGTCGCCTGGTCCGAACTTCATCAAGGCGCGCGCCAGTGGCGACCGCCAGCTGATGTGGTTGCGATCGAGGTCGACCTCGTCGACGCCGATGACGCTCACCACCCGCTCCGTTCCGGCGGCGTTCGCGTAGCGCACGGTCGCCCCGAAGAAGACGTGCGTCGCCGCCCGCCCGCGTCTCGGGGCTTCGGGGTCCACCACTTCCGCCGCATCGATCCGTTTCATGAGGAAGCGAATCCGCCGATCGATCTGGCGCAGCCGCCGTTTGCCGGTACTGGTAGTCGGCGTTTTCGCTGCGATCCCCGTTGCTCGCCGCCCACGCCACGACCTGTGTCACCGCCGGCCGTTCCCTGGTGAGCAGAAACCGGTGCTCGTCTTTGAGTCGCTGCAGGCCGCCCGGTGTGATGTAGTTCTTGACTCCGGCGTCAGGGCCGCGGCCGTGCTCGTCGCTCCTGGCGTCGGGTGCCCTCGTGAATGCCTTGTTCATATCGGGGCTGGTACTGCGTGAGCCTTCGGCGTATTATGTCAACGACCACTGCGGGGGTAAAAATTTTGGACGGGCGCGATCATCCGGCTGCTGGCTCGGACGATCCGGACGCGCAGGCAATCTACGGCGCGATTGCCGGGCACATCGCGGCAGGTCGCTATGTTCTGGCGATCGGCGACCCCTGCGGCGCGCTGGTCCGCGACGCGTCGCGGGGCGAACCACCACACGTTCGTCCGCGACCCACGCCGATTCTCCTGCGCCCGAAATCGATTCGCGGGCTGCTGGATCGCCAGGAACTCGCAGCCGCCCTCTCGGCACTCGATGCAGGGCTTCCCCTGGAAATCACCGGTGAGCCCGGCATTGGCAAGACGGCATTTCTCCGGCAATTGGCGCATCATCCGCGAGCCGCTTCGTATGCGGACGGGATCGTGTACCTGTCGGCCCGTCATCAGTCAGCCACCGATCTTCTGCAACTGATTTTCGAAGCCTTCTACGAGCTCGACGGGATCTGCAAACCGACCGAGGCAGAGATCCGGCGCGGCCTCGCGCAAAAAAAGGCGCTCATCCTCCTCGACGATCTGCACCTGGCTCAGGACGAGTTGGAGCGGGTGTTCGACGCCGCACCGAGCGCCGCATTCGTCATCGCGACGCGCGCCCGGTGCCTCTGGGGCGAGGGGCACAGCATCCCGCTGAAGGGCCTTCCGGCGGACCAGGCGGTGTTGCTGCTGGAACGCGCGATCGAGCGTCCGCTCGAAGCCACGGAACGATCGGCTGTCGAGCATCTCTGCGCGTCGCTGGCCGGACACCCGCTTCGAATCCTGCAAGCGGCGGCGCTCGCGCGCGAACGCGCGATCCCGGTCGAAGGATGGGCGCGCGACGTCAGCCCGGAGAGCCTCCTGACCGCGCTGCTCTCATCGATCGATGAGAAGCAGCGGCGTGTGTTGCTGGCGTTGACCGCGCTCGGCGGCGTGCCGCTGCCGGTGCAGGAGGTCTCGGGCATCGCGGAAGTGACGGACATCGAGGCGTCGTTGACAGTGCTCGTCCGCCGCGGTCTGGTGGTCGTCAGCCATGCGCGATATCTACTCGCGGATGGCGTCGCCGACCGGCTCAGACGAAGGGAAGATCTGAAGCCATGGGTCAATCGCGCGGTCACCTATTTCACCGCGTGGGCGGAACGCCACCATCGCAGTGCGAGCACCTTGCTGCTGGAGTCCGAAGCGCTGGTGCGGACGCAGCAATGCGCGGCCGAAGCCAGGCGCTGGGGAGAAGCGTTCCGCCTGGGACGGATTCTCGAGGGAGCTCTGGCCCTCGGCTCGCGGTGGGGCGCCTGGGCGATTGTGCTCGACCGCTGCCTCGCCGCCGCAAAGGCCACCGGTGATCGCGCCGCCGAAGCGTGGGCGCTCCATCAAAAAGGGACGCGAGCGCTCTGTGCGGGCGAGCCGGATATCGCGCGTGGGAATCTCGGCCAGGCTCTGAAGCTGCGCGAGGGACTCGCTGACGCTGCCGCGGCCGCCGCCACCCGAGGGAATCTTGGCTTTGTCATTGTCCCTGTCCCCGTATCCAAGCTCACCCCGCCATCGCCACTCGGGTTGGAGCTCGAGACTCTTCAACTTCGAGACGACGTGGTGTCGTCTGTTCGCGTTCCGACGCACACCCGCTTCGGTCCGATGCTGATCGCCATCCCGCTGCTGGCAAGCCTGGGATGGTTCGGCGGCTGGGCCTTCGACGCCGCACGATCGGGCCGATCACCTGCAGACCGATCTCTTCAAGGTCGGCCCGCAGCGTTGCCGTTCGAAGAACCACGGCCGATCGGTTCGAGCGCGGTGCTGGAAACGGCGGTGGATGTCGCGCCACTCACGCCTGCGCCGTCGGCTGGGCGGAAGCGGGAACTCCAGCATCCTCATTTTCACGGCGCGCCCCGGACCGCTCTCGACAAGCCGATCGACACAGCTCTGCTACGCGGTGAGCGGTGCGTACCAGGTGCGCATCGAGCCTGGCATTGGCGACGTCAACCCGTCGAGCACGCTGAGTTGTCGTCGGGTCGCGCCGCCGCGCACCACGACCTACGAGCTCACCGCGTCCGGCCGCGACGGCCGGCAGGCCAGACAGCAGGTCGTCGTCTTCGTCAGGTAAGGCTCGCTCGACGGACTTCCTCCAGCAGCGCCTACACATCCTATCGCTTCAAAACCGTCCCCTTCATGCCGTTGGAGTTCGCCGGTGCGATGTACCGGCTCGATCACAGCATGGTGCGCGGTCATCGAGTACACAAAGGACACGACCTTCCTTCGTGTCCTTTGCGGGTGCCGCTACACACTTCTGGAATTCCGTCTCTAGGAGTCCGTCCGAGTAATCGCCAATACTCTTAGGCCGTCCGTCGCCGCTGGCCAGCGCGCGGGATACACTCCTCAGCGATGCTTGTCATCTTCAGTGGCTTGCCGGGCGTCGGCAAGACGGCCATCGCGCGGGAGCTCGCGCGAACGATTGGCGCGGTGCACATGCGGATCGACTCGATCGAACAGACGCTGCGCAGCGTAGGCTATCGCGTGGAAGGTGAGGGATACGAGGTCGCTTACGCCGTGGCGGAGGACAACCTCCGCGTGGGCCAGACGGTCATTGCCGACTGCGTCAATCCATGGCCGCTCACGCGGGCCGCGTGGCGCTCCGTGGCGGAACGCGCCGGCGTGGCCGCGCTCGACGTCGAGATCGTCTGCTCCGATGCGGCCGAACACAGGCGCCGCGTTGAATCGCGCGAGCCGGACATCGCGGGCCACGCGCTTCCCACCTGGCAGGACGTCGTTGAGCGCGACTACCACGACTGGGATCGCGATCGGCTCGTCGTCGACACCGCTGCCTCCGACGTCACCGCCGGCGTCCGTGCGATCGTGGGCCACCTGTCTGCAGAGGCATGACGCGCCCGACCGTCGGCCGGCGAATAGTTCACGTGCCAGAGACGATTACTCGGACACGCTCCTAGACACCGTCGGCCTGAATATTTTGGTCGGGAGTCTGTAGGTGCTCTATACTTGAACTCCTCCCTCACAACTGCGTTTCAGGAGTTCTCCGTGAAGTTTCTGCGATGGCTCCTCGTCGGTGTGGCGTTGTCGCTGCTTTTCGGCGGAGTGACACCAGCCGGCGGTCTTACGGCAAGCATTTCAGCGCAACAGCAGCAGAAACGGGTCGATCCCGCGACGATCACCGTCTATGTGACCCAGACTGGAGAAAAGTATCACGAGGATGGATGCCGGTATCTCAGGCAGAGTCGCATCCCGATGTCGCTCAAGGAGGCCGCTAAGCGATTTGGCCCGTGCAGCGTGTGTAAGCCACCCAAATGACGAGTTGCGCTGGCGCTTTCGCGGCCGTCCTTCCCAACTGCGAGGATGCCCTTGGGGTTGAGTGTCGCGTTGGTTTTCCTGAGCCGCCAGTTTACTTGTCTGTCCAAGAAGTCGATCGTGAGGTGGAGAAACGATGGTGAACCTGCGAGTGACCGTGACATTTCTCGTTGCCGTGGCTTCATACATCCTGCGGCCGCTGGTTCGCGTCGCAAAGGCGTTGGCTGCCCCGGGCGCTGGTCCCAAACTTCTGGCGGGTTAGCGGCAATTCCAGGCGGAACTGGCCTCAACGAACAGGGTTCCGCTGAGGTTCTGCCAGTCAAATGGTGGGGGGCGACGCTGCCATGCGACTTGTCGAAGCGGAGGCACTCCTGCTGCTCGGCAAGCGAGTCGAAGCCATTGGGGCTGCGCGGCGTTCCTTGACTCCGTCAAAGAATGATGCGCAACGCGAACGCATCAACGGCAGGCTGGTTGAACTTGGTCTGGTGCGGGATCAATAGCACTGGCGTCTCTATCTTGTCGGGCGGCGCAGCCGAGATGACCGACGTTGTTTAGGACTGGCAAATACAAGCTGGTTCGGTGGTTCTTCCGTCGACCCATCATGCCGTTTGCTGTTCAAGTGGCGGTATTGTCCCCCTGATATTGGCTCCGAGCCTCGAAACAACCGCCGGAATCTACTTGTTTGTTTCGCCTTGGCTGCTGCTGCTTCTTGGGGCTGTTAACCTGCCGTTCCTTGCGGGCACGTTCAGAGCGTTTCGAATGGACGCTGCTACGAGGCGGAACCATGCACTGGAACACGCGACCATTCTCTTTCTGGAGGAGAGCTGCGGTCGGCGATTCGCCGGGGAATCGTCGTGGAATGGCTTCAAGATCAGGGGTCCAGCAACGGTCAAGGAGATCAGAGCCGCCTTCGAGCGCGTGCGCCATGCCGTTCAAAACGGCCAGCGACTTCCGTACATCTCCGCTCGCTGCGGCTCCAATGTCATCACAGCTCTAGGGCTTGGGCTGGGACTGTTGCTGCTCACCGTACTTGCGACCATCCTGTTCCGGCCGCCGCTGCTGGTGCGTGCGACGGCGCTTGCGATTGTCGTCCTGGCATTTGTCGGGCTGAAGCAGGGGATTGGCAACGCCATCCAGCGGCGTTTCTTCATGGCCGTTGACTTCGACGATGTCGTGCTCCGAGACGTGCGAACTGCACGACAAGAGCCGTTTCACCGAGGACCTGTCCACTTTCTGGAGACAGCGGTCCGGACCAAATCTGAGTCCGTTTAGTGTCGCTTGGAGCGGTCACGCCGCGTCCACTCGACCCGAACCAATCGATACAGTACATGCCGACGCAGGGGATGTCCGTCAGTGATGTTCGGGTGATCGAAATCATCAGCGGCGTTCCGCCGCATGCCGAGTTTCTCCATCACTCGACGAGAGCGCGCGTTCCCCACTGCGGTGAGGGCCACCACCTCGTTCAAGCCCAATGACTCGAACGCGCAGGTCAGCGCGGCGCGCGCCCCTTCAGTGGCGTAGCCATGACCCCAGTGCTCGAACGCAAGGCGCCAGCCGATCTCGACGCATGGCGTGAACGCCGCCTCGAACGACGATATACCGAGGCCGACGAACCCGATGAAGCGGGCACCGCCGATCACCTCGACCGCCCACATGCCAAACCCATGGCGTGTGAAGTGATCGCGGATGAAGTCGACAGACTGTGCGCTCTCCTCATAGGTGAGGACCTTGGGAAAGAACTCCCGAACGCGCGGATCAGCATTCAGCGCCGCGAAGGGCGCGACATCCTCATCGCTCCAGTGGCGCAGCTTGAGTCGCGCCGTCGACAGCTCTCTTCCCGGCACAGGTCACACATCAGCGAGCGTGAGCGGACGCGGCGTCTTGCCGTCGAGATCCGTGAAACCGTACTCCCGCGCCAGCGCGGCGGCAACGACCACCTTGCCGCTGTGACGAAGGACATCGGGATCCGCCGCCAGGGCTGCCACCGCCCGGCCGATGAAGTCGGGCGACTCCGAATTGCTCATGTCCAGGTAGGCCGCAGCCTCCATCACTTTTTCCGTCCGGACCAGCCCGGGGTAGAGCGAGACGACGGCGACGCCGTGCGGTGTCAGCTCCGCGGCCATATCCGCGGTCATCTTGTCTGTGGCTGCTTTCGACACGCCATACGCGACGTTCCCCACGTATTTCTGCGCCGCCCAGAACGAGACGTTCACGATCAGTCCGCGGCGGCGGGTCACCATCGTCCGCGCTGCGAGTTGGCTGGCGTGGTAGTGCGCGCGAACGCCCGCGGTGAACATGGCATCCCACCGCCACAACGGCTGCTCCCAGAACGGCCGGGACCAGGTGAACGCACCGTTATCAACCATCCGTTCGTAACCGCCCCACACGCTGTTGACGAGCACGTCAATCGTTCCGGCCTCGTGGACGATCTGTTCAAAGACGGCGTCCACCTGCTCGTCGTCACCGTGATCGCAGCGCATCGCCGTAACCGGCTCGTCAAATGGCGCGTGTTGAGGAACCGAACGGCCGGTGATGAAGACGCGCGCTCCCTCCCTGGCGAGCTCGCGGGCGACGCCTCGCCCAACGCCTCTGGTCGCTCCGGTGACAACGGCGACGGCACTCTGTAGTTTCATTTGCGGCGCCGCGGGGCTCGCGTTTTCGGCAGCGTCAGACGGTGTGAGGACGAGAGCAGCTCCCGCAGCGCCTCTTGAGTGACCCGTTGCAGACGCACCAGCACCAAGGGGTAGCGCCGATAGTAGTCGGTCAGATAGTACGTCTCAGATGCATCCTCGATGAACCCGTCCCGTTCCTCGAGGTCGGCCCTGACGACCAGCGTGTCGGGTTCCGCCGAGCGGTGGGTGGCCAGACCGGCCATGAACACGCCGGCGATTTTCAGAACATGGGAGCCGTCGTAGCGCGTCGCGGCTTCGACGCCGGGCAGCGTCACGCCGATCCTCTTGACGACGTCGAACGGGTTCGGCGACGCGCTCTTCACGGGACGATAGTACCCGTTCTTCCGGCTGGCCGGCGCTCAACAATCGTGAGCGCGGGTTGGACAAAATGGCGTCCGTCACTCAGGGGCGATCATGCAATCGGCCTCTTATCCGACGTGCCTGGTCAGCAGTGAACCGGGCATCGACAGCGCCGGTCAGACGTACCCGGTCTTGCATCACGCCGCTGCCGTGTGCCTCACTTCCCAGCAGCAGATGACCGAGTTCGTGAGTGATGACCTGACCCAGGATATCGCTCATCGCCAGGCCGCGCTGATTGGCGACGTTCGCGATTCGATCCGCGAAGATCCATGCGCGACCAGTTGCCGGTCCAGCGGTGCCGAGAACAGTCGCGGCGATGCCTTCGAGGGTGCACTTCCGCTCGGTCATCTCCGGAGAAAGCAGGACCAAGACGAATCCTCCATCCTGCGTCGAGACGCCAGCGCCAGGCGTCAGGTGTCGCCACTCTGGCTCAATGCCGCTCGCTCGAAGCGCACGAGTCGCCTGGGCGATCGCCGACTGAAGCTCCCAGGGCGGAACTTCGACATAGCTCTGCACCCGTACGACCACCGACCGCGGTGAACGATCAGCGCGATCCAGCTGCTCAGCGGCCAGTCGACTGGACGACAGCAACAGGAGCACCGTGAACCGTCTGAACTGCGTCATCGGGCTCTTAGACGAGGTGGGGTGGGGACAGGTTTACCAAACACTTGCGACTGATCGAACGTCTATGACCAACGGAGAAGGGTCGCTTGGCCGCTCGTCGACGTTCGTCCCGATCCCGACACGATCGGCACACAGCAATCAATCGCCCGCGGCCGGACACTGTCCGCTGGCGAACGCTAACGGCTGTTGTGAAGGTCAGTCGTGAATGGCCATGCCTTCGAACACTCCGAGCCGTTGGGTGGGCGGCGCCGGCCGCTCGTCAAAATTCAGGGGCCGGTGCTCACGACGCTGCATCTGATCGACCACTTTGATCAACAGCACGATCCCGCCAAGGATTGCGACCAGCGCCACCGTCGAGGTCGTCGACCGCAACGCCGCCCGCTCGACGAACGCGAACACGTAGGGCACGAGCAAGATGATGGCGGCGCCAGCCGACCAGATCAGCTTGGGGTCTCCGAACGGCAGATAGCTGCACGCAAAAGGCACGCGGCGATACCCCAAGAACGAGAGGTTCAATACCGCGATGGCGAACAGGCTGCCAAAGAGCGCGTGAAGGAATGCCGTGGCGATACCGAAACTCGCGACGTGCAGCGGCAGCAGCACGAGTTGCGGCGCGATCACCGACAAAAGAGTGCCGGCACGTTTGACGCCGGCGAGATAGGCACGTTCGTCGCCCCACCAGGCCATTCGAATCGTCCAGTTCGCCACCAGCTCCGCCGGCACGATGACGGCGTAACGAAAACCGGCAATCAGGACCAGCAGCACTTTGATGTGCAGACTGAAAACACCCAGTGTCGTCGCTGCCGCGGGCCACTGCGCGCCGTTCAGAATCAGCGTGATGAACGGAAACGTCAACGCGGCGCCAACCGAGACGGCCACAACCATGCGGTGCGGTCCGCTTCGGCTCAGTGTCTGGAGGGTGAAGAAGAAGCCAGCCTGAGCTTCGGGATCGCCGCGAGTCAGTCGGGCGGCGATCGTGCGCAGCATGGCTCGCGACCGTGAGAACGACGGCCGGCCAGCTGATTGTTCGGGAAGGCGACGGTTGTTCCACAGGAACAGCACGATCGCTGAAGAGATCAGCGCGGGTAGCACCATCCACCCTGTCCGCGCGAGGGCGACGAAATTGGGGCGCAACGTCCGATAGGCCGAGCGTTCCTCCTCGTCCTGGCGACTCAGCCAGGCTGGCAACGTGATTCTACGTGGCGCGACGAGCGGCGTGTCGACCAGCACGTCCCCGGCGATGGTTTCGTTCACCCCAAGGTGCCAGAGCACCGGCAGGGCGGCGTAGCGCGGCGGAACCACGCCGGCGACCCATTCGCCGACTCTTTTACCGCTGACGGTCGGCGTCAGAATCAGCGTGGAGACGGCGCACACGATCAAGACGCTTTGCACCGCGCTGGAGATTCGACTGAATCCACGCACGCCCAAACCCAGGTGCAACGTCCCGCGGAGCGCCAGGACGGCGAAAAAGCCGAACAGGCCAGCCGAGACCACCGCGATCGCCTGAGCGGCCATCAGCCGGAGGAGTCCGCCCCCACTGGTGCCGCGAAGGTTCAAGGTGAGAAAGGTCGGATACAGCACGATCGGCACGACATTGACGGCGATTGACACCACCGCGCCGGATGCGAGGACGGCCAGCAGCTTCGCGCGGGTGATCGTCCATGGCGTAAGCGGCAATGGGCCCAGGATCGCCGCGTCGCGGGGCTCGAGCGTCAAGGCATCCCACACCAACAGGGCTGCAAGGGCGCACGTGGTCATCGATACGGCGATAAAGAGAAAGCGATCCGGTATCGCGCTCAAGGCCGTCGTGCCGGGCAGTTGCACGAACGCGGAGAGATACGGCGTCGCAACGAAAAAGGTGACGAACACCGCCAGCGACAGGATGACCGCATACAGCACCCCGAGCGAGTCGTGCCGATCGGCATCGGGGGAAATCAAATCGTTATGAAGCAGCCGGCGAAGGAACAGGCCCGTCAGCAGGCGGACCGTCGGGAGGTCTGCAGCGCCCATGGCTCTCAGCCCTGAAGGGCCGCGGCATCGGCGATGTTCAGCGCCGTCCGCTGCGGATCGATGGTGGTGACCAGTTCGGCGACGACGTCCTCGAGTGACGAACTGCTCTGAATCATCGCGCGCAGCTGCTGCACCGGACCCTGCGCAACGATACTGCCGCGATGGAGCACCACGACATTCGCGCACAGACGTTCGACGCGATCGAGAAGGTGAGAGCTGTAGAGGATCGTTTTGCCGCGTGCCGCCAGAATCGGGATCAAATGACGCAGCACCAGGCCAGCGGTCAGGTCCAGACCGGATTCTGGCTCATCGAGAATGAGCACATCGGGATCGTGCAGCAGCGCGGCCACGATCAGGACCTTCTGCCTCATGCCCTTGGAGTAGCCGCTCATCGCCTGGTCGACGGCGTCGGTCAAGCCGAAGAGATCCAGCAGCGTTGACACCTTGTGCGTGAGAAGCGGTTCCGGGATGCGGCGCAGGCGGCCGACCAGCTGCAGATGTTCGCGGCCGGACAGGAAACTGTAAAGATGGGCCTCCTCGGGCACGTAGCCGATGCGTGCCTTGTAGTCGACGAGATGGTCCGCGATGTTGGCGCCGTTGGCCCACACTTGACCTGCCGACGGTTCGCGCAGGCCGGTCAGGATCGCAACCGTCGTGGATTTTCCGGAGCCGTTCGGTCCCAGGAGGCCGAGAATGGTGCCCGCGTCGACGCTGAAGCTGACGTCGCGGATGGCGGCGACGGCCGAGTAGTACTTGGTCAGATGGCGCGCTTCGAGCATCACTTGCGTCGCGGGTGTATTTAGTAGTAAAAGGTGACCATATGTCAAGGGAATCACTGGGCCATTTCGAACTGCTGGTCCTGCTGGCGCTGCTTCGTGTCGGCGATGAGGCCTACGGTGTGCCGATCGCGGATGCGATTTCGCAGAGCACCGGCAAACGCGTGATCCTGGCAAGCGTCTACAACACGCTGGAGCGGCTCGAAGAGAAGGGCTTTGTCAATTCCACCGTCGGTCAACCCACGCCCGAACGCGGCGGCCGGGCCAAACGCTACTATTCGATTACGACCGCGGGATTGCGGGAAGTCAGGAACGCCAAGAAGGCGCTCACCGTGCTGTGGCGAGGCATACCCGTCCACGAGGGATGAACATGGCCTGTACTCGGCTCGCTCTGTGGCTGCTGACTCGGGCCGACTCGCCCGGGACGCGAGAGGCGCTCGTCGGCGATCTGCTGGAAGAGATCGCCCGCGGTCGGTCCCGGTGGTGGGTCTGTCAAGAGTTGCTCGGATTCACTGGCATCGCATTGACCGCGCACGCGCGCACGAAGGCACGCGTGACCCCGTCCCTCGTGGCGCTGACGCTTGGCGTGGTCCTCGTTGTCGGAACCTCGATCGTGTCGCTCGAGCGAGTGGTTGAGACCTGGGCGGGCGTCTATTACGTCGCGGGCGCCTTGAGCCTGTTTGCCCACGTGATGTCGCGCACGACCGCCTCGCGCGCGCTGTTGTTCACGGAAGAGGCCGACCGAACGCTCACGGCAGGCTCATGACCCGGGCGATGGCGGAAGCGACCCGCTCCCACGAGGCCGCTTCCCGTTCCAGCTGTCGCCGGCCCGCGGCGGTCAGGCCGTAGTACTTGGCGCGGCGGCTGTTCTCCGAGAATCCCCATTTCGAACGGAGGAGTCCACGCACTTCCAGCCGGTGAAGAGCGGGGTAGAGCGCGCCTTCCTCGACGCGCAGGACCTGCTCGGAGGTCTGTTGAATGGCGTTGGCGATGGCGTAGCCGTGCATCAGGTCGCCCGCGCTGAGGGTCTTCAGAATCAACATGTCGAGCGTGCCAGGGACGAGTTCGTCGGGTCTACCCATAAATGCCTAAGGGGACCATCGTGGGCTTCGCTGGAGCGAATGTCAAGAGTCGCTCATCATCCGCTCAGAAGTAGGCTGTCAGTCAGGCCCAGAGCCGACGCATGATGGGTGATGTTCGAACCAGTTCCGACCCCGCCAGACCCGTGCCCGGGGCCGCAAACCTCGGCGTTGCGCGTCCCCCTCTGTTGTATCTGAGCTCGATCGCGCTCGGCGTGATTCTTCACCTCGCCCGGCCGGTGTCGCTTCTCCCGCGCGGCGTGAGTCCGCGCTTCGGCATCCCCGTGGTGCTGTTTGCGATCGGCCTGTTTCTCTATTCCTCTCGCACGTTCCGGGCGGCTGGCACGCCTGTCCCGGGGAATCAGCCGACGACGACCGTCGTGCGCACGGGACCCTATCGTTTCAGCCGCAACCCTATCTATCTGGCCTTCTCGCTTCTCCAGCTCGGAATCGCGCTGTGGGTGAACAGCCTCTGGCTGGTGGTCGCGCTTCTCGCCCCGCTGGCCGTCATGGCGCTCGTCGTGATCCCGCGAGAGGAGCGATACCTGGAGGCGCGCTTTCCTTCGGAGTATTCCGCCTACAAGGCTTCGGTACGCCGGTGGCTCTAGAGAGTGCTGTTCGCTAACACCTTCGGCCATCCAACCACGAAGGCACGAAGCCACGAAGAACAAGGAGCAGCCGTCTTCTTCGTATCTTCGATTCTTCGTGGTTGCATTTGGATCCGTTGAGGGTGTTGCCGCGACGGTGCTTGAGCGGATCGGCGAGCGTCCCTCCCAGCCTCGACGTCCAGGCCCCGTGTGGCGGTCGTCAGTGCAGGCAGAAACGAATCAAAAGAACTTCACCGTGCTTCCAGTCAAGAGCAGCGAAAAGTGCTGCTGATTAAAGCGCCGCAGGGTGCTTCCCGCCCAGCACTTTGCTGTGGGTTTGACTGCACGAGCACTCTGTGAGGTTCTTGACTCTAATCTAAAGCACCCTGGAGTGCTTTTGATGCAAAGCACTTTGAGATGTTCTTGACACCCGGCACTCAGGGCTGTTTTAGCGCGCCCATATACAATGGCGCTTCATCCGATGAAGATTTCCCGTCGCCTGCTCCTGGCGGTCGTCGCCGTCAGCGTCATCTATCTCGCGCTGCTGGCCTACCCGCAGCCGCTGTTCGCCCACGAACTGACGGCCGCTGGCATTACCGTGCACTCGACGCGGCCGATCCCGGACGCGATGAAGGCGACGCTCGAACGAGCGCGGGCCCGTCTCGAGCGCAGTCCGCTCGACGCCGGCACTCGCGGCGTTCATGTCTTCATCTGCGATTCCCGCTGGCTGTTTGCGCTCTTCGCGCGGCAGAACTATCGCGTCGGCGGGGTCACCGACTGGCTGGTGGGGCAGCACGTCTTCCTGCGCGAAAGCGACATGCAGAACGATCGGCTGATCGGACCGAGCGGGCGTCCGGTGGCGCCGGATCGGCCGTTGTCGTACTTCATCGCACATGAACTGATGCACGTGGTGAACGTCCGCGCCGTCGGACGCTGGCGCTACGCGCGGATGCCGCAGTGGGTCGATGACGGCTACGCCGACTACATTGCCCGCGACATCGATCTCGGAGATGCGTTGCAGAAGATGAGGGAAGGGGCCCGGGAGCTCGATCCTCACCGCTCGGGCCTTTACCTCCGTTATCACTTGATGGCCGCCTACCTGCTCGAGAAGCAGAGGATGCCACTCCATGAAGTCCTCGCGGATCCGCCGGTTCGCGAGGAGGTCGAAACGCGACTCATGGCCCTCTCGAGATGGTGAAGAGGCCAGAGTCGCGTAACTGACGTTTCGTTCGGCGCATATCTCGCGCCGACCCTCACTGCGTGGCAGTGCGCTCTCGGGGACTCCGAAACTGCATCTTGTTCACGAGTTGCCACCGTCCGTCGACTCTCACGTAGGTCCTCGTGAACAGCATCCGATCGGTACCGGTCCCGTTGCGCTCCGTCTGTCGGCCATTCACGACAGCGGTGTCACCTGTGACGCGCACCTCGAAAGCATCGGTAGTCAAAGATTCAATGCGGAAGCTGCGCCAGAGATCGATCAGCTGTGCCTTGTTCCGACCGTTGCCGTTCTGGTTCATCCCATAGAATGCGGGGTGGAGAATCCGATCGAGCGCATCGACGTCATGGTGGATTTGTGCGAGGCGATACGCCTCATCCACCGCCATGATCGCGTGCTGCTCAGGCGTCAAGCCCCGGTTCGCCACGCGCACCTGCACGTTCCCGACCAGCTTCATCTCTCCGGTGACGACATAGACCTCCGCTTGATCGGCCGTAATCACGTGGCCGTCACTCGTGATGGTGACGTTCCCACGCATGTGGAGCGTATCGCCAGCGCGTTGGATTTCCTTGGCGGACATCCCCGGCGCATCAGGTCGTAACGACTGTGCCTGTGCCGAGACCAGGGGAATGGAAACCAGTGCCGCACACAACCAGAGCCTCATGGTTATCTCCCTTACGCGAAATCTGCGACCAGGCGCGCCATGAATCTGCAGCAGCTCGTTGCGCATCACTGGCAAAACCCGGCAGCGGGGATGCGCAAGGATGGGAATTTTACCCTGGGCGCCGCTGGCGCTACCGGTGGGGCCCTATAATTGAAATCCTCCCTCACATCTGCGTTTCAGGAGTTCCCGTGAAGTGTCTGCGATGGCTCATCGCCGGTCTGGCGTTGTCGCTGCTCCTGGGCGGGGCGACACCCGGCAGCGGGGCTTACGGCGAGGATTTCAGCGCAACAGCACGAAAGATAGCCACGAAGACACGAAAACACGAAAAAGATCCTGGTTTCGGGTGTTCCGTCGATGGAGCGCGGCTATTCGCTGACGCGCCCGCAGCTGTCCGGCCAGCCTTGCTCGCAGGCGCGCGCGTATAAGAAAGACGGGCTGCGAGCGCCGAGCGGGCCCTTGCTGCCGCGCAGCAGAATCGGGAGTTCCTCGAGCGGCGGAGATCCCGCGGGCCGATCGCCGCACGCCCAGTTCGATCCGGCTCCGCACGCCGTCGCCAACAGCTGATCGAGATAGTCGCACGCCCCTGCGCGGTTCTCGGCGCACGCCTGTTGCCAGAACGGAATCCACTGGCCGCGGTGGCGATCGCCGACGCCCTGCGCCGCGCTCATGGCGGCAAACACCATCGCCCAGATCAAGACGTACGCGAGGTTGCGGCGAATCGGCGGCAGCGACCGGCCAATGGCGCCCGGATCGAGGCGGCGCAGCGGTTCGCGCGCGATCGCGTCGATCCGTCTGATCATCAGATTGAGCAGCGGCACCTGCAGCAGCTTGTCGTAGAACGTCGGCAGTCCGGCCGCGCCGAGCAGCTCGTACAAGAGGATCGTGCTGAGGCCGTAGAGCGCGCCGAAGATCATCCGCCCGAGCTCGGTCCGCGGCGCAGTCGACGGATCGGTGAACAGGAGATGCATGCCCAGGAACACGGCGATCGGGATGTACGAATCGAAGAAGTAGTAGGTCCCGGTTGCGCCGTAGTAGATGAGGCCGAACAGATACGTCGTCAATACCGCCGACATCGTCATCGTCGTCACGCCGAACAGCAGCTGCCCAGGCAATGCCACCAGAAACAGGAACAAGTACATCTGCGGCGGATAAAACTGGGTGATGGCGATGTCCTGGCCCCACGTGATGTCGGTCGCGCCCGCCGCCAGCAGAGACACCGAGAAGACGGTGAGCGCGAACGATGAGGGATTGAAGATGTGCGTGCGCCGTCCGTCTTTGGTCCAGCGGATGAGCTCTTTGGCCGCGAATCCGACGGCGATCATCGCGAACTGCAGGTAGAACCAGTCCTCCCTGAACCAGAGAAAGAGATTCGTGCTGAAGATGATCGGGAACGGTCCGAAGCCGAGGGTGTAGCTGTCGCGCCGCGACCAGGCGAGGAGCATGTCGAACGCGTAGGCGAAGAACAGCTGCGCGACGATGAGGTAGGCGAACGCGTAGACCGGCGGCCAGTACCACCCCCAATACAGAAAGATCGACGTGTGCGCGCAGGCCTGAACGTAGTGCTGCGGCCTGAGCACAATCTCGAGCGTCAGCGTGCGGCGATGGCGAACGGCAGACGCGAGCAACCGCACGGCCCAGGCGAGCAGGAGGGCGGCGACCCCGACGATCGACCAGAGCAGCCGTGGATTGTCTTGCACGGGCTCATAGAACGCGAATCCGGCCAGCCCTGCCGTAACAAGCAGCGGGAGGGCGAAGGCGCGTACCGGCGACAAGGGCCGCGGATGGGGAGGTGCGGCCGCGACCGTCTGCATGCGGCTACATCGTAATTAGCTCCCGCGGCCGAAGCCATAGTGGTAAACTGCGCCCCAAAATGCGCGAACAGGAGGGTTGAATGAAGCGACGGGTTTTCGAGTCGCTGGGTGTCGCGGCGGTGATGGCGGCCCTGGTCATCTTCCTGCAGTTGTCGGCCGCGGGTCAGGGGCCGACGACGAGGAGTGGATCCGCTCCGGCGGGAGCGGCCGCGAAAACTGCCGCGGGTCATCCCGATCTGCAGGGCATCTGGTACGACGAGTTCCAGACGCCGCTCGAGCGGCCGGCTGAGTATGCCGACCGCGAGTTCTTCACCGACGAGGAACGCGCAGCGCAGGACGATGCCCGTTCCGGCAACATCGGGCGCAACCGCCGCGTGGCGGTCGGCAGCCAGCAGGACGTCGCCGGCGCGTACAACGCCGTGTTCACGTCGGCGAAACCGACCGGCCGACGCACGTCGCTCGTGGTCGATCCGCCGAACGGGCGCATCCCCGCTTTGACCCCGGAGACTCAGGAACGGAACCGGCGCGATCGCGAGTTCCGCCTGGCCCTGCTGGCGAACACCGACACCTGCAAGAACAAGGCGGCGGCGTGCAACGGCGGGACCTACGGGCCCCCCTCGCCGCGTTTCAACGAGGTGGCGGAGTTTTACAACACGCAGCGCATGAACCGGCACAACGGTCCCGAAGATCAGAGTCTCGGCGACCGCTGCATGGCGGGCCGCGAGCCCGACTTCAACGCGTTCCGCCGCATCGTTCAGGGACCCGAGTCGGTGGCGATCGGCAATGACACCGGGCAGGGACAGGGTTACCAGCGGGTCGTCTACCTGACCGGCAGTCATCCGCCGAGCCACGTCCGCCTGCGGCACGGCGATTCGCGCGGCCGCTACGAGGGCAACACGCTCGTCGTCGAAACGACGAACTTCTCGCCGAAGTGGCCGTTCCGCGGCGCCGCCGAAAACCTCAAGCTGGTCGAGCGGTTCACGCGCATCGACGCGAGGACGCTGGAGTATGCGGTCACGATCACCGACCCGACGGTGTGGACGGCGCCGTGGACCGTCAAGCAGGAGCTGAAGCTGCAGCCGGACGATCAGAATCGCATCTACTACGAGCCGCGCTGCCACGAGGGCAACTACGGGCTGCCGGCGCTGCTCGTCGGCGCCCGCGTCGACGAGAAGGCGTTTGCTGAAGGTAAGGGCGTCGACCCACGCTCGCAGGACACGGCCACGGACTTCGGTCCTGGTGCTGGCGGCCCACAGTAGAACAAGGTGAGCGAGGAGACATCATGCGAACCTGGTTCAAGGGTCCGGTAATCGCGACCGCCATCGTCGCCGCAGCCATTGGCGCTGTGGTGTCAACCTCGGTGTCCCGCCTCGCCGGCCAGCAGACGCGGCCGGCACGCACCGCCGATGGCAAGCCGAACTTCAGCGGCGTCTGGCAGGCGCTGAACGAAGCGCACTGGGATCTGCAAGCGCACGAGTCGCGGCCGGCCATGGTCACGCAGCCTGGCATTTACAAGTTCGACTACGCGAGGGTGCCGGCCGCGCCGTTTGTCGCGCTCGGCGGGGCGGCCGGCGTGCCCGCGTCGATCGGCGTCGTGCAGGGCGACGGCCAGATCCCGTACAAGCCGGAAGCCGCGGCGATCAAGCAGGCGAACAGCGAGAACTGGATCGACCGCGATCCCGAGCTCAAGTGCTACCTGCCGGGCATTCCGCGCGCGCTCTACATGCCGTATCCGTTCGCGATCGTCCAGGGCACCGACAAGATTCACATGACGTTCGCGTTCACGAACGCCGGGCGCGCGATTCATCTGAACAAGGTGACCGGCCCGCCCGACGACACCTACATGGGCCACTCGGTCGGCCGCTGGCAGGGCGACACGCTGGTCGTCGAGGTGACGAACTTCAACGGCAAGAGCTGGTTCGATCGTGCCGGCAACTTCCACAGCGACGGGCTGAAGCTGGTCGAGCGCTATTCGCCGATCAGTCCCGATGCGATCCGCTACGAGGCGACGATCGAGGATCCGAAGACATTCACGCGTCCGTGGACGATCTCGATGCCACTCTACCGGCGGCTGGAGGCGAACGCGACGGTGCTCGACTATCCCTGCATCGAATACTCGGAAGAGTTCATGTACGGGCACCTGCGCAAGGAGCCGCTGGTCAAGAAGTGGGAAGGCGAAACGATGACCGTGGAGATTACCCGAAAAATCCCGCCGGGCGACAAGCTCCACGAGTGGTACAGACGGTGACGGTGGGATTCAAGCGGAGGTTGAGGCCTATGAGAATGAAACTGGCCATCGGCATCGCGGGGCTTGGTCTGTGTCTGGCGGCCACTGGCGCGTCGCTGGCAGCCCATCATGCGTTCGCCGCGGAATTCGACGCCAACCGGCCGATCACGTTCACGGGAACGATCACCAAGATGGAGTGGCTGAATCCGCACGTCTGGCTGCACATGGAAGTGAAGAAGCCGGACGGCACCACCGAGGTGTGGGCGTTCGAGGCCGGCACGCCGAACGTGCTCTTCCGGCGCGGGTTCACCAAGGACTCGCTGCTGCCGGGGGTGGTCGTCAAGGTGGAAGGCTACCAGGCGAAGGACGGCACGCGCCGCGGGAACGGCCGCGACCTGACGTTCCAGGACGGCCGCAAGCTGTTCATGGGTTCGTCGGGGACCGGCGCTCCCTGGGAGCTGGCGCGACCGGGCGTCGACGTCGAGAAACCGAAGTAGACCGCGAAGGGCGTGGGGAGCCCTCCCCACGCCACCTCTCCCTCCTTTTAGTTCCGGGGCTCGTCGTCACCGTTAGGAAAACTGATTAAACAAGGAGGATGTATGTGGCGCGGCATCATCATCGGCGGCGCACTCGTATGTCTGATCGGTGCTGCAGCCTCGGGGCAGGCACAGCGTTCTCCGGCGACGTTGGATGAGCTGCTGGTTGAAATTCAAGGGATGCGTGCAGAAATCAACCGCGCCGCATCTGCCAGTCTGCGCGCGCAACTGCTCACCGCCCGAGTGACGCTGCAGGAACTCCGCTTGAACACCGCCGCGCAGCAGCTCGCCAACGTACGGCAGCAGCTCGCGGAATCGAGTCTCAGGCTGGCGCCCTCGACCGACCAAATCAAACCGGCCCTGGAAACGAAGAGCCAGATGCTCGCCCCGCTGCGCTACACCGTGCAGCAGGAGCAACGGCGAAACCGCGAGCTGCAGAACGAGGAGGCTGCGCTCACGCGCTCGATCGAAGCCGAGGAAAGTCGATGGACCGACTTTTACTCGCGGCTGGACGAATTGGAGCAGGCGCTCTCACGGTAACGAGCGGCATTGTTTTCGGCGCGTTGTGTTGTTGGTGGTTACGGAATCGCCGCCGCCACACGTCGCACCTCGACGCTGAGAATCGTCACACCGGGTGCCGACCAGCCGGATTGAGGCGGTGTGGCACGACGGGCTTGTTCCTCGGTTTCGAATAGCACGAAACCAAAGCCCTGGCGGTCGGCAGGGTCCAGCCAGTAGCCACGAACGAACCCTTCCGCAGCCGTCACCCGCGGCAGAATCTCGGCGGTGAAGGCCGCGGCGGCGGCGGGAGCCTGTGCCGGATCAATCGTCAGCTTCACAAGTGCAGCGTACAATTCGCACTCCTTCAAAAGGGGGACGGGGATAATTTCCGTCGTTCCAGCTAGAGGGAAATTATCCCCGTCCCCTTTTAGTCGAACCGGCCCATCGGATTTCAACAGCTCATCAGCCAGCTGTCCTGTTGACATCCAACAGAACCCCTGCGATAGTCCTGTTGACATTCAACAGATTGCAGATGTCTATGCCGCCCGCTGACGTTCCCTACGGCACGCTCGACCTGATGGTCCTCAAGACCTTGGAGCAGTCCGGTCCGCTCCACGGCTATGGCATCGCCCGCCGGATTGAGCAAGTGTCCGAAGGGATGCTGGCCCTCAATCAGGGCACCATTTACCCAGCCCTGCTGCGCCTGGAGCAGAAAGGATGGATCGCCTCGGAGGCGGGCAGGAGCGAGAACAACCGGCCGGCGCGGTTCTTTTCGATCACCAAAGCCGGGAAGAAGCAGCTCACGGCGCAAAAAGAGAGCTGGACGCGCATCGTGGCGATGATGCAGCGGATGCTGGGGGAAGAGTCGTGACCGGACGTATCCGAGCCACTCTGCGAGCGATCATGGTCCGGTTGCTGGGATTGTTCACCCGCAGGACGGCCGATTCCCGCATGGATGAAGACATCCAGGCACACATCGACCTCCTCACGCAGCAACACCTTCGTCAGGGGATGCCTCTCGACGAAGCCCGTCTGGCCGCACGGCGGTCGTTCGGCGGGTTGGTGAGAACGAAAGAACAGTATCGGGACCAGTACGGATTTCGACTCGTCGACGAGCTCGCCCAGGACTTCCGCTACACGGTGCGAGCGCTTCGGCGCTCGGCTGGTTTCGCATGGACAGCGATTCTGATCCTTGCTCTGGGTATCGGGGCGACGACGGCCATCTTCAGCGTCGTTTACAGCGTGCTGATCAGACCGTTGGTCTATCCCGATTCCGATCGACTGGTGAGGATCGTTCACGAAATCGGCGGCTCGGATCAGACGTACTTTTCCGATGAGATCTTTGTCGCCTATCTGGAGAACGCTCGGGCGTTCCAGGACCTGGGCGTCTGGGTTCCGGCAGGGAGAGCCAACGTCAGCGGTCAGGGCGAACCCGAGGAGGTCCGTGCGCTCGCGGCGAGCCGGGGAGTTCTGACGACGCTCGGCGTGCAGCCGGCGCTGGGCCGCTGGTTTTCGGAGAAAGACGATGCGCGGAATGATATTGACCCACGGCTACTGGCTCCGGAAGTTCGCTGGCGATCGTCACATCGTCGGGCGCGTCCTCAACATCGACGCGCGTCCTCATGAGATCGTCGGTGTGATGCCGCCGCAGTTCAGTTTTCGGGGCGAGCAGGACATCATCAGACCGTTGAAGATCGACCGCGGCCGGTTCGTCCCGGGTTTCCGGCTCAACGGCATTGCGCGGCTGAAGCCTGGCGTCACGCTGGCACAGGCGAACGCCGACGTCGCTCGCCTGTTTCCAATCTGGATTAGGAATCCCGCAGTCCAGGCTCGATGGGCGCCCGCCTTGCGGCCCCTCAAGCAGGACGTCATCGGAGATGTGGCCGATATGTTGTGGGTTCTGCTTGCCACGATCGGCATTGTCTTGCTGATGGCCTGCGCCAACGTGGCGAGCCTGCTGCTGGTGCGCGCCGAAGCGCGCCAGCACGAGTTTGCGATTCGTGCGGCCCTTGGGGCCTCGTGGACGCGATTGGCCCGCGCGCGTCTCGTCGAGAGCGTGACGCTGGCACTGCTCGGGGGAGTGTTGGGAATCGCCGTGGCGTACGGCGGCCTGCGCGTTTTGGTGGCGATGGGCCCTGCGAATCTGCCCAGGCTCGCCGAGATTTCGATCGACCCGATGGCGCTGGGTTTTTCGCTATTGGTTTCGCTGCTGTCCGGGCTTCTGCTCGCACTGATTCCGATCTTCAGGGTACACGCGACCGCGGCTCACGACGAGGCTGGGTTCCGGCAGCCGGTCGCTGACCCTGACGCGCGAACGCTCCCGGTCGCAGCACATGCTGGTCGCGCTGCAGATTGCACTCGCGGTGATCCTGCTGGTGAGCTCGGGCCTGATGATCCGCAGCTTCCTGGCACTTCGGACCGTCGACGCTGGCGTTATCAGTCCTCAGGACGTCCAGAGCTTCACAATCTCCATTCCGCCGAGGGAAATCGCCGAGCCGGAGCACGTGACGCGCCTGCAACACGAGATTGTGGAGAAGATCGCCGGCATTCCTGGTGTGGGCGCAGCGGCGTTCACGACGCGGCTGCCGATGGACCAGACCGACCGTCAAAGCGCCGCGATTACGGCGCAGGACAAGGTCGAGACTCGTCCATCACCACCGAACCGACATGTCAGATTCGTGTCGCCCGGGATGTTTGTGACGTTGGGCACGCCCCTGGTCGCCGGGCGTGACTTCACCTGGACCGATCTCTACGACAGCCGCGAGGTCACGATTGTCTCGGAGAACCTGGCGCGCGAAATGTGGGGCGCTCCAGAGGCCGCACTGGGGAAGCGCATCCGCGAGTTCTACAGCAACAGCGCGCCCTGGCGCGAAATTGTCGGCGTCGCCGGGAACGTCCACGACGATGGAGTGCACCAGGCGCCGCCGGCGACCGTCTATTGGCCGGCGCAGGTGCGCGGGCGGACCTTCGGCCTGACCGGATATCAGCCGCGCCGGGTGACCGTCGCCTTCCGCAGCGAACGGGCGGGCACGGAAAGCTTGATCAAAGAGATCGCCGACGCGGTTCGACCGGTGAACCCGAATCTGCCGCTGGCGCAGGTGCGAACGCTTGGCGACATCTACGACGAATCGATGGCGAGAACCTCCTTTACGCTGGTAATGCTGGCCCTCGCGGGCACGATGGCGCTGCTGCTCGCGATCTCGGGCGTGTACGGCGTGATCGCCTACGCGGTGTCGCAACGACGGCGAGAGATCGGCATCCGGCTGGCGCTCGGCGCACAGCGGCGCGAGATCCGGGCATTGTTCCTTCGACGAGGCCTGGTCCTGGTCACCGTCGGCGTGGCGATCGGCCTGGGCGGGGCAGTGGTCTCCACCAGACTGATGCAATCACTGCTCTTCGGGATCGACCCAGTTGATACGATTACGTTCACGGCGATGCCCTTCGCGCTTGCCGCAACTGCGCTGCTTGCCAGCTATCTGTCGGCGCGTTATGCCGCAGCGATCGACCCGGCCGAGACGCTGAGAGCCGAGTGAAACCTATCGTTTCTTGACACGCTTGCGTCGTCGCGTGACGCGCTCCGGTAGTCGCTTCTTGCCGGTCTCGCGATTCCACTCCTCGAAGGTCTTGTTGGAGATCTTCCCTTCGACGAGCAGTTGCGCGAATTTCCGGCGCTGCGCCTGACTCTTGAACGGCATCGGCGGAATTGTATACCTCGCCATCGGTTCGGACTTCAGCGCGCGGGTGTACACTGCCTTGCAGCACGATGCCACACGACAACGCTCTTGAACGATGCACTCCGGTCACTGTCGTCGATACTGGATCGCCAGGAGACGACGATCCCCGTCAACCGAAGGACGGCATTGCGCTGTGTCTGTCGGGTGGCGGCTATCGCGCGATGCTGTTCCATCTCGGGTCGCTGTGGCGACTGAACGAGTTCGGCTATCTCAAGAAGCTGGCAAGGATATCTTCGGTCTCAGGCGGGTCGATCACGGCGGGAATCCTTGGACTCAAGTGGTCAAGGCTCAACTTCGATGCGAACGGCAGGGCGTCGAATTTCGACGAGGAGATCGTGCAGCCGGTTCGCGCCCTCGCCAGCAAGACGATCGATGAGGGCTCGATCATTGGCGGGATTCTGACGCCTGGTTCGATCGCCGACAAGGTGACGGAGGCCTATCGCAAGCACTTGTTCGGGAACGCCACTCTCCAGGACCTCCCCAGTGATCCTCCTCGATTCGTGATCAACGCCACAAGTGTCCAGACGGGCGCGCTGTTCAGGTTTTCGAAGCCGTTCATGGCGGATTATCGCGTGGGGCGGGTTGACAATCCGACTGTCGAACTTGCGGTTGCCGTGGCCGCCTCGTCGGCTTTCCCGCCGATTCTCTCGCCCCTGAAGATGGAGCTGTCGCCATCGGCGTGGGCGCCCGCGAGTGGGCTGCCTTCAGAAGATCTTCATCGAGAGCCGTATCTGACCGATGTTGTGCTGACCGATGGCGGCGTTTACGACAACCTCGGCCTGGAAACCGCCTGGAAGAAATACAAGACGATTCTGGTCTCAAATGGCGGCGGCAAATTGCAGCCGGAGGAGGAACCCAAAGGGGACTGGGTGCGACACGCGATTCGGATCAACGAGGTCATCGACAATCAAGTACGGTCGCTTCGCGTGCGCCAGGTCATCGGGTCGTTCGAGGTGAAGGAGCGAGCCGGGACATATTGGGGCATCCGCGTCGACATTGCCGACTACGGCACGCCGAATGCCTTGCCGTGCCCCGTCGAGAAGACGATCCACCTTGCGCAGGTCAAGACCCGTCTTCAGCGACTCGATCCCGTTGTGCAGGAGCGGTTGATCAACTGGGGCTATGCGGTCACCGACGCAGCGATGCGAAGGTGGGTAGACCAGACGCTCAGTGCGCCGGGTGGTTTTCCATACGGGGCGAGCGGCATCGGCTGATTACTGGATAGGTGGCCCAATCGATTGATCGACCGATACTTCAAAGCGTCGGAAGTTGCTGTAGGTCGCCTGACCGGTAATCGTCGGTCGCCGCGGTGCGTTTTCTGTGTAACGTTCTCTTAGTTCGATTGGCACGAGCAGGCCGAGGAGCGGCTCGGACTGGTAGCTCACGAGCAACTCCCCCCGGACGCGCGCGTTCTCGGTGATCATCTCACTCATGAGCACTCGACCCGTGTCCGGTTCAATCCAGAAGCGCCCTCGAGAGAAGATGTCGCCGCCCCCCGTCGTATAGATCACAGTTGGACCTTCGACCTCCTCGAACTTCACAATCCTGCCTTCTGCCGTCACCCTGAAGTTGGGTGTGGCAGGAACGGCGGTACTGCCAATCGACGGGCGGCGATTGTCTCCGGGCCGATCTTCGACCGTGAACCGAAACCTGGGCTGGCTGGAAGGAGCAAGCACTGACAACGGCAGCACCGGCACGTTCATCGTTCGGACGATCCCACCGATGTTGTAGCGGGCGCTCTCGGTACGAATCTCCTGTACCTGCTTCGCACTCGACACGTCACTGGTCAGAAACAGTCTGATGAGCCGCTGTTCGCGGTCACGTACGGGCTTGCCTTCGACCTCAAAGACATCGCGAAACTGCACCCATGTGACGGCGCCTTCAGGCCGGACCAGCAGGAGATCGGAGCGCAGTCGCCGGCGCTGAAGCCTCCCCGCGCCGGCATTCATCCCAAGAGGCGGCACGACCTCCTGGACGTAGGTTTCTTCGGCAACGATGCCGGATAGTTGTCGCTGGAAGTCTTCAACGTAGGCGCCCGCTCGCTGCAGGATGTCTGACAGGGCCTGATCTTGACGTGCGGTTAGCCGCAGTGGTCCGCCGAGCGTGAGGGCCACCAGGAGGACGAGGCACACTCGGCACAGCACAAACAGATAGTGAGCCGAGGGCAGGCATGTCGTCAATTGCCTGACGACTCAATTGGGCTGACCGGTGCTATCGGAGAAGCGTCGTGCTCAGAAGTAGACCGTCGCCCCCAGCGTCCACATCGACCCCCTGTAGCCTGGAAGCAGCCCGCCGATGAACCCTTCGTCCTCTTCATCGTCGTCGCCGAAGTCGAGGAAGGTGTAGCGGTAGTCCCCGTGGATGCCGAAGTGCCGGCCGGCGAGGATTTCCAGGCCGCCACCCGCATGCCAGCCGAACTCCGTCGTGCGGACGCCCGAATCCTCGGGGCCGTCAATCGGCTCGACCGTGCGCCGGTACCACCCGGGTCCGCCCAGCAGGTACGGCGCCACACTGCCCTGGCCCAGCCGCACAAGGAGCGATGCCTGGATCGGGGTCTCGATCACTTTCTGGTTGAGGAGCTCGAACGACTCGGTGTGGCGGTCGAGGGACAGCTCGAAGCCCGAACGGCCACCGATGGCGCGCATCTGAAGACCCTTGAAACGCACTCTATCGGCGTCCACATCCACGTCTTGCTTGATCCATGCGAAGCGGCCGCCAAGCCCGAAACCCTGGGCAGAGGCGGGCACGGGCGTGGCCAGCAGCGCGCCGAGGACGAAGACGGGAGCGAGGACGTAGCGCAACGACGGCTGGGTCGCGGATGGCATGGCGGAACTCCGCCCCTGACCCGCTCGCGGCAACCGCCGGAGGCTTGCAGAGGCTGTGTGGGCTGTATCGGTGCGAAGCGCAGGGGACTTCACTGGCGCCGGTGCGAGACCGATGAGCCGCGTTGCGGGCGGGACATCGTGGGGGGCGTGCGCCTTCGTATTAGTTTCTGCGACCGGTGACGAGGTGCGCGCGGACCGCTCTTTTCCGGCAGGAGACCTGATCGATCCGCTGGTCTAACACACTCAGCTCTCGTCCGGACGCAGCGTCGGTGCGCCTCGTCTTGAGTGTGTTCCTCATCTGTTTCATCAGGCGTTCGGCTGCCTGCAAGAAAGCAAGAGCACTCGCCTCGTCGTGGGTAGGCGGCGGCGCCATTCCGCCATCCTAGCCGGAGGGCGGCCAGCTGGCTGTCCACTTTGCGACAGGCGGCCGCCTATGTCGGCAGGTGTCCACGACTCCCGGGCTCGGATGGTTCTTGCATCAGAGTCCTACCCGCTACGCAGGATCTCCACGGCGTCTAGTCGAGCCGCTCTGCGCGCCGGGACGAGGCACGCCAGAATTGCTACCGCGACGAGGATCGATGGCACGACGATGAACGTGAGCGGGTCTGCCGGGCGAACACCGTAGAGAACGCTGACGGCAAAACGGGTGACGCCGAACGCGACGAGCATGCCGATCGCCACGCCTGTCGCAACCATTCCCAGTCCTTGTCTCAAGACCATTTGCAGAACGTGCCGAGGTTCCGCCCCGACGGCCATGCGAATGCCAAGTTCCTTGCGACGTCGGACGACTGCAAAGCTGACGACGCCATAGATGCCAATCAGTGCCAGCACAAGCCCGACAAGTCCGGCGGCGGCAGACATCGCCCGCGCCAGGCGGGGAACAAGCAGCGCGTCTTCGACGTGACTCTCCATCGTCCTGACGTCGAAGACGGCGACCGATTCATCAACCCGACGAATGGTCTCCCGCACCGGCCCGGTATAACCCGCCGGAGCTCCGCTCGTCCTCACCGCGAGGGTTATTCCACGCGGCATCTCTTTCGCCGTGTAGGTGGCCAGCAACGGCAGATAGAGCGACGGCCGTGGCTCCTCGCCAATCGATCGGGATTTCACCGTCGCGACGACCCCCACGATGTCCAGCGCCTTGCCGTCTCCAAGCACACGCCGGCCGATCGCCGATTGCCCGGGAAACGCCATGCGGGCAAAGGTGTCGTTGACAATCGCCGATGTGGCAGAAAGCACTGAGGCGAAGGGAAACTGTTCACCGGCCAGCACCGAAATCCCCAAGGTATCGAAGAACTCCGAACCGACTGCATAAATGTCGGTTGGGATACGCCGCGCTTCCGGATTCTTCGCCTGCTCGGCGGGTACGAAGCGCGAGTTGCTGATCATCAGAGTCAGCGGCACCGCGCTGGTCAGAGTGGCGGACTCGATCCCTGGAATCGCTCGGACGCGATCAAGGAGGTCTCCCATCAGCTGCCTGGACTCGGTGTCCGATCTGCGACCCAGAGCGGGGTCGAACGCGAGTAGGAGGACGTTCCGATTGCCCATCCCCGATTCCATTCCTCGGGCGGCCTGCAGGCTGCGCAGGAAGAGACCCATGCCGAGCAGCAGCAGCGTACAAATCGCCACTTGGGCCACGACGAGCCCGTCTCGAAGACGGACCCGATCCAGGATGCCGCCGCGAGTATTCGCCTTGAGGTCGGTCATCAGATCTGGACGTGTGGCCCGCAGCGCGGGAACCAGACCGAAAGCGATTCCCGTCACGAGCGACAGTGCGGCGCAGAAGAGCAGCAGGCGGTAATCGGGTGAGATTGAAAGGTCCAGCGGCCATCCGAGCGGCACTCGGATGAGACCGAATAGCGAGGACAGGTATCCTGCGATGATCCAGCCGCCAAGGCCACCCATCAGCGCCAGCAGGAGGCTTTCGGTGAGCAGCTGCCGCAGCAGCCGGAAGCGACTCGCCCCGAGCGCAATCCGTGCGGCGACCTCGCGGCGTCGCGTCGCCGCTCGCCCCAGCAGGAGATTGGCCACGTTGCTGCACGAGAGCAGCAGCACGAGGACGGTCACGGCAAAGGCGACCGAGAACAAGGAAAGCGCCATCCTCCTGAGACCAGGATCGATTTGCCCCGCCCGTTCCACAAAGAAGCCTCGATCGTCGTTGCGAACGTGGGTCACGTTCAAGCTCTGAGCGATGACGTCGAGCTCCGCTCGCGCCGCGCGTTCATCGAGGTTTGGCCGGACCCTGGCCACGACGTTCAGCCAGTAGCGTTCGCGGTTCTCCATCACTCGTTTCGCGATGCCCTCGAAGACGCGAAGCTCGTCGATCATGGAGAAGGGCATCCAGAACTCCGGCATGAAACCCGCGTTCGTACCTCGAAAGCCTGCCGACGTCACACCAACGACGGTCGCGAACCTCCCATTGATCGAGATCGGCTGTCCGACGACCGTCGGATCACCTGCGAAGCCACGCTGCCATAGGGCGTGACTCAGGACGACGACGGGCGCTTCCCCGGGGGTGTCGTCACGGATCGTGTCGAACCCGCGGCCGGACGCGAAGGCCGGCTTCACGACGTCGAAGTAGTTCGCTGTGACCAGGGCTCCCCAATGCCGCTGCGGCTCGCCGGCCACACCGATGGAGGCCGGCACCAGGGGATTGACGGCCGCGACTCCCTCAAACGTGGCCGCTTCCCGCAGATCCAGGTAGTCCGGATAGGAGAGTTCGCTGACGACCTGGCCGGAACGCCGATCACTGACGGACACGCCGAGCAGCCGGTCCGGATCATCCACCGGTAGCGGCGTGAAGAGCGCGAAGCTGAGAACCGCGAAGGTGACAGAGCACGCGCCGATGCCGAGGGCCGATGATCCCACAGCGATCACCGCAAACCCCGGTGCTCGCCGCATCGTTCGCAGCGCGTAGCGGATGTCCTGCAGGAAGGTGTCGAGCCAGATGAAGCGCCAGGCGTCGCGCGTCCGTTCCTTCGTCAGCAGCAGACTGCCGAACTGACGGTGCGCGAGTCCTTGCGCCTGCTCGGGTGTTGTGCATTCGGCCACGTGCTCTTCGCGCCGCATGGCCAGATGGAAGGCGAGTTCGTCATCCAGATCGCGTTCGAGGCGAGTGCGGCGGACCAGAGCGAGGAGCCGCCGAATGAACGCGCCCATGCACCCTCCTGCGACGGTTCCCATAAATGTCTAAGGGGTGCATCCTGCGCTTCGCAGGCACGAATGTCAAGAGTGAGCGAAGGCGGAATGCAGCGCCTGGCTGAGCATGGCCGCGCTCTGAAATCTCTTCGCGGGATCTTTTTCGAGGCACCGCAGGACGACCGACTGCAAGTCCGGTGGAACGGCGATCGCAGCCTGCTCGGGAAACACGGCAGGTTCGCTGATGTGAGCGAGCCTCAGCTGCGCCGCAGTGCCCCGGACGAACGGCGGTTCGCCGGTCAGGAGGAAGAACGCCAGCGCCCCGAGGCTGTAGATGTCCGTGCGCGGATCGAGATCGGCTGCGACGGCTTGCTCAGGCGACATGAACGCGGGGGTTCCCTGAATGATCCCCTCCTGAGTGAGTCGTGCATCGTCCTTGCTGGAGTCCATTGAGCGGACCAGACCGAAATCGAGCAGCTTGGCGATGCCGTGTTCGCCGCCGCGATCGCACATGATGATGTTGCCCGGCTTGACGTCCCGATGGATCAGGCCAACCCCGTGAGCTTCGCGTAACGCACCGCAGATCTGGAGAAGTATCGGGATGGTTCGATCCGCCGAGAGCGGCCCATCCCCGTCGACCAGTTGCTGGAGTGTCAGCCCGGGCAGGTACTCCATCACGTAGTAGAACGTCCCGTCCTCGGCGTGACCGTAATCGTAAATCTGGACCGTGTTGGGGTGGGTCAGCGTCGATGTCGTCTGGACCTCACGCTCGAAACGGGCGAGGTTGGTGGCGTCACGCGCGCCCTCGGGTCGGATCAGTTTCACGGCACAAGGCCGCCTGAGAAACGCGTGCTCCGCCAGATACACTTCCCCCATCCCACCTGCGCCGAGGCGCTCCTTCAGCCGGTACTGACCCAGTCGACGCGCGGTGTCCGCCTCCTGACGCAACACTTCAATTCGATGGGACCCGTAGACGGCAATCGCAACGGCCATGCTCAACCATATGCACTCTGCCACGAGGTATCTGCCTAATAGATCGCTGGGGATGCCGTCACCGATCAGCCCGGCCGCCGCGCTCAGTCCGACAGGGATCGTGGCAATCATGCCAAGAACCAACGCACAACGCCGCCAGGTATTCGGGATCAGAATTCCGTAACTGACGATCAAGACGAACCACGTCAACAACTGCGCGCCGACGACGACCAGCGCAAAACTATCGTCGATACCAGCAGCGATCACCGCTGGCAGCCTGCGTTCGAACAGGGTCCGGTAGTCCACCCACACGAACTGCAGCAGCACCATCCCGAACAGCACCAGTTCGATGGTACGCAGCCGGAACAACGTCAGCGAGATCTGCCGCTGGAGGACATAGAAGAGTCCAATCGCCGTCATCAAGACGAGGCACTTGAACGTCTCGTAAAACCGAAGTGCCAGCGACGTGTCCCTGTCGAACAGCGTGATCAGCGTCTCGGGGAGGAGGACCGTATAAAACGCCGCCGTCAGCAAGGCGAAGAACCACAGGCGCCTGCGAAGGAGGATTTGAATCTCAAAGGGTGGCTGAGGCCGTGACCCGCGAACCGGGGCGAGTTGTGCTGGGTCCGGTGACGATGTCGGCGCGCTGGACTGCGCACGGCGCGATCGGTCAGGGATGACTTGGCCCTAAGGCCAACCCGCACTGCCTCGTCGATCTCTGGAGAGAACACAACCCCGGCTGTCGAAACTGGCTGGGCCAGCAGGGACGCGACCTGCTCACGCAGGAGCGCATCACGCGGGCACGCATCGGCGAGAAACGCCGCACGCTCGATCTCCGGACGCTGCCGCGCCGCGTGATACAGCGTCTCGATCCGCTTCCAGCGCTCGGGTTCCAGATCAGACTCCGGCGATGCTCACGTGCATCGCGCCGATGCTGCGCCATGCCGCGCCGGCGCCACACCGACACTAACGCGGATCTCACCTGCGGCTCGGACGAATCTCTCGCATGAGCTGGCAGCTTTCGACTGCTGGGCCTCTCATTTCGAGCGATGCTTCCACCGGCCATCGGTGTCAGAATCCTCATGGCCGGAGGAGGACGTATGGTGGATCCGATGAGACGCAAGCTCCTGAAGACCGGCGCTGCGGCGGCGGCGGTGGCCGCCACGCCGTCGGTGCTCGCGCAGCAGAGCGGGGAAGCCGGACGCGTCTACCAGAAAGGGAATGTCCGCATCCGCTATGAGGAGACCGGTTCCGGATTCCCGCTGTTGCTGATCCCGGGCGGGGGGTTGAACGGCTCGACGATCGCGGGGATTCGCGGCGGCAATCCCTTCAACACGATCGAGTCATTCAAGGGAGAGTTCCGTTGTGTCTACGCTGACCTGCGCAACTCAGCCGGCGAATCCACCGGCCCGCTCGAAGTCGACCGGCCGTGGGATTCCTACGCCGACGACCATCTCGGCTTGATGGATCACCTGGGGATCGACAAATTCATGGTGCTCGGCTTCTGCATCGCGGGTCCCTTCATCTGGAACCTGATCAAGCGGGCGCCAGATCGCGTCGTCGCCGCCGTGCCGGCGCAGCCGGTCGGGTTTCGACCGGAGCTGCCGAACGCCCTTTATGAGAGTCAGACAACCGGCTGGGGCGCACCACTGGTGAAACGGCGCCCGGAGATCACGAATGCCATGACGGACCAATTCCTGAACAGAATGTTCCGCAACAACCCGGACTTCGTGTTCACGGTGACGCGCGATTTCGTCAAGGCTTGTCAGACGCCGGTACTGGTCCTGCCGGACGACACCGCGGGACATTCATTGGCCGTCGCGATCGAGAGCGCGATGCTCGCGCCCAGAGGTCAGCTGAGCATGTACCCCTGGAAAGACACTCCGGAGAAGATTCCGCTGGCAGTGCGTCACGTTCGCAGTTTCCTGCTGTCGCATCGGCCGGTGTAAAGGCAGAGACCAGGGGACGATCATCTCCGAGGGACGTCGAACGTCGTCGTGGCGCCAAGGTAGAGCAGCGCGTCGAACTGATCCTGCAGAGGAGTCCTCCACGCTTCCGGAATAATGAAGACGGTTGGAGGAAAGAACATGAAGAAGTCGGTCGTCCCCAGTTGTGTGTCGGCGACGTGCACGAGACTCGGCACTGGCCAGCTATCAACATCAGATTGGATTTCGGAAAGGCTCCGGACATTGGTCCAGATGTTGAAAACCTTGACGCCGTTCGCCTCGAGCAGCGTGACGAGTGAGTGCGCCGTGGGCCTGCGGACGAAGTGACCGGCGCCAAAAGTCAGCAGGGCACGGCGGCGTTTTTGGACGACCTCACGTTCGACAAGGCGTGCGACGAACCATTCCCGGTCCGAGACCGGCTTCCCGCGCAGTTGTGGAAGTTTCTCTTCGCGCAGGCGGTCCGGGTCAGGTGCCCCGAGCAGGATTCGAAGCTGACGCGACTTCGGCAGCGCAGCGTTCACGCGACGAACGATCTCAAGAAGTTCGGGTGCAGCTGGCTGGCCTGTCGTTTCGCGCCAGATCCGCTGCTGCGATTCGAGCGGAATATTCTCGCCGGCCACGAAGCGATCAATTGAAGACTGGTGTGCAGAGTTCCCCATCTCGATGACAATGTCATTAACGACTGAAGCGAAACCTGGATCGGCGACCAGTGTGTGTAGAAATTCCTGCTTCTCGCGATGACCGTGCATTTCGCCGACCGCAACAATCGAACGCGACTTGAAAGCTTCGAGAAGCGCCGGGATCGCCTCACGCGCCACGGCCGGTGTCAGTGCAGCCGGCTGCGAGACGCCGGAGACCGCCAGCGCCAGTGCCAGCAGCCAAAGCAGCAGAGCTCCTGTCGTTCGCTGAAAGTTTCTCATCGACATTTGTGAGATCGACGATCAAACATAACTAAGCCTACCCCGCCCTGAGTGGACGCGGGCTCGTCGTTCCCATTTCCCGGCAGTCTTCAACGCGATGACTCGGTACCCGTCGAGCTCTACGGGTAGGCCGGGACGGGTGTCCAGACAGTCTAGCTCGGCACTTCGATTGCACGGCGAACGGCGGGGAGGCTCGGGCCACCATTTACGAGGTTCACATGCTCGCTCGTCTCCGCCCGGAGATTATCGCCGCCGGGGTGCTTGCCGCCGTGGTGGGAGCGGACGCGCAGCCCCGCCCGCCCGCCGATCCGATTCGGCGCCCACGTCGCCCAGTCGCCGACCGATACATCGTCGTCGTCCACCCACAAGACGACCCGGACGCGATTGCCGCGGCAAGCGCTCAAATCGGCGGGGGCCGGATCCGCCGCGTCTATCGTCACGCGGTGCGTGGGTTCTCGATGACGATGCCGGAAGCGGCGGCACAGCGGGTGGCGCGGGACCCGCGGGTGGCGTATGTCGAGCAGGATGGTGTGACGGTCGGCGACCAGGTGTCCGCACAGTCGTCACCATTCAATTGGGGGCTCGATCGGATCGATCAGAGGGGTCTTCCCCTCGACGGACAATTTCGCTTCGCGGCGGATGGCTCCGGCGTGAACGCGTATGTCATGGACTCAGGCATTCGCGCGCGCCATCCGGGCTTCGAGGGCCGCGCCGTCGGCGCGGTCAACGTTACAGACGACGGTATTCCGTCCGATCAAGATTGTGACGGTCATGGGACTCACGTTTCGGGGATCCTGGGCAGCGGTCCTGCCGGAGTAGCGAAAGGCGTGACGCTGTACTCCGTCAAGGTCCTGAACTGCGAGAGTACCGGAACCTGGAGCGAGTACATTGCCGGCATTGACTGGGTGATTGCCAACCATCGCAAGCCTGCCGTGATCAACGCCAGCATCGGAGGCGGCTACCTCTCTGCCGTGCACGAGGCGGTGCGAAGAGCGGTTGCGAATGGGATTACCTTCGTCGCTTCGGCAGGAAACGGCAGCTCCGACGCGTGTGGTGCATTCCCGGGAGCGGTTTCCGAAATCATCGCCGTGGGCAGTTCGAGCGTCAACGACATCCGAGCCTCTTACTCAAATTACGGCCCATGTGTCGACCTGTTCGCGCCGGGCGTTGACATCACCTCACTATCCAATCTTGACAACGGAAACACCGTGAGATCCGGCACGTCGATGGCCGCGCCTCACGTCGCCGGGGCCGCTGCGCTGTACTTGCAACGGCATCCAGATGCCAGCCCGGAGGAGGTGCGAGCTGCCCTGACCAACGCCGCCACGCGCAATGTCGTCGTGAACGCCGGGCTCGGGCCGAACCTGCTGCTCTATACCGCGTATCTCGGAGATGCAGTGGTTCCAGCAGTAGCGATCACCAGCCCTGCAGCGGGAGCCACGATTCGGGAAACGGTCACGGCAGCGGCGTCTGCGTCCGACGATGTGGAAATGCGTGAGGTGCAATTCCGAGTGTCGGGCACCCTGATTGGGCGTGACGTCACCGCGCCGTATGCCGTTGCGCTGGACACGACGAAGTTCGCCAATGGCGCGCACGTGCTCGAAGCCCTCGCCGTGGACGTAGCGGGCAACGTGAATCGTCGGACGGTGCCGGTCACCATCCAGAACGTCGCCGCGAGCGGCAGCTGGATCAGCGGCGCGGTCGGCGGCGGCGACGACGGACACGCTTCCTATGCCGGGTCGACGTTCGTCGTCGAGGGCGGCGGTTCCCAGCTCTGGGGCGCCAGTGACATGTTTCAATTTGCCCATCAACCCTGGACTGGCGACGGCGACCTGATTGCGTCCCTCGCGTCGCTGACCCGACCCTCCGATGCAACCCAGGCCATGGCAGGATTGATGTTCCGGGAATCACTGGCGTCCGAGTCGCGCCACGTTGCGATCGTGATCAGTTCGGATGGGAAGCTGAAATTCCGGCGGCGGACGCAAACCGGCGGCGACACCGCCAGCGACGGTCCGGTCACCGGCAGCACCTACGTGCCCAGGTGGTTGAAGCTCTCCCGCCGCGGAAATGTCTTTGCGGCCGCTGTTTCGGCTGACGGCCGTTCCTGGACCGCTGTCCATGTCCCGCAAACCGTCGCTCTCCCGCAATCGCTGCATGTGGGTGTGCTCGCATTGCGCAGCGGCGGAACTGGTTTGGCGCGAGCGACGTTTTCACATCTCGGTCTTGGCCGGGTGCCTGATGGCTGGACGCCGATCGATCTTGGAGCGGTCGGTGCGCCTGGACGGACGGAGCACCTCAACGGGGAATTTGTCGTCAAGGCCGCAGGCGCCGAGCTGTGGGGCAGCGAGGACGCCGCGCATTTCGTGCATCGCCAGTGGAGCGGGGACGTCGACGTGATCGCCCGGGTGACGCACGCGGTGGCGCCGACCGGAAGCGCGGTCGCCCTCGCCGCAGTGTCAATCCGCGAATCGCTGGCGGCGAACGCCCGTCATGCGTCAATGGTGGTGACGAGTGAGGGCAAGGCCAAGTTCCGGCGCCGGATCGACGTCGGTGGAGCGACGTTGAGTGACGGTCCGTCCGCAGGGTCGGTCACGCTGCCACGGTGGATTCGGCTGAGGCGTTCCGGTCAGTACATCACCGCGTATCTTTCAACAGATGGCATCGAGTGGCAGCAGGTTCACACCACGCAGTTGATGCCGCTGTCAACGTCGGTCCACGTCGGCCTGCTGGGGCTGCGAAGTGGTGGATCAGCGCTCGCGGACGTTCGCTTCGATCAGGTCGCGATTCGGTGAGGTCGAGATCGCTCGGTTATCTGGCTGGAGGTGCCTCGCTCGACGGCGGGACGATCTTGTTCAGCCGCATGTAGGTGACCAGGTTCCCGTAATGCTCGTAGGTGTGCGTGGTCACGAAGTAGAGGATGCTCAGACGCGGGGTCGGACCGAAGTAGAAGGGAACGCTCTCGCTGCCTTTCTGATCCGTCATTCGCTCCATGACCGACTGGCAATAGGAGACGCCGTCAGCGAGCGCTTTCACCAGGGCGGCCTTCGTGGTGGCTGATTTCTCGAGTCCCTCCTGCGGCGGTTTGCTGCCCTCAGCGGCGGAGCACATCGCGAAATACGCGTCGGCGATGTGACCGAACAATTGCGAGATCGTCCGAACGTCGGGCGTCGCCCGGAATGAAAAGAGGTTCTCCGGAATCTTGTCGGCGCTTCGGGTGACGAAGCTGCTGATTCCCGTGAACTGCGCCTTGGCACCGGCACTCAGCGGACTGGTGGCTTGCGCGGAGGCGTCGGCGGGCATCAGGAGCACGCTGCCCAGTAAGATCGTGAACGCCAATCGGATGTTTGTCATCTGCGCTCCTTCAGGATCACAATATCCGCGATTTCTCGTCTCGCAATGCGCGTGGTGATGCGGATTGTTCCGCATTGTAGCAGTGTGCCACCCGAGGGGCGTCCCGAGTGACCGAAGAGCCTGGTTCCATTCGTCCCGGGCGTGGCGTCGCGCCCGCGAAGGCACGCCGTCAGGGAGCCGATCGGGGCGGCTCCGGGACGGCGCTGCCGTCGGATGTCGTTGCCGGCGCGGCCCGCCGCGTGCGCGTCGTCGCGCTCCTCTATGCGGCAACGTTCTTCGTTCTGGGTCCGCTCGCCGCGCTCCTGTCGGGTGATGGGCGCCCGGGGTTCTTCGCCAGCCCGCTCCGTTGGAGCCCCCCGATAGTCGGCATCGTGACAGCACTGGCGGTAGTGGCGGTCAGCGTCAGTCCCCGATTCGCTGCGAGGACGGTCCTGTTAATCGGACTGCTCTTCGAGGTGGTGGGCGCCTATGGCATCGCCGCCGCCCGCTATCTCGCCCCCGTCCCGCAGCCGGCGGATGGGCCGGCGGTCTCGTGGGTCGCCGTCTGGATCCTGGTGTTCGCGACCATCGTGCCCAGCCCGCCTCGCCGCGCGGTGGTGGCGGCGTTGGGAGCGGCCACCGCCGTGCCGGTCATGGTGAGTGCCGGCATGCTGCTTCGCGACGGCGTGGCGCCTCCCCTCGGCCTGGTGTTCAGGACGTTCGCGCCGTATCTCCTGGTTGTGGCGCTCGCGTACATCTGCGCCCGCGTCATCTATCGACTCGGGACCGAGCTGACACACGCGCGTGCGCTAGGGAGCTATCGGCTCGTCGAGCGTCTTGGTCGCGGCGGTATGGGGGAGGTCTGGCGGGCCGAACATCACTTGCTCGCGCGGCCCGCCGCGATCAAACTGATTCGCGCCACGGCCAACGAGCGTCAGGCCGACGAGCTGCGCGCCCGCTTCGAACGCGAGGCCCAGGCCACCGCGTCGCTGCGCTCGCCGCACACGATCCAGCTCTACGACTTCGGCGTGACGGACGAGGGGAGCTTCTACTACGTGATGGAGCTCCTCGACGGGTTCGACCTCCACACATTCGTGCAGCGATTCGGTCCCGTCCCCGTGGATCGGGCGCTGCACGTGCTCTCGCAGGTGTGCCACTCGCTGGGCGAAGCGCACACGCGGGGCCTCATCCATCGCGACATCAAGCCCGCCAACATCTTCGTCTGCCGCTACGGCCGCGAGGTCGACTTCGTGAAGGTGCTCGACTTCGGGCTGGTCAAGCCGCTCAGCGGCGACCAGGGCACCACCCAGGTCGATCTCACGGCTGCCCACGTGGCCCGCGGCACTCCTGCGTTCATGGCACCGGAGCAAGCGATCGGGGACCGGCCGGTCGACACCCGTGCCGATCTCTACGCGCTGGGCTGCCTCGCGGTACTGGCTGGTGACCGGACAGCTCGTCTTCGATGGGCACACCGCACTCGACACCCTCGTGAAGCATGCGCACGCCGCGCCATCTGCGCCTTCGCAACGGACGGAGCTCCCGATCCCCAGGAGCTTCGACGACCTCGTGCTGGCGTGTCTGGAGAAAGACCCGGCGGCGCGACCTGCGACGGCGGATGCCGTCGCGGAACGGCTGTCGGCGATTAACGGGGGGCCGGTCTGGACGCAGGACCGCGCGCGCGACTGGTGGCAGCTGCACGCACCGACGTCACCTTCAGCTGATCCCTCATCGGGTTTCAATTGAATCCGAGCGATGGGCTTCGCGCCGGGCGATTCTCCGATCGGCGACGATCCGCGTCCCCCGGTCGACGGCTCCTCAGGGCGCAGGGCAGGCGAGATAAGCCGATCGCGTGGACCTCCCAGCAGGCCGGACGCGACGGCAGGAACTAGCGTTGTTCGTCCGCTGCGATGGCCGGCGGGAGAGGCGCTGACTTCTTTCGCCGCGCACGTTTTTCGGTCGCAAGCCGATTGGCGTCAAGTTCCGCCTGGATCTGTGCGATCCGTTCGAACTGGATCTTGAGATCAGCGGTATTCCGCTCCACGGTCTCCTGCAGTTCACGGAGGCTTTCCAGGGCCGCGTCGAACTGTTCGCGTGTAACGCTCATTCGTTTTGCTCTTTCAGGGTCTCGAAAGGGAAGGAACGATCGTGCGTCTTCTGGGAGAGCTTTGCAAGTTCAGTCTCGAGACCATTTGCCCCGCCAGCCGGCTCAGCAGTAGCATTAGGACGGGCTCACGATGGCCTTCCTATCAATGCCGCGCCGCCGCAAAGGATCCCGACGCCTACCGCGCATCCCGAAGTCACGCCGACTTGACGTGACGCGGGAAGAGTTCGACCACGTCATCGATCTGCTGAACCAACGCGGTGAAGTCGTCGATCAGATGCGACGCGAACTCGACGTGCAGTTCAAGCGGATCGCGCAATTGCAACTGGAACTCGACGAGATCAAGAAGTCGCGCTAGGCCCGCCATTTAGCGGCTGACGTGGCTCCTGTCACATTCTGACGCGTTCGGCTCCTTAGTTAGTGAGGCGCTGAAGCCTCCCAACAGGAGACCGAACGATGCGCAAGACACCAAGCCGCCAGATCCGCGTTATCCCAGCCTTTACGGGCCTCGTTGTGAGCGTCGCCACCCTGGCCTTGGCGGCCATCCCTCCATTCCGGGCGGAGGTGGTTGGCAGCGGACCGCCGATGGTGCTGATTCCAGGGCTGAATTCGTCTGGCGACGTTTGGAGTGGGGTTGTCGAGCACTTCAACGCCCGGTATACGTGCCACGTGCTGACCCTTCCTGGATTCGCCGGCCAGGCTCCGTTGGCGACTCCCTCGCTGGCGACCGTGCGAGACGCCATCCTGGCGTATATCGATGAGCGTCGTCTCGAGCGGCCGGTCATCGTCGGTCATAGCATCGGCGCGTTTCTGGCATTTTGGATGGCGTCAACCGCGCCAGCCAAAATAGGGTCCGTGATTGCGATCGACGGTGTGCCGTTTCTGCCGGCGCTCATCGATCCTTCGGCCACCGTCGACTCCGTCAGACCGCAAGCCGAGGCGATGCGCCGGGTCTTGGAGAATGCCTCCTCCGCGCAGCGCGATCAGATGTCTGCCTTATCGCTGGCGTCGATGATTTCCGATCCCGCGCAGCTCGCGATTGCCCAGGGCTGGGCCGCTCGGTCCGACCCCAGGACGACGGCGCTGTCCATGACGGAGCTCATGACGACGGATTTAAGGCCTGACGTCTCTCGCATCGAGGCGCCTGTACTGCTGGTTGCAGCCGGCGCGTGGTCTGATGCGAATCCGGCGGCGCTCTCGGCCGTCGAGCGGTCCTACGAACGGCAGGTCGCCGGCATCATGCGTCACCGGACGGTGGTCGCGCGGCGGGCGCGCCACTTCATCATGTTTGACGATCCGTCGTTTCTCATCGCGACGATGGAGGAGTTTCTCGGTCGCTGATCGCGCAGCCGCAATCAGAGATGTTTCATCGCGAGAGGACTATCATGGACGGGATTCAGGCGGCCAGCATGGCGATGGAAGCGGACGTGCTCGCGTCGCAGCGCGGCGATCAGCAGGCGTTCACGCGGTTGGTCGAGACAACCTGCGCACTGGTCTCGAGCGTGGCGCTCGCCATCGTCCGCGATCCGGATCTCAGCCGGGACATCACGCAGGACGTGTTCCTGTCGGCGTGGCGCGACATCGGCAAACTACGCGAACCGGCGAGCTTCCTTCCCTGGCTTCGACAGGTGACCCGGCATCGCGCCTATCACATCCAGCGAAGCCTTCGTCGCGGACGGCGTCACAGCGCCGGAACAACTCCCGACGATCTTCTCGAAGCCGTTGTCGATCCCCGCCCGAATCCTCAGCAGCGTCTCGTCTCGCTCGAGACTCGACGTCTCGTTGCGGAGACCATCGAGGCGCTACCAGTCGACGCCCGCGAGGTGGTGACCCTCTATTATCGCGAGGGCCGATCGGTCACACAGGTCGCAGACCTGCTCGGTTTGAGCGATGCGGCGGTGCGCCAACGACTGGCCCGCGCGCGCGCCAGTATTCGCGAGGATTTGCTCGAACGCGCCGGCCAGGAGATCGGAGCGTGCGCTCCGGGCGCGGCCTTCGTCTCCGCGATCGCGTCTGCGCTCACCGTGGCGGCGCCGGCGGCGTCGACGGCAGCCACCCTCGGCATGGGCAGCGTCAAATCGGGAAGTGTGTTCGCCAAGATCGCCGCATTCGTCGGCGGCGCCGCGATGGGGGCCGCAGGAGGCGTGGCGGGGGTCGTAGTCGGGCTGCGCCCCTTGCGACGCCAGACACTGGACGATCAGGAGCGGAAGGCGCTTCAGCGTCTGCAGGCAGTCGCAGTAGCGGTCGTGGTTGTCGCCGCGTTCGCGATGCCTCTGGCAAAAAGGTTGACTCACAGTGACTGGGCCTTCGTCGCCGTCTTCATTGCGTTCGTCGTGAGTCTCCTCATGATCTACGAGATATGGCTACCGCGAGTACTTCGCCGCCGGTTCGAGGCCGAGATGCGGGCAGACCCCGTGACGACGATGCGACGCTGGAAGCGACAGCGAAGGTTGAGTCTGTTGGCGTGGATCGCCGCCATACTCATCGGAGCAACCGCTGTCCTGATCAGTGTGCTCGCGTAGCGATGAATTCAAGTAGAATCACGCGCGGAGGCCCCATGAGACGCACGGTTCTCATTGCGACAGCATTCGTTGCCCTGATTGGCGCTTTGAGCGTGGCGCATTCGATCCTCACTGATCAGGTCCTCGCGCAGAGCCGCACAGCGGTGCAAGCGCCGCGCTTCGAGCCCGATCCGTTCTGGCCCAAGCCCCTTCCCAAGAAGTGGCTGTTCGGCAGCGCGATTGGCGTCTGGGTCGACAGCCAGGACAACGTGTGGATGGTCCACCGCGCCAACGACGCGGACAACCTCGACCCGACGGAACGCGGCCTCGCGCTGAAAGTCGCCGACTGCTGCGCGCCCGCGCCGCCGGTCGTCGCTTTCGACCGCCAGGGCAACGTCGTGCGCAGCTGGGGCGGCCCCGGCCAGGGCTACGACTGGCCAACGTCCAATCACGGCATCTTCCTCGATCACACCGGCAACGTGTGGATCGGCGGCAACGGCCCGGGCGACTCACAGGTGCTGAAGTTCACGCAGGATGGCAAGTTTCTCGCGCAGTACGGCAAGCCGAACGTGCGGGTGAGCGGGAAGAACGCACAGGGGAACACGCAGTACACCGCCAACAGCCACGATCCGTCGAACTTCGGACGCGTCGCGAAGATCTTCGTTGACCCGAAGGCGAACGAGGCCTACCTCGCCGACGGATACCTGAACCACCGCGTCGCCGTCCTCGACGCATCGACCGGCAAGCTGAAGCGATACTGGGGCGCCTACGGCGCGAAGCCCGACGACACGCCGCTCAAGCCCTACGATCCGGCGGCGCCACCGGACAAGCAGTTCCGCAACCCGGTCCACTGCGCCGACCTGTCGAGGGACGGTCTGGTCTACGTGTGCGACCGCGTCAACAACCGCATCCAGGTGTTCCGGCCGGACGGCACGTTCGTCAACGAACTCGTCATCGCGAAGAACACACTGGCGGCCGGCGCGGTGTGGGACGTCGCCTTCTCGCACGATCCGCAGCAGCGGTTCCTGTACGTCGCCGACGGTCAGAACCAGCGTGTCTACATCGTCGACCGCGCCAAGATGCAGCTGCTCACGAGCTTCGGGGACGGCGGCCGCTATCCGGGCCAGTTCTTCGGCGTCCACAGCATCGCCGTCGACTCGCAGGGCAACATCTACACGACCGAGACCTTCGAGGGGAAGCGCATCCAGAAGTTCGTCAACAAGGGGCTGGTGAACGTCACACAAGAGCACCAGGGCACCGTCTGGCCCGTCACGAAGTAGCGCGAATTTCTTTTGTCTGAGCCTCGGCTCGGCTCCTTCTCGCATTCCAAGTGAGTGGAGTTGAACTGAGGTGAAACAGACAGCCGCTCTCGTTCTCATTGCGCTTGCCGCCGCGTCTTCCGTACGAGCGCAGGGGATGCCGCCGGGGGAGACGCCGGCACCGACGCTCGCGGTGCCAGCACTGTCGGTCAGCGCCGGGGTCGGATCGGCCGGACGCTACCAGGGCCTCGGGTGGCGCGCTCCGGCATTCTTTGTTTCCGCTCAGGTCCCGCTGGCGACCTTCGTCGTCGTCGAGGGCACTGCCGCCCAGTGGACCTGGCATCGCGGACGGCACATCTTGTCCGCTCAGGCTGACGAACACTGGAGAACGCTCAGCTTCGGAGCCAATATCGGGCTGCGCGCGGCCAAAGGACCTGTGGCCGGGACCGTCGGCACCGGCGTCGGCTTCCAGCACAGCACGCTCCTCGGTTCCGCCTGTTACGTCGGCTGCGCGACGCTGCCGCCCGACCGCCAGTTCGCCTCACACGGCGTCGTCCGGATGTCGCCGTCGCTGCAGTTTACCGGCAGCGGCGATCTCCGGATAGCACCGGGAGTCGTGGCCTTCGGCGAGCTCCTGATGATCGTCGGCAATGAAGGGGCGCTGGGCACGTTTGGCGGCCTGCGCGTCCCGATCGGCTCGCGGACGTTCCGCCGGCGGATCCCGGAGCTGTTCCCATCGGTCAACCCCGTGAGATTCGAGGGCGGACGGGTACGGCTCACGATGGCGGACGGCAGCCGTCAAAAAGGCCGGCTGATGTCTCTGTCGTTGTCCGAGGTCGTGCTGGCGACGGACGCGGCGATCGTCACCGTTCCACTTCGAGACGTCCAGAAGCTGGAGAAAGTCGGTAGGGGCGTGCTCAGGGGAACACTGATCGGCGTTGGCCCCGGACTCTGGTTCGGCCTCGGGGTCGGCGAGGTGGGGTCGCCAGGCGGTGAAATCTGGCCAGTATTCGTCTTCAGTGCAGTCGGGGCCGGAATCGGTGCGGGCATCGGGATCGTCATCGATGCGATCCGGGCCGATCGCAATCTGATTTATCTGGCAACCGGGTCTGGTGGATCGATCGGCATCAAGCCTTTCGCGTCGCGGCGCGGCCCGGGCCTCGAGCTCGCGCTGCAGTGGTGACCCAGGCGCCAGCCGCCCGCGAAGCAGGGATCGCACGGTGCGCTTTTGATCAACAATGCACGACCAGTGGTCGCTGCCTGTGGAGCAGGAGAACGCTATGGAGGAGCCGTCCTTGTCGCCGTCCGCCGCCGAGCAACCCGAGTCGGGGCAGGTCGCGCCGCTGGTGGAGCTCATTCAGCTCTATCGGATCGAACACGCGCTGCTACTCAAGCACCAGGAGGAGGTTGAACGGCGCCGCGGTGCCGTGCGTGAAGCCGCCGTACAGGAAGCGTCCGAAATACTCCTCTCCGCGCGGCAGGAGATCCGGCGTGTGCTGGTGCAGACCCGTCGCGAGCTGGTCGAGCTGTCCGCTCAGCTTCGAGCTGTCGGTTTCGAGACTACGCTGGGTCGGTCCATTGGCGGTGATGATTTCCAGGTGTCCGTGGCGCGCGACGTCCGCAACGTGCTGCGCGAAGCACGGTCCGAATTAGCCAACCTTTCCGAAGATGCGGCGAATCTGTGGCCGGCGGGTGAGGAGCCTCGGCTTCTGGCGCCCACAGTGGCCATGGCGCCGCTGCCGAAGGCGGCTGCCGCAGACGACTTCTGGTCCGCTCCAACTCACGAAGAGAGCAGTGGCGCTGCTGATCACTCCAGCGAACAGGTGCCGGCGCCCAGCACGGCCGCGCAGCTCGCCGCGCATTGGCGGGTCGTGGCAATTGTGCTCGCAGCTGTCGCGGTTGTCGCCACGATGATCGTCTCGTTGCGTTCTTCGCCCGAAAGCGAAGCCGCTGTCACGACATCCCAACCCGTCTCAGCGGAGTCCGCCACCACGGCTGCCGCACCAGCCCCTAACGCCTCCATGGCACCGGTCGAGGTTTCTGAAAAGCCCGGTTCGGGAATGTTGTCGCTCTCCCTCGAAGTCCGGCGACCCTCGTGGTTGCGCATCAACGTTGATGGGGAAGCGGATCTCGGGCGAACGTATCAGCAAGGTGAGCGTCGCACGATCCGGGCAACTCGAGAAATCCAGGTGCGAGCCGGCGACGCGGGCGCGGTGTTGGTGTCGCTCGGCGGCGATTCGCCGGTTCCGCTTGGGCCGGACGGCCAGGTGCGGACCCGCCGGTTTGCACGCCAGGGTGCGCCGGCAGTGGATCAGGCACGCCAGGGCCCGACGACGACCCAGGTGTCCGAGGTGCTTCCGCTGACACAGGCCGTCCCTGCCGGCAGGGAACCCAATCAGCTGCCCTCTGCAACGGCTACACATGGAATCGCTGCCCCGATAAACGCGACAGAGCAGCCGCAGCGTGCGGCGACGGCACCTGATAACCCCGCCGCAGCGGAACGCGAAATCCTCGAACGGCATCAGCGGTGGTTCGACGCGTTCGAGCGTGGAGATCACGCCACGATGGCGTCGCTCGTCTCAGGCAATTTCTCGCTCGTGGATCAGCGCCCGGAACGCGCGCCAGGCGCATCCGGCCGCGTCGAACGCACTATCCAGGACCTGCGGGTGCAGGTGACCGCCGGCATCGGCGCGGTGCTGTCCGGCCGGATCGCCGAGACGACGAGCGCAGACGACGCGCCCGCGACCACCGTTGCCATGCTCTCCGAGGTGTGGATTCGACAAGGGGAGCAATGGCAGCTGGTGAGCGTGCGGATGGTGCCACTGAACACGGTACCGACGACCTTACAATGACCCACGACACAGCGCGATAACGGCACCGAGCTCGACGGTCGGTACAACGCGGAGTGCCCCCACTCCGACCAACACCTGGCTGACGAGCACCCCACCCGCGAGGCCCGCGCCGAGGCGAAGGCAATCTGCAATCTGAAATTTGGTGAGCCACTTCCTGTCCGGTTTGCGCATTCCGTGGCAGGAAGGGACCATGATCCTCGAACGTGCACGCGTCCTGACCCTGCTGACGACCGCCGGTGCTCTTGGATTTGCCCCCGCTGATACCGCGGCGCAAAGCACGCCGACAGACTCGCTGCACTTCCCCGTCTTGATGATCAGTGTCAGTGCTGGCGGCGCGAGAGATATGGGCGACTGGCGAGACGGTGGCCCGGTCCAGGTCGCATCGGCGCAGTTCCTCGTACGCCGCCATCTGGCAGTCGAAGGTGAGGTGACACACTGGAAGACCCACATGAGAATTCAGCGCGTGATTTTCGAGCCGGGCAGCTCCTGCAAGCCGGGACAAGTGACCGGGTGCCCGATTGTGGCAGGCTTTGAACACGTCTTGGAAACAGACGAAGGATGGTCGGGTGGAGCCAACGTTCTGTTCCGCTCGGAACCACAGCGCCGCGTTTCAGGTTTTGGCGGCGGCGGCGTGTTCGTCGGACAGCGACGTGGTCGCGCGCTCGGCGGTCAGGCGCTCGGGGGAGCCGACGTCCGAGTCACCGGACCCCTTCGCGCCTTTGCTGATCTACGGTTCATAGCCATGGCCGGCCAGGTGCGGCTGGCTGCGACTGGCGGCGTCCGCGTCGTGGCGCACGCCAGACCTGCGGTCACCGATGTCCAGCGCCAGATCCAGCAGCCGATCCAAGCAACTGTCACACCTGCCGAGGCCGCCGGCAAGACAGTCCGCGTCTCGCTCGCCGATGGTGCCCGGCGTCACGGTCGTTTCGTCTCGCTGTCCACGTCAGAACTGTTGCTGCGAGACGGTGGCCAGGACATCCGCTATCCGCTCGATCAGGTGGTTCTCGTAGAAACAGCTCACCATACACCCCGCAATCTCGCATTGGTTGGCTTCGGAGTCGGCCTGGCAGCAGGCATACCCATTGACCGAGCGCTGGACTTTGATGGTGCTCTTGCCTTCGCCATGCCGTTTATTGGCACCGGCGCCGGCGCGCTCATCGGCGTGCTGATGGACATGGCAGCGGCCGACCAGCACGTCGTCTACGCGGCGACCACGACGACAGTGCGTGTCGCGCCGACCCTCACGCCGACGCGCGCCGGTGGGACGTTGACCGTCCGCTGGTAGAAGAGACCTGCACTGCACTCTTACTACGCGAGTAGTTGCCAGAGCGACGGGATTGGCAGGAAGGGGAGGTATTCAGACCATCCGAGGAACAAGGAAAAAAAGATGTGAATGGCTGGTGCCATCAGCAACGCCAGCACAAGGTATTCGAATGTTTCTTGGGAGCGCATACGAAGGGCCACGGGTGGCAGAACCCACGTCAGGACCGCAGGCAGGCCATAGTAGATCCACCAGGGCAACCCGACGGCCGTGCCTGCTTTCGCCAGGACCATGCCTGCAACGACGACGATGCCGGTCAGCCAGCCCAAAATCTGGAATCCTGGCCCCTGCCCGCGCCTTCGGAGCACCCACCGCAGGATTGCGAGAAACACCAGCGCTGACGAGACCATTAGAACGGCGAAGCGCCAGGACATACGGTCTATTCGACGGTGATCGGCCGCGTCGGGTTCGATTGAAGTCTATTTTCGCGATTCGGTCGGTGTGCCGCCTCCGAACGCTGATTGATGCTCTCTATCGCCGTACAGTGTTCAGCCAAAACGCAGGCAACAAACGATTGTGTTGCCGAAGACGCTCCGGCCAACGGCGACGCACATTAGTCGCACCGATGACGGCCTATAACTGCGCGACCCGACGTATCAGAAAAACACTGACATTCCCGCGGCGCCTCGCTACTATCCTCCGCAACAGGGGAGGCCACGATGCTTCACACCACCCGCATGCTTACGGCGGCCACGATCGGCGCGGTTCTGGCTTCTGCCTGCGGAGACGCCGGCGGGCTCGGCACGGTCCCGTCGCCTCCGCCTCGTCCACAAGTCTTCACCCTGACCGGGGTCGTGACCGAACTCACTGCCCAGGGCCGCACGGCCGTCGCGAACACGGAGGTCGTCCTTTACGAATCCGAGCCTCCCGCGGTTGGCCGCCGCTATCACGCTGTCGTTCGGACCGATGCACAGGGACGGTACGTGGCCACCGACATTCGGGCGGGCATGTCGGTGGCGGTGGTCGCGGAGCACGGTGATTGCGTTCAGCCGACCGCCGCGATTGTCGTCGTGGATCGCGAGACGACTGCGGACGTTGAGGTCGTCTGTGGGCCGGTCGCGCAGGTTCGTCACCCACCCGCATTGTTCGGATTCCTCCGGGACAGCCGGCAGGCGTCTCCGAGCTGGCGATGGATGTATTTCGATGCAGCCTGTGATGGATTCTTCGAAGCGGGTGCGATCATCGCTCTGGACTCGTCCTACCAGCTTTCACGGCTTCCGCTCGGACGGGCGTGTCTGCATTCGCACGGCAAGACCGTGGAGGTCGACGTGCGTGGCGATACGAGATTCGACGTCGACGTGGGATCGCTCCCTGACTAGACCGCCGCGCTTCCTCGACCGTTTGAGGGCGAGATCAGCAAACTGATGGATCTGGTGGCAGGCGACGCAGTTTAACGGGCGGCCGCAGCGGGACGAGCTGAACAATGAGGAACAGCAATACTCGCCAATTTGCTGAGGTGTCGGTTGGGACTGCAACGGCGACTCGCGCCCAGATACCGCGAGGTGTCAGCGGCCTGGTGATCGCCCTCTGGGTTGTCGGATTTGTTGGGCTTTTATTGACCTTCGTGTTCGGATTCGAGGAGCCTAATTACGTGCTTCTGTGGCCGTCCGGCGCGATGGCGTTGACCGGTCCAATAGTGGTGCTGGGGCACTTGACATGCACGCGCAGCCTCACGCCTGCGGAAAAACGCGTTTGGTGGAATGAATTCGGCAGTGCTCGAATCTGGTCTGCCTTTTCGGAATACCTGTCATCGGCTGACCTTCATGCGAGCGCTGATCGACGCGCGGCCGAAAGCGAGGAGCGCCGTTGCCGGAGGAAGGACGTAGCTGGCAGGGTGAAGGATGATAGTCGGAACTGTGAATAGCCACGCGACGGAACGGAACTTTTCGACAGCGAATTAGACTGGATTCCGAGTGGAGCCAGCGGATACCGGACAACAACTTGTCGGCGAGTCAGGATTGAGCGACCTCGAGGACGCGGCACATCTCTTGGACGCTGAACTGATTTCGATGCGCCTTGATAAATTCATACGTCACACGAACTCTCCCTGGGATCTGGTGCTTAGACTTCGGCATCGCCCCTCCAGAAAGCGGATGCTAACGTCTCTCCACTAAATCCTGGGAACTCCAAGAATGAGTTCGTTGCGAGACCGTGGGGATTCGGAACCGCTGGCGCGGCGTTGAAAACGCTGTGCCGCGCTTCCCGAGAGGCCGTTGGGGACGGGCGACCGAACGAAGTGAGGGAGTACGTCCCCAACGGGATTCGAACTCGGCGGGAATCTCGTTTCAGCGTGTGTTTCGCGCGGCCTGAACGGGAACCGCGAAAGGTAGGCAGTTCCGGCCCGCCACCATCGTCGTCGGCATCGCCGCTTGAGTTGCCGGAGTCGAAGCTAACGGGCGGAAGGCCGACCCACCCGTTTTTGTCACGTTACACGCTACACTCGTTTTCATGAGTCAGGACGCTCCGTTCTGGAATGCGAAACCATCGGCGGGGATCATCAAGCTCCTGGGAGTGTGCCTATTCCTGAGCACCGGACCTCTGCTAGCCCAAACGCCACAAGGTGTCGACCCACGACTCGCACCGATGCTGAATGGCGGCAACCTCACGCTCACGCTGGAATCGCCGCACGGAGGGTTTGCGCGGTGTGACTTAACGGTTGTCTATTCTCGCCCGCCAGCGCAGTGGGATCGCGTGGAACTCTCGTGCGCGCCAAATATCCGACCTCGACCCGTCGACCTGTTGGTGTCTCGCCAACTGTCTGTCGAGGAATCCGAAGCCGTCGGAGAGCTTGTCGTCGCGTCCGATTTGTTTTCAGGTGGTCACATAGGCCGTCTAGAAGTCCCCGCGATCATGAGCAGCGCCGATTCAGTTGAACGGCTCCAGGTTCATCGCTGCTGCGGACGGCAAGGCAGCGTCATCCTGATCACAACAGGCAATCCGACCTTTTCAGCAGACGGTAACCGACGAGCGTTGCTGAGCCTGCTTCAGGAATGGCGGAAACCCTTGATGGCGGAGGCGCGGCAGCAACGGTATGCACGGTAGGCAGCGGAACCAACAACCTTGGGGTGGTTGCCAGCGGGGCGCGTCGACCGCGATCTCCAACAACGCGTCGGCGAGAGGTGCGCGGCTGCCCCCGCGGAACAGACGACGACGCCGATGCTAACGACGCGGAAAACACGGCGTAAGCGACATTCCAGAGGGAAATAGTTTCAACGGTATCGCACCCTTCGGCGCCTAGGGTAGCTCCCGAACGGCCGGTTTTCCGCCCGGCCTGGCGCCGATTCCTTTCCTGGCGGAGCTGCTTGCGGAGGCAGCACCATGAAATCTCAGCGCCGGCGCTAAAACGCGGTGACAGATCAGTCAGCTGCGCGAGGCCCTGGCGCGGAACGCCAGCCATCGCCGCTCAACGTCGAAGTATCTGTTGACCAACCTGGCGCTCTGCGGCTGTTGCGGTGGATCACTGCGGGTACGCTCGCGGAGCTATGGCACCGGGCGCAAGTACTTCTACGGCTGTTCCGGATACCACGAACGCGGCCGGACGGTCTGCACGAACAATCTCGACGTGCCAATGACCGATGCTGACGAGATCCTGATCGAGGCGTTGCTCGATGACGTGCTCGACGAGTCAATCGTCCGGGATGCGGTCGACGAGGCCACCGCGCGGCGCATCGACCAGACGACGAATGGCCACCAGCAGACCGCGAACTTCACGCACGCACTCGGAAGAGAGAGATTGACTGACCTCGTCATCGCGGGCCTGCATTCGGCCGGCCTCGGCGCCCTGGCCGCGCCCTCGCGCTACGACGGCCAGACGCGCGACCGATGGCACGCCGAGCTCGTCAAGCTGATTTCGCTGCACATGCCCGAGGGGGCGTGATGCGCGCCGACGTGGAAGCGCAACTCGACATCATCGAGGCCGCGCTGGTGGCGATGCGCGACGCGCGCGACCGCTTCGTGCGTCTGGTCAGCGCGGCCGGGACGCAGTGGCAGCGGACCATCGAGCGGCAGCTTGGGGGGCGGCTGGTGCAGCACGACCGAACGAGCGACATCGCGCACGCGCTTTCGCGCGCCAAACTGGACGAGCGCATCCTGGCGCGGATGCACGGGCTCGGCCTGAGCGCGTTGGCCGCGCGCGGCTCGTCCGCCGCGGGTGCCGAGTGGGTCGATGACCTCCGCGCGTTCATCACGCAGTTCGTGCCGGTCGAGGCCGACCAGTCGGCCGAGGAGAAGGAGTCAGCATGAGCAACCCAGACGACCCGTTCGCGGAGCGCGACCGCGTCCTGAACACGTTGTATGCCGAGACGACGCCGGCGCTGAAGCCGCCGCCGGCACCCGCGGCCCCACCAGCACCGACCGTCGCCGCGGCGGAGAAGTTTTACTCCGTCGACACTGCGGTTGATTCGCTGTTCCGGCAACTCGAAGAGCAGCAGGCGACCGTGCTGTTCCAAGACGCCGCTGAGCGCGACGAGATGCGGCGCGAGCTCACGGACAGCGCGATTCGTGAGCCAGGGCTCGACCCCTACGGTGTCGGTGGCGAGTTGATTCGTCGCGTCGTCGCGGAGCGCATCAAGGAGCAGCGCGACCCGCGCGGCGAGCAGGACGACGACGACGATGATGACGACCAACGTGCCGATGCCGCCGAGCGCCAGCGCAACGCCGAAGCGTCGATGACACTGCTGCGGAACACGTTCGGGCCCAGGGACGCCGAATTGTGGCTCGCCAGGACCAACACATGGTTGGCGAAGCACCCGCGCCTGCAGGCGCTGACTCGCCTACCGCAACATTGGCACGGCGCCGGAGGTGTTCCTCGAAATCGTCCAGCACGTTCGAAAGAACAATCTCTGACCGGGCGCGCATGAACGACCGGTAGAAACTCTGGGGGTGACGTCAGTGGGTGTCGCGAAGCGCATCGAGGTGTGCACCGACCACGTGGGCCATTACGCGCTCACGGTGCTGGACTGCCCGCAGTGCGGCGAGGTGTTCGGGCTGCAGGCCTCGCTGGTCGACCTCCGTCGTCGCGATGGACAGTCGTTCTGCTGCCCGCACGGGCACTCGATGTCTTACCCGCTCGGGAAATCGCTGCAGCAGCGAGCACTGGAGGAGGCGCAGCGGCGGGCGGAGGTGGCCGAGCGGGAAGCGCAGCGGCAGCGTGACGCGCGGGAGTGGGCCGAGAAGCAGGCACGGGGCGCGAACATCGCCGCCAGCAAGGCCAAGGCCGCGCACCGCCGGTTGCAGCATCGCGTGGAGTGCGGCGTGTGTCCGTATTGCCGGCGCACGCTCCAGCAGCTGGCCGCGCACATGAAAGCGAAACACGGGCGTTGACGAGCGCGCTGACGACCGCCGGTATACTGCCGCGGGGCGATGGGCACACAGCGCACCGACCACATGGCAGCGGGGCGAGCGCCCGCGCACGACGGCCGCGGGCACGGGCATGGTCAGCGCTGACGCCGTCATCACCGAGCTCCTCGCGCGCGCCGGCGGATTTGTGGAACTTGACGCGGCGCGCGGCGGGGCCACGAGCTTCGGCGTGTCGGCCTCGACGCTGGGGCGCTTCCGCAAACTCGGACGGCCGGCCACAAAGGCGGAGGTGCGCGCGCTCACCGAGGCCGAGGCCCGGAAGGTCTACGAAAGCTGGCACCTCGTTCCCTGGGCGCTCCTTCCCGAGCCGCTGCGCGGACTCTGTTGTGACTTCGGCCTGAACACCTCGCACATCGAGGTCAAGAAGCAGCTGCAATTGTGCTTGCAGGAGCTCCGGTTCTACACCGGCGCCATCGATGGCGTTGTCGGCAAGCAAACCACCAAGCCCCTCCTCGCGCACGGCGGCGACCCCGCGTTGTATCGTGCGATGCTCATTCGCCGGCAGCGCTACCACCTGGAAGTCGCGCTGGATACCGAGGTCGCGTCCTTCCTGCGGCGCTGCCCGACCACGCAGCTGCACCACCTGGAAGGCTGGCTGGCGCGCACCCAGCAGTTCATTCTCGGTGAGCCCAGTGGTGAAGGGCGACCCGTCACGACTCGCGGCCGCTCGGTTCGGGACGTGACGGCCTGACGGGTGACTAGCGCTTCTCCCGCCGTTCGGCTTCCGCCCATTTCACCGCGAGCTCGCGCAGCACAAACATGCGGGCGATGACCAGCTCGCCGTTGCAGAACGCCTGCGCTTCCCACCCGACCGCCTCGCCATGAAAGCGGAGCTCCGCGAGCCAGGTCGCGTCATCCTTCTGCAGGGTCCAGAGGAGTTCGCCAGGGCGCGCCTGTCGGGGCGGTGGCCGGTAGCCAGGGGTGTAGAAGGGTTCGTCACTCACCGGCATCGCTCGGTGATGCGCCGCGAGCGCTGGGCGCGTGTCGCCACGCGCGCACGCCCGTGCGCGAGCGCCAGGCAGTAGTGCGCCGAGCGTGCGCTCGATTCATATGGTTTCCGTCACTAATTGTGCACTTAGTTCGCGTTACACTGTCGCGAACCATATGCCGACAGCCGAGCGGTCGGCCACACTGCGCCCGCCCTTGAAATGGGCCGGCGGCAAGCGGTGGCAGGTGCCGCACCTTCAGCCCGTCTGGGAGCCGCACGCGCATCGGCGGCTAGTGGAGCCCTTCTGCGGCGGGCTCGCCGTCACGCTTGGGTTGATGCCTGAGCGCGCCGTGTTGAATGACGCGAACCCGGTTACCCAGCGATTCAGGAGGGATTGAGGATGAAAACGGCTTCATGTGTCCTGGCCATCGTATTCGCCACGTGTGCTCCCATCTACGGACAGACCGGCCCGACTGGCACGTGGCGGGTAGATGACGTGGGGCCATCCTTGCCGACTTTGGTTCTCAGAGTCGACGGTTCATCAGTGACCGGCACCGTTCGTGTCGGGGGCACTCGGGAGATTACCGAAGGCCACCTCGATGGAAACACGATCACGTTCAAAGCTGGGTTTACGCCATCCGCCGACCTCACGATGACGTTCAGGGGCAGGATCGACGGTGACTGGATTGCGTTCACCCGGGAGGCGCTGGTTCGTGATGGCGCGGTCATTCCGCCGAACCCCACCTTCAACTTGCTGTTGTTCCCGCCGCAGTTCACGGCAAAGCGCGTGTCGACCGCCGAGTTGAGTGCCGCGGATGTCAACCAGATCGCGTATACCGACCAGATTCGTGGCGTGGAGTTCGCGGCGGCGGTGAATCTTCCGGAGAAGGACGTAAAGGCCGTAGGCACGCTCTTTGTGCCGCAGAGAGTCAGCCGCGTGCGTTCGGTGATTGTGGTGATTCACTATGGCATCGGCGATGCGTTCTTCGCCGACCCGCAGGTACGGAGGCTGGCAGAAGAAACAGAATCCGGCCTCCTTCTCGCTGCGTTCCCCACCATTGCAACACCGATCAGTTATACACCGCGCAATGCAAGCCTGGGCGGGGCCGACGGTCTTCTCCTGCTGCTGCAGCGCCTCGCACAGGAATCCGGCCATCCGGAAGTGGCGGATTCACCGCTCTTGTTCTGGGCACATTCGGGAGCCGGACAATTTGGCACGACGTTCGCGGCGTTACACGCGCAGCGGACGATCGCGTTCGTGCGCTACCAGTCGGGCCCCGTGACGGGCGGAGAGCTGAAGATTCTGAGCCCGACACCCGGGTTGTTCATTGTCGAACAGGACTCTCCGAGCGTGGTGGCGTTGTGGAAGAGCGGGCGGGCGCTTGGCGCTCCCTGGACGTATGGCGTTCAGATCGACGCCAGCCATGGCTCATTGGAATTCTTGAAGAAGGCGAACGACCTCGCAATTCCCTGGATCACGGCCGTGCTTGGTCAGCGTCTCTCAGCCGACGGCGGGGCCCTGCGTGCCATCACGGATGGCTCTGGCTGGCTGGGAAACAATCAAACAAGAGCCGTTGCCCGGTACGCGACGTTTGCCGAGTCGAAGTCAGACGCGAGCTGGTTGCCCGACGAAGCCACTGCACACGGATGGCGGAGTGTCCTTGGCGCAGCAGCAGCAAAGTGAAAGCTGCCTTGGAGTGTACGCCGCCTAACCCCACGTTGAAGCGTGAGAAGAAGGAGTCTAGGGGTGATGATGGCGTAGGCGACGGTCAATCGCCTCGGGCTGGGTGACGCCCAGGGTCACCGTCGTCGTGTGTTCCGTGACTACCGGCGAGAACGTCGACGACGAGGACGCGCCGACAGCGCGCGCTCGAACTCCGCCTCGCTGCGTGGCAAGCGGCCTGGGAGGTTCTTGGGGATTTCGAGCAGCACGCAGACGTCCAGGGGGGAACGTCGGGTTGTCGGGGAAGAACTGGCCCGCCAGCCACTCGGCCTTGCTTCGATACTGGAACGACGGCTCGGTCTTCTCGGGCGCTGCTGGCGGCGTGTTCGATGCGGCCATAGGTGCGCTCCCCTCGGGTCAGCTGACGGCTTCAGTCACGGCGGAGCGGTCGCACTCGCGCGGTCGATTTGCGCGACGCATCGCCGCGGGCCTCCCCGGCCGCGAACGCCTTCAGAACCCTCGCGACGTTGAGACCCATCCGTTGTTCCGCCACGGCGGCGCGGCGCAGGCCAATGTATTGGCCGATGGTCTTGAGCGCAGCACGAGCTTCGCGGTGAGTGCGCCACCCCTTTCGATGCGCGCGGATCTCTCGGAGCGCCCGCTCCGCCTGCTCTTCGGCTTGCTCGACTTCTGTGGTCGGCGAATGCGTCCGGGTGTTTCTGGTGTCACCAGGCCTCCTCGTGAAGCACGACGTCCGTGGGCCGACCGTCACGACCGCTTGCGGGTGCCGGCTCGTGGGCGCTTCCCGGTGTGACCTGGCCTGTCACGGCGGCGTGGTAGCGCCACTTTCACGCCTTTCGCCTCGAACCACGCCCGCAAGGCGCGGCGGATTTGCTCGGACGGCTGCACGCCGTCCCGTTGCCAGACGGCCTGTAGTCCAGCGAAGAGTTCGTCTTCGAGCCTGATGGTAGTGCTGCGGCGAATCGGCATCATAAGACCTGTGTAGCTCAGTGTAATACGTGGGTCGTTGAAGCGTCCATCGGTGCTACAATCGCCGGCCCGCGTGAATCGTCCATGCGCGTCCCTCCACGTCGGTCTAACGGCGACCGACGCGCAGTGGCAGCATTGGTCGAAGGTTTGCCGCAAGGTTCGGTTACCCTCGCGCAAGCGGAAGTCGGCGAAGTCGCATAGGAGAACCGGTGACCATGAACTCCGGCGAGGACGTGAGGCAGAAGTTCGTCACCTCGATGGGGACGACGCACGGGCCCATCTTTTTCCAGTTACGGAACGAATGTGTCTGGCTGCACGTCACCTGGCAGACCTACGTCACCATCTTCGGGATGTCCGCCGAGCGCTGGGAGCTATTCAAGAAAGCAGCACCGACGACGTTCACGGCCGTGGAGGACAGCCTGTGGCGCTTCGTCATTCTGCACATTTGCGGACTGACGGATCCCACAGCCAGTGGACCGAAGCAGACCCAGGAGAACCTAACCGTTCAGCGGCTTCCCGATCTAGTTGATGATGCCCAGGTCCGCCGCGAGGTGAACCACTTGTTAGTGGTGCTCGAGGAGAAGGTGAAGCCGCTGCGGCTGCTGAGAAACAAGGTCATCAGTCATCAGGATTTGCACGTCGCGCTCAACCCGGAGGCGCAGTCACAACTGAGCGGTGGAGAAGCATTGTTGCGCGACTGCGGGCACGTATTACAGCAGCGCCGACGGTTCGACCGATGCAACACGCCTTCTGCTTTTTCTTCGCGATGGAGTGGAGGCAGAAGCGGAGCTGCAGTGGAAGGTTCGCGAGGGTAGCTTTTCGCCGGAGGATTTGAAGCCGCCCCGCCCGATCTAAACACGCCATCACGCTAGCCGCAGAACCAGGAAGCAGACCATGATCGCAGCCATCTACGCCCGCAAGTCGACCGAACAGTCCGGCGTCGCCGATGAACATAAGTCGGTCGCTCGCCAGGTGGACCATGCGCGCGGCTACGCCGCACGCAAAGGCTGGACGGTTGTCGACGATCACATCTACGTCGACGACGGCATCAGCGGTGCCGAGTTCGAACGGCGCAAAGTGTTCATGCGCTTAATGAGCGTGCTGAAGCGGCGCGCGCCCTTCGATGTGCTCATCGTGTCCGAGCTCTCGCGCCTAGGCCGCGAGCAGCTGGAGACCGGGTATGCCGTCAAGCAGCTGGCGCAGGCTGGCGTGCGCATCGTCGCGTACCTCGACGACCGCGAGGTGGCCCTCGACTCGCCGGTCGACAAGTTCATGCTCGCGGCGATGGCGTTCGGCGCCGATATGGAACGCGAGAAGCACCGGCAGCGGCAGACCGACACGATGACGCGGAAGGCGAAGGCTGGCCACGTCACCGGTGGGCGCGTCTTCGGCTACGACCCCGTCGACGTCATGCCCGACGGCCAGCGCGTCGTGCGGCACGACCGTCGACGCCGCCATCCCGATGCGGTGTATGTCGGGCAGGCCATCAACGCGGAGGAAGCCGCGGTCGTGCGGCTCATCTTCGAGCGCGCCGCGGCCGGCGATGGCCTGAAGACGCTGACCAAGCACTTGAATGCCGTCGGCGCTCTGACGCCGCGCACCCCGCAGGGCCGCGCGCGGTCCTGGGCGCCGTCGTCGGTCCGCGAGGTGCTGCATCGTGAGCTCTACGCCGGTCGCCGGGTCTGGAACAAGACACGGAAGCGCGATGCCTGGGGGCGGCAGCGGCAGCAGGACCGCCCGCGGTCGGAGTGGGTCACCGTCGAAGTCGAAGACTTGCGGATTGTGCCCGACGCGCTCTGGCGCGCGGCGCATACGACCATCACCGCCCGCGCGGCCGCATATGACCGCTACCGGCGCGGGGAGCCCGGGGGCGCCGCCGACGGCCGCGGCGTGCGGCAGCGGTATCTCCTGACCGGCTTCAGCCGCTGCGACGTGTGCGGTGGGTCGATGCAGGTGATGTCGCGCGCCTCGACCACCGGGCGCCGCTTCCGCTACTGCTGCGCCACGTACTGGAACTGCGGCTCGTCGGTCTGCGGCAACGGGCGCATGGTCGCGATGCCCGATGCGGACGCGGCGGTGGCCGAGGTGCTGCGGCAGCAGGTGCTGCAGCCGGCGCGGGTCGAACGCGCGCTCCTGCGGGCGGTGGGCCTCCTCCAGAAGGCCGACGCCACGCTGGAGGCGTTGACCCGTAAGGATGCGGAGCGCCGCGCCCTGGTCGCCGAACGCGACGCCGTCGCGGATCGGGCGCCGGCGCCGGTGCGCCTCGATGCGGCCGCGATGAAAGGGGCGCTGCGGCGTCTCCTGGCCGAGTGGGACGCACTGCTTCAGGAGAACCGGGCGCAGGCCCGCCCGCTGCTCCAATGCGTCCTGGCGGGCCGTATCGCGTTCAAGCCGCCCACACCGGACGCGGCTCGGAACGTCTACACGCTCGTCGTGCCGATCGCGTTCGATCGGATCCTCACGGCAGCAGTGCCGGCGGTGGGACGTTTACAAGATAAGGTTTCGTCCCCAACGGGATTCGAACCCGTGTTTTGGCCTTGAAAGGGCCACGTCCTAGGCCTCTGGACGATGGGGACTTGCAGTGAGCGCGACGGAGCCTGGGAATGTTAGCACACGGAGAACGAGCACATCCGGGCGGTGTGGGCCCGTGATACGTCACTCGCTAATACACCACCCTGAGATTCTGTGGCGCCATCGGCGGCCCCGACGCGACATGCTCGTCCGCGCCCGCGTCGGCCGCCGATCCCTGCGGCCGGGGTTGGCCGTCCCAGTCGGTCCCGGCGCTCGCCATCACCGCAACCCTATCGAGCGCCGTCGTTGCAGTCGGCACGAGGTGCAGATCGCCCGTCGCAGGACTGACGAACAACGCAGCGGTTGCATAGGTGATGTTGCCCATGACCGTTCCGCTCGCGCCGTTTCGTGCCAGGACCACTCCATCGAGCAGGTTGTTGGCGATCGTCACGCCGGTCGAGTTCGGAAAGCGGTACTCGATGAGCGACGGATAGCCGCCCGAGGCGAGGATGGTGTTGTGCAGCACCTGGGTGTTGGGTGAGTCGAAGACGCCAATCGCCGCGTCGCCGGCGACTGCCGCGCTCCGATAGATGAAATTGTTGCGCACGATTCCGCCGGTGTGATCGTTCGGCGTGCGCTCGATGAGGCCGAACGCAATCTCACGCTGGCAGTTGATGAACGTATTCCCCTCGGCGACCGTCCCTGAGGATCCGTTCCACATCAGGATCGCCGGGCCGGCCAGCCCCTGAGGAGCGCGGATATTCCGGAACAGATTGTGGCGAATCGTCCAGTTGCGCCCGCTGTGCACGTCGACGCCGTTGGTGTAGTCGTCGCGGCTCGTCGTCTCGTACTCGATGACCAGGTACTGGACGATGCCGTTGTCGACGCCGCCGCCCGCCGGATTCGGATTGGCCTTGATGAACTGCTGGCCGGCGTTGATCAAGGTGACGTTGTGGACGAGCGGCGATTGCGTACCGGCGTTCAGGATGATGGGGTGGTAATAGATGTCGCGGATGGTCAGGTTGGCAATCGTGACGCCGGTGACCTGGCCGCCGACCCAGATGCCATGCGGGATCGACGCATTGGTCATGCCCGGCCCTTTCAACACCACATCGGCGGCGTTGCCGGTCGCGCCGCGGATTCCGACATTGCTGAACGTGCCGTTGACGTAGAGCGTGCCCCTCAGGACGTAGGTCCCTGGCGCGACGACGATGGTGGTGTTGACGCGAGGTTCGAGATCGCGGTCTGGAGTTGCGCCTCTGACGCGACGTTGACGACGGTGCCGGTTGGCGACGGGAGAGCCGGGGCCGGCCGAGCTGGAGCCGCCGTGGAGGTTCCCGGAAAGAAGAAGAAGAGGACGCCCAGCGCGGCGCCGAACCGACGCGTCATGACGTCAGGCGATGAGGCAAGCGCCGTTCCCAGCTGAGATTGACCGAAATCCGAGCGAATCGACGGCTCTCGCTGCTTTTCCCTTACGACTCCAGCGTTCTTCACCGCAAGAGGGTCTTGACGACCTATTTGGTCGGAGATAGACTGCGTCTTCGAAAGTGAGACTCAGTATCACTTCAGCCGAGCTCATCGCGACCCGGCTGCCTCACATCGGATGGCGTCATGACGTTCCGCAAGCTGCTGTTCTGGATCCACCTCACCGCGGGCGTGACCGCGGGCCTCGTGATTCTTACCATGTCTCTCACGGGCGTGCTGCTCATGTACGAGCGGCAGCTCATCGAATGGTCCGATCGTCATTTCAAGAGCGCCGCGTCGGACGACAGTGCCCGACGGCTGCCCGTCGAGACGCTGATTGCTCAGGCGTCCGAACAGCGGCCCGCGCAGCCGCCGACCGCCATCACACTGCGGTCGGACCGCGAAGCTCCGGCCGCGGTGACACTCGGTCAGAGCGTCGTCTACCAGGACGTCTACACCGGCCGCCTGATCGGCGAGCCGACCACCGGCGTCCGCGCCGCGATGAGCAAGCTGCGCATCTGGCACCGCTACATGGCGCTGGATGGCGACGCCCGCGCCTTCGGCAAGGCGATCAGCGGCTGGGCGAACCTGATCTTCCTGTTCATCGTGCTCTCGGGCATGTACCTCTGGATTCCGCGCGTCGTGAACTGGCGCGCGATCCGATCGGTGGCGACGTTCCGCCGGGGCCTGCCGGGCAAGGCGCGCGATTTCAACTGGCACAACGTCATCGGCATCTGGTCTGCCGTGCCGCTGGCCATCGTCGTCGCGACGGCCACGCCCATCTCGTTTCCGTGGGCCAACGCGCTCGTCTATCGCCTCGTCGGCGAAGCGCCGCCGGCGCCGGCCGCCGCCGCACGTCCGCCGGCGACGAACAGTCCCGCAACCGATCGCCAGGCGCCGCGTCCCGTCCAGACGAACGGACTCAATGTTCTGTGGGCGCGCGCTGAGCAACAAGTACCCGACTGGCGAAGCATCAACCTGCGCCTCTCGACGTCTGGTACCGCACCGGCAGTCTTTGCCATCGATAGTGGCAACGGCGGCCAGCCGCAGCTGCGCTCGACCCTGACGCTCGACGCCGCAACCGGCGAGGTCGTCCGCTGGGAGCCCTTCGAAAGCCAGACCCCCGGCCGCCGCCTGCGCAGCTGGAGCCGCTTCACGCACACCGGCGAGTACTACGGGCTGACCGGACAGACCATCGCCGGCATCGTCTCGGCGGGAGCCGTGGTCCTCGTCTACACCGGACTCGCCCTGGCCCTGCGCCGATTCACTGCCTGGATCAGGAAAGCCCGTGCCGGCGAACGGCGCGAAGTGTCGACATCCGAGGCGGCCTGACGAGCCGAGTCGTTCCGGCCGCTCTCATCTGACGGAATCACTATGAAGAACAAAACTGCTCGCAAGCGAGACGGCGCGATCGTCGTGGGCGCGCTTGTCGCAACCGCCGCCGTCGGCGTCAGGCCGGCCACCGCGTCGCAAGTAGCGGCTGCGCACAGATCGAAGTACGAAGACGTGATCGCGGAGGTCGTGAAGACGATGCGATCGGCTGACGCGTTGGGCGGTCAACAGACAGCTGCCGTGCCGCGCTTCGATATTCCTCCCGGACCGCTTCGGACGGTGCTCGCTGCGCTTCAGAAAGAGACCGGCATTTCGGCGACCGCCGTCCGCGACGAGATCTTCGATCTGCAATCGCCCGGCGTGTCAGGCATGTTCTCGCCGCAGCAGGCGATCGAGCAGCTGCTGGCGCGCACCGGTGTCGTCTTTCATTTCACGTCGGCCACCGCCATCGTCCTCGACCTGTTCACGCAGGCGGAGTTCGTCGAGGTGACCGGTCAAACGGCGCCGCGCGCAACGTTGCCGCAGCTGGCCGCGCCGCTGCGGGATGTGCCGCAGACGGTGACCGTCATCCCCAGCGACGTGATTCAGTCGCAGGGCGCGACCACCCTGCGCGACGTGCTGCGCAATGTCACCGGCATCAGCGTACAGGCTGGAGAAGGCGGCGTGCCGGCGGGCGACAACCTCTCGATTCGCGGTTTCAATGCGCGGACCGACATCTTCATCGACGGCGTCCGCGATTCGGGTGGCTATACGCGCGACTCCTTCAACACCGAACAGGTCGAGGTGGTCAAGGGGCCTTCTTCCTCGTATTCGGGCCGCGGCTCGACCGGCGGCAGCGTGAACATGGCGACCAAGGCGCCGCTCCTGACCTCGGCGCGCCACGCCAGCCTCGGCGGTGGATCATCGGCGTACAAGCGCGGCACCTTCGACGTCAATCAGCCGATGGGTGAGAGCGTGGCGGTCCGCTTCAACGCGATGTGGACCGACTCGGGAGCGCCGGGCCGCAACGAGGTCACCAGCGAACGGTGGGGCATCGCGCCGTCGCTCGCCATCGGCCTTGGCACGCCGACGAAAGTGACGCTGAACTACTCACATCTGGCCCAGGACAACCTCCCCGACTACGGCATCCCCTGGGTTCCTCCGACCAATGCGCCGCTCAGCGGCTACGCCGACCAGGCTCCGCCGGTGAGCTTCGAGAACTTCTACGGGCTGACCCGCCGTGACTACGAGAACACGCTCAACGACACCGCGACCGCGACGGCCGAACACGCCTTCGGCGGTGCGGCAAGCCTTCGCTCGCTCGTCCGCTACGGGCGCACGAAGCGCGACTCGCTCATTACCGCGCCGCGCTTCGAAGCCAACGGCTCGACGGCGATTCGCCGGACCGACTGGAAATCGCGCGATCAGGCCGATGCGATTCTGGCGCACCAGACCGACGTCACGTTGCGGTTCTCCACCGGCGCGGTCCGGCACACGGTCATCAGCGGCATCGAGCTGGCGCGCGAGACCTCGGAGAACTGGAACCGGATCGAACTGAATCCGGCAGCGCCATCGACCGACCTGTTCAATCCGACTCCCGGACAGGCCTATACGAGCCGCCTGGTGCGCGACGGCGCGGTAACCGACGCGACCGCGACGTCGGCTGCGGCGTTTGCCGTCGACACCGTGGAAGTCGGCTCACACGTGCAGCTGACCGGCGGGCTGCGCCTCGATCGGTTCGCCCTCGACTACCTCACACGAAGTGCCGCCAACGTCGATACCCGGCTTGAGCGGACCGATCACATGGTGAGCTGGCGCAGCGGCGTCGTGTTCAAGCCGCGTCCCGAAGGCAGCATCTATGCCGGTGCGGGCACATCGCTCAACCCCAGCACCGAGGGGCTGAGCCTGACAAGCAGCACGGTCGCCGTTGCGCCCGAGAAGACCCGCAGCTTCGAGGCCGGCACGAAATGGGATCTGCTCGAAGGACGGCTCGGGATGAACGCGGCGGCCTTCTACACGATGAAAACCAACGCACGCACGCCAGGTATCAACCCCGGCGAGCCGCCGACGGTTCTGCAAGGCGAGCACATCGTCCGGGGCGTGGAAATGGGCGTCAACGGCAGCGTCAATCCGCGCTGGCAGCTGTTCGGCAGCTATACCTTCATGCACAGCGAGATCACCGAGTCGAACAATGCCGCCGAGCTCGGGCGGGAATTCGGCAACACGCCGAACCACTCGCTCAGCTTCTGGACGACGTTCCGGTTGCCGTGGGAGGTGCAGGTCGGCGGCGGTACGCAGTTCGTCGGCGACCGGTTCAACGGCAACACGGGCGCCCGGACCGCGCCGTCTTACTGGCTGATCGATGCGATGGCGGCGTACCCGGTCAACGAACGGCTCACGCTTCGGGTGAACGGAAACAACCTTGCCAACGAGCGTTACATCGATCGCGTCGGCGGCGGGCACTTCATTCCTGGACCGGCGCGCTCCGCGATGGTGTCCCTCGATATCGGCCTCTGAAGGAACGGCATGCTGCTGCACATACCGGATGTGTTGACCGCCGACGAGGTCGCGCGCGCGCGTCAGCAGCTGGATGAGACCAACTGGGTGGACGGCCGGGTCACCGCCGGCCACCAGTCGATGCGCACGAAGCGCAATCAGCAGATACCGGAGACGCACCCGGTCGCCGAGGAGATTGGCGACGTCATCCTGAGCGCGCTGCAGCGGCACCCCTTGTTCGTCGCGGCGGCGCTGCCGTTACGGGTCTTTCCGCCGCTGTTCAACCGCTACGTCGAAGGGGAGTCGTTCGGCAGCCACGTCGACAACGCCGTCCGCCAGATCGCCGGCACCGGACACCGCATTCGGACCGACCTGTCGGCGACGCTCTTTCTCAGCGCCCCCGACGAGTACGAGGGCGGCGAGCTGCTCATCGAAGACACCTACGGCGTCCACTCGGTGAAGCTGCCCGCCGGACATCTGGTGCTCTATCCGTCGACGAGCCTGCACCGCGTCCAGCCGGTGACCCGCGGCGCGCGGATCGCCTCGTTCTTCTGGATCCAGAGCATGGTTCGGGACGACGGCGAGCGGACGCTGCTGTTCGATCTCGACGTGGCGATCCAGCGGCTGAATCAGGACTCGCCGGATCACCCGGCGGCGGTCCCGCTCACCAGCGTGTACCACAACCTTCTGCGGCGGTGGGCCGAGATGTGACGTTATTTCCCGGCTCGCTTGTGCCACAATGACCGGACCGCTTTCAGGAGGCCGGCCATGGGTTTGATGGACTTCATCAAGGGCGAGCTGATCGAGATCATCGAGTGGACCGATGACTCGCGCGACACCCTCTCGTATCGATTCCCCGATCAGGACAAGGAAATCAAGCGCGGCGCGCAGCTGATCGTCCGCGAGTCGCAGATGGTGCAGTTCGTCTACCTCGGGCAGTTCGGCGATCTGTTCGCGCCGGGCAAACACACGCTGACCACCGACAACATCCCGATCCTGACGACGCTGCAGGGGTGGAAGTACGGCTTCGAGACGCCGTTCAAGGCCGACGTCTACTACGTCACCACGCGGCTGTTCACCGGCAACAAGTGGGGCACCTCGAACCCGGTGATGGTGCGCGACCAGGACTTCGGCATCGTCCGGCTCCGCGCGTTCGGCACCTACGACTTCAAGATCGTGAACGTGCCGCGCTTCCTGAAGGAAGTCGCCGGCACCGACATCCACTTCCGCCTCGACGAGTTCGCCGACGTCATGCGCTCCCGCATCGTCAGCGTCTTCAGCGAGGCGCTCGCCTCGAGCAAGGTGCCGGCGCTCGATATCGCCACGCGCTACAGCGAGCTCGGCGAGGCGCTGCTGCCGTTGATCAACCCGGTGCTGACCGACAAGTACGGCATCCAGATGGCCTGCTTCGTGCTCGAGAACGTGTCGGTGCCGCCGGAAGTCGAGCAGGCGATCGACAAGCGGTCCAGCATGGCCGCGGTCGGCAACCTGAACGACTACGTGAAATATCAGATGGCGCAGGGCTTCGAGCAGCGCGGCGCCGGCGTGGCCGGCGTGGGCGCGGAAATCGCCGTCGGCATGGCGATGGCGCAGCAGATGGTGAGCCAGCCTGGCGGCATCGCGGCCCAGGCGACGCCGGCCGCCGCCCCGGCGATGCCGGGCGGTACCGCCATCCCCGAAACGTTGAGCGCGGCGCAGGCCGCCCAGGCGCTCGGCGTGACCGAAGCCGACGTGATTGCCAGCCTGGAAGCCGGCGACTTGAAAGGCAAGAAGATCGGCACGCAGTGGCGGGTGACGCGCGCGCAGCTGGCGGCGTTCCTGTCCTAGCGTGGAGGAGCCTGCTCCCGAGCCGCCGCTTCGCGACGCGGTTGCCGACGCGCGCGACAAATTCCATTGCCCGGCCTGCGGCGCGGACGCGAACTGGAATCCCGCCAAGCAGGCGCTGGTCTGCCCGTTCTGCGGCAACGAATCGCCGTTCGTCCTCCCGCAGCGTGAAGCGGCGACCGCCGTCGTCGAGCACGATCTGCTCGCCGCCCTCAGCCGCCTGCCGTCTGAGGAGGGCTGGAACGCCGACAAGACATCCGTCCGCTGTCAGAGCTGCAAGGCGGTGTCGGTGTTCGATGCCGGCAAGGTCGGGCGCAACTGCGAGTTCTGCGGATCGGCGCAACTCCTGCCGTACGAAGAAGTCGAAGCGGCGTTCCGCCCGGAATCGCTGCTGCCGCTGAAGGTCGCCGAGGCTGCTGCGCGCGATCTGATCCGGCGGTGGTACGGACGCCAGTGGCTCGCGCCGAATGCGCTCGGCAAGCGCGCGCTGACCGACACCGTGAAAGCGATCTATCTGCCGTTCTGGACGTTCGATGCGCACGCCTACGCGCGCTGGACGGCGGAATCAGGGACCTATTACTACACCGGCAGCGGCAAGAGCCGGAAGCGTCATGTGCGCTGGCGTCCCGCGGCCGGTGAGCTGTCGCATGTCTTCGACGATGAGCTGGTGTGTGCGTCGACCGGCGTGCACATGGGACGGCTGAGAGCGGTCGAGCCGTTCCCGACCGGCGAGGTCATTCCGTACGACGCCGGCTTCGTGGCCGGCTGGGTCGTCGAGCGCTATCAAATCGATCTGCGCGCCGCCGCGGCGAGGGCGCTCGAGCAGATGAACGCGACGCTGCGTGCGATGTGCGGCCGCGAAGTGCCGGGTGATACGCACCGCAACCTGCAGGTCGACGCGACCTTCAGCAATCAGCGCTTCAAGCACATTCTCGCGCCGGTGTGGCTGGTGAGCTACGTCTACCACGCCAAGTCGTATCAGGTGATCGTCAACGGCGTCACGGGCAAGATTGCCGGTGAGCGGCCCTGGAGCTGGATCAAGATCGCGCTGCTCGTCCTGGCGGTCCTGATCGTTCTCGTCATCCTCAATTCGAACTAGGGCGGACGTCTTCATCGAGGCGCACCTAAGAGGTGCGCCCTACTTCCGCACGTACGTAGGGCGGACCTCTCAGGTCCGCCGGGTGCATCCGGACGTACGTAGGGCGGACCTCTTAGGTCCGCCGAGCGTTCGCTGAATCTAAAAAGACCCGGCCTACATCAGCCTCGACACCCGGCCTCCATCAGGACGTGGCCGCGCGGAATAACGGATCGGCTGACTGGAGAATGATCCGGCGGAGGCGTATCGGGTAATCGGGATGTTCGGCGAGGAACGCGCGCACCGTGTCCGCGGTCTCGCGGCTGCGGTGGCCGCTCAATACCGCGTCCATCCAGTTTTTCGGAAAGAAGATGTCGCCGGTGCGCCGGATCTCGATCATCAGGTCGAGAGCGGGCCGAACGTATTGACGCGCGTGCTCGGATCGCAGCGGGTGATTGAGATAGCGGAGCGCTTCGATCACCCACGGCTCCCGTCGCCGGTTCGCGACGTCGTGCAGGCTCTCGAAGAACCGATCGCGCGTCGAGGCATCAGCGGACAGGGCCGGCATGACGAACTCGAAGCGCGCCTTGCGATCGGGGTTCGTGAAGCGCGCGCGCTGTTCGTCAAGGATGCCGACGGCGTCTGGAACAGACCGGACGGCGAGGTCCAGCGCCATGCTGGCTTCGTCGGGCTCGGCCAGCGTCAGGCCGGGGATCTTTTCCTGACGCCGCCAGACTCGCTCGAGAAATCGCACGCCGTCAGGGGACGTCACCGTCGAGCGGAACGCCGAAAAGTACGTCGCCTTCATCGAAGACGATGAAGAGCCGCTGATGCCGGAACGCAGAGCTTTTTCGACGGCCGGCGCAAGGCGGACGCGATCGGCCTCGGCAAGATGCCGCCAGAACAGTTCCTCGACATAGCCCGTGAGCAGCTGAACATTCTGTTCGGTCCTCTCCCGCGGCAGCGCTCGCAGGACAGCCTCCAGGAATGCCACGGGCCGGACCCGGCGCTCGAGCAGCTGATCCCATAGCGTGATCCACGCTGCGCCACGCGTCAGCGGATCGGCGATCTCGTCGACGCGCTCCAGCAGATAGGTCCGAGTGGGCACGTCAATCGTGAACGATCCGTAGGCGAGGCCGCCGCCGGTTGGCAGGACGAAGCGAGGCGGCGTCATGCCGCGGCCCTCCTCGACGACAGTCTGCTCACCGGTCAGCTCGACGTCGAACTTTCGATAATTGGACGTCGTGCCGGCAAGAACCTCCATGCGCTGCGTCGAACCGCCGCCGATGAACGCCAGCTCGCTCACCTTGAGCGTCCCGACGTCAATTTCCACTGAAGTCCGAATCGTCGGGCGCCCTGCTTCCTCGACCCACGCGGCGCTCCAGGCGGCCACGTCGCGCTCGCTGCGAGCGTCGATCAGTCGTACGAGATCGAGCCACGTCGCGTTGCCGAATTGAAACTGGGTGAGGTACGCACGCAGGCTCTGCTGCAGCTCGGTCACGCCAACCAGGCGCTCGAGCTGTCGCATGACGATCGGCGCCTTCTGATAGATGATCGGCCCGTACAGGCTGCCGGCTTCGTTCAGGTTCGCGAGCTCCTGACGGATCGGATGCGTGCCTTCGGTGCGGTCGACGGAGTAGGCCGCCGGGTAGTGGGCCACCAGGAAGCGCAGCTCGTGATTGACCTTCGGAAAGGCGGGATTGACGATTTTCGCCGCCATGAAGTTGGCGAACACCTCTTTCATCCAGACATCGTTGAACCATCGCATCGTGACGAGATCGCCGAACCACATGTGCGCGGTTTCGTGCGCGATCAGGCTCGCCCGGTTCAGCATCTGATTCTCGGTGGCCGATTCGTCGAGCAGGATCGAGGACGCGTTGTAGTAGACCGAGCCGGGATGCTCCATGCCGCTGAATTGAAACGACGGCACGAGCAGGAAGTCGAACTTGCCGAACTGATAGGGAATGGCGGTGTAGTCCTCGAGCCACGCCAGCGCTCCGGCATGCAGATCGAACACGGTGTCTTGATTGCGCGCGAGCTTCGCCGCATCCGTCTCGCGATGAAACATCCGATAGGTGCGGCCGTTGCGCTCGGCGTGCTCGATCTGAAACCGTCCAGCCGCGAAGGCGAAGATGTAGGTGGGAATCGGCTTGGTTTCTGCGAATCGGACGCGGAATCGGCCATCGGCGCTTTCGCGCGAGGTTTCCGCCCCGTTCGAGATGGCCGCCCAGCCGTCCGGTGCCGTCAGCTCCAGCGTGAACCGTGCCTTGATGTCGGGCTGATCGAAGCAGGGGAACGTCAGGTGGGCGCGCGCCGGCACGAACAGCGAATACAGGAACTCCGGATTGCGGTTCAAGGCCGCGTCGCCAGCCCGGAATGCGATCTGAACGACGTTCTCGCCCGCCGCGAGCTCGCTGGCGGCGATGACGATGTGATCGTTCACGGCCCGATACGTCACCGACTTGCCACCAACGGACACCGACGTCAGGTGGTCGGCGCCTGGAGCAAAGTCGAGGACCAGAGGCCGTGATGAATTGGCGAGCGCGAAGCGGACCGCAACGGTTCCCGTGATCGGTTCCGTTGCCGGGGACGGGATCGCCAGCGAAAGCTCGTAGCGGACGTTGGACAGATTCGCCGCCCGCTCCTCGGCGAGGATCAGCGGAATTCCTGGCTCAGGATCGGGCACGTCAGCGCTCTGTCCTCCACAGCCCGCGGACAACGCGAGCGCCAGCAGCAACGCATGGCGGACCTGAGAGGTCCGCCCTACAAGAGCATCCGCGGTCACAGACGGAACAGTGGCCGCCCTGCCCGGAATCCCGGCCATGGAATCGCGATGACGATAGCCGCGGTCGCTATCGCGTAGCAGACGATCATGCGAATCCGCTTGGCGGCCGGATTGGACGCTTTCCGCGCCAGCACACGTCCGATGTGGGCGACCGCCACCGCCACGATCATCAAGGTGATGTGTTCGACGGCCCAGAACCGCGCGACCGGATCGCGCATCGCCGCGCCGAAGTCTTCGCGGATCGCCGCCGTGGTCGGGCTCAGCGCGACGTACAGGAGAAGGCCGATCAACAGCTGCAGGTCGAGCAGGATCATGAAGATCAGGCCCCACCGGTCGGCGGCGGTCTTTTCCAGGCCGCGCGGCCGCGAGTTGAAGGCAGCGATCGTCGCGACGATGCCGGCGATGAGTGCCGGCCAGCGCAGCCACGAGTGGAGCAGGAGGATGAGGTCGAACATGAGGCCAACAGTATCAGAGCTAAGGGCTAAGGGCTAAGGGCAAGGGCTAAGGGCTCAGAGCTGAGGGCTCAGGGCTCACGCGGGTCTGACGATCAGCGCTTCGCGCGGAACAGCGCCTTTTCGGCTGTCCTTATTTCTTCTTCCGCCTCGGCGAGCGCTTGCCGCGCCTTGGCGGCAGCGGCGCGGGCGCGTTCGAGGGTGCGTTCGGCAGCGGCGACGCGCGCCTGCTTCTGACGTCGCTCATCTTCGGCGCGTTTCATGGCCGCACGATCGATGATGACCTGTTGCTGCTGCTTCGCCGCGGCGTCCGTCTTGGACTGCTTGACCGGACGCAGCGCGGCCGGCGCGATCGTGCGTGGGGCAACGCCGGTGAGCGCTTCGAAACCTGCAGGCTGGACGAGATCCGTCCATCGCCCCGGCGGGCTTTCGGTGGCGCTGGCAATGGACAAGGATTCGAGCATCCGGGCCAGCGGCTCGGCGCCCGGTTTGGCGCCCTGTTCTGCCGCGAGTCGACCGGCCCGTTCGACTGCTTCAGCCAACGCCTTGCGGTGCTCCTCGCTCGCGCGACGGACGTCGGTCTTCTTGCCCTCGAGCGCGCCGATCTGCGCGGCGCGCAGTGCGCCGCCGCTTTTCATCAGGCGATCGTAGGCCGGCCGATCGCGCCAGAACATCTGGTTGATCGCCCACGGCACGACGGTGGGTTTCTCCAGCCGCTTGACGCGGGCCTGGTCGGCGCCGCTCAACGTTTTGGCCAGTGCATTGCGAGCGGCGGTGAACTCGGCGAGCGGAAGCTGGTAGAGCTCGTCGATCTGTGCGTCAAGCGTCACGGGAGCATTGTAGGGCGGGTCCTTTTGGACCCGCCGTCCATGCGGCGCTACGGATGCGACACGCGGAGCGTATAGGTGGCCGCCGTGCGGAGCGCGCCCAGATCGTCGGAGAGAATGACGCAGTGCGGGCCGGGCACGACCAACCCGCCGAGCCCCAGCGCGTTCAGGTTTCTGAAGCCGCTGTTGATGACGACGGTGCTTCCACAGCCGCCCTGGCCGTAGGACACGCGGAGCACGGCATCGGGGTTCGACAGCGCCGTGATCTTGACGTCGATTTCGCCGTTTCTGTCGACTGTGATCTCGTGGGCGGAGTTGCCCAACGGCTGCAGGGTCCCGTCGAAGGTCCTGATCTCGTTTTCTGAAGGGTCGATGACGCTGTCGCAGCCGGCGGCGAGGAGGACCGACGCCACTACCGCCACCAGACGCCCCCTACGTTGGGTACCCATACTGAGGCTGAGAATACTATACTGCCGCGCATGACCCGAAGCGCTTTCGCCACTCTCGTCTTCGCGCTCACCGCCGTCACTGTCCAGGCCGAAGTCATCCGGGTGGACATCACACGGCGCGCCGACATCGGCACCTCCGGCTACGAGAAGATCGTCGGGACCGTGCACTTCGCCCTCGATCCCCGCGACGCCGGCAACCAGGTCATCGTCAATCTCGATCGCGCGCCGCGCAGCGCCGCCGGGAAGGTCGAGTTTTCGGCCGACCTGTACATCATGCGGCCGCGCGAGGGGACGCGTTCGAACGGGGTCGCGCTGGTCGATGTCGTCAATCGCGGCCGGAAGATGACGCTGAACAGTTTCAATCGCGGCGGGACGCTCGATCCCGCGACCGAGGCAGACCTCGGCGACGGGTTCCTGATGCGAGAGGGCTATACGCTGGTCTGGGTTGGCTGGCAGTTCGACGTGCGGCGCCAGAATGACCTGGTGGGGATCGATGCGCCCACGGCGTCAGGCGTGACGGCGGTGGTCCGCGCCGAGTTCACCCCCAACGATCGCAGCCCGAACGCGACCGTGGCGGACGTGATCGGCTACCCCGCGGTCGATGTCGACGGCGCGGACACGACCTTGACGGTGCGCGATGGTCCATTCGGCGCGCGTCAGACGATCGCCCGCAGCCGGTTCGTTGTGAAGGGCAACGTGGTCTCGATGGAGGGCGGTTTCGAACCGGGCCGAACTTACGAACTTTCGTACCGCACGCAGAAGGTGGCGGTGACCGGCGTCGGCCTCGCAGCGTTTCGCGATACCGCGTCGTGGCTCAAATACGACCCGACGGCGCCAGCCCGCGCGCGCCACACCATCGCGTTTGGCTCGTCGCAAAGCGGCCGCTTCCTGCGGACGTTCCTGTATCAGGGGTTCAACACCGACGAACAGGGCCGGCAGGTCCTGGATGGCGTGATGGCGCACATCGCCGGCGGCGCTCGCCTGAGCATCAACGAAGAATCGGCGACGCCGAACAGCCTGGGCATGTACTCCGCCACGTCGTTCCCGTTCGCCGATGCGGCGCTGCGCGATCCGGTCAGCGGCAAGACGGACGGGCTGCTGGAGAAGGCGCGCGCCCGCGGTCATGCGCCGAAGGTGTTCTACACGAACTCGTCGGTCGAGTACTGGGGCGGCGGCCGCGCAGCGGCGCTGGTGCACACCACACCCGATGGCCGATCGAATCAGCGGCTGCCGGACAACGTCCGGACCTACTTGTTCGCCGGCACGCAACACTCGCCCGGACAGTTTCCGTCACGCAAGAGCGCGGCGCAGCAGCAGGCCGACAATCCCGTGCAGTACGGGTGGCCGATGCGCGCGCTGCTCGTCGCGCTGACCAGGTGGGTGACCGACGGCGTTGCGCCGCCGGCCAGCCAACATCCGCAGTTCAAAGAGGACGGATCGACGATCGTCAACGCCGCGGAGATCCGGTTCCCCGCGCTGCCAGGCGTGCAGTCGCCCCGCATCGTGGCGCCGGGACGCGATCGCGGTCGTGTGCTGCCGCTGCTCGTCAGTCAGGTCGACGCGGACGGCAACGAAGTGGCAGGCATCCGGCTGCCCGAGGTCGCCGTACCGCTTGCCACCTATACCGGCTGGAACTTCCGCAGCGCCGAAGTCGGCGGCACCAACGAGCTCGTCTCGCTCGCCGGATCATCGATACCGTTCCCCGCCACCCGCGCCGCGCGCCAGGCGAGCGGCGATCCGCGGCGATCCGTCGAAGAACGGTATGCGTCGAAGAGCGATTACGCGCGCCAGGTCCGCGAAGCGGCAGACAAGCTCGTCAAAGATCGTTATCTACTGGCTGACGATGTGAACGCGATCGTCACGCGGGCGGAAGAAACGTGGGACCAGATCGTCGTCAGTCGCCAGACGTCGGGCGTCGGACGGTAGACGGCGGCTTCGCCCCAGCGTGCTGGAACGCTTCGCTCAAAAGAGCCGGGCGCCTCGAGCGAGCACTTTGCGTGATTCAGCGAGCACCCTAGGGTGTCGGGAAGCACTGCGTGATTATCAGATTGTGTTATGTTCCCGTAAATTGTATTAATTTGACTTATCGCAGCCGGACGCGCTGTAATTGAGCCTCACATGTTGACCGGTGCCGGTCTGGCCGTCGAGCTCCCCGTCGCGCCTTTTATTGGCGTCGTCGTTAGGGGGACCCATTCGGCTGGATGATGGCGCATCCGGGAACGTCAGAGACACAGGCCATCATCCGATAAAGATGATGGCCTTTCTTGTTTTTACGGGCATTTGATGCGGATTGCCTATCAGGGTGAGCCGGGAGCGTTCAGCGAGGCGGCGGCGCGGCAGGTGGGCGCCGACGCGGAGCTCGTCCCCTGCCGCAGCTTCGAGGATGTGTTCGAGTCGGTCAACGCCGGCCCGGCCGGCTACGGCGTGCTGCCGATCGAGAACACCATCGGCGGCAGCATCCATCGCAATTTCGATCTGCTGCTCGAAAATCACCTGCCGATCATCGGCGAGATCGAGCTGCCGGTTGTCCACCATCTGCTGGCCCTGCCGGGCAGCGCCATGGAGCGCGTGCGGCGCATCTACTCCCACCCGCAGGCGCTCGCCCAGTGTGATCGGTTTCTCCGGACGCTGTCAGGGGTCGAAGTGATCGCCACCTACGACACCGCCGGCAGCGCCAAGCTGATCGCCGAGCAGCAGCTGCAGGACGCCGCCGCGATCGCCTCGGCGCGGGCCGCCGAGGTCTTCGGCCTGATGGCCCTGCGTTCGTCGATTCAGGACTACGAGCACAACGTCACGCGCTTCCTGGTGATTGGCCGCCGCCCGTTGTCGGACGCGCCGGCCGATAAAACGACCATCGTCTTCACGCTGGCGAACGAGCCGGGGGCGCTGTTCAAGGCGCTGAGCGTGTTCGCGCTGCGCGGCATCGACCTGACCAAACTCGAATCGCGGCCGATTCCCGGACGGAAATGGGAGTACCTGTTTTACGCCGATCTGTCGGCGGCGCGTGACGAATTGAAATGCGGGCGCGCGCTGGCCCATCTTGCCGAGTTCGCGCCCATGCTGCGCGTTCTGGGTTCGTATCCCAGCTTCAAAGCGGGCGCAGCCGACACGGCGGCCGCCCCCAAGTTCGAGAGCCTCGCGTGACGACCAACGGAGCGAACGGATCGAATCCCCTGACCACGGGTCCGGCGCGCGCCGCGGCGCGCGCCATGCTGAAGGCGGTCGGCTTTTCGGATGCCGACCTGAAGAAGCCGCTGATCGGCGTCGCCAATACCTGGATCGAGATCGGCCCCTGCAACTACCACTTGCGGACCCTCGCCGCCGACGTGAAAGACGGCGTCCGCGCCGCCGGCGGGACGCCGATGGAATTCAACACCGTGTCGATCTCGGACGGCATCACGATGGGCACCGAGGGGATGCGGGCGTCGCTGGTCAGCCGCGAGGTGATCGCCGACTCGATCGAGCTGGTCGCGCGCGGCAACGGCTTCGATGGGCTGGTGATCCTCGTCGGCTGTGACAAGACGATTCCCGGCGCCGTGATGGCCCTTGCCCGGCTGAACATTCCCGGCGTCGTGCTGTACGGCGGATCGATTGCGCCGGGCCGGTTCATGGGCAAGTCGGTGACGGTTCAGGACGTGTTCGAGGCGGTCGGCGCCCACGCCGCGGGCATCATGAGCGACGCCGACTTCAAGCAGCTCGAGGATGTCGCCTGCCCTGGCGCCGGCGCGTGCGGTGGTCAGTTCACCGCGAACACGATGGCGATCGTCTGCGAGGCGCTCGGGATTGCCGCGCTCGGCAGCGGAAGCGTGCCAGCCATAGACGAGGCGAAAGCCGCGGTTGGGCGAACGGCAGGCGAGCAGGCCATGAAGCTGGCCGCCGCCGGAGTACGGCCGCGGACCATCATCACGCGCCGTGCGATCGAAAATGCGATCGCCGTGGTCGCTGCCACCGGCGGCTCGACCAACGCCGTCCTGCATCTCCTGGCGATCGCGACGCGAAGCGGGCGTGGATCTGTCGCTGGCCGATTTCGATCGGATCAGCGCCCGCGACGCCGCTGATTGCCGACCTGAAACCATCGGGCCGCTTCGTCGCCACCGAACTGCATGCCGCCGGCGGCACGTCGCTGGTCATTCGCCGGCTGGTGGAGTTGGGTGCGATCGACGGCAACGTCCCGACCGTCAGCGGCCGGACGTTGGCTGAGGAAGCCGCGCAGGCCGTCGAAGCTCCGGGACAGGAAGTGGTCCGGCCGATCGATCGACCGATCAAGCCGCACGGCGGCCTGGTCATCCTGTTCGGCAATCTCGCGCCGGAAGGCGGCGTGCTCAAGCTGTCGGGCACCGAGCGCGCGCAACATCGGGGCCCCGCGCGGGTGTTCGACAGCGAGGAGCAGGCCTTCGAGGCGGTCCAGCAGCAGGCCATCAAGCCGGGCGACGTGGTGGTCATCCGCTACGAGGGACCGGCCGGCGGTCCGGGGATGCGCGAGATGCTCGCGGTGACCGCGGCGATCGTCGGCGCCGGCCTCGGCGACTCGGTGGCGCTGCTCACTGACGGCCGTTTCTCGGGCGCAACCCGCGGCTTCACCGTCGGTCACGTCTCGCCGGAAGCATCCCGCGGCGGCCCGATCGCGGCGTTGCGCACCGGCGACCTGGTCGTGCTCGACGTCGCGAACCGCCGCCTCGACGTGGAGCTGTCCGATGCGGAGATCAAGCAGCGGCTGGCGTCGTGGTCGGCGCCGCCGCCGCGATATCAGACCGGCGTGATGGCGAAGTACGCGCGGATGGTGTCATCGGCTTCGATTGGCGCAGTGACAGGTGCGGTAATTCAGCAATCGAGATGCAAAGTCGGCTCGCAATGCTATGTCCAAACAAACATTGACCGGCGCGCAGATTCTCTGGGACTGCCTCGTACGCGAGGGCGTCGAGCGTCGTGTTCGGGTATCCGGGCGGCGCGATCCTGCCGGCCTACGATGCGATGCTCGACTATCCGATTCGCCACATCCTCGTTCGTCACGAGCAGGGTGCCACGCACATGGCCGACGGCTATGCGCGCGCGACCGGCAAGGTCGGCGTGGCGGTGGCGACCTCGGGCCCGGGCGCGACCAACATGGTCACCGGCATCGCGACCGCGATGATGGACTCGTCGCCGATCGTCTGCATCACCGGCCAGGTCGGCAGCGCCCTGATCGGCTCCGACGCGTTTCAGGAGACCGACATCACCGGCATCACGCTGCCGATCACGAAGCACAACTTCCTGGTGACGCGCGCGACCGAGGTCGCGCCGCGATCCGCGAGGCGTTCGCGATTGCCGCGAGCGGCCGGCCCGGCCCGGTGCTGATCGACATCACCAAGGACGCGCAGCTCGGCAGCGTGCGAGTTCGACTGGGACGCGGCGGCGCCCGACCTGGAAGCGCTCGCCCGGCCGGGCCATTCGAGCGGCGTCGATCCGCTGCAGCTGATCAACGCGGCCGAGCGGCCGCTGATCCTCGCCGGCCACGGCATCATCCTCGGCGGCGCCGAGGCGGCGCTGCAGGCGTTCGCCGAGAAAGGCGCAGATTCCCGTGGCGATGACGCTGCTCGGCATCGGCGGCTTCCCGGCGTCGCATCCGCTGAATCTCGGCATGATGGGCATGCACGGCGAGGCCTGGGTGAACACCGCGATTCAGGAGGCCGACCTGCTGATCGCGCTCGGCATGCGCTTCGACGATCGCGTGACCGGCAACCTCAAGACCTACGCGCCGCACGCGAAGAAGATTCACGTCGACATCGACCCGGCGGAGTTCAACAAGAACGTCCGGGTCGACGCCGCCATCTCCGGCGACGTCGGTGCGGTCCTGCGCGACTGGATGCCGCAGCATCGCCCGACGGCGATCGGTCGAAGTGGCTGAACTACATCGCGCGATCTCAAGGGCGATTCGGCGGTACGCGACATCCAGAATCTCGCCCGACGATGGCCACTGTACGCCGCGCACGTGATCAACGATCTGTGGCGCATCACCGAGGGCAACGCCGTCGTCGTCACCGACGTCGGCCAGCACCAGATGTGGGAGGCGCAGTACTACCATCACGAGAACGCCGCGCTCGCTCATCACCTCGGGCGGTCTCGGCACGATGGGCTTTGCGCTGCCGGCGGCGATTGGCGCCAAGGTCGGCCGGCCGGACGCCGAAGTCTGGGTGGTCGTCGGCGACGGCGGATTCCAGATGACGATGCCCGAGCTGGCGACGATGGTGCAGGAAGAACTGGACGTCAAGATCGCCGTGATCAACAACGGCTATCTCGGCATGGTGCGGCAGTGGCAGGAGTTCTTCTATCAGCGCCGCTATGCCGCGACGCCGATCTCCGGTCCGGATTTCGCCAAGCTGGCCGAGGCGTTCGGTGTGTTCGGCACGACGGTCACGACGCGCGATCGAGGTGGCCGGTGCGGTCGCCGCTGCCCGCCGCCAGCGCGGCGCGCTCATCGACTTCCGCGTCGAGCAGGAAGACTCGGTCTACCCGATGGTGCCGGCCGGCGCCGATCTGCACAAGATGATCCGGCGGCCGTCGCCGATCGCGGAGACTGCCGCCGACTAGGCGACGTGGTTAGGGAGGCGGGCGGCCTTCAGAAGCGCCTGCGGCCATGCGAGCCCGAGGACAAGTGAATCCGAGGGCGAGCATCAGCGTAAGAACGCGCTGGGGGTGGGGCCCCAGCGCGAGTGAAAAAAGAAGTTGGCTATATGCAAACATTTGCCGTCTACGTTGACAACAAGCCGGGCGTCCTGAACCGCGTGGCGTCGCTGTTCCGGCGCCGCGCCTTCAACATCGAGTCGCTGACCGTCGGCCACACCGAAACGGCCGGGATCTCGCGGATGACGATCGTCGTCGACACCGACGAGCGGGGCGCGCGGCTGGTCGAGGCGAACCTCTACAAGCTGATCCCGGTGCGCCGGGTCGACAACATCACCAAGCTGCCGACGATTGCCCGCGATCTGGCGATGATCAAGGTGTCGGCGACCGGCGATGCCGAACCCACGTGATGCAGCTGGTCGACGTCTACCGCGCCCGGATCGTCGACGTCAGTCCCGACTCGCTGGTGATCGAGACGACCGGCACCGAAGACAAGATCGACAGCCTGCTCGAGGTCCTGCGCCCGTACGGGGTGGTTGAGATGGTCCGCACCGGCCGGGTCGAGATGGTGCGCGGCACCGGCATGCCACGTCGCGCCCGGCAGCGGCGCGCGCCCATGTCGTCGGACTGGACGACGCGGCAAGCGGATCGGTCTAACCAGCTGAGCCCCCAGCGACAGATTTCAGATTTGGAGACTCTCCCATGGCAACGATGTATTACGACAAGGACGCGGACCTGCGCCTGATCCAGGGCAAGAAGGTCGCGGTGATCGGCTACGGCTCGCAGGGGCATGCGCACGCGCTGAACCTGAAGGACAGCGGCGTCAGCGTGAAAGTCGGCCTGCTCGACCGACCAGCCGATCGCGCGCCAAGGCGCAGGCGGCCGGGCTCGAGGTCGGCGACGTCGCCGACGTGTCGAAGTGGGCGGACGTGATCATGGTGCTGGTGCCCGACACGACGGCGGCGAAACTCTACCAAGAGGCGATCGAACCCAACCTCGCGCCCGGCAACATGCTGATGTTCGCCCATGGCTTCAACATCCGCTTCGGCACGATCGCGGCGCGGCCCGATGTCGACGTGGCGATGGTGGCGCCGAAGTCGCCGGGCCATCGCGTCCGCGAGCTCTACGTCGAGGGCGCCGGCACGCCGGCGCTTGATCGCCGTGCACCAGGACGCCACCGGCAAAGCGAAGGACGCTGACGCTGTCGTACGCCAAGGGCATCGGCGTGACGCGTGCCGGGGTGATCGAGACGACTTTCGCCGAGGAAACGGAAACCGATCTGTTCGGTGAGCAGGCGGTGCTGTGCGGCGGGGTCAGCGCGCTCATCAAGGCGGGTTTCGAAACGCTGGTCGAAGCCGGCTATCAGCCTGAAGTGGCCTACTTCGAGTGCCTCCACGAGCTGAAGCTGATCGTCGATCTGATCTATCAGGGTGGCCTGAGCTACATGCGCTACTCGGTCAGCGACACCGCCGAGCACGGCGACTACACCGGCGGTCCGCGCATCGTCACCGCCGAGACGCAAGCAAGAGATGAAGAAGATGCTCGAGGAGATCCGGAGCGGCCAGTACGCGCAAGGCTGGATCGCCGAGAACGCAGTCGGGCCGGCAGTGGTTCGAGCAGCGGCGGCGCGAGGAGCGGGCGCACGTCGATCGAGAAGGTCGGCGCCGAGCTGCGCGCGCTGATGCCGTTCCTCAAGCCGGTGACGATCGCCGACGAGGAAGTGGTCGGCGCCGGCGCGCGGCAGAATGGCTAAAGCCCGCGCGGCGGTCGGCGTCGCCGGCGACCCACGCGCGGGAGTCGCGGCGGCTGTCGACGCTGCTCGAAGTCAGCCAGGCGCTCTCCGGCACGCTGAACCTGCGATCGGCGCTGCATCGCGTGCTCGAGATCCTCGCGAAGCACCACGGGACCGTGCGCGGCATGGTGACCCTGCTGCGGGACAACGGCGAGCTGCACGTCGAGGCGTCGGACGGTCTCGACGCCCCGGCGCACGCCGTCCGCTACCGCGTCGGCGAAGGGATCATCGGCAAGGTCGTCGAGAGCAGCAAGCCGATCGTCGTGCCGCGGGTGAGCAAGGAGCCGGCCTTCCTCAACCGCGCGTCGAAGCGCCGTGAGCTGCCGAAAGAGGAGCTGAGCTTCATCTGCGTGCCGATCCTGCTCAACCGGCGCGCGGTCGGCGCGCTGGCCGTCGACCTGAAGTTCAATCCCGATCGCGACTACGACCGCAGCGTGCAGTTCTACGGCATCGTGGCGTCGAGCATCGCGCAGGCGGTCAAAGTCCAGCGCCTGGTCGAGGAAGACAAGAAGAAGCTGGTCGACGAGAACATGCACCTGCGGCAGGAGCTGAGGGAACGCTACGACTTCTCGAGCATCATCGGCAGCAGCGGACCGGTCCGGCAGATGTACGAGCAGATGGCGCAGGTGGCGGCGACCAACACCACCGTGCTCATCCGGGGCGAGTCGGGAACCGGCAAGGAGATGGTCGCGCACGCGATTCACTACAACTCGCCGCGCGCCAACAAGCCGTTCGTCAAAGTGAGCTGTGCCGCGCTGCCCGACAGCCTGATCGAGTCGGAGCTGTTCGGCTACGAGAAGAGGCGCGTTCACCGGCGCGGAGCAGCGCAAGAAGGGGCGCTTCGAGCTGGCCGAGGGCGGGACGCTGTTCCTCGACGAGATCGGCGACATCAACCTCGCGACGCAGGTCAAGCTGCTGCGCGTGCTCCAGGAGCGCGAGTTCGAGCGGCTGGGCAGCACCGAGACGATCAAGGTCAACGTCCGCATGCTCGCCGCGACCAACAAGGACATCGAGCGGGCGATCGCCGCCGGAACCTTCCGCGAAGATCTGTACTACCGGCTGAACGTCTTCACGATTTTCGTGCCGCCGCTCCGCGAGCGGAAGGCCGACCTGCTGCTGCTGGTCGATCACTTTCTCGAGAAGTTCTCGCGCGAGCATCGCAAGAGCATCAAGCGCATCTCGACGCCGGCGATCGACATGCTCATGAGCTATCACTGGCCGGGCAACGTGCGCGAGCTCGAGAACACGCTCGAACGGGCGGTGTTGATGTGCGACGGCCAGGTGGTCCACGGGCATCACCTGCCGCCGTCGCTGCAGACCGCCGAGGCGTCCGGGACGGTGACCCGCGTGTCGCTCAGCGACGCCGTGGCCGGATTCGAGAAGGATCTGATTCAGGATGCGTTGAAAACGACGCGAGGCAACCGCGCCAAGGCCGCCCGGCTGCTCGATACGACCGAGCGCGTGCTGAACTACAAGGTCAGGAAGTACGCGATCGACGTCAGGCGGTTTACTGCGTAGTAATCAGTCATCAGTCGACAGTCATCAGTCGAAAGTCGAAAGTCGGCAGTCCGCAGTCGGCAGTCCGCAGTCGGCAGTCACGGAGAGTTCGGAGTCCAGAGAGGAGGCGGTAGTGGCGTTTATTCCGATCGCGCACCACAAGTCGAGCACTCACGTTGGCGTCGTCGACCGTCTTCGCAAGGCGGGAGCGCTGCAGCGGAAGGCGGCGCAGCCACTGCCGGACCTGAATCGATGGGAGCGGCGGCGCGTTGACAGTCTGATTGCCCGGGGCGTCATCCGACGGGCGACGCGAGCCACGTATTATCTCGATCGGGAGGCGCTCAGTGACCTGCATGCCGTTTACGGCAAAGTCGTCTTCAGCGTCGCGGTGGTCGTCGCCGGTGTGCTCGCGGGGGTGATCTTGACCGTCCGATAAGAACGATGTTTCTCGGCCACGTCGCGCTGGGCTTTGCGGCCAAGCGCACGGTTCCTCACGTCTCGCTTGCCCTCCTCGTGCTCGCCGCGCAGCTTGCGGACACGATCTGGCCGCTGCTGGTCGGGCTCGGCATCGAGCGGGTTGCCGTCGATCCAGGCAACACCCGGGTGACGCCGCTCGACTTCATCAGCTACCCGTACTCCCACTCACTCCTGACGATGGTGCTGTACGGCGCGGTATTCGGCTGGATATGCCGGCGTGCCGGCGACTCTGAACGATTCGATCGGCGAGCGGCGGTGCCATTCATCGTCATCAGTGGACTGGTCGTCAGCCACTGGCTGTTGGACTTCATCACGCACCGGCCGGACATGCCGCTGTATCCGGCTGGCCCGAAGGTCGGGCTGGGCCTGTGGAACAACGTCGCCGCCACGCTGATCATCGAATTTGCGATGTACGGCGCCGGCGTCCTGATCTACCTGCGATCGACGAGGGCGCGCGATCGGATCGGTACGTGGGCGTTCTTTGCGCTCGCCGGCTTCCTGCCGCTCGTCTACCTGGCCAACATCTTCGGTCCCGCGCCGCCCTCAGCGGCCGCAATCTGGATCGGTGCCTCGATCGGCGCCGCGGTCATGACGCTCTGGGCGTGGTGGGCGGACCGGCACAGAATCGTCCGCTTTATCGACTGAGCGGCGTGGTGTAATCGCGCAGCTCCCAGCGGACCATCGGTTCGACGTACATCCGATCAACGGCAGGGTCGTCCGGTGCTCGAAGACGCAGGAAGCCGTCGCGCACTTCGGCGCCGTTCGCGAGCGTCCGCGTCCAGCCTCTCCATTCCTCGAACGCACGCACGTGTCCGCGAATCGACGCGTGTGCAAACGGCGCGAACCGCACGACCACAAAGAGCACGGCGATCGCGTAGACGAGGTCCGCCGCTCGTGAGGGCACACGGGAGGACTGCCGAAGCCGATCGACCGCCGCCACGATGGCGCCGGCCGCCGCCACCGAGAAGCCGATGGCCGGCAGATAGGCGTAACGTGAGGTATTGCCCGCCGTGAACGGCAGGTAGGGCGCCATCGTGACGACCAGCCAGATGACGCCGAAGGCGGTCGTGCGGTTGATGAACAGCAGTCCGAGCAGCGCGCCCACGATGGCGATGTGGGCCGACGTCGTGCTGGGCCCGACGTACAGCGATGCGATGTAGTCGAGCGCGTGATCGAACATGTGCGGACCAAGCGCGTAGCCCGACTGCTCGAACAGCGCGTTATTGCGGTTCGCCATCACGGTGGCCGCGACGAACGCCAGCACGACAACGATCGAACCGAAGAGGGGAACAGGTCGCGTCCGGTCCGGGGGACCAAACAGGAACCACATGGCGGCGGCGACCGCTGGCAGCGTGATCGCCGCTTCATGTGAAAACGCCGCCACGGCGAACAGCATCACCGCCACGAGTTCGAGCGCGTGGCGCTGCCCGGCGCGCCCGATCCGCCAGGACCGCGCCAGGGCGGTCAGCGATCCGACGAACCCGAAGGCGCACAGCACGCCGGTAATCGCGGAGAGCCACACGACCGCATGCGTGTAGGCCGGGTTGAACGCAAACAGCAGCGTGGCGAGCCAGACCGTCCGGGTGCTGGCGAATAGCCAGGCGCCGAGCAGATAGATCAATGTGATGTTGACGAGATGAATGCCCAGGAGGAGCGTGTGATGACAGGGCAGAGAAAACCCGCATGCCCTGGTCGCGCCTGCGAACCAGAGATCGGCCATCGGCCGGTAGAAGCGATCGCCGCCGGTCACGTACTGCAGCCGTGCCCAGGTGAACGTATGACCGCCACCGAGCCACTGAAAGTCGTCGGCCGCGATATACGCGTCACCCAGACCCGCTGACAGAAAGATCAGCGTCGTCGCCGCGAGGATCACGGCGAGCCCTGCGGCCTGACGGGGCGTCATACGGCGTCTCTATCGTAATCGCATGGTGATACGATGCGAGCCGGAGGATCGAATGAGGATCCGCACCTTTCTAATCGTTGCGCTGGTTGCCACAGCACTTCTTCCGGCAGCGTCGCAGAGCAAAACGCCGATTACGCACGAGGCGCTCTGGCTGATGCCGCGGGTCGGCGCACCAGCCACGAGTCCGGACGGGAAGTGGGCTGTCTTCTCGGTGACGGAACCGGCCTACGACGCCGTGGAGCAGCGGTCCGACTTGTGGATCGTGCCGTCGGATGGCAGCGCCGAGTCACGGCGACTCACCTTTACGAAGGCCGGCGAAAGCAGCGCCGCCTGGAGCCCCGACAGCCGGCGGATTGCCTTTGTCACCAAGCGCGACGACGACCGGAACAATCAGATCTATGTGCTGGATGTCGCGGCGGGCGGGGAGGCCGTGCGTGTCACATCCTCGTATGCAGGCGCGGGATTTCCGGCGTGGCGACCCGACGGCAAGGCGCTCCTGTTCACCAGCCCCGTCTTCCCTGGTGCGACCAGCGACGCCGATAACCGTCGGATCGGCGAAGAACGCGAGAAGCGCAAGTACAACGTCAGGGCGTTCGACACGTTCCCGGTACGCCGCTGGGATCGATGGGTCGACGATCGCCAGCTGCACATCTTTGTCCAGGAGCTGACGCCCGGCGCGGCTGCCCGGGATCTTCTCGCCGGGACGCGTCTCGTGCAGGACTCGGGATTTGGCGCTCGCGCGCTCGACAGCGGCGAGCAGCTGGACGCCGTCTGGACGCCGGACGGCGAATGGATCGTCTTTGCGGCGACCACCGCACGTGATGCCGGCGCCTACGCCACAGTGCTCACGGACCTGTTTCAAGTGTCGGCTCGGGGCGGTGAGCCTCGCCAATTGACGACGAGACGAGCGAGCTACTCGCAGCCTCGATTCAGTCCCGACGGCACAGCCGTCTACTTCATCGTCGCCGACGAGGACGATCAGATCTACGCGCACGATCGGCTGGGGATGGCTTCATGGCCGTGGTCCGGCGAGACCAGGACGCTGACCGCCAATTTCGATCGGTCGGTGGCGACCTGGGCGTTTGGTGGCGATGGCCGCTCGATCTACCTCACGGCCGAGGACGAGGGGCTCGAGAAGCTCTACACCGTGCCGGCGGCAGGCGGATCAGTGCAGCTGGCGGTGTCGCCGGAGCGAGGTGTCTACACGAACCTGACCGGGGCCGTGGCGTCTTCGAGTCCGGTTCTGATTGCAAATTGGGGTTCGTCGATCGATCCGGCCGAGATCGTCCGAATCGATCCGCAAGCGAAACGCCATCGCCATCTGACGAAAGCCGCCGTCGACAAGGCGGCCGCACTCGACTGGCAGCCGCTTCAGCATTTCTGGTTCACCAGCTCGCGCGGCCGACGGATCCACAACATGATCGCGCTGCCGTCAGGGTTCGAGCCCTCGCGCAAATATCCGCTGCTGGTGGAAATCCACGGCGGGCCGGCCAGCATGTGGCGCGACCAGATCACGCTGCGCTGGAACTATCACCTGCTGGCGAAGCCCGGCTACATCGTCCTGTTGACCAACTATTCGGGCTCGACCGGCTTCGGGGAGGAGTTCGCGCGCTCGATCCGGTTCGATCCGTTCGAAGGACCCGCCAACGAAGTCAACGAAGCGGCGGACGAGGCGATCCGCCGATACAACTTCATCGACGGATCGCGCCAGGCGGCCGCCGGCGCGAGTTATGGCGGGCACCTGGCCAACTGGCTCGAGGCAACCACGACCAGATATCGTGCGCTGGTCAGCCATGCCGGTCTCGTCAACGCCGAAGTCCAGTGGGGGACCAGCGACTCCATCTATCACCGCGAGCTCATGGCCGGCGGGCCGCCCTGGCAGCAGACCGAGACCTGGCGCTCGCAGAATCCGATTCGCCGCGCCGGCAATTTCAAGACGCCGATGCTTCTGTCGGTCGGTGAACGGGACTATCGGGTGCCGCTGAACAATACGCTCGAGATGTGGAGCGCGCTGCGGCGGATGCGTGTGCCGTCGCGCCTGCTGGTGTGGCCGGACGAGAATCACTGGATCCTCGACGGCGAGAACAGCCGCGTCTTCTATCAGGAAGTGCACAGCTGGCTGGGTAAATGGCTCACTCCGGCGGCAGGTACGTCGGGCGGAAATCCGTAGCTTCGAGCTGCGGGCGGTTGCGAGGGTGATTGCCAGACCGCCTGCGGGATGGGGGCGTCTTGCCTGGCTGGGACCGGGCTTTCTGTGGATGGTCTCGGCGGCGGGATCAGGCGAGCTTCTCTTCACCCCGCGCGTCGGAGCGCTCCATGGCTACCAGCTGCTCTGGGCGATGCTCGTCGCCGTGGCGCTCAAATGGGTCATCAACCGTGAGGTCGGGCGCTACGCCGTGTGCACCGGCCACACGCTCCTCCACGGATTCAACGGGCTGCCTGGTCCGCGCGGCTGGGCCGTCTGGCTGATTCTCGTTCCCCAACTCTTCGTTGCCGTCACTGCCATCGCCGGGCTCGCGGGCGGTGCGGCCACCGCGCTGATTCTCGTGCTTCCCGGACCGCCACTCGTCTGGATGATCGTGTCGGTACTCCTGTCGACGGTGCTCGTGACGTTTGGCCGCTACCATCGAGTCGAGCGAGTGGCGACCATCATCGGGGTCGGCGTGGCAATTGCCGCTGTGTCGGCCGCGATTGCCGTCGGGCCGGATCCGGCCGCGATGCTGGGCGGACTGCGCCCCAGGCTCAGTGGCGACGTCGACTACGGCGAGATTCTGCCGTGGCTTGGGTTCATGATGTCGGGCGCCGCCGGGATGATCTGGTACTGGTACTGGATGGTCGCCAAGGGTTATGGGGCCGCGCGCAGATCACGCGGCGGAAGCTCGTCGGGTGACATCGCGCGGCTCCGCCAGTGGATCGTTCAGATGACGTTCGACAACACGGTCGCGGTCATCGGGACGGTGTTGATTGCCGTCGCGTTCCTGGTACTCGGCGCGGAACTTCTCAAACCGAGCGGGCTCGTGCCTGAAGAGCAGCGCGTCGCCGACACCCTCGGCCGACTGCTCGGCGACGTCTGGGGCCCTGCCGGTTACTGGTTCATGGTCGTCGGCGTGTTCGTCGGTTTTTGGGATACGGTGCTGTCTGACCAGGATGGGCACGGGCGCATGTTCGCTGACGGAGCGAGGCTGCTCATGCCGGGCGTCCGGAAGTACTCAGAGGAAACCGTGCGGCGAGCGTTCGTGATTGGTCTCGTGACCGTCTTGCCGATCGCGCTGTACGCCTTCGTCGGTGAACCGGTGCGGCTCCTGAAAGCGGCGGGCGCGATCGAGGCGGCCCACATCCCGGTCGTCGCGGCCTTGACGCTGTATCTGAATCGTCGGCAGTTGCCAGCGCCGCTTCGGCCGTCCGCGCCAGTGATTGTCGCGACGAGCGCGGCGGCGATCTTCTTCACGGCGTTTGCCGCTTACTACCTCGTGGGGCTTGTCAGCGTCACTCCGTAGAGGTCATCCAGCTTGCCACTGGCTGCTAAACTGTCCCGCAGGTGCTGCTCGGTTTCCTCGCGTTGGCCCTGGTAGACAGCATCAACCCGTCCGCCATCGTCGTCACCCTCCACTTGTTGTCCCGCGAGCGTGCGGCGGCGCAGGTCGTCGTGTACGTCGCGGCGATCTTCCTGACCTACCTGACGCTGGGCGCGCTGATGATGCTGGGCATCGGCGCTCTGCTGCCGTCATTGAAGGCCACGGTCGGCGGCAGACTTGGTCTCATCGTGCAGGGCGTCATCGGACTCGCCATGCTGCTCTACGCGATCCGGGCACCAGCGACAGCCAGGTCGGCGCGGCAAGTCGAGCCGAGTGCGAGCACATATACAGCGTTGGCTCTCCTCGGCGTGACCGTGACGACCATGGAGTTGCCTACCGCGCTGCCGTATTTCGGCGCGACCGCGCTTCTCACGAATGCCGACTTGCCGATGGCGCGATGGCTGCCGCTGCTGGTCCTCTACAACGCCATCTTCGTCCTTCCGCCCGTGCTGCTGCTCGTCGGCCACATCGTGTTCGGGAGACGGCTGGCGGCGCGCTACGCCGACCTCAGAGAACGATTGCAGGCTGGTGCCCGCGAAACACTGCTCTGGATCTTGGGTCTGGTGGGGGGCGGGCTGCTCTTCACGAGCGTCGTGGAGTACATCGCCCGGTTCGGGTAGGGCGAGTTCGCCCCAGGGTGCTTTCGGCTTCGCCGCAGGGTGCTGGGACTCAATGAGCACGTCGTCAGTCGCCGAGCCCGTTGCGTGATTCGGTAAGCACCCTGCGACGTCAGTTGTCCGCGGTCAGCCCAGGATCGTCGACATCGTCGCCAGGAGGACGACGGCGGCCGCGAGCTGAATCCATAGTTCGACGCGCTCGCGGATGAACAGCAGGCCGACGATCAGGAATGCGGCGGAGAACGTCAGAAAGTACCAGTACAGCTCCTCGGCTTCCTCGGTGACGCCGAGTGTCGGGGCGAGGCGTTTGCCCGCGTCGATAATCGAGTTCGCGATGTGCCGGTCGCCGTCGCGATCGAGCTCGAAGTACTGGCCGCGCGCCGCGCCGGCGATCGTCTGCAGAGCGGTCCGATCGAGCCGCGAACGGAGCGGCGCCTCCGGATCGGGTACTTCGTCGCCGCCCGGACCGATGAACTTCGGCATCGAGCCGCCGCCGAGGGTGCCGACGCCGACCGCGTAGATCGGAATGCCGCGCGTCTGTGCCTCGAGGATCGACTTCTCGACTTCGCCGCTCCACGCCTGCCCGTCGGAGATCATCACGAAGACCTTGGCGTTGAGCGACTTGCCGTGCAGTTCCTCGTCCCGCTCGAGCAGGCGGATCCCCCAGTGGATGCCGCGCTCCATGTTCGTGTCCCAGGTGCCCTCGTCCTGCAGACGGAACGGCGAGTCTTTCTCGAGGTGATCCAGGAAGAAGAAGAACGTGTTCGGATCCTTGGTGAGCCGCACCTGCGGCGCCGCGATGCGCGCGAACACCGCCATCGCGATGCGGTCGTTCTGCCAGCTCAACGAGTCGCCCAGCATCCGCAGGAAACGCACGGATCGCTGCCAGCGATCGCCGCCACGTCCTTGACGCGCATCGACGACGAGGCGTCCTGCAGGATGATGAGGTCGATGCCTGCCTGCCGGACGACGGTTGCGGGGCCGCGCGGCCTGGCGATTGCGACGATCAACAGCGCCAGCGCGGCGACCAGGCACAGCCAGAAGGGCAGGTCGCCGAAGAGTGCCAGGCGTTCCCGGATCGGCAGCGTCCGCCGTTCGGTCAGCCGCGCGCGGTCGGCCCGCCTTCGCAGAAAGCGCCACGCCCACAGGCCGCCGAGCAGCAGCGGGACAACCAGCAGCCAGAGATAGTCCGGCTCGCCGAACGAGATCCGGGCGAAGTCGATGCTTCGCAGCACGGATTGGTCCTATCCCCGCCGCTGCGGCGTGGGCCCGCGCCCGGGGTCGCTTTCTTCGCGTTCTTCGTAGGGCATCGGCGCAATCGTGCGGAACTGATCGCCCGGGATTTCGGGCGGCGGTCCACCGGGGCGGCCGTGAATCGTGGTCCCGGCCGGCAGGTCGATGCTCGGCTCCTCGTAGGACGGCGCGGCCCGCGGCTTTGCGCCCGGCCGGCCGCGCGCGATCGTGTCGCGGACGCGGACCGCGTACTCGTAGTTGTAGGCGGCATCGGCGTTCGAGGCATCGGCCCTGAGTACCTCGCCGTAGGCCTGGATGACCGTGTCGAGCCGCTCGACGGCGCGTGCCCGATCGGCAGTCTGTCGGCTGGCGGCCCGGAAGGCGGTATTGGTCGCCACGAACATCACCTCGGGATCGGCGGCGCTGGCATCGTCCGACAGATTGCCGCCGCGGGCGCCCGGGACGGGCACTGCGGGAGCGATCGGGGCGGCCCCATTTTCGTCGCCGCGGATCCGCCAATAGCCCGAATGGGCCCGATGATGGCGGATCTCTTCGTCGAGCGAGAGCAGCGGCGCCGCGAGGCGGTTCAGCGGCGACGCCTCTTCACCAATGCCATCATCCAGGTCGAAGTGCAGTGTCGCCAGGCGCACGTGGGCGTCGGCCACACGCCGGGCAAGCGCCGCTTCCCGCCAACAGAGCGCGGCCCCGGCGAACAAGATGGCGGCAACAAGCAGACGGGGAACCAGACTTCTCATAGGAACCTTTATGCCAATTTCTCGAAATAGGGGAGCGACAGCTTCAGCAGCGCGGCCGCCGACCAGAAGATCCCGGCGCCGAGCGCGAACAGCGCGAAGCGCGGCTGCTGACTGCTGTACTGCTTGAACTGAATCGTCCCGGTGGATGCCCGGTCGATGTCCTCGATCGCCTTGATCAATGTGTCTTCACTGCTCGCCGCATAGAACTTGCCGCCGGTCTTCTCGATCGCCGGAATCCAGCGTTCGTCGGGGATGATCTGCCCCTCGACCTTGTCGTAATTCGTCCGGACGAAATAGATCGGGATCTTCGCGTCGATCGCCAGCTTCACGACGTCGTCCAGGGAGCGGTTGCCGATCTGATAGTTGCTGTCTTCGCCGTCGCTGAACAGCACCATGATGTTGCCCGAGGCCTCGAGGAAATTGAACGCCTTGTAGAGCGCGACGGTTTCGGTGACGGCGGTCATGATGACCGTGCCCTGATCGGGGAACTGGTTGAATTCGAGCGGATCGCCGATGAGCGAGATGCTCAGCAGCACGTTGTCGTAGTCGCTCGTGAACGGCATGATGACGTAGGCCTGGTTGCCGAATTCGACGAGCCCGATCAGGTCGCGGTACTTGCCCTTCATGCGCAGACGGACGAACCGTTCCGCGGCGGCGACCGTGGTGAAAAAGGTCGCGTCGGTCGCGGCGCGCTTGTTCAACGAGGCGGCGGTGAACGGCGTCCGCATGCTGATCGACGCATCGATCATGATGCCGATGCGGCGGCCGGGAAACGACATCTCGCGGCTGACCAGCGCGGTGAAGGGATCGGCCAGCGCGAAGAAGAAGAACGGCAGTCCGAGCAGAAACAGAACGAGCGGCGCGTGGACCATGGCCGCGCCGCGCGAACGCGCCATCGTCCCGAGCACCGCCGGCAGCACCAGCCCCTGGCGCGGCGCCCCGCTGCGCAGCATCGCCCGGATGATGAGCAGCACGATGGCGAGCCCGACCAGTCCAACCAAAGCGAGGCGGGCCTCGGTCCGATGCCAGAATTGCAGATCGCCGATTCGCAACTCCTGCCAGTCGTTGAGATTCTGCCGCAGGAGTGCGAAGAGCCGTGCGAAGGTGCTCACGCGCGATGTTCCACGCCGACCGATTCCGAGGCCGCCCGCCATTTTGGCAACCGCGACCAGAGGAGTTGGGTTTTCAGTTGACGGCTGACCGATGCGGCAGTGGCCAGGGCACCGTCGAGCGCCGAACGATCGCGCTCTTTCGAAGGCCCGTATTGAGCCGCCGTGAACGTGGCCATCGCGTCGGCCAGGTTTTCAAGCTGCAGGCGGCGCGACGCCTTCGCGTTATCCGGGAGCTGAGCGAGCGCTCGCCGGACGTCCTGCGCGGTGAGCGCACTCGACAGCACCACGGCGCGCCGGCGTCCGGGCATGACGACGGCCAGCGGATCGGCGCTCCGTGAAACGAGCCGGCCGTTAGCGGTTTCGGCATCTGGTGCGGCCTTGGCCTGACTCACCGACCTGGCGAGGAGCGTCGCCGCGGCGACTCTGGTGGCCGACAGCGCACGGCCAATCAGCGTTTCGTTCCATCCCTGCCCCTCGGCTTCGCGAGCCACGGCCGCCAGCTCGCGGTCGGCGATGCGGGCAATCCGCCACGGTGCGAGCACCCGTTCGTCCGTCGTCTTACGCTTCCGGGCGCCTCGCGCCAGGGTCACGAGCGAGACGATGGTCATCAGCGATCCCAGCGCGACGAGCGTAATCGCCGCGATCTCGAACACGCCGGCACGGGCACCCAGCGACTCGACGCGTCCAAAGCTGGCGCCCGACGCGTCGCGAATGTCGGTCGCGTCTGACGGCACCAGCGACAGCACGCGCACGGTGTGGGGCGGCAGCAGGTAGCTCAAATCACGCCCCTGCATGGCGGCGTTTCCGGGAAGCCGGCTGTTGACGCGATAGTGGACGATGAGGTTCGGCAGCGGCACGTCCCGGCCGATCACGTCCGGGTTGATGACCCGCGCCTGATACTGGTACTGGAAGAATCGCCGCTGTCCGCTCCGGAGATCCGGCGGGTGCGCTCCGCCGACGACTTCGAAAGGATTCAGCTGGATGGCCGAGTCGGTCAGCTGCGACTCATCCGGTATGACCTGGACGCCGTCGGCCTCGAGCACCGCGCAGGTCAGGCCCAGCGTGAAGGTTTCGCCGACCCGGACCGCGGGGCTGCTCGTGCGCCACCAGCAGCGGATCGGATCCACTTCGACCATCTGCGCCGCCGCCGGGCCGTCCTGCAGCATGGTCGCGAACAGCAACGAGGTAAGTATTGAAGGCATCAGTTGTAGGTTTTCCTCAACCTGCGCTCGGCGACGAACTCACTCAGCGCGATATCCGCCGTCGTCTGATCGAGTCCAATCCGCACGACGTCGAGATCCAGATCCTTGGCCGCGCGCTGCACGGCATCCTGATGATCGCGCACCTTATCGGCGAGCTCGGCCAGCGCGGCCCTCGACACCGTCTGCACGCGACCGGTTTCGACGTCGAGCGTCTGAATCCAGCCCGATGAGACCGACGGCATCAGGAAGGCAAACGAGCTGTCGATGAGGACGATGAACACGTCATGGGTGGCATTGAGGAGCGCCAGCTCGCGCAGCGGCTGCTCCGGATCGTCGAACAGGAAGTCGGAGATGACCGGCAGCATCGACCGGCTGCGCAGATAGCCGGCGATGGCGCCGGACAGGTCGCCGGCCCGGCGGACCGGCTGCAACAGGTCCGGCTGCTGATACGCATCGAGGCAATGCACGACGTGGCTTTTGCCGGTCCGCGGCCGGACGCTGCCGAGATGCTCGAAGCCCTGATCGAAGGTGATGAGCCCGAACGGATCCTGAAAGAAGACCGCCGACAGACCGACCGTGGCGACCGCCCGAGCGACCGCTGCGGCGATCGGCACGCCATCGACACCACATCGCATCGACAGCGACGTGTCCGCGACGGCGACAACGGTGGCATTGCTCGGCTGTTCGAACTCCCGAATGATGAGCGGCGAGAAATTCGTGAGGCTCGACTGCCCCCAGTCGATCGACGAAAACTTGTCGCCGGCCTGCCAGTCGCGCAGACCGATGAAATCGAATCCCGAGCCCTGCTGGCGGCTCCGATGATCGCCGAGCGTGACCTCGCGCATCCGCTTGATGATGATCAACTCGATCTCGGTGATGTCCGACAGGTTGACCAGCGGCTCGGCGTCCAGTTGATCGACGGAACGGCTCCTCATAACGCCCTCAGGGGATCGGCACCCGCTCGATGACGTCCTGGATGACCGCTTCCGTGGTGAGCCCGTGGCTGGCGGCGTGCGGTCCGAGCCAGATCCGATGGCCGAGGATGTAGGGTGCAAGCTCCTGGACGTCTTCCGGATAGACCTCCGTCCGCTCGTGCCTGAGCAGCGTCCAGACCTTCGCCAGCCGCCCCCAGCAGATGATCGCCCGCGGCGACGCGCCGAGGTCGACGCCCCGTTCGACGAGCGGTGACAGCGAACGAATCATCCAGTCGGTATCCGGGTTATAGGGGCGGGTGGCGGCGACCAGCTGCTGAATGTACTTTCCCAGGCGCTCGTCGAGATAGACCTTTTCGTTGATGACCGCCCGCAGCTGGATAATTCGTTCCTTCGACATCAGCGGGTTGAGGCGCACGCGCTTGAAGTCGAAATTCACGAGCTTCTGTTCTTCCTCGGGCGGCAGGTAGCCGATGTTGACCATGATCGCGAAGCGATCGGTCGCGGCTTCCGAGAGCGGGAAGGTGCCCTGGCCGAGCTCGATCGGGTTCATCGTGGCGATGGCGAAGCTGAAGGCCGGCAGCTCGTAGGTGACCTTGCCGACGGTCACCGTCCGATCCTGAAGACCCTCGAGAAACGCGCTCTGTGACTTCAGCGGGATTCGATTGATCTCATCCAGGAGGATGACCTCGGCTGACGCCAACGGGCCGAATTCCGTGACGAGCGCCCCGGTCGAGGGGTTGATCATCTGAAAGCCAACCACCTCGGTCGGCTGGAGATCGGCGCGGCCCTGCAGCCGCGCGAATTTGGCGTTACTGATCGCGGCAAGGATGACGCCGAAAAACGTTTTCCCGACACCGGGGACGCCGCGCAGCAGCAGGTTGCCCGCGTTGACCTGCCGTTGTTCGCTCTTGTCGTAGGTCGTCGGAATTTCCGACATGAGCACCACGTTGGCGAGCGCCTTCGCCGTGTCGTATCCGACCAACGCCTTGCCGCCCTCGGCAATGATGGCTTTATGAAAGTCGACTGCTTCAGCGAGATCCGCATGCATGAGCCGGTAAATCCTACTTCAAAAAGGGCTAACATGTGCCGCATGCGCGGCTTGATGATGGACTTCCCGCTCACGATTCCGACGATCCTGCGGCGATGTGAATCGTTTTTTGGACACAAACCGGTGGTCACCAGGCTGCCCGACCGCGCGATCGTCCGGCGGCCCTACCGTGAGATCATCGACCGGGCCAGGCGCCTGGCCGTCGCGCTGGTCGAGCTCGGGGTCAAGCCAGGCGACCGCGTCGCAACGCTCGGCTGGAACACCCAGCATCATCTCGAGGCGTATCTCGCCATCCCGTCGATTGGCGCCGTGCTGCACACTTTGAACCTGCGGCTGCACTGCGACGACATCAGCTACATCGTCAACGACGCCGACGATCAGATTCTGCTGCTCGACGGCAGCACGCTGCCGATCTACGAACAGATCAAGTCGCGCGTCAAGGTGCGCAAGGTCGTCGTCCTTTCGCCGGCGCCCGGCGACCATGGCCCGGATCGCCTCGACTACGAAACGCTGATCGCCGCGGCCGATCCGGCGCGCTACGTCGAGCCGCGGCTCGAGGAGAACGACGCGGCGGCGATGTGTTACACGTCGGGGACGACCGGACGGCCGAAAGGCGTGTTGTACTCCCATCGCGCGCTGATGCTGCACTCGCTGGCGCAGGCGGCCCGCGACTGCCTCGGCGTCAGCGAGCAGGACGTCGTGCTGCCGGTCGTGCCGATGTTTCACGTCAACGCGTGGGGCTTGCCGTTCACCTGCACGATGGTCGGTGCCACGCAGGTCTTTCCGGGTCCGTTCCTCGATCCCGACAGCCTGCTCGAGCTGCTCGTCGCCGAGCGCGTGACGGTGACGGCCGGCGTGCCGACGGTGTGGATGGGCGTCCTGCAGGTTCTCGACAAGAACCCCGGCAAATACGATCTCAGTCGCATCCGGGCCATCGTCTGCGGCGGCAGCGCCGCTTCGCCCGCGTTGATCCGCGGCCTGCAGGAGCGGCATGGCCTGACGCTGCTGCACGCGTGGGGCATGACCGAGATGACTCCGCTCGGTACCGTGTGCACCCTTCCGTCGTACCTCGAAGAGGCGCCGTTCGATGAGCAGCTGCGGTATCGCGCCTGTCAGGGTGTCCCCCAGACACTGGTCGAGATCCGCGCGCGGACCGACCAGGGGTTTGCGCCGTGGGATGGGAAGACGATGGGGGAGCTCGAGGTCCGTGGTCCATGGGTTGCGGCGAGCTATTACAACTCGGATGGTCCCGACGATCGCTTTACGAAGGACGGCTGGTTCCGGACCGGCGACATCGTGACGATCGGCGAGCGTGGGTGCATCGAGCTGACTGATCGAGCCAAGGATCTGGTGAAGTCCGGCGGCGAGTGGATCAGCACTGTCGCTCTGGAAACCGCGCTCATGGGGCATCCGGCCGTTGCCGAAGCCGCCGTCATCGCCGTGCCGCATCCCAAATGGGATGAACGACCGCTGGCGGTGGTGGTGCTCAAACCCGGCCAGTCGGCATCGGCCGAAGACCTGAAGGCGTTCCTGGCGCCGAACTTCGCGAAGTGGTGGCTGCCGGACGCCATCGAGTTCGCGTCGGAGATTCCCCGAACTTCCGTCGGAAAGTTCAAGAAAACCACGCTGCGCGAGCGGTATCGCGAGCACTACCAAACGGTCTGACATTTGCTGTTGACGCCCGCCGTGACGGTGCCGGAACGGGTGTCGGCGGCCGCAGGATTCATCGCGATCGGTGTTGGCGCCATCGTCCTCACGGGCTGGGCGATTGGCAACGACCTGCTGAAAGGCGGCGCCATCACGATGAAGGCCAACGCCGCCATCGGATTGGCGATGTGTGGGACGGCTCTGTTGCTGACGACGGCCGCAAAGGGCCGGCGCCGGCGGTTCGTCGCGGATCTATTCGCCATTTTCGTCGGAACGCTGGGTTTATTGACACTCAGCCAGCACATCATCGGCTGGAATCTTGGAATTGATGAGCTGGTGTTCCAGGAAGCGCCCGGCGCCGTCGCGACGGCGAGCCCGGGACGTATGGGGCTCAACGCCTCATTGAGCTTCATGCTCGCGGCGGGCGCCCTGTTGATGCTCGGCCGGCGGCCTCGTGCAGCGCAGGCCTGCGCGGGTGTGATGGCGATCCTCGCGACGATCGCGATCGTCGGCTACTGGTACCAGGCGCAGGAACTCTATGGGCTCGCACGATACACCGGCATCGCCTGGCCGACGGCGTCGACGCTCTTGATCCTCAGCGTCGGCATCATGAGCGCCGAGGCGCACGGCGGGCCGGTCGGCATCCTCATGAGCACCGGGCCGGGGGGCGTGCTCGCCCGCCGGCTGCTGCTGCCGGCGGTGCTGTTGCCCCTGGCCCTGGGCTACGTCCGCGTGCTGGGGCAGCAGGCAGACCTCTACGACACCGGACTCGGCACCGCGATCCTCGTCGTCTCCCTGGCGGTCTTCCTGACTGCGCTGATCTGGCGGACGGCAGTGACACTCGACGACGGCGACCGCGAGCGCCAGGCAGCGCAGCGCGAGCGTGACGAGCTGCTGGTGCGCGAGCGGGAGGCGCGTGAGACCGCGGAACGCGCCAATCAGCTGAAAGATGAATTTCTGGCGACGGTCTCACACGAATTGCGCACACCCCTCAACGCCATCGTCGGATGGACTCAGATGCTGCGCTCCAGCGTGGTATCGGACGATCGCTGCGTCTACGCGGCCGATGTCGTGGCACGCAACGGAAAATTTCTCGCCAGGTTGATCGAAGATCTGCTGGATGTTTCGCGAATTGCTACCGGCCAGATCACCCTGGATCTCCAGCCGATGAACCTCACCACGATTGCGAGCCGTGCGGTCGATGCGTTCGCCGCACCGGCCAACAAAAAGGGCGTCCGCTTGACGACGCGGAGCGATGGCGCCCCGGCGGTGGTGTCGGGGGATCCGGAGCGGCTGCAGCAGATTGTCAACAACCTGTTGTCGAACGCGGTCAAGTTCACGCCGACGGGTGGATCGATCGACGTGCTGGTGTCAGTCAACTCGAACGCCGCCGAGCTCGTCGTGCGCGACAGCGGGCGCGGGATCCGGCCCGACTTCCTGCCGCACGTGTTCGAGCGGTTCCGCCAGGAAGACGCGACGGCGACTCGAGAGCACGGCGGCCTGGGGCTCGGTCTGTCCATCGCGCGCGAGCTCGTCATGCTGCATCAAGGATCGATATCGGCGTTTTCCGCGGGACCGGGCCAGGGGGCGACGTTCATCGTCTCACTGCCCCTGACGAAAACGCCTGCCTCGCTTGCAGTCGTGGACGAACGTTTCGTCCAGTCCGCGGCGGTTTCACAGGACCTGCATCCCCCAGGGGTAGGCCGGGTCCTTTTGGACCCGGCACGGAAGACTCGCTCATAATAGGCTCGCCAACGGGGGCGTGAAGGAGGCAACGGCATGCGGACTCGATCAATCGCTGCGACCCTCACTGCCGGCGCCATCGCCCTGGGGATGGTCGTCAATGACGCGAGTGCTCAAACGCGCAGCGCGGCGACGGCGCGTACACCGTGGGGTACGCCGGATCTGCAGGGCACCTGGACCGGATCAACCCTCACGCCGCTCGAGCGCCCCGCGGAATTCGCGGGGAAGACCGTACTGACGGTCGAGGAGGCGGGGCGGCTCGAGGCGCGGGCGCGGGAACGCGCCAGGCAGGAACCGCAGGCGGGGCCTGGCGATCCCGGCACCTACAACCAGATCTGGTTCGATCCCTCGTCAGCTGTCGTACCCGACCGGCGCACGTCGCTGATCGTCGATCCGCCGGACGGCCGCCTGCCATTTACGGCCGAAGGCCGGGCCCTGGCGACACGACATGCGAGTCACTACGGTGTCGGCCCGCGCGACAATCCCGAGGACCTCGATACGGGCGAGCGGTGCCTGACGGATGGTGTGCCGATCCCGTATTGGACCGGTTACAACAACAACTACCAGATCGTGCAGACGCCGCACTACGTGATGATCCGTTCGGAGATGTATCACAACGTGCGGGTCATCCCGCTCGACAACCGCGCCCGAACCAACGTCCCGCAGTGGATGGGCGAACCGCGCGGGCGCTGGGAGGGCGACACGCTCGTCGTCGAAACCAGCAGCTTCGTGGATCGCTCCGGGGACTGGTGGGCCACCGCGTGGCGCGCGAGCCGGCCGACTCTGCGCCTCGTGGAGCGCTTCACCCGTACCGACGCCGAGTCCATCGAGTACGAGTTCACGATGACCGATCCGTCGATGTTCACTCGCCCGTGGACGGCGCGCTTTCCGTTGACGACCAATCAGGCGGCCCGCGGCGTCACGAAAGGCCCGCTCTACGAGTACGCGTGCCACGAGGGGAACTACAGCCTGGCAAACGTTCTGCGCGGCGCGCGCGCCCAGGAAGCGGTCCCTGCGGCGACGGTCGGGACAGAGCGGAGGAGGTAGGGGAGGAAATGAGAATTTGAGGATTTGAGGATTTGAGGATCTGAGGATCTGAGGATTTGAGGATTTGAGGATTTGAGGATTTGAGGATTTTCAGGACTTCGCGCCCTGCTGGTAATTGTGGCGCGCGGTATCGTGCGAAGCCTTGAAGATGGCCCGCAGCTGGCAGGCTTCATCCAGAAGAAACTCCACCTCCGATCCAGAGACGATTTTGCTCTCGATCAGAACGAGCAGCCAATGCTCTGTTTCGTCGGCCTCTTCGACGACCGTTCCTAATTTTGAGATGTATTCGCGCCGCGAGCGGCCGCGGCACGCGGCGCGGTAGTTCGCTGAAATCCCGGGTCCCGACTTCGCGAGCTGCCGGACAAGCTCGGTGGTCACCGGATCGCGAGGCAGGAGCCGCAGGAACCTCACGAGCCTAACTGCGAACCTCCGCACCCTTTGCCGCAGCGCCTCGGCGATCTCGTTCACGCGGCCGGCAGGTGCACCAATCGTTCCAGTCCAGATCATTCGGGAGACGCCACAAATTCCACCACACACGGCAAAATGTGCCTGCCGCGACGAGTATCCGGATTGCAGAATTTCACACCTCAGATCCTCAGTTCCTGAGATCCTGAGATCCTGAGATCCTGAGATCCTGGGATCCTGAGATCTAGAGCTCCCTATATTCCTCCCAAGCATAGATATTTCACTTCGAGGAATTCCTCGATACCGTACTTCGAGCCCTCGCGTCCGATGCCCGATTCCTTCATCCCGCCGAACGGGGCCACCTCTGTCGAGATGAGGCCGGTGTTAATCCCGACGATCCCGTACTCGAGTGCCTCGGCGACGCGCCAGATGCGGCCGATGTCACGTCCGTAGAAGTAGGCAGCGAGCCCGAACTCCGTCGCGTTCGCGAGCGCGATCGCATCGGCCTCGGCGTCGAAGCGAAACAGGGGTGCGACCGGGCCGAAGGTTTCCTCGCGCGCGACGTCCATGGCCGGCGTCACGCCGGTCAGGATGGTCGGCGCGAAGAAGCGCCCCTGCGGCGAGAGGCGCTTGCCGCCCTTCGTCACCGTCGCGCCTTTTGCGACCGCGTCGCGAATGTGACTCTCGACTTTCTCGACCGCTGCCTCGTCGATGAGCGGTCCCTGTGACACGCCCTCGTCCATCCCGGGACCGACTGTGAGCTTGTCGACAGCGGTCCCGAGGCGTGCGGCGAAGTCGTCGTAGACCGACGATTGGACCAGCAGGCGATTGGCGCACACACAGGTCTGGCCGGTGTTGCGGTACTTCGAGGCAATCGCCCCCTCCACCGCGGCATCCAGATCGGCATCGTCGAAGACGATGAACGGTGCGTTGCCGCCAAGTTCCAGGGAGACCCTTTTGACGGTGCCGGCACACTGCGCCATCAGGATCTTGCCGACGGCGGTCGAGCCCGTGAACGAGATCTTTCGAACCAGTGGGTTGGAGGTCAGCTCGCCGCCGACTTCAGCGGCCGAGCCGGTGATGACGTTGAACACGCCCGGCGGCAGCCCGGCGCGTTCCGCCAGCGCCGCAAGCGCGAGGGCGGAGAAGGGCGTCTGGGACGCGGGCTTCGCCACGACCGTGCACCCGGCGGCGAGCGCCGGGCCCACCTTTCTGGTGATCATGGCGATCGGAAAATTCCACGGCGTGATACAGCCGACGACGCCGATTGGCTCCTTGATGACGACGATCCGCTTGTCGCGGGCGTGCGAGGGAATGGTCTCGCCGTAGATGCGCTTGCCTTCTTCGGCGAACCACTCGATGAACGCGGCGCCGTAGGCCACCTCGCCGCGCGACTCGGTGAGCGGCTTGCCCTGCTCGAGCGTCATCAACCGCGCGAGATCGTCCTGGTTCGCGACGATCAGGTCGGACCATCGGCGCAGGATGACGGCCCGTTCCTTGGCGGTGCGCCGGCGCCAGTCAGGCTGAGCCGCTGCGGCCGCGTCGATCGCCTCGCGCGTCTCGGCGCGGCCGAATTTCGGGACGAGGCCGATGATCTCGCCGGTCGCCGGGTCGTCGACGGCGATCGACGCGTTCCCAGCGACGGGACGCCATCGGCCGTTGATGTAGCACGCCTCGTGGAAGAGATCCTGGTCCTGGATCAACCGCGCGACGCGGTGGCTGGTGACGGTCGCCATGAAGACCTCCAGCGCCGATCGTAGCGAACGATCGGCGCCGGGGCCAGCGCTTTACTTGTTCCCGTGCTTGTCGATGGGCTGCAGGATGTTCTTGAACGTGTGCATCGCAGCCCGTCGGCCCTGGCTGCGCGCCTCAGTGTCGGCGAAGCGGAAGTGAATGCCGAGATAGACGCGCGCGTCGATGACATCCTTCATCACGTCCGAGAATCGATCGTAGGTGATCGGGCTGTCGCCCGCTGCCGGTACGAGGCCGCCCGGAGACGGCGCCGCAAAAATCTGAAACTCGAACGGACGATCGCCGTCGAAGAACAGCTGCAACATGCGCATGCTGGCGGCAGTGATGTTGTTCGCCCCCGACGTGTAATCGGGGTAGTTGGGGGTAATTGGCAGGAAGTACGGTGTCCAGGTGGCATCCTTCTCGGTCAGGATATTGCCGTCCTGATCGCCGTTCTGGATCGCATGGATCGGCCGCCAGAAGTTGAATTTCTTCTTCGAATGCCACGAGCAGATGAACGCATCGGCCATCGCCGTGTTGGTCAGCGCGAACAGGCGAGCGCGATCGCCAAGCCTTGCCACACTATTGCCGGCCAGGTGGGCGGCGGCGAGCTCCCGGAACAGACGGTTATATTGGCCGAAGAAGTTGCCGGAATACATTCGCGCGATTCGGCCCTGTGCCGGGGTGCGCGCCGAGTTGGTCGCCGAGCCGAGCGCCTTGACTTCGTTGTAGGCCTCGGCGTACTCGAGGCTCGTCATCAGGGGAAGATCGTCGGGCTGACAGCGCTCGACGCTCTCGATCGCGAACGGCCGAACGTCCCCGCCCCACGGCGCATTCATGCTGACCGTACCCGGGTTTGGACGCCATTGACCAGGACCCGGAGTCGTGCCGGCCGGAGGGAACGGCGTCGCGGGGATCGGAAAGCTGCCATCTCCAGCGCGGGCGGCGAGTACGTTGTTCGCCGCCGTGATGCCCACCGCATTGCTGGCGGCCAGGTCTGCAGGTGAGAGAACGACGCCCGTCATGGAGGTGGTGTAGCACGCATCGATGGTGGCCTGCAGCGCGGGGAACTGCGCGGGAGAAAACTTCGTCACGAGAACGGTGTGGGCCGCTCTGGCAGCGGCCGCGATCGCCGAACCTCCACCAGGGTTGATGACGCCGGCGTACGGCTCGAAGCGGCGATCGTAGGCCTGAATGGCATCGTGCATGGCCAGGTGCACCACTGCCAGATCGAGCTGGGTGGAGGGACCGGCTCCGAACTGAACCGCGGCCCTTCCGGTTCCAATGATCCCTGGGGCACAGACGCTCCAGTCAGCGACGACGTCGGCAGTGGACGGGGTGGCCCAGGCCACAGCGGTACAGAAAACGAATACGGCAATCCGTGCCTTTCGGTACATAGGACTACTCCTTTTCGACTGAGCGACCGTGGAAGACGGCACGCTACGCCCTAGAAAGCGAGGATTCAAGCAAGAAACTGTAAGGAGTCGAAAAAAAATCGAGTGTCTTATTTCAATGCAAGCGGGTTGATTGGCGAACCAACCGCGCCGGTGATGGGCAGCGGAGGAGCGGTGAAGAAGAATTCGTAGACCCCGTCGGCGGCGCAGTCGTCGGCCAGCGCCTCGAGATCGAAGATCTCGCCGATGAGCAGTCCCATGGCTGGGATGAAAATCTGATGGAGCGGCTGGAACGAATCGGGGATCTCGTTCGGACGTACCTCCATCCCCCAGGTGTCCGTCGCGACCCCTGCGAGCTCGCGTTGATGGACCCAGTCGGCGGTGTAGAACGACAGACCGGGCGCATCGCCGCCGGCATAGGTGCCCCAGTCCTGCCGGTCCCGACACATGGCGAGATGTCCGGTGCGCACGATGAGGATGTCACCTCGACCGGCGGCGACGCGGTGCGCGGCAAGCGCCTGATCGAGGTCGTCGACCGTAATTGCGTACCCCGGTTCGAGCCATCTGACCTGTTTGACGCGCGGGATGTCGAGCAGGACGCCGCGCGAGACCACGCCGGCGGCAATCTTCTCGATGCCGTTCTTCTTGGCGCCGTTGCTGGCGACCTGATTGGCGTCGTAGCCGTTGTACATCCGGCCATCCGTAAAGCAGTGGCTCAGCGCATCCCACTGCGTGCCGCACTGCAGCGGCATGGTCACCATGTCGTCCGTGAATCCGACGCCGCCCGGCAGCTTCAGTGCGCCGGTCGTGAAGTCGGGCCCGGTGAGCATCATCCGGTGGATCGGGTTGAAGCGGCGCGGCTGGTTGATCTGCGGACCCTTGGCGTTGAAGGGGAGCGCCAGCGAGAAGATTGCGCCGCGGCGGACCAGCTGCGCGGCGCGCACCACCAGATCCGGCGTGATGTAATTCAGCGTGCCCCGCTCATCGTCCGGCCCCCACTTCCCCCAGTTGCGGCAGCGGGCAGCTGTCTCACGAATGATGTCGCTCATGCCGGGTATTCTCCCTTACACTGGCGCCAAATGGTCGACGCGCAATCAGCCGCGCAGCCAATTCACAAGATCGTCGTCGACAGTCCGACGCTGAAGGCAGGCGCGATGATGCCGCGCGACTACACGCCGGACGGTCGCAACGTGTCGCCGCCACTCACCTGGACGAATGTCCCGGCCGGCACGCGCGAGTTCGCGGTGGTCTGCGAGGATTTCGACGCCGGCAACCCGCCGCCGTTCGTGCACTGGGTGATCTACAAGATCCCCGGGACGGCCAAAGGATTGCCCGAGAACATTCCGATCGATACGAGCGTGCCGATGCCGGCTGAAGTGTCCGGTGCGGTGCAGGGCCTGAACGGCTTCAAGCGCGCGATGTATCGTGGGCCCGCGCCGCCACCGGGCAAACCGCATGGCTATCATTTCATCGTGTACGCGCTCGACGCGGCGCTCGATCTCAAGCCAAACCTGACGCGCCCCGAGCTGCTCGAGGCGGTCAAAGGACACGTCATCGGGCAGGGCGAGATCGTTCCGATCTACGAGCGCAAAGCGTTGTCGAAGCCCTGACGCCGGACCTAAGAGGTCCGGCCTACGTACGCGGGGCGGGCCTTTTTAGGCCCGTTACTGAATTGCAAAATGCTGTGACAGGCCCGGGGGGAACGAATGTCAGACGAGAAACCGCGAATCATTACGCGTCGCGACCTCTTGAGAGGCGCCGGCGTCGCGGCGGCGGCGGCCGCGGCGCTGCCACTCCCGGGTGTCGCCTTGCCGGGTGCCGCGGTGCCGGGTGCCGCGGTGCAGGGTGCGGCTGCCGCCGTGCGCGGGGCGCTCGAATCGCTGACCGCGCAGGAAGCGGATCTGCTCGACCTAATCGCCGCTCGTCTGATCCCGAGCGACGCGCTCGGTCCGGGGGCGCGTGAAGCCGGAGCCGTCCGCTACATCGATCGTGCGCTCGGCGGCGCGCTCGCCAGCTCACGCGACGCCTATCGATCGGGCCTGGCCGCATTCGATCGCTACTGCCGGATGTCGCGCGGCCGGCCGTTCGGCGAGTTGAGCCCCATCGATCAGGACTCGGTGCTGATTGACGTCGAGACCGGCGCCGCCACCGGCTCCGGCGCCGGCTTCTCGGGGAGCTCGGCGCAGTTTTTCAGTATGGTCCTGAATCACACGCGCCAGGGGACCTTCGGCGATCCCTACTACGGCGGGAATGCCAACTTCATCGGCTGGGATCTGCTGGGATATCCAGGCGTCCGCACCACGGTGTCGGCGGCCGATCAGCAGGCGCTCGAGCGCAACCAGCTGAAGCCGAATCACCGCTCCGCGTACGACAACACGATGTTCAACAAAGCCACTGCATCGGCCGCACATGGGGAACCCCATCATGGCGACTAGGCTCAAGGACACCGATGTCGTGGTCATCGGCCTCGGCATGGCGGGAGGCGTGGCGGTCCTGCCGCTGGCGCAGGCGGGCATCGAGGTGATCGGTCTCGAAGCGGGCTCCTGGTTGACGCGCCGTGACTTCGCGCCCGACGAGCTGCGCAACAACGTGCGCGGCTGGCCGATGGCCGTCCACAAGACGGACGGCGAAGCGCCGACGGTTCGCGCGACCGCCTCGTCGCCGACCACGAGAGGCGGCCATCCGATGATGAACGGCGTCGGCGGCACGGGCCTGCACTACTGGGCGCAGCACTGGCGCCTGAACCCGTGGGACTTCAAGGTCGTCAGCGAGACCAGGCGGCGCTACGGCGCGTCGCGGATTCCCGGCGGCTCGACCGTGGAAGACTGGCCGTTCGGCTACGAAGAGCTCGAGCCGTACTACGAGAAGGTCGAATACGAAGTCGGCGTCTCCGGACAGGCCGGCAACGTCAACGGGAAGATCGATCCTCGCGGCAATCGCTTCGAGGGCGCTCGCAAGCGCGAGTACCCGATGCCGGCGCTGCGCTGGACGGCGTTCCTCGAGAAGATGGCGGCCTCGGCCCGAACGATCGGCTGGCATCCGTTTCCGGGCCCGGCGGCGATCAACTCGCGGCCCTATCAGAACCGCTCAGGCTGCATGTACCACGGGTTCTGCAACACCGGCGGCTGCCACGTCGACGCGAAGAACTCGACCAACGTCACGACGATTCCCCGCGCCCAGGCGACCGGACGGCTGAAAGTCGTCACGCACGCCACGGTGACCAGCATCGAGGTCGACGGCGATGGACGGGCCACCGGCGTGAACTACCTCGCGGACCAGACGGAGTACTTCCAGCCGGCCAAAGTCGTGCTGCTGGCGTCCTACACGTACGAGAACGTGCGGCTGCTGCTTCTGTCGAAGTCGAAGGCGTTCGCCAACGGCCTGGCCAACAACCACCGCCAGGTGGGCCGCCACTACTTCAGTCATCATCAGGGCGCCGGCGTGTCCGCGCTGTTTCCCTACGACCTGAAATCCTGGTACGGCCTGCCGGCGCAGGGCGTGGCGGTGGACAACTGGGCCGACGACAACTTCGATCACTCGTCGCTCGACTTCATCGGCGGCGGCAACCTGTGGGTGATGTCCGATCGCCGGCCGATCTCGGCATCCGGCATGAACACCTACGGCCTGGCGCCGGCGTGGGGCTCGCAGTGGAAAGCATTCATCAAGGAGAACGCCGACCGGTCGCACGGTTCCTACATTCAGAAGACCACGCTGCCCTACGAGGACAACTATCTGGATCTCGATCCGGACGTAAAGGATCCGCTCGGCTTCCCGGTGATCCGCATCACCGCCGAGTACAAGGAAAACGAACGCCGCATTGCCGCGTTCTGTCAGGACAAGATGGAGGAGTGGTACCGCGCGGCCGGTGCGATGGCGATCCAGCGTGCCCCCGTCGGCGGCGCGATGGGCGCCTCCACCCACGCCTACGGCGGGACGAGGATGGGCGACAATCCCGACACCAATGTCGTCAATCGCTGGGGCTTCGCCCACGAGGTGCCGAACCTCGGCATCCTCGGGGCGTCGGTGATGGGGACGAGCGGTGCGCACAACCCGACGCATACCGTCCAGGCGCTGTCGTGGCGGACGGCGGACTACCTGGTGAAAAACTGGAAGGGAATAGCGCGGACCACGTAATTTACAATTGGAAATTTACAATTGGAAATGACACGGAGGCCGACGGAGATGCCACGGAGAGCGACATGATTGACCGACGGCACATGCTGAGCGGCGGCGTGATGGGGGGGGTCGTCGGCGCCTTCGCGGGCGCCGAGGCGCAGCGCAGCGACTCGCGCGACGCCGCAGAAGTCGTCAGGGCGTTGAACGAGCTGCGCGACGAAATCCGCAGCCAGCGGGCGTTCGGCGAAATCAGAGCGATACGCGACGCTCAGATCACGTTTCTCCGCTCGAACAACAAGCTGCCCGACTACATCGAAGTCGGCAGCGGCCACTGGTTCGCCGCCTACGACTGGCACGTCCGCTGGCAGCAGCCGCTCACGATCAGCCGCGACGTCACGGGCCGGCTGACGCTGTTGCTCCTGTCGACGCAACTCATCCTGCGGCCGGACGCCGAGGGCACGTTCATGAGCCTGCCGTTCGATAATCGCGCGTAGAGAAGCGGACGCCCGGGCCTGAGAGGCCCGGCCTACGTACGTAGGGCGGACCTCTAGGTCCGCCTCGACCTACTCACACCTGAAATTCGCGGCGTCGTTGATATCGCCGCTGCCGGTGTACTTCGCCACCTGCGGGTGCGGGCAGAGCGGACGGGTGCGATCGACTTTGCCGTCGGTCGAATGCGACGCGATGACCCTCGTGGGCGCGACACCTTTTTCGACCCAGTCTTCCAGCACGGTCAGCATGTTGAAGGAGTCCGGTCCGGGACCGCCCCTGCAGTGGTGCATGCCGGGGACGAAGTAGGTGCGCAGGAACTGGTCGGCTTCACGGGGCCCGCCGACGATCTTCACGACCTTCTCGTGGTAGTCGAGTGTGCCGTAGGCGCTGATCGCCGGGTCGGCCCAGCCGTGATACATGATCAACTTGCCGCCGCGGCTCTTGAACGGCCGCAGATCCGGATCGAGCGGGCTCAGGATCTCGCTCATCGTCTTCAAACGCGGCAGATCCGCCGGAAATCGAATCATCCGCCAGTTGAATCCCGGTTCGTCGGTGTCGAGCGCCAGGAAGCGCATGTTCTGTTCGCTGAGCCGGTAGCCACTCGGCAGCTCGTTGGTGGTGTAGGCGAGCGAGCCGTCCGGTTGCGGCGTTGGCGGCACCGGTCCGGTGATCCAGTCGTGCCATCCGCTGCGGTCGCCTTCGTGCCCGACCGGCAGCCCAGCCGTATAGGTCTCGCCGTTCGGGAGCTTCACCGGCGAATAGATCCGCTTGACCGTTTCGAGTTGACCGGCCGTCAGGCAGGTGGGGCCGTCCGCGCCGGCGCACTTCAGGGTTTCCGGCTTGAACGTGCAGGCCCTGGGATCGGTGATGAGTCCGTCGGTCAGCCCATCTCTTGCGTCGCATTCGGCAAGCGTCGCTTTCGACAGCAGTTCGACCTTCTCGGCCGGGAGATAGTTCTCGATCGACGCGAGCATGTGCTGATACACGAGCGCGCGGCCCAGCTGCATCGGCGTGCCGGTGGCCGGATCGCCCGCGATGATGCCGGTGAAATCTTCGGGGTAGCGCTGCACTTCCATCAGCGCCTGACGGCCGCCGTTCGAACAGCCATTGAAATACGCCTGCTGCAACGGGCGGCCGTACGCCGCCGCCGCCAGCGACTTGGTCGCCACCGTGGCGACGTGCGTGCCGCGATGCCCGTAGTCGATCTCCTTGGCGCGGTTCTGTCCCCAGGTGGCATCGCTGGCCGCGTGTCCCGTGTCGGTCGACGCCGACGCGTAGCCGCGCGCGAGGCCGGTGTTGAGCGATCCGATGGTGCCGGCCAGACCGCCGACGCCCTGGAAATAGAACTTGCCGTTCCACCGCACCGGCAGACCGAGTCGGAAGTTCACCGTGTTCCCTGGTGACGCAGCGTGTCCCTCGACGCGGCAGTAGGCCGGCAGGTTGGTGGCCGCCTCGACCATGGCCGCGCCAGTGATTGTCGTTCCTGGCGGCGACTTCTGCTGCAAGCGTTCGACGGAACAGTCGGTGCTTGTCAACGCGTCGCCCTGTGCGTTGACGACACGATCCGCCAGCGCGCCGGTCATCAGCGTCAGCGCCATAGACAAAATCGTCATTCGCATGACGCTTAGCGTAGCGCAAAGTTTGTGTGCTGTCGTCCGAACTTTTCGCTTGCATCCGGCGAGCGCGGGACGCATTCTTTCGCGCATTCCAAAAGGAGTTCCCATGTTCCAACGGCTTCGAGTTCTGCTCGTGGCTCTGCCGGTCTGGCTCGTGGCGTCGACCGCGGCAGCCGACATTTCGCTGCGCCTCAACAACGAACAGCTCACCGCCGAGGCGGAGGCCATCGTGATCGGTCGCGTCGTCGCGTCCGAAAGCCGGTGGATCGATCGCACGCTCGTGACCGCGGTGACGGTGCAGATTGCCGAAACGATCAAGGGCACCGTCAGCGGCCAGATCGAGGTGCTGCTGCCGGGCGGCGTCGACGCCAACCGCCGCGTCAAGGTCGCGATGACATATCCCGGCGCGCCCCAGATGCGGGACGGTGAGGATGTGTTCCTCTTTCTGACGCAGGATAGTGACGTCGGCGGCCTCATCGTCGCCGGATTCGCGCAGGGCAAATTTTCGATCCTCACGCAGCAGGGCGGGACTCGGGTCGTCAGCCGCGACTTGAGAGGGTCGCAGCTCGTTGAAGGCACCGGCCTCTCGCGCGGGACGGTCGATGCTCACGCCGCTCGCCGATTTCCGGAACGAAATCGCCGGCTATCTCGCCCGCTGAGCCGAGGAGCACACAATCATGAAAAAAATTCTCATTGTCGCGCTGGGCGCAGGACTCATGGTGGGCAGCGGAGCGAAACGCTGCGCGCCGGCGGCGTCCTCGAAACCGTCGACATCACCGGAAACTGCGACCGTCGCCGATTCCCGGTCACGTGCTCGCCAAGGTGATCGGCATTCGATGGGACGAACGCACCATTCCCGTCCAGTACCAGATGAATACGACGCTCGACCCGATTCCGAACCCGCTCGGCCCGGCGTTTCTCACTGTCGCGGCCGCGCGCGCCGCGTTGCAGGCGTCGCTCGATGCCTGGAATGTCCTCCCGACGTCGTTCATCGACATGCGAATCACCGGAACCACCGCCAACCCGGGCTTGCGCGGCTTCGACATGCGCAACGAGCTGACGTTCCGGACGGCGGCGGCATTCGCCGCGATCGCTTCGTCACCTTCCGTATCGCTGATCGACGACGTGACCCTGGTGCACGGCGAAGATATCGACGGCGATGGCGATGCCGACGTCTCGAACCTGATTGCCGTCGCTACCGATGCCGACAGCGACGGCGATATCGAGTTCCCGGCCGGCTTCTACAAGGCGGGGACGATCCTCGATAACGACGTGCAGTTCAACACCAAGGTGAGCAACGGTCTCCGCTTCACAACCGATCCCGCCGCGGTCGATACCGTCACCCGATCAGTCGATCTGATGGCCGTCGCCGTTCACGAGTTCGGTCACTCGCTGGGCCTGTCACACACGCTCGACAATCAGTACAGCGCCACCGACGGCACCGGAACGTCGATGTTTCCTTTCATCGATACCGGGGATCCCGTGTCCGAGCTGTCGCAGCAGACCCTCGCGAGCGACGACATCGCGTGGGCTTCCTACTGGTACCCGAGGGGACCGCAGCCAGCGGACCGGCCGCACTGCAGGGCGGCGACGTGCCGTTCGCCTCGGCCTACGGCTTGATCACCGGAGAGGTTCGGCACGGCGTCCTCAATCAGCCGGTTGCCGGCGCCAGCGTCAACGCCTCGATCTGGGATGGCGGGCGCTTCGTCGCGGCCGGCTTCAGCGGCACGACCCAGCTGTCGTTCAACCTGGCCAACGGCGGGCTGTTCTTCCTGCCCAACGTGGCGGACGCCATCCTGGACGGGAAGTATGTGATTCCGGTGCCGAAAGGGAGCTACGCGGTGGGCGTCGAGGCGATCGACGGAGATCCCGTTCCGGCTGGGATCGGTGAGCTTCACCGCTCAGATTGGTGCCTTCTTCGGTCAGTTGAACTTCTCCGAGGAGTTCTACAACCGCAACCAGGAAGGTGCTGTGGAAGTGCGGCCCGGTCAGGCCAAGAACGTCGTGGCCCACGCTGGCCGAACCGCGGCTGGCATCGACATCACGACCACGAAGAACATCAACATCAACAACTTCGGGAATCGCAACTTCATCGGGTTCATCAACAGCCCGGCAGGTCGCTACTACGCCGTCCGAGTTCCGGCGGCCCAAGTCACTGGGGCGGCGGCAGCGAGCGGTGGGACGATCGTCTTCCACTCCGCTTCATTCGAGACCCACGTTGTTGATGCGTCTGTCCCGGCGGTTTTCGCAGAGGCAATTCTGGCGACCGGATCGGTATCGGGCACGAATGCTCTGATCAGTCTGACGGAGCCGCTCGCCCGTGTGACGGGCTTTCTCGGGCAGGACGGCGACTTCGCGCCGTTCTATCTGCCGGACGGCCACGATCTCGGCAAGCAGGTCATGGCAGGGATTGCCGATGGCTCGATCACCGACCTGTTCATGGTGCTGCGAATCCCGACGACCACGCCGTATCCTGGCGTGAGCGGTCAGCCGCCGCTCATCGGACTGGACGGTGGCCTTCCCACGCCTCCGGGCAATGACGTCGCAATTTTCGGGTTGTCGTACGTTTCCAGCGACGGCGGCGTGACCTTCACGCAGAACCCGACGTTCAACTTCCGTTTCTCGCTGGTGCTGTCGGAACCGTAGGGGGACAGACAGCAAATAATTAGGAATGGGGAATTAGGAATTAGGAATTCTGAACCGAATTCCTAATTCCGACTTCCTAATTCCTAATTTCGCGATTCAGAGATTCCATCCGTGAGGGCCGGTCCAGCCATCTGAGGTGAGGTCGCGCTCGAATGCCAGCTGGCGGCGGGTCAGATCTGACGAGTCGGTGAAGTTCTCGACCTGTTCCGATCCGTCGGGTCTGACCACCCGCAACTCGAAGCCGCCGCTTGGCCGTTCCCGCGTTTCGTATCTGAGGTACTGTCCGCTTCGCTCGAACCACCAGAACACTCTGGATCCTCCAGATCCCCTTTTCGGCCGGAACCGGCGGGTCTGACAGCCGGTGCCGAAATTCCGGGAACATGTGGGCAGGGGCGTCCGTCTCTTGCCTACAGCGATTCTCCATGGAGGGTCTTTTCATGCGAATCTCCGCCGCCGCCGCGCTGGCCGGAACCGTGCTGGTGGCAGTCCCGCTGGCGCAATCCTCACAGCGATCGACCGCCTTGGAGCGTCAATTCGGCACCGGCGGTCGCATTACGATGAGCCTGTCCGCCGGCGAATACGAGATCGTCGGGTCGCCTGAAGGCCGGATTCGGCTCGATTGGAGCGTCGAAGACCGCGATCGGCTGGACGAGGTCGACAATCGCGTCGACGTCAAGGGCACCGAGGCGAAGATCTGGACCGACGGCCCGCAGAACAACTTCGAAGTCCGCATCCAGGTCCCGGCCCATTCGAACCTGCACGTCCGGCTGACCGCCGGCGAGCTCGCCATCAAGGGCATCGAGGGGGACAAAGACGTCGAGCTGCACGCCGGCGAGCTCGACATCGACGTCGTTCGCGCCGATGACTACGAGCGTGTGGACGCCGCGATCTGGGCCGGCGAGATTCACGCCAACCCCTTCAACGTCACGAAGGAAGGCCTCTTCCGATCGTTCGACTGGAAGGGCAAGGGGCGCTATCGCCTGCACGCGCACCTCAAAGCCGGGGAGCTGCGCCTGCATACGGCCAGCACGGTCGTTCCCGCCAAGTAGGGCGGATCTTTCGCAAAGATTTGGCGCACCTAAGAGGTGCGCCCTACCTACGAGCGTACGTAGGGCGGACCTCTCAGGTCCGCCTCTTCGGGTTATGGGATCACCGCGATCGGCGCGCGCCAGAACGCCGCCTTCACGCCAGTGGGATCCAGGACGGTCACCTGGCAGTCGTATCGCCCCGGATCGACGGCGGCGAGCGGCAGGGTGAAGCGCAGCGACACCGCCTTGGAACGCGGATCCAATCCGTCGGTCACCGCCAGCGGCTGCGTTTCGAAGACCTTGACCCCTCCGCGGTAGAAGCTCACAAACGCCACCAGCGGTTGCGTGATCGTCGCCGCGCGCTGATACGCCTGCAGGAACACATGCAGATCGCGGCCGCGGCTGAAGACCCGCGTCACGCTGGGCACCAGCTTCTGCCCGTCGTAGACGAGTGGGCTCGCCTGTTCTGCGGAAACCTTCTGCCGGACGCTGTAGAGCGCATCGCCGAGCGGAACACGCTGGCTGCTCAGCACAACAGAGCTGGTGGGGATCCGCTGTTCCTCCCGATTGAGATTGGGAATCGTGAACGGCGTGAGAAACGTCCCGATCCGCCCGGTTTCGGCATCGCGCGCCAGGATTTTCAGGACGTACTTGCCGGGCAGCAGCGTGAAGCCGGTCTCGTACTGGATCGGCCGCTTCGCGAGCTCGGCGGCCGTTTGATCGGTCAAGCGGATGTCGAGCTTGTCGCGGACGTTCTGAATCGTCACCCCGTAGTCGTCCTTCACCTCGCCCAGGAAGTCGATGACCGTCCGGCTCGCGCCGCCGCGGCGGGCCAGCGCCAGCTCGCTGCCGGGAATCTTGACCGCCACCGGCACGAAGTACTCGGCCCGGTTCAACTGGAAGTAGTTCACCTCCATCGCGATCGTGATCTCGGTAATCGGGTTCTCCAGCATGAACGCTTCTTCGAGCTGGCGTTCCTTGTCGGCCGCCGTGAATTTCGCGAACTCCTTGTCGGCGAAATATCCCTGGCGATGCGTCAACTCCGCTGACAGCCCGCCGGCCAGGGTGACACGCACGCGCCGGAACTTGCCGTCGAGGGCGGTGTGGGTGCTGTAGTAGCCGATGATGTAGTAGCTGGTGATCGCCTCGGCTGCCTGCACGATGCCGAGCGACAGATCGTTGTAATCGAACAGCGCCCGTCCGCCGGTGTCCTTCGCGAGACCGTACAGCGTATCCTGCGATCGCTGGAAGCCGGTCATCGTGTTCTCTGCGAGGCGGCCGGTGAACGTCCCCAGGCCTCCTGGCGACGCGCGCGAGGCGTCGCCCATCGGCGCCGACGCGACCAGTCCGCGGGCATCGACGGGGAAAATCGACACGTTGGCGCGAATCGCCGCGTTGATCGTCGCGCGCAGCTGCGCCTGGTTGTCCACGCCGTTCAGCCGCAGGCCGCTCGCGAAATAGACCAGCGACTTCTGCTCGGGAAACGGTCGCAGCATGCCCACCGCGGTCTGCAGCGCTGACAGCTGCCGATCGGTGTTGAGGATGCTGAACTCGGCATCGTCCTGCCCGAATGCGGTCCCGATGTCATCGGTCGTGTCCGGAATGCCGTCGCCGTCCAGATCGTTGCCGGCCATCAGGCGGATGAGCACCTCGTTCAGCTTCGCGCGATCGTCAGTGAACTCCTGCCGGATGCGCACCGCGCCGCCCTCGAAGCTCATGATCGCCACCAGATCCAGCGGCTGCATCTGCGCCGCAATGTACGACCTGGCAGCTGAAAAAGCCCGAATCAAATCGTGAGGGGGCAGGGCAGTCTGATCGAAGTACAGCACCAGGAGACGTCGATTGCGGTAACGGGCATCGATCGAGGGTGTCGCGGACGACGGTGGAGCGGGCGCCGGTGCGGCGTCGGGCTGAGCGGCAGCCGGAGGCGGAACAGCATTCGCGCTCGCCGTGGTCTGACCGGGATTTTCCAACCGCTGGTACTCCACGAAGGCGATGCTCTGCGGCTCCCCATCCTCCGTGATGACGAAGTCTTTCGCGGTCAGTCCCTCGATCGGCTTGCCGTCGCGATCTTTGACAGTGACCGTCTGCACGACCAGCCTCGTTCCGCTTCTGAACGTCGGCTGTTGCGTAGTGTTAAGTGACGAGGACGCAGAGGGAGCAGAGGACGCAGGGGCTACCACTGTGAGTGCCGCGACCACGGCCCACCTCAGGGCTTTTATCGTTTGCATCCTCTGCGTCCTTTGCTTCCTCTGTGTCCTTTTAGGAATCGATCTTCAGAACCTCATCCTCAGACTCGTCTGCAGCTTGCGCATCTGGTTCGCGCGGTTCGGCAGCCCGAACTGCGGACTGTCGACGATGGTGTTGACTCCGGCGTAGGTCACGTAGTTCAGCACGTTGGACGCGTCGATCCGCCAGTCGAGATTCAAACGATCCCCGAGCAGAAATGTCCGCGACAACCCGGCGTTGAGCAGGAACTGGGTCGGCCCCACGATAGAGTTTCGTCCTGCGCGTCCCCAGCGCCCGTCAACCGGCGCGGCGTACGCCGCCGGGTTCAAGTAGAACCCGTCAGCGATGTCGTCGGTCGACGCGCCCGTCAGATCCGCGCGAATCGTGCCCGTGATTCCCGTGCCGCTCACGGAATTGAGATAGACCGGGGTAAGCGGCATCCCACTGCCGAGCGTGAGCTGACTCGACAGCGTCCATCCCTTGAAGAGCGAACCCTTCAGTCCGTCGATCAGCGCGCCGCCGGACACCCCGACGCCAGTGGTGTATTGAAACTGCGCCGTCACCAGATGACGCTGGTCAAACGCAGACGGAGCGCGCTCATCGTCGAGCGCCAGCCAGTCCTGCGCGATGACGGCCCCGTTCAGCGTCGTTCCGGCAAGCGTCGCAGCATCGTCAGTGGCCTTGGCCAGGGTGTACTGCAAGGTTGCGGTCAGCCCATTGCGGAGACGACGGCGGAGTTGCAGCTGCGCCGCGTGGCGTGACGAACTGGCGTCGGACGTGAGGTAGACAAATCCCGCCGGGCAGGCGGGGCAGGGGCTGACCGCGCCGTTCGGATAGGTATTCGGCAGGAACTGTTGCATGAGGTGGTTGCCGCTGGCGCCGAGGTAGGTCGCAATCACCGTCAGCGAGGCCGGCAGATCGCGCTGCGCCGACACCTGCCAGTTCTGGGCAAAGCCGACTCGAAATGTCGGATCAACAGCGAAAGTATTGGCCCCGTCCGCAGGTTCGACAAAGCCGTTGGCGAGCGTGAGCGGAGTTTCAGCGGTGTTTTCCGGATTGGCGGTCTTCGAGAGCGGCGGCTGTTGGGCAAGCGCGAGCGCGATCGACTGGTAGACGTTCGTATTCCGGTAGATGCCATACCCGGCGCGAATCACCAGCGACGATCCCGCGATCGGGCGCCAGGCCAGACTGAGTCGAGGCTGAAGACCGCGCCAGTCAGGCTGCACGAGAGACGAAGGGTAGCGCTCGCCGGTGATGGGTCCGATCGGGTCGGCGGCAATCACGGGCGAAGCCGCCGTGAACCCCGGCGTCACCTCGAGGTTGACGAGGCGGCCGAATGCTTCCGAAAGCGGCGACTCGTATTCCCATCGGACCCCGAGGTTCAGCGTGAGTGACGGCGACAGGCGCCAGTCGTCATTCAGGTACGCGTCGAACGCCGACCCGCGGAAGAGTTTGTCGGCGTTGCCGAAGGCAATCGAGCTGCTGTGGGGAATGCCGAGCAGAAAATCGGCGAAATCGGCGCCGGTAACGGATCCCGTGAAGGTGAAGGTTCCGCGCGCGTTCTGCTGGCCGAACACATCGAAGTGACGCCGACGTCCACTGCCGCCAAGGGTCAGGTAGTGACGGCCTTTGCTGAGCGCCGCCTCCGCCCCGCCGCCATGCGTCCAGTCGTCAACTGCGCTGAATTGCGGGTTGCCGAGGCCGGCGACGCCGTTTCCGAAGACGAGGGCGGGCGGACCCCAGTTCTCCGGATCCTGGTTGTTGCCTGAAATCCCGGCATCACCGGACACGTTGACGCGTCCGGCGAAAAATGGGCTGACATCGGTCGACAGCCGCGTGTGCTGGTATCTGAGACGCAGCGAGAACAGCGGTGTAAACCGATGCGACCAGTTCACCGCGGCGTCGAGGTTGGCGACGCGACTGGAATCGAGGAAGCCGAACAGGTTCGTCGTGTCGGTCGTCGTGCGTTGATAGGACAAGGTACCGGACAGCTGGTTCGCTCCGTTGAGCCGCTGCGTCGCGCGACTCTGCAGGCTGTCCTGCGTGGTCCTCACGACGACCGGTGCCTGGAAGTTGTAGCGGCCGGAACCATCGACGTTCGGCGCCGGATAGTACTTGAGCAGCGATAGTGCCTGCTCGCTGATCCGTCCCTCGGGGATCTGATTGCCGGCGAAGGGCAGTCCAGTCGCCGGATCGATCACGGCAGAGGCGGACTGTGAGAAATCGCCGCGGCGCGCCGCCAGCGTCGGCATCAGCGCCGACTCGGTAGTCGCGTTGTGATCGTTCAGTCGCTGATACCCGAGAAACACGACTGGACCGTTGCGCAGGACACCGGGAATGCGAATCGGTCCGCCGAACGTACCCATGACCTGGACGTCGAAGTAACTCGGCCTGGGCGTCTGTTGACCGGCGAACGAATAGGGCCGCGCGTCCAGACCGGAGTGTCCGAGCTGCGTCCCGAGTCCCCAGTTGTACAGCGACTGCGGACCGCGGCGGTTGTTGCCAAATGCCGCCGTCTGCGCGAACGGCGAAGCGGCACTGTTGTTCACGCTGCCGTTGATGAGCAGGCCGTCAGCCGCGCTCATCGCAGCGTCGCCAAACGGGTCGACCGGCGGAGGTGCGGCAGCGGCCGCTTGCGGCGCAGGTTTGCCCGACGCGTTCACTTCCGTGCGCTGAAACGCGTCGCCGCCCACAGGTGCCGCCGATCCAGCGGTGGCAGGCGTTGCGACACGGACCGCAGTCCTGGCGATCTCGTCGAACGGCAGCAGCGAGAGATCGATGGTGACCGGATTGCTGGCAGGAAGGATCAGTTCGCGGCTCGCGGTGACGAAGCCCAGCATCTCGACGCGAATCGTCCAGGCGCCGTCAGGAAGGTCTTCGAACCGATACGTGCCGTCGAACTCCGAAGTCGTCGCGGCTTCCTGGTTGTCTCGAACCGCCGTCACCGTCGCGCCGGGCAGCGCCAGACCGGCGAAGGTGACTTGTCCCGAGTGGACAGCCGTTTGCGCGCCGCCCGGTGAGGCCAGCCACACGATCAGCGCGACGACGGCAGTCGCCGCGCGCGATTTAGTAGGTGTCGAAGCGGTAGCCAAAGTGTCGGAGCCTCGTGTATGAGAAGTCGCGCCAGCGCCCCAGCTCGGCATCGAGTGCCCGATCGATGCGACGCCGCATCAGGGGGTCACGCGGATCGTCGCCCCCCTGGATCGCCTCGAGGATCTGCGAGTAGGCGGTCAGGTAGCCGTCCGATCGATCGGGAACGATCCCGCGCCATGCCTGCAACGCGGCCGCGCGATCGTCATGGCGCCAGTAGATCGTGCCGATCAGATATCGGGCATCACCGGCACGATAACCGCTCGGCGTCATCTGGAGCAGAGCGCTCAAGATCGCCAGCCGAATCTTGTCGTAGTAGGTGCGAAGTGTTTGCGGAGAATCGATCCGGTTGCGCTCGAGATGGCGGCGGTAATACGCGAGCAGGTTCTCGATCAGCTGGTACGCCTGGGGACTCTGGCCCGACGTCCACCGCAGGTCGGCGGATGGGACGATGTCGAGCAGCGTCACCAGGCAATCGAAGCTGGCCTGCGCGAGCTTGTCGAGCAGGAACAGCAGTTCTGTCGTCGCCCGGGTTGACGGATGTTCGGTCGCGTAGCGACTGATGAATCCGACGAATGCCACGTGGTCGGCGGCCAACCCCAGTTGGGCCCACAGTCGCGGATCGCGCATCGTCGTATCCGCGTACGGCTGGAGCGCGTTCTGCTGCACGTAGCGTTGAAAGAGGATTGGCAGCGCGCCCTCTTCAGGGTCGTGCGCCGCGGCAAGCGTCATCACGCCATCGAAGACCTTCCAGCGATCGCGACGGGACCACGACTCATCGATGACCTGCTGAAGCCGGGACTCGCTGAGCGCCAGCGGTCCCTGGCTGCGGCGGCCGGAGTCGGCGGCGACCGTCAGCGAATTGTACAGCCGTCGCGACGGATCGCGTGGCTTCAACCCGAACGCATCCAGCGACAAGCCCGGCGAGAGAAACGGAAACAGCAACGCCGCCCGGTCCGCTACTTTGGCGTAGTCGAATGTGAAACCGGGCAGCGGCAGCGTCGACGAGCCGGGGTCGAGCAGGAAATCGACGGGATCCTGTTCCGCCGCGAATGATTTCAGGCCTGGCGCCGCACCAGACTCGGGCTGGTCGGCGACGAAGACCTCCACCTTGGGCCCGGAATCGGAGGCGCGCGCCGGCGCCGCGGACGGCCGCGGCGCGGACGACACGGGCCAGAGCATCACGGCCGCGAGTCCGGCGTGCAGCGCAACCGAGACACTCCAGCCAACGACTCGGCCGGCCGCCCTCATGGCAGCGGCAGGACGCGCAGATCCAATCCTCCCGTGCCGCGCGCAATCACGATGGCGCGGTCCGCGTCGAGCCGATCCAGTTCGGTGACGCCGCGCATGCTGGCGATGGTTTCGTATTTCACGCCGGCGGTGTCTGCCGGAACGGGCCGCTCGATCGGTTTCGCGTTCGTGAATGCCGAGGCTGGCATCTTCATCACGCCGCGGGCGTCGTTCGACATCAGCACGAAGTCCGCGCCGCCTTTCGAGTAGACGATCATGTCGATCGGCCGGTTCTGGTTGCCGAGCTCGGCGATCGTCGTGCCGCGCACTTTGGCGCCTGGCTTCAACGCGGAGACCGGGAAGGTGACGAGCGGTGTGCAGAGATAGCTGGCAATGAAATACGGGTTGCCCAGAATCGTGTACGGCACGAAGGTGTAGACCGGCGACATCGTTTCCCAGGCGCCGTGGCTGCCGTGATAGACCTCGACGCTGGTTCCCCGATCGGCGGCCTTGAACGGGTAGGGGATGCCGCGCAGCTTGGAGCTGAACTCTTCGTTCGAGAGCCCGGCGACCCACAGCTGCCCATTCACGAACGCCATGTCGGTGATTGCCTCCTGACGCTGCATCTCCTGAAAGGGAGACGAGCCGCCGGCCGGAACGTTCGTCAGGCTGACCTTCGAGGACTTGAGGCTCTGCAGCGGCACAACGGTCACGGCACCAGCACCGTCGATCCGGAACAGTGCGGCGGCGGACTTGGCGCCCTGGCCGCGCATCACCGACACGAACGCATTCAGCGATCGCGGATGCACCGCCAAATCGGTGATACGGATGTCGCGCGCGGCGGCGCCGAGCGCCGCCGCAAGCTTCTGATCGAGCGCGTCGACTGGAGCCGCGCCTGCCGCACCGCCGCTCGCATGGGCCGCCAGGTCGAACGCGAAGATTGACGCGCCGGTGGTGTCCCCGGCAAAGAGCGTCCCGTCAGGAGCGAAGGTCAGCGGGCCGATCGAGGCGGGGGCGAGGGCAGTGACGGCAGGCGACTGCGCAACCGCCCGCATTGAGGAGGCCGACGACATCGAGAGCGCGAGGGTGGCAACCGCAAGAGCCATGAGCTTCATCAACCCCTCCTCTAATTGCAAATTGCAAATTGCAAATCGCAAATTGCAGATGGCAAATTTGGCATCGCGGACACTTCAGTCGGGCTCTGGACGCTGTGCGCTGTCAATAATGAGCATCTCGACCGGGCCGCGCGTCGATTCGAGCTTCAACCCGAGCTGTTCGTGGATCGCCGTGAAGAGCGACGGGCCGTCGCCCGCGGGTAGCGGCAACTCGGGGGCGCCCGGCGGCGGGGCAGGACGGAATTCAGGCGTGAACTCGACGTCGATGTCGTAGCGCCCCGTCAATCCGGTCCGATCGACGACCATCCGTCGCGCCACCATGGTCAGGTCTCGGGCGAACCGAGACATCGTGAATTGCCTCAGGGTGATGAATCCTGGACCGAACAGCGCCCCGCAGCGGAACCCTCCGTCGACATCGTCTTCGGGCACGGTCGCTGGACCCGCACCGCCGGATGGCGGCGGCGGGGGAGGCGGGGGCTTGGGCATTCCCGCCGGAACGTTGACCGGTCGGCAGTCCGACGTCGCCGGCTGCAGCTTCTCGCCGAGGCGTCCATCGGCGCGGGCGAGCGCGAGCGCGTAGATTGGCAGCTCGCGCGTTTCAGAATGTACCTTGAGCGCAAATCGATCCGCGAGCAGCGTTCTCAGCATCGCATAGACCTGCGACATGGTCGGCTTGCCCTCGGCCTTGGCGATGATGTCGAAGCGGTCGGACGACATCCAGTCGGGTCCGCCTTCAATCTGCGGCGATTGAAGCTGATACGCGAACCGAATCATCTCGCGCAGCGGCATGTTGATGACGTTGAACTGGCCGACGCCAGGGAAACGGATGCCGATATTCTGGTTGCCGGATTTGTTTGGCTTGACTGACGCGACCTCGAATTCCGGCTGCTGGCCAGCCGCGGCGCCGGCCAGTGCCAGGGCAGCTGCGAGGGCGATCGGAAGCTCGAGTCTGGACGCCATCGAATCTCTCCTATTGCGGGCTGCGCAACGCCTGCCGTGGTGGAGGCGGGGGTGGCGGCGGCGGTGGCGGAGGCGGCCCCGCGCTGAAGGACATGATATCGGGCGGTTCCGGCAGCGGTCCGACGTCGAGGAGTTGTGCGACCGAGTAAATCGACATGGTGCCAATCAGCGCAAACGCGGCAGCTGCGGCAACCAGCGTTCTCGGTCGTAGCGGATTCATCACATCGCGGCGTTCGACCCGCCATCGAAGGTCGTCGGTCATGCCGAACAGCAACCGAAGAATGATGTGGACCGCGACGAGCGCGTCGGCGTCGCCGGCGCGATCGCGTCGGTACTCCCACAGGTCGGAGTCGATCTCCTGCCGCCGGCCCTCACGGACGAACAGCGGCATCCGCCGGGTGTACAGCCAGGTCCAGGCACGGACGGCAGCGACCGCGACTGACGTCAGCGGCGCGCTCATGCCGGCACCAGCTTGCGACGCGTGCGCTTTGGCGCGCGAGCGGCTGCCTTCGGCGCTGCCTCGAGGGCTTCTTCGCCGGCGCCGGTCAGCGTGTACAACCGGCGGCCCGGCCGGTTCTCTTTCATCGCGATGTGGGGATCTTCCCAGCGGCTCTCGAGCAGCCCCATGCTCTCGAGCCGCCCGAGCGCGCGATAGAGCGTGCCGTACGCCGTCAGGAGCTTCGCGTCCGCGTCTTCGCCAATCCGCTTGGCAATCTCGTACCCGTGGAATTCGTCGATGCCGCGGCGGCGGAGCCGCGCCGCCGCCTCACAGATGGCGATCTCGAGAGGCACCAGATGACCGGCTTTTCGTCGCATGGCCCCGCAAGAATAAGCAGATATATGCGTATTGTCAACCCGTCCGCCGTCACTCAGTCCGGGATCAGTGCCTCCACACTGTCGATCACGATCATTTCCACCGGGCCCCGTGCCGAGTCCATCTTCAAGCCAAGCTGCTCCTGAAGAGCGGTATAGACCGACGGGCCATCGGACGGCGTGTCCGGAGGCGGCGGAAACCCCGGTGGCGGGAGCGGCCGGAACTCTGGTGAGTACTCGACGTCGGCGTCATAGAATCCCGTCAGCCCGGTCTTGTCGACCACCGTTCGCCGGACCACATTGCCGAGCGCTCGCGAGAGCTGCGCCATCGTCGTGCGGCGAGTGGTGATGAAGCCCGGGCCGATCATCGTCGGACACCCGGGGGCGATCGCATTCCGATTACCCGCCGCGGGTGGTGGCGGCGGAGGCTTCATTCCGGCCGGCACGGAGACCGGCGCGCAGTCCGGCCCTGACACACGGAGTTTCTCGCCAAGGCGGCCGTCACTCCGCGCGAGCACCAGTTCGTAGATCGGCATCTCTCGCGTCTCGGTGTGCACCGCCAGTTTGAACCGTTCGGCAAGCAGCGATCGAAGCATCATGAAGCGACGCTCGGCCGAGGGCGGCTCCGACGACTCCGGCAGCTTGGCATTGATATCGAAGCGCTCCGAATTGATCCAGTCGGGACCGCCGGTGAGCTGGAACTGCTGTACCTGATAGGCGATCCTGACGATCTCCCGCAGCGGCGCATTCGTGACTGTCATGCGGTCCGGCCCGGGCGCACCGATGCGAATCTGATTGTCGCCGGTCGTATTCGGCTTCACCGAAGCCACTTCGAACGACGGCTGTGGTCCGTCCTGCACCGGCGGGGTCGCCTGTGCCTCGACCACCGGACCTTGCAGTACTCCCGCGCTGATCGGTCCGATGATGGCGGCCACCGCCGTCCCCGTCAGCAGCGCCTTCCGCCAGCCGGTCAGTCCACGCGCGGTGCCGTGCTTCATGATGTGCTCCATTCGCTGCTTGAGATCGGATCCGCTGACTCCCGCCACACACAGCGGCGGCGCTTCGAGCACGTGTTGACAGGTCCGGAGGATGCTCTCGGCATAGACCTCGGGCTTGCTCCCGCTCTGCAGCACCGTCTCGTCACACGCGCGTTCCCGTTCGTCGACGAGCCGGCGGCCGATGTACCACACCGTCGGGTTGAACCAGAACAGAGCCTGCACAACCGCGTGAGCGGCTGCGGCCAGGTTGTCACGACGTGTCACGTGACAGAGTTCGTGCGCGAGGATCGCCTCGATCTGGTCGTCGGAGAGCCGCGCCTCGATTCCGCGGGGCCACATCAGGACCGGCCTCAGGAAGCCGAACACCCCTGGCTCCAGCCGTGTCTCGGCAAACACAACCTCGAGCCGTGGACGCTCGCGGTCCGTTTCGAGCCGGGCGAGCGCCTCGATCACTCGAGGCTCGCGGACCGGTGACGCGCTGCGCACGATCGCGGCGACCTGTCGCCAGCGGATCAGCCAGACCGCCAGCACCGCGATGGTGCCCACCGCCCACAGGCAGACCAGCACGTACGGCACGACCACAGGCATGTCCACGCCCCGCGACGCGGGTGATGAGGCGAGATCGAGGACCGGCAGCGAGAAGGGACGGGTCACGCCGTCGACGACGGCGTTCATCCGGACGTCGACGCGGAGCGGTAGGTCGTCACCGAGGGGAGCGAGACCGAAGCGGCGGCCGACGGCGACCAGCGCCGCAAAAGGCACCAGGAATTTCAGCGACGCGGCCAGCCACACGGCATATCGGACGTGCGCGTGGTTTCTGCGCAGCGACCACGCCAGCAGCGCCGCGGCGCCGGCGAACAGGGTTGACTGCCAGAGGTGGTCGATCATCACGAGTGCTCCTTCTTGGCCAGCTTGCGCAGTGTCTGTTCGGCCTCCTGGACGTCCTTCAGCGTCAGCTTGCCGGTTTCAATCAGGTGCGCCATCACCGGCTGGGAGCGGCCCCCGAAGAAGCTGAGCAGCTCGTCGATGAGCCGCCGCTGCGCGGCCGCCCTCGAAATGGCCGCCTCGAAGATGTGCGCGTTGCCGATCTTCTTGACGCGCCGGATCGCCCGTTTGACCTCGAGCCGGTAGACCATCGTTTGGACGGTGGTGTAGGCCGGACGGTTCTTCTCGGGAAACGCTTCCTGGATCTCGCGCACCGACAGCGCGCCCTGCGTCCAGAGGGCGTCCATGATTTGCAGTTCCAGCCGGGTGAGTTTCGGATTTGCCACGTCGTCTCCTAAAGACGTCAGTAGATCTACTACACGTGTAGTTAAAGTGCAAGAGGGGGCGCGATCGATTACTATTCGTCGCCGCAGCGGAGCGGTACGGCACTTGCCTTCGGAGGTCTCGCATGGCTTTCCCCCAAGCCAGCGCGTGGTCGCGTTTCACGCGCCCGTCGTTCGGCAACCTGGTGTTCATCGCGTTCGCGCTCGTCCAGATCGCGGACGGCTGGATGACCTATCTCGGCATCCGGACCTATGGGCCGGGAATCGAAGCCAATCCGCTAATCGTCTGGTACACGCAGATTTTCGGCGTCGCTGCCGCGCTGACCGGCGCAAAAACCGTTGCGGTCTTCTGCGGCGCGATCCTGCACCTGCTCGCCCGCCACATCGCGATTGCCTTCCTGACGGTCACCTACATCGTGGCGGCCGTCGGGCCGTGGACGATGATTCTGTGGCCGTAGACAGTCCGCTGCCACGCTGACTTCGGTCGCGGCCCGACGGGCCTAGTACAATTCTGTTCTGTCCGCGCGCCCCAGCTAGTACCTCCGGAATAGCAAGGTTTTGCCAGGGGTTTACGCTCACGCTATGAGACGCGTCAGGGGTCCGATTCGTTGGTCGGCGTTCTTCGCCGCATGCGCCCTTGCGACGCCGGGCGCGCAGGATTACCCGCAGTGGCGCGGACAGGTTCGCGATGGAACCGCCGTCGGGTTCGAGGCGCCAGCCGTCTGGCCTGAATCGCTGACGCAGCGTTGGCGCACCGAGGTGGGCGAGGGTTACTCAACACCGTTGCTGGTCGGCGACCGGCTCTATGTGTTCGCGCGCCGTGACGATCGGGAAGAGATGGTGGCGCTGGACGCTTCGACCGGTGCCGAGCGCTGGCGGAACGGTTATCCTGCGTCCTACACTCCCAGCAAGCCGGCAATGGCACACGGCTCCGGCCCCAAGGCTACGCCCGTGTTCCATGACGGCAAACTGTTCACACAGGGCGTCAGCGGCATCGTAGCGGCCTTCGATGCGTCGAGTGGCAAGGTGTTGTGGCGCACACCAGAGCCACCCGAGCACCCGTTCTTCAGCGCCGCCTCGTCACCGGTCGTGTCGGACGGGCTGGTGTTCGTTCACCCCGGGAATTATGGTCCGTTGACCGCATTCCAGGTCGATTCAGGGACGGTGAAATGGACTGCCGGTGGCGGCGGCCTGTTTTCATCGCCGTTCATCGCCAGCCTTGACGGCGTTCGCCAGATCATCACCGGCACGAACGACGGCGTGATCGGCGTCACGCCGGACGAGGGGACGCTGTTGTGGCGCTACCCGTGGCCGGACAAAGCCGGCGCCGTGACGCCGCTCCTTGCCGGCGGCATCGTGTTCGTCAGCGGCTTCAACATGGGGGTGGCGGCATTCAGGCCAGAGCGCCGGGCCGGTGCGTGGACAGCGGTACCGTTGTGGGAAACGAAGGACGTGTATTTGTATCTGAGCAACCCGGTCGTCGTCGGCGATGCGCTGTACGGATTCTCACAGCGCGGGAGCGGTCAGCTCTTTGCGCTCGATACGGTGACCGGCAAGGTGCTGTGGCTCGGCGAACCGCGCGAAGCCCAGAATTCCGCGCTCGCCACCGCCGCGGATCTGATTTTCTATCTCCACGACGATGCGGAGCTGATCGTCGCCCGCGCCAACCGCACCCGCTTCGAACCGCTGAAACGCTACACGGTGGCCACGAGCTCGACCTGGGCGCAACCCGTGCTGTCGGGTCGCCGTCTGTTTATCCGGGACGTCACCGCGGTGGCGTTGTGGGTTCAATAAGGGGTATGACGTGGTGGAATCGCAGCAGTTTCTATGAAGTGTATGTTCGCAGCTTCCAGGACTCCAATGACGACGGTGTCGGTGACCTGAACGGGCTCGCCAGGCGCTTGCCGTACTTTCAGGATCTTGGCATCGACGCGATCTGGATCACGCCGTTCTATCCCTCGCCGCAAGTGGACTTCGGCTACGACGTCAGCGATCACGAGGAGGTCGACCCGCAGTTCGGCAGCCTGCGCGACTTCGATCGGTTGATCGACGAAGCGCACCGCCGCGACTTACGCGTGATCATCGACATCGTCCTCAATCACACATCCGACCGCCACGTCTGGTTCGAAGAGTCCCGGCGTTCACGCGACGATCCTCGACGGGACTGGTATGTCTGGCGGGACGGCCGCGCCGGCGGTCCTCCGAACAACTGGGAATCGGCGTTCGGCGGACCGGCCTGGACACTCGATCGGACGACCGGCCAGTGGTACTACCACTGTTTTTATCCGGAGCAGCCGGATTTGAACTGGCGCAATCCCGAGGTCGAGCGACGCATGCTGGACGTCCTCGGGTTCTGGATCGATCGCGGCGTCGACGGATTCCGGCTCGATGCTGTCAACACCTTGTTCGAGGACGTCGCCCTCCGCGATAACCCGCTGCTCGCCGAACCGCGCCTGACGCTCACGGGCGTCGACACTCAGCGATCGGTCTACACGCGAGGACAGCCCGAGCTGCACGACACCTTGCGGCGGGTCCGCCGCTTCGTGGACGAGCGGCAGCCCGACACCTTGCTGATCAGCGAAGCGTACGTGGGCTCGGCCAACGAACTGGTGTCGTTTTACGGGGCCGACGACGAGATGCACCTGCCGTTCAATTTTCTGCTGGCGCAGCTGCCCCGGCGGGATGCGGCGGCGATATCGCGGATCGTCGAACAGGTCGAATCCGCCTGCGACGGCCGGTGGCCGTCGCTCGTCCTCAGCAACCACGACATCGATCGCGCCTGCGATCGCTTCGCGGACGGGGCCGAGCGCAATACGGTTGCCAAGCTGCTGGCGGCCCTGCTGCTCACGTTGCGCGGCGCGCCGTTCATTTATTACGGCGAGGAGATCGCCATGCGCACCGATCCGCCTGGATCGATCGACGAGGTGCGCGACCCGGTCGGACGGAGATTCTGGCCGCGGTACAAGGGACGTGATGGCGTGCGGCGTCCCATGCAATGGGACGCGTCGGCAGGTGCCGGCTTCACGGGCGGCACGCCGTGGCTGGCCGTCACCGCCGATCGTGATCAGCGCAACGTCCAGCGCCAGACGAGCGATCCCGACTCGGTGCTGAATTTCTACCGCGCGCTCCTGCGGGTGCGGCGTAGCAACCCGGCGCTGGCCTCCGGCGATTTTGAGATCGTTGGCTCGAGCCCGCAGGTGCTCGCCTATCTGCGCCGAGAGGGGGCGGAGCATGCGCTGGTGCTGCTGAATATCTCCGATCAGCCGCAGGATGCCGCGCTGGATACCGGCCGCCTCCCGGTCAGGTGGCGGATCCTCGTCGGCAGTCATCGCGCGGCCGGCAGCGTCGCCCAACCGGCCACGCTGCGACTGGCGGCTCTCGAATCGCTGGTGCTGATGTCGTGACCAGGTCGTCGTTGACCCCTTACAATCTGAAGCAGGGGTCATGCGGACGCTGTCCATCGTTCTCATCGCGGTCCTGATGGGTTCGAGTTGTGCGCGCTCGCCGGTCGGGCCGACGGGCGAGTCCATCGACGTGCTCGATTACCTGGTTGGGGATCCGACGCTCTGGCCCAGGCTGGGGGATCAGCATCAGCATCAGATCGCAGAGCCTGGCCGCGTGTGCTGGACGAAGTACACACTGGGGTGGATGTTCGAGTGCTGGACGTGGGACGACAGCTGGGTCTACCACGAGGTCGATCACGGCATCGACAACCGGCGCTGGGAACACTACACGTTCAGCGACGGCCGCTGGCTGCCGCGCCGCATCGCGCCCGGCGAAATCTGGTCGCTCGATGTCTTCGACAATCGCATCACCTGGGTTGATGCGCAGTGCGTGGCGCAGCCCGAACGCGCGGCGCCGTATCGGGTGCGTGCCTGGTATCAGCCGTCGTTCGACGCGGGCGGCGACCTCGGGGTGCGCGACGTCATCGTTCTGGAATACCAGCCCGACCCTGCCCATGCCGCCGCGGGAACGGCGGAGCACTTCTACTTTGCGAAGAATGCGGGCTGGTTTCTCTGGACGCGGGGCGGGATCAGGATCGCGTTCAATCGGCTGGGTGGGCTGGCCCGGCCGCCGACGCCGTGGTGTGCGAAAGACTTCGCGGGCTGACCGCGGTTACTTGATACCCCGCCGCCGCTCGTTCTTCGGTCCGAAGGTTTCCGGCTCCACGCCGTCGGTCCACCAGCGCCGTCGATCGTTCGAGGGGCGCGGGAACGACCGTCGATCGCGGCGGCGCCGATCCGGCGCGTAGGTGAGGAGCAGCCAGCCGGTTCGCAGCAGGAACGTGTCCATGTCGCTTTGAAAGCGGACGAGCTCGGGCAGTTCGGCAAAACGGATGGTGCGGCTGACGCCATTCCGGGTGACGATCAGGGCGCACGACTCGTCATCCTTGACGTCGCGCTGGACGAGCAGCTGCTCACCTTGTTTGTCGAAGGTCCACGTCGGCAGCATTGAATCGATTATCGGGTCCAGGTGACAGGAGTTTGCAGCCGTCCCCGCGTCAGTGTGCAGAACTGTGAAAAAAAGGGAGCTGCGCCGGGGAGGAAGGTGGTCGACGGCGCAGCTCGGCTCGCCAGGGGCTGACTGTTTTGTCGGTCCAATTGGCGCCAGGCGACAGCGATTGGCCGAATGCTACCCGGAAATGAGCGACGCGCTGAGCAGTTGTGACCGCTTCAGTGCGCCCTGACGAACTCAGCGTCGAGACATGACACGTTGCGACACATCCAGGCCGGTGCCGCGGTCCTTGGTTCTTCGAACCGCTGCGCGAATCCGCAGCGCGGACACGGCCGCACGTCACCCCGTTTGGGTCTCGTGGCCGACCGGCGCTCGATGCCGTTGACGAGGAACAAGGTCGGTCGTCCGCACAGACGGTGCAACGTCGTCAGCAGATCGGCCGAGGCAACCGGACACGGCAGGTGAGCGTCGGCGTCGATTTCAACCGCGGTCGGCGCGGCCGAAACGATCACCAGCCGGACGCCCAGGCTGCGGCGGAGGGTGAAGAGATCGTGGGGAACCGAAGGCGTCCCCGCGAGGCCCGCGACCAGCACCTGCGGGGCGAACGCGGTGACGAGGCGCTCCGCATCCTCCCACGCGTCAGCGGTATGAACGGTGTACGCCTCCGAGCGCAGTGCCGCAGCAATCTGGCCGACCAGTAGCTCGTCGTGTGCCACGACCACTACACGTCCGACAGACATACTGACCAGCCGGGGCAACGCCGCGGCCAATGCGCAACCGCGAAATTTCGGGCAAAAACGATCAATGTGCGGGCGCGACACGGTGTAAAAGACGGCTGGGGTGTTTCGAATCCCAGCAGGAAAGCTCATCAGTGAGCAGTCCGCTCGACAATGCGGCGCGGCTGACAACTCAACGACTCTCCGGTGCTTGACGTCTGATGTCGGCCAGGAGCGCGGAGAGTCTTCGAATCTCGTCTTCGAGCGCCTGAATGCATTGAGCGCTGCTGGCATGCGGGCTGTCCGCTCGGATGAGTCCACAGGACGGGCACCATGCCATTCGGGATTTGATGTCGTCTGAGCTGTCCATCGGATTGACGACGAGCGGCGGGACGCGTCACGGTGTCGTCCCGCCGTCGCCGATCAGAGTCGCGCGCCAGCGCGTTGTTGGTTGTCCAGGCCGGCGCCGCTGCATCGCGCATACCGATTGGCGAATGCTGCTGCGTGATCAATACCCAAACCATGACAGTTGGCGGATACGGCTACCCATGCGCGAGCCGGTCGCCGAGGCCTCGCGCGGTCGCCACGCCGAAGTCGTGGCGGTACTCGCGCGGTCCGACGCCGAAGTGGCGGCGGAAGTCTTTCGAGAAGTGGCTCGGGTCGGCGTAACCGACGAGCGGCATCACGTCTTTCACCTGCAGCGACGTGCGCTCGAGCAAATGGCGGGCGCGCTCCATCCGCAGATCGTGGAGATAGCGCAACGGGGACACGCCGATCGACTCCCGAAAGAGATGGGCGAAGCGTGACGGCGACAGATCGGCGAGCGCCGCCAGATCGCGGACGCGCCACGGCTCGGCGAGGCGTTGCTCCATCGCGGTGATCGACTGGGCGATCCGCTGGTCGACGGTGTCTGCCATGGCCATCGTCTCTCCAAACCGCTTGCCAATATGCATGAGCGCTCAAGCATCGAGCGCGACGGTTCGGGTCACTGACAGCCTGTCGATCGGTTGGATCAGGGTGGGCGGCCCCCGGCAGCGCGTGGTGGAATGGCGGAACAAAATATGCGTATGCGCTCAAGCATGACGTTCGTCATCGTCGAGGTGCGCCGCCGCTGCCTGGTCTGCGACGCGGAAGCCACCGTCCGCGAGCCGGAGGAGACCGAACAGATCGGGCCGCTGTGCGCCGAATGTCACGCGCCGACCGAGCGGATCGAGGTCCTGTCGCGGCGCACCCGCACGTCGCCACCGAATCCGCATGCGGCCGCGCTCGGACGCCTGGGCGGCCTCAAGGGCGGACCGGCCCGCGCCGCCGCGCTCTCGCGCGAACGGCGGCGGGACATCGCGCGTCTCGCGGCGCGCCGACGCTGGAGTCGATCACGACAGGATCATTGAAGCGGGAAGTGGCGAAGCGGAGGGGAGATTCAGGTGCCACCGTCAGATGCACCAGTTCCTGCTCGAGTTGCGCGGAATCGGGGCTATTTGAGGAAGGGGAGCGGCACAGACAGCTTCCGCCGGACGTTGAAGGTGAACCGCCACGGACCCGCCAGCTCATCGTCGCCCGTGAAAAAGAAGTACGGAGAGTCGTCGAACGACCATCGATCGTAGTCCGCGCCGATCAGGATGGTGAGGTCGCCAGGCACGGGAAACTCGAGCGTCGTCCACGCATTTGTCACATCACCGAAGATGCCCGCACGCGAGATGCCCGAGCCGCCCTCAATCGTCGCTCCACGCCAGGACAAGCTGCCGCTGACGTCGAGCGACAGGCGCGGGCTGGAGACGGCATAGTCGCGGTATCTGCCGCTCACCATCAGAGACGCGCGCTCGCCTTCTAGGTACGCCGCCGCGCGGTACCCCGCGATGCGGCGGCGCCTTCGGCCGTCGTTGACTTCTCCGATCTCGATCGCGCCCTCGACACCTGCTGCGGCCCACAGCGGCATTCTCACGCCGGCGGTGATGTTGCGCGTAATCGCTGTCGACACGAAGTGCGACTCGCGATAGTTCCCCTCGACGTACAGGCGCGTGAGGTGGCGCGAGTACTCGAGCCCCAAGGCGCCGCCCTTCCCTCGCGTCAGGCTGCTGCGGCCTGCGAGGGCCGACGCGGTCCAGTAGCTCCGAGCGATGATCGCGAGCGAGGGGATGACTTTGACCTTGCCTGCCGCGGTCACCAGATCGCCGGACAAGGAAACGCCGGTGAGGGATCCAGGCAAGCGCCGAAACTGACTGCTGAATGAAGCGCGTTTTGTAGCGAACGAATAACTACCGGTTGCCGCCGCTCCGCTGAGGCGATCGTTCGACGGGTTGACGAGCTCGAGCCAGCCGCCCCGCGCGACGATGTGATGACCGCGGAATCTCAGACGTGTTTCGATGCCGCCGGCGCGAGCGCGATTTTCACGCGACAGCAGCGCGCCCACACGTTCGAGGTCCTCGACCACGAGCTCCGAATCTTCTTCGGGCGGCAGCGGATTGGCGACAATCGTGGACGCAAGGACCGGACGGGCAAGCTGCGATGCAAAAAGGCCAACGTCCCCGTGCCGGAACGCGAACCGGATCTCTCCTTGAACGAGATGGCCTCCCCAGCCTCCGGCGAAATACTTGGGCACGCCGGCAGCCAACGACCCAATGATCTGCCCCCGAGTCTTCTGGAACGACGCTCCATCAACCGGAGCCTTGACGCCGGCCAGTGGCGTTTCCGGCCTCAGCTCCCCCGCTTCGAAAGTAAACCCCGGTGCTCTGACCCGGAAGTGGCCGCGCGATTGGTGATTCCCGTAGCGGAATACCGGCGAGACGCCGGGGTTCCAGCCACGAATGTAGAGCGCGTCCACCTGCGTGGATCCCTTGATCCGCCCTCTCAGATCGATGCCCATCCCGAAGTCGGTCTCGGCGCGTCCGGCCGTGTCGAGTTCCGTCGCACCGATGTACACAACTCCGCCGAGCGTGTTCGATGGTGGCGGGGAAGCTTCGGGCTTTCCAGCCGGCTGCGGTGTGATCACGGCGCGTACAACTTCCCGCGTTGGGAGGACTTCGCGAGGTGCTTCCCCGGGCGGTGCGGCCTCTTCGTCAAGAGCGGCGGCCGCGTCCGCCGTGAGTACCCACACGTAGCCGGGCATCGCGAACGGATCACCCTGCGGATATTCCAGAATCAAGGTCACCGCCGAGAACCAGCCAGGGCCCGTCGTCGAGGGCACGGTCAGAATGAGAGCAATCTCGCCGGAATCGTCGAAATGCGCCTCGGACGCGTGAACCGTCACACCATGCGCAGGTTCGATGTGGAGTGCTATTGGTTGAATGCCGTTGCTTGGCACCGGCACGACCAGCCGGACAACTTCTCCGGGACCGACCTCTGCGATTTGCTGTGCTTCGACGGCCGCGCTGGACAGGGTCGCGCCGCACAACGCGATGAAACAGACGAGGCACCACCGCGTCGCGCTGCGTCCACCCGCCTCGGCATCCGGTGCGAGTGGCATCAGTTCGGCGGTCCGTTCAGAGGCAGCGCTCCGCCGAGTATCCCGAGCCCGAGTGGTGTGGCGTCGGCAGGCGGCGCCCAGCGGAACTGCTCCGGATCGAGGTTTCTGTTGAGGCGGATGTTCTCAAGGTGCATGACACGGGTCGATGTCTTTCCGTCGCGGAAGGTGGTCATCGCGACTCGGTGGACGAGGTTGTCGTCGGGCGAGATGTAGTAGCGCCACGAAGGGCTATCGTTACTGGAACCGCGAACTTCCAACACTTCGTAAGCGCTGGTACCGATCTGCTCCCGCCCGAGGTAAGTCAGGTGCTGGCCGGCGTGTGGCGTGAGTCGATCCGGCGTGAAGAAGGTTCTCACCTGATCGACGATGAACGCGTTGATGTTCGCCCCGTCGGGCGCCACTTTCACTTCGGTGTAGTGCTTGTCTTCGGGAAAGAACACGAACAGTCTGGCGCCGTCTGAGATGACAGTAAAAGTCCCCAATGAATCGGCCACGCCACTCACCTGGACGTGTGCGCGATTGGGTCGGCTGAGAGCGATCGTTCCGGAAATCGTCTCGTCGCCGAGCGCGCCGTTCAGGTTTGCTGCGAGGCTCTTGACGCGCGCGGTTGCGGCAATCACTCGTTGCATCAGTGCGGCCGGATCAACGAGGTCTCTGCTCGGGGAGGCGGTGAGCGCGTCAGCGCCACTTGATGCTGCCGGTGCCCACCCGATTGCCACGAAGGCAACCGCCGCCGCCAGCGCCGTCGCACCGGCAAGCCGACGGACCGGGTACGCCGGCGCGCTCCAGCCACGGCGCGAGACGATCTGTGCCGCAACGCTGGAGAAGGTCAGGTACAAGAAGTACGCGGTGACCGCGAGCGGCAACGGGATCAACGCGATCTGCAAGCCGATGAGGAGGCGCGTGAGTGGCTGCTGTGTAGCCGCCCACAGCTCGGTCTGTGTCAGAAGCGCCTGCCGGGTGAGCGTCGTCAGCTCCGGGAGATACACCATCATCAACGCGACGACGTAGATGATCGCCGGAATACTCAGCGCCAGATACAGGCCGAACACCACCGTTACCCACGGCTTGAACAGGGGAAGCGCCGTTGCGTGACGCCCGCCCGGCCGCACGCTGCGGACGAATGAGCCGATCTGCGACATGAAATCCGGCACGCCAGTCAGATCTGCCAGGAGCCAGTAGCCATCCAGTCGTACGAAGGGGATGAATTGGCGAAGCGCCTCGATATTGAACAAGGTCGCTGCCGCAATGACGAATGCGTTGCCCGTTGCCGCAGAAATGCCGATGAGCGCGGTGGCGAATATGAGGTGGAAATAGATCCCGCCAAGATCGGTCCGGATGCGCGCCCACCGCCCCAATCGGTAACCGTCGGTCACATCGCTGTAGAACGCCGGGAACATCAAGTACAGACCGAATCCGATTCCCCTCGGCTGGCCGCCGCCATATTTCAGAGCGGCGGAGTGCCCCAGCTCGTGAAACAGTCCCGCAGCCAGCGCGATCACGAGTACGGCGCCGAGTGCACCCGGCTGGTAAAGGGTACTGGCCACGCCATGTTCGACGCCGCTGACGAAGTACATCCACCAATGCGTAACAGCAATCAGCGCCGCGATCGGGATGAACAGGGCTGGCGCGTATGCGTATTGGAGTACATCGGTGAGCCGCTCTACAATGCGCGGCGGCATCATGCGCATCCGCATGTTGAGCCGCAACGGTGAGCTTGCCGTGTGGGTGGGAACGGGCCGGGGCAGCATCTCTCCATTCGCACCCCCGACCAGGCCCAAAGGGCGCAGCTTCTTCTCGATCAGATGTTCCACGTGGTCGCGTTCGAGCGCCCACTCCGACGTCTCGGTCACAACCGCGGCGATGTCGGCCGCGCTACGCGTGCCATCCATCTGTTCGGCGACGCGATAGAGCAGCTCCGACACCTGGAGGAAGTGCTGATTGCGCTCAATCAGCCACTGAGCGGTGGTGAATCCGACGCCGGGCATCCTTCCGTGAAGGCGAATTCCGGCCGCGAGACGCGGTCGATCCCTATCGATTGCGTCCGAGCTGAAGACCTCATCCAGGCGCCCCCAGGGACGGTGACTATCGTTAGCTACGATCGGTTCGTGCATATTTGCCGAGCCATAACAGGAGAGGGAGACGGACCGTGCAACGAGAGCCGCAGTCCGTCTCCGTTCTCCGTGCGATCAGCGCGTTACCGCTGCTGAATGTCGCAGCTCAATGTGTCGACGGTGAGCAGCTCTGAGCTGATCGCATCGACCGCCGCGCACACCTGCACGGCCACATTGTTGTTCCTGATCGGGATATCAATGCTCAGATTGTTGAGCACGTTGGTCACAACCACGGTGACCAACAGCATCTCCCGATCCGGAAGTTCGAGCGCTGTCTCTGCGTCGAGTCGATCAAGCGTCATTGCGTTCTTCATCTTCATGTCTCCTCGGGGCCCCTGCATGAGGCCACCCTTCAACGTGTTCAGCGCGCTGCAACGCAAGGTATGTTCCGACAGTACAAAACTGCTACGGGAACGAACGCGCCAGCGCGCGACATTACGAGGCTGCTTTCCCTCGAGTTGCTGGATCCGGACATTGATACGCGAACCTCGCGCACGGCGGGGCATCGGGATGAATTTCGCCGGTGTGCTCAGCAGACATAGAGATGTGGCCAGCATGCGCGGGAGATGTGCCTATGTGGGTAATGGGAAGACGTACAGTACGATGTCTGCGGATATAGAAAGCACCTCCACCGCTCGACCCCTTCAATTCCGCGGCGATCAACTGCCGGCATTGGAAGGAATTGCTCACTTCGCTTGCCGGCTCAGTCCAGCGGTCTCTGGAAAAGAGCGACCCAGCGATTTCAACGCTTCGCCCAGCGGTTCGAATCCCGTTGCGTGCTGACGCGTCCGGAGTTGAGGATTGCTCCGATGCTCGAGTGCTCCTGACGGTCGACTGCGATCGGAAGCGGCAGCACAGCTCGCCTTTGAACCTCGCCGACATCGCAATCAAAGAGTTGGGCGAGCGCGTAGGTGTTCAGGCGGCGCTCCAGCGTGCACTGGCCATTGCCACCCGCAATACGGTTCGGCTCGGAGCCGATCCGCGGAACGTGTCTCCCGATGTGCCCGCCGGCGTCGGTGGCCGACTGTTGCGCTGACGAATGATGCGGTCGTGGAACTAACGCGTGATGTGCGGCCGACCGATCGCGGAAGCCACGGTCAGCGAGCCGGAGGAGACCGAACTGATCGGCCATCCACACGCGGCCGCGCTCGGACGACTGGGCGGCTTGAAGGGCGGTCCGGCTCGCGCCGCCGCGCTCTCGCGCGAACGGCGGCGGGACATCGCGCGCCTCGCGGCGCGGCGACGCTGGAGTCGAGCAAGACGCGATTAGTGACGAGGCAGCGTTGGCTAGTTGGAGTCGAGTTTGTTCACGTCCCGTATCTGACGGAGGGTCCGCCGCATCTCCTCGACGACCTTCATCTGGTCGAGCGTTGCCTGCAGCGTCTCGGCGGTTGCTGCCATCGCCTCCATGGTCGCGTGACGGGCGGCCTCGGCGGCGGCTCTGGCCTCCTCTCCCGCTGCCCGCACCGTCTCCCCGGCCTGGCGCAAGTGCTCCTGCTCCTCGCGCACCCGTTCAAGCGCCTCACGATGCTGATCGCGAACATCCCGCGCTTCTTCCGCCAGCCGCCTGAACCGTTCCGCCTCCTGACGCCTGTCCTCGGCTTTTTGACGGACGCCTTCAGCCTGTTGTCGGTGCGACTCAGCCGGGATCTGATCATTCAACAAGGGATTCCTCCCGATACCGTCAGCCTACCGGTAACACCCGCAGGCGGGATGTTCGCAAAGCGACATCAACCGGGCGGGATCAGTCGTGCAGGACGATGCTGAGCAGGGAGGCGTTGACCTTGAGGCCGCCGTTGTACTCGATGAACCCGAGCTTCCTGAACTTGTTCATGAAGAAGTTCACGCGCGTCCGGGTCGCCCCGATCATTTCCGCGAGCGTCTCCTGTGAGATTTTCGGCAGCGTTCGCTGCGGATGGGCCTGCCCGTAGCGCGCCAGCAGCAGCAGCGTCCGGGCGAGGCGCTTTTCGCTGGAATTGAACAGCTGATCGACGAGGTCCGCTTCGATGCGGATGTTGCGCGTCAGCATGTGCGAGAGGAAGCGGTCCGCGAAGGGGGGCTCGGCGTGAAGCAACCGGACCATCGCCTCCTTCTTGATGATCAGCACGCTGCTCGGCGTGATCGCCGTCGCCGTCTCGATGCGAACCGATTGGCCAGCGAGGGCGCCCTCGCCGAAAAAATCGCCGGGCGAAAGGATCGCGACGACCGCCTCTTTGCCGATGCGCGAGAGCACCGAGACTTTGATGGCCCCCTTCTGGAGGTACCTGATGTCCTCAGCGTGATCGCCCTGCGCGAAGACGATCTGTCCGCGTCGATACCGCACGATCGTTCGTGGCGGAGCGGTCGAATTGAGATACCCCTCGGCATCGAACGGGAGCCGGTGCTTCGGGACGACGGACCGTTTCGGTGTCATGAGAAAGCGCTGCCGGAAGTATCTCACGGGGTGTCGAGCGCCCCGGCGATCATTGTCCACTATTGAACAGTCGCGCCGCCGATGAGGTGTCAACCCGCTGAGCCCAACTCACGCTGAAAGGAATTCGCTCTATGCCCGAGCTGGAAGATGGCACTCGCCCCGAGCGCCCGCGTCATGATCACTCAGAGTTTCGCCGTCACGGTTCAAGGTCTGGATCATGAGTGAGCAGGAACTTCGCCAGCTCCCGATTTTCGGGAAAGTGGCGCGCGAGCCCCCGTGCGATCTCGACCGCCTCGGTCATCTTCCGTTCCCGAACATGAAGTTCCCAGAGGGCAAAGTCGGCCTCCACCTCGGTAAAGAACTCGGCGTCGGGTACTCGCCGCTTCGCGCATGACGACGAAGGCGCGTTTCTTGTTGCCGCCGCCCAGCAGCCAGCTCGTGCCCCACGGCATTCTGGTGTCGACGATGTAGTCGATCCAGGCGCGTGCGACGCGGGCTCGCACGTGTCCTGGATTGCGTTTGAGAACCGCGTCGAGCGATCGTCTCGCTTCCCAGTACTCGTTCCATCCGGTCTTGCGGCCGAGCGGTCCTAGTTGCAGCCAGACATAGTTCAGATTGAGCTTGCCCAGAAAGAACATCGCCGCTTCATCGGCAGGGTCTGCCTGAAGCCTCGCGCGCGTCAGGGCCTGGCCTTTGGTTGTGTCGCTGAGGAAGGCGGCCATCAGGTCCGGGCATACCACACACGCTTGGAAGGCTTTTTCCCGGTTGGGCTGATCCCCGAGGGCTGCTTTGAGCTGAAAGAGCAACGCTGACGTCCGGAGTTCATACGCGGCCAGATCCTCCGGTTCCGCTGAACGCAGCTCGAGCAACAGCGTGGCGGCGTCCTCGTAGCGAGCGTTGTAAAACGACCGTTGGGCATCCGACAGCGTTGGACCATCGACCCGGACCGATCCGTCGTCGACCGGACCCGACTGAGCTGCCTGACTGTCGACGGGCAGCAACCAACCCGCTCCCATCATGCAGGCTACAACGACGACACGGACGATCGCCCGCATGGTTCCCTCCAGGTCTTTCCCCGCTGATCCGAAGCCGAGCTTAGCAGGTGCGCGGCAGAGGTCTGTTCACTTGTGAACACATTCTGACGTGACCCTTCACTCCCCAGCCTCCTGATCATGACTCAGAACCGACTGTCAGCCCCGAAAACCTTCGCATTCGGCCTGACCAGCGATCTGTTCTCTTGTGGACACCGCCAGTACCCGGCCAGTTGTACCGTATTGACACGCCATCGAATGGCTCGGAAACGTTTGAGGGAGCTTGACCCCTATGGAACCAGGTGTGAGTGAGACGGTTCGCATGACCGGTGCGTGGATCACCCGGCTGGCCGAGGACGAGCGAAAGCGCGACGAGGTGCGCTTACGCGCGGCGGAAGTGGACGCCCGGAAGGCCGAGTTCGCGCGCGTTCACGGGCAACGGTTGTTCGATGAGCTCCGCACCACCCTCGTGCGCGACATCGACGCGTTTCGCGGCGAGTTTCCGGGTGATTCGGCGCGCGAGATCATCTTCGACGCCGTCCTGAGCGGGGGAGGCTTCGTGGTTCGCAAACCGCGAAGTCCGTCGGCAATTCTCACCGTCTCGCCGCACTTGCTGACCGCCTCGATCAGCTGCGAGTATCAGTTCACCTCGACCAACGGCATGCCGCCGCGTGTCGATCGGCTCGATTTCATCTTCACCAGCGTTGCTGACGACACGCTGCACGTCAAACAGCAGGGTACGGGGCAGCTGTTCACGAACGCCGACGCGCTCTCCGAATACCTGCTGATCCCGGTCTTCACGGGTCGCCCTCGGTGAACGTTGCACCGTTTCCTGGCGCTCGTCCGCGCTGAGGTGCCACCCGTTCGGGCGACACCCCAGTCCCTCCTAGTGTCCCGGCCGCGTGATTCGCAACATAATTCCCGGGCGGGGCATCCCGCGCGCCGGGACTTATGCCGCGAATCACGCGGCCGGGACACTAGCTCGTCGCCGTTCGGTCGCTACCGCACTTGCCCGCGGAGCTCACCAGCCGGATAGTCGCCGGGGCCCGTGTTGACGGGAACGATGCCGTCATTGGTCGGGATATCGACATACGCCTGGCCAGCCGCGATGGCGTCGATGAGTGCGGAGAGAGGCTGACCCGCCAACGGCCCGAACAGGTCGGCGGCTGTGATCGTGCCGTGCGCGAGGACGCCATCGGTGCGGCCACCGCCCGCTGGAAGAGGAGGGGCCAGCAAGGTGACAAGCGGCCCCCTGAAGCCCTCAGCGGCAAGGTGAATGTGCGCTCCGACGACATTCTCGATATTCGAGGCGATGACCCGGACTGAAAGTTCCGTCTTGTCGGGACTGAGCTTGAAGATCGCCTGTCCTTGAGCCAGCGTCGCCACTGGCAGCGCCGGCACGAGCTGATCGCCGCTCAGGTGAGCGCGGAAGTTCTCGGGAACCGCGTTGATCGAGTGGGCTGACGCCGATGCGAGGGTTGGGGCGACGAGGGAACCGGCAGTCGAGGACTCCCCAGGCGAGCAGGCCACGCAGAACGTGAGGACGAGTGAGCAAGCGAGATGACGCGTCATAAGTCTCCTCCTTCTGCATGACGCGAGAACCCTGGGGAATCTTGCTCACCGCGCGGAAGGGCTAGTGCCTGGTCGGCGGGTCGGCGAAGGCGAGGCTCACCAGCGCGCCACGGTCGACGACCAGATGAAAGGCTCGCAGGGCAAACGTCTCGGAAATCAACTTCAATTGCGTGGCTTTCTGCCTGGGCGTAAACGGGTTGTCCGACTCAATGATGAGGCGGGCAAGCTGCCCTGTCAGGAACTCGAAATCGCCGTCGGTGGCCCCTGCTGCGGTGAGATGCGTGCGAAGGCTGTGATAGAGGCGTGGGCCGCTCGTGGCATCAAGGAGTGGCGCTTCTTCGAATTCCTCGCAGAGCACATCGAGTAATCGCGATTGATGGTCGTCGAGATCCTCTGTGTCATGCATCGTGCCCTACTCGGTCGAGAACGACGACCCGCAGCCGCAGGTCGACGTGGCGTTGGGGTTCTTGATCGTGAACCCGCCGCCGGTAATCGTGTCGACGAAGTCGACTTCGGCGTTCTTCAGGTACTGGATACTGATTGGGTCCACGAACAACTTCACACCGTGGGACTCGAAGACCTGATCGCCCGCGCCCTGCCCGTTCTCGTCGATCATCAGGCCGTACTGGAATCCCGAGCAGCCGCCGCCCTGCACGAACACTCGCAGACCGCCGCCCGCCTTCTGCTCTTCGATCAGGAGTTCGGTGATTTTCGACGCCGCCGCTTCAGAAACGTTAATCATGACTCGAGTTTCTCCATTCGTGGCGCCGTCTGCGGTCCGGAACCGGGTGGGTATGTTTTCTGCAGCTTCGCTTCGAGCGCCGCGCGCCCGACCGCCGGCGCCGCCGCCAGCCGCGCCCGCAGCTTATGGCGCTTCTCTGTGCGGTGCCGACGTCGATGGATTTCACAGGGATGCAGGCTGGCACTCATGATGATGCTCCTTCTGGAACGATCGTGGTGACGGTCAGTACGACGCCGACGGACTGCGGACGAACACGCCCCGCAGGCGCCGCTCGAGAAAGCCCGCTTCAACGAGGTTCCGCAGCAATACCCGGCACACCTGCCTGTCGAGGCCGGCCAGCCGCGCGGCGTCGGCGGTCGTGAGCTTTGCGCCGGGGTCCACGAACAGGGTCCGGACACGCGCGAGCGCTTCTTTGACACATCGCGTCTGGAGTGGCTGCGTCATGTGTGTTGCTCGTCACAGCGTCGGGCGATCGCATCACCACGCCGCCGTCGTGCCAGGGTTTGATGAAGGTGATGCGAGACAGCCTCTAGCGCAGGCGAGAATCAGGCAGCAGATTCAGGAAAGCCGTAGCCCGACTGTACTCTATTCTCCTCGCGATAGCCACGATAATGGTCTCGTCACTATCGAACGAGAGCGATCCGGCGACCGCGCGCCGCCAACGTCCCGATCGTACGAGTGTTCGGAAACTGCAGCGGCGCCAGCCGGGGGAGTGCCCTGGAGACGCGGCAACTCCACGAGGCTGTCGAGGTAGTTGCGACTCTCGATCAACAGAGAGGCGACGTGATCGGCGCCTGCGCCCAGGATCGTGTCCGGGTGTGCGTCCGCCAGCGCCGGTGGTGCCCACCGTCCGACTGCGATCCGCAACTCGGGCAGTGCCGAGCGAAGTTTCCTCACGAGATAGCGTGTCTTCGACGCCGAGCTCGGTGGGAGATCGGCGAAGCAGACAACTGCGAACTGTCGCTCTGCCACCAACGCGGCCAGCTCCACCGCCTGCATGCGCGTGCCGGTGATCTCCATGGCGATCGGCAGATCGTCGAGCAGATGTGCCAGCATCATGAGGGCCATTTCATCGGCGGCCCCATTGACCGCGTAGCCCAGAACGCGCAGCGGCTCGCGCGGCCCTGACAGCGAGGGATCGGCGGCGGCGGGTGGCGTCAGCGGCGCGCGGTGGCTGAGGGTCTCGGCGGCGTCCGCAATCAGTTCCCGGGCCGCCTCGATGACTGCCATTTCTTCTTCTGAAGAGAGCCGGTGCTCCAATCGGTCGCGCTCGGCATAGCTGAGTGCCGGCAGCAGCAGCTCGTCGTAAACCGATTCGGGCGAGGCGGTCTCGAGGTGGCTGTCGATCAGTTCCGCCGCTTCGCTCAGGTCGCGAGCCACCAGGCGCTGGTAGAAGCCGTTATCCGGTGCGAGCGCTGGCGTGTCGTCCATCAGCATCCCGACGAATGCGAGACCAGGCACGTGCTTGCCGAGCACGACCAGGCACACGGTGAGCGGCGCAGCCATCAGCAACCCGAGCGGCCCCCAGAGCCACGTCCAGAACGCAACGGACACGAGCAGCACAACCTGCGACACGCCGACCGCGCCGGCATAGAGCTTCGTTTCCAGCACCAGATTCGTGAACAGCTCGAGGACGACGAACAACGAGAGGACGATCAATGGACCCGTCCACCCCTCAAGGGCCGCGAGACTGATGAGGATCGGCGCGCCGGCCGCGAGCAGCGGACCGAGGTACGGGATGAATCGAAACGCCGCACCCAGCGTCGCCCAGACCAACGGGTACGGGACGCCCAGGACGTACAGTCCGACGAAGACCGCAATGCCGTACAACAGGCTCACCAGGGATTGCATCAACAGCTGGCGGCTGACGCGACTGCCGGCCTCGTCGAATGCTTTCGTGGTCGTGGCGAGCTGTCCGTGTCCGATCAGCCCGATCAGGCGATCCCGTAGATCGCGGCGTTCGAGCAGCATGAAGATCACCATCGCCGCGACGAGCCCTGCCTTGCTCAGCGGCCCGACGAGGGGCCCGAGCCACGCGAAGGTCGAAAATCCCGTCGCCGGGCTGGACTCCACCACCACCGGCCGCGCGGCGGTGCCTTTCGGCGCCTCGGCTCCCAGGTCAGTTTTGATGCCTTCCAACGTTTCCTGCAGCTTCTCGATGGCGCTGCCCCTCCCCGCAAGGCGCACGTCGGCAATCTTCGTTCGGATGTTGGCGCGATAGCCAGGCAGGTCTTCGACCAGATAGTCCATCTGCCGGGTCAGACCCCAACCTGCGAGACCGAGCGCCGCGAACACCAGCGTGACGACCACCAGCACGGCCGGGACCCGACCGACCCAGCGTTGCAGCCAGGTGACCGGCGGCGTCAGGACGAACGTCAGCAGCACAGCGAGCGCGAACGGCACCAGGACGGCCTGGGCCCAGGTACAGAATGGCGACGACGAGCACGCCGCCGGCGAACGCCAACCAGCGCTTGACGAACTTCAGCGTGTTATCCACGGTCGTGCCCCGTGTTCCGCGCGGCCGCCCGGATTGCCATGGTATCGACATCGTGGCGAATTGTTCGACCTACGGATGTTCTCAACTGAACAGACGCTCATCCATGTCGTCGCGTACTGTGTGGGTGGCGGATAACTCACAAACCGTCAGGGAGTAAGAAAATGGACACCACGACTCTGCTCGTCATCGTCCTCCTCGTGCTGGCGCTTGGCGGCGGCGGATTCTTCTACCGACGACGCCGCACGTAGTCGCCGCGACGACTACGACGATGAGTTCAAGAGGTATGTCGCGTAGACGATGCGGAAGCCGTCGCCGACATACTTCTTCGTCTCGGCGTCGTTGGCCGTGACCATCGCGCAGGCCTTGTTCTTCGCGACGCAGGCTTTGGCGACTGTTTGAATGGCCGCTTCGGTCTCAGGTTTCTTGTCGGCCGCGCTGTTCCAGCGTCCTTCGCCGTAGTTCATCGTCAGATCGGATGGTCCGATCAACACGCCGCCGACGCCCGGAACGTCGAGAATGGCACTGACGTTCTTGACCCCTTGCGGAGTCTCGATCATCGGAAACGCTATCAGCTCGCCTTCAGGGTTGAGAGGCCAGACGTCGGCGCGCGCGACATAGTCCGCCGGATTCTGCAGGCCCCAGCCGGCGCCTCCGGAGCATCCGCACCCGCGCCGGCCCGGCGGGTTCTGATATTTCGAGGTCTTGAGCTGCGGAAAGCGCATCGACTGAATGATCTTGAGTGCCTGCTCGCGGTCTTCGACCTGTGGAACGATGATGCCCATCGCGCCGCTTTCCAGGACCTGCTTGATGATCCACCGCACGTCCTGATCGCCTTCCGCGGGAATACGCACGATGGGAGCGAGCGCCGGCTGTCCCTGCGCGTTCTTGTTGGCGAGCAATTTGGTGAGGGTCGCCCGCAGTTCCGTGATGTCGTAGGGCCGGTGCTCGCGATCGACGAATGTCCACGTCTCGCCGGTCATGGCGGACCTGCCGCCTTCGAGCGCCTCGATCAATCGGTTGCGTCGGTCCTTCGGCTGGGCGCTCAGCGAGCGCTCGGTCAGCGCGCAGAGTCCCAGGAGCACGGACAGGACAACCGCAAACACGGCAAGTCGATTCATGGCCGCACCTTTGTTCCCTCTGCGTCGTGAGCGGGAGGGGGAAGCATATGGACACCTCTGCGGGGCGTCAAGCGTAGGAGGAACCCTCCGCATCGCACTGCTGTGCTGTTGTGAACATCTTCGCAATGGCTCAGGGGAGTAGCCTCGCGGTATAGGCACGGGTATCGCTCGTCGAACGGGAGACCAAGATGAACATCAGAGTCGGCCTGCCGCGCGTTCACATGGCGGGTTCGCACGCTCACCATAACGCCCATCTCGAGGTTGGCCACCACGGGATTGCGCTCTTCCTGGCACCGGATGCCGAATACCCGGTCCTGGACGTTGATGGCACTGCGGCGCAGCTCGATGAGGTCGTCCGTGAGCTCCAGGCCGCGCTGGCAGTCAGGCGCGGGCCGGGAGACGCGCAGATGAATCTGATCCTGGCCGCTCAGGAAACCGACTCGCAGCCATGAAGCATGCGCTGTACGAGCATCCGGTCACGCATCAATTCGCGCTGATCAGGCTGCCGAAACAGTTTGCCGACGGTGACACCCTCTCGATCCCGCCGTCCAATCACTGGTTCAGCACCCGACAAGAGGCGATTGCGGCGCTGCCTGAGTTGTTCGACCAGAACGAAGATGGCGTGGGTGACGAACCAGAAGAGTAGCGGCGCCCGGAAACCGCTTTGCGCGTGAGGGAGTTCAGAACATGGTCAAGACCAAGCACAAACTTGTCACCGACTCATGGACGGCGGATGTTGAGGCGTTGGAGACAGCGGTCGGACGATTCGAAGAAGGTCGAACGCCGCCAAACGACTGTCAGGTCGTCTTTTTCGAGCTCGGCGGCGACGGGCACCTGCATGTCAACGTGACGCACAAGTACCAGACGACCGGGGTCATCGGATGGGCCGGGCCAGCCAGTCTGCGTGAAGGGTTTGTCCACAATCGAAGGTTCGGTGATACGCCGCCGCGCCAGATCCTCCGTCAGATCCGGGACATGGTGTTTGCCGAACGGATTTGACTGGGCCAGGATTGCCGGGAACTGGAATCGGGAGGATAGCCAACAGAAAGCGCTGTGCACTCTTGAACAGCCGCGTTTCGCCAGTGTCGGTACACTCAGGTCAGCATGAGATTCACATACGCAAAAGAAGCGATCGCCGCACTGTGGGTGCTGGCGCTCTGCGCGGCAGGTGTCGCTGCCGGTATCACGGCGATTTCCAGTTGGGTCGCGTTGGCCACCCTGGCCGTCGTCTCACTCGTCATGATGAAGTGGTTGTGGCGCGACCCGCCTCAGACGATGTCGGAGAGCATCCGACAGGCACGACGATGAGCGCGCACCTGATGCATCCTCGTACGCTCGTTGCCTGCGCCTTCGGGATGTTGTTCCTGATCCACGGGGTCGAAGGGCAGTCCCTCCTGCAGTATCGGAACTTCACCTTCGGGAGTGACCTGGCGTCCATCTCGAGCGTCACAGGCGTGCCTGTGGCACAGGCGACGACGGTCCATCAGCGCCCCGCGGTCTTGCAGGATCTGGAGTGGCGGCCGTCGAGATGGACCGCCGCAGTCACTGAGGTCTCGACCGATCCCGTCGACCAGATGGTGTTCAGCTTCTACGACGATCAACTGTTTCAGATCGTGGTGGATTATCGCGCCGATCGAACTGAAGGGATGACCGACGCGGACGTCATCAAGGCGATCTCCACCGTCTATGGCGCGACCATCAAGCGAGCGCCGGTAGACCGTCGAGCGGCCTCGCGGGTCGAGATCGATTCCGGTACGCCGATCGCCCGCTGGGCGAGTGCCGGACAGGTGGTCGTGTTGTACCGGACCTCATCGTACCGCCAGGAATTCCGCTTGATCGTGGCGGATCAGTCGCTCGATCAGCTGGCGAAGAAAGCCACAGCTGAGGCGCTGCGGCTCGATGATCAAGAGGCGCCGCAGCGGGAGCTCGCGAGACAGAAGAAGGAAACAGAGGACGCTCGCGCTGCTGCTGATAAGGCCCGTACCGCCAACAAGGATGCGTTTCGGCCCTGAGCCGCGGGCGTCGTCAATATGATTTCGACCTTCCACCGGGTCGGTGAGGAACTTCAGGCGGCGCGATAAGTGCCTGGAACTGCCGACGGCCGAGAGCCCGCCAGCCGGACAGACCCTTCCCAATGCGATCGACCTGGCGTTCGGATGCCACCGAACGCGCAGTGGTGCGCGGCCGCACTCGGCGACGAGTTGAAAGACTATTCACGATGCGCTCCGATCCGTCCAACGGTCAGGCGCCATCAGGCGGCGCCTGACACACTCCTGTCTACGCGAGCCTGACGTTTTCGCCGCGCGGCCCTTTCGGTCCCTGACCGCGCTCGAAGGTGACCGCCTGTCCCTCGTGAAGCTCGTCGAAGGTGACCTGCGTACACGCCGAATTGTGAAAGAAGGTACTCGGTCCCATCCCCAGCCAGGATGAATCCGAATCCCTTGTCGCTAACCAGACGTTTGACCGTACCGTTCAATGTGGCCATCGTGGCTCCTTCGCGTCAACGATTTCGTAATTTTTCCGGTCATCAGCTTGAACATTCTTCTGACACGCCAACGGCAGTATCGCGCAAGCCCGCGACAAACGATGTCTCGCATTGCACAGCGCTCCCGGGGCGGCATCGGGATACGGCGGAATCGAGCGTGAGCTCGGCAGTATGCCGGCCAACGAATGAGCGCGCACGTGTCCACTATGAGACAGCCCGCGCGCGACGACTCGGGTAACTTTGGCGTTTCACACTGAATCACGAACGCCTGGGGCCGACGGCGGTTCGGAGGGGCAGATGCATATGCAGGCGGCTCTGGAAGATGAACTTGGGCAACTGGACGGGCTTGCGCCTGGTTACGCGGGCGAGTGGAATGCCATCGTCACATTGCGCGCCAGCGTACTGCTCGAAGGACCGCGTGACGCGACGCGGGCGGCAATCGCCCTGCTGACGCCTCATATGACGGCGCCGATTCTGTCCATGCGCGTGGCGGACCCCTCCGAGATGCCAACTGGTGAACTTGGCGGGGTCATCCTGGAGGACGTCGGCGAGCTGAGCGCGGAGGACCAGGAACGATTATTGGGATGGCTTGATGCCGCCCGGCCGTTCACGCAAGTCATCGCGACGACCGCCAGCCCGCTCTTTCACCACGTGTCGCGCGGCTCGTTCGCGGCGGCCTTGTACTACCGGTTGAATGTCATCCTCGTGACCGTCGGGACGCCTGGCGTCTGACCAGGCGCGTCACGTTCCGACTTCTCGTTTCTTTGCACTGAGATCAGCGAGCAGTTTGCCAAGCGCGGTCTCATCCACCGGCTTCACCAGATGCGCATCAAAGCCGGCTTCCTCGGAGCGGCGGCGATCCTCGTCCTGCCCCCACCCGGTCAGCGCCACCAGCAATGGCCGGTCCGGTTGCCTCTGTTGTTCACGAATCCTGCGAGCTGCCTCATATCCGTTGAGGCGCGGCAAGCCAATGTCGAGCAAGACGACATCCGGCTGCAGCTCGGTCACCGCTTCCACAGCCTCGACACCGTCGTGGGCAGTGTGCGTGTCGTGTCCGCTGAACTGCAGCAGCATCGCCAGCATTTCCGCCGCGTCGCGGTTGTCGTCGACAATCAGGATGCGGAGCGGCGACGCGGTCACTGCCGGCTCGCGAGTCGTGGCCGGCGGGGGCAGCGTCGCCATTCCCATCGTGATCGGCAACCGGACGATGAATTCACTGCCCTGACCGACTCCCGCGCTAGTGACGTCCACGGTGCCGCCATGCATCTGTGCCAACGTCTTCACCAGCGTCAGGCCAATGCCCAGGCCAGTGACCGAGCGCTCCAGAGCGGTATCCACTTGGGTGAACATGTCGAAGATGCGTGGCAGTTGATCGGCGGCGATCCCGAGGCCGGTGTCGCGCACGCGAATGACGACTTCCGGACGTCCGGGTTCGTCGTCACCGGATCGGGATTCCTCCGGACGTTCGACCGTCAGCCAGATCCGGCCCCCTCGGTCGGTGAACTTGCTGGCGTTGTTCAGCAGGTTGCCGACGAGCTGCGCCAGGCGGGTGGGATCGGCGTTCAGGTACACCGGATCCTGCGGCAACGTCACCGTCAGTTGCTGATCCGCGCTTTCGCAGAGCGGGCGGACGGCATCCACCACGTGGTGCACGACCGACGACAATTCGACGCGCTCCTTCCGCAGGACCATCTTCCCGCGGCTGATGCGTCCGGCGTCGAGCAGGTCGTCGACCAGCCGCACCATCTGTCCGACCTGCCGGTCCAGCACATCGATCGCGGCGTCGGCCGAGCGGTCGGGAGCCGACTGCGTCCGTCCAGGATGCTGGCTGGACAGCGAGGATTCGAGCTTCTGGGATTTACGCAAGACTTCAAGCGAGTGGCGGATTGGTGCGAGCGGATTCCGGAGCTCGTGGGCGAGCATCGCCAGGAACTCGCTCTTGCGGCGGTCCGAATCGCGCAGCGCCTCTTCGGTCTCCTTGCGGGCGGTGACGTCGTAGAAACAATTGACGGCGCCGATGATGTCGTCGCGCTCGTTCTTCAGTGGACGGATATTCACCACGACTGTGATTCGAGAGCCGTCGGGCCGCTCGATCAGCACTTCCGCGTCGCGCGCTTCCGAGAGTGTCCCGGCGACGACTTCGGCCATCGGACATTGCTCGTGCGGCATGAACCGACCGTCCGGCCGGAACAATTTGAACGATCCGCAAAACCGCTTGTCGGTATCTCCCAGGGCTGGCTCGCGCCCCCACAATTCCACCGCGCGGCGGTTGTATTCCTGAATCACACCGGCGGCGTCGCAGGAATAGACCGCCACGGGACCCAGGTCGAACAGCGTCCGATAGCGTTCTTCATTCCAACGCATGGCTTCGTCCGGCCGCGGGCGCTCGATGACGTCCTCGGTGACGTCGCTGGTCATTCCGACCGATCCGCGCATGGAGTTGTTCATATTCAACACTGGTATGCCGCTCAAGCGCATTCTTTCAACTCGAAGTCAGGACGGGGCCGGACGCACCCGCGACATTGCGGTGCATGCCCATGTGAGCTGAATCGCCGCGAAGTGCTCGACAAGCTCGTCGTGCGGCGCGGCGTCGTGGGGAACGAGAGAACTGAGTGTACTCGATATTGCCCAATGAGGCGGTCGACATCTGCAGTGGTGCCGACGATCTCTGGCGGTTTACCATAGCCGACAACGAGTGAAGGAATCCCGTCGCCCTCGTCTGTCCGGTTTCGGACATCGGCTTGTCCTCCTTACCTGCGTCGTGAGCGGCACCTTCGCGGTCGCTCAGCGGCCGCCTGAAGTACCAGCTTCCTTGCTGAGCGCTGCGACTGGCAGTCCCGCGGCATTTGTGATGGCGCTCGCCGATGCAGCGCTACCGGCCGGACTGGAATTGTCGTCTTCGGAAGCGTGGCCACGACTACAACCAGCTGTGCTTGGTGCGCCAGCGTCTACGATTGCCGGCTGCGGTCTGATCCCCGGACACAATCTAAGATCGTGATTGCCCTGACCGGCTGGGCAATGAATCCCTCGCGTGAGGAAGCCCTCGCCGCCGGTTGCGACATCTTTCTCGCCAAGCCCTGCTTGCCCGAAACTCTCGTCCGTGAAATTCGACGCGCGCTGGTCGGCCATCGAAAGCGTGGCGGTCGAGCGGTATCCGCGCCGAACCAAACGAAACGTCTGACCCAAGACGCTCATAAGACGCTAGCAAATGGGTGCGTGGCGGCGAGTCGCGACAAGTCCGTCATTAGGCAGAACTTCGCCTCCGTTCTCAAGCCGCCCGATCGCTGCTTGCGCGCTGCGACAACTCTCCCGTATCGTGTGCGCGACACCGCTCAATTGCGAACGAGTGTACGGGACGGGATGCGCACTGCGTCGGACGCCGACCGAGCCAGGGAGGTTTCATCGTGAATGACCGACCGCAGTCCGAGCCCGATTGGGTGCAGGCTCGTTACGATTGTTCGGCGGAGCGTTTATTGGACCAGTTGTGGCGGCGGGTGGAGCAGGACGTGCTGCAGTGGAACCGCCTTCACAACACCGTCAGGTTCATCGCCGATTCTCGAGTTGAGCGGGACGTCTACCAGTTCGCCGTGTTTCGCAAGGACAGGCGAGACGCAAAGGTCGTGTTTTCCTGGAACGCCGCATCACAATCGATCGACGTGACTGCGCCGGCCGGCACGGCCCTGCATGTTCAGTTTGGCGTGAGCCAGGCTGGTGAATGCGTCTATCGAATCGACGGTGCTGAACTGCAGGCCTGGGAGGTCTCCAGGCGCACGCTTGAAGATTTCCTCTTCGCGGACTGACCTGGCGGGTGTGAACGATTTGAGACCTTGTTTCGAAGGAGTTGAGAAGTCGCCCTGATAGGTGACTATCGTGCTGGCCAGAGACGACAGTGCGATGGAGCCACCGACGGCGAGTTGCGCGATCACGTGGCCATGGATGGCCATTGACTTGCAATTCCCCCAGGGGTAAATACCTGCATGCTATCGTGAACACCTAATCCGCATCGCCCGAAGATTGACCCCGGATGATTAGCCCGGCGGACCTCGCATTGGCGGAACTGCGGCATTTGTCACGGGATTGCCGCGCCAATATTCTGATTGTTGGCGAATTGTCCTCCTCCCAGCGCGACGAGATCCTTCAGACGCTCAGGTCGCAGCGGGCACTCGACGTCTTCCACGCCCAACGTCTGAACGGGTTCGTCCTCCCCTCGGCCGGCGACGTGCTTCTTGTCCTCGATAACGCCTGTTCGCTGTCTCGGCACGAACAGGGGCGTCTGCTGCGATGGGTCAGTCGGCACGGTGCGCCGATTGTTTCATTTGCGTCCGGTTCGCCCTATGCGATGGTATGCGACGGGCGCTTTGTTGATCGGCTGTACTATCAATTGAACACGATCTACATCGCGATCAATTCCGACCTCCATCAGCACCCACCACCGATCTAAGCATCGGGGGCCGAGCGGTCCGTGGCGCGGCGATCGTGACCTTCCTGCTCTCGTTCACGCCGCTGCGGGTCGCGCCGATCGTGCGGTGGAAGTTGTGTGCCCAGGAATGTGCCAAGGCTGATGGCCAGGCAATCGGCGGTGTCATAGAACGCACCAGCGCGTTGCACGTCCCTCGCGAGCGTCGCATCGAGGCGAATGGTGTAGATGATGGCGCGCGTCCGCGGCGTGGCAGCGGTGACAAGGTAAACGAGTTGCAGTCCGTTGTACTCGCGGAGCCGCAGATTACTGACGAGGAGATCCGGAGGTTCGGCGCGAAGCCGTTCGCGCGCCTCGTGGAAGCCGGCGCAGCGGTGCACATCGACGCCGTGCAGCGACTCGGCGAGCTGCGAGGCGATCAGGTCGTCGGGTTCCACTAATAAGACCATCTGTCACCGACCTGCGTTCGCGGAGACGCTCTGGTGTTCTTGCCCCCGCGCCCAATTATTGTAAACACTTGTAGAGGCGCGATCTGAGTTGTTGGCCGATTCGGCTACCACCGAGCTTCGGCGGCACCGCAGCTGGTGGTGTGGCGTCCGGTCGTGTTGCATTTGCGTCGCACGATTGCGGACGGAAATGGGGCTGTCGTCCTGGAGCTCCTCGGCGGCCGTTCTGGTGGAATTGTGATCCCTGAAGACAGCGCAAGTAGTGTGCCGTCGGAAGCTGCCGCGATTTGCTCGCGCATCTGGGTTCATCGGTCTGACGGCGGAAGCGGTTTCGTCCAACGCGGAGACTGAAGTCGCCTTATTCGCGCCTTTCTTTCACCAAGCCGGCAGCATCCGTGAATTGCGGCGGCACTTCGAGCGGATTCTTTTGGGTTAGGTCTTCAGCTCGCTAGCCGTCGCTGCTACCGCGTTCAATTACGCGACGCTCCGCCTCCGCCCACTGAATGGCGGGTTCACGCGTGACGAAACGCCGCGACCGCGAGAACTCGTGGTCCACGAAGAATTGCGCTCCAGCCGTATTCCGGTTGGCCGCGGAGACTCGCAATCTACCTGTCGGTGGTCAGTCGTGCGGAAGGAAAACAGCGGCTGGCCAGGGGTTCGCGCCGCGAGCTGGAATCCTGAGGCCGGGCGCGTGGAATGGCTCGTCACTCACGGGTGAAGCTTACACGTACGCGTGACAGCAGCAGGTCCCGCGAAAATGAAGCGCACCCGGCTGAGGACAAGAGCACGCCGAAGGTGTCTAAGCGGAAGCAGAGAGGTCGGAAGCGATGACCGTACGCACGCGTGCCACGTTGGTTCTGCTCGCGGTTCTAATCGGACTCGCCGTGCTGGGCAAACACTTCGGGTGGGTGACAACTGCACCCCACTGCTCGCGCCGGGAATCCAGTAATGAGGCGGTTGGTGGGCTGCCTGGCCGCTCCCTTGGGTTTGCGAACCGGATATTCACCAGGATGCGGGTCTGACGTGGTCGCGTTGAAGGCAGAGTAATAGAGCGATGAGTCCAGACATGACTCGCGTCACCGTCGGCTGGAAGGGCACCTGCGCACTATGTGTTCTATGTGTCTGAGCCTATTCGCGTCGTGCTGGAGATTGGTAACAGGAGTGACATAGAACAAACGTTGGCCACCACGGGGCTCCCCTTGGATGCTGCGTTTCGTATGCGAGCCGTTCAGACGCCTGCATCCAGCGGGCCGGAGCAACTGACCGTCGCCCGTGAGGCAAGGACGATTCTGTTCGGATCGCGGGCGTTACTGCAGTGGGACCAGGAACTGCGCGTACCCGCGAGGCAGACAATTGAGTGGACGGCGACGCTTGTTAGCGATGGCCCACCTGGGTTCTACGAGTTCAATATTGCTCCGACGTTCGGTGGTGCAAAGACGTCGATCCTTTTACAAGGTACGGCGTTTCGGTACGAACTTCGATCTTTGGCCACCGAGGCTGATCGCGCGGAAGTCGCTCTTCGTAATGTCATGCGAGCGTAAGCGATTCGCAAAACGCAAGACACATCGTGCGCGTTATGCAGGGGATACGCGCTTGCGATTGCGTTAAACCCCATTCCAGATCGAAATCAGGTGAAATACTTCAGCAAAAGGATTGACCCGGGCGGGGATTGAACCCGCGGCCCTCTGATTAAAAGTCAGATGCTCTACCACTGAGCTACCGGGTCGGGCAGGTGAACACAATATTCTACCTGCCCTTCGCGCGACGCGCGGTCGCTATTTCGTATGCCGGCCGAGCGCGCCGCGCCACGTCGCGACGACATCGGGCAGCGGCGCGTTGCCGCTCGTGCCAACCGGACGCGGCGACTCGTCGACAATCTGCGCGTTGCGCAGCGGCCGCCCGTAGAACGCCCGATTGGCGTCCTCGTCCTCCCGAATCGCCGATCCCACCAGCGAGATCCCAGCGAACAGGCCGCGGGCGCGCGAGTAGCTGAGGATCTCGGCTTTCAACAGCAGGTCGGTTGACGCTTCGGCGCCGCGGCCGACCGGACCGGCCGCCACCGACGCGTCGCCGCCAATCTTGAATTCGCTTTCGAGCAGACTGTCCAGGCCGTTCTTGTTCATCACGACCAGCACCAGATCGATCGCCTGCGCACCGATCTGCGCGCCGAAGCTTCCGCCGGTCAGCGTGAGAAACGCCGGCGCCGTCCACGCGCCGGTATCCCGGTTGCGCCTGCTCAGGATCCCCTTGCCGCGATGCACCCCGATGCCGAATCCGCCCTTGATGGTGGACGGGAAGACCGCAATCGCGTCTGCGTTCTGAAGAATCTTTTCCGGAATCGCGTTCTCCGGGACGGCCATGATTTCATCGAACACCTTGGCCGCCTCGGCGACGCGCTCCGCCTCGTCTGACTGTGCGTACAGTGGAGCGCTCATGGCGAGGCTCAGGCACGCGACGATTCCAACGGCTCCTAATTTCATGACGTCCTCCAAGTCAGCCAACGGTGCAAGAAGCGTGCGCGCGCGCTATACTGACGCCATCCATGACTAAAGATGCCGCCCGCCTCGTGCTGGTCGTCGAGGATGACGTGTCGGTCCGCCGGCCGCTCGTGAAGTTCCTCGAGATGCATGGCTTTTCGGTGGTGACCGCCGAAACCTCGGACGAGGGCCTTGACGCGCTGAAGCAGCACGAGCTGGTCGCGGCCGTGGTCGACCTCCGGCTGCGGCGCGGGTCGGGCCGCGATGTGGTCATCGCTACGCCCGCGGATATTCCGGTGATTATCTTTTCAGGGGTGCCGTCGGAGTCGGCCGAGCTCGAGCGGATCCGGCCGAGGACGCGGTTGATCGAGAAGCCCTACTCGCTCGTCCTCCTCGTCGAGACGCTCGAGGAGATGCTCGCTCAATCACAGAATCTTCATTCCTAACGCTGAAAGAGCCAGCTCGATGCCGAGCTGCGCGGTGGCGTTCCGCACGTCCAGCGTCGGATTCACTTCGACCATATCCAGGGACGTCAGCAGTCCCGAATCGGCCACGATCTCCATCACCATGTGCGCTTCGCGATAGTCGAGGCCGCCCTTGACCGGCGTGCCCACGCCGGGCGCGATCGACGGATCACACGCGTCCATATCGAACGACACGTGGATACCGGCGGTGCCTTCTCCGGCCAGCTTCACCGCTTCTTCGACGACCGACGCGATCCCCTGGCGATCGATGTCCTTCATCGTGAACACGTGCACATGAGAGTCGCGGACCGCGACCTTTTCGCGCTCGTCCAGATTGCGCAGGCCAATCAGCACCGTGTTGGCGGGCCGGAGCTTCGGCGACCAGCCGCCGATGAGCGAGAGCTCGCTCGGCTCAGGACCGAGCAGCGCTGCCAGCGGCATCCCGTGGACGTTGCCGCTCGGCGAGGTCGTCGGCGTGTTCATGTCACCGTGGGCGTCAATCCACAGCACGCCGATCGGCAGCTCGCGCGTGCGTTTTGCCCACTCGGCCGCGGCCGCGACCGAGCCGGCGCCCAGACTGTGATCGCCGCCGAGCACCAGGGGAACCGCTCCTTCGACGAGCGACTCGAGGGCCGTCTGATATAGCTTCGTGCACACCTTGGCAATTTCGCGGGCGTACTTCCGGCGCTCGTCCCGTGCGGTCTGCGTCTCGGGGATCGGCGCCGGCAGGTCTCCCTTGTCGGCCACGGTGCGCCCGAGCGCCGTGATCTGTTCGCCGAGGCCGGCGATGCGGAACGCCGACGGCCCCATGTCGACGCCGCGCCGCCCCGCCCCCAGGTCCAATGGCACACCGATGAGATGAACCGGACGCATCTTCAGGGTCCTCAGCTCGTCAATTCCCCCCGCTTCAGCAGTTCATTCACCTGGCGCGCCGTGGCGCGCCCGTCGGCGATGCAGTCGGGGATGCCCACGCCTCGGAATCCGCTTCCGGTGACGAACAAGCCTGGACGGCGGGCCAGCGCGTCTTCGACTCTTGCAAGACGCTCGAGGTGTCCGACCTCATGCTGCGCGCTGGCGCGCGCCCACCTGTAGACGCGCGTGAACAGGGGACTGCCGTGGATACCAAGCAGCGGCCGCAACGCGTTCATCGACAGCGTGACCAATTCCGGATCGGATCGCTCGAACTGCTGTGGATCGCGCGCGCCGCCGACGAATGTCCGCATCAGCACTTTATCCTCCGGCGCACGATGCGGCCATTTCGACGACAACCACGAGGCGGCCAGAATGCCCGTGCCCTCGGCGCGCGGCACGACGAAGCCGGATCCGTTCAGTGGATGCCCGACAGCACTGCGCGGAAACGCGAGGGCGATCGTGGCGGTCGAGGCGTACGGCACCTGACCGCAGAGCTCCGCGAGCGGCGCGTCGAGTGCGCGCAGAATGCCTGCCGTGACGAACGCCGGTGCAGCGATCACCACCGCATGGGCGTCGAACGTGTCGTTGTCGGTCCTGACGCGGTAGCCTGATCCACCCGCCGCGATGTCGGTCACCGCGGTGCGCAGCCGTATGGACGATGGCGGCAGCGCGCGCACCAGCGCGTCGACGAGCTCGCTCAGCCCGCCCGGCAGCGACCGGAACACTCCACCCTCGGCGCGATCGGCAGGCGCGTGCCGGTGCGACTCTTTCCTGAAGCCTCGGAGCAGGCTGCCGTGGGTGCGCTCGATTTCCCGGAATCGCGGGAACAGGGCACGAACCGACAGGCGGTCCACGTCGCCGGCGTGAATGCCGGCGAGCAGCGGCTCGGCGAGGTAATCCCTGGCCTCCGCGCCGAACCGGCGAGCCATGAACGCGCCAATCGACTCGTCATCGTCACGCGCCCTCCCCGGGATGGCGAGCTCCATTCCCATGCGGAGCTTACCCGGCCAGGAGAACAGAGAGGTTCGGACAAACGGTCCCCATTTCGTCGGAATGCCGAGCACCGAGGCGGCTGGGAGAGCATGGAGCCGTCCGCCGCGTTGAACAAACGCCAGCCGGGGGGGCTTGGTCGACACCAGTCGATCGCCAAGGCCCAGCTCTTCGCACAGCCGGATCCCCTCCGGCTTCTGGACGAGCAGGGCGTCGGGCCCGGCATCGATCGTGAAGCCGTCGAACCGCTCGCTGAGTACAACTCCGCCGGCGCGCGATCCGGCTTCGAGGATCGTGAACGGAACGTTGTGCCGATTGAGCTCGAATGCGACCGACAAGCCGGCGATGCCGGCGCCGACGATGACGACGCCGGATGGCGTATTCGCGTTCACATCCTCGCCTGCACGAGATCTTCGAGCATGGCGATGAACGGCGCGGATGTGTTCAGCGATTCGGTCCGTCGGAGCGTGGCGCCCGATCCCTCCGCCGCGGCGCGGGCCTGCACGTCGATGTCGAAGAGGATCTCGGTGTGATCGCAGACGAAGCCGATCGGGACCACGAGGAATTCCCGCGCTCCCGCCGCCGCGCGCTCGCGAACGAGGTCGCCGACGTCGGGGCCGATCCAGGGTTCCGGCGTTCGTCCGGCGCTTTGATAGGCCCGCTCGAAACGGGTCAGACCGGCGCGAGCGGCGACACCCTGCGCCGTCGCCGCCACCTGATCGGCATACGGGTCGCCCGCATCGACCACGCGCTGCGGCAGGCTGTGAGCGGTGAAAATCACCTCGCACTCTGCGGTCGGCTGGGCGTCTCGTACGCGTTCGGCGAACGCCTGCAGCAGAAGCGGGTGGGTGAAGTACGAAGGCACCGGCACGAGCTGCATCCCATCGGACAGCGCCGCGGCCGCGGCACTGTAGTACTTGTCGACGCTCAGCGTGGAAAACTGCGGCGCGAGCGGGATGGCGACCACCCGGTCGACGCCCGCGCTGCGAAGCTCGTCGAGCGCTTCCTTGATGAAGGGTTTCCAATTGCGCATGCCGACCGCCACCGGGACGTTGCCGCCAAGGCGTGCCCGCAAGGCCTCGGCTTGCGCCAGCGTCAAGTCGGTCAACGGCGATCGGCCGCCGATTGTTTCGTAGTTGTGGCGCATCTCCTTGACCAGCTCGGGGGACGGCGGTCGACCACCCCGAACCAGTCGCAGATACTCGGTCATCTCGTCCATCGACGCCGGCGTGCCATGCGCCATGAGCAGGACGCCGGTCATTTCCGGGTCCTCTGATGCACGTAACGGGCAATGGCCTGGACGTGATCGACCGGCGTCGGCGGAAGAATCCCGTGACCGAGATTGAAAATGTGCCCGGGCCGGCCGGCAGCGCGTTCGAGGATGTCGTCGGTTGCCGCGAGGGCGCGGTCGATCGGACCCAGCAGCAACGTCGGATCGAGGTTTCCCTGAATGGCCCGATCGAAGCCGATGCGCTGCCAGGCTTCGTCGAGCGGTGTACGCCAGTCGGCGCCGATCACGCCACCGCCTGCTTCACGCAGCTCGGCGAGGATCGAACCGGTGCCGACCCCGAAATGGATCGTCGGCACGTCGAACCTCGCGAGCCCTTCGAAGATCCGCCGGGTGTGCGGCAGGATGAACTCCCGGTAGTCGCCGGCATTGAGAGCCCCGACCCAGGAGTCGAAGACCTGCACCGCGTCGACGCCGGCCTCGATCTGCGCGGCGAGATAGTCGGTGGTCATGTCCGCGAGACGTTCGCAGAGCCGATGCCACGCCGCGGGGCTGCCGTACATCAGCGATTTTGTCCGCGCGAAGTTGTTGGAATGACCGCCTTCGATCGCGTATGAGGCGAGCGTGAATGGCGCCCCGGCAAAGCCGATCAGTGGAATGCGGCCGGCCAGCTCGCGCTGAATGAGACGGATCGCCTCGAAGACGTACGACAGCGCTTCGCGCGGATCGAAGCGGCGCAGCCGATCGATGTCCGCTTCCGATTCGATCGGGTTGTCAATCGCCGGACCCTCACCGCGAATGAAGTCGAAGGCAATGCCGAGCGGCTCGAGCGGCAGCAGCAGATCGGAAAAGAGAATGGCGGCATCGACTTCGATCCGGCGAAGCGGCTGCAACGTCACTTCGGTCGCCAGGTCCGGGGTCCGGCACAGCTCGAGAAGCGAGTAGCGTTCGCGCAGCGCCCGATACTCGCTCATGTAGCGGCCCGCCTGTCGCATGAACCAGACTGGAGTGGCGTCGACCGGCTGGAGACGACAGGCTTTGAGAAAACGGGAACCGGGGTCGGTCAGTGCGTCACCTTGAGGAGGTCGCGGGCGAGGGTGACGAGGTCGTCCAGCCACAACGGCTTGAACTTCACTTCGGCACCCAGCTCGCGCAATTCGGCCGCCATCTCCTCGTCCATGAAGTAATCACCGGTGACGATCGCGACAGGCGTATCCCGGCGTTCACCGTCTGCCCTAAGGCGGCGAAGAAACCGAAGCCCATCGACGAGCGGCATCCGCAGGTCCAGGATTATGGCGTCGGGGTGGCTGACGGAGGCTTCTTGGAGTCCCAGTTCACCGTTGCTGGCGGTTCGGACGTCGTACCCTTCGAGCCTGAGCATCCGGGCGAAAGTCGTTGTGACCCCTACGTCGTCGTCCACGATGAGAATTACGGAAGTGTCTCGCTCGGCATCGAGAGCCGGCATACCTGTTATTGTAACAGACGAGGCAGTTTACCGGCCGGCGCCGAAAAAGCCGTGCTACACTTTCGGGTTTAACGAGAACCAGTTTGGCAACCGTAGAGGGCCGGGTTTGCCGGCTCGGGGCCTGCCCCTGAGGGCCACTACCGGGTGCCGGGAGGCGTTTGGGTGAGCCCCATCCTGGTCCGGCCTGTCCGCGAACAGCTCGAGCACGACCGCATCATCCGGTTGCTTCACGCCAAGAGCCGCCGGCGCTTCGAAGCCGGCATGAATCCCGGCATCGAGCGCAATGTCGCCGTCGGGGTTGGAGCCGCTTCGGTTTACCCCGACGTCGTTCTTCAATCCCAGGAACGCGGGCGGAAGCTGCAAGGCATTGTCGAGGTGGAGACCGGCGAGTCGGTCAATCACCTCGAGGCGCTCGCACAGTGGGCGCACTTCGCAAAGCTGCGTGCTCCGTTTCATCTGTACGTTCCTTCCGGAATGGTCGACGTCGCGCGTCGCTTGTGTGAAGACAATCAGATCGTCGTCAGCGAGATCTGGAGTTATCACACGATCGGTGACGAGGTGCGATTCACTCTCGTGCACAGGACGCGCGAAGCGGCGCCCAAGGCTCGCGATGTCACCACGCCACGGCGGAAAGCGGCGCCGCCGGCAAAACGATCGGTGAGGGCGGCAGGCAAGCCGGCCCAGAAGCGATCGGTCAAGAAGGCCGCGCCGCGCCGCCAGAAGCGTCGGTAGCACGTGCCGTTCGTCCGCTTCTCTCGTGACAGGCGCGGCTACGAACACGTGTATCTGATCGAACCTGTCAAAGAACGCGGGCGATCCCGTGTGCTCTACTGGTTTCGCACCCCGCCCGGCGTCAAGGTCGGCCGGAACCCATTCGATGCCGCGACGCAGCGGGTGCTCGAACAACAAAACCCGGATGTGCACTTCGACTGGGCGCAGATCGTCGCGGCAAAGCCGCCCCCTGTCGCACCGGTGGAATCGTGGCGCGAGAAACGCCGCGTGGAGCGGGCGATCAAGAAAGCTCGAGCCTCCGAAACGATTGAGACGGAGACCCCCGAAGGTCGGGTGCTGGATGACGACGAGACGCCGCCACTGGTTGAGCTTCAGGAGACTAACCCTCCTGACATCGGCGACGTTGTACCCCTCGACACGGCTGCGCTGCTCGACCCTGATCCGGTAAGTGGGGACGAGGCACCCCACCACGAATTCGTGACGCGGAGCAGTGACGGCTCCGGGGACAACGTGCCAGGACCGCCAACAGATAACGTCACCGGCCCCGTCCCAGGGGGATTGCCCGAAGGCGAACGGCGGAGAAAAAGGCGCCGGAGACGCCGGGGGCGCCGGCGCCCGGGTGAGCCAGTCCAGCCGGCCTCGACGGCGCCCGGCAACGGCTCTTTGGATCCGCCCGTTGCCGATGATGAAACGTCTAATGATGGGTAGCCACCGGCGGCGGGCCGCGTGGCATAATCAGGCTGCTATGAGTTGGAAATTCAACGGTTTCGGGTCGGCGGCCGCACTGGTGCTCCTGTCGGCGGGGCTCGTGGCTCAGGAGCCGCAGCGCCCGACGTTCACCGTGCGCATCGATGCGGTCAACATGGACGTCATCGTCAAGGACTCGGGCGGACGATTCGTGCCCGACCTCAAGAAAGAAGACTTCGAGGTCTACGAAGACGGCGTGAAGCAGGACGTCACGTCAATGACGATGAGCTATGGCGGGCGCGTAACCAACGTGCTGGAGGCGCCGCCTCCGCCGACGCCGGAAGGCATCCTCCTGCCGCCGCGCCGGGCCGTGAACGACACGTCCGGTCGGATCTTCATCTTCTTCGTCGACGACCTGCATCTGCAGTTCCAGCAATCGGGACGTGTCCGTCAGCTGTTCGAGAAGATCTCGAAGCTGCTGATCCACGAGGGCGATCTGTTCGGCATCGTCTCGAGTGGGCCGTCGTCCATTTCGGTCGACATGACCTACGACAAGAAGCGGCTCGACGAGGCGATCAAGAAGATTCACGGGGACGGCCTCAAGCCGAGCGAGATCATTCAGCGATCGGGCGGCACCGAGGGGCCGACCGAGCTGCGTCACCGGGCTCATGTCGCGTTTTCAACGATGCTCGAAGCGCTGGCGAATCTCGAGAAGGTCACCAATCGGCGCAAGGCGCTGGTCTGGGTGAGCGAGGGCTACGACTTCAACCCCTTCCAGGACTCGCGCTATGGTCTGCACCGGCCCGATTCACCGTTCCTGCAGAACATGTCGAACCAGATGCACAACAATCTGCAGAATCAGGACGATCCCAACGCGCAGCCGCAGCTCGATCCCCTGGTCCAGAGCCTGAAGCAGTCAGAAACCTTCAGCGATGCGGATCTGGCCTACGAGCTGAGCGAGATTACGCGCGCCGCGAACCGCGCGAACACGACGATCTATTCAATTGATCCGCGTGGTCTCGTCGCAGGACAGGACATCGACGAACCGGTCGATCCCCAGGAGTGGGGCGAGCACCTGCGCAAGTCGCAGGACACGATGCGCGTGCTCGCCGATGACACCGGCGGCATCGCGGTGGTCAATCAGAACGACTTCGATCGCGCGCTGAAGCGGATCGACGCCGACTCGAGCGATTACTACATCCTCGGGTATTACTCGAGCAACCCGGATCCGACGCACCGGCGTCGGAAGGTCGAGGTGAAGGTGCTGCGCGACGGACTCGATGTCTTCACGCGGACCGAGTACCTGGTGCTCAGACCCCCGCCGCGGCCCGTGTCGAGCTCGCGTCAGTAGCGCGCAACCCTGCCTTGCGCATCCGCGCGGCTCCCCGTTCGGGGAGTCCGCGGGTGCCCTTGACGTCCTCGGTCCGCTGGACCGCTTCTTTCAGATACGCCTCGTCGATTTCCGAGCCGACGAAATCGATACCCAGTCGCGCACAGGCAACCGCGGTGCTGCCCAGGCCTGTAAACGGATCCATCGCCGTTTCGATGCGGGAAAGGCCGTGGAGCTTGAGGCACTGTTCGGGAAGGCGGGACGGGAACGTCGCGGGATGAGGGCGATCGCGATCACGCCGCTGGATGGTCTCGTACGGGATGAACCAGGTGTTGCCGCGGCAGCGGACACCATCGGCGGCCGCGCGCCAGCGTGCGACGTTGGATTGATCCTGATAAGGGACGCCGAGCGCCAGCCGATCGACCGTCGTGGCGCCATCCGGGGTGAAGTGAAAGATGAACTCGTGGCAGTCGTTGAGGTAGCGATCGCTGTTGATGGGCTTGTAGTGGCCCACCGCGAGGTCGCGGGTCAGGCCGGCGGCCGCGCCAGCGGAGTTCCGATCGATGGCGATCGACTTGATCCAGTGAATGATGTTCTGGAGACGCAGCCGGGTCCGCACGGCCTGCGCGACGTCGAGTGCGGTCCAGGGATCGGTCGGCCTCGCGCCCACGTTCAGGAACAGGGAGCCGTTGGGCCTCAGGACGCGGGTCGCCGCTGCCACCCAGGCGTCCGTCCACTGGAGGTACTCCGAAGGGGACAGCGTGTCCTGATACCGGCTGTAGCGGATCCCCAAATTGTAGGGGGGCGACGTGACGATGACGTCAATACTGTGAGCCTTGAGCTGATTGAAGACCTCGACGCAGTCGCCCAGGTAGAAGCGGCTCGTGTTCCCGCCGGTGGTCCGGACGACGCGGTATGGTTTGGGGAGGACTGGCATACGCCAGTAATTTCGGTCGCGGGCGGTGTGTTCGTTAATGGGTCACGGCGGCCACGGGGTTGTGGCCTTTTGGTCACACCTCGGCGTTACGCCCGAAACGGGGGCCGAGGGGCTACGACGCTTTGGACGCCAGAGGAATGGGCGCCGCGACGGCATAGCGCTCGGCAACAACCGTGTGATTGCGCCGGTGGCTATGACTGCCGCAGGTTTTTCCCTTTTCCTCGACGTAAGTGACTTCGCGGCTGGTGGCCACTTCGCGGTAACGGCCAACGACGCAGCCGCAGGCGAGAGTAGTGAATCCGAGAAGTCGTACGAGACTCATAAAGCCCTCAATACTATTGTCCTGGTTGTGAGCAAACTCTGTACCGCAGAGTCGGATCGAGCGTGAGCAACGGCGCCGGGCGCTTTCTCTGGATCTTGTGTCGTGGCGGGCGCGCCGACCAGGATCAGAAATCCTGACTTTCTCTGCCTCTTTGGATTTTTCCTTCGTTGTTTTGGATATGGTCGATCGTCATGAGCGTCAACGTCGTCGCCGATCCTGACCGAATCGAGGCACTCGTACGAGGCGTCGACGACGAATGGCTGCACTTCACACGACCGTCCATGGTCATTCAGACGTACGAAGTGACAAATGTCGTCACGACGATTGCCACGATTGAGCAGTTGGCCATCGAGCGCCGCGCACATGCTGTCGGATTCCTGACCTATGAGGCCGGCGGCGCCTTCGGTCTGCGCACTCACCATCCGCGTGCTGATCTCCCCGTCGCCTGGTTCGCGACCTTCGACACCGCGCCGACCCCGCTCCGACACATGTCGGAGTGGTGTCCGACCTGTGTCCGACCTGTGCCAGATCAGGGTCAGAGCGGTGTCAGAGCGGTGTCGGAGCGAGGTTGGAGCGAGGTCGGACATCTGTCGGAGTGGTGTCCGAGCACTGACGACCGTTACACCCTCGGTCCGCTGGCCGCGACGCTGACCCGCGCCCAGTTCGATCAGGCGTTTGCCCGCATCAAGGCCCACCTCGCCGACGGTGACACCTATCAGGTGAATTACACATTTCGCCTGGACGCCAGGTTCGCCGGCGACCCCCGAGCACTGTTCGCTGACCTGGTCGGCTCCCAGCAGGGACGCTACGCGGCGTTCATTCGTCTGGGTGATGTGGCGATCTGCTCCGCATCTCCAGAGCTCTTCTTCCGCCGGACCGCCCGACAACTGACGGCGCGGCCGATGAAAGGCACCACCCGGCGCGGTCGCACGCTGGCGGAAGACTACGCCCGCCGCGACCTGTTGCGCTCGTCACCCAAGGAGCGGGCAGAGAACGTGATGATCGTCGACATGATGCGCAACGACCTGGGACGGGTGGCCGAGGTCGGTACCGTACATGTTCCCGAGTTGCTCACCGCCGAGCGCTACCCGACGCTGTGGCAGATGACCTCCTCGGTTGCCGCCGAAACCGATGCCCCGCTCGACCGAATCTTCGCCGCCCTGCACCCATCCGCTTCGGTGACGGGTGCGCCGAAAGTCAGAACGATGGAGCTCCTGACCGAGCTCGAGCCCGAACCGCGCGGCATCTATGCGGGCGCGATTGGCTACGTCGCACCAGGTGGCGACGCCCAGTTCAACGTCGCCATCCGCACCGCGGTCGTCGACGAAACGCGCGGAACGGTGTCCTTCGGCGTCGGCAGCGGGATCGTCTGGGACTCGAAATCGGCCGGTGAATATGACGAGTGCCTGCTGAAAGCCGCGGTGCTTGGCCGCGTGCCCCCGAACTTCGAGCTCCTCGAAACGATGAGGTGGACAGCCGATGGCGGGTTTTTCCTTCTCGACCGCCATATGCGACGAGTAGGGGAGTCTGCTGAGTACTTCGGTTTTCCGTGCGATCGCGAAGCCATCCGCGAACGATTGACGATGGCCATTTCGGGAGCCGCACAGCCGCTTCGCGTGCGGCTCCTCCTCTCGGCTGACGGCGGGATAAGGGTCGAGCGCTACGCACTGGTGCCAACTGAGGGAGCTCTGCGAACTGCGCTATCGACCGGGCCTATCGATCGCGAAGACGCGTTTCTGTACCACAAGACCACCAACCGTGGCGTGTACGAGCGCGCCCGGAAGCCCGGTCTCGACGAAGTGATTCTCTGGAACCAGGCGGGTCAGGTGACTGAGGCGACGTTCGGCAATGTGGTGGTGGAACGAGGTGCCGAACGGGTGACGCCGCCAGTGGAGTGCGGTCTGCTTGCCGGGACGTTCCGTGCCGACCTCCTCGACCGCGGAGCCATTCGTGAGGGCATCGTGTCCAAAGAGGAGCTCCTGGCGGCTGATCGATTCTGGATAATCAATTCGGTGCAGGAGTGGCGTTCAGCCATGCTGGTGGACGAAACATGACAAGATTCACACGGCCATGACCAACAGCCATCGCGCACGAATCGGGGCCGTCACGACGGTGGTCCTGCTGTTGTCCTGGTTGGCCCTTGCAAGTGCCGGCCAGACACCATCGCGAGTCGCGTCACTCGCCAAAGAGCCGTTGGTGTTCGCGGCGCTCGACCACGCGCGCAAGGGGGAGCCGCAAACCATTGCAGACCAGGTCCGGTTCTGCGAAGTGCCGGCGCCGCCGTTTCAAGAGGGCGCCCGGGCGCAGCTGCTGCAGGCGGCTTTCGTCCAGGCCGGCCTGGAGAATGTCCGGAGGGACGAAACAGGCAACGTCCTGGCCGAACGGCGGGGCACAGCCGCACGACCACATGTGATGGTCGCCGCACACCTCGACACCGTGTTTTCAGCCGAAACGAATGTCAAAGTCACGACCAAAGGTGCCGTGCTCCACGGACCAGGGATCAGCGACAACTGTCGAGGCCTGGCGGTGCTGGTCGCGATGGCCCGTGCGCTTGCTGCGAGCCGCGTGCAGACCCCGGGGACGATCTCCTTTGTCGCGAATGTCGGTGAAGAAGGTCTCGGCGATCTGCGAGGCGTCAAAGCGCTGTTCAGGAAGCCTGCCGTGCCGATCGATCGATTCATCTCGATTGATGGCGGCGGCTACAACATCACCAACGTCGCGGTCGGAAGCCATCGTTATCGGGTGCTCTTCAAAGGTCCCGGCGGGCACAGCTACGGGGCCTTTGGACTGGCAAATCCGATCGGCGCCCTGGGGCGCGCGATCGCGAAGATCTCCGATCTCCAGGTGCCGGCCGAGCCCAGAACGACCTTCACCATCGGGCGAACCGGCGGCGGAACCTCGGTGAATTCCATCCCCTACGAGGCGTGGATGGAAGTCGACATGCGCTCGTCGAGTGGGGCGGCGCTTGCTGCGCTGGACGCGAAATTTCAGGCGGCCATCGACGAAGCGGTCGCCGAAGAGAACCGCCGCTGGGCCCGACCCGGCATGATCACGGTGGTCAAAGAGCTGGTCGGCGATCGACCTGCCGGAGAAACGCCGTCTTCGTCAGCGATTGTTCAAACCGCCCAGGCGGTTGGCAGGGAGCTGGGGCTGGCGCTACGACTCGGCGAGGGCTCGACGGATTCGAACCTGCCGATCAGCCTGAAGATTCCGGCGATTACCGTCGGTGGAGGCGGGGCGGGTGCAAATGGCCACGCGCTCAGCGAGTCGTTCGACACGACCGACTCCTGGAAGGGGACGCAGAACGTTCTCCTGCTCACGATTGCACTCGCCCAGAACCAAGCGCCCTGACTCCGAACGGTGTAGGCCGGGTCCTTTCGGACCCGGCGAGGTTTAGGAAGAAGTCCGCTTGATCTGTTCGAAGCGCGCCAGATCGGCCGCGCGCTGACCCGCGGCCTCGCGACGGGCGAGAAGCACCCTCACGGCAAACAACGCGTGAACGACGCCCAGAACGATCCATTCCACCGCGATCGGCGCCGACAGAAGAGCGGGGAGCAGGTTCAACAGGGCACCCAGCCAGAAGCAGCGGACAAAGAGGGGATCGGTCGACAGCCGCGGCTGTCCACCGCGCGAGAATTCCATGATGCGGTGCTCCCAGCCCGCCCGTTCCGCCGCATCCTCGAAAAATACCTGGATATACCGGCCGATCCGCTCAACGCCGGTGTGCAGGGCGAAGGTGATTTCAAAGGTCGTCACCAACACCAGCAGCGGGATCAAGGTCAGGATCGGAGGGGCAGCCAGCGCAACCGTGGTAAGAGCGGCCAGCGCCCAGCCCAGTATTCCAGCGAGGACAATCCAGACGCGCATCGTGCCACGATCGCGAATCGTGGCGCGGAGCGCGTTGTATTCATCTACACCGGCCGGCGTCATCGTTTGTGGCACTAACGTCTGCCTGTCGGGTGACCGATACGCGGAATATCGGCAAAAAGCGAGAGAAACAGCGACGCCATTCTGGCACAGAGTTGGTAAGGGTTCAGCTCTGGAGCACGGCCGTAAGTGAAATGTGTAGTGAAATCGATAATCGCCTTGCGGTCTATGAATTGTCTGCTACAATGACTGCGCCTCCAGAACAAGTTACAGCCTCGGGACTAACTACGTGAGCAGGAAACCAGTTTTCTGGATCGGTAACCTTGCGCTCGCCGGGCTTCTCAGCGTTGCCGGCTCTTCCGTAGGGTATGCCCAAACCACCAAGCCAACGGCGAAGCGGGCGACGTCCAGCCGACCCGCAGCCAAGCCGGCCGCACGCCCTCGTCGACCCACCGCCGCGCAGCGGCGTGCAGCGGCGACGGCGCTCGAGATGGCCGACACCGTGGTGCCGCGCTACAAAGTCGATGCGGGCGGAAATCTCGTCCCCGATCTTCGTGCCGCAGCGGCCATCATCTACGATCCGGAAACCAACGAGATTCTCTGGGAAGAGAACTCCGAGACCGAGCGATCGATCGCGAGCATCACCAAGGTGATGACGGCGGCCGTGGTCTTCGAGAACGGCCCCGACCTGTCGCACGTGGTGACGGTGGCACGCAGCGACGTGTCGCGCGCATCGACGACCTTCCTGCGCCTGAACGACAAGATCACCATCGGCGATCTCCTGCATCTCACCCTGATCGCATCCGACAACGCCGCCGCCCGCGCGCTGGCGCGTACTTCGCAGCAGGGCACCACCGGGTTCATCGACCGGATGAACGAGAAAGCCGCGGAGCTCGGTCTCACGACGACCCACTATGCGGATCCGTCGGGTCTGCTGTCTGAAAACGTGTCGTCGGCTTACGACATGGCCCGTCTCATCGCGTTCGCGTCGAGCGATGAACGGATCTCGACGATCATGCTGAAGAGCGAGCACACCATCCGGACGCCGCGCCGCACGATTACGTTCCGCAGCACGAACCACCTGCTGGGGCGCGAGGGCTTCGACGTCAGAGCCGGAAAGACCGGCTTCATCAGCAAGTCCGGCTACTGCTTTGCGACGCTCCTGCGACTGCCGACCACCGGTCAGCAGGTCGCCGTCGTCGTGCTCGGGGCCCGTTCGAACGCCGGCCGGTTCATGGAAGTCCAGAACCTGTTCAATTGGCTGTCGGCCAAGACGTCGACCGTGTTTGCGACCCAGTCGGTCGCCGCCACTCGCGAGTAACGGTTCACCCCACGTAGCCCCGCTGCATCGCGGCTGCATCGAGCGGCAGCGTCGCGATCGTGTCGACCGCGACGATGACCGGCCGTGACGCGTTACGGCCGTCATACGCCTTCAAATACTTCTTACAGACGTCGCAGCCATAAACACGATAGCGTCCATCCCGCGTGGCGAACGAGGTCACCAGGGTGCGATCGTCGTTCGCACAGAACGGGCACGTCAGCGGCGCGAACTCCCATTGACCCAGACAGCGTCCGCAGATGAGGCGCCGATTGGCGCTCGGAGTAATCACGGCGAAGTCCGGCTCCCATCCGCAGTACGGACAGTGACCGTGGTGCCAGTTGGAGAAATCGACCCGCTGGATCAGCGATTCGGCGCTTCTCGCGAGGAAGGGACGCAGCGAGAGCAGGAGCACCTGATCGAGGTTGGGGGGCGATCCGGCAGGCAGCCGGTCGGCTGGTGCATCGGCTTCGACCCCTGAGGTGACGACGTACCACTGCATGACCAGTCGCGGCAGGGAATCGCCGGCCCGAGCCAGTGCCCCGATCTGCTCGTGTTCGGGTCGCTCGAGCGCCTCATGCCGATGAAGGATGTCGGCGGTCTGCCGGAGCGTCAGACGAAAGTCCGACCACTCGAGCGGGATATCGCCGAAGCGGATGGCCGGCCGTCCGGCGGTCTGCTGCTGGGCGAGCCACGTCGGATCCGGCTGAATCCATGGCAAGGGCACGCGCGCCTGCACACGACGCTGGACGTCGACGAGCGCGATCTGCATGTCGATGGCCGAGGCCAGCTCGGGGTTGGTGCCCCTCAGCTGCCTGAGCTCGACGATCTCCCGTGGTTCGGCGCGCGGCGCACGCGGTGGTCGTTCAGACACGCCGGGGATTGTACAATCGTCGCGACGTCTCGTGCCCTCCCGCGCGCCAGTCCGCCGTTCCGTCCTGATGATCGGTTCAGAAGCGCTGCCTTTCGCCAAGACAGGCGGACTGGCCGATGTGCTGGGGGCGCTGCCGCCGGCGCTGGCGCGGCTCGGGTGGGACGCGACGGTTGCGATGCCGCGCTACCGTGGCATCGACGCGGGTCAGCGCGTCGACAGCTTTCGTCTCGGGGTGGGCGGTCACACCTACGAGGTCGCGATCTACGAGGCGCCGCTGAACGGCGCGCGCGCGCTGCTCGTCGACATCCCCGCGCTGTTCGATCGAGACGAGCTCTATGGCGCCGGCGGCATCGACTATCCGGACAATCCACGCCGTTATGCGTTCCTGGTCCGAGCGGTGTTGCATTACGCCGCCACGCACTCGCCAGCGCCATCGGTCGTTCACGCGCACGACTGGCAGGCGGGTCTCGCGCCGGTCTACCTGAAGACTCTGTACAGGTCCGACGAGGTCCTCGGCGGGACGCGGTGCATCTTCACGATTCACAACCTCGCGTACCAAGGTCTGTTCGAAGCAGACTGGCTCCCGCGGCTCGACCTGCCGTGGAGTCTCCTGGCCATCGAGGCACTGGAATTCTGGGGACGCATCAGCTTCTTGAAAGGCGGCATCAACCATTCGGAACTGATCACCACGGTCAGTCCGCGCTACGCGGCGGAGATTCAAACACCCGAGCTGGGTTTTGGCTTCGACGGCGTCCTGCGCCGCCGGTCGCAGGACGTCGTCGGCATTCTGAATGGGATCGACACCGACCAGTGGAATCCGTCTCGCGACCCTTACATACCGGCGCCGTACAGTGCCGAGGACCTTTCGGGGAAGCGCGTGGCCAAGGCGGAACTGCTCGACCGCTACGGCCTGCCGTCGGATGATGAGGCCCTGGCCCGCCCGCTGGTCGGCATGATCTCGCGCATGGTCGATCAGAAAGGTTTCGACTTGATCGCCAGGCTGACCGATCAACTCCCCGGGCTCGGGGCGCGGTTCGTGGTCCTTGGCACCGGGGAAGCCCGTTATCAGGATCTCTGGCGCGGGCTCGCAGCGCGTTATCCCGACCGGATCGGCGCGCGGATCGGCTTTGACGAAGCGCTCGCACATCTCATCGAAGCGGGGGCGGACGTGTTCTTGATGCCCTCACGCTTCGAACCGTGCGGGCTCAATCAGATGTACAGCCTGCGCTACGGAACCGTGCCGGTCGTCCGACGGGTCGGCGGGCTGGCGGATACCGTCTTCGACTATGACCCGCGCCGCAAGAAGTCCAACGGGTTCGTGTTCGAGGAATACACGGCCGCCGCCCTGCTCGAGGCGCTCACCCGGGCACTCCGATTGTTCGAGGAACCGGCCAAATGGCGGGCAATTCAGCTCACCGGCATGCAGCAGGACTATTCCTGGGACCGTTCTGCACGCGAGTACGTCAAAATGTATGAACGGGCCCTGAACGCGGGAGGCCCAAACCTCGGGCCCGGAGCAGGGGACACTAGGAGACGCGATGGCGGCTGAAAACGTGCAGACCTTTACGGACGGTAATTTCGAGAGCTCGGTGCTGAAGGCGCCGCAGCCGGTACTCGTGGACTTCTGGGCAGAATGGTGCGGTCCCTGTAAGCGTCTCGCGCCGGCGGTCGACGCGCTCGCGACCGACTACGCGGGCAAGGTGACGATCGGCAAGCTGAACGTCGACGACAACCCCGATACGACGGTCAAATTCAACGTCCGCGGCATTCCAGCGCTCCTGTTGTTCAAAGGCGGCCAAGTCGTCGATCAGGTCGTCGGGCTGGTGCCGAAGGACGAAATCAAGAAAGTCATCGATAAGCACCTCGGATGACCCGCAGCGTCATCATCATCGGCTCAGGCCCCGCCGGCCTGACTGCCGCCCTTTACACCGCGCGCGCCAACATGCAGCCGCTCGTCATCGAGGGTGTCGAGGCCGGCGGTCAGCTGATGATGACCACCCTGGTCGAGAACTGGCCTGGTCATCGCGACGGCATCATGGGGCCGGATCTCATGGCCGAGATGCGCGCGCAATCCCAGAGGTTCGGCGCCGAGCTGGTGCAGGAGCACGTGACCGCGGTCAACCTGTCCAGCAAGCCGATCCAGGTCCGTACCGACTCCGCCGAGTACAAAGCGAAGACGCTCATCATCGCGACCGGCGCCTCGGCACGGCTGCTCGGTCTGCCGTCCGAGCGCAAGTTGATGGGTCACGGCGTGTCGACCTGCGCCACCTGCGACGGCTATTTCTTCCGCGGCCAGGATATCGCCGTCGTCGGCGGCGGCGACTCGGCGATGGAAGAGGCGATGTATTTGACGCGGTTCGCCGACAAGGTCACCGTCGTCCATCGTCGTGAGGCGCTGCGGGCGTCCAAGATCATGCAGGACAAGGCGCGGGCGAATCCGAAAATCGCCTGGCGGTTCAACAGCGCAGTCGAGGACATCCGGGACACCGCCAAGAACGAAGTGACGACGATGGTGCTGCGGGATATGAAGACCGATGAGCTCTCAGAGGTGCCGGTGGCGGGGGTGTTCGTGGCGATCGGCCATACCCCGAACACGTCGCTCTTCAAGGGTCAGCTGGAAATGGACGCCAACGGATACCTGATCACACACGATGGGGCGAAGACGAGCATCCCTGGCGTCTTTGCCTGCGGCGACGTTCAGGACCACGTCTATCGTCAGGCCATCACCGCCGCCGGGTCAGGCTGCATGGCCGCGATCGACGCCGAAAAGTACCTCGACGGCGTTCCCGAGCATCTGCAGTCGTAAAAGGGGGACGGGGATAATTTCCGCGTCGCGACGGAAATTATCCCCATCCCCCTTCTTAATCGATCCACCCTCCACCGACCACCACGTCGTCGTCGAAGAACACGACAGCCTGACCGGGCGTAATGGCGATCTGCGGATTGTCGAAAACGACTTCCGCTCGTGAATCGCCGAGCGACCGCACGGCGCCTGGCGCGGCCTGATGGCGGTGGCGAATTTGCGCGAAAATGCGCTGCGCGCCTCGCGGCTCCTCGACGATCCAGTTGACGCCGGACGCCGTGAGCGTGTTGCGCTCGAGAGAGGCCTTCGGTCCGACGATGACTTGCCGATCCGCGGCCCGGAGTCCGAGGACATAGAGCGGCGCGCTCGAGGGCGTCCCGCTCAGGCCCAGCCCCTTGCGCTGTCCGACCGTGAACCGGTGAATGCCCGCGTGTTGTCCGAGGACCCGGCCGCTCTCGTCGACGATGGTTCCCCGGGCGGCTACCTCGGGGCGCCGCGCGCCGACAAAGCTGGCGTAGTCGTGGTCGGGGATGAAGCAGATCTCCTGACTGTCCGGCTTGTCGGCAACCGGCAGGCCGCGCTGCCGCGCGTAGTCCCGCACGGCCTCCTTCGAGCGATCGCCGATCGGGAACACCGCATGCGCCAGCTGTTGCTGCGACAACGAAAAGAGAAAGTACGCCTGGTCCTTCGCGGGATCGACCGCGCGCTTGAGCAGGAATCGTCCCGACGATTCATCGCGCTCGACCCGCGCGTAGTGGCCGGTGGCGACCGCGTCCGCGCCGAATCCACGCGCCCGGTCGGCCAGCGTCGCGAACTTGAGGTCGCCGTTGCAGTGCGCGCATGGCAACGGTGTTCTGCCCGCCGCGTATTCCTCGACGAAGTTCGACACGACCTGCTCGTCGAACTGGCGCTCGAAGTTCAGGATGTAGTGGGGGATGTTGATGGTCGACGCGACGCGCCTGGCGTCGTGCAGATCCTCGATGGAGCAGCAGCTGCCAAACGTCCGGATGCCGTCCGCCCCGTCAGATGCGTCGTAGAGCTGCATGGACAGACCGATGACGTCATGGCCCTGCTCGGCAAGCAGCGCCGCAGCGACGGAGGAGTCGACCCCCCCGGACATGGCGACGACAATGCGCATTTCTAAAAGATGAGGAAACTGGCTCCTCAGCTCCTCGTCCTAGACCGCTTTCCGTGTCAGCATCCGCAACTTCTCGACGAGCCCGGGCAGCACCGCCACCACCCGATCGACGTCAGCATCGGTCGAGAACATCCCGAGGCTGAAACGCAGCGAGTTCTGAGTGCGATGAGGCGGGAAGCCCATCGCGCGCAGCACATGGGACGGCTCCAGCGTCCCCGATGAGCAGGCCGATCCGGTCGAGACGGCAATCCCTTCCAGGTCGAGCGCGATCAGGAGGCTTTCAGCCTCCACACGCTCGAAGCTGATGTTGGTGGTGTTCGGGACCCGGGCGCCGCGTGCGCCGTTTACCGCGGTGCCTTGGACGTCGCGAAGCACGGTGGTCTCGAGCCGGTCGCGCAGTGCAGCCAGCCGCACCGCTTCGCCGGACATCTTCGCCGCCGCCAGGCGGGCGGCGACGCCGAACCCGACCAGGGCCGCGACATTTTCGGTGCCGGCGCGCCGGCTGCGCTCATGTTTGCCACCGGTCAGGATCGGGAGCATCCGGGTGCCGCGCTTGATCCACAGCGCCCCGGCCCCTTTGGGGCCATTGAGCTTGTGCCCCGACAGCGACAGGAGATCCACCCCGAGCGTGCGGACGTCGACCGGAATCTTGCCGGCTGACTGGACGGCGTCGCTGTGCATGATGGCCCCCCGCTCGTGGGCGAGGGCGGCGACCTCAGCAATAGGCTGAATGGTGCCTATTTCGTTGTTGGCGTGCATCACCGAAACGAGGGCCGTATCGTCGGCCATGGCCGCCCGGACGGCATCGGCCGATACAACTCCTGACTGATCGACGGGGACGAATGTGGTCCGCCATCCCCGCCGCGCCAGAGCCTTGAAGGTGTTCAAAACGGCTTCGTGCTCAATCGCGCTGGCCACCAGGTGTCGGCGGCCCGATGGCTCGGCGGCCTCGGCGGCGCCGCGGATGGCCATGTTGTCGGCTTCGGTGCCGCCGGCCGTGAAGACGACCTCCGACGGCTCGCCGCCGATCAACGCGGCGACCGAGGTCCGGGCGTCGTCGAGCGCGGCCTTCGCCTGTTGCCCGAAATGGTGCACGCTCGAAGCATTTCCGAACAAATCCCGTGTGGCGGCGATGACGGCATCGACCGCTTCGGGGGCCACAGGCGTGGTGGCGTTGTAGTCCAGGTATACACGCATGTGTGAACCATTCATTGTACCATCCCCGTAACCCTCGGTAACAAAAGGACTAGACAAGCATGGACAGCACTCATATACTGGCGGGCGTTTACGCGGTTTTCCCAGCAGGTTCTAGACGTCCGACACCCTAGCCCCCAGTCAGGACACAGGCGGAGGTTTACATGTGGAAACGTGATGAAGCGGTGAAACCGGCCAGCCCGCCTCCGGCGGCGGCGCAACCACCCGCTTCGGCACCCGTGGGGGCTGCGGCTCCTAGGTCTGATGTGAGAACGAACATGGAGAAGGACATCGTGAACATCGGCAAATCGGTCGTCATCAAGGGTGAGCTGAACGGCAGCGAAGATCTCACGATTGAAGGTCACGTCGAGGGCACCATTCAGCTCCGCGATCATGTGCTGACGATCGGCCCGAACGGCCGCATCAAGGCTCAAGTGTTCGCCAAGGCTGTCATCGTGCTCGGCGAGGTCACCGGCAATGTGACGGCGAGCGAGAAGGTCGACATCCGCGACAACGGATCGGTCGACGGCGACATCGTGTCGCCGCGCGTCGCGATTGCCGAGGGCGCGCACTTCCGCGGCAGCGTCGACATGCAGCGCAAGAGCGGCGCTGCACAGGAGAAACCGGCCGCCAAGCAGCAGCCGGCGGCAGCTGCGGCGTCTGCGCCGACGCCACACGCCGCGCCGCAGGGCCAGGGCCAGGCAGTCGCGCGATAGAATGGCACCCTGAGGATCTCAGGACCATAAATCCTCAAATCCTGAAATCCTGAGATCCTCAAATCCTCTGATTCGGTAACTCGATTGGGCCTGCTTGATCGTCTCGCGCCACGGCGTCCTGACGCCGAGCCGGGTGTCCCCGGCCCGGGAGTCGTCGGCGACGACCCGGTTTTCTCCACCAAGGCGCTGCGCAAGTTCGTGACGTCGTTGACCAGCCGCGAGTCGCCGGTCCTGCTCGACCTGGGGCCGGTCGTCGGCAGCAACGTCAGCTTCTTCGGCGAACAGCTCGGATGCAAGATTTTCGTTGAGGACATCTTCGCCGACCTGGACCGGCACATCCGGGACGGCAAGCTCGAAGCGCTCCCCGAGTTCCTCAAGAAGCGTTTTCCGCAGGCCGATCAGACCTTCGATGGCATCCTCTGCTGGGACGTGATCGACTATCTCGATCGCCCCGCGGCGCAGGTCCTGGCGAGCCAGATGATGCGCGTGCTGCGCCCCGACGGCGCGCTGCTCGGATTCTTCGCCACCGCGCCGCCGCGCGACGTCAAATACACGAAGTACATCATCGTGGACGAAGTGAATCTGAAGCACCGCACCTACGCCGCGGCGCGCGGGCGTCAGACGAGCCTGCTCAACCGCGACATCATCCGGATGTTTCCCGACCTGCGCGTCTCCGATTCGTTCCTGCTGCAGAACAACCTGCGCGAAATCCTGTTCCGGAAACCCACCGCTTCATAAGGGTGCCCGCCGGGCGACGGTCTGGCCGCTTGACAAACGTCCGGCGATCTGTCCTACTGTCATAGGACAGTATCCGGGATGCGCCTGCGCCTCAACTTCAAATCGGGAAAGCCCGTGTATCTGCAGCTCGTCGACCAGGTGAAGTCGGCCGCGGCTGCCGGCGCGCTCCGCGCCGGCGAGCTGCTGCCGTCGATCCGGCCGCTGGCGGAGGAGCTGCACATCAACCGCAACACCGTGGCCAAAGCGTACGCCGAGCTCGAGAGCCAGGGTGTCATCGAGACGATCGCGGGCAAGGGGTGCTTCGTCAGGAAGGGCGGCTCTCCGTTCCGCAAGGACGTGCGCGTGCGCCTGCTGACCGAAGAAATCGATCAGGCGGTCACGCAGGCCCATCACCTGCAGATTGCCAAAGCCGACTTCCTCCGTCTGGCCGAAGATCGGTTCGACGCATTCCAGGAGCGGCGCGATGGCGTCGCCGTCGAGGTGCCATGAATCGAGAGATCCCGGCCATTGCCATTCACCAGTTGGTTCGCCGATACGGAAATGCCGACGCCGACGCCGTGGCCGGCCTCAGCCTGACGGTGCGGCCCGGCACCTGCTACGGCTTCTTCGGCCGCAACGGCGCCGGCAAGACCACGACCATCAAATGCCTGTTGAATCTGCTGCGGCCGTCGAGCGGCGAGGTGAAGGTCTTCGGCCTGAACCCGCTGCAGCATGAAGTCGCGGTGAAGGCGAGGCTCGCCTATGTGCCGGACAACGTCGCCTTCTACCCCTGGATGACGGTTCGCGCCACGCTGGACTACGTGCGGGCGTTTCGCAATCGATGGAATCAGGAGACCGAACGAACGCTGCTGGATCAGTTCCGTCTCGACCCGCGTCAGAAGACCAGCGGACTGTCCAAAGGGCAGCGCACGCAGCTTGCCCTGATCAGCGCCGTCTGTCCGGAGCCCGAGCTGCTGGTCCTGGACGAGCCGACCTCGGGCCTCGATCCGATCGTCCGTCGGCAGTTCATCGAAACCGTCATTGGCGCTTATCAAAACAGCGAGCCCGGGCAGCGGACGGTGTTCGTCTCGACGCACATGATCGGCGAGTTCGAGGGGCTCATCGACGAGTTCACGATCATCGAACGGGGACGCAATGTGTTGACCCTGGATGCCGACGCCGCCCGTGGACGGTTTCGAAGAGTGCATGCGCGCTTCGCAGCCGAACCCCCGTCGCTGAATCTTCAGGGCGCGCGGGTGACCCGCCGCGGCCGCTCGCTCGAGGTATTGGTGAACGGCGACGCGCGCGACGTCCTCGAGCGGCTCAAATCGAACTCGCCGGAGGAACTGACCAGCGAAGCGTTGAGTCTCGAAGAGATTTTCGTGGCGGCAGTTGGCGACGAGCAGGCGGTCGCGTGAGACGCGCCGCGCTGACTGCGCTGGCCGTCAAGGAGATGCGCGCGCTCTGGCCGGCGTGGGCGACCTGTCTCGCTGCCATGGCCGCGCCGGCCCTCGTCGACCGCCGCTTCGGTGGCCTCGGGATCCTGGCCTACGTCGTCGGGAGCGCGGTCATCGGCGGACAATCGATCGGGCAGGAGTACTCGGGCCGAACACTCGCCAGTCTGCTCACGCATCCCGTCCGCCGGACCGGCATACTGCTAGTGAAGCTCGGCGTCCTTGCGGCGATGCTCGCGTCCCTGGCGGTTTTTGCGAATGCGTTCGTGTTCGGTCCGATCCGCGCGGCGGGTGCCGGTGGACGCGGTCCGGAAATGACCGCTCTGCTGTGGGTCCCGCTGCTGTCGGGGCTGAGCCTCGCGCCGTGGTTGACGATGCTGTGCCGCAGCGCGCTTGGCGGCGCGGTGTTTTCGATAGTCCTGCCAGGCCTGGTGCAAATCGTTGTCGTTCTGACGGCTGTGGGAGCGAGTCCGGATGCCACCGTCGATGTGTACAGCCTCACGAGTTTCTGGGCCGCGTGCCTGACGTCATGCGCGACCGGCGCGTTCATGACGTGGTGGACATTCACCCGTCTCGAACTGCTCGACGGCGCAAGTGCTCCTTTTTCGATGCCAGCGTGGCGATCGCAGCCTGGATTGGCGACCGGCTCTTCTGGACCGCCGCTCTGGGTGCTGGCAAAGAAGGAAATCCATCTGCAGCAGATGGCGTTTATCGCCACCGGCGTTTATGGGTTGGGCTGTCTGGTCACGATCCTCGCAAGACCGCGGGTAGCCGACGACGCGATCAGCGCGATGTCGATCCTCTACGCCGCAGTCATTCCGCCGCTCGTCGGATCGGTTGCCAGTGCGGAGGAACGCCAACTGGGCACGCTCGATTGGCAGCTCCTGCTGCCAATCGCGTCCTGGCAGCAGTGGGCGGTCAAGGTGGCAGTGGCCGTGGTCATCGCTGTCGCGCTGTCGTTGGGACTGCCGGCGCTCGTTCTGGGAATCGACCTCGATCGACAGCTGTTGATCAGCCTCGCGATCCCGGTGGTGGGACTGACCGTCATCAGTCTTTATGCGTCGACGCTGTGGTCCAGCGTCGTCTGGGCGTTCCTGACGACGATCGCCGCCGCCGTACTCGCAGCGCCGACGGCCGGCGTGTTGTTCCGCCTCGCCATGTCCAATCCTCAGGTGAGTCTGCTGCCGGGAATCGGGCCTGCGGCCGATCTGCGGACGACGGTCATCGGACTTTCGCTCGCCGCCGGGTTTCTGACGGCGGTACTGAGGTGTGGACTGGTGAATCACCGCTCGGTTGAACGGAGCGCGTGGCTCGTGGGGCGCCAGGTCGCGGCGCTTGGCGGTAGCCTCGTCCTCGCGATCGCGACGTGGCTGGTGGTCAAACTCACCTAGACGGCACTAGGATCGGCGGGTGCCGCCGCTCATCGCACTCCTGACCGACTTCGGCTCCCGCGATCATTACGCAGCAGCGATGAAAGGCGTCGCGCTCGGCATTTGTCCCGACGCGACGCTGGTCGACATCACCCATGAGATTCCCCCACAGGATGTCCTGGCTGCGGCGCTGGAGCTGGCGGCCTGCTATCGCTACTTCCCGTCAGGCACGATTTTCCTGGTGGTCGTCGATCCCGGTGTCGGGTCGGCACGCCGCGGCATCGCGGTGGACGCCGGGAACTGGCGCTTCGTCGCGCCAGACAACGGCGTGCTGACCCTGGTGCTGGACGAGGAACCGGTCCGACGGGCCGTGGCGTTGACCGTCAGTCGCTACGCCAGGGCGACGATCAGCCGTACTTTCGAGGGCCGCGATCGGTTTGCGCCTGCGGCCGCGTGGCTCGCCACCGGAATCGACCTCGCAGCTCTGGGTCAGCCCGCCGAGCAGCTGCGCCGTCTCGACATCGCCCGTCCGGTGATGTCCACTGAGGCGCTCGAAGGCGAGGTGCTGCGTGTCGATCGGTTCGGCAATCTGATCACCAACATCGATCGCCGCACCTTCGAGCGATTTGCGCCGGCCGCCAGCGTGACGATCCGGCTCGGCGATCGGTGTGTCTCGCGGGTCGCGTCGACCTACGGCGACGCCGGCATCGGCGAGCTCACGGCGCTCTTCGGCAGCTCCGACCATCTCGAGCTTGCCGTCAACGGCGGTAGCGCCGCCGAGATACTGGCCGCCGGCCGGGGCGCCAGGGTGCACGTCTCGCGCGGCGCGTGATACGATTTCCCGCTTCGTAGAGCCATCGCGGAAGACGCCGCATACCATGATCAACTTCGACCTGACCGACGAACAACGTCTCCTCGAGCAGTCCGTCCGCGAATGGGGCGCCCGTGAGATTGCTCCCCACATCAAAGACGCCGACCGCCAGCACCGCTTCGATCGCGACCGGGTCCTGGGCGGAATGGCCAAAATGGGCCTGCTCGGGATCTCGGTGCCTCAGGAATACGGCGGCGCGGGCATGGACTACGTCTGTCTCGGCATCGCCAGCGAGGAGCTCGAGTACGTCGACACGTCTCTGCGCGTGATCATGTCGGTGCACGCCGGTCTGAACTGCCTGTCGCTGCTCACCTGGGGCACCGAGGACCAGAAGACTCGATACCTGGTTCCTCAGGCGCAGGGCCGCAAGATTGCCGGCTACGGTTTGACCGAACCGGGCGCCGGCAGTGATGCGCGCGCCATTCAGACCACTGCGATCAAGAAAGGCGACCGCTGGGTACTGAACGGCGAGAAGTCGTGGATCTCGCTGGCCGACGTCGCTGACCACTTCCTGGTGATCGGGTGGACCGATCAGGAGAAGAAGAAGACGCGCGATCCGGCGGGCCTGACCGCGTTCATCGTCGAGCGTGGGTTCAAGGGCTTTTCAAGCGGTCCGATGAAGGAGAAGTGGGGCATCCTGGCCGGCAACACCGGCTGGTTCAAGATGGACGACGTGGAAGTGCCGGAGGAGAACATCCTCGGCCGTCCCGGCGAAGGATTCAAAATCGCGATGTTCGCGCTGGATCAGGGGCGCTTCACGGTGGCGGCCGGCGCCACCGGGTTGATTCGCGCCTGCCGCGACGCAAGCGTGAAATACGCGAAGGAGCGCCACACCTTCGGCGTCGAGATCGGCCAGCATCAGCTGGTGAAGGAAATGATCGCGCAGATGGAGTCCGACTACCAGGCGGCGCGACTGCTCTGGCTGCGCTCCGGCTGGCTGAAGAACGAAGGTAAGCGCAATACCCGCGAGACCGGCCTGGCCAAGTGGTTCGCGACCGTCGCGTCGGAGCGTGCCGCCGGCGACGCCGTGCAGATTCACGGCGCCAACGGCTACTCCGACGAGTACCCGGTCGGGCGCTTCTACCGCAACTGCAAGGGGGCGGTGATCTACGAGGGCACGCGCGAGATACACAAGATCATGCAGGCCGATTATCTGCTCGGCTACCGTGTCGACCGCCCCATCCGGTGCGAGTTGCCGGCGTATCGAAGCCAGAAGGAAGAAGTGAGAGGTTAGCAGTCCATGGACTCAGACCTGTCACTCGAATTTCTCAGGGTCGTCGAGCAGGCCGCCATCGCGTGCGCGCACACGATGGGGCAGGGCGATCGGCACGGCTCGGACCGCGCGGCGGTCGAGACGATGCGTCGGACGATGGACTCGGTGCCGATCGATGGAACGGTCGTCATCGGCGAAGGCGAGCGCGACCAGGCGCCGATGCTCTACATCGGCGAGAAAGTCGGGATGGCGCACGCGCTGAAAGGACGTGCCGCCGTCGCGCTGCCACAGGTCGACATCGCCGTCGACCCGCTCGAAGGCACCAATCTGTGTGCCACTGGCGCGCCGAACGCGATCGCGGTGCTGGCCGCCTCGACCTCCGGCGGTCTGCTTCATGCGCCCGACCTGTACATGGAGAAGCTGGTGGTCGGTCCAAGCTCGAAGGACCACGTCAGCCTCGACGCTCCGGTTCACGAAAACCTGAAAGCGATTGCGCGCTGCCTCGGTCGATCGGTGGAAGACCTGGTCATCACGGTGCTCGAACGGCCCCGGCACGAGAAGCTGATCAACGATATCCGCGCGACCGGTGCGCGTATCCGTCTGATTGGCGACGGCGACCTGTCGGCCGGCATCACCGCCGCGGTGGTTGGTTCCGGGGTCCATGCCGTCATGGGGACCGGCGGCGCTCCGGAAGGTGTGCTGACCGCGGCGGCGATGCGGTGCCTGAACGGCGAGATCTTCGCGCGGCTGGTCGTGACCAAGCCGGAACACGAGGCGCGCTGTCGCGCCATGGGAATCAGCGACTTCAAGAAGATCTACCGGGCCAAGGATCTCGCGCCGGGCGCGAAGGTCATCTTCGCCGCGACCGGCGTGACCGACGGCACGCTGATGCGTGGCGTGCGGTTCTTCGGCGACGGCACGCGGACCAGTTCGGTCATCATGATGAACGACCCGCACCAGATCCGGTTCATCGACAGCATCCACGTCGCCACCGCGAAAGACGTCAAGATACGGTTCTGAGCCACTGGCGCCGCAACCTGTTCGCCGTCACGGCGGCATCGTTCATCGGCTTCACCGGCTTCACCCTGGTGATGCCGTTCCTGCCGTTTTTCATCCGCGAGCTCGGCGTGACCGACGTCGGCGAGATCGCGCTGTGGACCGGTGCGATCCTCGGGGTGACCCCGGCGCTGACCGCGCTGCTCTCGCCGTTCTGGGGACGCCTGGCCGATCGCTACGGCCGGAAGATCATGGTCCTCCGATCGCTGGCCAGCTGCGCCATCGTGATGGCGCTGATGGCGTTCGTCACCAGACCGTGGCACGTGTTCGGGCTGCGTGCGGCACTCGGCCTGTTCACCGGCTACGGCGGGCTGGCGCTGTCGATGGCGGCCGAATCGGCCCCCCGCGAGCGGATGGCCTCGGCGATCGGCACGGTGCAGACCGCCCAGCGGCTGGGCCCGGCGGTCGGTCCCGTGCTGGGCGGAATTCTGGCCGAGGCGGTCGGATTGCGGCGGGCGTTTCTGGTGACCGCCGGCTTCTACACCGCGGCGCTGGTTCTGGTGGCAGCCGCCTACACGGAGGAACGATCCCGGCTGGTGACGCGCGAGGGCCAGCCGCCTACAGATCGCGTCAGCTTCCGATCGATCCTGGCCTTCGAGAACTTCCTGCTGCTGACCGGCGTCGTGTTCGGCATTCAGTTCGTCGATCGCAGCGTCGGGCCGATCCTGCCGCTCTACATCGAGCAGATGGGTGTCAATCCGGGGCGGGTCTCGATCGCCGCGGGGGGCCTCTTTTCGGTTGCGGCGTTGACGGCGTCGCTCGGTCATCACTTCTGTGTCCGGCTGTTGCAACGCTTTTCGGCGCGAGTCGTGATCAGCGGCGCGGCCGGGGTCGCCGCTGGTGGAGCCGCGATGCTGGCGATCGGCCTCGACCTCTGGCTGATGGCGGTCGCGACGGCGATGTTCGGCATCGGCATCGGCACGGCCAGCACCGCCGCCTATACCGCAGCCGGCTCGGTGATTCCGGCCGGCGCCCATGGCGCCGGCTTTGGCGTGTTGTCGAGCGCCTCATTGACTGGTCTCGCGGTCAGTCCGGTTGTGGCAGGATCGCTTGGCGCGACGACGCTGCGGGGCGTCTTCGTGCTGGACGTGATCGTTCTGGGCATTCTGGCCGCAGCGGTCAGGCGGGTGATGGTGGAACGGGCTCCGGTGACGGCGCCGGCGATCGAAGACGCGTAAATTGATCAGACTAGCGACCAGTACTCTCGACCCGGACGCGAACGCGATCGCCGCGGCGGCCCAGGCGATCCGCGCAGGGCGAATCGTGGCGATGCCAACCGATACGCTGTACGGGTTGGCCGCCGATCCGTTCAGTCCCGAAGCGGTCGCCGGCCTGCATCGTCTCAAGGGCCGGCGCGTCTCTCAGGCGGTCCCGCTCGTGGCCGCCGACCTCGAGCAGATCGCGGCGACACTCGGCGTCCTGCCGATCCTGGCCCGGCTGCTCGCCGTCCGCTTCTGGCCGGGACCACTGACGCTGCTGATGGCCGCCCCCGAACGACTGCCGTCTGACGTGACCGGTGGAACGGGCCGGGTCGGCGTTCGAGTGCCAGACCATCCGGTGACGCGAGCGCTGTGCGCAGCGTGCGGGATTCCGCTGACCGCGACCAGCGCCAACAAGAGCGGCCAGCCCGCGACGAATGAACCGGACGCGGTCGCCGCATCGCTCGGCGCCGGGATCGAGATCCTGCTCGACGCCGGCGTGACCACCGGCGGGCCGCCGTCGACCATCGTCGACGTCACCGATGCGGTGCCGCGCGTCATCCGGCAGGGCGCCATTCCCTGGGAGAATATCCAGGCATGCCTCGGGCTGTAGCGCGACCCACCCGGCCCGGACCGGAACGGGGCGCGAGCGCGCCGCGCTGGTCGGTCTGATTACGGGACGGGCGCGGCGGCTGGACGCGGAGCGTTCGCTCGACGAGCTCGCTGGCCTGGCGCAAGCCGCCGGCGCACAGGTCGTAGTGCGGATGCTGCAGGAACGGCCCAAACCGGATCCCTCGACGTTTCTCGGCGCAGGAAAGATCGAGACGCTCGCCGCGTCGTGCGCCGAGACCGACGTCGACCTCGTCGTGTTCGACAACGAGCTGACACCGGCCCAGCTGCGGCAGATCGAGGAAGCCGTCGGCCGCAAGATCATCGACCGCACGCAACTGATCCTCGACATTTTCGCGCGCCGCGCCCGGACCCGCGAAGGCAAGCTCCAGGTCGAGCTCGCCCAGCTGAAATATCTCCTCCCCAGACTGGTCGGCGCCGGGGCCGCGCTGTCACGGTTGGGCGGTGGGATCGGAACCCGCGGACCCGGTGAAACGAAGCTCGAAACCGACCGACGGAGAATCCGGACACGCATCCATGCCGTGAGCGGCGAGATCGACCGCGTGCGCCAGCGTCGCGCGCAGCTGCGTGAACGTCGTCAGAAGGCCTCGGTGCCGACCGTGGCGCTGGTCGGCTACACCAACGCCGGCAAGACGACGCTGTTCAACGTGCTGACGGGTGCGGGCGCGGAAGCGTCGGATGCGCTCTTCGTGACACTGGATCCGCTGGTCCGCCAGGTGCGTCTGCCGGACAACCGCGAGCTGCTGGTGTCGGACACGGTCGGATTCATCGATCGGTTGCCGCATGCGCTGGTGGCGGCCTTTCGCGCGACGCTCGAGGAGGTGGCTGAAGCCGATCTGGTGCTTCACGTCATCGACGCCGCGGCGCCGGATCGCGATCGGCGCATCGCCGCTGTGGCTGAGGTGCTCGAGGAGGTCGGCGCCACGGATGTGCCGCTGCTCGACGTCTACAATAAATCCGACCGGTTGACGCCTGAAGAACGGCGGCGGCTTCATGACGCCGAGCCCGAAGGGCTGAGGATTTCGGCCTTGACGCGGGAAGGAGTTGATGAGCTCATCGAGACGATCGCATCCCGTCTGGCGCTCGACGTTCGGCGAATGACGATCGAATTGGATCCGGATGATCCCGAGGATCGGGAACGCATCGCCCGAATCTACCGGCACGCCCGCGTCCTCGTTCATGAGGCGCGCGACGGCCGCGTTTCGATCGTGGCCGACGTGCCCAGACGTTTTCAGGCGACGTTATCAGGCCATCCAGATTTGTCCGGACCTATAGAATAGGACCGTGCGCCGCATCGCTCCGCTCCTCGTGATCGTCGCATTGGTGGGCAGCGCGGCCTGCGCGACGAAGGTGGTGACGCCACCGATCGTCACGGCGCCACGCTTTCCGCAGTTCATCGCCCCGGACGTCCCGGCCGAGCTGGCGTCGACCCTGCAGGCATGGAGCCACGACCGCGCCTGGCGATTCCTGCAGGCTGGCGACTTCCGCAACGCCGATCAGGAGTTCGCGCTGGCGCTGCGGTCTCCCGACTTTTACCCGTCGTGGGCCGGACGGGGTTACCTGCAGCTGGCGCGCGAGGATCCTCGAGCGGCCCTCGAACATTTCGAGCGTGCCTTGGCGATTCGCGGCGATTACGTCCCGGCGCTGGTCGGGCAGGGCGAGGCGTTGCTGGCGATGGAGCGCGGCAGCGACGCGATTGCCGCGTTCGAGCGAGCGCTTGCCGCGAGCCCTGCGTTGAACGACGTCCGGCGTCGGGTCGAAGTCCTCCGTTTTCAGTCGCTGGAGCGCGACCTCGCATCCGCGCGACAGGCGGCCCAGGCGGGCCGCGCCGAGGAAGCGATTCGCCTGTATCGCCAGGCGATCAATGCGTCACCCGACAGTCCGTTTCTGTACCGCGAGATCGGGCTGGTCGAGGTCGCACGGGGCGACAGTGAGGCGGCGCTCGAACACCTGCGCCGCGCCGCCGAGCTCGATCCGTCGGACGCCGCCTCGTTGGGCCAGATCGGGCGGCTGCTCGAGGACCGCGGCGAGCTCGACGCCGCACTGAGCGTCTATGACGAAGCGCTCTTGCGTGAATGGAGCGCCGAGCTCTCCGCCCGGCGCGACGCGGTCAACGAGCGGATCGAGCTGGCCAAGCTGCCGGACGAGTTCCGCGCGATTCCCGAAGCGCCGCAAATCACGCGAGGCGATCTGGCCGCGTTGATCGGCGTGCGACTCGGCGCGATTCTCGGGCGGTCACGCGAAGGCGTGGTCGTCACCGATGCGCGGAGCCATTGGGCGGCGCCCTGGATCATGACGATCGTGACGGCCGGCGCGATGCAGGCGTTCGACAATCACACCTTTCAGCCACGCCAGACCGTGGAACGCGCCGAGCTGGCCGAAACCGTGGCGCGGCTGCTCGCCGAGATCGCCCCGCAGGACAGGATTCGGGAATGGCGCACGGTGCCAGTGCGGTTCCCCGACGTCCCGACCGGCCATCAGGCGTATCAGGCCGCGTCGGTCGCGATCGCCTCGGGCGTGCTGGAGCGCGGCGACGCTGACAGCTTCCAGCCGTCCCGCCGCGTGACCGGTGCGGAAGCCGCGCAGGCCATCGAGCGGCTTCGCGCCATGACGTCGCTCGGCGCCGGTTCGACCAATCCGCGATGAACGCGTTGACGCCCGCGAACCAGCTCACGCTGCTGCGCGTGGTGCTGATTCCGGCCTTCGTCATTCTGGTGGTGTACGGCTATCTCGGCTGGGCGCTGGTGGTGTTTGCCACCGCCGGACTGACCGACGCGCTGGACGGGTTGCTGGCGCGCTGGTGGCGCCAGAAGACGAGCCTGGGTGCGTGGCTCGATCCGATGGCCGACAAGCTGCTGCTGGTCACTACCTTCGTGGTGCTGACGATTCCCGGGCTTGGCCTCGAGAACCGACTGCCGATCTGGTTGACGGTGCTGATCATCAGTCGCGATGTGGTGATCGTGGCGACGGTCGCGATCGTGAACCTGGCGGTCGGCCCGCGGACCTTCCGACCTTCGATCTACGGCAAGGTGGCGACCGCCACGTATATCGTGACCGCCGTGATCGCGATGTTCTTCAACTACCGCGGCTACCACTCGCTGTGGGTCGACGTTGCCGTCTATGCGTCGCTCGCCATTACCCTGATCTCGGGGCTGCACTATATTCGACACGCCGGGCGGACCATGGAGGGCTGACGATGCCATCGCCAAGGCACGAAAAGGATAGAAAGTCTTTGTCGTGGTTTCGTGTGGTCGTGGCTTGTGCGGTCTTCGTGGTTGGTCAGGATGCGGCCTGGTTGCAGACGCCAATCAAGCAGGCCGTGGTTGAAACGTCACTCGGCACCTTCATCATCGACCTCACCCCGGAAGTCGCTCCCAATCAGGTCGCGTATTTCACGAAGCTGGCGCAGGACGGCGCTTACGAAGGGACGACGTTTCACCGGATGGTGAAGTTCGGGATGGTGCAGGGCGGTGATCCCCTCACGACGGATCCCGCGAAGCGCAGCCTGTACGGCACGGGCGGGCAGAACGCGGTCAAGGCGGAGGCCCGTGCCGGGAAGATGGCGCGCGGCTCGGTCGCGGCGGTGCTGGTCCCCGGTCGACCGGACAGCGCCGGCGCGCAATTTTTCGTGGTGATCGCCGACCAGCCGGCGCTCGGCGGCCAGTACACGGTGTTCGGTCAGGTGGCGGACGGCATGGACGTCCTGCAGAAGATTTCGGAGACCCCGGTCGACGGCTCGGGGCTGGCGACGGAGCGGGTCGAGATCAAACGCGTGACGCTGCGGGACAAGCCGGCCGAGCGGTTCGTCACGGAGGCGGCCGGCCAGCTCGCCAACTACCGCGCGGTGCTCGACACGAGCCTGGGCGCGATCACCGTCGAGTTCCTTCCCGACAAGGCGCCCGAACACGTCCGCCAGTTCATGCGGCTGGCCGACGCCGGCATCTACAACGGCATGGCCTTTCATCGAGTCGCGCCGGGATTCGTGATTCAGACCGGCGCGTTGAATACCAAAGCGGCGCCGCTCAGCGAGCGTCAGCAGAAGCTGGTGCGCAACCTGCAGCCGGAGTTCAACGACACGAAGCACGTCACCGGCATCGTGTCGATGGCGCGCGGCGAGGACCCCGCCAGCGCGCAGACGTCATTTTTCATCAGCACCGGCACGTCGACGGCGCTCGATGGCGTCTACACCGCCTTTGGCAGAGTGGTCGACGGGCTGGCGGTCGTCCAGGCGATCGAAAAGGTTCCGAGAACCGGCGAGACGCCGAACGAGCGGATCGAGCTGCGGACGGTCCGCATCGAAGCCAAGTAGGCGGGGGCGTCAGATCGTCGGCACGACCCGGGTGACCTTGACGGCGACGCCGACCAGGTACTCGACGCGGATGCGGTCGCCGGGCTCGAGGTTCTGGGCGACCGCCTCTGGTCCGAGTCGCGCGGCGTGGACCTGTCCTTCCGGATCCTCGACGTCGGTGAAGAACACGTCCCAGGACACCTGGCCGTGGATGCTGGCCGGCTGGATTCGTTTGAGAATTCCGTCGCGGGTCCCCTTGAGCATCTCGTTCCCTCTCCAGACACGGCGGTCGATCGGTTCGGTTACCCGTCAAACGGCAACCAGTCGGGCGGCACCAGGCTTTCGTCCGAACAGAAGTTGTGGACGCTGACGCCGAGCAGCCGCACCGGCCGCCGGCCGGCGTCGGTGCGGACGAGCAATTCTACTGCTCTCGCCGCGATTCCTTCTGCGTCGCGTGTCGGTGGCGCCGTGTGGCTGCGTGTCACGGTGGTGAAGTCGGCGTAACGCACCTTAATCGTCACCGTGCGCGCGAGCAGCGACTTGCGCGAGAGCCACCCGACGGCGTGGGCGGCCATCTCGCGGATCTCCTGGCGGATGATCGCTAGGTCGGTCAGGTCCTCGGGATAGGTATTCTCGGACCCTGAGGACTTCGACTCGCGATTCGGCACCACCGGCCGGTCGTCGATACCGCGGGCCAGCTGCTGCAGCCACTCCGCGAGACCGCCCACCGCCCGGCGCAGCGAATCGGGATCGGCCGATCGGACGTCGACCAGCCGTTCGATGCCGTGCGCCCGCAGCTTCTGGGCGGTGACCGGGCCGACTCCCCACAACGCGTCGACCGGCAGCTGCTGCAGAAACGGCTCGATCCGATCCGGCGCAATCACCGTCAGACCATCCGGCTTCTTCCAACCGGACGCGATCTTGGCGAGAAACTTGTTGGGTGCCACGCCCGCCGACGCGGTCAGTTGGGTCTCGCTGCGAATCCGCTCCTTCAACCGGCGCGCCACGGTCGTGGCCAGCGGCTCCTGCCACGCGTTATCGGTGACGTCCAGGTAGGCCTCATCGAGCGACAGCGGCTCGACCAGCGGCGTGACCTCGCGGAACAGGGCGAATACCGCCGAGGATGCGGCCTGGTAGCGGCCGAAATCGGGAGGGACGATGATCACCGACGGACACAGTCGGACGGCGCGCGCCATCGACATCGCCGATCGGATGCCGAAGGCGCGCGCCTCGTAGCTGGCGGCGGCGACGACGCCGCGCTGGTCGGGCTGCCCGCCGACCACCACCGGCTGGCCGCGCAGGGCCGGTTTGTCGCGTTGTTCGACCGACGCGTAGAACGCGTCCATGTCGACATGAACGATGCGACGCACGGCATGTAGAATATACGTTTGCCTATGCCCCAGTTCATCTACACCATGAAAGGTCTCGGGAAGGTTCACCAGCCCGACACCAAGGTTCTCGAAGACATCTGGCTGTCCTTCTATTTCGGCGCGAAGATTGGCGTGCTCGGCTTGAACGGCGCTGGAAAGAGCTCGCTGCTCAAGATCATGGCAGGGGAGGACACCTCGTTTCTCGGCGAGGCGTTTGCGGCCGACGGCATCAGCGTCGGCTTCCTGCAGCAGGAGCCGCGGCTCGACTCGTCGAAGACGGTGCTGGGCAATGTCGAGGAAGGCGTGGCACCGATCAAGGCGCTGTTGACGCGTTATGACGAGGTCAACGCCCGGCTCGGCGAGGAGCTGTCGCCCGACGAGATGGAGAAGGTTCTCGACGAGCAGGCGAAGATTCAGGACCGGATCGAGGCCGCCAATGCCTGGGATCTCGACTCGCGGCTGGAACTGGCGATGGATGCACTCAGGCTGCCGCCGCCCGACGCCGAGGTGGAGACGTTGTCCGGCGGGGAGCGCCGCCGGGTTGCGCTGTGCCGGCTGCTGCTCCAGTCGCCGGACCTTCTGCTGCTCGACGAACCGACCAACCATCTCGATGCCGAATCGGTGGCCTGGCTGGAGCGCTTCCTGAAGGACTATCCCGGCACCGTCGTCGCCGTCACCCACGATCGCTACTTCCTCGACAACGTCGCCGGCTGGATTCTCGAGCTGGATCGCGGGCGCGGCATCCCCTGGGAGGGGAACTACTCGTCGTGGCTCGGCCAGAAGCAGCAGCGGCTGCAGCTCGAGGAAAAGGCCGAAACCCGCCGCCAGCGGACGCTCGAGCGCGAGCTGGAATGGATCCGGATGTCGCCGCGCGCGCGCCAGGCCAAAGGCAAGGCGCGTTTGAATGCCTACGAAGACCTGCTGCGCGAGGAAACGGCGCAGAAGATCGAGACTGCCGAAATTTACATTGCACCGGGCCCCCGGCTGGGCGACGTCGTGGTCGAGGCGCGGCATCTCAGAAAGGGCTATGGCGACAATCTGTTGATCGAAGATCTGAACTTCACCTTGCCTCGCGGCGGCATCGTCGGCGTGATCGGTCCGAACGGCGCCGGGAAAACCACGCTGTTCCGGATGATCACGGGTCAGGAGAAACCCGACAGCGGGACGCTCAAGCTCGGTGAGACGGTGCAGATTGGCTATGTCGACCAGAGCCGCGACGCGCTCGACCCGAACAAGACCGTGTGGGAGGAGATTTCTGGCGCCAACGACGAAATCGAGCTCGGCAAGCGCAAGATCGCTTCACGCGCCTACGTGTCGTGGTTCAATTTCAAGGGAGCGGCGCAGCAGCGCAAGCTCGGCACGCTGTCGGGTGGCGAGCGGAATCGCGTGCACCTCGCGAAACTGTTGAAAAAGGGCAGCAACCTGCTGCTGCTCGACGAGCCGACCAACGATCTCGACGTCGACACGCTGCGCGCGCTCGAAGAGGCGCTGCTGAACTTCGCCGGCTGTGCCGTCGTGATCAGCCACGACCGCTGGTTTCTGGATCGCATCGCCACGCATATGCTCGCCTTCGAAGGGGACAGCGAAGTCGTCTGGTTCGAAGGGAACTATCAGGATTACGAGGTCGACCGCAAGCGACGGCTCGGCGCGGAAGCGGATCAGCCGCATCGCATCAAATACCGGAAGCTCACGCGCTGAATCTGGAGATTTCAGGATTTGAGGAATTCAGGATTTTAGGATTTAGGATTGGCTATGTGTCGGAACATCAAAACGCTGTTCAACTTCGATCCGCCGGCGACCGACGAGGAAATCCGGGCGGCGTCGCTGCAGTTCGTTCGCAAGTTGAGCGGGTTCACGAAGCCGTCGAAAGCCAACGAAGACGCGTTCAATGACGCGATCGAAGAGGTGTCGGCGGTGGCCAGGCGGCTGATCGATGTGCTGGTCACGACGGCCGAACCGCGAAATCGCGACGAAGTGGCGGCGCGGCTGAAAGCGCGCGCCGCCGAACGCTTCGGCCACCCGGAATAGGACGTCCTCTCGGGCCGCGGCCGGGCTCTCCGTGACTGCCGACTGGCGCCTGACGCCTCACTGCCGACCGTGATGGCGGGCGACTTCCTGATCGCTCAGCCTCAGGAATCGGGCGGCGTTGTTGTAGAGGATGTCCCGCTTCTGGTCAGCGTTCAGAAACGGCGCCTGCTCGATCGCATCAATCACCACTTCGATCGTCTCGGGCCAGATCATCTGGTCGGATCCGAACATCACGCGCTTGCCGAAGCCGGCCTCCATGATGCGCTGGAGGTAGGCATGAAATCCCGCGCGGGGCAGCGCGAAGCCGATCGCGCCGAGGTCGACATACAGCTGCGGGTGGGTCCACATCGTCGCCAGCAGGTCGTCGAGCATCGGCCAGCCGGCATGCATCAGCGATACGCGAAGCCGCGGATGGCGGACGAGCGCTTCCTCGATGAGCAGCGGGCTGTGCAGCCTGCCGCGATAGTTGCCGAAACCGAGATAGGCGGCGCCGGGTGGTCCGGTTCCGACATGGATCGAGACCGGGATCTCGAGCTCTTCGGCGATCGCCAGATACGGCTCGAAGCGCGAGTCGCTCGGATCCGCTCCTTGATACTGGATCGACACCTCTCCAAACGCACGATAGCCGCCGGCTGTGAACGCTTGACGAACGGAGTCGAGCGATCGCTGGCCGGAGGCAAAGTTCAGATCGAGCGACGGGATGATGCGTTCCGGCGCCGCTTTCCGCCAGTCGTCGAGCAGCTCGCCGCTGACGACGCCGAAGACGTTGCGCCGCTTCATCGCCGCCAGCGTGCGATCCATCACTTCCCGATCGGTGGTGGGCGACCAGATGGGCGCGGAGCAGGGCGGCTTCTTGAGCCACCCCATGAACGTCTCCGACCACGACCGGCCGGGCTCGAGGGCCGGGAAGACGTTGCCGGGACAGATGCCGAGCGGTGGAGGACCCTGTGAATCAGCCCGCGGCGCATGCACGTGCATGTCGATGATCGGCGGAAGCGCCGTCTGCGCGGCACCGCGAGCGATGAGCGCTAGGGCCACCGCCCCCAGCGCCCCGGTCCATCGGCCGATTCCCTGCATGCGCGTAGCTTAGTCCAAGGGCGGTGGGTCGCAGCACTTTGGGGCCGAAGCCGTCAGCACTGTGCGGCGACGCCGAACGCGCTGTGCAGCGAAGCCGCCAGCACTGTGCAGCGAAGCCGTACAGCACGTTGCTGCGTAGCCGTGATATATTGCGACGCCATATATGGCGACGTCACAGCTCGAACGCGAGCTGAAACGCGGCAGCACCGAGATTCTGATCCTGTCGCTGATCGAGCGGCGGCAGCGGCACGGCTATGAAATCGGCCAGCTGATCGAGCAGCGATCACACGGCGCGATCAGCTTTCACATCGCGTCGCTCTATCCCACCCTCTACCGGCTCGAGGAAAAAGGGCTGATCGAAGGCCGGTGGGTCGAGAAGGCGGGACAACGGCGGCGCCGCTACTACCGGATCTCTGCGGCGGGTCGAAAGACGCTGGCCAGCCAGCGGAGTATCTGGCGCACGTTTCTCATCGCGCTGAACCGCGTCGCCGGCATCGCGACGCCGTAGGCCGATCTGAGCCCCGAGCCCTGAGCCCTGAGCCCTTAGCCCTGAGCCCTTGCCCCGGCGGCCCCGACTTTCTTTCGGAAATACTCGACCGTCTTCACCAGGCCCTCTTCCAACTTCACCTTCGGCTCCCACTGCAGCAGGGTCCGAGCGCGGGTGATGTCAGGCTGCCTGACCTTGGGGTCGTCGGTCGGCAGCGGCTTGTAGACGATCTGGCTCGTCGCGCCGGTCATCTGGACGATCGTGCGCGCGATCTGTTCAATCGTCATCTCACGCGGGTTGCCGATGTTGATCGGGTCGTTCTCCTTCGACAGCATCAGGCGGATGATGCCGTCGACGAGATCGCTGATGTAGGTGAAGCTTCTCGTCTGCGTGCCGTCGCCGAAAACGGTGACGTCTTCGTTGCGCAGCGCCTGCGACATGAAAGCGGGCACGGCCCGGCCGTCGTTCAGGCGCATCCGCGGGCCATAGGTATTGAAAATCCGGACAATCTTCGTATCCACCCCGTGGTAGCGGTGGTAGGCCATCGTCATCGCCTCGGCGAACCGTTTGGCTTCGTCGTAGACGCCGCGCGGGCCGACCGGGTTCACATTGCCCCAGTACGATTCTTTCTGCGGATGCTCGAGGGGATCGCCATACACCTCGGACGTCGACGCCAGCACGAAGCGCGCGCTCTTGGCCTTGGCCAGCCCGAGCGCCTTGTGGGTGCCGAGCGCGCCGACCTTGAGCGTGGGGATCGGCAGTTCGAGGTAGTCGATCGGGCTCGCCGGGCTCGCCCAGTGGAGCACGGCGTAGACCGGCCCTTCGACGTAGATGTAGTTCGTGACGTCGTGCTTGATGAACGCGAAGTCGCGGTTGACGAGATGCGCGATGTTCGCCGTGTCGCCGGTCAGGAGGTTGTCGATGCCGATGACTTCGTAGCCGCGGTCGAGCAGTTCTTCGGACAGGTGCGAGCCGATGAAGCCGGCGGCACCAGTGATGACGATACGCTGTTTCATCGGCACTCTTAATAGGCGTGCTTGTGGAAGAACCCCTTCAACAGGGTCAGCCACATGATCTTGAGATCGAGGCGGACCGACCAGTTCTCGATGTAATACAAGTCGTATTCGATGCGCTTCTCGAGCGGGGTATTGCCGCGCCAGCCGTTGACCTGCGCCCAGCCGGTCAGTCCGGCCTTGACCTTGTGGCGCAGCATGTACTGCGGAATCTTGTGCTTGAACTGGGCCACGAAGTGAGGTCGTTCGGGCCGCGGGCCGACGATCGACATGTCGCCGCGCAGCACGTTCCACAGCTGTGGCAGCTCGTCGAAATTGGAGCGGCGAAGGAAGCGGCCGACCGGCGTCACCCGCGGATCGTTCGGCCGGGTCCACACCGGACCGGTGTCGCGCTCGGCGTCGTCGTACATCGAACGGAACTTGATGATCGAAAACGATTTGCCGTCGAGGCCCATGCGTTCCTGACGGTAGAAGACGGGGCCGTGCGACGACAGCTTCACGATCAGGCTGAGCAGACCGAGCGGGATGGCGAGCACGGCCAGGGCCGCGCCGGAGATGGCGACGTCGATCATCCGCTTGATGAAGCTGTTGACGCCCTGAAGAGGCACGTCGTTGACGTTGATCAGCGGAATGCCGTCGAGATCCTCGAGGCGTGCCCGCAGCGCGATGACCTGCAGCAGGTCCGGCACGACTTTCACGTCGACCATTTCGCGGCTCGTGCTCTCGAGCAGCTCGAGCATCTTCAAGTGCTGCTCCGGCGGCAGCGCGACGTACAAGTGATCGACCGACTCCCGGGTGGTGATCTCCGCGGCTTCCTCCAGCGTGCCGAGCAACGGCAGCCCGCGGTAGCCGAGGTGATCGCCCGCGGCCCGGTCGTCGACGAACCCGACGATCTGATAACCCAGCTCACGGTGCTCGAGGATCTTGTCCGCCACCAGACGCCCGAGGTCGCCCGCGCCGGCGATCAGGATCCGTTTCAGACCGATTCCGGCGCGCCAGCGGCGCTCGAGTATCTCGCGCATCAGCTCGCGCGACGCGAAGGTGAGCGCGACATTCAGCAGCAGGAAGATCACCCAGACCGGCTGCGAGACCTGATACGCGCCCGTCTCGCGGGCCGTCGGCCCGGCGAGATAGAACTGCGTGTAGGCGGTCGCCATGATCCCGAAAACGACGGCCAGGATGCTGCCGACGAAGACCGCAAAAAAATCATCGACCCGCGATCGACCGCGCCGCAGGCGATAGAGACCCTGGAGGTGGAAGCCCAGCGGAACGACCGCCGCGATGAACGGCAGCAGGTTGATGTACTGCTGCAGCGGCGGCAGGCCGCGCGTAATCGGGATCAGCCCCGTGTAGAAGCGGAGCGCATAGGCGATGATGAACGCGGAAATTCCGAGGAGCGCGTCGGAGACGATATAGAACGTGACGAGGAGCCGGTTATGCCGGATCATCGACCTTCAGCTTGCCGAGCTCAGCGCTGACGAGCGTTTCCATCTCATCGCCAAATCGCTCGCGGCTGAATCGTTCGGCGTGATGCCTGATGGCGACGGCGTCAAAGCGGCGTGACGCCGCTTGATCGATGGCGTCGGCGAAGGCGTCGATCGTCGGCTCGTCGACCAATAGTCCGGTCTCGTCGTGGACGACCGTTTCGCGGGCGCCGCCCCGGGCCAGCGCCACGACGGGCCGGCCGCACGCCTGGGCCTCGAGCGGCACAATGCCGAAGTCCTCCTCTCCTGGCAAGACCACCACCGCGGCGCGGCGATACAGGTCGCGCACATCGCTGTCGGGGAGGCGCCCCAGGAATCGGGCATTCGAGCTGGCCCGCCGCTGGAGCGACGAGCGCTCAGGGCCATCGCCGACGATTTGCAACGGGATTCCGGCCCTGGCGCAGGCGTCCATCGCCAGCTCGATCCGCTTGTAGGGCACCAGGGCGGACACGACGAGCGCGAAGCGCTCTGCGGCGGTCCCGTTGGGGTGATAGAAAGACGTGTCGACGGGTGGATACACGACGGTGGCCTCGCGATTATAGTATCGGTCGATTCTCCCCGCAACATAATGAGAGATAGCGACATAGCGGTCTACGCGTCCCGAGGTCGCGCGGTCCCACCGGGCGAAGCGGGCCATCACCGGGCGCATCAGACGGCTGGCCAGGTCCCCGATGCGCTCCGGTCCAAAGTAGGCGTCGAACTGGTCCCAGGCATACCGCATCGGCGTGAGGCAGTAACACAAGTGGCGGGCGCCCGCCGGGCGAATGACCGATTTGACGCAGCAGTGGCTGACGCTCAGGACGAGGTCGATTTCGTCGAACTCGAACCGCTCGACCGCCAGGGGAAAAAGCGGCAGGTACTGCCGGTAGAATCGTGCCGCCAACGGAAGGCGCTGGACGAACGACGTGTGCACCCGCCTCCGTTCGATGACGGGTGTGACGCTGCCGCGAACGTGTACCAGCGTATAGAGATCTGCCTGCGGGAACCGCTCGCACAACACCTCGAGCGCACGCTCCCCGCCGCGCATTCCCGTCAGCCAGTCGTGCACCAGCGCGATCCGGGGCGCCGCAGCGCTCACAGACGCGCTTCCTGATGCGCGTTCGCCGCCCGCGGGCGGGCGGCTGGTCCCGACGACTCGGCGACCTCGCCGTAAATCTCGCGGACTCGACCCACCGCCGTCTCCCACGAGAACTGCCGCGCCCGGAGAAGGCCCTTTCCACGCAGCTCACGCCTGAGGCGGTCGTCCGTCAGGACGCGCTGGATGCCATCCGCGATCGCGGCCGGGTCGTACGGGTCGACGAGCACGGCCGCGTCGCCGGCGACCTCGGGGAGTGAGGAGACGTTCGAGGTGACGACCGGGGTGCCGCTCGCCATCGCCTCGAGCGGTGGTAATCCGAAGCCCTCGTACAACGACGGGAAGACGAAGACGCCGGCGAGGCGATACATGACGGCGAGCGTCTCTTCGGGCATGTAGCCGAGGAAGCGGACGTACTTGTGCAGCTGATGCTGGTGAACCGCCCGTCGCAGCGCGGTGTACTTCGAGATGTCGTCCCCAATCAGCACGAGCTTCAGATGATCGAGTCCACGTTTGCGCAGGAGATAGAACGCTTGAATCAGCCGCTCGAGGTTCTTGTGCGGTTTGACGTTGCCCGCATACAAGACGAACTCGTCGTGCAGCTGATAGCGCTCGCGAACGCGCACGACGTCTTCCTCGCGCGGCTCGACGCCGAAGCGCTCGTCGTAGGCGTTGTAGATCACGTCGACTTTTTCCGGTGGAATGTCGACGAACTTCAAGATATCGCGCTTGGAGCTCTCCGATACCGTCAGGACGCGGGTGGCGCGGCGCGACGCGAGACTGATCGACGTTTGCGCGTAGCGGTGCGCCAGGCGGCTGGGCAGATATTGCGGGAACATCAGGTGAATGCAGTCGTGGATGGTCACGACCGACCGGCACGACACCAGCGGCGGCAGGACGTAGTGGGGTGCATGGAACAGCTGGACGCGCTCCCGCTTCAGCACCAGCGGAATCTTCAGTTGTTCAGTGACTGAATAGTTGCCCGCCGTCTCGGCGACCGGACGGAAGTTCGGGCCCAGGGAAGCCAGCGTCGTTCGATCTTCCGGCCGCGATATGAGGATGAACTCCGAGTCCTGGTCGAGGCGCGCGAGCTGCCTCAGCAGGTTGCGGATATAGGTGCCGATGCCGAAGTCGTGGAGCTTCCGCGCGTCGATACCAATTCGCACGCGGGGATCATAACAGGGCAGGAAGGGCGGGAGGGCCGGAAGGGCCTGGCTACCGCTCCCATCCCGGATAGTCGAGTCGGTGACGCCGTCGGGTATCGCGGCGAACCCCGGGGTAGACGTCTGCGCGCCGCGCCATCTCTTCGGCCGCCACTACGCCGTCACGAACCTCGCTGGCTGCACGGCGGAAGTCGGCAAACCAGCTGCCGCATCCGGGGGACACCGCACCCTGCAGTGCCCGGTCATCGAAGACCGCAAACCATTCACGATCGAAGTTGCCGACGACCCGGCCCTCGTAGCATGACGTTCGAAACTGCCGCCAGGAATTCTCCAAAGTATCTGCGCGTCGGCCGAGCTGCGACAGCGCCTGCTCGTAGAGACGCGCCCCCTCTGCCCGCGCCTGATCGGTCTCCGACGGGATTTGGGGCGAGAGGGCTCGCATCTCGGCAGTTGGCGTCGCGGCAGGTTTCATCGCCAGCTGGGGCGGTCGTCCTTCGAGCAACGCACGGGCATGATCGACGGAGACGGCGAAATTCAGTCCCTGCCGCTCCGTAAATCCCATGGTGACGATACCAATGACGCGTCCCATGTTGTCGATCAGCGGGCCGCCGCTGTTGCCGGGATTGACGGCGGCGTCGGTTTGCACGAGCGTCGCGGTGTTGGTCTGCCGCACGCCGCTGACGATTCCGCGAGTCAGCGTGTTCTGCAGCACGCCGAGCGCCGACCCGATGGCAAACACATCCTGTCCGATGCGGACGTCCTTGTTGGACCCGAGGGACAGCACCGGCTGGTTCTTCTCCGCGGTCGGCAATTTCAGCACGGCGATGTCGACCTGCGAGGCTGTGGCTTCGACGCGCGCCGCCAGCGCCTCACCGGAATGCCGGCGAACGGTGACCGAGCTGCTCCGCCCGACGACGTGGACGTTCGTCAGCAACGTATCGGGTGTCACGAAGAATCCGCTCCCACGACTCCCCGAGGCTTCGACGAGCACGATTGCCGGCATCACGCGACTGAGCACCGTCTCCAGGTTGGACGCGTGGTCCGACACTCCCGGCTCCGCAAGAATCGGCTGGACTGGCGGCGGAATTGAGACACGTTCAATCAGGACCGCGGGGTTGTTTGCGCGCTCGGACACCGCGGGTGACGGTCCGGGCTCGGAGAGGGCGGGAGGTGGTGCCGGGTTGACGAGGGCTGCTGGCGGGGCCTGGACGGGCGCCGGGCTGCGGTTGAACCAGACCGCGCCGATGGCGATTCCACCGCCCGCCGCAATCACGACGAGCGCTGGCCAGAGCAGCGAAGACGGCGCGGATCCGCGAGCCGCCGCATCAGCGGTGTCGATCGGTTCGGCGCCGAGTTCGGCGCCGCACCGGCACGTTTCGATCGTCTGGGGCACGCGGCGGCCACACGCAGGACACAAACGGCTAAAGGCCGGCATATCCTGTTTTTCGGCGGCACCCCCTTCAGCGTGTAGACCTGCCGGTTTCTGTAGGGCGGGTCCTTTTGGACCCGCCAGTCCTATGCCGTTCGCTCCAGAAGCGCCATCGTGTCGTGCGCGGCCCGGGCCCAGTCGTAGCGGGCCAGCACCCCGGGCGCGGCTGCCAGCAGCCGCCCGCGTAACGTTTCGTCGAAGAGCACCTGCTCGAGGGCATTGACGATCGCCTGGATCTCGCCGTTCACGTAAAGCGCCGCGTCGCCGCAACTTTCGCGGGCTACCGCTGTGTCGAGCAGCACCGGCGGCACACCCGCCGCCAACGCCTCCAGCGGCGTCAGCCCGAGCCCTTCGTATTCGGACAGGAAGACGAACGCCCGCGCCGACCAGTACAGGCGTCCGAGCTCCTCGTCCGGCAGGAACTGCCGCCAGCTTGCTCTGCCGTCCAGGTTGGCCTGACGGATCGCGACCCCGGGATTCTGCGGCGGGTAGCTTCGGTCGTCGCCCACGATGTCGAGAGAGACGACCGGATAGGTGCGCGCGATGATCGCGAACGCACGAATCAGGTCCGGCACCCGCCTCCGGTTGAAAATCGATCCGACGTACAGAACCCGCTCCTCGCGCGCCACCGTCCGCGGTCTCGCCGGCGGGCTGATGCCTGGCGGGATCACGTGAATCGATGAGGCCTGGATGCCAAGGTGCTCGACGATCTCGCGCCGCGAGAACTCCGATATCGTCAGAACGGCGCGGGCCTGTCGCGCCGCGCGCCGCGCGATCGATCGGCGGCGCAAGCCTTCGCGAGCCGAGAACCACTCGGGATGGGCGGCGAAGGAGACGTCATGAATGGCCAGCACGGTCGGCACGCGGCTGAGGAGCGGTGCCGTGTAGGCGGGCGCGAAAAACAGATCGAGGTGATCCCGCGCTGCCACCGGCGGCAGGCGGACCTGTTCCCACCAGGTGTTGGGCGAACCGGGGACGATCCGCGTCGGCAGGCGACGCGCGTCGAACGAAACCGCCAGCGCTTCCGGAGCATAGAGCACGAAGTCGTGCTTGCGGGCGGTCTCGTCGCTGCTCCATTGCCGGAGCAGCCCGTACAGGTACCGGCCCGCGCCGGTCGGGTGGCCGCACAGCTCACGGGCGTCGATGCCGATTCTCATGGACCGCTAACGCCTTCGCCGGGCGACTGCCCGTTGATACGTCTCGTAGACCCGACCGGCCGTGCGCTCCCACCGGAACTCCTTCGAGCGGGCGAGACCGCGCGCCACGCATTGGGCGGCGAAGGCCTGATCGTCGAGCATCCGCGCAATGGCCGCCGCCAGTTCACTCCTGGCGTCCTCGATGGAGACGATGGCGCCGGCGTCTCCCGCCACTTCGGGCAGCGCGCCGCGATTGCTGACGATGACCGGAACGCCGACGGTCATCGCCTCCAGCACCGGAATGCCGAAACCCTCTTCGAATGACGGCTGCACCAGGCAGCGCGCCCCCTCGTAGAGCGCGCGCCGACTGGACGGATCGACATAGCCGACATGCTTGACGAGTCGATCGAGCGGGGCGTGTGTCAACCGTTCGAGCCAGGGCCGCGCCGCGTCGGTCGCCTTGCCGGCCAGCACCAGTTGCGGCAGGTCGCGACGGCCCGCCGCCAGGTGCTCGTAAGCGTCGAGCAGCCCGGTCACGTTCTTGCGCGGCTCGAGAGTTCCGAAAAACAGCACATAGCCGTCGGCCGGCGGATGGTCGCGCGCCGTCCATGACGGGGCGCCCGGCGAGCATACCGCGATTCGATCGGTCGGCAGATCGAAGTGATGCTGGATCTGCCCGGCGGTGAATTGCGACACGGCAATGACCGCGTCGGCACGATGGGCATGGGCGCGCGCCAGCGCCGGGTAGTCGCGCCGAATCTCCCGGTGCGTACGCTCGGGATGGGACAGGAAGTTGAGATCGTGGATGGTCACGATCTGCGCCGCGCGGCGTGCCGGCAGCAGCAGCGGGTGCATCGAGTGCGCAACGTCGAACGATCCGCCGGCCAGCGCTTCGATCGGCGGCCAGTTGAGACGATGCCACGCCAGGTTGAGCAGCGACACCGGCACTCGGCGATCGACCGAGCGTGCGCCGCGCAGTTCGGTGTCGAGCGCCACTCGATCTTTCCAGGAGCTCGAGAAGAGCGTGAGCTGCAGCGGATCAGACGGCGAGCGCGCGACCAGCGAGCGGGCCAGGGCATGCGTGTACTCGCCGACGCCGCTTCGTTCGCGCAGCGCCGGCCGGTAATCGATGACGACGCGCACTTGTGGAAGTCTTTCTGAGCCAGTATCTTATTGTGAAATGAAAATCGCCGTCGTCGGAACAGGCTACGTGGGTCTGGTGGTAGGGGCGTGTCTTGCGGAGAACGGCAACGACGTGATCTGCGTCGACAAGGACGCCTCGAAGGTCGACGGATTGCAGGCGGGCCGCATGCCGATCTACGAGCCGGGGCTGGAGGAGATCGTCCGGCGCAATCAAAAAGAGGAGCGGCTCACCTTTACCATCAACCTCGGGGCCGCGGTGCAGGAGTCGGAGATCGTCTTCATCGCGGTCGGGACACCCCAGGGCGAAGACGGGTCCGCCGATCTGCAGCACGTGCTGGGCGTGGCACGCGACATCGGTCGCGCCATCAACAAGTACACAGTAGTCGTCGACAAGAGTACGGTTCCGGTCGGCACCGCCCGTCGGGTCAGCGAGGCTGTCGCGAAAGAAACCACACAGCCGTTCAGCGTCGTGAGCAACCCGGAATTTCTGAAACAGGGCGCGGCCATCGAAGACTTCATGAAGCCGGACCGGGTCGTGATCGGCTGTGACGATGAGCGTTCGGCCACGATGATGAAGGAGCTGTACGGGCCGTTTACCCGCACTGGTGCGCCGATCATGTTGATGGACACGGCGAGCGCCGAGCTCTCGAAGTACGCGGCGAACTCGATCCTGGCGACCCGCATCTCGTTCATGAACGAGATCGCCAACGTCTGCGAGCTGGTCGGGGCCGATGTGGATCAGGTGCGCCGGGCGATCGGCTCCGATCGCCGGATCGGCACCTCCTTCCTCTTTCCCGGCGTCGGCTACGGCGGCAGCTGCTTTCCGAAGGACGTCAAGGCCCTGCTGAAGTCGTCGCAGGACAAGGGCTACGAGTTCAAGATTCTCGATGCCGTCGAGTCGGTGAACGAGTCGCAGAAGTTGCGGCTCGTCTGCAAGATGCAGGATCACTTCAGCGATCTGCGGGGCCGGACGATTGCCCTCTGGGGGCTTGCCTTCAAGCCGCGTACTGACGACATGCGCGAAGCCCCGGCGATCGCCATCGTCAACCGGCTGGTCGAGCTCGGCGCCACGGTCCGGGCCTACGACCCCGAAGCGACTGAGACGGCGCGGCGGCTGTTCGGCAGCCGGATCGCGCTCTGCGAGAAGAGCTACGAGGCCGTGAATGGCGCGGACGCCCTGGCGATCGTGACCGAGTGGAACGAATTCCGCGAGCCGGACTTCAAGCGCATCAAGCAGCTCCTCAAGGCGCCGGTCATCTTCGACGGCCGGAACATCTATTCTCCCGGGCACATGCGGGCGCTCGGCTTCACCTACTTCTCCATTGGCCGCTGACCCGCGGCGCGTGCTGGTGACGGGCGGCGCCGGCTACATCGGCAGCCATGCCTGCAAGACGCTCGCGGCCAGAGGTTATCGGCCGATCGTCTTCGACAATCTGGTGGCCGGGCATCGGGCGGCGGCGCGCTATGGCGACCTGGTCGAGGGCGACATTCTGGATACTGAGGCAGTTCGCGCAGCGATCCGCCGATACGAGATCCAGGCGGTCATGCATTTCGCGGCTTTTCTCGACGTCGGCGAGTCGGTCCGTGAGCCGGCCCGTTACTACCGGAACAACGTCGGCGGGGCGCTCAGCGTGCTGGAGGCGATGGCGGCGGAATCGGTGTCGCTGTTCGTGTTCTCGTCGACCTGTGCGACCTACGGCGAGCCGGTCGAAACACCAATCACCGAAATGCATGCGCAGCGGCCGATCAATGCCTACGGCGAGAGCAAGCTGACCGTCGAGCGCGCCCTGCCGCACTTCGAACGTGCCCACGGCATCGTGTCGGTCGCGCTGCGCTATTTCAACGCGGCCGGCGCCGATCCGGATGGCGAGCTCGGCGAGGACCACGAGCCGGAAATCCATCTGATCCCCCGGGCGCTGGACGCCGCCAGCGGCGGGCAAGGCCTGCAGATCTTCGGCGACGATTACCCGACGCCTGACGGGACCTGTCTGCGCGACTACGTGCACGTGACCGACCTCGCCGACGCGCATGTCAGGGCACTCGAGGCGCTCGCCGAAACCGGCCGTTCCGGAGCCTATAATCTCGGCACGGGACGGCCGCATTCGGTGCGCGATGTAATCAGCGCCGTGGAGCGCATAACCGGTCGGAAGGTACCGTGGACGCTGGCGCCGCGGCGACCTGGCGACCCGGCGATTCTGTATGCCGCGCCGCAGAAGGCGCAGTCAGAGCTCCACTGGAAACCGCAGTTCCCCGAGCTCGACGCCATCGTGCGGACCGCCTGGGACTGGCGCCGTGCCCATCCGCACGGCTATCCGCCGACCACTACGCATTCGTGAACGGGCCCCCACCGCTCCGCCGCCTGTTCCGCTACGCGAGGCCTTATCGCGTGCGGATCGCCTGGGCAGTGGTCGGGATGCTGCTGTACGGTGCCGGCACCGCGGGCCTGGCCTGGCTGATCAAACCGATCCTCGATCAGACCTTGTCGAATCAACAGCGCCTGACCTTCACGGCCTGGGGGCTGGTGGTGGTCTACCTCGTGAAAGGGCTCGGCTCCTATATCTCGTCGTACCTGATGGCGGGAGTCGGACAGCGCGTCGTCATGGATGTGCGGAACGAGCTCTACCGCCACATCCTCGGCCAGTCGGCCGGGTTCTTCGCGCAACGTACGACCGGCCAGCTGATGTCGCGAATCAACAACGACGTCGGGCAGGTCCAGCAGGCGGTTTCGGAAACAGCGGCGGATCTCGCCCGCGAATCGCTGGCGCTCGTCTTCTTTGTCGCGCTGATGGTGTATTACGACGTCTGGCTGGCGATCTTCTGTCTGATCAGCGCGCCGATCATCGTCTACCCGCTGGTGCGGCTCGGCCAGCGCGTGCGCCGCACCACGCGCCGCAGTCAGGAGGCGCTCGAGAGCCTGTCGCACATCAGCGCAGAAGCATTTACCGGGCATCGGATCGTGAAGGCCTTCGCCACCGAGGCGGCCGAGGCGGCGAAATTCGCGCGCGCCGGCCATTACCTGTACCGCACGAACATGAAGGTCACGGCGACGCTGTCGAGTCTGCCGCCGCTCATGGAGCTGCTCGGCGGCTTCGCGATGGCGGGTGCCCTCTGGTACGGCAGCCGGGAGATCGCCGCCGGCGCGATGACGCTCGGCGAATTCCTGTCGTTCGTGGCGGCGATGTTCCTGATGTACGGACCGGCGAAGAAGCTCAGCCGCGTCAACGCCAACCTGCAGCAGGCGATCGCCGCGTCGGAGCGGATCTTCGAGATGCTCGACATCCATACCGAGGTGACCGAGCGCCCGAATGCGCCGCCCCTCGCGCCGTTCCGGCGTGAGGTGATGTTTCGGGAGGTGACCTTTGGCTACGACGAGGGTATCGCGCGCATCCTGCGTGGCGTCACCTTCACGGTCCGTGCGGGACAGATGGTCGCCATCGTCGGGCGAAGCGGCGCCGGCAAGACGACGCTGGTCAATCTCCTGCCGCGCTTCTATGACGTGAAGGGTGGAATCATCCTGATCGACGGCACCGACATTCGAGAGGTCTCGCTCGCCTCGCTGCGCCGCCAGATCGGCTTCGTCACCCAGGAAACCGTGCTGTTCGACGATACCGTCGCCAACAACATCGTCTATGGCGCAGCAGCGGCCGCGCCGGGTGAGATCGAAGCGGCCGCGCGTGCCGCCCATGCGCACGACTTCATCGCGACGATGCCCAAGGGGTATGAAACCGTCATCGGGGAGCGCGGCCAGCGGTTGTCCGGCGGACAACGTCAGCGTCTGGCAATCGCCCGCGCCATCCTGAAGAATGCCCCGATCCTGATCCTCGACGAGGCGACCTCGGCGCTCGACGCCGAAGCGGAGCTGCTGGTGCAGGAGGCGATGACCAACCTGATGCAGAATCGGACGTCGTTCGTGATTGCGCACCGGCTGTCCACCATCAGACGCGCTGACGCGATCATCGTCCTGGAACGCGGACGGGTGGTCGAGATCGGCCGGCACGACGAGCTCGTCGCCCGCCCATCAGGCACCTACGCCATGCTGTATCAGATGCAGTTGCTCGAAACGCGAAAGACGGAACGACGCATGGTGCCTTCATAGGGCTCAGGGCTCAGGGCTAGGGCTAGGCAGGGCTAAACGGCTAAAGGCTAAGGCACAGGCTAAAGGCTAAGGGCTAAAGGCTAAGGGCTAAGGGAAGCCGAGCGCCTGCGGCCATGCCGAGCTGAGGAACCGGTTCTTATCCGAAGCGAGGCATCAGCGTCAGTACGCGGCGGGGGGTGGGGCCCCGCCGCCAGTAAAAAAAATGATCAAGAGCATGACCGGGTTCGCGGCGACGACGGTTGAGGACGAGCGGGCGACGATTGCGGTGACGATTCGTGCCCTCAACCACCGGCACCTGGATTTGCAGCTGCGAATGCCGCAGTCGCTGTCGGTCGTCGAACGGGATGTCCGTTCGCTGGTGTCGACGCGCATCGCGCGTGGTCGGGTCGAGTTGAGCGTCTCGATGCAGCTGCACAACGTGCCGGGCGTAGACGTCGAGTTCAACGAGGACTTTGCCGCGGCGCTCGAGGCCGCCCTCGCTCGCGCGCGTGAAAGGGGACTGGTGGCCGGTACGCTGACGCCCGGCGATCTCCTCCGGCTCCCGCAGGCTCTGACGATCCGTGAGCGTCAGGCAGGCGCTGATGAAGCCCTGATGGCGCAAGTCATGGGGCAGGCCCTGGCAGCAGTCGAAGCGACCCTGCTCGACCTCGACTCGATGCGGACTCGCGAGGGCGACCATCTCCGCGCCGATCTCGAGGAGCGCCGGACGCTCGTCGCCAACCTGGTCGAACGCATTGCGATCGCAGCCGACCAGGGACGGCAGGCGATGGAGCAGCGGCTGGCCGAACGCGTCCAGCAGCTGCGCGCCGATCTGCAGGCCGATGAAAATGCCGTTGCCCAGGAGATTGTCCGGACGGCATCGCGATCGGACATCAGCGAGGAAGTGTCCCGCTTCCGCGGCCACGTGGCACACTGGGCCGCGTTGGCCGAAGCCGCCGAGCCGTGCGGCCGGAAGCTCGATTTCCTGCTGCAGGAGATGAACCGCGAAGTGAACACCATGGGTTCGAAGGCCGATGGTCTGCGCGTCTCGGAGCTCATCATCGCGGCCAAGGCCGAGCTCGAGAAGATGCGCGAGCAGGTCCAGAACGTTGAGTGATCCCCCGACCGCCCCAGCGGGCCCACGCGGCCTGCTGTTCATCGTGTCCGCGCCGTCCGGCGCCGGCAAGACCACCCTTGTCGAGCGGCTGGCCGACCAGGTGCCCCGACTCAGAATGTCGCGGTCCTACACGTCACGGCCGGTGCGGCCGGGCGAAAGCGATGGGGTGGACTATAATTTTGTGACACGCGATCGCTTCGAGGAGATGATCGCCGCCGGCGACTTCCTGGAGTGGGCCGAGGTGTTCGGCAACCTCTACGGCACCTGCGCGAGCGACACCGAGCGGCTGCTGGCCGCTGGCGACGATGTCGTGCTGGTGATCGACGTCCAGGGGGCGCGCAAGGTGCGCAGCCAGGGTGTGCCGACGACCACGGTCTTCGTCATGCCCCCGTCGTTCGACGTGCTCGAGCAGCGACTGCGCGGCAGAAGCAAGGACACCGACGCGGCGATCGAGAAGCGCCTCGAGGTGGCGCGCGACGAGGTGGCGTCGTTCAAGGATTACGACTACCTCGTCATCAACGACGAGGTGGCCGGCTCAGTGGATCGGTTGCGCGCGATCGTGCTTGCCGAGCGCGCGCGCTTGCGGCGAATGCAAGCGGTTGCGGAACACATCGTAAGGACATTCTGATGATTGATCGTTCCAAGCTGCATAATTCGTTCGAGTTCGTCGTCACCGCCGGCGCCCGTGCGCGGCAGCTCCTGGCTGGGTCGGTGCCGCGCGTCACCGTCGGCGAGCACAAGAAGACCACCGTCGCACAGAAAGAGGTGATGAGCGGCGCGGTCGAGAAGGTCGAACAGGTCGAACAGGGCGGACAGTCAGGCAACTCGCCGATCACCAGATAGCCCGATTACCCGATTACCCAATTCCAATGCTTGTAGCCCTCGGGGTCACCGGCGGCATTGGCGCCTACAAGGCCGTGGAGGTCGCGCGCGGCTTGCAGAAAGGCGGCCATGAGGTCGTCGCGATCATGACGGCCGCGGCGACGCGGTTCGTCGGGCAGGTGACGTTCGAGGCGATCACGCGGCGGCGGGTCATCACCGATCAGTTCGAGCCGGGGGCCAACGCGGACATCGAGCACATCGCGCTCGCGTCCTCGATTGATCTGCTGCTGATCGCTCCCGCGACCGCGAACATCATCGGTAAGCTGGCGAACGGAATCGCCGACGACTTTCTCTCCACGTTGTACACCGCGACGCGCGCGCCAGTCCTGGTCGCGCCCGCCATGAACACGCAGATGTTCGCCCACGAGGCGATCCGGCGCAATCTGGACACGCTGACGGCGCGCGGCGTGCGGTTCGTCGAGCCCGGTGAAGGGTATCTGGCGTGCGGCTGGATCGGGAAGGGTCGCCTGGCAGAGCCGGAGGAAATCGTGGCGGCGGCCGAGGCGGTGCTCCGTCCCGCGGGACCGCTGCGCGGCGCGCGCGTGGTGGTGACCGCCGGCCCCACGTTCGAGGACTTCGATCCGGTTCGCTACATCGGGAACCGATCGAGCGGCCGCATGGGGTTTGCGCTTGCCGGCGAGGCCGCGCGGCGCGGCGCCGAGGTGACGCTGATTGCCGGACCGACGGCCGTCCAGCCGCCGGCGGTTCGCGAAGTGATTCGCGTGCGCGGCGCGGCTGAAATGCACGGCGCCGTGCTGCATCACGCCGAACAGGCGGACGTCGTCATCATGGCCGCCGCCGTCGCCGACTACGCACCGCAGCAGCGGGCCAGTCAGAAAGTCGCCAAGCAGGGCGAGACGCTGACGTTGGTGCTGCAGAAGACGCCGGATATTCTGGCCGACCTCGGCGCGCGCCGGCGCGCGAGCGGCCGCGGTCCGCTGCTGGTCGGCTTTGCCGCCGAAACCCAGGACGTCATCGCTCGCGCCGCCGCCAAGCGCGAGGCGAAACAGGTCGATCTGATCGTCGCCAACGACGTGTCGCGGGAAGATGCCGGCTTCGACGTCGAGACCAACGCCGTGACGATCGTCAGTGGCGACGGCGTCGAGACGCTGCCGCTGCAGTCGAAGGACCGCGTGGCGATCGACATCCTCCATCGAATCGAGAAGCTGCTTGAATCCCGATCAAATCAGGGAACATCTCCGCTTCGCGGCTGAACTGGGCGTCGCGGGCGTGAGCCAGGATCCGGTCTGGAGAAGCCGGTCGGACGGCCAGACAGGGGCGCCGGACCAGGCTGGCGTGGGAGGCCCGACCGCGGCGGAACACCCGAGTGGCGACAACGAACCGGCCGTGAGGGTGTTCACGAACGCCGCCGAGGCCCTCTCGGCCATCCGGGCCGACATCGGCGACTGCACACGCTGCAAGCTGCACACGCTCGGCCGCAAGCAGGTCGTGTTCGGTGTCGGCAATCCGCAGGCCGACCTGATGTTCGTCGGCGAGGCGCCCGGTGCTGACGAAGATGTCCAGGGGGAGCCGTTTGTCGGGCGCGCCGGTCAGCTGCTGACGAAGATTATCGAGGCGATCGACTTGCGGCGCGACGATGTCTACATCGCGAACGTCATCAAGTGCCGGCCGCCGCAGAACCGCAATCCGGAACAGGACGAGGTCGAGACCTGCGAACCGTTCCTCTTTCAACAGATCGACGTCATCAAGCCGAAGGTCATCGTCGCGCTCGGCACCTTCGCGGCGCGCGCCCTGCTGCGCACGCTCGATCCGATCTCCCGTCTCCGCGGCCGTGTGTTCGCGTATCGGGGCGCGAAGCTCATTCCGACGTTTCACCCGGCGTACCTCCTGCGGAACCCTTCATCGAAGCGCGAAGTGTGGGAGGATATGAAGCTGGTTCGCTCGCTGCTCCAGTGACCTCACCCAGGCGGACCTGAAGGTCCGCACGGCACCTCCTGTGTTGATCCGCGTCGCCGTGCCCGTCCCCACGCTGGACCTGCTGACCTATCTCGTGCCGCCCGATCTCCCGGTACCGGTGATCGGTGCGCGCGTCGTCGTGCCGGTCGGTGGACGTTCGGTGACCGGCATCGTGGTCGAGATCGACGCGAAGCAGGACCCGGTCCTCGAGGGCAAGGACTTGAAGGCCGTTCGACAGATCCTCGACGATAGCCCGTTCGTGCCGGCCGAGGTCGTCTCGCTCGCGCGATGGACGGCGGAGTATTACGCCGGCGGCGCCGGCGCCGCGATTACCGCAGTGCTGCCGCCAAAGACCCGGAGTGCGCGAGCGGATGCGCACAAGACGGTGCGGGTCATTGTCCTGACGGCGGCTGGTCTCGAACGCGGCGCAGGCACGCTCGACGCATACACGCAGAAACAGGTCGAGGCGATCCGCGTGCTCGCGGGATCGCCGGCCGGCATCCCGGCGCCACAGTTGACGGCGCGCGGGATCACGAGCGATACCATCGCGCGACTGAAGAGGCATGGACTGGTCAGCGTCCGGCAGGACCGCGTCGATCGCGATCCCTTCGAGATGGCCTCGTTGAAAGCCGCACCGGCCGATCCGGCGAGGCGGCTCTCAGCGGATCAGGACGAGGCGCTGTCGCGACTGCGAGCGCTGGCCGTCGCGCGCAGCTTCCGGGTTGCGCTCCTGCATGGTGTGACCGGGAGCGGCAAGACCGAGGTCTACCTTCGACTGTCGGCGGCGGTCCGCGACGGCGGCCGGAACGTGCTGATGCTCGTTCCGGAGATCGCGCTGACTCCGGCCGTCGCCTTCCTGTTCCGGCAGACCTTCGGCGATCGCGTCGCCATCCAGCACAGCGGGCTGTCCGACGGGGAGCGGCACGATCAGTGGCAGCGCATCAGGCGTGGAGAAGTGTCCGTGGTGGTCGGCACCAGGTCGGCGATCTACGCGCCCCTCGATCGCCTCGGCCTGATCATCGTCGACGAGGAACACGACAGCTCGTACAAGCAGGAGGAGAGCCCCCGCTACAACGGACGCGATGTCGCGATCGTCAGGGGACAGCGCGCCGGCGCGCTCGTGGTGCTCGGCTCGGCGACGCCAGCCATGGAGACGTATTTCAACGCGATCAACGGCAAGTACGAACGCATCGTGCTGCAGCATCGCATCCTGGACAGGCCGCTGGCGGAGGTGTCGGTCGTCGACATGCGTGCCGAGTACGCCGACGGCGGCCCCGACGTCGTGGTGAGCCGTGCTCTGACGGCGGCAATCGAGCGTCGGCTGACGAACGGCGAGCAGTCGCTGCTGCTGTTGAACCGGCGCGGTTTTGCCACGGCCGTGTTCTGCCGGCAGTGCGCGGGCACCGTGGATTGTCCCAACTGCAGCGTCTCGCTGGTGATTCATGGCGAGGGCCACGCGCGGCGCGCCCGCTGTCATTACTGCAACTACACCGCCCGAGTGCCGGCCAAGTGCGCCTCGTGCGCCGCTCCGTATCTGGAGCAGACGGGTTTCGGCACGGAACGGGTCGAGGCGGAAGTCAGGCGTCTCTGTCCGGAGGCGCGCGTTGCCCGCCTCGATCGGGACGCCGTCCGGCGCAAAGGTTCGCTGACGGCGCTGCTGTCACGTTTCCGCGACGGCGGGATCGACGTGCTGGTCGGTACCCAGATGATCGCCAAGGGGCACGACTTTCCGAACGTGACGCTGGTCGGCGTCATTTCGGCGGACGTGGGACTGGGCATGGCCGACTTCCGGGCCTCGGAAAGGACCTTTCAGCTTTTGACTCAGGTTGCGGGGAGAGCCGGCCGCGGCGAACAGCCGGGCCAGGCGATCGTGCAGACCCTCTATCCCGACCATTACAGCATCCAGCTCGCGTGCCGGCAGGACTACCCCGCCTTTTACGAACGCGAGCTGCAGTTCCGCCGGGCGATGCGGTATCCGCCGTTTGTCTCGCTGATCAACACCGTGGTCCGGTCGCGCACCTTCGGCGGAGCGATGGACGACGCGGCCGACGTGGTGCAGCGACTACGGGAGGACCCTGGACCGCGCCGCGACTTCCATGTGCTCGGGCCCGCCCCGCCGCCGCTCGGCCGGTTGCGCGGCGAGTACCGCGCCCAGCTGCTGTTGAAGGGAACGAACCGGCGCCAGATGCGTGACGCGCTGCTGGCCGCCATCGGGTCCCGGCCGGAGATCGCGCGGCGGACGACAGTGGACGTCGATCCGGTGAGCGTGCTGTAGACACAAAGACACCAAAGACACAAAGGACACAAAGGACACAGAGGACGCAAGCAGAGGCAGCCTTGGTGTCCTTAGTGTCCTTGGTGTTCTGTTTTGTCTACTGATTGATCAGGAACTCGACCGGCACCGGTGTGAAGCACACGGCGAACATGAACACCGCAAATGCCGCCAGGGCGCGGCGGCGGCTGTCGAGGGGAACATCTTCGTCGATGGTGCGGGGGTGGCGCGGGCCAACGACAATCAACATGATGATCATCAGGACGGTCCAGACGATCCAGTTGGTGGACATGAAGCACAAACCGGCGGCGACCACGATCATCGCGATCGTCACGTAGGTGGAGCGGCGGCCCAGCACCGCGTAGGCGATGTGCCCGCCATCGAGCTGGCCGATCGGAAAGAGATTGAGAGCGGTGGCCAGCATGCCGAACCAGGCCGCGACCGCGACCGAGCTCATGCCGACCGTCTGATCGGTCGGCAACGGCCCCCACACCAGATACGCGGCCGCCTTGATCAGCAGCGGCTCGCCAAACCAGATGCCGGTGCCCTGGATCGGGACGACTTCCGAGAGCGAGATCCCCAGAAACAGGGCGGGGACGGTGACCAGAAATCCGGCGATCGGTCCGGCGATGCCGATGTCGAACAGCATGCGCTTGGTCGAAATCGGCTCGCGGATTCTGATGACCGCGCCGAGCGTCCCGAAGAAAAACGGGGACGGCAGAAAGTAGGGCAGGCTCGCGTCGACGTCATAATAGCGGCAGGCGAAGTAGTGGCCGAGTTCATGGGCGCCGAGGATGCCGATGATGGTGGCCGCATACGCCCAGCCGTTGCCGAAGAACAGCGTGCCCATGAACCACGTGCTGCCCATCGTGCCGAGCAGCAGCGCTACGTGGATCCAGACGCGATTTTGAAACTTGCGGCGCGGAGGCCACGGCAGGTCGGTTGGTGGGCCGAGCGGCCCGGGGTCGCGGAGAGGTTCCAACGGATCTGAGGGTACTCGTGCTTAGCCGATGTTCTGCAGGTCTTTGCCGGGCTTGAAACGGATCGTGCGTCCGGGTGGAATCCGCACTTCCTTGCCGGTGCGCGGGTTGCGCCCGATGCCGCGCTTGCGCGGCTTCACCTGGAAGACCCCGAATCCGCGCAGCTCGATCCGCTCGCCGCGCTGCATGGAGGTACGCATCGCGTCGAATACCGCATCGACCGCCACCTCAGCTTTGACTTTGGTGATATCGGCGATCTTCGACACTTCGTTGACGATGTCGACCTTGATCATGCTTAGGGTCTCCTGTCGGCTTGTAACTACTATAGATTGTGTCACTTACGCTGTCAAGGCTGAGGCTAAATTGATTTCGTGATGGCGCGGAAACCAGGAGCGGTCGTGCTCGTCGGACGTCCGAACGTCGGAAAGTCGACCCTCTTCAACCGTATGACTGGCTCGCGGCGCGCGATCGTGGCGCCGGTGGCCGGCACAACCAGAGACGCCTTGGAACGTCCGGTCACGTGGGGACGCTCCGCGTTCACGGTCTTCGATACGGGCGGGTTGTACGGCGCGAGCGAGGATCCGCTGCACGATCTGGTCGTCCGGCAGGGGCAGCGCGCAATTGCCGGCGCCGACTTGCTCGTCTTTCTGGTCGATGGACGCGAGGGGCTCGTGTCAGGCGACCAGACGATCGCGCGCGAGCTCCGGCATACGGCGCTGCCGGTGATCCTCGCGGTCAACAAGACCGACGACAAGCGCGGGCGCGCCGGCGTCGCCGAGTTCTACGAGCTCGGATTCGAGCCGGTGGTCGAAATCTCGGCCGAACACGGCGACGGCGTGGCCGATCTTCTCGATGAGATCGTGAAAGGGCTCACGGCGAAGGGCTTAGGGCTGATCTCGGACATGGAGTCACCGCACGAAGACACGTCGGCTCGCACCCTTGGCTCTCAGCCATCAGCGCAGCGCGATTCGGAGATTGCTGTAGCGATCATCGGCCGGCCCAACGTCGGCAAGTCCTCGATTCTCAATCGCTTATTGAAAGAAGAGCGCGTGCTCGTCAGCGAGATGCCTGGCACGACCCGCGACGCCATCGACGCCGTCCTCACCTGGCACCGCCGCCGATTCCGGATTGTCGATACGGCCGGCATGCGCCGCGCCGGGCGGGTGCGCAGCGGCGGCGCCGTGGAGCTGGTCAGCGTCGCGTCGGCCAAGAAGGCGATCTTCGACGCCGACGTCGTGGCGCTGGTGATCGACGCGGTCGAGGGACCGACCGATCAGGATGCGGCGATCGGCGGCGAGGCCGATCGCGCCGGACGGGGGATCGTCATCGTGGCCAACAAGTGGGATCTGGTCAAAAGCCAGGATCAGACCTTCGTCAAGAAATTCGACGAGGAGGTGCGCCGCCGGATGAAGTTTCTCGATTACGCACCGATCCTTCATATCTCGGCGTTGACCGGTGAGCGCACGACGAAAGTGGTCGAGACGATCGATCGAATCGCGGCCGCGCGGCGCAAGCGCGTCCCGACCCCGGCGCTGAATCGCTTCCTCGAGACGGTTACGGCGGCCAACCCGCCGGTCAGCCCCGGTCGCAGGCACGTGCGAATCATGTACGCCGCCCAGACGGGCACGGCCCCGCCGACGTTCGTGTTTTTCACCAATGTGGCGACGACGTTTCACTTTTCCTATGAGAGGTTCCTGTTGAATCAGATCAGGGAGCACTTCGGCTTCGTCGGGTCGCCGATCCGCATCCAGGTGCGGCGCCGCGCGAAGAAGTGAGTGCGCTGGCGGCGCTCTCGGCTATAATTCTCTGACCGCATTCAAGATGTCGGATTCGCTCGCCCAGATGGAGATTCCGAACCGCGCGTTGTTCAAGGCGGCCGAGGTGTGCGACCTCGTCAAGGTCCAGCCGTACGTCCTGCGCTCGTGGGAAGCCGAGTTTCCCGATCTGGGCGTCTCAAAAACCGCCGGCGGGCCGCGCATTTACCGCCGGGCCGACGTGGAGCAGGTCGCTCGAATCAAGCACATGCTGCTCGTCGACGGTCTGACGCTGGCCGGCGCCCGGCGAAAGCTCGAGGAAGACTCGATGCCGGTGGCCGCCGACATGCCGGTCATCGACGAGCTGATCGGTCGTAACACCCGGGAGCGGCTGACCGAGATCAAGCGGGGCCTGCGCGCAATCCTCGAGCTGCTGGCGGGGAACGTGCGAGCGAAGGAGTTTCTGTTGACCGCGCCACCAGCCGGCGTGCCGGCGCGTCGCGCGCCCGCGGCGCGTGGCAAGCCCTCCCGCGTCAAGCCGATCGCGGGCCGGCGCGGAACCCCCAACCGCCGGAAGCGATCGGCATAGGTTCAGCGTCGCGGGGGACGGTCTGGCCCCCGACCCCTGCCTCTGATAGCGTTAGAACACGTCGGGATGTGGCGCAGCCTGGTAGCGCACTTGACTGGGGGTCAAGGGGCCGTGGGTTCGAATCCCGCCATCCCGACCACTGCTTCTTCTCGAAGTTCACGGCAGGTCGCTCTCCAGCGTTACCCGTCAGAACAGGCGGCAAGGGTCACAAACACACTAAACCGGACGTGAATCGATGGTCGATGTAGTCGTCACATCTACATGTTGAGGTTGTCAGGCTCCGGAGATTGCGGATCGTGCCGGTGAGCGCGAACGCCGGTGCTGCTCCGGGGGGTGTCGGCGTGGTGGGGGAGTCCGTTGCGCAGCCGGCGGCGATCGCGAAGGCGACGACCGCGGCGACGACACGCGTACGCGGCATGGCTTCGATTTCTCCTGAGGTGGGACGGGGTCGGATTGAGCGTCTCGCGGCCAGAGTACACTCGTGGAGGAGGATCTGATACCTCGTGATGCCACCTGAAGAAATCAACGCGAAAGCGATCATCGCCGCCGCTCTCATACAGACCCGAGAAATTGACGTGACCGTGCAGGTAGACGAGCCGGGTGACGAGTGGACCGAATACGCTGGCCTGAGGCGCCTTCATCTGCTCACGAATCTGATCTACGACGCGATCGCCAGCCCAAGTAGGACGTGATAGATCCGGCTGGCCGCAGACGATCTCGGCCGACTTAAACGTCGTCGGCGACGTGAACGATTCGGACCTGTCGCTCATGACCGCGCCCTACCAGTACGACAGGGCGAGGCCCGCTAGTTCAATCGCGGTGACCGTCGGTCGCCCCAGAATTGCAGCATCTGTCTCGTTCAGATGAATGATCAGGTTTTCGTCATGGGTTCGAATGCCGCCATCCCGACCACTCTTCCAAGATCCTGCGGCACCCCAGACTCGGGCGTGCCGTGCCTCTCCCTTCCTGCACCCCGCCGAGGCTAGGGTAAGATTCGCGACTCGGTGACGCTTGAGTGAAGGTTGTGTCCAGCCCGAAGACCGATTACGACAGCCTCGGCGTCAAAGAACTCGGAGAGAGGGTGAAGGCCCTGCACGGTGAGGACGTGTATCAAGCGGCTATGCAGCGGGCGCTCGCGGTCGTGCACCGCACGGCTTTCCCTGTTGACCCGAAGGCACTACCGGACGACCCTGCTGTCCGACAGAATCCCACCCGCGTCGTGCTGGCGGATGCTCTTGCGGTGGCGCTTCGCGCCGAGTTCGTCAAGCTTCTGAGACCCAACTAACGCGCGTGCTCTTCGCGTCCGTGCGCGTGCGTCGAGCCCGACGTTTACGCGCTGGTAACCGAGGAAGAAGCGGACGAAGCGCGCTAACGAGTGGGCGGCAGCCGGCGGTCAGCGATGGCGCGGTCCAGCTGGGCTTGCAGGTCGGCGATCCGTTGGAATTGCACGGCGAGACTCTGTACGGAGAGGACGGGCTGAGTGCGGTAAGGCGTGGCGACGCAGCGTCCCCCGCCCCGGTTGGGGACAAAGCACGGGAAGGCGGTTCAGGCGAAGCGGGCGGTGTCTTACTGGTCGGAGCGCGGCGAATCCTTCCCCCCGCTCTCGTGCCATTCACGCTGTAACTCCTTGAGTCGGTCGCGAAGGCCTTCGTTCCAGTGCTTCCGCCGCTCCCCTTCACGACGGTCGCCTTGCCGGCGGTCGTCCTGCCGGCGCTCGGGCTGTGCGTTGTCGTTTTGATCCACTTGCGGATCTATAGCAGATGATGTGGTCCCTCGTCGATGGGATGCTTTAGCGCCCTTAGGCCGCTTCCGTTCCGTGTGGAGGTCCGATGGCGAAGATACGCGCGATTCTCAGCTCTCTCAGTGCGGTCGCATCGTTGGCCCTCAGAGCGCTCATGCGAGTCGCCAAACGATGGGCGGCGCCCGGCGCTGGACCCAAGGTGGTGTCCGGATAGCGAGGAGCTGAAAAAGTCATGGCCCCGCGCGGCCAGTTTGCCGCACGGGGCCATGCCCGGAGAGGCAGAAAGAACAGCTCGTCAGAAGCTGCCAGACGCCGCGGAAGTGCCGCCGCTGGTCACCGGTTCATAGGGCACGATGACCGGCATCGTCGCGCCGCCGGCGATCGCCTGCTTCGACTGTCCGAGGCTGCCGGTGGAAACGGGGTTGGTGGCGAGCGTCGGGTCTACCAGCTTCACCGTGCCATCCGCCTGCCGATTCGCCCGATACACAAGGTGCGTCTCGGGGTCCACGTAGGTGCCGGTCATCATCACCTTGAGCAGCTCGAACGACATCCCCTGGTTCTGCACCTGGTTGGTCGCCGCGTTGAGCTGCCCCAGGTTCTTGAAGCCGTAGGCCGCTTCGTAGATGGTCCCGGTATAGCCGGCTGCCAGCAGCTTCGCTTCGATCTTCGACCGCTGGACGCTGTTCTTCTGCAGCTTCTGCCCCAGCGACGTGGCCGTGAAGTCGATGCTGTCCGGAGTCGTGATCGAAGACGCGGTTGCCCCCGTCTTCCTGGTCGTCTTCTGGTCGGTCTTGGCCAGCTTGGCGTCGGCCTTCGCCGCCTTCGTCGCGGCGCCCGTGCTCTTGGTATCAGCCTTGGCCGCCTTGACCTTGACGGGCTTCGTGGCAGACGCGTTTGCCGCGCCGCCCTTGCTCTTTACCGGTGAAGTCTTCGAAGCGCCCTTGGTCGTGGGGCTCGTGGCCTTGGGTGCTTGCGTCTTGACCGTCGGCTTGCCGGTGCCCGTGGGTTTCGAAGCGGGTTTCGCCGCCTCAGTCGCTCCCACCGATAACGCGAAGGCAAGCGCAACGAGGATCGTCAGTCGGTGCATCGTTCCTCCCTTGGTTTAGTGACCGGATCATCAACGCAACGGTCATGCCGGCGATTCAGATATGTAAGTGCCTTTGGTGCGTGGAGTTACTGACTTACAGATCCGGAGCCGTGTTCGGGGTTCGGCCCGCGATCACAAGGTTGAGATCATGGGGCTCGAGCAGCGTCTCGATCGCTGCCAGCAGATCGGCCAGGCCGAGGGGTTTGAATCGCAGTTCCGCTCGCAGATCGCGGAGCTCTTCGCGCATCTCGTCGTTCACGGTCACGCCGGTGACGATCATCACAGGCGTCTCGCGAAGCTCCTGCACCTGCCGCAACCGGTAGAGAAATCCGAGACCGTTAACAAACGGCATCCGGAAGTCGAGGATGATCGCGTCGGGTCGAACCTCCGCCGCGAGAGCGAGTCCGGTTTCGGCCGCATGGGCGACATGAACACCATAGCCGGCACCGGTGAGTGCCGCGGCGAAGCCACGCGCGAGGTTCACGTTATCGTCGATGATGAGGATCGTCGCTCCGTGCACGTTGACATCTCCTCAGACAGTGGTTGTCTCGGGACGGTAGCGACGCTGCAATCCGAGGCCCTGACCGCCGTTTCGCTCGATCGCACATATCGGCGGTCCTGAGTGGTCAATTTCTGCACACGCTGGCGTTTCAATAAGGGACAGGAGCGGTGACCACCAGCGGCCCGGCCTCAGCGGCGCCGCGTCACGCCATCGAGCAGCTGCTTCGACGTTCGGTAACATTCGCAGGAGGCCGCTTCCAGCTTCTTTCGGTCGACGATCGTCACCTGACCGCGGTGGTAGGTAATCAACCCCGCATGCTGAAGCGTGCCCGCCACCACAGTTACCGTGGGCCGGCTCGCGCCGAGCATCATCGCGACGAATTCCTGGGTCAGCGGAAACTCTTTGCTCTCCATGCGGTCGTGCGCCATGAGCAACCAGCGCGCCAGCCGTTGCTCGATCTTATGAATGGCATTGCAGGCCGTGGCCTGCATGATGACGCCGACCAGCGCCCGTGAATACGCGGTGTGAATGTCGTAGAACGGCCCGCGTTTAGCCATCTCTTTTCGGAAGCGATCCACCGTCATCCGGTAACAGGTCGCCGTTTCACCCTGGACCATCGTCAGCGCCGGCAACGGGTTCCCGCCGTCAAACGCTGCGGTGACGCCGACCATTCCTTCACGACCGACGGTTGTGACTTCGACCATCGCGCCGTCTTCCAGGACGGTGAGCACGGAGCAGAATCCGCCTCCGGGAAAATACACATGATCGATCCGCTCACCGGGCTTATGGAGCACCGTCTTCAGCTTGAGTGCAATGATTTGGAGAGTCGGAGTGATGCGATCGAGATCGGCGGCCGGAAGCGCAGCCAGCAGGGCGTTCAGAATCGGGGGCGGCCGGGTGGACGAAACCAGGCGACGCTTGACCATCTCGTGACGAACCTCACCACGCCATCGGGCGGAAAATTTTAGAGAGGCTGTCGCGCGTCGACGCTCTCTGCCCATCGAGGGCGAGGCGGGCGGTAGACCTCAAAAAAAGGTGAGACCACGGTAGCACGCGGTGTCTGTTGGAAACTGACAGACGGTCACGTGGGAGAAGCGCGCGACGGACCTGCCGACGCCGGATTCCGATGGCAGACGAGTCAGCGTCCGCGCGTCACGGCGCGCAGCAATTGGTTCGTCGTCCGGTAACACTCGCAAGAGGCCGCTTCCAGCTTCTCGCGATCCACGATCGTCACTTCGCCGCGATGATAGTGAATCAGCCCTGCTTTCTGCAGCGTGCCCGCGACCACTGTCACCGTGGGCCGGCTCGCGCCCAGCATCATCGCCACGAACTCCTGTGTGAGCGGAAACTGGCTGTTCTCCATGCGATCCTGCGCCATGAGTAACCAACGGGCCAGCCGTTGCTCAATCGAGTGGACCGCGTTACAGGCCGTCGCCTGCATGACGACTCCCAGCAGTGCCTGCGAATAGGCGATGAGCAGGTCGTAGAGCGGCCCACGGCGGTCCATCTCGGTTCTCAAGGCATCGGCGGTCATGCGGTAGCAGGTGTTCGTTTCCCCTTGGACCATCGTCAGTGACGGCGGCGGGGTGTCGCCAAACACCGCATCGGCACCGACCATCCCTTCACGGCCGATGGTCGTGACTTCGACCATCTCTCCGCCTTTCAGGGTCGTGAGCACCGAGCAGAAGCCGCCCCCTGGAAAATACACGTGATCGATTCGCTCACCGGGCTTCTGCAGGACAACTTTCAGTTTGAGAGGGATCGTCTGAAGAGCGGGCGCGATACGGTCGAGGTCGGCTGACGGAAGGGCAGCCAGCAGGACGTTCCGGATAGGAGGCGGACGGCTTGCCGAAACCGGGTGATGCTTGACCATTTCTGACTCCTCTTCCGCCGCCAGGCGAAATTTTAAGAGGCTGTCGCTGGCCAAGCTCTGCCCTATTCAGGACGAGGCGGGCGGTAGACCCCCAAAAGCTGGTACCGAGCGTATCAGCGTTTGTCGGTTTTTGACAGACGACCTGTTTTTGTCAAATTACGCTACGCACCTGGAATCATTCCAAACGAATCATGCCGCGACGTACCGCCCGCGTCGTTCAGGACTCCGAACACCCGTCGCTGATGTGTCCATCGTGTGATGGCACCTTGCGTTACAAGGAGACGGTGATTGGTGGCGTGAAGCCCGAAGAGCGGTGGGTCTACTTCGAGTGCGGGACCTGCGGACGATTTGTTTATCGCGATCGGACGCGCAAGCTTCGCCGGGCCTAATCAGTTTCGTCGAGACGCTCGATCCGGGCCCGGATACTCGGGTCGTCAGGCGGGTCGAACTCGATCATGAGGGTCGCAAAGCAGTTCCGACATGACGTCGTGACGAAGCGGCCGTCCGTTTCCACGTCGAGCTGGGACTGACCGCAGAGCAGACACCGAGTGAGTCGGGGGTGCGCGTCGATTGCGGCCAACCTCTCCCGGAGCTTCATCTAGCCCCAGTAAAACGATACGCCCCTTCCTTGTCAGTCTCAAAGGCGCATTGAGGGCTTTGTCCGGATGAGCTCGCGTCGGAAGATGTCAGACATGACACTTGGGCCGGCCCGCCTGGAGCAAACATCGGCAGTTGCGGGAATATGTCGCGCTGCGGGAAAATTCCAGTGCCCCGAATGCCCGCCGAAACGGCAGGGGTGGTACACTGTTCAGGCACCTCGCCTTAACTGATGCATCGGATACTGCTCACCGCAGCCGTCGGCCTGTTGCTCATCGTGCCGACGGGGCTGCGCGCGCAAGCCGACGGCCCGCTGTTCAAGGTCATACGCGACTACATCGAGTCGCTGCGGGTTCAGGCCGGCATCCCGGGCTTGGCAGTGGCTGTGGTTGGTCCAGACTCGGTGGTCTGGGAGCAGGCCTTCGGCCGCCAGGACTCCGAGCGCTCGATCGCCACGCGGACCGATACGCCCTTTCACGTCGACGGCATCACCCAGCTCTTTACCGCGTCATATCTGCTCCGCTGCGTCGAGGAGGGGAGGCTTTCCCTCGACGAGCGGATCGGCGACTATAAGTCGGACGTTCCCGAACCCAACGCCACCATCCGCCACCTGCTGACGCACACCTCGGGACCGTCGAACAATCTGTCGTTCCAGTACCGGCCGGAGCGGCTCGATCCGCTCACGGCGGTCGTTCGCGCCTGCGCCATTGAATCGTTCCGCGGCTCGACCATGAACCTGTTCGACCGGCTGGCGATGCGGGATTCGGTGCCGGGACCCGATGCGCCGCGGCTTCTGCCGCCAGCCGAAGGCCTCCCCGACCCTGTGGCGGCGCAGCGCTACGCGCGCACGCTCGAGCGGCTCGCCGTTCCGTATCGTGTCGATCAGAGAAAGCGTGCGACCGCGTCTCGGTATCCGGCGACGACGCTGACGCCGGGCGGAGGCTTGATCTCCACCGTCCGCGACCTCGCCGAATTCGATCTCGGGCTCAGGTCCGGCCTGCTGCTGCTCCCGGAGACGCTGAATGCCGCCTGGTCGCCGCCGGTCGCCCATGGACAACCGCTCCCGCACGGACTCGGCTGGTTCAGCGGCATCTACAGCGGTGAGCGGATCGTCTGGCAGTTCGGGGTCAGCGAAAACGCCTCGTCGGCGCTGATGATTACGATGCCGGCACGTGAGACGACCTACATCCTGCTGGCGAACAGCACGGGGTTGGTCGAGCCGTCGCCGACGTCAGTGAATCAGCTGGTAGCCTCTCCGTTCGTGCGCGTGTTGCTCACGTTACTGGTCGGCTGACGGGAGATGCGTCGTCCGGTTCAGGGGATCGTGGTGGCGCTGCTGCTCGTCGCGCCCCGCGAAACCGCCGCGGAATGGCAGTTCAAGCCGTTTCTCGGAGTGACCTTCGCGCCGTCGACGACCTATCGCGGCGACGTGGAGTTTGCTGCCGGCCTGCCGAGCGGCGACCCCGAATTCGAATCGGGCTCCGCAAACCTGACATTCGGGGCGGCAGTCGTCCTGATTGGAGACGTCTTCGGGGTGGAGGGGGATTTCAGCCATGCGCCCGGCTTTTTTCAGGCTGGCGATTTGAACCTCGTCAGGAGCAGCAGCACGCAGACGCTCACGGGAAATCTGGTGGTGGCAGTGCCACGGCGCCTCTCACGATACACGCTCAGACCGTACGCACTGGCTGGGCTAGGTTTGATGCGGTTGCGCAGCGAAGATCTGAACCTGTTCTTTCCAATTCATGAGACCCGGACGGCAATCGACTTTGGCGGCGGGGCCACTGGCTTTCTGAACGAACGGGTGGGGGTCAGCTGGGAGCTGCGTTACTTCCGAGCGATCGGGGGGAAGAGGGGGAACCGGGAGACGTCACCATTGACGGTTCTGTCCCCGAACTTTCTTTCTGGCGCGCGAATATGTCAGTCGTACTAAGATATTGACCGCTGTGAGGCGTAGATGATTCGACGGCTTGGCTTCTGGTGCGTCGTGGGAGTGGGCCTCCTCGGGAGCGTGGCGTTTTCCGCCGAATCGCTCCGGATCGTGCCCCTCGTGTCCAACGGCGAAGTGGTGGTCTCGTTCGAGCTTGCCGATGCCTACACCCAGGAAGTGCGCGAGGCGATTGCCAGCGGGCTGCGCACGACCTTCACCTACGACGTCGAGCTCCGCATGCCGGTCGCCGGCTGGGTTGATCGCACCATCGCGACCGCGGTCATTACAACGAGCAGCCAGTACGACAACCTGACCAGGCGGCATACGTTGTCGCGCGCCATTGACGGACGCGTCATGGAGGTGGTCCTGACCGACAACGACGCGATCGTTCGGGAGTGGCTGACCACGCTCAAGCGGATCCCAATTTACAAAGCATCGCGCCTGGACGCCTCGCACGACTACTTCGTCCGGATCAAGGCACGGCGCCGTCCCACCGGCACCTCGCTCTTCGGGCTGGCCAGCACAATCACGGGTCAGGCCAGATTCACCTTCATTCCTTAGCGTCGTAGTACACGTAGACGCCGCCGGCTTCGGCGATGAAAGACAGGCGGCGATCCGCTTGTGCTTCGCCGTGAAAGGCATGATCCCCGAACACGAGCTCAGGCGGCAGGCCAGCTGGGGCGGCGAGCGGCTTTCCGACCAGAAAGGCCCATGAATCGTCGACTGCGACCGGGAGACGCCGCTTATAGAGGTGCAGGACGACGCTCACCGCGCGCGGCCAGGTCTCGCGCGACCGGATTGTGACCAGGGGCCGAATCGCCCCGGCCGTTCCGAGAAATTCTTCGACCCGACGGGCAAGCGACTCGGCAGACGGATCGCGCTGGCGATACACCGGAGCCCGGGTCGACCCCGCCACTGCGAGCCCCATCAGCACGACCGAGGAAAGGCCCACGACCCTTGCCGCAAGTCGGGATCCCAACGTGGCCCGCATTGCCGTTGCCAGCCACGCAGCGGTCACGATGGCAGCGAGCAGCCCGATCACGGAGATCCACGCGACGAGATATAGGGCGATCTCTCCACGGATTGCTCGAACAGCCGCGACTGCCGCCAGCGCCTGAACAATCACCGTGGTATCGAGGAGTGTTTGCAGGGCGGGTCCTTTCGGACCCGCCGCCAGTGGACGACCCGGCTGCCTGGCGCTCACGAAGACGATGCCCGTCAACACAGCCGCCTGGATAGCCACGAGCGTTGACGCGGCGAGCCCGGAGGCGTCGATCGTCATGCGGAACGCGGCCGCCAACGCTGCCGGCACGACGGCGAGCTGATCGCGAACAGCGCGAATCGCGTCCATCCAACTCTGTTCGGCCAGATTGCCGGGCGCGAAGAAGGCGATTAGGCTTTGTATGTTCCCGGGGCGCGACGTGAACGCCTCATAGAAGGGCAGTGCCCAGCAAACGGCGCCGACGGCGAGCGCAACGCCCCACACGCGTCGCGGCACCGCTGGGCTCCCGCGGCGGGCGACGAGAGCGGTGAACGCGAGCACGGCCACCGCGACGCCATATCCCACGTGCGTCTGCACGATCGCCGACGCCAGGAAGGTCATCGCCGGCAGCAAGGCGTTCTCACCAATCGAGAAACGGATCGTCAGTAGCGTCAGCAGCCCGAGCGGCAGGATCGGAAGAATGGGATTCCATTCGTTGGCTGCCAGGTACGGCGCGCCGATCAACACGAACACCGCAACCAGCGCCGCGGCGGCCAGCGCGGTGGGGGCATCGAACAACCGCCGGACGCTGAGCACAAGGCCGATCGCGGCGCAAAGGTTGACGGTCAGCGCAAAGACGTTGAGCGCCGTCCCACGTTCGCCCAGCACCTCGTAGAACGGCAGGGCCAGGTAGAAGTAGGCCGGTCCCGGATGGCTCCAGCCGAACTGCGAATAGGGTCCCAGCAGCTGGATGCCCCGCGCTGCGTAGAGCACGCGCAACTCCAGCGCCGCGGCGTCGCCCGTGAAGAGGATGTCGGGGATTCCCGCGCGGGCGATCTGCCAGGCGGCCGGCGCAAAGGGCACCGCCGCGGCGAGGCAGAGCAGGGCGGTAGTTCTGCGCACGTGGCGGCCTTAACATTAGCAGGGTGATTGCCTTATCGAACGTCAGCAAGCAGTACGGCCGGCAGGTCCTCTTCGTCGACGCCTCCTTCCAGTTGAACCCGGGCGACAAAGTGGGGCTGGTGGGCCCGAACGGATCCGGCAAGACCACGATCTTCCGGATGGTGGTGGGCGAGGAGCAGCCCGACGAGGGCGAGGTCTCGGTGCCGCGCCGGGCGACCGTCGGCTACTTCCGCCAGGACGTCGAAGAAATGGCCGGCCGCTCGGTGCTCGACGAAGCGATTGCCGGGAGTGGACGGCTCGGAGCCCTTCACCATGAGCTCGAGGAACTGCAGCACGCGATGTCCGATCCAGCGAGCGCCGCGGACATGGATCGCGTCCTGGCGCGCTTCGGCGAAGTCCAGGAGGAGTACGACCACCTGGGCGGCTACGCCCTCGAGAGCCGGACCCGGGAAATCCTGCACGGCCTGGGGTTCGACGATGAGCGCATCGACGGTGATGTCGGCGCGCTCTCCGGCGGATGGAAGATGCGGGTCGCGATGGCCCGCGTCCTCCTCGGCAATCCCGACGTCCTGCTGATGGACGAGCCGACCAATCACCTCGATATCGAATCGATCATCTGGCTGGAAGCCTTTCTGAAGCAACGGAGCGGCGCGCTGCTGATGACGTCGCACGATCGCGACTTCATGAATCGCGTCGTGACGCGCATCGCCGAAATCGACGGTGGGGAGATCAGTTCGTATTCGGGCAACTACGACTTCTACGAACGGGAACGCGCGATCCGCGAGGCCAACCGCGAAGCTGCCTATGCGCGGCAGCAGGCGATGCTCGCCAAGGAGCAGCGCTTCATCGAGCGCTTCGCCGCCCATGCCGCCAAGGCGGCACAGGTGCAGAGCCGCGTGAAAGCGCTCGAGAAGATCGAGAAGATCGAGCTGCCCAGGAAGCGTCGCGTTGTGAAGTTCGATTTCCGCGCGCCGCCGCGGTCAGGCGACCTGGTCGCGACCCTCGACCGGGTCTCCAAGCGCTACGGACGTCGCACCGTGCACGAGCGGCTCAACCTCACCATTCGCCGCGGCGAACGCTGGGCGGTCATGGGCAAGAACGGCGCGGGCAAATCGACGCTGCTGAAGATGATTGCGGGAGCGCTTCGGCCGGACGAAGGCGACGTCACGCTGGGCGCCAGCCTCAGGATGGGCTACTTTGCCCAGCAGGCGCTCGACCTCCTCGATGCAGATCTGACCGTCGAGGAGCAGCTGCAGAAGGACTTTCCCCACGAATCGATCGGCGTCCTGCGCAACCTCGCCGGCGCTTTCCAGTTTTCGGGTGACGATACCGACAAGAAAATCCGCTCGCTGTCCGGTGGCGAGAAGACACGGCTGGTGATGGCCCGGATGCTGCTCGATCCGCCGAATTTTCTGGTCCTCGACGAGCCGACCAATCACCTCGATCTGGCGACCAAGGAGATGCTCCTCGATTCACTCGGGTCCTTCGAGGGGACGATGATCTTCGTGTCGCACGATCGGGCGTTTCTGCGGGGCCTGAGCAATCGCGTGCTGGAACTGGGCGGCGAGTCTGGAACGGACGCCGAACCGCACGTCTACCCGGGGTCGTACGTCGACTACGTGGCGCGGACCGGCCACGAAGCACCCGGCGTCCACGCCTGACTGTAGGGTGGACGTTTGGACGTTCTTAATCTCTGATTGAGTTGGGTTGGCGTGCTGCGTCGCACAGCCGGGTTCCGGCGACCGGACCGCACTGCGGGGGCCGGTACGACCGGCTGACGGCTCGCGCCCAACGCCTGGTGATCCCGCGGCGTTGGGGCCCTGCGCTCGCGTCCCCCCAGCCTCCTCGCGCGGTCCCGATCTTTGACGGCCGCCTCCACACGGCTGTGCGCCACAGCACGCCAACCCACCTCAGTCCGAAGGTGCGGTCCTTCCCCAACGGTCCGCCGCTTCGTGTCCGCGTAGGGACCGACGCCACAGCGTTACCGCGGACGAACACGGCTGCGAACGGGTTAGGTCCGCGAATGGCTATTCGTCCTGAGGTCGCCCGCGCAGGTGCTTGACGGCAGCGCGGTGCCGTTTTGATTCGAGACGCTTGTGCTTGGCCGCGGCGGACGGGCGGGTGCGCCGCCGCTTCTTCGGACGCCGTGCGGCCTGCCGAAGGATCGTGATCAGGCGCTCGCGAGCCGCCTCGCGGTTGCGCGCCTGCGTGCGGTGCTCGCGGCTGTCGATCAGCAGGACGCCGTCGGCTGTCAGTCTGGTGCCGGCAATGTCCACAAGGCGCGCCTTCACCTCCTCCGGAAGCGACGAGGCGCCGACGTCGAACCGCAGTTCGACCGCGGTCGCCACTTTGTTGACGTTCTGTCCACCTGGTCCGGAGGCGCGGACGAATCGCTCCTGGATTTCGGCCTCGTCGATGACGATGCCGTCGGCGATCGTGATCATCGCGCGAGGTACTCGACCCAGAGGTTGACCAGCGGCACCGAAGACCCCTGTCCGGCCGCGTAACGATCGGCGTAGCCGCGCGCCAGCCGAATGGCTTCGCCCGGTTCGTGGATCTGGAGGCCGCCGCGTTTCGCCTGGAACAGCCAGTTCACCGCAAGCAGCAGCGAATCCTCATCGGCAGGCTGACCTTCCAGGTAGCGTGCGAGGTCGACGATCGCGTCACGCGCGTTGCCTGCCGTGGCCTTCAACAGAGCCAGGGAGCGTAGAAATCGTGCGTCATCGGGCCAGCGGGCGAGCGCGCGTTCCGCGGCGGCCCGCGCTTCGCCGTAGCTTTTCGTCCGCAGCAGGGCATCAACCATCCAAACGTGTACGTCAGGCAGATCCGGCGACGTGCTGGTCAATCGTCTCCACGCTGCTAACGCCTCGACGTCGTGGCCTGCGGCAGCGAAGCAGGCGCCCAGATAGGCGAGCGCGCCGGATGTATCGCCACCCGCGTCGATCACCCGCTCGAACGCGGTCGCCGCAGGCAGATACTGACGGTCTCGAAGACGCATCAGCCCTTCATCGAACGACGTTGTCGCAGCCGGGGAAATTGTCGCGCGAAACGTCTGAGTGACGGACGGCTGCAGCACCTCGTCCAGATCGAGATCCCGCGCCAGATCGCGTCCGCTGACGGTCAGGAACACGGATCCCCCCGCGGGTCGGGGTGGTGCGACCACTTCGAAGCCGCGTGACTGGAAAGCGGCCCCTCGAGACATCAGCGCGCGAAGCACGTAGAGTCCCGGCGGCAGGTCGGCGACCGACAGCGTGTGCGAGAAGATGAACCGATCATCCCCGACACGCCGCGCGGCAGCGTCGGCGCTCAGCAGGGCAGGTCCGTCTTCGCGGGCTGCCACCTCGAATTTTGGCGTCAGCTCCGCAGCCTCTCGTCCGTATGCTTCGAAGTAACCCTGGACGAGGCCGAAACGGATGTCCGGGCCGAGCGTCGGTCGCAAGGAATCAGCCGGCTGCTCGGGGCCGCCGACGGCCAGATCCGTGACGTCCAGTGTGCCGGCCCGGCCGAGTGTTGCTCGTACCCGCAGCTCGACGCTGCCCACGAGATCACCGTCGGCGACGGCGATCTTGATGGTGTGGGTGCCTGGATCAACCGTGACGGTTCGTCCGTACTGGACGGGTGACGCGACTCCAGCCAGTGGCGCCAACCGCATTTCTGAGATCACCCCATCGACCACGCGATTGCTGGCGTCACGGATTGTTTGACCGACCGTCAACATCCTGGGCTCGGTGAACGCCTCTCCAATGGCCGCGTACACGAATACCTGCAATTTCGACGCGTCGGGTCCGCGGAAGACGTAGGTCGTCACGCGGATTGGGATGGCCGGGAGCATCAGCGGGTTCCTGAATGCGGCGCTGATGCGATCCGCCGGCGTTTGGGCTTCTGCCGACGGTTCGAGCGTCGTAGTCCGCCGCGCGCGGACCGTCGCACCAGCACGCGCGACAGCGACCTCGATCGGATAGGTGGCTCCGTCACGTTCGCGAGCCGTGGGCTCGACGCCGATCAGGTAATAGCCGGACAGCTCTGACTCGATGCGATCGAACGGCCCGGTGCCGGTGCCGGACATGGTGAACAGCCCGCCTCCGGACGCGTGTGCCAGGAGCTCGAGTCCGAGCCGGCTCTCCATCAGATCCTGCTGTATTTCGAAGGGCGACCTCGCCGTCGGCGCGGTGATGTCGAGGGGCTCGTCCTCGATCTTCAGGCTGTAAATGGCGGTGCGGGACGCGGCGGCCAGTTGCCCGACTTCCGCGATTCGTTTCTGTCCGCCGGCCGTGCGGTCGAGCGCAAACCCATCGGAGATGAGGAGCAAGGTCTTTGGCGCCTCAACACTCCTGAGCATCGTCAACAGCTCGCGCAGGCTGTTGATGGTCAGGTCGGCATTGTGCAGCAGTTCCTGACCGAGCTTCAACGCTTCGGTGCGGACTTCGGCCGGGCAATCGATGCCGCGGGTGACCTGCGGACCGCCGCACGCGCGGCGCAAGACCGTAGCCAGGGCTTCCGGCTCGTTACGCATATAGGCAAGGGCGGCGGCGCTGCCGACACGGTGCGACCACGCCGGTTCAGTGGCGGCCCTTTGCCCCGGCATCTGTGCGAGCTTGTCCTTGATGGATAGTCGGTCCGCCGTGAAGTCGCTCCAGGCCCCCTGTCCGCGGCCGAAGCTGACGATGGCGATGCGATCGGCGGGTGGGAGGCGATCGATGAATCTGGTCACGGCCGGGAGCAACGGCCGCATCGCGCCGAATTTGATGTTGGCTTCGTCGACGGCGATGACGACGAGGCCGCTGCCGGCAGCGTCGCCGTTGGATCGGTATCCATCGGCGGCGACGCTGGCAGGTGAGTTCTCGGGTGACCGGGTTGCCGCGGTCACTCGCGCAATCCACTGCGCGCCGACCACGCGGCGCGGTTCGCCGCCGACGCGCACCGTGAAATCGGCGGCCGCAAGATTTTCGATCGGCTTCCCGCGGTCATCGACGACCGTAACGTCGACGCGAAGGACGTCGACCTGGGACTGGAACTGTGGCGGTGGCTTCTGCGCGTATGCGGCTGTTGCACCAACCAGGAACGTCAGGAGCACGAACAATCTCCGCATCATCAGTTTCCTCAGTTTAGGGCCATAATCGGCTCTTTGTGACAGCGAACTGATGACGGTGATACAGGTCGTGGTGGCGCTGGTCGCCATCCTCCTGACGACTCGACTCGTCGGGCATCTCTTCCAGCGAATCAATCAGCCGCCGGTGATCGGAGAGCTGGTGGGCGGCATCCTGCTCGGGCCGTCCTTCCTCGGCTGGATTGCGCCTGACGTGTATGCGGCGCTGCTTCCAGCCGCCGTGATGCCCTTCCTGCGGCTGCACGCCCAGATCGGCGTCATCCTCTTCATGTTCCTGGTCGGCCTCGAGCTGGACGTGCGGATGATTCGCCGGCGGGGCGGGACGATGATCGCAATTTCCTACGCGAGCATCGTCTTGCCGTTTGCACTGGGCTGGGCACTCGCGCACGTCTTGTACCCCCGGCTATCCGACCCGTCCGTCGCCTTTACGCCGTTCGCGATGTTTCTCGGCGTCTCGATGTCCGTGACGGCGTTCCCGGTGCTGGCCCGCATCCTGCGGGATCGCGGCATCAGTCGCACGCGAATGGGCGGGATCGCGCTGGCCTGCGCCGCGGTCGACGATGTGACGGCCTGGTGTCTGCTGGCGCTCGTTGTCAGCATCAGCGAGTTCGGCGACTGGGCGTCCGCGATTGCCAACATGCCCGCCTTCATCGCCAGTCATCTCGGCCACTACGCGATCTTTGGTGCGTTTTTCCTCGGCGCGATCCTGCCTGGCCGGTCGCGGCTGGCGCCGGTTCTCCACGATCGGCTCGCGGGCGTCCTGGCCCTCCTGTTTCTGCCGGTCTTCTTTGCATTCAGCGGAGTGCGGACGGAAATCGGCCTCGTCCGAGGCGCAGCCGGCTGGCTGCTGTGCGCCAGCATCATCGCGGTCGCCTGTCTCGGCAAGTTCGGCGGGAGTGTGGCGGCGGCGCGGATGCTCGGCATCGGGTGGCGTGATGCCGCTGCCCTGGGTGTCCTGATGAACACGCGCGGCCTGGTCGAGCTGATCGTGCTCAACATCGGCCTGGATCTCGGGATCATCTCGCCGACGCTGTTTACCATGCTCGTCATCATGGCGCTCGTCACGACTTTCATGACCAGCCCACTCATCCAGGTGCTGCTCAGGAAGGACCCGTGGCCGACGCATAGCCCCGACTCCTTGGACTAGAATCCCACCCATGAAGCGCCTGGTGGCCGTCGTGCTGGTCGGTTGGCCGGGCGCGCGCTCGTAGGGCGGGCCTCTTAGGCCCGCCTTCTGGAGGACGTCATGCGTATCTACATTGCTACCTGTGCGGCACTCGCTTTCGCAATGGCGGGCGTTCTGGCGCAGTCGTCCGGCAGTAAAGCGGCGCACCGGGAGGCCGCGAAGAAGGCCGCCGGTCAGGATCATCTCGGCCTGTACAACCGGATCTGTCCCGAGCCAGCGGCCACGCCGGCCCAGACGGCAGCTGCCGAAACAGCAGCGCGAGGCCGCGGCGCGGAGACGCCGGCCGGGGCCGCGCCGGCAGCGCGCCAGGTGCCACCGCGCGAGCGGTGGTACACCGAGCCGGTCAAGGTCTTCGACAACCTCTATTTCGTCGGCACTCGCGAGCACGGCGCCTGGGCCGTGGTCGGATCCGAAGGGATCATCGTCATCGACGCGCTGTACGACTATGCGGTCGAGGACGCGGTCGTCGGCGGGCTCAAGAAACTCGGTCTCGACCCGGCGCGCATCCGCTACGTGGTCGTCAGCCATGGCCACGGCGACCATCATGGCGGTGCCAAGCTGCTGCAGGATCGCTTCAACGCGCGGCTGGTGATGGGCGCAGACGATTGGGCACTTGTCGAACGCGACACCAGAAATCCCCGCCCCAAACGCGACATCGTCGCCACCGACGGGATGCAGCTGCGGGTCGGCGATGCGTCCGTGACGCTCCATCTGACACCGGGCCATACGCTTGGCACGATCTCGACGCTGGTGCCGGTGAAGGACGGCGGTCGCAATCACGTCGCGGCCGCATGGGGAGGGACGGCGTTCAGCGCGACGACGCCTCGCGAGCAGGTCAATCTCTACGTCAACTCGGCGACGCGCTTTCGCGATCTGGCAGCCAAGGCCGGCGCCGACGTGATCATTGCGAACCACACGCTGTTCGACGGCACGCGCGCGAAGACCGAGGCTCTCGCGAAGCGTGCGGCTGGTAGTCCTCATCCGTATGTGGTCGGCAAAGACGGAGTCGGCCGCTATCTCACCGTGGCCGAGGAGTGCGCGAGGGCAGAACTGGCGGGATCCTGATGACTGCGAGATTTGAGGATTTCAGGATTTCAGGATCTCAGGATTTGATTTGAGGAACCCGGAAATCCTCAGATCCTCAGATCCTCAGATCCTCAGATCCTCAGATCCTGAAATCTCAGGGATCATTTATCGAGAGCAGTGAGGTCGATGGACGCGTCGTCGATCTGGATGCTCCTGGCTTTCGTGCCGGTCGGGACGCGGAACGGAATCGCGCAGGAGAACTGCGGAGTCTTTCCCACATCGACGAGCGACACGGCGGTGTTGTAGGTCTTGCCGGCCGCGTCGGTCAGGACCGGCCGCCGGAACGTGGTCGGCTTGAAGGCTGGCAGCACCTTGAAGTTGAGCGTGACGATGGCGAACTCTTCGCCGGGCTTGGCTGTCGAACCAACCGTGTTCGCCCCAGGCGGACAGTCTTTGAGTGAAGCTTTCGGGGTGTGCTCGACGCCGCTCGCCGAAATCTCGAGCCCTCGGACGGACTTCGCTGCCCCGCCCTGGGCGGCAAGCACTGGAAAGAAAAGGGGCGACCCCACCAGGGTCGCCCCACAGATTGTCGCAGACAGGAACCGTCGCATGCTCTAGAGAGGCGCGTCCGGATTCGCCAGCGTCCGCCACATGTGAGCCACCGGGCTGTTGTCGTTGCCGAGCCCTTCTTTCGGCTGCTTGAAGTGGCGGCCGACGATGTCGATGAAGGGATCGATGCTGACGACGGCGTTGGGGTCGAACGAGTAGAGATCGTTGACCGTCACGAGCCGTGGCTCCATGTACCACTTGTGGTTGCGCAGCATCTTGTAGGCGGCCTGGATGTGCGGCGGCGGCACGTAGTCGATGCCGAACGTCCGGTGGTACGAATCGGGGTATTCGTAGCCCGCTTCCTCGTCGGCGAAAAAGCGCAGCGTCTGGTGATAGCGGATCGCGAAGCTGGTCTTCTCGGGGACGTACGGTTCGAACATCTGCGCGCCCCACCAGCCGTGGTCGACGTGCATCAGGTTCAAGGCCACGTCATGGAGCAGGCAGGCGAGGATGATCTCGTCCTTCATGCCGGTCTTGAGCGCACGCGTCGCGCTTTGCAGCACGTGGTTGGCCGGCTGGAATCGGAGACGGAAGAAGTCGAGGATGGTCGGCTTCTCCGGCATCTTCTCGAGCCGCCGGACGTTGGAGCGTCCGTTGCCGAAGATGTTGCCGGCGCCGCGCCGAGTGGTGCGCGTTTCGATCTGTGCTTCGAGCTCGGCCACCGTCGGGAACGGGCGGTCCTGACCAGTTTGTGCCCCGCCGCCACGACCCTGCGCGGCAGCCAGCTCGTTCAAGCGGTTCTCCGCGTAGTGCTCGAGCGCTTCGGCGCGCTCCTCGTGACCCATCGCAGCGACCGCCGCCGCGCCCCCGAGGCTCGCGATGAACGCACGGCGATCGACGACATCGAGCAAGCCCATAGCCGTCCTCCTGCAGGCCTGACATTACGCTTCCCACTCAAACGAGTCAATACAGCAGGCAAAAATTTGTCAAGACTCGTTAGAAATGTCCCCGTTCTTAACTCGTTAGAAATGTCCCCTGGTTGATGATGCCTGTGGTAGCTGTGGAAAACTGTTCTGTAGTTTTCCAACGAGCGGTGGGCGCGTGTTGTTCGCGTCCACGGCTCGGGCAGCTTCCACAGGCGGTTCACGGTTGCACGCGTTCCCACGCCCGACGGGCCTTGGTCAGATCGCGGCCGGCGACGTATTGCTCCACGGCCTGATGTCGCCACGGGTGATCGTCGCAGACGCGGCGCGGCTTCAGCCGAATCACGGGCGGACGGTCTGGTCGGCTTTGGACAGCCCGCGGCGGCACGGCGTCGGTCTGCGGCCGCGGTTGGACTTCGGTCCAGTGCATCGCGCGATCGCGATAGCGAATTTCCAACTGGCCCTCGCTGGTCTCGTAGACGAGCACCGTGCTGCGCGCCGGCGGCCGCCCACTCTGCCGCTCGAGCTGCAGCAGCCGATTGTCGTACTGCACCACCCAGTCGTTGGAGACCATGCGTTTCTGCTCGAGCCGGAAGACCTGGTCCAACGATACGCGTCGCGGGACCGCCAGGTGGAAGTCCTCTGCCGAGGCCGGCGCCTGCGCGAAGCGCTGATTGTGGTCGGCCCAGTATTCGGCGTCGAGAAACGCATTCGCCGCGTCGACCTCGGCGATGCGTTTCCGCCGCAGTTTCTTCACCAAGCGGTCTTGATGGGTCCCATGGTTGCGCTCGATCCGTCCCTTGGCCTGGGGCGAGCTCGCCGGAATGATCTTGATGCCCAGTGCCGCGCACATCCGGCCGAACTGGGTCAACGGCTCGGCGCCCGTCTCCCGCTCCTCCTGATTGGGCCGGCGCACATATACATTCTTCCAATCGGTGTAGAGCGCCCGCGGAATCCCGTAGCGCGCAATCCACGCACGCAGGATCCCCACCGCTGCCCAAATGGTCTCCTGCGCGCCGAACCGTCCCAGGCTCCGGCCGGTCGCGTCGTCCACCAGCGTCAGCAAACAGCTCTGCGGACCGCGATCTTCAAACCAGGGATGAAAGCTGCCATCGAGTTGCACCAGCTCACCGAAGTGCGCCATGCGGGCGCGACGACGGCGATGCGGGCTGCGCTTGCGCGCCCGGCTCCACAGCCCGGCCGCCAACATCCACCGCCGCAGCGTTTCGTGGTCGATCGTGATGCCGTCTTCACTCGCCAGGTGCTCGGCAGCGAGCGTCGGCCCGAATCGCTCGTCTACGCCCCCGCTATATTTCTCGCGAATCAGCGCCAGCACCCGTCGCTGCGTCCGCGCGTCCGTCGCCCGATTCGAGGCGCGGCCGGCGCTCCGATGTTTCAGCCCCTTCGCACCCTCGACGCGGTAGCGCCGGTACAAGCGCTTCGCCTGCCGGTAGCTCACCTCCATCAACCGGGCCGCCGATCCCAACTTCAAGGTCCCCGCGGCGACGCGCGCCAAGACGCCCGCCCGCCGCAGCTCTGTCATACTCATCGCCGTCCGCCCCAATCCTCGACCTCCTCAGAGGTCGTAAGCTTAGGGGGACATTTCTAACGAGTCCGCGAGGGGACACTATCAAAGAGTCTCAACATACAGCAGGCAAAAATCATCATCTGAGCGAGAATCGCGCGCCGAGAACGATCCGGAACTGATTGTCGGTGTCGCCTTCGAAGAACACCGGTCGCAGGTCCGCCTGTCCCACGACACCCCAACGCGCGCCGACCGGAATGTAAACGCCTCCACCGAGCTGCAGCATGAAGGCGGTATCGGAATCGTCGAACGTGCCGCCGCCGTCGGCGGGTATCTCCGCGGACGTGACCTCGGCGCCCGCAAGCGCTTGCACGAACGGCCGGACGCGTTGGCCTACCCAGCTCCATCGGACGCCGCCCCCGAAGTGATAAATGGTTGCCTTGACCGGGTCGTCGCCCGAGGAGCCCTGATAACCCAGTCCGAACTCACCGACGATCCCGAGCTGGTCGGTCATCGGCGCTTCAAAATCGAGGTTGAAGCCCGCGTTCACCCAGTTGTCCGGCAGGTGAAGCATCTGATAGCCGACGCCCAAGCTGGGCGTCTGAGCCCACGCCGACCCCGCAAATCCAATTACTGCGATCAACGTGATCCAAAAGCCCGTTCGCGTCATCGATTTCCGCATGCAATTCGCCTCCTGCGGCAATGTCCTCGCAATGTCTGCGCCGCGAGCATGCTCAGGTAGAATCCCGTCAGCAGGAGGACGCATGAGGACGAGCGTAATCACGCTGCTGGCCGCCGCATCGTTGGGTGTCATTCCCACGGCATCGGTGATGTTGACTGCCGCTCAGGGGCGCGCCGGTGATGGACGACTGGGCGTGACGATCGTCTCCGGCCGTCCGGACATGATTACCGGTGGGGATGCGGTGGTCCGGATCACAGGAGCGTCCGCATGGAGCGATCTTGCCGTCACAGTGAACGGCAAGCCCGCGCGATTCCACCAGTTCGGCTACGTCGACGGCGCCCCGACGGCCTTGATCAAAGATCTGCCGATCGGAAAGAGCACCCTCGCGGCAAGAGGCCCCGCCGGCACGACGACGCTCGAACTCGTCAACTATCCGATCACTGGCCCGGTGTTCTCGGGACCGCACCAGAAACCCTTCGTCTGCCAGACCGAAGGCTGGCGGCTCGGTCCACCGCAGGACGAGCACTGCAGCGCGCCAACGAAGGTCGAGTGGCAATACAAGTCGACGATGCCTGTGGAAGGCCGTGGACAGAGCACCTTCAAGGCATTCGATGCTTCCGCCGCCAGGCCCGCTGATCTCGCGAAAACAACCGTCAACGGCCGCGAGGTGCCCTACATCGTCCGTCTCGAGAGCGGCACGATCAATCGCGCCGTGTACCAGATTGCCTATCTGCACGATCCAGCCGCTGCAGCCGCGACGGCGGCGTTCGTCCCGCCGCCCAACTGGAATGGCCGGCTCGTCTACACGTTCGGCGGCAGCTGCATGGCCGGCTTCGTCCAGGGCGCGAACTCCGGCGGTGTGATGAACGATCTGCACCTGTCGCGGGGCTACGCCGTCGCCTCGTCGTCATTGAACGTATTCGGCAACATCTGCAACGGCGTGGTGTCGGCCGAAACGCTGATGATGGTCAAAGAGCGGTTCATCGAGACGGTCGGCGTGCCGAAGCACACCATCGGGTGGGGTGGATCGGGCGGCGCGATGGCCCAGTACACCATCGCGCAGAACTATCCCGGGCTCCTCGACGGCATCATTCCATCGGCGACGTTTCCTGACGCCGTGACGTATTTCATCAACAGCGAAGACTGCCGCCTCGTGCTGCGTCCGTATCTGAACAAGACCGGCCTCTCGGAAGAACAGAAGCGCGCGATCGGAGGATTCTCCACCTGGGGAACGTGCGACCAGTCGTATGCCAATCGTCCTGGCCGGCTCAATCCAATCGACTGCGATGCAGATATTCCGAAGGAGCTTCGCTACGACCCCGTGACGAACCCGCAAGGCGCGCGCTGCTCGATTTACGACGGGATGGTCACGATCTTCGGCCGCGACGCGCAGACCGGCTTCGCTCGACGCCCGCACGATAACGTCGGCGTCCAATACGGGCTCGGTGCGCTGAACGCAGGTGTCATTACCAAAGACGACTTCCTCGAGCTGAACGAGAAGGTCGGGGGCTACGATATCGATACGAAGTGGCAGGCGGGGCGCACGGCTGGCGATCCGGCAGCGATCAGGATCGCCTACGAATCCGGCCAGACGATGATGGGGGTGGGCGGCTTGCAGGAGACGCCGATCATCGACGCGCGGAACTACATCGATCCGACCGGCGACTTCCACGAGAGCTATCACTCGTTCAAGGCCCGGGCACGGCTGATCAAGGCCAATGGCCACGCCAACAACCAGGTCATGCTGCGCGCCCAGGGGCCGGCGTTCACGCGCATCCAGGGCGAGTACCTGGCACAGATGGATAAATGGCTCGAGGCGATCGCCGCGGACACCTCGAACCTGTCACGCGCCGAGAAGATCGTGCGCGCGAAGCCGGCCGACCTGGTCGATGCGTGCTGGACGCCGGACGGCAAGAAGATCGTCGAGCAGGCGGTTTACGGCCAGGACAGCGAATGTAATCGCCTGTATCCGCCGCACTCCGCGCCGCGTCTCGAGGCTGGCGCGCCGCTGGCCGACGATATCTGGAAATGCCAGCTGAAGCCGATCGACCCGAACGATTATCGCGTGACGTTCACTGACGCCGAAAAGGCGCGGCTGCAGAAGACCTTCCCAGGCGGCGTGTGCGATTGGAGCAAGCCCAGCGTCGCCAGCGCTGCGTTCAAGGGAACCTGGCTTCGGGTACTGAAAAAGCGTAGGGCTAAGGGCTCGAGGGCTCAGGCTAGCATTCGCGGGTGATCGAGCCGATAAACCCCCTGATGGCTACCTGTCCACGCTGCATGGGGCCGCTCACCGAGAATCATCGGTGTCCGCGCGGCCGGTTCAGCCGAATCGGGGACGCGCTGACGACAGTCCTGGTCGGCGCGATCGTGGGAGGTTTACTGCCGATCCTGTTCAGCGCCGACCCACCGTTCGCGCTGGTGCTCGCTGCGGCAGCATTGGGCGCTGTCCTTGCGAACGCCATCCGGCAGGCGATGGGCCCTCATTTCTGACCGCCAGCTGCTAGGCGCAATATCTCCGAACCACGGCCAGCAGCACATCCAGATCGATCGGTTTGGTGAGCGTCGCCACAGCCCCGAGTGTTGCGGCGCGTTCCTGAGCGTCGATCGCACCGGACATGATCGCAATCGGGACACCGGCGACGATCGGATCGCCCAGTTGGGCACGACGAAACTCGTTTCCTCCGAGACGGGGCATCTTCAAATCCAGGAGGACGAGGCAGGGCACATCAGGGGCGCGGTGACGGACAGACCGCAGCAGATGCAGCGCTTCGAGGCCGTCTTCAGCCCCGACCACATAGAACCCCTCCGTCGTGAGAAGGGTCGTCAGCATTTCGCGCGTGTCGGGATCGTCTTCGACGATCAGGACGTTCCCGGAGGCCATGTCCCGGCTCCTGCATCCAAGTCCCGTGCCGACTCGACGGTACGCATTTTAGCCCAGGGTTTGGCATGGATCACGACGAGAGTGTCGGGATTCAACGCGCCGTCGGTCGAGTCTGATGCGGTCATGCCGTCGCGCGCCGTCTGGACCTGCGCGGGGCGCGGACCATCCGGATAATCGTGATCGTCGTGAGCAGGCCTCCGATCGCGAGCAAGCCCAGCACGAGATTCGCCACCAGCGGTGACTCGAGCCAATCGAGCGTTTTCGGCCCGAAGCGGCGCGCCAGCAACGCCTCGGTCGCGAAGCGTGCGAACCGGCATGCTGCAAGAGTGGTGAAGAACGTCGCGCCCCTGACCTCGAGCGCACCCGCAACCAGCAGAATCGGTGTGAAGGGGAAAGGCGGTGGGATCAGGCTGAGCGTCGCGAGGGCAGTCGTGCGCGTGCTCTTCTTGATTCGACGTCGTGCCGACTCGAGGTGGCGGTGGGTGACGAACCGTTCGAGGCCGGCATCGCCGACCTTCGCGCCCATCCAGAAGGTGAGCAGCGAGCCGGCAAGGGATCCGACGGTCGCCAGCAATGCGATCGTCCACCAGGGCGCTGCCCCGCGCATCGCGAAGACGATCGTCGCCGCATCGATGCCGAACGGCAGCCAGAAAAACAGCGTCGAGTCGAGCGTCGCGAGAATCAGGATTCCGACGGGAGACGTGAACGTTGTGAGGACCCACTGTGTGAGGCTTCGCATTGGAATAGGCGGCAGGTGACCGCCAGGCCCTTACAGCGGGATTTTCAGGAGCGCACGGCAGCCTGGGCCGTCGCTGCGGTTTTCGAGCGTCAGCGTGCCGCCGTGTGCCTCTGCGATCTGGCGGCTGAGGACGAGGCCGATTCCCGAACCGCCGGGCTTGGTCGTGAAAAACGGCACGAACAGATTGGATGCATTCGACAGGCCAGCCCCTTCATCGTCCACCCACACGTTCAGCGTCCTGCCCTCACGGCGCCATCCGACGCTGACGTCGCCGCCGGTTTCGATCGCCGCGTCAGCCGCATTGCGGAGGAGGTTGATGACGAGCTGCTCCAGCTGATCGGGATCGGCGCGCACGCCGATGTCCGGTCCTCCGTCGATGCGAACGGGGATGCGGGTTTCGACCCTGACAGCGCGCGCGATGAACTCAGGAACCTGAATCGTCGCGAGGCGTGGCGCAGGCAGCTTCGCGAGTTGTGCATATGCGGTCGTGAAACGGCTCAACGCGTCCGATCGCGCGGCGATGACGGTCAGCCCCCGCTTCATGTCGTCTTTCAGCTCGCCCCACCAGGCGGGATCACCATTGTTACTGCCGTGCGCCAGCATCGAGTCGAGACTGCCGGCAATCGACTTGATTGGTGCAAGGGAGTTGTTGATTTCGTGGCCGATGACACGAATCAACCGCTGCCAGGCCTGGCGTTCCTCGTCTCGCAGAGGTCGGCTGACATCGGCCAGCACCAGGAGCTGATGCGGCCGCCCTTGCTCGCGAAACGTCGTGCGGCGTACTTCCCACCGGCCGGTGGCGCCCGGAAACGAAACGTCTTCGATGCGCGGCGTGGCACCCTGCAGGCACGCGGTCAGACCAAGTTCGTCGGCCGAGCGGCCGAGTAACTGCTCGGGGGGTTTTCCCAGCAGTCGTTCGCCGGCCCGGTTGACCAGTCTTAGCAGCTGATCGCCATCGAACGTAAAGACCGCTACGTCGATCTCCACCATCACGGTGCGCAGGAGGGCGCCGGCCTCGAGCGCTCCGAGACGCTGGTCGTGGAGCGTCGACGCCAGCTCGTTTACTTCGAGCATGAGGGCGGCCAGCGGGTCATCACCGGTCAGCGCCGCGCGGCCGCCGGCGCCACGCGCGCGGATGGAGAAGTCCCGCTCGCGCAACGCGGCCAGCAGATTCGAGACCGTTTGCAACGGGAGGACGACCCGGTGGCGGGCTGCGAACGAGCACCCTAACCAGATCCCGACGATGAAGACCGTCAGGGTCCACTGGACCTTCGCGGTGTAATCGCCCGTCCAGAGCAGAACGAGCGAGACCAGCGCCGCCGGAGCACCGGCAGCCAGCGCGAGCAGCAGGATGCGCTGGTCAAATCTGAGATTCTGCAATTTACAATTTACAATTTGAAATTGGCAATGCGTTCAGCGTTCATCCGTCATTCCCACTTGTAAATTTCAAATTGTAAATTACTGATCTGCGTCAGAGTCCATAATGCTGCAGCCGTCGGTACAGCGCACTTCGGCTCAGCCCGAGCGCCTTGGCGGCCTGGCTCACGTTGCCTTCGTGCCGGGCCATGGCCTTGCGGATCAGGAATCCTTCGACTTCCTCGAGACTCATGTCTTCGACGCGCGAGGCGCCGTCGCGCTCCGCCCGCAGGCCCAGATCGGCGACGCGCACGGCCGGCCGTTCGGCCATCAGCACGCCCCGTTCGACCGCGTGATCGAGCTCCCGGATGTTTCCTGGCCACGAATGGTGGAGCAGGGCCTGCATCGCGGCGGACTCGAAGCCGGTCAGCGTCTTGCGGTAGCGGCGCGCATGCTGCCGGAGAAAGTGGGCGGCGAGCGGCGGGATGTCCTCGCGGCGGTTCCTGAGCGCCGGCAGCTGCACCTCGATCGTGTTCAGGCGGAACAACAGATCCTGCCGGAATCGACCGGCGGCGACCTCGTCAGAAAGTCTGGCGTTGGTGGCCGACAGAATCCGCACGTTGACCCGGCGGGTCCGCGACGATCCGACGCGCTCGAACTCACCGGTCTCCAGCACGCGTAATAACTTGGGCTGAAGGTTGAGCGGCACGTTGGCGATCTCGTCGAGAAACAGCGTGGCGCCGTCGGCCAGCTCGAACCGTCCCACGCGATCGGTCTTCGCGTCGGTGAAGGCGCCTTTGACGTGGCCGAACAGCTCGCTTTCGAAGACGCCCTCGGACAGACCCGCGGCGTTGACGGTGACCAGCCCGCGCCCGGCGCGCGGCGAGGCCGCATGAATCGCCTGGGCGAGAGTGCCTTTCCCGGTGCCGTTTTCGCCGGTGATCAGCACGTTGGCGTCCGACGGTCCGACCCGCTGCACGATTTCCAGCACCGGCCGCATCGCCGGCGCCTCGGCGATGAGCAGCGGACCGGCCTCCGGCTTCAGCGCCCGGTTCTCGGCTTCGAGACGCTGCTGACGGCGCAACGCTCTCGACAGCTCCACTTGTGTGCGGACGATGGCGAGGACGCGCGGATTGTCCCAGGGCTTCTGGATGAAGTCGCGCGCACCGCGCCGCATGGCTTCGACCGCCACGTCGACGCTTCCCCAGGCGGTCATGACGATCGTCGGCAGCGTCGGATCGTGAGCCTGCAGCCTGGTCAGCAGGTCCAAGCCCTCCTCGCCGGAAGTCGTGTCGCGCGCGTAATTGAGATCGATCAGGACGGCGTCGAAATCACGCGTCTGGACGGCGTCGATGATCCCGGCCGGCGATCCAGCCGACTCGATGCGGTAGCCTTCGCCCTTGAGCAGCAGCCGCAGCGCTTCGAGCACGTCGGGCTGGTCGTCCGCGATGAGGATCCGCGGCTGACAATCCATATAGTCAGTAGTCCGTAGTCGGGAGTCAGTAGTCAGTAGTCAGTAGTCAGTAGTCAGTAGTCAGTAGTCAGTAGTCAGTAGTCTAGTAGTCTGTAGTCGAGAGTGGAGAGTCGACTACCGACTCTCCTCTACCGACTACCGACTCTCGACTACCGACTCTCGACTACCAACTACCGACTACCGACTCTCGACTACCGACTACCGACTCTCGACTATCTAATCGTCGACGACCCAGCCGTCACGCAGGTGCACGATGCGGCTGCCGTACGAAGCGTTGACCTCGGAGTGAGTGACCTGGATGATCGTCGTGCCCGCGTCGTTCAGCGTGCGGAACAGCTCCATGATCTCTTTGCCCTGTGCGGAGTGGAGGTTGCCGGTCGGTTCGTCAGCCAGCAGCACCTGGGGATTGGCGATCACCGCGCGCGCCACGCCCACCAGCTGCTGCTGACCGCCTGACAGCTGGTTGGGATACAGGTCCTTCTTCCCGACGATCTGAAACCGATCGAGCACGTCGGCGACCATGCTCTGGCGATCTTTGCGGCTCACGTTGCGATAGGACAGCGGGATCTCCAGGTTCTCGTAGACCGTCAGGTTGTCGAGCAGGTGATAGCTCTGGAAGACGAAACCAATATGCTGCTTGTGAAGCTCCGCGCGCTGCTTGGCGTTCAGGCGGTGGACCGGCTGCTCCATGAAGTAGTACTCGCCGTCCCACGCGCTGTCGTGCATGCCGAGGATGTGGAGCAGCGTCGACTTGCCGGCCCCGGACGGCCCCATGATCGAGACGAACTCGCCCGGCTTGATGTCCAGATTGATGCGGCGCAGGACGTACGTGCGGCCGACGCCGTGTGGATATGACTTCTCGATGTTGCGAAGGGAAATGAGCATAGACGTGCCCCGTCAGTCGTCGTGTCCTACTCGGTCCTGAGCGCCACCATCGGGTCGACGCGCGTCGCCCGCCGCGCCGGCAGATATGCGGCGACCAGCACGACGCCCAGCAGCATGCCGGAGACGACCGCAAAGGTCACCGGATCGGAGGGGCTGACGCCGAACAGCAGCCCGCCGAGCAGCCGGGCCGCAGCGAACGCACCGACGAGGCCGATGGCGACGCCCGTGACGCCCATGCGCAGCGCCTGCGTCACGACCATGCCTCGCACGTCCGCCGATTGCGCTCCCAACGCCATGCGAATCCCGATCTCGCGGCTGCGTTGTGCCACCGCATACGACATCACGCCGTAGAGGCCGCATCCAGCGAGAAACAGCGCGAGCGCGGCGAAGCCGGCGATGAGCATCGCGTTGAAACGAGGGGTCGCGACCGCCTGCGCGAGATACTGATCGATCGTCCGCACGTCACCGGCAGCCAGGTCCGGATCGACGGCCGCGATCGCGCTGCGCAGCGAACCGGCGAGCGATGACGGATCTGCGGTCGTCCGCGCGGCCACGGCAAGGAATGGCCACGGCGTCTGCGGGAAGGGTGTGTACAACTGCGGGCCGGCGCTTTCGGTGAGGTCTCTGTGCTTCACATCCCCGACGATGCCAACAATCTCGCGCGAGACCCCTCGATAGCTCGTCAGCCGCTTGCCGATCGCATCGTCGTCCGGCCAGAAACGCCGTGCCATGGTTTCGTTGATGATGGCGACGCTTGGGCCATCCTCGTCGTCGCGAGCCGTGAACACGCGCCCGCGGACAAGCGGGATCCCCATCGTGGCGAAGTAATCGGGACTTACCGCGAAGCCGGCCGCCGTCGGACGATCGGCGGGATTATTCAGGGGGCGGTCGTCGACGGTGAATCCGGCGCCCAGCGAGCTGCCGCTCATCGGCAACGTGGTGGCGACGGCCGCCGAGCGGAGCCCTGGCGCCGCCGACGTGCTTTCGACGAGCCGACGATAGAACCCGATCTGCGCAGCCTCATCAGGATAGCGCGCGCCCGGCAGCAGGAGCTGCATCGTCACCGCGTTCTGCACCACGAACCCGGGCTCGACCTGCTGAAGACGGAGAAAGCTCCGCACCATCAGACCCGCGGCACTGAGCAGTACAAGGGAAAGGGCGACCTCCGACACCACGAGGGCGTAACGCGTCCGCGCCGACCGTGCACCGCTTGAGCCGCGGCTGCTGTCTTTCAGCGTTTCGCCGTGATCCGATCGCGATAGCTGGAGCGCGGGCGCGATGCCGAAAACGATAGCGGTGGCCATCGAGACGAGGGCCGTGAAGGCAAGGACGACGGTGTCGATGCGGGCAGCCGTCAAGCGCGGGATCTCCAGTGGCGTGGCGGCCACCAGCGCCGCGACGCCCCAGAGCGCGACTATCACGCCGACCGATCCCGCCGCAATCGAGAGCACCAGGGATTCGGCCAGAAGCTGCCGAATGAGTCGTCCGCGGCTGGCGCCGAGCGCCATGCGGATGGCGATCTCACGCTGACGTGTCGCGCCGCGGGCGAGCAGCAGATTGGCGACGTTGGCGCACGCAATCAGTAGCACGACACCGACTGCGCCAAGCAGCATGTTCAAGCCGCCGCGGTAGTCGTCGACGATGTGCGCGGCCAGCGGCTGCGCCCGTACACCACGCCCGGCGTTAGTCGTCGGATACTGCTGCGCCAGCCGAGTCGCGATGGCCGTCAGCTCGGCCTCGGCCTGTGCCGCGGTCGCTGCGCCCTGCAGCCGGCCGATGGCGGTCATGAACGAGGCGCCGCGACCGTCCATAAGGCCGGCCATGAACGGCTCTGCAACCATCGGCAGCCAGATTTCCACGCGATCCGCCTGATAGGGGAACTCGAAGGTCGCGGGCATCACGCCGACGATCGTGAACGCCCGACCGTCGAGCGTCATCGGCCGGCCGATGACCTCGGGATCGCCGGCGAACCGCCCGCGCCACAGCAACTCCGAGAGGATGGCAACCGGCGCGGCACCCTTCACATTGTCGCCGGGCTCGAACAGCCGGCCCGCGATCGATGAAACGCCAAGTACCGGAAAGAAATCGGGCGTGACGAACGCGGCCTCGAGGCCGTCGGCGGCGCCACCGCCGGTCACGGTGGTCCCCCCGGTCGCGTAGCCGGCCATGCGCTCGATCGTCTCCGCCTGGTCCCGGAAATCGACGAAGTCCGGGTAGGCCAGTGTCGTCCCGGCGCCATCTTCTCGCCTGACGCCCTCCACTGCGACGAGCCGCGAAGGTTCGGCGAACGGCAGCGGCTTCAGTGCGACGCCGTAGACGATACTGAAGATCGCGGTGTTGGCTCCGATGCCGAGGCCAAGGATCGCGACGACCAGCGCCGTGAAGGCGGGCGTCTGGACGAGCACCCGAAAGGCATGACGGACATCCTGGGTCAGTTCGCCATCTCCATGTGCTCCTCGACGACGCGGCCGTCGAAGAGATGGATGCTGCGGTCGGCGTGCCGCGCGTAGCGCGGGTCGTGCGTCACCATGCAAATCGTCGCCCCGGCCTGGTGCAGCTCTCGAAGCAGATCCATGACCGCTTCGCCGCTGCGCGAGTCGAGGTTGCCGGTCGGCTCGTCGGCCAGCAGAATCAAAGGCTCACCAGCCACCGCGCGCGCCACCGCGACGCGCTGCTGCTGACCGCCGGACAGCTGACTGGGCAGATGCTTCGCGCGGTGTCCCATGCCGACGCGCTCGAGGGCGGCCTCGGCGCGCTGCCGCCGCTCGCTCGACTTCATGCCGCGGTAGGTGAGCGGCAGCTCGACGTTCTCGAACACCGTCAAATCGCCAATCAGGTTGAAGCTCTGAAAGATGAACCCGATTTCACGGTTTCGGACGCGCGCCCGCTCTGACGCCGGCAGCGTCGCGACCGGTCGATCGTTGAGGAGGTACTGGCCTTCGGTCGGGGAGTCGAGGAGCCCCAGAATCGACAGCAGCGTTGACTTGCCGCAGCCCGACGGCCCGGCGATCGAGACGTATTCGCCCTTCCCGATCACCATGTGAACGCCCGACAAAGCGTGGGTCTCGACCTCATCGGTGTAGAACACCTTGGTCACGCCATCGAGCTTCAGCAGTGGCTGCAGTCCATTGTTCGCCATTCTGGTTGTCCTTTGACTTTTGACTGTAGGCTTTCGGTTCTCAACTCAACGGAGTCGCACACGGTCGAATGCATCCCACGCCGACATGTCCGACAGAATCACCTTGTCGCCGACGGCCAGACCCTCGACCACTTCCACGGTATTGACCGACGTTCTTCCCAGCTTGACCTGAACGCGGCTGGCGCCGGCGCCGTCCGGATCCTTCTTGAACAGCATCACCACCGCCTGATCGGCGCCGAATGCCGGACGTCCCACGTACATCACGTCGTCCAGCCGCTCGAGGACGATTTTGCCGTCGACGCTCAGGTCGGGCACCGCCCCGCGCGGCAGATCGCCGTCCAATGAGACGTCAACCGTCCGCGTTCCGTTCTGCACAGAGGGGTCGATTCGGACGACCTGGCCGGGAATGAATCCGTGGCGGGTGTCGATTTCGGCGCGCTGGCCGATCTGAATATCGCGGGCCTGGGTTTCGGCGATCTTGATCTCCGCCATCAGCCGGCTTGGATTGGCCACCCGGGCCAGGTTGGCCCCGGGGCCGACCTGCGCGCCGACGGCGATTTCTGCGGGAATCAGCTGCAGAACACCCTCGATGCCGGCGCGGACCTTGAGCTCGTCGTGCTGCCGGCGGCGCAAATCGACCACCGCCCGGGCCTGGTCGACCGCCGCCTGTTGGACGGCCAGCTGGGCGCGGCTCGAATCGGCCCGGCTCGCCAGCTGCTCCTGGGCGATTTGATGGCGGACCGACAGCTGCTGGGCATCGAGCTGCGACTGCTTCAACTGCAGCTCCGAGACCAGCTGGTCCTTGGCTAACGCCTCGTTCATCTGGACCTGCATCTTGGCGCGGTTGTAGTCGGCTTCGATGCTCGCGCCGCTCGCGCGCTGGCTGAGCAGCTCGTTCTGTACCTGCACTTTGAGGTTCACGAGCGACGCCTCGGCTGATTGCAGCTGGAGCTCCGCGTTACGCAGCTCCTGATCGAGCTGCGGGTTGCTCAGCTCGAGAATGATGCTGTCCGCCTTCACTGGAGTGCCGGGACGCAGGACGATCCGCTCGACGCGCCCCTGCGTGGTCGACGGAATCCATCGGATGTCTTCGGGCACCAGCGTCCCCAATCCGCGGACCTCGCGCACCATCGGCCCTCGCTTGACGACGTCCTCCCAGACTGTGCTGCCTTCGACAACTGGCGCGGCTGGCTGGAGATTCGCGAGCACGTAGCTGACGAGGCCGACGACGATGATCCCGGCCGTCGCGAATGCGATCTGCCGCATCCGCTTCCGCCTTGCATTGGACGGGCGAGCAATATCCATGGTTGGTGTGTTAGACGGTAAAAATTTGTATCCCGATCGGCAACCCTCGAACGCAAGCGGGCCGCCACGCGTATCCGAATGGATAAAGGATTATAGAACAGGAACTTACACGGTCAAGCAAAGTAGCAGGGAGGTCGAAAAACTGTCCGTTTGTGGGACGTCCCAATCCCATTCCCGAACGCTCGCATCGCATGGAGGCCGGGTCCTGTTGGACCCGGCAGGCCGGGTAGGCCGGGTCCTGGTGGACCCAGTAGGCCTGGCAGGCCGGGTAGGCCGGGTCCTTTTGGACCCGGCGTTCAGTGTCTTCCCAGGACCGTCAGGAAGGCGATCACCACGTCAGGGTCGAATTGAACCGGTGCACAGCGGAGGAGTTCCGAGACGGCCTCCTTCGAATCCAGGCGGACGCGGTAGGAACGATCCTGGGTCATCGAGTCGTAGGCATCGACCACCGCGATGATGCGGCTTGCCAGGGGAATCTCCGGGCCGGCGAGCCTCGCGGGATAACCGTCACCGCCGAACCACTCATGCGTCGCACGGACCACCGGAGCCAGGCGGGCAAAGGCTTCGGTTACCTGCAGAATCGCCGCGCCCGCGTCCACATGCCGGCGCATGATCGCCACTTCTCCTGGCGTCAGCGGCGAAGGTTTGGTGAGGAGCGGTTCGGGAATTGCCGCTTTGCCGATGTCGTGGAAGCGGGCCGCGAGCTCGACTTCTTCCAACGCCTGTTCGTCGAGCCGCAGCTCGCGTCCGAGCGCGACTGCAAAGCGCGCGACGCGCTCGCCATGTTCCGCCACGTCGGGGGTTCGTTCGGCGGCGGTCGCCACGAGCGCGTTGGCTTCGTCGAGGCCTTCGAGGCAGGCGCCGACGAGCGCGTGCTGAATCCGCTGAACGCGCTGAACGAGTTCGGCCGAGAGTTTCGCGTGCCACTCGAGTTCGGCGATCGCCTGCTGCCGCCACTGCAGGCCACGGTCCACTGCCAGCTCGAACCGCTCACGCTTGAACGGCTTGATCAACAGATCGGCAATCGGCTGCTCCTGAACGCTGGCGAGCAGTTGGGTGTAGCCGGTGGCCAGCACCACCGCCGTCTGCGGATGGTCGCGCCGGAGCTCGCCCGCCAGCCACAGGCCGGTCTTGCCCGGCATCATGATGTCGATGACGGCGAGATCGGAGTGCCGTTCGTTCAGACGTTCCAGGGCCTCGTCAGCATTGCCCGCGGTACGCGCTTCGAGCCCCAGCGCCGAGACCCATCGCGAGATCAGCTCGCGCACGGCCGGCTCGTCGTCGACAATCAGAACAGTCATGTGTGCGGCGGTGCGAGGGGCAAGATGATTGCCAGGGTCCAACGGGCCGATAATCACGGAAAAGGGCCGGGAACGGGTCTGTGCGGGTGCGCGCTGGCGCACACTGGCCGCACACTTCAGTGCGCGCCGCCGCACACTCGGCGAACCGCCGCCCGCAAAACAGGGCTGAATTTGGCGCATTTCTACGGCACAGCTTTTGGACACCGGCGGGTCGAGGCACCACGACATGATCAACAGTGCATCGCCCGATTTCGAATGGTCGGCGTCACGCGCCGAAGAGACCCTGGGTCGCCCTTCGCCGGCATTCACTGTGGTACATAGACCGGTCGCGTCCCGCCCGCTGCTGCTCGTCGTCGACGACGAGCTGCCGGTTCTGAAGGTGATCGACCGGATCGCCGCCAAGGTCGGCTTCGACGTCGTCACCTGTGCGAGCGGCGACGAAGCGATGCGCGTGCTGATGCGCCGGCCGGCCGATCTGGCGATGGTCGATCTGCGGATGCCCGACGTGAACGGACTCGACCTGCTGCGGCAGATCCGCACCGCGGTGCCCAGCTGTGAAGTGATTCTGATGACCGCCTACGCGGCCGTCGACAGCGCGGTCGAGGCGATCAAGCTCGGGGCCCGCGAATATCTGACCAAGCCGTTCGACTTCGACCGTCTCCGCCAGGTGCTCAATCAGATCCGGGAGGAGCTCGATCGCCGCGTGCAGATTCTGGCGCTCGAAAGCCAGGTGGCCAAACAGCTCGAGTTCTGTGGCATGCTCGGCCGGAGTCCGGCGATGCTCGACGTGTTCAGCCTGATTCAACGGCTCGCCCCGCATGCGAAGGTCGCGCTCATCACCGGCGAGACCGGCACCGGCAAAGAGCTGGCGGCGCGGGCCTTTCACCAGGCCGGCCCGCGGCGCGGCAAGCCGTTCGTGACGGTCAATTGTTCGGCGGTGGTCGACACGCTGTTCGAAAGCGAGCTGTTCGGACACATGCGCGGCGCCTTCACCGGCGCCGTGGAGTCGAAGCCCGGCTTGTTCGAGGCGGCCGAGGGCGGCACGCTGTTTCTCGACGAGATCGGCGAGCTGCCGATGAGCGTCCAGGCCAAGCTGCTGCGGGCGCTCGAGAACGGGGAAGTGCAGCGGGTGGGCGCGCTGCAGCCGAAGAACGTCGACGTCGTGGTGATCGCCGCCAGCAACCGCGATCTGCGCGCCGAAGTGGCCGCCGGCCGGTTCCGGGGCGACCTGTTCTACCGGCTGAACGTCGTCGGCGTGACGCTGCCGCCGCTGCGCGACCGGCGCGAAGATGTCCCGTACCTGACCGCCGCGTTCATTCGTGAATGTTCCCAGCGTTTGCGGAAGCCGCTGACCGGGCTGACACCGTCGGCCGAGCGCATGCTCCTGACCGCGCGGTGGGACGGCAACGTGCGCGAACTGAAGAACGCCATCGAACGCGCGTGCATCCTGACTGAAGGCAATACCATCTCGGAGCGCGAGCTCGCCGGCGCCCTGCAGGGCGAGACCGCCGCGCTGCCCAGGCCGCGCCTGACCGAGCCGTCAGGGGCGACGAGGCGGGATGGCCCAACCGCACTCGGCGCCCTGGAGCGCGAGCACATTCTCGACGTGCTGCGGCAGGTGCGCGGCAACCGGATGGCGGCCGCCAAAGTCCTCGGCATCAGCCGGCGCGCGTTGTACCGCCGCATCGAACGTCATCAGCTGGCCGAAGAGGCGCCGCCGCGGCAGGGGAATCATCGACCGTAACTGATGAACGATCTGCCGCCGACCTCACCTCCGTCGTTGTCGGCGGCGCTTGCCGGGCTGGACGCACGGTATCGCCGGATGTTCGAGGAGGCGCTGCTCGGCATCTACGCGTCGCGGCCGGACGGGACGTTGATCTGGTGCAACCCGGCGTTTGCGCGGATTCTGGGGTTCGCCTCGGTTGAAGAGGCCATCGGCAGCAGCATGACCGCGGTGTACCGGGCGCCGCATCACCGGGAACGGTTCATCAGCCATATCCGCAATCACCGCCAGGCGGAGCCGTGGGTCGGCCGCATCCAGCGGCGCGACGGCACTCCCATTTCGGTGCTCACCACCGCGGTCGGCGTGTTCGATGAACACGACGCGCTCGTCGAGCTGCATGGCTTCGTCGCCGACGTGACCCGCGACGCCGAGGCCGAAGCGGCGCTCAAGGCCCGGGAGCGCCGGTTCCACGCCGTCTTTGCCGGCGCCGCCGACGCGATGCTGATCCTGGACGACGATCGGCGCATCGTCGAGGGGAATGACGCAGCGGGATTGCTGTTCGGCGTGGAGGTCGCCCGGCTCAAGGGCCGCACGCTCGACGAGTTCCTGATCGACGACAGCGGCACGCTGGCGACCGGCTGGCGCGAACTGCTGGCGTTGGGCGAAGCCAAGCGCGAACACCGGATTGCCGCGGTCGCCCGCGGCGCCCGGCTGGTCGAGTGCAGTTACCGGGCGGCCGTGCATCCCGACCGGCATCTGTGTATCGCGCGTGACATCACCGAACGGCGCGCGCTCGAAGAACGACTGCTGCAGTCCGAGAAAATCGAGAGCGTCGGCCGCCTGGCCGGCGGCATCGCCCACGACTTCAACAACCTGCTCACCGCCATTCTTGGCTACACGGAGCTCCTGCTCAACAACCCGCGCGTCGATGCGGCGCAGCGGGCCGACCTCGAGGAAATCCAGAAGGCGGGACAGCGCGCCGCGTCGCTCACCCAGCAGCTGCTGGCCTACAGCCGTAAGCAGGTGCTGCTGCCGAAGGAAGTCGACCTGAATCACGCGGTGCTGAACCTGAAGGGGATGCTCACGCGGCTGATTCGCGAAGACATCACCCTGACCTGCCAGCTCGATCCGCTGGCGGCGGTCATCCGGATCGATCCGACCCAGCTCGAACAGATCATCCTGAACCTGGTGTTGAACGCCCGCGACGCGCTGCCGGGCGGCGGGTTCATCCGCATCGAGGTCGCTCGCGTGAGCGTCGCGTCCGTCGAGATTCCGGCCGACCATCAGACGCCATCGGCCGAATACATCCGGCTGCGGGTGATCGACAACGGCGTCGGCATCACGCCGGAGGTCCGTCCGCACCTGTTCGAGCCGTTCTTCACGACGAAAGAGCTCGGCAAAGGGACCGGCCTCGGCCTGGCCTCGGTCTACGGGATCGTCCGACAGAGCCAGGGATTCATCGCGGTTGACAGCGAGCCCGGCCGGGGCGCGACCTTCACGATGCACTTTCCGGCGATTGCGACCAGGACCACCGCAGCCGGCGCGGCCGCGTCGCTGCTTGCCCACGACGGCAGCGAAACCATCCTGCTGGTCGAAGACGAAGACAGTGTGCGCGTCATCGTCGGAGCCGTGCTGCGCCGTCAGGGTTACCAGGTGCTGGAAGCGGCGACCCCGAACGGCGCGTGCGAGATCTTCGAGCGTCACAAGGACGAGATCGATCTGCTGCTGACCGACGTGGTGATGCCCGAAATGAACGGCCCTGCGCTCGCCCAACGCCTCGTCGCCGCGCGACCCGACCTGCGCGTCTTGTTCATTTCCGGCTACGCCAACGTCGGCTTTCCGATCGACGCCACCGCGAACGTGAGCTTCCTGACCAAACCGTTTCAGGGATCGGCGCTGCTCACAAAGGTGCGCGAGGTGCTGGGCCGCGGTCCTACCCAGTAGACAGCGTGCGTACGTAGGCCGGGCTCCGTACGTAGGCCGGGCCTCTTAGGCCCGGCATGCCGGTGTGCGCGTGCCGCACAGTCGGTGTGCTGTGGTGCGGGATCGCACACGGCCGCGGCGCCCGACCCAATAAAATCCCGACTTTTGACGCCAAAAGGTTGGCAAGGGAATGGCAGTAACGGGCGCAGGAGCGAACCGTGGCATCAACGGATTCATCGATATTCGACTCGTTGAAGCAGTACGCCACCCGGCTCAAGGGGCAGCCGCAGCCGCGCCCGCTCTCGGTCCTGATCGTGGACGACGAGGAGCCGGTCCGGGCGTTCGTCGAGCGGGTCCTGCGCGACGCCGGGTACGAGACGGTCACCGCGGGCGATGGCGCCGAAGCGCTGACCGCGGCGCAGCAGATGCAGCTCGATCTCCTGTTGACCGACGTCAACATGCCGCAGATGAGCGGCGACGAGCTGGCGCGCCGGCTGCGTCAGAGTGAACCAGGACTGAAGGTCCTCTATCTCACTGGCTTCAGCGATCAGCTGTTCAAGGAAAAGAACACCCTCTGGCAGGACGAAGCGTACCTGGACAAGCCGTGCAGCGTGGTGGGGTTGCTGCAGGCCGTGTCGTTGATTACCGTGGGGCGGCTCGAGTCGGCGTAGGGCAGACCTCTCGTCTTGTAGGGCGGACCTCTTATCGCTCTTGTAGGGCGGACCTCCGAGGTCCGCCGATCCACTCAACCGCCGCGGGTATGCATTTCGAGATGCGGATTCTCCCTGAGCGCATTGATCGGCACGAACGCACGCCGTTCACCGAGCGCCAGCCGCACTTCCGCGCCGCGATCGTCGCGCCCCTGCCAGCGGGCCGCAATCAGCTCCTTCAATTCACTCGCCGGGATGCCCGACCGTAGAACTTTCCGCAGATCGAGCCCGTCCGTCGCATACAGACACAGAAACCACATCCCGTCGGCCGTCAGGCGACTGCGGTCGCAATTGCGACAGAACGGATCGGACGTGGAGGCGATGATGCCAAAGGTGCGGCCGTCGGGTAGCCGATAACGATCGGCCGGTGCCGAGGAGTGCTCGACGATCGGCTCGATCACGCCGTAATGCTTCGACAGCTGCGCGAGCATCTCGTGGCGCGACAGGACCTGCGCCAGTGACCAGTGGGTCGCCCCCCCGACATCCATATATTCGATGAACCGGACCTCCGCGCCGAGCGGCCCCCCGTACTCGATCAGATCGACGAGCTCGTCGTCGTTCACGCCTTTGATGACCACGGTGTCGATCTTGAACGTGCCGAACACGCGGTGGGCGGCGTTCATCCCGGCCCGGACCCGAGCGAGCTCGTCGAAGCGCGCCAGGGCGACGAACCGATCGCGGCGCAGGGTGTCGAGACTGACGGTGATCCGCCGCAGCCCCGCGGCTTTCAGGCCGTCGATGTGATCCTCGAGCAGAATCCCATTGGTCGTCAGCGCCAGGTCGTTCAGGCCCGGCTTGCGGGCAATCATGGCGACCAGCGACGCGAGGTCGCGACGCAGCAGCGGCTCACCACCGGTCAGCCGCAGCCGGTCCACCCCCAGCTGGAGAAAGACGTCGACCAGCGTGGCGATCTCTTCGAACTGCAGCACGTCCTCGCGCGGCAGCCAGACGTAGTCCGCTTCCGGCATGCAGTACAGGCAACGGAGATTGCAGCGGTCGGTGACCGACAGCCGCAGGTTGCGCAGGGGACGGTTCAGCAGGTCATTCACTGGATATTCGTAATTAGGAATTATGAATGAGGAATTATGAATGAATTCCTAATTCTTCGTTCATTATTCTCAATTTCAGTTTTGTCCCGTACGGTCTGGACGAGAGTTGGCCGCGGAACGCCGTGTTCCAGCGCCCGGGGACGGCCGTCTGGCACTTCGGACAGCGGCCATCGGCGGTCACGCGGTAGTCGCGGATGTAATACCCGAAGCGGGTGATCAACGGCTCCCGGCACGAGAAACAGTAGGTGTTTTCGAGATCGCCGACCCGGCCGGGCAGGTTTCCCGCGTAGACGTGCCGCAACCCTGAGGCGCGGCCGATCGCGGCGGCTTCAAGCAGCATCTCCGGGGTGGTGTTGGCCGGATCCGTCATCTTGTAGTCGCCGTGGAAGGCCGTGACGTGCCAGGGAATGTCGGGCGACACGCCGGCGATGAACTCGGTGAGCCGCGTGATCTCGTCACGCGAGCTGTTGAATCCGGGGATCAGCAGCGTGACGATCTCCACCCAGAAGTTCATGGCATGCAGGCGGCGAATCGTGTCGAGGATCGGCGCCAGGCGGCCGCCGAGCTGACGGTAGTGGCGGTCGTCGAAGCTCTTGAGATCCACTTTGTAGAGATCGACCCACGGACGCAGATAGTCGAGGACTTCGGGCGTGCCGTTTCCGTTCGAGACAAAGCCGGTCGTCAGCCCCGCGGCCTTCGCTTCCTTGAACACCGCCACCGCCCATTCGCTGGTGATGAGCGGCTCGTTGTAGGTGCTGACGATCACCTGCGCCTGCTGAGCGAGCGCGTCGCGCACCAGATCCGCCGGGTCGGTCGACATCGGCGGCGCGACCGCGGCCGGGTCGCGGAGCGCCTGCGACGTCACCCAGTTCTGGCAGTAGCCGCAGTGCAGATCGCAGCCGAGCATGCCGAAGCTGTAGGCGAGCGCTCCCGGCTGGGCGTGGAAAAACGGCTTCTTCTCGATCGGATCGCACTGCACGCCGCCCACGTAGCCCCACGGAACCTTCAGGCGGCCGCCTTCGTTGAAGCGCACCTTGCACACGCCGATGGCGCCCACCGGCAGCGGGCAGCAGTGACCGCAGGCATGGCAGCGCAGCCGCCCGTCAGGCAGCTCGTCGTAGAGCTCGCCGTCGCGGGTTTCCCGCGCGAGGACTTCGGCCAGGGTTGCCATGGATCCTCTCAATTGTACGGCTCCCTGCAACCTCTGCTGTTGTGGCAGCCGCCGCTGGTTGGTGATAGTGTTCACGCTTCAATCGACCCCTGGTACGGGTGTTGACATCCTGAACCTCGGAGGTTCCATGCGCTCCGCAATGCTCGTCCTGTGCCTCATTCTTGCCATTCTGCTACCTATAGACGGCAACGCCCAGGTCACCTACCGCCCGACTCCCAGCCCGCAGATCACGGCGGCGAGCGCCACCTGGCAGATCAACGGCGAGCCGATCTTCTTCGCGGGATCGTTCTATTACCCGACCGGCCCGACCGTGTTCTTCGACGGGCAGTTGATGGCGAGGGTCGGCGAATATTTGACCGTGCCGCTGTACGCCGACACGACGCTCGAAGCGTTCAGCCGGGTGTACGTGTCCATAGGCGGCGCGGTGATGAAGCCGTACGAGCGGCGTCGTGCCGGCCCGCTGGCGGGTACCGTCGGATCGACGACGCCTTCCTGGCCTGTGCAGGTGGCGTCGAACACCCTGCAAACGTATGGAGGCGTCGGCAACCAGACGGGAGAGCCGTTGGTGATTCCTGATGTCGCGCGGCCACCGGACAGTGCCGTGTCCGCCGCGCCGCCGATCGTGGCGACATCCGGCGATGTCGCCGCGCTCACCCAGCTTGCGCAGCGCACGGGCGCGCAGTCGATTCCGCGGCCGTTGAGAAACACCGGCATCTCGATCACCTTCCAGGGGACGCAGTGGTTCGCCGACGGTCCGGCGGTCACCTTCAGCCCCGAGCGCTTCGTCCCGGTCGGCGACTATCGGGGATTCCCGGTCTACCGCGATCAGCGAGGTACTGCCGAGACGATTTATGTCACGGTCGTACAAGGCGGCGCGCTGGCGCGGTATTCGAGGCGTTGATCGAAGGTCAACAGACACCAAGCGTTTCATCCGGCCTTCCCAGACCGGTCTGGTTCCTCGGTTGGGTCAGTCTCGCGACCGATGCGGCGACCGAGGCGATTTATCCGCTGCTCCCGTTCTTCCTCACCACCGTCCTCGGCGCCGGGGCGGTGTCGCTCGGTCTCATCGAGGGCGCCGCCGAGGCGGCCAATAGCGTTCTGAAGATTGCCGCGGGGCGGCTGGCAGACCGATCGCGCGCCAAACGGCCGATCGTGCTGATCGGCTACGCCTTGTCGTCCGCCGTGCGGCCCTTGATGGCCCTGGCGCAGTCGTGGACCCATGTCCTCACGATTCGACTGATCGATCGCGTCGGGAAGGGGATTCGCGGTGCGCCGCGCGATGCCATGCTGGCGGCATGGGCGACCGATCGGACGCGTGGCCGGGTCTACGGGTTTCACCGCGCGATGGATCACACCGGCGCCGTCGTCGGCCCGCTGGCGGCGACCGCCTTCCTGTACTTCTATCCAGGCGAGTACCGCACGCTCTTCGCGCTGACGATCGTTCCCGGAGCGATCGCGGTGCTGTTGATTTTGCTGGTTCGAGAAGATCCGGCCGCTAAAAGGTCCGATCCGACCAGAGACGGCCCGGCAATTGAACGTGGACCGCTGCCTCGCGAGTTCAAGCACTTCATGCTGGTGCTGACGTTGTTCATGCTCGGAAATTCGACCGACGCGTTTCTGCTCTTGAAGCTGACCGATGTCGCGGGTGGCGTCCAATACGTACCGCTGATGTGGTCGGCGCTGCATGTCGTCAAGGCAGCGGTGTCGGTGTATGGCGGCGCCTGGTCGGATCGGATCGGGCGCCGCGCGGTCATCGCGACCGGCTGGATTATCTACGCGATCGTCTACGCCGGCTTCGCGCTCAGCACCTCGCTGACCACGCTGCTGCCGCTGTTTCTCGCCTACGGTTTCTACTTCGGGTTGACGGAAGGCACCGAGAAGGCGCTGGTCGCCGATCTGGCGCCCGAATCGCGTCGCGGGTATGCGTTCGGGATCTACAACGCCGTGCTCGGTCTCGGTGTCCTGGCGGCCAGCGTGCTGTTCGGGCTGCTCTGGACGGCGTTTGGTCCGGCGACTGCCTTTGCGGTTGGCGCCGCGCTCGCGCTGCTGTCGACGGCGCTGCTGTTCGTCGTCGTTCGGAAATAGCCCCGGCCTTACGCCCGCCGGCGATCCGTCCGATATAATCGATCGCATTCATGCCGCTGATTCTCGTCACGAACGACGATGGCTATCGGTCCGACGGCATCCGATCGCTGGCGTTGGCGCTCGCGCCGCTCGGCGAGGTGACAATCGTCGCGCCGATCGACGAGGCGAGCGCGATCGGCCATGCGCTCACCTTGAGGCGGCCGCTGCGGCTGGAGCGGTTCGAACCCCGGCTGTACGGTGTCGACGGGACGCCAACCGACTGCGTCAACATCGCCATCACTCAGGTATTCAAGAAGCTGCCCGATCTGATCGTGTCCGGGATCAACAAGGGCTGGAACCTCGGAGACGACGTCACCTACTCGGGCACCGTCGCGGGCGCCATGGAAGGCGCGCTGCTGGGGGTGCAGAGCCTGGCGGTATCGCTGCGTCAGACCCGTGGCGATTACGACTTCACCTATGCGGCGCGTGCTGCGGCGTCGCTGGCCGAGGCGCTGCTGCTGCGGCCGCTGCCGCCGCGGACGTTCCTCAACGTCAACGTGCCGAAGGGGCAGCCGAGAGGCCTGCGCGCGACCGTGCAGGCCAAGCGCAATCACGTGACATCGGTTGCCGAACGCCACGATCCGAAAGGACGTCCCTATTTCTGGATCGAAGAAGGGCAGAACGACTGGGAGCCGCACGATCGGTCCGACTACCAGGTCGCGCGGGACGGCTACGTGTCGGTCACGCCGCTGCAATGTGACCTCACGGCGCACGACGTCGTCAGCGCCGTCGAGGAAATCGCCCTGAACGCGGGGGAATCGACCGGGATTGCCCGCTAGCTCTGTGTGCTAGAATTGCGGATTCCAGGTTATCCAATCGCGCGATTGGGTAATTTCATCCTTCGCCTGTCGGGGCGTGGCTCAGCCTGGTAGAGCACTCGGTTCGGGACCGAGGGGTCGGAGGTTCAAATCCTCTCGCCCCGACCATTTCAAAAATTTCTCGTAACTTTCTCGTAAGACCGTCCTACCGAAGGGGCACGTGCCCTTTTTGTTTGGTGTCGTCACGCGAGCGTGTTCGAGCGCTACCACATCGTCAGCGATGGCGATTTCGATCTCGGGCCGGGTTCACCTGACGAAAGCCTTCAAACAGCGCGCACCCCTTCGGGCGCGCCAACGAATGGTTGCAGTCGGAAGGCGATGATAAACTCTTCAATATGGAAGTGCTGGGCCCCGTTCTCCTCGTGCTATCGATTCCCCTTTTCCTGCGATGGGTGCCCCGAAATTACGTCTACGGATTTCGGATCGCCGCCACGCTTCGTAGCGATCCCGTGTGGTATGACGTTAACGCCCTGTTTGGGCGCCACGCTCTGCTCCTCGGGCTTCTCATGATCGCCCTGGAGTTGGCGTTGCCGCTATCGATACGCAATTTCACCCTGCGAGCCGTCGCGTTGATCGGTCTCGCCGCGATTATTGTCGCTGATTGGCGTACAGCAAATCGTTTGGACCGCGAGCGGGCTGCGAGCAACTAGATTCCGGCGCGCCGTCATTTCGATCGCGGCTGCAACAGTCCCTGGAACCGCAGCCAATCCTCAAACCTTGCAGTCCACGAATCGACCGGTATGCCTTGTTGGCGCATGGCGAATCCGTGCCCGCCCTTCGCGTAGATATGGAGCTCTGCAGAACGGTTCTGCGCGAGCCATGCGTTGTAGACCTCGGTGCTCGCAGGTGCAAAGCCAAGCTGATCGTCGGAGGCCGCGGCGAGAAATATTGGCACGGCGGTTGGTGGAACAACGAAGGGCCGCATGTATTCCTGAATCGACACGTAGATTGGCGCGACGAAGTCAGGCCCCTCCCTTTCCGCTGCTGACACAGCCGCAGCCAGGGCGATCATCGCGCCCGCACTGAAGCCGATCATGCCGACTCGGTTGGGGTCCACACCGAACTCCGTCGCCCGCCCGCGGACATACGACACCGCGCGTTTTGCGTCCGCCACCGACAACGGAAAGACAGCCCCCTGCTCGGCCGCCGTCCGATCGCCGGACTCCTTGAACATCGTGTCCTGATGCGCTTTGGTTGTTTGTGTCACGCGATACTTGAGGACGAACGCGGTCACCCCTCGGGCAGTGAGCCATTCGGCGACCTTGGTGCCTTCACCGTCGACAACAAGAAAGTGAAATCCGCCACCGGGCGCGACGATGACGGCCGTGCCGTTCGCTGTTCCTGGACTCGGTCGAAAGACCGTCAGCGTAGGCTCGGAGATGTTCGCGACCCCCGAGACTCCCGGAATAAGGGTCGGGATGCTCTGCTCGGGGAAAGACCATGACTCCGAGCCAGGTGCGACTCCGGCATAGAGCCGAATGGTTGTTGGCGCTGACACTGGCTGGGCCGCGATGACGCTGGTGACCGACATCAGAACTCCGGCAATGATCTGATTTGCCGCAGGTGGCATGTTCCTCCATGGCCAATCCGCTGAAAAGATTGGTCGATTCGCCGCGATCCTAGCAGACTGTCATTTCCGCGACTACCGACAAAGGGATGGCATGTTCGTGCCGACCGAAGGTGACGTCGGTTGGTACGTTGAGAACGAATGGCAGCCTGTATGGAACGGGATCATCACGGCTTTCGACGCAGAGTCGGTCCGATCCAAGATCGAGCCATGAAGAGACGAGTCGCGATTATCGGCACGGGTTGGGTCGGATCGAGCGTGGCGATCTCCACGTTGCACTCCGGCGCGGCGGACGAATTGCTCCTCTACGACGTGCGCGAAGCGGTGGCCGAAGGCGAAGCCATGGATCTGGCTCACGGTGCGTCGTTCTATCCGGCGGCAATGCTTCGGCCGGCGGCGATTGGGGAGATGGTAGATGCTGACGTCGTGATCGTTGCCGCTGGTCGTGGCGGTCGACCAGGCGAGTCACGACTGGAGTTGCTGCGTGAAAATGCGGCTGTCATCAGGGACATCGGTCAGCGACTGGCCGGGGCTCGCGGCATCATTCTGATTGTGAGCAATCCAGTTGACGTCCTCACCCAGGTGATGACCGCGGTCTCGGGCCTGCCTCCTGGACGGGTTGTTGGTACCGGGACAATGCTCGATACCGCACGCCTCAGACAGGTGGTCGGCCATGTCATTCAGGTCGACCCCCACTCGGTCCACGCACACGTCGTTGGCGAGCATGGCGATTCCGAAGTCGTGCTGTGGACAGCGGCGCGCGTTGGGGGCGTCCGGTTGAGAGAGTGGCCCGGCTGGAGTCAGCACCGTGAGCCAGCGCTGGCGGAAGAAGTACGACGCGCCGCCTACGAGATCATCCGTCGCAAAGGCGCCACCAATCACGCGATCGGCCTGGTGACCGCTGACCTGCTGCGATGCATTCTTCGCGACGAGCGCCGCGTCTTGACAGTCTCACGCGTACAGGAGGGCGCGCTGGGATTGCGGAACGTCGCTCTGTCCCTTCCTGCGGTTGTCGGAGCTGAGGGAGCGGCGAGCGTGCTTGAACCGGAAATGAGCGCTGACGAAAGGCGGTCTCTACTGCATTCGGCAGACGTGTTACGGCAGGCTGCCGCGGCTGCCGAGTGCGCGTAGTGCGCGGCCCTGAACCGGATGCCCGCCGAAGCAAGCAAGCCACACTGCCGCGGCGCGAGGTCGCTCAACTGCGGGTAGGCTGGTCGCACGCAGCCTATCTGCTGGACGTCAGGCGGACTGTTTCGTTTGTACCATGTCAGGCAATCGACTAGGACATTGGTCCGCCGTCGCGATGTTCTTGATCGGCGTTGCGTACTGCATCACGCTGACGCTAGGCTTCGCGGTCCACGGCCTCACCGAACCGATCGTCGATCCCATCTTGGCGATTATGGAGGTCCTGACGCTGATGTCGGCGCCCGCCATGGTGGTCCTGATGGGCTACGCGTCAGTCAATCGCAAGATCCACGGTTTGATCGCCCTCGCGTTCACGATTCTCTTCGCAGGCAGTATTCGATGGTGGCGGTCTGGAACCAGGCGTGAGACGTGGTCTGCTCATCAGTGGGGTTCTCTGCATCGCCGGTATCGTGGGGCCTGCAGTTGGCAACATGCGACTTCAACTAGTCGGCGTACTGGGATACGCGGCGGTGCTGCCGGTTGTCTGCTTGATGCTGGCTAGGCTATTTCGCAGCGGTCGCGGCCGGTCATTCGTCATGTCGTAGTCCCTCGTTGAGCTTCCGGCGGATGTCGGCTGCGCCTGGCAACCAATGAACGACGATCTCGTGCGTGCGATCGTTGAGAAGCGTCTCGTCGAGTTCGTCTATAAGACCGGCCGCACCCGAATCGTCGAGCCGCACGACTATGGGATCCGCCATGACGTCGAGCGCCTGCTAGGGTTTCAGATTGACGGTGACAGTCAAAGCGGAGCGGCACATGGATGGAAAGAGTTCGACGTCGATCAGATGCGCCGCTTACGCATCCTGGAGCGTCGATTCGCTGGTACACGGGCCGATCGCGCCCAGCATCATCGCACCTGGGATACGCTCTTCGCCCGTGTGACCTGATCGCGCCGTTGCGAATGCCAGCGCGGCTTCAGCGTGATGCCGAGATCCAGGCGTCGACTTCCCGCGTCAGCACGTCCAGTGGGACGTCACCGGTTCGAAGCACGAGGTTGTGGAACTCCTTGATCGCGAACTTCGGACCCAGCGCACTGCGCGCTTTCTCGCGCAACTCGACGATCCGCAGCTGGCCGATCATGTAGGAACAGGCCTGCCCCGGCCACACCACGTAGCGTTCGACCTCCTGCTCGTTGATTCCGTAGTCGATGGCCTGCTGGCGCGTCCAGCGCTTCGCATGGATGCCCGTGTCGACGACGAGGCGGCGCGCTCGGAACAGCATGCTGTTCAAGTAGCCGAGCCTGCCGTGCACGTCGTTCTCGTACCAGCCGTTTTCGTCCGCGAGCCGCTCCGCATAGAGCGCCCAACCCTCGACGAACGCCGACCCGGCGCTGATCGCGCCGCGGCTTCGGAACCGTGGCAGGTCAGCCATCTCCTGTTGCAGAGCGAGCTGGAAGTGATGGCCGGGCACGGCTTCGTGATAGGTAAGCGAACGGGTGCGGAGCACTCCGTACGGTGGGCCGGGCAGCGGCAGCCAGAAGACGCCCGGCCGGGTGCCGTCAGGCGCCGGCGTCGTGTAGTGGGCGGCGGCGGTTTTTTCGGAGAAGGCCGGCTCGCGTCGGACGTCGACAGGCGCTGTGGGCCGCAGGTCGAAGATCTGTGCGGCCCGTTGTTCGGCGTCACGCACCCACTTCTCGTAGCCGGCGAGAATCTGCGGCCGGGGGTCGGCGGAACCTTTCGGTTGCAGCGTGGCTTCGAGCTGCGAATAGCGCGCGTTGACGGTGCCGTTCGCATATCCCAGCTGCTTCAGAATCGTATCCATCTCGCCTTCGAGACGCGCCACCTCTTTCAGCCCGATCTCGTGAATCTGATCCGGTGTCAGGGTGGTCGTGGTGTAGGTCTGAAGCGTCTGCGCGTAGAACACGTCGCCGCGCGGCAGCCGCCACACGCCGGCGTCATCGGTCGCCTTGGGAATCTGCCCGGCCAGAAAGTCGCGGAGGCGGCGGTAGGCCGGAATGACCGCGTCGGCGGCGGTGTTCTGCGCGGCCGAGACCGCGGCATCGCGCTCGGCCGGTGGAATCGCTTCGCCCAGCGCGCGGATGCGTTGCTCGAACGTCGACACGAAGACATTCGTGCGCGGCGAGTCCTTCAAGAACCCGTCAATCTGCTCGACGGTGCGCTGCAGAATGAAGCGCGGCGCGACGATGCCGGCCGATCGTTCCTCAGCGAGTCCCTGATCGATGAGCGGGGCGACAAGCGCCAGGCGCGTGAGATAGTTGTCGATGTCCCGCCGCTGACGGATCGGGTGACCCTGAGTCAGGTGATTGACCAGATCGATCTGCAATCCGTTGAACTGATCGAAGACGTAGGAATGCGACGCGAATCCGGCCGACGCGATCGTGTCGTCGAGCGTCCACTGCAGGAGCGCCGCTGAGGTGCGCTGCACCGCGCTGAGCGACCCGGGCGGGATGCGGGACAGCTCGTCGCGGCCGCGCCGGGCGAGCGTTGCGCGACGGTTGGCCGCCGTCACACCGAAGGGGTTGCCCCATTCGCCGACCAGTGCCATCTGCCGATCGAGTGAGTCCTGTTCGGCACCGGAGAAATACTGGGTGCGCGTCGCGAATTGCGGCGCATCACGCATCCAGTTCTGCACGAACGATTCGGCCCAGGTGTCGAACGACCCGGCTTCAGAGGAGGAGGCCGGCGGAGCGCTGTGGCAGGCAGCGGCGCCGCCGGCGATGAGCAACAGGCTGGTGATGAGCAGTCGAAGCATATCCCCGCAAGTCTACTTCGACCCCTCAGCCTTCAGGGGGTCGGCGTGTTGTACGCGTCACAGGACACCTTGGGATGCCAGTTGACGAAGGTGCCCTTTGGATTCTCCTTCCAGGCCCAGACATGCAGGGTATAGAACGGTGGAAGCCCGAATCGATTCGGCGCCTCGAACAGATGAAAGAGTTGTCCCATCAGCTCGGGCGGCGCCGCGTGCTTGGCGTGCCAGTCGGCTGCGAGAACCAGATAGTCGGCGCCGGTCATCTTCAGGCGTCCGTTCGGCAGCTGCTCGTAGATCACAATCTCCGGTCGCGCCGCCTCTAGCTCGCCGTCGAATGCCAGAGACAGGTTTACATAGTGGAGGCCCATCGCTCCCTCGTCTGGTCCGCTGACGCAGCCGAATAGCAGGCCGTAGCCCTCCGCCTCCGCCACCGTCACGTCACGGAAACGCTCCGTCGAGTCCCGCACGATCTTGAGAAGGCCGGTGGCCTGATTGCTGGTTGCCGCGTGCTGCCGGTGACCGTCCTCCTGCGCCAGCGCGGGGGACGAGGGGAACGTGGCGAGCAGGAGCGCGCCGAACATCGAAGACACGAAGTGCTTGACTAACATAGTGATCCTCCTGATTGACGAAAATGACGGGTTCACAACGCTCGGCGATGCGGCAGCAGCATCGGCACCCGGCGGCGGTAGGTTTCGTACGCGGCGCCATGCTCCGACACGAGATCTCGTTCCTCGAACTGGATGGCCAGGACGATGTACGCGGTTGTCGCCAGCGCAAACACCAGATGCGCCAGCGTCATCGTCGGCGTCATCCAGAAGGCGAGGAGGAAGCCGAAGTAGAGCGGGTGACGGACGAACCGATAGGGCAGCGGCGTGCGGAATGGCACGCGCGTGTACGGCCGACCAATCAAGGGCAGCCAGACCTGGCGCAGCCCGAACAGGTCGAAATGGTTGATCAGGAACGTGACGGTCAGAACCGTCGCCCAGCCGGCGGCGAACAGCGTCCACAGCACGGCCCGGGCAGCCGGCGACTCAACCGACCAGATCTGGACGCCGATCGGACGCCACTGCCAGAACAACAGCAGCAGCGCCAGGCTGGCGCACAGCACGTAGGTCGAGCGTTCGACGGCCCAGGGAATGAGCTGCGTCCATCGCTCTTTGAACCACCGCCGCGCCATGACACTGTGCTGCACGGCGAAGATGGTCAGCAGCGCACAATCGATCGCCAGCGCGGCAGGCAGTGACGTCTGCGGGTCGCCATCGAGGCGGCTCGGCACGGCAAAGCCACCGACGAAGGCGATGGCGTAGAGAAACGTCGCGAGGAAGATCAGATACGATGCGACGCCGTAGGCAAAAAACAGCACACGTTTCAGCACCAGCGTTCCCTCCTGTTCTGCAGGAAGAATGCGCTCCCGGCAATCTGGTCGCTATCGGCGCTTTGTCCCGGTTCGGCTAAAATTCGGCCTCCGGTCGTGAGACAAATGTCCCGGTCAGGCAGATGACGGCCCCACCGCGCCAACGGCAGCACGTCCGTTACCTCAACGCCTCCGACGGCACACGTCTGGCGTGGGCCGAGTCGGGCGCGGGTCCAGTCGTGGTCAAAGCGGCCAACTGGCTCACGCATCTCGAATACGAATGGGACAGTCCGGTCTGGAAGCACTGGCTGCAGTTCTTTTCCGCGCAGTACCGGCTGGTGCGTTATGACGAGCGCGGCTGCGGGATGAGCGACTGGAAGGGCGGCGATTTGTCGCTCGATCAGTGGGTGGCGGATCTCGAGATGGTGATCGATGCGGCGCGGCCGGACGGGCCGGTGACGCTGTTCGGCATCTCACAGGGCTCTGCGGCCTGCATCAAGTACGCGATCCGTTATCCGGAGCGGGTGTCGCGGATGGTTCTGTACGGAGGATACGCGCGCGGGGTGTTACGACGGGGCGCGCCGGAAAACGCCCGCGGTTACCAGGCGATGGTCGAATTGGCACGCGTCGCATGGGGTAGCGACAATCCGACCTTCCGTCAGGTCTTCACATCGCGCTTCATTCCGGGCGGCAGCGACGAGCAGATCCGCTGGTTCAACGACCTGTGTTTGAAGACGACCTCGGGTGAGATCGCGGCCCGGCTGTTCGAAGCGCGCGCCGAGGTCGATATCGTGTCGTTATTGGGCGACGTTCGGACGCCAACCCTCGTGCTGCACGCCCGTGACGATGTGATCACGCCGGTCTCCGAGGGGCGGCTGCTGGCCAGCGGCATTGCGGGGGCCGAGTTCGTCGAGCTCGACTCGCGCAATCACGTCCTGCTCGAACACGAACCGGCCTGGCAGCGATTCCAGGATGCTGTGTTGGCGTTTCTCCAGCCCGGTCGGGCGGGCGGTGATTCGGCATTCGCCGCGCTGTCGGCCCGCGAGCGTCAGGTGCTGGCGCTGATGACCGACGGGCTCAGTAATACCGACATCGCCGAGCGCCTGAACATCAGCGAGAAGACAGTCCGCAACCACTCGTCCAATCTGTTCGACAAGCTGGGTGTCTGGTCCCGCGCACAGGCGATTGTCTTCGCACGTGACCACGGGTTCAGCAGGTGACGTGATCCAGATCACTTCCTGACGGCCGCCGGCGAAGCGCCGTACAGCCATTCCCGGACCTTGCCCGGGCACGCCGGCAAGGGATCGGCATGCCAGGACGTACATCAGGACAGTGGTCAGCGGGACCAACGAGTAGCTCAACAGCGCGAGCCGGCTGTCCAAGACGATGTAGGCGAACAGCACGGGAGGGATCATCAGCAGGGTGAGGACCAGGAACGAGACCCGCAGCTGGGCGTCCCGGACTCGTCGGGGATTCCTCAGGCCCTTGGCCACTCGCGTGTAGGCGTTCGCTTCGGCCGCTTCGATCGACACTTTGAAGACCGTCTGCGTCAGTCCGTAGAGGACGCCTGCACTGAACAGCCCGACGGCGACGCGAGCGCTGAGAATCGATATGCCGGGAAAGTACAATGCCGTCCACACGAAGTAGACGACGACGCTGAGATTCGTGAGTTGAACGGCCAGCCAGACGTTGGTTCTGCCGGTCAACCTTTGAAACTTCCGGCAGAGTTGTTCGGTCAGGTCCAAGATGACCGCATCGATGCCAGACATTGATCTCCGGAGCGTACTTGTCTGAGGGATTGTAGTGTGACCGCGGGGAAAATCCTGATCCGGCCCGAGCGATCCGCCGATGAGGCGTCTGTGAGGATCGTGAATCGGTCCGCGTTCGAGACGTCGGCCGAAGCCGACCTGGTCGACGCCTTGAGGGAACAGGCCGACCCGACCATCTCGCTGGTAGCGGATGATGGCGGGTCGATCGTCGGCCACATCTTCTTTTCACCAGTAACGCTCTCGGGCCACGCAGCGCCGAGCATCATGGGCCTGGCGCCGATGGCGGTTCTTCCCGCCGCGCAGCGCCGGGGAATCGGTTCCTCACTGGTGGCGGCGGGCCTCGAATCCTGCCGTCACGCGGGCAGCGGGGCGGTCGTCGTGTTGGGGCATCCCGGGTTCTATCCGCGGTTTGGCTTTGTGCCGGCGTCGCGTTTCGGGATGCGGTGCGTGTACGACGTGCCGGACGAAGTGTTCATGGCCCTCGAGCTCACGCCCGCCGTCCTGGCGGGGAAGGGCGGCACGATTCACTACCATCCGGCCTTCGCGGATCTATAAGGATTTGCCGGGTCCACAAAGACCCGGCCTACATCTGTCCGCCTACTTTCGACTGCTGATCTGTTCGCGGATGGCGTCTTCCTGCGCTCGCAGTTCGGGGGTGAACTCCGCACCGAAATCATCAGATTCGAAGATCGGGCGGATTTCCAGCTCGGTGCCGCCGTCAAACGGCGCTTTCTTCAACCACTCCACCGCCTCGTCAATCGACTTCACCTTCCATACCCAGTACCCGGCGATGAGCTCCTTGGTTTCGGTGAAGGGGCCGTCGATGACCGTGCGCTGAGTCCCCGAGAACTTGACGCGTTTCGCCTTCGAGGTGGGGTGCAGCCCCTCCCCGGCGAGCATGATGCCGGCATTGGCCAGCTTCTCGTTGTATTTCCCCATCTCGGCCAGCATTTTCTGGTCGGGCATCACGCCAGCCTCGGATTCCTTGTTTGCCTTGACGATGACCATAACGCGCATGTGACGTCTCCTTTTCATTTATAAGGGGCTGATCCGTTCCCAATCAGCCGTTCAGTGCATGGTCGAACGCGGCACCGCGAAATCGACAGGGATGGAAAGGCAGCCCGGCTGTGGCGGCCCACCCAGATCGATGCAGGATCGCTGCCCTCGCATAAAATTAACGGCATTCCTCAGACCTCTCACGCTGACCTCGCCCTCGTGCTGAGCGGCGGCGGAGCACGGGGCGCCTATCAGGTCGGCTTCCTGCGCGTCCTGGCCCGTGAATTCCCGGACGTCGTGCCCGGCATTCTCACCGGCGTCTCTGCTGGTGGCATCAACGCCGCGTACCTGGCGGCCCGACAGGAGCCGTTTGCCCAGCGCGTCGAGGATCTGGCCGCGGTCTGGGCGGGACTGCACATCGACGATGTGTTTCGTGTGGACGTTCGCGATCTGACGAGCCGCCTGGTCCGGTGGGGCGGGCGGCTGGTCTCGGGTGGCCGTACGCTGCTCCCGCTGGCGCGAAGCCTCGTCGACACCGATCCGCTGCGAGGCCTGCTCGAACGGATGCTCCAGACTGAGGAAGGCGCAATCGTCGGCATCGGCCGCAGCCTCGCCGATGGCTGGCTGCGCGCCCTCGCCATGACGGCGTCGAGTTATACCACCGGCCAGTCCGTCACCTGGGTACACGCGCGCCGCGACTGCGGGATCGGGACCTGGGAGCGGCCGCATCGCAAGAGCCTCTCCTGCGAGTTCCGCGTCAGCCATGTGATGGCGTCCGCGGCGCTGCCGTTTTTCTTTCCGGCCGTCGAAGTGGAGGGCGCATGGTACGGCGATGGCGGCATTCGCCTGACGGCCCCGCTGTCGCCGGCGGTGCACCTCGGCGCCAGCCGCATCATCGCGATTTCGACGCGCTACGCCCGGTCGCGCGAAGAAGCGGATCGCCCCGCGGTCAGCGGTTATCCGCCGCCGGCACAGGTGGCGGGCGTTCTCTACAACGCGATCTTCCTCGACCAGCTCGACGCCGACGCCATGCAGCTGCGTCAGGTCAATGCACTCGTCGAGCGGCTCGCCGAGCACGAGCGGGACGGCCTGCGTCACATCGAGCTGTTGATGCTTCGGCCGTCGATGGATCTCGGCCGGCTCGCCAACAGCTACGAGCCGCAGCTGCCGCGCGCCTTCCGGTTTCTGACGCGCGGTCTCGGCACGCGCGAGACGCGCTCGAACGACATGCTGAGCCTGGTGATGTTCCAGAACGATTACGTGCGGCGGCTGATCGAGCTCGGCGAAGCCGACGCGATGGCACGCCTCGGCGACATCCGGAACTTCTTGAACTCAGGATCTGAGGATCTGACGATCTGAGGATCTGAAGGATCTGCGAGGATTCTGAGGATCTATGGAGTTCCCCAGTTCCTCAGATTCTCAGTTCCTCAGATTCTGAGCCTCTTCCTGCATCCGCCGTCTCGCGTCCTGCTCCCAGGACACCGGGTCGAGTCCTCAGGTGCTGCCCGGGCGATGGAACAGGCCGTCCAGCACATCGCGAGCAATTTTTAGGAACCGGACCAGACTCACCTCTCCAGAATACTGTAGGCTGTGGCGGATGGCCCGAAAGCTCGCCGGCGCCCTCTTGATGGCGCTCGTCACGCCGTTGTCGGTTGTTGCTCAGTCCGATCTGCAAGGGATCTGGACCAACGGCACCTTGACCCCGTTGGAACGGCCGCCCGCGCTGGCTGAGAAGGCGTTTTACTCGCCCGAAGAAGCCGCCGAGCAGGAGCGGCAGGCGACGGAGCGTCGGGCGGCTGGCCGGGGAGCGCGCCGGCCGGGCGACGTCGGCAGCGACAACGAGGCGTTCGTCGATACGGGCTACAAGCTCGTCTCAACCCGCCAGACGTCGCTCGTCATCGACCCGCCCGATGGACGGATTCCCCTCCGCTCCGAGGCCGAGGCGAAGCGCGACTTCAACGTGGCCAACGTCGATTCGTTCGAGACGATGAGCCCGTGGGACCGCTGCATCACGCGAAGCCCGACACATATCTTTCCGGCCGGCTACAACAACGGCTATCAAATCATTCAGACGCCGACGCACGTGGTGATCATGTCCGAGATGATCCACGAGGCGCGAATCGTGCCACTCGACGGCCGTCCGCCCGCCGGCTCTGAGATTCGCCAGTGGCTCGGCGTCTCGCGAGGCCACTGGGAGGGAGCGACGCTCGTCATCGAGACGACCAACTTTCACGATCGCGGCTGGATCTCGACGCATGCGGGGTCTGGTCGACTGCGCGGCGTGCCTCACAGCAAGAGGCTGCGGCTCGTTGAGCGACTGACACGGACCGATCCCGACACGATCGTCTATCAGATGACGATCGACGATCCCGAAGTCTACGAACGTCCCTGGACGTTCTCCATGCCGCTCGTTCGCAGCGACGATTATCAGATCTTCGAGTACGCCTGTCACGAAGGGAACGAGGCCACCGCCCTGATTCTGCGCGGCGCGCGCACCCTCGAACGCGAGGCAGCCGCGGCGGCCGCGACAAAGCCTTGACGGCTTACGTCAGTTCCTCAGCTCCTCAGATCCTCAGGTTCAGCTTTGCAGCCCATTACTCTCCAGCGGCGATTCGCCGCTCGGCCCGGGCGAGGTCGGTCGGTGATCCCATCAGGTACAAGAGGTCTCCCGATTCGAGCTGCATGTCCGGCGGCGGCGACGGCACGTTCTGCTCGCCGCGTCGCACGGCAATGACCAGCGCGCCGGTCTGAGCGCGCAGATCGAGATCGGCGAGTGAACGGCCGAGCCCCCACGCGCCGGCTTGCACCTCGTGTTTCGCGATTGGTAGCTCGTCGAGATCGGCGGACAGCTCCTCGAGTCGTCCGACGGGCCGGATGGGCCGCGCGCTGTCCGTCGGCCGGCGAAAACGTTCCAGCAGCATTTCGACGGCGTTGTCTGGCACCTGCAGCCGGGCGAGCAGCTGAGTCAGGACTTCCAGTGACGCCTCGAACTCCTCGGCGACGGCCATCGTCGCTCCCATCCGCACCAGCGCATCTGCTTCCTTCCGATATCGCGCGCGCACGATGATCACGACATCGGGCGACAGCGTTCGCGCTGCCTGGATCGCGAGCATCGCCGCGTCGGGATCGCTCAGCACCGACACGAGTGCGCGAGCCCGTTCGATTCCCGCGGACGCGAGCGCGTCGGGACTGGTCGCATCGGCGAAGAAAATCGGTTCACCCTTGGCGCGCGCCGTTCGCACCGCCGTGCCGTTCAATTCCAGGACGAGATAGCGAATGCCGAACTCGGAAAGGGCACGCGCCACCAGCTGACCGCCGACACCATAACCCAGCACCACGACATGATCTGAGAGTTGGGGAATTGGTGACTCGTCGGTCACGGTGGCCAGGCGACCAGTCAGGCGCCTCGCAAGTCCAGGAGCGAAGGCAATCAGCACCGGGGTCACTACCATCGTGCCGATGCTGGCGGCGAGCAGCAGCTGCCAGTCGGGAGTGGACAGCAGCCCGGCCTCGAGTCCCGACCGGCCGAAAATGAACGAGAACTCGCCAACCTGGGCGAGCCCGACACCGGCGGCGACTGCAACGCGGGCCGGTACTCTGACCAGCCACAGGGCTGCGGCAGCCGCCAGCGCTTTGACAACCACGATGAAGACCGTCACGCCGGCAACGAGCGGCAATCGCCCGAGGATCACTTCGGCATCGAGCAACATTCCGAGCGAGATGAAGAACAGTCCCGCCAGCAGATCGCGGACGGGCCGGATCTCGGCGTGCGCCTGATGGCTGAACTCGCTTTCGGCGAGGACCAGTCCTCCCAGAAAGGCGCCCAGCGCCATCGAAATGCCGAGCAGCGAGCTCGCCCATGCGGTGCCGACGCTCGCGACGACGACCGCCAGCGAGAACGCCTCGCGCCGTCCACTCCGGGCCACCACGCCGAGCAGCAGCGGCAGGAGGAAGCGGCTGACCGCCAGGACGACGACGATTGCCAGAACGGCCCGGCCGAGCACGAGTGGAATGGCGCTGAGCGGTGTTTCGCCGGACATCAGCGGCACCAACAGGAGCAACGCGACGACGCACAGGTCCTGCAGGAGCAGGACCCCGACCATCAGTCGACCCTGCGGTGCATCGAGCTGATTCCGGCTGCTCAATTCCTTGAGCACGATGGCCGTGCTCGACAGCGCGACGAACAGACCAATGAACAGGCTGACCCGCACCGAGCGATCGGTGGCCGCGATCAGCACGACGAGCACGACGGCCGCCGTGGCGCCGATCTGCAGCAGGCCTCCGCCGACCACTCGCCGCCAGATGCGTCGAAAATCGCCCAGCGAGAAGTCGAGCCCGACGGTGAAAAGCAGCAGCACGATGCCGATCTCGGCGAGCAGCTGCACGTCTTCCTGCGTGCGGACGATGCCGATGCCGGCCGGTCCGGCGAGGGCTCCGGTGGCGATCAGCGCGACGACCGGCGGCACATGGAGGCGGGCGAGGCCGACGACGAAAACCAGGGCGAGCGCGTAGGTGAGGATCAGCTCGCGGAGCAGCGCGTCTTCGAGCACTCAGTCCTTTCGAGATTTGAGCATCTGGAGCAGCTCGATTGGCAACGGGAAGACGATCGTTGAATTCTTGTCAGATGCGATCTCGGTCAGGGTCTGGAGATAGCGGAGGGTAATCGCCAGCGGCTGGGCGGAGATGACGCCGGCAGCCTGTTGGAGCTTCTCGGATGCTTCGAGCTCGCCGGCGGCGTGGATGATCTTCGCGCGCTTCTCGCGCTCGGCTTCGGCCTGACGCGCCATCGCCCGCTGCATGTCGGGCGGCAGATCGACGTGTTTCACCTCGACCGCGGAAACCTTGATGCCCCAGGGATCGGTGCGCTGATCGAGAATCTGCTGCAGCTCGTGGTTGAGCCGTTCACGCTCCGAGAGCAGATCATCGAGCTCGACCTGACCGAGCACACTGCGCAGCGTGGTCTGCGCGAGCTGTGACGTGGCGTACATGTAGTTTTCGACTTCCACGATCGCGCGCCGCGGATCCATGACGCGGAAGTAGAGGACGGCGTTAACCTTGACCGAGACGTTGTCACGCGTGATCACGTCCTGGGGCGGCACGTCGAGCACGACCGTCCGCAGGCTCACCTTCACCATCCGGTCGATCGGCGCAAACACCAGGATGACGCCCGGCCCTTTGGGCTGCGGCAGCAGTTTGCCGAGCCGAAAGATGACACCTCGCTCGTATTCGGAGAGCACCTTGATCGAGCTCACCAGGTAGAGCACCACGATGACGACGACAATCAGCGCAGGGGAAATGACCATACGGGCACTCTCATTCTTTGCGAACCGATAGCGTCAGCCCTTGCACAGCGACGATGCGGACCGGTGTGTCTTCGGGGATGAATTCATCAGAGACCGCCTGCCAGATCTCGCCCCTGGTCGCGACCTGTCCCGTCGCGCCGGGTTCGATCGGCGTCAACGTCCGGCCGCCATATCCGATCATCCCTTCTTCACCGGTCACCGCGCGCTGACTTTGTGCTGACATGCCCAGCCGGACGAGCAGCACCGCGATGACCACGATCCCGGCGACGACCGGCAGCACCAGGCGAAGATTCAACTGCAGTTCAGGGGCAGATGAATCGACCAGGATCATCGAACCGAACAGCAGACTGGCCGCCCCGCCGACGGTCAGGAGGCCGTAGCTCGTGACCTTGATCTCGAGGATCAGCAGACCCATCCCGAGCAGAATCAGCAGCAGTCCTGCGTAATTGACCGGCAGCATCTGCAGCGAGAAGAACGCCAGGAGCAGCGATACGGCGCCGACCACGCCGGGGACGACCGCCCCGGGCGACCACAATTCAACCGTCAGCCCCAGCATCCCGAGGCTGAGGAGCAGGTAAGCGATGTTCGGATGGGCGATGGCGCTGAGCACGCGCTGACGCAGCGTCATCTCAATCTCGATGACCCCGGCGCCGGCAGTCCGCAGCACGACTTCGCTGCCGTCGAAACGTCTCACCGGTTTACCGTCGAGCTTCCGCAGGAGATCCTGGAGATCGACCGCCACCAGATCCACCAGGGGCGGCAAGGCGGTCAGCGCCTCCTGCTCGGTGAACGCACGGCTGTCGTTGACGGCGCCCTGCGCCAGATCGACGTTCCTGCGTCTGCCGCCGGCAAGGGTTCGCACGTAAGCAGCGATATCTTCGGCGGCTTTTTTCGACATGACCTCGTCGACATTGCCGCCGCTGGCCGAGACGGGGTGCGCCGCGCCGATGTGCGTGCCAGGGGCCATGGCGGCGACGTCCGCGGCGATCGCGAGGATGAAGCCGGCGGAGGCGGCCCGGGCCCCGGCCGGGGCGACAAACACCGCCACTGGCGTCCTGGCCGCCAGCATCCGCGTGACGATCGCCCGCGTCGATTCGACCAGACCGCCGGGCGTCTCGAGGGTGAAAACGACCAGCGCCGCCCCTTCGCGATCGGCGCGGTCGAGCGTCGCGATCATGTATTCGGCGGAAACCGGGTGGATGATGCTGTCGACCCGTGCGGCGTAAATCGACCCCGGCGCCTGCGCCGCCACACGCCACATCGCGGCCGCGAGGAGAATGCCAGCGAGGGTCCCGCGGGCGCGGACGGAGGACATAAGGCTTGCCTGACCGGATTATATGAGTAACATAGGGTCCCTCTCCCGCGCTTTCGATACGCCTGCAATCGTTTTTTGGGGAACGAGCCTTGGGGAAGAGAGCCATGGGGTTCGGGCTCGCCGTGCTGCTTGTGTCGGCAGGGCCCGCGTCGGCGCAGTACTTCGGACGGAATAAAGTCCAGTACGAGTCGTTCGATTTTCAGGTGCTGCGCACCGAACACTTCGACGTCCACTACTACCTCGCCGAACAGGACGCCGCGCTGCATGCGGCGGCGATGGCGGAGCGCTGGTACGGCCGGCTGTCACGGGCGCTCGATCACACGTTGAGCGAACGGACGCCGATCGTCCTGTACGCCAGCCAGCCACACTTCCGGCAGACGACGGTCCTGCCAGGCACACTGCCGGACGGCGTCGGCGGCTTCACCGATCACCTGAAGGGACGGGTGGTGCTGCCGTTTGCCGCCACCCTGGGTGAGACCGACCACGTGCTGGGCCACGAACTGGTGCACGCCTTCCAGCGGGACATCCTCCAGCAGAGCGGGCGATCGATGGCCCTGCTGCCGCTCTGGTTCCTCGAAGGGATGGCCGAGTTCCTGACACTGGGTGAGCTCGACGCCAACACCAGGATGTGGGTCCGCGATGCGGTCGATGGCAATCGGCTGCCCTCCATCCGCCGCTTACACGATCCGCGCTGGTTTCCCTATCGCTACGGGCACGCGCTCTGGGCGTTTCTTGCCGACGTGTACGGGGAGGACATCGCGGCCCGGGCGCTGGCGTCGAAGGCCAACGGCGGTGCAATCGGCCGGCTGGTCGCGGTCACCGGAGCGGGGGAGGCTGCGCTGACGACCCGATGGCACACCGCCATGCGCGTCGTCGCCACCAGCGCGTCCGACGACCGCGCGCCGTCGAGCGAGCTGCTGATCAGTGCCAAGCGTGGCGGGGGCAAGCTCAACGTCGGTCCCGCCCTCAGTCCCGACGGTTCGCAGATCGTGTTTCTCTCGGAACGGGATCGGTATTCGGTCGACGTGTTTCTCGCCGATGCGAAGACCGGTCACGTGCGTCGGAAGATCGTTGGTACCGCCGGCAATCCGCGCTTCGACAGCCTCCAGTTCATCGACTCGGCTGGAGGGTGGGATGCGGCCGGCCGGCGTTTCGTGTTCGCGGCGCTGCGCCACGGCGCACCGGTCCTGACCGTCCTGCAGATGCCGGACGGAGCGGTCGAACAGACGCTGGCGTTTGACGATCTCGATCAGGTATTCGACCCGACGTGGTCGCCGACCGGGCAACAGCTGGCCTTTTCGGCGCTTCGCGGCGGTGTCACCGATCTGTATATCTTCGATCTGGCGGCTGGCTCGCTCCGCAGGCTGACCAGGGATGCCTACGCCGATCTGCAACCGGCGTGGTCGGCCGACGGTCGCACCATCGCGTTCACCACCGATCGGTTCACCTCGTCGCTCGACAGCCTGACCTTCGGCGACTACCGGCTGGCGGCGGTTGACGTCGAGTCTGGCGACATTCGCGAGCTGCCGTCGGTGGTGGGCGCCAAGAACATCGATCCCCAGTGGATCGGCAACGACCTGGTGTTCGTCGCCGACGCAGACGGCGTGAGCAACGTCTTCCGGCTGGACATCGAAGCGGCGACGCTTCACCGGTTGACCAGCGAACGAAGCGGCGTGAGCGGGATTACGGCCCTCAGTCCGGCCTTATCGGTGGCGGCCCTCGCCGGACGGCTCGCGTACAGCGTCCACACGGATGGCGGATACGACATTCGAACGATGGCCGTTGCCGAGGGCTCGCCGGTGGCGAGCTCGCTGTCACGTCCGGTCCAGGAGTCGAAGCCCGACGCACCGGCGCCCCCGGCCGCCCAGACGTTTTCGTCAACTCGATACCGGGGCGGCCTGGCGTTGAACAGCGTCGGTCAACCGTACCTTTCGGCAGGCGGCGGCGCACTCGGCGGATTCTTCCGCGCCGGGATGTCGATCTCGTTCAGCGATCTGCTCGAGCAGCGGCAGCTGCAGACGGCGTTTCAAGTCGGCACCCGGGCGCAGGATTTCGCGGTGCAGACGGCTTACGTCAATCGTCAGTCCAGGTGGACGTGGGGCCTGCTGGGCGCCCAGCTCCCGGTTGGCTTCGTGAGCACGATCACGCGGCCCGAGTCGCTGGACATCGTCGCCCGCGACACCGAGCGCTTCCGTCAGATCCATCGCCAGGCGATGGCGCTCTCGGCCTATCCGTTCAGCCGCGTACAACGGGTCGAGCTGACGGGTGGCGTCCATGCCGTCTCGTTCGCGCGCGAGCTGCGCACGCAACACTATGACCGTTCGACGGGTCAGCTCATTGACGAACGCGACCAGCGGATCGCGGCCCCATCGCGCTTGACCCTGGTCGAGAGCGCAGCGGCGCTGGTCTACGACAGCTCGGTAGCCGGACCGACGGCGCCGGTGCTGGGCAGGCGATCGCGCTTCGAGATCGCGCCGACGTTCGGCGACCTGTCGCTGGTCACCGTCACGGCAGACTACCGGCGTTACCTGATGCCGGCGCGGCCGCTGACAGTGGCCGTACGGCTGCACCACGTCGGTCGGTACGGCCGCGACGGATCTGACGGACGTCTCCTGCCGCTGGTCTGGACGCTTCGCGATCTGGTGCGCGGCTACACCATTCGCGAAGCGCTCGGCCGGCCGTGCTCAGCAAGGACCTGCGAGCCTCTCACCGAGGTGGGCGTCCGGCGATTGTTCGTCGCCAACGCCGAACTGCGGGCACCACTCATCGGTTCTCTTGGACTGCTGCGGCAGTCGGGTTTCGCGCCGATCGATGGGTTCATCTTCGTTGACGCCGGATCGTTCGAACGTGAGGTCGACGAGCGCCAGGGCTACGCCACGCTTCGCACCGTTGGCGGCGGTGTGCGGCTGAACGCGACCGGTTTCGTCTTCGAAATTGCGGCGGCCCGGCCGTTCGACCGCGGCCGGTCGGGCTGGACGCTGGCGTTGAATTTTCGCCCAGGCTTCTAACGGCTGAGCGCCCGGGGAACGACGCTTGCACGGCTTCATGGTTAGGGGGCTGCATGACAGCCCTGCCTTTCCATGGAGGGAACGCAATGAGAGTTCAGCAATGGCTGCTGACGGCTGCGCTGATCGCAGCGCCAGCGGTGGCCGCGGCACAAACAACGACGACAACTGCGCCTGATACAACGACCACTACAACGACCACGCGGACGACCACGAACAATCAGGACTTCGACGACCTCGACGACGGTGACACCGGCGGGTGGTTCGCCTCCGCGCATGTCGGCTCCGACTTCGGCGAACAGGCCGACGGTCAAAGCATCGACTTCGGCGGCGCGCTGGGCTACACCAGCGGCTGGTTCGGAGCGGAGTTCCTCGCCGGGTTTACCCCGAACTTCCAGCTTCGCAACAACATCTTCCTGGACGAGCCACAGGTCAACAGCTACATGTTCAACCTGATGGCTGGCGTGCCGATCGGTCCGGACAAGAACTGGCAGCCCTTCGTGTCGGGCGGGCTCGGTGCATTGACGCTGCGGTCCGATTCGATCAGCGGGGATGACAACGAATTCGAAGAGAACTTCCAGGCCGATGACACTCAGCTCGGCGCCAATATCGGTTTCGGCGTGATGGGCTTCGCGGACAACGTCGGCGTCCGGGCGGACGTTCGTTACTTCCGCGGTTTTTCGAACGACTCCATCGAGGACTCGCTTGGCCTCGATCCGGGGACTATCGACAACGGCAACGCGCTGGCCAGCCAGATCCTGTCGGGTCTTGATTTCTGGCGCGCCAACATCGGTATCGCGTTCCGGTGGTAGTGATTGATTAACAGCAGATTAACAGGAGGCCGCATGCATACGCGATGGTTGAAGGGCGTGACGTTGGCCGTCGCGTGTGCGGCGGCCCCCGCGCTCGCACAGGATCGACCGGCCCAGTCGCCGGGCGTTTCGAAAATCACGCTGACCGGTTGTGTGGAACGCGCCGATCAGGTGAGTTCGAGGGAGGCGCTCGGGACGACCATCGACAGCCTGACCTTCGTCCTCATCAACGCGCAGGAAGGGACCGCCCAGGAAAAAGCGCCACCTGCCGACAAGGACGCGGGCAAAACCTACCGGCTCGACGCCGACACTGACACGATCAACCCCCACGTTGGTCACCGTGTAGAGATCGTCGGCTCGATGGCCTCGCCGGCGGGCAACGCCCCGGTGGGCACGAGCGGCGGTTCAGACGCGGGAACTCCCGCGCCACTCCTGGTGAAGGTGGAATCGGTCAAGATGCTCTCGTCCACCTGTAGTCGGTAGTCGGTAGTCGGTAGTCGGTAGTCCAGTAGTCGGGAGGGTCGTGAGACGTTCCTTCCGACTCCCGACTCTCGACTCTCGACTCTCGACTCTCGACTCCCGACTCCCGACTCTCGACTATTGAGTGTACTGAGAGGGGTTCTTGTCGAACTTGGTCTTGCAGATCTGTGCGCAGAAGTAGTACGTCTTGCCGTTGTACTCGCTGGTGGCGGCGGCTTTCTTTTCGTCAACCTGCATCTTGCAGACGGGATCCATTGCCATCCGAGGACCTCACATTCGTAAAGACATTATAATGTCCGGATATTCATGAGACGGACGTCGTGCGCGCTCGCCGCGCTTTTGCTGTTCGCAGCCTGCTCGAATGCCCCGGAGCCCCAGACCGAATCAGCAACTTCCGCACCGCCGGCAGCCAACGCGCCACCCATTCCGGTGCAGAGCATGGTGGGCGGCCGCGTGCCGGTTTCGAGCGGTCTGCCGTCAATCGTGGTGCTCGAGCGCCAGACGCCGGGTGAGTTGCCGCCGAGCGAATTGCCAGTGATGGATCAGGTGGCGCTGACGTTCATCCCGGGCATCCTGATCGTTCGCACCGGTAAGCCGGTCGAGTTCCGCAACAGCGACGATACGCTGCACAACGTGCGCGTGAACGAAGACGCGACCAAGGCGGGCACCTTCAACGTCGCAATCCCGATGGGCGAGGACTACCGGTTCACCTTCGCTCGCGATGGCTTCTACAACGTCGGCTGCGACATTCATCCGGCGATGAACGCGACGATCTACTCGTCACCTTCACCGTACGCGGTGTTGTCGGACCAGGCGGGTCAGTTCGAGATTCACAACGTGGTGCCCGGCAACTACAAGGCGGTCGTCTTCGCAGGCCCCGAGCGGCTCGAGCGACAGGTTGACGTGATTGCGGGTCGGACCGAATTGAATTTCACGCCGTAGCGCGCGGTGCAGCTCGATCCCGCGACGACGGCAGACACCCTTTAGAAACTGAAAAACACCAGGAAGTCGATGCCAGCGCGTTCCACCCTTCGGAACTGCGACTGCAGGATGAGACTGCTGGCGTCCGAAAACGTCGCGCGGATCCGGAACATGCGCGACAGGTGGTATTCGATCGTCGCCTCGTCGTACTCGTCACGGCCGAACTGACGGCTGAACCGGGCGATCAGCCCGGGAGCGAGTTCGTCGCCAACCGTGACGCGCGGGCCGCCGCCGAGCTGGGGCGCTTCGATCTCGAGAATCTGAAGGCCGAGGCTGCGCTCCAGCGCGGTGATCAGCGGCGTCGCGAGAAATCCGGCGGCCAGTGTGCCGGCGCGGATGGCCAGTTCTTCCTGCTGTGCGGCGCTCAGCTCGTTGGTCGACGTCCCGAACACGATCAGCGACAGGATGTCCGACGATTCGAGCGGCGGCGTGCTGGCAAGGCGCAGTTCCGGTTCACTGAGCGGCCCGGCGATCGTGACCCGCGTTTCGACCCCGGAGATCAGCCGCGACACCGAGACATACACCTCGGGCATCAAATCGCCGCGGAAGTTGATCGAGCTCGCTGGATCGAGATCGAAGCGCCGCCCTTGAAAGGCGTAGCTGCCCGAGACCGAATCGAACGATCCATTGACGTAGAGCGGCTGCCCCGGATCCTTGTAGAAATAGAGATCGCCCATCACGCGCAGGTTGAAGCTGCCCAGCCCGAGCGGCGTGCCGGTGGCCACCTGGACGTTGTCGCCGGTCATCCGCAGGGTGTCGGGGACGCGGAGCTCGAAGTCGAGACCGAGTCGATCCCACGGGTTCAGCGCCACCAGGGCATCGACGTTGGCCGGCGCTTGGGGAGCGGTGGAGTAGGGACGGAACAGGGTCCGATCGAGAATGGCGTCGACGTTCATTTGACCGTTGACGACGGTCACCGTGCCGAGGACGCGCGGGCTTTCGAACTGTTCACGGAGCTTGAGGTCGGCATCGACCTCCAGTTCACCGAACTCGTTGTCGAGGACCATGAATCGCTGCGCCCGTGCGTCGATCGCCAACTCGCCGACCCTGAGCTGACGCGTGCCCAGGCTGCCGACCAGTTCCAGCGGGCGCCCGCGCATGTCTTCGATCCGCAGACGCTCGACCGTGACGCGATCCGGCGCGAGCTGAAGAGCGGCGGCGCCGTTGCGATATCTGACGTTGGTGGAGCTGACCAGGAACGATGCGTTCTGAATCCCGACCGTCCCGGTGAAAAACGGGTCGCGTGCGGTGCCTATCGCCCGGACGTTCAGCTCCATCGTTCCAGCCACTTCACGGACCGCGCTGGTGATCGCCTCGATGAGCCCGAGGCCAACCGAGCTCGAGCTGAGCGTGACATCGAGCGGGCCGTCAGGCCGCGATTCGTCGACCAGCGCCAGCGGAACGATGCCGGCCGCCGTGAGCCAGACGCCGGGTGCCTGATCGAGGCGCAGGTCGAGCCGCAAGTACTGATCGCTGTAGTCGACCTTTCCTGCGAGGCGCTCGTAGCTCAACCTGCGGACGCGTCCTTCGGTCACGCTGAGCATCGCCATGACCGTCGGCCGCGCCGCGGTCCCGGCCACCGTTGCGTCGAGATCCAACAAGCCGCCGTAGGTTGCCGGCCGGCCGACGATTCCGGCCACCGTTTCGAGAAACACGCCTCGGGCCGTGACCTGGAGACTGCCGCGGCCGTCGGAGCGCCAGGTACCCCCGAGGCTGATTCGCTGATTGCCGTTGACGGTGTCGGCGAAGGCAAGGGGCGTGAGTGTCAGGCCCTGGTCATCCCAGGTGATGACGGCAGGTCCGCCTGGCCGCACGAGCTGCCAGGCGCTGTTTTGAAACGCGATGGTGAGCGCCTCGAGGGTGACGGCACGTTTGTCGGTGTCGAGCACCAGCCCGCCCGTCACTTTTCCGTTCAGGGATTCGCTCTGTGATAGAGCCAGATCGATGGTCATCCGGCCGGCGTCATAGGTTACGGTTCCCCGAGCGAACTGGAGCGACTGTTCGACCAGCTCGACGAAGGTGGCCTCGCCGGTGACGGTTGCGCGCGTCCGATCGGGCGCCGCAGTCGGAATCGTGGCCTCATACGATGCCGTGGTCGTCAGCGCGTCGACACCGGCGCTTGCCAGTCGGTTCCCCGTTCCCGTTCCCACCAGATGGAGCTCATCGAGCGTTCCCGAAGCCCTGCCCTTGGTGGCGAGCTGTCCCGAGGCCTCGCGGCCGATCAGGTCCTGCAGACGCGCGAGGTCCGCACTGGTCACGTCGTAGGCCATATCGATCGACCGCGTGCCCGCGAAGTCGATGGACCCCGACGCGACACCGCTGATCGTGTCGCCGCCGACCAGGAGTGGGTTGACGGTGAACGTGCCTCCGGCCAGCGATGCCGAGCCGGACAATGAGTCGAGCAGCACTCCTCGAACCGACGACTGCTGAAGCGACAGGTCCGCCTCGATCTCGTAGTCGGCGATGTCCACGTCGCGAATCAGGAGCTCGGGTATCGCGATCCGTCCGGCGCCGCCGCCGCTCAACGACGCCGTAAACCGCTCGTCCTGAAATGCGATCGCGGGATTGATGCGGTCGAGTCGTCCGTCGTACGACGCCCTCAGCGAGCCATCGGCGATATCGATGGTGACGTCCGCATCGGCCAGCGTCCCGTCGAACATGTCCGCTCGCGTCAGGCGACCGCCGCCTTTGAGCGTCATGGTCGACGGGTCGGTGCCGGTGGCGTCGACATGAAACCGCCCCGACACCGTTCCCGCGTAGCGGGGATCGCTCAGCCACCCGATGTCCAGGTCGCGCGCAAATCTGGCTAAGTTGATTCCCACCACCGGCCCTTCGCCTGTGTAGTGCAATGGCCGGGCGGACGTGTCGATTGAGCCCGATGCCCCCGAAAGCAGGCGCGCACCGAGAAATTCGGAATCGGCGAAGGTGGCGCGGCCGGCGATGTAGGGCGATGAAAAGCGGCCGGTGACGTCGTAGTCGAAGGCGAGCAGGCTGTCTACGCGTGGCAGAGGGATCGTGCGGGGAAGGGCGCGCAGGTCCACGCGATTGGCCTGCCCCTGAAAGCGGTACCGGTACGGCGTCGCAATACCAATAGCGCCGGACGAGATTCGGACGTTCGCCCCGTATGCCACAGCTGTGGCTTCGGCGATGAGAGCCTCGGTCTCGTTGATGCGGCCGCGCGCACGGACGTCGCTCGCTGCGTAGGCCATGTACTCGGCATGCGACCCTTCGAACGTGTACGGCCCGCGCGGAAAGCCGCCGCGGCGTCCCAGCTGGAGGTCGAGGTCGAAGGCGACGCGTCCCGAGATGTTCGAGGGACGATCGGGTCGATTCAACCAGCGCGCCAGGTTCAACCGGCCGACTTCCACCGCCCCTGTCCCATGCGAGCCGGGAACGGTCGTGTCGAGGACGAAGGCGCCGACCACGCTGCCGGCATCCGACTGCAGGTTGAGATCGGTCGCCAGCCGGCTGAGTGGACCACGCAGCTGGACGTCGAATGAGGAGACGACCGCGATGTTGCGAAGACCGGACACGAGCCCCGCCCATTCCTGGAAGGCGAACCGTTCAGCCTTCACACGGAGGTCCAGGATGGTCGGTTTCTGACCCCGCACGACCCGGCCGTCGACCGAGAACGCGCTGGCCGGGGTCTGCACGACGAGGTTCTCGAACGTCAGACCGTTGTCCCCGTTTGCGATGACACCGGCCAGCCGTTGCATGGTCAGGTCCGACGACCCTCCGCTCCACGACGCGTTGGAGAAGTCGAGCCGCCACTCGACCGGCTCGTAGTCGAATGTGAAAGCGGCGTTGAGCGCCGCGTAGCGGCGCGGCGCGACGGCGAAGGCCAGATTCAGCTGGTCGCGGAGTGTGATGTCGGCGTCGACGACCTCAATCGCGCCGATGTGAATCGGTCGGCCCGGCCCGCGGCGATCCTGCTCGCGCGCGTCGCGTCTGACCAGCGCCGCGAGGTTCCAGCGTCCGTCCGGCTGGCGTTCGGCGACGACATGCGGACGCACCACCCGAACCCGTCGAATCGTGATGCCCCGGGACAGCAGCTCGCGGATGGTGTAGGTAAGAGCGACCTGCTCGATGGCGATAATCGGTTCGTCGTCCCTGGTCAGGCGGACGTCGCGCAGTTCGACGCCTCGAAAGAAGGATCCTTCGAGCGAGCCGATTTCAAGGGTTCCGGTGAGGACCTGGTTGGCTTGGCTGACGATCAGCCCGCGGAGATAGCCTTTCGCCCAGCCGGTCTGGAGGGCCAGCAGTCCGGCGACGATGAGCAGCAACAGGACGGCAATGCCGCCGAGCGTCCATCTGACCAGACCCCGCGCGATGCGTAGCGGTCGTGAGCGGTGCATGCAACAGGGTCAGTGCTCCGGGCGGCAGTGACGGCGCACGAGCTCGAGCAGGCGATCGAAGTCGAGCGGCTTCTTGAGAAAGTCCACACCGTTCAAATCGTTGGCCCGGGCCTGTGCCTGATCGAGTGCCGTCAGCACGATCACCGGCACGTCCGCGAGCGCCGGATCGTCCTGCTGGCGTTTGCGGAATTCCCATCCATCCATGATCGGCATCATCAGATCAAGGAGGATGACATCCGGCCGCGGTGCTTCGTGCAGGTACTTCAGCGCCTCGCGCCCGTTCGCGACCGTTTCGGTGTGATATCCCTCGAGGGTCAGCAGCTGCGCCATCATCTCACGCAAATCTGCGTCGTCTTCGACAATGAGTACCTGGACAGGGCGACGGCACGGGCATCCAGTATAATCGCTCGGCTTTTGGGTCATGCGGCTCACGCGACGTTATCTGGTCCGCGGCCGGGTGCAAGGCGTGGGCTTCCGATACTTCACGCAGGCAGCGGCCGTGCGGGCCGGCCTCAAGGGCTGGGTCAGAAACAACGTCGACGGCACGGTTGAGATTGCCGCCGCCGGCGATGCGGACGCCCTCGCGCGTCTCGAGGACGAGATCCGTCACGGTCCGCCCGGCGCTCGTGTGGACCAGGTGTTCGTGAGCGACGGCCCCGACATCACCGGGCAGACAGAGTTCGCCATTCGATGACCATGGAGCACCTCAAGAGCAAGATCCGCAGCATTCCCGACTTTCCCAAGGCGGGCATTCTTTTCTACGACATCACGACGCTGCTGCAGGACCCCGCCGGGTTCCGCGCGGCGATCGACAGTCTTTCGGCGCCGTTCGTCGATCAGGGGATCGATCTCGTGATCGGCATCGAGAGCCGCGGCTTCATTTTCGGCTCCGCAGTGGCGGACCGCATCGGGGCCGGCTTTTCGCCGGTCCGCAAGCCGGGCAAGCTGCCATCGAAGACCGTGCGCGCCAGCTACAACCTCGAATACGGCTCAGACGCCCTCGAAATGCACGACGATGCGGTCGGCAAAGGGCAGCGGGTGCTGATCGTCGACGATCTGCTGGCCACCGGCGGTACGGCGAAGGCGACCGGCGAGCTGGTGCGGCGGCTCGGCGGAGAGGTTCACGCGTTCGCGTTTCTCATCGAGCTGCTGGCGTTGAACGGCCGCCACAAACTCGAAGGCGAGCGTGTCCACGCGATTCTCCAGTACCGAGTGCAGCTGATTCTCGCCGCGGCGATCGTCGGCGTCGCGCTGATCGTGGCCGTGCGCATGATCGCCGGACAGCTGACTGGCGCACAGCGCGGCCAGGACGCTGCGGCGGGCCGTCGCGTCCAGCTGCTCGGGCTGTTCGCGCCGGGCATCGCGGCCGCCGCCACCGACCCGCGCGCGCTCCTGATCTGGCAGCCGCTGGCTGCGACGGCACGGCAGCTCTTTCCGGACGACTTCGCCGCGATCGATCGCGCCGCCGGCGACACCTTTCCGTTCAGCCGCGATCTTCTCCAGGCCGCCCATGCGCGCTGGTCGGCCGACTGGCTGGCGTGGGAGGCGACTCACGACGCCGAATACAAGCTGAAAGCGGCGGCAGCGGAAGACGAGCTCCGCGCGTCGGGCGGGTCGGCCGTGCTCCGCGCCCGGTTGGAAAGTGTCGAGCGCGAGAAGCTCGAACGGTATCAGCGGCGCTATGAGGAATACACGCGGGTCAGCAAGGGGCTCAAGAAGCTGAGTGAGTCGGGCGCCATTTGAACGTTTGGCTTCTCCTGTACACTGATCACCCGCGCGCCCGTAGCTCAGCGGATAGAGCACCCGCCTCCTAAGCGGGGGGCCGCCGGTTCAATTCCGGCCGGGCGCGCCAGCTCTTTTTCTACTCGAGGGGCTAGCGCCCCTCGAACTCCCCCCGCACGCTTCCGCCTTCGCGCGAAGCGCTTCGGCGAGACCTCGCCGGAGCTTGGCGTAGGCGGGCGCTCAGCGGGGCCCCACGAGCCCCGCTCCGCTCGCGTGGCTCACTCGCTGGCGCTCGTTCGCACTTTTTACTCGTGGGGCGGGGCCCACGATCCCATAATCGGATTATGGGTGTGCCATCGATGACCCAACGGCTTCTAATCATTGCGTGCCTCATCTGCGCCGCCATACCTCTGAGGTTGAGTGCAGCGTGCCCGCACCCAGGGCCGCTGTGCGACGAGATCTTCACAAATCGCCCAGTTACAGGAATTTATAAGAGTGGCTGCTCGTTGACTCGTGAAATCACCCAGACAGGGGAGGTAGAGTGGTTGCCCGCCATGCGGGCAGAACTGGGTCTCTGCCTGAAGAAACCCTAAATGCGTACGCCGCTCAGACCACCGAGCGCGGCATTGACCTCGTCCGAGCACTCCGACCATCATCTTTAGCCCCTCAATGGACGCGGCTCCCAAACCCGAACGCGTCACCCTGTCGCGGGATCTCAGCGACTTCCTGGTCGAGCTGTCGATTGCGCTGCAGAAACACGCGATGTACCCGGGCGAGCACCCCTCGCTGCGAGCGGCCGTGGCAGGCGTGACCGATCGCGCCGAGCGGCTCCTCGAGAAACGCCCGATGCTCGTCTTCGGCGTCGCGCGGCGTCAACTCATCATCGACGGCGTCGCGACCGACCCCGACCAGCCGGTCCTGCGCCGTCTCGCCGAGGGGCTGCATCGGCATCATCTCGGTGCCGTCAGCCTTTCATCCGGTCTGCAGCCCGAAGAGATGGGCCAGGCGCTGCGCGCACTGTCCGCGGAGCCCGAGCGGGACGGTCCTCTCGGCCTGGCCCCGTCGGGCCGGCTGCTGGAGTGGGCCCACGTGCGGCTGCATCCCCTCACGTTCGATCGGCTCGAGCTGGTCAGCGTCGCCCCCGGTGAAAGCGGATCCGACAAGGCGGCGGCAGGCCGCGCCGCCGAGTTGTGGATCGGTCTGGCGCGCGCGGCCATGGCTACCGATCGGCCCAGCGAGCCGGCGGCGACAATGTCGACCGAGCCCTCGGTCGTCGCGCAGGCGATTGAAGAGCATCAAGGCGCCACTGCCTACGATCAGGTGATCGTCGGGTACCTGCTGCAGATCGCCCGCGAGCTGCAGAGCGCATCCGGAGCCGAGGCGGCCGTCCTTCGCAATCGCACCGCCCGGTTGATTGGAGCATTGAGGCCCGAGACGCTAAGGCGATTGGTCGAGATGGGCGGCGACGCGGCCCAACGCCGCGAGTTCGTCTGGAACGCGGCGAGTGGGATGGCGGTGGACGCGGTCGTCGAGATCCTCAAGGCCGCCGCCGACGCCAGCGGCCAAACCATCTCGCACGGGTTGGTCAGGATGCTTTCCAAGCTGGCCGTCCATGCGGAGCTCGGTCAGGATCACGTGCGACCGCTGGCGGATGAGGCGCTGCGCGAGCAGGTCGGCAGCCTCCTGACCGGATGGGAGCTTGCGGATCCGAATCCAGACGGGTATGGGAAGGTGCTGCAGCATCTCGCGCGCAAGGCTCCAGTTGAGACGGATGTCCGGATGGTCTCAGGGGACGACGAGCTGGACCCGCTTCGTATCGTGCAAATGAGCCTCGAAGTCGGAGATTTCGGCCCGATTGTCGATCGCGCCATGGACCGCGTGATCGGCGATGGCCGGTTCGGTGCCGTCCTGCCCCTGCTGACGTCGCCGCCGGCCGGCGGTGAAGCCGCGGCTGAACGTCTCCGGGCCAAGTTGGGTGCGCCGTCGTCGATCGCAGTGTTGGCGGCGCACGAGCCGCTCGATGTGGAAGCCCTCGACCAGGTGTTCCCGTTGATTTCGCTCGAGGCTTACGAGGCACTGCTCGAAGCGCTCGTGATGTCGAGCAACCGCTCGACGCGCCGCCGGCTGCTCGATCGGATCGCACACACCGAGCTCGATGTCGGCCCGCTCATCGTCGCGCGCCTCCAGGACGAGCGCTGGTATGTCGTGCGCAACATGCTCGTGCTGCTCCAACGCCTCAGTCGGGCTCCGCACCGATTCTCGCCGGCCCCGTGGGCGAGGCATCCGGACCCGCGAGTCCGCTACGAAGCGATCCTGCTACAGCTTTCGCTGCCGACGGAGCGGGACGCTGCGCTGCGGAGCGCGCTGGAGGATTTCGACCCTCGGGCCTTGCGGCTGGGTGTGATGGCCGTTCAGCTCGAATGCCCCAGTTCGGTGGTTCCACTGGTGACGCGCGTCGCGCTCAACGTGAAGGTCATCGAGGAGTTGCGCGTGCTCGCGATCCGTGCGCTCGGACGGTCTTCCGATTCGAGGGCCCTCGATGCGCTCCTGCATCTGGTCGACGGCGGGCGGACCTTGCTCGGGCGGCCAAAGCTCGCGCCGCCGACCGCCGTCTGCCTGGCGGCGCTGCGGGCGCTGTCGGAAGGATGGCCGAACGATCAAACGGCGGGGCCGCTGCTGGCGATCGCGACGGCCTCCGCCGATCCGGAGGTCCGTCAGGCGGCAGCGCGCCGCGAGGGACGATGAGCGATCCAGCTGGCTTCCTCAAGGCCTTCGCCCACGCGCTGGCGATCATGACGCTCTATCCCCCGGGGCATCCCTCACGCGAGAACGCGATCGACGCCGCCTATCAGCTGCTCGACGAGCTCGCCAACGAGCGGCCGGCGTTCACGTTCCTCGACGAGGAGGTCGTCTACGGCCGCGATCCGCTCCGGGAGCTCAAAGCGTGGGAGTGGGGCCATCGCCTGGTGACGGCCGGCATCCAGCGGCTCGAGTTCGAGCGCAAGATCAGCCGCGACGAGTTCGAGAGCTTCCTGCAGGAGATCCTCGCGCGGCTGATGGTATCCGCGGTCGACACGAGCGACAGCCGCCAGCTGCGCTCGCTCGGCGTTCGCTTTGGCGCCGTGGGTATTCAGGGGCAGGCCGACGAGCAGGCCGCTCAGCAGGCGCCCCGTCTCGCAACGCTGGACCTGACGCTTGGCGAAGAGGCGGAGACGCTTCGCTGGCTGCACCACGAGGTGCAGTCGGGCGGCGCGGTGCCGCTGATCGAGGCGGAGGCGGTGGTGCGATCGCTGTCGGTCGCCATGCACAGCGATCGCCGCATGGTCCTTCCGCTGCTGCAGCTCAAGGAGTTCGATCAGTACACCACGACGCATTCGTTGAATGTGGCCGTCCTGGCAATGGGGCTGGCGGAGCACGTCGGCTGTTCTGCCGCGGAGGTTCGTGCATACGGCGTCGCCGGCCTGCTTCACGATATCGGCAAGATTCGGATCCCGATCGAGATCCTGACCAAACCGGGCAAGCTGAGCGACGAGGAGCGGCTGCTGATGAATCGGCACCCGGTGGACGGTGCGCGAATCATCCTGCAGAGCGACGAGGATCTCGACCTGGCGGCTGTGGTCGCCTACGAACACCACATCATGCTGAACGGCGGCGGGTATCCCGCGCTGCACTACGGCCGGGGCTGCGCGCTGGCCAGCCGTCTGGTACACGTGTGCGATGTATTCGACGCGCTACGGACCAGACGCCCGTACCGCGACGCGTGGGAAGCCGACAAGGTGACCGCGTACCTGACCGACCGCGCCGGCACCGAATTCGATCCCGATCTCGTGAGCGCGTTCATTCGAATGATGCGCCACGGAGAAGCCCAGGTGAGGGTCCTCGGCGACGAATCCGCCGGCCAGACGTGACTAGCGACTCCCGGTCACGTTCTTGGTGAGCTCGTCGTAGGCGATGCCGATGGCCAGCCCGAGCCGCGATTTGGTGCCGCCGAAGTGCTCGAAGCCGCGCAGTGACTCGAGCTTGATCGCCTCGTCCCGCGATTGACTTTGCTTAATCGCCCGGCGGGCCGCCTCGATCACCGCGGTGAAGTAATCCCGCTGATACAGCAGATCCGGCCGCGTCCCGATGAATGGATGCCCGGCTTCGGCATGTCCGTAGACGTAGAGGGCGTCGGCGGGATAGGCGGGCGCCATCTTTTCGAGCACCGCGATCCACCCGTGCACCGAGGCGCCGGCCGGCGCATCCACGTTCGGATAGCCGCGGTTGTTGAGCAGGTCGCCGAGATGCACGATGTTGGCCTGCTCGAAGTGAATCGCGGCGTCGCCGCCGGTGTGGGCCGGTCCCCAATGCCGCGCGCGCACCGTCTCGTCACCGACGGTCACGCTCCACGTCTCGGGAAAAGTGACATCCGGCAGCGTCACCTGGGTGTTGCCCCGCTGGGCGGTGTTCTTCTGGTTCTGGCTCGACCGCTCGTGCGCAACGAGCTGGCGGGCCGCCGCGCGCAGCACGCCGTTGCCGCCCGTGTGATCGGGGTGGTGGTGACTGTTGATCACCACGTCGATCTGCTTCGGGGTGCGCTCCTTCAGGCCGGCTAGAAAGTTGGGCGCCGTGTCAGCGAACTGTGTGTCGACCACCACCACGCCGTCGCCGTTGACCAGCCAGCCAATCGTGCCGCCGCGCTGATGGAAGATGCCGACGCCACGGCGAAGCGGAGTGAAGACGGGCGGCGCCGGGGGAGGTGCCGGCTGCTGCGCCGCGAGGCGGCGTGGCAGGATAACCGCAGTTGTGCCGACCGCTGCGGCGACGCCGAATGCCCGACGAGTCCACTGCATGAGGCCTCCTTCAACCGGTCACGGTGTCCGGCTGTACGGCGCACTATAGCTCGGAGATGCCCAAGTGAGCGACCGCGCAGCGGTTCTAGTGAAGGGGGCCGACCGCCGCTCGCGCCAGACGATCCAACTCCTCGCGTTTCAGGTACGGCCGGAGCTCGCCGAACGCCACGGGCGGGGCGGTCGACTCGATCGTATAGGTGCGCTCGTCGAATTCGATCCCCCACGGCAGATATTGGGCACCCGGCGATTTCGTAAAGAGCACCACGGTCGATCCATTCCGCGCTTTCAACGCGATGCGCACGTCCGGAAAGGCGCCGCCAGGCGGCGGCTGCTGTGGTGCGTACCCTTCGCGGATGAGGGCGCTCGTGAGGGCCCCCACGAATCGATCGACCGCATCGCGCGGCACCCGGACCTCGGCATCGGCGCGGCGCGCCTGCTTCGAACCGACCGAGAAGGTTGCTCGCCCGACGAAGGCGTCTGCGGCGGCCGTGAGCGCGTACCGCGCCTCCATCGGGAACAGCGTGGCTGCCGCCTCGGGACCGCGGACGACGTCCTGAATCTCGATCGTTTCGATGTCGCCGGCGGCGGGGAGAAACGACAGGGTGCGCGGCGATTGCGAGCAGGCCGCCGCGACGATCGTCGCTGCCACGAGAAGACGGTTGGCAGGCACGGCCCCGCGATTATATGAGCATGCCACCCTCCTGAAGAGCCTGAACCGACCAGGCCCGAGGCTTCCGAACGGCCGTGCTATCCTCTATCGAGCAATGAAGCGAACCGAACGCCATCACCTCAAGGAAAACGATCTCGTGCAGCTGGTCTCGCGCACGCGCGACGCCATTGACGAGAGACAGCGTGAGGTTGGTGCGATTGCGATTGCCGCCATCGTGGTGGCGATCGCCGTGATCGGCTATTTTGCCTGGAGCGCTCGGGTTGAGGGCCGTGCCGGCGGGCTGCTCGCCGACGCAATCGTGGTCAGCGAAGCGCGAGTCGGACCGCCGCCCGCTCCCGGCGCGCCCGCGGTTGGACTGAGTTTTCCGACCGAACGCGAGAAGCTCGAAGCGGCCGCCGCCAAGTTCAAGGCCGTGGCCGATCAATACCCTTCGAGCGATGCGGGGCTGTTCGCGCGGTATCGCGAAGCGGCCATCCGGATGGCGCTCGGGAATACCAAGGAAGCCGCCGCAGCGTATCAAGAGGTCATCGATCGCGCCGGCAACAAGCTCTATGGACAGATGGCGCGGCTCGGACTGGCGGAGGCACAGGCACGAGACGGGCAGTACGACACCGCCATCAACACCTACCGTGGGCTGGCCGAAAACAAGGACGGCCCTCTGCCGGTCGACGGCATCCTGATGCAGCTCGGACGGACCTATCTTGATGCGGGCAAGCCGGCCGAGGCCCAGCAGACGTTCAATCGCGTCGTCGAAGAATTTCCGGAGTCGCCGTTCAGCGGCGATGCCCGCCGCGAGCTCGAGTCGCTGAAGAAGTCCTGACCGTCACGTCCGGGCCCGGACCGCCGTCGAGGAGCCCGACGCGACACCGCCGTTGACTTCGGCGGCGAACCGGTACGACAGCATCTTGTAGATCAGCTTCGCGCACAGGAAGTTCGGTGCGACGTTCCCGCCCATCGGCGACAGCTCCACCAGATCGAAGCCGACGACCTGCCTCTTGTCGACGACCCGTCGGAGCAGCGCCAGCGCCTCGTACCACGACAGGCCGCCTGGTTCCGGCGTCCCGGTCGCCGGCATGATGGCCGGGTCGAGGCCGTCCACGTCGATCGTGATGTACACCTTGTCGCTCAGCGTCTCGACGACGCGATCGATCCACTCGGGATCCTTTCGCATGTTGAAGTCGTAGAACACCTTGGTGCGCAGAGTCGGGATGGCGGCAGCTTCTTCCGGCGACAGACTGCGGATGCCGACCTGCGTGGTCGGCGCGTATTCGAGGACGCGGCGCATCGCGCACGCGTGGTTGTGCGGCGTGCCCATGAAGCTGTCGCGCAGGTCGGCGTGGGCGTCGATCTGCAGCACCGACAGACCGGGATGTTTCGCGGCGACGGCGGCGACGATGGGTGGCGTGATCGAGTGTTCGCCGCCGATCACGATCGGAAACTTGCCGCGGCCGACGATTTCCGCGGCGACCCGCCTGATTTCGGCGACCACCTCGTCGATCGTTCCGAACGGGAACTCCATTTCCGGCAGGGTGAAGATGCCGATGCTGTGCACGTCGGTGCCGGTCTCCTCGTCCCACAATTCCATGTGCGACGAAGCGACCAGGATCTCGTGCGGTCCGTTGCGGGTGCCCGCGACGTACGACGTCGTGCGATCGAGCGGGACCGGCAGAATGACGACCCGCGCCCGTTCGAAATCAGTGGTGGTGGGAGTGGTGCCGCCGAACTCGCCGAGCGCGAGCCGGTCATACTCAAACGGCAGGTTCATTCACTTCCTCGAAATGATCGTGCCCGACCCGATGGCCATCGATGGTCATGACACGCGACGCCAGAGTGAAGACCGGCTTCCTGCGCCGCGCCAGCAGCGGCGGCGCGGTGGTCGCCAGCGCTGACGCCAGAATCGGCAGCGCGATCGTGGCGTCGGCCTGCACGCTCACCTTCGCGGAATCGGTCGAGAGTTTCCCCCAGCTCTGCGCCTCCTCGAGGCTCGAGCCCGAGGCGCCGCCGAAATGCGGCACGTCGGTGACGATCTGCAGGGCGTAGCGATGGCCGCCGACCTCCGAGCTGTAGAACTCGGCCTGAACGCTCGCCTGATTGATGAAGTTCTTCGGCGTCCCGCCACCGAGCACCACCGATGCCGTCCGCGGCCGGCGAATCACCATGTTCGCCGACTCGATGATGTCGCCGATGATGTCGATGTGTCCGAAGCGCGGGTCTTTCTGCCGGGCCTGCGACAGGCCCATGCCGATCGACGAGTCGGCAATCGCCGGGCAGAAAATTGGCACGTTGGCCCGGTAGGCGGCGGTCAGGATGCCGTCTTGCCCGGTCGTCTTCCAGAGATGGCCGCCCAGCTGGTAGAGGAACTCGCGGGTCGTGTAGGCCCGCGCCTCGAGCGTCGTCGTGAAGTCGGCAATCCAGTTGTCGTTGCCGATGAACTCTTCCTCGCTCGCATAGGTGTCGTAGACCCGGTCGATCCGCTCGTCGGCGAGGGCGGCGTCGTCTGCGTGAGCGGAGCCGACGTAGTGCCGCTGGCCCCGCGTCTCGTGAAGGTCGTGGTAGAGGTTGGCGCCGGTCGACACCAGACAGTCGACGTAGCGCTCGGTGATCAGATGCGCCACGATCAGGCGCAGTCCGCCGGCGCTCAGCGCGCCCGCCATGCCGAGAAAAATCGTGACGTCGTCCTCCAGCATCTTCTGCCAGACGCGATGGGCGGTGGCGAGGTTGCGCCCCTGAAACGAAATCCGCTCCATTCGCACGATCAGCTCGTCCGCCGTCAAGCCGGGTTCGACGGTGAAGGGCTCAATCGGCGTCTGCAGGAAACGCGACTTCTTCTTCATCCGCGCCAATTATATGAGGTTGACGCCCCTTTCAGAACGCGCGGCCAATGCGGACGTAGATGGTGGTGCGATCGTCCACGCGCCGTGCGCCGTCGTGACCCCAGGCCGCGCCGACGGTGATCGTGAGCGGCAGTGAGTAGGCAGCGACGATATCCGCGGCAAGCTCCGCCCCGACTGCGACCTTGAGATCGGCCATCCGGAAGCTGCGCGACCATGCGTGGCCCACGTCCGTGAACAGGGCGGCATGAAGCGCGTGGAGGAATACCGGCCAGGTGCGGAAGCCGCGTTCGGGATATGCCAGCGGCCAGCGGTACTCGGCGTTCATCACGCCGACGCGGCGCCCGCCGAAGGCGTTGGCCTCGAAGCCACGCAGCAGGCTGAAGGCGTCGGCATCGAAGTCGAGCACGCTCACGGCCGGCGATGCACCGCCGAGCTGGAACGTGCGGCCCATGGTCGCGTCGCCGTTCGAAATGCCGATGCCGCCGCGAATGGCAACGACATGGTGGGCGCGGATCGCCGGGAGATACGCCCTGACATCGATCGTCGTCGAGGACGCTGAGTCACCGGACCCGAGCGACGCTGGAACGTGCTCAGTCGTTGCGCCGACGGTGACCCCGTGTTCCGGGCTGACCGAGAAGCCGTAGAACCGTGCCGAAGACGTGCTCCACCCGGCGCGGGCGGCCGTGCGCGTGAAGGTCACGGGAGCGTCGCTCAGCATGAAACGGTCGCTGTCGCGGATGACCGAGGCGAGGGCGCGGTGGGAGACCCGCACCCGCCTGAACGGCACGACGAGTCCCGCCTCGACCTGCCGCGAGCGGACCGCAACAGTGTCTGGTGACGGTCGATCGGTCAATACCGCCGAAACGAAAGACGTCTCCGCTGACAAAGAGGCGAAGAGCGTTGGCTGCCACCGATTGTAGGCGTACGCCAGATCCCAATCGATCTCAGTGCCAGGAGCCTCGACCACCGCCGGTTGGTCGAGCCGCCAGGTCGCGGATGCGGCATAGGCGTGGTAGGCCAGGACATCCTGCCCGCCGATCGTTCCCCCGATCCGCAGCTGATCGTCGTCGGTGTGAACCAACGGCTCCCACGACGTCGGCTTGAGTGTCGGCAGCGGGTTGTACGTCCGAACGGTCGAGTCGTCGAGCTGGAGACTTGCGGCTGGTGGCGGGAAATCCACCGCGGTGCTCAGAGCTGGCTCGGCGCCAGCGGCCGCTGCCGGGTAGGGAAGCGTGAACAGGTCAGAGCCGTCAGTGGTGTAGCCGACGAATGCCATCGCCGTTCCGTCTGGCGAAACATCGGGCCAGGTAGCGCCGCCGCTCAGGTTCGTCAGCTGTCGAAGCGTCGGGTTCGCCGTGAGGTCGTTGACTTCGTACAGGTTGAACGGCTCCTCGGCGCGTGCCACTGCGACGGCCAGCGCGCGCCCATCGGCCAACCAGGCAGGTGTCACGAAGCGGGTGTTGGCAGCCGAAGCCACGACGCGTACCTCGGTCCCGGCCGCGCTGACGATGACGACTTCCGACATCCTGCCGAGCCGCTGGCGCTCCACCGCAATCGACGTCCCGTCGGGCGACCAGCGCGGCGCATTGAATTGCGTGTCGGGTTCAGAGAGAAGAACCAAGGCTTGCGCTGCATCGCCCGCCTGGATCGTGACGAGCTCCCTTCGTCCGGATCCTTCGCGGACCGCAACGATGGTCGTCCCGTCCGGCGAAAGATCGGGATCGAGCAGCCGTTGGCCTTCAGTGATCTGCCGGACCTCTCGGGTCCGCAGATCGAGGAGATACAGGTCGCTGTACAACCCAACGGCACGCTGCACGTCCTGCTGATCGAATACGACGACATCGCGATGCACGCCGGCGGTTGACCCGAGATATCGAGAGGTCAGGTGGCGCGCTCGCGACCCATCCAGCGCGACGGCATTCATCGACGGAAACCCATGCGGCGTGCGTACGGAGTAGACGACTTCCCATGGGCAGTCCGCGCAGGCGCGCGGCAGGAAGCGTGGGCCGAACACGCTGTAGCCATGTCGTGTAACGCGCGTCGGCTCGGTTGCAGCAGCAGGGAGCTGGCCCGGGGAGGCACCCGGGGGTAAAGATGTGCGCAGGTCGGTCTGATAATCCCTCCAGAGCGCGCCGAGTCCCCTGCCGTACACGCCGGAGAACGCACCCGAGACGAAAAACGGCACTCGCCGGGCGGTTCGGTCCGCGAGCGCCGCGAATGTTCCCTCGCCGTAGGTTCGGGCGAGGTACGAGTGGAAGCCCAGGCCGTACGCGTAGGGCGCGTGTCCATCCGGCCAGCTGGTCAAGCCACCATTGACCCGGTCGATCGGCTCGAGCTTGCCCTGACGCGCGGCTTCCCGTTCGATGGCTCGGAAGTCGCCGGCGTACCGCCGGCCCATGTTGGTGAGGGCGCTCTCCGAAAACGTCGCGATTCCTTCGATCTGCCAAATCGGCAGGAACAGGTTGGGGAAGGCCAGCGGGGTCCGCCCGAAGACCGAGCGGACGAGACGAGACCATCCACCCGAGCGATCCAAATGCACGATGTGCGCGTACTCGTGCGCGAACACGAGCCGCAGCCAATCGTCGCTGTGACCGATCGGATCGGAACCCGCCGGAGCAGCGGCGCTGACCGCGATCGTGTTGTAGGGCAGCGGGGTCGCCCAGCCGTTGGCAAACTCTGATTGATCGACGATCACGACGTGGGTCCGTTTCTGGACCGGTGTGCCCAGCCGGGGGCCGAGCGTTCGATACGTGTCCTCGGCGATGACGGCGAGCCTGGCCGCCAGCCGTTCTTCGCCGCCATGGAAATAGATGATGAAGTGCTCGGTGGCCAGCATCCGAAAGCGAAGCTTCGGATCGAAGCGCGACGCGCCGAGAACCGGCGTGGCGCACAGCAGCGCGGCCAGCAGGCTAGTTAGCAGCCGCAGGGCTGATGCGTGCGACATGTCGGAGAAAGTGGAAGTCGGCGATCGGCGACAGATGGACGCCGTCGAGGGAGCGTCGCGCGATCGCAAAATTGGTCTTGTGCCACAGGCTGATGTACGCCACTTCCCGCGCCAGCACGCGCTGCGCCCGCGAGAACAGCTGCTGCCGACGGTCCGGATCGAGGGAGGTCGCCGCCTCGTCGAGCAACGCGTCGACCTCATCGTTCCGGAAGTGCCCGCGGTTGAATCCGGCCGGGGGCGCCTGGGACGAGTGAAACACGCGGCGCAGGATGTCGGGGTCGGCAAGTGCGCCGCCCGCCCACTGCAGGAAGTACAACTGGAAATTGCCGGCGATCACGTCGGCGAACAACGTGGCGAACTCGTAAGTCCGGACGTCGAGCGCGACGCCGACCCGCGCCAGATCCTGTTGCACGACGGTCGACTGCAGCCGGTTGAACTCGACATTCGATGTTTTCAATGTCAAACGCAGACGGGGCAGGGGGCCCTCGCCGTCGGGATCGGGGTAGCCCGCCTCGTCGAGCAATGCACGAGCGCGCGCCGGATCGTAGTCATATGACACGACATTCCTTTCGTGGGCCCATGCCATCGGCGGCACGAGGCCGTTGGCAGGCGTCGCCAGGCCTCGACGCAGATGCGTGACGATCGCCTGCCGATCGATGGCGTGCGCGAGCGCCTGCCGTACCCGAAGGTTGCCGAGCGCCGCGTCGTGAAAATTGAGGCCGATGTACTGGTAATCGACGCCCGGTGCGGTCGTCGCGTGCAGGCGCTGATCGTGCTCGAGCTGACGGAGGATGTCGGGCGAGATGTCATTGATCACCACGTCCATCGAGCCGTTGCGGAGCTCGAGGCCGCGCATCACTTCATCGGGGACGACACGCAGCATCACGCCGTCATTCCTCGGCGCTCCTTGCCAGTACCCCTCGAACGGTGCCAGTTCGATCCGATCGTCGACGGCGTGGCGCACCAGGCGGTACGGGCCGGTGCCGATCGGCCGGTCGGGGAATTCCGGCCCCGCGCCCTCGGCAACGATCTGCGGGATGACGAGATTGACGGGAAACGACGAAAACGGTTCCTGCAGCGTGAAGACGACGGTGTAGCGATCGGGTGCCTCGACCGACTGGAGCCCCCGATAAGCGCCGCGATGCGGTGATCGTGAGCCGGGATCCAGGATCGTGCGAAACGTGTGGAGAACATCGGCCGAGGTCAGCTCGTGGCCGTCGTGAAACCGCACCCCGCGGCGCAGCGTGACGAGATAGGTCGTCGGGGTGGGATTCTCCAGACGCTCGGCGAGGGCTCCCGTCGTGGTGAGGCGCAGGTTGTCGTCCCACATCAGCAGGCCGTCGAACATCAGCTGATGAACCTTCTGCGACGAGTCGTCCAGGCCGTAGCGAGGATCGAGATTGTTCGGCCCGCTGGTGATGCCGACGACGATTACATTCGGGTTGTCGATCGCGCGGTGAAGGCATGCGGCTGCGAACAGACACGCGATGCAGAGGACGCTGACGAGTGCCCGATTCAATCTTGCGCGTCCTTCTTCAGCTGGGCGAGCACCGTCAGCGCCTCGAGAGGCGTCATCCGATCGACATCGAGGGCGGCCAGGGTAGTGCGCAGCGGATCGTCGGCGGCCGGCGCGGCTTGAAAAAGGCCAAGCTGGCGCTGCGGCTCATTCGGCGTGCTGGTGACCGACGGGCGGCCGCCGCGAGTCAGCTCGTCCCGCTCGAGGGCGCTCAGAATCTCGCGCGCGCGCGCGACGACCGGCCGCGGCAGTCCAGCCAGCCGCGCCACCTGAATCCCGTAGCTGCGGTCCGATCGCCCCGGCACGATTTTCCGAAGGAAGATGATCTCGTCTTTCCACTCGCGCGCCGCGACGTGATAGTTGACGACGCCCGGCGTGGCGTCGGCGAGATCGGTCAACTCGTGGTAATGCGTCGCAAAGAGCGTCTTTGGCCGGACGTTCGCGTTGGTCGCGAGATGCTCGGCCACCGCCCAGGCGATGCTCAGGCCGTCGAAGGTGGCGGTGCCGCGGCCGATTTCGTCCAGCACCACCAGGCTCCGCGACGTGGCGGTATGAAGAATGTTGGCGGTCTCCTGCATCTCGACCATGAACGTCGAGTGGCCGCGGGCGATGTTGTCCGACGCGCCGACCCGCGCAAAGATCCGATCGACCAGCGCCACCTTCGCGTCGCGGGCGGGGACGAACGACCCCGCCTGCGCCATCACGCAGACCAGCGCCGTCTGCCGCAAGTAGGTCGACTTGCCGCCCATGTTCGGACCGGTCAGCACGACCAGCTGCGCGTTCGTGCCGTTCAGAAGCACGTCGTTCGGCACGAAGGCCTCGCCGGCCGCCGCCGTGCGCTGTTCGACCACCGGATGGCGGGCATCGAGCACGGCGAGCTCGTCGCCGTCGTGAACGTGCGGCTTGGTGTAGTTGTTGAGCGCGGCCGACTCCGCCAGCGAGGCCAGCGCATCGAGCGCGGCCAGCGCCCGTGCCGCCGCCTGAATCCGCGACGACTCGTCCGCGATTGCGGCGCGCAGCACACCGAACAGCTCGAGTTCGCGTTCGACGATCCGCTCGTCGGCGCCGAGCACTTTTTCTTCGTACTCCTTCAGCGCGGGGGTCACGAACCGCTCGCCGCCGGCAACCGTCTGCTTGCGGTGATAGTCGGCCGGGACGGCATGCAGGTTCGACCTGGAGATCTCGATGTAGTAGCCGAACACGCGGTTGTATCTGACTTTCAGCGACGAGATGCCGGTGCGCGCCCGCTCGGCTTCCTCCATCTGCGCGATGATCTGCTTGCCTGAGCGGCTGATGCCCCTCAGTTCGTCGACGAGGCTGTCGAAGCCATCGCGGATGAAGCCCCCTTCGCGCGACAGCGCCGGCGGCTCATCGACGAGCGTTCGCTCGATGCGATCGCGCACGTCAGTCAGATCGTCGAGCTCGGCGATCAGACACCCGACGAGTGGCGATTGACAGTCGGACAGCACCGCTTTGAGGCGCGGGATGGCGGCGATCGAGTGTTTGATGCCGACAAAGTCGCGCGGCCCCGCGGTGCCGAGCGCCACGCGCGCCACCAGCCGCTCGAGATCCTGGACGGTCTTGACTGCGTCACGGAACTTGCCGCGATCGGTCGTGCGGAAGGCGAGCTCCTCGACCGCATCGAGCCGGTCGCGGATCCGCTCGAGCGACAGCAGCGGCCGCAGCAGCCAGCCGCGCAGCATCCGGCTGCCAATCGAAGTCATCGTGCGATCGAGCTCCGCGAGCAGCGAGCCGCTGCGACCGCCTTCCGAGCCCTCCAGAATCTCGAGGTGTCTGAGGGTCGTTGGATCGATCAGCAGGGCGTCGGCGCGCTGGCGGTGACTGAGCGACCGGACGTGCGCCAGGTCGACCTTCTGGGTGGTCCTCAGGTAGTGAATCAGCGCGCCGGCCGCAGCGACGGCGGCAGGCCGCCGATCGAGGCCGAATCCTTCGAGGCCGCCGGCGCGCAGCTGCTCGAGCAGGGTGCGCCGCGCCGATTCGCTGTCGAACGCCCAGCCGTCGAGCGCCGTAGTCGGCACGCCAGCCGCGACAATCACCGGGAGCGGGTCGGCGCCCGACGGCACCACGACCTCGCGCGGCTTGATGACCGCCAGCTCGTCGGCGAGCGCCTGCAGCCCCTCGGCCCCGTGATATTCGGCGGTCGTGAACTCCCCGGTCGACACGTCGAGCAGGGCGACGCCGACCGTCGAGCCGCCGTTATCGCGGTGCGCCATCGGCGCGACCGCCATCAGAAAAGCCGGCTCGCGTGCGTCGAGATAGGCGGCGTCGGTCAGCGTACCTGGAGAAACGACCCGCACCACCTCGCGTTTCACGATGCCTTTGGCTTTGCGGGGATCTTCGACCTGGTCGCAGATCGCGACGCGAAATCCCTTTTTGACGAGGCGGGCGATATAGCCGTCAACCGCGTGGAAGGGCACGCCGCACATCGGTATCCCGCCGCCGTTGACGTCCTTCGAGCGTGACGTCAGCGTCAACTCCAGGGCGCGCGCCGCGACGAGGGCGTCTTCGAAGAACATCTCGTAGAAGTCGCCCATCCGGAAGAGGAGGATTGCGTCGCGGTGCTGCTGCTTCGCGTCGAGATACTGCCTCATCGCCGGCGTCGCCGACGTTGACATATTCTGTAGTTTATCGCATGCGTGTATTGGCTCTGGACACGACGACGCGCACGCTGAGTGCGGCGGTCGTCGACGACGATCGTGTGCTTGCACGGCGCGTCGGCGACCTGACGCGCTCGCATGCCGAGCGATTGCCCGCCGATCTGCTCGCCGTCACAGCTGAGGCACGGATCGATCTTGGCTCGATCGATGTATTTGCGGTGGCCGCCGGGCCGGGATCGTTCACCGGTCTACGGATCGGCATCGCGACGATGCAGGGCCTGGCTTTCGTCCTGCACAAGCGCATCGTCGCTGTTTCGGCGCTCGAGGCGCTGGCACACATTGCCGCCGCGGCCGCGGCGCAGGATGCGATCATCGGTGCCTGGATCGATGCACACCGACGGGACGTCTTCAGCGCGCTCTATCGCGTTGCTGCGGCGCCCCTGTTTGCTCGGGCACGGCTGCAGGCCGTCGAGACGGCGGCAGTCGGCGATCCCGCAGCGATTCTGAAGCGCTGGGCCGCTGCGGGTCAGAATCCGGACCTGTTCATCGGCAGCGGTGCGCACCTGTACCGCGACGTGATCCAAGCCGCCAGCGGCCGTCCGATCGTAGAGGCGCCACCGCTTGCGCCCGTCATCGGTCTGATCGCTGCGGAGCGCGCCTCTGCGGGCGAGTCGGTCGAGCCCGCGGCCGTGCAGCCGCTCTATGTGCGGCGGCCGGATGCGGTCATCGCCCGGGAACAGACCTCGAAGGACAAAGGGGCCGGGGAGCCGTCATGAGCGGGGCAGAGTGGATCATCGAACCACTGGCATCGCCGGACGAGATTGACGCGATGCTGGCCATCGAGCAGGCATCGTTCACCAACCCCTGGACCAGGGAGATGTATCTGGCGGAGCTGAAGAATCAGGGCGTGTCGTTTTTCTTCCTGGCGCGCGACAACCGTCGCCAAATCGTGGGGTTTTGTTCGTTCTGGCGGGTACTGGACGAACTGCACATCAACAATCTCGCCGTCACGCCTGAATTCCGGCGCGCGGGCATTGCCTCGGCCCTGCTGAGGCGTGTCCTCGACGAGGGGCTGCAGCTCGGCACACAGCGCACGATGCTGGAGGTGCGACGCTCCAATACCTCGGCGCGAGGCCTTTACGAAAAGTTCGGCTTTACGATCAAGGGCATCCGAAGCAAGTACTACACCAACCCAGCCGAGGACGCGCTTGTGCTATGGCGTGAAGAGCCCGCGTAACATCCTTGAAACGCCCTGTCCCTTGTGCTACGTTCGCGGTACATATCGCGCCCCCATGCAACCGCGCACACCGAACCAACGTTCTGGACCCTACAAAAAGGAGGCGGAGCATGCATGAGCAGTCACAGGACCTTAAGGAACTGTTGCTGCAGACGGACGAGGAGTTTCATCAGCTCGCCGCCAAGCATCACGAACTCGAAGATCGACTTCACCAGCTCACCTCGAAGCATTACCTTTCCGAACCCGAACAACTCGAAGAAGTAAATCTGAAGAAGCGCAAGCTGCAGCTCAAGGACCGCATGGAGCTCATCATGCGGCAGCGCCGGGGATAACGGCGAGGCAGTTGGAAGTTAGAAGAGAAAAGTTTTGACTTTTCACTTCTAACTTCTAACTCCTGAGATGCGCATCGATCCCGCCGGGTATCCGTTCATCGTCGGCGCGTTACTGATCGCGCTGGTCGCCGGCGTCGCGGCCGGCTGGCCGTTCGCCGTCGGCTTCGTCGTTCTCGCCGGCTTCTTCGTGTTCTTCTTCCGCGATCCCGAGCGGCAGATTGTCGACCGTCCTGACGCGGTGCTGTCGCCTGCCGATGGCCGCGTCCTGGTCGCGGGGCCGGCGGTGCCCGCCGCCGCGCCGCCCGGCGAGTGGCTGCAGATCAGCATTTTCCTCTCCCCGATGGACGTGCACATCAATCGCGTGCCGGTCTCCGGACGGGTGACGCGCGTCAGCTTCCAGCGCGGCCGGTTTCTGCCCGCCTATCATCACGACGCGGCGGCGACCAACGAGCGGAGCGAGATCTGGATCGATCACGATGGCCAGCCGATTGTCGTGCGGCAGATTGTCGGCGTGCTGGCGCGGCGCGTCGTCTGCCGGGTGCAGGTCGGCGCCGCAGTACGCGGTGGCGACCGCTATGGCGTGATGAAATTCGGATCGCGCATGGACGTGTTTCTGCCGACCAGCGCCGAGATCCGCGTCAAGGTGGGGGAGTCGGTGCGGGCCGGGGAAACCGTCATCGCGGTGCTACACTGAGCTGACCGGCCCATCGCGGGCTGGAGCAAGCCGAACATGGCATCCGAACACCACGGCCGACTTCGCTTCCTGCGGCGCGCGGGCGATCCACAGCGGCGCCGGTTCCGGCGCGGGGTGGCGCTGCTGCCGAGCCTCTTCACGGTGGCCAACCTGTTCTGCGGCTACGCCTGCATCGTCTACGCGATGCGGGGGGAGTACGAGACCGCGGCGCCTTTCATCGGGTTTGCCATCGTGCTCGACATACTGGACGGACGGATCGCGCGCCTCACCGGCACGGCGAGCGACTTCGGGGTCGAGTTCGATTCGCTGGCCGATGTCATCTCGTTCGGCGTCGCCCCCGCGATTCTGTCGTTCGCGTGGGGATTGTCGTCGCTCGGACGGCTGGGCTGGGCGGCGGGCTTCCTGTTCGTCACCGCAGCGGCGATGCGCCTGGCGCGCTTCAACATCCAGCACGCCAGCGGCGGCGACAAGCGGTATTTCGTCGGGATGCCAAGTCCGGCGGCGGCCGCCGTACCGGCCGCCACCGTGTATGCGTACCCGTCAGGAATTTTCGAGCGCGAGCAGGCGTTGCTGGCGCTGGCGATGGTCATCGTCCCGGCGCTCCTGATGGTGAGCACCATTCGCTTTCGAAGCTTCAAGACGATCGATCTGCAAACACGCCGCCCCTACACGGTGCTGCTGTTGATCGCGATCGGCATCATGCTGGTGGCCACTCACGCTCAGGCGGTGCTGGTGGCGATGGCCTATACCTACCTCGCTTCGGCGTTCATCGGCATGGCGATCAACCGGCTGCGCCGCCGCGACGGCCGCCCGACCGAGGAGCCGTCTGCCAAACAGATTCGGGACGGAACCGGTTAGCCCAACCTCACCGTCACCGTTGTTCCAACCCCGCGCTCACTCTGCACTTCAATCGTTCCGCCATTCAACTCGATGTTCCGCTTGGCGATCGTGAGGCCGAGGCCGGTGCCGGTGGCCTTCGTCGAGAAGTAGGGCTCGAAAATTCTGGCCACCGCATCGGGGTCCATGCCGACTCCCGTGTCGGTGATGGTCACGATCACGGAGTTGGAGCGACCGGTCGAGTCGGCCCGGCTGACGATCGTCAGCCGGCCGCCGCCCGGCATGGCGTGCAGCGCGTTCTCGATGACGTTCGTCAACGCTCGTGCAAAGAGCGTCCGGTCCAGTTGAATGATCGGCAGCTGATCCGGCGCCGAGACGTCGAGCTCGACCCGGCCGGCCAGGGCGGGGCGATACGATTCGATCACTTCTTCAACCAGGGCACCGACATCGGTCGGTTCGGGTCTCGCCGTCGGCGACGAGGCGAAGCTCGAGAACTCGGCAGAAATCTGCCGAAGCAGCTTGACCTGCGTGAGGATGGCGTTGACGCAGTCGTCGAGAACCGGTGAGAGCGGCCGGCCGCGGTCCACGTTGACGCGGCGCGCGTGCTCGGCTGACAGCTGAATGGGCGTCAACGGGTTCTTGATGTCGTGCGCAACCTGCCGCGCCATGTCGGCCCACGCCTCCAGACGTTGAGTCCGTTCGAGGTCGGCCCGTTGCTGTTTCAACTCGGCGGCCATCCGATTAAAATCCTCGACGAGCCGGCGGAGCTCGTCAGACGAAGTGGCGGCGATTCGCGAGTCCAGATCGCCGCGCGCGATGCGGCGTGTCGCCCTGGTCAGACGATTCACGGGATCGGCAATCCGCTCGGCCATGGCGTAGCCGAATCCGGCGCCGAGCAGCATGAACAGCACTGCGGCGGCAAGCACCAGTCGATCGAGCTCGTCGGTCTGTCGCTCGCTCTCCTGTCGCTGAAGGGTTTGGGGGACGGTCACGATTCCTTCGCGGCCACCCGCCCGCACCGGGGCCGCCGCCACCAGGTAGCTCAGGCCGCCCACTTCCTCGGTGCCGACGTAGGTCGGCAGACGGTTGAGGACGATGTCGCGGTAGACCCCCGCTGGCGTGCGCGTCGGCAGCAATCTGGACGCGTACAGATCGCGCTCGCTCGTCGCCTGCAGCTCGGCATCGTCGAACAGGTTGACGGCCTGGTCGATCGCGCGGCCGACGATGACCATCACCGAATCATCCAGCAGGCGCAGCGCTCCGGGCTGCCGCTCTTGGAGTATCGCGTAGTCTTCGACCAGGCGCTGGGCGACAGTCGCGGTCCGGACAGCGTTCTCTTCGACCCCAGCCCTGAACTGATTGGCGAAGTAGGTTCGTGTGGCGAACGCGAGAATCACAACCGGAAGAATCGCCACGACGACAAACGCAAAAAACAGCTTCTGGTAAAAGCTGGATCGCACCTCGCGCAGCAGCGCCCGGCCGCTGGCCGGGGTGCGCGACGTCAGGCCGTTGAAGAGCGTCGCACCGATGAGCAGCAGGAGATAGAGGACGAACGCAAGGCTGACGAGCTCGGCGAGATTGATCGCGTGGCCGAACAGTGTCAACAGCGGATAGCCGAGGGCATAGATCCCGCTTCGATCGTTCAAATAGTGGACCCTGAACTGACGTCCTTCGTGGGGCACGACATCCCAGAAGCGCTCGCGCGACTGGGCGGTCCGTTCGAAGACGCGATCCGGCAGCGGCCAGGCGCTGGTGCCGGACACGTAGAGCGGCGCCCGGCTCCAGCCGTACCAGACGAACTCGACGTCGCGGCCGGCGACACCTTCCTGCGGTGGGGCGTTGGCAGTGGTCGTCCGGAGAGATTGGAGATACGGCGTGCGGGCCGAGATGAAGGGCAGCACGCGATAATCGAGCATCACCCGTACCGCGACGGTCCCGAGCAGACGGCCCTTCTGACAGATGCCGCGGCTGGCCCGAAGAACGTGACGTTCGCTGGAGCCGATCGGGGAGCTTTCGTCGATGACATCCCAGTTGCAGCTGGCCGCGCGGAAGTTCGTGATGGCGTATTCGGGAAGGTTGAGGAAGAAGCGGCTTACCAGCCGACCATCCGCACGATAGAGCTCGACCGCAGAGGTCACACGGGCGCTGGCCAGGTCGGTACGGGACCACAGCTGGTAGGCGGCATCGGTCGATTGGGTATCGTCGTCAGGCTCGATCAGGAAGTCGCTCAGGGACGGCAGCGCGTCGATTTCCTCACCGGCGCGGTTGAGGCTGTTCTGGAGATCGTCGCGCAGCCGCAGCGCGGCCGGTCCGTACCGTTCGGCGACCAGCCGATCCTTGGCGTCGGTCGTGAACGCATGAAGCGTCGGATACATCGCGATCGATGGCACGACCAGCGCGGCGAACAGTCCCACCATGCGGGCGGTCTGGGAGGCTCGTCGGACCCGGCCACGCGGCCAGCCAAGCGCCAGCGCGCACGCCCCAACGACCCCGAGCGCCAGCACCATCGGTCCGAGGGGTACTGGTCCCGAGACTCGATTCGCGGCCAGGGACACCAGCAATGCGCCGGCGATCCATGCGGCGGCATTGACGACGCGAAGAGCGGTGGTGCGGCGCTGCCGCCAGATCAGCATCACGATCCGGGTGACATGCGCCGCGCTCCAGAAGACCCCGGCGTGCAGCAACACGAGTCCGAACCCGATTGCGACGCGCGAAGCGCTGAGCGGGTGGAGGGAGAAGTGCAGCAAATCCAGTGTCGTGCGGGACACGACGTTCTGCAGGAATCGGTCGTAGCCCCACAGCAGCGACGCGGACAGGGCGCCGGCCACCAGAAATCTCAGTGCGGCGCGGAACGGAATCTCATGATGCAGCCGCGCGCGGGGTGGTGACACGCGACGCCGTTCGACGAGATCCAGCGCGATCCAGACCATCGCGACCAGCAAAAGCGCCCAGAGCAGCAGGTCGATCGGACCCGCCGCCTCGCTTTCCACGAGACGGGGGGTCGCGGAACGCAATACAAGGCGAGCGGTGACCAGCGCACCCACCAGTCCCGCGCTGGCCAGGACGAGCGGTTCTGGCGATCGCGCGAGACGGCGTGCTTCGAGGAGCGGCGCCGTGCACACCAGCAGGGTTGCCGTCAGCACGACCAGCACCCAACCGGTCGTCCGGTTGCGCCACCGCGCCCGGGCAGCTGCCAGGTCCGCCGGAGCGATTTCGGCGTCGACCAACACCTGGCCGTCGCTTGCCGGGATGACGAAGGCGTAGTCCGATCTGGTCCGTGGACTACCGATGGTGGCGCGCACCGAGACCGGCGCAATCGATGCGCGCATCACGAACGTGTCGGGAGCCGCGGGTGTCAAGCGCGCTGCGCCAAGCAGCTGCTCGACGACGACGGTGCCGAGCCGGGTCGCCGAACGGCCCGCATCGAGAACTGGCTGCACGCGGACTAGCCGCAGGCCGAGCGCGTCAGGTGCAACGAACAGCGCCGCCGGACCCTGCGTGCGCTCAGGAGGCAGATCAGATACGCGTCCCGTCCAGGCCAGCGGCTCCCCAGCGACGCTGTACACCGTAATGCCGGTGGCAGTCACCGTGCCGGAGCGAGCGGCGGCGTCCACCGCTTCGAACAGCGTCCGGGCAGCCGCCTCGTCGTTCGCGGCGCTGCGAATCTGATCGCGTCGTTCCGCGACGCTTGCCCCAATGGTGGCGAGCGCTGTCCCGCTGCGGTTGAATTGCTCGCCGAGCTCCTGTTCGATTCGCGCGACCGAGGCCCGGTCGTCGACGCCGAAGCGCCTGCGCTCGAGGACGATGCCGGCCGCCGCGGTCAGGATGGCGGCCGCAATCCCGGCGGCTGCGACGAGCGCATAGGTCTTGCGGATATCGGAGCTGAGACCCACTTTCCTCCAAGAATACACGGCCGGTGAAGCTGCTATAGTGAAATCAACGTGGATCTGAAGCTGCTGCTGAAGCGCGGCGCGCTGCTGGGTGCGGCGAACTGGCCGACCGTCGGCATCCAGTTCGGGGCGCAGACCATGTTCAAGCTGCTGCTGCTGGTGCCGCTGGTCGGCGCCGCGGTGCTGGTGTCCGCGCTGGCGGGCGGCGACGCGGCCAGCCTGCTGCAGGGCGGGCTGCGCGACATGTTCACGACCATCGTCGATCGGCTGATGGCCGAACCGCTGGCCCTCGCCGCGTTCATCGCGGCGTTCGGTCTCGTGCTGGTGGGCGGGTCGATCTTCACCTTCCTGATCAAGGGAGGCACTGTCAGCATTCTGGTTGCCGCCCACGAGGCGGCGGGTCCAATCGAGCGTCAGCCGCTGACGCTGGAGCACGTCCAGAGCGCCGCGCAATTCACGCTGGAGCGGTTCGTGGCCGGCTGCAGCCGCTTCTTCCGCCGCTACGTCATGCTCGGCCTCGGCCTGATGCTGGTCTACGCGGTTTCGGTGACCGCCTATCTGGGCTTCCTCGTGGTCGGTTACCGCGCGGCTGCCGGCGGGATACTGGTCGTCGCGTGGACGATTGTTGCCGCGGTGTCCGCGATCGGACTGGTCGTGTGGATCACGGCGGTCAATTTTTCGTACCTGCTGGTGCAGATCGCGATTGCTTCCGAAGATATCAGTGTGACGTCTGCACTGCGGGCGGTGGCCCGCTTCATCCGCGCGGAGTTCCGCCACCTGGGCACTATTTTTCTCGTGGTGCTGGCGATGGTCGTCGCCGCGACGCTGGCGTCGGCGCTGGCGTGGTCGGCGGTCGCGTTCATCGCGTTCGTTCCCCTGGTCGGCCTCGCCGTCATTCCGCTGCAGCTGTTCGCGCTGCTGCTGCGGGGCATCCTGTTCGAATACATCGCGCTGACCGCGCTTGGCGCCTATGTCACGCTGTATCGCCGCTATGCCGTCGCGGTCGAGCGTGACCCGACCCCGGCCGCAGTCGCCGCGGTCCCGGCCCGCTGAGCGCATGGCCGCAATCGACTTCGAACATCACCTGTCGCGTGCCGCCAAGGCGATGCACGCCTCGGCCATCCGCAAAGCGGGAGATGTCGGCCTGGCCTCGAAGGATGTGATTTCCCTCGCGCCCGGCTACCCGGATCCCTCGTTGTTTCCGTGGGAGGAGATTCACGACATTGCCTCATCGATTCTCAGCGGTTCCGATCCGACCGTTCTTCAGTACGGTGCGACCCGCGGCTATAAGCCCCTGCTGGAGGCACTCCCGCGGCTGCTGACCGAGCGCGGCATCCAAGCGGACGCCGACGACATCATCATCACGACCGGGTCGCAGCAGGCACTGGATCTCTGCGCCCGGGTGTTTCTGGACGCCGGGGACGTGGCGGTTGTCGAGCTGCCTGCCTACACCGGCGCGATGACCTCGTTCTGGAACGCCCAGGGACATCTGGTCGGCGTTCGCCAGGACTCAGCGGGAATCGACATCGCAGACCTCGATCGTGTCGTGCTTCGCGAGCGGGCCGCCGGGCGCCGCGTCGCCTTCGTGTACGTCGTCCCCAATTTTCAGAATCCGACCGGACTGTTGATGACGCTGGCCCGCCGCGCCGAGCTTCTCGCCTGGTCGGCGTCGCGCGACGTCCTGATCATCGAAGACGATCCGTACGGCGCTCTGTACTTCGACGACGTGGCGAGTCCCGGAGAGACGCGGCCGATCAAGGCCGACGACCAGGACGGCCGGGTGGTTTATTTGAGCAGCTTCTCGAAAACCGTCGCCCCCGGTTTTCGAGTGGCCTGGATTACCGCTGCCCCGAGTCTCATCGGCCGGCTCGAGATCGCGAAGCAGTCAGCGGACCTCTGCACCAGCGCCATCGACCAACGCTTCGTCCATGAAATCTGGACGCGAGGGATCCTCAACGGCCGTCTGCCGCTCCTGCGGCGCGCCTATCAGAAAAAGCGCACGGTTCTCGAACGCGCCCTGCGACAGCAGTTGGGCGAGTACGTCACCTGGCCCGAACCCAAGGGCGGGTTCTTCCTATGGGCCTCATTTGTCGGGATCGATACCGACGAGCTGTTGCGCCGTGCGGTGACCCAGGGCGTCGTCTTCGTCCCCGGCAGCGCGTTCTACGTGGAGCCGCGTCACACTGACCGGGCACGCCTCTCATTTTCGGCGCCGACTCCCGAGCAGATCGAAATCGCGGTCGACAGGCTTGCCGGGGCGGTCCGCGCGGAGCGCAAAGCTAAGGCAGGCTGAGGGCCGGTACCGGATTCTGCTTTGGAAGCGCCGAGAACGCTGCGGGCATGCCGATCGCCGGAGTAAAGCCGATCACGGTTGCGCCCTTCACGATATCGTTGGTCACCGCCACGAGCACCGGGATGCCGCCGTTCAGGAAGACGTGGGGAGCCGCGGCAAGATCGCCTGGCAGCGTCAGATCGCCCGCTGGCGCCCCGCTCGACGCGAGGTAGCCGCGAATCGATGTATTCAGTCCGCCGACAATCAGTGTTCCACCGGCGAGGAGTGGCCCCCCGCGCGGCCGGAGCGGAAGCGCGCGTTTCCATTCCTGAGAGCCCCCGCCGCGGTCGAGCCCTCGCAGAATGTTGTCGAGCGACACAAAGTAGATCCGCTCGTCGTCTGCGACCGGCGTGCCGACGACATCGCCGCCGGTGCGCCAACGCCAGGCCACGTTGCCGCGGTCCGCGGCCAGGCAGTAGAGGAAGTTGTCAGTCGTGCCGACATAGACGCGATCGTCGAGTGCCAGCAGGCCGGTCGGCGGACCGCCGAGACGACGCTCCCACAACACCATCCCGTCTTCCAGCGCGAGCGCCAGCACCCGTCGGTCCTCGAGCGGCAGATAGACGCGTCCCGCGCCAACCGCAGCAGGGGCGCTGATCCGTGCCCCTGCTTCACGTTTCCAGACCACCTGGCCGTCCGACGCGCGTAGCGCGGCCACGGTTCCCGAGACGGTTGCCGTGATCAGCCAACCATCGTGGTGGACAGGTCGGACGGCGAGACGATCGTTCATCGCCATACGCCACGTCTCCGAACCATCGCCTGCGTCGAGGGCCGCGATCGCATCCGGATAGACGACAAACACCAGACGATCCGCGGGAACGGGTGGCCACTGGAGCTGAGCTGACACGAGCCACAGCTGCTGACCGCTCGCCAGGTCGTACGCGACCAGACGTTCACCTTCGATCGGAAAGTATCCGCGCGCCGCTTCGAAGCCAGGCGGCGCGGTGAGCGCGTTGTTGAGAGCGAGCGTCCATTGCGGACGTGCAGGGACGATGGGTACAGTGATCAGTTGAGCGGCGGCCGCCTGCACGCAGAAGATCGCCAGGGCAAGTGCACTACAACATATTGTGGTGCCACGCCTGCGCACACCGCTATAATAGCGTCTAACTCTTCCAACCCCGGCCTCGTTTCGTGAGCCATCAAACCATTCTCGTTCTCGATTTCGGGTCGCAGTATACGCAGCTCATCGCTCGACGACTCCGCGAACTGTCGGTGTACTCGGAGATATGGGCGCCCGACACGCCTGCTGACAAGCTGCGCGCGAGAAATCCGGTCGGCATCATCCTGTCAGGTGGTCCGAAAAGCGTTTCCGATGTCGGCGCGCCCAAGTGTGATCCCGCGTTGTTCGAGGTCGGCACGCCCGTACTCGGCATCTGCTACGGCATGCAGCTGATGGCCCACACCCTGGGCGGCCAGGTCGCACCGGCACCGCAGCGTGAATTCGGTCATGCGACCGTGAAGGTTGGCGACGACGTGCCGCTGTTCGCCGACGTACCGTCCGAAATCCGCGTGTGGGCGAGCCACGGGGACTATGTCGCCGCGCCGCCCGCGGGCTTTTCGGTGGTCGCGACCAGCGCCAACGCTCCAGTCGCGGCGATGGTGCACGCCGACAAGCGGTTGTACGCGCTGCTGTTTCACCCCGAGGTCGTGCACACCGACAAGGGTCTCGAGATCCTGCGCAACTTTTCGTACGGCATCTGCGGCTGCACCGGCGACTGGACGATGGCATCGTTTGTCGAAGAGGCGACGGCCCGGATTCGCGCCCAGGTCGGCGATGGACATGTCGTGTGCGCGTTGAGCGGCGGTGTCGACTCGACGGTGGCGGCGCTAATCATTCACCGCGCGGTCGGCGACCGTCTGACGTGCATCTTCGTCGACAACGGCGTCTTGCGGCTCGACGAGGCGCAGCAGGTGCGCCGGCGGTTCGAACGCCTGCAGCTGCCGCTGAAGTTCGTCGACGCCTCCGAGCTGTTTCTGGAGAGGCTGGCGGGTGTCAGCGATCCGGAGAAGAAGCGCAAGATCATCGGCGCGACATTCATCGACGTGTTCGAACGCGAAGCCGCGTCGCTTGGCAAAGTCGACTTCCTGGCGCAGGGCACCTTGTACCCGGACGTCATCGAGTCGGTCGCGATTGTGGGTCAATCCGCGCTCATCAAGAGCCACCACAACGTCGGGGGACTCCCCGAGCGGATGCGGATGAAGCTGGTCGAGCCCCTGCGCGAACTGTTCAAGGACGAGGTACGCGCGGTTGGGCGTAAGCTCGGGCTCGACGAAGAATTCGTCGTCCGGCAGCCGTTTCCCGGACCTGGCCTGGCCGTCCGCATTCTCGGAGAGGTCACCCGGCCACGACTCGACCTTCTGCGGCGGGCGGACGCGATTGTGGCGGAGGAAATCAAACGAGACGGATGGTACGTCAGACTATGGCAGAGTTTTGCCGTGCTCCTGCCGGTCCAGAGCGTTGGCGTGATGGGCGACGAGCGGACCTACGAGTATACGGTGGCGATCCGGGCGGTCGAGAGCCGTGATGGGATGACTGCCGACTGGGCGCGCCTGCCGCACGATCTGCTGGCTCGCATTTCGTCACGGATTGTCAACGAAGTCCGCGGCATCAACCGCGTCGTCTACGACATCAGCTCCAAGCCGCCGTCGACCATCGAATGGGAATAGTTCGGGCGTAGGATCTGAGATCTGAGATCTGAGATCTGAGATCTGAGGATTTGAGGATTTGAGGATTTGAGGATCTGAGGATCGTGAACGACTTCGTTCATCTTCATCTGCACACCGAGTATTCACTGCTCGACGGCGCCTGCCGGATCGACGAGGTCCTCGATCAGGCCGTCAAGCTGAAGATGCCGGCGATTGCCGTTACCGAACACGGCAATCTGTTTTCATCGGTGATCTTTCACGATCACGCGCGGGCGCGCGGGCTGAAGCCGATTCTGGGATGCGAAGTCTACGTCGCGCCTGGCGACCGGCGGACCAAGAGCGGAAATCCGGGCGAAACGCAGAACCATCTGGTCCTGCTGGCCGAGACGCTCGAGGGGTATCACAACCTCATCAAGCTGGTATCGGCTGGCTATACCGAGGGCTTCTACTATAAGCCGCGCATCGACAAGGAGCTGCTGGCGCGGCATGCCAAGGGTTTGATCGGTCTGAGCTCCTGCCTCAAGGGCGAGGTCGCCGAAGGGCTCTCTCATCGTCAGGAGCGGAGAGCGATCGAGGCCGCGGCGTCGTATCGGGACGTGCTCGGCCAGGGAAACTTTTTCCTCGAAATGCAGTGGCATGGCATCGAGGAGCAGCGTACGGTCAACGGGTCGCTGCCGGCCATCGCGCGCGACCTCGGCCTGCCGTTGATCTGCACCAACGACGTGCACTATCTGCGGGAGACGGATGCCCATCCGCACGACGTCCTGCTGTGCATCGGCACCGGCAAGGCGTTCAGCGATCCGAAGCGGATGCGCTACGAAGCGCAGCAGTTTTTCCTCAAGTCGGCCGCCGAGATGGCCGCCGTCTTCGGCGATCATCCGGAAGCGCTGCTGAATACGCTGCGGATTGCCGAACGCTGCAACGTCGTCCTCCCCGAGGGTCAGAACCATCTGCCCAACTTCGACGTGCCGCCTGGCTTCACGCTCGACGAGTACTTCGAGCATGTGGCGCGAGAAGGCTTCCGGCAGCGTCTCCCGCGGCTGCAGCAGCTGGCCGCGGCCGGGACGCTCACGCACACCATCGACGAATACGAGCGCCGCCTGAGTTATGAAGTCGAGATGATCAAGAAGATGAAGTACCCCGGGTACTTCTTGATTGTGTGGGATTTCATCCGCTACGCGCGCGAGCAGGGGATTCCCGTCGGGCCGGGTCGCGGCTCGGCGGCCGGCAGCCTGGTCGCGTATGCGCTGCGCATCACCGACGTCGACCCGCTCGACTTCAACCTGATCTTCGAACGCTTCCTGAACCCCGAGCGCGTCTCGATGCCGGACATCGACATCGATTTCTGCGAGCGGCGGCGCGGCGAAGTCATCGACTACGTCACCCGCAAGTACGGCCGCGAGAACGTCGCCCAGATCATCACCTTTGGAACGATGAAGGCCAAGGCGGTGGTGCGCGATGTCGGACGGGTGCTCGAGATGCCGTTCGGCGACGTCGACAAGGTGGCGAAACAGATTCCCGCCGCGCTCGACATGACGCTCGACAAGGCGCTCGAGGAGAACCCGACGCTCAGGGAACTGGAGCAGAACGACGCGAAGGTCAAGGAGCTGCTGAGCGTCGCGAAGCGGCTCGAAGGGATGACCCGCCACGCCTCGGTCCACGCCGCCGGGGTGGTGATCGCGCCCACCGCCATCACCGACTACGCGCCGCTCTACAAGGGCGCGCGGGATGAAATCACGACCCAATGGTCGATGAAGGAGATCGAGCGCATCGGTCTCCTCAAGATGGATTTCCTCGGGTTGAGCACGCTGACGCTCATCTTCGACGCCATCGGGGAGATCAAGCGGACGACCGGCGTGGCGCTCGACATCGACACGATTCCGCTGGACGACCCGAAGACCTACCAGATCTTCCAGGACGGTCAGACCTACGGCATCTTCCAGTTCGAGAGCAGCGGGATGCGGGACATCCTGCGCAAGGCCAAGCCGCAGCGTCTGGACGATCTGATCGCGCTGAATGCGCTCTATCGCCCAGGGCCGCTGCGGAGCGGCATGGTCGACGACTTCATTGCCCGCAAGCAGGGCAAGACCGAGGTGCACTACGAGCTGCCGCAGCTCGAGCCGATTCTCCGCGAGACCTACGGCGTCATCGCCTATCAGGAACAGGTGATGCGGATTGCCAGGGAGCTGGGCGGCTTCACGCTCGGTGAAGCCGACATCCTGCGCAAGGCGATGGGGAAGAAGAACCCCGAGGTGATGGCCAAGCAGCGCGGCAAGTTCGTGGACGGGGCGAAGAAGAGCGGCATATCCGAGAAGAAGGCCGGACCGATCTTCGACCTGATGGAACACTTCGCCGGATACGGGTTTCCCAAAGCACACTCCACCGCCTACGCGTTCCTGGCCTATCAGACGGCCTACCTGAAGGCGAACTACCCGTGGCATTTCGCGGCAGCGCTGCTGACCATCGAAGCGCAGAACACGGACAAGCTGGCGTTGTACCTCGGTGAGTGCCGCGATCGCGGCATCCCGGTGCTGCCGCCCGACATCAACGAGAGCCAGCTGGCGTTCACGGTCGAGTCCGAGCAGGGTGTGAGGTTCGGACTGACCGCCATCAAGAATGTCGGCGAGGGCGCGATTGAGTCGCTGTTGTCGGTCCGCGCTAAAGGGCGCATCAAGTCGATTCACGGGCTGTGCGAGGATCTCGACTTGCGCCTGGTCAACAAGCGCGTCTTCGAAAGCCTGGTCAAGTCGGGCGCGTTCGACTCGCTCGGCCGGAACGAACCGGCGGTGGCAGGAATGGCGACCCGCGAGCTCCGGCCGCGACTGCTGGCGTCGCTGGACGCTGCCTACGACTACGGGGCGCGGCATCAGCGCGATCGGGAAGAAGGGCAGGCGCAGCTGTTCGGCGGATTCAGCGGCCACGCCGGTGACGACCACGCGCACTTCCAGCCGCCGACCGCTGCCCCATGGACCGAGAGCGAGCAGCTGGCCTTCGAAAAGGAGACGCTCGGTCTCTATTGGAGCGGGCACCCGGTCGATCGCTACGCGGCGGCGCTGCGGGACTTCGGCGCCCGCTCGACCGTGGAGCTCGCCGACACCCCTGCATCCCCTGAAAAAGACGACGGGTGGGGACCCGGAGGCCGCAAGCCGATCGAGCCGGACACCAGCCTCGGCGGCATCGTCGCGGCGTGCCGCCAGCTGAAAACGCGCAAGGGCGACCGGATGGCGGTCTTCACCGTCGAAGACGCGCAGGGCGGCGTCGAGGTGATTGCGTTTCCCGAGGCGTATCAGCGGGCGGCCAGCCTGATCGAAACCGGCACGATGGTGCTGGTGCGCGGCAAACTCGAACGAGACGACGAGTCCGTGCGGATTCTGGCTGCGGAGATCGCGCCGATCGAGAGCATTCATGAACGGCTCGCGCGCGAGGTGAAGATCCGCATCCGCAAACCCGCGGGCGGCGTGGCCCAGGCGCTGCTCGAAATCGTCAGCCGCCACCGCGGCGACCGCCGCCTGTCGTTCGAGATCGAGACAACCGCGCCGCGCCTGCGTGTGTCGCTCGACGTCACCGCCCAGATTCGGGTGCGCCCTTCGCCGACGCTGATTGCGGAGGTCGAACAGGTGGTCGGGCAGGGCGCGGTATCGCTGCGGTAAACCCATGCCGCCTGAAACCCTCGACTTCGAGGAGCCGATCGCCGTTCTCCTGAAGGAGATTGAAGCGCTCGATGCGCTGCCGACCACCGAGCCGCGCGACCGCGAGCTCGCGCTGCTGCGCAAACGCCTCCAGACGGTGCGCGCCGATCTCTACGCGTCGCTGACGCCGTGGCAGCGCGTGCTGGTCGCCAGGCATCCGTCGCGGCCCGGGCTCGAATCGTTCATCGAGCGACTGTTCACCAATTTCGTCGAGATCCACGGCGATCGCCGCTTCGCCGACGATCACGCGATGATGGCCGGCTTCGCCGAGTTCCGCGAGCAGCCGGTGCTGATCGTCGGCCATGTCAAAGGCACCGACACCAAGGAGAAGATTTTCCGCAATTTCGGATATGCCCGGCCCGAGGGCTACCGCAAGGCGTTGCGGGTGATGCGGCTGGCCGAAAAATTCCGCCGCCCGATCATCGTGTTTGTCGATACTCCGGCGGCGTATCCAGGCATCGAGTCCGAGGAGCGGGGGGTTGCCGAAGCGATTGCCGCCAACCTGCGCGACATGATGCTGCTCGACGCGCCGATCATCGTCTGCGTGAGCGGAGAAGGGGGCAGCGGCGGCGCACTCGGCATCGCGGTCGGCGATCGCGTGCTGATGCAGGAGTACGCGATCTACAGCGTCATCCCGCCCGAAGGATGTGCGGCGATCCTGTGGCGTGATGCGGCGAAGAAAGTGGAGGCTGCGGCGGCGCTCAAGCTGACCGCGCCGGATCTGTTGAAGGCCGCGATCGTCGACGAGATCATCCCCGAGCCGGTGGGCGGTGCCCACACCGATCCAGCGGCCGCCGCAGCGATGGTCGAAGCGGCACTCGCTCGAGCCCTCGGCGAAGTGAGCGCCCTTGACAGCGACACGCGGCTGGCGATGCGATACGAGAAGTTCCGCAGAATGGGCCGGGCGGGTATCGAGTTCACAGAGGAGTAGGGACTACTCACGGTGCGTCTGCAAGGTTTCAACACAAAGGACACAAAGGACACCAAGGAAACAAAGATCGCAAAGACTTAGAGTTGATCTTCGGGACAGTTTATGACGCGCCGAATGCCATCGCGCATGTGTGGAACGTTGAAGTTGAGGAGCAGGCCCAGTTTCATTTTGGCCAACGTGAGGTAGGTCATCATCTGTGCGAGGTGCACCGGCAAGATCTTTTCGACGCACTTGATTTTCGACGATCAGGCAGTCTTCGACGATGTAATCGACACGGTAGCCACAGGCGAGGCGAAGTCCTTCATAGACGACTGGCAAACCAACTTGGTGCTCGAAATGCAGGCCGGCTTGGGTGAGTTCGTCATAGAGGCAGGCATCGCACGCGCTTTCAAGCACACCGGCACCCAGAACGCTGTGCACCTTCAGCCCCGCACCAATGACGACGCGACTGGCCTCGTTTGCACGCATGTGATGTCTTAACCTTTGTGTCCTTTGTGTCCTTTGTGTCCTTTGTGTCCTTTGTGTCCTTTGTGTTTATCGTGATTGTGAAGCAACCCGAATGCCGACCGTAACCCCCCGCTGGCATCTCACGCCGTGTGATGGACCGTCCGCGGAGAAGCTCGCCGCGGCGCTCGACATCCCGCCGCTGGTCGCGCGTCTGCTTTGTCAACGTGGACTGGGCGACCCGGAGGTCGCCGCGCGCTTCCTGAATCCGCGGCTGGATCACCTGCACGATCCGATGCTGCTCGCCGACATGCGCCCGGCGATCGAGCGCATTCTCGGCGCGATCGCGCGCAAGGAACGCATCGCGATCCACGGCGACTACGACGTCGACGGCATCACCTCCACCGTCATCCTGCGGCGCGCGCTGGAGTTGATGGGCGCCGAAGTCGTGCACTTCATTCCCGAACGGCTGAAGGACGGCTACGGACTCCAACCGGCGGCGATCGAGCGCCTGCACGCGGCCGGCGTGCTGCTCGTCATTTCCGTGGATTGTGGGATCCGTGGCGCAGAAGCCGCCGTGCGGGCGCGCGACCTGGGCGTCGATCTGATCGTCACCGATCATCACGAACCGGATGTGACGCTGCCGCCGGCTCTGGCAGTGATCAATCCCAAGCGCAGCGATTGCGCGTATCCCGACAAATACCTGGCAGGTGTCGGCGTCGCCCTGAAGCTCGTGCAGGCGCTGTGCCGGGCCACCGGCCGCGACAGCTGGCTGCCCGGGTTCGTCAAGATCGCGGCGATCGGTACGCTCGCCGACGTGGTCCCGTTGATCGGCGAAAACCGCGTGATCGCGAAGTTGGGCCTCGATCTCCTGACGCGTGGTCCGCACAAGGTGGGCCTGCGGGCGCTGCTCGACGTCTCCGGCCTGGCCGGGAAGACGATTGACAGCTACCACATTTCCTTCATGGTGGCGCCGCGGGTGAATGCGGCCGGACGCATGAGCACGCCGGATCTGGCTACCCGGCTGCTGCTGGCCAGCGACGAGACGCTCGGCGATGAAGTGCGGGCGCTCGCCCAGCAGCTCGACGGCGAAAACATCCGTCGTCAGGAAGAGGAAGCCGAGATTCTCGCGGCCGCCAAGAAAGTCGTCCAGACGGATCCGGACGTCGGCGCGCGCTCGGTGATCGTGGTGGCCGGCGAGGGCTGGCATCGCGGCGTCATCGGCATTGTCGCCTCCAAGCTGGTGGATACATTTCATCGGCCGGCGATCGTGCTGTCGGTCGACGGGGACGTGGCGCACGGATCGTGTCGCAGCATCCCGCAGTTCGACATGCTGGGCGGCCTCGAGCGATGCGCCGACCTGTTCGTGCGTTTCGGGGGCCACAAGCAGGCGGCCGGGCTGACGATGGAAGCCGGCCGCGTCAGAGATCTGCGCCGTGCGATCAACGAAGTGGCCGACGAAACGCTCGGCCCCGAAGATCTGATGCCGCGGCTGCGGATCGACGACGAATTGACCTTCCGCGGCATCACGGGGGGAATCGCCGCCGGTGTTTCGGCGCTGGCGCCCTTCGGCGCCGGCAACCCCCGCCCGGTGTTCGCCGCGCGAGGCGTGGAAATCATCGACGGACCGCGAAAGCTCAAGGACCGCCACCTCAAAATGGCCCTGCGCCAGGACGGCCGAATCTTCCGTGCCATCGCCTGGCGCGCAGCCGAGCGCCAGGACTTCATCGAAGAACACAAGTCGTCGCTCGACGTCGCGTTCTCCCTCGAACAGAACCAGTACAATGGTGAGACGTTCGTGGAATTGACGCTGGCCGACATCAGGAGAGCGGAATACTGAAATTTCAGGATTTGGAGTTCGGGTTTGAGGATTCTGGCACTCGGCTCCCTCAAATCCTCAATTCCTAAAATCCTCAAATCCTCAAATCCTCAAATCTCATTGTTCATTTATGACCGTGTGGCAGCGAAGACTGCGGCTGGCGTTCGCCCTCGGGGCGGTGGCGATCGCCATTGCCGTGGCGTTCGCGTTCCAGCGGCGCGCTGCTTCGCCCGGCGGTACGGTGCTGCCGACCGATCCGAAAGCTCTCATCGAGATTGTCGACTTCGACAAGACCCGCCATAACCGGGACAAGGAAGAGGTCCGAATCCAGGCCGCGCGCATGCTCGTCTACGGTGACGGATCTTCCACCGGCTCCAAACTGACCGTCACGACCGTCCGCAGCGGCGGCACGACCTTCGTCCTGAACGCCGACCGCGCCGAGGTCGGCAAGAACGAATCCTCCTATGTGCTCGAGGGCAACGTCCATCTCGAAAACAGTGATGGTCTGAGCGCACGGACCGAGCGGGCCAGCTATCAAGAAGCCGAGGGAGTGATTCGTGCCGCAGGACCGGTGACTTTCTCGCGCGGCCGGATGTCCGGATCCGGCATCGGCTTCAGCTACGACAAGAACGTGGACCGGTTGCGCATTCTCAAGGACGTGAACGTTCAGACGACCGGTGACTCGAGGGCCGAGGGTTCGCAGGCACCGATGACCGTGACGAGCGGCTTTCCGATGGAGCTCGATCGGCTGGCGCACATCGTTCGCTTCGAGCGTGACTTCAAGGCCACCCGCGGTGCCGAGATCATCGAGGGCGGGAGCGGCGCTGCGCACCTCACGCCCGAGGACGACCGATTGCGGCTGCTCGAGCTGCGCGGCGGATCGCGGATCACCGGCGCGCCCGGGGGCGTCGGCAGCCTCGAGAGCATGACCGGACGCGACATCGATCTGACGTATGGCGCCGATGGCGAAACCCTCGAGCACGCCAAGATCGTCGGCGACGGCGTCATTCGCGTCGCCGGCGACGGCCAGCAGCCGGGCCGCCAGATCGTCGCCGACATCTTCGAGATTCCCCTCGGGGCACGCGGCTCCCGGCCGACGGCCCTGACCGCCCGCGGCGGCGTCGTGCTGAGCCTGCCAGCCGAGAAGACCGCGGCCGGCCGGACGATTTCCGCCGACAGCCTGGACGGCAAAGGCGATGAAGCGAACGGGCTGACCAGCGCCCTGTTCACCGGCAATGTCGTCCTCACGGAGTCGGGGCAGGGGATCCAGCGCTCGGCCACATCGGAGATGGTGCAGGTCGCGATGAAGCCGGGGCTGACGTCCATCGACGAGGCGACCTTCGTGCGTCCGGTGCAATTCGTCGACGGCAAGATGACGGCGCGCGCGGCGAGGGGACGCTACGGGCTGGCCGCCGGAAATCTGGAGCTCCGCGGTGCGGAGGGTGGCAGCGGCCGCCCCAACGTGACCGACGAGCGTATCGGCATCGACGCCAACACCATCGACATCGTCCTGGACGGACCGAAGGTGCACGCCAAGGGCGCGGTCCGCAGCGCCTTGCAGCCGGCGCCGAGCGGCGGCGACACGAAAACGCCGTCGATGTTCAAGAAGGACCAGCCGGTTAATGTCACGGCCGACGATCTTCAGTACGACGGCGCTCAGGAACAGGCGACCTATTCGGGCAACGCCCAATTGTGGCAGGCAGAGACGACCATCAAGGGTCTGCTGATCGTCCTCAACAACAAGAACGGCGATCTGCGGGCGGCGGGCGAGCCGGTGGCGACGACCTCGGTGCTGATGCAAACCACCAAGGACGGCAAGAAAGAGCGGAGAATCGCGAATGCGAAGAGCAAGGAGCTCCGCTACCAGGAGTCGGACCGGCGCGTGACCTATCTGGGCGAGGCCTATGTCAACGGCCCGCAAGGGGAGTTGCGGGCGGAGCGGATCGAGCTGTACCTGAAGCCGTCCGGCGACGAACTGGAGCGGGCAGAGGCCTACGAAGGGGTGAGCCTCACCGAACAGCGCCGGAAATATACCGGCGATCATCTCATCTACACGAGCGCCGACGAGCGATACATTATTAACGGCAAACCTATGAAGATCGTCGACGAGTGCGAAGGCGTCACCGAGGGGCGCAGTTTGACCTACCTGAAAGGCGCCGATAGGATCATCGTCGACGGCACCGAGCAGATGCGGACACGTACCCAGACGCAGAGCGGCGGCAAGTGTCCGTAACCTAGGTAGTGGCGACCCTTCGCACCATCGACCTCACGAAGTCCTACGGCGGACGCACGGTGGTGCGCGGCGTCAACGTCGAACTGGCCTCCGGAGAAATCGTCGGTCTGCTCGGACCGAACGGTGCCGGCAAGACCACCACGTTCTACATGACGGTCGGCTTGACCGCGCCCGATTCGGGGCGGGTCGAGCTGGATGGCACGGACGTCACCGACGACCCGATGTACGTGCGGGCACGCAAGGGGATCGGCTACCTGCCGCAGGAACCGTCAATCTTCCGCGGTCTGACCGTGGAACAGAACATTCTGGCGATTCTCGAAACCCTCCACCTCGATGGCGCCACGCGCCGGGCGCGCGTCCGCGAGCTGCTCGGCGAGCTGAATCTGACCGCGCTCGCCACCGCACCGGCCTACACGCTGTCGGGCGGTGAGCGGCGGCGGGTGGAGATCACGCGAGCGCTCGTCATTTCCCCCAAATTCATGCTGCTCGACGAGCCATTCGCCGGCATCGATCCGATTGCCGTTTCGGATATCCAGAAGATCATCTTTCACTTGCGCGATCGCGGCATCGGCGTCCTCATCACGGACCACAACGTGCGTGAAACGCTGCGCATTACCGACCGCGCCTACATCGTGCACGGCGGCGTGATCTTCAAGAGCGGCACCCCCGCCACCCTCGCCGCCGACGAAGAGGTGCGGCGGATTTATCTGGGGACCGAGTTCCGATTGGACTAAAATAAGGCCTGGGTTTTGCATCAACTGAGCTGACGCCTTATCTGTCCTAATGGGAATCCAGCAGAAACTCCACACGAAGCTCGTTCAAAAGCTGATTCTGACGCCGTCGCTGCAGCAGGCGATCAAGCTGCTGCCGATGTCGACCCTGGAGCTGTCCGATCTTCTCAACCAGGAAATGGTCGAGAACCCGATGCTCGAGGAAGTGCCGACCGAGGAGCTCCAGCCCGCCGAGGCCGCGGCCACCCCTGAGAAAGCCGAACCCGAGCAGCAGGTCAACAAGACCGACACCTGGGACGATCAGGACTACGAGTATTTCTTCGGCGACTACCTCGACGACGGCTACCGACCGCGGGCTCCCCAGGAAATCAAGGAGCTCCCGCCGATCGAGAACACGCTCTCGACCAGCAGCTCGCTATCCGACCATTTGATGTGGCAGCTGTCGATGCAGACCGACGACTCGCTGATGCGGGAGATCGGGTCGGCGATCATCGGGAATCTCGATGACGACGGGTATCTAGTGGCCTCGTTCGACGAGCTCGCCGGGATGGGACCGTGGCCGGTGACCGAGGTCGAGCGGGCGCTGCGGCTGGTCCAGGGTTTCGACCCGACCGGCGTCGCGGCGCGCGACCTGCAGGAGTGCCTGCTGCTGCAGCTTCGTCATCTGGGACTGGAGGGGACGCCGACGGAAAAGGTCGTCACCGACCACCTGCGCCTGCTGCAGAACCATCAGGTGCCGGAGATCGCCCGGAAGCTCGGGCTGACGATCGACGACCTGAAGGAACACATCGAAATCATCCGGCATCTCGATCCGAAGCCGGGCAGCCGCTACAACCCGACCCAGTCGCAGTACGTCATTCCCGATGTCTACGTGGTCAAGGTCGAGGATCAATACGTGGCCGTGCTCAACGAAGACGGCCTGCCGCAGATGCGGATCAGCCCGGTCTACCGCCGGCTGCTCGACAAAGGCACCGAGAACAACGACGAAACGCGCGCCTACGTCAAAGACAAGTTCCGCTCGGCGCTGTGGCTGATCAAGTCGGTGGAGCAGCGCCAGAAGACCATCCACAAGGTCGCCAACAGCATCATCAATTTTCAACGCGATTTCCTCGACCACGGCATCGAGCATCTCCGGCCGCTGGTGCTGCGCGACGTGGCCAACGACATCGGCATGCACGAGTCGACGGTCAGCCGCGTCGTGACGAACAAGTACATGCACACGCCACAAGGCGTGTTCGAGATGAAGTACTTCTTCCACAGCGGCATCAGCAGCTCGTACGGCGAGAGCGTCTCGTCGGTGACGATCAAGCAGCGCATCAGGAAGATCATCGAAAACGAAGATCCGCGCAAGCCGCTCAGCGATTCCAAGATCGTCAACATTCTGCAGCGCGAAGGTCTGGTGCTCGCTCGCCGGACCATCGCCAAGTACCGGGAAGAGCTCAAGATTCCGACGTCGAACCAGCGGAAGGTCCTGTACTGACACTTGCGCCCGGCCTCACCTCCGGGTCTACCGGTATCGTCCAGTTATGCGACTCGAACTCACCGGCCGTCACGTCGATATCACACCTGCGCTTCGCCGCCTCGTCGATCGGAAGCTGGCCCGGTTGGAACGGCTGCTGAACGACAGCGCGCTGTCGGCGCAGGTCGTGCTCACCACCGAGAAACGCGGCCGCCGCGCCGACATCACGATGCACGCCCGTGGCGAGAAGTTTCTGCACGGCGTCGGCGAGTCGACCCGCTGGGAAACCTCGTTGAGCCAGGCGCTCGACAAGATTGCCCAGCAGGCTCGCAAGGTCAAAAGCAAGTGGCTGGAACCGAAGCGTCACTCGACCAAGGGCGCGAGCGGCGGCGAGCTTCGCGAAGCCACCGCGGTGCGGGCTCAGCCGCCGGTTGGCCGCTCGGCCGCCGCGAAGCCGCGCATGCCGCGGATTCTCCGGTCATCGCGTCAGGCGGTCAAGGCGATGTCGATCGGCGAAGCGGCGCGCGAGATCGAGGCCAACGGCGAGGGGGTCCTGGTCTTTCGTGATGCCGAGACGGCCGCGATCAGCGTACTGTTCCGTCGCGCGAACGGCGAGCTGACGCTCGTCGAAACCGAGGCATGACGTTCGACGTTCGTCGTTCGCGTCGAACGGCGAACGTTCGAACGACGAACGTCTGAGATGTCCCAAGTCTCCGGTGTGACCGTCGCCGGCCTGCTGCGCAGCCGGACCGAGGCGTTCGGTCTGACGATCGAGCTGCTGGCGGGCAGCGGCGGCCTCGACCGTCTCATCACCAGTCCCCACGTGCAGAAAACCGGCCTGGCGCTGGCCGGCTTCCATGAATACCTGAAGCCCGGGCGCGTCCTGATTTTCGGCGAGAGCGAGATCCGGTATCTCGAAAGCCTCGCGGCGGGCCCGCGGATCCGCGCGCTCCGACAGGTGATGTCGCACGATTTTCCGTGCATCCTGATCACCGGTGGACACACGCCGCCAGCCGAGCTGCTCGAAGAGGGCGGACAGGCCCGCTTGCCGATCCTGAAAACGCCGCTGTCGACGCCGACGGCGATCGCCAAGCTGGGATCGATCCTCGAAGACACACTTGCCGAGCGGACGGTGATTCATGCCGTCCTGATGGATGTCCTGGGGCTGGGTGTGCTGATTGCCGGCGAAAGCGGCATCGGCAAGAGCGAGTGCGCGCTCGATTTGATCGTGCGCGGGCACCGGCTGGTCGCCGACGACACCGTCGAGGTCCGGCGGCGGGCGGAAACGATCCTGATCGGCACCTGTCCCGAACTGACGCGCCATCACATGGAGCTTCGCGGCCTCGGCGTCATCAACGTCAAGGAGCTCTTCGGGATCGCCTCGACGCGGTCGTCCAAGCGGGTCGAGTTCGTCGTGCAGCTCGAACGCTGGGTGCCCGCCCGGGAATACGAGCGACTCGGCCTCGACGATGAGTACTACGAGGTCCTCGGCCTTCGCGTGCCGCTCATCCGGATGCCGGTCGCGCCGGGTCGAAATATCGCGATTCTCGTCGAGGTGGCGGCGCGCAACCAGCTGCTGCGCGCTCGAGGGCACCATGCGGCCCGTCTGCTGGCCGAGCGGCTCGAGGACTCGCTGCGGCGGTCCGTCGAGTCGATCAGCGATGAGGAAGAGGAAGACCTCGAGCCGGGAGGGGCCGGGTGAAGACCGGCCGATCGCGCGGGCCGCGACGCCCGCGACCGGGCGTGGCGGCCAAACCTCGGCGGCGGGGGCTGCCGGCCGCCGGCAAGGCGAAGCCCCGTCAGCCGTTCGTGGTCATTACCGGCCTCAGCGGGTCTGGCAAGTCGCAGGCGATTCGCGCGCTCGAGGATCTCGGCTACTTCTGCGTCGACAATCTGCCGACGACACTGATTCCGACGCTGGCACGGCTGTCGTTGCGCGGCGACGTCCAGAAGGTCGCGATTGTCGTCGACGTTCGCGAAGGCAGCTTCCTCTCGGCGTTTCCCAAGGTGTTTCGCCGCCTGCGAAAAACCCGCGGGCTGAACCCGATGTTGATCTTCCTGGACGCCAGTCATGCCGCCCTGGTTCGCCGGTTCAGCGAGACGCGCCGTCCCCATCCACTGGCGCCGGGCCGATCGGCCGCAGAAGGCATCAAAGACGAGCGGGCCCGGATGAACACCATCAGGGGCATGGCGGACGAGATCGTCGACACCTCGGAGATGACCGTCCACGACCTGCGGCGGTTCTTCATGGACCTGTTGACCAGCCGCAGCCGCAGCGGCCTGGTGATCACGCTGCTCAGTTTCGGCTTCAAGCACGGCGTGCCGCCCGAAGCGGATCTGATGTTCGACGTACGCTGTCTGCCGAATCCGCACTTCATCCCGGGGCTGCGCGAGCGGACGGGCCGCGACCGGGCGGTGGTCGTCTTCATGGAGCGAGACGCGAACACGCGCCAGTTCATCGAACGGCTCGAGGAGTATCTGCGGTTCGTCGTGCCGCATTATGTGGCGGAGGGGAAGACCTACCTGACCATTGCCATCGGGTGCACCGGCGGCCGTCACCGGTCGGTGATGATCGCAGAGCGGCTGAAGCGCGCGCTGGCTGATGTCGCCGGCACCCGGGTGCGGGTCAGACACCGGGATGTGATGGTGGCATGAAGGACGGGCAGGATGGCCCTCCCGCCCGGCCTGCCTCTGCCATAGGATAAGACTGTGATCGGCGTTGTCGTCGTCACGCACGGCCAGCTGGCCATCGAGCTCGTGAATGCCGCCGAAATGATCGTCGGCGACCTGCCGCAGTTCACTGCCGTGTCGATCGGCTGGCATGACGAGGTGAACGACGCGCGCGAAGAGATCGCCCAGGCGATCGAGCGGGTCCGCGGCGGGGCCGGGGTGCTGATCCTGACCGACATGTTCGGCGGCACACCCTCGAATCTCGGCATGACGTTTCTGCAGACCGACCAGATCGAGGTCATCACCGGCGTCAATCTGCCGATGCTGATCAAGCTCGCGTCGCTCAGGACCTCACTGGACCTGCTCGCGGTGGCACGGGAGATGCGCGATCATGGACGGAACGCCATCTGGGTCGCGTCGGATCTGCTGCGGGGAGAGAAAGCGAACGCTTGATCGTTCTACGTTCGTACGTTCTACGTTCTTCGTTCGCGGAGCCGCGACGAAGGCGGCCCTTCGACGTAGAACGTAGAACGTAGAACGTAGAACGTAGAACGTAGAACGATATGACGACCCGTTCCGTAACCGTCGTCAACCAGTTGGGGATGCATGCGCGCGCGGCGGCGAAATTCGTCCATCTGGCGACCCGCTTCGAGTCCCGGATTCGGGTGGCGCGGCAGGGACGGGAGATGGATGGCAAGAGCATCATGGGCATCCTGCTGTTGGCGGCGGCGAGGGGCTCGACCTTGACGATTACCGCCGACGGGGCAGACGAGCAGGACGCGGTGTCCGCCTTGGTGGTGCTGGTCGAGGGCGGCTTTGGCGAGGACGTATGCAGCGCCTGAACGGCATCGGCGTCTCGCCGGGCATCGTGTCGGGACGCGCGGTCGTCCTCAGTCAGCGGGCGCAGGTGCTGCGCTACCGCATCGTTCCCGAGCGGCTCGATCATGAGCTGGCGCGGCTCGAACGGGCCCGGCTGCAGGCGCGCGAGCAGCTGGTCGCCATCGGCAAGCGCATCGAGCGGCGGCGTGGTCCGGAGCTGGCCTCGCTGTTCGACGCTCAGGTGCTGATGCTCGACGATCCGATGCTGCTGCCCCGCGCCGCGACGCTGATTCGCGAGCAGCACGTCAACGCCGAGTGGGCGCTGCAGCAGGTGTTCGAAGAATTCAGCGCGGTGTTCGACGAGGTGGCCGATCCCTATCTGCGTGAACGCAAGGGCGACGTGGCGGACCTGGTCGGCCGGCTGCGGATGAACCTGCGGCACGGCGTCGCCACGCCGCGCGACCTGCTGCGCGAGGTCGACGAGGCCTCGGTGTTGATCGCCGACGAGCTGACGCCGTCGCTCGCCGCACAGATCGACTGGACGAAGGTGCGCGGCTTTGCGACCGACGCCGGCAGCCGCACCTATCACACGGCGATTCTCGCCAGGTCGCTCGAAGTCCCCGCGGTCGTCGGGCTGCATAACGCCAGCTCGATCATTCAGGCGGGGCAGCTGGTCGTCATCGACGGCTCGGCGCAGCAGATCCTCATCGATCCCGACGAGGCGACGCTGGCCCGGGTGGCACGCAGCCTCGACGATCGGCAGCCGTCGAGGACGGCAGACGCCGAGCGGCGGCGGCAGGCGACAACCGCCGACGGCGTCCGGATCCGCCTCGAGGCGAATATCGAGTTCCCCGACGATCTGGCGGCCGCGCGCTATGCCGGCGCCGAAGGTGTCGGCCTGTACCGGTCCGAGTTCCTGCTGACCGGCACCAGCAGCGTGTCCGAAGACGACCAGTACGACATCTACAAAGGCATGCTCGAAGGGATGGCTCCCGCGCCGGTGACGGTGCGCACCTTCGACGTCGACGAGGACCAGCTGACGCTCCGTTCCGCCCGCTCGGTGATCGAGGGTGGCTGGATGGCCGACGAGCAACGGGCCGGCCGTCAGGGACTGCGCGGTCTCAGGCTCAGCCTGACCCGCCCGGAACTGTTCCAGGCGCAGCTGCGGGCGCTGCTGCGCGCCGCCCGGTACGGGACGTTGCGCATCATGTTTCCCTTCGTGTCGAGCGTCGAGCAGCTTCGCGAAGCCCGTCAGATGGTGGTTGATGCGGCGGCTGACCTGGCGCGCCGCGGCGAGACGGTCCCGGCGGTGCCGGTCGGGGTCATGATCGAGATTCCCGCGGCGGCCTACACCGCGGATCTCCTCGCCCGCGAAGTCGATTTCTTCACGATCGGCACCAACGATCTCATTCAGTACTGCCTGGCGGTCGACCGGGCCGACGAGCGGGTCTCACGGCTCTACGAACCGCTGCATCCGGCGATTCTGCGGATGATTCTCATGGTGCGGCGCGCCGCGTCCCGGCAGCGCATCCCGGTCTCCCTGTGCGGCGAGATGGCCTCGGATCCGGCGCTGCTCACGCTGCTGGTCGGGCTCGGCCTGACCGAATTCAGCATGACACCCGGCGCGATTGGCGTCGCCAAGCAGGTGCTCGCCGAAGTCCGGCAGGACGATTTGCGCGCCCTCGCCCGACGCATCCTGCGGCTGCCGACCGCGGACGAAATCGAGCGCGAGCTGGCGAGCGCCCTGGGGCGCCTGGCCGCGAAGCCGTAGAGGCGCGAAGCCGCATAGGAATGCACCGCGCGAAGGAGAGACCATCTTGGGCGAGATTACGCGTGTCGACAAGCCGTGGGGTTACGAGCTGCACTGGGCGAAGACCGAGCGCTACGTCGGCAAGATCATTCATGTCAACGCCGGCCAGGCGTTGAGCCTGCAGTATCACAACCTGAAAGACGAGACGATTTACCTGCAGTCAGGACGGCTGCTGTTCGAAATTCATCACGGCGACGACATCGTCAAACGTGAGATGGTGCCGGGCGAGCGCGTCCACATCGCGCCGAAGACCGTTCATCGCATGACCGCCATCGAAGACAGCGACATCTTCGAGGTGTCGACACCGGAGCTGCACGACGTGGTCCGGCTCGAGGATCGATACGGCAGGAGTTAAGAAAGCTGAGAAACTGAAGTTCCTCAGCTCCTCAGCTTAGAAAGGAATATCGTCGTCGGTCAGCGGTTCGGAGGGCTCGGCGTGCGGCGCGGGGCTGCCCATCGATTCACCGCGATCCGCTGCAGCGCCGCGACCGCCTGCGCTGCCGAGCAGCACCACCTTGTCGCAGCGCACCTTGGTGCTCTTCCGCTTGGTCCCTTCCTTGTCGGTGTACTCGTCGGTCTGCAAGCGCCCTTCGATGTAGACCTGTTTACCCTTGCGCAGGTATTCGTTCAGCGATTCGGCCTGTTTGCCCCACAGGTCGATGTTGTGCCACTCGGTCCGCTCCTGCCGCTGGCCGCCCTTGTCGGTCCAGACCTCCGTGGTGGCGAGGCTGAATTTAGAGACGGCGGCGCCGCCCGGGGTGTAGCGGAGCTCGGCGTCACGACCGAGATTGCCGACGAGGATGACTTTATTAACGCTGCCCATAGGTAGAAGTGTGAAGTCTGAAGCGAGAAGTCGGAAGTGAAATGTGACAGTCGCTGTTTTTTATTTGCAAACGCCGCTGGCCGGCCTATTTCAACTCCTCGATCCGTTGCTGGGCAATGGGCGCGGCGGTGGAGTCTTTATAGCTCTTGATCACGGACTGGTAGGCAGTGCGTGCTCGTTCGGGCTGCTTCAGGGCGCGATAGGACTCCCCAAGCTTGAAGTAGGCCTCTGAGAGCAATTCGCTCGAGGGATAGGTGCGAATCGTCATCTGGTAGGCATCGACCGCCTGATCGTATTTACCCGCCTGGTAATAGGAGTTGCCGATGTACAGCTGTGCATCGTCGGCGCGCTCGGTCTTGGGAAACTGCGCCAGGTAGCTGGTGAACCCCTGGACGGCGATGTCGTAGTCGCCCCCGAAGTAGTCGGCCATCGCCATGTTCCAGAAACGTTCCGGCGAAGCCCCCAGGCCCCCGGCGGCTGGTGGGGCGGCGGCCAGCGGGTCGCCGCCGGCCGGATCGGTCGGCACATCAGCGCCGCGCGGCATCGCCGTGATCAGCTCGCGCAGCGAGTCGACTTCCTGGGTCAGCGAGCCGACGCGCACGTTGTTGTCGTCGAGCTTTTCGCGAACGACGCGCAGATCGTTCGAGACGGTATCGATGATCGATTTCTGCTCGGCGAAGGAGCGGCGCGACGCGTCGGTCTGCTCGTTGAGGCGCGTGTTGAGCGCCTTCAGCGCATCGGCCAGCGCCTGATTCAGCGCGCCGACCATGTTCTGCATCTCCTGCGCCTGCACCTGCAGGATCCGCAGGTCGGCCATCATCTGACGCTGCTCGCGGCTCTGCGCCGCAACCGGCGCGGCTCCCGCCGCGGTCAGGGCGGCAGTCAACGCGGCGACAAGGATCTGCTTCATAGGCATCCGCGAACGGAGAACGGTTGCTACCGGGCCGTGATCACGAAGTGGGCGCGGCGATTCTTCGCCCACGCCGGCTCATCGTGCCCCGGGTCGAACGGAAACTCCTTGCCGTAGCTGACGGTGCGGAGCCGATCCGCGGCAATTCCCAGAGACACCAGATAAGTCCGCGCCGAGACGGCGCGCCGTTCGCCCAATGCCAGATTGTACTCGGGCGTCCCCCGTTCGTCGCAGTGTCCCTCGATGGTCAGCACCCAGGTGCCGTACTTTTTCAGCAGCCCGGCGTTTTCGTCGAGCGCGGTCTTGCCGGCCGGAGAGAGGTCGGCGCTGTCGTAGTCGAAGAACACCGGCTTGAGCGGCGAGTTGCGGTTGAGGTCGTCGAGCGAACCCGACTTGATCGCGGCATCGCGGAGCGGTTCCGGAGGTACAGCGACCGGTTCCGGCACCGGGTCGGGCGGCCTGGGCGGCAGCGGAACTTCTGATGAGGCTGTCGTCGACGATGGGGGAGTCGGCTTCGCGACCGGCGGCTTCTTCCCACCGCACGCCGCGGCGAAAACCAAAGCGGCCATTGTGATCGAGACCGCGGTCGTGGCAACCGCTCTTTGCATCATGTGTCAGCTCCAGTCGTCCGGCACGTGCCGGACCTCATTCGATCGTGTGATTCCCGAAACCGGCCGATCAGTTCGACCAGTTGGGCTGATAGTTGTTGCCGACACGCGTGAGCTGCTTCAGATCCTGCCCGGTGCGCGAGATAGTGAAGATCTGAACCTTACCCGCGCGAGTCGACGAGAACGCCAGATGCCGCCCATTTGGGGCAAATGCCGGACTTTCGTTGGTCCCCTCGCCAAAGGTGAGCTGCTTGGAGGTTCGGGTCGCGAGGTCGAGAATCCGAATATCGAAGCCGGGGCCGTTCTGAGCCGCAAACGCAACCTCGTTGTACGGCGCCGGAGACCAGGTCGGCCGATCCGACCGCACGTCGGTCAATCGCTGAACGCCGACGCCGTCCGATCCCATGATGTAGATCATCGGATCGCCCGACCGGTTCGACGTGAAAGCGATCTGGGTCCCGTTGGGTGACCAGGTCGGGGTGATGTCGTTGGCCGGATGATTGGTCAGGCGGCGGACGTTCGAGCCGTCCCGATTCATCACATAGATCTCCGGGTTGCCGTCACGCGTCGAGGCGAACGCGATCCGCGCCCCGTCCGGCGACCAGACCGGCGTGAAATTGTTGCCCTGTTCGCTGGTCAGCTGCTGCGGCGGCAACCCGCTGAAAATATTCGACACGAAGATATTGGGGAGGCCGCGGCGGTACGAGATATAGGCCAGCGAGCGCGCGTCGGCCGACCAGACCGACGTGATATTCAGCTCGCGGTTGACCGTCATCCGCCGCTGGTTCTCACCGTCGTAGTCGGAAATGTAGATTTCCTTGGCGCCGCGGTTTTCGACCGTGCCGGTCAGCCTCTCGCCGTCGCGGTCGGAGTTGAAGGTGAGCCGGGTGCGCGCGACGCCGCGCAGATTCCGCTGCGTCTTGTGGAGCTCGTCCGCGATCGTGTGCGCATAGACGCGGGCGTTGGCAATCGAGCCGCTGTATTCACGATTGAAGCCCGATTGAGCGGTTCGCACGTTGAACAGGCGGATTTCCACGCGGACGCCGGCGTCGGTCTTCTGCACCGATCCCGATGACGAGCCCGTCGGCATTCAGCTCGCGCCATCGGTCGAACGGTACGTCGACCATCGAGGTCGCCGCGGGGATGGATGCGTAGACGTCGCGCGGGATCAAGGCGAATTCGTGCTCGAAGTTCAAGTCGTCCCACAGGACGCGCGCCATCGTCCGCGCCGCATCGAGGGTTTCCTTGTCCGGCGTGCGGTCGCGTCCCGACGCATTCGCGAGCGCGATGAAGTCGGGCACCGCCAGGCGGGGCGGCGCGCCGATGTCGCCGCTCGAAATCACTGTGGCGATGTCGGCGGGTTGTTGCGGGTTAGCTGGCGGTTGGTGCCCGGCCACGACCGCCAGACCGGACACGAGCGCTGCGATGGCGATGGTCGAAAGGCTTTTGGTCATCGTTTGTAATCAAAAGTGAGCTGGACGCCCAGCGTCGGGTTCGGAAACTGCGCCGGCAGCGGTGACAACTGTCCCGTCCGGGCGAGTGCGCGCTGCGCATTCAAGTCATGGGCGACGAAGCCGCTGGACCTCATGAGCGCGACATCGGAGATGCGACCGTCGCGCTGGATGGTGAATCGAACGATCGCGACGCCGGGGACTTCCACCCGCTGTTCCCAATTCCTGTAGATCTGCTGAACCATCAACTGGATGTATTCGGGGCAGCAGAAGTTGTCGACGTCGAGCCGGGAGCCGGAGCCCGCGCCGCCGCCGGTCGTCAGGCCGAAGCCCATGCCGCGAACGCCTGTCTCGGCGACGCTGGTCCCTGGACTCGTTTCGGCCCCTTTGGTCGGCGTGCTGCCGCGCGCGTCGGGTGGGGCTTGGGTAATGTTGGTCGCACCCCTGCGGGTCCGTGCGCCCTTCTCGGGAATCGTCATCTCAGGCGCCTTCGCCGCGGGCGGGCGGATCGGCTCCGGCTTCTTGATCTCTTCCGGGGGCGTCACGGTCTGAATGGGCCGGCCGGGGATGGTGGTCAGGCCGCCGCTGTCCGGGCCAGGCACCCCGGCATCGAGGCTGATCGTCATCACTTCGCGCGGGCTCTCGACCCGCTGAGAGATCCATCGGGTCGGCGCCAGAATCGCCGCCGCCACGATCGCGCCATGCAGCAGCACGGAGACCAGCGCCATCTGCTGCTGGCCGGCCGGTTCGTGCATGCGATCGCGCAGGACGTCGGAGACTTCCATCAATCTTTCAGCGCCGCTCGGGGATGTCCGTGACGAGCCCGACATCCTGAACGCCCGCGGCTTTCATCACGTCGATGACTTTGACGATATCGTCGTAGACCACGCGGCGGTCGGCCTGGAGGTACACCTTCTTATCGGCCGACGCCTCCATCCGCTGGCGGACGCGCTCCTGCAGCGCTTCCATCCGCAGCTCCTCCTTGCCGAGGAAGACCCGCTGGCTCTGGCGAAAGTCATCGCGAATCGTCACGTACACGCGCTCGCCGCTGATCTGCGACGCGCCGGTGGCGACCGGCAGCCGGACATCGATGCCGCGCTGGATCATCGGCGAGGCGACCATGAAGATGATGAGCAGCACCAGCATGACGTCGACCAGCGGGACGACGTTCATTTCCGACAGAGTGCTCGAGACGCGCCGCCCGCGGCCCAGACGGCCCGGCCCGGTATCCGCGGCTGGATGAACTTTCGGCATGGCCTAGGTGAAATTTCTCTCGGCGATGTTCAGAAACTCCATCGCGAAATCGTCCATCTCCGACGCGAACAGCTTCACGCGATTGCGTCAGATGGTTGTAGAAATAGGCCGCCGGAATCGCCACGAACAGCCCGGCCGCCGTCGCGACCAGCGCCTCCGCAATGCCGGGGCCGACCACCGCGAGGCTCGCCGAGCCCATCTGTCCGATCGTTTCGAACGACAGCAGGATCCCCACCACGGTCCCGAACAGCCCGATGAACGGCGTGATGCTGGCGGTCGAGGCCAGGAAAGGAATCCGCTTCTCCAGCTTGTTCACCTCGACCACCGATGCGCGCATCAGCGCGCGGTCGACAGCCGTCAGGCTCTTCAGAGTAGGACGTGCGGCACCGGCTCTTGGATTGGCCGGATTAGCCGACACCGGCTCGCCGTTCGGCGTGCCCTGCCGGAGCTGCGCGGTGAGCTCGGTGTAACCCGCCTGGAACAGACCGACCAGCGGGCTCTCGCCGAGCGATCGGCATACGGCCTGGACTTCGGAGAACTTGTTGCTTCGGCGGAAGACCTCGAGAAAACTCGCAGATTGCCGGGCCGAGCGGGCAAACGCCCAGGCTTTGTAGAAGATGATGCCCCAGGAAATGATCGAGAAGAGCGCGAGGATGATCAAAACGCCCTTCTGAATCGGACTCGACTCGACGATGATCTCGACCAGCGACCAGCTCGAGCCCCCAGGCAGAGCCTCTCCCGGCACCTGCTGTTGCAGGGCAAGGACGAACGCTTCCAAGCGTGCGCAAACGGGCCTCCGAAGACGTGCTGCTGCGCCGCTGGGACAGCGCCAGGTGGGCAGAACTGTATCATGCTGGGAAATTCCTGTCAAACCTATGCTAGGATTGGAGTTCTCTCCCTTTTCCGATGCTCCGCTTTCTCAGGATTAAACACCTCGCGGTCATCGATTCAGTCGAGCTCGAGTTCGACGCCGGGCTGAACGTCCTCACCGGGGAAACCGGAGCCGGCAAGTCGATCCTCGTGGAGGCGGTCGGGCTGCTCCTGGGCAGTCGCGCCTCCGGCGACCTGGTCCGAACCGGGGAGCACAGCGCGACAGTCGAGGCCATCTTCGAAAGCCGGGGCGAGGAGCTGCTGGTCCGACGCGAGATCACCACCCAGGGCCGGAGCCGTGCGTTCATCAACGGGGACCTGGCGACCGCCGGTGCGCTGAAGGATCTGGCCGCGCGGCTGATCGAGCTGCACGGCCAGCACGAACACCAGACCCTGCTGGACCCGGCGACGCATCTGCCGGTCCTCGACGACTTCGGCGGTCTCGAACCGCTCGCGGCGCCAACCCGCGCTGCGTTCGATGCCATGCGCGCCGCCGCCGAGGCTCTCGAGCGTCTCTCCCGCCTGGCGGCCGACCGGACCTCGCGGCAGGAGCTGGTGGCCTTTCAGCTGGCAGAGCTCGAAAAGGCGGCGCTCAGGCCGGTCGCGACCGGATCGCTGCTCGAGGACGAGGAGCTGTCTGCGGCGCGTCAGGTGCTCGCAAGTGCCGAGCGTGTGGAGCGTCTCTGTACCGAGAGCTATGCCTCGCTGTATGAAAGCGACGCCGCTGTCCTCTCGGGCCTCGGCGCAATCTGGAAGCGGGTAGGCGAGCTGGCCGCGCTGGAGCCCCGGTTCCAGCCCTACCTGGATGCCCGCGAGGGCATCAAATCGCAGCTCGAGGACCTGGCGTCCGTTTCTGCGACGGTATGCCGACGGCATCGAAGCCTCGCCGGAGCGTCTCCAGCAGGTCGAGGAGCGGCTGGCGCTGCTCGAACGGATCAAGCGCAAGTACGGTCCGACGCTCGCGGATGCCGTCGCGAAGCGCGAGGCGCTCCGTCAGGAAATCGAAGATCTCCAGCACGGTGATGACCGTCTCCTCGTGCTCGAGCGTGACTACCAGGCCGCGCGAGACGCCTACCTGCAGGCGGCCGGCGTGTTGGGCAAGGCCCGCCGGCGGATCGCCGACGAGTTCGCCCGCCGCCTCGTGCAGCATGCTCGGCGAGCTCGCGATGGATCGAACGCGATTCGAGGTCCGATTCGATGCAGGGACGCTTCCCGAGTCGGCGTGGGGGCCGACGGGGATCGACCGTGCCGAGTTCTTCGTGTCGCCAAACCCCGGCGAGGAGCTCCGGCCGCTCGCGCGTGTGGTGTCGGGTGGGGAGTTGTCGCGAATCATGCTCGCCATCAAGACCCTGACGGCTGGCAGCCGCCACGGCTTCAGCGACGCCCAGGAGCGTCCGCCGAGCGCCGCGACGCCAGGGCTGATTTTCGACGAGGTCGATGCCGGTATCGGTGGTCGGGTTGCCGACGTGGTCGGCCGCAAGCTGCGGACGCTCGGATCCGCATTTCAGGTGCTGTGCATCACGCACCTGCCGCAGATCGCGGCGTATGCCGACACGCACTTCCAGATCGAGAAGCAGGTCGCCGGCGGCCGCACCATGACGATCGTCCGACGCCTCGATGCCAACGGCCGGGTCGAGGAGTTGAGTCGGATGCTGGGAGGAGCGGAAATCACCGACGGTATTCGAGCCTCCGCTCGTGAGATGCTGGAGGAGCGCCGCGGCGCGCCGAAGCGAAAAGCGAAAGCGAAAGGCGAAAGCGAAAGTCCGGCGTCGCCGAAGGCACAGAAGGCGCCGAGGACCGCGCGGCCGTCGCAGGGGGAGTAGTGGCTCGCAAGTACCTGATCGAGACGTTCGGCTGCCAGATGAACGTGCACGACTCGGAGCGCATGGCCGGTCTGCTCGAGCAGGCGGGCTACGAACCGACCGACGAAGCGGCCGATGCGGACGTCGTCGTGATCAACACCTGCAGCGTGCGGGAGCATGCCGAGGACAAGCTCTATACCCGGCTGGGCGAGTTGCGGGTGATGACCGCCGAAACCGGTCACGATCCGGTGGTCGCGGTCGCCGGCTGCGTGGCCCAGCAGGAAGGCGAGACCATCCTGAAGCGCGCACCCGGTGTCGCCGACGTCATCGTCGGCACGCAGGCGATTCGTCGGCTCCCGATGCTCGTCGAGCAGGCGACGGCTGAACAGGGGACGGGGATATTTTTTCCGGCGATCGGTCGAAAAAACATCCCCGTCCCCGTCATCGATCTGAACCCGTACGACGACGTGACGTTTCCGCTCGGGCGTCACGCGCCGCAACGATCCGGTCAAGGCCTACATCACGATCATCGAAGGCTGCAACGAGTTCTGCAGCTTCTGCGTCGTGCCGTACACCCGCGGGCACGAACGGATGCGGCCCAAGGCCGACATTCTCGCCGAGGTGCGCGAAGCGGCCGCCGAGGGGCGGCGGGAAGTCCAGCTGCTCGGCCAGATCGTCAATCACTACGCCGCGCCCGACGACCCGGACTGCGACTTCACGGGACTGCTGGAAGCGATTCATGACGTGCCTGGCATCGAACGGATCCGCTTCGCCAGCCCTCATCCCCGGCATTTCTCGCGGACGCTTCCTCGAGGCGATGGAGCGGCTGCCGAAGATCTGCCGCCACCTGCATCTGCCCGTCCAGTCCGGGTCGACGCCGCATTCTGGAAGCGATGCGCCGCCGCTATACCGAGACAGTTATCTCGATCTGGTCTCGCGGATTCGCGAGCAGCTGCCCGACGTCGCGCTGTCGACCGATATGATCGTCGGGTTTCCGGGGGAGACCGACGGCCGACTTCGACGCCACCCTCTCGCTGACGCGGACGGCGCGGTTCCAGAGCATGTTCTCGTTCAAGTACTCGCCGCGGCCGAATACCCTGGCCGAGAAGCGGCTGGCCGACGACGTGGCGGAGGACGAGAAGACGCGACGGATCGTCGAGCTGCAGGCGGTGCAGCGCGAGATTCAGAGCGAGCTCAACGCGTCGCTGGTCGGCGCGCGGGTCGAAGTGCTGGTGGACGCCGCGAGCCGGCGGCGCGACACCGAACTGTCCGGCCGGACGTCGCAGAACGTGGTCGTCAACCTGCCGGGTCCCGCCGAGTGGATCGGGCGGATGGTGACGGTGCAGATCGAGCGGGCCGGCGCGCACAGCGTGTGGGGCCGCGCATCCTAGCGGAGAAGGCTGATGCAGATCGAAATGACGATCAAGGGTCTGATGGTCGATCCGATCACCAACATGCCGATCGTGATCCTGCGCGACAAGGACGGGCAGAAGGTGCTGCCGATCTGGGTCGGCATCTTCGAAGCGAATGCCATCGCGCTGCAGATCGAGAACGTGGCGACGCCGCGGCCGATGACGCACGATCTGCTGCGCAACGTCATTCAGGATCTCAAGGCGTCGGTGCAGAAGGTGGTCGTCTGCGATCTGCAGGAGAACACCTTCTACGCGCTGATCTATCTCTCGCTGAACGGCGACACCCTGGCGATCGACGCGCGGCCGAGCGATGCGATTGCGTTGGCGCTGCGCACCAAGGCGCCGATCTTCGTCGAGGAATCGGTGATCGACAACGCGAAGACGGTCGATCCCTCGTCGGATCGCGCCGACGCCGATCGGCTGCACAAGTGGCTGGACAGTCTGGATCCGGATGATCTGGGCAAATACAAAATGTAAATCGCGATTTCAGGATTTGAGGATTTCAGGATTTGAGGATTGGCGAGTGGCGCGACGTCAAATCCCCTAATAAAGATAATCGTCAGAAATCCTCAAATCCTCACGTCCTGAAGTCCTGAAATCTCAGGATTCTCTGCTACAATTCAGCCCGTCCATCCCCGGTCCCGGTCCAGTTCTGAATGATTGTCGCCATCGCCAACCAGAAGGGGGGCGTGGGTAAGACCACGACCGCCATCAATCTGGCCGCCGCGCTCGCGCTGCGCGGGCGGCGGACGCTGCTCGTCGATCTCGATCCCCAGGCCAACAGCACGATGTCGTTCCTCGACATGGCCGATCTGTCGCGGAGCGTCTACGACGCGATCGCCGATCCGACGGTGGCGATCGAAGACATCATCGTGCCGTCGCCGGTCGAGAATCTGTCGGTGGCGCCGTCACGGATCGCGCTGGCCAAGCTCGAGGCGCGGCTGGTGGGGGAGATGGACGCCCATTTCCGGCTCAAGGACAAACTCGAGCCGGTCCGCAAGATCTATCCGCAACATCGTCATCGACTGTCCGCCGACACTGGGCCTGCTGACGGTGAACGCGCTGGTGGCGTCGACGCACCTGCTGATCCCGATTCAATCGTCGTACTTCGCGCTCGAAGGCACGGACGATCTCCTCGAGACGATCGAGAAGGTCCGGGCGCGGCCGAACCCGGCGCTCCGCATCCTCGGCGTCGTGATCACCATGCACGACAAGAGGACCGCGCTGGCCCGCGACATCCGCAGCCAGATCCAAAAGGTGTTCGGCGGCAAGGTCTTCAAGACGGTCATCACCAAGAGCGTGCGGCTCGAGGAGAGCCCGGCCTATAAAGAGTCGATTTTCACGTTTGCCCCCGACTCGACGGGAGCGACGGAGTACTACCGCCTGTGCGAGGAGGTCATCGATCGTGCCTAAACGGGGTCTTCCGGCATTCGTCTCGATGCGTCACGACGAGCACTACGTCGAGGCGCTGGCCATGTCGGCCGGTACGCCGGTCGGACGGATGGTGGCCATCGACCTGATCGACCCGAACCCGAACCAGCCGCGCCAGGTCATGGGCGACCTGTCCGAGCTGATCTCATCCATTACCGAAAAAGGCATCATCGAGCCGCTGGTCGTCCGGCAGCGGGGTGACCGCTTCCAGATCATCGCCGGCGAGAGGCGGTACCAGGCGGCCGTGCAGGCCGGTCTGCGCGAGCTGCCGGTCGTGTTCCGCGAGGTCGACGATACCGAGGTCATCGAGCTGGCGCTGATCGAGAACCTGCAGCGGAAGGATCTCACGCCGTTCGAAGAAGCCGAGGCGCTCCACGGGCTGGCGGAGCGGTGCGGCTACACGCATGAAGATCTGGCGCGGCGGCTGGGGAAGTCGCGGACCTCGATTACCGAGTCGCTGACATTGGCGGGGATGCCGGACGAGGTCCGAAACCTGTGTCGGCTGGCCGACATTTCCACTAAATCATTGTTATTGCAGGTGGTTAGACAAGAAACCCCTGAGAAAATGACCGCGCTGGTCGAGAAGATGGCGAGTCAGGGCGGCGCGACCCGCCAGGCGCTTCGGGAGGCGGTGGCCAAGCCGAAGGCCGGGCGACCGAAGCATTACGTGTTTGCCTTCCGGCCGACCACCAAAGCGTTCGATCTGAAGCTGAGTTTCGCCCGCAGTCGCGTCAGCCGCGACGAAGTCATCGACGCGCTCGAGCAGATCCTGCGCGAGCTTCGCAAGAGCAAGTAAAGGTAGCGGCTCGAGCCAATCGGATTCGTTCTTCGTTCTTCGGTTTTTCTCGTTCTACGTTCTTCGTTCTTCGTTCTAGGTTCTTCGATCTTCGGTTCCTAGAACCTAGAACACTAGAACGCGAGATCCTGGAACCCGAGAACCCCGAGAACCGAGAACCGAGAACCGAGAACCCGAGAACCCGAGAACCCGAGAACCCGAGAACCCGAGAACCCGAGAACCCGCGATCAAGACCCCGGAACCCAAGCGGTAGAACAATCGTGACGACCGCGTTCGCGGTAAGGCTGGCGAGGTAGCGGCTCGAGCGAACCGAGATCCTGGAACCCGAGATCCTAGGCGAGTTGCGTCGCGCGTCGGGCGCGATAGACGGTTTGGGGTTAAGGCGCGGGATCGGGATGTCGCGGGCCTGCGCGGAACCGCATAATTGTGCCTCAGGTTAACATAAGATACATTATCAGACCCTAGCGAAATACGCTGGGAAAGCCCCCTGTGGACGGGTTGTGCAAGACGGCAGAGGTCGATTGCCCCAAATCGTTCTGCGTTCTACGTTCTACGTTCTAACGCGACGTTCTAACGCGACGTGGTGTCTTCCTCGCGATCCGCGAACGACGAACGTAGAACGTAGAACGTAGAACGCAGAACGTAGAACGCAGAACGTAGAACGACTATGACGACCGTCCGTTAAGCCCTACGGAACTACGCCGTCCAGTGACGCGCCTCGAACCGCTCGTCCGGGATTCGCGTTTCGATCGGTCGATGACCGGGGTGGCGTTCGAGTTCGACGTCCTCCTGGTAGACCCCCAGGAAGAAGGTCAGATCTTCCCTGGCCGGCGCCTCGCTCCCGCGGATGTCGGTGAGCGGGACGCCCACCTCCAGGATGACTCCAGCGGCGACGACCCCGCCTCCCGGGCCTCGTTCCACCCAATGCGGCACTGACGGCCGCCAGTCCCAGAAGAGACCGGTCAATCGACCCGCCCGTCGCCGGATCGAGAACCGGACCCCAGACGGGTTGAGAAACTTGAGCGAGAACTCGTAGCCCTCGGCGAGCAGATCCAGCATCGGGCGAGTGCCGTCCAGCCGGACGTACAGCCGCTCACGGTCGAAGCCAAACTGCACCAGGGCCAGGACCGACGGGCGGCGCTCCGCCTGATGCATCGCGCCGCCCGCCTCGCGCACCTCCAGCAGCCCGGCGCCGACCCATTCGAAGTAGCTGGTCTCTTCCCCGTCAAGCGTGGGTGACAGCAGACCGGCCGGCGGCCGTTCGGCCGGGGCCGGGGCACCCGCGGAGATGTTGCTGATGAAGAGCTCGTCGGGGACTGGCTTGTCGAGCAGGCGGTAGACGTTCCGGAGATGACGCCTGAAGAGATCGTCGAATTCGAGGTCGTGCTCGGAGGAATGGTCGTCGCCGTACCACCAGAACCAGTCGCTGCCCTCGGCGATCAGGACCTCTTCGCGGGCCCGCGCCGTGGCGGCCGGATCGCCGACGGCCGTCTCGAGCGCCTCGCGCGCCTCGGCCAGCTGGCTCCAGGCCAGGTGATCATCCCGATGACCGATCCAGATGTAGAAGTTGGCGTCGATCCACGAGCCCGGAAAGATGCCGGTCAGCTCGGCTGATGGCCGCCGGGCTGCTTCCGTCATCGTCACCGTCCGCAACTCGGGGTGACTCGACAACCGGGCGTACAGGGCCCTCAGGAACGGCCGACCGCCGCCTTCGAAATGCTCCCAGGCATTCTCTCCGTCGAGGATGATCGGGATGGTCGCTTCTCCCCCGCCGGTCCTCGCGGCATGCCGTCGCCCGGCCTCGACGAGCCGATTCACGAAGTCATCCGCCGCCGCCTCGCTGCTCCAGCCGGCATACGTGAAGCCAATGAGATCGGACAGGGTGTGGTCGCGGAACAGACAGGCCACGCGCGATCGCTCGGCGCGGACGAGGTACGGACGATAGAGGCGCTCGGGCTGATCGACGTGGCCCGCCGCGTCCCGCACGAAGCTGACGCCCAGCGTCCGGGCGAGAATCATCTCGTCGGTCGCCATCCAGGTGAATCCTGCGGCTTCCACCAGCGGGACCATCGCGTCCGACACGGAGCCTTCCGACGGCCAGACGCCGGCCGGCCGCCGCCCGAACAGGCGTTCGTGACAGGCCACGGCGCGCTCGAGCTGCTCCTGCGCGTCCTCCGGGTGGACGAAGCGGTGCCGCGGCACACGGCTGTCGGGATGCGTGCGCTTGTAGATATCGGTGTCGCACAGCAGCGGCAGAATCGGGTGGTAGAACGGCGACGTCGACAACTCGACCTGTCCCCGCGCCGCTGCCTCGCGGTAGGCGGGAATGACGGCGTTGAGGATCTCGAGCTCGATGGCGCGCAGCGCGACTTTGTCGTCCTCGCTGAAGCTGCGAGCTTTTGCGACGAGCGCTCGTACGCGAGCATCGCCTTCCAGGTAGATGGGGTCGAGCCACACCAGCTTCTGCCACACCTGAAGATCGCGGAAATCGTCCTCCCCGAAGCGCCGGGCGGCCTCGTAGGGGTCGGCCGGCGGTGAGGTTCCCCTTCGCGCCAGCAGCTCGCGGTATCGGGGATACGGGTCGATCATCCGCTGCCGCTGGGCGTGGAAGAAGTTCTGCATGATGAACGCGGCGTCCTGAGCGGTGAGCTCCGACGCGGGCTTCAGCCCGAGCTCGAGGTAACGGTCGTGCGCGCGGCCCGCGGCGAACGCCTCGAGCTGTACCAGCAGCGAGGGCACCAGGTTGAACGTCATGCGGATCGCCGGGAACTCGCGCAGCAGGTCGACCATCCCGAAGTAGTCCTTCAGCCCGTGCAGCCGCACCCACGGCAGGATGTGCTCGCGCGTCACGAGATCCTCGTAGTACGGCTGGTGCATGTGCCAGAGGAAGGCGACCTCGGTCATCGGTGCTAGTCTAGTGCACGCCCCCGATGGTCAAGATTCTCGACCGGTATCTCGTGCGCGAGATCGCGGTTCCGTTCGTCATCTCGTTGGTCGTGCTGACCTTCGTTTTGATGATTCCGCCGATCGTGCTTCGCGCTCAGGAGCTGATCGCCACAGGCGTCGAAGTGCGGGTCGTCGCCCAGGCGGTGATGCTGCTCGCCCCGCAAGCGCTCTGCTACACGATTCCGATGTCGGTGCTGTTCGGCATCCTGGTCGGCTTCGGCCGTCTGTCGGGCGATCGCGAGTTCGTGACCATGCAGGCGTGCGGCGTCAGCCTGATGCGGCTGCTCCGTCCGGTGGCGTTCGTCGCGCTGCTCGGCACGGCCGCGACTGCCTACGCGATCATCGTGGCCCTGCCCGGCTCCAACCAGGCGTTCCGCACCATCGTGGCGAACATGATGGAAGAGCGCATCGATTCGACGCTGACGCCTCGCGTCTTCTTCGACGACTTCCCGCATCGCGTGATCTACGTTCGGGACCTGCCCCCCGGCGGCGGCTGGCGCGATGTCTTCCTGGGCGATCAAAGCGAAGCGGGCTTCACGACCATCTACCTGGCTCGTGAGGGCCGAATCCGGCTCGACCGCGAGAAGCAGCTGGTGCAGCTGGAGCTCATCGACGGTACCAGCCACCGCACGTCGATCGTCAACCAGGACACCTACGAGCCGACGGAGTTCGAACGGCTCTCGATCAATTTCGATCCAAGTACGGTGTTCCAACCCGACCCGGCGCCTGGCACCGCCGAGATGACGATCGCCCAGCTCCGTCGGAACATCGCCGAAGAAACCGCTCGCGGCGGGCAGGCATTCAGCCAGCGGTTCATGATCCATTACAAGTTCGCGCTGCCGCTCTCCTGCCCGATCCTGGCGCTGGTCGGGCTTGCGCTCGGCGCGAGCAATCACCGCGGCGGGCGACTGGCCTCTTTCGTCTTTGGATTCGGTGTCATCCTGGTCAACTACGTGCTCCTGTACCTCCCGCGCGCGATCGCGCTCGGCGGCCGGCTGTCGCCGGAGGTGGCGGCCTGGATCCCGAACATCGTCATGAGCATTGCCGCGGTCGGCTTGATGGCGTGGCGGATCCGGGCCGGCGATCAGCCGATTCGCCTGACGATTCCCACGTTCTGGCGCGGCTGGCGGCGGTCGAAGGCAGCGGTGCCCGGCCTGGCGGCCGAGCCGGCGCGGCCACGAACCCTGATCGCGTTCCGCATCCCGCGACTCGATCTGCCGGCGCCCCGCCTGATCGATACCTATATCTCGCGCGAGTACCTGCGCGTGCTCGTGCTCGGCGTGCTGGGACTGCTCAGCATCTTCTACATCTCGACGTTCATCGACATGATGGACAAGCTGTTCCGCGGCGAGACGACGATGTTGACGGTCCTGCGGTTTTTCGTGTTTCAGACGCCGCGGTTCGTCTACTTCGTCATCCCGATGTCGGTGCTCGTGTCGGCGCTGGTGACCGTCGGCGTCATGACCAAGAACAGCGAATTGCTCGTGCTTCGCGCCTGCGGCATCAGCCTGTATCGGGCGATGGCGCCGCTGGTGCTGTTCGGACTCCTGGCCAGCCTTTCGTTGTTCATGCTGCAGGAGCGGGTCCTGGCCTCGACCAACCGTGAGGCAGACCGTCTCGAAGCTCGGATTCGAGGGTGGAGCGAGCAGTCGACGCCGTTGACGCAGCACTGGCGGGTCGGCACCGCCGGACAGATTTACCAGTTCGACATCTTCGATCCGGACGCCGCGCGCTTCAGACGCCTTCACATCTACGACATCGATCAGAGCGCCTGGCGGCTTCGCTCGATCACCTATGTCAATGAAGCGGCGCTCCAGGAGGAGCGCCTGCCGGACGGGCGGCGAGTCGCCGTGTGGAAAGGCCGGAACGGCTGGCGCCGCGACCTGCCGTCGGGGCGTCAGAATGAAGAGGTCCACGTGCCGTACGACGTCATTGCCGAGCGGACACTGTCGCTCGAGCCGCCCGGCTATTTCGAGTCCAGCGTGCCTCTGGCCGACCAGATGACTTTCGGGGAGCTTCGCAACTACATCGCCCAGCTCAGAGCGAGCGGCGCGAATACGCGACCGTATCTGGTCGAGCTGCAGCGGAAGATTGCGTTCCCGCTGGTGACGGTCGTCATGACGCTCATCGCCGTGCCCTTCGCCATCACCACCGGCCGGCGGGGCGCGCTGTACGGCGTCGGCATCGGCATCGTGCTGGCGATCGTCTACTTCATCATGATGACGCTGTTCGTCGCGCTCGGTGAGGGAGGCCTGCTCACGCCGTTCCTTGCGGCGTGGGCGCCGAATCTGCTGTTCAGCGCCCTCGCCGCCTACATGATCCTGACGGTCCGGACGTAGTTTCTAGTTTTCCAGCCGAACATCGCGCAGCCAGATGCGCCCCGAGGTGCCGGGCCGCGTGTTGGTGGTATCCACGACGAACACCAGGCTGTCGACGGACGCCAGCGGCGGCCGGTAGGTCCTCGTCGCCGCGATCGGCGATACGTCGTCAAGGAACACGGTGATTTCGCGTTCGGTCGGGTCGAGGTAGACCGACCGCTGCCAGCGCTCCTGCTCCGCCGGCGCAACCGGCTGCCCGCAGCTGTACCGACAGCCGCATCGGCTTGTCGGATCTCGCGTGGAATGTCAGACGGTCGTGCGGTGCCAGGCCCTTGCCGATGGCCACTCCAACGGCAGCGAACTGCCGCATCGTGTCGCCAGTCGCCAGACCGAAGCGCAGCGCGAGCTCGGGTCCGCTGGTGCCGCGAACGACGTCGAGCGCGGCCAGCGAGGTCGGGTCGGTCTCGGTCTTCCACGCCGAGGCATCGCGGCCGTCGAACAGCGGCGTCGTGCCGGTAGCCGGCGACCTGATTGGCGGCACGAATTCCGGCTTGGCCCCGCGAACGTAAATCGGGTTGCTCAGAAGCCACAGTGGCGATCGGTCGCGGTCCGTGGCGCGAATCTCCACGCGGTAAACGGCTGGCGCTTCAGGCGCCTCCACGGTGAAGTCCCGCTCGTGATGATCGCCGGACAGGACCTGCTGACCCTGCCAGACGGTGGTCGTAAAGGCTGCCGGCGCATTGCTGCGCACTCGCAACGTGACGGGTCCACCTGCTGGCAGCTCGTCGCCAGCCTGCGCACTTCCACGATGGTTCGTCGCCGAGAATTCAAACAGCGCCGGATTCCCCACCGAGTTGAGCGCCGTGTATACGTGGCCCGTGCGAATCGCGCCAATCACCGCCCGGGCGTCGTCGACGGCATTGCCTGACAACGGACGTTCGGGTCGGATATGAAGGGAGAGGCTGCGGAACGCCACCTCGTATCCGGGCAGCGGTAGGGACAAGCGGTTATCGCCAGGGTCGCCATCCCTGAATGCGAGCTTGGCGTGGGCATCGGCACCTGCCAGGGCGACGATGCGTCGGCGGCGAGCTGAGCGATTCCCAACGCGCCGGCGCGACGGTCGACTCCCCCAACAGATTTCCGATGGTCTCCGCCGGTCGGACCAGATAGGTTCCAAGCGCGCTGGCCAGCGCAAGCTTCGATCGCCACCCTGACTCCTGGGCGCGCACTCGCCATCCCGAGTCGAGGTTGACGAGCTCGATGGCGTCGAACGGCTCGTTCCACTCACGCCATCGCAGGTCCTCCTTGGGCGAGTCAGGGTGCGCGACGATGCCAAAGCCACCCAGTCGTCGGACGTCTTCCATGACGTCCCGCGCTTCGCCGCCAAGCGGATAAGGCGCCGGCGGCAATTCCACCGCTGCGTAGTGCCCGCCTTGCGTACTGATTTCGACGCCGTCGATGCAGAGGACCCCATCGTGATACGCCGGCGGCTGCGGGCTTCGCCGTGCCGTCGCCGTGATCGGTGAAGATGACGAACTTCAGCCCGGCGCGCGCCGCGGCCGCGGCAATCTCCTCCGGCGAGCTCCGGCCGTCGGATCGGTTGCTGTGGACGTGGAAGACGCCGGGAACGACGCTGAACTGCGGGAAGCCTTCCTGCGAGAGCGTGAGAGCTGCGGGCGGGAGGGCCAGCGCGATCGAGACGGCGGCGGCGGCCAGAACGGCCGCCGCTGCGAGAATCGCGCGCTTCACGGGGTACTGCGCTAGAGTCCCGCCTCGCCGCGGAGCGCGGAAGCCTTGTCGGTCCGCTCCCATGTGAACTCGGGTTCCGTGCGGCCGAAGTGGCCGAACGCTGCTGTCTTCTTGTAAATCGGCCGCCGCAGATCGAGCTCTTCCATGATGCCGCGCGGCGTCAGCTTGAAGTGGCCGCGAACGAGCTCGGTGATCCGGGCTTCGGGAATGCGGCCGGTCCCTTCGGTGTGAACCATCACCGATACGGGATCGGCGACCCCGATGGCATACGCCAGCTGTACCAACGCGCGCTCGGCGATTCCTGCCGCGACCACGTTCTTCGCGATGTAGCGCGCCATATAGCAGGCCGACCGATCGACCTTCGTCGGATCCTTGCCGGAGAAGGCGCCGCCGCCATGCGGCGCGGCTCCGCCGTAGGTGTCGACGATGATCTTCCGGCCGGTGACGCCGGCGTCACCGTGCGGCCCACCGACCACGAACCGCCCGGTGGGGTTCACGTAAATCTTGGTGTTCTTGTCGATGAGCTCCGCCGGAATCACGCGGTTGATGATTTTCCCGGTGATGTCGTCCTTCATCGTCGCGTTGGTGACCTCAGGACTGTGCTGGCTGGAGACGACCACGGCGTCGACGCGAAGCGGCTTGGAGCCGTCGTACTCGATGGTCACCTGCGACTTGCCGTCCGGTCGGAGGTAGTCGAGCAGGCCGTCGCGGCGCGCACAGGAAAGACCCTTGGTGAGCCTGTGCGCCAGCATGATCGGCAGCGGCATCAACTCGTCGGTCTCGGTGCAGGCGTAGCCGAACATCAAACCTTGATCGCCGGCGCCGCCGGTGTCGACGCCCATCGCGATGTCCGGAGACTGGCTGTGAATGGACGAGATGACCGCACAGGTTTCGGCGTCGAAGCCGTATTTGCCGCGGGTATATCCGACGTCGGCGATCGTGGCGCGCACAATGTCCTGATAATCGATTCTGGCGTTGGTGGTGATCTCGCCGGCGACGAAGGCGATGCCGGTGGTGACCAGGGTCTCGCAGGCCACGCGGCTCATTTTGTCCTGCGCGAGGATCGCGTCGAGGATCGAATCAGAAATCTGATCCGCAATCTTGTCGGGGTGCCCTTCGGTGACCGATTCCGAGGTGAACAGATGCCGTCCGCTACGGCTCATTACGGCTACTCCTTGCTGAAAATGCTCGATGCGGTCGGAGCGCGCTCCATTGAGAACCCGGTCCGCGCATCAAGATGAGAACAAACGGCTTAGTCTAACAGATCAAGGCCGGGGGTGGAACCGCTCGTAGACGTTCCGCAACCGGGCTTCCAGGACGTGCGTGTAGATTTGTGTCGTCGACAGATCAGCGTGGCCGAGCATCATCTGAATGGCTCGCAAATCGGCGCCGCGTTCGAGGAGATGGGTGGCGAACGAGTGACGCAGCACGTGCGGGCTGACCGAGGCGAGTCCGGCGCGCCGCGCGTAGCCTCTTCAGGATCTTCCAGAAGCCGACGCGGCTCAGCGGGCCGCCGCGAGCGTTCAGGAAGAGGCGCGGCGAGAGACGCGCGCCAGTGCTGTCGCGCGGCGAGTTCGCGCCGCACGTCGCGCTCGTAACGGTGGACCCAGGCGGTCGCCTGACCGCCGATCGGCACCAGCCGCTCTTTGTTCCCCTTGCCGATGCAGGTGAGGAACTCGGCATCGAGATGCAGGTCGGCGGCGCGGATGGCGACGAGCTCTGAGACGCGCATGCCGGTTGCATACAGCACTTCGATCATCGCGCGATCGCGGATGCCCAGCGGCGTCGAGGTGTCAGGTTGCTCGATCAGCTCGTCGACCTCATCGGTCGAGAGGAACTTCGGCAGCGCCGGCCAGGCGCGCGGCGGCATGACATCGTCGGCGGGACTTCTGGCCAGGCGGCGTTCGAGGACAAGGAAGCGATAAAAACCGCGAACCGCCGCGACCATGCGGGCGACCGAGCGCGGGGACAGACCGCGCGCGCGCTGGCGCCCGACGAACGTCTCGAGCTGGCGCCGATCGAGCGACTCGATTGGCGGGTCGGCGGCCGCGGCGAACCCGCTGAGCGATCGCAGGTCGCGCGCATAGCTCTCGAGCGTGTGATCGGACAGCCGCCGCTCGACGCGCAGATGATCGAGGTAGGCGTCGATCACGGCGGATATGCTACCATTCGCGGTTCGTTCGAGGTTCTTCTGAGCATGCCTGTTCGTTCCAAATGGCAATCCCTTCCGACCGAGGCAATCAATCCGGCTACACTCGCCATCGACAAGCTCCCGGCCGCCGACATCGTCGAAGGCATGCTGAACGAGGATCGCAAGATGCTGGCGGCGGTGCAGCGGGAGAAGGATCGCATCGCGGTCGGCGTCGACATCATCACGCAGGCGCTGCGTCGCGGCGGGCGGATCATCTTCGTCGGTGCCGGCACCAGCGGCCGGCTCGGGGTGCTCGAGTCGGCGGAAATGCCGCCGACCTTCGGCACCCCCGACACGCTCGTGCAGGCGATCATGGCGGGCGGCAAGAATGCGTTGGTGAAGTCGCGGGAAGGCGTCGAGGACAACTACGAGGAAGGCGCGCGCTCGATCAACCGACTCAGACCGACCAAGAGTGACGTGGTGGTCGGCGTGTCGGCGAGCGGGATGACGCAGTTCGTGCGCGGCGCGCTGACCCGGGCGCGGCGGGCGGGCTCCAAGATCATCTTCGTCACCTGTGATCCGCGCACCGAGCTGCAGATGTTCGTCGATCTGACGATCGCGCCGGCAGTCGGCCCGGAAGTGATCGCCGGCTCGACGCGGTTCAAGGCCGGCACCGCGACCAAGATCGTGCTCAACATGCTGACGACCGCCTCGATGATCCGGATCGGCAAGACCTACGGCAACCTGATGGTCGACGTGCAGATGGGCTCGGAGAAGCTGCGCGATCGGGCGCGACCGGATTATCACAATCGTCACCGGCCTCGGCTACGACGAAGCCGACGAGCTCCTGCGACGCGCCCACTGGAACGTCAAGGCGGCGATCGTCATGCAGAAGACCGGGCTGCCCTATACGCGCGCGCTCGCCAAACTGCGCAAGGCGCACGATTTCGTTCGTGATGCCATCGGCGAGGACGTCGAAGGGCGGCTGAAGGAGGTCCTCGAGAACGGAAACGGATAGGACCCACCTTCCGGGCCGTGCACCGCTTCGGGATGTGCAGCGCTGCCGCTCGATCCAGCCATACTTCCGCCTTTGCGTGCAGCTGCAGAAAGGACGCCGGCAGACGCGGCGTCACCGGTCCGGCGATCATCCGCTCGACATACCGCGCTTTTGTCGCCCCGGTCGCAAGGAGCACGATTCGCCGCGCCTGCAGAATCGTCGCGATGCCCATCGACAGCGCCTCGCGAGGGACATTCGGCCATGCCGGAAATTGAACAGCGCCGCATTGGCGCGCCGCGTCGTCTGCGTCAGCCGCGTCCGGTGGGTCAGCGCGATCAGCGAAGCGGCCCAGGCTCGTTGAAGCCGATATGGCCGTTGGCACCCAGCCCGAGCACCATCATGTCGATGCCGCCGGCCCGCTGCGATGGCCCGTTCGTAGCGGCGGCACTCCGCTTGAGGATCTCCGCCATCCGTCGAGAAAGTGGATACGTCGGGCGCGATATTGACGTGGCCGAACAGGTGCCGCTGCATGAACGCGCGATAACTGCGGGCGTCGGACGGCGGCGATGCCGATGAACTCATCGAGGTTGAACGTCGTGACCCCTGAGAAGTCGATGCGGCCGCGCCGGTGAGCACCTGTGAGCTCGCGGTAGAAGAGGAACGGCGTCCTTCCCGTTGGCAGTCCGAGGACGAGGTGGGGGTTACGCTCCACCTCGCGTGCGACCGTAGACGAAAGCGTCCTGGCGGCATCGCGAGATGTTGAGAAAATCCGAATCTGCAACGACCTGTCTCCGACACCGCTCTGACACCCCTCTGGCACCGCTCTGGCACCCCTCGGACACCGCTCCGAGCTGGCTCCGACGCTGGTGTCAGAGCAGGTACTTGGGAAGGTCGGGCGCCGCCCCTCGCTTCTGCGAGTGCGAGCGCAACCGCCCCTGTCGCCGGCTCGACGTCGAGCGGTCTGACCTCGGCTCGGGGCGCGACCTCGACCAGGCGGGTCCGCAATTCTTCGACCAGAGACGGGACGACACGGAACATGCTCCCGGCCAGGACAAATGGAAACGCGCTCCCCCCGCATTTCCAGCCGCGCTGCGACCGAGGCCGCCGCCAGCGTCAGTTCTCTTCCGCGGCGCTTTCCAGGATCTGCATCGCGACCGCGTCGCCCCGCTCGCGCGCCCGTTGGACGGTAGGGCCCAGCGTCGCGACATTCGCCCTCGGGACCTCCCGGTTGTAAACAATCCGCACCAGGCCCGCCGCGTCGCGACACTCCGAAATGCGCCAGGACGTCTTCAGTGAGCGCGGTATCGCGGACCTCGACCATCGACCTCACGCACCGCAGCGGCGAGCGCCAGCCGTCCGATCCAATAGCCGCTTCCCTCGTCGCCAATCATGTGACCCCAACCGCCAGCGCGTGCCGCCAGGCCGCGGGCGTTCCGGCCATAGGCAATCGAACCCGTCCCGGCGACGATCACGATTCCGGGCGACTCCCCCGCCGCCGCTACCAGAGCGATCAACGCGTCATTGACGACCAGGACCCGCGATCCGTGGCTGATCCGGCGCATGATTGCCGTGACCACCCTCGCGTCGTCCTCTCGGTCTACTCCCGCAATCCCCATGCAGACGACGTCCGGTCGTTCGTGATCCGTGAGCACCTCTTCCATGACGCGGTGGACGATCTTCTCGATCTCGAGCTCGCCTACTGCCTGAAGGTTCGCGCCGGGTCCACGACTCGAGCGCCGGACGACGCCGACCTCATCCGCCAGAAGACATACGGTCTTCGTTCCGCCGACGTCGATGCCAAGCACGTGCATCTCTGAGAAATCCTATGCTATTCTCGAAAGTCACTCCTGAAGTTCATGCGCGACCGATTCCCCAGCTTCGGTCTGCGGCCTGGCCTGATCGCTGCGGCTGCGGGCTTCATTCTCATCGCCACTTTCTCGTTCGATCTGCGCCTCCGCGCGCAGCCTGGCTCCACCGAGGTGCGCGCTCTGTGGGTCGTGCATCCGACCTTGTCGTCACCGGACGCGATCGGCACGATGGTGGACGCCGCGGGCGCGGCGGGGTTCAATACGCTGCTCGTCCAGGTCCGTGGCGCCGGCGAGACCTTCGAGACCGCTCTCGAATCGCCGCGCGCGTCGTCGCTCCCCTTCGACCCGCTGGCCGAAACCATCGCCCGCGCCCGGAGCGCCGGGTTGAAAGTGCACGCGTGGATCAACTTGAATCTGGCGTCCGAGGCGGCCGATCTGCCGATCGATCGCGACCATGTGGTATATCGCCATCCCGAATGGTTGATGGTGCCGCAAGCGCTCGCCGACGATCTGGTCAAGGTCGATCCGCGGAGCCCTCAATACCTCGGGCGGCTGGCCCGCTACGTGCGCGCGGATTCGAGCGAGCTCGGGGGCCTGTACCTTTCGCCGGTCACCGCCGCCGCCGTGGAATACAGCGCCAATTACGTCCGCGATCTCGTCAGCCGCTATGCGGTTGACGGCGTCCACCTCGACTACGCGCGGTATCCCCGCCAGGACTTCGATTACAGTCGCGACGCGCTGGCCGCGTTCCGCCGCAGTGTCGTTGACAGTCTCGCGCCGCCCGATCAGGCCGCGTACGACCGCCGCCTCCCCGATGAGCCAGCGATCTACGCGCATGCGTTCCCCGAAGAGTGGCAGTCGTTTCGTATCGATCACTTGACCAGGCTGGTCTCGCGCATTCGCGAGGTGGTCAGCGCGGCCCGACCAGGCGCGCTGCTGAGCGCCGCGGTCATGCCGGACATCGAAACGGCTTTGGCGACCACCTTTCAGGACTGGCGCAGCTGGCTGGAGCGTGGACTGATCGACGTCGTCTGTCCGATGCCGGATACGGGCGATGCGGCGTTGTTTGCGACACAGGTCGCGACGGCGCGACAGGTTGCCGGCCGACATCCGCTCTGGGCCGGCATCGGGGCATCTCGACTCTCGCAGACCGAAATCGTCACAAACGTGCAGGCGGCGCGCCGGCTCGGGGTCGGCGGCGTCATCCTGTTTTCCTACGATAGTCTCACTGGTCCCAGCCGCGGCACCGAATATCTGGCGCAGCTGGGACGTGCCGCGTTCATGCAATAGGTGGACGCCGCACGCACGCTCCTTCTGCGCGCGATCGACGCTCGAATCTTTCCTGCGGCTGTCGCTGAAATCGGCGACAGTTCAGGCCCGCTGTGGCGTGAGTCCTTCGGCACACTGGCATTCGACGATTCCCGGACAACCTCCGAGGCGACCATCTTCGACCTTGCCTCGCTGACCAAGCCGATGGCCACGACAACGGTCGTCATGGACCTTGTCGAAGCCGGCCATTTCGATCTCCTCGATCCGGTGGCATTGTTCTTCCAGGAGTGGCGGGGCAAAGACCGGGAGAGCGTCACCGTTCAGGATTTTCTCGAACACGCCGGAGGACTGGCCGCACGGCTTCCCGACCTGCCACCGAGTACACGCCGCGAGTTCGAGCATGACATCTGTACTCTGCCGCTCGAATATTCTCCGCAGTCAAAATCAATCTACAGCGACCTCGGATTCATCCTGCTGGCCTTCCTGGCTGCGGACCGTGGCGGCGCGCCGCTCGACCGGCTTTTCGAGCGCATTCGCGCGCAGCAGCCGTCGACCGATTCAGAGAGTCTGCTGATGTTCGACGTACCGGCGGCCATGCGTGATGCGACGGCGCCGACTGAACCACTGCCGGACGACGTGCGGCGCGGCCGGCGCCTGGTCGGCGAAGTCCATGACAACTACGCGGCGGCTCTCGGCGGAATTGCCGGGCATTCTGGATTGTTCGGTACCGCAGCCGGCGTCGGCGGCTTCGCGCGCACGATCCTTCGGGCCGCGCGCGGTGACGAGTCGCTGCCGCCACCCTTCTCGCCGGCGATGATTGCTCAGATGACGCGAAGAACGGCTGTGCGCGGCAGCTCGCGCGCGCTCGGCTGGGACACCATGCTGCCGACCTCGTCGTGCGGAACCAAGCTCTCCGCTGCCGCCTTCGGGCACGTCGGCTTTACCGGTACGTCGCTGTGGATCGATCCCCTGCGCGATCGCTATTTCGTCCTGCTGACCAATCGGGTGTGCGGTGGCGGCACGGAGGCCGACATCAAGCAGGTTCGCCGCAGCTTTCACGATGCTCTGGCCGATCGCTAGCCGGCTGCCGTATCGGGGACGTCGTCTTACTAACGTGGTGGTTGAATTGGCGCACCCCGTCCGCGCGGTGTCGATGGTCCAGCCGGGCCTGCCGGTCCGCGGCCTCCCCCCGGGAACCCCGGGCTGCCAAATCCGGGACCCCGCTGTGGCCCGCCACGTTGCGGACCGCCTCGCCCGTCAGGTCCGCCCCCAGCCGGCTGCTGGACCTGTGGGACGAACACGAACTGCCACTCGTTGTAAAAGTTCCGGCCGTTGTAGATGCGGATGGATTTCTCTTTGCTCTTGCTTGCGACGCCGACGACGCCGCCGGGAGGAGTGCCACCGCCGCCGATCGGTGTGACGGTCTGGTATCCGCGGCCTGCTGGTGCGGTGGGTGTGGTTGACGGTCCGCCTCGGGTAGTCGGCGCTCCAGGCGTCGCGGCGCCGGGAACGCTCATCGCGCTGACCGGTGAAATGAGCTCGAAGTCTCCGCCGGTGATCGGATCCTTGTACTTCTTGCGGAGGAAGCGCTGCTGAACCAGCACGTCCAGATTCGGCGGGTTCACGCCCGGACCGGCCCGCCTCTGAAAAAGGCCGATGGCGCGGGCGTACTGCTGCCCCCGGAAAATCAGCTCGGCTTCTTTTTCGCGCCTGGCCATCTGACGCCACGTCGGCATCGCGGCGGATGCGAGGACGCCCATTACGGCCAGGGCGACCAGCAGGGCCGCCATCGCGTAGCCGGCCTCGGAATGATTCGACAGTTGACCCCGTAACTGCATGAGACTACAATGTTTAGCGTCTTAATGATAACACGCTCACGGCTCGCCACGCTGGCGCTGCTCGTCGCGGCGACGACCATCGCCTGTGACAAGGTCCCGTTGCTCGCACCGTCCGGGTCGACGATCGTGCTGACCGCGTCAAATAACGCGATCCCAGCCACGGGCACCGTCGAGCTGATCGCGCAGGTCCTGGAGCCGTCGGGAACGCCTCCCCACAACGGGACGCACGTCTCCTTTACGACGACGCTGGGCGTCATTGAGCCTGCCGATGCGACGACCGACGTCAACGGCCAGGCCAGGGTGCGGTTCAGAGCGAACGGCACGAACGGGACGGCGACCATCACCGCATCATCGGGCGGCGCCAGTACCGGGACCAATGGCGCGGTCAGGATTTTCGTCGGCACGGCCGCCGTCGGTCGTGTGATCGTGAATGCCACTCCGGCAACCATTCCATCGGGCGGCACCAGTTCAATCGTCGCGTCGATCGTCGACGTGAACGGCAGTGCTCTGGCAAACACGCTCGTGTCGTTTTCGACCGATGCCGGAGCGCTCTCGTCGACGACCGCGACCACTAATGGCGAAGGCGTCGCGTCAACGACATTGACTACTTCGCAGAGTGCGGTCGTGACGGCCAGCGTCGGAGCGAGCGGCGGCGGGACCGGCACTGGCACCGGGACTGGAAACGGTACCGGCACCGGTGGCACGACGACGCCACCCGGTCAGAGTTCGGGTCAGGCGAAAATCACGGTCGTTCCCAACACCACGGTGACTATTGGACACCCTGCGTCGGCGCCCAGTGCCGGGCTGCCGGCCACGTTCACCTTTACGGTGACCGTGCCGACCGGAGGCAATCCGGTGAGGGACTTACGGGTCAACTGGGGCGACGGCACCGGGACGCAGAGCTTCGGCGCCGTGAACGGCGCACAGAACGCCACACACGTCTACGATGAGGCTGACACCTATATCCTGACGGCGACGGCGATCGACGTCGCCGGGGTCAGTCAGGCCGTTTCGACCAGCGTTACGGTCATTCCCGTCCCACGACCGACGGTCCTCGTCACGGCGACGCCGCAGACCCAGACCGTCAACGGCCTGATCAACGTCAGCATTCAGATTACGGTGCCCCAGGGTATTGGTGTGGTGAGCACTCAGATCAACTTCGGAGATGGCGACGTTCGCCAGCTGGGCGGCGCAACCTCGGCGACGGTCCAGAAGCGCTACTCCGTTCCGGGTGGCTACACGATCAGGGTGTTAGTGCTGGATACAACCAACGAGGTGACCGAAGGCACGACGATCGTTTCGATTACGCCCTGAAGTAAGTAGAACGGGAGGCCGGACCTGAGCGCACCGGCCTTGTTCAGCGGCCTACCACTCTGAATATCTCGAGCCGTCGAGAGCGGTTCCATCGGAACCGCTCTTGACGTCGAAGACGCCCGGCCCCGACACGGCATTGGATGCGTCGGGCTCGGCGGGAACTTCCTGCCAGGAGCCGGTCGATTCAGTGATCGGATCCTTGGGGATTTCGCGGAGATAGCCTTCACTGGCGAGCGCGCTGAGCGTGGGCGGATACTGGTTCTTGTCGGCGTAGTACTGGTCGATCGCCTCGCGCATCTTGGAGAGGTCGTCCCGCAGCACGGCTTCCCTGGCGTAGACGATCGAGCGACGATACTGCACCATCGCCAGACTGGCGAGAATCACGATCAGCGCCAGCACCACCATCAGCTCGATGATGGTGAATCCGCGGCTACCAGTCCCTGTATTTCGTGCCATCAAGGCCCGTCCCATCCGAAGTCGTGAACACGTCGAACACGTTCTGGCCGCCCCAGCTCGTGGCGTCGGGGTCGTCCTGATACGAGCGCAGTCCCCAATCGGTGCTCTTGGTCATCGGATCGATCGGAACCCGGCGCAGGAATTTCAACTTTCGGCCGGTGACGTCGTTCGCCGCCGGAACCCCTTCGACAAGGGTTTCGAGATCCGGTGGATACCCTTCACTGCCCGCCTTGATCTCGAGCGGCGAAATCTGTCCGAGATCGGCGCCATCCTTGAACTTGTCGATCGCCGTGCGCATCTCACGAAGCGCCCGCCGCAGCTCCGCCTCGCGGGTTCGCGTCGCGGTGACCTTGGCCAGCGGCATCGCTGCCGACGCCAGGATGATGACGATCGCCGATACCACCAGCAGCTCGATGAACGTGTAGCCCCGTTCCCAGACGGGACGCATAGCTCGGGGCTCGAGGCTGCCTTTGTTCATGGGCGTCGCTACTGCTGAACGGACACGACCGACGGCCGGAATTGCAGGCCCATCGGCGTGCCCCCCGTACCCGTGCCGGACCCACTCACCGCCAACGTGACATTTCCAGGTCCGATTGCGTCGAACAGCACCGCCGCCAGCAGGCCCGTGCCCGTGGCGCCGATTCCGTCGCCGGCGCGGACGATGGTGATGTCGACGCGTCCCTGCCCGATCTGCTGGGTGAAGGTTGCGTTCGCGCCGCCGGTCCGCATGAAGCTGCCCTCCTGAACGCTTCGCACTCGAACCAGCGACGGATCGAAAGTAATCGTCAGCGTCACGGTCGACAATCGCGAGACGTTGGTAATCGAGATCGGAACCGTATAGGGACCGCCGCCGACACGGAACGTAGGCGGCGGTGACAGGACGACCTGCGCGAGCCCGAATCCTTGTGTCGTCACCGGCTCGGGCGCCGGTTGGGTCGGTGCCGCGGCCGCGCCTGGCGGTGGCGCTGCCGGTGGCGGCGCCGCCGGCGGCAGCGTTGGATCCGGTTGCGGCACCGGCGGCGGTGGCGCAGGTTGCACCGGCTGCGGTACGACGACAGTCCCCGGTACGGGCGTCGCGCCAGGCGGCGGTGCAACGGCGCCGGGCGGAACGGGCGGGGCTTGTCCGGTCGGCGGCGCGCCGGCTGCCGATGCGCCCGGACGCAAAGCGCCCGCGGCCGGGGTCGCCGGCGCAGGTGCCGTCGACGCTGCCGGCACCGCCGGATCCCCGGGCAACGAGATCATCGGCGGCGGACCGCCGAGTCCGATGTTCGCCTGCGTCCCGATGTACACCGGCTGCAGGTCGTCGACCGTGATTCCTGGCGTCCTGATGATGTGCGGCGTCAGCAGCATCACGATATCGGTCTGCTGAATCGTCTGATCGTTGTTCGAGAACAGCTGGCTGATGATCGGCAGGCGCATGATGCCGGGAAAACCGGTCAGCGAGCGGCGCTCGTCTTCGCGCAGCAGACCCGCCAGCAGATTCGCTTCGCCGTCCCGGAGGCGCAGCTTGGTCGTGACTCTTCGTGAGCCGAACGTCGGGTATTCCGTGCCACCGATCGAGACGTTCGCGCCGAGCGTGCTGCTTTCGAGGGACATCTCGATCAGGATGTCGCCGTCGAGCGAAAAGCGCGGGTTGATGTCGACGTTGATGCCGACCGGCTTGTACTGCACCGAGTTGAGCGGGTTCACGCCCACGCCACCGGTCGCGAGCGGCGTATAGCTCGTCGTGATGACCGGCACCTCGCTGCCGAGGTTAAGGTCAGTTTCGACCCTTCGCTGCCGCGCAGCTGCGGCTTGGCGACAATCTTCGTGTTGGTATCCGACTCCAGGAATCGGACGATGGCCGCCGGCACGGCCGCATAGAAGTCGGCAGTGCTGATCCCCTGCGAAATCGTGTTGAGGTTGAACGGCGGCGGTGATCCGACGCCGCTCGGTGGCGTCGACCGGCCGCTGTTGGTCGTGGTCGTCGTCGGCGTCCCGGTCGTGGGCGGTGTCCCGGTCGTCGGCGTCTGCGTTGTCGTGCTGGTTGGCGACACCTCGGGAGAGAAGATGACGCCGACCGCGTACTCCGTGAAGATTGAGCCCGTAGTTCTTCACCCGGGTGCGATCGACCTCGAGGATCTCGATGTCGAAGACGATTTCCGCCCGGGGCTTGTCGTTCTGCGCAACCAGCCGCTCGATGATCTCGACGACCGGCCGGGTGCCCCTGCACGATCAGGGTATTGCCGGTCTTGTTCGCCTGGATCATCGGGATGATGGCCATGCCGGGAATCCGCATCACCGAGCTGATCAACTGGCTCAGCTCGGTGGCGTCGGCGTGCGACAGATAGAACGTCTGGACGACCTGGTCGTCGTACTGGGTGCGCTTCGGCGCAGTGTCCTGGTAAATCAGGATCGCCCGTTCGCTCAGGACTTTGTAGGTGAGGCCGTTGAAGGTCAGCAGCTGGCGCAGCGCTTCCTCCACCGTGACCCCGCGCAGGTCAACGCTCGTGGCAATGCTGCCGATGAAGTTCTGGGCGTCGCGATCGTAGACGATGCTGATGCCGCTCTGCCCGGCGAGGAACGACAGGATGTCGCGCAGGTTCACGTTGGTGGCGAAGTTGCATATCGACGATGTCGGTGACCGGGTTGAGGACCGGCGGCTGCGCCGCGGCGCGGGCCTGCGCCCGCAACGCCTCGAGCGGCGACGGCGGACGGGCCGCTTCGTTGCGCGCGCGAATCGCTTGATCGAGCGCCGCGACTTTCGCGGCGGCGGTCTGGTTGCTCGGATCGTATTCGCTGGCCAGCCGGTATTCGCTTCGCGCGGCGTCGAGTTGACCCTGGGCCTCGAATTTCTGCGCGCGCTCGAGGTGCGCGCGTGACGCGCGCGACCATCGCCCGCTCCAGCGCAATCTTGTAGGCGGCGTTGTCGGGATCGGCCTGCACCGCGGCCGGTAGAAGGCAACCGCCTGATCGAGTCGCCGCCGCGCATGGCAGGTTTCCCTGGCGGAAGGCGCGGCCCGCCGCGCACCCGCCGACGGCGAGCGCCAGCAGGACGATAAGAGAGATTGCTTTGAGCCGTCTCGTCACGTCGCTCCTCTCACGATCCCGAGAACCGAATCGTCTGTCGTCCGCGGCCGTCGAGATAGGCCATCTCGATGGAGTCGGCGCCCACGCGGACGAGGCGGTACTGTCCGAGGACAGTGTCTCCTTCGAATCCGTAAACCGGCTCCCGTCCGCTGCCGTCGCTCAAGCACCGCCATCAGTCTGCCGCCCACTTTCATCGTGCCGACGAACTTGAGCGCGAATGGGCGCGACGGTCGGCGGCGGGGGTCACGGTCGGCGTCGGCTGCCGGGCCGGCGCCGCCGCGGCCGGCGGCGGTGCTGCCGGCGCGGCGGGCGGACGGCCGAAGCTGAAACAGGTTGCGATTCGGCCCTCGGGTTTCGGTCGCTCCTCTCGAGCGCTTCGAGCTTCACATCAGGCGCGGCGATCTCGGCTGCTGTCCGCCCGCGCCGCCCTCTTGCATTAGACGCATGCGCTGGCGCGACGGCCGTCTCCGGCCATGCGCGATAGATGACGATGCCAGCGCGACGACGAGCACCGCCAGCACGATCTGTCTGCGGCGCTCAGGCTGCATTCGCCTCCCGATAGTAGGTGGACAGGCGTGACGTCAACGTCACCGGCTCGCCAGCTTCCGCCTCGAGCAGCGTCACCTGATCGATCACGACGAATTCCGGCGCTTGCTCGAGCTCGTAAATGAACGCCCGGATGCTTTCGTAGTCGCCCTGAAGGACCATGCGCGTCGTCAGGCGCATCAGCGAGGCGCCGAGCTTGCGGGAGTCCTCGGCGTTCAGCTCGTCGGGATCCTCGTAGACACGATTGACGTAGTCCACGTCATTGCGCCGCGCAATTTCGACGACCGGCACATAGGTCAGACTGCGCGCGGCTGAGACCGATGACGGCAGCACTTTCTTGTAGAAGGCGTCAGTTCTTCTTCCGCCTGCGCCTTGCCGGTCACGAGGCTGCGCGCACCTGCAGTTCCCTCTCGGCCGCCGGCCGCTGGCGGGCGGCGGCGGAGGCGCGGTCGGCCGCGCCTGCGGATCGCAGGGCCAGCGGGTAGACGACGAGGACATACGAGAGCAGATTGGCGACGAATCGCGATGCCGAGAGGAATCAGCGGCCGCCGTTTCTCGGCGAAGATCCGTTGCGCGAACGGCGTCATCGCCCCGCCGCTCCTTGCGCCTCGGGCGTTGGCGCCGGCGCGGGCGGCGCCGCGCCGTGGCGTGTAGACCACCTCGATCACCGTTTCGAGCTGCCCCTCTTCGTTGGTGCGCTCCGACGGCGGGAAGATTTCCGGGAAGGCGCCCGTCTTCTCCAGGTTCTCCATGAACTCCTGCACGTCGTCCACGCTTCTGGCGAGACCGAGTATCGTCACGACGTTGCCGCGCTTGGGCTCGAGCCGCGGCCGAAACGAGGTAATCCGGACGTTCTGGTGGCAGCGTCGCCTCGAACTCGTTCCAGAACGCCGTCCACGAGAAGGTCCGCCGGTCGATCAGCTCGTTCGCCCGTTGCGCCTCGATGCGAGGCGCGCTCGATCTGTCTGGTGTCCACGGTTGAGCGGAGACGGGCCGCCTCGCCGCGCAGCTCTGTGGCGCGCGCCTCGTCGTTGGCGGCCTGCCGCGCCAGCTCGGTATCGCTCCGCGAGTAGCGCACCATCTGTGCGATATTGAACACCGTCGCCGCGCCGACCAGCGACGGCGGCCGCGAACAGCCACATCCGCACCGCCGGCTCGTTATAGAACGGGCGTGTCGCGAGGTTGCCCTTGATCACGCCGCTGTCTCCGCGCCGCGCAGCAGCAGACCTGCTGAGCGGCGCCAGTGAGTCGAGCAGCGCCGGCGCCGCTGTAGATCCGGTCGGTCAGCGCCGCCGCCTGGCGAATGTCTACGACGTCGACCGCCAGCGCCAGACGCTGTTCGAGCCCGCGCCGCACCTCGTCGCCGGGACTGCCGCAGATCAGCGCGCGGCCAAACCCGGTTCCCCCGCAGCCGATCCTCGTAGTACATCGCCGTCTGATGGACGAGGTCGGCGAGCGTCCCGTCGGCATCCGCGCCGCGGGTGCGGAAGAAAATCAGCTGCGGCCCGCGCATGATCGCAATCGAGGCCCAGTCGGACGGCGACGTTGACCAGGAGCCAGTCGGCGGTCGGCGCGCCGGTGCCGGCGAGAACGGCGTTGACGACGTTGAAGGTCGACAGATCGACGATGCCGGCGTGCGCGCCGTTGCTGTTCAGCCAGCTGCTCATATTCTTCGACAATGTCGCGTTTCGCGACGCTGACGATGAACTCGTGCCCGCCGCTCACCGATGCCCGCCTCGACGAAGCTCATTTGCGCGTCTTCGATCGGAAACGGCGCTGCCTTGCGCACCTGCCAGCGAATCAGCTGTTCGAGATCCTGGGCGCGCGCCGGCACCTGCTCGAATCGGACCAGCGACACCTTCGCGACGCTGATCGGGCATGACCAGTCCGACGCGGCGCGACCGCCCGAGTGTTCGAGCACCGGCCGACGACCGCCGCACCACGGCGCGGTCGCGGATGTTGGACGCGGTCAGCGACGGGACGACGGCGCCCTCGGGCAGCGGCTCGATGGCGTAGGCGCGGACCACCGGCCTGGCCACCGCGCGTTCGAGCGCGGCGGCGGCCACGCGCTCGGCGCCGATCTCCACCGCGGCTTCCGGCGGCGGGACGTCCGCTGAGGTCGAAAGTCCAGCGGCTCATTCGACGAAGGTCACCTTGTTGATCTCGCGGAGCGTCGTGAGCCCTTCGAGCACGCGCTCGACCGCCGACTCCCGCAGGAACCGCATGCCCTCGTCGCGCGCCGCTTTCTTGATTTCCGAGGTCGGACGCTTCTCGAGAATCATCTCGCGGATGCGATCGGTGAGATCGAGCAGCTCGCAGATCGCCATCCGCCCCTTATAGCCCGTGCCGTTGCATTCGATGCAGCCGATCCCTCGAAAAACGTCTGGGTGCGCTCGAGCCCCGGATCCAGCCCGGATTCCTCGAGCAGCTGGCCGCGACACTTTGATCGGCCGGCGGCAATGGCTGCAGATCACCCGGACCAGCCGCTGCGCCAGCACGCAGTTGAGGGCCGACACGAACTGATAGGCCTCGACCCCCATGTTGAGGAAGCGGCCGAGCACGTCGAGCACGTTGTTGGCGTGGACGGTCGTGAAGACCAGGTGGCCGGTCAGCGCCGAGTTGATGGCAATCTGCGCGGTTTCGTTGTCGCGAATCTCGCCGACCATGATCTTGTCGGGATCGTGGCGGAGGATCGAGCGGAGGCCGCGCGCGAAGGTCAGGCCTTTTTTCTCGTTGATCGGGATCTGCGTGATGCCGGCCAGCTGGTACTCGACCGGATCCTCAATGGTGATGATCTTGTCTTCAATCGACTTGATCTCGGACAGCGCCGCGTAGAGGGTCGTCGTCTTGCCGCTGCCGGTCGGGCCGGTGACCAGCACCATGCCGTACGGCTCGGCGATGTACTTGCGGAACCGTTTCAGCTCCGCGTGCGGAAAGCCGAGGATGTCGAGCCGCAGCTCGGTGAACTGTTCGCTGATCGATTCCTTGTCGAGAATGCGGATCACGGCGTCCTCGCCGTGCACGCTCGGCATGATCGACACGCGGAAGTCGATGGTCTTGCCCGGCATCCGCAGCTTGAAGCGGCCGTCCTGCGGCACGCGCTTCTCGGCGATGTCGAGCTCGGCCATCACCTTGATGCGGGAGATGATCGAGCTGTGAAACTGCTTGGCAATCGGCCGCATCGCCGGCTGCAGCACGCCGTCGATCCGGTACTTGACGTGCACCGCGTCGTCCTGGGTTTCGATGTGGATGTCGCTGGCGCGCCGCTGGATGGCCGTGTAGATGGTCGAGTCGACCAGTCGGATGACCGGGCTGATGTCGCTGGTCAGTCGCTCGACGGTCAGGTTGTCTTCGGCGTTCTCGTCTTCCTTGAGCAGCTGCAGGTGGAAGCTCTCGGTCGCTTCCTCGAGGACGCGCTGCGAGCTTTCGCTTTTCTTCAGAATCGACTCGATGGCGGACTTCGGTCCGACCGCGACCTTGATCGGCGTCGCCAGCAGCACGCCGAGCTCGTCGATCATCGGCAGATCGGTCGGGTCGGAGACGACGATCTTCAGGGTGCGGCCGTCGGGCCCTTCGCGCCGGTAGGGTACGAACCCGTAGCGCAGCATCAGGTCGGCCGGAATCGAGCGGAACAGATCCTGGTCGATCCGGAACGTGTCCATGTCGACAAACTCGATTGGTAGCGATCAGCCAGCCGGCGCGCCAGGTCCAGCTCGGCAAGCCGATCGGGGGTGCCAAGCTCGGCGTCGGCGTGAAATGGCGCGGTGGCGTCGGTGTCAGCCATCCTCAACTTTCCGTATGGAAGCCGGATCGGGTCGACCCGGCGTGGGGGCTTCCCCCACCCGCGGTCGCGTGACGCCGCGGCGATCGCGCGACGTCATGAAGTCGTCAGGACCGAGCTCAACTGGAAGAGCGGCATGTAGAGCGCGAGCAACAGCGCCGCGATGACGATGCCCATGATGACGAGCAGCAGTGGTTCGACCAGCGTGACGAACCGCTCCATGTTCGTCGAGATTTCCTCGTCATAAAAATCCGCGACGGTGTTCAGCATCTCCTGCAGCGCGCCGGTCGACTCGCCCACCTCGGCCATCTTCACCGCGACGTCGGGAAAGATGCGCCGCGCGTCGAGCGCCGCCGCGAACGACTGCCCTTCCCGCACCCGGGCCGTGACGATTTCAAGCTGTCCGGCCAGGTAGCGATTGCCAATCGAGCGGGCGGAAATGTCGAGCGCGTTCACCAGCGGCAACCCGCCGCCGAGCAGCGTCGCCAGCGTCCGCGCCATCTGCGACGTGCCGAATTTGGTCGCGATCTCGCCGACCATCGGGAGTCGCAAAATCAGATGATCGAATCGCGTCTTCTGTCCTGGCTGCCTGATCCAGAAGACGAATGCCGCGACCGCGGCGGCGACCACGATGAAGACGAGAATGAACTGCTGCCGCAGCACGGTCGAGACCCGTACGATGATCCGCGTGATCAACGGCAGCTCCGAGCCGAAGCTCGCGTAGAAGTCGGTGAAGGCCGGCACCACCCGGAAGATGATGATGCCGACCAGGACGAAGGCCAGCGAGATCAGAATCAGCGGGTAGATCAGCGCCGACAGCGTTTTGCGTTTGATGGTGGCGATGATCTTCGAGTACTCGACAAATCGCCTGAGCACGGTGTCGAGGCTGCCGCTGCGCTCGCCGGCGAGCAGCGACGCCGTGTACACGGAGGGAATCAGGGCGGCGTGCGCGGCGAAGGCGTCCGACATCGCAGTGCCAGAGCGCACCCGTTCGTGGACGTCCTGGAGCACGCCGCGAAAGACCGGCGACTGCACCCGCCGCCTGAGCAGGTCGAGCGACTGGACGAGCGGCATCCCGGCCTTGAGCAGCGTGGCGAGTTCCTGGTTGAAGACCAGGAAGTCGGCGGCGGGAATGCGGCCCGACTGCCCGAGCTGCAGCGACAGGCCCGCGACTGAGCCTTTCGGCTGCAGCGACAGGACGTACTGCCCCTTTTCCTCGAACTCGTGCCGCAGCCGGGCTTCGCTTTCCGCCGCGTACACGCCTTCGACGATTTCGCCACTCGGGGACGCAATCCGACAGCGGAACTCCATTATTCGCCAGAAATTATAGCAACTCTACGCAACGTTCCTGGAAGGTTAGACCGGGCAGCGTCAGGAAAGGACGGGTGGGATCGCCCCTTTTATCGCGGATCCACGAAGGCATGAAACACCCGGACGCCCAGCTCACGCTTGTCGCCGCTCTTGGCTTCCGGCACCTGAGCCGGAATCCACGACTTGTCGACCCGGATCTGCAGCTCGGACATCTCCGCATCGCCGATCTGTGCAGCGGTCATCGGTACGCGGCGCAGCACCCGCTGGCCGACGCCGAGCGTGAACTCGTCGATCACTCGTCCGTTCAGGACGACCTGGAGCTGCTGTGGACCATGAAACGCCCCCCCGGGGCTGTCGACGTCGAGAAAGAAGGTCGCGTTCTTCTTGGGATTCCGGAACGCCAGGACCGCTTCTTTCTTGGTCCACTGCCACTCGATGGTCGCGTTGTCCCCCGCCACTTCGGCCTGATGCCAGCCGTCCTTGAAGACCGTCAGCAGATTGTCGGTTTGCGGGAGCAGCTGAACCTTCGCGACGTGGTACGCGTTCTGGCCGCCATGCTCGGCGTTCAGGGTCAGACGATGGCCATCGGCCTTCGAGTGCAGCCCAATCCGGAACGTCGCTTCCCCGACGTACGGGTAGACGGGCACGAACACCGTGCGCGTGTACTCCACAGTCTGTCCCGGCTTCCACTGCGTCGTCGGCACCGGCGGCTCGTGGTCGTCGTCCCACATCCGCTCCTCGTCGACATCGATCACATGAGCGAAGACGCGGTAGTCCTCCTTGAACGACGCATCGTCGGCGACGACGAACTTGTAGGTGATGTCGAGCGGACTTCCGGCTGGTGCCTGCGGGTGATTGAACGTCACGGTCGGCGTCGCGACCGGTGGCGCTTGAGGGTCCCCGCCGCCGCATGCCGACAGCGCCAGCGCGGACAAGAAAATCAGAGCGATCGAACGGCTGTACACGGCGGCAAATCGTACCGGATTTCACCAGGTGGTGCAATCACCGTATGTTAAAGTGCGCGCATGGCACAGGAAGCGTTGGGTCTCGTCGAGACCAAAGGCCTCATCGGTTCGGTCGAAGCCGCGGATGCCATGGTGAAGGCCGCCAACGTGACGCTCGTCGGCAAGGAATACATCGGTGCCGGGTACGTGACGGTGATGGTTCGCGGTGACGTCGGCGCAGTCAAGGCGGCAACCGATGCCGGCGCCGCCGCCGCGCGCCGCGTCGGCGAGCTGGTGTCGGTCCACGTAATCCCTCGCCCGCACACCGAAGTTGAGAGGATCCTTCCCAAGGGTTGACGCATAGATCGCGTGCTTCAGTCCGATCGCGACCTCGCCTCGATCGCAGAAGCCCGCGCGCTCGCTCGCCGCGCCAAGCGGCGTGGCTGGAGCTCGCCGAATTCAGTCAGGAACGGATTGACGCCATCGTCGACGCCATGGCGGCAGCGGCCACTCCCCAGGCAGAAGCCTTCGCGCAGATGGCGGTCGACGAGACCGGCTACGGCGTGGTCGCCGACAAGGTTCAGAAGAACCTGTTCAGCTCACAAAAGGTCTACAACTTCATACGACCGATGAAGACCGTCGGCGTGATCGCGCGTCACGAAGATCGGCGCGTTGTCGAAATCGCGGAGCCGTTTGGCGTCGTCGCCGCGGTGGTGCCGTCGACCAACCCGACCTCGACCGCCATCTACAAGATCCTGATCTCGATCAAGGCGCGCTGCGCGGTGGTGTTGAGCCCTCATCCGGCCGCGGTGAAGTGCATCACAGCAGTCGCCGAGGTCATGGAAGCCGCCGCCCGCCGCGCTGGCGCACCGGCCGGCGCCATCAACTGGATGACCACGGTGACCCTCGAAGGGACGCAGGAGCTGATGAAGCATCGCGACGTTGCGGTGATTCTCGCCACCGGCGGGATGGGCCTGGTCCGCGCGGCGTATAGCGCCGGCAAGCCGGCGTACGGCGTGGGCCCGGGCAACGCCCCGGCGTACATCGAGCAGACCGCCGACGTCCGGAAGGCGGTTCGCGACATCGTCACCGGGAAGACCTTCGACAACGGCGTGCTCTGTTCCTCCGAGAACTCGGTCGTCGTGGACCAGGCGATCGCCGACGCCGTTCGACTCGAGTTCCAGGCGCAGGGCGGCCATTTCATGTCCAAATCGGAGATGGACGCCGTCGCCCGTGTGCTCGTGACGCCGCAGCGGCTGCCCAATCCGGCGCTGGTCGGGAAGGCGGCGACGCTGATTGCCGAAAAGTGCGGGATCACGGTGCCGTCCGAGACGCGCGTGCTCATAGCGCCGCTCGAAGGGGTTGGCCGCGACTACCCGCTGTCTATCGAAAAGCTCTGCCCGGTCCTCTCCTTTTATGTGGTCAAGGACTGGCGGGAGGGCTGTGAGCGCTGCAAGCAGATTCTGCGGTACGGCGGCATGGGCCATACGATGTCCATCCACTCGAAAAACGACCAGGTCATCCTCGAGTTCGGGCTTCGAAAAGCCGGCCTTCCGGATCGTTGTCAACACGCCGACGTCACATGGCTCGATAGGCTTGACCACCGGTCTCGACCCGGCGATGACCTTGGGGTGTGGCGGGTACGGCGGCAACATCACTTCCGACAATATCTCCCCCCGTCACCTATTGAATGTGAAGAGGCTGGCGTACGAGGTCGCCCCGGTCGCCAGTCGGTTCGAGAAGGCCGCAGCCAGTACGCCACGGGCGGCGTCCCCGGGGATTTCTGCCCAGGCACTGACCAGCAGGATTGACGCGTTTCTGGGGGCGCGCGGTTATCGATCCGACCCGGCCGCTGACAAGCAGCCGCGGGCGCTTTCGACGACGCCTCACCCCGTCCCAGCCTCCTCCGAACCGCCGCTCGACTTCGTTTGCGAAGACGATGTGAGGGCCGCTGTACAGGGCGGCCGAAAGCTTGTCGTCTCCGAGCGCGCCATCATCACGCCGGCTGCGCGCGACCTCGGAGAGGAACATCGCGTGTTCACGATCGCGCCGTGGCGGAGATGACCTTCGCGGAAATTCCCGTTACTGCTGAGCCCCTTGGACTTACGGTTGACCTGCTCGGCGCGAGCTGTTAAGATGGCTCAGCCGTAGCGCAGAGAGTGAACCCTCTCTGATCACCCTGGCGGGGGCCCCAGCCCTCCGCATGACCTTCCAGCCCCCTCAGGGGGGCGACTTACGATGGCCGGTCGGCGCGCTCTGGGCCGAACGATCGTCGCGGAGCGCCCGATGGTTCGACGTTCGATAACACGCCGACGACTGCTCGCGCTCTCTACCCTCGTCACATTCACCATCGGTTGCGGTGGCGCCGTTCGCCGGGCGGCAAACGGTCCGTCTGCGCAGGTGCCCGATCCGGCACCGGCTGCGCCGATGGTCGAAACACCGGCACCGGAGCCCCCCGTCGATCCCGTCGTGACGCTCATCGCCACCTCCGAGGAGCACTTCAAGGCTGGCCAGCGGGAACTCGAGCTTGGCCATGTGGAAGGTGCGCGCCAGGAGTTCGACAAGGCGATCAACGTCCTGCTGGAGTCGCCGTACGGCGGCCGCACGGAACCCCGGGTGCGGGAGCACTTCGACCGGCTCGTCGACCGGATCAGCGTTTATGAGGTGAAGGCCCTCGCCGACGGTGACGGCTTTACCGAGAAGAAATACGAACCGGCGTCAATCGACGAACTGCTCGCGATGTCGGCGACGCTGACGCCGCCCGAGGCGACGCCCGAGGTCGAGAAGGCCGTTCAGAACGATCCGGTGGTCCACGACGTACCGATTCCGCTCAACCCCCGCGTCCTGTCGTTCGTGCAGCTCTTCCAGGGCCGTCTCCGGGAGTTCATCCAGGAGGGTCTCGAGCGCGGCAGCAAGTATCTGCCGATGATTCAGAACGTGTTTCGCGCCGAGGGGCTGCCGCTCGATCTCGCTTACATTCCGCTCGTCGAGAGCGCGTTCAAGCCGAACGCCCTTTCGCGCGCCAAGGCCAAGGGTGTCTGGCAGTTCATGCGCGGCACGGGAGTCGAGAACGGCCTGCGCCAGGACTGGTACATCGACGAACGGTCCGATCCGGAAAAGGCCACGGTTGCCGCGGCGAAGTACCTCACCACCCTGGTCAAGATGTTCGATGGCGACTGGCACCTGGCGCTGGCGTCCTACAACGGTGGACCGGGCCGGGTGCAGCGGGCGTTGAAGGCCAACCGGGCCAACGACTTCTGGGGGCTGGCGGCGAAGCCGCGGGCGCTGCCCCGCGAGACTCGCGATTACGTCCCGATGATCCTCGCGGCCATCGTCATCGCGCGGAACCCGACTCAGTATGGCTTCGAATACGAGGCCGAACCGACCATCGCCTACGACACGGTCACGCTGCCCAAGCCGGTGGATCTGCGGCGCGTTGCCGAGTGGACCGACACCACCATCGACACGATTCAGGCGCTGAACCCGGAACTTCGCCGCTGGACGACTCCCGTCCGCGATGAGTCCTACGAGCTGAAGGTGCCCGCCGGGACGGCAACCCTCGTGAGCGCCAAGCTCGACGAAGCCGCGACGACCGAGCTGGCGTCCCTCAAGTGGTACAGCGTTCGAAAGGGCGAAACGCTGGCGACCGTCGCCCGCAAGCTCGGTGTCAGCCGGACCGACCTGGCCGAGGCCAACTACCTGAAGACCAACTCGCGGATTGCCGCCGGCCAGAAGCTGATGGTCCCTCACGAGTCAACGGTTCTGCTGGCGGCGCGGACCGATCGGCCGGTGCCGGTTGCGGATTCGCGGACGCTCGCGTCGGTCGACGCGGTCGTTCCTGCCGTCGCCTCGGGACCCACCGAACGGGTCAAGATCCTTTATCAGGTGAAGCGCGGTGACACGCTGGCGTCAATCGCACGGCTGTTTCGAACGACTGTCGCGGCACTTCAGAGCTGGAACAGTATCGACGGCACGAGAATCATCGCCGGCGATCGCTTGACGATTTACACCGCTCGCAGCAACTGACACCCGCAAAAACTGCAACTTCCGGGGAGCAGACTCCCGTGAAGTTGCTGAAAACACTGGCCGGGCGACCGGGGCCGGGGCTTGCACCCTGGCCCCGGCATGCTCGCCTGCCTTCGGACGGCCGCGCTCTTCGGCATCGAGGCCTGTCCGGTTCATGTCGAGGTCGACGTCTCGTTCGGTTTGCCCTTCTTCAATCTCGTCGGCCTGCCTGACGCGAGCGTACGCGAGAGCCGCGATCGGGTGAAAAGCGCCATCAGGAATTCCGGGTTCGAGTTTCCTTCCCACCGCGTCACCGTCAATCTCTCGCCCGCCGACGTCCGCAAGGCAGGGTCGGCGTTCGATCTACCGATCGCGCTCGGCATTCTGGCCGCGCAGGGCGCCGTCGAGCGGCGCGAGATCACGGACGTCCTCGTGCTGGGAGAGCTTTCCCTGGACGGATCGATTCATTCGGCGCGCGGGGTCCTTCCGATCGCTGCATCCGCCCGCCGGGACGGGGTTGCCGGCGTGTTGCTGCCCCGTTCCAACGCGAGCGAAGCGGCGGTCGTGCCAGGGACTGCAGAGTTCTGCCTGTCGTCGTCACTCGCCGAAGCGGTCGAAGCGTTGAACCATCCTCCGAGCGTTGCCGCACCTCTCGTCGTCCAACCTCCGCTGCCTCGACGCGAAACGGCCGATCTCGCCGACGTCCGAGGCCAGCTGCTCGCCCGTCGGGCGCTCGAGGTTGCCTGTGCCGGAGGCCACAACCTGCTGCTGGCCGGGCCGCCGGGTGCGGGCAAGACGATGATGGCGCGGCGCGTTCCGGGCATCCTTCCGGCTCTCACATTCGAGGAAGCGCTCGAGGTGACGGCCGTGCATTCGGTAGCGGGGCTGCTTCCCGGCGGTCTGGGTTTGATCACGGAGCGGCCGTTTCGCGCGCCTCATCACACCATATCGAACGCGGCGTTGGTTGGCGGAGGTCCCCTCCCGCGGCCGGGCGAGGTCAGCCTCGCGCATCACGGGGTCCTGTTTCTCGACGAGATGCCTGAGTTCAGCCGGCATGTGCTCGAGGTCCTGCGTCAGCCGCTCGAGGAAGGACGCGTGGCGATCGCACGTGCGGCGCGGACCGCGATCTTCCCTGCCAGGTTCGTCCTCGTCGGGGCGATGAACCCGTGTCCCTGCGGCTTTGCCGGCGATCCGGTGCGAGAGTGCCGCTGCACGCCGCAGCAGGTCGGTCGATACCACGGCCGGCTGTCAGGCCCGCTGCGCGATCGGTTCGATCTCACGGTAGACGTTCCAGCGGTGCCGCCGGATCTTCTCGCGGACGGTCCCGCGGGCGAAGCGTCTGTCGTCGTGCGGGATCGGGTGGTCGCCGCTCGAACGCGCCAACAGGTCCGTTACGAGGGCACCGACATCGGCGCGAACGCCAGCCTCACCCCGTCGTTGATGGCACGGCACTGCCGGCTGGAGGGATCGGCGCTTCGACTGCTGAGCACGGCTGTCCAGAAGCTTTCACTGAGCGCCCGAGGGTTCGATCGTGTTCGCAAAGTGGCGCGAACAATCGCCGACCTCGCGGGCGCCGAGCGGATCGAGGCCGACCATGTTGCCGAGGCGCTGCAGTTCCGGATGTAGTTCAGGGCTGCGACCGCGGAGCAGCCGCCACGGTCAGCGTCCCCGGGTCGCCCTTGCGCAGCGGCTGCGTGAAGGTCATTCCGGCATTGCGCAAGTCGCCCATGACGTTGTCGCCGGCGGGCTTCGTGCCCTCGCGCACCCACTTCACGAGATCGTCGAACGCCTTCGACTGCTCCTCGTTCGTGAATGCGCAGTGTCCGGGTATCCGGTAGATCCGCTGCACGAGCAGATCGCGCTTGCCCGACTGGTCGACGGCGCGCTTCAGGATCTGCTGCAGGTGGATGGGAACGAACAGATCCCCTGTGCCATGCATCGTCAGGACGGGCCGCTCGAGCTTGCCGTCGAATGGCACGATCTCCTCGTGCGGTCCCATCGGCTGGCGGATCGCGGGATCGGGGGTCTTGCGCCGGATCATCTGATTGAGGCGGTCGATCGACAGCCCCAGCTCCGCGTCGATCGCATAGCGGAGGTGCGTCGTTCCGACCGCGCGGTTCGACGGCGACGTGCCGCCGGCGAGCGCTCCGGCTCCCGAGCTGACGTTGCCGGCGAATCGACCGCCGGAGGCGAGGCCTTCAACTGCGAACGGCCTGGGGCCGCCGCTCAAGTGAATCTGCACGCTGGCGAGCTGTCGCCCCTTCTCGGTGAGGTTCTCGGGTGTCCCGAATGCCTCATTCATCTTGGCGAGGTCGTCGCGCAGCGTCGCCGCATCCTTCAACGGGATGCCGCTGATCGCCTCGGCCGCGGCGGCACTCGCCGTGAAGAAGTCGAACAGTTCCGGGCCCGCCGGACACATGGCCAGCCCACCCGCGAACGAGGTCGGGAACTCGTGCATCCCGAGCAGGGTGACGTGGCCGCCCATCGACGTGCCGGTGAGGTAGACGCGGCGTGGCGCGGTCCCGCCGTTGAACTTCGTGAAGAGATCGGTCAACGCCATCGTGTCTTGAAGGCCGATGCCGGGTACGTAGCCGTTGCACCGGTAGCTCGAGGCGGCCCACGCGAAGCCCTGCGCCACGATATGTGCTCGAATCGCGGGCGGCCTGACGCGAAGCTGCGATCCGTTGGTGCCGGCGTTCGAGACGAAACCATGCGCGCTCAGCATCAACTCGCCGTTCCACTTGTCAGGGATCTCGATCTGGTAGACACCGCCGTCATATCTGCCGACGAAGGTCCTGGTTCCGGGAAGTGCCTCGAGCAAGGGATCGAGCGGGTCCCATTGCTGTGTGGGACAAGCGACGGGAGTCAGGCCGGGACGACCCAGCCCATGAGCCGGCTCGACCGTAGAGACTGCCGCCGCAGCACTGGCGAAGAAGATCGCGATCAGGAAGCGGTACATGGAGGGCCTCACAAAAAGGGACGGGGATATTCTGCGCGTGATTGCATATCGGTGAGCGCAAAATATCCCCCGTCCCCTTTTCGATCGATTTTCGCCCTATGCACTTGTAGCTTGGGCACCGAAAAGTCGTGTGATACAGTCGTGTCGCTTTCCCGGCTTGCCCCCGGCCGGTCGTAATTCCCACTCGAGCACGTGCCGTTTCGTGTTCGCTCCCATCGCGGAAAGGTATGTTCGCGCGACGCTATACCGTGGTCATTGCCGATCGTTCTACCGGCGTGGTTCGCCGGATGACCATCAGTCTGCGCGCCGCCGTGGGGACGGTCACCTTCGTGCTCATGCTGCCCGTGCTGATCGGGCTCGGCGCGCGATGGAGCGCGGTCGCGGAAATCGATCAGCTGCGCTCGACCAAGGTGACCCTCGAAGTCGAAAACGGCAACTTCCGCGCGAACACCGGCGAGCTCACCGCGCAGATTCAGTCGCTCGAGAACGTCATCGACGACCTTGGCGCCCGCTCGGCGCTCGACCCTGAACAGGCGCGCGCCATGCAGAAGCTGCCGGCGGTGGTCAAGGCGCGCGCCGCAGGCGGCACGGCTCAGCCAAACGCGCCAATCTCCAGCGTCCTTTCGAGCTCGTTCACGTCCCCGGAGGATACCTTCGGTGTTCTCAGGACGCTGCTGCAGTCACTGGAAGGTCGGCTGACCTACGTCCGCCGCGATGTCGAGCGGCAGGAAGCGCTGGTTGGCGCCCATCCGTCGATCTGGCCGACCTACGGCTGGCTGACCGGCACCTTTGGCGGGCGTCCCGACCCGTTCACCGGCGAGCGCGCCTTCCATCAGGGACTCGATATCTCGACCAACAAGGGACAGGCGGTCTACGCGACCGCGAACGGTACCGTCGATTCCGCAGCCTACTCCGGCGAGTACGGGAACCTGATCGTCGTGCGTCACGACTTCGGCCTGTCAACGCGTTACGGGCACCTCAGTAAGTTCAACGTCCGTCCCGGTCAGAACGTCAAGCGCGGCGAGATCATCGGTTTCGTCGGGTCCACCGGCCGCTCGACCGGCGCGCACCTGCACTACGAAGTCCTCGCCAACGGCAAGCTGATCAATCCGCTTCCTCTGCTGACACAAAAGCGCCCCTGAATCTGGTAATTGGGTAATCGAGTGATCGGGTAATCCCGGATTGGTAGACGTCTGCCCGATCCGACGATCAATTACCCGATTACCCAATTCCCCGATTACCAGCTAGAATTGTTGGATATCCACGCCAGGACCCGCTCCCTATAGATGATCCAGAAACTGCTCGCCAAGGTCATCGGCACGCAGAACGAACGCGAGCTCAAACGCCTGTTTCCGCTCGTCGGCGAAATCAACGCGCTCGAGCCGGCCATTCAAGCGTTGAGCGACGATCAGCTTCGCGCGAAAACCCACGAGTTCCGCCAACGGCTCGCCGGGGGCGAGCCCCCCGACGACCTGCTGCCCCCGGCGTTCGCGGTCGTCCGCGAAGCCGGACGCCGCGTGCTCAACATGCGGCATTTCGACGTCCAGCTGGTTGGCGGCAGCGTGCTGCACAAGGGCAAGATCGCCGAGATGAAGACCGGCGAGGGCAAGACGCTCGTCGCCACCCTGCCGGCCTATCTGAACGCGCTCGAAGGCAAAGGCGTCCACGTCGTCACCGTCAACGACTACCTCGCGCGGCGCGACTCCGAGTGGATGGGCCGCATCTATCGCTTCCTCGGCATGACCGTCGGCGTCATCCAGCACGACATGAACGACGCCGAGCGGCAGAAGGCCTACGGCTGCGACATTACTTACGGGACCAACAACGAGTTCGGCTTCGACTACCTGCGCGACAACATGAAGTTCGAGCTCGCGCACTACGTCCAGCGCGGGCATCGGTTCGCCATCGTCGACGAGGTCGACAGCATTCTCATCGACGAAGCGCGGACGCCGCTGATTATTTCCGGGCCGGCCGAGATGTCGACCGAGCTCTATTACGAGGTCGACCGCATCATCCCGCGGTTGAAAGCCGGCGCCGTGACGCGCGGTGATGCCAAGGCGGAAGAGCGCGAGGCGCTCGAAGAGACCGGCGATTACCTGATCGACGAGAAACACAAGACCGTGACGCTGACCGAAAGCGGGATGGCCAAGGCCGAGAAGATGCTCGGCAGTCACCTGAGCGGCGGTCACCTCTATGACTTCGAGAATGCCCACCTGAAGCACCACGTCGACCAGGCGCTGCGCGCGCACGTCACCTTCAAGCGCGACGTCGATTACATGGTCAAGGACGGCCAGGTGGTCATCGTCGACGAGTTCACCGGCCGGCTGATGCCGGGACGCCGGTGGAGCGATGGTCTCCACCAGGCGGTCGAGGCCAAGGAGCACAACAGCGCTCATCCCGAGGTGAAGATCGAGCGGGAGAATCAGACGCTCGCGACCGTCACCTTTCAGAACTATTTCAGGAAGTACAACAAGCTCTCCGGCATGACCGGTACCGCCGACACCGAAGCCGAGGAGTTCGCGAAGATCTACAACCTCGACGTCGTCGTCATCCCGCCCAACCGCCCGCTGACGCGCATTGAAAACCCGGATCTCGTCTACCGCACCGAAGGCGAGAAATGGGACGCCATCGTCACCGAGATCATCGACGAGCATTCGAAGGGCCGTCCGGTGCTCGTCGGGACGGTGTCGATCGAGAAATCGGAGAAGCTGTCGGCGATGCTCGATCGCCGCGGGATGAAACGCGGTACCACGACCGGCGGCAGTGCCGACAAGCATGTGGTGCTGAACGCGAAATACCACGCCCAGGAGGCCGAATACGTCGCCCAGGCGGGCCGCAAGGGCGCGGTGACGATTGCCACCAACATGGCCGGCCGCGGCACCGACATTCTGCTCGGCGGCAACCCCGAGTTCATGGCGCGCCAGCAGGCGCTCGCCGAAGAGATCGCCGAGCGGCTGCCCAAGGGCGAAGAGCGCTTCATCGACGACGATCAGCACGTTTACTTCTTCCATCTCGATGCTTTCTACCGGGTGCCGAAGGGCCGGTATGAGGCGATCTTCGACCACTTCAAGAAACAGTGCGATGCCGAGCACGACGATGTGGTCCGGATCGGCGGCCTCCACATCGTCGGCACCGAGCGCCACGAAGCACGGCGCATCGACAACCAGCTGCGCGGCCGCGCCGGCCGCCAGGGCGACCCGGGATCGTCGCGTTTTTACTTGTCACTCGAAGACGACCTGATGCGGATTTTCGGGTCGGATCGCATTTCCGGCCTGATGCAGCGGCTCGGCATGGAAGAGGGCGTGCCGATCGAGCACGGGATGGTCACCCGGGCGATCGAGCGCGCGCAGAAGCAGGTCGAGGCGCAGAACTTCTCCGTCCGTAAACACCTGCTCGAGTACGACGACGTGATGAACAAGCAGCGTGAAAACGTCTACGCGCTGCGACGCCAGATGCTCGAGGGGCAGATTCGCCTGACCGACGAGGAAGACAACGAGCAGGTGGTCGGCGCGCGCGAGTACCTGATGACCCTCGCCGAGGACCTCCTCGACACGATGGTCGACAACTTCGCCGACCCGAAGGCGGACGATGCCGAGGACTGGGATCTCGATGCGCTGAAGCGCGAGGTTGAGCGCGTGTTCGCGATCGACGCGGACCAGCTCGATTTCAGCAACCTCAGCTCCGCCGAAATTCGTGACGCGATCTGGGCGAAGGCGCTGGCGTCTTACGAGGAGAAGGAAAAGCTGATTGGCGAACAGCTGCAGCGTGTCGAACGCGACCTGATGCTGCAGCTCGTCGACCAGCAGTGGAAGGATCACCTCTACAGCCTGGACCACCTCAAGGAAGGGATCGGCTTGCGAGGCTACGGCCAGCGCGATCCACTCGTCGAATACAAGAAAGAAAGCTTTGCGATGTTTCAGGCGATGAAGGAGCGCGTCGACGAAGAGTCGGTCCGCTACCTCTGGGGCCTGCGACCGGTGCTCGGCCATGAGATTCCGGCTCCCCGGCGTCAACCTCCGCCCCGCGCGCCGCTCGTGATGAACAACCCGTCAGCGGAGACGCCGTCGCCGTTTGGCGGGCGTTCGCAGAGCGCTGAGCCCGGTCCGTTCGGGCCGCCGGCATCCCGCCAGCCGCCGCGTGTCGGCGGCGACGATGCGACGCCGAAGACGGTGCGCCGCGACGAGCCGAAGGTGGGCCGAAACGACCCGTGCCCGTGCGGCAGCGGGAAAAAGTACAAAAAGTGCCACGGAGCAGCAGTTCCAACATCATGATCAGACGGGCGGGGTCAGATCTTGATTCTTGACGTGGTTCCCGCGCGTCAAGAATCAAGATCTGACCCCGGGCGCCTATGACTCTCAAAACCGAAACGCTGAATCTCGCCGCTGTTGAAACCGGCCTGGCCACGGCCCTCACCTTCGACGACGTGCTGCTCGTGCCGCAGCACTCGACGGTGCTGCCGTACCAGGTGGACGTGAGCACGCGGCTCACCCGCCGCATCCGGTTGAACGTACCGATCCTCAGCGCGGCGATGGACACCGTCACCGAGTCGCGGCTGGCCATCGCGATGGCGCAGCACGGCGGACTGGGCGTCGTCCACAAGAATCTGTCGATCGAGGAGCAGGCCTCCGAAGTCGATCGGGTGAAGCGCTCCGAAAGCGGCATGATCGTCGATCCGATCACACTCTCCCCCGCCAACCGGATCTACGAAGCGCTCGAGCTGATGAAGAAATACCGCATCTCGGGCGTCCCGATCACCGACGACGGCAGCAAGGAAGGACGGCTGGTCGGCATCCTGACCAACCGCGACCTGCGATTCGAGATGAAGCTCGATCGGCCGATCGGCGACATCATGACGCGCGAAGATCTCATCACCGTGCCGGTCGGCACCACGCTCGACGCCGCGCGGGAGATCCTGCATCAGCACAAGGTCGAGAAGCTGCTGGTGGTCGATCGCGACTATCGGCTCAAAGGGCTGATCACCGTCAAGGACATCCAGAAAGCGGTCAAGTACCCGAATGCGTCCAAGGACTCGCTCGGACGGCTCCGCTGTGGCGCCGCGGTCGGCGTGTCGAAGGACACGATGGAGCGGGCCGAGGCGCTGATCGCCGCCGGGGTCGACGTGCTGGTTGTCGATACGGCACACGGCCATTCGCAGGGCGTCCTCGACGTCATCCGCCGGGTTCGGCAGCGGTTCACCGAGGTGAACCTGGTGGCGGGCAATGTCGCGACCGCCGAAGGAACCAGGGCGCTCATCGATCTGGGCGTGGACGCGGTCAAGGTCGGCATCGGTGCCGGGTCGATCTGCACGACGAGGATCGTGGCCGGCATCGGCGTGCCGATGATCAGCGCGATCACCGACTGCGCGAAGGCGGCCGAGGCGCACGACGTGCCGATCATCGCCGACGGCGGCATCCGCTATTCAGGCGACATCACCAAGGCGCTGGCGGTCGGTGCGTCGACGACGATGATCGGCAATCTGTTCGCGGGCACCGACGAGAGCCCGGGCGAGATGATTCTCTACCAGGGGCGCAGCTTCAAGGAGTATCGCGGCATGGGGTCGATCGGCGCGATGCGCCGCGGCAGCCGCGACCGCTACTTCCAGGATGAGTTCGATCTCGATCAGGCGACCAGCACCGAGAAGCTGGTGCCAGAAGGGATCGAAGGACGCGTCGCGCACAAGGGTAGCGTGGCCGGCTTGATCTATCAGCTGGTCGGCGGGCTGCGCGCCGGGATGGGCTACTGCGGCTGCGAGACGATCGTCGAGCTGCAGCGCAAGGCCAAGCTCATTCGCATCACGCCCGCCGGCTTCCGCGAGAGCCACGTGCACGACGTGGCCATCACCAAGGAAGCGCCGAACTATCGATCGGAGTAATTTTCGGCGGGTCCAAAAGGACCCGCCTACATCTGTCTCCCCTTAAACCGTGTCCCGGTAGGTCTCATCCGCCAGATACGTGGACACCAGCGTGATCGCTGCCAGCAGCATCATGTAGACCGCGACCGCTGTCCTCCCCTGCCAGGCCAGCAGCGCCGTCGCGATGAACGGCGCCAGGCCTCCCGACACGACCGACGCGAACTGATAGGCGATCGACGCCCCGCTGTAGCGGACGCTGGCTCCGAACAATTCGGAGAAGTACGCCGCCTGCGGTCCGTACATCGCATTGTGTCCGACCGCGACGCCGACGACGATCGCCAGCCAGATGATGCCGGCCGAACCGGTCTCGAGCAGCAGGAAGAACGGCAGCGCATAGACGAACGAGAACGCCGCGCCGAACAGGTAGACCGGCCGCCGGCCGACGCGATCCGACAGCGCTCCATAGAAGGGAATCGCCGCGAGCCCTCCCAGTGCGGCCAGCGTGACCCCAGCCAGCATGGTGTTGCGCGTCACTCCGAGTTCGGCCGGACCGTAGCTCAGAACGAAGACCGTGTAGACGTAGAACAGCCCGTTTTCCGCGACGCGCATCCCCATCGCCAGCAGCAGGCTGCGGCGGTGCGTCCGGAAAGCGGTCACAATCGGCCGCGCCTCCCGGTGCCCGGACTTCTGGAGGTTCGTGAAGGCAGGCGTCTCCATGATTTTCAACCGGATGAAGATGCCCACCACGATCAGCGCGATGCTGAGAAGGAACGGCAGCCGCCATCCCCACGCGAGGAACTGCTCATCGCTCATCTGCGTGCTGGTGATCGCGAAGACGACCGTCGAGAGGAACAGGCCGGCCGGCACCCCCATCTGCGGCCAGGCCCCCGACAATCCCCGCCGGCCCGGCGGTGAGTGTTCGACCGCCATCAGCACGGCTCCACCCCATTCGCCGCCGACGCCGATCCCCTGTGCGCAGCGCAGCACGACCAGCAGGACCGGTGCCCACACGCCAATCGAGGCGTAGGTCGGCAGCAGACCGATCAGAAACGTCGCCACGCCCATGATGACCAGCGAGTAGACCAGCATCGCCTTGCGCCCGAGCCGATCGCCGTAGTGGCCGAACACCATGCCGCCAATCGGGCGCGCGACGAACCCCACCGCGAAGGTGCCGAACGAGGAGAGCGTGCCGATCAGCGGATCGACGTTCGGAAAGAAGAGGCGATTGAAGACGAGCGCGGCCGCGGTGCCGTAGAGAAAAAAGTCGTACCACTCGATGGTCGTGCCGATGAAGCTCGCGAGAATCACCGGCCGGATCGATCGCAGATCGCCGGTTGGAGCGTGTGTCGTCGTCATCTCCTGCGCTCCGGCGGCACGATCCGGATCGTCCGCGTGGTGTCCTCACCATGATCGATGCGGACCCGAATCGCCTCGTCGAACGGCCGCGGCAGCCGGTCCGGCCATTCGATGGCGGTCACTCCCCCCTCCATCGTCAGCTCGTCGAGGCCGAGATCGTCCACTTCGATCGCCTCGAGGCGATACAGGTCGACGTGGTACAAGGGCAGCCGCCCGCCCGAGTACTCCTGAATCAAGGTGAAGGTCGGGCTGCTCACCTCGCCTGGATCGATGCCGAGCCCTTCGGCCAGGCCGCGGACGAACGCCGTCTTGCCGGCACCAAGATCGCCGATCAGTTCGACGATGTCGCCGGCGCGGAGCTGAGCCGCAACTTCGCGAGCGGCGGCGATGGTTTCGCGCTCCGAATGGGTGGAGATGATCACAAGTGATCCGGCGGTTGCCGGAAGCTAGGCACCGTTCTTCTCGACGACTTTGCGCCGCGCGGTGAGCTCCATGACCGCATCGCCGAGATGTGCGGCCACATCTCCCGCGGTCATCGCGACTTCCCCTTCGTCGGCCTCGGCCAGGTCGCCGGCCATGCCGTGCAGGTACACGGCCAGCTGACAGGCGGCCTCGGCGTCCAGCAGCTGTGCCAGCCATGCCGCGATCATGCCGGTCAGCACGTCGCCTGTTCCGCCGGTGGCCATGCCGGCGTTGCCGGTCGGGTTGATGAACACCTTGCCGTCGGGCGTGGTGATCAGCGTGCGGTGTCCCTTGAGCACGACGTAGACATGATGGGCGGTGGCGAAGTTGCGGGCGATTTCGAGCCGGCTTGCCTGCACTTCATCAGTCGACATGCCGACCAGCCGGGCCATCTCGCCGGGATGCGGAGTGATGATCACGTCGCGGCCTTCGCGGCCCGAGAGACGGTCGGGGTCGTCCGCAAATGCGTTCAACCCGTCCGCATCGACCACGACCGGCATCGTCGCCCGGTCGACGAGCGTCCGGATGAACTCGCGTGTACCGGCAGCCTGGCCCAGGCCGGGGCCGATCGCGATAACGTCGCGCGCCATCTCGAGCACGCGATCGACCGACGCGACATCCAGGCCGTCGATCCGCTCCTCGATCGCCTCCGTCATGTACTCAGGCGCCATCGCCGCGACGATCGACTGGCAGCAGGCGGGCGTGGCGACGGTCACCAGTCCGGCGCCGGAACGCAGCGCGCCGATCGCCGCCAGGTGCGCGGCGCCGGTCCTGCCGCGCGATCCGGCGACCAGGAGTACGCGGCCGTAGTCGCCCTTGTGGCTGTCGGGCATCCGCGGACCGACCAGCTCGCGCATCACGCCGCGGGTCATCAGGTGCACGTACGGACCGTCGAGCGAGGCGATCACATCGGCCGGAATGCCGATATCGGCGATCACGATGTCGCCGGCGCGTGTTTCGGCCGGCGGCAGCACCAGCGAGATCTTCGGCGCAGCGAGCGTGACGGTCATGCCGGCGTCGATCGAGTCGCCAATCGGTTCGTGCGAGTCGGCCGACAGCCCCGAAGGCAGGTCGATGGCCACGACCGGAATGGCGGCGCCGTTGACGTCGGCGACGACCGTTTCCATCAGCCCGGTCAGCGGCGCGTTCAGACCGGTGCCAAAGATGGCGTCGACGATGAGCGTGCTGTCGCTGATTTCCGAGAAGTGGAGCTCCCACGCCTGGCTGTCGGCGATCTCAACGACCGTCAGCCCCAGCCGGCCCAGAATCTCGAGGTTGACCCGCGCGTCGCCACGTACCTCGCCGACACGACCGATCAGAAACACCGAGACGTCGATACCGCGCTGCATCAGCGTGCGGGCGACGACGAAGCCGTCGCCGCCGTTATTGCCCCGTCCGCACAACACCGCCACCTTCCGCTCGACGAGGTCGCTGTGGACCGCCTCGATGGCCGCGACCACCTGCCGGCCGGCGTTCTCCATCAGCACCAGCGAGGGGATGCCGATGTCCTCGATCGTCCGGCGGTCGGCTTCTTTCATCTGAGCCGCGGTGAGAATGCGCATGCGTCGAGTGATATTACCCCGTGACTCCGTCCTTTGTGTCCCTTGTGGACTTTGTGTCGTTTGTGACCTTTGTGTCCTTTGTTGTACCCTTTTTCCTGATGGCGATGGTCAACGTCAACGGCCGCATCTCCGATGGAAAAGATGCGGTCATCTCGGTCTTCGATCACGGCTTCCTGTTCGGCGAGGGGATTTACGAAACGCTGCGCACCTACCGCGGCCAGCCGTTTCTGTTCGATCGGCACATGCGACGGCTGCGTCGCTCGGCCGCGCTAATCGATCTGGCACTGCCGCTGAGCGATGCGCAGATCGCCGCGCGGTTCGACGAAACGATGCGTGCCGCGAATATGGGGCCGCGGCCGGGCTCCGGCCGCGAGGCCGTACCCGAGGCGTACATCCGGCTGCTCGTCACGCGCGGCAGCGGCGATCTCACCTACGATCCGGTGGCCACTCCGGAGCCGTCATTCGTCGTCATCGTCAAGCCGCAGATCGATCTCGCGCCGGCGGTTTACGAGACCGGTGTCAAGGTTGCCCTCGTCCAGGTCGTGCGCAACCATCCGGATACGGTCAACCCGCTGATCAAATCGAACAACCTGATGAACAGCGCGCTGGCCATGCAGGAGGCCGTTCGCCGCGGCGCGTTCGAGGGTTTGATGCGCAACTATCGGGGTGAGCTGGCGGAGCTGTCCACGGCGAACATCTTCATCGTCAAGAATGGCGCCGCGCTGACGCCGCCGCTCGACTCCGGCCTGCTGCCGGGTATCACGCGCGAGTTCCTGTTCGAGGTGGGCGCCGACGCGGGGATTCCGGTCAAAGAGCAGGTCCTGAAAGATCCGGATCTGTTTGGCGCGGATGAAGCGTTTCTCACCAGCACCACTCGCGAGATCGTGCCGATCGTCAAGGTGGACGAACGCACCATCGGTGACGGCCGGCCGGGACCGGTAACCAACGCGCTGCTCCAGCATTTCAGGCGAAAGGCCCTGGAGTTGACCGAGGTCGCGGCGGGAGCGCGAGAGACCTAACGCGGCGGACCTAACCGCCCTACGGACAGACCTACCGCGGCGGACCTAACCGCCCTACGGACAGACCTACCGCGGCGGACCTAAGAGGTCCGCCCTACGTACGCGATCCCCGACGTACGTAGGCCGGGCCTCTTAGGCCCGGCGTTGCCACATCTACGAACTCGGGCCGACGGTTTCGAAGGCTTCGATCGGCGGGCACGCACACATCAGGTTGCGATCGCCGTACGGGTTGTCGATCCGTCCTACGGTTGGCCAGTACTTCCGCGCGCGCACGAACGGCAGCGGGAAGGCCGCCGCCTCCCGTGAGTAGGCATGGCTCCAGTCGTCGGCTGTCACCGCCGCGGCGGTGTGCGGCGCATTCTTCAGCGGGTTGTCTTTCGGATCCGCCTTCCCGTCGATGACATCCTGGATTTCCTTCCTGATCGCGATCAACGCGTCACAGAAGCGATCGAGCTCCACTTTCGGCTCGCTTTCGGTCGGCTCGATCATCAGCGTGCCGGCCACCGGAAACGACACCGTCGGCGCGTGAAACCCGTAGTCCATGAGGCGCTTCGCGACGTCGGTCTCGTCGATGCCGCTGGTCTGCTTCAGCGGCCGCAGGTCGAAGATCATCTCGTGTGCGACGCGGCCGTTCGGCCGCGTGTAGAGCACCGGATAGTGCCGCTCGAGCCGCGACTTGATGTAGTTGGCGTTCAGGATGGCGTAGCGCGTCGCGTCGGTCATCCCGTTGCCACCGAGCATCCGGATATACGCGTAAGAGATCAGTAGAATGCTGGCGCTGCTCCACGGCGCCGCCGACAGCGCGTGAATGGCGTGGGTTCCTCCCGTGGCAATCACCGGGTGCCCGGGGAGATACGGAGCCAGATGTGCCGCCACCCCGATCGGGCCCATCCCCGGACCGCCGCCCCCGTGCGGGATGCTGAATGTCTTGTGCAGGTTCAGGTGGCAGACGTCCGCGCCGATGGCCGCCGGGCTCGTCAGCCCGACCTGCGCGTTCATGTTGGCGCCGTCCATGTAGACCTGCCCGCCATGCTGGTGGACGATCGCGCAGATGTCCTGGATGCTCTCCTCGAAGACGCCGTGCGTCGAGGGATAGGTCACCATCAGCGCCGCCAGCCGGGCGCGGTGCTCCTCGGCCTTCGCCTCGAGGTCCGCGACGTCGATGTTGCCGTCCTTGGTGCTGGCGACGACCACGACCCGCATGCCGGCCATGACGGCGCTGGCTGGATTCGTCCCGTGTGCCGACGCGGGGATCAGGCAGACGTCCCGCGCCGTCTCGCCTCGGTCGCGATGATAGGCACGGATCACCATCAACCCCGCGAACTCGCCCTGCGCGCCGGAGTTCGGCTGAAGCGACACGGCAGCGAACCCGGTGATTTCGGCCAGCGTCTGTTCCAGCTCGCGGAAGATGCGCTGGTAACCCGCCATCTGCTCGACCGGGACGAACGGATGCGGCTTCGAGAACTCGGGCCACGTGATCGGCAGCATCTCCGACGCGGCATTCAACTTCATGGTGCACGAGCCGAGCGGAATCATCGACGTGTCGAGGCCGATGTCCTTGCGCTCGAGGCCGCGCACGTAGCGCATCATCTCGGTCTCCGAGTGGTGCGCGTTGAAGACCGGATGTGTCAGGAACGGCGTGGTGCGGGCAAAGCCGATTGGCAGATCGACGTCGAGCCGCCACGCCGAGCGATCGACTGATACCGCCCTGCCGGCGGCGTCCGCGAACACCGTCACAATCGCCTCGAGATCGTCCAGGCTGGTGGTCTCGTCGACGGCGACACCCACCGCGCCCTCGTCGCGATATCGGAAGTTGATCCGTGCGGCCTCGGCGGCCTGACGAAGACGTCCCGGGTCGACGCCCTCGACCGTCAGCGTGTCGAAGAAGACGGCGTTGCGTTGTTTGAGGCCAAGCTTGACGAGCTCGCGCTCGAGCAGCCGCGCATGCGCGTGCACCCGGCGTGCGATCGCCGTCAGCCCCTTCGGGCCGTGGTAGACGGCGTACAAGCCCGCGATGTTGGCGAGCAGCGCCTGGGCCGTGCAGATGTTCGACGTCGCCTTTTCCCGTCGGATGTGCTGCTCGCGGGTCTGGAGCGACATGCGGTAGGCGACATTCCCATGTGCGTCGACTGACACGCCGATGATGCGACCGGGCGCCTGCCGGACGTGCCGGTCGAGCGTGGCGAAGAACGCGGCGTGCGGGCCGCCATAGCCCATCGGCACACCGAACCGCTGCGAATTGCCGAACACGACGTCGGCCCCGAGCTCGCCGGGTGGCAGCAGCAGCGTGAGGCTGAGCAGATCCGTTCCGACGGCGACGGCGACGCCGGCGCGTTTGGCGGCGGAGATGAAGTCGCGCAGGTCGTGAACCAGCCCGGCCTCGTCGGGCGATTGCACGAGCGCGCCAAACACGCGATCCGTCAGGACCGGGGTTCGCAAGTCCCCGATCACGAGCTCGATGCCCAACGGTTCCGCGCGGGCACGCAGGACATCGATGGTCTGCGGAAAGCAGGAATCGGCGACGAAGAATTGCGGCGGCCCGACCACGCTGTCGATCCGCTTCGTCTGCACGCGATGGAGCATGGTCATCGCTTCGGCGGCCGCGGTGGCTTCGTCGAGCAGCGATGCCGTCGCCACTTCCATCCCGGTCAGATCCCGCACCATCGTCTGAAAATTGAGCAGCGACTCGAGACGGCCCTGGGCGATCTCGGCCTGGTACGGTGTGTAGGGCGTATACCAGCCGGGATTTTCCAGAACGTTCCTGAGGATGACGCTCGGCGTCACGCAGTCGTAGTAGCCGAGGCCGATGTAGGACCTGAACAACTGATTGCCGGCCGCGATCTGCCGCAGGTCACGCAGGAATTCGTGTTCGGGAAGGCCGTCGGGCAGGTCGAGCTTCTTCTCGAGCCGGATTCGCGCCGGGACCGCTTCGTCGATCAGCGCCTCCATCGAAGCGGCGCCGACGACCTTCAACATGTCGAGCGCTTCCGCTTCGTCCGGACCGATGTGGCGCGACTGGAACGAGCCAGGGTCAAAAGACATTGCAAATTTCAGATTGCAGATTGCAGATTTGAGCTGAAGGCCAAAATCAGGATTGCACCAGTTGCGAGGTACTGCGACGCGTCGAGGAGGGCGCTGGCTTCGGCCGGATCGGTCAGGCGGACGACAATCATCCAGCTGGCATGCGGGTTGGCGTTGACCGCTTCGGGCTTCTCCTTCAGCGCGGTGTTCACTTCGACGACCTCTCCTGAGACGGGCGCATACAGCTCGGACACGGCTTTCACCGACTCGATGGTCCCGAACGACTGCCCGGCCTTGAGCGTCGCGCCGACGTCCGGCAGCTCGACGTAGACGACGTCACCGAGCTGTTGCTGCGCGAAATCGGTGATGCCAATCCGGCCGCGATCGCCAGTCATCTCGAGCCACTCGTGGTCTTTCGTGTATTTGAGGCCAGCTGGGTAGCTCATCACGTGCCCTCTCGTTTGCGTTTATAGAACGGCAGCGGCACCACTTTCGCGCGGGTATGGCGGCCGCGGATGTCGATGTCGAATTCGGTGCCGTTGCCGGTGAGCTGGGGTGGCACGTAGGCCATGCCGATGGCCTTCTTCAGAAACGGCGTTTGCGTACCGCTCGTGACGCGACCGACCCGGACGTCGCCGAGGTAGACATCGTGGCCGCTGCGCGCGATGCCGCGATCGAGCATCTCGAAGCCGACGATCTTCCGGGTGACGCCTTCCGCCTTCTGACGGCGCAGCACGTCGGCGCCGAGGAAATCCCCTTTGTTCCAGCCGACCATCCAGCCGAGGTCGGCCTCGAGCGGCGTGGTCGTGGCGTCGATGTCGTTGCCGTGCAGACGCATCGCCGCTTCCAGCCGCAGCGTGTCTCGCGCGCCGAGCCCGCAGGGGATCAGATTGAACGGCCGGCCCGACTCGAGCAACGCCAGCCAGACGCGGTCGGCGGACTGCGGCGGAACGAAGATTTCGAAGCCGTCCTCCCCGGTGTAGCCCGTCCGCGAAATGGTGGCGCGCACGTTCGCGACCTCGCCGTGCGCGAACCAGTAATACTTGATCGGCTCGAGCTCTACGCCGGTGAGCGGCTGCAGGATTTCCAGCGCCCGCGGTCCCTGCAGCGCAATCAGCGCGTAGCGGGAGCTGGCGTCGACAGCCACCGCATCGCCGGCCGGCTTGATGTGCTCGGCGATGTGGGCGTAATCCAGTGGGATGTGCGAGGCGTTGACGACCAGCAGGTAGTGTTCCTTCGCGAGCCGGTAGACCAGCAGGTCGTCCACGAAGGTGCCCGCGCTGCTCATCAGTCCCGAATAGTGCGCCTGTCCGATCTGCAGCTTCGAGGCATCGTTGCAGGAGATGCGCTGGACCGCGTCGAGGGCGTTTCGACCTGCGATCTCGATCTCCCCCATGTGGCTGACGTCGAACAGCCCGGCCCGCTCGCGGACCGCCAGGTGCTCGGCGACAATCCCGGAGTACTCGACCGGCATGTCCCAGCCGCCGAAATCGACCATCCTCGCCCCTGAGGCGCGGTGGCGGGCGTTGAGCGGCGTCTTCTTGAGAGGGGCGGCGGTGGCCTGTTCCATGCGGGGCGGGCAGGATGCGCGTCGGCGCGCACCGGTGCAAAGCGTAACGGTACTATGCGCGTTTCCGTGCGGTCAAGGAACCGGGCGTCACTTACAAAATGTGTCGTTTCCGCCCAGAACAGTAAAATCCCCTACGCCATCGTGTGCAACCACGTGCCGAGTCTACCGGCACCCGGGTTGCGTGTGCTGATCCCGCCTTCAGATGGTCTGCGAACAACCAATTCTCATCATTGACGACAACATCACCCTGGCGAAGGGGTTTGCGCTGGTGCTGCAGCGCAGCGGATATCGCGTGAACGTCGCGTATACGGCCGAGGAAGGCCTGCGCCTCGCCGAAGCCGACCATCCCGCCGCCATCGTGGTCGACTTCCGGATGCCGTTCATCAACGGCGCCGGCTTCCTGTATCGGCTCCGGGCCTGTCCCAAGCATCGCAATACGCCGGTGCTGGTCGTGACGGGCGCCGTCGTCGACCAGGAGATGCAGTCCCAGCTGACCGAGCTCCGGGCCAACCTACGGTTCAAGCCGCTCGGTGTCGTGGAACTGCTGGCCGAAGTCGGAGCGCTCGTCGGTGAACCGGCCCAGTCCCCCGTGATGGCCGGCACATCGCACGCTGCCAACCTCGCGTAACCGCCCAAGTCCGCTAGACGCGCTTCAATCCAAACCTGATCGCCGCGGGTTGTGTCTAAACGGCATGACGACCCACCTGTGTCGGACGTTCTTCGTCTGGGTGCTCCTGCTCGTGACCGCGTCCGCGCAGCAGGACGAGGTCGCGGCCGATACGGGGCGGCTCATCGAGGCGCTCAAGGCGGGGCCTGGTTCGGTGGTGGCCGACATTGGTGCGGGTCCGGAAGCGTTGGTGGCGATTCCGATGGCGCGGCACGTCGGGCCGTCCGGCCGCGTCTACGCCACCGATCTCGGGCAGAAATCAGTGCAGCTATTGACCGAGACGATCAAAAAGTCAGGTCTGACCAACGTCGAAATCATCGAGGGCGCCGGTTCGGCGACCAACCTGCCGGATCGTTGCTGTGACGGCATCTTCATCCGGTTCGTCTACCATCACTTCGGCGACCCTCCTGTGATGAACGCCAGCCTGCGCAAAGCGTTGAAGCCTGGTGGACGGCTTGCGGTGATGGACTTCCTGCCGCGCGGCGCGGAAGCGTCAGACCCTGGCGGGCGCGGCGCCGGTGATCAACACGGTGTGACGCCGGAAACCGTGGCGAAGGAACTTCTGGAGGCCGGTTTCGAGCTGGTCAGCGCCGATCCGCGCTCAGCTAAACGCGACGTCTTTCTCGTCGTCGTTCGGAATCCGCAGCCGCCGTAGACCTGGCCGGATGGCTCAGGACAGAGGCGTCAGGGACAACGAAACGAGGATCAGCAGATAGCTGATGAAGAAGTAGCCCACGACGACCGGCAGCCGGCCTTTCATCCCCGTCCGCCAGGCGGCTTCCGGATGAACACACGCGGCCAGCGATCGGCCGATGACAACCTCAACCTTGGAGCTGGGGCGAGACACGCTCGGCATTGGTTCAGGAGCAGGCAAAACTGCGTCCAACTGCACAACTCGCAGTTTTCGAAGGACTGCAGAGGTTGCCGCCGCGAAGTCATACACCATCGCGATTATTTGCGCCCCGGCGGGCGACATCGGCCGGCCGTCCTCGCGCGACAGACGCGACGACCGCCCGAAAGTACGTAGAGTGTTTCAGTCGAGTGACGACTCGACTTTCTTTGTGAGCCTGTCGAAGTCAGCCTGAGTACTCGTCAGGCGCTGCCTCGAGGTGCACCTTCAACCTGTCGAGCCATTTCCTTCCCGTTACCAGATCGTGACATTCGTCCACGTATAACGTCGCCAGCGAATGCGCCACCTCGAGCAGATTGCTGCGGTCGTTGCCTCGTAGTGACGACGGCTCGCGTGACGCTGCACGAGCGGAACCTCAATCAAGTCGAGCGGCTGCCGAGTCGTGAACGAAGTCCGGCGGCGATGGCCGCTCCCGTCGTCGTCGCGATGGCGATGAGCGCTGCGCCGACCGCCATCACGATTGGAAAGATATTACCCGGACCAATCAGGAAAACCGCCGCCATCATGGCCAGCGTTGCCCCTCCGGCAAACGTGATGGCGGCGCGCCATGGGCGTGGCTCGGACGAAGCCACGAACATCGTCATTGCAGCGACCGCGAGAATCGCCGTCATCACGATGACACCGGTCAACGAATTCAGGAACCAGCCGCCGCTGTCGATGGTCGGGCGCGTGGACGAATCCGCGACCATGAATAGAACGGCCTGCGCCGCCGCGAATGCGACGGCGCCGGCAACCAGGTAGCGAGCGATAGATGTGGCGTGACGCACGGATTTCCCCACCTTTCGTCGATTAGGGATATGCGGGCGAATACGGCGGGTACCGCGTGGCGATGCAGATTGTCGCCACGATGTTGCACATGGTGCACTTCCACGAGCTGTACCATTCCCACCACGACTTGTAGGTGCAGCCGTATTTCTCGTAACACTTGTCGTGAACGTCGCAGCACACCCGGAAGATTGAACCGTCCAGCCAGTGGAGACCGTCGCAGCCTGGCTCGTTGGCGTGAACGGTCGGCACGATCGCATCGATCACTCGACCGAGCCACTCCCGCTTCGGTTCCTTGGCTTCGGCGACGAATCCCTGAGTGGCCACCAGCGTGTGGAAATGGTGAAAGGCATAGGTCTGGACGTTGGTCCAGGCGAGGTCTGGCGTGAACGTCCAACCGCCGATGTCCTTCAGCCGATCCGGATCGATGTATCCGATCGTCAGACCGGGAATGGACCACACATAGACCTGCTCCTCTTGATACCAGCGGCTGCGGCCGACTTCCAGGTTGTCGCGCGTCAGCCGGCTCTCGAGCGACGTGCCGCGCGATGGCGCGCCGGTCTTCGGGTGCGGCCGCTGTCCGGCATTGCGCTGTGCGGCCGCCGTAAAACCGTCCGACCACTCGGTTCGCACGTCCAGCGTATCGCGCTGGAAGTCGACCGGGCGTCCGCCGCGGCTGCGCATCAGGTCGCCCTGCCACTCGAGCTCGACGTCGGGATCCGTCGCTCTGTCCTTCCACAGCGTGTACGCCTGTCGGTTGCCCCAATCGAGGTCTGGTTGTGTCCCCGATCGGCCCGCCGCACGCATCGGCATGTCGTCTCCCATCGCCCTGAACGTGAGCACATCGTCTGCCGACCCAAGGCGATCGATCGCCAGTGTCGCGAGCTCTCGGCCCGTCGGATCGGTGAGGCGCGTCTTCAGGTCCCCTCCCGTGACGCGCTCGGTGACCGCCACCGCGTCGACAAATCTGCTGGTCACTCGGACGACACGTTCCTCCAGCCAGTGATATGTGGCGCCACGATCCGATGCCCCGGACTTCGAACGGGGCGAAACCTTCGGATCCAGCTTCCGGACGGCGTTCGGCGCTGCCGGCACTTGATTCTGAGCCCTGGGACGCCAGGTCGATACCCCGATTGCACACAACATCGCGATGGTGAACACGGCGCCTGACGCGCGTCTGTGTCGCATGAGCAGGCGGATCCCGGACGTATGGGACATGGAGGCTCTCCTTCGGACCTGACCGGTCCGGTGCGGCTCGCAAGCCGCCGTGAGGGTGTACGCGCGACCTCCGCAGCGGTTTGGCGCTGCCCCATCTCGTTCACCGCGGTCGCCGGAGATGCCCGGCGCACTACGACTCGACGCAGACTTCTTCGGTTGGTTTCTCCTCGGGTTGATTGCCTGACTTGGACACCATCGGACGCTGCCGCAGGTGGCCCTTGAGCGTGTGATAGCTGATGCCCAGGACGCGGGCCGCCTCGCTGCGCCGTCCACCACACCGCTCCACCATGAGTCGCGCATAGCGTGACGCCCACTCGCGCATGGTGTCTTTCCGCTCGAGCGACGGCATGATGACGGCCGACAGCTCGCGCCATAGTGGTTCCGGCAGGTCTTCGAGCTCGATGACGTCCGACGCCGCCAGCGCCACGGCCCGCTCGATGAGTCGTTCGAGCTCGCGGACGTTGCCGGGCCAATCGTGCGCCAGGAGCGCATCAGCTGCCGCAGTCGACAGACGCAGCGACCGTCTGGCTTTGTGCCGCTCCAGGAAGTACCTCGCCAGCTCGAGGATGTCCTCCTTGCGTTCGCGGAGCGCCGGCACGACGATATCGACGCCCGCGAGGCGATAGAACAGGTCGGCGCGGAACTGCTTGCGATCGACGAGACCCGACAAGCTCCGGTTCGTGGCGGCAATGATGCGGACGTCGACGCGATGCGCACTGTGGCCGCCCACCCGCTCGATCGAAAGATCCTGTAAGGCGCGGAGCAACTTGGCTTGAGCGGCTGGTGACAGATCCGAAACTTCGTCGAGGAACAGCGTTCCGCCGTCCGCCTGTTCGAATTTGCCCCGCCGGCCCCGCACGCCGGTGGCCGTTCGTTCCTCGATGCCAAACAGCTCGGCCTCGACGAGCGTCTCGACCAGCGCCGCACAATTGACCGCCACGAATGGCCCGCTCCGTCGCCCGCTCAACTCATGAATCTGATGCGCGACGAGCTCCTTGCCGACCCCGCTCTCACCCTCGAGCAGCACGGTGAAGTCGGTTTGTGCGACCCGTTCGATGCGCCCGCGCATGGCCTGAATTGCTGTCGTCGACCCAATCAACGGCGCCGCGCCATCACGGCGCGTTCTGACAGCCGGCCCGAGGCCAGCGCGAGCCAATTGCACGCGCGCCCGTTCGATTTCGAGGACGAAGGCCGCGACGTGAGCCGCCTGGCCGAGAACCTGAAAGTCCCAGTCACCCAGCCGACAACCAGGATCGAAGGTGGCCTCGATGACGCCGCCTGCGGTATTCCCGGGCACTTCCAACGCGATCGATTCGATGCCGGCAGCCGGATCCGGTCGGCTCGACCAACGGCTGTTCTTGTCGCGCAGCCGAATCGTTCGGATAGGCAACGTCCGACGAATCGTCTCCTCGAAGAGGCCGCGCATCAGCGAGACATCGTGCCGGTCGCCTAGTCCTCGTGTGAGCGCCGACAGCAGTTCGGCGATGGCCGTGCGTCGATCCCTCTGTCGAGGGATCGGCTCTCGTTGTGTTGTGACAGTGGATTGAGCCAACACGTCCATCAGAGTCACTTCTACGGCGCGTCTTGAACCAAACGGAGTGCCAGCCTCGAGTGTGCCGGAATGGCGGGAATCGCCTGCCGCCTGCGACGGACTAGAGCGTGGGAGGGGTAGCATCTTCCCGATCGTGTTCGAGATGGCCCGGTCCGCTCGAGGGAATGACATACCCGTCGACATCCAGAAAAGGCCCGAGCGACCGCTCGAACGCCACGGCTCCGTGGTACCGCACGGCCGCATGACGCAGGCACGCAACCGCACTTCTGATGACTCGACCACGAACCACGGTCCGCCGATCGATGGCTGCGAGGTGCAGCTCCACGTTCGTGCCCGGCAGCAGGCGCTGGAGCGTTTCGAGCAGCATGCCGCCCTCCGAGACGTTCAGCACAGCGGCATCGCCGCCGGCTCGTACGCGGGCGCTGATGATGCCGTGCTCCTGGCTGGTTTGCCTTCGCGGTGTCGATCGTCGCTCGTGGTCGGTCATAGCTGCTTCCACTCCCGCGATCCCGGATAGAACTTCAGCACACGAATCTTGCCGGTCTCGCCGAACACGCGGACTACGTACTGGACCTGGCCTCGACCTCGGACGTACAGGCTGCCGGGAGACGATGAACCGAGGGCAGTGAAGGTGACGATGTTGGTGCTCCCCAGCCGGATCGGGTCCGTCCCTGGTGGACCGGCGGACGGATCGACAGCCGGAAGCCCCGGCAGGGCCCCGAACTCCACGCCAGGAAACTTGTCGGCGAGCCGTTCCTTCGGGTGAATTTCACGGTCGACCCCAGCGGCAATATCGAGGGTGCGCACGCCGTTCCGGTTGCCGTCGACGAATGTCGAGTACTCGTAGACGGCTCCGACCTGCACGAACCGGATCGCCGCGTCGGCGCTGCGCACGGCCGCCTCCATCCGTGCCTGATGCAGGCGGGTCGCCACGTAGCGGGCCGCACCGAGCGTCCGCCACTCGTCGAGACCGGCGAGCATCTGCGGTGCCGCGGCTGCGGACACGACGCCGATGACGCCCATGACGAAGACGATTTCTACAAGCGTGAAGCCCTTCGCGGATCGCACGGGTGACCTCGGTTGTCTGTGATTGCCGGGTCCAAAAGGACCCAGCCTACATTTCGTTTGGGATATCGTTCGGCCCGGCGGCGATTCTGCCGCCGGGCCCTCGGTGCCGCTGTTCTACTGCTGCCGGGACGCCGTGTCGGTGGTGCCGACGGTCAACTGATTGCGGAGCTGCAGGAAGCTCTTCTCGCCGATCCCCTGTACGTTCATCAGCTCCTCGACCTTCTTGAATGGCCCGTTCTTCTGACGGTATTCGACGATGCGCGCGGCGACCTTTTGACCCACGCCGGGGAGCTTTTCGAGGTCCGCGGCAGTCGCGGTGTTCAGGTTGATGGTCGCGACGGCCGGCCTGGCCTCTGTCCGGGCTGGCGCAGCCTTCTGCGTGCTCTGCTGGGCGGCCGGGTGTGCGCCGACGAGGACAACCATGGCGACGAGTGATGCGAACAAACGGATCATCCTGCCCTCCCTTGTTAAGAGATTGTTAAGAGCGTGGGTCCCCCAGGGCCCACGTCCGATGTCGGACTCCTGCATTTCCCCCCGTTGCAGGAGGACCCTGGCGCGCGTCTCGAATTCGAGAGAAGGTCGGGTCCCGCGTTTCCGAGTTCGTGCGGGCCAGGGTCGCCGGACCACAAGGCAAGCGGCGGTCCGGGTGAGGCGCATCAAACGCGTGACTGTAAACGGTTGATGGAGGGGCTGATCGAGCCGCTCGTCGTAAACCTGCGCCTGACGGAGCGAGACACGCTGCTGAAAATGATCCCGAGCGTTGACAGCGAAGGGGCTACCATCTGAGACGTCCAGACGCCGATGCCGCTCGTCCGAACCACTATGCAACGCCTGGTTCCGGCCGTCGCCCTGATCGCTCTCACGGTCTCGACGCACGCGCAGTCGGCCATCGCGGGCCGAGTCGTTTCGGACGACAGCGGCTTCCCCATCCCCAACGCGCGCGTGGTCCTCAACACCCCGGCGCGCGACGAACGGATTGTGGTCCTCAGTGACAACAGCGGACGGTTCACGCTTCGTGCGGCGCCAGGCAATCACAACATCCTGGTCACCAAGACACGATTCGCTCAGGGCAGCGTCACCACCGCCACCTGGGGCGAACCGATCGAGATCCGGCTGCGGCACGCGGCCGCGATCGCCGGCCGCGTCATCAACGAGCTGGGCGACCCGGTCGTCGCGGCCAGAGTGACGGTCGAGACCCGTGGTAAAGGCGGGACGATCGTCGGCGGCACCACTACCGACGATCGCGGCAGTTATCGCCTGTTCGGGCTGCGCCCGGGCCAGGTACATTGTCAGCGCCGAAGTCGGGTCTGTCGCGACGGCCGACCTCCCCGGATACGCGCGAACCCTGTTTCCAGGCACGGCCGCGGCGGCGGAGGCGCAATTCATCACGATTGGCCGCTTCCCGGAAGTCGGCGGAATGGACTTTGCGATGGCGCGGGCGCCGACGGCGCGAATCACCGGCCGGTTCGTGAATACGTTCGACCAGCCGGCAGGCGGCAGCCTGATGTTGATGCCGAGCCACCATTCCCTGTCCGCCATCAGCGTTCCGCTCGGCGCCCGGATATTCTCGAACGGCATGTTCGAGTTCCCCAATGTGCCGCCGGGCGGTTACGTGATTCAGGCGTATCGAGACCGCAAGAACCCCTGGACCGAAGGCGAGTTCGGCGCGACGCGGGTGACCGTGGTCGATTCGGACGTCGAGGGAGTCATCGTCCGCACCTCAACGGGATCGTCCATCCATGGGCGGGTTTCGTTCGACGCGACCCAAGGTACGCGGCCGCCGTCCGCCGGCTGGGTCGGGATCTCACCCGTTCCCGTTGATCCCGATCTGTCGCCGCCGACCAACCTCGCCGCGGCCAACATCGGCCCCGATGGCAATTTCATGATCGAAGGCATCAACGGTCCGCGCCGCCTCGAGGTGCTCAAGACGCCTCCGGGCTGGTCCTTGAAGGAAATCCGAGTGGGCGGCATCGACATGACCGATCGGGTCTTCCCATTCGCTACCGCGCGGGAGTCGTTGAGCGACGACGATCGTGCCCGTTCTGTCCCGAATGCTTCGGTCATTGTCTTCCCGGCCGATCGATCTTTCTGGTATCCGCGATCCCGGTTCCTGCACAGGGCCTTCACCGATCCGGTCGGGTCGTTTATCGTTTCAGGGCTGCCGGCCGGCAGCTATTACGTCGCCGCAGCGTCCGATGCACCACTCGATGGCGAGGATGCCTGGCAGGAACCGGTCTACCTCGAGTCGCTGATCTCGAGAGCGTCGACGATTCTGCTCGGAGAGGGACAACGGCTGTCGGTCAATCCAAGGGTCGGAGCCCCCTGATGCTGAAACATCTGGTTTTGATTACCGCCATGATCGCCGCCGCTACGTCGACGGCCGCGCAGTCCGCCATCACGGGCCGCGTCGTGGCCGATCAGAGCGGCGAGCCGCTCCCGAACGTTCGGATTCTCTTGAACATGCCCGAAGCAAACGATCGCGTCCTCGTGCTGACCGATCGCGACGGGCGGTTCACGCTTCCGGCGCCTCCGGGCAAACACAATGTGGCCGTCTCCAAGACACGTTTCGCACGCAGCGAAGTGACGGCGAGCCCAGGAACGGCCGTCGAAGTCCGGCTTCGCCCTGGGGCAGCGGTGTCTGGCCGCGTCGTCGATGAAGCGGGCGACCCTGTCGTGATGGCGCGAGTCACGGTCGAGAGCCTCCGCGGTCCGTCGACAGTCGTCGCGAGCGTGGACACGGACGACCGCGGCGAGTATCGCCTTGGTGGTCTGTCGGCCGGAACGTTTGCCGTCGCCGTCACCACCATGGGCCCGATGGTCGCGCAGGCAAGGGGTCCTCAACTGGTGACGATGATGCCGGAGCAGGTCAAGACGTTCTATCCGAACGCGCTCGCTTCTGACGGGGCCGAAGCCATCCGGTTGGAATGGGGTGACGACCGCGCCGGGATCGACCTGGTCCTTCCGTTCAACCGAGCCGGGATCGTGCCCTTCGATAACTGGCGCGGCGGGCTGACGGCGGTGCAGTTCGCGGCCATCACGCGAGGCGCGAGGCCGCCCGAGCCGCCGGTTGCACCGTCAGCCGTGATTCGGGGACGCGTCGTCAGCAGGAACGGCGCAGCGCTGCCGTATGCCTCGGTGCGCCTCGACCGAGGCGCAAATCCGCTGTCGCCGCCGGTCACCCGTGCCGGCTCGGACGGACGCTTTGAATTTCGTGACCTTCCCGAAGGGGCGCATCGAGTCAGCGCGTCGAAAGTCGGGTATTTCGGCGCTGAGACATCGCTCGAGATGAAGACGTCGCAGGTTCGAGACGATGTGACCGTGACACTGGACCCGTGGGGTGTGCTGGCAGGCCGGGTCTTCGATGAGCACGGCGAACCCGTCCAGGGCGCGAAGGTGGACCTGCTCCAGATTCGCTACGAAGCAGGACGGCGACGACTGGTGCCGGCTTCAGGGGTGGTGCGCACCACGGACGATTCCGGATCGTATCGCCTCTTCGCCCTTCGCCCGGGCCAATACATCGTGAGCGCCGAAGTGGGCGCGATTGCCGCTGCCGATCTGCCGGGATATGCGAGGACGTTTTACCCCGGGACGCCCGTGCCGGCCGGCGCGCAGTTTGTCGAGATCGGCCGCTTTCCAGAACTGAGCGGCATCGATTTCAGTCTGTCCCGCGCCCGAACGGCGAGTGTGACAGGCCGGTTCATCAACTCGGACGGCGAACCGGGCGGTGGCAGCCTGACGCTGAAGCCGAGCCAGCATTCGTTGTCGGCGATCGGAGTGTCGATCGGAGCACGCATCTATGCCAACGGCGCGTTCGAGTTTCCCAACGTGCCGCCCGGCGAGTACGTCATCCAGGCCAATCGCGGCCGTCTGAACAGCTGGACGGAAGGCGAATTCGGCGCCGCCCGCGTGTCAGTTGTCGACAGCGACGTCGACGGCGTGGTCGTGCGGACGTCCAAAGGCTCCTCCATCCGTGGCCGCGTCTTGTTCGAGAGCTACCTGGACTCGAAGCGGCCGGCGCCATCGGCGATTGAGCTCTCCCCCATTCCTGTCGATGCCGATCTGTCGCCGCCGAACAATTTCGCCACCGCCAACATCGGTCCCGACGGGTCATTCGTCATCGAAGGCATCAACGGGCCGCGGCGGCTCGAGGTCATTGCCGTCCCGACCGGCTGGATGCTGAAGGACATTCGGGTTGGCGGAGTCGAGATCACCGATCGCGTCCTGCCGTTCGGCAAGGCGGACGACTCGTTGAGCAACGTGGAGGTCGCGCTCACCGATCGGGTGAACAGGCTGTCAGGCAGCGTTCGCGACGATCGCGCTCGCCCGGCTTCCAACGCGAGCGTCATCGTCTTCTCCACCGATCGGTCCCAGTGGTATTCCCGGTCACGCTTCGTACGTCGGACAAGAACGGGAGCTGATGGTGCGTTCAGCATCGGCGGGCTTCCATTCGCGAGCTATTACACGGTCGCCGTATCGGACCTGCCGGATGACGGCGATGAGGCTTGGCAGGAGCCGGCGTTTCTGGAATCGCTCATTCCGCGCGCGGTCACCGCTCTCGCCGGCGAGGGACAGGCAGTGTCGGTGAATCCCAGGCTCGTCGTCCGCTAGTTCACCCCCTATAATCAGTGCCACACTCGACATGAGCCTGACCGTCGGGACCCGGCTCGGCCCGTACGAAGTCGTCGCCCCGCTGGGAGCGGGCGGGATGGGACAGGTCTACCGCGCGCGCGACAGCCGCCTTGGACGCGACGTGGCTCTCAAGATCCTTTCCGACGTTGTTTCAGGCGACCCGGAGCGGATCGCTCGATTCGAGCGCGAAGCCAGAACCCTGGCCTCGCTGAACCATCCGAACATAGCGCAGATCTACGGCCTGGAGGGGCTGGACGGGCGGGAAAAGCGGGACAGTGACGTCGCGCTGGTGCTCGAGCTCGTCGAAGGTCCGACCCTCGCCGATCGTCTTGCGCAAGGACCGATGCCTGTCGACGAGGCCCTGGCCGCTGCGCGCCAGATTGCCGACGCACTCGAGGCCGCTCATGACCTTGGAATCATCCATCGGGATCTGAAGCCGGCCAACATCAAGCTGCGGCCGGATGCGACCGTGAAGGTGCTCGACTTCGGTCTGGCGAAGGCCATTGCCGCGGCCCATGACGGCAAGGCCGACACGCGCGGTGACCTGGCCTCCGCCGGTCTGTCGCACTCGCCCACCATCACCGGGCCAATTGGCGTCACCGGTATCGGTGTCCTGCTCGGCACGGCAGCGTATATGCCGCCCGAGCAGGCGCGCGGCAAGCCGGTGGACAAGCGCGCCGACATCTGGGCGTTCGGCTGCGTGCTGTTCGAGATGCTCACGGGGAAGCGATGCTTCGACGGTGAAGACACGTCGTTGACGCTTGCGGAAGTCATCAAAGCCGAGCCGGATTGGAACGCGCTGCCCGCGGCTACTCCCCCGTCGGTGCGATCGACGCTCGAGCGGTGCCTGCAGAAAGATCCGAAGCACAGGATCCGCGACATCGGCGACGTCCGCCTGGCGCTTGACGGCGCCTTCCTGCCGTCGGCCGCGCACGTTCACGATCGCCACCCTCTCATCCGTGGCGTGTGGACCCGCGTCGCCGTGGCTGGTGGCCTCGGGATCGCGGTCGGCGCGATCGCTGCCGTTGCGGCCATGTGGGGGCCGCGTCCTGTGCCTCCGGCCGCGCCGTCAATCAATCGGTTCACGGTCACCTTGCCTGCCGGCTCGAGCTTCCGGGACAACGTGGCCTACCCGATGATGCTCACCCGCGACGGCCGCCGCATCGTGATGAACGTGACCAGTGGCACCACGGATCGTGTGGTGGTTCGACCAATGGATCAGGTTCAGCTTCAGCCCGTGACTGGCCTCGAGGGTACCGTGGGGAGCATCTTCCTCTCACCTGACGGCGAGTGGGTCGCCTTCAACGACGCGAAAGGTTCACTGAAGCGCATGCGGCTCACCGGCGGGCCGCCGGCGACGATCACGGATACTGGTATCGTCACCGGAGGCTGGCAGGGCGCGACCTGGAGTTCGGCCGGCACAATCGTGTTCTCGACGACGGCCAACCGGATGCTGATGGAAGTATCCGAGGCGGGCGGCACGCCTAAGCCACGGACGAAGGCCGTCGAGAACGAAGTGCATCTTCAGCCCCACTTCCTGCCGGATGGGCGTTCCCTGTTGTTCCTGGTCCGGCGCCGTGGACAAGGAGCAGCCACCACCATTGCGTACCTTCCAGCTGGCGCCTCCGACCACGTCATGCTCCTGGAGGGGGCGGATCCGCGGTACGTCTCGAGCGGACACCTGCTGTTCACACGCGAAGCGGCCGTCTGGGCGATACCGTTCGACCTGACCGCGGGCCGCACGATCGGCGATCCCGTCCCCGTCCTCGAGGGTGCAAGCATTATCGGCAGCGGCGCGGCCAAAATGTCCGTGTCAGCAGAGGGGACGCTCGCCTATGTGGCGGGCCGCGCCGGGGCGCTCCGAACCGTCGTTCTCGTCGATCGGCAGGGCCGTGAAGAGCCACTGCCGGGCCTGACATCGAACAGCTTCGACATGATCCGGGTGTCGCCCGACGGCAAACGGCTGGCATTCACCGCTGGTCGTCCCCCGGACCTCTGGAACTATGACTTCGCGCGTGGCACTTCAGTGCGCGTGACGACGGACGACGCGATTGACAGAAATCCGGTGTGGACTCGGGACGGGTTACGGCTTCTGTTTATGTCGGCCGCCCAAGGCCGGTCCGATCTGTACGTTCAAAACGCAGACGGGACGGGGGCCCCGGAACGATTCCTGCCAGGCGACCCTCCTGCACCGAGCATCCTGGCCGAATCATGGTCCGCCGATGGCCAAACGCTCGTGGTCAGTATCGGGCGCAATGGCGTGCCCGACATCGGCGCTATCAATATGGAGGGTGAGCGCCGGCTTCGGGATCTCATTGCGATGCCGTCGATCGACACCGCGCCCGCGGTGTCTCCAGATGGGCGCTGGCTCGCGTATCAATCGAATCGGTCGGGAGCCTTTGAAGTCTACGTCGAGCGGTTCCCCGAGCTCGGCGATCGTCAGCAGATCTCGACGAGCGGCGGGACCACGCCGCGCTGGTCGGCTGACGGCCGGGAACTCTTTTATCAGAGCGTCGACGGTCGACGTGTTCTTGCTGTTCCGATCTCGACGGGCCCCACATTGACGGCTGGGGCCTCGACGCTCGTATTCGAGGGGCCCTACGTACCAATGTCGCCGAACACTCGTGCGTTCGACGTGACGCCTGACGGACGGTTCATCCTGGTCAAGTCGGAAAACACCGATTCGAACGCCGCGGCGACGGTCGTCGTCGTTCAAAACTGGCTCGAGGAGCTGAAGCGCCTGGTGCCGACGCCGGGCCCACCACAATGAGTCAGACGTGAGGCGGCACCTTGCGATCGGCGTCCTTTCGGCGGCGGCCGCGTTCCAGGCCTACCCGCCGGCATTTCCGCGGACGAACGCGACCAAGCTCGTCGAAACAGACCGGTTCGTCGTCTGGGACATCGTGTGGCCGAAGGGTGCACCGACTCCCCTCCATCGTCACGTCTACGATCAGGTGGGCACCTACTACCAGGCGGGCGGACGGGTGATCACCAGCGTCGACGGCACGAAGCGGGAGGCGACCACTGCGGTCGGCGCGTTATCGCGAACGCGAAAGGATACGACCCACATCGAAGAGGGCGTGACCGATCCGCCTCTCAGAGCAGTGTTCATCGAGCTGAAGCACGATGACGTCGAGGATGTGGCGACCCGCGATCATACGTGGCGCGAGTCAGATCGGCCGTCGAACGAAGGCGATGATCGAGAAACGATCTGGGTGTTCTTGAGCAGTGGGACGCTGGATGTAATCACACCAGGCGGCGCGTCGTTTCAGCTCGCGGTTAAACCAGGTCAGATTCGCCACCTCAAACCAGGCACCGTGGAGACGGTTCGCGCCGTTCGCGAGTCTCCGCGTGCGATTATTTTCGGGTTCAAATGATCACTCTTCTTCCTTTGCTGACCCTCGTGGCGGCGTTGCAGCAGCCGAACGCGCCGGGCACCTACACGATGATGTTCCCGGTGCCCGAGTCCGGGCCGATGCGCTACGCGCTGACCATCCCGCGGGGCTACAACTCGCGGCAGGCGCGGCCGCTGGTTCTCGCGCTGCATCCAGGCGGACAGCGCTTCCCCGGGTATGGCGGCGCCTTCGTGCAGCAGGTCGTCGCTCCCGGCCTGAGCGATCTCGGCGCGATTATCATTGCGCCCGACGTCCCCACTCGTGCCTGGACCGATGCGATCGCCGAGCGGGCCGTGCTCGCGCTCGTCAAGAGCGTGATGAGCGACTACAACGTCGACCCGGCCCGCGTCATGGTGGTCGGCTTCAGCCTTGGCGGGCGCGGCGCATGGTTCCACTCATCGCGGCACACCGACGTCTTCAAGGCCGCCATCGTGATGGCCGGTTCGACGGGCGACGAGCCGATCGAGAAACTCGCGACGGTGCCGACCTACGTCATCCACAGCCGAGACGACGAGGTCGTGGAGTTCGAGCCAACGGACCGGGCGGTGAAAGAGTTGAAGCGCTTGAAGCGGACGATCGAGTTCGAGCCGCTTATCGGCCCGACCCACTTCACGATGGGGGCCTACATCGATTCGCTCGAACGCGGCGGGCGATGGATCGCGGATCGCTGGAGAAAGTAGGCCGGGCCTCTTAGGCCCGGCGTCGTAGGGCGGACCGAAGAGGTCCGGCGTCGTAAGGCGGACCTAAGAGGTCCGCCCTACGTACGGTGGCGTATGGGCGAAACCTAGAACCGCGCCTGGAAGCCGAATCGGACCAGTCGTCCTTCCAGGATTCGCAGCGGGTTCCCAAGCGCCGGACCGAACGCCGTCGTCTGGCTGACGATCGGGTTGGCATTCAGGGCGTTGAAGAGGCTGACCTCCGGGGTCATCCGAATACCACGCACGATCCACGTCTTGGCGGCGGTGAAGTCCAGCTGGTTGACGCGATCGGCGTAGACGCTGCCCGGCTCGCTGAGGCGCAGCGTCACCGAGGACTGCCCCATCGGCACGCCGGTCTGGCTCAGGAAGTTCGCCGGAGTGACCTGGTAGGTCTGGTTGATGCGATCTCCCGCCGTCGACTGGAACACGCCGCTCAACCGGATGCCGTACGGCAGCGGATACATGCCCGACATCTTGAACGTCGTCCGCCACGGCACGTCGAAGTCGTAGTCGTTGCAGTACCACGTGGAGTTCGGATCCGTGACATCGCACGTCCGCGTCCGTGACCGACCGCTGGCCGTTCCGCCAGTCAGCATCGAGCCGTTGCCGAACCGCGCGTTGAAGCCGACATCGAAGCTGTGGAAGGTCGACCTGTTGCTGCCCGACGTCGTGTCCAGTTCGTTCAGGTTGCGCAGCGCGGCCGGATCGATGTTGAAGACCGTCATCTTCTGACCGTTGCCCCGCGGATCGTTGATCTGGTATGGCGTGTAAACGCTCAGCGGCTTGGCGAGGTCGGTCGTGAAGGTGATGTCATAGAACCGCCGGTGATAGTAGTTGGCGGAGATGCCGAGCCCGGGCCGAAGCTCGCGCGAGAAGCCGCCGTTGTAGACGAGCTGATACGGCCGCGACAGGTCCGCATCGGGGTTCCGGTTGCGGCGGACGCCGAAGGTCGCCGGCAGCTGCCCGAAATTGATCTCGCATCCCGCCGTCCGGAAGGTGCAGCCGAGCGCGCCCTCGGCGATGTCGTTGCAGCCGGTCTTGTCAACCCCCGCCACCTTGCAGTCCTGAAGCAGGTTGTTCTGATCGATCCAGGTCACGGAGGACGGCACCAGCGTCATCGGGTTGTATCGCTCCGGGAACGCCGAGGCATCCTGTTCCATGTAGCGTCCGACGCTGAACTTGAGGGCGGTCTTGCCGTTGCCGGTCAAATCGTAGGCGGCGCCGAATCGCGGCACCCAATCGGTGTAATTCGGCAGGTTGGGTATCCGGTCGAAGTGGCGCTCGGCGACGAACCGGCCGGGAGGCGCGGTCTGCTCGGCAACTTCCCCATTGAAGCGTTCGAAGCGCAGGCCGGGATTCAGCGTCAGCCTGCCGAGTTGCCAGGTGTCCTGAATGTAGACGCCGAAGTCGCCATTCAGCTCCGAACGCGAGACGATCGGCAAGTTGTACAGGGCGACAGACAGTGGGACGCTGTTGCTGTACTGCTGGACGAGATGGCCGTTGTTTTCGCGTTCGGCGGTGATATAGCCGAATCTCCACTGCATGCCCATCTTGAGGCTGTGGGATCCAGTGACACGGGAGACTGACCCGACGATGTTTCGCGACATCAACGGATTCTCGAACCATTGGGTCGGGGCGTTGGTGGAAAACCGGCTCGTGACCAGCAAATCCGACTTCGAGATATCGCCAAAGGGGCTCGTCGCGCTTGGCCCGATCTGGACCGTATCCTGCGCCTCGATCTTGTAGCCCGTGTAGTTCTCGGAGTAGCCGACTTCGAGGAGCAGGCGGTTCGTCATCGTCGACGTCCACTTGGTCTGGATGGCGTGGCTGTACATATTCTGCACGCCGGCCCCCTTCAGATCGTACAGGCCCGTCTCGCTCAGGAAGTAGTCGCGGTGTTTCGGCAGCGGATCGTAAAGCGCCGTGAGCTTGTGCTTCGAACCGAGCTGTGCGGTGACGCGGGTCGTGTAGGACTGCAGCAGCGATTCGTCCCTGGCCGGCGATCCATCCGGGAAGCGCTGGTTCAGGATGTAGTTGCTCGCACCCCAGATGCGCGGCGAGAAGAAGAACCAGACCTTGTCGCGCTTGAGCGGCCCCCCGATCGAGATGTTGTAGTCCCTCACCACATAAAGGTTAGGCGGGACGACGAGCCCTTTCGCCTGCAATTCCGCATCGTTGTTTTCGGACTGCAGTTTTTCGTTCGCGTACGTGACGACACCGTCCCAGCTGAACCGGTTTCCGCCCTGCTTCGGGATCATGTTGATTCGGACGCCGCCGGTCTGCGACTCTGCCGAGCCCGCCACCACCTGGTACGACATCTCTTCGTAGGCGCTCTGATTGTGGTAGATGCCGGAAATCTGTCCGGTGCTGAGGATGCTGGCGACGTTCATGCCGTCGACCTCGAGCGCCATGTCCCCGGCTTGAGAGCCATAGGCCACGACGGTGCCCTGCCACATCTGCGTCGAGCCGCCGACGTCGAACCGCCCGGCGGTCGCCGAGCCGAGCGCAGGAATCGTGGCGGCCAGGCTCTGGTAGCTTCGGCCCGACGGCAGCGTCTCCATCTGTTCTTTCGAAAGGACCGTTCGGCTCTGGGTGCTCTGGACGTCGACGACAGGTGACTGGCCCGAGACCGTCACGGTTTCCTCGAGGCTGCCGACCTTGAGCTGTGCGTTGATCGTTGCGGTGAAGTTGGATTCGAGGATCATCCCCTCACGGACGAAGTTGCTGAAGCCCGGGAGCGAGAACGTCACGCTGTAGGTGCCGGGCCGCAGGTCTTCGATCCGGTACCGGCCGTTGCCGTCCGACACGACGCTCCGCGTCTGCTCGATCAACGCGGGACTGCGCGCCTCGACCGTCACGCCGGGCAGTATCGCGCCGGTCGCATCGGTAACCAGCCCGGCGATGGCACTCTGGGCAAGCGTGACCGCCGGCGTCAGTAGAACGGCCAGTACCGACGAGGAACCCGACTTTCGCGAACCGTACACCTGTCATCGAAACCTCCTGAGCCTGAAGAAGCGACCGTTAGGAGTAATGCTGGTTTCGATGAATCCGGGATGATATACCGCCGAGTATAGCGTCAGCCGCCTGTCCAGGTGGCCTCCGACGTGAGGAAAATATCAACCGGCGCTTGGCGATCCTGGATTTTGGACGCTAGCGACAGGTTCGTCGTTCAGGGGCGCAGCGCGGGCGTCCGGCACCAGTCCAGCGTCCGCCGTAGACCGTCTTCGAGCCCCACGATCGGCTCGTATCCGAGCAGGCGCCTGGCTTTTGAGATGTCGGCCTGCGAATCGCGGACGTCGCCCTCGCGCGGCTCTTTGTAGACCGCCTGGATGGTGGTGCCCACGATCCGGTTCATGGTCTGAAGCAGCTCGTTCAGCGAGATGCGGCCACCGGTTGCCACGTTGAGGACTTCACCCGCCGCCTTGGGCGCCTCGCAGGCGCGCAGCACCCCGTCGACGACGTTGGCGATGTAGGTGAAATCGCGGGTCTGTTCGCCGTCACCGTAGATCACCGGCTGCCGGCCCTCGAGCAGCGCCGTCGAAAACAGCGAGATGACGCCCGAATAGGGCGAACCGGGATCCTGCCGCGGGCCGAAGACGTTGAAGTAGCGGATCGTCACGGTTTCGAACCCGTACAGCCTCGTGAACATCTGGCAGTACCTGCTCGGCGACCAGCTTCTGCAGGGCGTAGGGCGACAGCGGGTTGGTCGGCATGTCCTCGCGCTTGGGCAGCGTCGGCGTGTCGCCGTAGGCCGACGAAGACCCCGCATACACCAGCCGCTTGACCCCCGCGTCGCGCGCGGCGACGAGGATGTTCAGCGACGCGTCGATGTTCGCGCGATTCGACGTCACCGGATCTTTCACCGATCGCGGGACCGACGGAATGGCCGCCTGGTGGAGGACGAAGTCCATCCCGGCAACCGCCTGCGTGGCGACTGCGGTGTCGGCCAGATCGCCTTCCAGAAATTCCGCATCCGGCAGATGTTCGAGATTGCGGCGCGTGCCGGTGATCAGGCTGTCGACGACGCGCACGCGGTGGCCGCGGCGGATGAGCTCTTCGGTCAGATGCGAGCCGATGAAGCCGGCGCCGCCGGTTACGAGATAGGAGGCCATAGGTGTGGGTTGTGGTCGCTGCCGGGGCCCGCCTTCGCCGCTCCGCGGCTTCGGCGCGGCAAGCGTGCTGTCGTCACATCAGATTCGCACGAGGCAGGCCGGGAATCAGCCGCAGCGCGTTGGCGTAATAGACCTTCCGCAGGACATCGTCCGGCAGCCCGATGCCGTACAACTTCCAGAAGGCGTGATAGTCGCGATAGTAGTCGAAGTACTCGTCGTTGGTTTCGAAGACGCGCCAGTAGTACGGATACTCGTCCGGCTGGAAACTGTCTTTGCCGAACAGCAGACGATCCTGGTACTTCGTGAAGAATTCCCGCGCGGCCCGCGGCTGACGGCCGATGTCGTACAGTACGGCGCCGACTTCGGCGTAGATGTTGGGCATGCGGTCCATCATCCGGCCCAGGCGTCCGAGGTCCTGCGCGTGCCAGCCGAGATGCGCGAGGATGAAGGTCGTTTTTGGATGTTTCGCGATCAGCCGATCGCGCTCCCCCATCAGATCCTCGAACGACGGGAACCGCGATCGATCGAAGTACCGGCGGTCCTGATACAGCGCCATCTCGAGCCAGCGCTCGTTGTTGTAGTCCATCGGCTGAAAGAACTCGGCCGGGTCGGCGGTATGGATGAACACCGGGATGTTCAGCCGCGCGGCCGTCTGCCAGATCGGATCCAGCTCCGGATCGTCGAGCTTCAAACGCGATCCGTCGGTCTTGCGCGTCGTCAGACCGAAGCCTTTCATGATCTCGCCGACGCCGAGCGCGCCGGCCTTGATATCGGCTTCGAGCTGCGCCGCCGCTTTCGCACCGAAGCCGGGACCGACGTCGCGGAAGCTGATGTTGGTGAACATCACGAAGCGGTCCTTGTACTTGCTGGCGCGAAGCGCCGTCAGCTGCTGCTGAAGCCGATCGCCCGACGCGCCGCTCGCATTGACCATCACCTGCAGGTTGATCGGATCCATGGCCGCGACCACCCGGGCGATCGCGTCCTCGGAGGTCAGCGCCGGCGGATGCCCATGGATGTCGACGACCGGGAACTTCGCGCGCGGCACGGGATGTTGTGGGACGACCAGCGTCGACCGCGGCTTGTATTCACGGATGGTCGGAGGCTGCAGCTCAGGCTCGCGGCCCTCGGCGGGCCGCTGGCGGATCGGACCGGGCGGCTGCTGGGCGCCGACCACCGCCACGGTCAACGCAATTGCGGAGAGGATCGCCGCGAACCCTGCGCGCATCAGTAACGTCCTGTTCTGGATACGCGCGAGCACCACGGTGCGGGCGCGGCGAGTGTGGGTTCCACGCGCGTGTAATTGTAATAACGTCGCAGCGAGCCGATAAGCCGAATTCTGTCCCTTCGACTCGGCCGCTTTCGCGGCTTCGCTCAGGGCAACGATCATTCCTCTAGGCCCGGCATTGCTGGCGGGCTCGAGCGACCTACCCGGAGGCGACGACGGGCCGTCGGTTCCCCCGAAGGGGAGGCCTCCCTATTTGGTCTTGCTCCGTGTGGGGTTTTGCCTGCCACCCGTGTTACCACGGGCGCGGTGCGCTCTTACCGCACCTTTTCACCCTTACCCTTCGACTCGGCCGCTCGCGCGGCCTCGCTCAGGGCGGTATGTTTTCTGTGCCACTGTCCTTCGGGTTACCCCGACCGGGCGTTACCCGGCACACTGCCCTGCGGAGTTCGGACTTTCCTCCCCTCGACTCGGCCACTCACGCGGCCTCGCTCGGGGCGATCGTCCAGCTCGCTGCGACATATCAATTGTACGGGAGATCTAGCCGTCAGTTTCCTGGGAGATCTGATACTGCTCGAGTTTCTTGTAGAGGTTGCTGCGCGGGGTGTCGATCACTTCCGCCGTCTTGGAGATGTTCCAGCCGTTTTCGCGGAGTTTGGTCACCAGGAAGGCGCGCTCCGAGTTGTCCTTGAATTCGCGAAGCGTCCCCGCCGCCTTCGCCGCCTCGGCATCCGCGAGCGGCTTCGGCGAGCCAGGGGCGGTTCCTGCTCCTGCAACGCTCGGATTTCGAATCGACCCTGGCAGGTCCGTCACGTCGATGGTTTCGCCGCCGGTCATGATGTTCAGCCGCTCGACCGTGTTCCGGAGCTCGCGGATGTTCCCTTTCCATCGGTAACGCTGCAGCGAGTCGAGGGCGGCCTGGGTGATCCGCTTGGGCCGGGTGTTGTTCTCGCGGCTGAAGTAGTCCATGTAGTGCCGGACGAGCTGCGGGATGTCATCGGGGCGCTCGCGCAGTGACGGCACCTGAATCGGGATCACGGCAAGCCTGAAGTAGAGGTCTTCGCGAAAGCTGCCCTTCTCGATTTCCTCCTCGAGGTTCTTGTTGGTCGCGGCAATCACGCGGACATCGACCTTGATGGTTCGCGCCGATCCGAGCCGCTCGACTTCCCCCTCCTGCAGCACCCGAAGAACCTTGGCCTGCGTCTTGGGGCTCATGTCGCCGACTTCGTCGAGAAAGATCGTCCCTTTGTCGGCCTGCTCGAACTTCCCGACCTGCTTTTCCGTGGCGCCGGTAAACGACCCCTTCTCGTGGCCGAACAGCTCCGACTCAATCAGCTCCTCGGGGATGGCGGCGCAGTTGACCTGGACGAAGCGTTCGCGGCGTCTGAGGCTGTTGCGATGAATCGTTCGCGCGACCAGCTCCTTGCCGACGCCGCTCTCGCCTTGAATGAGCACCGTCGCATTGGTCGGGGCGGCCCGGCCGACCGCGGCCATCACCTGCTGCAGCGCGCTGCTGTCACCGACCATCTGGTGGCGGACCTCGGCGTCCTTCTTCAGCGATCGGTTCTCGACCCGCAGCCGGCCTTGTTCGAGCGCGTTGCCGATGGTCACGAGCAGGCGATCGGTGCTTTCGAACGGCTTGTCGAGAAAGTCGGTCGCCCCTCGTTTGATGGCCTCGACCGCCGTGCTGGTCGTGCCGTGGCCCGAGATCATCACCACCGGAATGGTTTCGTCCATCGAACGGAGGCGCGACAGGACGTCCATCCCGTCCATCCCCGGCATCTTGATGTCGAGCAGCACCAGATCGGCCGCTTCGCGTTCGGCGAGCGCCAGGCCTTCCGGCCCGGTCGCGGCGCCGACGAATTCGTAGCCGTTGTATTCGAGCGTCATCCGCAGCGAATCGCGGATCGCCACCTCGTCGTCGATGACCAGGATGCGGGACTTCGGCATTGTCTAGCGGCGCGGCGTCCCGCGCCAGACGCGCTCGCGCCGTGGCGCTCGCGCGTGTCTGGAACAGGTCGCCGGCGCGCTCATCTCTCTTCGACTCGGACCGTCTTGAGCTGTCGCTGCTGCAGCTCGGGCGAATAGAGATAGAGCGTCAGGATGTCGCCGGGGCTCGCCTGGAGCGCCAGGCGGCGATAGTCTTCCGCGGACTGAATCGGCTTGCGGTTGATCTCGAGCAGCACCGAGCCGCTCTCGACGTCGGCATCGAACGACGCACTGAGCGGCTCGACGCGGGTGATGAGCACGCCGCGTGTCTGACGCGGCAACCGGAAACGATTGAAGGCGCCGGCGTCGAGATCGCGAACCGTCAGCCCGAGCGCCGGATCCAGGTCGGGGCGCGCCCCCGCCGGTGCTCTCGCGGGCTCGGTAGACGTCAGCGTGCGGGCCGGCCGCTCGGCAAGCTTGACCGTCACCGTCTGCTCGCGTCCGTCGCGCAACAGCCGCAGCTCGGCGGCCGATCCGGGTTTCTGGGAAGAGATCTCCCGGATCAACTCGTCGTCGCTGGCGACCCGCGTCCGGTTGAACCGCAGGATGATGTCGTAGGGACGGATGCCGGCGCGCTCGGCCGGCGACCCTTCCGTCACGTCCTGGACGACCGCGCCCTCGTCGACCGACAGCTCCAGTGAACGCTGCAGATCGAGATCGACATCGCGCAGCGCGACGCCGATATAGCCGCGCGATACGCGGCCGCGCTCGCGCAGCTGCGGAATGATCGACACCGCGCCGTTGATCGGCACGGCGAAGCCGATGTTGCTGGCGCGCGAGCTGATCGCGGCGTTGATGCCGATCACCTCGCCGCGCGAATTGATCAGCGGGCCGCCGCTGTTGCCGAAGTTGATGGCGGCGTCCGTCTGGATGTAGTTGTCCAGGCTCGCATCGAACAGCTTGCGGCCGATGAAGCTCACGACTCCGACCGTGACCGTGTGCTCATAGCCCAGCGGATTACCGATCGCGCACACCCATTCGCCCATGCGGAGCGTGCCGGAGTCACCGATCGGCGCAACCGGCAGGCCGGAATGCCCGTCGACCTTGATCAACGCGATGTCGGTGTCCGGATCGGCCCCGAGCACACGCGCGCGCAACGTCCGGCCGTCGGACAGCTTGACGATGATGCGCTCGGCGCGGTCGATGACGTGGTTGTTGGTCAGGATGCTGCCGTCTTTGTCGATGATGAAGCCGCTGCCGGCCCCACGGCGCGTCTGCCGGTCGCCACGGGGCGAATTGAAGTCGAACGGTCCGCCGAAAGGTTCCGGGGTGTCCGAACCGGGCCGCCGGCGCCGTGTCTCAGCCGCGCCGCGGATCGTGGCGTCGATGTTCACCACGGCCGGGTTCACCCGTTCGACGACGTCGGCGAAATTGATGGGCAGGGTGCCAAGCGGGGTGACCGCGACGGGCGCGGCGGCGGACCGGACGATCGACTCCGGCCCGGGCGGCGTACCGGCGGCGACTGACGGGTGGTCGAGCCCCCCCGCGAAGATCGCCCCGACCAGGAAGGCGACAAACGCCGTCAGCGCCACGGAAACAATAGTGAAGCGTCGCGACATATGTTGTGGCGGCCCTAAGAGGACCGCCCTACGCATTTCCGGCGGCCCTAAGAGGACCGCCCTACGTACCTCCGGCAGCCTAAGAGACCGCCCTACGTATTCATTATAAGAGCCAGAAACGCGTCCTCATCGAGCGTTTCAACGCCGAGGTCGCTCGCCTTCTGCAGCTTACTGCCCGCGTCGGCGCCGGCCACGAGATAACTGGTTTTTCGGCTGACCGACCCCGACACTTTTGCCCCGAGACGCTCCACGGCAGCCGTCGCCTCTTCCCGGCTCATTGATGACAAGGTTCCCGTGATGACGAACACCTTCCCGGCCAGCGGGCCATGCCCGACAGCCGGTTCGGGCGCCTGGCTCGCCATGTTCACCCCGGCCGCCGCGAGCCGTTCGACGATCTGCCGGTTGCGGGGCTCCTCGCTGAACATCCGGACCGATTGCGCCACGACCGGCCCGATTTCCGGGACGGTCTGCAGGGCTTCGACCGACGCGTCCAGCACCCGCTCCATCGTCCGCAAATGTCGCGCAAGGGTGGCCGCGGCCTTTTCGCCAACGTGGCGGATGCCGAGCGCGTAAACCAGCCGGGAGAGATCGTTCGTCTTGCTGCGCTCAATCTGCTCGATGACGTTGCGGCCGACTTTCCCGAGCTTGCGAGGCCGCGCCTTTTCCGAGCGCGGCTCGCGCGGCATGACGACCAGGTTTTCGAGCTGGGCCGCCTCGAGAGAGTAAATGTCGGCCACGTCGTGCAGCACGTCCTGTTCGAGAAGCTGATCGATCAGCGACTCGCCGAGCCCTTCGATGTTCATCGCCGAGCGGGACGCGAAGTGCTCGAGACTGCGACGCAGCCGTGCCGGGCAGGCGACGTTGTCACAGCGCCACACCACTTCTTCCGGATCGCGGTGCAAGGCGCTGCCGCAGACCGGACAGGCGGCCGGCATCTGCCACGGGGCGCTCCGCTCGACCCCTTCGACCACGATCGCCTTGACCACCTTCGGAATGACGTCGCCGGCCTTCTCGATGAGGACGCGATCGCCCTCGCGGATGTCCTTTCGCGCGAGGTCCTCCGCGTTGTGAAGGGTCGCCATCGAAATCGTCGACCCGGCGAGAAAGACCGGCTCGAGCACGGCATAGGGCGTCACCGCGCCGGTTCGTCCGACATTCACGTCGATCTTCCTGAGCGTCGTGGTCGCCTGCTCAGCGGGGAACTTGAAGGCCGTGGCCCAGCGCGGGAACTTCGCGGTCGTGCCCAGGCGTTCGCGCAGCGCCAGATCGTCAACCTTGATGACCACCCCGTCGGTGTCGAACTGCAGCGAACGCCGCTTGTCCGCCCACTCCTGGCAGAAGGTGACGAGCGCATCGACGCCAATGCACGAACACCGGTGCGGCTCGACCGGCAGGCCCCACTCGCGCATCGCCGTCAACATCTGGGCGTGGCTGCTCTGCATCGACTCGCGCCCCGCGCCAGGTCCGGTGATCACCTGGTAGGTGTACGCGGAGAGTCCGCGCTTCGAGACGAGGGCCGGGTCCAGGTTCCGCATCGTGCCGGCGGCGGCGTTGCGCGGGTTGGCGAAGACCGGCTCGCCGGCCTCCTCGCGTTCGCGGTTGGTCCGTTCGAACGAGGCGCGCGGCAGGAAGACCTCGCCGCGCACTTCGATGCGGCCGGAAGGCGCGCCGCGCAGCCGCAGTGGAATGGTCCGGATGGTTCGGACGTTCGCCGTCACCTCCTCGCCGCGCGTCCCGTCTCCTCTGGTCGCCCCCCGCGTCAGCAGGCCGTCGACATAGGTCAAGGCGATGCTCAAGCCGTCGATCTTCAGCTCGGCGACATACGGCACCGCCTGGTCACCGAGGCCGGCCCCCTTTCGGACGCGTTCGTCGAAGGCCAGCAGTTCCTCCTGGTTGTAGGCGTTGTCGAGGCTCAGCATCGGCGCGAGATGCTCGACGGTCGCGAACCCTTCCGCGGGGCGTCCGGCGACCCGCTGCGTCGGCGAGTCGGGGGTCACGAGATCCGGATACTGACCTTCCAGGGTTTCGAGCTCGTGGAGAAGACGGTCGAACTCCTCGTCCGAGATCTCGGGGTCGTTCAGGACGTAATAACGCTCTTCGTGATGGCGGATCGCCTCACGCAGTTCCTTGAGGCGGACATCCGGGGTCAGATCTCGATTTTTGACCACCTGTGACTGACGGTCAAAAATCAAGATCTGACCCCGGACTACCGGTCGCGCGCCACCACGTAGTCTGGCAGGGCCAGCAAGGCGTCGCGCTCCGCACTCGGCGGAAAGGCGCTGAGAGGCTTCCGCGCTCGCTCGGCGAATTCCTCGGCCCGGCGGAAGGCGTAGTCGATCGAACGATGTTCGCTGAGAATCTGGAGCAGCTCCTTCCACTGCTGCTCGGTCGTTGTGCGGGTGGCGATGATCTCGCGGACGATCCGCTCGCCGGTCGCATGACCCTGGCGGAGCAGGTGGATCAGCGGCAGCGTCATCTTGCCTTCGCGCAGGTCGGCACCGATCGGCTTGCCGAGCGCCGCCGCGTCGCCGGTGAAGTCGAGCAGGTCATCGACCACCTGGAAGACGATCCCCAGGTTGAAGGCGTACTCGCGCAGCGCTTCCTGTTGCTCGGGGCTGACATTGCCGAGCATGCCGCCGATTTGCGCCGAGCCGCCGAACAGGTAGGCGGTTTTGCGGCGGATGATCTCGAAGTGCTCTTCCTCGGTGATGTCGGCGTCGCCGTTCTTGGTGAGCTGATACAGCTCGCCTTCGATCATCCGGAGGGTGACGTCGCACAGCAGGCGCACGATGTCGAGCGTGTCGTGCGTCAGCGCCATGGCCATCGACTTGATGTAGAGATAGTCGCCGAGCAGCACCGTGACGTCGTTGCCCCACCGCGAGTGCACGGCGAGGCGTCCGCGGCGCAGCTCCGAGTCGTCGATGATGTCGTCGTGGACGAGCGTCGCGGTGTGGATGAACTCGATGACCGCGGCATACAGGACGGCGCGATCGCCCTTATAGCCGCTCAACCGGGCGGCCATCAGCAGCACCGCCGGCCGGATCCGCTTGCCGCCGCTCGTCTGGATGTACTTGCCGATGGTCGGGATGAGCGCGACCTGCGACTCGACATGGCGCGCGAACTCGCGATCGACCCGTTCGAGATCGGCGCGGATTGGCTCGAGGATCTGCGACAGCGCGGGCGTCGTATTTTCCACAGGAGTTCAGTAGGAACTTTATCACAGGGTTCACGGCGTAAAGAGCGTGCGGAAGTTGTCGGTGGTGCGCGCGGCGAGCTCCGCCGGGGGGATGCCGCGATCGTCGGCCAGCCGGGCCACGACGGCGGCCACCAGCGCGGGCTCGTTGCGCGACCCGCGATGGGGTACCGGCGCCAGGAACGGGCTGTCGGTTTCGGTCAGCAGCCGATCGAGCGGCACCAGCTTCGCGGTGTCGCGCAGCTCGCCGGCCCGCGGAAAGGTGACGATGCCGGCGAGCGAAATGTAGAAGCCGAGATCGACCGCGCCGCGGGCCAGCGCCGGCGTGCCGGTAAAACAATGCAGGACGCCCCGGAGCCGGCCGTCGCCCTCCTCGCGGATCATCGCCAGCGTGTCGTCTTCAGCGTCGCGGGTATGGATGACGACCGGCAGCCCGCGGGCCCGCGCCACCCGCAGCTGCGCGCGAAACACCTGCTGCTGCACCTCGCGCGGCGAAAAATCGTAGTGGTAGTCGAGTCCGATCTCCCCAACGGCGCGCGCCGACGGGGTCCCGTCGAGCGCCGCGCCGATTACCACCGCCGCCCGCTCGGGATTGTCCGCGTATTCGTGCGCGATATGCGGATGCACGCCGATCGAGGTGCGGACCTCGGGCCACAGCGCCTCGACGCGGCGCGCCTGCTCCGCCTCGGCGGCGTTGCCGCCCTCGAGAATGACCAGCGCGCCCAGCACGCCCGCCGCCTTCGCGCGCGCCACGACCTGGTCGAGGTCGGCGCGGAACTTCTCGTCGGCCAGGTGGCAGTGCGAGTCGATCACGATCGGGAGGGTGAGAGCACGGAGGCGACGGAGGGCACGGTTGGACTCGGAGGTACGGAGACACGGAGACAACACGGAGAAGACAGACGCGGTCGCACGCGGCAGCGTGCTGCCTCCGTGCCTGCTCCGTTGCTCCGTGGCTCCGTGTTGGTCTGTGATCTCCGCATGCCGTGGCCGCGTGCCATCACTGTTTGAGCCCGGACGGCAGCCGCGGCGAGCCGAGCAGCGCGACGAACTCTTCCCAGCGCTTCTCGGGATTCGCGTCGGTGCCGCCGCGCACCTCCACGAACAGCTTCACCAGATCTTTGCCAAGGTTGTAGTTGATCACGTAGCTGCGGTACTCGTCGAAGAAGCGCGTGCGCTGTTCGGCGCGCGCCGTCGACATCAGCGCATACCGCCCCAGCCACGCGACCGCCGCGGCGCGCTCGATCTGGCCGCTCAGGTACGCTCGGGCCGCTTCGTTGCCGGCGTAGGACAGCCGGTCCAACAGCTCGTAGAAATCGTAATACTCGTCGACCCGGGCCGGGTTGAGGCCGGCGGCCGGAAACAGCGCCTCCCGCTCGAACGCCCGCCGCTCGGCGTCTGAAAAGGCGACCTCGATCCCGTAGTTCGCGGTGCCCTCGGCAATCAGCGACTGCGGCGAGAACAGCGCGTAGATCGAAAACTCGGGCCAGCCGCGATCGCGCGTCAGGTTCTTCTCCAGCAGCGCGTTGTAGACGTGATGACCCGGATACCCCTCGTGGCAGGCCAGGTCAATCGCCCGATCGATGAAGATCGGGAGGTCCGTGTTCACCTGAATCACGCTCCGGTAGTTGCCGTGGTACCAGTTGTAGCCGCTCCACGACTTCCCCGTCACGTACTCGACCGTGAAGCTCTCGGCCGCCGGGAGCTGGACATGCGGCAGGGTCCGCCGCCGGCATTCGGCGATCGCCAGTTCGAAGACCTTCGCCAGACGCTCCCTGGGGATGACGAACTGCTGCCGATACGCTTCGACACGGTCGCTGAGCGCTCCTTCTCCTGGAATCCGCCGCTCCAGATCGTCGAGCACGCGCTGAAACTGCCATTCTTGATAGGCCGGCGCGACAGCGTCGTAGAGCGCCTGCGATTCTTCGTCGAAGGTCAGCTTCGTGCCGGATAACATCCGGACGCGCGCCCGCAACGCCTGGAGCTGCCTGCGCAGGTAGATCCGGCGCAGGTTCTCGAGTTCGCCCTCACGGTCGCGCTCGCCAGCGGCAGGCGCTTTCGCGGCGGCGTCAGCCTCAATCCTGGCGACCGCCTGCATCAGTCGATCGGCCTCGATGTCGATATCGCTGAGCGGCCGCTTCGCCTTGTCGGCATCGGCCTTCCATTCGGGCGGGCCGTAGTAGGAGTCGACATACGCCGGGTCATGCTGCCCCATCGCCAGCACGAGCTTCACGTAGCCTTCGGCGATGTCGTTCATGGCAGGACGGGACGGCTGCTCAGTGGTCCGGCCGCACGCGGCCGCCACCAGGCAGAAGATGAAGACGATGGATCTGGGCATCGTGGCCGCTCAGGACTCAGAGCGACCACGATACCGCAGATGGAGACTAGAAGGTTTTTTTCTAGCGCACTCTCGTCCCGGGTGTGGGTGGTTCTTCAAAGCTGAGAAGCGTGGGCTTCCCTCCCTCTGGGCTTGCCGCCAGCACCATCCCGTTCGACTCGACTCCCATCAGTTTCGCCGGCTTCAGGTTGAACACGATCACCACTGTCCGGCCGACCAGCGACTCGGGTTCGTAAGCCTCCGCAATGCCGGCGACGATGGTACGTTGTTCGGTGCCGACGTCGACGAGGACCTTCAGAAGCTTGTTCGACTTCGGCACGCGCTCCGCCTGCAGGACCTTCGCGACGCGCAATTCGACCTTCATGAACTCGTCGATCGAAATCACGTTTGGAGGCTTCGCCTCCAACGTGCTTTGCGGCTTCGCCTCAAGGGTGCTGGAAGGCTTCGCCTCCGAGGTGCTGGGTGGCTGCGCCTCAACGGTGCTGGGTTTCGTGTCCACGGTGCGATCGGCCATTTGTCGGAGTTCCTCCACTGAGTGTTCGATGCGCGGAAACAGTTGCGACGTTGCGCCGAGCTTCGTACCCGGCGCGAGCGACCCGCGTGTGAGTGACGTCCACGATGCAGGCTGCGGCTCGATGCCAAGCATCCGCAGCGTCCGTTCCGCGGTCGACGGCATGAACGGCCGCAGCAGCTCGGCGATGACCCGCAGGGTGTCGGCCGCGACAAACAGCGCCGCGTCGAGCTCCTGGCGGCGCGCCGGATCCTTGGCGACGGTCCACGGCTCGCGGGTGACGATGTAGCGGTTGGTGGCGCCGATCACTTCCCAGATCTCGCGCAGGCCGGCGCTGAGCTGAAAGGTTTCGACCGCCGTCCGCACGTGGGGGATTAACGCGTCGATCGCCAGCCCCAGCACCTGTTCTGGCTCTCGTGCGACGAGCGACGGTTCCGCTGCCGGCACGACTCCCCCGGAGTACCGGTGAATCATCGTCGTCGCCCGGCTCACCAGGTTGCCGAGGTCGTTGGCCAGATCCGCGTTGTAGCGCGTGAGAAACAGCTCGTCGCCGAAATTGGCGTCCTGGCCGAACACCATCTCGCGATAGACGACGTAGCGCAGCGCGTCGAGTCCGAAACGATCGATATATTCATGGGGACGCGCGACGTTGCCCTTCGACTTGGACATCTTCGCGCCATCCATCATCCAGAAACCATGGCTGACGACGCGCGTCGGCACGGGCAGATCGGCCGCCATCAGAAACGCCGGCCAGTAGATGGCGTGCTGGCGCACGATTTCCTTGCCGATCAGATGCACGTCGGCCGGCCAGTACTTGGCGAATCGTGCGGGATCGCCGGGAAATCCCACCGCCGTCATGTAATTGGTGAGCGCGTCGAACCAGACATACATGACGTGCGCCGGGTCGTCTGGGACCGGGATGCCCCATTTGAACGACGTTCGGCTGACGCTGAGATCCTCGAGGCCACCCTCGAGGAACGACAGCATCTCGTTACGGCGCATGGACGGTGTCACGAATTCCGGATTGCGGCGGTAGTGATCGATCAATGGCTGCTGGAACGCGGACAACTTGAAGAAGTAACTCTCTTCGGCGATGCGCTCGACCGGACCCCCGCAGATCGGGCAGCGGTTGTCCACGAGCTGCGTGTCAGGGATGAACACCTCGTCGACCGTGCAGTACCAGCCTTCGTACTTGCCTTTGTAAATGAACCCGCGGTCGCGGACGCGGCGCCACAGCTCCTGCGCCGCCGCATGGTGGCGTTGCTCCGTCGTCCGGATGAAATCGTCGTTCGAGACGTTGAGCGCCGGCAGGAGATCGCGGAACTTCTGCGCCACCTGATCGGCGAAGACGTTGGGGCTGGAGCCCGCCTTCTGGGCGGCCCGCTCGACCTTCTGGCCGTGCTCATCGGTGCCGGTCAGGAAGAACACTTCGTCGCCGTTCAGGCGGTGCGCACGCGCCACCGCATCGGCGACCATCGTCGTATACGCATGGCCGAGGTGCGGCTCCGCGTTGATGTAGTAGATGGGGGTGGTGATGTAGAAGCGCATTAGCGGCTGGCTCCGTAAGCTTGAACAGCAATCGCCTGCACTTCCTTGACGGAGAGGTTGGCCGAGGCGGCGATGCGCGCGCAGTCTTCGAACTCGGGGACGGCGTTGACGATCCGCCCGTCGTGCCAGGCCACCTTGAACCGGATGGCGCCGAGCGGCGTCTCGATGCTGACAATCTCGCGGTGGAGACAGTGCCTCTCGACTTCGTAATGACGCAGGCCGATGGTCGTCGTTTCGCGAAAGATGATGTCGGCGAGCGCCGAGCGCCGCTCGGGTGCAGCCACTACCGTGACCAGTGTCCCCGGGCGGTTTTTCTTCATCTGCACCGGGACGTAGAAGACCTCGAGGGCGCCGGCGGCGTAGAGACGGTCCATGACGACCCCGAACAGCTGCGGGTTCATGTCGTCAATCTCGCATTCGATGACGACGACCCGGTCGCCCTGCGGGTGCTCGGCGCTCTGACCAATCAACACGCGCAGTACGTTCGGCGACCCGGGATGGTCGCGGTGGCCGGCGCCGTAGCCGACGCGCTCGATCGACATCGGCGGAATCGCCCCAAAAGCAGCGGCGTAGCTCGTGGCAATCAACGCTCCGGTGGGCGTCACGAGTTCTTTTTGAATGGGTCCGCTGTACACGGGCGCGTGGCCCAACAGCTTCAGCGTCGCGGGAGCCGGGACCGGAAATTGTCCATGCGCGGAGTGCACCGTGCCGCCGCCGACGTTCAACGGCGAACACACGATCCGGTCTGCGCCGACCTGCTCCAGGGCGAAGACCGCCCCGACGATGTCGATGATCGAATCGAGCGCGCCGACCTCGTGCAGATGGACCTGCTCGATCGGCATTTGATGGATGGCCGCTTCGGCTTCGCCGAGCCGTTGGAAGAGCTCCTTGGCGCGCGCCTTTCCGGAAGCGGACAAGGCGGAACCGTCGATCAACTTGAAGATCTCGGGAAGGGTTCGATGCACATGGGTGCCGGGGGCCGGGTGCAGCGTGCCGGGTGCGGGGGGCCGGGTGCCGGGTGCAGGGTGGTGATGGTGATGATCGTCGTGGTGGTGATGGTCGCCGTGGTCGTGCGTGTGGGCGTGAGCGTCGGGGCCGGGCTCGCCGTTTTCCAGCACGCGAAACCTGGTCGCCGAGACTCCGGCGCGGAGCACGCGCTCCGTGGTGACGTCGCAGCCGGAAATCGCCAGGCTCCCCAGCGCGCGCTTCAACTCGTCGAGCGGCAGACCCGCGTCGATGAGCGCGCCCAGGACCATATCCCCGGAGATGCCCGAGAAGCAGTCGAAGTAGAGGATGCGAGACATGTCGTAAGTGGTGTCCGGCCTCGGAGGTGGCAGAGGTCACAGACCAACACGGAGCCACGGAGTCGCGGAGCACGCACGGAGGACGCCGGGCACGCGACCGGCGCCCGGCAACGACGGGCGCGTGACGGCGGGGGAAGAGCCCATGAAAACACAAGCCGCATGATTCCGAGCCGCTTGTATTTTCATGGGCTCTTCCCCTGCCGTCGCCCCGCTACGCGGGGCGGTCGCATGCCTCGCTGTCTTCTCCGTGTTGTCTCCGTAACTCCGCGTCTCCGTGTTTGTCAGTGCTCTCCGTCTCCTCCGTGATCTCAGATTTTACAGGTGCCCCATCTCCTTGAAGCTGCAGTAGCGCGCGTCGCCGAGCACGATGTGATCGACGACGGTGATGCCCATCAGCTCGCCGACCGCCGCCAGCCGCCGCGTCAGCGCGATGTCGTCTGGACTCGGGCTGGGATCGCCGGACGGGTGGTTATGGAACACGACGATCGCCGCCGCCGCATTCAGCATCGCCTCGCGGAACACGTCGCGCGGCTCGACCACCGTCGAGTTCAGCGTGCCGATCGCGACGACCGCGGTCCTGATGACCCGGTGCTTCGTATCGAGCAGCACGGCGCCGAAGTGCTCGACCTGCCGCGATCCGAACGCGGGCAGCAGAAACGCTGCCGCGTCACGCGGCGTCGCCAGCCGGGTGCGGGCGGCGGGCGCCACGGTCAGCGTCCTTCGACCCAGCTCCAGCGCCGCCACGAGCTTGGCAGCCTTGGCGGCGCCGACGCCGGCGGCCTGCGCCAGATCGCTGCAGGACGATCGCGCCAGCCCATGCAGTCCACCGCGTGCCCGCAGCAGCGTGTTCGCAACGACGAGAGCCCCCGCGTTCGCGCACCCGCTGCCGAGCACCAAGGCGACGAGCTCGTTGTCGCCGAGGGCCGCGGCTCCGTGTCTGAGCAGCTTCTCGCGCGGGCGATCGTCGGGCGGCAGGTCTTTCATCCTACAATAACCAATTGATGTCGCGCGTGCGCGCCCTCCTCGTAGTGATGCTGCTGGCGGTGACCGCGTGTGGCGGCGAACCCCCCGACAAGGAGATGCAGCAGGCGCAGGGCGCCATCGACGCGGCGCGTGCGGCCGGCGCCGACGTCTACGCCACCGACGAATTCAGCGCGTCGCAAGCCGCGCTGGCGCGCGCCGAAGAGGCCGTCAAGGCGCGCGACTACCGGCTCGCCCTCAACCACGCGCTCGACAGCCGCCAGCGTGCCCAGAATGCCGCGAAGCTGGCTGCCGACAATAAGGCGACGGCGCGCGTCGACGCGGATCGCCTGATTACCAGTAGTGCGGCGGCCCTCGAGAAGCTGCGCGCGCGTCTGAAGGCGCCGGACGTCGTACGCCTCCCGGCTCGCCTGCTCGCGGCGCCGCGCCAGGCGGTCACGGACGCCGATCGCCGCGTGCAAGAAGCGCGCGCGGCCCTCGATCGCGGCGACTACCCCGCCGCCAAAACGGCAGCGTCGCGCGCAACTACCGCCGTGACCACGGCTACCAGCGATCTCGAGACCGCCGTGTCAGCCAGCGCCCGTCGCCGCAAGTGACCTCGACGGTCAGAAATTGACTGGGGAATCGGTCACGCGGTACGCGGAATCTGCCTGAGCCACTGCCCTTCGACGAGGATTTCCGCCCAGCCAGTCAGGTAGACGCCGTCCGGCAGCCATTCAACCCGCTGCGTGCCGCCCGGCGCGACGACATCCGCGGCGTGCGACGCCCCGCCGAACGAGGCAGCCGCGACCAGCGCCGCGCACGATCCGGTCCCGGACGAAGAGGTGGGGCCGACGCCCCTCTCCCAGATGAGAATCCGGACCCGATCCGGCGCTTCCACTTCGGCGAACTCGACGTTCGTGCCGTCAGGAAACAGCTCGTGACGCTCGAGCGCAGCCCCAATCTGCAGAAAACGCCGTTCGTCGGGCAGCGGGCCGACCAGGACGCACTGCGGGTTGCCCATGTTCAGGACAATCGGCTGGACGGCTGCACCGGCGACTTCGAGTGGCAGAATCTTGCGCACATCGCGCGGCATTCCCATGGCGGCCCGAAAGATCTGTCGAGGGCCTTCGTGGCCGATGCGCGACAACTCCTTCACGCCGGCTTCGGTCTGAATCGTGACCGTCGCGTCAGAACGCGGGTCGTGCCGCAGCACCAGCGCCGCCAGCGCCCGCACGCCATTGCCCGACACCTCGGCCCGGCTCCCGTCGGCGTTCAGAAGCTTCATGGTCGTGCCGGCCGTTGCCGTCCCGTAGACGATCAGGCCGTCGGCGCCGATGCCGGTGTGGCGATCGCACAGGTCGCGCGCGAGAAGGTCGAGGGCCGCACCCGACACGTCCTGGTCGCGGACGTACAGGAAATCGTTGCCGTAGGCATGCGCCTTGACGAAGTGCAGCATGCGCGTTATTTCCTGCAGAACGCCAGGAGATGCCAGCCCAAGGGCCGCACCAGGGAGCGCGGCAGAACGTTGAACGCGCCGACGAAGACGCCGTTGTAAAGGGCGCCCTTCCATCCCCCGTGCAGGCGTGACTTGACCGGAAACCGCTCGGGCACGACTTTGACGTCCCGGAACGGGTGGAGCAGCCGCTTGAACTCCGCGATGCTGAACTTGAGGAGGACGGGCGCGTCCTCGTGCTCCAGGCCGACCTTCATCAGCTTCGACAGCGCATTCAGCCAGGAAATGCGGTTGTAGACCTGAAAGATCGCTTCCCCACCGGGGTTCAGCACGCGGTGGCATTCAGCGACCAGACGTTGCGGATTGGCGGTGTACTGCACGACCCCGTGTGCGTAGATCAGCTCGAACTGGTTGTCCGGAAATGGCAGCTGTTCGCCGTCGGCCACCTGGAACTCGCCGCTGAGGCCCTGCTGCTCGAAGTTGGCTCGCGCGAGCGTGATCGCCGACTGCGTGAGGTCGACACCGGTGACGATCGCGCCGCCACGGGCAAACCGCGCCAGGTCGACACCGGCGCCGCAGCCGACCTCGAGAACCCTCCGGCCGCGGTACCCGTCAAAGTCGACGAGGCGCAGCAGGTGATGGAGCTTTTCGAAATGATATTGATCGAGATCGTCGAAAAAGCCGCGCGATCCCACCGGATGCCGCGTGATGTCCAGGTCGTGGATGTGCCGTTCCCAGTAGTCGCGGACCTCGTCGACGTTTGCCACCGCGGATAATATAGCCCGACGTGCTGCGCGATCTCGATCGTCTCACCGGCCGGACCTTCGATCTGCTCGTGGTCGGCGGTGGAATCTGTGGCCTGACGATCGCCTGCGACGCAGCGCAGCGCGGTCTTGCCGTGGCGCTCATCGAGCGTGACGACTTTGGCTGCGGCAGTTCGTTCAACCATCTGCGGACGATTCATGGCGGGCTTCGCTACCTGCAACGCCTGAATCTGGTCCGGGCCCGCGAGTCGGTCCGTGAGCGCCGCACGGTCGGCCGCATCGCGCCGCACGCGGTGGTGCCCCTGCCCTTTGCGCTGCCGCTGTATCGGTCGCTGACCAAGGGCCGGCTGGCGATGCGGGTCGGGTTTCTCCTCGACCGAATCGTCGCGGCCGGGCGCAACCGCGAGGTCCCGGCTCCGCTGAGGCTTCCGGCCGGACGCGTCGTGTCCCGGCACGGTGCGATCGAACGTTTTCCAGGACTGCGCCGCCGTGGCCTGACTGGCGCCGCGCTGTGGTACGACTACGTCATGCTCGAGGCCGACCGCCTGACGTTCAGCTGGGCGCTGGCCGCGGTCGCGCATGGCGCCGTTCTCGCGAACCACGTCGAAGCGACTGCCATACTCAGGAACGGTCAGCGGGTCGCCGGCATCGCCGCACTCGACAAAACCACCGAGCGCACCCTCGACATCAGCGCTCGAACCGTCGTGAACGCAACCGGCGCCGGAGTCGACCGCCTGCTCGGCACAATCGGGTCGTCGAGCGGCATTCCGATGCTCAAAGCAATGAACCTGGTGACCAGGCGGGATGCCGGTGACGTCGCGCTGGGCGGACGATCGGCGTCGGGCCGCCATCTGTTCCTGGTGCCATGGCGGCGTCGAGCGGTCTTCGGAACGTGGGAATCCGCAACGACCTGTGCCCCAGACGACAATCAGGCCAAAGAGCGTGACATCGCAGCGTTCATCGGCGAGTTGAACGAAGCGTTTCCCGCGCTCGACCTCAAGCCGGGAGACGTCACGCTCGTCCATCGCGGTGTCGTACCGGCGGCTGCCGCCGGTGGCCGCGTTAGCCTCGAAGGCCGGGAACAGATCCGCGATCACGCCGCCAACGGCGCCGACGGCCTGATCAGCGTCGTCGGCCCCAAGTACACGACGGCACGCGCCGTCGCCGAGCGCGTGACCGATCGGGTGGTGCAGAAGGTTGAACAGAAGGCTGGCCCCTGCCGCACCGCGGCGACGCCGCTGCCAGGTGGTCACGTGCGGGACGTCGCGCTGACGATTGCGGATGCGCGTCGCGACTACGACGACCTCGTGCCGAGCGACACGATTCCACACCTGGTCGCTGCCTACGGCTCCGGCTATCGGGAAATCCTGGAACTCGCTCGTAGCCGTTCCGATTGGTGCACGCGACTCGCGGCAGACTCTCCGGTCATTGGCGCCGAACTCGTGTGGGCAGCGCGCCACGAGATGGCCGAAACGTTGTGCGACGCCGTCCTGCGGCGGACTCCCCTTGGCGCGATGGGCTTCCCAGGCGATCAGGCGGTCATGCGCGCCGCAGAGATCATGGCGGCCGAGAAGGGATGGGGCGACGAACGCACCCGCCAGGAGTTGGACGCGCTGCGACGCTTCTACGTCGTGGACTAGGCGGACCCAAGAGGTCCGTGGACTAGGCGGACCTAAGAGGTCCGCCCTACAAGAGAACGGCCGCAGACCGCCACCCGCGTCGTGTACTAGACTGAACACCCATGAGCTACCGACTCCGCGTCGCGTTTGCGGCGCTTCTCGTCCTCATTCTGCGCACTGGCTCGGCCGCACAGTCCCCGGCGAGCGACGAACCCCCGGCGATCGGAGCGATCGGATCCATCATCGACGCGGACGTCGTTCGGGACTTGCCGCTCGGCGACAGCCTTTACGCGCTGCTCGAGACCACGCAAGCCGAGGTGATCTCCGATCGCTTCAACACCGGCGGCTTGAACGTGGCGGGGCCGGCGCGGCTTGGCGGGTTCCTCGGCTCGTGGTCGCAGACGCAGTTCCGCATCGGCGATCTCAACGTTTCGGATCCGTACGGCAGCGGCGATGCGTTGCTCTTTCCCGAGACGATGCCCTGGCAGCGTCTGCGCGTAGACACCGGACTGATGCCGGCTCACATCAACACCCCTGGTCTCGGCGTCACGCTCGAACCGCGCCGGCCGTCCTCAGGCTGGACCGGTACCATTGCCGGTTCCGGATCGGGCGGCAGCCTCGTTGCCCGTGCGCCCGCCGATCAACCCCCGCCGATTGCCCGCCTCGACGAATACACCCGGGGATCGGCAGTCGTCAGTGGTCCGATCAGCAACCGGTTGGGCTTGGCCGCTGGAGGCGCGTGGGCAGGCTCGCGCAGCCTGTTCCGCGAGCGCGACGCGACGGCACGAAGCACTCTCGCGTCCGGCTTTGCCCATCTGACACTTGCGGCCTCCCCCGATCGGGAATGGCGGGCGTTCGGTTGGGTACAGCGCGCCGAGCGGCCGTTTCAGGAATGGCTGGCGTTTCGGGATCCGACCGCCGCCACGCGCGCCACCGCCGTTCACGTGCAGTCGACGTGGGAGGAGCGGCCGCGTTCCGGCTGGCGCTGGCGGACCTTCGGGGGCTTCACCCAGCGCTCGCGTTCACATGACTTCGGCGTTCCGTCGGTCGTCGTGGAGCGGCCGTCCGACGGTCCTGTTCCGGCGATCGTCGACGAAGCCGCCGGACGAACGGCGCGCAGGCTCTCGGCTGGAGCGCGGCTCGCGCCCTCGAACGACGCCGGCTCACGGCATCGCGTCGAAATCGGCGCCGACGTCGATGCTTCCTGGGTAACCGCTCGCGATCAGTTTGGCGGCGTCGTCCACGAGCTCATCGACAGCGCACCTGCCCGCCGCTGGAGTTACAACACGGGTCCGGCGGAATCGCGGCGGCGTGCGGTCTCCACGGCCGCCTACTTATCCGACACGATCGTCGTGTCGCCAACCCTATCCCTCGACGCGAGCCTCCGCGCGGAGCTGGTGCACGGACGCGCCGAAGGCGCGGCAACGGCGGTCGGCTGGATGAGCCTGCTTCCCGCCGCAAGCGTTCGTTGGCTGTTCGCCGAAGAACCGTCGCTCGCGCTCGTCGGCGGATACACGCGATCGGCGAACACTCTCAACCTGAACTGGCTGGCCTACGGAGATCCGGCGGCGCCGTTCGGAGTGGTCGCGGCGATGGCGCGGCCCGCCGTGATCGTTTCACGAGTGGGTCCCGGCACGGGGGGCAATCCTTCGTTCAGCGGGATCGACGACGATCTCCAGCGGCCATACACCGACGAATTCGTCGTCGGGCTCGATTCGCGCATGGGATCGTCGACCCGATTCACGTTGACCGGGATCGCGCGTCGCGAAGGCAATGCCCTCGCCGTGATCAACCCGGGCGTTCCGCTGGAGGGCTACAGCACCGTCGAGGTCCAGGACGAGTACATCTTCCTGCGTAATCCGGAGGACGACCGCATCCTCACCGTCTACAACCGCCTGCCGTCAAGCTTCGGCCGGGACACCTACCTCCTGACGAATCCCGAGCTCGATGCCGCGAACGCATTCGCGCTGAAGTTGACCGTGGAGCACGCGGCCGAGCGGCTCTTCGTTCTGTTCGGCGCGACCGCCTTCCTGGCCGAGGGCTCCGGCGGAAACCGCGGCTATGGGCCGCGCGAGAACGACCAGGACGTTCTCGGCGAGCTGTTCACGAACCCGAATGCGGCTACGTACGCGAGAGGCCGTCTCTTCAGCGACCGCGCGTTCACCATCAAATGGACGACAGTGTATCGCCTGCCGTACGACGTCACGGTCGGCGCGATTGCTCGCTACCAGGACGGGCAGCCGTTCTCGCGGCTGGTCGTCGTGCCCGACTTGAACCAGGGCGCCGAGGCGGTCCAGGCGTATCCGAATGGAGGCACGCGATTCACCTTCACCGGCACGCTCGATCTCCGGGTTCAGAAGGGCTTCAGAGTCGGCGCCGGCCGGCTCGACGCCATGGTCGATGCCTACAATCTCTTCACGCGTTCGAACGAAGTCGAAGAGTACGTCTTCACAGGTCCCGCCTTCCGCACGTCGACCGCGATCCAGCCGCCGCGTAGCGTGCACCTGGGTCTGCGTCTGACGTTCTAGGTGATCGCAGTGAACGCCGCGGTGGCGTCGATCGCGGCGGTCGTAGCGATCGGTGGCGTTGGCTGGGCTCTGTTCAAGCTGCGCGCGGTCGTCGATGTGGCGTGCGGCTACAAGTCGAAAGTGCTGTGCACCGGGATCTTCGGATCGGGACGCGAGATGGACGCCCAGTCCGCAGAAGAAGTCGCTGCGGATAGCTACTGGATGCTGCGTCCGTTCCGTGCGACGGTCGACCGCGCGTCGGCGTCGGTGACGACGTCGCTGGCCGGCGTGCGCCCGCGCACGGCCATTCACCGCCCGGGCCTGGGCGCCACTCTCGTTCCGCGCCAATCTGCGGACGCTCGGTCATTTCCCGGACTCGAGCGACGACCGTCCTCGCCGCCTGCCGTCCGATCGGGTGCCGCGGTCCGCCCGGAGGTTCAGCGGATCGTGGATCGTGCATTCGAGGAGAAGAATCCGTCGCGCCTGCGGCGGACCCATGCCGTCGTCGTCGTTCACGACGGCGACATCGTCGCTGAGCGGTACGCGCGCGGCGTGAGCGCTGACACGCCGCTGCCGGGGTGGTCGATGGCCAAGAGCGTACTGAACGCGCTGGTCGGCGTCCTGGTCGAGGAGGGCCGGCTGTCGGTCAATTCCCGGGAGCTGCTGCCACACTGGCGCGCACCGGATCCGCGCTCCGCTATCTCTCTCGAAGATCTCCTGCGTATGCGCAGCGGATTGCGTTTCTCCGAGGCGTACTCGAATCCATGGTCGGACGTGCTGCAGATGCTGTTCGAGGCTGCCGATACGGCGGCGTACGCGTCGATGAGGCCGTTGAGCGCCCGTCCGGGCTCGGTCTGGAGCTATGCCAGCGGCACTTCCAACATCCTGTCAGCGATTATCCGGCAGACGGTCGGCGAATCTGTCTACGCGAGCTGGCCGCGGCAGGCGCTGTTCGACCGGCTCAGGATGTCGAGTGCGATCGTCGAGCCGGATGCATCGGGCACGTTCGTGTTGTCGTCGTTCATGCTGGCGACGGCGCGCGACTGGGCGCGATATGGTCAGCTCTGGGTCGATCACGGCCGTTGCGGCAGCGGTGCGGTGTTGTCCAAGGATTGGATCCGGTTCAGCACGACGCCGACGGCCGAATCCCCTGAGGGCCGATTCGGCGCGCACTGGTGGCTCAAGCTCAACCCGGAGATTGGCGGCGACAGCCCGGCAGCGAACGCGATCGCGAAGGACGCTTTTTTTGCCCTCGGACACGAAGGCCAGACGCTCACCGTCATCCCGTCGCGCAGGCTCGTGATCGTCAGGCTCGGCGCGTCGATCTACATCGACGCCTGGAATCAGGCCGAGTTCGTGGCGGCGCTGCAGGAAGTCGTGTGAGGAGATTGATTGCGTTTCACGGCAGCGAGAAGGCCCTGAACACGTAGGTAATGCCGCCTGTGAAGCCAATCGACGAATCGATCGAGGTGAGGCCAATGAGCAGGGCGCCGTCGAAGCGCACCGATCCAGGCGTATAACGGCTGCCGATGGCGAGCCGGCTGCGGCTTTCGGTTCCCGGAAACGCGCCGCCGCTCCGCACCGACGCGCGACCGTTCAGTTCCGCCACCACCTCGGCACGGTCGGTCAGCGCGCGCGCCAGCGATAATCCGTAGGTCAGGACGTCGTTCTGACGGTGGCCCGTGGTGGGATCGGCCAGGATTCCAAAGCCGACATTTCCGACGACGCGGATCGACTGGACGGTCTTGCCGCCGAGCAGCGAGGCGAAGAAGTCGGTGGTGTCGAGCCCGAGGCCGCTCTCGTTGCTGGCGTTCGGCAGCTTCGTGGCGAACCGGATCGCCAGCGCCGGCCGGTTCGCACCCTCGGCCAGCAGGCGGATCTTCGTGGCGATCACCATGTCCGCGATATCGCTGGTGTGATCGCCGGTGGCGGTCACCAGGCTCGAGAGCGGCGCGGCCGTCCGCCTCGAGATCGTCAGCCGGTCGTAGAGCGCGCCATCGAACTGAAGCTCGGCAATCTGGCTGATGCCGAAGCTCAGGCCGAGCGTGGGAATCCGCCAGAGGTCGCCTCGCAGGCCCGAGACCGGATACTGCTGATCGTCCGCGAACTCGAGCCCGCCTTCGATGAGCATCCGTCCTGCGCCGATCGGTTCAGGATCTTCGGTCAGCAGCGGCCGCTGCTGGGCGGCTGCCGGACTGGCAAGCAGGAGCGCCACAATCAGGTAACCCGGGCGTTTGATCATCGTTTTTCCACTGGCGCTGGGGCCCCACCCCCAGCGCGTTCTTACGCTGATGCCTCGCCTCGGATAAGAACCGGTTCCGGCCCGTGCTTGAATCAGAACCGTTTCCGGCTGTCCAGGAGCAGCGTCACCGGACCGTCGTTGACCAGGCTGACCTGCATTTTGGCTTGAAACTCACCGGTTGCGACGGTCAACCCGGCAGTCCGCAGGTCGCGCACCACCTCGTCGTACAACGGCCTGGCGAGCTCGGGCGCGGCGGCGCCATCCCATGACGGTCGGCGGCCCTTGCGGCAATCACCGGCAAGCGTGAACTGCGACACGACCAGAACCGCCCCGCCTGCGTCGGCGACCGACACGTTCATGCGCTTCTCCGGGTCATGGGGATCTTCGAAGATCCGTAGCTCGCGGACTTTCGCCGCGATGTACTGGCCGTCCGCCGGCCCGTCCCCGGTTTCGACGCCGAGCAGCAGCAGCAGGCCACTGTCGATCCGCCCCACTTCGCGGGACGACTGGCCATCGACGACAACCACCGACGCGGAGGAAACCCGTTGAACGACCGCTCTCATGCGGGAACGGCGTGACGACGCAGCTCCGCGGGCGGGTTCAGTCTCGTGTCCAGCAGATGACGTGGCGCGACATTCGACAGCGCCTTCAGCATCGACTGCTTCACGCCGGGATGCTCGCGCTCCATTTCCATCAGCATCCGCTTGGTGCGCTGCCGCTGCAGACCGAGATCGCCGCAGGCCGGGCAGCAACAGCCGATGATCGGCAGCTCGCATTCCTTGGTATACGCGCGCGCCTCGTCTTCGCCGATGTAGACCAGCGGCCGGATCACCACGTGCGCACCATCGTCGGAGACGAGCTTGGCCGGCATCGCTTTCAATGCGCCGGCGAAGAACAGGTTGAGGAGCAGGGTCTCGATGAAGTCGTCAGCGTGGTGGCCAAGCGCGATCTTCGTGGCGCCGACCGTCGTCGCCATCCGGTACAACACTCCCCGGCGCAGCCGGGCGCAGAGCGAGCATGGCGTCTGATTGGCGTCGAGGATTTCATCGATCGCCTCGCCGATCCCGGTGTGCTCGATGCGGTACTCCCAGCCGCGGGACTCGCAGGTCTTGGCGATCAGATCGTGTTTGTATTCTTTGTAGCCCGAGTCGACGTTCACCGCCACCAGCGTGAACCGGATCGGCGCCCGCTGGCGCAGGACATCGAGGATTTGCAGCAGCGCCCAGCTGTCTTTGCCGCCAGACAGGCCGACCATGACGCGATCGCCGTCTTCAATCAGCTGGTAATCGACGATCGCCCGCGTCGTCTTCTTCGCGAGCCGCGCTTCGAGATCAGTCCGGTAACCCATCGGGCGATTGTAAACGGTTTGAGGCTTCAACCGCGCGTCGAGACGACGCGCGCCGGAATGCCGACCGCCACCGCGTGTGCCGGGACGCTGTCACGAACAACGGCTGCGGCGCCGATGACGGCTCGCTCGCCGATGCTGACGCCATCGAGGATTTTCGCACCGGCGCCGATCCAGGCGCCCGGCCCGATGTCGACGCCTGCCGACGTCCTCGCCTGGGCAAGCACGGCTGCGGTCGGATCGGAGAAGTCGTGGTCGCCGCCGATCACGTAGCTGTACGCGGCCATCAGGACGTTGCTGCCGATGGTGACGCGGCTGGCCGAGAACACTTCGCAGTTGAAGCCAACGTTGGCGCCGTCCGCCAGCTCGATGTCGCCGTTCTTGCACGACAGAATCGAGTTGCGGCCGATGAACACGCCGTTGCCGATCCTGATGCCGCGGTTCGATTCGCCCTTGGCGTCGAGCAGGCAGTTGTCGTCGACGACGACGTTGCTGCCGATGTGAATCTTGTGCGGATGGCGCAGCACGACATTCTGGCCGAAGACGACATTGCGGCCGCACGAGCCGAGGAGGATCGGATAGAACGCCTTGCGAAGGGCCAGGCCAAGCGCCCCGGGGCAGGCCTGCGACAGCATAACGATCGATTCGTACTTGAGCAGACTCCCCAGCCCGCGCCGCCCGACGACCAGCGATGCGTACTTCTCTCGCGCCGACGTCCCGGCCGCGAACAACTGTTCCTGCGCTTTGCCAATCGGCGATCTGGTCTCGGTCATCGTCGGCGATAGACTTGCTCGTGGTCCAAAAAGCTCAACACGGAGGACAAATCAAGAAGACGAATTCACCTCGTTCACGGCGATGTGACCGACGCGATTCTAATCCCGGTTTGCCCGGTTCGCAGTTGCGTTGACGTCAGCGCGGCGGGTCCTGGCGCCGAACAGCCCCACCAGGTGCTCGGCCGACAAGCGCCCGTCACGGGAGACGGCCGCCGCGCCTGGCGGGGCGCCCCGTTCGGCGCCACCCGCTCGCGGCTGGCTGCGCACGTCAACCCAACTGCCGGCGAGGCGCTTCCCCGAGTTGGGTTGGCGTGCTGTGGCGCACAGCCGTGTGGAGGCGGCCGTCAAAGATCGGGACCGCGCGAGGAGGCTGAGGGGACGCGAGCGCAGGGACCCAACGCCGCACGATCACCAGGCGTTGGGCGCGAGCCGTCAGCCGGTCGTGCCGGCCCCCGCAGCGCGGTCCGGCCGCCGGAACCCGGCTGTGCGACGCAGCACGGCAACACAACTCAAATCTGGCCCTACTGCGACGGTAGAGCCGTTCGATGTCTTCCGTATTTTGCTTCTGACATCCTGTCATAACCATCGATTCACCCTGTACCACTCGAGGGTTCGCTTAATCCCGTCGTGCAGACTGACGGACGGGTTATAGCCGATCTCTTGGCGCGCTCGCGTGATATCGAAGGCACGACTCTTGGTGTAGAAGTCGACACGCCGGCGGTAGATCGGTGGCTCGAGGCCGAGGGGGACGCACACGGCTTCGCACATGGCGCCCGCCAGCCAGAACGGCCAGACCGGCAGGTGGAGGCGCGGCGGCCGGCTGCCGGCGATCGTCGCGACCAGCGCCACGAGGTCCTTCAACGTCGTCACCTCCGCGCCGGCGAGGATGTAAGTGCGGTCGGCCGCGTTCGGATGCTCACCGCACACCCGGAAACCTTCGACCAGGTCGTCGATGTAGGTGAGATGGTAGTAGATATCTCCTCGGCCCAGGAATGGGAAGCGCCCACGAGCGACGCCGCGGAACAGTTTCAGCAAACGCCGATCGCCTGGTCCATAGATGCCGGTGGGTCGGACGATCGTGACCGGAAGCCCCAGTCGCCGGCCAGCCTCGCGGGCGCGCTGCTCCCCTTCGAGCTTGGTCATCTGGTAGATATCGCCCGGTTGCAGCGGCGCGTCCTCGTTGGCGGGGGGATGCTTCACATCACCATGAACACCGACCGTGCTGCAGTGGACGACTCGTTTCGCCCGTGCGGCCGCTGCCACCTCCACGATGACGCTGGCCGCTGCCGCGTTGACCGCTCGATAGGTGTCCGACGGGATGCCCGCCTGCCGATAAACCGCAGCGATGTTGTAGACGATGTCGACACCGGTCATGGCGTGCTCGAGGGCGGCGCGATCGCGAAGGTCGCCGGTCACCAGCTCGATGCCTTCGGATGCCAGATCAGCGGCCCGCGCCGGATCGCGAACGAGCGCGCGGACCTGCCGTCCGGACCTTGCCAGGTGTCGGGCCAGGTGGTTCCCCGTAAATCCTGACGCACCGGTGACGAGGTCAGGCACGCTCTGCCACGATCGTCACGGGAGAGCCGAAGAGATTCAGCAGACCTGCACGCTTCAGCAGGCCCTCGACCGTCGAGGTGAGCCTGGCCGAGCCGATGGCCTTGTGCAGCGCGATTGGCAGCACGAACTGTCGATGCGCGTCTCGCACGCGGAAGCCGAACGACTGGAGCGCGGCTGCCATCTCACGATCGGAGAAGACACGATAGGGCTCCGTCTTCCCTCCCAGTCGCGACTGGGCACCGCGGACCAGCGATTGAATGGCCGCCGCACTCGACGCCGAGGGATAGTCGAGAATGACCCGTCGCTGCGAGACGCGGCACAGCTCGAATAATGCTTCGCGCCAGCGCGGGGAGTGCATCAGCATCCTCAAGCTGATGACGACATCGAACGATCGATCGGCAAAGTCGAGCCTGTGGGCATCGCCCTGAACGAAATGGATCGTCCGTCCCTCGACGTGCGCCCGGTCTTTGGCGACGGCGAGCATCTGCTCGGACGCGTCGACGCCGGTGACGTTGGCGCCGTGCCCGGCCAGCAACAACGCTGCTCGGCCAGTGCCAGTGCCGACGTCCAGAACGGCGCGATCCCGGATATCCCCCGCCATGCGAACGATCGCTGCCGCCTGGGCGTCGGCCACCATGGTGCCGATCGGCCCGCCGAAGCGGCGGTCGTCGAACGTCCGGGCCGTCTTCGGGTCGGCGTAGACCGTGTAGCTGTAATGTTCGGACGGCATTCAGGCAGCCAGCAGCGCGCACGCGCGCCGCGTGCGGTCCAGGTACGCTTGGTAGCTGTACTTGGTGTCGGCCAGTTCCCGGGCGCGGCTGCCGATGACCGCGGCGTTCCTCGGGTCCGTCAATGCGGACATGATTCCAGCCGCGAATTCGTCGGCTGACGTCCCCGTCAGGATCGCTGTCTCGTCATTCAGTACCTGGGTATGCGTCAGCAGCCGGGTCGCCACGATCGGTCGTCCCGATCGCAGGTACTGATAAATCTTCAACGGCGTATTGGTGCCTCTGGAGCGTGGCGACACGAGCACATCGGCCGCGAGAAGGTAGGCAGGAATCTCCGCCGCCGGTCGCTCCCCTGCAAAGATCGTCACGTCGCCGATGCCGGCCTCGCGAGCCTGCGCCTTCGCTCGAGCGACCTGGTCGGGCTTGCCGCCCGCCAGCAGAAGGCGGGCGTCCGGACGCTGGCGCTTGACCACGTCCATCGACGCAAACAGCAGATCGAGTCCCTGGTACGCCTCGAAGGTCCCGGTGTAGAGCACGAGCGGCGTCGCTGGCGCGACAGCGAACGTCGACCGGACCCGCGCGGCCTGCTCCGGCGTCGCCTGATCCTCCGCGGAACCCGGGGCATTTTCGATCAGGATCACTCTCGCCGCCGGATCGATCTGCCGGACGGTCTCCTCGAGCGCGGGGCAGATGACGATGACCGCGTGCGATCGGCGGATCATCAAGCGCTCGAGCGCGAGGAACACGCTGCGGATGATTGTCGAGCCGCTGAACGCGAAATTGGTCAACTGCTGAGGCAGGCTCGAGTGCATGTCGTACAGATGCGGCACGCGCAACAGCGCCGCCAGGACGATGCCGATGACGCCGCCTTCTTCATGGGAGTGGATTGCGTCGTATTTGCCGGCCAGCGCGCGGCGCAGCGCGGTCAGCGACAGCAGCGCATCGAGCGGAAGCTTGGCGAACGACGGTCCGATCCTGACGCCGCGCACGAACGGCGGCCGGATCGACCGGAAGACCCGCAGCCCGGGAATGACGACGTCCTGACCGAACGGGTACGTCACGAGATCGACCTCGTGGCCGAGGTCGGTGAGCGCGCGGATGCGGTGGTATTCGCTGAACGGCGTCCCGCGCGGCTCGAAGAACGGCTCGGGCGCGATCATCAGAATGCGCATGCGGTGACGTGATTTTCTCACGGATTCGTCGTACAATCCCGCGACTCCTCCCGCATGTCAGGCTCCACACACGCATCGGCGCGGCGTCGCGCCATCCTCGCGGTCGAGGTCGTGGTCAGCATCGGACTGCTGGCGTTCCTCTTTTCGCGTGTCGACATGGCCTCGCTGTGGGCCGGGGCTCGCCGCGCGTCCGCGTTCTGGCTGGTCGTGGCGCTCGGGCTGTACTTCGTCAACGTCCTCGCGAGCGCGTGGCGCTGGCAGTTGCTCCTCCGAGCGCAGGGCGTGCAGGTTCCCTCGAAGACGTTGTTGTCGTCGTATCTGGTCGCCGGGTTCTTCAATAATTTTCTGCCCAGCACGATTGGCGGCGACGTCGTGCGCATCCGCGATACCGCGCGCCAGGCGCAATCGAAGACGCTCGCGACGACGGTGGTATTCGTCGATCGGGCACTCGGCTTGATGGGCCTGGTGCTGGTGGCGGCGTTAGGGGCAACGGCAGCGATGGTCATCAACGGTGACGAGGCCTCCCCCATCTGGCCGTACTGGCTGTGGGCGGCATTTCTCATCGGCCTGACCGCGGCCGCGCCCGCCCTGATCGCGCCCGACGGATTCGGCAGGCTGTTGAAGCCGCTGGCGGCGTTTCACCCCGAGTGGGTCGGCGAACGCATCGAGAAGCTCATTGCCGCGCTGGCCCGCTTTCGCGCAAGTCCGGCCGCGCTGGCCGGCTGTTTCACCGGTGCGGTGATCGTCCAGATGCTGCTGGTCGGCTTTCATTTCGCGATCGTCTACTCGCTCGACATGCCGATCACGTTCTGGGACCTCGCCGTCATCGTCCCCCTCTCGTTCATCATCCAGATGCTGCCGGTGTCGCTGAACGGCTACGGCGTGCGCGAGGCGACCTTCGCCTTCTACTTCAGCCGCCTCGGGGTTCCGATCCACTCGGCGCTGCTCGTCTCGCTGATGGCCACCGGTCTGATGATGCTGTTCTCGTTAAGCGGCGCCGCCCTCTATTTCTCACGCAGCCGTTGACCCGCTTTGCCGCCCAACCCCGCCGCTGAACAGGTCGATGCGGCGCTGTGGGCCCTGGTCGCCGAGCTGCCGCCTGACGCGCGGCGGATCATCATCTCGGAGCTGCTCCAGGCGATCGCGAAGCAGGTGGCCCTGCTGAAGGATCACGCCGACACTTCGCCTGGTGAACGAGCCTCGGACGCTGACTTCGTGAAGATTGCCTACCAGCGCCTGCTGGCGCGGCCGGCCGATGAGGGCGGGCTGGGGCATTACGCTGCGGCATTGGCCGCGGGCGACACGGCCGGACACGTCCTGCGGGCGCTGATGCGATCGCCGGAGTTTCTGCAGCGCGCCGCCGGGGTCCCCCGCCACGTCGGATTGTGCGAGCTCGCCAACCCGGCAAAGTGGGACAACGCGGAATGGGTCGCGATCCTGCGCGACCTCGGGCTCGCGGACGACAAGCTCTCGATGCACCGCAAGCCGTACGAGTTCGCCCAGCTGATCTTCGGCTGCCGTCGGCTTGGCGCGCTTCGCGATGATGCCGCCGTCGTCAGCGTCGGCGCCGGCCACGAGGGAGTGCTGTACTGGCTGGCGAACCATGTCGGCCGGGTGGTCGCCACCGATCTCTACGAGGGGGTGTGGGAGCGAAACCAGGGGCGCGAAGGCAATCCGGACGTCCTGAGCAATCCGGAGGCGTATGCGCCCTTCCCCTACCGCCGCGACCGATTGACTTTCAAGCGCATGGATGGCCGTCACCTCGAGTTCGACGCTGGCATGTTCGATATCGCGTATTCGCTGTCGTCGATCGAGCATTTTGGCGGCCTGGCGGGTGCCGTCGCCACGCTTCGCGAGATGGGGCGTGTCCTCAAGCCCGGCGGCATCCTCGCCATTGCCACGGAGTACGTGCTCGAGGGCCCGTCGCACGAAGAGACCTTTCAGCCGGAGGAGTTCGAGCGACTGATCGATCAGCCGGGTCTGGAGCTGGTCGAACCGGTCGATCTTGACGTCTACCGGCGATACGACACGACGCCGGTCGATCTCTACAAGAACCCCTATCAGACGCCGCACATGGTCGTCCGATTCAACGACACCGTGTTCACGACGGTGATGGTGTTTTTCAGGAAGGCTACTGCAGCACCGCTCTGAATCGCAGCAGCGCACCTAGGTTGCGGTAATCGGGCGAGCCGTCGACCAGATGCGGGATGAATCCATCCGTCGATTGCGTCGAGAGCAGATACACGCTGTCCCCGTAACGACCCGGCACAGGTGAACCGGCGGGCACCTCGAGGGTGACGACCTTTCTCGGTTGCAGCAGGATGGTCACCGGCTCACCGCCCAGGGCCAAGGTAAGCGTCGTCCGAATCGGCGACTCGGCCTCGACCACCAGATGACGGACCGGACGCTCCGCGCGTAGGATGATTTCCGCCCGCCCCGCGCCCGAAACCCACATGCCCGGCGGCTCGGGCGGCCAGGCGTTCTGATCCAGGAACGACAATCGCAGCCCGGGATCGCTGTAGGGAATCGGCGAACGCATCGGCTGCGCCAGCGCGACCGGTAGATCCTGCGACATCGGCAGTTCGACCGGCAGACGGCGCGCCAGCCCGCGCTCGTACAACTCCCAGGTGAATTTGGCCGCGACGAACGGGTTGACGAGCATCTTCGCCGTGAACAGCGCACCGATCGTCCAGGCAATCAGTCCCGGTGCACTCGACGCCATCGGCGGCATCAGAAACAGCAGTACCGGATAGGCGCTGAGCGCGTAACGATTGCCCGGCGGCCCCCCCCCGCCGCTCCAGGTGAACGGCAGCACGAGGAGCAGCAGCGCGGCCGCAACCACGAATCCCAGAAACGTCAGCAGCCGCCAGGCATCCCGACGATGGCTCGAGACGAGCCAGGCGACGATCGCGACGACTCCAGGAAAGTAATAGGGAATGAAACCGAAGTGTCGACCGAGGAGGAAGTACTCGACGTTGCGCGCAAAACGACCCGGCAGATTGCGATTGAAAAGAACCGCCTGTGCCGCCTGTCCGGGATCGTCCGTGACATCAGCGCTGAAGCTTTGCCAGGTGGCATCCGGGCGGTCGAACGGGAAACGCGCGACGAAGGTCTTGCGATCGCCGGCTTGATAGTTGAACTCGCCGGTGATGGCCGCGTTCAACGAAAAGAAAGACGCGGCGGCGGCGACCGCGACGGTTCCGACGACGAAGCCGCGCAACCATTGACGTCGCCACCAGGCGAGCGCCACCAGCGGCGCGACCAGCACCGGGACCGGCAGCGGCTTCGAGTAGGTGGCGATGCCGAGGAACAGGGCAGCAGCGATATCAGTGCCGGTCCCCGTCAATCTCGTTTCGATGGTCCGCGCCGTCGATCGGCCGAAGCGGGACACGATGCCGAGCACGGTCCGGCCGACATCGGCTGGGCCGGCCGGCAGATCGTGCGGCGTCTCCGCCTTCAGGCGGACATGGGCCAGCGGCGGCCTCCGGACTTCCTTGTAAAGCCAGAGGAAGTAGGCAAACAGCACGAATGCCAGGTTGAAGACGTCGGGCATCAGAAAGACGCCGTAGACCGGGAGAGCCGCGGCGCCGAAGAACGCCGCGGTGAACAGCGCGGCCGCAGTTGGCGAGGACTGGGCAGCCAGGAACAGGTACGCGCAGACTACGGCGCCGGCGAGGAGCAGGAGATTGAAGAGCAGCATCCCGTTCAACCCGTACAGCCTGACGAACGGCGCCGCGAGGAGCGGATAGATGAACGCTTTGCTGTAGTAGAGCCGCGTCGGATCCGTATCGTCGCGCTTCGTCAGATGGACGAATGGGAAGTCCGCGGCGAGGCTGACGCGGAGATGTTTGCCGCGCTTGAGGAAGATGCCCTCGGGGCCACTGTGGAACAGGCCGGCAAATCGCTCGAGGTCTTTCCGCTCGTAGGTGAGGTCGCCGTCATACGCGACGCTGAGCGCCATCGCGGCATAGGTCGCCTCGTCGCTCTTGATCCCGTACCCGCCCGCGGCACGTCAACGGAGCGGGCCACTGACCACAGCGCCACGAAGATCGCAAACCCGACGAAGGCAGGCCCCTTGTGAGACCGACGCGCCCAGGTGGTCGTCATCGGGTGGTGAGAAAAGCGAGGTCGGCTGCCAGTACGCCGCGGCGGTGTGAAGCGCGCGACACTTCATGAAGAAGGACGTAGAGCCGCGCCATTTTTCGCACGAACGCGTCGATGTCGAACTGCCGGCCGGTCTGTCGTGCGGCCTCCGACAGTCGCAGGCGTTCAGCGGGACGATCGATCGCCCACACGATTCTGGCGGCGAGCGCAGCGGCATCGCGCCGCGGCACGATCACCGCGTCGAGGTCCGGGGTGAGGATGTCGAGCAGGCCATCGGCGTCCGTCGACACGATCGGTTTGCCCATCGCGAGCGCTTCGAACGCCGTGATCGGCGTGCCTTCCCAGAGCGAGGGAAAGACGCTCAGGTCGAAGGCGGACAATGTTCGCGCGACGTCTCGACGGAAGCCGGCAAACACGAAGCGATCTCCCAGTCCCAGCCGTCGTGCCTGCGCCTCGAGCTCCGGCAGCAACGGGCCTTCGCCGACCAGGAAAAAGCGGGCGTCAGGCCGTTGGCGGATGACATCCGCCGCCGCGTCCACGAGATACGAGTTCCCTTTCGACTCATGCAGACGCGTCACGGTTCCGACGGCCAAATCGTCGGACCGATCCCGAGCTCGGCGCGAGCCGCAGCGATTTCGTCGGCCCCGCGCGGCCGGCTGAATTCCTCGAGCGGCACGCCGAGGTAGACCACCTTCACCTTCGAGCGCGGAATCTTGCGGGGGCCGACGACGAACTGCGCGGTGCTTTGTGAGACGGCGAGCGCGATGTCCGTAAACGGCTCGAGCGCGCGATCGGCGACCTTCTGAAACCACGGCGTCGTGGTGAGGTTCGCGTGCTCGTGGAGAATCGTCGGGATGCGGCGGATCGCGCCGGCCAGGCGGCCGAAGGTGGTGGCGCCGTATCCGTGAAGATGAAGGACGTCGATCTGTTTGCGGTCGATCACCCGCAGCAGGGCCGGCAGCGTCAGCGGATCGAACTTGCCCCGCTCGAGATACGTGATGTCGACACCCAGCTGCTCGAGGGTTTCCTCGGAGAGATCCTTCTTGCGGAGGCTGACGAGCGCAACGTTGAAGCGGTCGCGATCGAATCGCGGAATCATCCATCCGAACAACCGCTTGACGCCGTGCATCCGCGATCCCTCCCAGCCGAGGTGATCGCAGACCTGCAGGATGTTCAGCGGGCGTTGGCTGGTGTCCGACATCTCGTGGATGAGCGTCGGAATTATAGCGCGCGGAAATTGGTGGTCGGTTTCGGGCTTGGACTCTGGGCCAAACGCCCAGAGCCCAAAGCCTGGAGGCTACCGAGCGATCATGACGCGAAACGCGCCGCTGTTGTCGCTGACGTTGTCGTCGTTGATGCCGAGAAACAGCGTGCCGCTCGCCGGAACGCGAACTGACGTGTCGCGGCCGATCGGGAACGGCTGTCCGTTGTCGATGCGACCGATCAGCGCGCCGGCCGGAAAGTTCCCGAGCGGTACGTCAGGGCCTCCGGGGGTGCGGCGCGGCGCACCGGCGGCGCTCACGCGGACGTTCGGCGCATAGGCGATTTCGCCGGTGACGCGCAGATCGAGCGTGTCGCCCTGCTGGACAACGACGTCGGTCTCGGTCCACTGCTGGTTGCCCGGGATGTTAAAGGTTGTCGTCTGACGGCGGCCGACCGATCCAACCGTGCCGGTGGCCCGTCCAGCGGACCCGGGAGGTGCGACCGCCGCGCCGCTCGGGTTGAGAACCACGAGGGCTACCTCGTCAGAATTGAACTGACGCTGGCCCGACGGGGTATCGACGTACAGGATCTTGGGCTGGTTGCCGCCGATGTCCGACAAGCGCCCGTCGATCGTCTGTCCGTTGCGAAGCAGAATCCGCGGCTGTCCGCCCACGCCCGCCTGAGAGCGGCCGTCGCCGGCGAAGTCGATTTGCGCAACCTCGGCCGGAGGAATGTGCCGCTCCTGCCCGTTCTGGCGAATCATCAGGCCGGGGGCGGCGATGTCGATGACTTCGACGGACAGGCGTTCACCGGAGCGCATGACGACTGTCGCGGCGGCCCCGGGGACCGGCTGCGCCAGAGTCGGCATCGCCAGCCCGACTACGCACATTACTGAGAGAAATACTCGTTTCATCATCGTCATCCTCTACATTTGGTGACACTTGTGCGTGTCCCCAGAGAGAGTCTGCAATGATGATGCCTAGCCGGCGGGCTAGAAACGTACGCGCAAACCGCCGCCCAGTTGCAGGCCGCCGGCCTCGACCGTGACAGTTCCGCCCCCGCTCAGTGGCATGTCGACCGATGCTCCTGAATAGCGGAAGAACACGCCAACGCCATACCGGGGAGAAAGTTTGTAGGTGCCGTCGACACCCGCGGTGAATGCCACGGCGCTCTCCGACTGCTCAATTTGCGTGACTGACGCGATCGAGACGGTAGAGAACGGTGGAGCTCCCTCCTGAGGAACCACGGTCTCGATGAAGTCCTGCTTGACGGTATAGAAGGACGGGCCGATCGTAATCGCCGCGTCGAAGTCTTCGGTCACGATATTCGGGATCATCCAGAGCAGGTGCAGATGAAAGGCGGTCTCACTGTGCGACAGTTCACCGGCGCTGGCCGTGGCGCTGCGAAACTGTCCGCCGACGACCGGGTGCGGAATCTGCGCGACGAGCGTCGGTGATTCGGTTTTGCTGAATCGCGAAAAGCCCACTGCCACGCCGACGTTTTCAAACACGCGATAGCCAACGGAGAAATCCGGGAAGGCGCCGGATCCGATCGTGTGCGGCACGGTAATCGCCGCCGCTTCGTCGTTGATGTCGGGTGCCGAGACCTCGGTAAAGTCGCGCGACTGGGGCTGGATACCGAAATTAACGGACAGATATCCGCGGTCTTCCCACGGGGTCATCTGCGCCTGGGCGTCCGCGATGCCCGCTGACATCACTACACAGACTATGACCAGCCACTTCGTCATGTTCATCACGCATCATCCTGTGAATGAGGGGCCAAGCGCGCGAGGGCGAGCTCAGCTGGAGCTCTCGTCGGCGCACGTCGCAATAATCTAACACGATGCGCTAGAGCTCTTGACACGCGATCGACGCCGCATCCTATTCTCCTTCCACCCCCTTCTGCTGTTGCCGCGGTCGGTCCCCAGCCCGCCGCCTAAAGCCGTCCCCCGCTCTCGTCGATAAACCGAATACGGGACGACTCTCAGGTTCCCGTTCGGGTTTGTGGAGACAGGTATGCGTCGAACGATGCTCCGGGCATGCACTGGAGCGCTCATCGCGGTCAGCCTCACCGGCTGCGAGATGACGAAGAGTGAGAACTAGCTCGGGCCGTCGGTCGCCGGCCCGATTCCCGGTGTCAACATCAGTTCGCCGACGCCCCTCGAACCGGCGCAGGGTTTCAGGATTCCGGTCGAGTCGCAGCCGATCACGCTCGTTCTGTCGAACGCCGCGACGAGCGGCGTGCGGCCGCTCCACTACTCATTCGAGGTCGCCACCGACGTAGGCTTTGCCACCAAGGTTTACAGCCGCGAAGGCATTACACCTGGTGCAGATGGCCGTACGACCGTCCGACTCCCCAATGCCCTTGCGCCGGAGCGTTCCTACTACTGGCGCGCGCGTGCGGAGGACGGTGCCAACACCGGACCCTTCTCGTCGCCCGCATTCTTCAACATCTTCACGCCGGTCGTCCTCGGCAAGCCGATTCTCCAGGAGCCGATTGGCAACTCGACCGCCCCGTCGCAGCAGCCGACCTTCCGGTTCGGAAATGCGCCGCGCTCCGGCCCGGCTGGTCCGATCACCTACGAGATTGAGCTGGCCGAGAACGATTCCTTCGGGGCCAAAGTTGGCGTCTGGGCCGTCGATGAGCGTGGCGGCCAGACGACGCTCGCGTGTCCTGTCCTGCTCACGGCCAACAAACAGTACTTCTGGCGCGTTCGCGGCTTCGAAGCGACGACGACTGGGCCGTGGTCAGACGTGCACGTGTTCAAGGCGCCGACGCCGAGCGGTGGCGGCGGAGGTGGCGGGGGCGGTGGCGGCGGGTCGGCCTGCGCGCCGAACGCGAGCCTGCATATCGGCGGGTCGGCTCTCGACACGACGCGCGCCGAACAGATTGTCCGGGCCACGGCCGGCGAGTTCCCGTGCCTGCTCGCCGTCTTCCCGACTGAAGACGAGGCGCTCGTCAACGCCGAGCAGCTGCTTCGCCGAATGATCTGGCATCTCAAGCTCGCCGGATTCCAGTCGAACCGTCAGCGGAACCCCTCGGGGTTGATTTCGAACGACAAGCTGACGATCTTCATCGGCAGCTGGCGGGTGTGGGACGTGATGACGCTCGGCTACGCCGGCGTCGCGGGCAACGTGACGTTCAACGAAGTGCCGCTGCCCGATCCGGTCAGCGATACGGGGATTCCTGATTAGGGCTCAGCCTGGCGAGGCAGGCAGGGCGGGCGAACGGCCTGCCCTGAGCGGTCCTGCCGTACAATAACCCTCTAAGTGTCAAAAGACAGCTTCACCCTTCGCTATCTCGCGCGGACGGCCGCCGGCGTGCCGCGGGATCTGGCGAACTCGCTCATCGTCTCCAAGCTGAAGCCGATTGCGCCGACGGTGCTCATCTACAACTGCACCTGGGTGTGTGACGCCCGCTGCGAGATGTGCAACAACTGGAAGCACGGCGACCGCAAGTCGGACATGACGCTCGAACAGCTCGAACAGGTGATGAACGACCCGTTCTGGGGCAGCGTCGAGAATCTGAATATTTCGGGCGGCGAACCGACCACCCGCAACGACCTGCCGGAGATGGTCGAGGTGTTCGAGCGGCATCTGCCGCGGATGCGCAAGATCGGCATCAACACCACCGGCCTGACGCCCCATCGCGCCATCCCGATGCTCACGCGAATCGTCGAGTTCTGCGCCGCCCGCGACCTGCTGCTCAGCGTCCGCGTCTCGCTCGACGGCATCGGCAACATCCACGACCAGGTGCGGCACGTCAAACAGGGCTTCGAGAAGGCGTGTCAGACGATCGAAGCGATGCAGGCGCTGGCCGGCCGCTACCCGAACTTCCAGTTCGGGCTGGCCTCGACGATCTTCGGCAGCAACCTGGAGGACGCCGAGAACATCCTCGCCTGGGCGCGCACCAGGAAGCTCGACATCGTGTTCAACATGCTGCGCTTTACCGACGCCATGCTGAACAACAAGGAGCTGGAGGAGACCATCGCGTTCCGCGAGCGCGAGGAGGCGTTCATGCGCAACTTCTTCCTGGACCGCGTCCAGGAGGAGTCGGTGCTGAGCGGCCAGGCGTTTCTCTACCTTCACTATGCGGACATGATTGCCAACGGCTATCAGCGGACCATGCCGTGTCCGTTCCGGACGCAGGGGCTGCTGCTCAACCCCTACGGGGATCTTCACTATTGTGAAAATTCCAAGGCGATCGGCAACGCGCTCGAGAAACCGGCCGGCGAGCTGTATTTCGCGGCCGCCAATCTCGCGCATCGGGAAGACGTGAAGCACAACGTCTGCCCGACGTGCCTCAGCCCCTGTCAGGTCAACGTCGGCGCGATGAAGCAGTTCATCCCCTACGCAAAATTCCTGGTCCGGGCCTATCAGGTCAAACGCGATCCCGCCCGTCACCTCGAAACGCTGCCGACGCCGCAGCCTTGAAGCGTCCCCGCGGCCGAGCGATCCTGCGCCTGACGGTCGCGGCGGGCTTGACCGCGTATATCCTGCGTCAGAGCAATCCCGCCGCGGTCGCGGCAGCAGCGGCGGGTCTCGACTGGCGGCTGGTCGGGATCGCCGTCCTCCTCGTGTTCGTCGATCGTGCCCTCATGGCCTACCGCTGGGTCTCGCTCCTGTGCACGATCGACGCGCACCGACGACCGCCGATCGCGCCGCTGCTGCGGGTGTTCTTCGTCAGCACGTTTGTCGGCACATTTCTTCCGGCCAGCATCGGCGGCGATATCGTCCGCAGCTACAGCCTGACGCGGCTCAACGTCGACCCCGGGGACGCGATCGCTTCGGTGTTGATGGACCGGCTGCTGGGGGTCGCGTCGATCCTCCTGATGGCGCTCGCCGGCCTGGTGGTGGCGCGCGAACTGGCTGACAACGCCGCCATCGTCAGCGGCCTGGTCGTGACCGCGCTGACGTGTGCGGTGGCACTGCTCGTCATCTTCAGTCCTGGTGCGGCAGCGGCGGTGGCGGGTGTCACAGCGCGCCTGCCGTTCGAGATCGTCCGACAGACCGGCGCCAGGATTCTGGATTCGATCCGGAAGTACGCGGCTCACTCGCCCCAACTGGTTTCGGTGCTCGCCTGTTCGGTCGCGGTGCAGGCGCTGCGGGTCGTTCAGGCCTACTTCCTCGGCCGTGGGCTCGGGATCGAGGCCGGACTGTCGTCGTACTTCGCTTTCGTGCCGTTGATTCTCCTGGTCATGCTTCTGCCGATCACCTTCAACGGCATCGGGACCTCGCAGGCGGCCTTCGTCTGGTTCTTCGGACAAGCGGGGGTCTCGCCGGCGGCCGCGTTCGCGCTGTCCGTGCTGTTCGTCGCGCTGGGAGTCGTGGGAAACCTGCCGGGTGCCCTGCTCTACGTCTTGGCGCCGGGTCAACCCGAGGCGCGTCAGCCGGCCTCATGACGGGACGCGTGTGGCGGACGGTCGCCTTCCTGCTCTTCAACGTGATCTTCGCGGTCACGGTGGTCGAGATCGTGCTGGCGACCGTGATGGGCGCTCCCTCGGTCGCGGGGGCGATGCCGAGGAGCGTCCGCCTGCTCTTTCAGCAGGTCTACCGTCATTTCAACCGGTCAATCATTCAGTTCGAGCCCGCCTGCACCCAGTACGATCCGCAACTCACCTACATCCTGAAACCGGGCCAGTGCACGTTCGAGAACGTCGAGTTCCGAACCGAGGTGCGCGCGAACCGCCTCGGTTTGCGGGACGACGAGGCGGCCCTCGAGGCGCCGGACGTGATCGTCCTGGGCGACTCATTTGCCATGGGATGGGGCGTGCAGCAGGACGAGACGCTGAGCCGCGTGCTCGCGCGCGCCTCAGGACTGAAAGTGCTCAACGCCGGCATCTCGTCGTACGGCACACCGCGGGAGCTGAAGCTGCTCGAGCGACTCGACACCTCGGCGCTCAAGTTCCTGATCGTGCAGTATCACGACTCGGACCTCGTCGAAAACGCCGCCTTCCGGGAACACAACGGCACGCTGCCGATCCTCACGCAACCGCAATATCAGGCAACCGTCGACTGGTACCAGGCGCGGCGCGGCTACCGGCCCGGCAAATACGTGTCTGGCCTTTTCCAGAAGGTGAGCGGCCTGGAGACGCCCGACCCAAACGCGCCACGAATGTCGGTCATCAGTTCAGTGGAAGAAGCGGAACTGTTTCTGAATGTGCTGGCGCACGGCAGTCGCACTCCGCTGGACAACGTCAGGATCATCGTGTTCGAGGCGAGCGAACAGATCCGCCCGCCGCGATCATTCCTGGCCAACGTCGCCGTCATCAGCCGCCGCGACAACCAGCCGCGCATTCATCCGCCGACTACGCGCGCTGGACGTCGCTGCCCTGCTCGAAGAACACGACTTCTACGATCTGGACGATCATCTGCGTCCGAGCGGTCACGAGCGGATCGGCAAGGCACTGGGCGACATCATCCGGCAGGACCGCTGACCCGGCTCCGGGTCAATCCAGCACGAATTCCTGTTTCCAGCCTTCGTCCTGCTCGCTGACGGCCTGCTCTTCCTTGAACAGGATGAAGTCTTCGAGAACCAGGACATCCATGTTGGTGCGCATGAAGCACCGGTAGGCGTCCTCCGGAGTGCAGACGATCGGTTCCCCGCGGACGTTGAACGAGGTGTTGACGATGACCGGACAACCGGTTCTTTCGTGGAACGCCTCGATGATGTCGTAGTAGAGCGGGTTCGTCTCGCGCCGTACCGTTTGAATCCGTGCGGAGTAGTCGACGTGCGTGACCGCCGGAATCGTCGAACGGGCGATATTGAGCTGGTCGATGCCCCAGAGCGTCGTGGCCTCAGGCGGCAAAGACACGCGGCGGTCGGTACGAACCCCTGCCACCAGGAGCATGTAGGGGCTTTCAGCGTCGAGATCGAACCAGTCGGCGACGTGTTCGCGCAGCACGGCCGGCGCAAAGGGCCGGAACGACTCACGGAACTTGATCTTCAGGTTCATCACCGATTGCATTTTCGGGGAGCGGGCGTCGCCGATGATCGACCTCGCGCCAAGCGCACGCGGGCCGAACTCCATCCGGCCCCGGAAGAGACCGATCACCTTCTCGTCGGCCAGCAACGCCGCAATCCGTGCGGCCAGCGGTCCGCTGTCGAGCCGCGTCGCCTGAAGTCCCCGGTCGTTCACGAAGCGCGCGACGTCTTCAGCACTGAACCGCGGGCCGAGATAGGAGCCGTTCATGCCGTCGGCGTAGGGCGGCGGTCCCGCAGTCCTGGTCCCGGGGCTCGGCCTGACCCATGATCCTGCCGACTCGGGGCTCGAGCGCGGTTTGTCGAGAAAGCGATGCCAGACATTGAGCGCGACACCGAGCGCTCCCCCGGCGTCGCCGGCCGCAGGCTGAATCCAGATTTCGTCGACGACACGCTCCCGCTGAATGCGGCCGTTGGCGACGCAGTTGAGCGCGACGCCACCGGCCAGGCACAAGTCCGGCATTCCGGTCTTCCGTCGCGCGAACCGCGCCATCTTGAGCATCGCCTCTTCGGTGACATCCTGGACCGAACGTGCGAGGTCCATCTCGCGCTGGCCCAGCCTGGCCTCGGGCGCCCGCGGCGGGCCGCCGAACAGGTGCTCGAACCTCGACCCCGTCATCGTGAGGGCGTGTGGGTAGGTGAAGAACTCCATGTTCATCCACACGCTGCCGTCGTCATGGATTTCGATCAGGTGATCCTTGATCGCCTTGACGTACTTCGGGCTCGCCGTACGGAGCAAGCCCCATCACTTTGTACTCGCCGGAGTTGACCTTGAAGCCGGTGAAGTACGTGAAGGCCGAGTACAGCAACCCGAGCGAGTGAGGAAACCGCTGCTCCATCAGCAGCTCGATGTCGTGACCGCGACCGACGCCGATCGACGAGGTCGCCCACTCACCGACGCCGTCGATGGTGATGATGGCGGCGCGCTCGAATGGCGACGGGTAGAACGCCGACGCCGCGTGCGACTCATGGTGCTCGCCGAAGAGCACCTCGCCCCGATACCCCGGGAGCTGGTCGCGGATGTCGTCGCCCATCCACAGCTTGTCGCCGATCCAGAGCGGCATCGCCATCATGTACGACCGCAGGCCGCGGGGCGCACACGCGATGTAGGTCGTCAGCAGCCGCTCGAACTTGACGAGCGGCTTCTCGTAGAACGCGACGTGGTCGAGCTCGTGTGTGGTGATGCCGCCCTCGCGCAGGCAGTACTCGACAGCCCGCGACGGGAAATCCGGAGTCGTGTTTTTTTCGTGTGAACCGTTCTTCCTGGGCCGCCGCGACGATCCGCCCGTCCTCGACCAGGACCGCGGCTGAATCGTGGTAGTACGCCGAGATGCCCAGAATTCGAATCGGCAAGGCAGGTTCATCCTAAACCAAGTGCTCGGAGCTTCGCCTCAAAGTGCTGGCGCTTCGCTGCAAAGTGCTCGCGGCTCCGCTCGCAAAGTGCTCGCGGCTTCGCTGCAACGTGCTTGGCGCGGTCGCTCCAACGTGCTCCCGGCACCTACGCCGTGACTCTCCCAGAGCCCTGCGCCGTGACTCTCCCAGCACTTTGCGCTGTGAGTCTCCCAGCACCCTGCATCGGAGTCTCCCAGCACTTTGCGGCGTAAGCTCCGAGCACTTTGCGCCGTCAGTCTGCCGTTCTAGAAGAGCGAATAGATGAACGGCGCGAGCGCGCTCGACTGCGCAAAAATGATCAGGATGCCGAAGAGCAGGAAGACGAAGACGACCGGCATCAGCCAGTACTTCTTTTCCTGCCGAAGGAAGGCCCAGAATTCCGCCAGGACGCGCGCTTTGCTCATTCGGCAGGTCCGTCAGTACATCCGAGAATAGTGTTTCGGGTCGCGATAACGTGCCGGGTACGGCGACCACCCCGGCCAGCGATCGCGCCGACGCGACAAGGGGTCCTTGCCAATGATGCGCCACAATAGGCCAATCGGTACCAACAGCGCCGTGAACAGGATGGTCAGGATGATTCGTGCGTTGATATAGCCGAGCACATGGGCCAGCCGCCACCAGCCGCGGCTTGGCCAGTACAGCGCTCGCGGGAGCAGCAGCCCGAACACAAACAGGCCCGCGCCCAGCACGCCGAGGATGGACGCGGCCTGCGTCGACCCCCGCCACCAAAGGTACACCGCGACGACGGATGCAAATCCGCCTACCGAGAGGCCGAACGATCGTTCTGGATGCGCCGGACCTTTGGGGGCCATAGAAATTTGCTTTCAAATATTATCGGACCCGGGTATCATTTTCGACGTTCCTCCTCCCCCGGCGGCCACCCCAGCGGCTGCGAGCATTCCGTTCTTCGATAGAGAGTCGTCATCGGCTCGGGAGTCTCTTTGAGAAGCTGCAGGTTTATTTTCACCGCCCTGGTGGCGGCGGTGGCGCTATCCGCTTGCGCCAGCGACCCGGTTTCGCCAGGGGGCGGCAACCCACAGTTGACCGCGCCGGCGCTCGACGCGCCGACCGACGATGAGCTGATGACGTCGTTGCGGCCGACGCTCGTCGTACGAAATGGCACGTCCAGCCAGGGCGGCGCCCGCACCTACGAATTCCAGGTCTCGACCAGCAATTCGTTTTCACCGATGAGCGTCACCCGCAGCGGCATTGCCGAGAGCAGCAGCGGCAAGACGAGCTTCACGCCCGACGCCGATCTGCAGTCGACGACGCGCTACTACTGGCGCGCACGGGCATCACAGGGCGGGACGAGCTCAGAGTGGACCGCCATCGGCCGGTTCAGAACCAAAGCGGTCGGTTACAACAACCCACGGGAGTTGTTCGACCCGCTCATCGCCGGAGAAACCATCGGGACGGTGTTCGGGTCCCATACGTTCGTCCCGGACAAAGGCATCACGCTCAACAGCTCGACGTCCTACGTTCGTTATGCGTTGCCCGCAACAGTGCCCAGCGGCGAGTTCTCGATGGAGATCGAGGGCCTGCGCCCCGGCGGCCCGATCGGCAAGCCGCGGCTGTTTTCGATGCTGGACGGTCCTGGCCGCCTTGATGTCAGCAAGTACCAGATGAACGTGCAGTATCGCGGCAACCAGGGCAATCCGGACAACTGCATCGCGTTCAAAGCCGTGTGGGGCGATGAGGACGTCAAGCTCGAGCCCGAATTGCACGAGCGCAACGCGTCGGTCGTGCTGCTGGATCCCACGCGAACCTATTTCTGGCAGGCGACCTGGAACGCGTTGACATTCCGGCTGGTGGTGCGCGATGGCGGGCCGGGAGGAAACGTAATCTACGACCGATCGAAGACATCGCCCCCCGGATATGGACCGTACGCCCCGACGCCACACTACGCGTACCTGGGTGCCAACGAAGTGACGTTTGGCGGAGAAGACGGGACGTTTCCGGGTGTCACGATTCGGAACGTATGGCTGAGCGACAAGGCGCGCCCGGCCTCTCTAGGAAGTGGAGTTAGCGGCCGATAAGAGGATTTAAACCGTTCCCTTAGCTGAGGTTGTGGTGTATCATAATCGCCCAGCACCCCAGCCATATCAACCCCGCAAAAGGGCGTCTTCGGAGAAGGTTTGATGAAACGAATGTTCCGAATCGGATCAGTAATCCTCCTTACGGCCGTTGTGGCCGTGGCCTGCGGCAAGAAGGCAGCGAGCCCTGTTTCACCCGACGCGGTCGAACAGGCGGGCGGCGATGCAACAGCTCCTGGTGGTCTGAAGGCCACTCCCCCGACACCGCAGTCCCCGACCAACGGCCAGAAGCCGACCGGTTCGCTAGTTCTCGTCGCCGGCCGGAGCACCATGCCGTATTCGCCGGTGCAGCTGGCGCTGTCATACCAGTTCGAGATCCTGACGCCGGCGGGTGCGCGCGTCTACCTCTCGCCCCTCGTGGCGGGCGGCTCCGGGGCGACGGTGTCCCACACGCCCAACGCGCCGCTGAACGCCGATCAGACGTATCACTGGCGTGTGCGGGCGGTCTACGACAACGCCATGGGCCCCAACTCCGCGAACGCGACGTTCGTGGCGAGCCGGCCGGCGGCCTTTATCAACTCGACGACCCTCTGGGATCCGCTCGACAATCCCAACGATGGTTTCGCCGCGCGACGGATTGTGGGTCCGCACACCTGGATTCCCGGCGTCGGTCTTCGCCTGGATGATCCCAACAGTCACGTGTCCTATGAGCTGCCCAACGGCGGCCGCATCGAGGAAGGCGAGATCTCGGCGATTATCAGCAACACGCCGCACAACACCGAATTCACCAAGACGAAGGTGCTTTCGATGACCGGTGGGTATACCGATGCGACGACCAACCACGCGCGGATGTCGCTCGAGAAGCGCGGCGAAGCACCGACCGGCGGCGTTGCCTGGCGGTTCCTCACGACCGATGGCGAGGGCGTGGACACGATTGGCGGCGAGCGCGACATTCGCAACTTCGACTTCGACGATGGGCCGCATTTCTGGCAGGCGACCTGGCGCCACAATCACTTCAATGTGCTCATCCAGAAGGGGGGACCTGGCGGACCCGAGCTGTACAACTTCGGTAAGCACTACGATGGCTTCTACAACCCCGTGCCGCAGCACGTGATTTGGATCGGCTTCGGTCCGAACCGCAGCGGTCCCGACAGCTCGACGGTGCCTGGCATGATCGCCAGCAGACTGTGGGCATCCTGGGATCCACGTCCGGCCTACGCGAATCAGTGATTGGCTTCCGCCGGGGCGGGTCGACTGCGACCCGCCCGGTCCTCTATTCCCCTGGTCTACTCGTCGTCGTCGCTCTGGCCGCCTGCAGTGGCGGCTCCACCGGACCTACGCCCAGTCCGCCGCCCCCCGTCAACGCGCCGCCGGTCGTGAGCTCGATTTCGGTGAGCGCGGGCGCGCCGCGCATTCCGTCGCAGTATGCGTCTCTGGGCGATACCGTCAACGTCACCGCGACGGTGACGGATGCCGAAACGCCGGTATCGCAGCTGACTTACGAGTGGTCATCGAGCGTCGGCGGGACGTTCAGCGGAAATTCGGCAAGCGTCACTTGGACGGCGCCCGCGTCGGTTGCCGCTGCGACACCCTTCAATGCGACCCTGACGCTGACGGTCATCGAACGCTTCGGGACGAATCAAACCAATCGCGTGACGGCGACCTCGACCGTCGATCTGCACAATTCGCCCAAGGAAGTCGGCGATCTCGCCCGCCAGTTTCTGGAGGACTTCTCCAGGCAGGTGCCGCCCGAAGTCGTGATCCGCAACTTCAGCACGAGCTGTCCGGGCACCGCCAATGAGTACCAGGACGTGGTGAATCAGCAGAATGCGGTGACGGTGATCTCCTGGGACATCGACACACCGGTGACCGACGTACCCTTCGGCGGCACGTGTCCGTTCATCGGTCGCAACCCGGTCGGCGATGCGTGCTCGCGGATTCCCGTTCGATGGGTGTCACGCATCAAGAGCACCGGCCAGCTCTCCAATTCGAGCGGCATCGATCAGGTCACCGCCGTGCTCGAAAACGGGCGCTGGCGGCTGTGCGCCAGCGACTACAGCGAGCTGTCCTCGACCGGCGCGAGCCTGCTGAAATACTGGAGCCAGATCTTCTAGCCCGATCGGTCAGCCAGCATCGGACGCCTCACGGCCGGGTGATTGTCGACGTGGGCGTGGGCTGAATTTCCAGTTTCTGTCGAATCACGTCGAAGAACGCCTTGGCAATGGCGGCGTACCCGGCGTCGGTCGGGTGGAGACCATCCTGGCCGATGAGCGTATTGAGCTGCGGCTCGACGACCGCATAGAGATCGATGAGATCCAGGCCTTCCGCAGCCGCCATGCCGCGAATCAGGTTGTTCGCGGGGGTAATCATGTCCTGCGGACCTCGCGGCGGAATGGCATACGCACGGCAGAAATTCGGACGCTGCGGCAGCAGCGTCCCGAGAAATACCCGGATTCCCCGGCCGCGTGCCTCGAGGCTCATCGCTCGAAGAGCCGCCACCAGGTTCGAGATCCCCTGATTGATCGGGATGTCGTAGAAGTCGAAGGCATGGAGGTCGTTGATGCCCTCCTGGAGCAGAACCACTTCGGGCTGATGTTCGTTCAACGCCCTCGTGAACCGCCGTCGCGTATCCGAATCGTTGGCCGCCTCTAGAGGCATCCCCAAATTGATCACCACCGGCAATTGCGCGGTGTACCGATCGCGAAGTGAGGCTTGGAGCACGCTCGGGTACGAAGTGGCGGGAGGAACCGGATCGGCCCACGGCAGCAGGAGCTCGGCGGGCGTCCATCGCTCACTGACCGGGCCGCCGGGGCAGAAATGGCCCGAACCCCACGTGATGCTGTCGCCGAAGGCGAGAATTTTCGTCTTGTCCAACCGCGGCGGCGGCGACACGGTGACGTTGAAGCTGCAGCTCGCCCGCTGGCTGGTCGCCGTCGTGGAACAGGCCACTGACGTCGTGCCGACGGCGAACACCGACCCGCTCGCGGGAGTGCAGCTGGCAGCCGCCGGAGCGCCCGTGACGATCGGCTGCTGATACGTGACGGGCATGGAGTTCCCGTTGGGCGAAACGACGGTGATCGGCGCCGGACAGGTGATGCCAGGAGTCGGAGGGAGTGGATCGCTCCCGCAGCCGATCGCAGGGATCATCAGCCCGATGACACCGAGTGCGAAAAAGCGTGAAAGAAGGGGTCTCGGCATGTCGTTCGAGCTATTCAAGCCCGATCCGCACCTGGCAGCCGAGGCCGCGGTTGTCGGTCGATCCCGAATCAACCTCCGACGGCCTGAAGAACGCTGACGCCTGGACCTCGAGCGGAAGCACACGTCGATTCTCCGGTACGACGAAGGAAACCGTCGACGTCTGACCTGCCGCCGTCTTCACAGTCTGGGGTTCGCCAAGAAGGGTCACCGTACAATCGGCCGCTGTCGGCCCCGAGAACAGCGTCAAGGTCAGGCGGCGCGCGCCGCCGGGGGCGACCAGCACGGCTGCCCTGCCGGTTCCACGAGTCCAGAACACCCCGCCCTCGGGATACGCGTGTTCGTTGAGGTACGCGACGTAGGCCCCGGGATGCTCGGGAACTGATTCAATCGCCCGGACGGGAGCCGTTTCGCGCTCTCCAGGGGGCACGATCGCATCGGGCCGGAGCTCGACTTTCACAGCGTGACGAGCCGCCGATTGCGACGCGGCAATCGTCAGTCGGCGAACCCCGATCGGCAGCTGAAACGGGACAATCAGCGGGTTCTGCACACTACTGTCCTGACGCGCGAACACCGCGCGGTCGGAAGCCGAAACGACGATTTCTCCGTCATGAGCGGCCCCTTCGGCAAACCAGACGCGCGCCTGGTAGCTGCCCGCCGGGAGGCTGAGGGGACCACTAATGATACGTTGGTTCGAATCAGTTGGCTCGCCGAGGTCGACGGTCGTCGTGCTCAGCGCGAAGACCTGGTCCTGGTTCAGGCGCTGCAGAGTTCGATAATCGAGCGGCCTCAACCGCTGGGGGTCGTAACGCCACAGGGTTTCCATGGCCCCCCGCCTGACCGTTTCATCCTGTCCGTCATCCGGGACCCGGACGGCAGCGACCGCGGCCGTCGACAGGAAAATCAGGGCGGCCGAGCTCGCGATCCACAGCGGCGATCGGTCGTCATCGCGGCGCTTCAGATACACAATTGCCGCAGCCGTCACTCCCGCTGCCAGGAGCCACGGCAGGAGCTGCACGAGCGGTCCCCGCCAGTTCTCCTGAGCGAAGGTCGGCAGCAGATGCGACAAGGGTGCCGGACCCTGCACGAGCTCGATGATCCGTCCCTTGCCGCGTGGGTCGCTGAACAGCAGCAGCCGTTCAGGGGCGATCAACCCGCCAAGCCCGATTCCGACGCTGACGATAACGGTCGTCCAGAACAGAGCTCGCCAGACCGGGTGCAGCCGCGCCGCCGCGAGAGCAACAGCAGGTGCGAGGCACGGGAGGATGGGCAGCAGAAACCGCGCCGGAGCGCTGTTGCCACCCCACCACATGTAGAGGCGCGTCGTGCTGCCGACATGGAGCGCCGTCGCGACGAGAGCGACCGCCCCGAGCCACCGCAGCTCGGGGCGGCGCAGCATCATCCAGAATCCGGCGACCGCGAACAGGTAGACCGGCGCATAGACCAGCAAGCCGAACTTCTGATCGAAGAGAATTCCCAGAAGGCCGCGCGGGATGTTGCGCACGAGCACGAACAGGCGGGTGTAGTCGCCGTACGGCGCCTCGGGATTGAGCGTGCCGTAGATGACGTAGAACGAGATCAGCCACGCTGCGACTGAAGCCACGGCCGGGGCGGCGAACGCGGTCATCGCGCGCGGACGGCGCCGGAGCTTCAGGATCAACATGCCCCCGAACACGGCGAGGAAAATGACGAACTTGGTGTGGAGCCACGGCAAGACGCCCAGCAACGCACCTCGCATGAACCACCTGGCGGTGCCGTCCGAATCCTGCTGCCGCCATACCCAGGCGACTGCCCACGCGACGATGAGTGCCCCCGGAAGTTCGGGATAGATCAGCCACGCATGCGGCATGAACGGAACGGTGAGACACACCGCAATCCACGTCGCGACCGCGGCCCTGACGCCGGCGATGTCGGCTGCCAGGTCGAAGATGGCGAGTGAGGCAAGCGCGGCCAGAAGACAGAGAAGGACGACTACCCCGCCGTACCCCGCGACTGCATACGCCGGCAGCATGACGACAGGAAGTCCCGGGGCGTGAATCGAGTAGATCTCTCCGTTCAGCCCTCGCTTCATGTAGTCGGGACGGAGCGGAGGGCCTGCCCAGAACGCGACGTAGTCACGTTCGACATGATTGTTTTCGATCAGGAGATCGCCGTCGCTGAGCAGGCTGTGCGCGATGACGAGATAGTGCGGTTCGTCACCGCCCGGTCCGATTGCCCGGGCGTGCAGCGCGCCCAGGATGAGATAAAGAGCCAGGCTGGCGATGAACACCGCCCGCCTCGGCGATGGAACGACCCAAGGTTCGCTGTCTCGCTTGCTGGCGCTGCTCCAGACAATGCCGGCCACAGCCACCGCCGCCACAACCCAGCGAAGCGGTCCCGCCAGCACCAGCAACAGCGGGAACCGGTCCGGCAGCCACGGAAGAAAGGGCACGACCCAAAGCCACAGCAAAGCGAGCCAGGCATAGGCAACTCGCCCTCCCCTGCGCCGCAACAACAGCGCAGCCGCGACGAGACCGGCCGCCACCAACGCAATCAACCGGCCACGCGATGCGAACAACCCGAGGCGATGCGGACCATCCGCGGTCCACTCGACGATGTGCACCGATGCCGGGATGAGCCAGGCTGCAACCGCGACCGCCAGGATGCCGAGCAGGGCTTTCATGGTTTGCGCAGGACGGCCACGTAATGCGCGGAGTAGACGCGGAGCGGAGACGATTCGAGCAGTCGCTCGACTGGCGACAGCAGCCGCACAATCGCCTGCGGCACAAAGTCCGGCAGGAACGTGAAGTACCGCAAATCCACCAGGGGCGCGTCAGTGTACATCGGCATCCGATTCGGCAGCAGCCATCGCTCGACGCCCTCGTCGATGCAGTTCATCGAGGGAAAGACATAGCCCATGTAGAAGCGGAAGAGGATGTTCCGGGTGTTGATCTCGTGGACGAACAGCAGGCCGCCGGGCCGGAGGACCCGCAGGAGCTCGGCGAATGCCCGCCGCTGCTCCTCTACCGACCGAAGATGGTGCAGCACGTTGATCGTGTAAATGAAATCGAACGAGGCGTTCGGCTCGCGAATGTCCAGCACCGACCCGACGCCGACATGCGCGCCGGCGTTCCTGGCCGCCAGGGCCACCTGCCCCGCGGACGTATCGATGCCCTCGACGTCGAATCCCAGCTCACGCATCCGGCGCACGTACCACCCCTGGCCGCAGCCTGCGTCGAGCCCGCGCCGGGCGTCCGGAAGGTGCCGCTCGATCGCATCCTTCATGAGACTGGTCTTTTTCGCCAGCAACGCGTGGCGGCGCGCTTCGGGAATCTGCACGTCGTAGGCGTCGGCGATTTCGTCGAAATGTTCGCCGCCTCCTGCCGATACCGGCGTTCTGACGTGGACGAGCAGAAACACGACGCCGAGCATCGTCGCCACGCCAGCGGTCGCGAGCCGGATGCCGAACGCCGTCAGAGCTGCCTGAACACCCTGAAATCCGGACACTTCGAGCTCGTTCGCCAGGGCTGCGCCGGTCACGAGCATCCCACCGGGGGCGAACGCCAGACCTCCGGCGCTGGACGCGGTCGCGTAGCCGTAAACCGCCCGCGTGAGGCTGAAGTCGTAATTCCAGGCTGCCGCGACGTACCAGAAACCGATTCCCGGCAGCGACCAGGCGGCCACGCTGGCGACGAGGGCTGCGAGCCACGCTTTGCCCTCCGCCAGACGCTGGGTGTCGGGTTCCCTGCCGTCATCGAACAGGCGGGCCGCCGGGCGCGCAATCCGTGCGGCCGCCGCGAGGCACGCTCGCCGCACCGGACCGATGAGGCTGACCGCCGCGATGATCAGGAGGCCGGCGCTCCACAGGTGCTGGCGTCCGATGACAAGCGCGAGCGTGCCGGTCATCAGGCCGAGCGCCATCAGGTCGAGAAATCGCTCCCACAGGTTGACGAGGACGGTCGTGGCAACCGGGACACCGCCGCGGCGTCGTTGCACGACGGCTCGGATGGCGATCTCCCCGAACAGGAAAGGGGCGAACAGCAGGCTCAGTCCGGAGAAATAGCCGATGTAGGCATCGCGAATCGGGATCCGGGTGTTGGCCCGGCGGAGGAGGAAGATCCACCGCAGACTGCGGAGCATCAGGCTGGCGATGGTCAGGATGGAGGCCACCGCAATCCGACCCCAGAACACGGCTGGCAGCGAGTCAATCGATCCACCAACCTGGCCGAAGACTAGCAGAGTGCCGAGGAGGCCCGTCAGCAGGACTCCGCCGGCGGATGCCAGCAGCAACAGCCATACGATGCGCTTCGGTCGGCCAGCGCGTCGCTTCGATGCGACCGTCACGATGTGGGAGCCGCTTCCAGGACCTCACGGATGACGTAGGTGGGCTTCTTCTGCGACTCGTGATAGGTGCGCGCCTGCATCTCCGCAAGCAGGCCGAGCGTGACGAGCTGCACCCCCGTGAAGATCAGCAGGATGCCGAGGAGCAGCAGCGGCCGGTCGGCGATGGCCTGACCCGGGCCGAAGAACTTGACGAATGTCAGCCACGCGCCGACCAGCACGCCAAGCAGCGCCATGCTGAAACCGATCAGCCCGAAAATCTGCAGGGGTCGCGTCGAGTAGCTGAGCAGGAACTTGACCGTGAGGAGATCGAGAATCACCCGGATCGTCCGCGAGATACCGTAGTTCGACGATCCGTGCCGCCGCGAGCGGTGGTTGACCGCCACTTCGGTGATGGCGACGCCCTGCTCGCTGGCAATCGCCGGGATGAACCGGTGCATCTCGCCGTACAGCCGCAACGGCTTGACGACCTCCGCCCGGAACGCCTTGAGCGAACATCCGTAGTCATGCAGCCGCACGCCGGTCGCCCACGAGATCAGTCGATTGGCGATCATCGACGGAACCGTGCGCGAGACGAAGGCGTCCTTGCGATTCTTCCGCCAGCCGCACACGATGTCGTAACCGCTCTCGAGCTTCTCGATGATCACCGGGATGTCGCGCGGATCGTTTTGCAGATCTCCGTCCGAGGTGACGATGACTTTACCGCGCGCGTGCTCGAATCCGGCGGCGAACGCGGCGGTTTGCCCGAAGTTCCGGCGGAACCGGATCACCCGCAGGCGCGGGTCGATGGCCTGCAGCTTCGCCAGTACCGCAAAGCTGTCGTCGGTGCTGCCGTCGTCAATGGCGATGATCTCGAAGGAGCGGCCCCAGCGATTCAGCGTGTCGGTGAGTTCGCGATGCAGTTCCACCAGCCCCGGAGCTTCGTTCCGGATCGGGAGGATAACGCTCAGTTCGACCATTCCCGGCTATTTTACCGGCCTTTTGCGGCGTCTGCTCTGTTGGTGACCACGTAGATCGCGAACCCGGCCAGCAGGGCGACTCCGAGCACCAGGGCGACCGTCCGGCTGTGGGCGTGGAGAAAGGCCATCGTCTGGTCGCCGTAGAGCAGCGCGAGCAGCGCTTCGCCGAAGTAGCGTATGCCCCGGCCGATGCCGACCGCGGTGATGAAGCGGGTCGGTGGAATGCGCGCGATCCCCGACAACAGCACGAACATCTTGAACGGCATCGGCGGCGGCAGGAGAGACGGGATGATGATGGCCAGCACGCCGTACTTCTGGATGAAGGCCATGGCGCGATTGCTGCGTTCCACGCTGAAGCGCTTCTGCAGGAACGCTTCACCGCCTTTCCGGCCGATGGTGTAGAGCACGAGCGATCCGACAATCGATCCGGCAGTCGCGGCGCCGGCGTACCAGGCCAGCCGCGACTTGTGCCGCGAGACCATCAGCACGACGAGGATGTCGTTGATTTCGGGAAGCGTCAGGAAGGACGAATCCAGGATGGCGACGACGAACAGGCCCGGCGCGCCCAGCGCGAGCGCGAACCCCTGCGCCCATTCGACGATTCTCCCCATAGAATAAACACGTGATTATACCGTCGCGGCGCTGGCGCTTCGCGGCGACGGCCGCGCTCGTCGGCGCAGTGTGCGGCATCACCGCGGCGATCGTGGTCGCGCGTGACGGCCTGACGCTGACTCACTACGACGCCCGCGGCCATCTCGTCGTCGCACGCCGCATCGTCGACAGCTTGACGCCAGGATGGCAGCAGATCGGCGCGGTCTGGTTGCCGCTGCCGCACGTCCTCAACGCGGTCCCAGTTCAGCTCGACAGCATGTTTCGCAGCGGCCTCTCAGCGGTCGTCATCTCGGTCGTGTCGTTTACCGTGGCTGCCGGAGCGATTGCCTGGATAGCGTCAAGGCTGACCGAATCGCTGTGGGCCTCGACCGCCGCGCTGTTTACATTCGTCATCAATCCGAATCTGCTGTATCTGCAGAGCACCCCGCTGACCGAGCCATTGCTGCTCGCGACCACGCTGCTGGCGGTCGCGATGCTGATCGAGTGGTGTGCCGCGGGAGCGCCCGCGAAGACCCACCAGCTGGTCGGGATGGTGTTCGCGTTGTCGTGCCTCACGCGCTACGAGGGCTGGCCGGTTACAGTGACCGCACTGGCGGGAGCCGTCTGGATGCGGCGTCGGGCTGGGCAGACGTTCGACGGCGCCGTTCGAGAAATCGCGCCGGTTGCCGTCTACCCTGCCGCGGCCATCGTCGCGTTCCTCATCTTCAGCCGGGTCGTCGTCGGTCAGTGGCTTGTCGCCGGCGGTTTCTTCGTCCCCGAGAATCTCGCCCTTGGCGATCCAGGGGCGGCGGCCAGCCAGGTCCTGACCGGAGTCCGTTCGCTGGGCGGTACGATCACGACGGTCATCGCGATCGTCGGTTTGATTGGCTTGATGGTGCGCGGTCTGTTCAGCCCGGCGGGCGCCGTCGCCGCCATCGGCCTCGCCCCCGCGGCGGCTGCCGCGCTGCCGTGGTTCGCATTCTTTCAAGGGCACCCGCATCGCGTGCGTTACATGGTTCCACTGCTCGCCGCGCAGGCGATCGGGGTCGGCGTGGCAGCAGCGCGCTGGGGACGCGCCGTGCCAGCCGCGGCGGCGGTGGTCATGATCATTGGCGCGCTCGAGATCCTGCCGATGTTCGGCGCGGCACCCATAACTGCCGAAGCCCAATGGGACATCCCGAACGCCGAAGCGCGGCGGCAGGTCACGAAGTGCCTCACACGCCAGTACGACGGCACGACCATCATGGCGAGCATGGACTCGCTCGCTCACTATCTGCAGGAGCTGTCGCGCGACGGATTTCAGCTTCGCGATTTTCTGCACGAGGGCAATGGGGACATCTGGCTCAGCGCCATCGAACGTGCGCGTCCGTTTGCCGGCTGGGTGCTGATCGACGAGTACTCCGAGGGTGGCGACATGCTCGCGCAACGCGCCCGCGAGAACCCACGATTGCTCGAGGGGTTCGCGCGGGTCTGCGAGGGCGGAGGAATGGCTCTCTACCGGCGTCAGTGAGGATGTGCTGACCGAATGACGACGGGCCTAAGAGGCCCGCCCCACGTACCGATCGAGCGTCGGCGGGCCATGTTTGGTCCTTCAGAACCTGACGTTGAACGTCAGCAGGTAATTGAACCCGCCGAGATCGATCTTCTCTCCCGAGAATCCCTGATCCGTCGGCAATGTGCCTTCGGCGTTCTGATATCTGATTTCGCCGCCGATATCCCACGCGCCGAGCGGCACGCGAATGCCACCAAGGATTACCGGACCTGCCGCGCCGCCGGTGCCGATGTAGGTATCGCGGAAGATCGTGGAATCGAAGTCGACGAACTCGCCGCTTTCGCTGTAGCGCCACCGATAGAGGCCCACACCCGCGCCGATGTACGGCTGGATGCCACCAGAGTTCCGGCCGAGCGGTATGAATCGGAACGTGGCCGTGAACGGGACGATGCGCAGCTTGAAGTCCTGTTCGATTTCGCTGAAATCCTCGTTGACGAGGTCGGTGTACACGCTTGGCACCGACTCGGAGTAGTAGCCGACGCCGAGCCCTGCTTCCGCCCGTTCGCCCAGCGCAATCAGCCACTCGCCCCCGAAGGTGACGTTGTTGAAGTCCTCGATGTTGAAGCTGAAATTATTCAGGTTATTGACCAGCACGTCGTCGCTGCGGCCGTCCGAGCGCGAGCGCGAGTCTTCGGGCGACAGCGTGAACCCGCCGAGGTAGAAGTTGAACGATTGCTGTGCGGCAGCCGGCGACGGGGCGATGAACCCTGAAAGCAACGAGGCGACGGCGGTAACGGTGAGCAGTCGACGCATTGGAAACTCCTCGCCGGAGGACGAAGCAGAAGCAGTGCCAGCCCAGCTGCGAAAAACTGGCCTGAAATCGCCTTGCTCGGGGCCCGACTGTCCTCTGACGCGCTCAGCGCGTCCGCTCGAGGCGACCGCGGCGGAAGTCGCGGATTACCTGCAGCATCGGGTCGTGCAGGAGACCGTTGGTCGCCAGGACGTGGCCGGCACGGGATGAAAAGCGATCGCCCGTCAGGTTCGTGACGCGGCCGCCGGCTTCCTCGACGATCAGCGCGCCGCCGGCGATGTCCCACGGTTTGAGGTCGCTTTCCCAGAACCCGTCCATGCGTCCGGCGGCGACGTAACACAGGTCGATGGCCGCAGACCCCAGCCGACGGACGGCGCGGGCGCGGCCGACGAAGGCCGCGAACAGACCGACGATTTCGTCGACACGCTGATGCACGTCGTAGGGAAAGCCGGTGACGAGCAACGCATCCAGCAGATCGGCGGCGGCGGAGACCTGCAACCGGCGTCCGTTCAGAAACGCGCCGCTGCCCCGCTCGGCGGTGAAGAGCTCTTTGCGCGTCGGATCGTAGACGGCCGCCAGCTGCGCCGTGCCGTCGATTTCCAGCGCGAGCGAGGCGCAGAAGATCGGCAGCCCGTGCGCGAAGTTGGTGGTGCCGTCGATCGGATCGAACACCCAGCACGGACCGGGCGGCGGCGATCCGCTGCCGCCCATTTCTTCGCCGAGCACCGCGTGATCCGGAAAGCGGTCCGCGATCATCTCGCGGAAGCTCCGCTCGATCGCCACGTCCACTTCGGTCACGAGGTCGATCGCGCTTTTCTTGTCGACGCGGAAGCTCTTGCCGACCCGCGACAGCATGACGTCGCCGGCGTGGACGACCGCCTCGACGGCGGTGGTCAGCCATAGCGGATCGAGGGTCACGCTGCGGGCTGGACCCGCTTGGTCATGCGGATCTCCATGCCGCCTTCGGGCGCGCGTTGGAGGATCACGTCGTCCATGAAGCTGCGAATGAGGAAGATGCCGCGCCCGCTCGCCTTGAGCAGGTTTTCGGGCGCGAGAGGGTTGGCGACGTGTTCCGGGTCGAATCCAGGCCCTTGATCCCGCACCCGGATTTTCAATTCGGCGACGTCGGTGGCCGCTTCGAAGTCGACGAAGACCCGCTTGCGGACATCGCTCTGGTTGCCGTGCTTGATGGCGTTGATCACCGATTCACGGATGGCGACGCCGACCCAGTGGACCGCCTCTTCATCGAGGCCGACATCGCGCCCCATGTGGTCGCTGACGACCTGCACGAGGTCGAGCATTTCAAACGCGCTGGTGAACTCGAGCCTCAGCGAGCGGGGTGCGGCCATGGGGCCCTTGAATACCATCCCAACTCTAGAGCCATGTCAAGACAGGCGGAAGCGGCGTCCGCCAGCATCCGGGTAAGCGGGCTCCCGGGTAAACCCGGGGCAATGGCAAAGAAGTAAGATGCTGACCATGGCTTCAGCGTCCGCGGCCACCGTGTCGCCGGCCCGACGTCTGCGCGGCCGGTTGCGGGTGCCTGGGGACAAGTCGATCTCCCATCGTTATGCGCTGCTCGCCGCCATCGCCGACGGAACCTCCCGACTGTCCAACTACGCGCCAGGCGCGGACTGCCGGTCGACCCTGGCCTGCCTGCGAGGGCTCGGCATAGAGGTCCGCGAGGACGAGGACGTCGTCACTATAGTGGGACGAGGTTTCGCCGGCTGGCGTTCACCAGCCAGCGCCCTGGATGCCGGGAATTCCGGGACCGCCATGCGCATGCTCCTGGGGCTGTTGGCCGCGCAGCCGTTCACCAGCACGCTTGTCGGCGACGAATCGCTGTCGCGCCGGCCGATGAGGCGAGTGATCGACCCCCTCACCCAAATGGGTGCCCGGATCGATGCGGTGGACGGCCATGCGCCGATGACCGTCCACGGTGCGACTTTGCACGGCATTTCCTACCAGCCGTCGATTCCAAGCGCTCAGGTCAAGAGTGCGGTTCTCCTGGCCGGGCTGCATGCCAGCGGCACGACGTCGGTGACCGAGCCGGCCCAGACCAGGGACCACACCGAGCGGGCGTTTGCCGCGTTCGGCATTCACGTGCGGGTCGACGGTCGCACGATCGCGATTGACGGCGGCCAGAAAGCGACGGCACAGCAGCTGGACGTTCCCGGTGACTTCTCCTCTGCGGCCTTCTGGATGGTGGCGGCCGCCGCCCTGCCCGGGTCGCAGATTTCCATCGATGACGTCGGGCTGAACCCGACCCGGGTGGGTCTCATCGACGTGTTGCGACGGTACGGCGCCCGCGTTCACGTCGAACAGCGGACTGACGCCGCCGGCGAGCCCTCGGGCACCATCGTGGTCGAGGCCGACCGGACGGGCTCCGTTGAAATCGGCCCCGACGAGGTCCCGAGTCTGATCGACGAGCTCCCGGCTCTTGCGGCGCTGGCGGCGAACGGCGGCGAAGTATCGGTTCGCGGCGCCGCCGAGCTCCGGGTCAAGGAAAGCGACCGCATTGCCGCGTTGGTAAAGGGCTTCCGTGCGCTCGGCATCGACGCCGACGAACGGCCGGACGGCTTCGTCGTGCGCGGGTCCGGCGCCCCCTCGGGAGGGGTGGCCGACGCGCAGGGCGACCACCGGATGGCGATGTCGTTCGCCATTGCCGCGCTCGCCGCCGAGCGTCCGTCACGCGTCGAGGGGGCTGATTCGGTGGCGATCTCGTATCCAGGGTTTTTCGACACGCTGAGCACGCTGGTCACGGGTCGATAGGCAGCGAACGATTCGAGCGTGAAAACGGACAAGATCTACCTGGTCGGATTCATGGGCGCCGGGAAGACGACCGTCGCGCGAGCGCTCGCACGGCGTTTGGGATGGCGCGCCGTCGACATCGACGAAGCGATCGAGTCGCGCGAGCATCAAACCGTCGCCGACCTGTTCGCGCGCCGGGGTGAGCCCTACTTCAGATCTGCCGAACGAACCGTGCTGATCGACCAACTGGGTGCGCGGCACACCGTTGTCGCCACCGGCGGCGGAACCTTCGTCGATCCCGAGAACCGCTCTCTCATCAACAGTGACGGGACGTCGATCTGGCTCGACGTCCCGCTGTCACAGCTCATTCAACGCATACCGGCGGACGGCCGTCGACCGCTGGCGGCCGACCGGGCCGAATTCGAACGGCTGTATGCGGCGCGGCGCGCCGCCTACGAGCAGGCGCACCGGCGCGTCGACGCCGGCCGGCCGGCGGTCGGGACGATCGTCGAAGAGTTGGTCGATTGGCTGGAAGCATAGGAGAATAGGCCGCTGCGTTACCTCGTTCTCACCGACATCCACGCCAACCTCGAGGCCTTGGAGGTTTGCGTTGCCGACGCGCGAAACCGCGGCTTCGACGAAACGCTGGTGCTCGGCGACGTCGTCGGCTATGGTGCCGATCCCAATGCGGTCGTCGCCGTGGTGCAGGAACTGCAGCCGGTGGCAATCGTCCGCGGCAACCATGACAAGGTGGCCAGCGGCCTGGATCAGGCCGATGGCTTCAACGCCGTGGCGCGCGCAGCCGCGCAGTGGACCCTGGATACCCTCGAGCCCGACAACCGCGACTGGCTGGCCGCCCTGCCCGCGGGGCCGCTCGCCGTTGACGATCTGGTCGAAATCTGCCACGGCGCACCATTTGACGAAGACGCATATGTCTTCGATGAGACCGATGCGCTTCGCGCGCTGAAGAGCATGTCGCGGCCGCTCTGCCTCTTCGGGCATACGCATTTCCCGGTCACGTTCCAGCTGGCGGAAGGTGAGCTTCACGCGATCGGCCCGGCGACGGCCGCAGAGGCACGCCTGGAGCTCAGCGACGACATCCTTTATCTGGTGAATCCGGGTGCGGTTGGCCAGCCGCGCGATGGCGATCCACGGGCTGCCTACGCCATCGTCGAGGTCGAAAAGAAGCGGGTCCATCTCTATCGGCTGGAGTACCCGGTCGGCCAGGCGCAGGCGAAAATCGTCAACGCCGGACTGCCGCCGGTCCTGGCAAAGCGTCTGTCGGTGGGTCGTTGAGAGAGGTTTGACAAGGGAGGCGGGCCTGAGAGGCCCGCCCTACGTACCCCTCGTCCTACGTACCGGTCTTGCGCGGCTCGCTTGGCCGGCTGGCTCTGGCGGCACGCTCTTCACGTCGGCGCAGTTCGGCCGCATAGGCGTCGCGGGCGGCTCGGGCGCCAAGAATCCATCCGATGACCAGCCCGACCAGCAGGACCGCCGGGATGAACAGGAAGTGACCGGCCGTCACCGCGCAGTCTCAGACTTTCGCAACAGGACCTGCATTTCCGTCTCGACCCGCGCGAGTCGACGCCAGATCGTCCAGACGTAAAGCATCAACCCGAGCCAGACGATGATGTAGACGCCAATGAGCAGCGGTGCGGCGGGCACCGTTTCGGTTGGCGGTCCTGTGACGGGAACGTACTCGTTGACCTGCGGCGGCTGCGCCAGCAGCACGTTCGACGTCAGAAGAGCCGACCACACGGCAATGAAAATTCGTCGGACCATGTCATTCCTCGGCTGCGAGATAGAGATCGTCCAGCGCGGCACGCTGACGTTCGAGGCGCACCCGTGCGGTCATCAACAGTGAGTAGAACAGGAAGAACGCGGCCACGCAGAACCAGAACGGCTCGCGCATGCCCGCTGGCAGCGTCGGTGCCACGGTCGTCTGCGGGTGGATCGTGCGCCAGATGTTGACCGAGAGATAGATGAACGGCACATTGGCGGCGCCGAACAGCGCGAGGCCAGCCGCCAGCTTTTCGGAGCCGGGACCGCCGTACTTGCGCAGGACCAGGTAGGCCAGCGAAATCAGCCACCCGACGAACGACATGGTGAGCCGCGCGTCCCACACCCACCAGATACCCCAGGCCTTACGTGCCCACAGCGGGCCGGTGAGCAGCACGATCAGCCCGAACACGGCCGTCAACTCCGCAGCCGCCAGCGCGACATGATCCGCGCCGCGGTTCTTCTTCCACAGGAACATGGCGCTGGCAATGCCGGCGACCAGGCCGGAGATCAACATCACCATTCCCGAAGGTGCATGGTAGTACATGACCTTCTGAATGAGCAGCATCGTCGACTCGTACGGCGCCTGCGCGATGAAGATCGGCGCGTAGGCGAACATCGCGGCGGCGATGACCAGAAGTGGGACGAATGCTGTTCGCATCTATTCAGTCATCAGCGGTTCAAAAGTCCACAACGCGAGCGTCACGAACACGATATCGAACGAAATCAGAATCGCGATCCACAAGAGCGCGAGCGACGGCTCCGCGGGGTCCTGCAACAGCGCCGCGGTGCCCCGCACTCCGGCAATCATGACCGGAACCGTGATCGGATACAACAGGATCGGCAGCAGTACATCACGCGTGCGCGCGCGGACCAGCATTGCCGCGAACAGCGTACCAACCGCCGCAAACCCCAGCGTACCCAGAAACAGTAATGGTGTCAGCAGCGCCAGCTGGCCAAATAGATCGGCTTGGAACAGCACAGCGACCAGCGGGACGATCAGCAGCTCGGTGGCCACCAGCAGCGCCAGTATCCCGAGCAGTTTGCCGACGTAGATCGCGGCGCGCGGTGCCGGGGCCAGCAGCAACGCCCGGAGCGTTTCCGAATACCGCTCGCGCTCGAAGGTGCGGCCGAGCGCCAGCGTGCCCGAGAACGCGATCGCGATCCAGATGATCCCGGCCGCCGCGTCCTGCAGCGGTTGTCCCTCCACCACGAAGGTGAGCGAGAAGATCAGGATGCACGACAGAGCGAACAGCAGCGTCGTGTAGACGATCTCGCGGCTCTTGACCTCGATCGCGAAGTCTTTCTTGAGAACGAGGAGGGCGGTTCTGAAAAACATTACTTCACTAGCGCTGGGGCCCCATCCCCAGCGCGTTCTTCGATGATGCCTCGCCTCGGATAGGTGACGGTTCCTCGGCTCGGCATGGCCGCGGGCGCTCTGTCATCATCAGCCAGGGGCGCTTCGGTCATCAGTCGGGGGCGCTCGGTCATCAGCCACTCACCAGGGCCCGATATCGGCCGCGAAGGCCGGGGCCAGCCGCCTCGTCAGCCAGCAGTTTGCCATCCCGCATGACGGCAACCCGCGTCACGAGGCCATCCGCCAAGTCCAGGTCGTGCGTCGCGACCACGATGATGGCGCCGGCCGCTGCCAGTTCGCGGAGACGGCTGGCGACGATGGTGACGGCCCGATCGTCCAGGCCGGTGAACGGCTCGTCGAGCAGCAGCAGCCGGGGCTTGTGCAACAACGCGCGTTCGAGCGCCAGCCGCTGTCGCATGCCCCGCGAAAAACTCGAGACATCATCGTCAGCGCGATCGGTGAGGCCGGCCGCCTCCAGTGCCTGAGGCACGACCCGCGGCGCGTCGAGGCCATACAGCCTGGCGAAGAAGTCGAGGTTCTGGCGGGCAGTGAGCTCCGGGTAGAGGTGCAGTTCGTGCGCCAGCAGCCCGATCCGCGCGCGAATCGTACCCCCGTCCCCGGATGATCCAGCCGTTCCGTAATGAAGCGAACCGGAGGTCGGGGCCACGAGCGTGGCCAGCATGCCGAGCAGCGTGGATTTGCCCGCCCCGTTCGGGCCCAGGAGGCCGAGGATGTCGCCGGCCCGCGCGGTCAGCGTCACTTTCGACACCGCGGGGCGCCTGCCGTAACGGCGGGACAGGTCGGCGAGCTCTATGCGGTCGAAGTCGTCGCTCAACGCTCGTAGGGCGCTGTCACGCAGCGGCGCCCGTGTCGCCGTCGGCGAGGGCTCCGTACACCTGATCGAGGGCGCCCAGCAGTGACTCCCGTCGCTCGCCGTAACGCGCCGCATCCAGACGGCCGCGGCGGTGATCCTGTTCGAGCCGGACGAGCTCCTGAAAGAGCTTTTCGCGACGGGCGACCAGCCGCTTGCGCTCGCTGCCCCGCTGATCCTGGTCGACCGGGCGCATCATCGCGACGAGTCCGACGATCGCGATGATGCCCGCGACGGTGAACGCGATCCAGACCGGCGCGCGGCTGTGATGGGGAAGCCCGGAAATGCTCAGCGAAATGGGGTTGCCGGCGGCGATCGCCCGGTCGCCTGCCGCCGCGATGTACATTTTGCCGTCGGCGGGCATTTCCTGCTGACGCGCGATGTTGGGGGAGGTTAGCTTCGCGTCGCCTTGCTTGCTGACGATCACCGCGAGATGCTCGAGATCGGCCGGAAACTGCTGATCGATCTCGACCGACCCGCCACCTGCCCTGAGCGAGTAGGCGACCTGCAACTCGGTGATTCCCGGCGTGAACGGCCCCTGTACGTGCACCGTTCGTCCGTTCACGATCGCCTTGCCCGCCGGGCCCTTGATGATCGTCGTGCCGTCGGCGCCGCGCGGCACGTCGAATTGGAAGGGCGTCGGCGGATTGACGACCGTTTTGGCCTCGTTGACGATCTGCAGCACGTAATAGACCGTGACTCGCTCGTCGCCGGGCTCGATGACGAACTGGGACTCGCGACCCAGAACGACCGGGGCGGTGACCGCGTTCTTCGCCTCCTCTGCCGCCTTCGCTGCGGCCTCTTTGTCGGTGGCGACCAGCAGCATGCGGAAGGCCGCGGCGCCTGGCGCCGGAAAGGGCTGCGATTCGAGACGCTCGCCATCGACGACGGTAGACGCTCGCAGCGTGCCGGTTGTCGCCACGATGAAATCGGCGCGCCCTTCGGCGTCGGTATTCTGCGTTCTGACTTCGTCGCCCAGCCGAAGCTCGACGGGATGATTGGCGATCGGGTTGGACAGGTCACCGCGAATGACGCGGATGGAGATCGTTCCGGCAGGGAGATCGTCAACAGGCCTTGGGATCCCGGAAGCCTGGCGGAAATCCATCTGGGCGGAGACTGCGCTGACGAGGACGCAGAGGAGGCAGAGGACGCAAAGGGGCCTCATCCCAGCTTTTCCCCACAACCCTTGCAGAACTTCGCGTCCGCGTCGTTCGGCGTCGAGCAGGCGGCACAGATGCGCGCCGCAGCCTTTGGCGAACGGCCGTCGGTCGCCGGCGGACCTGAGAGGTCCTTGGTCGAAGGCGGACCTGAGAGGTCCGCCCTACGTACTTGGTCACGCTCTCTCAGGCGCTTAGCCAGATCCGCTTCGATCCTGGGCCGTTGACCGGCACCGGCATCGAGCTGGTTGATGATCCGGGTGGCGCGGGCCCGCAGCCGCGAGGACATCTCGCGGTAATCGTCTTCAGAAATCTTCTTCATCGCGCGATCGAACTCGAGCTCTTTGAGCGTGCGCAGGGCCAGCATTTTCTCGCGCTCGAGCGCAACCCGCGTCCGCTCGCCAACCATGGGCGTGCGATCTTCCTGGGTGGTCACGAGGGGCCTGACGGTGCGCAGCACCGCGAGAGCGACCACTGCGGTCGTCGCCATCAGGATCGACAGCAGCAGAACGGTGGTGACGCCCTGTCCGCGGACCATGTAGGTGACGGCGGTCGCGCAGACGAGCGCGGCCAGCACGAAGAACTGCCAGGGCTGGAGGCCATCCGCCTGAAGACGGACGCCACGCTCGGTTGTAGTGTCAGGCTTCAGCCGGACTGAATCAGTCGAGGTTGCGGAGCTCATCGTCGAGGCGCTCGTCCAGAGCGGGATCGGCTGCCGGCAGCGCCTCGGCGTGGGCGTTCTGTTGGCGGCGGGACCAGCGGACGGCGACAAAGCCGATCGCGACCGCCCCGCTCGCTCCAACCAGATAAGGGAACAACCACGCCAGGCGGTTGAAGCCCTCATCGATCGGCGACATCAGGATCTCCTGGCCGAATTCGGCAACGAACGCGGCGACCACCTGATCGTGATCCTTCCCCGACGCCAGATGTGCCTGCAGTTTGGCGCCCTGGCTGTCGAGGCCATGGCAGTTCATCATTCCGCAGTTGCTCAGCGAGCGACGGCACGAGCACGTGCACATGATCTCGCTTTCGAGCTGGCGAAGCAGGGCGCTGCGCTGCTGCGGCTGCACCTGCTCACCCGTCTGGGCGCTGACGAACGGTGCGCCACCCAGGACGAGCGCCAGCGTGAGTGCCGCGGTCGTCGCCGCCGCCTCGCTGGCCGGCAGCTTGGAGAGCGCGAACGAGTACGTCCGCTCCGGCAGGAGCGCGATGCCCGTCCCGATGGCCAGGATGCCGAATCCCAGCCACAGCCAGTTCACCAGCGGGTTGACCACGATCTCGAAGCTCGCCGCCTGCGTCGCGGCGTCCGCAGAGTTCAGGACCACGTACAAGTCTTCGGCAATCGTTCGGCGGATCGCCACCTCGGTGGTCGGCGGATCGTTTTCGCGCTTGTGCCAGAACCACTTCGCCGGGTAGAGCGACGCCGACCTGCGTCCCGCCGACGAAGATGCTCGTCGACGCGGTCATCGCCTGCTTCTGAGCCGTCTTCGCTCATTTTGAAGCCGTCGTAGCGCACGGTGTAGTCGCCGATGGTCACCTGCTGCGAGGGCTTCAGAATCACCAGCTCCTTCTGTTTGAAGCCTTCGCCGGCGAAGCCGAAGAAAATCAGGACGACGCCGATATGGACGATGTACCCGCCGTAGCGACGCTTGTTGCGGCCGACCAGACCGATGAGCGCCGTCAGGATGTCGGTACCGGTCGCGCCGCGGCGGACGTTCGCGCCGCGCCAGAATTCCTGAACGATCGTCGCGAGCACGAAGCCGCAGAGCGCGAAACAGATGCCCGACACCCAGACCCGGAACCCGAGCGCGACGAAGATTCCTGCCGAGACGACCCCCGCCGCCACAGGCCACAGGAACTGATCCCGCAGGTTGCCCACGGTGGATTTGCGCCACGCCAGGAGCGGCCCGATGCCCGTGAGGAGCAGCAGCACCAGGCCGATCGGCAGCATCCATTTGTTGAAGAACGGCGCGCTCACCGTGATGCGCTCGCCAGTGACCGCCTCGCTGAGCGTCGGAAACATCGTCGCGAAGAGCGACGAAGAACGCCGAGAACAGCAGGATCCAGTTGTTGGCGAGGAACGCCGCTTCGCGCGACATCCAGGAATCGAGATCGTTGCGCGCCCTGAGCAGCGGCAGCCGGTAGATCACTAGCCGAAGCTGACCGCGAGGATCACAACCATGAAGACGGTGAAGAGCCACGCCAGCACCGGGTCCTCGCCGAAGGCGTGCACCGACTGCACGATGCCGGAGCGGGTCATGAAGCGTGCCGAAGATGGTCAGGAAGAACGTCAGGATGACGAGCGTGACGTTCCACACGCGCAGCATGCTCCGCCGCTCCTGCACCATCACGGAGTGCAGGAACGCCGTCGCGGTGAACCACGGCAGCAGCGCGGCATTCTCGACCGGGTCCCACATCCAGTAGCCGCCCCAGCCGAGCTCTTCGTAGGCCCAGATCATGCCGAGCATCAAGCCGAATCGACAGGAAGAGCCACGCTGAACATCGTCCAGCGGCGCACCGCGCGCAGCCAGGCATCGTCGAGATGACCGGTGATCAGCGCCGCGATGCCGAACGCGAACGGGATCGTCATCCCGACGAAGCCGGTGTAGAGCGACGGTGGATGGATGACCATCCAGTAGTTCTGCAGCAGCGGGTTCAGCCCTTCGCCGTCGGGCGGGACCGACGTGAGGTAGGTGCGCGAACGGGTTGTTGTGCACCACCATCAGGAACAGAAAGAACATCTGGACGGCGGAGATCGTGGCGACGACGTACGGGATGAGCTCGCGATGCCGCTCGCGGTTCACGTACACGGCCAGGCCGCCGAAGATCGACAGCAGGAACACCCAGAACATGATCGAGCCGTCGAGCCCGCCCCAGTACGACGGTGATCTTGTAGAACAGCGGCTGGACGCTGTCGGAGTAGCGCGCGACGTACTTGATCGAGAAGTCGTCGGTGAGGAAGGCGTTGATCATGACCGCCGAAGCGACCGTCATCAGCGCGGCGATCAGGTAGAAGGCGCCGATGCCGCTTTCAATCAGGCGGCGCGAGCCTCGCCGCGCGCCGACGACCGACGCAGTCGCGGCGTAGCTGCAGACGACGAACGTCGCGAGCAGGAGAAACGTGCCGAGAGAGGCCATTTAGCCGACCTTCTTTGCGACCTTGGCTTCCTCGTATTTCGACGGGCACTTCGCCATGATGCCGTTGGGGTCGGTGTGGAACCCGGTCGGTCGTCAGCCGGCCCTTCAGCACGACCTCGGCTCCTTCCGGGCATGTCTTGAAGGTGTCGGGAACAATCCCCGTGTACGTGGCGTCGACGACATGTCCGTTGTTCTGGACCTTGAACCTGTAATCGAAGCGTGCTCGGGCTTCGACCATGATCGACCCGGTACGACGAAGCCGTGAAGCTGCAGCTTCTTGTCCTGCCACTGCTCGGGACTGTTCATCACTTCATCGACGTGCTTGTAGTACTCGGTGCCCTCGCGAAGCGTCGCCCACAGCAGGCCGGTGAATGCGAGCGACGAGGACCAGCGACAGTGGCGCCGATCTTGATATATCGATGTGTCATAAGGACTTCCGGGAAAAGACACACTCAGAATACGCCCGACTATCTCGCGATGCAAGATTGGACGCGGCGAAAAACACCCGGGATTCACGTGGTTTTTTGCGGGCTATACCACATTTCAGTGACGAGCTCGCCCAGTCGGGCAATCGGCAGCCCGACGACGTTCGAATATGAACCGTCGATCCGGGGGATGAAGCGCGATGCGAGCCCCTGAATCGCATACGCCCCAGCTTTGTCCCGGCCTTCCCCGCTCGCGACGTACCAGTCGATATCCTGATTGGAAAGCGCCGCGAACCAGACTGCGGTCGTCTCGACGGCGGCCAGCTCGACCGCCGTGGTGCGGAGGCTGATGCCCGTCAAGACCTCGATGCTCGCGGCCGGACAGCCGGCGCAGCATCCGCCGGGCGTCGTCGTCGTCGGCCGGCTTGCCGAGAATCTCGCCGTCGACGACCACGGCCGTGTCGGCGCCGAGGACCGCGTACTGCTCGCCTCGAGACGAGCCGCGTGGTCCGGCATGCGAGGCAGCGTCGGTGTTCGGGCTGATGCTCGAGACGACTTCGACGCCGCGCGCACTTCTTCGACCGCGCCAGCCGCCGGACGTAGTCCTCGGCCGTTCGTCCGGCCGTACGCTCTCGTCGACATTCACGACGAGCGTTTCGAACGCATAACCGCCGGCGCGCAGCAGCTCCGCGCGCCGCGGAGAGGCCGAGGCCAGGATGAGGCGCATGAGTCGAATGATAAGATTCAAATGACGAAATCATGCAAGTCGATTGCTGCCGCTGTTCCCGGTGCCATCGCCGAACTGCTGCAGCATCGACGCCGCTCTCTGCCAGGCAAGGTGGAATTCGCCTGGAACGCCGCCGTCGGGCGGCGCACTGCAACGCGCCACCGCGGTGCATCTCGAGGACGGGGAGCTGCTGGTCGATGCCGTCAGCCCCCAGTGGGCCCGCGAAGTCTCCCGCTCGAGGCCGATGATCCTGACACGGCTGCAGATGCTGCTCGGCGACAAAGTCGTCAAACGGATCACCATCCGCACCAAGTGATCCCGGCGCGGACCCCGGTCAATGACCACGAACGACGAACATAGAACGTAGAACGTAGAACGTAACCATGCGAGAAGCCGTCATCGTCAGCGCCGTCCGGACGCCCACCGGCAAGTTCCTCGGGTCGCTCAAAGAGCTCACCGCACCGCAGCTCGGCGCGCTGGTCGTCGCCGAGGCGGTCCGCCGCGCCGGCATCGATCCGGCGATCGTCGACGAATGCATCATGGGCAACGTCGTGTCGGCTGGCCTCGGCCAGAACCCGGCGCGGCAGGCGGCGCTCAAGGCGGCCTGCCCGACCACGTCGCCGCGCTCACCATCAACAAGGTCTGCGGCTCCGGGCTCAAAGCCGTGATGCTCGCCGCATCAGGCGATCGCGACCGGCGACATCGACATCGCAGTCGCCGGCGGCATGGAGTCGATGAGCAACTGCCCGTACCTCCTGCCGCGCGTGCGCGAGGGCCTGCGCATGGGCCACGCGCGAGCTCGTCGACTCGATGATCAACGACGGCCTGTGGTGCGCGTTCGAGCAGTGTCACATGGGCAACGCGGGCGAGGTCGTCGCCGAGCACTATCACGTCGAGCCGCGACGGCGCAGGACGACTATGCCGCGCGGAGCCATCAGAAGGCGGCGCAGCGCCACCGAGGCCGGATGGTTCAAGGACGAGATCCTGCCGGTCTCGATTCCGCAGCGGAAGGGCCACCCAATCATCGTCGATCGCGACGAGGCGATTCGCCCCGACACGACGGCGGCGTCGCTGGCGGCGCTCAAGCCGGCGTTCAAGAAGGACGGGACCGTGACGGCCGGCAATGCGCCCGGCGTCAACGACGGCGCGTCGGCGCTCGTCGTGATGGCGGCCGAGCGCGCGCGGTCGCTCAATCTCGCTCCGCTCGCCCGCATCGTCGGGCAGGCGACCAGCGGCCTGCCGCCGAAGTTCGTGCTGATGACGCCGGTCGAGGCGGTGCGACGCGTGGCGCAGAAGGTCGGCTGGAACGCTGTCGGACGTCGATCTGTTCGAGCTGAACGAGGCGTTTTCGGTGCAGGCGGTCGCGGTGCTGAACGAGCTTGGCATTCGACCGAAGCGAAGGTCAACGTCAACGGCGGCGCCGTCGCGCTCGGCCACGCCATCGGCTCGAGCGGCGCGCGCGTGCTGACGACGCTTCTCTACGCGCTGAAGCAGCGGAACCTGAAGCGCGGCATCGCGACGCTGTGCCTCGGCGGCGGCAACGGCGTCGCGCTCGCGGTCGAACGGTGAGCGGAACGTTCTACGTTCTAGGTTCTACGTTCTACGTTCTCGGTTCTGCGTTCTACGTTCTACGCGGTTCGTCCTGCGAAGAACGAAGAACGCAGAACGGAGAACGTCGAACGAAAAACGGAGAGCGTTCTTGACGATCAACTCCGTCGGCGTCGTCGGCGCCGGCACGATGGGCAACGGCATCGCCCAGGTGTTCGCGCAGGCGGGATTCGAGGTCCGGCTGGTCGACGTCGCGCAGCCGATGCTCGATCGGGCGCGGCAAGCGATCGAGAAGAGCCTCGCGAAGTTCGTCGAGAAGGGCAAGTTGACGGCGGCGGATCGCGACGCGGCGCTCGGGCGGCTGTCCACCGGCACGACGCTCGACACGCTGGCAGCCGCCGACTACGTCGTCGAAGCGATCGTCGAAGACGCCGAGGCCAAACGTGAGCGCTGTTCACGGCGCTCGACGGGCTGACCCGCGCTGACGCGATCCTCGCTTCGAACACTTCATCGATCTCGATCACGCTGCTGGGCGCGGCGACCACCCGTCCCGACAAGGTGCTCGGCATGCACTTCATGAACCCGGTGCCGCTCATGACGCTGGTCGAGTTGATTCGCGGGCAGGCGACGTCAGACGAGTCGATGGCGGTGGCGCGCGGAGCTCGTGTCGAACGCTCGGCAAGACGCCGGTCGAAGCGGCCGACTACCCCGGCTTCATCGCCAACCGCATCCTGATGCCGATGATCAACGAAGCGATCTACGCGGTGATGGAAGGCGTCGGCACGCCTGAAGCGATCGACACGGTCATGAAGCTGGGCATGAATCACCCGATGGGCCCGCTGGCGCTGGCGGATTTCATCGGCCTCGACATCTGCCTGGCAATCCTCAATGTGCTGCACGACGGGCTCGGCGATCCCGAAGTACCGGCCGTGTCCACTGCTCCGCCGGATGGTGGCGGCCGGCCACCTGGGCCGGAAGTCCGGGCGCGGTTTCTACGAATACGCGTGAGCCACCATGCGCCGACGGCGATCGGCCCTACCAGCACGATTTCCTGGAGCGCGGCGCGCAGATTGATCGCTATCGCGCGCGCGGTGAAGGGTTCTCGTCGTTCGGTGCCTGGAAAGACGTCGAGTCCCGAGAAGTACCAGGTGTCGCTCAGGGGCCAGAGCGCCTGCAGTCCGTACGGGGCGCTGGCGTCCGCCCCCAGCCAGTCGAGCAGAACGTGCGATGTCCAGGCGAGGCCGCACGCGAGCCCGATCCGATACCCATCCGATCCAGCTCCGACCCAGGTCGTAGCGCGGTCAGATTTAGGTCCGAGCCCGCTCAAAGCCTGCTCCGACCCGACTCCGAGATTGCTCCGACACCACTCTGACACCGCTTTGACCTGTCCTGTCACGGCGATCGCGACAATAGTCAGGAGGATGCCCACCGGGATGCTGTGGGTCGCGGTTCGATGCAGCGGCCTGTAGACGAGATCGAGGTCCGGGAGCATCGCAAACAGGGCGCAGAGCGCCGGAAGCTTCCAGCCGGTCGTTCCGCGGAAGCCCCACGCGATCGCGGCCCCCGCGAGGGCATGGCCGATTGGGCTGGGCATCGAGCCCAGATGATTGCAGATTCTGCGTACGTCAGCCCAGGGGGCGAAAGTGCGCGCGTCCGCAAGTAGTTGAAATATTGAATGTTCTAGCCTGTCTTACACGAAATTGCGCTTGACTTTCGCTCGGCACAAACCTAGAATAGCCGCGCTTTCACGTGGCGTCCGGCACTAACCGGACTCTCCCAGCCACCCAAGGAGCACCGCATGCCGCCAGTAGAGAGAATCGACCGGATCGACCGCGGAATCGCGTTTCCCGCGCAGGACAAAGAACGGCTCCGCGCGGTCGATCTGGCCGTCGGACAAATCGAGAAGCAGTTCGGCAAGGGCTCGATCATGCGTCTCGGACAGAAAGGCGCCATTCAGCCGATCGACGCGATTCCCACCGGCGCCATCACCATCGATTTCGCGCTCGGCGTCGGCGGCGTGCCGCGGGGCCGCGTCGTGGAGATCTTCGGACCCGAATCGTCCGGCAAAACCACCCTCGCTCTGCAGGTGATTGCCGAGGCACAAAAGCTCGGCGGCATGGCGGCCTTCGTCGATGCCGAGCACGCCCTCGACGCCATCTATGCGCAGAAGCTCGGCGTGGACGTCGACAACCTGCTCGTCTCGCAGCCCGACAACGGCGAACAGGCCCTCGAAATCGTCGAAGTCCTCGTCCGCTCCGGCGGCGTCGACGTCGTGGTCGTCGACTCGGTCGCCGCCCTCGTCCCCAAGGCCGAAATCGAGGGCGAGATGGGCGAGGCGCAGATGGGGCTGCAGGCGCGGCTCATGTCGCAGGCGCTGCGCAAGCTCACCGGCGTCGTGTCGAAATCGAAAACCTGCCTGGTCTTCATCAACCAGCTGCGCGAGAAGATCGGCGTGATGTTCGGGAATCCCGAAACCACCACCGGCGGCCGTGCCCTCAAGTTCTACTCGTCGGTCCGTCTCGACATCCGCCGCATTGCCAGCATCAAGGACGGCGATGTGGTCGTCGGCGGCCGCACCCGGGTGAAAGTGGTGAAGAACAAGGTCGCGCCGCCGTTCCGTGAGGCCGAGTTCGACGTGATGTACGGCGAAGGCATTTCTCGGACAGGCGACCTGCTCGACCTGGCCGTCGACAAGCGCATCGTCGAAAAATCGGGCGCGTGGTTCGCCTACGGCGGCGAACGTCTCGGACAGGGGCGCGAAAACGCCAAGCAGTTCCTCAAAGAGAATCCCGACATCTATCGCACGATCGAGGATCGCGTCCGCCGCGAGCTCGGCCTCGTCCGCGACGCCGAAGCAGCGGCGGTATAAGGAACGCGACGCACGGTTCGTAGCGAAGCAAGGCACGTAGGGCGGGCCTCTCCAGGCCCGCCTTTCATGTCCGCTCCGGCCCTTCCTCCGTCCGCCGCCGGCCAGCCTCGTCCCGGATTCGAACACGCTACTCGGCTGCCTCTCGCCAAGTCGTTGAAAGGAGAGATCCGGGGCGGGCATGAGATACGCATTTCCGCCGGCCATGCTGCTCGCGAATATCCGATATGCGATCCGACTGCTGCTGCGAAGTCCCGGCTTCGCCGTCGCGGCCCTCACGGTCATCGCGCTGGGCATTGGCGTGACCACGTCCGTCTTCACGGTGGTCCGTGCCGTGCTGCTGACGCCGCTTCCCTATCCGGATCCGGCTCGTCTGGTGTCAGTGCGTGCGAACGACCCCGCTCTTGCCCGCCCTGGGCCCTTGACTATGGCGGAATTCGCGGCGCTTCGCGACCGGACCGACCTGTTCAGGGCGGTTGCGACGGCGAACGCGTCGGAAGGAAATCTCACCGCTGCCAACGACATGGAGTCGGTCAGTGCAGCGTCGGTCAGCGACGAGCTGATGCCGACACTCGGCGTCAGTACCTTCGCCGGTCGACCAGTGAGCAACGCCGAAGATACGGCCGCCGGCCGCGTAACCGGCGTCAACATCAGCTACGAGCTGTGGCAACGTCGATGGCGCGGCGACCCGACGCTTGTCGGCCGGACGGTGGAGATCAATAACCGCCCGATGACGATCGTCGGGATTCTGCCGGCCGACCTTCGGCTGTATCTGGGATCGGCGGCCGGTCTGCCCACGCAGATCGACGTCTGGTTTCCTGGCGCGCCGGACACCGGACCGCGCAATCGGGCGGTCCCGACGATCGCCCGCCTGAATGACGCCGTGCCGCTCAGCGCGGCGCAGTCGGCCCTGAATGAGTGGATGGCTGGCTTCGCCGCGGAACGACCGTCTGACTATCCCACCGGTCCGGTGTCGCTTTCCTTGACGCCGCTGAACGATGACGTCGCCCATGACGTCAGGCCTGCCCTGCTCGCTTTAGCCGGCGCTGTCGGCTTCGTGCTGCTGGTCGCGTGCGCCAACCTTGGCAACCTGATACTGGCGCGGACGCTCGCCCGACGGCGTGAGCTGTCGCTCCGGGCGGCGATAGGCGCGACGCGCGGCCAGCTCGTCATTCAACTGGTCGTCGAGGCCGCCACCCTCGCGTCGCTCGGTGTCGTCGGCGGACTGCTCGTCACCCAGTGGGCCATCGACGGCCTGCGATGGCTTGCTCCCGCGTCGCTGCCGCGGCGCGAGCTCATCGCGGTCGATCTGCCGGTTGCGCTCTTCGCCATCGCCGTGTCGTTCAGCTGTGCGCTGGTTGCAGGACTGCTCGCCGCATGGTCGGCCACTCGTCGGGATGCGTCGAACGCGCTGCGAGGGGATCCCGATGCCCTGCCATCGGCGCGCTCCACGCGGGCAGCACTTGTCTCCAGCCAGATCGCGCTGTCGCTTGTGCTGCTCGTCGGCGCGGGGCTGCTGACGCGTGCCTTCATCAACTTGCGAAATGTGCCGCTCGGATTCGATCCCGAAGGCGTCGTGTCGATGCAGATTCAGTTGCCGCTGTCACGCTCGACCGCCACGACGACCGAGCAGCTGTTCGACACGACCGAGAAGCGACTGGCGTTCTTGACTGCCGCCGCGTCGACCGCGCGTGAGGTCGCCGGTGTTCGCGATGCGGGCATCGGATTTCCGTTGCCGCTCGAGCGTTTTCAGCTCTGGCAGCAGGTGGCGGCGCGGATCGACGGTCCCGCTCAGACCGTGTCGACACTCATCGCGCTGCCTGGATATCTCGAGACCTTGAGGGTGCCGCTGCGTTCCGGCCGGTTGTTCAACGAAACCGACCAGCGCCGCGACATGCCCGCCATCGTCGATGAGGAACTGGCGACCGCTTTTTTCGGATCGACTGAGGTCACTGGCCGCAGGGTCTATCTGAGAGCCGCCAACGGGACAAACCGCGAGGCGGAGGTGATTGGCGTTGCCGGCTCGATCCGGCAGATGAACCTCCGTGCCGCGCCGTCACCGCAGATCTGGCTGCCGTATTCGATGCGCGCATTTGCCGGGGTCTCTCTGGTGTTCAGGACGGACGGCGATCCTGTCCGCGTGGCGGCCGCAGTAGAGGAAGCCATCGAAGGTCTCGCTCCCGGGCGTCCGATCAGCCGCGTTCGTCCACTGTCGGACTACGTCGACGCGGCAGTCGCTGACACGCGGTTCGCCATCTTCGTGATCGGTGCGTTCGCCGTGCTGGCGATGGTGCTCACCGGCGTCGGCGTCTACGGAATCGCTGCCTATTCAACCGAGCGGCGCCGCCGCGAGATCGCTGTCCGAATGGCCCTCGGCGCCAACGCCGGACGCGTCGTATCGCTGGTGCTGCGTGAGGCAACCGCGTTGACGATCTGTGGCGTTGCCGGCGGGATTGCGACGTCCCTGGCGGTCACGCGATACCTCGAAACGCTGCTCTTCCAGGTCGATTCGCGCGATGCATCGACGTTTGTCGTCGTGGTCCTGGTGATCGTGGCCGTTGCGCTGACGGCGACGCTAATCCCGGCGATCCGCGCCGTCACCGTCGATCCGATGCGGGCCCTGCGGGCAGATTAGCCGCCGCCCAGTGGACGGCCGTCCTGACCCTCCGTTATGATCGTTGTTCACACCTCGGGGCGAGGTAGCTCAGTTGGTAGAGCATACGACTGAAAATCGTAGTGTCGACAGTTCGATTCTGTCCCTCGCCACCAGACTTCGCTCGCCTTTCGGCGAGCTTCGTCCAGGCAAGCTAGCCAACGACTCCAAAGCGGCCGGGTAAGCCGGCGACCCGACTCCAAAGCGAAAGTCTGTCGAGGGAGCCTAGCCCCTCGCCTTTCGCCCCTTGAGTCGCCGTTTCAGGTCGTCGATATCTGCCTGGATGTCTGCGATGCGGCGAAACTGGATGTCGAGATCGTGTGCGTGCTGGCGGAGCTGATCGAGAACAGTCGTGAGCTGGTCCGTGACGTCGGCGGATTTGGCCTGGCTCCGCTTGTTCGTGCCCCGTTTTCTGATTCGCGACGCCATCGGCCCGTGTTCCCGTGCTGGGAAGCTCATCATATCCCCCGCTCAAACCCATCCGCAACAGAGTAAGTGCATGAATAACAGTCACTTTCACGGTTTTTGCAGAGATGGACCTTCGGGATGGTCGAGCAGCTGCACCTCCTGGTAGTTTGCGTAGTCACGCTCGTAGTTGAGCAAATGACAGGCCCCGGGGCGCGCTGAGCTGGCAGGCTATAATTCGCAGCCCTCGATGGCCGACGAAGACGTGGTCAACGTCCTGGACTTTGAAGCGCTTGCACGCTCACGAATGGATCCGAGCGCGTACGATTACTTTGCCGGCGCCGCGGGAGCCGAGCAGACGCTGGCTGAAAATCGTCGGGCATTCGACCGATTAAGCCTGCGTCCCCGTGTGCTCGTGAACGTCAGTGTCGTAGATGTATCCACTCAACTCCTGGGAAGCCGCCTCAGCCTGCCGGTTTTGCTGGCCCCTACCGCGTTGAACCGTCTCGGGCATCCTGATGGTGAACTCGCGGCCGCCCGCGCCGCAGGCGCGGCCGGCACGACGATGGTTCTCAGCACCACCGCTTCCTCGACCATCGAAGAAGTTGCGGCGGTTGCGTCCGGGCCTCTCTGGTTTCAGTTGTACGTCTATCGCGATCGCAGCGTCACCAACGATCTCGTCCAACGCGCTGAGGCGAGCGGCTATCAAGCGCTCGTCCTCACCGTCGATATGCCGCGCATGGGCAGACGCGAACGCGACGTCCGCAACCGGTTCACCCTGCCGCCCGACGTCAGCATCAGAAACCTGGAAGCAGCCGGGCGCCTGGACGCCGCGCGCTGGGGACCGGAATCCAGCTTCTTCGAGTACGTCCACAACCTGCTCGACCCGACGCTGACCTGGGAGTCGATCGGCTGGCTGAAATCGATCACGCGCCTGCCCATCCTGATCAAGGGTGTGCTCAGCGACGACGACGCGGAGCGGGCGGTCGAATCGGGTGCCGACGGGATCGTGGTGTCGAATCACGGCGGCCGTCAGCTCGATGGGGCCATTGCGACGATCGACGCACTCCCATCGATTGCCGCCCGTGTCGGCGGCCGTGTCCCTCTGCTCCTGGACGGTGGTGTGCGTCGGGGCACGGACGTCCTCAAAGCGCTGGCGCTCGGTGCCTCCGCCGTCCTGATCGGCCGGCCCTATCTCTGGGGTCTCGCGGCGGCGGGCGAAGAGGGTGTCCGCCGCGTCCTCGGTTTTCTCCGCGACGAGCTCGAGCTCGCGATGGCCCTGTGCGGGTGCGCGAAAGTCGCCGATATCGGCGCGTCCTTAGTTGTGAGGCGATGATGCCCTGGATTCAGGTCTACGACCCGCTCGGCAACCCGTGGCTCAGTACGCTGGCGGCCGCCCTGCCGATCGTGCTGTTGCTCGTTACGCTGGGAATACTCGAGTGGAGGGCGCACATTGCCGCCCTCACCGGCCTGGTCTCTGCGCTGGCAGTCTCGATCCTCGTCTATGGCATGCCGGTGTCGACGGCGACCGCGACCGCGGTCTACGGCGCGGCCTACGGTCTCCTGCCGATCGGCTGGATCATCGTCAACGCCGTTTTTCTGTACAACCTCACCGTCGAGACCGGCCAGTTCGAGATCGTCAAGTCGTCGGTGGCGAATCTGTCGGCGGACCGCCGCATTCAGGCCCTGCTGATCGCCTTTTCATTCGGTGCCTTCATCGAGGGCGCCTCGGGATTCGGCACACCGGTGGCAATTTGTTCGGCTCTCCTGATGGGTCTCGGTTTCACGCCGCTCTATGCTGCCGGTCTGGCGCTGATTGCCAACACCGCACCGGTCGCGTTCGGCGCGATCGGCACCCCGATTCTCACTCTTGCTGCCGTGACTGGACTCCCCGCTGCGACGTTGAGTGCGATGGCCGGCCGGCAGCTGCCCTTCGTCTCGATCATCATTCCGATCTGGCTGGTCGTCACGATGAGCGGCTGGCGGGGGTTTGCCGGCGTCTGGCCGGCCGTCCTGATCTCCGGTGGCGTGTTCGCGGTCGCGCAGTACGCCTGGAGCAACTTCGTCGGCCCGGAGCTGGTCGACATCGTCGGCGGTCTCCTGTCCCTCGGTGCGCTCACCTGGTTCTGTCGGGTTTGGAAGCCGCGCGAGGTCTGGGTATTTCCCGAGGAACAGGTGGTGCACGGGAGTGCGCCGGTCCGAGGGGTCGCGGCAGCGTCGACCATCGCCCGTCCAGGTACTGATGCGGGCGTGGATGCCCTGGGTGTTTCTGAGCGTGATGGTCATCCTGTGGGGCCTTCCCGCCATGAAAGCGCTATTGAACGGCGGGCCAGCGGGACTCGAAGCATATCGGGAGCGCCGGCCGGCCGTCGTGAGCATGGCGATGTCGCCGACCTGGGACATGCCGCTGCTCCATCGTCTGGTCTTTCGAGACTTCCCCGTCGAGCCGACCCCGGTCGACCGGGCGCGAATTTCAGATCCGGCCTATCGCAATACTCGCGCTGAGGCCGCTCGCTACAACCTCAACTGGCTGTCGGCAACCGGCACCGGCATCCTGATCGCCGCCCTCCTCACCGCTTTCTACCTTCGCGTGCCGCCGGCGAAGGTGCTCGGCATCGCGGCCATGACACTGCGCCGCATGCGCAATCCTCTGTTGACCATTGCGCTGATGCTGTCGTTGGGCTTCGTGACCCGGTACGGTGGGACGGATGCGACGCTCGGGCTCGCCTTCACAAAGACCGGGTGGCTGTATCCATTTTTTGCCGCCTACCTCGGCTGGCTCGGCGTGGCGCTCACTGGTTCGGACACGAGCTCCAACGTGCTGTTCGGCAGCCTCCAGAAGATCACCGCGGAGCAGCTCGGACTCAATCCGGTGCTCATCACGACGGCGAACAGCACCGGCGGCGTCATGGGCAAGATGATCGACGCTCAGAGCATCGTCGTTGCCACGGCCTCGACCGGCCAGCAGGGAAGCGAAGGAAAGATCCTGCGCTTCGTCTTCTGGCACAGCGTCGTGCTCGCGGCGATCATGGGCGTGATCGTGATGCTGCAGGCCTACGTGTTCCCGTGGATGATTCCGTCCGTCTAGACATCTGGCTGGATGTCGCCTGTCTGTTCAAGACGCGCTCGGAAGCCCAGAAGGCGTGCCGAACCGGCAAGGTCGACGTCAACGCCCAGACGGCAAAACCGAATCGCTTGCTTCGGGTCGGCGACGAGCTGACGATCGGTCGCCCGTTCGGCCGGAAGCAGCGGCTCGTCGTGAAGGGGCTCGCCGACAGACACGTCGCAAAGGCCGACGCGCGTCAGCTCTACGACGATCTCACGCCCAAACCAACCGCGGAAGAAATCGAGATGAGAAGGGCCGAGCGGATATATCGCGCGGCCGTCACGCCGCCGCGCGCGCCGGACAAGCGCGACCGCCGCGCTCGTCGGAAGATCAAGGAGCGCGGCTCATGAATTTACAATTGTGAATTTACAGTTGTAAATTCCGGAGCGGTGTTGGCTTGTTCGAGTTGTGAGAGTTTCACCCATGAACGCAGGAGCTCGGCGACACTCCACGCCTGAGCAATGCAGCCGCGTGGGGTGTAGGGCGGCTCCGCATCAAAGATCTCGCTGACCGATCCGATGCACGCCTCATCGAGATGCGCGACGAACCCGTCGAGCGCGCGCCAGGCGCCGGGAATGTCGTCCGGATAGACCTTCAACCAGGCGTCGATGAACGGACCGACCAGCCACGCCCAGACCGTTCCCTGGTGATAGGCCGCGTCACGCGTCCGGAGATCACCGTAATAGCGCGGCTTGAAATCCGGATCGGCCGGCGCCAGCGACCGCAGGCCGACCGGCGTCAAGAGTCGATCGCGCACCGTACGCATCACATGCTGCCAACGGTCCCTCGTCAGGACCGGGTGTTCGAGAGAGATGGCCAGCAGCTGGTTGGGCCGGCACTTCGGGTCGACTCCGTCCTGCTCGGCGTCGATCACATCGTAGAGGTAACCGCCGGCCGCGTACCAGAATCGCTCGTTGAACGACCTGCTGACCCGGTCGGCCCGTGCGCTGTATTGGTGCCCGTCCGGATCACCGAACCCGTGCGCCCACTGTTCCATCAGACGCAGCGCGTTGTACCAGAGCGCGTTGATCTCGACCGCCTTGCCTCGACGGGGCGTGACCACCCAGTCGTCGACCTTGGCGTCCATCCACGTGAGCTGATAGCCGGGGGCACCCTGGACGAGCAGCTCGTCGCCGGGGTCGACGTGAATGCCGAAGCGAGTTCCCAGGATGTGCGCCTGGACGATGTTCTTGAACGTCGGGTAGAGCGCGGCGAGGGTCTGCTGGTCGTTCGTCGCGAGGACATAGCGATGGACAGCCTGAAAGAACCACAACGTGGCGTCGGCGGTGTGGTACAGCCCTTCCTTCTCCCCTTCGGGAAACATGTTCGGAATGAGACCGTCCCGCACGTAATGCGCGAAGGTGCGGAGGATGTATGCCGCTTCGGTGGCACGGCCCGTGGTGAGCGTCAGCCCCTCAAGACTGATCATCGTGTCGCGGCCCCAGTCGGTGAACCAGTGATAGCCAGCGATGACGGTGCGGACATCATCGCCCGAGGCACGGGCGCGCGCCACGTCTTCGGTGCGGCCGGCAGGCGTAATGATGAACTGATCCGCTGCGAGCACAAGCTCCGCGGGCGTGCCCTGTCGAGCGCCGGCAACGGCTGCCGCAATCAACCGCTGCCGGCGATTCCGTTCTGCTGTGAGCGCCTCCTCGGACGTGAGCACATGGACGGCCTCGAACGGCTCGGTGGACGCGACCAGCGCGGCGCGTTCCCCTTTCCGTAGACGCAGGCGGTAATAGCCGGGACTCCAAAGGTCGCCGCGGGCCTGGTAGCCACGGTGCTCCTCCACCGGATACAGAACGCTCTCGAACCGCTTGCCTTTGAGGATGAAGGTGACATCGTCGGCCTGCAGCATCAGCCGGAGCGGCGGCAACGGACTGTCCTTCAGCACCAGCTCGTGCAGATCCGCGATGGCGCGAAACTCGTAGGGCCATCCGAGCGGCTCGCTGACCGGCGCCTCCTGCGCGCGAAAGTTCACAGAGGGGCGGATCCCGAGCTCGACCGTGTCGGCGCCGTCGAGAAGTTGGAACATCACGCGCACGGTGTTCTGCATATGCGTGAGGAACACCCGCGTTTCGATGATCAGTCCGCCGATGTCGTATTGCCAGACGGGCAGACCGGCCTCGAGACGAAACTCGATGAGGTAACCGGAGTCGGCGGTATCGGCCATCGGCAGCAGCTGCTCTCGTCCGCCGATCTCGATCCGCCGGCCATCGGGATAGCGCACCTGCGCTGCGAAGTGGCTCAACATGACCATGCGGCCAAGGGGTGCGGGGAGCGCCGCAATCAGGTAGCCGTGGTATCGCCGGGTGATGACGCCGGAAATGGTTCCCGAAGCATAGCCACCCAGGCCGTTGGTCACGAGCCATTCGCGAGTGCCCAGCGCTTCGCCGGACGCACCGGCCGGCGGCCAGGTGATTCGGCGTAACGGTTCGACGCTCGCGGGCTTCATGCGGTCCGGCGCCGCACGGGTCCGGACGCCAGCGTCCGCTCGCTGGTCGGCGCCAGGACGATGGCCGTTTCCGCGGTCAGGAACCATCCGCCTTCAATCGCCAGCTGCGGTGTGCCTCCCCCTCCGTAACGTGGATCCTCGCTCGACCAGTCCACTGTCCACGTGTGGCCGGGCGGCGGCGCCACGAGCGGTTCCGCGAACGACGGCCGCTTGAGATCGGCGCCGAGATTGACGATGAGCAACCGTGTCTCTGTTGGATCCTCGGTGAGGTATCGAAGGACGAAGGCGGCCTCGGACAGGACCGCGCCGTCCACGCCGTGAGGACGTTGGCTCCGGAACGCCACGGTCCCACGGCGCATCGACAGCAGGTCTCGATGCAGCGTGTAGACCGGTGCGTTGGTTTCTCGCTCGGCGAAGTCGAGCTTGCAACGGACGAAGTTGCGCTCATCGCCCGGATCGTCGAGGGCGTGGCTGCGCCCGTAAGCGTCGATGCTGGGAAACTGGCTGAGAAACTCGGCGCGCCCTTTCCGGACGGCTGCCGCGAGGTCGTCTTCGAAGTCGGCGAAGTAGAGAAACGGACTGGAGGCGGCGAATTCCTGACCCTGAAACAGCATCGGCGTGCCGGGCAGCAGCAGCAGCAGCGCCGTCATCGCCCGCCACTTCGCGGGGCTGGTCAGCGCGTGGCCGCGCAAGCCGCGCGCGGCGTTGGCAATCTGATCGTGATTCTGCAGGAAGACCACGCATTGCCCCGGCGCCAGGTCGAGCGCCGGCCGGCCGCGTGTCTGCTGTTGCCAGTGATAGAACTGGCCCTGGAACAGGAAGCCGTATTTGGCCGCCGAGATCAGCTCCTGCGGGCGCCCGGTGGTGTCGCTGTAGTACGCCTCGCTGCGACCGGTCAGCGCGACCATCGCACTGTGATGGAAATCGTCGTTCCACAAGGCATCGAGACCGTATCCGCCCTGCTCGGTCGTTCGTACGAGCCGCGCATCCTGCGGTTCGTTTTCCGCGACGATGATCGTGCGCCGGCCGGCGGCCTTCTCCCGAACGCGCTCCGCAATCGCAGTCATGATGTTCTTCAGCGACTGATCGAAGATCTGCTGCGTGGCATCGAGACGGAGACCATCGATGTGAAACTCGTCAACCCAATACCCGGCGTTGGCGACGAAGAAGTCCCGGACCGGTCCCGCGTTGTCGCCGTCGAAATTGATCGCCTCGCCCCACTCGTTCTCGTAGCGGTCGGTGAAGTACGCAGCAGAGAACGCCCGCAGGTAGTTGCCGACCGGACCAAGATGGTTGTAGACGACGTCGAGGATCACGCCGACTCCGAGCGCATGGGCCCGGTCGACGAAGGTCCGCAGATCGTCCGGCGAGCCGTACCCGTGGTAAGGGGCGAAGAGATCGACGCCGTCGTAGCCCCAGCCGAATCGGCCCTCGAATTCCGCGACCGGCATGACCTCGATCACCGTGATTCCGCACCGCGCCAGCTCGGGAAGTTCAGCGGCGGCGGCCGCCCAGGTGCCCTGCTGCGTAAACGTCCCTGTATGAAGCTGGTACAGCACCTGGCCCGGGAGCGACACTCCGGTCCACGTCGCATCGGTCCACGCAAAGGCGTCCGGGTCGACGATCTCGGACGGACCATGAGGACCCTCCGGCTGGAAACGCGAAGCCGGGTCCGGGTACAGCCGATCGGATCCATTCACTCGAAAGGCGTAGCGAACGCCGGCCTTTCCCGAGGCTTCTCCCGAAAAATGCCCGTCGTCTTCGCGCGCCAGCGCGATCGATCGCCCGTCCAGCACCAGCTCGAGTTTCTCGGCTGCCGGAGCCCACACCCTGAAGTGGACGAGCCCCTCAGAGACGACTTCGGCGCCGACGTGGAGACGCCTGGCCCGGCGCGTACTGACGCCGGAACCTGGTTCGATGGAGGTGTTGTTGGGAGCGGCCGACATGACCCGCCGCAGGCCGTGCAGAATCGATGCCCGGGAGCTACCTCAGCCTTTGCGGTCGGGCTGGTCGTCTGTCAGCAGCTCGCGCGCGGCCTCGTCGGCCTTGGTGCTGGGGGGCGCGTGGCCTTCTTCGTACCGCGCATACAGGAAGGCCGCCAGGAAGATGACGACGATGAGTCCGAGCGACAGCCATTTCGGAATCTCGAAGTGGATGTATCCGGCGCTGTGAAGATACTCGACCACCAGTTTGATGCCGACCCACGCGATGATGACGAACGCGCCGTCCACCAGCGCGGGATACCGCTCGATGATCGCCAGGAACTGTCCGATGACCAGCCGCATGGCCACTATGCCAAGGACGCCTCCGGTGAGGATGACCCAGGTCTTCGAAGACATCGCGACGGCCACGAGAATCGAGTCGATCGCGAACACGATGTCGGTCAGCTCGACCTTCGCGACAGTTGCCCAGAAGGCCGACAGCCCCAGCATCGGTTTCGCTTTTGGCGGCGTCCGACGGGCCTCTTCCCCGCCGTGCTGCAGGAAATGGTGAATCGAGAGGTACAGGAGATACCCCGCGCCGGCCAGCTTCACCCAGCCAAGCTGGATCAGATAGACCGCCAGCAGAGTCGCGAGCCCGCGAAACACGAAGGCGCCGAGAATTCCGTAGCGGAGCGCCTGGCGCTGCTGGCTCTTCGGCAGCCCCAGAACCAGGACTGCCAGGACCATCGCGTTGTCTGCGCTGAGCAGACCTTCGAGGGCGATCAGCAGCCCGACGGTGACGAAGTCAGACGGTTCGAATACGAGGGTTTCCAGCACGCCGGGCTCCAGTATGCCTCAGGCAAATTGACACGACTCGTATCAAGGCCTATATTTGAACCGGCGCAAGTTTTGAATGGCGGCGAGCGGATGGACGACCTCTATCTGATCAGCGTGGCGGCGCGGATGCTCGGCATGCATCCGCAGACTCTTCGTAAGTACGACCGCCTCGGGCTGATTCAACCGAGCCGCACGGTCGGGAGCATGCGCGTCTACTCGCCAGACGAAATCGAGCGGCTGCGCGCGATCAAGCGGCTCGTCGACGACGCCGGCATCAATCTCGCGGGCGTCCAGCGTCTGTTGTCCATCGCGGAGGTGGTGCAGCGCATCCGGCCGCTCATGCGGGACGAGCCATTGAGCGCCCGCGAAGCGCGCCGCCTGTCGCTGGAAATCGAGCATCTCTCCAAAGTGTTGGGCCTCGATTAGCCATGGAGTTCAAGGACTATTACTCGACGCTCGGCGTCGCGAAAACCGCCACGGAAAAAGAGATCAAGCAGGCGTTCCGGAAGCTGGCGCGCAAACACCATCCGGACGTCAATCCGGGCGACAAGTCCGCGGAAGCCAGGTTCAAGGAGCTCAACGAGGCGTACGAGGTGCTCGGCGATCCGGCGAAGCGCCGCAAGTACGACGAGCTCGGCGCGAACTGGCGGATGTACGAGCAGGCCGGCGCGCCCGGCGCCGGCTCGCCCTTTGGCGGCGGTCCCTCCGGCGGGTGGAACGTGCAGTTCGAAGGCGGAGCACCGGGTGGCGGCTTCCGGACAATGACCGCGGACGAGATGCGGGAGATGTTCGGGGACCAGGATCCGTTCTCCGACTTCTTTCATACGTTTTTCGGCGGTCGTGTCGATCCGGACGATGCCGCGCGCCGCGGGCGGGGCGCCCGGGCGCGCGCCAGTCACCGCGGCCGTGACATCGAGTCCGAGATCACGCTCAGTCTGGAGGACGCCTTGCAGGGAGCGACGCGACAGTTGTCGCTCAAGACCGACGGCCACGCGCGCACCGTGCCGGTGCGCATTCCTGCCGGCGTGGGCGACGGGTCGCGAGTGCGGGTCGCGGGCGAAGGCGAACAGGGTACGGGGGGCGCACCGTCAGGGGACCTGTACCTGAGAATCCGACTGGCGCCACATCCGCGGTTCGAGCGGAAAGGCCGCGACCTGTATGTTCGCGTGCCGGTGCCGCTCACGACCGTCGTGTTGGGTGGCGAGGTCGACGTCCCCACCCTGAGCGGCCGAAACCTGCGGCTGCGCGTGCCGCCGACGACCCAGAACGGACAGGTGTTGAGACTGAAGGGACACGGGATGCCGGCCGTCGGCAAGCCCGAAGAGACCGGAGACCTGTACGCGACCGTGGACGTCGAGTTGCCGCGCGAACTGACGCCCGAGCAGCGGTCGCATTTCGAGGCATTGAAGCAGCTGGAGAGCGGGTCGAAAAACTCCGCGGCGTAGAACGTAGAACGTAGAACCTAGAACGAAGAACGTAGCTATGAATCTGAATAAGTACACCGAAAAAGCCCAGGAGGCCGTGCTGACCGCTCAACGCTTGGCGGGCGAAGCGAGTCACGCGCAGCTCGAGCCCGAGCATCTGCTGGTCGCGCTCGTCGAACAGCCCGAAGGGGTCGTGCCCGGGGTTCTGCGGAAGATGAATGCCAACCCCGCGCAGATTGCCAGGGGGGCGCGCGAGCTGCTGACGAAGGCTCCGCAGGCCTATGGCGGATCGGAGCCGGGGCTGTCACCCCGCCTGCGGGCGGTCGCCGACTTCGCGCAGAAAGAAGCGGACCGTCTCAAGGACGAGTACGTCAGCACCGAACATCTGCTGATTGGCGTCGCCTCCGAACCGGGCCGGGCGCCGGCCGCGAAATTCCTCGCCGAGCAGGGGTTGACCGCCGACAAGATCTTCGCCGCGCTGACGACGGTGCGCGGATCGCAGCGTGTCACCACCCAGAACCCCGAGGGAACCTATCAGGCCCTCGAACGCTACGGCCGCGATCTCACCGAATTCGCCCGTAAAGGCAAGCTCGATCCGGTGATCGGGCGGGACGAAGAGATCCGCCGCGTCATCCAGGTGCTGTCCCGCCGCACCAAGAACAACCCGGTGCTCATCGGCGAGCCCGGCGTCGGCAAGACCGCGATCGTGGAAGGCCTCGCCGGCCGGATCGTCCGCGGTGACGTTCCCGAAGGGTTGAAGAACAAGAAAATCGTCGCGCTCGACATGGGAGCGCTGGTCGCCGGTGCCAAATATCGCGGTGAGTTCGAAGAGCGGCTCAAGGCGGTGCTGAAGGAGATCGCCGACTCTGAGGGCCAGGTCATCCTCTTCATCGACGAGCTGCACACCGTCGTCGGCGCCGGAGCGGCAGAGGGCTCGATGGACGCCTCGAACATGCTCAAGCCGATGCTGGCGCGCGGCGAGCTCCACACGGTCGGTGCGACCACGCTCGACGAGTACCGCAAGTACATCGAGAAAGACGCCGCGCTCGAGCGGCGGTTCCAGACCGTGCTGGTCGACGAACCGACGGTCGAAGATACGATCAGCATCCTGCGCGGGCTTCGCGAACGGTATGAAATCCACCACGGCGTCAGGCTCAAGGACGCCGCGCTGGTGGCCGCGGCGGTGCTGTCGAACCGTTACATCTCCGACCGTTTCCTGCCCGACAAGGCGATCGATCTGGTCGACGAAGCCGCGGCCAAGCTCCGCATGGAAATCGACTCGATGCCGGCCGAGCTCGACGAGCTCGAGCGCCGGGTCATGCAGCTCGAAATCGAGCGCGAAGCGCTGCGCAAGGAGAAGGACAAGGCGTCGGTCGAACGTCTCGGCCGCCTCGAGAAGGAGCTGGCGGAGCTGAAGGAGGAGCGCACGCGGCTGGCGACCCACTGGCAGCAGGAGAAGGAATCCATCCAGAAGGGCCGCAAGCTGAAGGAAGAACTCGAGGCGGTCCGCCGCGAAGTCGAGACCGCGCAGCGCGCTGGCGATTACACGAAGGCGTCGGAGCTCCAGTACGGGCGCGTCCCGGAGCTCGAGCAGAGCATCAAGGCCGAGGAAGCGCGGCTCGCGGAGCAGCAGAAAGGCCAGCGGATGCTCAAAGAGGAAGTGGACGAGGAAGACATCGCCGAGGTCGTCAGCAAGTGGACCCACATCCCGGTCAGCCGCCTGATGGAAGGCGAGGTCCAGAAGCTGATTCACATGGAGGAACGTCTCCACCACCGCGTCGTCGGTCAGGACGAAGCGATCAAGGCGGTCGCGAATGCGATCCGACGCGCGCGTGCCGGCCTGCAGGACCCGAACCGGCCGCTCGGCAGCTTCCTGTTCCTCGGCCCGACCGGCGTCGGCAAGACCGAGCTGGCGCGCGCGCTGGCGGAGTTCCTGTTCGACGACGAACAGGCGATGGTGCGGATCGACATGTCGGAGTACCAGGAGAAGCACACCGTGTCGCGGATGATCGGCGCGCCGCCCGGCTACGTCGGCTACGAGGAGGCCGGTCAGCTGACCGAGGCGGTTCGCCGCCGGCCGTACGCCGTCGTGCTGCTCGACGAGATCGAGAAGGCGCATCCGGAAGTGCTGAACGTCCTGCTTCAGCTGCTGGACGATGGCCGGCTGACTGACGGGAAAGGACGGACGGTCGACTTCAAGAACACGGTGGTCATCATGACGTCGAACCTCGGCAGTCATTTCATTTCCGAGGCGGCGACTGGTGAAGGGGGCAAGCTCACCGAAGGAACCCGCCGCGAAGTGATGGACGCGCTGCGTGCGCACTTCAAGCCGGAGTTCTTGAACCGGATCGACGAGATCATCTTCTTCCACGCGCTGACGCGCGAGGACATGAAGCGGATCATCGACATTCAGATCGCCGGGCTGCTCAAGCGGCTCGAGGAGCGGAAGATTCACGTGCAGCTCACCGATACCGCCAAGGAGCTGCTGGTGCAGGAGGGCTACGACCCGAGTTATGGCGCGCGGCCGCTCAAACGGACCATTCAACGCCGCGTCCTCGATCCGCTGGCGCTGCGCGTGCTCGAAGGCGACTTCGCCGAAGGCGATACGGTCGTGGTGGACGCCCGCGCCGGGTCGTTGACGTTCGAGAAACGTGTGACGGTCGGCGCATAATGGAATTGCGGAGCGCATGCCATCGAACCAGCCGACTCCTCGTCTGAATCCGCGCGGCGGTGACCGCCGTGGTCAGCGCCAGCTCGGCGGGCGCTCGCCGGCGTCGCTGTGGTACGGCCTCGCGTTCGTGCTGTTGTTCGCGGTGGCCCAGATGTACTGGCTGATGCCGAGGGGCCGCCCGCTTCACTACAGCGAATTCAAGGCGCTGTTGAAGAACGGCTCGGTCCAGGAAGTCACCATCGGCGAGCAGATCGTCCGCGGCGAGCTGAAGGTGCCGGTGCCTGGGGATCCCAGCGGCTCGCGGCAGTTCACCACGACTCGCGTCGACGATCCGCAGCTCACTCAGGAGCTCGAAGCGCAGCAGGTCAAGTACACCGGCGAGGTCGCGAACACCTGGCTGCCCGAGTTGCTCGGCTGGGTCATCCCGATCATTTTTCTCGTCGCCATCTGGACGTTCTTTTTCCGCCGGATGAGCGGCGCCGAAGGCGGCGTGATGTCGTTCGCGCGCAGCCGCGCCAAGATCTACGCCGACGACGAAGTGAAGGTGCGCTTCTCGGATGTCGCCGGGGTCGACGAAGCCGAGGACGAGCTCAAGGAGATCGTCGAGTTCCTGAAGAACCCGAAAAAGTACACCAATCTCGGCGGGCGGATTCCGAAAGGCGTTCTGCTGGTGGGACCGCCTGGCACCGGCAAGACGCTGCTGGCTCGCGCCGTGGCGGGCGAGGCGCATGTGCCGTTCTTCAGTTTGAGCGGCTCCGAGTTCGTCGAGATGTTCGTCGGGGTCGGCGCGGCGCGCATCCGCGACCTGTTCCAGCAGGCCGAAGCCAAGGCGCCCTGCATTGTCTTCATCGACGAGCTCGACGCGCTCGGCAAAGTCCGCGTGCAGAGTCCGGTCGGCAGCCACGAAGAGCGCGAGCAGACGCTCAACCAGCTGCTCGCGGAAATGGACGGCTTCGATTCGCGCAAGGGCGTGATCATCATGGGGGCGACCAACCGGCCCGAGGTGCTCGACCCGGCGCTGCTCCGGCCAGGGCGTTTCGATCGCCAGGTGCTGGTCGACAAGCCCGACATCAAGGGCCGCGAGGAGATCCTGCGGATACACGCCAAGGGCGTGAAGATCAGCCCGGACGTCGACATCAAGACCATCGCCGCGCGGACCGCCGGCTTCGCCGGCGCCGACCTGGCGAACCTGGTCAACGAGGCGGCGCTGCTGGCGGCGCGCAACGACAAGACCGCGGTCGACTCCAGGGACTTCGAGTCAGCGATCGATCGATTGATTGCCGGCCTCGAGAAGAAACGCGTGATGAGCACCAAGGAACGGCAGATCGTCGCGTACCACGAGTCGGGCCATGCGATCGTCGCCACCGTGCTGCCCGGGCTCGACCCGGTGCACAAAATCTCGATCGTGCAGCGCGGGTTCGGCGCGCTCGGTTACACGATGCAGCTGCCGCTCGAAGACCGCTACCTGATGACGAGGGGCGATCTCCTGAGCCAGCTCGCGGTGCTGCTGGGCGGTCGCACCGCGGAAGAGATTGCGCTCGGCGAGATTTCCACGGGCGCTCATAACGATCTCCAGCGCGCGACCGATATCGCGCGCGCGATGGTCACCGAGTACGGGATGAGCGACGAGCTCGGCGCGATCAACTACGACGGCAACAAGCGCGCGCGATTCCTCGACATCCCGATGCCGCAGGAGCGCGGCCTCTATGGCGAGGACACCGCGCAGAAGATCGACGCCGAGATCAAGAGAATCCTCACCGACGCGCATGACAAAGCGCGCGAAATCCTCACCGGAAGGCGCGACGATCTCGACCGGGTCACCAGCCGGCTGCTCGAAGTGGAAGTGATGGAAGGCGCAGAGCTGCGGCAGCTGCTCGGAATCCCCGCCGCGGCGCGCCCCACGACCGAGACGGTACCGCTGCCGGTCGCCGATTGAGCCGAACGTATCAAGACGCGGCTGCCAGACGCGTACGACGAGATTCCATCACCGTCTGACTGCCTCAACGTAGGCGACGAATTTGTCGACGGGTACGGCGGCGATCTCCGCGCCGATGGCGTCGAGCGGGAGATCTTCGGCCCGCTTGAAGCGGATGCACGACTTCCCCATGTCGAGTTTCTTGCCCGCCTTCTTGAACGCAGCCTTCAGCCGCGCCAACGCTTTCGCGTCGACCGGCATCAGATACAGCGACAGGTGGTTTTTCTGCGAGGCCAGACCGGCGTAGCAGAGCGGCTGCCCGTTATAGGTCTTCGGATGCCGCGCGAGCGGCACCTGGTAGGTGATCATTCCCCAGTTCATGACCTCTCGATAGCCTGGGGGCAGATGCTTCCTGACCACGGCACGAACGCGCGACAGCTCGCGTCGGCGGTCGTCCGGCAGATCTTTCAGATACGACGCCGGCGTTTTCGCACTGCTGTGCATAAATCCTCAAATCCTAAAATCCTCAAATCCTAAAATCCTGAAATCTCTAATTTCCTTTCATCCCGAGTCCAGAATCTTAGCGCAAGCATCACGGTGGCAGCCTGGACGGCGACCACCAGGGCGACGCACGCCGGCCAGCCGCCTGCCGTCCAGAAGATGGCCGGCAGAGCGGCGCCGAGGCTGCCGCCCGCGTAGTAGAAGGTGGAATAGAGGCCGACGGCGAGACCGCGATCGTCCGCTGTCACGCTGCCGATGTAGCTGCTCGCGGTCGCCTGCGAGACGAAGACCCCCGTGGCGACCATGGCCAGGCCGGTGACGATGGCCGGCAGTTGCGGGATGAGCGTCAGCAGGGCGCCGCTCACGCCGATCGTGACGCCGAGGACCAGCCCGGCGCGGTGGCCCCGCGCGTCAATCCAGCGGCCGGCGATCGGCGTGACGACGGCGCCCACCAGATAGACGACGAAGAGCCATCCGAGCGCCGCGGTGCCGAGCCCATAGGGCGGCTCGCTCAGATGAAACGTCACGTAGGTGAACATCGCGACCTGGGTGAACAGCACGCACAGGCCGACCGCGTCCGTCGCGATCAGCTGCCGATTGCGCAGCAGACGGCCAAGGGATCGCCGGTGTCCATCGGGCTTTGGCGCGCGGCGCGGGCGCTCGCGAGGCAGGCCGACCGCAAGCACGGCCGCTACGGCCAGGTTGACGATGGCCAGCGCGATGAACGCGACCTGCCAGCTCCAGCGCGAGGCCACGATGCCCACCAGCGCCCGTCCGCAGAAGCCGCCGGTGACGGTACCGCTGATGTAGGCCGCGGTGGCACGACCGACGTGCGTCGCCGGCCATTCGTCGTGAATATAAGCAATGGTCGTGGCAAACACGCCCGGCGTGGCCAGCCCCTGGATGAATCGCCAGAACAGGAACTGCGGGAGTGTGGCGGCGATCGAGGCGGCCGCCGTCGCCCAGGCCAGCACGAATGCCGACAGGACGATGACGCGCTTGCGGCCGACCAGATCGCCGATTCGGCCGACCACCGGCGCCGCGAGGGCGACCGCGACGGTCGAGACCGTCACCGTCAGGCTGACGTCGAAATGCGACGCGTCGAAGACGTCCATGAGAAGCGGCAGGAGCGGCTGAGTCGCGTAGAGATCGAGGAAGGCGGCGAACCCTGCCAGCACGATCGGCAGGATCCGCGGACGCGGCGGCATCGGCTATATTGTTGCCGCAACGGGGTCAGATCTTGATTCTTGACCGCTGTGACTGAGGGTCAAGAATCAAGATCTGACCCCTTTTCGAGGGCACTCATGAACACACGCATTCTCCTCATCGGCGCATTCGCGATTGCCGCGGCGGTCGCGCTGCCGGCGCAACAGACGGGCGGCGTCAAGGCGTTCACCGGCCTCCGGCTCTACGACGGCACCGATCGCGCGCCGGTCGCCGGGGCCACGCTGGTCGTCCGCAACGGCCGCATCGTGGCGGCCGGACCTGCCGCCAGCGTGACGATCCCGGCTGGCGCCGAGCGCGTGGCGCTCGACGGCAAGTACGTGATTCCGGGGCTGATCAACGCCCACGGCCACGCCAACAATCTCGATCGGGATCTCGACACCTACGCGAAGTACGGCGTCACGACCGTCTTCAGCCTCGGCAACGACGCCAACGCCCCCGCCGCTCTGGCGGCCCGCGACGCGCAGGGTACCGCCACGCTCAGCCGCGCCCGCATCTTCACGTCCGGCCCGGTCATCAATCCGAATACGCCGGAGGCGGCGCGCGAACAGGTCGCCAAGGTCGCCGCGATGAAAGCCGACAGCGTCAAGATCCGCGTCGACGACAACCTCGGGACGAGCGCCAAGATGGCTCCCGAGGTCTACCGCGCGGTGATCGACGAGGCGCACAAGCGCGGTCTGCGCGTCGCCGTGCATCTCTTCTATCTGAGCGATGCCAAGGGCGTCCTCGATGCGGGCGCCGACTTCATCGCGCACAGCGTCCGCGATCTCGAAGTCGACAACGACCTGATTGCCAAGCTGAAAGCGCGCGGCATCTGCCTCTGCCCGACGTTGATGCGCGAGGTCTCGACCTACGTCTACGAGTCGACGCCGTCGTTTTTCTCCGACCCCTTGTTCCTCAAGTACGCCGACATGCAGCAGGTGAATCAGCGGAAGGATCCGGCATTCCAGGCCAAGACCAGCAAAGACCCCAGCGCCCAGCGCTACAAGACGGCGCTCGACGTCGCGAGCCGCAACATGAAGAAGCTCGCCGACGCCGGCGTGCCGATTGCGATGGGGACCGATACCGGGCCGGCCGGCCGGTTTCAGGGCTACTTCGAGTTGATGGAGCTGGAGTTGATGGCGAAAGCCGGGCTGACGACCAAGCAGATTCTGCAGTCGGCCACGCGCGACGCCGCCCGCTGCCACAAGGTGGAAGCCGACCTGGGAACGCTCGAGGCCGGACGCTGGGCTGATTTCGTCGTGCTCGACGCCGACCCGCTGGCGAACATCTCAAACACCCGCCAGATCGCGGATGTTTATATCGCGGGCAACCGGGTCACTCGTTAGAGTCTGCCAACTTTTTTCACAGGCGCCGGGGCCCCACCCCCGGCGCGTTCTTACGCTGATGCCTCGCCTCGGATTTACTTGTCCTCGGCTCGTCCTTCGATGTTGCTCAGGACGACCCTGAGCGGAGTCGAAGGGTCGGCATGGCCGCAGGCGCCTGTCCTCTGACTATTGCGCCGGTTTATCAGGTACTGCCGGGGACAGCCGCCTCGGCGGCCGCGAAACCGTTGCGCGAATGCGTGCCGTCGCAGAACGGCTTCTTGGTCGATCCGCCGCAGCGGCACAGCGCAAACGGCCGCTTGGTAATCTCGTAGCTCGCCCCGTTCCAGTCCACCACCGTCACATCGTCGCCCTCGACGAGGTACGGACCGTTCTGCCTCACCTTGATCGTCGCCATATGCATGCGCTCCGTAATTGTAAATTTCAAGTTTACAATTTTGAAATTTCGGACTGCTCACGACATCTTCTGCATTGCGCCCAGGAAGTCGACGTTCGACTTGGTCTTGCCGAGCTTGTCGAGCAGCAGCTCCATCGCCTCGACGGCCGAGAGGGGGTTCAGCACCTTCCGCAGCACCCAGATGCGATTGAGATCCTCTCGAGGCAGCAGCAGTTCTTCCTTGCGGGTGCCGCTCTTGAGAATGTCGATCGCCGGGAAGACCCGCTTGTCGACCAGCTTGCGATCGAGATGGATCTCCATGTTGCCCGTGCCCTTGAACTCCTCGAAGATCACATCGTCCATGCGCGAGCCGGTGTCGATGAGCGCCGTCGCCATGATCGTCAGCGACCCGCCCTCTTCGATGTTGCGGGCGGCGCCGAAGAAGCGTTTGGGCTTCTGCAGCGCGTTGGAGTCGAGACCGCCGGAGAGCACTTTACCCGACGGCGGGATGACCGTGTTGTAGGCACGGGCGAGGCGCGTGATCGAATCGAGGAGGATGAGCACGTCCTTCTTGTGCTCGACGAGCCGCTTCGCTTTCTCGATCACCATTTCCGCCACCTGGACGTGGCGCTGCGCCGGCTCGTCGAAGGTCGACGAGATGACTTCGCCATCGACCGAGCGCTGCATGTCGGTGACCTCTTCGGGCCGCTCGTCGATCAGCAGCACGATCAGGTAGACCTCGGGATGGTTGGCAGAAACCGACTGGGCGATGCTCTGCAGGAGCATCGTCTTGCCGGTCCGGGGCGGTGCGACGATCAGGCCGCGCTGTCCCTTGCCGATCGGCGTCATCAGATCCATGACGCGGCCGGCAAGATTCTCCGATGCGGTCTCGAGTCTGAGGCGTTCCTGCGGATAGAGCGGCGTCAGGTTTTCGAAGAACAGCTTGTCGCGGGCCTGGTCGGGCGCCTCGAAGTTGACCGCTTCGACCTTGATCAGCGCGAAGTAGCGCTCCCCTTCTTTCGGCGGCCGGATCTGGCCCGATACCGTATCGCCCGTCTGGAGATCGAACTTCCGGATCTGCGACGGCGAGACGTAGATGTCATCCGGTCCGGGCAGATAGTTGTAATCGGGTGCGCGCAGGAAGCCGAAGCCGTCCGGCAGCACCTCGAGCACGCCCTCGGAGAAGATGAACCCGCTCTGCTCGGTCTGCGCCTTGAGGATCTGGAAGATCAGCTCCTGCTTGCGCATGCCGGTCGCGCCCGCCACCGTCATGTCCTTCGCGATCTGGGTGAGCTTCTGGATGCTCATGTCCTTCAGATCGGTGATGTTGAGGCCGGGCGGCCGCCCGCCCTGCGGCGAAGGTTTCTGAGGCTCGGCTGGTGCCGGTTCGGTGGTGGAAGGTGCGTCGGCGGGGGTCGACTCGTTGGCGGTTCGCGCCGGTGCATGGCGCTTGGGGTGGCTGGGCATGGGATGTCTTGACTGAAAGTAAGTTGACTAAAAGTGGGTTGACTACAGTGCGTACGGGTTCCTGCCGATGGCGACGATGCTGCAGGCGACGATCGGCTTGAGCGACAGCGCGCGGGCCCGGGCGATCAGCTCATCGCTGTCCGCCCCCGGGTTGAGCCACACTTCGGGAATCTGCTTTTGCGCGACTTCCGCAATCAGCGCCTCACCCACTTCGGGCGGAACGTAGAGTGACGCCATGTCGATCCGGCCGGGCACGTCGAGCACCGACGCGTAGGCTTTCAACCCTTCGACCTCGGTCTCGTGCGGATTGATCGGGATGACCGTGTATCCCTGCTCCAGAAACGCGCGGACCGCGCGGTTGCCGAACTTCTGCCGGTTGTTCGACGCGCCGATGACGGCGACGACTTTCGCTGACGGCATGAAAAATTGGGTAATCGGGTAATTGGGTGATTTGATATCGACTAATCGATTGGGCAATCGATCGATTCAATCACCAGATTACCAGATTCCCCGATTACCCGATTCCGGTTACCCGATCCGGCTACCCGATTGAGAACGCGCTAGACCCGGGCTGCCGCCGGCGCATGCCGCTGGACGAACTCGAGCATACGGCGGCTGCCCTCGCGAAGATTTTCCATCGACGTGGCGTAGGAGATGCGCACGAATCCCGGCGCATCGAATGCCTCGCCGGGGGTCACCGCGACCCGGGCTTCGTCCAGCAGCGCCTGCGCGAAATCGGTCGACGTGCGGAATCCGTCGACCGACAGGGTGTCGCTGACGTCCACGAACAGATAGAAGGCGCCGGCCGGTTTCCGGCAGCGCAGTCGCGGATCGGCCGTCAGCCAGGCGTGCAGCGTGTCGCGGCGTGTCCGGTATTCGTCGAGCATCGCCGTGACCGGCTCCTGCGAACCGGTGAGGGCGGCAAGGACCGCTTTCTGCGTGATCGAGGACACGTTCGAGGTGGCGTGACTCTGGATGGCGTTCTGGGCCGCGACGACGGCCGCCGGCGCGAGCGTCCAGCCGCAGCGCCAGCCGGTCATGGCGTAGGCCTTCGACGCCGATCCGCAAATCACCGCCAGATCGCGGCAATGCCGGTTCAGCACCGCCGGCAGGTTGTGCGGGGTGGTGTCGTAGATGAGCTTCTCGTAACAGAGGTCGATGATCACCCAGATGCCGCGGCTGGCGGCCTCCTGCGCGATGACGGTGAGATCCTGCTCGGAAATCAACGCGCCGGTGGGGTTGCACGGCGAGTTGACGATGATCCCGCGGGTGCGCGGCGTGAGCGCCTCGAGAATCGGCGCCGATCGGATCGCGAAGCCGTCTTCGGCCGAGGTGCGCACCAGGACCGGCGTGGCTTCCGCGAGCTTGACCTGTTCGGTGAGCGTCGGCCAGTACGGGGCGTGCGTGATGACCTCGTCGCCGGCGTTGAACAGCGACAGCGCCGTGTTGAACAGCGCCTGCTTGCCGCCTGCGCTCGTGATGACTTCGTTTTCCTTGTATTCGACGCCGTAGTCCATCCGATAGCGATCGCAAATCGCCCGCTTGAGCTCGGCAATGCCCGCCACCGGTGTGTACTTGGTGAAGTTACGGTCGATCGCCTCGTGCGCCGCCGCGTTGATCGAGTTCGGCGTGCTGAAGTCCGGCTCGCCCGCGCCGAAGTCGATCACTTCGACGCCCTCGCGCCGCAGACGGTCGACGGTGGCGGTGACCTTCATGGTGGGCGAGCTGGAAATCCGGGCGGTGCGTTCGGCCAGGCGTGGGATCATGGCTGTCCTACTTTACCTCGCAGTCGCTCTTCGACCATGTCGGGCACCAGGCCGTGCACGCGGCCGCCGAGCGAGAACACTTCTTTAATGAGGCGGGAGCTGATGTAGGAGTACTGCTCCGCCGGCATCATGAAAACCGTTTCGATTTTACCATTCAGGCGGCGGTTCATCAGCGCCATCTGAAATTCGAACTCGAAGTCCGACACCGCCCGCAGCCCGCGGACGATCACCTGCGCCTTCCGGCGCTCGACATAATCGACGAGCAAGCCGTCGAAGGTGTCGACCTCGACGTTCGGCAGCTCCTTGAAGACGGCGCGGGCGATCTCGACGCGTTCCGCCATCGAGAACAGCGGCGCCTTCTCGGCGTTGACGAGAATCGCCACGACGATCCGATCGAACAGCCGCGCGCCGCGCTCGATGATGTCGACGTGCCCGTTGGTGAGCGGGTCGAACGATCCGGGATAGACGGCGAGAGTCATCTTATGTGGGTTGTCTAGTGACGTTCATAAAAGGTCAGCATGGAATCAGAGGATGTGACCTGCCGTACGCGAACGAGGCGGCCGGACTCGACGGGCGCCGCGGTGCGTCGTGCGTGCTCGAGAACCACGACGCCAGTCGGCGCGATCAGGGAGTCGACCTCCGCCAGCACGCGGTCGGGCGGTTCGTCGTACGGCGGATCGAGCAGGACGATGTCGAAAGGCTCGAATGCCGGATCGGCCCGCAGCGTCGTGACGGCGCGAGCGGCCGGTCCGCGGAGCATAGTATAGCCGTTCTCGATCCGGCAGTGCGCGAGGTTGCTGGCGATGAGCGCCTGCGCGCGGCGATCCTGCTCCGCGAAGGTCACCTGCGACGCCCCGCGGCTCAGGGCCTCGATGCCGAGGGCGCCGGTCCCCGCGAACAGATCGAGCACCCGCGCTCCGGCGACGCGCGGCGCGAGGATGTTGAACAGCGTCTCGCGCAGCTTATCGGAGGTCGGCCGCAGACCCTCCCAATCGGGAGTCTTCAGGCGGCGGCCTTTCAGCGTACCGGCGATGACGCGCATGAAAATCGGGTAATTGGGTAACCGGGTGATTGGGTCAAGCGACAAGTGATCGATGGCGCAATCTATGACCAGATTACCCAATTGCTCGATTACCCAATTCTTATCCCACTTCAATCAGCTGGAAGCGCTTCTGCCAGCTTTCGAGGATTTTCGTCATCGACTCCCCACCCGGCGTGGCCGCGTCGAGCCAGCCCGCGGCTTCGCGGCGGGCGGTTTCGAGCAGCTCGCGATCGCGGACCAGATCGATCACACGAAACGTCGGCACGCCGGCCTGGCGCGTACCGAAGAAGTCGCCCGGGCCGCGCAGCAGCAGATCGCGCTCCGCGATGTCGAAGCCGTCGGTCGTCTCGGTCATCGCCTTGAGCCGTTCACGCGCATCGTCCGACAACGGCGACTGGTAGAGCAGACAGCAGAACGACTGGTGCCGGTCGCGTCCGACGCGGCCGCGGAGCTGGTGGAGCTGCGACAGGCCGAAGCGCTCGGCGTGCTCGACCACCATCACGCTGGCGTTCGGCACATCGACGCCGACCTCGACGACCGTCGTCGAGACGAGCAGCTGCAGCTCTCCTGCGGCGAAGGCCTTCATGACCCGTTCCTTGCCCTCGGCCTTCATCCGCCCGTGCAGCAACCCGACGTGAAAGTCAGGGAACACCTGTGCGCCAAGCGTGTCGGCCATCTCGGTGGCCGCTTTCAGATCGATCTTGGCCGATTCTTCGACCAGCGGGTAGATGACGTACACCTGACGGCCCGCCTCGAGCTGCTGCCTCACGAACGCGTGAATCTCGTCGCGGCGTGACTCGGGCTTGGCAATCGTGCGTACCGGCAGACGTCCAGGCGGCAGATCGCGGATGAGCGAGACGTCCAGGTCGCCGTAGAGCGTCAAGGCGAGCGTCCGGGGAATCGGCGTCGCGGTCATCACCAGCACGTCCGGGCGCAGGCCCTTGGTACGAAGCGAGGCGCGCTGCAACACGCCAAAGCGATGCTGCTCGTCGATGACCACCAGCCCCAGTTGCTTGAATCGGACGTCCCCCTGCACCAGCGCGTGGGTTCCGACGATCAGATGGAGCGTGCCGGCTTCGACTTCCGCGAGCTGCTCGCGACGTTTGACGGCGCCGGTTGCGCCGGTCAGCAGCGCCACCCGAAAGCGCGACTGTTGCAGGAGGCGCGAGATGTTGAGGAAGTGCTGTTCAGCGAGGATTTCGGTCGGCGCCATGAAGGCGACCTGGAGGCCGTTTTCCATCGCGACCAGCGCCGCCAGCAGCGCGACGATGGTTTTGCCGGCGCCGACGTCTCCCTGGAGCAGTCGGTTCATCGGCGCGGCCCGTTGCATGTCGTCGACGATCTCCTTGAGCGACTGCCTTTGCCCGCCGGTCAGCTTGAACGGCAGAACGGCGCGCGCCGCCGCGCGGATCCGATCGTCGACGATCACGACCGAGGGTTTCCGTTCGGCCGCCGCCGAACGACGACGCGCGAGAAGCCCCATCTGGAACAGGAAGGCCTCTTCGAAGATCAGGCCGCGCTGCGCCGGAGCGGCAAACTGGTTCAGTCGCGCCATCGGCTCGTCGGAAGGCGGAAAGTGGGTGCCGGTCAGGGACGCACGCCGCGATGGCAGGTTCGAACGCAGCCGGACCGGCTCCGGCAGCGTGTCAGGCAGATCGTCCGGCAGACGCTGCAGCGCTTCGTAGACGATCCGGCGCTGCATTTTCGGCGTCACGCTTCCGGCTCGTTCGTAGACCGGCACGATCCGCCCTGTATGAATCGTATCGGCGTCCTCCTCGTCGAGGAGCTCGTATTGCGGGTTGGTCAGCTGCAGACCGCCGTGGCCGCGCATCTCGACCGTGCCGAACAGGACGACGTGCTGACCGGTTGCGAATACATCTCGGAGAAAGGGTTGGTTCAGCCAGCTGACGCGGATGGTCCCTGAAGCATCCTCCACCGCCGCCTCGAAGATCTTGAAGCCGGGCCGGCGGGTCGAGCGCAGCCCGCAGCTCAGAACGCGTCCGGCAATCGAGACCGTCCGTCCTGGTTTCAACGAAGCGATCGACGCCAAGTGGCTGCGATCCTCGTAGCGGAGCGGGAATCGGTACAACAGGTCTTCAAGGGTGACGAGGCCGGCGCGGGCAAGATCCGCAGCCCGTCTCGGTCCGACGCCCTTCAGGTACTGAAGCGGTGTGGCCAGGAGATCGTCTGACACATCGCGAGGAGGCTATTGCACGACGATGGCCTGCCCGCGGTCGACGACGATCTGACGGATGCCGGCGGGCAATGTGAAGCGGCCGTCGAGGTCGATGCCAGAGGGGAACCGCTTGGATCGGGAATAGTGCGACACGATCTGCTGCAGCACCACTTTCGGGACGCGCACGCCCGCAACCGTGGCCGATTCGAACAGCAGACGCGCACTGCCATCGCGGCTCTGCAGCGTGCCGGTCGCGACGACGGGCACCTGGCCGCGGAGATAGCTGAGCGGGTTGAACATGCTGGTTGCCCCGAGTCCCCGCCGCACGCGGTCGAGGTCCACGACCGCCTGCGCCGAGCTGCGACCCTCGCCGAGCATCGCCACGGCCGGCGACACGACGCCGTTCGGCAGATCGTTGGCGGCTTCGAGCGCCAGATACCCGTTGAGCTCGTCTTCCGTGATGGTTGTTCGCGCCGGGGAGCGCTCGCTGTGATCGCGCCCAGCGATCGCCGCAATCTTCGCTTTCAGGCTGTCAGCGTTGCCGCGCATGACGACCGGGTCCGGGGCGTAGGCAGCCGCTGCCGCTGCCAGAAGCGGAGCGAGCACGAGGGTGAGACAGCATCGTGAAGCAGACATCGAAGGCGATCGAATTGTACTACGGGAAATTCGACGAGACAGCCGTCGTGCACGCTCCCGAACGGAGCGCTGCCTGACTACGGTTGGAACTGGCCCGGCTGGCCCTGACGACCGCGACCCTGACGGGCGCGCATGAGCAGCTCGATTTTGCGCTGCTCGGTCATTTCTTCGAAGATACGGAAGCGCGCCTGCTGAATCGGTGTCAGCACCTGATCGACCGCGGTCTGGTTCTGTTTGATCTCGACGGCCGCACGCGCCTCCAGATCGTCTAGCGCCTTCAATCGATCCTTGAGCCGCTCATCGTCGACCGGGCCCGCTCGCCCCGTCGTCATCCGACGCAGTTCCTGCAGCAACCGCTGGCGATCCCCCTGCATTCGCCGTCGCGTTTCCTGGAGCGTGCGCACGCGCGCCAGGAAACGCGGAAACTGTTCGTCAGTCAGCTGCAACGTCTCCTGCGCCTGAATGAGCATGTAGCCGTCGAGCATGCGTTGGATTTCGGCCGGCGATACGACCGCGTCGCCCGGCCCCTGCCCTGGCGGCGGCGCTTGACGGCCCTGCGCGGCGAGATGTACCGGGATCGTGCAGGCGATGAGAAGCACCGCGAGCACCCTGGGAACCTCGCACACTTCGACAAGCGTGTAGACCTTCTCCATCTATGCCCCTGACGCGGCCAGCGCTTCCTCCAGAATCCGCTGCAGTTCGAGACGCTCTTCGGGACTCAACGCGAACACGACCTTGTCCGCCGTGCCGTGTGAGGGGACGAGGCCGGCCTCCGACGCCGTGTCCCATTCGATTCCTGAGCTCAGCTCGGCGAGCAGCGCCAGCGCGGGATCCGCATCGAACGCGCTCAATTCGCCAGACGCCGACGGCTCGACGGTCGTCGCGATGATCGACGCATCCTGACGCGGATTCTGTCTGACGGCGATGCCTGCGATCACGACCAGCGCAGCCACTGCGACTGCCGAGAGTCCAAAACGCCAGGAGAGCGGGATCGTCCACCAGGAAAGCTCGCCCCGGCCATGCCCTTCGATGGCAATACGGTCGCGCACACGCGTCGACAGATGAGCCCAGAAAAGCGGCGACGGCTCAGGCACGGCGACATCGGCGGCGGCTGCAATCGCGTCACCGAGCGCCGCGACCTGGTCCGCGCAATCGGCGCACGATCTGAGGTGTGGAAACTCGTCGCGCGATCGAGTCCCTTCGGCGAGGTCGAGCAGCTGTTCCGGTGTCAGATGTGCCACGTCAGACGGCCTCGTCACCCAGCATTTTCTTCAGGTTCTGCAGCGCGTGAAAAACGTTCGCCTTGACCGCACCCACTGAGCTGCCGAGCGCCGCCGCAATCTCCTGGTGCGCCATGTCGTGGTACATCCGGAGAATCAGCGCCGCGCGCTGCTTGTGCGGCAGTTGGGCGATGGCGCTGCGGACACGTTCGGCACGCTCACTCCGCAACAGGCGATCCGCTGCGCTTTCTGACCTGGTGTCGACGTGATGCCGTTCCTCGACCGGTTCGGTCAGCGGCGCCTTGACGCTGACGCGGTTCAGGCAGACGTTGACGCCGATGCGGTACAACCAGGTCCCGAGCGACGACTGACCGCGAAACTTCTTCAGGCCGCGGTAGGCCCGCAGAAAGACATCCTGGGTCAGATCGCTCGCGTCCTCGTGGTTCGTGACAAACCGATAGCACAACTGATACACCGCGCGTTGATGCCGTTCGACCACCAGATCGAAGGCGCCGGGTTCGCCGCGGACGCACGCGGCGACGAGGTCGGCGTCGCCAATGTCGGGCGATATCGTCACGACCGGCGATTCAGGACCGACCACGGTGAGCTCCCAATCCGGTGTGCTCGTCCGCGGAAGTGCCCACTCAATCACGCGTGCCATTGGGGCCGGAAATCCACCACACCGTTAGACCGTCCTCGGGCCGAAAACGTAAAAATCCTGTTAGGAACCGTCTAGCGCCGGGCAATAACCGCATAGTCCATCGACGAAAACAGCCGCGCGTTGAGCTTGTCGGCGTGGTCGTTGACGGCGGCCGCCAGGGCCTCGACCGACGGGTGGCCGCCCGCAAGCGCTTCGGTCCGGACGAGATCCAGCCGATCGCCGGCGGTGACCGGCTGCCGGAACCGGATGTCGACCGCCGAAAAGCCGCTGGCTTCCACCAGATAACCCAGCGTGTCGGGATGGAGCGGCCTTTGATGGGTCAAGTCCCGGATGTAGGTCTCGAAAAACGCCATCCAGCACGCCGCGTTGATGGTCTCCAGGATCAGCGGCGCGCCTTCATTCATCTTGTGATACGCGGTTTCCAGGAACCGCACCAAATACGCCGGCGCAAAGTGCTCGACGACCTGGATGGCGGCAAGCGCGCCGATGCTGCGATCGGTCTGTCGGCCGAGATACGACAGCGCGTCTCCCTGCTCGACCTGGAGCCCCTGCGAACGGCATAACTCCACCATCGCGGCATTGGTGTCCACGCCCCTCGCGGCGACTCCCCTCGCGCCAAGCGCCGCGAGCAGCTCGCCGCGCCCGCACCCGACGTCGACGACGTTGGTCGCCGATCCGAGCAGGGGCAGATACTCCTCGACGCGACGACGGATGTCTGCGGACGACCCTCGATAGCGATCCTCGAAGGCGACGTAGGTGACCGAATCGACCGGCCTGGCGAAGACCTCGTGCTGAATGGCTTCGCCGGTATCGGGGCGAGGTCCTGGCCCTTCAACTACCCGGTCGACTTCGCGCTTGATGGCGGCGAGACGTTGCTCCGCCGTCGCCAGCCGCTCGCGGAATTCGCGCGCGCCGAGGCTGCGGTCCTTCGTATCGACGTAGGCCGTGACCGTTTGGAGATGCTGGACGAGCAATGACTGGAACCGCGCCACGGCTTGCAGCTCCGTCTGCATCGCTTCCCTCAACCGCATCGCCGCCTCGACGCGTCGGTCGAGGGCTTCGGCGGTCTGGTTCAGATGATCGACAACCGCCGAGTTGAATTCTGCCTGTGCCTGAATCGCGGGTCCGACCAGTCGCCAGATGAACCCGGCCAGTCGGCCTTTGAGTGATCGATCGATTCGAGGCGGCCCGCCCGGCAGAATGTTCCAGCGTTCGTTGATCGTTCCGAGCCGGCTCCGATCAGTTCCCGCGGGCGCGGGCGGCAGAACGGGAGCCGGCGACAGCGCGCGATCCACGGCTGTCAGCGCCTCGTTATAGGCGCGGTCGGCCGCCTGGCGTTCGCGGTCCAGCCGCGCCATCAGGTCGTCAACAGGCTCGATCGTCACGGGTCAGCCGTTCCGGCTAGCGTACAACAACTGATCGACCTCGTCGGCCGTCGGCAGACCGCCGCGCGCCCCAAGCTCGCGGCAGTTCAGTGCGGCGACGGCATTCGCATACCGCAACGCCTCTTCGAGCTCACCGTCCGGTGCGCGCAGGCATGCCGCGGCAAAGCCTCCGCGAAACGCATCCCCCGCGCCGGTGCTGTCGACGCACGGCACGCGGAACGCCGGCGTCCGGATTTCACGTCCGCCGCACAAGGCCAGGCTGCCTTCGTCGCCAAGGGTCACGCAAACCAGCGGCGCCCCGAATTCGCGCGCGAGCGCCTCCAGCGCTCGTCCAGTCGATTGATACCCCGTGTACTCCGTGGGAAACTGCTCCGCCGCAATCAGGGCGTCGACATGTCGAAGCAGATCGCCGACGTTCGGCCGTACCTTCTCGACATCGACGATCGTCAGCATGCCGGCCTCGCGTGCGTAGCATGCCGCCTGGGTCGCAGCTGCTGTTTCGTGGCAATCGACGATCAGCACCCGACCCGCGGTCACCGCCCGCCGATCGACCGAGGAGGGATCGATCGACAGGCCCGGGTGCCGATGCCACAGGACCGTGCGCTCACCGGTCCGGCTGTCAACCAGCACGACCGCGAACTGGTTGGTGGCATCCTGGACGGTCGTGGATGGGGTCAGGTCTACGCCGACTTCCGTCAGGCTGGCACGGGAAAGGGCGCCGAGATCGTCGCCGCCGAAACGGCCGATGTAGCTCGATTTCCACCCGAGCCTGGCGCAGACGCTCAGGGCGGTCGCGATCTGCCCGCCGGGCAGCCGATCGAAATGTTCGAGCCGTTGTTTCGAGTTCGGTGCCGGATAATTGGCGACGACCGTCACCAGGTCGATACTGTTCAGCCCGAGGCCGACGACATCGAAGGCCGTGGGTCCCGAAGGCTGCAGGCGAAACGGGAGGCGCACGCGCGGGATGCTAGCAGTGAAGCCGGCTATCCGGCCAGATGGCGTGCGTCGGGCGGGGGTGCTAAAATCCTGGCTCTCATCGGCAATCAAGTTCCATTCTGTCGCATGGTATGAGGTGACAAGCCTACGCGGCTCACGACCGACGTCGGTATCAGTCCTACTTGCGGCGATTCTGGCCCTTGCCGCAGTGGTTCGGTTCTGGGGTCTGGGATTCGGCCTGCCTCATACCCAGACACGCCCCGACGAGACCCACATCATCGACGTCACCTTGTATTTCCTGAAGGGTGATTTCAAGCCGCCGTTCTACGACTACCCCTGGCTCTACATGTGGATCCTGACCAGTCTGTACATGGGTTACTACGCCGTGGGAGCGATCGCGGGATCGTTCAGCAGCGTTGGCGACCTGGTGGCCAGCTGGCCGGTCAACTGGGCGCCGTTCTTCCTCATCAGCCGCGGGCTGTCGGCGGCGGCCGGAACGGTCACCGTATGGGTGGTGTACCGAATGGGCAGCAGGCTCTGGGACCAGGCGACCGGCCTGGTCGCCGCGCTCTTCATGGCGCTCGCGTTCATTCACGCGCGCGACTCCCACTTCGGCACGACCGATGTGACGATGACCCTGTTCATCGTGGCGTCAGTCGCGCTGCTGGTCAGGGCGCACTTCACCGGCCGGGCGATACTCTTTGCCCTGGCGGGTGTGGCCGGCGGGTTGGCAACGGCCACGAAGTACAACGGCGTCTTCCTGCTCGCACCGTTGGCGGTCAGCCAGCTGCTCCACGTCATCGATTCGCCAGGCCGCCGGCTTGCCGCTGCCTTCGATGCGCGGCTGATCTGGTTTGGCGTGCCGTTCGCCGCCGTCTTCGCCATCGGCGTGCCGTTTGTCGTCGCTGACGTCGATCGATTCTGGGCGGCGATGCGCGACCTGTCGCACTCGATGCGATACGGCCAGGGTGCTGTGACGCCGGACAACGGGTGGCTGCACCACCTCACGCACTCGCTTCGCTACGGCGTGAGCCTGCCGCTGCTTCTGGCCGGCTTTGCCGGGGCGATTGCGCTCGCGGTGCGCGAACCCAGGAAGGCCGCGCTGCTGCTCTCATTTCCACTGGTCTACTTCGTCATCGCCGGCAGCTTCCGCAACCTGTTCTTCCGCTACATGATCCCGGTCGTCCCGTTCCTGCTCGTGGCGGCCGCGTGGCTCGTCACGACGACGCTCAGGCGATTCGGCGGCACGAACCTCGCGATCGCCGTCGTGGCTCTCTCGCTCGCACTGCCATCGGCCGTCAGCATCTGGCGGTTCAATCGGATCATCGATGCGACCGACAACCGGGTGCTGGTCGCGGATTGGTTTGCGCGCAACGTCCGCGCGGGCGATTCTGTCCTGCAGAGCGGTTCACTCTACGGGTATGCTCAACTGGACAATCGCGTGTGGGAGCCCTGGACGTGGGATCGCAACCGCAGGATCTTCATGCTGCAGAACAAGCCGGCCGATGGCCGGCCCGACTGGATTCTCGTCCAGGAATCTCCCCTGCCGAGCATGACGCAGGACATCGTCAAGGAGTTCCTCACCGAGGATTACCTCTTCGCGTGGCAGTTCACCGCCTTCTCGCCGGGCAAACAGCGCGTCTACGATTTGCAGGACGCCTTTTTTGTGCCGTTCGCCGGATTCGACGGTGTCCAACGGCCCGGTCCGAATTTCACGCTGTACAAGCGGTCGGCTGGCAGCTTCAAAAATGAAGCGCGATCCGGTCACTGACCGCGAACGAAGCGCTTCCCGCTTTTTCTGGCCGCTGGCGTCGCTTGCACTGTTCGTCGGGCTGGCGATCGCGCACACCTGGCCACTGGCAACTGCGCCCGGCCAGCTGTCGCGCAATGACGTTGCCGACACCGTGCTGCACGAGTGGATCATCGCCTGGGTCGCTCACCAGCTGGTGACCAACCCTCTCCACCTGTTCGACGCCAACATCTTTTACCCCGAGAAAAACACCCTCGCGTATTCCGATCACTTGATCGTGCAGTCGCTGTTGGGTGCGCCGCTCACGTGGAGCGGGTTTTCTCCGGTCTTCGTCCACAACGTCGTGTTGATCGCCGGGTACACCCTCACGGGCTGGACGAGTGCCCTGGTCGTCGCGTATTGGACCGGGAGCCGCGCCGCCGGCGTCCTGAGCGGCTCCATGCTCGCGTTCAACGCCTTCACGCTGACACGGCTGCCGCAGATTCAAGATCTCCACTTCCAGTTTTTTCCGTTGGTGCTGCTGGCGCTCGACCGGGTCCTCGCGAGCGGTCGGATTCGTGATGCCTTGTCCCTCGCCGGGTGGTATGTGCTTCAGTCGCTGACAGGCACGTACCTGATGGTCTTCACGGCGATCGCGATCGTTGCCGCCACGATCGCGAGGGCGAACGACTGGCTGGGATCACGCTTCGCGCTGGTCGTACCCAAGCTCGTGCTGGCGGGCGTCGTGGCAGTGGCGGCCCTGACTCCGTTTCTGCTGCCGTATCTCGCCGTCAGCCGCGAAGCCGGGTTGTCCCGCTCCCTCGAGGAGACCGCGCGCTACTCGGCGGTGCTGACCGATTACCTCGCAGCTGCGGGGCGGATCCACTTCGACACCTGGAGCCAGCGCTTCTGGCAGGGTGACGGGCTCTTTCCAGGTGTCCTGGCGATGGTTCTCACCCTGGCGGCGCTCGCCTCCAGGGTAGCTATTCGCGACCGTCGTGCCCGGATGGTGCTGGCACTCGGTCTGGTGGCGTTCGCACTATCGTTCGGTCCGGCATTTCCACCGTATCGCTGGCTCTACAACGTATTTCCCTTGCTCACCGGGATTCGGGGAGCGGTCAGGCTTGGACAGATCGTCATCGCAGCGGCCGGCATCCTGGCTGGCTTCGGGCTCGCGACACTGCTAGCGCGCGTCCCGCGCCGTGCGGCCTCGGTGCTCGCGGTGGCGGCCATCCTCGTCGCGAACGCAGAGGCCTTTCGCGCACCGCTCGGTTACACGGAATACCACGGCATCCCGGAGTTCTACGATGCCCTGCGACACGCTGGCGACGATGCCGTCCTGGTATCGATGCCGTTTTATGCTTCGCCGCAGTTTCACCTCAACGATCGTTTCATGCTGGCGTCCACCCGGTTCTGGAAGCCGATGGTCAATGGCTACTCCGGCTTCAAGCCGGGGAGCTTCTATCGCAATGTCGACGCCCTGCGCGGCTTTCCGGACGAACCGTCCATTGAGCATCTGAGAAGCCTTGGCGTCACACACGTCGTCGTCGACGGCGGGAACATGCCTCGCGGCGCGGTCGAGCGAATCGCCGAGTTTCCTGCGCTGCGCATGTCAGTCAGCGACGGCAACCTGCGCCTGTACCTGCCACTGCGGCGGGGATCGTCCCTACAAGCTGACGCCGAAGCCGAAAAGGAAGCTCCACCCGTCCGGGCGTCTGGAAATGCCGCACGTGCCGCAAGCAATTCACCGTGACGGTCGGGACGATTTTCGAGCATTCGCACGTGCCCATCAGCAAGTGGCTGCTGGCGATTCACCTGCTGTCCGCATCGAAGAAAGGCATCAGCGCGCACCAACTGCACGGGATGCTCGGCGTGACCTACGCGCGGCGTGGTTTATGGCGCATCGGCTGCGACACGCAATGAAAGACGACGTGATGAAGCTGGACGGGATCGTCGAAGTAGATGAAACGTATGTCGGTGGACCGCGCAAGCGGAAGCCGGGACGCCCCGCACCGGGGGACCGAGAAAAGACGCCGATGATCGCGCTGGTCGAACGTGGAGGCCGCGTGCGCGCGTTCCCACTGGCGCGCGTGACGGGCGACAACGTGCAGGATGTCATCCGCCGCGAAGTGAGCCTCAACGCGCACATGATTGAGCCGTTGACCTTCGCCTTTCTTTTGCGTATAGTGCTCCCGAAATTGGCGACCCTGCTCTTCCAAGGGGGCCTGAGGAGAGCGCGATGCTGCCACTGACCAAACGTCAGCGAGAGATTCTCGACTACCTCAATGAGTTCATCCAGCAGCACGGCTATGCGCCGAGCCTGGAGGAGATCGGGCGGCGATTCGGACTGTCGTCGCTGGCGACCGTCCACAAACACCTCACAAACCTGCAGGAAAAGGGCTTCATCAAGCGGGCCTGGAACCGCAGCCGATCGGTGGAGATGGTGCCGACGCGGGCTGGCGGGCGGGCCGTCGAGCTGCCGCTGCTGGGGTTCGTCGCGGCGGGCGTGCCCATCGAGGCGGTGGCCTCAAGCGAGACGATTGCGGTGCCTGAAGACCTCGTCGGCAAGCGGGACACCTACGTCCTGCGCGTCAGGGGCGATTCGATGATCGACGAGCAAATCCGCGACGGCGACTTCGTGGTCGTCGAAGACCGCAAGAGCGCCGACAACGGAGAGATGGTGATTGCGCTGCTGCGCGGGACCGACGTGACGTTGAAGAAGTTCTATCGCGATCCGGGCGGCAAGGTCCGCCTCCAACCGGCCAACGCAGCGATGCAGCCGATCTTCGTCGACCCCGATCAGGTGCAGATTCAGGGAGTCGTCGTCGGCGTGATGAGAAAATACTAGCGATTACTTCGCTGCAAAGTGCTCGGCGGCTTCGCACCAGGGTGCTGGGAGCTATCGCAGCAGCGTGCTGAGAGTGAAGATTTCGCCCGGCACCTTCGAGAATTGGTCAGCACCTTGGAGTATTCGCTGAACTAGTATGGTGTCATGGCCGATCAGCCCCGACAGATCAACTTCACCATCGTGCCGGCCGACGATCCGGCCGATGGTCAGACGCCGCGAACCTATTCGAACTTCTGCTCGATCGCGCACACGCCCTTCGACTTCACCCTGACCTTCTGTGAGGTGATGCCGCTCTCGGACAAAGAGATCAAAGAAGCCGAGTCCGAGCACATCGTCCGCGCGCCGGTGCGCGTGAAGGTCGTCGTCCCGGTGCAGTTCGTGCCGAACCTGATTGGTGCGCTCCAGGAGCATTGGCGCGTGTTCTCCGAGTCGTACAACAACGTCGGGTGGAACAAGGGCGCCGGGCCGATTCACTAGTGTGAAGACGGCCTCCGAGACACGACGCCTCCTCGAGACGCTCGAAACCCAGCATCCCGGGGCGGACACCGAGCTCCACTACCGGACGGCCTTCGAGCTGCTCGTCGCCACCATTCTCTCGGCGCAGTCGACCGACCAGCGCGTCAACCTGGTGACGCCGGCGCTGTTCAAGCGGTATCCAGACGCCCGCGCGCTCGCGAAAGCCACGACCAGGGAGCTCGAGCCGCAGATTCACTCCACCGGTTTCTTTCGCGCGAAGTCCAAGTCGCTCATCGGCATGGCGCAGGCGCTCGTCGCCAGCCACGGCGGCGAGGTGCCGGCGGACATCGGCAGCCTGACCGAGCTGCCGGGCGTGGGCCGGAAAACCGCCAACGTCGTGCTCGGCCATGCGCTGGGCGTGCCGGGACTGCCGGTCGATCGCCACGTGCTGCGGGTCTCGAACCGGATTGGCATCGCCGAATCGGACGATCCGGAAGTCGTCGAGGCGCAGCTGTGTGGCGCGCTGCCGAGCGACCGCTGGACGCGCAGTTCCGACACGTTGATTCTGCACGGACGACGGATTTGCAAGCCAAAGCCGTTGTGTCCGCAATGCGTGGTGCAGGAGGACTGCCTGTATTTTCGGACCGGCGCCGCCACCGACGATCGGCGCGCCGATCGCAAGACAGGCGCTCGCAAGGCCGTCCGCGTCGCGCGCGCGGTCCGGCGCCGCACGCGTGCAAAGCCGCGCGGACGCCGCCGATGACCCGCGACGCCTTCGAGCGTCGCGTTGCCGAGGCGCTGGCGACGATTCCCCGCCGCTTTCGCGATGCCATGAGCAACATCGCGATCGTCGTCGAAGACGAACCGTCGGACGATCTGCTCGAGGACATGGAAATCGAGCCGCCGGACACGCTGTTCGGCCTGTATCAGGGCACGCCGCTGACCGAGCGCCAGTGGGCGTTCGGCAACGCGTTGCCGGATCGCATTCTCATCTTCCAGGGTCCACATGAGCGGGAGGCAGCCGACGAGGACGACCTGATCGTTTCGATCGGGGAGACCCTCATCCATGAGGTCGGCCACTACTTCGGCATGAGCGAGGAGGAAATTGAGGAGATCGAGGAGAAGTACTGGAACCGCCGGCGCGGCTGAGCACCTTCCGCGGCCCAGGAAGAGTTTCGGACAGCATTTCCTCGAAAGAGTGTGGGCCGAGAAAGTCGTCCGGGCCGCCGGCGTGGACGCCGCGGATGTCGTCGTCGAAATTGGTCCGGGGCGGGGGGCGATTACCAATCTACTGGCGGCACGGGCCGCGCACGTCATCGCCTACGAGATCGACCGGGAGCTCGTGCCCGCGCTGCGCGCAACGGCGGCGCCTAATCTGACCATTGTCAGGGCGGACTTTCTCGATCAGACCACCGCCGCCATTCGAGACGAGCTGTTGCGGGCGGGAGTCGATCCGGCTGTTCTGCGTGTCATCGGCAATCTCCCCTACAACGTGGCGTCGCCGATCCTGTTCAAGCTGCTGGCTCTTCGGGGCGAGGGCCTGGCCATCACGAATGCGACGGCGATGCTGCAGCGTGAGGTCGCTGACCGAATCACCGCCGCGCCAGGCACGAAAGATTACGGCGTGCTGAGTGTGTTGATTCAGCAGCAGGCCGAGGTCAGGCGCGTTCTGGCGCTGCCGCCGGGGGCGTTCCGGCCCGCCCCGAAGGTCCATTCGGCGGTGGTCACCCTGCAATTCCACGCACCAGATCCGGCACCGCAGTCCCAGGCCCGATTCGAGGCGTTGACCAAGGCGATCTTCACCCGACGGCGTAAGACACTGGCGAACGCCCTTCAGGCCTATCGATCGACGGGAGCCCGAGAGGCGCTTCAGCTGGCCGGCATCGATGGCCGCCGGCGTCCCGAGACGTTGGCAATTCCTGAACTCATCGCGTTATCCGATGCCTATATGGCTTTCTGATATGGAAAGACCGGTGTCAACGAGCAAGTAAGTAGGGCATCGTTCGATAGCAAGGTCAGCCCCGCACCCGGCTTATCAAGCCATCCGGGTGCGGGGCGTTGTCTGTACCCAGTCATCTGATCGGCCGAGCGGCAACGACGATGAATCACTCTGATATTCGCGGGTCGGGACCGCATGACCATGATTCGTCGGGAGCTGCCTCGCTCTAGGGACGCGAGTTCGAGACCGGAGTCGTCTATCGCATAGAAGCCTCGAGGGTTCTCCTTTCGACAGTCGGCCGATCAGATGACTGGGTCAGGGCGGCCCACACGAAACCGGTCAGCTCGCGCGCCACCGCGGTGACGACGTGCTGTTTCGGTTTGCCGCGCGCGGCAACCGGGCGTAGCGGCGATGGAGCCGCTGTTGCGCCGTCCAGGCCTGCCCGATCACCGTCGCCGGGGCGCCACGCTGTCGGGCGCGTAACGTGTCCCCGACGAAGGGATGATGGCGGTAATGCCACGCCGCTTCGACGAGCACGCGCCGTAGGTGCGCATTGCCCGTCTTTGTGATCGCGCCCCGGGCCTGCTTGGTCCCGCTCGAATGCTCAGACGGAATCAGCCCCACGAACGCCATGAGACTCGGAGCGGTCGCAAAGCGCCGGGCGTCGCCGAGCTCCGCCGCGATCGTGAGCGCCGTCAGATCATCAATACCGCGGAAGCAGCGCAGGCGCTCGACGCGCGGCCGGAGCGGCGCGAGATCCAGCAGCTCCCGTAGATCCTCCTCGACCGTCCGAAGCCGCGCGACGGCTTCGTCGACGGTGCGAAGATACGCCCGATGCGTCTGCTCAAGGGCGGGCAGCGGCCAGGTCTGCGCGCGGAGCCAGGCGTCGTGGCGCTTCGACCACGCCTTTTTGGTTCCGGTGAACCGGCGGCCGTGGCGCAGTAAGAATTTCGAGAGGCGATGGCGGGCGCGGAGCAGGTCTGCGCGCACATCCTCGCGACACCGCAGTAGGTCGCGCGCCGCTTTCTAGGGTGAGCTTTCTTGTACGGCGGACCTCTTAGGTCCGCCGGGTAAGCCGGGTCTGAAAAGACCCGGCTTACAACCACCACTCGGCTGCCAGGTCTAAAAAGCCCGGCCTACGACAGCATCCGAGCTGTGCTATAGTTTGGCGGCTATCTAATTGTGGGGTCCGGCTTTAGCCGCTCCCACCGACATCCTGCCTCATAGGTTTCAGGCACGCCCAGATGCCTGACGAGCCGCGTCAGCGCGGCTGACCAGCGTCGGTACGCCCTGCCAGGGGCATGACCGCCGCAGGTCCGACTTCTCCACTCGCAGCATGCTCGAAGTGGTGCCGCTCGGCGGTCTCGGCGAGTTCGGGATGAACATGATGTCGTTCACCTGGGGTGAGACGACCGTGGTCGTGGATGCGGGTGTCATGTTTCCCGATCCCGAGCTGCTGGGCGTGGACCGCATCATCCCCGAACTGACCTACCTCGAGCAGAAAGGCGGGATCAGTGCTCTGGTGCTGACGCATGGACACGAGGATCACATCGGCGGCGTCGCCCATGTGGCGCCGCTCGTCCACGGGCCGATCTACGCGACGCCGTTGACGCTCGCGCTGGTCGAACCGAAGCTGCGCGAACACGGCCTCGGCGAGACCCAGCTGGTGGCGGTCCGCCCTCGCGACCGCATCACGATCGGTCCGTTCACGATCGAGTTCATCCGCGTGACGCACAGCATGCCCGACTGCGTCGCGCTGGCGATTCACACGCCGATCGGCGTGATCGTTCACACCGGCGACTTCAAGATCGATCAGACGCCAATCGACGGCGAGCATTTCGACATCCATCGCTTCGCGCAGCTGGGCTCCGACGGCGTCCTCGCGCTGTTTGCCGACAGCACCAATATCGACCGCCGCGGCTTCACCGGCTCGGAAACCGAGGTCACCGAGGCGTTCGAGGAGATTTTCACCAGCGCGAGCGGCCGACTGATCGTGGCGGCCTTCGCCTCGAGCATCTACCGGATGCAGATCGTCGTCGATCTCGCGGCGCAGTTCGAGCGAAAGGTGGCGTTCGTCGGTCGCGGGATGATCGAGAACTCGCAGATCGCGCAGCGCCTTGGCTATCTGCACATCCCCGCCGGCCTCCAGATCCGCGATTCCGAGGTGGGCAACTACCCCGCCCAGGACGTCTTGTGTCTGGCGACCGGTTCGCAGGGGGAACCGATGTCGGCCCTGTCGCGGATCGCGATCAACGACCATCGCTACGTGAAAATCGGCGCCGACGACACGGTCGTGCTGTCGGCGCGCGCCATCCCCGGCAACGAGAAGGCGATCGGCCGTGTGATCAATCACATCGCCCGGCGCGGCGCCGACGTGATCCACGAGGGCATCAAACACGTGCACGTCTCGGGACACGGCAGCGAAGAAGAGCTGAAGCTGATGCTGTCGCTGGTGCGACCGCGCTATTTCGTGCCGATCCACGGCGAATACCGGCAGCTGTCTCAACACGCGCGGGTCGCCGGGCGCGTCTTCGCCGGCCGCGACCCCCGGCCCGAGATTCTGCTGGCCGAGAACGGCGACGTGATTCACGTCGACGACACCGGCGCGCGGCTGGCCGGCAAAGCGCCCGTCGGCCGGGTGCTCATCGACGGCACTCGGACCGGCGAAGTCGGCGACGAGGTGCTGCGCGACCGGCGGCATCTGGCGGAAGACGGGCTGGTCGTGCCAGTGGTCGCGATCAACCGTCAGACCGGCGCCCTCGAAGGCGTGCCGGACATCATCACGCGTGGCTTCGTGATGGACGGCTCGCCGGATCTGCTGGCGGACGGGGCACGGGTCCTGAGCGATGTCGTCGAACAGGCCAGCATCGAGGAACGCACCGATCACGGCCTGATCAAGGAGAAGCTGCGCGTCGAGCTGCGCCGCTTCCTGCGCAAGCGTTCGGGCCGCCGGCCGTTCGTGTTGCCGGTCGTTATGGAGATCTGAGGCTGTGACGAGATCGACGCTATCGCGCCGCGCCAGCGAATTCATCGGCGTCGCGCTGTTCGGGGCCGCGCTGATCTGGATGATTGCGCTCGCCACCTACGAGCCGTCCGATCCGGCGTGGTTTTTCAGCACGGGTCTGAATGCCACTCCCGCCAACTTCGCCGGGCGCGTGGGCGCCTTCCTGGCGGAGCTGACGTTTCAGCTCGTCGGCTACGCGGCGTACCTGCTGCCGGTCTGCTTCGTGCTGGTCGGCTGGCACTACTTCTGGTGCCGGCCGCTCGACGCCCGTGGTACCAAGGCGACCGGTGCGGTGCTGCTGTTCACCGGCATCAGCGCGTTTCTGAGCCTGGTGCTCGGCACACGTGAGGTGGCCGGCAAGCCATTCCGCGCCGGCGGCTACGCCGGCGACTGGCTGGCTGCCGAACTGGCCGGCTACCTGAATCGCACCGGCTCGGTCATCGTCGTCCTGACGTTGATTTTTCTCGCGATCATCATCTCGACGCAGTTCTCGTTCGGCCGGTTGTTCGGGGCGATCCTGACGCTCGGCGCCGGGACCGGCGCGCGGGCGTGGCGTTCGTTCCGGGAATGGCAGGAAGAACGCCGCCGTCAGAAGCAGCGACGCGAGGTCATCGCCAAGCACACGAAGAAGGGCGTGCTGCCTCCCGAGATCAAAGGACAGGCGCCGCCCGAGCCGGCGGTGTCGGCGCGCCTTGAGCCGACCAGACCAGCCGTAGCCGTGGCCGCCGCTGCGAAGCCGGTCGCGCCGCCGAAGCCGCCCAAGGTCAGCCTGCCGGCGCCGCCGCTGCCCCTGGTCGATCCCGAGCCGACCGCGAAGGCACCTGCCGAACGCCGAAAGGGCGACTACACGCTGCCTCCGGCCGCCCTGCTCGATCCGGCCCGGACCGAACGGAAGATCGACGAGCGCGAGTTGATGGACGGGGCGCGGCTGCTCGAAGAGAAGTGCGGCGAATTCTCCGTCGAAGGCTCGGTGGTGCAGATTCATCCGGGCCCGGTCGTCACCACATTCGAGTTCAAGCCCGACGCTGGCGTGAAGTATTCGAAGATCACCGGTCTGGCGGAAGATCTGTGTCTCGCGATGCAGGCCGAATCGGTGCTGATCGATCGGATTCCCGGCAAGTCGACGGTCGGCATCCAGATTCCGAATCGCAGCCGCGAGCAGATTTCGCTGCGCGAACTGCTCGAGTCGGATGTCTACCGCCGCTCCACGTCGAAGCTGACGCTGGCGCTCGGCAAGACGATTCATGGCGAGCCGTACGTCGCCGATCTGGCGGGGATGCCGCATCTGCTGATCGCCGGCTCGACCGGCGCCGGCAAGTCGGTCGGCATCAACGGCATGCTGACCAGCATCCTCTATCGAGCGACGCCGGACGATGTCCGGATGATCATGATCGACCCGAAGCGGCTGGAGCTCGGGATGTACGAAGACATTCCCCACCTGCTGACGCCGGTGGTTGTCGACCCCAAACAGGCCGCGAACGCGCTGCGCTGGGCAGTGCGCGAGATGGAAGAACGCTACAAGACCCTGGCGGCCGAAGGCGTCCGCAACATCGAACAGTACAACCGGAACATCCAGCAGGCGATCGCCGAGAAGCGGACGCCGCCGAACGGCGAGATGCCCCGGCCGCTGCCGTTCATCGTCGTCGTGATCGATGAGCTGGCCGACTTGATGATGGTGGCCAGCAATGAGGTCGAGGAGTCGATCGCCCGGCTCGCGCAGATGGCGCGCGCCGTTGGCATCCACCTGATCCTCGCCACTCAGCGCCCGTCGGTCGACGTCATTACCGGGCTGATCAAGGCCAACCTGCCGTCGAGAATCTCGTTTCGCGTGTCGTCGAAGATCGACTCGCGGACGATTCTGGATGGCAACGGCGCCGAGCAGCTGCTCGGGCGCGGCGACATGCTCTATCTGCCGCCAGCCTCATCGCGGCACATCCGGCTGCACGGGCCCTACATTTCGGAACAGGAAAGCGCCCGACTGGCCAGCTTCCTGCGCAAGCAGGGGAAGCCGACTTACGACGAGACGATCACCGCGGAAGAAAAGAGCGCCGCCGATGCGATCGAGATGGACAAGGACGATCTCTACGACGAGGCCGCCCGCATCGTCGTCCAGAGCGGTCAGGCGTCGATTTCGTATCTGCAGCGCCGGCTGCGCATCGGCTTCAGCCGGGCGGCACGACTCGTCGACATGATGGAGATGGAAGGCCTGGTGTCGCCGGCGGCGGGCGGCAAACCGCGTGAGGTACTCGTGGACAAGGGGTATTTCGAAGAAGTGGACGCGCAACTCCGATGAGACGCCTGGGATATGTCCTGACGGTTGGGTTGTGTCTGATGGCGCCTGCCGCGCAGGTGGTGTCGGCGCAGCCATCGATCGAGAAGTTGTTTCTGGATGCGGGCGCCAAGGAGCGGGCGGTTCGTGCTGCGCTTGCCGACCCCGCTGTCACAGAGACCGTGCTCAAGGCCGTCCGCACGGTCGTGGACGACTACGAGTCGATCGTCCGCCGCTTCCCCAGCAGTGCGTATTGTGACGATGCCCTATGGCGGGCCGGACAGCTGCTGCTGGATGCGTACGGCAGATTTGCCGATCCGCAGGACAAGACTGCCGCCATGCGGCTGCTGCGGACGATTGTCTCCGAGTATCCGACCAGTAAATTCGCCAAACAGGCCCCTGGGGCGATCGAGTCAGCGGAGTCGCGCGGCGGCGCCCCCAGCAACGACAGCCGGCCGGAGCGCGCAGCTTCGAGTAGCGCGGGCCCCGGGCCGCCGGTCGCGGTCAAGACGACCGGCCCTGAGCGCGCGGCCTCGACGCGCGTCGTGACGATCAAGGACATCCGTCGCATCGTTCTGCCCGACGCGATCCGGATCGTCATCGAGCTCGATGGCGAGGTGCCGACGTTTCACGACGAGCGGCTGGCCAACCCGGTTCGCGTCTTCGTCGATCTGACGTCGACACGTCCGGCTCCGGAACTCGTGGACCGTACCATCCGGTTCGACGGTGACGCTGACGTGGTCCGTCAGGTGCGGCTTGGCCGGCACCCCAACACGATCACGCGCGTGGTTGTCGATGCGTCCGGGATTTCGAGTTACAGCGTCTACCCGCTCTACAGCCCGTACCGGCTCGTCATTGATTTCATCAAGGAACCAACGAAGATGGCACCGCCGGCGGCGCCGGTCCGGGCGGAGCCTCCAGTCGCTGCCGCGCCAGTGCCAGCGACCAAGCCGGTCGTATTGACTGCGGCCCGTATCGTCACTCAACCACCATCGCCATTGCAGGGACGTCGCATCGTTGGACAAGTCGTTCCGGCGCTCTTCCGGCCCGCGCCGCCGCGCGCGCTTCGAGCGGTCGACCGAATCGTCGAACCGATCGTCCTTGCGCCGCTTCGCGCTTCGGTGATCAGACCACCCGGTCCCATCACGATGGTTGCGGTGGCCGCGCGGCCGGCGCTCACATTGCCGGCACCCGTCCCGGTTCTGCCAGCGAAGCCCGTGCCGACGACGGCAACCACCACCACGCCCACTTCGCCCGCCGCCTCTCCGAGCACAACCACAACTCCCGTCGTGCCGACGCCGTCACCGGCCAGCACAGTCACGGCATCCACCGCCACGACGACGACCCCCGCTGCGACGACGACGGCACCGGTCGTTCCGGCCAAGCCAAACATTGCGGGCGGCTTCTCGATGGCGCGGCAGCTCGGACTGGGTGTGTCTCGCATCGTGATCGATCCGGGGCATGGGGGGCACGATCCGGGGGGCGTCCTTCGTGGAACGTCAGAGGCGGAGATCGTGCTCGACGTCGCGCTTCGACTCGAGAAGCTGCTCGCCAAATTGTCAGGCGTCGAAGTGTTGCTGACGCGGCGGACCGATGAATTTCTCGGGCTCCAGGAGCGGACCGCCGTGGCGAACCGCGAGGGGGCCGATCTGTTCCTGTCGATCCACGCCAACGCCAACACCAACAAGACAGCCAGCGGCGTCGAGACCTATTTCCTGAACTTCGCGCCCAACGCCAGCGCCGCGGCGATCGCCGCGCGCGAGAACGCCGGGTCCGGTCAGGCGATGGGCGCGCTGCCGGACTTCGTCAAGATGATCGCGTTGAACAACAAGATGGACGAGTCGCGCGACTTTGCGACCTTCGTGCAGCGTGCGATGGTCGAACAGCTGACGCCGGCCCACAAAGGCCTGAAGGACCTCGGGGTCAAGCAGGCACCGTTCGTGGTGCTGATCGGCGCGGCGATGCCGAGCGCGCTGGCGGAAATTTCGTTCCTGACCAATGCCCAGGAGGCGAGGCTTCTTCGGACGACCTCCTACCGGCAGAAGATTGCCGAGGCACTCTTCGAAGCGATCCGCAAATATCAGACGTCGCTCAAGACTGATACGAAGGTGGCCACGCAGCAGTGACCTGGGTGCCGCGGTGCAGGGTGCCGGGTGGGTCTGGTGCAGGGTGCCAAGGTGCTCGGGTGCTCCGGCTTCGTCGACACTAGGCCGATCGGCGGGATCTCACCCAGTAGATCACCACGCCGATGCTGATGCCGATGACGATGGCGGCGACGCCGAGCACGCTCGATAGATTGAGGACGCCGAGGAGGACGTCCGCCAGGCCGGTGGGGTCGGTGGGCGGCTCGATGATTTTGACGATGATCGGCGCCGCGTCCTGGATCATTTCGGCCAGGAGTCGACCGTGAACGGCAGCTCCGCGAGCGTCCGCACGGCGACGCCGCTCGGTCCTTTCGGCAGATAGGGGCGAGCTTCATCCACCCAGGCGGTGCCGGCGATGTCGAGGTGCGCCCACGGCAGGCCGCCGCTGAATTCCTTCAGGAACATCGCCGCCGTAATCGATCCGGCCGGCCGGCCGCCCGAGTTGATCATGTCGGCGATATCGCTTTTCAGCTGCTCGGCGTATTCGTCGAAGATCGGCAGCGGCCAGACGCGATCGCCGGCACGGTCGGCGACGCGCCGCACCTGCTCGACCCACGCTTCCGGCGTTCCGAAGATGCCGCTCGTGAGCTTTCCGAGCGCCACGACGATTGCGCCAGTCAGCGTCGCGACGTCGATCAGGTGCGTCGCGCCCAGCTGTCTCGCGTACCACAGGCCGTCGCCGAGGATTAACCGGCCTTCCGCGTCGGTGTTGATGACTTCGACGGTCTTGCCCTCCGCGCTCCGAAGGATGTCCCCGGGCTTGATGGCGCGGCCGCCCGGCATGTTTTCGGTGGTGGGGACGACACCGATGACGCGGATTGGCGCATTGAGCGTCGCGATCGCGCGCATCGCGCAAGCGACAGCGGCGCCGCCCGCCATGTCGTCTTTCATCCGCTCCATGCCGTCGGCCGGCTTGATGGAAATCCCGCCGGTATCGAAGGTGATCCCTTTGCCGACCAGCCCGAGCACCGGACCGGGGGGCGCGCCGGGCGGATCGTGTCGGAAGACGATCAATCGCGGCGGCTCACTGCTGCCGCGCGCGACGCCCAGCAGCAGCCCCATGCCGAGCGCCTCGATCTGCCGCTCGTCGAGGATTTCGACCGCGGCACCGCCCGACGACGCAATCGCGGCACTTCTTGCTGCGAACTCGCGCGGCGTCAGCGTGTTGCCAGGCTCGTTGGCGAGGTCGCGTGCCAGGTTGCTGCACTCGCCCAGCAGGCGGCCGCGCATCAGCGCCGCTTCGAGGCGAGGTGGACTTTCGGGCGACGTGTCGTCGAGCGCCGGCAGGATGATCGTCGTTTCCGGTGACGCCAGCGCCGGCTCGGCTGTCTTGTACACACCGGCGGTGAACTCGCCCAGGGTGATCCCTTCGGCGACCGCTTGCATGAAACCGGCAAGATCGTAATCGCCAGCGGGATCCGCAAGACCGGGGCGCAGCAGGAAGCCGACGCGCCCGACCCGGCGCTGACGGGCGGTGAGGGCGCCGACCGTCGCGACACGCCGCGCCAGTGCCGTCGTGTACGCCGCCACGCGCCCGGCGCCGACCAGCAGGACCCGTCGCGCTTTCCATGAGCCATCAACCACCGCGGCTGTGAATTGATCGTAGGGTCGGGACGCAAATTCCTTCGAGGCGAGCGCGCGGCTGATTTCGCCGCCGACCGCCCGATCCAGCCCTGCGACCGCCGATGGCGATTCGTCCTCGAACCAGGGAACGATGATGAGCTCGACATCGACCGCGGCCAGCGGCGCGCCGGTGGAGACAATCGAAGAGGACGCGACGGATTGGGGCATCACAATATTATCGCTGAAGCTGGTTGCTCAGCCGCCGAGCGGCCGGTACAATTACGTGCAGCCACCCTGCCGCCGGACTGAAAAGGACGCGATTATGCGCAACCTGCGACCCATCGTCTGGGCCGCCTGCTTCACGCTGTTGCCGTGGTTTGCTCTGGCGCAACAGAAGCCTGAGGGTCGCGAACAGGACCGCCGGCCGCGCCTGACGCTGCGTGCGCAGCCGCCCGTTGGCATTGCGCCCGCGCGAATCGTCTTCACGGCCGAGCTGATCGGCGGCGCCAACGACTTCGAGGAGTACTACTGCCCCACCGTCGTGTGGGAATGGGGCGACGACACGGAGTCGGAATCAACCCTCGACTGCGAACCATATGAGGCCGGCAAGAGCGAGATTCGACGCCGGTTCACGGTCGAACACCGATTCCGTCGCTCGGGTGGATACAAAGTGTTCTTCCGGCTGAAGAAGCGCGACAAGCTCCTCGCGACCGCCAACGCCACCATTCAGATCCAGCCCGGCGCCGGCGAACAACGGCAATAGTCGAGAGTCGGTAGTCGGGAGTCGAGAGTCCGAAAGCGAGAGTCGAGATTCTTGACTTGACTCCTACGGACTGTCTCGACTACCGACTCTCGACTACCGACTCTGGACTACCGACTACCGAAGGATCTGAACCCCAGGAATGTTGCGGCTGACGCCTTGCGCGGAGACGCTCTGCAGGTAGTCGCTGATCTGGAGCACCTTCTGGAAGACCATGCGGCCGAATGACTCGAGGCCGCTCGATTCTTCCGGCCGGCCGAAGACGGCATCCCCGGCATTTTCGATCTCGCGCTCGGCGAGTGTGCCGAGGGTGGCAATCACCTTCGCGTAATAGCGGGCCGTGCTCGAGAGACGGTCGGCATTCCCGACGCGCACGGCCAGCGGCAGCGGGTTCGGCACTTCCGGCCGCAGTGTCACCGCGCCGTCGGGATCGTACACAGCATATTCACGTCCCGACGGCGATCGGGCCAGGCGGAAGACGCGCACGACCGCGGGATACACCAGACGGTCCCAGACCGGGCGTCGCTCCCACACTTCGGCGTGGAGACGGAGATGGACGACGCCGCCCTGGTCGATCGTCTGACGGAACCGATCTGGCAGAACGTCGCGGAGCTCGACCGACGCGGTAACCACGGCCGCCGCGGCGCGTAGATCTTTGACGTCCACGCCCAGCGCAGCAACTTCGGTCGCCGTCAGCAGCACGCCGACGCTCGCGACAACGGCCAGCTTCACATCCAGTTAGAACGTCCGTCCCAGACGCAGCACCACCTGCAGCGATCCCGGAATCTCGGAAAGTCTGTAGCCGAAATCGACGCGGAAGTCGCGCGTGATTCCCAGACCGAATCCGACGCCTTTCATCCACACCGCCTCACCCGCGTCTCCTGCAATGCGGCCGGCGTCGAAAAACGGCACGATGTGAGGGCCGTTGAGCCGGCCTAACGCGTACTCGACGTTGAACAGCAGCAACGTGTCGCCGACGGCCTCCTTGAAGCCGTAGCCATGCACGGAGCCGATCCCGCCGAGCGAGAACTGACGCTGCGGCGGCAGGGCGCCGCCCGACCAACCGCCAATCGCGCGCGCCCGAAGCTCCTCGTGAGACGACAGCGGAAACAGCGCGCGCCCGCTGACGATGTGACGATGGAAGTCGAAGTCGGAGCCGAGCACGTCCGGCGTCGAGACCTCGCTGGTCCACTGCGCCCGCCACACCGGACGTCCCGGATCTTCGTCGGGATTTCTGAGCTGACCGAATGGCGTGTCCAGCTGGTGGCGGCGGTAGGTTGCCGTCAGTGAATCGTCGTGGAAGCCGACGGAGTCGAAGACGGCGCCAAAGATCAGCGCATTGAGCTTGCCTTCCGCAGCGCCGAGATTCGGCCTGAATTCCTCGTCGCCGTTCCACACGCTGAAGTCGGATTCGACGCCAAGCGCATCGTGGCGTTCACCGCGCCAGGCAAACTGGGCTTCGAACCGCGGATTCGGGCGCACCGCGGCATGGAGCTGCACGCCGTGCCGGCGGTAATAGTCACGAGTGCTCTCGCGAACCAGCAGGGCTGACAGGCTGGCCTGCGTCCCCGACATCTGCCAGCGGTCGTCGGTGGCAGTCAGATCGTAGAGCTCGCCGCCAACGAACACGGTCGTGCGGCGGAACAACGGCCGCTCGAATCCAAGGCTGTAGCCGGCGTCGCCGGTGGCCGTCCGCCACGAGACGTGGGCGGCCAGGTACGCGTGATTGAAGTTGGTGTGGTCGAACACCGCGCCGGCGAAGCCGAGCGACGGCACGAGACCGTCGACCGCGGTGAACCAGTCCTCGCGCTCGCCCATGTCGAGACTCGCCCGGAACGTGCCGGCGCGTTCGGTGACGTCGACGACCAGCACGCGCCGGCCGTTCCGGCGAACCAGGTCGAACGCGCGGCGCGCGGGGCTGATGGCGCCGCGGGTCGGTCGGAGCAGCGCGCGAAGCGCGTCGCCAGCCCGCGATCGATTGAAGACGTCGCCGGCCCGCATCGCGAATTCGTCGGCGAGGGTGCGCGCGCGCTCGGTGCCGACGCCAGTGAACTCGACTTCGTCGATGTGACCCTCGTCGATCGTGATCGTCAAGGCGCCGGCGGCGTCGTCGAACGCGGCGGTGACCTCTGCGAAGGAAAATCCCTCGTCCCGATACTCGCGCTCGACCGCCACGGCGATCTGCTCGACGGTATCAGGCAACGGCTCGTCGACCCGGATTCGAGCCGCCTCGAGCAGCGATTCCCGGTCCAGTTCCTGGGCGCCGACGATGCTGACGGTTTTGACAGGGGGACCGGAGACGGGGGGTGGCTGAACGTCCTGGGACAGGGAGGACGCCTCGGCGAAGCCCGGCGTTGTGAGCAACAGCAGGGCCGCGCCGAGGAGAAGAGTCCTTGAGGGGACCATTCACGTCACTGTGACGAAGGGCGTGTCGGTAAAGTTCCCGTCCTCGAACCGGTAGAGCCGCACCTCAGGCGGGGCGGAGGTCAGGGCAACGATTAGATAGAGATGTCCCGGATAACTGGCCTCCGCCAGATCGACGGCCGACGGCCTGGCGCTGGAATGGGGATGCGAATGGTAGAAGCCGACCAGATCGAGGCCGGCCTGTCTGGCACGGCGCCGGATGTCGATGTGATCTTTCGGGTCGAGAACGTAGCGGTCGGGGCTCTCGGCAAGATTCTGCGCGGCGACCGCCTCGAGGATTTCCGCCTGGTGACCCAGCAGCACACCGCAGCACTCGCGGGGACGAGCGCGCTCGGCATGGCCGACGATCGCCTCGAGCGCGGCGCTGCGCAATTTACAATTCACCATTTACAATGCGAAATGGAATTGTAAATTTTCAACTTTCCAATTGTAAATTTTCGACCGCCATCGCGATTCCCATCCCGCCGCCGATGCACAGTGCCGCGACGCCGTACCGCAGCTTGCGGGCGCGGAGTGCGTACAGCAGCGTCGTCAGGATGCGGGCGCCGCTGGCGCCGATCGGATGACCGAGGGCGATCGCGCCGCCATTGACGTTGACGCGCGCCGCATCGAGACCCAGCTCGCGGACCACCGCCAACGACTGGGCCGCAAACGCCTCGTTCAGCTCGAACAAATCCACATCCGACGCTTTCAATCCCGAGCGCTCCAGCACTTTCCGGACGGCCGGGATCGGGCCGATGCCCATCACCTTCGGATCGACGCCAGTCGAGACGTATCCCAGAATGCGCGCCAGCGGCGCGGTGCCGGTCTTCTGGGCCTTCGCAGCGGTGGTCACGACCATCGCCGCGGCGCCGTCATTGATGCCGGACGCATTCCCGGCGGTCACCGATCCGTCCTTCTTGAACGCGGCCTTGAGCGCGCCGAGCTTGTCGCTCGTCGTTCCGGCGCGGGGATACTCGTCAATCTCGAATCGGACCGGGTCGCCCTTCCTCTGTGGAATGTCCACGGCGACGATTTCGTCGGCAAAGCGCCCGCTCTGAATCGCCTCCGCCGCCCGCCGCTGGCTTTCAGCGGCGAAGGCGTCCTGGTCGGATCGCGAGATGTTGTAGCGGGCGGCGACCTCCTCGGCGGTGATGCCCATATGGCAGGCATTCATCGCACAGGTCAATCCCTCGCCGAGCATTGAGTCCACCACTTCGGCGTTGCCCATGCGGTATCCCCATCTCGCGCCCTTGAGGACGTAAGGGGCATTCGACATCGACTCGGTGCCGCCAGCGACCATCGTGTCGACATAGCCGACGCGGATCGCCTCGACAGCGTGGACAACCGCCTGCAGTCCCGAACCGCAGACCCGGTTGACGGTTTCGGCCGGCACTTCGACCGGCAACCCGGCCTTGATCGCTGCCTGCCGGGCGACGTTCATGCCGACGCCCGACTGGAGGACGCAACCCATCACGACATCGCCGACATCGGCAGGGGCGACCTTCGACCGGGCGACCGCCTCGCGAATCACCACCGCTCCAAGGTCGACGGCCGACAAATCCTTGAGCGCCCCGCCGAACGAACCGATCGGCGTCCGGCAGGCGCTGAGAACGACTGCATCGAAAGCGCTATTCAAAAGTAGCCACCTTCGTGTCGACGATGAGCTCGGTCCCCGTGGCGGCTTTCACTTTGTCGACGGTGGTGTCGGCGGCGATCTCCCGCAGCACCAGGCCCGCGGCGGTGACCTCGATGACTGCCAGCTCCGACACGATCATGTTCACGACCTTCAGGCCGGTGAATGGCAGCGTGCAGCGCTCGAGAATCTTGTGTCCGCCGTCCCGGGTCGTGTGTTCCATCGCCACGATCACCTTCTTGGCGCCGGCGACGAGATCCATCGCGCCACCCATCCCCTTGACCATTTTCCCAGGAATCATCCAGTTCGCGAGGTTGCCCTCACGGTCAACCTGCAGCGCGCCGAGCACGGTGAGATCGATGTGCCCCCCGCGGACCATCGCGAACGAATCGGCGCTGCTGAAATATGAGCAGCCCGGCAGTTCGGTGACGGTCTCTTTGCCGGCGTTGATGAGGTCGGGGTCGACCTCGCGGTCGGTCGGGTACGGACCGACGCCCAGCATGCCGTTCTCTGAATGAAGGGTGATGTCGATGCCCCGAGGCACGTAGTTGGCGACCATCGTCGGCATGCCGATGCCGAGGTTGACGTAGTCACCGTCCTTCAGCTCGCGAGCGATGCGCTTGACGATGCGTTCTCGGATGTCTGGCATTACGTTGTGACCGTGCGCTTTTCGATGCGTTTCTCGTAGCGGTCGCCCTTGACGACGTGCTTGACGTAGATGCCGGGCGTGACGACGTGGTCCGGATCGATGCCGCCTGGTTCGAGGAGCTGCTCGACTTCGGCAATCGTCACGCGCGCGGCGGTCGCCATCACCGGATTGAAGTTCCGGGCCGTCCGGCGATAGACCAGATTGCCGACCCCATCGCCTTTCCAGGCGTGGACGAACGCGAAGTCGGCGCGAATCGGCTGCTCGAGCACATACGGCTTGCCGTCGATCACCCGCGTCTCCTTCCCTTCCGCGATCAGGGTGCCGTAGGCCGTCGGGGTGAAGAAGCCGCCGATGCCGGCGCCGCCGGCGCGGATCCGCTCGGAAAAGGTTCCCTGCGGTACCAGCTCGACTTCGAGCTCGCCGGTCAGGTACTGACGCTCGAACTCCTTGTTCTCCCCGACGTAGGTCGAAATCATCTTCTTGACCTGCCGCGCCTTGAGCAGCACGCCGATGCCGAAGTCGTCGACGCCGGCGTTGTTGCTGATGACGGTCAGCCCTTTGGTCCCCCGGACGTGCAGCGCCTGAATCAGGTTCTCGGGAATCCCGCACAACCCGAACCCACCCATCAGGATGGTCGCTCCGTCCGGGATGAGAGCAACCGCCTCCGCCGCGCTCGAAAGCACTTTGTTCATACGCTCCGCCACTATAACCAACCATTCGGTCAGCCCGTTCGCGCGTATAATCGTCAGTCCAAAACAGAAACGATGATGGCGCGGGTGCTCGCCGCCCTGTTGCTGCTCGCGGCGCTCCAATCGGGGAGTGAGGGGTTTTTCCTCGCCTTGCAGCGGGCCGTCGTCACCAACGACCGACCGGCGGTGGCTGGTCTGATGGCCTATCCGCTCAACGTGACGGCCGGCGGGACCCGCCTTCCGGTACCCGATGCCGCGGCGTTTCTGCGCCAGTACGACGCCATCTTCACCCCGGACCTGACCGCGATTCTGGCGCAGCCAGCAGTCCGCGATCGCTTCATCACGGTGGCGGCGGTCGGCGGAGCGTCAAAAGTCACGGAAATCCGGCTGCCGGTGGGCCCCGTCACCGTCCAGCCGCCGACAACGACCAAGCAGGACCCGTCTTCGGGGGCGGCAAAGCCCACCGCCCCGCCGACTCGCAAGCCACAGCGCATCTCGTTCCGCGCCGGCGGCGAGGCGGGCCAGTTCAGCGGCGCGTTGCGGGCTGGAGAAGTCGAATCGTACGTGTTCGCCGGTCTGAAGGGCCAGAGGCTCACCGTCCGGATCGACCGGGTTCGCGAGCGCGACATCGTCGCAAGAGTCGTTGATGATGCGCGCGGCGGCCCCCTCGACCAGCGCGCCGCGGAGGGTGCCCGCTCCTGGACCGGACTGCTGCCGGCCGATGGCGACTACCGCATCGAGGTCGTGCGCCTGCTCAACGACAACACACCGGCGTTGACGTATATGCTGGTGGCGAGTCTTCGCTAGCAGATTCTCAGGCTATTTCGGCAACGCCGCACGCCATCGTCCCGCCTGCTGGAAGACCTCTGTCAGCCTGTCACCATCACGAAGATCGCCACGCAGCTCCTGCAGGAGCGAGATCAGGGTGTCGAGGGCCTGGCCGATCTCATCGGCGTTGGTCGCAGCGATGTCCTTCCAGATTTCCGAAGGGCTCGAGGCAAGCCGGGTCGTGTCCACCAGCCCGCGTCCGGCCAGGCTCAGGCCGTCTTCACCGACCGACTCGCCAACGACCTGCATCAATGCGCTGGCCGTCAACTGCGGCAGGTGGCTGATCAGCGCCAGCAGGCGATCGTGGGCGGCTACCGTGACGCTGCGTGGCACAGCGCCGAGGGCCCGGGCGAAGGCCATGAGCTTCTCGAGCGCGTCGCCCGAGGCATCGCCCGAGGGCGTGAACAGCCACGGCCGTCCTTTGAAGAGATCGGGCCGCGCGTTTTCGAGCCCGCTCGCGGCCGCTCCGCCGAGGGGATGACCGCCGATGAACGTAAAACGGGCCGGGAGCTGTCGCGCGGCTTCGACGATTGCGCGCTTCGTGCTGCCGGTATCGGTGACCACCGCCGGCTGGCGCACGTTGTCGTCGAGCGCCTCGAGCAGCGTTAGATTCTGACGCACCGGCGCGGCAAGAATGACGACGTCCGCCTCCGCCAGGACGATCAGGTCGTCTGCCGCCACGTCGATGGCGTGCAGCCGCATCGCCGTTTCGAGCACGTCCTTGTGATCGACTGCGATCACGAGCGACGACGGCCAGATCTGACGGGCCGCCAGCGCAATCGAACCGCCGATCAGACCGAGGCCGACGATGCCGATTTTCTGGAAGATCGGTTCCTGTCCGCTCGCGACGTGGCCCGGTTGGACAACGGGAAGCTTGATCATTGCAAATTGCAAAGGGCAGATTGCAGATCTGGACGCAAGTCTGCTTGCAAAACGGAATTCGTCATCGCGAGCGAAGCGGTACTCGCGCTTGGGTTTGCAATCTGCAATCTGCAATCTGCCATTTGCAAGTCAATTAGGCTCCCCAACCGCGGCGGGTCACTGGCTCGAGGCAGATGCTGCGGCCGATCGCCGGCGCGATGATGCGGAGCTCGGCCATCAGCCGGTCGAACTGCGCCGGGAACATCGACTGGGCGCCGTCGCTCAACGCGTGATCGGGATCGGTGTGTACTTCGATGATCAGCCCGTCGGCGCCCGCCGCGACCGCGGCGCGCGCCATCGGTACCACCATGTCGCGGCGTCCGGCACCGTGGCTGGGATCGGCGACGACCGGCAGGTGACTGAGTTTCTTCACGACCGGAATCGCCGAGATGTCGAAGGTGTTGCGGGTCGCGGTCTCGAAGGTGCGGATGCCCCGCTCGCACAGGATCACGTCGGTGTTGCCACCGCTCAGCACGTACTCCGCCGAGAGCAGCCACTCCTCCACCGTCGCGGAAATGCCGCGTTTGAGCAGGACCGGCTTGCGCGTATGCTGCCCGAGCTCGCGCAGCAGCGTGAAGTTCTGCATGTTGCGGGCGCCGACCTGGAAGATGTCGCAGTATTTCTCGATGAGCGGAATCTGACTGATGTCCATGACCTCGGAAATGAGCGCCATGCCTTCCGCTTTCGACGCGTCATGCAGCAGACGCAGGCCCTCCTCGCCCAGTCCCTGAAAGCTGTACGGCGAACTGCGCGGCTTGAACGCGCCGCCGCGGAAGATTTTCGCCCCGGCCCGGCGCACGGCCGCCGCGGTGGTCCGCACCTGCTTTTCGTTCTCCGCGGAACACGGCCCCGCCATGACGATGACCTCGTCGCCGCCGATCCGGATGTCGCCGATCGTGACGATGGTGTCGTCCGGCTTGTAGGTGCGGCTGGCGAGCTTGTAGGGGGACGAAATGCGCAGCACTTCGTGGACGCCCTCCATCATCTCGATCAGACCCGGATCGGGATGGCCTGAGCCGACGGCGCCGAGCACCGTCCGGGTCACGCCGGTCGAGCGGTGCACGTCCATCCCCATTTCCACCAGCCGCGCGACGACGTGCTCGATTTGCGCTTCGGTCGCGCGCTCCTGCATCACCACTACCATCGGAGTTCTCCTGCTGAAAGTTCAGCGTTCAGCTTCACGATTCTGATTTGGGATTCGGGTCCTCGCCGTGGACGACGCGCCGCTCCAGGCGCCGCGCCTCGTCGATGATCCGCTCGAACAGCCGCCCGATTGCCTCGGGACCGAGTGGACCTTCGCTGGCGACGGTGCGCACGTGCTGCAACACCTCTTTCTCACGCTCGGGTTGATAGATCTCGATGCCGAGCTCTTTCTTCAATTGGCCGATCTCGCAGGCGCAGCGGGCGCGCTCGTTCAGCAGCCGCACCAGCACCTCGTCGACGCGATCGATGTCCTTCCGCAGATCATCCAGGGTGCGCATGGTCTATCGACTCGCGGGGCGCCACCCCCAGCCGCGGATCGTCCCGCGGCGCCGGGTCCGGGCGGATTCAGAACAGCAGGTCATTGTCATCCCCGTGCCATGGTTGCGTTCTTCAGCGAGCGGACATAGTCCTCGACGCGGTCGACGAGCGCCGGCGAGCCGTGGGCCTCGGCGATCAGCGCGACCAGGGCGCTGCCGACGACCGCCGCATCGGCAAAGGTTCCCACTTCCGCCACGTGTTCCGGACGCGAGATGCCGAAGCCGAGCGCGATCGGCAGCGCGGTGTGCAGTCGAATCCGGCGGACCAGCGCTTCCGCGCCGGCCGCGACCCGGTCGCGGGCCCCGGTCACGCCCAGCCGTGAAATGCCGTACAGGAATCCCCGGCCGAGCGCGGCGGCCGTTCGAATCCGCGCGTCGGTCGTGGTCGGACTCAACAGAAATATCGTATCGAGGCCATGCGACGCCAGCGTTTCACGAAAGCCGCCCGCTTCCTCGATCGGCAGGTCGAGGGCGAGCACGCCATCGACGCCCGCGGCGGCCGCGCGTCGAGCGAATGGCTCGATGCCCATTCGCAGCAGCGGGTTCGCGTAGCTGAACATCACGATCGGGGCCGAGATGGATCCGCGGACCCGCTCGACCAGCGCCAGGCTGGCGCGCAAGCTGCCGCCCGCGGCGAGCGCCCGCTCGGTGGCGCGCTGGATGACCGGGCCGTCCGCCAGCGGATCCGAGAACGGGACGCCGACCTCGATGACATCTGCTCCGCCGCGATCGAGCGCCGTCAGGACGTCGGCGGACACGGACAGATCCGGGTCGCCGGCGGTGACATACGTCACCAGCCCGGTGCGCTTCTCGCGGCGCAGCGCCGCGAACCGTTCAGCGATTCGATCCGGCAAGGCTCTTCTCCACCGTATGAACATCCTTGTCGCCGCGTCCTGACAGATTCACCAGGAGGATGCCGTCCGGTCCCAGCTCGCGCGCGACGCGCTGTGCGTACGCGATGGCGTGGGCCGATTCCAGCGCCGGCAGGATGCCCTCGAGACGCGCGAGAGTCTGGAACGCGGTCAGGGCCTCGGCATCGCCGACATGGGCATATTCCGTACGTCCGCGCGCGCGCAGCCAGGCATGTTCGGGGCCGACGGCGGCGTAATCGAGCCCCGCCGACACCGAATGGGTCAGCTCGATGTTGCCGTCCTCGTCCTGCAACACGAAGGTCCGGGTGCCTTGCAGCACGCCGGCGCTGCCGCCGGCGAAACGCGCGGCATGCCGGCCGCGCGCGATCTGCTCGCCGCCCGCCTCGACGCCGATCAGCCGCACGCCGGCATCTTCGACAAACGCGTCGAAGATGCCCATGGCGTTGCTGCCCCCGCCGACACAGGCGACGATCGCATCCGGCAGGCGGCCGGCGAGCTCCAGGATTTGCGGGCGTGCCTCCCGGCCGATGACCGACTGGAATTCGCGAACCATCAGCGGGTACGGATGCGGTCCCAGAACGGAGCCAAGCAGGTAATACGTGTCGCCGACGTTGGTGACCCAGTCGCGCATCGCCTCGTTGATGGCGTCCTTGAGCGTGCGACTGCCAGCGTCGACGCGCAGCACGTCCGCGCCGAGCAGCCGCATCCGGAAGACATTCAACGCCTGGCGATCCATGTCCTCGGCGCCCATGTAGACGTGGCAGTCGAGGCCGAGCAGCGCACATGCCGTCGCAGTGGCCACGCCGTGCTGTCCGGCCCCGGTCTCGGCCACGATGCGGTGCTTGCCCATCCGCACGGCGAGGAGGGCCTGACCGAGCGCGTTGTTGATCTTGTGCGCGCCGGTATGCGTCAGGTCCTCTCGCTTCAGAAAGATCTGCGCGCCGCCAGACGCTTCGGTGAGCCGAGTCGCAGGATAGACGGGCGTCGGCCGCCCCACGTAATGCTTCAGCAACCGGTCGAGCTCGGCCTGAAAGTGGTGGTCGTCGCGCGCGGCGAAATATGCGCGCTCCAGCTCCTCGACCGGCTCGACCAGGGTCTCCGGGACGAAACGTCCACCGAACTCGCCGAAGTAGCCGCGCGCGTCGGGGTCGCGGCGCGTCTGAATGGTCATTGATCAATCCTCTCGGCGGGTCTGCCCCGCCCTACGTACGTAGGCTGGACCTCTCAGGTCCGGCATCCGCTATCGCGCGGAACAACGCGCTGAGAAGCGCCCGATCCTTCACTCCCGGCGCCGACTCGACACCTGACGACACGTCGATGCCGTACGGCCGAACCGTGCGAACGGCGTCCGCGACGTTTTCCGGCCGCAGACCGCCGGCCAGCAGTACCCGGGCGGCGTTTCGCCAGGCCGGCAGCACGTCCCCAGTCGACGGTTCGGCCGGTTCCGCCACGCTGTACCGGATCGTGGACGTCGAGCAGGAGCCTCACCCGCTCCGGCCAGGCGTCGGCATCGTCTGCACCCAACTCGTCGCTCATCGCCAGCGCCTTGATCACAGGACGCTCGATGTTGTCCACCATCGCGACCGGCTCGTCGCCGTGCAGTTGCACGGCGCTCAGGCCGACGCGGGCGCTCACACCGTTGATCAGCCGAGCGGTCTGATCCACGAACACGCCGACCGTGGTGATGAACGGCGGCAGCGCGCCCACGATGCTCCGGGCCTGCTCGGGATCGACATACCGCGGACTCTTCGGCCAGAACACGAACCCCAACGCGTTGGCGCCGAGCTCGATGGCCGCCTCGGCGTCCTCCCGTCGCGTGATGCCGCAGATCTTCACAAGCACACGAGCCTCACGCCTCTGCGTCCTCTGCTTCCTCTGTGTCCTTTGTGTTCAAAGTCTCACTCAGGAGCCCGCGCAATGCGGCGCCTGGCTCGGCGGCGGTCATGAATCGCTCGCCAATGAGGAAGGCGCGATAGCCGAGTGTCCTGAATGTGCTGATGTCCGCCGGCGACTTGATGCCACTCTCGCTGACGGCGATGACATCTTTCGGCACACGCGCGATCAGCCTTTCCGAGACGTCGAGATCCACTGCCAGTGTCCGGAGGTTCCGATTGTTGACGCCGACGATTGGAGCGCCGGCCTCCAGCGCAATGCTCAATTCCTCTTCGTCGTGAACCTCGACGAGCGGATCCAGATCGAGATCGCCGGCCAGCGTCAGCAGTCGTCTCAACTCGCTCGATTGAAGAGCGCCGACGATCAGCAGCACTGCGTCGGCGCCGGCGGCGCGCGCCTCGAGCAGCTGATACTCGGAAACAATGAAGTCCTTCCGGAGCAGCGGCGTATGGACCACCTGCCGCACCGCGGACAGGTGATCGAGCGAACCGTCGAAAAAGGTGGGCTCCGTCAACACCGAGATCGCCGCGGCTCCCGCGTCGGCGTATCCGTGCGCGATGGATGCTGGATCGTAGTCGGCGCGCAGCACGCCCCTCGACGGTGATCGGTGTTTGCACTCGGCAATCACGTTGACCCGGTCGGACTGTGAGAGGGCCGCGCGGAAGACGCCGGGCCGCGGGTGCGAGCGGCTGGCGCGAGCGGCCAGCGCGGCGATCGGCTCGCGCTCCGCACGGACTTCGACGATGCGGCGGGTCGCCGCGACGATCGTTGCCAGCAGATCGGCGGCGGCGGCGACTCCGACCGTGGTCATGCTCCCGCCCCGGCAGTCGACCCCTCTTCGGTCGACAACGTCACCATGCGATCGAGGACGCGTGCGGCGTCGCCGCGATCGATCGCTTCGGCGGCTTGTCGCATGCCGTCACGAACGGAGGCTGCCTGCCCGTCGATGAACAGCGCAGCGCCGGCGTTCAACACGACGATGTCACGCGCTGGTCCGCGCTCGCCCGCGAGGATCGAGCGGACGATGCCGGCGTTGACGGCCGCCGTGCCGCCGCGGAGCGCCGCTTGGGACGTCTTGGCCAGACCCACGTCAGCCGGATGGAGGTAGAACGTGTTCACCGACCCGTCCCGGCACTCCGAGATCTTGGTATAGCCGGTCGTGGAAATCTCGTCGATGCCGTCCGAGCCGTGCACGACCCAGGCGCGCTTCGATCCGAGCAGCAGCAAGGAGCGGGCAATCAATTCGGTGAACTCGGGTCGTGGCACCCCGACCAGCTGGCGCGCGGCGCCTGCCGGATTCGTCAACGGCCCCAGCAGATTGAAGGCGGTACGGACGCCCAGGGCTTTCCGGGTCGGCCCAGCGTGCCGCATCGACGGGTGAAAGGTCGGAGCGAAGAAGAAGCCGATGCCGGCCTCGGCCAGCGACCGCTCCACCGCGGGCGGCGGCGCGGTGACCCGCACGCCGAGTGCCTCGAACACGTCGGCGCTCCCGCACTGGCTCGAGACCGAACGATTGCCATGTTTCGCGACCCGGACGCCGCAGCCCGCCACGACCAGAGCCACCGCCGACGAAATGTTGAACGTGCCCGAGCGATTGCCGCCCGTGCCGCAGGTGTCGAAGACGTCGTCGAACTGGCTCGACAGCTTGACCGCATGCGCCCGCATGGTGCGCGCCAGACCGACAATCTCGGCCGGCCGCTCACCTTTCATCGCCAGGCCGATGAGCAGGCCGGCGATCTGCGCGTCGGCGGCGCGTCCCTCCATGACTTCCGCCATGGCGGCGGCGGCCTCGTCGCTCGAGAGATCCTCGCGCCGCATCACCTTCTCGATGAGTCCTGGAAACATGTCGCTATCCCCGCCGCTCGATGAAGTTGCGGAGGATGCGCCGGCCCTCCCCGGTCAGAATCGATTCAGGATGAAACTGGACGCCGTGGACCGGCAGCTCGCGATGCCGAAGTCCCATGATCGTGCCGTCCTCCTTCGTCCGTGCCGAGACCTCCAGCACAGCGGGCAAGCCCTCGTCGGCGACGATGAGCGAGTGATAACGCGACGCGACGAACGGCTCGGTGAGGCCGGCAAATACGCCGCGGCCGTCGTGCTCGATGGTCGACGTCTTGCCATGCATCGGCACCGCGGCGCGGACTACGGCCCCGCCGAACACAGCGCCAATCGCCTGGTGACCGAGGCACACGCCGAGGATCGGCGTCTGAGCGCCCAGCTCACGGATCACGCTCATCGTGATGCCCGCATCTTCCGGTCGGCCGGGACCGGGCGAGATGACGATCGCGGCCGGGCGTGCGCCGGCGACCTCGGCGACCGTCGTCTCGTCGTTGCGCTTGACGCAGATCTCGACGCCCAGCTCCCCCAGGTACTGGACGAGGTTGTAGGTAAACGAATCGTAGTTGTCGAGCACGAACACCACGTCAGAGTCCCGCCTGCGCGAGCTCGAGCGCGCGGATCAGCGCGCGCGCCTTGTCGCGCGTTTCTTCGTATTCGGCCGTCGGATTGGAGTCGATCACGATGCCGGCGCCGGCCTGGACGTAGGCCCGGCCGCGGCTCATGATGACGGTCCGGATGGCGATGCAGAAGTCCAGATTGCCGGCGAAATCGAGATAGCCGACCGCGCCCGCGTACAGGCCGCGCCCGACCGGTTCGAGCTCGCGGATGATCTGCATCGCCCGCACTTTTGGTGCGCCGGAAACCGTCCCGGCCGGAAAGCACGACACCAGCGCATCCAGGCGGTCGCGGTCGTCGGCCAGGCGGCCCTCGACAATCGACGTCAGGTGCATCACGTGGGAGAAGCGCTCGAGTCCCATGAACTGCGGCACCCTGACCGACCCGTAGTCGCAGACGCGGCCGACGTCATTGCGGCCGAGATCGACGAGCATCACGTGTTCGGCGCGTTCCTTCTCGTTCCGCTTCAGCTCCTCCGCCAGCCGCATGTCCTCCTCGTTGGTCCGGCCGCGCGGACGCGTCCCGGCGATCGGATGGGTCTCGACGCGAGAGCCCTCGACGCGAACCAGCATCTCGGGCGACGAGCCGACGATGGCGACGCCCCCCATGCGGAGGAAGTACATGTACGGCGACGGGTTGACGTGGCGCAACGCCCGATACACGGTGAACGGATCGGCAGCGACGTCGGCCTCGAACCGTTGGGACAGCACGACCTGATACACGTCCCCGGCGGCGATGTATTCCTTGCCCCGGCGGACCTGTTCCTCGTATTGCTCACGGGTCCGGTTCGACCGGACGTCGAGCTGAAGGGCCTGATCGGATCTGGCGGGCACCGACAGATTGCGTTCGAGCTCGCGTTCGAGGAACTGGATCTTGGCGCAGGCAAACTGATAGAGCGACTCGAGGTCGTCGTCGGCCGTGATCCGCGCGTTGGCGACGATCAGGATGCGGTGCTGGACATGATCGAAGGCCAGCACCGTATCGAAGAGCATGAACCCGGCTTGATCCGCGCCGTCTGACGCATCGCCGACGTCGCCGAGGACCGGCTCGAACCACGAGGCGGCGCCGTAGCCCAGGTAGCCGACCGCTCCGCCAGTGAAGCGCGGCAGGTCGGGAACGAAGGGCGATCGGAAGTCCGCCATCAGACCGCGGAGCGTTTCGATGAACGGCCGCTCGCTCTCGACGACGGATCCGCCGCGGTCGATGGTGGTCCGGCCGTCGCGCGCGCGCAGGATCAGGAAGGGATCCTTGCCGAGAAAGGAGTACCGTCCGACATGCTCGCCGCCTTCGACGCTCTCGAGCAGGAAGGCGTAGTCGGCGTCTTCCGCGATCTTCAGGAACGCGGAGACCGGCGTCAGCAGGTCGGCGACGATTTCCTTGCAGACGGGCACGAACGTGCCACGCCGCGCCAGCTCCTTGAACTCTTCAAATGACGTGATTTTCATCGGCGATGAACTCCGTCAGTTTCCGTTCGGCCGCCGCGCGCATCACGCCCGCAGGCGCCTTGATGCCGGTCCACCAGTGAAACTGCTCGTGGGCCTGTGCGACGAGCATGTCCAGCCCGCCGATGGTCACGCAGCCGGCGGCCGCGGCGGCGTGCAGCAGCCGTGTCTGTGGCGGGTTGTAGATGAGGTCGTAGACGTAGCGCCCCGTCAGCGCGGCGGCCGGCAACGGGGTTTCATCGACCCGGGGATACATGCCGACCGGGGTGCAGTTCACCAGCAGGTCCCAGCTGTTGGCGGGCGGCGGCCAGGGTGCGGCCCGCACGCCCACCGCACGGGCGGTGTCCGCAGCCCGCGCGCCGCTCCGCGCGTAGAGCGTGATGTCAGCGCCGGCGGATCCCAGGGCAATCGCAACAGCGCGCGCTGATCCCCCGGCGCCGAGCACGGCGGTTCGGGCGCGCTGCAGCGGCACCTCTCGGTCGTTCAGCGGCTGCAGAAAGCCAACCGTGTCGGTGTTCCCGCCGATCCATCGACCGTCGTCGATCCGAATGGTGTTGATCGCGCCGACGCGGCGAGCCACCGCAAACACCTCGTCAACGTGGTCGAACAATGACACCTTGAACGGGATCGTCACGCTCGCTCCTTTGAGTCCGATTGAGCGGGCGAAGGTGACGAAGTCGTCGGCGCTGGTGGCCGGCAGTGGCAGATACACCGCATCGGTGCGGGTCGCCTTGAACGCGGCATTGTGCATGTCGGGCGACACGGAATGATCGATCGGCGATCCGACGAGGCCGAACACTGCCGTCTGCTCGCCGAGCGATCGGAAGCGATACAGATCCAGCATCGTCTCGGGTGTGAGCTGACCGACCGCCCCGACCGAGCCGGCGTACGACCACGACGAGAAGAAACGTCGCGGCAAGACGCGGGTGATCAGCCCGTGCGGCCCCATTGCGATCAGCACGATGCCCGCGTCGAGGCTGAGCGATGAGCCGAGTGCGACGAGCGGCAGGCAGTCGCTGAGCGACTTCGGGGTGACGGCGATCTTGATGATCTCGGCGCCCGTCGCGCGCATCGCGCGGGCGCGCTCCATCAGGTCGGCCGGCACCGATTCGAAATCGTGGGACGACAGGACGATTCGGCGACCGCGGCAGTCGTTGAGGAGATCGGTAAAGCCGGCGCGCCATTCGACGTCTACGTACTCCGCGCCGTGCGACCACGCGTCGGCCAGCAGCCGCCGACGCTCTTCTTCCGACCCTTTGAAGGCGCCGCCTTCCCAGACTGGCCGGCAGGTGACGATCGCCGGTCGGCGCCTGCCTTCGAGCGCGCCGGCGACGTCGGGATCCACCACCGAATCGAGCCGCAATTCAACGAGATCCGCGTCGACAACCGCATCGCGACGCCGGCGCAGTTCTGCCGTCGTTGGCGCGGTCACGGTGACGCAGAGTCGTTGTGTCATGCGTTCCGGCGGTCCAAGCCTAAAAAAAAAGCCTCTTCAGGGTTAGCTGAAGAGGCTCGGGATATCGCGCGTGGTGCTGGTTCAGGCCCGGGCGATTGCCTCTTCAGACGAGCTCCAATACCACCACCAAGCGGACGAGGATCCACCCGTCCTGCAAGGGGCGACGGTAAAGGAGGAGACCGTGCTGAAAAGGGTCACTCGACCAACCAAGAGGAGCGACGATAGCAGAGCGGGCCGTTTGCTGTCAAATATCGTGCCCATTTCTCCTTGACCAGCAAGCACTTCTCCTCTATAACGGAATCAACCCATGTCGACACGCCGAGTTGCGCTTGTCCTCGTCCTGGGCGTCCTGACGATTGTCGGTCACCGGCTTGGCGCGGCCACGCCGCAGATGCCCGTGTCCGAAATTCGACCGGGTATGGTGGGCGTTGGCCACACCGTCTTTGCCGGCACCCGCGTCGAGGAGTTCCGCGCCAACATCATCGGCGTCATCGCAAACGTGATCGGTCCGCGGCGGAACCTCATTCTGGCGAAGCTCGAAGGCGGTCCCCTCGCGCAGACCGGCGTCATTGCCGGAATGAGCGGCAGTCCGGTCTACATCGACGGCAAGCTGATCGGCGCTGTGGCGTATTCGCTCGGCAGCTTCTCCAAGGAGCCGATCGCGGGGATTACGCCCATCGGAGAAATGACTGAAGCGGCCGCAATGACGACGCCGCGTCCGGCGGCGGCCCGCGTGCGGCTCGAGTTCCCGATCACCCGGGAGAACCTGGTTTCGTCGTTCCGCCGTGCGTTGAACTGGAATCGCCCGTTCGCCGATCGAGCGACCGATGCGCAGTTGCTCGGCGTCAGCACGGTCGCCGGATTTGGCCCGCACGAGCTCGGCACGATGCTCCGGCCGATTGCGACGCCTCTCGTGATGGGTGGGTTCGAGCCTGATTTCGGGGCGATGCTCGGCGCCGCATTTCAGGATCAGGGATTCATCCCGACTGGTGGTGCGGCGGGTCTCGGACCCGGAGACATGCCGTTCGAGGGTCCCCTGAAGCCGGGTGATGCGCTCGGCGTGACCTTCGTCGGCGGCGATCTGCTCCTCGGCGGCACGGGGACCGTCACCCATATCGACGGCGATCATGTCTACGGGTTCGGCCACCCGATGTACAACCTCGGGCCGACCGAGTTCCCGATGACGCGCGCCTATGTCTACACGGTTCTGCCGAGCCTGTTCTCGTCAACCAAGCTCTCCACGACGAGCGAGGTGATCGGGACGTTGCTGCAGGATCGCGCGACGACCATCGCCGGCAGGCTCGGTCCCGGGCCGGCGACGATTCCGGTCACGCTGACGCTCGAGGCGGAGCGCGGCTCGCGCGAGACGTTCAACTTCAGCGTCGTCAAGGATCAGCTCTTCACGCCGCTGATGAGTTATTCCGCGCTCGTCAACACCCTGCTCTCCTACGAGCGGCAGTTTGGCACGGCCACATTCGAGCTGACCGGCAAGGCCACGCTCAAGAACCACGGCGTGATCGCCTTCGACAATCTGTTCTCCGGTGGCGACTCGCCCGCGATCAGCGCCGCCTCGTCCGTCATCGCACCCATCACGACGCTGATGACCAACGATGACGAGGCCGTGGAGATCGAGCGCCTCGACCTGACGATGAAGACCTCGGAGGAGCCGCGGACCGCCACGCTGCAGCGCGTCTGGGTCGACGACCCTCGTCCGCGTGCGGGTCACACGGTGCCGCTGAAGGTCCATCTGCGAACTTACCGGGGCGAAGACGTGCTGCGCTCGATTCCGATCGAGATTCCCGCGACGGCGCGCGGCAGCCTGTCGCTGATGGTGTCGGATGGCCTCCGTCTCGGCCAGGCCGAGCAGCGTGAAGCACGCACGACGCAGCCGCGAACCATCGAGCAGCTGGTGCGGACGCTGAACAAGAGCCGAAAGAACAACACGTTGTACGTCAAGCTGCTGAGCGGCGATGCTGGCGCGGTCGTCAACGGAGAACTGTTGTCCTCGCTGCCCCCTTCCGTGCTTGCGGTTCTCGAAGCGGATCGGAGCGGCGGCAACTTCAACCCCCTGTACAGCGCCACGCTCGGCGAGTGGGAAATCCCCACCGCGCACGCCGTCTCCGGCGTCCGCACGCTGACCATCGCCGTCGCGCCGAACTGAACACCTTTCATGGCTCGGGGCGTCCGCCCTCTTATCCTGCTGGTCATGGTCGCGACTCTCGTGTCGATCGAGGGTTCGTCTCCGAAGTTCTTCCAGGCCGCCACGCAGACAGATTTTCTCCGAGGCGATGTCGAGAACCTGTCGATCGACAGCCGCGGCCAGTTGCTCCTCGGTCCGGCCACCGAGCTGGTTTACGAGACGGCCTCGCCGTTCATCTGGGCGATCGTTCCTGGCACGGACGGATCGCTGTTCATCGGCACGGGCAACGAGGGACGGGTCTTCAAGGTCGAGCCGCAGGGTAAAGGCGCGTCGTTTTTCGATTCGGCGGAGCTCGAGGCCCATGCGCTTGCGCCCGCGCCGGACGGCGGACTGTACGTAGCGAGCTCGCCCGACGGAAAGATTTACAAGGTGGATCGCAACGGCTCATCCACGACCTTCTTCGAGCCGGGCGAGCGCTACATCTGGGCGATGACCACCGATAGCAAGGGCAACCTCTACGCCGCGACCGGCGAGAAGGGGGTCATCTACAGGATTTCGCCCGACGGCAAGGGCGCCCGCTTCTATCAGGCCTCTGCCACCCACGTCACGGCCCTCGCCTTCGATCGATCGGGCAATCTGCTGGTGGGTACCGAATCACCAGGCCGGGTGCTGCGGGTCGACCCCGAGGGGAAGGGGTTCGTGCTGCTCGATTCGCCGTTTCAGGAAATCCGTGCGCTGCGCTTCGACGACAAGGGGATGCTGTTTGCGGCGGCCGTCAGCAGCGGTGGTATAGCCATCGCGCCGCCGCGGCCCGACGATCGGCCGACGGAGCGCTCGACGGACACCGGCAGCGCCCCGGTGCCCGTGGTCACGGCGGAAATCACCTCGATTGCGGTGGTGGACACCTCGGGCGGGGCATCATCGTCAACGCCCGGCGCCCGGGAAGATCGGCGTGCACCGCGCGGCGCCGTCTACCGGATCGCGCCCGATGGCCTGTGGGACGAGCTGTGGCAGTCTCGCGAAGACTCGCCTTACGACCTGACCTTTGACGGCGAAGGGCGGTTGATCATCGCCACCGGCAATCGTGGAAAGCTGTTCCGCCTCGAAGGCAATCCGCCGCAGCCGACGCTCATCACGCGTGCCGGCGCACAGCAGGTCACCGCGTTCCACAAAGACTCGCGCGGCCAGCTGTACTTCGCCACCGCGAATCCGGGGAAAGTGTTTCGCGTCGGTGTGCAGCGCGCGCCGCGCGGCACCTACGAATCCGAGCCGCGGGACGCACAGGTCGTCGCCGCCTGGGGCGCGATCAGCTGGCGGGGCGCCACGCCGTCCGGGACGGCCGTTGAAATCTCGACGCGTTCGGGGAATACCCCGACGCCGGACGATACTTGGAGCGCGTGGTCGGCCCCGTATCAGGATCGCAACGGATCGGCGATCGTCAGCCCCAAGGCGCGGTATCTGCAGTGGCGTGCCGTCCTCAGCGGCAAGAGCGACACGCCGATTCTCACATCGGTGACTGCGGCCTATCTGCAGCGCAACCTCCGGCCCACCGTCCAGTCGATTACCGTACATCCGCCGGGTATCGTGTTCCAGCGACCATTTTCGACCGGCGATCCCGAGCTCGCCGGCTTCGAGAACCAGACGACCCCCGATCGCAAGTTGACCAACGCTGCCATGGCCACGCCGCAGGGAGGCAGCTCCCCCTCGCTCGGCCGGCGAACCTACCAGCGAGGCCTGCAGACCCTGGTGTGGCGCGCCGACGATGAAAACGACGACGAGCTGTCGTTCGAGATCCGCTACCGCCGCGAGGGAGAACCAGTCTGGAAGGTGCTCCGCAGCGATCTCAACGAACAGATCCTGGTGTGGGACACCTCCACCGTGCCCAATGGCACCTACTTCGTGAAGATCGTCGCATCCGACGCACCGTCGAATGCCGGCGATGCGGCGCTGGTCGGCGAAATGGACAGCGTCGCGTTCGAGGTCGACAACACCCCGCCGGACGTCACCGTTCAGAACGTGCGCGCCGAAACCGCGCGCACGGCCATCAGCTTTACCGTGACCGACGATCATTCACCGGTTCAGCGCGTCGAATCCTCCGACGACGGCCAGCAGTGGCGGGCGCTGTTCCCGGTGGATGGGATCGCCGATTCGCGAACCGAGCGCTACGAGGTGACGCTCGCGCGTCCGCTCGGCCCACGCGGGCTCACGATTCGGGTGACTGATGCGATGAACAACGTGGTCACCGTGCAGGTCGAGGGCCGGTAGTTCCCCTTATATAGGCCGGGTCCTTTCGAACGCGGCCTAGCGGCATGGGATGTAGGCCGGGTCTTTTTGGACCCGGCTTAACGCTTAACTTGGGACTTGGGATTCGGCTACGCCGTACGTTTGCGGGCGGACCGGATGGCACGCAGGTCGAGCGGATCCTTGGTAGCGCGCACCGTGGTGTGCGCGACAATCCAGACGACATTTACGGCGACCGGCAGACCGGCCATGCTCGAGGGTTCGAACAGGATGCTGGCGGGCTCGAACCGGGCACGCGACACCGTTCCGATCAGCCCCTCCACCGCCTTCGCTTCGGCATCGTCAGAGGGAATCCAACGACCGCCGGTCGAATTCAGCACCTCGAGGCTGCCGACACGCCCTTCACGGGTCACCACCGCCGACAGGGTGAAGTGCGCATCCATGTTGGCCGGCGTCACCCAGATGGGTTCGTCGAGCGCGCGCGGCATGCGGACGCGCGAGCTGGCGCTCACCGGGTAGAGATTCGAACCGGGCGTGGCGAACATGCGGACCATCGCCGCCGTCGAGTCGGGCCGTTCGTTGGTGGCCACGCGCATCATCCCGAGCGTGATGACGACGCAGGCGAGCGCCGCCGCCATGGCGCTCAACCCGGCGTAGACGAGGTGCATATCGGCGAACGCGTCCTGCACCCAGGCGGCGAAAGACACCCGGTCCTCGGCCTTCATGCGGCTGATCACCGTGGCCTGAAGGTTGAGGTCGTCCTCAGCCGAGAGATTCGACAGGGCAATCCGCCCGGGCAGACCGTGGCGCAGCGCGTTGCGCAGCATGCGGAGATCGTCGAGCGTGGCGGCGCACTTGTCACACCACTCCAGATGCGAGCTGACCGCGATCTGATCGCTGAACGGCAGTTCCGAGTCGTGGTAGGCGTCCAGACGCCGCCGCGTCGCCGCGCAGGTCAGGACCTTCATTCCGCCCTCGCCTCACGCAACTCCTGGCGCAGCGCGTGGCGCGCGCGCGTGAGCCGCGACTTGACGGTACCGACGGCGACGCCGAGTGAATAGGCGATCTCTTCGTAGCTGAGGCCGTCGATCTCGCGCAGCACGATGGCGGTCCGCTGATCGAACGGCAGATGATCGAGCGCCGACTCGAGCCGCGCGGCGAGCTCCTTTTGCGCGAGCATTCGATCCGGTCGCGCTTCGCCTGCCGAGACGAATTCGCCATGGACGGCAACGTGCTGATCCAGCGACACCTGATCGGCCCGGTGCCGTCGCCGCCAGAACCGGTGACGGTTGCGCGCCTGATTGATGGCGATGCGGTAGATCCAGGTCCGAAGGGAGGAATGGCCGCGGAAGCGGCCGATGGTCCGGAAGACGCGGAGGAACACCTCCTGGGAGAGGTCGAGGGCCTCTTCCCGATCGCCCAGCAGGTTCACCGCCAGCTGAACGACCATCCGCTGATGTTCGGCGACGAGCTCCGAGCAGGCGGCTTCCTCACCGGTTGCGCACCGCTGCACGAGCGACGCCTCGCGAACGCCGACTTCAGACCAACCGACAACGCGGGCCTGCTTCACCGTGAAGTCCCCAATCGCCGCTGCTACCGGGCGGGCAGCTCCCACTATACCCAATTTAGACACCTCGGGCGGCTGGAAGTTCCGGCCGGCTGGTAGGATAGGCCAAGCCGTGAAGCGCACGCTGGCCGCAACCCTCCTGCTGATCGGGGCTACCGTAGCCGCGGCGGTCGCCTATCAGGCAGCCGCGCAGGAACGCGACTATCGTGCGAAGCTGAGCCAGGGAGCCCAGGCGCTGGCTGACGACCAGACGTTCGGCGCCATCGAGGCGTACAGCGGTGCCATCGCGCTGCGTCCCGACTCGATGCTGGCACATCTGCGCCGGGGCGAGGCGTATCAGCGCCGCAACGAGCTCGAAGCGGCGACCAACGACTTCCGCCGGGCAGCGGATCTCGATCCATCAGCGACGCGTCCACTCGAGGCGCTCGGGGACGTGTTGTACCAGCGAGGACGACACGCGCGCGCGGCGGAGATCTACGAACGGCGGCTCGCCGTGGACGCGCAGGCTCCTCGAGTCGGCATGAAGCTCGCCGTTGCGCGGTACCGTGCCGGCCAGATGGACGGGGCCCTCGCCGCGGCCCGCGACGCCGTCCGGCTCGACGAGCGGCTGGCCGACGCGCATCTCTTGATCGGCGTCTGCCTGCGAGACAAGCAGCAGCTCGCTGAGGCCGCCGTCGCGCTCGAAAAAGCGGCGGAGCTGTCGCCGGCTCTCCTCTCGGCGCGCGAAGAGCTGGCCGAGATTTATGCCGCGCTGGGACGCCGCGGCGACGAGCTCGAGCAGCTGCAGCTTCTGGCGGTGCTGGATCGGACGCGCGCCGAGCGCCAGGTCGCTGTCGGACTGGCGCAGGCGCGGGCCGGGCGGGACGACCTTGCCGTGCTGACGCTCGGCAACGCTCTCGATCGCACGCCAGATCATCCGCTGATTTACGGGGCGCTCGGGCAGGTCTGGCTCGGGCAGGCCATCGCGCGTGGTGACTCGGTCGCTCTGGTGAAGGCGATCGAGGCACTGGAGCGGGCAGCCGCCACCGACAGTGCCACGAGCACGATCCTCACCGCGTATGGCCGCGCGCTGTTGATGGACAACCAGGTCGCCGCCGCCGAGAGGGTTCTCCAGCAGGCGGCACGGCGCTACCCGGTCGATCCGTCGGCGCTGCTCGCGTATGCCTCGGTGGCCGAACGGTCGAATCACCTCGCTGCGGCGCGTACGGCGCTCATCGAATACGGCGCGCTGATGACCGACGAGCCTGACTTCGGGGCACGGGCCGCGAGCATCGCGCGCCTGTCGTTCAGGCTGAACGATCGGGTTACTGCGGCCGCGTGGATCGCCCGAGGGCTTCAGAGAGATCCAGGCAATCCCGCGCTGCAGGCCCTGGAGACGCGGGCCAGGTAACCGCTTCACCGGCCTGCGTACGAACGCCACCCCGACGCCGGGCCTAAGAGGCCCGGCCTACGTACGAACGAGGCCCGGCCTGATACGGCGGACGTACGTAAGGCGGACCTCTTAGGTCCGCCATAGGTCCGCCGCTACTTCCCCCATCCCGTCTTCGGATCCGTCCGGTCCCGCAGGCCGTCGCCAAGAAAGTTGAAACCGAGCACCAGCAGCGCGATCGCGAGCCCCGGGAAAATCGTCAGATGCGGTGCGTCGAGAAGGTGCGCCCGGCCGCCGTTCAGCATCGTCCCCCAACTGGGCGTCGGCGGCTGCACGCCCAACCCGAGGAAGCTGAGCGCCGCTTCTCCGATGATCGCAGCGCCCATCCCAAGCGTCGCCTGCACGACGACCGCAGGCAAGGCGGGCGGCACGACGTGCCGCCACAGAATTCGAACGGTGCCGGCTCCGAGTGCTCGCGCGGCCTGAACGTACTCGAATTCGCGGGTTCGCAGCACCTGGCCCCGAACGAGACGCGCGTAACCGACCCATCCGATAACGGTCAGTGCGAGCAGCACGTTCGTCAGGCTGGGACCAAGGACCGCGACCAGCGCAATCGCCAATAGCAGCCCCGGAAAGGCCAGCAGCGTATCGATGACCCGGCTGATCACATCGTCGAGCGTCCCGCCCACGTATCCGGCGATGCCGCCGAGGACGGTGCCGACCGTCGCGGAAATGCTGACGACCGTCAACCCGACGAAGAAGGAAATCCGGGCGCCGGCGAGAACCCGGGCGAGGATGTCGCGTCCCAGCTCATCGAGTCCGAATGGATGGCGCGCGCTCGGCCCCGTGAGCCTGAGCGCCAGCTCCTGAGACGATGGTTCGAACGGCATCAGTGCGGGCCCGATGACTGCGGCTGCAAGCGCCGCCCCGACGATCACGATTCCTGTTCTCAACACTGTCGCGGTTCATTCGTAGCGAATTCGCGGATCCAGCAGTCCATAGACCAGATCAGTCAGCAGGTTCATTCCGACGTAGGTCACGGCGATGAGCAGGATGCAGCCCTGGACCAGCGGATAGTCGCGGAAGGTGATCGACTGGATCAGCAGGCGGCCGACCCCCGGCCAGGCAAAAATCGTTTCCGTGATCACGGCACCGGTGAGGACCGCGCCGAGCTGCAGACCGAGGACGGTGACGATCGGGATGAGGCTGTTCCTGAGGGCGTGTCGCAGCACAGCTCGCGCGCGCGAGACACCACGAGCCCGCGCAGCGAGCACATACACCTCGTGAAGTTCTTCGAGGACGCTGGCCCGCGTCATTCGCGCGAGCACGGCAGCGAGCGGCGCCCCCAAGGTAATCGCAGGCAGCACGAGATGCGCAAGTGTGCCGCGCCCCGAGACGGGCAGCCAGCCGAGCGTGACCGAGAACACGATCGCGAGCAGCGGACCGAGCCAGAAATTGGGAATCGAAATGCCGATGAGCGCGAGGGTCGTCGCTCCATGATCGATCGCCGATCCAGCGCGCACCGCGGCGACGATGCCGAGCGGCAGCGCGATGGCAAGGGCGACGGCCATGGCGGCGATCGCCAGCTCCAGGGTCGCCGGGATGCGCTCCGCAATCGCCCGGGTAACCGACTGATTGGTCCGCAGAGAAGTGCCGAGGTCGCCGCTGGCGGCACCGCGGAGAAACGCGAAGTACTGGACGTAGAGAGGACGATCGAGGCCGAGCCGGCGCCGCAGGTCGTTGACGTCTTCAGGGGCGGCGCTCTCCCCGAGCATCGATTGCACCGGATCGCCTGGTACGACGTGAATCAGGGAGAAGACCAGCGTGGCGACGCCGAGCAGCACGGGGATCGTGAGCAGCAGCCGTCGAACGAAAAAGCGCGTCAACGCTTCGGCACTCTCCAGAGGAACAGCGGTCGATAGTCGACCACGATCTCCCGTTCCGGCTGCCAGTCACCCATCCGGAACTGGTGCGAGACGACCCGTGTGCCCGGGCGGAGCTCCTTCAGCAGCTTCGGCCGCAGCCGCTCGTTGATCGACGTCAGCAGATACAGCGTGACGACCGTGGCGTTGGAGAGATCGGCCTCGAAAATGTCCCCTTCGATGAACTTGACCCGATCGGAGACGCCGGCCTCCTGCGCGCTGCGCGTCGCCTGCGCCACGAGCTTGGGATCGAGATCGATGCCGACGCCCTGCGCGCCGAAACGTCGAGCAGCCGCGATGACGATTCGACCGTCGCCAGAGCCGAGGTCGTAGACGATGTCGTTCTTGCCAACGTCGGCGAGACGAAGCATCTCGTCGACTACTTCTTCAGGCGAGGGTACGAAGTGGATGTCCGGTGTGCGTTTGGGTTGCTGCGCCGCGCTGAGCGTGACGAGGGACAGGAGGAGGATGGCGATGGCGCGCATACGCGCGCCATTAAAGCACAAAAGGAGTCAGCGTCCGCAGACCGCCGCAAGCATGCGCACGCGCTGCGGCTCGACTCGTCGCACCAGGACGTCGAGGCGGCGATTGTCGCCCTCCGGAATGAACAACACCGAGCGCGGCACCTGGGCTTTGAGCGACCGGCCGTCCGCCTCGATCTCGACCTGGGTCCACTCACCCTTGGGCTCGACCTTGATTTCGCCGTCTTTCAGGTCGCCGCGCAGCTTGCCCTCGATCTCGATGAGATGGCCGACGTGATTGTCGAGCCCTTCGTGACGGTCGAGCCAATAGAAGATGCTCGACACCGTCCCTGAGGTGCCGACCGGCCCCGGGACCACGGTGGCATCGGACGATCGCTGCCAGGCGGCCTCGCCCGGCACGTTGGTGACCAGGTAACCTTCGCCGTTCTGTCCGCGAACCAGACAGCCCGAGAGGCGGATGTCGTTATCGTCAGCGGCCGCGACACCGGCCGTGAGCCCAATGCCCATCGCCACGGCGCACGCCAGGGCCAGATACCTCATGCATTCCTCCTCGAGGAACCGATGCAGAATGCACGCCGGATCTCTTCGGACGGTATCGCTGAACTGGAGGCGTAGCTCGACTCGGAGGTTACGGAGAACACGGAACGGGACACGGAGTCACGAAGTCACGAAGAACGCACGGAGGAAACCACGGTGCGTGCGACCGCCCCGCGGAGCGGGGCGCCGCACGCGTCGTTCTTCTCCGCGCGTCTCCGCGTCTCCGGGTCCCGTCCCGTGGCCTCCGTCGCCTCCGTGCGTCCGGCCTCAGGCATTGCGCTGGCCGCCGCTCTGTCTGGATGTACGACAACAATCGTATTGACATACGATTGTTATCGTAGATACTGGCGGGTGATGAGGCGAGCAGCCCGCCGGCCGACCCGCGCCGAACTGGAGATCCTGCAGGTCCTCTGGTCCCGGGGGCCGTGCACGGTGCGCGACGTCGCCCGCGAACTGGGGCGCGAAGACTCCTACACCACCGTCCTCAAGCAGCTCCAGATCATGACGGAGCGGCAGTTCGTCTGGCGGGACACGTCCACCCGGAGCCACGTCTACTCGGCGAGAACCAGGGCGAGCGCCACCGAAGGTCAGATCGTCCGCGACCTCCTCGATCGGGTGTTCGATGGTTCGGCCGTCAAATTGATGATGTGTGCGCTGTCGACCGGCAAGGTGTCCGCGAAAGAGCTCGCGGAGCTTCGGAAACTGGTCGACAAGCATCGAGGAGAAGAGCGATGACTGTCACGGAGATCGCCGGGCGGACGCTTCTGCACTTCGTCTGGCAGGGTGCGCTGATTGCCGGGGCGGTGCAACTCCTGCTCTGGCTGGCGCGGCATCGCGCGCCGGCGACGCGCTACGCCATCACCTGCGCTGCCCTCCTCACGATGCTCGCGATGCCCATCGCCACGGGCGTGCGGTTGGCCGACAGGTCGTCGCGCACGACGCCGCCATCAGCGGGAGCGTCGGCGACGGTGGCGGTGGTGGCCGATCAGTCTGGAAGCCAGGCGAGCGAGGGCCGCGTGCCCGTTGGAGCGGCTCGCTTTGCGCAGACCGCCGCGTCGGCCCCCATCACCTTGAACCTGATAGTGTGGCTCTGGGCGGTTGGCGTCGCGCTGTTGACCCTCCGCATGGCTGTCGGCTGGTGGCGCATCCACCGCGTTCATCAGCAGGCGTTGGCGACGCCGCCATCACGCTGGCAGTCGATCGGCGAGCGCCTGGCCGCACAGCTTGGCATTCGCGCCGCAATGCACGTCGCCGAGTGCTCCTCGATCAACACGCCGGCCGTCGTCGGGTGGCTGCGGCCGGTCGTCATCCTGCCATTGGCTTCACTGGCCGGCCTGAGCCCGATGCAGGTGGAGGCGATACTCGCCCACGAGCTCGCGCACATCCGCCGCCACGATTACCTGATCAATCTCGTGCAGGGCGTTGCGGAAATACTGCTCTTCTATCACCCCGCGGTGTGGTGGGTATCGGCACGGATGCGAGCCGAACGGGAGCACTGTTGTGACGAGGTCGCGGTGCAGATCTGCGGCAATCGCGCGATCTACGCCGACGCCCTGATTCGGCTGGAAGCGCAGCGACTCTCCAGGCAGCTGCCGCTGCCCGCGGCGACCGGTGGGCCGCTGGCGATGCGGGTAAAGCGCATTCTGCAGGTCCGAAACGAAAATACGACGCCCTGGCCGATTGCGGTGCTGGCTGTCGGCCTGGCGATCGCACTTCAGGCGGCGCGCGGGTTTGCCGAGCCCCAGCCGCCGATCGTGGGAACGCCGCGGGCAACGATCGCTGACACCTGGTCGATATATGCCACCGATCACATCGAGATCTACTACCGGCCCGCTGATCTCAGTCGCGTCGATGGCATCGCCAGTGCAGCGGAAGCCGCGTACGCACAGGTCCGGACTGCCCTTCGTCACGACCTCTCGTTCAAAGTGCCGGTCATTACCATGACTGCAGCCGAGGTCGACCCGATCGTCTCGCAGAAGTCCGGCTTCGTCCCACAGTCATTCGGGTATCCACGCTTTGGCCCCGAATTCGACACGCCCGCGCAACGAATGGTGGTGCCGGTCGACCTGCTCGAGGCGCAGCCGCGCCTGATCGCGCATGAGATGACGCACATGTTCATGTTCGACATCATCCCCCTTCAACGCTGGAGCGAAGGGGTGCCCGCGTGGCTGCCCGAGGGGCTTGCCGAGTACGTCGCGGGGATCTGGACGACGGCGGCTTCCGACACCGTGCGGAGCTCGCTTGTGAGAAACGCCTTTCTGCCGAGCGAGCTCGACGTCCGTTTCCCGCGGCCGATGGACGAGGAGATGCGGCATCTGGGTCACGCCGTGGTGGACTTCATCGACCATGAATTCGGTCAGGCGGGGCTCCGGCGCTTTCTGATGGCGCTCCGTTCTCCGTCCGCGCCCGGCGGGCCCACCCCCTACGAGACTGCCTTCGGCCTGAAGGCCAATGAGTTCGACCGCGACTTCGCCCGGTTCATGCGGGAACGCTTCGCGCGCTGACCACTTCGAGCTTCGGGTCGATCGCTAGTCGGTGATCTGAAGCCGGGACATCAGCTTGGCCAGCCCCTGCCGCGACAGGCCGAGCTCCTCGGCGGCGCGGCCGCGGTGACCGCCGGTGCGCACCAGCGCGGCGCGAATGAACCGGTCCTCGAACGTTCGGCGCGCTTCGTTCAGGTGCGGCTGGGTGATGGCGCTCGAGGCTGCGAAGGGCGGCGGCAGGGCGGTTGGCGGGACCAGGCCACGCTTCGGGCTGCGGACGGCCAGAGCCGCAAGCACGTTCTGCAGTTCCCGGACATTTCCCGGCCAGTCGTGAGCGGCCAGGGCAGCGATGGTTCGGGGTGTTAGGACGGCGCGTGACGAGACGCGCTCGGCAGCCATCCGCCAGCAGTGCTCTGCCAGGACCGGGATGTCTTCACGCCGGTCGCGGAGCGGCGGAACCGTTATCCGGATGACGTCGAGGCGATACAGCAGGTCGAGTCGAAAGCGTCTGGCAGCGGCCTCCTGCCGGAGATCGCGGTTGGTCGCCGCCACGATGCGAACGTCGACTCTCCGGGCCGTGTTCTCGCCGACGCGGCGGATCTCGCCTTCCTGAAGTGTCCGGAGCAGCTTGGCCTGTGCGCGCGGTGACAACTCGCCGATTTCATCGAGGAAGAGCGTTCCGAGATGCGCTTCTTCGAAGACGCCGGGGCGATCGGAGAACGCACCGGTAAATGCGCCGCGACTGTGCCCGAACAGCTCGGCGTCGACCAGGTCGTCAGGCAAGGCCGCCGAGTTGAGCGTGCAGAACGGCCAATCCCTTCGCAGGCTGCGCCGGTGCAGGGCGCGAGCCACCAGTTCCTTGCCGGAGCCGCTCTCCCCTTCGACGAGAACCGCAAATGGCGCGGCGGCGGCCCGCTCGACCGCCGCTCGAACGTCGGCCATCGCGCTGCTGACGCCGAGAAGTTCTACCACGCCGGGAACAGCGGCGGCGCGGCGTCGCGCGGCGGCCGCAGCCACTGCCGCGGCGGCCGCCGTTGCCGTCATCGTCAGAATCATCCGGGCACGTGCCGGATCGGGGGGAGTTGCGACCGTCCACCGGGCCACCAGCGCGCCAAGCACCTCGCCGCCGTATCGAATCGGAACGCTGGCTTCGATTCGTTCGTTGTCTTGACTGGGTGCGATGGCCTGACGCGAATCGACGGCGCGCGCGCCGATCGACGGTTCCACACGGCCGCCCTCTCCGGCAATCTGCACCATCTCCTGGCGCTCGCACACGAAGAATGCGATCGCCGTCGCCTGCAACCGCTGGCGAATGTCGCGGCAGATCTCCGCCAGCACCGTGCCATCGTCGTCGGCTCGTTGACAGAGCTGCAAGACGTCCATTGCGGCCTCGAATGCTCCCGTTGTGTGATCGGGCACGCGAGCCGGGACGTACAGCGACAGCGCGTTGAAGCCGGTTGCGGCAACATGTCTTTCGACGGTATCGGCACGGGCGCCGTGCGCAAGGTCGATGAGGAGCGACAGTCGGGCGCGGACCGCTGCCGGCAGCTGCACGCGCGCGGCCCGGGCCTCGAGTCGCGTGACCGGTCCGATCGCGCCCGAACGACGGGTGGCTTCGGCCGCAATGATGCGAGCCTTGAAGGCCAGCAGGGGATCGTGAGCGGCACGGGCCGCTCGCAGGCAGACTTCTGTGTCGCGGTGGACCGCCTTGAGGTCGCCAGCCGCAAGGTGGGCGAAGGCCAGCACGCCGTATGTGCTGGCCGTGAGCTGCGCGTCGCGGTCGGCATCGGCGCGGTCGCAGGCCCGCGTTGCGAGAGACAGCGCCCGGCCGAGGTCGCCGAGGCCGATCGCTACCCGGCTGCGCGCCATGTCCAGACGGGTGGTGAGGACCGAGCTGTTCGGGGGCGAAATCGATTCCAGAGCGGCCTCGGCCTCGCGGTACTTGCCGCGCCAGAACAGGCACCGCGCCAGCGCTGCTCCCGCAGGGGCGACCAGCGCTGAATCGTTGGCCAACCGTACCGCCTCCCACGCCGCGCGAAGCGTCGCCTCCGCTTCGTCCAGTTTTCCAGTGTCGAGCCGCGCCTGGCCCATCGCGATGCTCGTTTCGCAGAGCAATGCCTCGTCGCGTGCCTTGACTGCGTACGACCGGGCGTCGGTCAGCACGTGTTGTGCGTCCCGCGCGTGACCGCGCCTGAGGAGCGAGGTCGCCAAAGCCAGTTGACCTCGCGCGGCCTGACGCCAGTCGGCGCGGCGGGCCAGGCTCCCGACGACCGCGCGAAGCATGCGCTCTGCGGGAGCGTGTCGGCCGTGTCGAAGCAAACGAACGGCGTCGGCCAGCCGTTCGCGGAGACTCTGAATGTCCGGCGATTCGGGCGATTGGCGGCCGATCGCGCCTGGCGGTGCCGGGCTTACGGTATCGACGCCGTACACCGCCGGCTGTTCGGCTGCGACCGATGGATAGACGCGACGCGCGACGCCATGTCCGAAAGAAGAGCTGCCCCACAGGTGCTGAGCAAAACGGGCCGGCAGGCCGCGAGCACGTCGGGCCGCCTGCTGCGCCGCTTTCCGGATGTGCGACGACTCGAGTGGCGGGGTGACGGCCAGAACGAGCCGGTCCGCGGCAATCGACTCGAGCGTGAGCGAGCGGGTACGCGGGACGCATTTCGCGCCCACCGATATCAACACGTGAGGACGCGCAGACACCAGCGTGCGATCCATGAGCGCAATCCAGGACTGGCCATCACTGGTGCGGTCGAAAACACACAACGTCCGCCCGCGCAGACCGTCGAGCCACGGTCGTGTCAACAGCGGCAGGGCAACCGGAACGAACCCATGCAGCCGTGCGACGCGCGCCACCTGACGCGCGGCTACCGAGCCGCCCGCGCCGTCGGGGGCGATCAGCGTCAGCACGCGCGGCGTGGCGTCGGACAGCGAGGCGAGAATTTCGGCTACTGCTGACACCGTCGGCCGTTCGATTGTGGTCAGACCGCACGCGGTGAGGTCGTCGATGACGCCTGTCGCTCCGCTTGCGGTGTCGTATCCCGTATCGAAGTTCGGCAGCACGACCGGCCGTCCCTGGTCCTCCAGGACATCGGCCATCGACAAGCTGCCCTCGCCGCAGCCGGTTGCACGCAAAAACGTCTTTGCGAAGCCGAGCACTTCTTCGGCACGGCGCGCCGCGTACCTCAATCGTGACCAGCAGCGCCATGCCTCGAACCGGACCGTCGGCCCGCACGGCCCGTAATCCACCAGTCGGGCGATCGCCCGGTGATGCAGCCGGAAAAATCGGTCGCACCGAACCGACCATCGGATTTGATCAGTCGGGCCACCGGCGGTCGACAGAACGATCGTGACCCTTCCGCCGGTCGCCAGGTCGATCGCTCGTCGTCTTGTTTCGCCACCATCCACCACCGCGAAGCGATCGGCGAGCAGTTCCACGGCGCCTCCGCCGCCCTCCGGTGCAAGATGTCCGCCCTCTGCAATCAGGCCTGATTTCCATCACGCAGCATCGAATCGTGCAGATTCTGCAATTGCGGCCCGCACGCCCTCTGTGAATTTCTGATGTGGGCGTGAATCACGTATGTAGGGCGCTTGACAAACTAACGGTCCAAGCGCAGGATTCTCCCCTGAGTTATTTATGGGTCGAGACGGAAATTCGATGGGCACGCTCATTCGGCGGCTCGGAGCGTTTTTCCGGCGCAACCGCGTCGAACAGGATCTCGACGATGAGCTGGCCTTCCATCTGGCGATGCGCGAGGCGGAGCGGCGGACAGCGGGAGCGTCGTTACAGGACGCTCGGTCAGCGGCGAGTCGCCAGTTCGGCAATCGCCTGCTGATCAAGGAAGGTGCACGTCAAGCCTGGACGTTCGTGTCGATCGAGAGCCTGCTGCAGGATATCCGGCACGCGCTGCGTGCGCTGAGACGCAGTCCGGCCTTTGCGCTCACCACCATCCTGACGCTGGCGATTGGCATCGTGGCCACGACGGTCGTCTTCTCGTTGATTGATTCGTTGCTGCTGGCACCTGCCCCGTTTCGCGATGCCGATCGGTTGGTCGAGATCTGGCGTTGGTCCCCGCGGGGCGGCGGCCCGGCCCAGCCGGCGAGTATGCTCTTCCGCTGGCGCGACCAGGCTCACGTGTTCGAGCAGGTCGAAGCCCACTGGGAACAGTCATTCGCGCTCGCGGACACCGGCGAGCCGCAGCTGGTGTGGGGATCGCAGGTCACCGTCGACCTGTTCCGCATGCTGGGCGTGGCTCCGCAGCTCGGGCGATCCTTCGCTGCTGATGAATCGGCCGCATCAGTGATTCTCATCGCCGATGATTTGTGGCGGAGACACTTTGGCAGCGCCCCGGATGTCATTGGCAAACCTCTCGTCCTGGACGATCGCCTGTTCACGGTCGTCGGGGTGATGCCGAACGACTTTCGATTCCCGGTCAGCCGCGTCGAAGTCTGGATGCCTCTTGATCCACTTCGACCCAATCCCCTCTCGCCCCGCGGGCAACTCTCGCCGATTGGCCGGCTGCGGGCAGGCGTGCCGTTCAATGACGCCGATCAGGAAGTGGCACGGCTCGCCCCGCTGCTCGATGAGACTCTGGCCGCCCGCGAGATCATGCCCGGCACCACCGCGCGTCTGCAGACGATGGAACGATATTCGCGGGACGGCGTGAGGGGACAGGCCACGTTCATCACCGAGATGCGGACGAGGCTCTTCCTGATCTTCGGGGCCGGTGCGGTTCTGCTGCTGATCTCGTGCGTCAACGCGGCGAATCTGTTCGTGTCGCGATCGCTGGCGCGGGTTCACGATCTGTCAGTCCGAGCGGCTTTGGGGGCCGGCCGGGTCCGTCTGATGCGTGTGATGCTGGCGGAGGCGGTCGTCGTCTCGGCAGCCGCCAGCGTCATCGGGCTCTTGATCGCAAGAGCGATCATTGGCACCGTTGCGGGAATCGTCCCCGTCGACGTCGTCGACGGCAGCCTCAATCCGGTGAATCTCGACGGCCGTGCCGCGGCGTGGTCGGTCATGGCCGCTGCGTTGACGGGTTTGCTGGCCGCGTTGATTCCGGCGTTTCAAACGGTCCGCCGCGACCTGGCGGGTTCTCTGCAGACGCACATCAAGCAGCGCGGTCAGTCGCACGGGCTCTTGAGAAGCGTCCTGCTTGCCGTGCAGACCGGCCTGGCCGTCGTTCTGCTGATCGGCGCGGGCCTGATGGTCCGCAGCCTGTCCAAAGTGCTCAACCTCGACACCGGCTGGTCCGGCGAGGGCGTCGTGATCGCCGAGCCTCAGTTCCGGGGAGCGCCGTATGCGTCGCCAGCGAGCCGTTCGGTATTCGTGTCAGATTTCGCAGGCTTGATACGGCAGCAGCCGGGAATGCTCGCCGCCGTTGCCGAGGGAGTGCCCTTGCGCCCGGTCAGCTTGTGGTTTGGCAATCTGGAGAGTGATGGAGCGGATATTCCCGACGCTGAAGTCCGGAACCTTCGTGTCTCCCCTGAGTACTTCTCGGTCTTCGGCATCAGGTTCGAGCAGGGCCGGCCGTTTGCGAGCGAGGAAGATCGCCAGCCAGTCGCGGTCGTCAGTCACTCGATCGCGCAGCAACTGTGGCCCGGCGAGTCGCCGCTTTCCCGGCGCTTCCGATTTCAGGGCACCTCTGAATGGTTGACGGTCGTCGGCGTGGTCAACGACGTGCAAAGCGCGTCGATCGAGCGCGAACGGGACCCGGTCGAAATCTACCGGCCGCTGAGTGCCGCCGCGGGTGCTGGATCTCTCGGAAGTCCGTACCGCTACGTCATCACGAGAGCCGACGGACGCGAAGGCATTGTCGCCATGCTCAAAACGAAGGCCGCAAGCCTCGACGGCACGCTGCCGATCGACGTTCGAACCATCAACGAGATCATGCGCGAGACCATCGCCGAGCGCGAATTCAACACCGGTCTGTTGTTCGGATTCTCGGTGCTCGGCATTCTGTTGGCTGGCGCCGGCGTCTATGCGTTGGTCGCGTACGAAACCAGCCGCCGGACGCACGAGCTGGGAATCCGGATGGCACTCGGCGCGAGCGCGCTGGACGTGGTCCGTGTCGTGAGTCGGCGTTCGCTGAAGCTCTCGGCTGCCGGAGCGGCGGCTGGTCTGGTCGCGTCGCTGGCCGTCGGTCGCACGATGACGTCGATGGTCTATGGCATCTCGCCCTACGACGCCGTGACATTCGGCGGCGCGGCTGCGTTTCTGCTGACGACAGCGGTCGCGGGAGCGCTCGTTCCCGCGTGGCGTGCGACGAAGGTCGAGCCGCTGGTGGCGCTGCGCTGTGAATAGATCCGCCGCGCCAACCGGGTGCGCCAGCTTCATTCAGCCGTCGACCGGTTTCGGGCGTGGCAGCAGTCCTACCAGCCAGCGGCCGCCCCACCGCTCCAACACCGCGCTCCGTTGGCCATCCCCTCCCGCCTGCAGCACCGCACACGGCCGTAATGGCCGGTGGCCGGCCTGGAATTCGCGGCATTGCAGATAGAATGAAACAGTCTGATGCTGCGTTTTCTCACCGCCGGCGAGTCGCACGGCCAGGCGCTCGTCACGATCCTCGAGGGAATGCCGGCCGGCCTGCCGATCGACTTCGACGCCATCACCACTGAGCTCCGGCGCCGACAGACCGGCTACGGCCGGGGCCGCCGCATGGCCATCGAATCCGATCGCGCCGAGATCCTGAGCGGTGTCCGCCACGGTCTCACCACTGGCGGGCCGATCGGCCTGCTCATTCCGAACAAGGATTGGGAGAACTGGCAGCGCACGATGGCGGTTGAAACCGAGCCAGCAGTCGACGCTGGCGGCGTCGATCGCCCGGTCGTTACGCGCCCACGCCCCGGTCACGCCGACCTCGCCGGCGTCGTCAAGTACGGTCACGACGACATCCGCAACATCCTCGAGCGCGCCAGCGCCCGTGAAACGGCAGCGCGGGTCGCGGTCGGCGCCATCGCACGGCAGCTGCTCGCGCAGCTCGAGACCGAAATCGTCAGCCACGTCTTCTGCATCGGCTCGGCGTCGCTGCCCGATCCGCTGGCCATCACGTTCGCAGAAGCTCGGGCAATCAGCGCCGAGTCGGCGCTGCACTGCGTCGATGCCGACGCGGAACGCCGGATGATTGCCGAGATCGACAAGGCGCGGGAGGCCGGCGACACGATGGGCGGAGCGTTCGAGGTGATCGCACACGGCGTCCCCCCGGGTCTGGGCAGTCACGTCCAGTGGGATCGGAAGCTGGATGGTCGGCTGGCGCAGGCGTTGATGTCGATTCCGGCAATCAAGGCGGTCGGCATCGGCCGTGGGCCACTCGTGGCATCGTTGCCTGGATCGCGCATCCACGACGAGATCCTCCCGCCGACCGGAGCCGCCGCGGTGGGCGTATCGCGTCCGACGAACAACGCCGGCGGTCTCGAAGGCGGCATCACCAACGGCGAAGAGCTGCGCGTCACCGCCTACATGAAACCGATCGCGACGCTCATGAAGCCGCTCCGGTCAGTGGACCTGACGACCATGGCCATCAGCCCAGCCACCATCGAGCGGAGCGACGTCTGCGCCGTTCCCGCGGCAGCTGTGGTCGGCGAGGCGATGGTCGCGATCGTGCTGGCAGATGCCGTCACGGAGAAATTTGGCGGCGACTCGCTCGAGGAGCTGCTCGCCAATTGGCGCGCCTTCCATGACCGCACGGCCTCGCGTTTCAAACCTCGCAACTGAATCCCATGAAACGCAGAGCGGCTTCTGCGGTTGGTATTGGCTCGTTCTGCGGATGATTCGTCCAATCCTCAAGTATGGCGACGAGATTCTCCATGAGCCGGCCCGGCCGGTCGAATCGTTCACCCCGCAGATCGACCGGCTCATCGAGGACATGATCGAAACCATGTATGCCGCGCCGGGGATCGGACTGGCGGCAACCCAGGTCGGCATGCCGCTCAGGATCTTCGTCGTCGATCTGTCGATTGGCCGCAATCTGGCCGATCTCATCGTGATGGTCAACCCCGAGTTCGTCGAACGGGATGGCATGCAGCTGGAGGAAGAAGGCTGTCTGAGCGTGCCCGGTTTCAACGCCACGGTCGTCCGGCCCGAGCGCGCGGTCGTCCGCGGATTGGATCGCACCGGACAGGAGCACCAGCGCGAAGGTACTGGCCTGCTCGCACGCGCGTTTCAACACGAGATGGACCACCTCGAGGGCACCCTGTTCGTCGATCGCCTCCGCGGTATCAAGCGCGATCTCATCGTGAAGAAAATTCGCAAGCTGGCCCGCGCCGGGAAGTGGTGATCGGCCCATCGCTGCGCATCGTGTTCTTCGGCACGCCGGCGTTCGCGGTGCCGACCCTCGAGGCGCTGCTGGCGTCGCGGCATCCAGTCGTCGGCGTCGTCACCCAGCCCGATCGACCGCGCGGCCGCGGCCAGCACACCACCGACGCTCCGGTGAAGAGCCGCGCGCTTCGGGACGGCCTGGCGATTCTTCAGCCCACGACGCTGAAAACGCCAGAATTTCTGGCCGCCTTGTCAGCGTTGAAGGGCGACCTCGGTGTGGTGGCCGCGTACGGTCGGATTCTGCCAGAGGCCGTGCTGACCGCAGTGCCACTGGGCATGATCAACGTACACGCCTCGCTCTTGCCGAAGTATCGCGGCGCCGCTCCCGTCCACCGCGCGGTGATGGCCGGCGAGCCGGAGACCGGCGTGACGATCATGCGGGTCGTCAAAGCGCTGGATGCGGGTCCGATGCTGGCGACGGCGCGGCGGGCCATCAGCGAAGACGAGACGAGCGTCGACGTGGAGCAGGATCTGGCGAATCTCGGGGCGCATCTGCTCGTCGAAACGCTCGACCGGCTCGCGGCCGGTGCCAGCACCGAGCAACCTCAGGACGAAGCGTCCGCGAGCTACGCGGCCCGCCTGACGAAGGAAGACAGCCCGATCGAGTGGGAGCGTTCTGCGCGCCAGGTCCACGATCAGATTCGAGGATTGCATCCATGGCCGCACGCGCATACCTACCTTGACGGCCAGCGGCTGATCGTCCGGCGCTCGGCGATTGGTTCTGAGGTGGCAGGTGCGGCACCGGGGACGATTGTGAAGGCGGCCGGTGACGATCTTGAGGTTGCCACCGGCGACGGCCTCCTTCGAATCGTCGAGTTGCAGGCCGAAGGACGCAGGCCGATGCGGGTGCGGGAGTTTCTGGCCGGTCATCACTTGAAGCCCGGCCGACCGCTTGCCGGCGCTCCATGATCTCCCCGGCCCGCATCGCCGCCTATGAGATCCTCACCGCAGTTTCCACCGGTCGGGCCGACCTTCCGTCGGCGATCGCTCACGTCCGTCCGACGCTCGCGGATGACCGCGATCGCGCGCTCGCCGCCGAGGTAACCACTGGCGTGCAGCGTTGGCGGGCCGCGCTCGATCACGTGATCGTCGCGTGTTCGAAGCGTCCGGTCGATCGCATCGATCCGGAGATCGTGGAGATTCTCCGACTGAGCACCTATCAGCTGCTCTACCTGACGCGTGTGCCTGCCGCCGCGGTGGTCGACGATGCGGTGGACCTGGCGCGAAAGGTTGGCAAACGCAGCGCGAGCGGGTTCGTGAACGCAGTGCTCCGGACGGTGTCACGACAGCGCCGCGCGCTTCCGCTTCCGCAGCGGCCGTCCGATCCGACCGATCGAGAGGGTGCGCTGGAGTATCTGAGCGTGACACTCTCTCACCCGCGCTGGCTCGGCGCGCGCTGGCTGGGACGGTTTGGACTCGAAGCAGCCGAACAGTGGATGCGGTTCGACAACTCGCCTGCTCCGCTCACACTGCGGGCCAATCGGCTGCGGCTGTCGCCCGAGGAACTCGCGCGTCGCCTTCGTGACCACGACGTGGTCGTCAGGCCCGGGCGGTTTGCGCCGGATGCTCTCCTGGTAGAGGAAGGCCAGCCGCTGCGGAGTCCCGGCGTCGATTCCGGATTGTTCGTCGTCCAGGATGAGGCGTCACAGCTCGTCGCCCTGCTGGCTGGAGCGCGGCCCGGTGCCCGGGTACTGGATACGTGCGCGTCACCCGGCGGGAAGACCACCGCCCTGGCCAGCGCCGCGGACGATCGAGGTCTCGTCATCGCCTCGGACGTCCGTGATCGCCGGATCGCTCTGCTGCGCCGCACGATCGAAGCGAGTGGCGCCGCGAACGTGGCCATTGTTCAGGCCGACCTGTCGAGCTCACTGCCGTTCGACGACATTTTCGATTGCGTGTTGCTCGACGCGCCCTGCTCAGGGCTCGGAACGCTGCGTCGCGATCCCGACATCCGCTGGCGTCGGCGTGAGTCGGATCTTCACGAGCTGGCGGCCGCGCAAACGATCATGCTTCGCCATGCTGCCGCGGCGGTCCGACGCGGCGGCCGCCTCGTCTACGCGACCTGTTCGAGCGAGCCGGAGGAGAACGAGGATGTGGCGGCTGCTTTCCTTTCGAGCACACCCGGATTCGTGGCGCTGGACGCGCGGGAAGCCCATCCCGCCCTCCCTCCCGATGTGATCGATGAGCGTGGCCACCTCCGGACGGTGCCGCATCAGCACGGTCTCGAGGCGTTTTTCGGGGCCGTGTTCTCGAGGCAGGGATGAACGACAATGTAGTACGATTCCCACGTTCATGGCCTTCAGAACGCGTGTCTGGAGCGCGGGCAAGCTTGTCCTGCTTGGCGTTGCCCTGTTTGCCACCTACGTGCTCTTCGCCGCCGCCGCGATGCGGATTGCCCTCCGATCCCGCGAGGTGCAGGTGCCCGACCTGGTGAACCGCACGGCCACCGAAGCGAGCCAGACGACCGCATCTGCCGGTCTGGCACTCAGGCTCGACGAGACGCGGCGGCTCGACCCCAAGATTCCCGCCGGGCGGATCGTTGCCCAGGATCCTCCGCCCGGCGCGACGCTGCGCAGCCAGCGCAGCGTCAGGGTCTGGCTGAGCGCCGGTCCGCGCGCAACGGCCGTCCCGTCGGTTACCGGGCAGACCGAGCGCTCGGCAGAACAGCGCCTTCAGCAGGACGGCCTCACGATCGCCGCCATCTCCGAGATCCGGACCCAAACCTATGCTCCCGACGTTGTCGTCGCCCAGGATCCTGAGCCGCGCACCGCAGCGGAGCGTGTCGCGCTGCTGATCAGTCGCCCCGAGGCCGGCGCTGGCTACGTGATGCCGGATCTGATCGGCGTCAACGGCGATCGCGCGGCCGACATTCTGCGGCGCCATGGATTCCGCGTTGCCGTCGTCGGATCGATGCCCTACCCGGGCGTCGCCGCGGGCGTTGTCCTCCGCCAGAATCCCCAGGCCGGTTTCGAGATCGCGCCGGGCGAACCGATCTCAATCGAGGTGAGTCGATGAACGTCCAGATTGCTCCCTCGATTCTTTCGGCCGACTTCAGCGCCCTCGGCGACGCCGTCGCAGCGGTGGAGCGTGGCGGCGCCGATCTCATCCACGTCGACGTCATGGACGGCCATTTCGTGCCGAACATCACGATCGGTCCCCCGGTCGTCAGGTCGCTCAAGCGGGTCGCGCGCGTGCCGCTGGACGTGCACCTCATGATCGAGGAGCCCGATCGATATATCGAGGCGTTCGCCGAAGCCGGTGCGGCGATGATCTCGGTCCACGTCGAGGTGCTGCCGCACCTGCACCGGACCATTCATGCGATCAAGGCGCTGGGCAGGAAGGCCGGCGTCGTGCTGAACCCATCGACCCCGGTCGTCTCGATCGAAGAGGTCGCCGGCGACGTCGACTTCGTCCTCGTCATGTCGGTGAACCCCGGGTTCGGCGGCCAGACTTTCATCCCGCGCAGCGAGTCTAAGGTCAGGGAGGTTCGCCGCATTCTCGACCTCGCGGGAAATGCCGCAGCCCCAATCGAGATCGATGGCGGGATTGATGTCCAGACCGCTCCGCGCGTGGTGGCTGCCGGAGCCCGGATTCTCGTGGCGGGATCCGCTATTTTTCACTCGTCCGATCCCGAGCGCGCCACCCGCGACCTCAAGGCGGTGGCGTCGGGCGCGCTGCAGACCACCTCACGTTGAGCCCTCCATCGTCGATCTCGAGAATCCGCGTCCGGTACGCCGAAACCGACAAGATGGGGGTCGTCTACTACGCCAACTACCTGGTGTGGTTCGAGGTCGGTCGCACCGATCTCCTGCGCGAGCGCGGCTGGAGCTACCGCGAGATGGAGGCGGACGGCTTCGCGCTGCCGGTCGTCGAGGCATCGTGTGAATATCGCCGGCCGGCCCGCTACGACGACGAACTGGAAATCAGGACGACGGGCGCACTGTTGTCGGCCGTGCGCGTCCGGTTCGACTACCAGGTGGTGCGAGCCGCGGACGTTGCAACGCTGGCCGAAGGATTCACGGTGCACGCGTCGCTCGATCGCGACGGCCGGCCTCGACGTTTGCCTGAGCGCGTCAAGCATATACTTCAGCCATGAGAGCTTTCGTCACCGGTGTGGCGGGTTTTATTGGATCGACACTCGCCGAGCGGCTGGTCGCCGACGGTGCGGACGTCGTCGGCATCGATTGCTTCACCGACTACTATCCTCGTCCGATCAAAGAGAACAACCTGTCCGCGCTGCGGCGGAACCCGGGATTCCGGTTGGTGGAAACCTCGATCGCCGAGGCCGATCTGAGTCGGTTGCTGGACGACCGGACCCACGTCTTCCACCTCGCCGCTCAGGCCGGGGTCAGGAAAAGCTGGGGCCGCGACTTTGCCACCTACACGACGAACAACATCGAAGCGACCCAGCTGCTGCTCGAAGCGTTGGTCGGGCGCTCTATCGAGCGCGTGGTGTACGCCTCGAGCTCGTCGGTTTATGGGGATCTGGCGGAGATACCGATGCGGGAAGACGCTCTGCCGCAGCCGGTTTCGCCATATGGGGTCACCAAGCTGTCCGCTGAGCAGCTGTGTCACCTGTATTTCGTCAATCACGGGGTTCCGGCGGTTGCCTTGCGCTACTTCACGGTCTATGGGCCCCGGCAGCGGCCGGACATGGGTTTTCACAAGTTTCTGCGCGCGGCCATCCTCGACCAGCCGATCGCCTTGTTCGGGGATGGCGAACAGACGCGCGACTTCACCTTCGTCGCCGATGCGGTCAGCGCCACCATTGCGGCGGCGAAGCGGGGGGTTCCCGGCCGTGTGTACAATATCGGGGGCGGCTCGCGGGTGTCGGTGAACGAGGTGCTCGAGATGATCGGCCGCATTGCCGGCAGGCGTCTCCAGGTTACCGTCGACCCGGTTCAGAAAGGCGACATGCGGCATACCTACGCAGACACCTCGCTCGCGCGCCGCGATCTGGACTATCAGCCAACCGTCCCGCTCGAACAGGGGCTGGAGGCCGAATTCCAATGGCTTACAGAACTGGTGAAATCGTCCTGACCTCTGTCACGCGCCTGCTCATCGCGATGGCCGTCGCGGTATCGCTGTCGGGGTGTGCGCCGACGGTTCGCAACACCGTCCCACCCGGCACGTCCCAGCCGGACCAGTTCCTGTTCGAGCGAGGCACGGAGGCCCTGAAAGAAGAGCGGTGGCTGCCGGCCCGCGAGTTCTTCAAGGAAGTCACCGAGACCTATACCCAGAGTCCCTACCGGCCCGAGGCGAAGCTTGGCGTCGGCGATACCTACCTGGGGGAAGGCACTCCCGAGGCGCTGGTGCTCTCGCTCAACGAGTTCCAGGAGTTCCTCGCGTTCTACCCGACACACCCGCGCGCCGACTACGCCCAGTACAAAGTGGGCATGACCCATCACAAGCAGATGCGCAGTGCGGGACGCGATCAGACCGAGACGCCGCGCCGCGATCGTGTCGTTCGAGAAGTTCCTCACGCGCTATCCGAACAGCGCACTTCGTCCCGAGGTGGAAACGCGTCTGCGGGAAGCGCGCGATCGAGTCGGCGAGCACGAGTACGGCGTCGGCCGCTACTACTACACGATTCGCTGGTACGTTGGCGCCATCGAACGGTGGATGGCCCTGTTGAAGCAGGATCCAGCTTATAGCGGCCGCGACGTGGTCTATTTCTACCTGGGCGAGTCGCTCATCCAGCTGAATCGGTCTGCCGAGGCACTCCCCTATTTCGAGAGGCTCGTGACCGAGTTCGAACAGAGCGAACACCTCAAGCAGGCTCGCGAACGGATCACGCAGCTGAAGACTACCGCGGCCGCCAAGCCTTCGTCATAGAAAGGGCCCTGTGAAAGCGGGTCTCGTCGCGCGCGCTTGTCGGTGCCCTCTTCCTGACATCTCCCGTCGAAGCTGCCGATCGTCTATCGGCCCTTCAGGCTGCGGTCGCCTGTGCACCCGTGCCTGTGTCCCTGCTGCCGGCGGATGCGGTCCGCATTGTCGGGTCGCAGGACGTTGTCGCACGCGATCTCTATTCGGCTGGCAGCCGGGTCGTGCTCAATCGCGGCACAGTCGGCGGCCTGCAGGTCGATCTGCGCTTCTACATTCGACGCCCGCCCGCGCCGCTGCCAGACCGGAACGGGCTCCGTGCCGCCAGCACCGCCGGCTGGCTGCGGATCGTTGCGGCCAACGAGACAACGGCCATCGGAATGGTGGAGTACGCCTGTGACGGCGTCACGCCGGGCGATTTACTGCAGCCGTATGTCGACCCAGTTCTTCCGCCCGACGTCGATCGTACCGACGTCTCGGGCGAGCCAGATTTCTCCGCCACCGGACGGGTACTCTTCGGCGACAACGAACGGACGACGGGCGGCGCCGGTGATCTGCTGCTGGTTGGCGTGAATCAGTTGAATGGCGCGCAGCCGGGTGAACGACTGGCCGTCTACCGGGACGTCCAAGTGCCAGGCGTGCCGCTCGCGTCGGTCGGCGAAGCGGTGGTGATCGTGCCGTACGGCGATATCGCGCTGGTGCGCCTGACGCTGGCGCGCGATGCGATCCGGACGGGCGATCTCGTCGTCCCGCGGCGGCAGCCGTGAGCTAGCCGACTTTGCGACGGTCGCGCGCCACGGAGATGTCGGTGACTCGGCGATTAAGCAGCTGGCTGTAGCGCCGGAAATAATCGGCAGCCGATGCCAGCGCGAGGGCTACCACCACCCACAGGCCGATCTGGCCGATGACCAGCAGGTCCGGCCAATACACGTCGCCGAGAATGAGGGCGATAATCGTCACCACCTGTCCGGACATCTTGATCTTGCCGAGCGGCGACGCGGGCATCGCGATGCCGCGCGAGTAGGCGAGGTTGCGCAGGCCGGTGACCGCCAGTTCCCGGCCGATGATGATCGCCACCATCCAGGCGGGCGCCAGCCCCATCTGCACCAGCGACAGAAACGCGGCGGAGGTCAGCAGCTTGTCGGCGAGCGGATCGATCACCTGGCCGAGCGGCGTGACCTGTTTGCGGCGGCGTGCCAGATAGCCGTCGAGCCAGTCGGTGAACGAGGCCAGCGCGAAAATCGCCGCGCCGACCAGTTCCTTCCGCCATCCGAAGACGATCCGCTCTTCGAACTTGGTCAGCAGCACGACCACGAGCAGCGGGACCAGGAAGATCCGCGAGAGCGTGAGCGCATTCGGGAGGTTCATGTGCGCCGGTAGCCACATGATAACATCGAGGCTGACCTGCGCCGGAGCGCGCTGGCGCGAAGGCGATATGTCTGCGATGAAGGCGATTCTCCTTGCTGGGGGCAAAGGCACGCGTCTGCGTCCGCTGACCATCCACACGCCCAAGCCGATCGTTCCGATCTTCGAACGACCGTTTCTCCATTATCAGCTCGATCTCCTGAAGCAGGTGCCGGAGATCGACGAAGTGATCCTGAGCCTCAATTATCAGCCGCGACGGATCGAGGAGATCTTCGGCGACGGCAGCGAAGTCGGGGCTGAGCATCAAGTACGTGGTCGAGCCCGCGCCGCTCGGCACGGCCGGGGCGGTCCGCTATGCGGGCGAGTCGCTGCATGAGTCGGTGGTGGTGTTCAACGGGGACGTGCTCACCGAAGTGGACCTGGCGGCCGTGATCCGGCTGCATCGCGAACGGAAAGCCAAAGCGACCATCGTCCTGACGCCGGTGGCGAACCCGTCGGCGTATGGGCTGGTCGAGACCGACGGCGACGGCAACATCCGCCGCTTTCTCGAGAAGCCGAAGCCGGACGAGATCACCTGCGACACGATCAACGCCGGCATCTATGTGCTCGAGCCGGATACCTTCGACCGCATCCCGCGCGACACGCCGTGGTCGATCGAGCGCAGCTTCTTCCCCTCGCTGATCGAGCGGGGCGAGACGTTCATCGCCTACGTCTACCGCGGTTACTGGATTGACATCGGGACGCCCGAGAAATACACGCAGGTCCATCGCGACATCATGGACGCCCGGTTTCATGCCCCACCCTTCAACGGATCGTCTTCGCGTTGCTGGGTGTCGCCGGAGGCGCGGGTCGACGAAGGCGTGACGATCGAGGGACCGTGTTTCGTCGACGCCGAGACGGTGATCAAGGCGGGGGCGCGGATCGGTCCCTACAGCGTGATCGGCCGGCATTGTCACATCGAGGAACAGGCAACGATCGAGCGCTCCATTCTGTGGGCGAACACCCGGGTCGGACAGGATGCCAGCGTCCGCGGCGCGATCCTTGGCCGGCATTCTCACATCGGCCGCAGCGCCTCGCTCGACGAGGGGATCGTGCTGGGCGATAAATCCGTGGTCACCGATTTCAGCCGGCTATGAATCTGAACCCCGAGATCTTCAAGGCCTACGACGTCCGCGGCACCTATCCCGATCAAATCGACGAGCCGGCCGCCCGGGCGATCGGCGCGGCGTTCGTGGCATATCTCAACGCGAAGTTTATCGGCGTCGGACGCGACATGCGGCTGTCATCCCCCACCATCGCGGCAGCGTTCATCGACGGCGCGTCGCAGCAAGGCGCCGAGGTAATCGATTACGGCATGATTCCGACCGATGTCCTGTACTTCGCCGTGGCGAGCGATGAGCTGGACGGCGGCGTCGAGATCACCGCCTCGCACAACCCCAAGCAGTACAACGGGATGAAGATGGTGCGGCGCGAAGCGTTTCCGCTGAGCGGCGACGCGGGCATCTCGGACATTCGCGACATGATTGCTGCCGACCGCCTGCCTGCCCCCGCCGCGGCGCGCGGCCGGGTCCGCGAGCGCAACGTCGTGGTGCCGTACGTCGAACACGTGCTGTCGTTCATCGATCCCGCGGTGATCCGGCCGTTCAACGTCGTGCTCGATGCCGGCAGCGGGATGGCCGGCCAGATTGCCCCGCGGCTCTTTCATTCGCTGCCGTGCAAGACGACCAGGCTCTGCTTCGAGATCGACGGCCGGTTCCCCAATCACGAAGCGAACCCGCTCATCGAAGAGAATCGCCGCGATATCGTCGAGCGCGTGGTTGCCGACAAGGCCGACATCGGCATCGCCTGGGACGGCGACGCCGATCGGTGTTTCTTCATCGACGGCGCCGGCGACTTCGTGCCGGGCGATTTCGTGACGGCGCTGCTCGCCGAGGCGTTCCTGCTGAAGCATCCGGGCGCGACCATCATCTACGACCTGCGCGCGAGCCACGCCGTGAAGGACGTGGTCGAGCGCTACGGCGGCAAGGCGCTGATGAACCGGGTCGGCCATGCGTTTTTCAAGCGCCGGATGCGCGAGACCAACGCGATCTTCGGCGGCGAGGTCACCGGCCATTACTATTTCCGCGACAACTTCTTTGCCGACAACGGGTTCATCCCGGCGCTGCTGATGCTGGAGCTGATGTCGAAGAAAGGCCTGAGCCTGCGGGAGCTGCTCGAACCGCTGCGGAACCGCTACTTCATTTCCGGCGAGATCAACACGAAGCTGCAGTCGATGGACGCGGTGCCGGCCAGGCTCGAAGAAATCGCCGCCAGATACAGCGACGGTCAGCAGTACAAGCTGGACGGGATCTCCGTCGAATATCCCGACTGGCATTTCAACGTGCGCGCTTCGAATACCGAGCCCCTGCTGCGGCTCAATCTCGAGGCGACGAACGCGGACCTGATGGCGAGGAAGCGCGACGAGGTGGTCGCGTTGATTCGCGGGTGATCTGGTAATTGAGTAATCTGGTGGTCGGGTAATAGAATTGAGGACGATCGCCGGGCGGGCTTAGCATAGTGGTAATGCCCTGGCTTCCCAAGCCAGTTAGACGGGTTCGATCCCCGTAGCCCGCTCCAACTTCCGCGCCCCCGTGATCACGCGGAAGTTGTCGCGCCGTAGCGCTTTAGCGCGAAGGCTGGGCCAGCAGGCCAAATTGCGCCGCGGTCAGCCGACGGAATAGGCGTTGGCATTGAGGACCTCCCCGATATAGACGGATGAACGCCCCGGCTTTCTTGCACATCGGAGGGGCTGTCGCATCACCCGTCGCAGAAAACAAACTACAGGGCGCGGGAACTGTTCGATTCGAACTATAGTCTAAGACGAATACGATGCGGCGACTGACGCGTGACCCCGTCGAGCTAATCCCGCTCAAACACTCCACGTACCAGGTGTTGCTCGCCCTCGGCGACGGCGAGACCATGCATGGCTACGCCATCATGCAGGCGGTGTCGGCCATGACGGAAGGCCGCGAGGCGATCCTTCCCGGCACGCTCTACGCCGCGCTCGCGAGGATGGTGGACGAAGGCCTGGTCACCGAATCGACGCCGAAGGGCGATGCGAGCGGCGGGCCGGCGCGGCGGTATTACCAGCGCACCCGCTTCGGCCGCGCGGTCGCGCGCGCGGAATCCGAACGGCTGCGGGCGCTCCTCGATGTGGCCCGCGCGCAGAACATGTTCGGAGGCCCGAAGTGACGCGTCTGTATCAGCTTGCGCTGCGCGCCTTTCCCCGCCGCCACCGTGATCTCTATGGCGTGGAGATGATCGATGCCTTCGACCGCGAGCTCACCGCCCGCGCGGGACGGGCCCGCCTGTCCTTCGGGTTTGCGGCCTGTCTGAACGCGATCGGCACCGGACTCGTCGAGCGGCAACGCCAGCGCCGGATCCGTCAGGGCCCGGCGTTTTCCGCGCTCGATTTCACGCTGGCCTGGCGCATGCTGCTCCGCTATCCGGCCCTTAGCCTCGTCAGCGTGCTCGGTATGTCGGTCGGCATCACGATCGCCGCCGGCGCCTTCACCATCGTCTCGATGATAATGGGCACGAAGCTGCCGCTGCCCGAGGGTGATCGCCTGGTCTCGCTCGTGAACTGGGACGCCTCGACGAACGATCGCGAGTTGCGCCTGCTCTACGACCTCGAGGCGTGGCGCGACGCGAAGTCCGTCGAGGACTTCAGCGTGTCGCGCAACGTCCAGCGCAACCTGATCGTCGGCGGCCGGCCGCCCGAGGTCGTGATGGTGGCGGAGATCTCGGCGTCGGCGTTCCGCGCGGCCCGCGTCGGGGCGTATCGTGGCCGGACGCTGCTGCCGGAAGACGAGCGCGCGGGCGCGCCTGACGCGATCGTGATCGGTCATGACGAGTGGGTCCGCCGCTTCGGCGCCGATCCGGACATCGTCGGCCAATCGGTGGGGCTTGGTCCCACTGCCTACACGATCGTCGGCGTGATGCCGGAAGGGTTCGGGTTCCCGACGTACCACAGCTTCTGGATCCCGTGGCGTCTCGATGCCGCCGCCTATGCGCCGCGCAGCGGTCCCGGCACCAACGTGTTTGGGCGGCTCGCGCCTGGGGCCACGCTCGAGAGCGCGCGGGCGGAGCTTACGGCGATCAGCCGGCGTCTGGCGGCCGCGTCGCCGGCGACCCACGAACACCTGCGCCCGCTGGTGATCGCGTACGCCCACGCCTTCAACGAGATCGACGATCCGCAGGACGCGCTCGCGGTCTACGCGATCGAGATCGCGATCGTCCTGTTGCTGGTCCTCGTCTGCGTCAACGTCGCCATCCTCGTCTACGCGCGGACGGCGACGCGGCAAGGCGAGATCGCCGTGCGCGCGGCGCTCGGCGCCAGCCGCCGCCGGATCGTCGCGCAGTTGTTCGTCGAAGCGCTGATGCTGGCCGGCGTGTCGGCCGCGATTGGGATCGGGCTCACCGCCGTCGGCCTCCGGCAGATCGAGGGCGCGATGCTCACACTGGTCGGGCGATGGCCGTTCTGGTTCTCGCTGGAGCTCCAGACCAGTACCGTGATCTACGTCGTCGGGCTGACACTCCTGGCGGCGGCCATCGTCGGCGTGGTGCCGGCGCTCAAGGCGACCGGCCGCCAGGTGCACACGCGGCTGCAAACGCTTTCGCCTGGCAGCGGATCGCGCATGCAGATGGGGCGGCTGTGGACGGCGCTGATCGTGGCGCAGGTCGCGGTCACGGTGGGGATCCTGCCGATGGCGACGTACTTTGCGTGGAGCTCCCTCCGGCTCCGATCTGGCGGCGGCTACGCCACGGCCGAGTTTCTCAACGCGAGCCTGTCGCTCGATCGCACGGCTGCACCGCCAACCGAGGCGGGTGACAAGCCCTTCGCCGCCCGGTATCGCGGCGCGCTCGTGGAAATCGAGCGCCGCTTGAAAGACGACTCACGCGTGCGTGAGGTGACGTTTTCGCTGACCAGTCCCGGCCGCGAGCTCGCCGTGGTGCTCGAGGCTGAAGGCGTGCCCCTGCCCGTCGATGCCGTCGACGACAACATCGAGGGCACCAAGCGCGGCACCCTGGTGCGATTCAATCGCGTCACAACCAATTTCTTTTCCGCGTTCGACGTGCCGGTGAGCATCGGGCGCGGCCTTACCGCCGCCGATGCGTCGGCCGACGCCGCCGGCGTGACGCCAGGGGTGCTCGTCAGCCGCGGGTTGGTCGACCAGGTCTTCAGCGGCGCCAATCCGCTCGGCCGCCGGATCAAGTACGTCGCCCGGGGCGGTGAGGCGCCGTCGCGGAATGTCGTGCTTGAACGCTGGTATGAAATCGTCGGCGTGGTGCCCGACTTCCCTGTGCCGGGATCGTTCGACGACGAGTCGGAAGGCCGGGTCTACCACGCCGTCGCCGCCGGCGACCTGTATCCCGCCCGCCTCAACGTGCGGGTGCGCACCGGCGATCCGGCGGCGCTTGCCGATCCACTGCGCGAGCTCAGCGCGTCGATCGATCCAGACGTGCAGTTGCTCGACGTCTCCACCGCCGAAATCGCGTTCAAGAGGGCTCAGGGCATGATGCGGCTGATCGGCATGAGCCTCGCGGTGGTGATCCTGAGCGTGATCCTGCTCTCATCGGCCGGCATCTATTCGCTGATGTCGTTCACGGTGGCGCAGCGGCGGCGCGAGATCGGCATCCGCGCGGCGCTGGGCGCCAATCGCAACCGGATCCTCGTCGGCATCTTCTCACGCGTCCTGGCCCAGCTGGGTGCCGGCGCACTCCTCGGCTTGATCGCCGCGGTCGGCCTGGAGCAGATCCTCGAAGGTGACATGATGCAGAACTACCGCGCGATCCTGCTGCCGCTCGTCGTCTTGCTGATGATGACGATCGGTGTGATCGCGGTGGTCGGTCCGGCGCGGCAGGGCATGCGCATCCAGCCGATCGAAGCCCTGCGCGACGAGTAATGCGGCACCCTTGAAGGGGTGCCCTAGTGCTCAAGCGCTGGTCACCAGAAGCCTCACGCCATCACCAATTTAGAAAAACGCGTTAACTGGTTTCGATCCCCGTAGCCCGCTTTACCCTTCGCTCGCATGGCAGGCGAAGGGTGCCCACCGTATGCGAAGGTGGGACGCCGGATTCTCTGCCCTCCTCACCCCTCCCCCGGAGGGACGACTGAACCTACGTGCACACAATCTGGAAGTGTTCATGCAGCAGCTATGGCAGCACGATGTGTCGCGATAATTTCGAACCGTCATCAAGGATGAGTCTGTGGCGGCGGAACTCTGGCACGGACTCAGTCGCAGTTGAGCCTGAGGCTCTAAACCCTACCTCCACATACTGCTGAAATACGCAAGATCCCTGGTCCCTTGGTTGCAACACGGAGAAACCAAGACAGCAGGGAGGCAGCATGCGACGGGCGATGGTAGTTGTCTGTGGGTCGTTCCTTTACAGCGTGTGGCTGTTTGCACAGCCTGCCGCGCCGTCGGCTACAGCGGAACTCAAGAGCTCCGATGGCCGATCGCTCGGCGCAATCAGGCTGACAGAACGAGGCGACGGCGTGGCGATTGAAGGCAAGCTCACAAGTTTGCCTGCGGGGATCCATGCGATTCACATTCATCAAGTCGGCAAATGTGACCCACCGAACTTCGAGTCGGCTGGCGGGCACTTCAATCCGACCGGAGCTCAGCATGGATCAAAGAATCCGAAAGGTCCTCACGCAGGTGATCTTCCAAACGTCAATGTCCCCCAGACTGGTACGTTGGCACTAGACATCAACGCTGCAGATGTCACGCTCCGCTCAGGGGAGCGCAGCCTGTTTGACGCCGACGGTGCATCGCTCGTGGTCCATTCCGGACCGGACGATCTCAGGTACCGATCCGGACGGCAAGGCCGGACAACGGATTGCCTGCGGGGTGATCGTCAAATGAGTTTCAGAGGACAAGTATGGCTGACCAACACCCACCGTCTGGTGCCCCGCGCGCCGAGCGCGTCAGTTCCTCGGAATCCATCAATGTGTCGCGCGAAGAGCTCATTCGACTGTTGAACGAGGACCTCGCGCGCGAGTACCAGGCCATCATCGCCTACGTCGTCTATTCGCAAGTTCTCAAGGGCGCGCAGTACATGAGCATTGCCGATGAATTGGAAACGCATGCGCGAGAAGAACTGCAGCACGCCTTAATTATTTCCAAGCAGATCGATTATTTGGGCGGCATGCCGACCGTTATGCCTCTGCCTGTCAAGACCTCAGAGGACGCCAAGCAGATGTTGCGCTTCGACCTAGAAAATGAGAACGAGACTGTGCGCTGCTATCGCGAACGCGTACGACAATGTGAGGCACTCGGTGAATATGCGATTGCCGAGCATATTCGTGAAATCCTGGTTCAAGAGCAAGAGCATCAGATTGATCTGGCCACGGCACTAGGCGAAGCCGCCCCGACGATCACGTCGCGTTAGAACGGCGTAAGTCCTACGTAGAGGAGCGCGCTGCCGCATGAGGTCGAACCTCGCCCTTTGATTCGTGCCCCATCCCTTTGGGCACATCAGCCTTCATCGTGAACTCCTTCGTTTGTGGTCAACTGTTCAGATCGAAACGGTTGAGAAGTTGTGAGTCGCTTTTTGCAACAGCTCTGTAGGCGGAAGGAGGAATCCGATGCCGTCAGCGGAGCAGAATGAAACCGTTGAACTGACCGAGCGAACAAAAGACGTAGCATCGCACAATGGAAAGGCGTCGGCGAAGATCGCAAGGTTGCGTCACATGAAAGAACGGAACGAAAACTATCTGGCTGAACGGAGAGAGGAGAAGGCGGCCGAGGACGAGCTCACCAAAGAGCTTCGAGTCTCTGTTACAGACTAGCGCCTCCGGTCGGTGGCCGTGCTGCCGAACCATGTGCCCGCCATGCGAGCTCGACGACGCGCGGTTGAGGTCGCGGTCCGGGCCGCGGCGCTGGGAAGGAGCGAGGCCGAGGCGCGGCAAGCCCCGGTGACGCAAATCGGGCGTCGGTGCTCTTTGGGCGCAAGTATGATCTTGCAGTGCAGCCTCCCTCGAAAACCGCGCGCTCAGCTTTATTGCTCTTCGCGCTTGGAGCTGCTCTCCTGCCAGCGTGCAGCCAAGCAGTGAACCCCGCTGTCCTGCAGGACGCTCAGACAGCTGTGCGTGTGAAGACCGCCCTCGTCAACGATGACGTGCTGGGGGTGCGTCCAATCGAGGTGAGCGTTGCCAATGGCGTCGCCCGTCTCTCGGGCCGCGTGGCGTCGGAGGCGGAGCGGCAGCGCGCGGCGGACGTGGCGCGATCGGTCGAAGGCGTGCGGAACGTCATGCTCGAGCTCACCGTCGAGACGACGGTCGGAGGGACCGCCGCGCCGCTCCCCCAAGTCGAGTCGCGGACGCCCTCACGGCCCGACGCCCAGGAGAGCGATGAGTTGAAGGAGGGAGACCGTCGCCTGCTGGCGATCGGATTTTCGGTGCGGCAAACCGAGGCTGTCGGCCCAGATCTCGAGCCTTCCCTTGGCGTCGGTCCGTTGATTCGCCTCGGGTCCGGCCGCGGGCTGGGGCTCGGCATCGGCTTCGGGTGGTTCAGCGCTGACCTGTCGTCCGGCCGCACGACGGCGGGACGTATCCACATCAAACCCGTAATGGCGGGACTTTCCTACACGGTCGGCGGTGCGCGCGTCTCAACGTCCTGGTCGGTGGTGGGCGGGCGCGCCTTCAACAGCCTCTCTGCGCAGGGTGGCTCGCAGGGGCCCGTGTGGGCGCTCGAAGTGCGCGACAGCTTTGCGTGGCGTCCCGGCACGGCCATTTGGATCGAAGCGAGCCGGCGAATTGCATTCACTGTGTCCGCACAGTATCTGGTGACGCGGCCACGTGTCACGTGGCTCGCTAACGGCCGGACAGAAACACGAACACTCCGCGGCGACGCAAGGACGATCAGCACGGGCGTGGTCTACAAGCTCTTTTGAGGGGTTAGAACGGTGACTGGTATTCGATTGTTGGCCGACGCGGGGGACTGGGCCATGTTTGCCGGTCGCTCGATTAAGGAAGCTTTCCTTCCGCCGTTTGAGATTCCAGAGATTGCACGCCAGATCTTCGAGCTTGGCTGCCGGTCGCTGCCGCTGATTGCCGCAAGCGGGTTTGCGGTGGGCCTCGTGTTATCGATGCACACCCGCGCGTCGCTCGCCCGTTTCGGCGCTGAGGCGCTCATTCCCGCCGGACTCGGCATTGCGCTCGTGCGAGAGACGGGACCGCTGACGGCGGGCCTGCTGCTCTCGGGCCGCATCGGCGCGGGCATCGGCGCCGAAATCGGCGCGATGAAGGTCACCGAGCAGATTGACGCGCTCGAATCGCTGGCCGTGGACTCGTTTCGCTATCTCGTCGTCACCCGGGTCGTGGCCTGTGTGATCGCCTTCCCGATCCTGACCACCGTGATGAACTTCATGGGCATGTTCGGCGGGTACGTTGCCGAGACGGCCCTCACCGGCGTTCCGCTCCGCATGTACTTCAACCAGGCGTTCTCGCTGATTCAGTTCTCTGACCTGATACCGGCGACGCTGAAGACCTGCGTTTTTGGCTTCATCATCGCGACCGTTGCGAGCTATCTCGGTATGAACACGAGCCGGGGAACGGAGGGGGTCGGACAGGCCTCCACACGAAGCGTCGTGTACTCGTCGATCCTGCTCATTCTCGCCAACGTGGTGCTCGTGCGGCTCACGTTCTTCTTCTATCCTGCGTGACGGCGCGGGTGGGCGACGAGGTCGCAGCGGTTGAGCTGCGCGGCGTCACGAAATCGTTCGGCCGCCTGCGCGTTCTGGACAACGTGAGTCTAGTCGTGCCCGCAGGCCGCGCCGTTTGCATTCTGGGACGCAGCGGGACCGGCAAGAGCGTGACGCTCAAGCACATTGTTGGCCTTATCCGGCCGGACGCGGGGCGGGTGCTGGTTAACGGTGAGGACATTAGCGGCTTGCGTGGACGGAACCTTGCACGCGTGCGTCGCGGCATTGGGTTCCTGTTCCAGACCGCCGCGCTCTTCGACTCCATCTCGGTCGGCGAGAACGTCGCGTTCCCGCTTCGCCGCCACACCGACCTGGCCGACGTGGCCATCCGTTCGCGGGTGCAGCAGCTGCTAACCGATGTCGGGCTGGGCGCCGAATACGACAAGATGCCAGCCGATCTGTCGGGCGGGATGCGGAAACGGGCCGGGTTGGCGCGCGCGCTTGCGCTCGACCCGGCGCTGCTATTGGCCGATGAACCGAGCGCCGGGCTGGATCCTGTCACCTCGGGCGAGATCGACGCATTGCTGGTGACGCTTAAACAGTCGGGGCGGACGTTGCTCGTCGTCACGCACAACATTCCGAGCGCGCGCGCCATCGGCGACGAGCTGGTCTTCCTCCACGAAGGCACGGTGCTCGCACACGGATCGCCGCAGTCGCTCGAGCAGAGCGAGCACCCGCTCGTGCGCGAGTTCATGCGATCCGAGGGTTCGGGCTAGACGGCTGGCCGAAGCATACAGGTCGAAGCGCAGTTGAGGAGCTGGCACATGGGTTCGAATCGAAAAGCGGTCGTGGGAGCGTTCGTTATCGCAGGCACGATCCTGTTTGCCTTTGCACTCTTTCTCATCGGTGATCGCCGCCTCTTGTTCGCGCGGCAGTTCGAGATCGCGACGAACTTCGGCAAAGTGTCCGGCCTGCAGGTTGGCACGAAGGTGCGCGTCGAGGGATATGACGCCGGCGAAGTGCTGGAGATCCGCATTCCGTCGCGTCCCTCGGAGCGGTTTGTGGTGCGGATGCGCATTCGCGAGGACGTGCGGCCCCTGGTACGCGTTGATTCGGTCTGCGGCGTGCAGACCGACGGTCTCGTGGGCAGCGCCTTCGTCCAGATCAGTCGGGGCACCGACGAAGCGCGGGTCGTCGAGTCCGGCGAGACGCTGACGGGCGTGGATCCGATCGAGTTCGCCGATCTGATACAGGAAGGGGCGGAGACGTTCAGAACCGTCGCGCGGACCGTTCTCGAGCTCGGTGACCAGGTCGGCGAGGCGATTACGCCGCTGACCGACACGGCGAAGACGGCCAGCACGCTGCTGGTGGACGTCAGCGCCAACATCAAGGCGATCACGGCAACAGGAACCCAAGTCACCGAGGACGCGCGCGCGGTGGTCGAAGGCACACGCGGCATCGTGAGCGAACTCCGCGCTGGCCGCGGCACGCTCGGCCGGCTCCTGACCGACGATAGTCATTATCAGCAATGGTTGCGAATCGCTGGTGAGGCCGAACAGACTGTCGCGAACCTTCGTCTGACCACCGAGACCGCCCGAACAATGATGGACGGTCTATCGGCGCCCGACGGCGGGGCGCAGCAGGTGCTTCAGACCGTACGCGACACATTGAGCAGCACGCGCGAGGTCTTGTCCGATCTGTCGGAGGGTACCGAAGCGTTGAAACGCAACTTTCTGTTCCGTGGATTCTTCCGCGATCGAGGGTTCTTCGATCTCGACGCGATTACCCGCGAGGCGTATCTCGGCGGGGCGCTCGAACGGAACGACCGCACGGCCCTGCGCATCTGGATTGACGCCGCTGGACTGTTTGGCCGCGCGGCCGACGGTTCGGAGCAGCTCACTGAAGCGGGCCGCCGGCGGCTCGAGTCCGCGATGGCCGATCTCGTCCGATACCCACGCGACAGTCCGCTTGTCGTGGAAGGGTACGCCGACCCTTCGGCTGGTGAGGCGTCGTACCTCGTGTCGTTCGATCGCGCCGTGCTCGTCCGCGAGTATCTGCTCAGCCGCTTCCGTCGGCCCGCGACGCTGACTGGGACGATGGCAATGAGCGACCGCGCAGCTGCCAGCCCGCTGGGGGATCGATGGTCGGGCGTCGCGCTCGCGTTGTTCGTGCGCACCGATGCGTTGGCGAATCAGCCCTGACGGTCCACCATCTCGCCGCGAACAACGCCCTGTGGGGCAGCGTGGTGGTGCTGTTTCCCACTACCACGCGAGCCTGAGACTGCTTACGACCCCGCCGCCGCGCCCTTCGGATTGAATCGATAGCCGACCCATGGCTCGGTCAGCAGGTACTTAGGAGTGGACGGATCCGGCTCGAGCTTCTTGCGAAGCTGACCCATGAAGACGCGCAGATATTCCGGCTGTTCCTGACAGGCGACCCCCCACACCGCTTCAAGGAGCGCGGCATGGGTCAGGACGCGGTTCGGGCGGCGTGCCATATACACGAACAGATCGAATTCCTTGGGGGTGAGCCGCACTTCGTTGCCGTGCGCGTGGACGCGCCGGGAGTCGAAGTCGATCCGGAAATCTCCGAGCTCGAACGACGAGGATTCTTCCCCTGTGTTGCCGCTGCCGCGGCGCAGCGCCGCACGGACCCGCGCCATCAGTTCATCGATCCCGAACGGCTTCGTCACGTAGTCGTCGGCGCCAGAGTCGAGCGCCTCGACCTTGGTGCGCTCTTCGCCTTTGACCGAGAGGACGATGATCGGAACGGTCGAGATGGTGCGGATGCGGCGGCAGAGTTCGATCCCGTCCATGTGCGGCATGTACAGGTCGGTGATGATCAGCTCCGGATTCCACTCGTGAAAGCTCGCCAGCGCGCTTTCGCCCTCGGCGGCGGTCCGGACCTGGTATCCCTGGCTGGCCAGCACGGTCCGCAGGACCCGCGTAATCTGCGGTTCATCGTCGACCACCAGTACCTTTCGATCCTTCTGCGGTTTCCATGGGTGTTCCTGATCGACCTACGGCGACACCGCCGGCGAGGCGCGCAGCGGCTCGGCGGGATGGGCCAGTGTGGAGGCCGCCGGTAACGTCATCATAACCGCAGTGCCGCGGCCGGTCTGCGCGGACTGCACCCACATCCGGCCACCCTGAGCTTCGACCAGCCGGCGGGCAATGGACAGGCCGAGGCCGATCCCGGCGCGCTTGGGATCGACCGGATCGCGGCCGGGCACCCTGAAGAATTTCTCGAAGACCCGCTCGCGAAGAGCCGGCGGGATGCCCGGACCCTGGTCGGCGACCTGAATGGTGACGTGCAGCGCATCGTCGCGATCGGCGGTCACGTGAATCTCGGAATTCTCTGGAGAGTACTTGCTGGCGTTGTCCAGCAGCATGTAGATCACTTCAGCGACGGCCGCCGGATCGACCGCCACCGCGGGCGTGGCGGCGGGGACGTCGACGCGCAGCCGGTGGCGGGCCGTCACCGTCCGTGCCCGCGCGACGGCAGCACCAATCAGTTCCTGGACGTCGACGCCGCCGTGCTCGATCGGCCGGACGCCGTCGGGGCGCTCCCCCACCGACAGCCCGGCGATGAACCGGTTGAGGCGATCCGACTCCTCGTCGATCACCTGCAGGAGCTCGCGCCGGTTCTCGTTCGACAGGCCAGCCAGGCTCGAGTGCGGTCCCTTGCCAATCAACGCCGTGACCGCTGCCTTGATCGAGGTCAGCGGTGTGCGGAGGTTATGGGTGAGCGCATCGAGCAGCGCCGCTTTGAGCTGCTCGCTGCGCCGCTCCGCCTCCACCTCGCTGGCGCGATCGAACGCCGACTGCAGCTCCTGATAGAGCCGCTCGATCTCGCGGCGGCCGGCTAGCGCCTCGCGCCGGCGCTGTTCGGCGTGCGCCGCCAGCCACGCCACGATCGCCGCGCTGGTGGTAAAGGTGACGAACCCCAGCCAGAGCGCATCGGCGGCCAGTCCGGCCATCGGCAGGAAGAAGTAGGAGTAGCCGACCGACGCCGATGCGGTGGCCAGCAGGGCGGGCCCCAACCCCCAGGTGCGCGCGATCAGCAGGACCACCAGCAGCACCACCGGGACTGCCGCCCGGGCGGTGATGGCCGGGAGCAGGAGCAGGGCCGCAATGGCGACCGCCGGCAAGGCGAGTCCGGCCAGGTAGCCCAGCGCCGGGCGGCGGAGCAGCTCGAGGGGCACGGGCTCATTATAGGCGGGGCGGCGCGGCGGCGGGCGGTCGGCGCCCTTGACCGCGGGGCCGCTCCCGGCTGACAATCGAACCGTGGTTCGATCTTCGAACAGCCGTTCGAAACCAGCCGACCGGGTGCGGCGCCGCTCGGCCGCGCGCCGCGCCACGATCCTCACCGCCGCCGCCCGGGTGTTTCGCGACATGGGCTTCGCCGCGGCGGGGATGCGCGACATCGCCGTCGCCGCGGACCTCTCCCCGGCCAACCTGTATCACTACTTCCGCGGCAAGGACGAGATCCTCTATTTCTGCCAGAACCGCGCGCTCGACCGGCTGCTGGCCAATGCCGCGGTCGCCGCGCGATCGAAGGGACCGATCGCCGCCCGCCTGCGCGTCCTCGCCACGGATCATGTGCTCTGCCTGATCGACGAGGTCGAGGGGTCGGCCGCACATTTCGAGCTCGACGCGCTGCCGGGCCGTCTCCGGGCGGCCGTGGTCGCGCGGCGCGACCGCTACGAGCGCGCCATCCGTTCGCTCGTCGCCATCGGGATCCGCCGGGGTGAGCTGGCAGCGGCCGACGCCGCGGTTGCAACCCGGGCGTTCCTCGGCGCGCTCAATTGGACCGTCCAGTGGTTCCGTCCCGGCGGGACGCTGGCCGGCAGCCAGATCGCCGCGATGGTCGCGGCATATGCCGTCAACGGCTTGGAGAAAGGCCGTGGAGAAAACAGCGATCGCGCTCATCGTCAACGACGAGCCATGCGAGGTGGCGTTCGACCCGTACAAGACGCTGCTCGAGGTGCTGCGTGAAGATCTGACCCTCTGCGGCACCAAGCACGGCTGCGAGCTCGGCGAATGCGGCGCCTGTGCGGTGCTGCTCGACGGCCGGCCGGTGCTGTCCTGCCTGGTGTTGGGTGTCGAGTGCGACGGGCGCGAGATCCTGACGGTCGAGGGGCTGGCCAGCGACGGTCGCCTGCACCCGCTCCAGGAGACGTTCGCGGATCTCGGCGCCGCTCAATGCGGCTACTGCACGCCGGGATTTCTGATCACCGCCAAGGCGCTGCTCGATCGGACGCCCGACCCGACGCGCGATGAGATTCGCGAGGCGCTCGCCGGCAATCTCTGCCGCTGCACCGGTTACCACCAGATCGTCGAGGCGGTTGAAGCCGCCGTGCTGAAGCGATGAACATCATCGGCAAGAGCCGCCGGCGGGTCGATGCCCGGGCCAAGGTGACCGGGCAGACACGGTTCGCGGACGACCTGCTGTTCCCACGGATGCTGCACGCGAAGCTGCTGCGTTCTCCGGTCCCGCACGCTCGCATCCTTCGCATCGACCCGGCGCGGGCCCGCGCCTGTCCAGGAGTGCACCTGGTCCTGACCGGGCACGATCTCCCGATCCCGTACGGGATCCTGCCGGTCAGTCAGGACGAGCACGCCCTGGCGATCGAGCGAGTCAGGTTCGTCGGCGATCCGGTGGCGCTGGTCGTGGCCCGCGACGAATTGACCGCCTTCGAAGCGCTCGATCTGATCGAGGTCGAATACGAGGCGCTGCACACCTTCGCCGATCCGCTCGACAGCCTGACCCGCGACGAGCCCCGCATTCACGATTACGCGGCACACGGCAACATTCACAAGATCGTCTCGCTCGAGTTCGGCGACACGGACGAGGCCCTCGCCGACGCCGATCGCGTATTCGACGATACGTTCTTCTACCAGGGCAGCACCCATCTGCCGATCGAGCAGCACGCGGCCGTTGCCGCCCGCGATCCCGATGGCAAGCTGGTCCTCTGGTCGAGTACACAGACGCCTCACTACGTTCACCGGGCGCTGGCTCGAGCGCTGGCGATGCCGGCCGCGCACATCCGGGTGATCGCCACCCCCAACGGCGGCGGCTTCGGCGGCAAGAGCGATCCGTTCAATCACGAGATCGCCGTCGCCAAGGCCGCGCTGCTGCTCGATCGGCCGGTGAAAATCTGCCTGACGCGCGAAGAGGTCTTCTACTGTCACCGCGGTCGTCATCCGGTCCTGATGCGGTTCAGGACGGGCGTCAGGCGCGACGGCACCATCACCGGCGTCCAATTGCAGACACTCCTCGACGGCGGCGCCTACGGGTCCTACGGTGTGGCCAGCACCTTCTATACTGGTGCCCTTCAGACCGTCACGTATCACATCCCGGCGTATCAGTTCCGGGGTTGCCGCGTGTTTACCAACAAGCCGCCCTGCGGTCCGAAACGCGGCCACGGGACGCCGCAGAGCCGCTTTGGTCAGGAAGTACAACTGGACAAGATCGCCGAGACATTGGTGATCGATCCTGCCGAACTTCGTTTGCGCATCATCGAACAGCCCCAGGCGCTGACCGCCAATTACCTGCGTCTCGGAACCATCGGTCTCGCCGAGTGCATTCGCCGCGTGGTGGCCGGCTCGGACTGGTCGAAACGCCGCGCCGGCGCCCACACCCAAGGCTCCGGCTTGGGTCTCGCGTGCTCGGCATACTTGTCCGGCGCCGGTTTGCCAATCTACTGGAACGACATGCCGCACTCCGGCGTCCAGCTCAAGCTCGATCGCAGCGGCGGCGTCACGGTGTTCTGCGGGGCCACCGAAATCGGTCAGGGATCCGACGATGTGCTGGTGGCGTGTGTGGCGGAAATCCTCGGGATCGATCCGCACGATATCAGAGCCGTGACCGGGGATACCGACCTGACGCCGGTCGATCTGGGATCGTATTCGAGCCGCGTCACGCTGATGATGGGCAACGCCGCCATCCAGGCGGCGGAACGCGCCCGTGAGATGCTGGCCGCGGCCGTCTCGAACGAAACGGGGATTCCGGCGACGCGGCTGGTGTTCGCCGACCGGCGGGTGTTCGATGCGGAGCAGCCCGCCGCGGGCGTGGCCTTCGATCGCGCCGTTTGTCTTGCGGAGGCCAGATTCGGAACCGTTGGCACAACCGGCTCGTACAAGCCGCCTCGCTCCGCTGCGCGATACAAGGGCGGCGGCGTCGGACCGTCGCCCACCTACTCGTATTCGGCGGCGGTCGTCGAAGTCGAAGTCGATCGATCAACCGGATGGATCCATGTGCCGCGCGTCTGGATTGCCCACGACGTCGGCCGCGCACTGAATCCGGCTCTGGTGCGAGGCCAGGTCGAAGGCAGCGTCTACATGGCGCTCGGCGAAGCGCTCATGGAAGAGCAGGAATTCCGGCGGCTGCCGCCGCGACTGAGCGGCGCCCTCGTCCACAAGTTCCCCTCGATGCTCGAGTACAAAAGCCCGACCACGCTCGACATGCCGGAGATCTTCACCGAGCTGGTCGAGCAGCCAGACGACCACGGACCGTTTGGTGCGAAGGAAGTGGGCCAGGGTCCGCTCCTGCCGGTGATGCCGGCGCTGGCAAACGCCGTCTATCACGCGGTGGGCGTCCGGATCGACGAAGTGCCGATCACCCCTGAGAAGATCCTGGCCGCGCTCAGGGCCAAGGCCGCGGGCAAGGAACCGCGCTTCGGTCCTCCGAGATTTCCGGACGTGGCGTGGCCGCAGGCGCTGCAGGTGACGCCGCCGTGGAATGGGGGCGACGGAACCGCAGCTGACGTCGCGACCGGCACCTCAGAGGTGACCAGGCCATGATGCGGCTCCCCCGCTTCACCTATCGAGCCGCCCGGAGCGTCGCCGAAGCTGCCGAGTGGCTTTCGAGCGGCCCGGATGCCGCGCTGGTTGGCGGGGGCACCGACCTCCTGCCCAACATGAAGCGCCGCCAGCAGACACCGTCGCTGCTGGTCGGCCTGCGCGGCATTGCGGATCTCTCGCGCATCGCGAACGGCGACGGCCTGACGATCGGTGCCGGCTTGAGGCTGGCTGAACTTCTCGAAGTGCCGGGCCTGCGCGAACGTTACCAGGGTCTGTGGCAGGCGGTCGCACAGATCGCCACGCCCCACATTCGGAACATGGGCACGCTCGGCGGAAACCTGTGTCTCGACACACGGTGCAATTACTACGACCAGAACTACGAGTGGCGCAAGGCGATCGACTTCTGCATGAAGAAGGACGGTGAGACCTGCTGGGTCGCGCCGTCGAGCCGACGATGTCTTGCCGTGTCGTCGACCGACACGGCGCCGATGCTGGTGGCGCTCGGGGCGACCATCACGCTCCAGAGCGCCGCCGGCGAGCGAAGCCTGCCGCTGGCCCAGCTCTATCGGAATGACGGCATTCACTACTCGACCCGCCGGCCGGACGAAGTGCTGACCGCGGTCCGGCTGCCGGACGCTCGCGGCTGGCGTAGTGCGTACTGGAAATTACGGCGGCGGGGGTCATTCGACTTCCCGGTGCTGTCCGCGGCGGTGGCCCTGAAATGTGCGACGGACGGGACGGTCGAAGACGCCCGCATCGTCCTCGGTGCCGTGGCGTCATGTCCGATGGAGGCACGCGAGGCATCGAGCTCGCTGGTGGGAGGGCCGTTGTCGGACGAACGGATCGCACGCGCGACCGAGCTTGCCGCTGGCCCGGCCCGCCCGATGGACAACACCGACTACTCGCTGGTCTGGCGCAAACGGATGACCCGTGACTTCGTGATCGTACGCGTTGCGTGAGGTTCGTGGCGACGATGTCCGGGATCTCAGGCGTCGGCTGGCTCGATTGGCGCTGCTGGCCTGAGTTGCCGTCGTGACGAACGAACGCGCGCGTCTTCTTCAGTAGTTGCCAGCCGCGGGAGCGGGTGCCTGGCCGCGCGCCTGCTGGACGATCTTGACGCCGGCGCTGGCGCCGACACGCGTCGCACCGGCAGCGACCATCGCTTTGAGGGCCTCGAGGTCGCGCACGCCCCCGGCGGCTTTCACGCCCATCTCCGCACCGACCACACGGCGCATCAGGGCAACGTCAGCCGCCGTCGCCCCGCCGGGTCCGAAGCCGGTCGAGGTTTTCACGTAGTCGGCGCCGGCCGCCTTCGCCAGCGTGCAGGCGGTCATTTTCTCGTCATCGGTGAGCAGCGCGGCCTCGATGATCACTTTACTCAGCGCGCCGCAGTCCCGACACGGCCCGGTGACGGCCTCGATGTCGCGCTCAACGACTCGCAGGTCACCCGATTTCAGCGCGCCGACGTTGATCACCATATCGATCTCGCGGGCGCCATCGAAGATCGCCCGCCGGGTTTCGTACGCCTTGACGTCCGACGTGTGGCGCCGAGCGGAAAGCCGACGACGGAACAGACGCCCACGGCGCTCGCGCTCAATAACCTGGCGGCAAGTGCCACCCACGCCGGGTTGACGCACACCGTCGCAAAGCCGAACTGCGCCGCCTCTCTGCAGAGCTCCTCGATCTCCTGACGCGTCGCATCAGGTTTCAGCAGCGTATGGTCGATCATCGCCGCCACGCCGGCCGGAGCGCCGCCAACCGCATGGACCCCGACGCGTGTCGCCCCCGCGTCGAGCACGCCCTGCAGCCGGGCCGGGCAACAGTCGCTGCTGACCGAATGGCAGGCACAACGCGACTGCGGGCGGACCGCGGCCGCCGACACCTCCTCGACGATGATCTCGATCAGCCGCTGCAGCTCGGTCGGGTTCACGAACGCTCCAGGTCGCGGATCTTCGACAGCCGCCGGATGTAGCGCGCTTCCCGCATCGGCGTGCTCAGCCACGCGGCGACAATCGTCCGCGCGTCTTCCGGGGTGACGAGCGTCGCGCCGAGCGTCAAGACATTTGCGCCGTTGTGTTCGCGCGAATATCGGGCGATGAGCTCGGTGGTCGCCATTGCCGCCCGGATGCCGCGGACCTTGTTGGCGGCGATCGCCGACCCGATGCCGGCGCCGTCGATGACGATTCCGGCGTCGGCCTCGCCGGCGGCAACGGTACGCGCCACCACTGCCGCGACGTCCGGGTAGTCGACCGGCGTGTCGCTGTCTGTCCCGAGGTCGGTCACGGCCAGGCCCCGCCCGCGTAGCCAACCGACGAGATCGCGGCGCAGCTTCAGCCCGCTGTGATCGCTGGAAATCGCGATCGAGCGGATGTCCGCGACCGGCGCGAGCGTCAGGTCTTCCGGACTGGCCACGCCTTCACGCAATACGGTGACCCGTCGCTCGCCCAGCGTATCGTTCGCCAGCGGGGTGATGTGCCCCCGGCGCGACAACAGCACCGTCTCGCCGCGCTCGAGCACGCGGGCGTCTGCTTCGGTGATGATGTCGAAGGTTTTCATTGCAGTATTATCTCGTCCCATGGCCGTCGACGTCCTGCTGACCGAAGCTCAGATCCAGGCGCGCGTCGCCCAGATGGCAGCTGAGATTCGCCGCGACCTTCCCGACGACCTGCATCTCATTGCCGTGCTGAAGGGCGCATTCGTCTTTCTGTCGGATCTGGTGCGCCAGATGGAGGGACAGGTGTCCCTCGATTTCATGGCCGTCTCCAGCTACGCCAAGGGCACGACGACATCGGGAGAGGTCCGTCTGCTCAAGGATCTCGATACGACCCTCGACGGAAAACACGTGGTCATCGTCGAGGACATCGTCGACACCGGGTTGACGCTGACCTACCTGCAGGACATTCTGCGGGCGCGCGGGCCGAAGACGCTGCGCACCGCCTGTCTGCTCAGCAAGCCGTCCCGCCGCCAGGTCGAGGTCAAGGTCGAGTACATCGGCTTCGAGATCGAAGATCGCTTCGTCGTCGGCTACGGACTCGATTACGCGGAGCAGTATCGGAACCTCCCCTTCATCGGCGTCGTCAACGTTACCTGACGGCCGCGCGGACCTTCTGCGCCAGGGCGTTGGCGTCGCGAATCGTTGCCGCGCGATCGAGCGTGCGCAGCTGCCGATCTTTCATCAACACCCTGCCGTTGACGATCGTCGTGCGCACGTCGTCTCCCCGCGTCACGTAGACGAGGTGCGACACCGGGTCGTAGAGCGGTGTCTGCCGCGACCGATCGGTCGCCACGATGATGACATCGGCCCGCTTGCCACGCTCGATCGAACCGATGGTGCGCTCCATCCCCAGGGCGCGCGCGCCGCCGCGGGTGGCCAGGTCCAGCGCAGCCTGGGCCGGCAGCGCCGTCGGATCGCGAGTCGCGTGTTTCGCCAGAAACCCGGCCTGACGCATCGCTTCGAACATGTCCAGGTCGTTGTTGCTGGCGGCGCCGTCGGTTCCCAACCCGAGCGCGACGCCGGCCTGCAGGTAGCTGGTCACCGGTGCGGTCCCACTCGCCAGCTTCATGTTGCTTTCGGGATTGTGCGAAAGCCCGACGTCACGACGCTTCAGAATCTCGATGTCGCGGTCGTCGACCCAGACGCCGTGCGCGGCCAGCGTCGTGCCCTGCCAGAAGCCCAGTGACTCGAGATAAGCAGTCGGCGAGAGCTTGTATTGTTCCCGGGCGATCTTCAGCTCCTCTTCGGTTTCCGCCAGATGGATGAGGACCGGGACCTGGTAACGGCGGCCCAGCTCGGCTGCCGCCTTCAGCGTGGCGGCATCGAGCGTGTACATCGCGTGCGGGGCGACCGCGGGTGTGATGAGGCTGTCGGTGCGGAACGCCTTGATGAACGCCTCGGCCCTGGCGAGCCCCTCGGACGGCGTTTTGGCGTCGGGTACCGGGAACTGGATGATCGTCTGACCGAGCACCGCCCGCAATCCGGCCTCGCGCGTCACCCGCGCGATTTCCTCCTCGAAGTAATACATGTCGGCGTAGCTCGTGGTACCCGACTCGATCATCTCGAGCGCGGCGAGCCGGGTCCCGATGCGGACCATCTCGGGCGAAACGGTCTTCGCCTCCGCCGGAAAGATGTATTTCTGGAGCCACTCCATCAGCGCCAGATCGTCGGCCAGCCCGCGGTACATCACCATCGGCGCGTGGGTGTGGGTATTGACCAGTCCGGGGAGTACGATCTGGCCGCTCGCGTCGACCGTTTCGGCGGCGCGGTAACGCGCGGCAATCGCCTGCGGCGTGTCGATATCGATGATGTCGGCACCGTCGATCGCCACGGCACCGGGCGCCAGCATCTCGCGCGTTTCATTCTGCGTGACAACGGTGCCGCCGGTGACGATGAGTGAGATCGATCGTGGCGCCTGGGCAAGCCCGAGAAATGGCGCCAGCACGACGATGATCGTGGCCAGCGCGTGCCGTGCACGCATCAGGTAGAAATTGTATAGTGTGGAACCGTGCCGGTCCACATCGTGGATCACCCGCTGGTGCACGACGCGCTGGTCGAGCTCCGTGACAAGAACACGACTCCCGATCGCTTCCGGCGCGCCGCCACCCGTATCAGTGTGTTGCTTGCGGCCGAAGCGATGCGTGAGGTCCCGAGCACCGCGATTTCAGTCGATACGCCGCTCGGGCCCGCGGCTGGTGTCAGGACGTCAGAGCACGTCGTGGTCGTTCCGGTGCTGCGCGCCGGCCTCGGCATGCTCGATGCGGTGCTCGAGCTGGTGCCACGCGCCCGCGTCGGACATATCGGGCTGCAACGCGACGAGATGACGGCGGTCGCTTCGCGGTACTATGCCAAGCTGCCACCGGACCTCGGCAAGAGCTTCCTGCTGATGATCGACCCGATGCTGGCGACGGGGGGCAGCGCGGTGGCCGCACTCGATCTGTTGCGCGCGGCCGGCGCCTCGCACGTACGGATCGTGTGTATCGTCGCGGCGCCCGAGGGACTCAGCGTCGTCCAGCGCCATCATCCCGACGTGACGATTTACACGCCAGTCATCGATCGCGGCTTGAACGAGCACAAGTTCATCGTTCCGGGACTCGGGGATTTCGGCGATCGTCTCTACGGGACGTTGTAAGAGCAGCGGGGGGGGAGCAAATGCCTGGCATGATCGAGCGGCGCGCGCAGGCGCGCGCCGCAAACGACGAGCGGTGGCGAACGGCGCTGACATCGATCGCGCCGAACAGCATCCTCATCCGCGGCTATGCGGTCGACGAGCTGATGGGACGGCTGTCGTTCGCCGATGCGGTCTACCTGCTGCTGATGGGCGAACTGCCCTCGCCGGCCATCGGCCGGATGCTGAACGCCGTGCTGGTCTCGACGCTGGATCACGGTGTGACGCCGCCGTCGACGCTCGCTGCCCGGAACGTTGCCACGACCGGTGCGCCGCTGAAGGACTGCGTCGCCGCGGGCATTCTGGCGTTCGGGCCGCATCACGGCGGGGACATCGAGTCGTGCATGCGCTTTCTCGATGCCGGTCTGACGCTGGTCCGCGGTGGCCAGCACCATTCACCAGGCGGCCGAGACGCTGATCGACGAGTGTCTGAAGGACGGGCAATCGCCGCCCGGGTTCGGCCACCGCTTCCATACCCGCGATCCCCGCGCGGCGCGCCTGTTCCAGATGGCGCTGGAGCTCGAGCTCGAAGGCGAGCATGTCCGGATGATCCGAGCAACCGAGCGCGTGCTGGATTCGCGAAAGGAAGACATCGGCCGACAGCTTCCGGTCAACGTCGATGGCGCGATCGCGGCGATCTCCGCCGATCTCGGGTTTGCTTACGAGCTGGGCAATGCGATCTTCCTCATCTCGCGGCTGCCCGGCCTGATCGCGCACGCCCACGAGGAACGGGCCCGGCAGGCGCCGATGCGGCAGATCGATCCCAAGGATCACGACTACGACGGCTCGAATGCCCGGCGTTTGCCCGAGACTCGGAAGTAGGGACAATTGGCGGGTTGGTGGGTTTGGTGAATTGGAGCTGATCGATCTCTGAATTCACCAACTCTCCAATTCACCAACTCTCCAATTCTGATTGCGGGCGCTTAGCTCAGCTGGTTAGAGCGCGTGCTTCACACGCACGAGGTCATAGGTTCGAGTCCTATAGCGCCCACCACCCCCAGCGTCGCCCCCTGATTCTGTTCTTCGTCGGCGTGGTCGTCTGCTTTTGGCGCGCGGTTGTCGCTCACGACCTGCGCGATCCCTGAACCGTCCTAGCTGCAAGGCACGGCGGCAAGAAAGTTGCGCGGGCTGCTGCCCGTCCGTTCAGCGCTGGACACGATCACCACGCATGCTCCGCGTTGGCTGACGTGTTCCACGATAAAACCGCTGCTCGTCCTGATGACGACTTCTGACTCTTGTGCCGCCGTGGCACGGATGGCCGCTGACACGCCGAGCATGGACAAAGCAGTGATAACTGCTGCGACGCAGGCGCGCGATCTCGTCATATGACCTCCCAATCCTGTCGTGTCCGACCCCCAGCGTCAGTCTCACGGCTGCTACCGTCCGAGCCGTGCGCTCACCGTTCGCTCGAAGTGGACGCCGCTGCGGTCCACGAAATTCAGGCGTCCGGACATCAGATGCGGCGTTCCGGTGAAGCCGCAGCCGAATTGCGGTTGAAACGCGAAGCTTCGTCTCTTCCCGGAGGCGATGATCGGGGACCCGAACAGCACCGTGAGGTCGTGCTGGCTCAACGCCACCGGCGAAACGAAGCCGGTGGTGTCGACGAACTGCAGTCCGACTTCCTTCAATGTCAGATCTGCGCCGATCGAATCGACGACGATCGAGAAGTGAGAGCGAAACGTTGATCCGAAGGGACAACCGCGGATCGGCATGATCTGGAATGGCAGCGTCGTCGACGGGATCACCATCGCGTTTACGGAGTGTGATGGCGATGACAGATTACCGCCTGCGGCGATCGGCATGACGGAGTCCTGGTCATCGCACGCCGCGAGCAGAAGCGGCAGCACGAGGACCACGAACGCATACCGCCGGCTGGGGGAACGAAACGACATGCGGCACCTCCGGGTAAAGAAGATGATTTCTGCGCAGCTTCGTCAAGCAGAGCCGCTTACCTCAGCCGCGGGCGAGCTGTTCCTCAGTCGCGCAGCCAGAACCTCATGATGTCGGTCACGGCACCCTCGGCAAAGCAGACGGCTCGCAGCCGGTAATACTGCCCTGAGGGACTTCGGCTGTATTGCCAGCACGTCTGGTTCGCGTCGCCCAGAATCGCGCGCGCCGCCGATGCGGCCTGGCCGACCTCGACACCCCGGGCCTGGCAGGCCTGAGCGTCGCGCACATCGACGACGCGATCGTCTTCGATGAACACTAGAAAACATGCGTCCCGCTGATTCGACGGGTAAACCCATCCGATTCGTAGAGGTTCGCCGAGAGCGTCTCCCACCTGGCGGTCGGACGCCCCGATCGATATTCGATTCAGGCCGCGATCGGTGTAGCCAGACGCATATTCAGTGTCTTCACGCAGCACCGCACCAACCGCGGTCTCCCGGACGGCACCGCTCAATGGAGACAACATGATCAGGACGCCCGCGGCGCAGGCCAGCACGACCACCCGTCTGCGCTGCCAGAGCCCACGCAACCTTTCGGGCCACAGCGCCCAGACTGCCAGGACGCTGAACTGCAGGAGCTCCACCGCGGCGACGGCCATCCCGAATGGCGAAAAAAACGCGAGTCCAATTGGCGCCACCGCAATCGGGTTCCAGGGCGCGAAGTATCGCGTCAGATCGAAGGGCCACAATAGTGCGCAACCGAGGCCGCCGTCCGTGAGCGTATCGAGCAACGCGTGGCTCACAAGCACGGCGGACGCCAGCAGGCCTGTGCGCACGAATGGCAGCCTGACGGCGGTACCGGCGATGCCGATCATCAGGCCGAGGACCAGTGAGAAGGCGATTGAATGGGTTGCCCCTCGATGTCCCCAGGGATCTTCATAGCGAACGCCGAGTCCGAATCCGACGACATCGGCATCGGGAAGCAGCGAGAGGGCCGACCAGAACAGGATGGCCACCCATGGCAGCCGAGGCGCGACGCCGCGACGATGGACCCGCGCCGCCGCCATAGCGACCGCGATGTGACCGAGGCTTGCCACTGCTCTCTGCGAGAAGCTCTAGCTTACAGCTGGATCAGGCATTGCACGCAGTTCCGCATGGCAAAACTAGCTCGAGAGATCATGACGCCGTCTCCAGCGGTGTGCACTCCCAACACGACGCTCGATGAGGTCGCCAAGTTGATGCGGCAGAACGACTGCGGGGAAATCCCGGTGGTCGACTCCGCGGAGCGCCCGATTGGCGTCGTCACCGACCGCGACATCGTCTGCCGCGTCGTGGCGGAAGGCAAGAACCCGATGGCTTACACGGCGGATCGATGCATGTCGCAGCCGGTCGTCACGGTCACGACCGAGACGCCGGTCGAAGAAGTCATCAACACGATGGAAAAGCATCGCATCAGACGCGTCCCGGTGGTCGACGAGACCGGCGCCTGCACCGGGATCATCGCCCAGGCGGACGTCGCCTGGGAGGAGCGTCTGAGCGAAGTCGGCGAGCTGGTTCGCGAAGTCTCGCGCGAATAGCCGCACCACTTGACGCGCCAGCGGGCGTTGCTCTATCGTCTGTTCCACTGGCATGCCAAGTGAAGGCCCGTCGCGCGTCGAACTCCTGCAGGGGACACTCGACCTGATCGTGCTGCGCGCCCTGGCGACGATGGGGCCGCAGCACGCCTACGCGCTGGCGAGGCGGCTGGAGGAAGTCGCCGAACATCCACTGCTGCTCAACCAGGGCACGCTCTACCCTGCGCTCGTCCGCCTCGAGCAGAAGGGGTGGATCAAGGGCGCCTGGGGCAGGACCGAGAGCAACCGGGAAGCGAAGTTCTACGACATCACGCGCAGCGGGGCCAAAGCGCTCGATCGTCAGACCGCCCGCTGGCGACGGCTGTCGGCGCTGGTCGAAAAACTCCTGCTCGGCACGTCGTGATCGCCTGGTTTCGCCGCATCGGCTGCCAGATCTCCAACCTCATTCGGCCGCGCCGCGCCGAGAGCGCGTTCGATCGCGAGCTCGCGTCGCATCTCGATCTGCTGACCGATGAATATCTCAGCCAGGGATTGAATCCTGCCGCAGCGGCAGCGGCCGCGCGACAGGCGCTCGGCGGCGTCGGGCGGGCCAGAGAGCTGCACCGCGGGGCGCGGTCGGTGCGATGGCTTGACGACACTGTCCGTGATTTTCAGTATGCGCTGCGTTCGCTCCGACGGACCCCTGCGTGGACAGCGCTCGCCGTTCTTACTCTGGCACTCGGCATCGGCGCCAACACCGCGATCTTCAGCGTCGTCAACGCGGTCCTGCTTCGACCCTTGCCCTATGTCGAGGGCGATCAATTGGTCCGGGGGAGGGTTCGGGTGCCGCCCGAGCAATTCCGGCCCGGGATGCGGACCGCGCTTCGCGCTGCGGAAGTCGTCGAGCTTAGAAAGCGAACGCGTACGCTGTCGCACGCCGGCCTGCAGACGCTCGCGTTCGGTGCCATCACCGACACCACTGGAACCGTGCGGCTGGAGGGCGCGCGCGTCTCGCCGGCAATCTTCGAGATGCGGGGGGTGCCGCCTCTCATCGGACGATCCTTCGATGCATCCGACGAGAAACCCGGCGGGGACAACGTCATCGTTCTCAGTGAAACCACGTGGCGGCGATATTTCGACGGCGATCCCGCGGCGATCGGCCGGACCGTCGTGCTCGAAGACGTCTTCGCAACGCGAGGCCGCCCGATTGCCTCTGAAGAGCGCCGCCGTTATTCGATCGTCGGCGTCATGCCGCTCGCATACGGTGCCGGCGATACCCCGTTCCAGTTCTGGATTCCGTTCGCCTTGCCGATCACCGCCGCTGCTCCGCAGCCGGCCTCCGGGTTGGTGGCTCGGCTCGCCGCCGGCGTTTCCCCAGAGACAGCGGCGGCGGAAGTTGGCGCCATCGTCACTGATCTTCTCGCGCTGCCGTCAGGGACGGCGTACGAGTTCGTGCGCGATCATGACGAGCTGGTGACTCCCGTCAGACCGGCGCTGCTCCTGCTGATGGCGGCAGTCGTGTTCGTCCTGCTGATTGCCTGCGTCAACGTCACGAACCTGCTGCTCGCCCGAACGGCATCTCGGCAGCGGGAGATCGCGATCAGGGTGGCTCTGGGCGCCGGACGCTCGAGAGTAGTGCGGCAGCTGCTGATTGAAAGCGCGACGCTGGCCGCGGCCGGGAGCATCGCCGGCACGGCGTTCGCTTTCGGTGCGGTTCAACTGCTCCGCTCGCTCGCGACCACACTCTCCCGGATGGATCTTGGCATCCAGCTCCCTTTTCCACGACTCGATGAAATCGCGGTCGACGCGACGGCGCTCGCTTATGCGATCGCGGTCTCGCTTGCCGCCGGCGTCGGATGCGGCCTGGCACCAGCGCTGTGGTTCAGCCGGCCGCGCGTCGAAGCGTTGAAGCAGAGCGCGGCGCTCACTTCGAGCGGACCAGGGTTCGCCCGTAACCGGCTGCGCGCCTTGCTGGTCGTCACGGAAATCGCCATGGCGCTGGTTCTGCTGATCGGGGCGGGACTTCTGATCCGCAGTTTCAGAACGCTGGTCAGCGGCGACCGCGGTTACACCGCGAACCAGGTCATCACCTTCCAGGTGGGCCTGCCGACCGATCGGTACCCACCAGACCGGCTGAAACCGTTTGCGGACGATCTTGTCAACCGTCTGCGGACGGTCCCCGGCGTACGCGCGGCCGCGTTCGCACGGCAGGTGCCGCTGATCGCGATCGAGGAAAGCGCGTCGTTTCGACCTCGGGTGGATGCGCCGATGCCGCCAGCAGGACCCGGCGCCGATGCGCGTCTGGTGAGCTGGGGATATTTCGAGGTGATGAGGATTCCGATGGTCGCCGGACGCGGCCTTCAGGAATCGGACGCTGCGGGGGCCACTCGCGTACTGGTCATCAACGAGGCGCTCGCCCGCCGTGACTTCGCGGCGGCCGATCCGATCGGCCGGCTCGTCTACGCGGGCCGCGATGCTGAGCCGTGGGTCATCGTCGGCGTGGCGAAGGACATCCGGCAGAATGGCCTCGACCAGCCGCCGCGTCCACAGTTCTTCGCTGACTATCGCCAGTGGCCCGAGCAGAACGGTCCCTCGTTCACCTTTCTGGGTCCCTACTACGCGGTTCGACATGACGGCGACGAAGTCGGCGTCGTCGGGCGCGTTCGCGAAACTCTCCGTCTGGCCGATCCGGAGGCCGGCCTCTTCAACGTCGCGACGATGAATCAGATCGTGTCGAACCGCGTGTCGCGCCCGAGGATGTACGCGGTGCTGCTGGGGCTATTTGCGGCGGTGGCAGCGATCCTGGCGCTGATCGGGCTCTACGGTGTGATGGCCTATTCGGTGACGCAGCGGACCCGCGAAATCGGCATCCGGATCGCGCTCGGCGCGCGGCGGGTGGAGGTCATGCGGCTGGTGCTCGGGCAGAGCCTGCTTCTCACTTTGATCGGAATCATCGCGGGAGTGGCGGGCGCGGCCATGATGGCCGGGATTCTCCGGGGCCTGTTGTACGGCGTCGAACCGCTCGACGTGTCAACCTTCGCCGTCGTGGCGCTGGTGTTCGCCGCGACAGCGCTGGCCGCCGCCTACGTCCCGGCGCGCCGCGCGACCAGGGTCGACCCGCTTCTGGCGATCCGCAGCGAGTGAGGGGTCGTCCGGCTACGAGCTCTTCTTGAGCTGCGCGATGAGCGCCATGAGCATCTCCGCATAGCGCTCGTCGGCGCCGGCGAAGATCTTCATGTACTCCTGTTCGGACAGCTTCTGGCGGCCCCATTCGCCATCGAACATCATCCGCTTGCCCGAGGCTTCGTACATGTCCATCGGGTTGTTGTCGGCCGGCTTGGCGAACAACCCGTTGGCGCTCAGGTCCTCGACGAAGATCTTCGATGCGGCCACGCCCGCGCTATTGAGCTCGATGTAGACATCGCGGTACTCGCCCTTCGCCAATCGCGGATCGAGCAGCGTGGGGGCGGGGTACTGCGCCGCGACGACCAGCAGCTGCACCCCGGGGATATGCAACGCACCGACGTAGATGTCCGGGTGGGTTGGATCCTTGGCGGCGACGCTATCGAGCTTTCCGGCGGCCAGCGCCGACGCCAGCTGCCTGGCCAATGGTGCCGATTTCGACTCCTGGGCGAGCGCTGCTCCGCAGACACCAAGCACGAACGCGCCGGCCAGACATCCTCGCACGATCGCTTTCATGGACCCTCCCGTGGTATGCCGGAGTTCTATCACTCCGCGCGGTCAGGTTCAAGATGTCGTGGCAGGTGTTTTAGATGAAGAGGGCGTCGTCGTCGTCGGCGCGCGATCTGGCCCGGGCGGACCGGAAACCGCGCACCGCCGACATCGCGGCGCGGAAGGCGGCCACCACGGCGGCGCCCTCGCGGGCCCCGCCCGCTGCGGCATTCTGGAGGGTATTCAGCGTCCGGTCCAGGCGGGCGGCAATATCGGCCAGAATGGCGTCGATGCGCTCCATCTGCGTCAGGCCCAGCGCGCTGGCGCGCGCGGCATCCCGTCCGACTGCATCGAGCTGCTCGAACAGCGGTTTCAGGTCGCGCTGCACCTCGTTCGCGACGCGCTCGAGGCTGCGGGTCAGCCGTCCTGCCGCCACCAGCACTGCGACCTGCGCGACCGCGGCGACGAGCGACGAGACCGCGATCACCCCCAGAAAGACGACCGCCCAGTCGCTCACGCGTGCTCTCGTGACCGCGCCTGCTGATAAGCCTCGCGCCCGCGTTCGACCGCGGTGGCCAGCGTGTCACGGCCCTGTTTGATGGCTTCGCGGCCTTTCTCGGCCGCTTCAGCCGCCCGCGCGCGTCCCTCGCGCGCTCGTTCGCCCAGATATTCCCGCGTATCGCGTCCGCTGGCCGGGGCATACAGCAGCGCGACCGCTGCGCCGCTCACCGCGCCCAGGATGAACGCCAGAAGAACACTGCCAGCTCCCGCCCCTTCGTCTCTGGCCATTGCGCCCCCTAGAAAATACTCACCCGCACCGTCAGGTACTTCCGAGGATCCTTCTTTATCTCGGCGATGAGCGCTGAGATCTCGGTGGTGACTTTGTTCATGTTCTCATATAACGCGGCGTCTTTCAGCAAGTGGCCGGCGGTCCCCTCGCCGGCGTTCAGACGCGCGACCAGGTTGTCGAGCCGGTCCGATACCGAGTTCAGGCGGTTGAACAACGCCGGGTCGTTGATCAACTTTCCGGCCGTGCCGTCGCTGGAATTCAATCGACCGGCGACCGCGTCGAAGTTCGCGGTGGCCGACGTCAGAGACTTGGAAAAGGCGTCGTCCTTCAGCAACTTGCCCAGGCTCCCCTCCCCCGAGTTGATCTGACGCGTCAGCGTCTCGATGTTCGCGAGCGATGCCTCGAGCGACTCCGCGGCGCGGCGATCGTTCAGCAGCCGCCCCAGGGTGCCGCGCCCCTGGCGCAGGCCGTTCATCAGCGCCCCGGCGCTGGCCGCGAACTGGCGCAGCTCGACGTAGAGCTGTTCGTCAGTCATGAGACGCCCGACCGTTCCGCGTCCGCCCCGGACGTCCGCGATCAGGCTCGTCAGATTGTCGAGGCCCTCGCCGACCTCGGTCGCCAGGTCGGTGATCTGCGCCGCCTGGCGTCCCTGTGGCACGTAGCCCCATTCGGGCAGCGGGGTCCCGGTGGTCGACGCGGTGATGTCGACGGCACTCTCGCCCAGCAGCGACACCGAGCCGAGCGTCGCGACAGAATCGGTCGTGATGCGCTCACGGACGTCCTGACTGACTTCGAACGTCACCTCGACCTGATTGCCGGCGAGGGTGGTGTTGGTCACGGTGCCGACATCGAGGCCCGCAACGCGGACCGGCGAGCCCGCTTTCAATCCCGGCACGCTCGCGAAACGCGTCTTGAGCGAATAGCGCTGCCAGGGGAAGCCGCGGTCGCCGGTCAGAAAGAATACCGTGACCGCGGCAATCACGACGGCAATGATGGTCAGGGCGCCGATTTTCAGCTCGGACCAGGCTAGCGACCGTGTACGCGGCATAAGTCCATCCCCTCAATGGTGATCTCCGCCGCCGGGCGGAGGTGAAGCATTCCTGTCATGACAGGAACGTCTCCAGATACGGATCTTTCGAATTACGCAAACTGTCGGCGTCGCCCTCGAAGACCAGCAGGCCGTCCCGAAGCATCAGGAATTCGGCCTCGCTTTCCTTCCGATCGTCAGCGGCGACAATCTGGATGTCGCCGTTCTGCCTGACCGCGCGGTGCGTCGCGATGTAGAACGCATCGCGCAGCTGGTGCGTGACGAGAATCGAGCTGACGTTCTCGAGATCGCGCAGCTTGATGATCTCGTCGTCGACCGTCGTGGCGGTAATCGGGTCGAGTCCGGTGGTCGGCTCGTCGTAGAGCAGGATCTTCGGCTTGGCGGCCATCGCGCGGGCGATGGCGACGCGGCGCCGTTGTCCGCCCGAGAGCGCCGACGGCATGCGATCGATGAACTCGGCCAGGCCAACGAAGCCGAGCACTTCGCGCACCCGTGTCTCGATCTGATCGAGCGGCATGTCGGTCTCTTCGTAGAGACGATAGCCGACGTTCTCCCGCACCGTCAGCGAGTCGAACAGTGCGCCCTCCTGGAAGACCATGCCGACATCGGCCCGGATGCGCATCAGCTCCTGTTCAGGCAGCTGGTCGACGCGAAAGCCGTTCACCCAGACCACGCCGGCATCGGCGCGCAGCAGACCCAGAATGATCTTGAGCGTCAGCGATTTCCCCGCGCCGCTCGCGCCCAGCAGAATCTTCGTATGGCCGGCCAGCAGCGTGAAGCTCACGTCGCGCAGGATCACCTTCTCGTCGAACGCCAGGGACACATGATCGAGGACGATGACCGGCGCGTTCCGGTCGTTGAGCGCCTCGGCGGCGGTGACGGTTCCGCTGGCGTACCGATCCATCGTCATCTCAGTACATCACCGAGATCAGCACGCGCGTCACGAAGAAGTCGACCGCGATCACCCCGACCGATCCGCCGACCACCGAGACCGTCGTCGCCCGTCCGACGCCCTGCGTGCCACCTTGGGTCCGCAGGCCGACGTGGCACGCGATGGTGACGATGACGAAGCCCAGAACGAACGGCTTGATGAGGCCCATCCAGATGTCTTCCATGTAGAGCGCCTCGAAAATCGACGACCAGTAGAGGCCGCTCGCCACCTGCAGCTGATAGCGCGCCACGATCCAGCCGCCGAGGATGCCGACGAAGTCGGATATGACGGTCAGCACCGGCGCCATGACGATGCCGGCGAGCACGCGGGGAACAACGAGCTTGCGGATCGGATCGGTGCCGAGCGCCCGCAGCGCATTGATTTGATCGGTCACCACCATCGACCCCAGCTCGGCGGCGATGCCCGACCCGACTCGGCCGGTGAGCATCAGGCCGGTCAGCACCGGACCGAGCTCCTTGATCATCGACGCGCTGACCAGCCGGCCGACCACCGGCCTGGCGCCGAACTGGTCGAGGGTCAGGCCGCTCTGCAGCGCGAGGACCGCGCCGGTAAAAAAGCCGGTCAAGAGCACCACCGTCAACGATTGCACCCCGACGGCGTCGAGCTGTTCGACGATATCGTGCCGGTAGTGCGGCGGGGTGAAGATGCCCCGCAGCGCAGCTGTGGTCAGCCGGACGTACTCCTGGACTTCCAGCGCTGCTTGTTTGAGCTTGTTCACGCCCGCCGAGCCTGTCGAGGTAGTCCGAGCTCGGGATTCCGAAGACGCTTGATGTCGTCGCGGAGCCCGGCGGCCTTTTCGAAGTCGAGGTTAGTGGCGGCCGCGCGCATCTCGTCCTGGAGCTTGGCAATATACGCGTCAAGCTGCTGCTGGTTGTGGAATCGCTCGGTCCCGTCGAGTGTCGCCGCCGGCGTGAAGTAATCCAGCTCGCCCGCGCCGGCCATCCCTTCGTCGATGGCTTTGACGATCGACTGAGGGGTAATGCCGTGCTCCAGATTGTAGGCCTGCTGCAGCGCCCGGCGACGGTCGGTCTCGCCGATCGCGCCGCGCATCGAATCGGTCATGGCATCGGCGTACATGATGACCCGACCATTCACATTGCGCGCCGCCCGGCCGGAGGTCTGGATGAGCGACCCGGCCGACCGCAGGAACCCTTCCTTATCCGCGTCGAGGATCGCCACCAACGACACTTCCGGGAGATCGAGGCCCTCGCGAAGCAGGTTGATACCGACGAGCACGTCGAACTCGCCGCGCCGCAGGTCCCGCAGAATCTGCACGCGCTCCAGCGTTTCGATATCGGAGTGCAGGTAGCGGACCCGAACCCCGAGCTCCTGGTAGTACTGCGTGAGATCCTCGGCCATCCGCTTGGTCAGCGTCGTCACGAGCACCCGTTCTCTCCTGGCGGCACGCGTGCGGATCTCCTGCAGCAGATCGTCGACCTGGCCCTTGACCGGCCGCACGTCGATCGGCGGATCGATCAGGCCGGTCGGCCGGATGATCTGCTCGACGACGACGCCCTGCGAGCGTCTGAGCTCGTAGGGGCCAGGCGTGGCCGAGACGAACACGACCTGCCCGACGCGCGTTTCCCATTCCTCGAAATTCAGTGGCCGGTTGTCCAGCGCGGACGGCAGGCGGAATCCGTAGGCCACCAGCACTTCCTTCCGCGAACGGTCTCCAAAATACATGCCGCGAACCTGTGGCACCGTCTGGTGACTCTCGTCGACGATGATCAGCGCATCCTTCGGGAGGTAGTCGAGCAGCGTCGGCGGCGGCTCACCCGGAGCGCGGCCGGTGAGGTGGCGCGCGTAGTTCTCGATGCCATGGCAGTAGCCAATCTCGCGAATCATCTCGAGATCGAACATCGTCCGCTGGTGCAGGCGTTGCGCTTCGAGCAGCTTGCCTTCGGACTCGAGTTTCGACCGGTACCAGGCGAGCTCCTCCTTGATCGTTTCGACGGCCTTCCGGGTGCGGTCCCGCGGGGCGACGAAGTGCGACTTCGGATAGACGGCAATCTTGTCGTGGCGCCGCAGCTTCTTGCCGGTGAGCGCGTCGAACGAGATCAACTCGTCCACTTCGTCGCCGAACAACTCGATGCGCAGGCCCTGCTCCTCGTACGAGGGGTAGACCTCGATGATGTCGCCGCGCACCCGGAAGGTGCCGCGGCCAAACTCGTGGTCGTTGCGCTCGTACTGGATCTCGACGAGCTTCCGGAGGATCTCGTCGCGCGCAATCCGCTGGCCGCGCTCGAGCGGCAGCAGCATGCCGTAGTAGGCCTCCGGCGAGCCGAGGCCGTAGATGCACGAGACGCTGGCCACGATCACCACGTCGCGGCGTTCGAACAGCGAGCGCGTCGCCGACAGCCGCATCCGGTCGATTTCGTCGTTGATGGTCGCTTCCTTCTCGATGTACGAGTCGGTCGCAGGCACGTAGGCTTCGGGCTGGTAATAATCGTAGTAGCTGACGAAATATTCGACCGCGTTCTCGGGAAAGAACCGCCGGAACTCCTGGAACAGCTGTGCGGCGAGCGTCTTGTTGTGGACCATGACCAGGGTCGGACGATTCACGGTGGCGATGGTGTTGGCCATCGTGAAGGTCTTGCCGGACCCGGTGACGCCGAGCAGCACCTGGTGCGAGTCGCCCCGCTCCAGTCCCTCGGTCAGCTCGCCAATCGCCCGCTGCTGGTCGCCGGCCAGCTCGAACTCGGACACGAGGCGGAAGCGGTCATACACGGAAGGCATGTGAATCTATGATCGTACCACGGCCGCGCGACAGCTCGGCCGGAGCGTATAATCATCGATCGGGTCCACGATGCGGTGCCTAGCCGTCTGCCAGGACGAGCTGGTCATCAGGATGCTCGACGAAATCCTGCTGCCCGGCTTCGAGGTCGAGTTCATAGTCGAGAACCGGCCGCTCGCCCGGCGCCTTCACGAGGCCGGCATCCAGGTCGTCACCGGCGACCCTCGCCACATCGATACGTTCCTGAAAGCCGACCTCACGCCCAGCACCTGCGTCATCGTCGAGGATAACGGCCGGCGCAACCCGCGCAAGATTCTGGAGGCGGTGCGCGATGCCGGCGGGACGCTCGTCTACGTCCTCGGGGTCGGCGCCGCGGCCACGGCCAAGCGCGCGGAGGAGTTCCACGCCGACTTTCCCGACGTCTCCTACCTGTCGATGTCCGAGCTGTTCGGCGGCCCGCTGCTGACCGAGTTCAGCCGCTCCCTGACGCGGGCCCGGGTGCAGCAGTATCAGCGCTACTTCAGCGACGCCGATCGCGTGCTGATTCTGCTCCACAACGATCCCGATCCGGATGCGATGGCCAGCGGCCTCGCGCTCAGGAACGTGCTCCGCCGCACCAAGACGACGGCGATCATCGGGGCGATTCAGGGCGTGACCAGACCCGAAAACCTGCGGATGGTCAACCTGCTGGACATCCACGTCGAGCACATCACGCCAGAGTCGCTGAAAGACTACGACCGTCTGGCGATGGTCGATGTCCAGCCGCATTACTTCGGCGGTCTGATCGATCGCGTCGATCTGGTGATCGATCATCATCCCGAGCAACCCGGCTACACCGCGGTGTTCAAGGACATCCGCGCCGATTACGGCTCGACCTCGACGATTCTCACCGAACATCTCCGCGCCGTCGACGTGAACATCTCGGAGCGGACCGCCACCGCGATGCTCTACGCGATCAAGTCGGACACGCTGTTCTTCAACCGGCAGACCAATCGCGTCGACATCGAAGCGTTCTCATACCTCTACCCGCTCGCTGACGCTGCGCTGATCAGAAAGATGGAGGGCGCGGAAATCACCCTGGAGCGGCTCGATTACGTGATGAAGGCCTACCGGGCGGGCGCGCTCGTCGACCAGGTGTTCTGCGGCTTCATCGGCGCGACGCCGCGCGAGGATTTCATCCCCTACGTCGCCGACTTCTTCCTGCAGCTCGAGGACGTCAAGTGGACGCTGATTGCCGGGATCGTCGGCGACTCGCTGATCATCTCGGTGCGGAACCTCGGCTACTCGAAGAACGCGGGTGAGTTCGCCCGCCGCTTCTTTGCGGACATCGGCAGCGCCGGCGGGCACCGGGCGATGGCCAAAGCAGTCGTGCCGATGCGGGCGTTTCGCGAGAAGTTCGGCGACGTTCCAGCCGAGGACATCGGCCGCCGTCTGCAGGACCTGGTGGCGCAGTTCCTTCATGAAGCGGCGCCGGTCGAGAAACGGCGCGAAACGGCGGGCGTCAAGACGTGAACGTCGCGGCCGCTGCGACTCTCGTCTCGCTGGCCTGGCTGGCGGCGTCTATCACCCCGCAGCGCTCGACCAGTCGAGTTCAACCACCAGCTGGCATCGAGTGCGGGCGCAATCAACTGACCGCCTATACCGGCACGGTTACGCGATTGACCCGCGACGGCGGACAGACGCGCCTGGAGATCCGCACCGACTGGGACACCACCGAAGCAGTGGTCATCATGCATCCCGGCGCCGAGGACGCCAGCCGCTGGTTCCTCGTGCGAACGAAGCCGTTCAGTCCGCGCGATTGGGCGATGATCGAGTCGGCTCCGGGGAAGCTGCGCAGCGGGGTCCGCGCGACGGCGTGGGTCTGCGAAGGCGGCAAGAATCCGATCGTCGATTGGAGCCCGGCAGCGGAACCGCCGCCGGGCCGGTGATGCCCCGCCGCCCTACTGCCCGAACCGGTAGGTGCTGAACTGGGCGTCCATCCTGGCGTCCTGTCCCGCCGTGAACTGGAACATGCACGCGTCGTCGGTGTAATCCATGAAGTTCTCAATCGGATCGACACCGGCCGCCTGGCAGGTGTCGCGGGCGATCGGACAGCCGAACGCCGGGCTGCGCTCTGCCGGCGTATCGCCGACCAGATCGTTCTTGTTGCTGCAGCCGCCCTGGAACGTGTGGTACAGCCCCATCCAATGGCCCACTTCATGGGTGGCGGTGTCGCCCAGATGATAGGGAACCGCCGAACCGCCAGGCAGTGAGGCGAACAGGACGACCACTCCATCGCTCGACGGACGCGACGCGTAGCCCGACGGGAACGTCGCCCAGCCGAGCAGGTTGCTACCCGGATTCGCCGAGTAGATGTTGAGATCGTCGGCCGTTCCGCGACGGAGCGCCGCTTTCGCGTCCCGCTCCGCAGTCGTGCCCGGCTCCATCGCGAACCATGCGTTGTTCGCGGTCCGATCGGTGCTGACCAGGTTGAAGCTCCAGCCCCAGCTGGCAAATGCAGCGTTCAGGACGTCGATCTGCCGGCTGATCTGACCGTTCGAGACGTTCCCCTGCCCCGCCGCGTTGGTGATCACGTGAAAGTACACATCGATCGTCCCGCCGGTCACGGCCGGTGCGCCGCCGCCCTGTTTCAGGTGGGCCGCGATCTCGCGGTCGACCTGATCGCGTCGCTCGGGCGCGAGATCGCGCGTCGCGCAGCGCGCGCCGCTCTCGACGAACGCCTCCTGGTTTAACCAGGTGCGATTCTGGAACCGGAACGGTCGGTCGGAATTTCCCTGCGTCCAGATGACGGCTGGTACTGCAAGGATCAGCGCCGCGAGCAGTCCGAGCGTTCGTTTCATGGCAACACTCCTCGGGAGGTAGTGGGGATGGCGCGCATCATACCCGAGCGATCGATCGCCGGCAACGCCAGTGTCCCGGATCGGAGATTCCTAGCTGCGGAGCGCCTGATCCAGATCGGTAATCAAGTCGTCGGGGTCCTCGAGTCCCACCGACAGCCTCAACATTCCTTTAGTCACGCCGGCGGCGCGCAGCTGCTCCTCGGTGTGGCCCCATTGGGACGTCAGCACCGGCATGCTGACGAGGCTTTCGATGCCACCCAGGCTGGCGGCGCGCTTGATGACCTGCAGCCGATCGTAGACTCGCTCCGCACGCGCATAGTCGCCATTCAGGTCGAAGCAGATCATCCCGCCGAAGCCGGTCATCTGCCGCCGGGCGATCTCGTGATCCGGGTGAGAAGGCAGTCCTGGATAGAAGACCTGCGAAACGCGACGATCGTCCGACAGAAACCGGGCCACCGCCAGTGCGTTGGCATTGTGCTGAGCGATCCGCAGCGGCAGCGTCTTCAACCCGCGTCCGAGCGCGTAGGCCGGGTATGGATCCATCACCGTTCCGACCAGTCGGCGCGTCCGCTCGATCGGACCGACCAGCGCGGCGGGACCGGTTACCACGCCGCCGGTGACATCGCTGTGCCCATTGAGGTACTTGGTGGCGCTCTGCATCGACAGCGCGACGCCGAGCTCGAGCGGCTGCTGGTTGATCGGGCTGGCAAAAGTATTGTCGATGATCGACAGCACACCTCTGGCGCGGCATGCCTCGGCAATCCGCCGGATGTCGATGCAGCGCAGCGTTGGATTGATCGGCGACTCGAACCAGACGATCTTCGTCTGCTCGCCGATGACGGTCTCCGGTTCGGCCATTTCCTCGAGCGACACGAACCGCGGCCGGATGCCGAATTTCACGAGGACGTCGTTCAGCAGATGCAGCGTGCCACCGTAGATGGCGGCGCTGCAGACGACCTCGTCGCCGGCGCGCGCATGGGCCATCAGAATGGTGGTGGTGGCGCCCATGCCCGACGAGAACAGCAGCGCGGCCTCCGCCCGATCGAGCGCCGCCAGCTGGCGCTCGGCGGAGGTCAGCGTCGGATTGCCGTAGCGCGAGTAGAGATACTTCGAGGAGCGTCCTTCGTTGTAGGCGACGACCGCCTGAGCGTTCTCGAACACGAAGGTGGACGTCTCGTAGATCGGCGAGGTCAGCGGCGATGCGCTGGTCGGTTCCGGCGCACCGGCGTGAATCAGGTCGGTGGCTGTTTTCATGATCGCTCCCGCACGCCGACCCGTTCGCCGCTCGCGCCGACGACCGGCTCGATGAATTGATGGTACGCGTCCTCGTAGCCGCGGCTCATCAGCTCGGCCAGCCCCTGCCGCCGATCGGACCGGTCGTCGAAGCCGCCGTCGAAATCGAGCGGGCCCACCGGATTGTGGGCCGGCCGCACGACGTAGACCTGCGCGGTATCGATGCTCCACTGCGAGGCGTCACGGACCGCGGCCGCCTCGAACGACTGCAGGTACTCACCGATCCGTCCGCGACCGTCCAGACGCGCCGGCGCCAGCGCGTGCGGTCCAGGAGAGTCGGCGACCGCCGAGACCAGGATGATCTGTTCCACCTCGACGAACGCGAGCTCTTCGATCAACCGCAGCACGCTGCCCGGTCGATCGCAGAGGCGGTGCGTTTCGCCGCGCCAGTAGCCGTCAGTGGCGAAGGTCACCGGGTGCGGCTCGGCACCCAGCGGCAGCGCCAGCGACGCCGCGACCGCGTCGCTCAGGTGATCCCGCGCCAGGCCGGCTAGGTCGAAGACCTCGGCTCGACGCGCGTCGGCTTCTTCTGAGGTGGCGCGACGCAGCAGATCCCGCCGGCGCGGGTCCGAGACCAGCGCAAACACCAGATCGCGGCGCGCGTCGAGATCGTGGACGGTGACGAACAATTCCCGAAACCCCGGCTGACCCAGGTTCTCGATCAGCAGTTCGACATAGCGCCGCGCCAGATCGACCCGTGAGGGAGGCCTCAATCGCGTCGCGCCGCGGATGAGATCCCACATCACTCCCCAGCAGTGCTCGATCCCTGGCTCGGCGGCCAGCGGCGACCGGAGGGCGCGCCACCAGAACGGTCCCCGTCTCCGCCGCCGGTCGCGATCGCGCCAGCCGACGGCCACCAGGGTGGCGGCGCCCGCGGTCAGTACCAGGACGGCCAGACGCGGCAGCCAGGTCGGCAGCATCGCCGGCTCCAGCGCCGTCCGCACCAGCGTGACGTACCAGTCGGCAATGCCGCTCGCGCCGAACATCTTGAGAATGAAGTCGAGCGGAAAGACCAGCAGCCCGGCGGCGACCGCCAGCAGCGGCGCCGCGACCACGATCAGCGCCACAGCGAGCGACCACACCGCAAAGCGCAGCGCCGGCCGCCAGACATACATGTGCCGGGCGGCGGCACTGCGCCAGAATCCTTTTTCCTCCCAGAGCCGCTGCGCACCATCCACCGCCGCAAACAGCGCGCCGATCGCGCCGACGCCGCGCCCCGCGACGACGTCGATCTTGACGCCGGCTTCGTGCAGGGCGCGCAGCACACCAGCGTGATAGGCGCCAGCGGTTCCCGTTCCGGTGAGGACGAGCGCAGTGCGGCGGCGTGGTGAGTAGGGATCTGCCGGGGGGACGAAGCCGCGGTCCGTCATTCACCCGGATCGTGGATGGTCAGCAGCTTGACGAGTTCGAACTGTCGGGTCCCGCCCGGCGTGGCGACCTTGACCGTATCGCCCACCTCTTTGTTCAGGAAGGCCCTCCCGATCGGCGAAGTCGTCGAGATCAGCCCCTTGGCCGCGTCGGCGTCCTCCGGCATCACCAGCTGGAACACCAGCTTGTCGCCGGTGCTTTCGATCACATGCAGCGTCGAGCCGAAGCCGGCGCGGTCGGAGGGAATCCGATCGACGTTGATCAGCGCAATCTCGGACACCCGTTTCTGCAGCATGCTGATCCGCGCCTCGACCAGCCGCTGCCGCTCTTTGGCGGCGGCATACTCGGCGTTTTCACGCAGATCGCCCAGTTCGCGGGCGCGCTTGATCTCTTTGGGCAGCTCCAGCTTCAACTCGCGATCGAGCGCCTGGATCTCGTCCTCGAACTTCTTGATCAACCGCTCTTTCATGGAGTCGGACATCGTGGCTGGCCGGTGTGGAATGCCGCGCTCATAGTACCACAGTGGTATCCTTCATCCCTCCAAACCATGAAGCGAATCTCCAGTCGCCAGAACTCGCTCGTCGCGAAATACCGCAGCGTCGCGTCCGGGGCCGATCACGACCTCATGCTGCTCGACGGGCCGCACCTGCTGGCGGATGCGATCGCGGCGCGCGCGTCGATCACGCATGCGATTGTCTCGGCCGAAGCGGTTGACCGCAGCGAGATCCGTCCGCTCATCGACGAGGCGGAACGCCTCGGCGCCGATGTGCTGGCCGCCACCGCGCCGGTGATGCGCGCGATCAGTCCGGTTCGATCGCCGAGCCCGATTGTTGCGCTCGCGGCCAGACCCCGGGCCGGCGAGGCGAACCTGTACCGGGCGAAGCCGCCTCTCGTGCTGATTGCCTGCGGGGTCCAGGACCCGGGCAATGTTGGCGCGATCGCACGGGCCGCTGAGGCGGCCGGCGCGAGCGGCCTGGTGGCGGCCGATGCCTGTGCCGACCCATTCGGATGGAAAGCGTTGCGTGGATCGATGGGCAGTGCCTTCCGCCTGCCGATCGTCGTCGATCGCAGCATCGAGCACGCGGTGGCCCGGGCCCGTCACTACGGCTGCCGGATTCTGGCGATGGTGCCGCGTGACGGCGACGGTCTGTATGCGGCCGATCTGACCGTTCCGACCGCCATCCTCGTCGGCGGCGAAGGTCATGGCCTGCCAGCGGCGCTCGTCAAGGCTGCCGAAGTGAGAATCACCATCCCGATGCACGCGCCGGTCGAGTCGCTCAACACGGCCGTGTCGGCGGCCCTCATTCTGTACGAAGCACGGCGGCAGCGCACCCACTCCTGACGACGTCCTCGAGTCGCCGCAGGGTCATCGGGAACCGCTGCAGCGTGGCGGTCATGTCGAGTGTCTGATCGGTCGTATCCATCTGGACGCCGGCGGCAATCTGCCGGCTGAGAAACGGGTTGAAAGGCCGCGCCAGGCGCGCCATGGCGCGCATGATCGTCAGCGGCACGTGACGCTTCCGGGCCGTGCGGCCGAGAACCCGCTCGAAGGTTTCGGCGACCTGCACGAGCGTCAGATTTTCAGGTCCACCCACGTCGATCGTCTGGCCGCGGGCCGCCGCATTCTCGAGGCCGATCAGCACGAACCGCGCGACGTCGTCGACCGAGACAAAATTGATCGGGTTTTTCCCGCGGCCGAAGATCGTCGCCCGTCCTCTCTCGACAATCGGGTCGCCAACGAGCGCCGCCCAGAATTCCATGAAGGCCGTGGGACGCAGGATCGTGTAGCTGAGTCCGCTGGCCAGCAGGCGTTGTTCGGTGCGTGCCTTGATGCGGAAAAAATCGACCGGATGATCGTGAGCGGCGCCGTAGGCCGATGTGAACACGAAGTGCCGCACACCGGCGACGCGAGCCGCCTCGATGAGCGATCGATGACCGGCATCGTCGACAGTTGCCGGCGTATTGTCGCCGACGTTGTTGAACGCATGCGCGGCCGCGACCACCCGATCGATGCCCACGAGAGCCTTCTGCAGAGACTCTGGACGCCGCAGGTCCGCGGCGACGATCTCAGCGCCGCCTTGTCGCAGCGGCTCGATCCGTGAGAGATCGCGGCTGGCGGCGCGAACCGGAATGCCCCGTTCCGCGAGCGTCCGAACGACCCGGCTGCCCAGACGGCCGCTGGCGCCAACCACGAGAATCATTCGGAATCGCCTCATGGGCGCCGCGAAGGTTAGCATGGTGTCGACATGGAATCGCTCTTTCCCGACGAGTCGCCGGCAGTAAGCGCCGCCCCTGCCCCGCTCGCCGAACGCATGCGGCCGCGGACCTTCGAGGAGCTCGTCGGCCAGGACGATCTGCTGGCGCCAGGCAAGCCGCTGCGCGAGGCGATCGAGCGGGACCTGCTGCAGTCGATCATCCTGTGGGGTCCGCCCGGCACGGGCAAGACGACGCTCGCCCGGATCATTGCCGATTCGACCAGAGCGCGATTCGTGTCGTTCAGTGCCGTGCTCGCGGGGATCAAGGAGATCCGCGAGGTGATGAGCGAGGCCGAGCGCATCCGGCGCGGCAGCGGTCGCCGCACGATCGTCTTCATCGACGAAATCCATCGCTTCAACAAGGCTCAGCAGGACGCCTTCCTGCCGCGAGTGGAAGCCGGCGACATCGTGTTGATCGGGGCGACCACCGAGAACCCGTCGTTCGAGGTCAACGCGGCCCTGTTATCGCGTTCGAAAGTGTTCGTGCTCCGCGGGCTGACCGCCGACGAGGTGGCGGTCATCCTGAAACGGGCGTTGGCGGACCGCGAAAGAGGCCTGGGCAGCGAACCGGTTGACGTGGCGCCGGCGGCCATCGACGCGATCGCGGTGTATGCGAACGGCGATGCCCGCGTCGCGTTGAATCTGCTGGAACTGAGCGTCGCCGCTGCACCCGAGTCGGGCGGGCAGCGAATCGTCGACCGGGCGCGCGTAGCGCTGGCGATCCAGCGCCGTGCGCTGCTCTACGACAAGTCGGGCGAGGAGCACTACAACCTGATCTCCGCGCTGCACAAGTCGATGCGCAACAGCGATCCCGATGCCGCCGTCTACTGGCTGGCCCGGATGGTTGAAGCTGGCGAAGATCCGCTCTACATCGCCCGGCGCCTGGTGCGGTTCGCCTCGGAGGACGTCGGCAACGCCGATCCGCAGGCGCTGACCGTTGCCGTAGCTGCCAAGGACGCCGTGCACTTCGTCGGCATGCCGGAGGGCAACACAGCGCTCGCTCAGGCAGCCATCTATCTCGCGACGGCGCCGAAGAGCAACGCAATCTACGCCGCCTACTCGCGCGCCGCCGCAGACGCGCACGGTGACGTCGCCGAGCCGGTGCCGCTGCACCTCCGCAACGCGCCGACCAGGCTGATGAAAGAGCTCGACTACGGAAAAGGCTATCGCTACGCGCACGACGAAGCGGACGCGGTCGCCGACATGTCCTGCCTGCCGCCGTCGCTCGAGGGACGGAAGTACTACCTGCCTCAGGAACGGGGCTTCGAGAAGGAGATCAAGCGTCGGCTCGACGGCTGGGAAGCGATCAAGAAGAAGCGGCGATCCAGTCCCGAATCTTCTGAGTGAGGTAGGCGAGCGGGACGGCGCCCTCTTCGAGCACGCGGTCGTGGAAGGCCTTGATGTCGAACTTCGGCCCCAGCTTCTGCTGCGCTTCAGTCCGGGCGCGCTGGATCTCGAGCATGCCGAGCATGTAGGCGGTCGCCTGCCCGGGCCAGATGATGTACCGATCGATCTCCGACCGGATGTCGGCGGCCGACTCGGTGGTGTGCGCCAGCATGTAATCGATCGCGCGCTGCCGATCCCAACCGAGCACATGCATGCCGCTGTCGACGACCAGCCGCGCGGCGCGGAACGCCTGCGACGACAGCATGCCCAGACGGTCCACATCCGACGAGAACAGCTTCATCTCGTCGGCGAGCCGCTCCGCATAGAGCGCCCACCCTTCGGCGTAACCGCTGCTGCCCAGATACCGTCCGACGGGGTGAATGTCCTTCCGTTCGATGCTGATGGCGTTCTGCAGGTGATGGCCGGGAATCGTCTCGTGAAAGGCCGTTGACTCGATACTGGAGCGGCTCTTGGTCTCTGCCTGATAGGCGCTGATGTAGAAGAGGCCGGGGCGGCTGCCGTCTTCGGCCGGCGAGTTGTATTCGTTCGGCGCGTCCTTCTCACGATAGGCGGGGTACGGCTCGATCCGGACGTCCGCTTTCGGCAGCAGGCCGAACCAGTCCGGCGCCGCCGCCTTCGCGCGCGCCAGGGCGGCCGTGCTGTAGTCGATCAGCTCCTGACGGCTGCGGAACATGTACTGCCGATCGGTGCGCAACCGCTCGAGCAGCGCCTTGACGTCGGACGTCTTGAACGATCGTTCCGCGATCGCCTGCATCTCGCCCATCAGCCGGTCGATCTCCGCGAGGCCGAGAGCGTGGACCTGTCCCGCCGACAGCGACAGCGTGCTGAACGAGCGGACAGCCCCGTCGTAGCAGCGCGCACCATCGGGCATCGCCGCCACGCCGATGGTGTCGCGGGCGGCCGGCAGATATTCCTTCTGGAGAAAATCCCGATAGCGCCGGAAGGCCGGCGTCAGCTGATCGCGGACCAGCGCCTCGAACGCCAGCTTGAACTCTGGAGCGCTGTCGCGGGTGGCGGCCGAGAGAAACGGCGTGTCTTTCTGTTTGATTAGCGTGTCGAGCTGATCGACGACGATGCGGACGTTCAGTTTCGGGACGAGATATCCGAGGCGCATGCCTTCGCGCAAGTTGCCGATCTCGTTGTCGATGTAGGTGGGGACCGCATTCCAGCGCGCCAGCGCCTGCTTGCGGGCCTCGTCGTTGCCGACCGGCTGGATCGTCGCCAGGTAACCGAACTGCACCTGCCATCCGGTCATCTGGCTGACCGGCCACAGCTCGAAACGGCAAACTCGGGTAGCGCTCGATCCTTCGAGCGTCTCGCGAACGATCGCATAGGTCGCGCGCAGCGATGCCGATTGAATGGTCGCAGGATCGACCGCCTGCGCATCGGCGAGCCAGGCGTCCTCCTTGGCCTGCCACGCTTGCGAGGCGGCCAGCGAGTTGTCCATCAGCCGGTCGTGACGCCGTCCCGGCACGCCGTAGTAGGTGCCGGCGTCGGGATTGCGCTCGAACCAGCCCTCGAGGAACGAATCGGCGAGGCTCTTGACGCGCTCGTCAGGCGACGCTGACGGCGGTCCGCCCTGCTCCCGACCGCCGCAGGCCGCGATCGACACCGCGACCGCCAACAACAGCAGGCGCGCCGGGGTGACCTTCATGACTCCCGATTACGCGAGCGTACTCGTGCAGGCCCTGCAGCGAGTCGCTCCCTGCGGGACACTCTCTCCGCAGAAGGGGCAGGTCTTGGTGGCAGCGGGCGGGTCGGGTCTGATCGCAATCCTCAGGATCATGAAGATCACGAACGCCACGATCGCAAAATCGATCATCACGCCGATGAACGTGCCGTAATTGATCGAGTTGACAACCGGCTGTCCATCGGGCCCGACGCTTTCGGACAGGACGATCTTGGCGGCGCGCCAGTCGCCACCCGGCATCCCCAGGCCGATGACCGGCATCAGCAGGTCGCGCACGATCGACTCGACCACCTTGCCGGTGGCCGCGCCGATGATCACGCCGACCGCGAGGGCCAGCGCATTCTGCTTGAAGAGAAAGTCTCGAAATTCACGCAGCATGAAACAGGGACGGAAACCGTCCCCATTCTAGCTGCGGGTGGGGATCTTGCGAAACATTTCAGCGCGAACCGGCAGGATGAACGAGAACCGGTAGTCCCCCTGCATCCGGCCGATCGGGATGCCGACCAGATCGCCCTTCTGGTCCAGCACGCCACCGCCTGACACGCCCGGGTGGCCGTCGGTCAGGCAGGACACCAGGCCGTTCGTCATGCGCTGCCCGACATACCCGGTCGAGAGAATGATGCCTTTGGAGTAATCGTTGCCCAGCCGGAAGATGGGCTCGGCGAAGTCGTAGGGGAAGTCGGTATTGGGGCGGAGCGCCGGCAGATCCAGCGGCTTGGTCTTGATAATCGCCCAGTCGCCCGTGTGCACCTCGACTTCGGCGTCCCCGGCGTCCACGAGCCTGGCCGGGATTTCCGCGCCGCCGTGCAGGATTTTGATGCCCACGATCTTCCGGCTGCTGGGACGGTCGCCGTCCTTGAGCGCGACCACCGCGTGCTTGACGGTCACGAAGTAGCCGTCGCCGAGATAGCCGGCGGTGCCGTAGTTGGTTTTTCCGAAGTTGTCCGTCGAGTACAGCTCGACGAAGCTGGTGCGGCGATCGCGCAACAGGGCAAGCGGCAGCAGACCCATTTCACTCTGCAGCTCACGTTTGATGTCGGCGATCATTCGTTCGCGCGCGCTGGTCGGTGCCTCCGCCGAAGGACCATCGGTCGCGTTGCCCATCGTCGAGGCGGGAATCACCTCAGGGGTGCGCGCCTTCCCCAGCTGGGTGCGAAGCTCGGCGCGCAACGCGTCCAGCTTGGCGTCATACGTGGCGCGCACGGCCGCATCGTCGGTCCGTTCGTGGAAGACGCCGAGCAGGAAAAACGCCGCGGCGGTGGTGATGATGGAGACGACGGCGAGGAACCGGCGCGAGACCATGAAGTACTCCAAGTTCGGCAACTGAACTCCGCACCTTGCGGCTTCAGCTTTGCGCTCCCGGTCGGCCGACGCCTGCGCACACACGCGGCTCGGAACCGGGATTGCCCTTTCGCTTGGGAAAGGAGATCAACTAATTGATTTGTCGGAGCTTACGACCGTGAACTGTAACAGCGGGCTTCGTGCCGGTCAAGCTCGACAGTATTGTAATTATCTGCCAAAAAATGCTCATTTGGGCTTGACGGCGCGGGTCAGCCCCCAACCAGCCAGAAAGACCGCCACGCCCACCGCAAACAGCTTCGCATCGGGTCCGAGCGGGCCCGCCGTGAAGAGATCGACGAGCAAAAGCCACATGCCCAGCAGCTGCGCGCCGCGGCCGACGTAATAGATTGCCGTCATATCCGCTCGAAGTTCTTCTCCACCTCGCGGCGCGTGAGCCGCAGCATCACCGGCCGGCCATGCGGACAGACGGTTGAATACGCGGTCTGGCGCAATTCCTCGAGAATGTGCACCATCTTCTCGTAGGTCAGCGGGTAATTGGCTTTGACCGCGGCGTGGCAGGCGGTCGTCGCAGCGATCCGCCGCAGCGCCTCGTGCACCTGGGCGCCGCGATCCAGGCCTTCGAGATCTTCGCTGAGCGCACGAAGCGCCCGCGCGGCATCTTCCGCGCCCAAAAGAGCCGGCACCGCCGACACTTTGATCGTCGACGATCCGAACGGCTCGAGCTCGAAACCCAGGCGCTGCAACTCCGCGCGGCGCGTGGTGAGCGCCTCGTGAGCCGAAGGCGCCAGCTCGATCAGGATCGGGACCAGCAGCAGCTGCGATTCGAGTGTGCCGGCGGTCAACCGCTCCATCACCCGCTCGAACAGGACGCGCTCGTGGGCGACATGTTGATCGATGATGGCGATGCCGTCCGAATCCACGGCGATGATGAACGTGTCGCGAAACTGCCCCAGCGGGATCATCGGACGGATCTCAGGCGCCGCTGACGCCTGGCTCGAGTCCGGCGTCGGAGCGAACGTGGACACCAGATCTCCGGTCGCGGTACCCGTCTTCGCGCCGACTGGAAATGGGAATTGCGACGGCGACCACCGGCTGGGAAAACTGCCGCCGCTCAGCACGCCGGGAATCGAGGCGGCGACTGGCGTTCGTTCTTCGATTTCGGCTCGAAGCTGCAGCGCGGGCACTCCCCCCTGCCCCAGGGTGTCCAACAGCGCCCGCCTCACCACCTCGTGGACGAGCGACTGATCGCGAAACCGTACCTCGGCCTTGGTCGGGTGCACGTTGACGTCGACGGCGTCCGGCGGCATCTCGATGAACAGATGGACCTCCGGGCTTCGTTCCTTGATCGACGCGACGCTGTACGAGTCGATGATGGCGTGCGCGATGGTGCGGTCCTTGACGATGCGGCGGTTGATGAAGACGTGCTGGGCCCCTCGGGTCGGTCCCTGTTCGGCCAGGGACGCCACATACCCGCTGATTCGCAATCCGCCAGCCTCTTTCCGGACCGGCAGCAGATCCTGCCGCTCGCCGTACAACTGGTACAGGCGATCACCAAGGCTGGCCGCGGGCGGGCACTGAAGCACGGAACGGCCGCCGCTGGTCAGCGTAAAGCCGACCTCTGGATAGGCGAGCGCCAGCTGGGTGGTCACGCGTGAGATCTGTGCGGCCTCGGCCGAATCTGATTTCAGGAACTTGCGGCGTGCAGGCAGGTTGTAGAAAAGGTCGTTGACCTCGATGGCGGAGCCCTCGGCCGCCGCGGCCTCGACGACCGAGGCGATCATCCCGCCGTTGACGCGGATCTCCGTGCCGCTCTGCTGACCGCGGGCGCGCGTCCGCAGCACGAAGTGAGAGACCGAGGCAATCGACGGCAGTGCCTCGCCGCGGAAGCCGAGCGTCACGATGGCGGCGAGGTCGTCGGCACGGCGGATCTTGCTGGTCGCATGACGCTCGAGCGCCAGCCGCGCGTCGTCCGGCTCCATCCCCTCGCCATCGTCTTCGACGCGGACCTGCTTCTTGCCACCGAGCTCGACATGAATCGCGAGGCGGCGGGCGCCGGCGTCGATCGCGTTCTCGACGAGCTCCTTGACGACCGAGGCCGGCCGCTCGACGACTTCCCCGGCAGCGATCTGGTTGGCGAGATCCGGCGGGAGTCTGGTGATCTTTCCCAAGAGGCTATTCTACTGTCCGATCAAATCCATCGCTTCGCCCGGAACAGCATCAGCATGACGAGGGACAACCCCAGCATGATGCCGATCACCCACCAGAACTGAGCGGCGTCGCTGCCGGGAAAATGCGGCAGCGGAACATTCATGCCCCACAGGCCTGACAGCAATGTCAGGGGCATGAACACCGTGGTCAAGACCGTCAGCACCTTCATGACCTGGTTCAGGCGGTTGCTGACGTTCGAGAGGTGGGCTTCCAGCACTCCGGTGATGCGGTCCTGCAGCATCATCGCTTCGTCGTTCAAGCGGACGATGTGGTCGTAGACGTCGCGAAACCGGTAGGCCATCTCCGAGCTGATGTCGGTGAACTCGCGCCGCGCCAGGCGGCCGATGACATCGCGCTGCGGGATGGCGATGCGCCGCAGCGCGGATACCTGGCGCTTCAAATCGAGGATGTCGCGCACCAGGTCCGGCGATGGCGCCCCGAAGACCGCGCCCTCGATTTCGTCCATCCAGTCCTCGAACTCCTCGATCTCCGGCAGATATCGATCCACGATCCGATCGACGATGCGATGGAACAGCGCGACCGGGCCGTCGCCGAGGATGGTGTTGTTGCGCGGACAGTAGTCGCGGATCTCCTCGATGGATTGCGAGTTGCCGTCGTGGACGGTGACCAGGAAATTGCGCCCGAGGAAGAAGTCGATGTCGCGGGTGCCGAAGTCCTCGCCCTTCGAGTAGTCCAGCCCGTGCAGCACGATGTAGAGGTAGCCGTCGTAGGCCTCCACCTTCGGGAACTCGAGGGCGCTCATCGCGTCCTCGACCGACAGCGGGTGGAAGCCGAACGTATCGGAGAGAATCAGCGATTCGGGAACCGACGGAGCGGCGATATCAACCCACAGCACGGCACCAGACGCCGGATTCAACCAGGCCCGGTCGATGCTGCTCACCTGCTCGGACCGACCGTTCTGGTGCACGAAGATACTCGTCAATCGCCAACCTTGACCGACAGCGCCGCCTGGGCGGCGGCGAGCCGAGCCACCGGAATGCGGTACGGCGATGCGCTGATGTAGTCGAGGCCGACCTTCTCGAAGAAATGAATCGACGCGGGGTCGCCGCCATGCTCGCCGCAGATGCCAAGCTTGAGGTCCGGCCGGGCGCGGCGGCCCAACTCCACTCCGGTCCGCACCACCGCCCCGACGCCTTCGACGTCGATCGACGCAAACGGGTCCTTGTCGAGGATCTTCTTGTCCTGGTAGATGCGCAGGAACTTGCCGATGTCGTCACGTGAGAAGCCGAACGTCATCTGCGTGAGATCGTTGGTCCCGAACGAGAAGAATTGCGCTTCCTCGGCAATCTGATCAGCAGTGATGGCGCCGCGCGGGACTTCGATCATCGTGCCGACCAGATATTTGATGGTGATGCCCTGTGCCTTCATCGTCGCGGCCGCGACCCGGTCGACGATCGCCTTCTGGTCGCGCAGCTCCTTCACGTGGCCGACCAGCGGAATCATGATTTCGGGAACGACCTTCAACCCTTCCTTGTTCAGCCGGCAGGCGGCCTCGATGATGGCGCGGGTCTGCATCTCGGTGATTTCCGGGTAGGTGATGCCAAGGCGCACCCCGCGATGTCCGAGCATCGGGTTGAACTCGTGCAGCTGTTCGACGCGGTGCAGCAGACGGCGCTTCTCCTCGAGCGCCGGGCCGGTCTTGCCGGTCGCCTCGAGCCTGGCGATGTCGACCATCAGCTCCTCGCGTTTGGGGAGGAACTCGTGCAGCGGCGGATCGATGGTCCGGATGGTGACCGGCGTGCCCCGCATCGACTTGAACACGCCGTAGAAGTCGTCGCGCTGCAGCGGCAGCAGCTCGTCGAGCGCCTTGCGGCGATCGGCTTCGTTGTCAGCCAGAATCATCCGCTGGACGATCGGGATGCGCCCTTCGCCGAAGAACATGTGCTCGGTCCGACACAGCCCGATACCGCGGGCGCCGAAGGCGTAGGCGATGTCTGCCTGCTCGGGCAGGTCGGCATTGGCGCGCACCCCGAGCCGGCGCACTTTGTCCGCCCAGGAGAGAAGGCGATCGAATCGCTGGTAGATGTCGGACTGCTGTGGCTTGAGGGTGCCGTGCAGGACCTGGAGTATCTCACTCGGTTTCGACGAGACCTTGGCGATCTTGACTTCGCCCGACAGGCCGTCGAACGAGATGAAATCCCCTTCCTTCACCGTCTGCCCGTCGACGCGGAACTGTCGGCCCTTTTCGTCGATGTCGAGTGCGCCGGCGCCGACGATCGACGGTTTGCCCATCTGTCGGCCGACCACCGCGGCATGCGACGTCATGCCGCCGGTCGCCGTGAGGATGCCCTGCGACACGAACATGCCGTGGATGTCGTCGGGCACGGTCTCCCGCCGCACCAGAATCACCGGCTTGCCCTGCTCGCTCCACTGAACGGCATGATCGGCGGAAAACACCACCTGCCCGCAGGCGGCGCCGGGTGACGCCGGCAGGCCCCGGGTGACGGTCGGGATGCGCTTCCATTCGTCCGGATCGAAGCCAGGAGCGAGCAACTGACTGAGCGACTCCGGGTCGACGAGCAGCACCGCTTCCTTCGGGGTCACCAGCTTCTCGCCCACCAGATCGGTGGCGATGACCACCGCCGCGTACCCGGTACGCTTGCCGCTGCGCGTCTGCAGCATGAACAGCCGTTCGTCCTGGATAGTGAATTCGAAATCCTGCACGTCCTTGTAGTGCTTTTCGAGCCGGGTCGTGATCTCGCGCAGCTGCTTGTAGGCTTTGGGCATCACCTGTTCGAGCTGGGCGATCGGCTGCGGCGTGCGGATGCCGGCGACCACGTCTTCGCCCTGCGCGTTGATCAGGAACTCGCCGTAGAACTCCTTCTTGCCAGTGGCCGGGTTGCGGGTGAAGCCGACGCCGGTTCCCGAGCGATCGCCGGTGTTGCCGAACACCATCATCTGGACGTTGACGGCGGTGCCGATGTGGTCGGGGATGTCGTAGATGCGCCGGTATTCCCGGGCGCGGGGGTTCATCCACGAGCGGAAGACCGCGTTGCGCGCCATCTTGAGCTGCTCGTGCGGCTTCTGGGGAAACGCGCGGCCGGCCCGCTTCTGCACGACCTGCTTGTAGCGAGCGACGACTTCCCGAAGGGCGCCCTCGTCGAGATCCGTGTCGAGCTTCACGCCGTGCGCCTTCTTGACGCCATCGAATTCGTGCTCGAAGGCATCCTTGGGGATTTCGAGGACGACGTTGCCGAACATCTGGATGAAGCGGCGATAGCTGTCGAGGGCGAATCGGCCGTTCTTGGTCCGCGCCTTCAGACCTTCGACCGCATCGTCGTTCAGGCCGAGATTCAGAATCGTGTCCATCATCCCGGGCATCGAGAACTTCGCGCCCGAGCGGACCGACACCAGCAGCGGGTTGTCGGTCGAGCCGAGCTTCGCCCCGGCGGCTTTCTCCAGCTTGCCGACGTGCTCTTCGATCTCGCGATCGATCGCGGGCGGGATTTTGCCCTTCTGGTCGTAGTAGATCGAGCAGACCGCCGTCGAAATCGTGAATCCCGGCGGCACCGGCAGTCCGGCGTTGGTCATTTCAGCAAGCCCGGATCCTTTGCCGCCGAGCAGGTCTTTCATGTGGCGGTTGCCGTCGGCCTTGCCGCTGCCGAAGAAGTAGACGTGTTTGCTGGCCCGGGACTTTTTCGCCATGAACGACTCCGCGCAATGAGAGCTAGCGATTGTAGTGCAGGAAACGGGCACTTTCGCCCGGTCTTCAGGGTCGGTGTTCTTCGGGTGCGATTTCGGATATGTCGCCGATGTTCTGCAGCACCGCGCTGCGCAGGTGCGTCAACAGGGCAAGCCGGGCGCGGCGGAGTGTGGGGTCTTCGGCCATCACGAGGACGTCGGTGAAAAACTTGTCGACCGGCGGGTAGAGCGCGCCGAGCTCCCTCATGGCGCGGACATATTGGCCTTCGGTCAGCGCGGCGGTGATTGACGGCCACCGCTGGTCGAGCTGGCGAGCGAGCTCCAGTTCCGCCGGCTCCTTCAACGCCTGCTGAATGTCGCCGAGATTGGTGGACGAATCTTCGACGCCTTTGGTGATGTTCTTGACCCGCTTGAACAGCCCCGCGAGCGCCTGAAATTCGGGAGACGAGCGGACCTGCGACAGCGCCTCGACGCGCTGCAGCGACGCCTTCGGATAGCCCCACGGCGGCTCACCGGTCAGGCCGGCCACCACCCGAATCTCGTCGACCTTGAATCCGCGTTTCTGCAGCAGGTGTTCCTTCCGTTCCCACAGAAACTGACCGATCGGCAGGCGTTCCCACCCGGCGTTCTGGTTCAGCCCGGCGTGCGGCTGATAGGCCTGGTTGACGAGCTCGGTGAGATTGACCCTGGGAGTCGCGATGCCGAGATCCGGCAGGTCGGTGATCACCTTGACCACTCCCTGAGCGGCGCGACGCAGGCCGTACGGGTCTCTTGATCCGGTCGGTTTCTCTCCCGCCGCGAACAGACCGAGCAGGGTGTCGAGCTTGTCAGCCAGCGACACCGCCGCCCAGGTCAGAGCCGCCTTGCCAAGCTGCTCGCGCGATGGCTGCGCATCGGCTTCGACGGCGACCGGCAGGTACTGGAAGTAGATGGCTTTCCAGACCTCCTCGGGCAGACCTTCCTCACGCGCGTAGATTCCGCCCATGGTGCCCTGGAGCTCGGTGAACTCCCGCACCATGTCGGTCGTCAGGTCGGCCTTCGCCAACCGGGCCGCCTGGTGCGCGTAGCGGGCAGTCTGCTCATCGGCGCCGAGCGCCTGGGTGGCAATCCATTGGGCCAGGCCGGCAATCCGCTCGGTCTTCTCTCTGTAGCTGCCGAGCTTCTTGTGGAACAGCAGCGTGCCAAGCCGATCGAGCCGCGACTCCAGGGTCGCCTTGCGATCGGCTTCCCAGAAGAACCGCGCGTCGCGCAGGCGCGCCGTCACCACCCGCTCGGCATTGCGTGCGATGGTCCGCTCGGTGTCGGGCTCGGTATTGATCACGGCGAGAAACGCGTTCTTGAGACGCCCGTTTTCGCCCTCGACCGGAAAGTAATGCTGGTGATGGATCAGCGTGGTGGTCAGCACTTCTTCCGGCAGCTCGAGGAACTCGAGCGCGAAGGTGCCGCCGACGACAGACGGGTACTCGACCAGATCCGGCACCTCGTCGAGCAGGCCGGACTCGCCGCGGGCCACGCGGCTGACGCGGCCCTGGAGCCGCTGCGCCTTGGCGTCGAGCTCGCGCGCAATCTTGTTGTGCCGCTCGCTGCGCTCGAGGATCACGAAGTTCTCGAGCAGCCGCGCGCGATATTCGTCGAACGTGCGGACCTTGATCGCGCGGCCGGCGCGGCCGCTGGTGGTGAGGAAGCGATGCCCGTAGGTGACGGCGCCGGTCGTGACGTCCTGGACCTGCCCGGTCTGGGCGGCCGAAGATCGGGAAATGGTGAAGGGCACGACGCGACCGCCGTAGACGTACAGCAGCCACCTGATAGGTCGGCCGAACACCAGCTCGCCACGGCCGTCGTCGAGCTGGGCGTCCCAATGCATCAGCTTCGGGAACGTGAGACCGCGCAGCGTGCCGCCCAGGACGTCGGGCAGCACGTCGACCGCCGCCTTGCCGCGCTGCTTCTTCCTGAACGCCAGGTAGACGCCCTTCGGCGTCTCGACGCGCTCGAGGGCGGACACGTCGACGCCCTGCTTGGCGGCAAAACCGGTAGCAGCCGGGGTTGGTGTGCTGTCCGCCGAAAAACTGGCCGACACCGGCGGGCCGTGCACGAGATCCTCGAGATCCGTCTGACGCTCTGCGACCCGCGCAATCCGGACGGTGAGCCGCCGTGGCGTGCTGTAGGTCTCGGCTGGCGATTCGGGCGTGAGGCGATGCGCGCGCAGCTGGGCGAGCACGACTTCGCCGATCTGCTGGGTGAGGCCAGGCAGCCAGCCGGCCGGCAGCTCCTCGCAGCCGATTTCGAGCAGCAACTCCCGGTCGAGCACCTACGCTACCGCCTTTCCGTCCTGCTCGACGTACTGCTTCGCGATGCCGACGGCCAGTTGTCGCACCCGCAGGAGGTAGGCGGTGCGCTCCGTGACCCCGATGCTGTTGCTCGCGTCGAGCACGTTGAAGAGATGGGAGCACTTCAGGCAGTGCTCGAGCGCGGGCCAGATGAGGTTCGCTTTTAAGAGCGCCTGCGCGAACTCGTAGTACTGATCGAACACCGCCCGATGAAAGGTCCCGAAGTCGAGGGTCGGCGGCAGGTCGAGCCCCTTGTTGAACACGTATTTCGACTGCTCGACCTCTTCGCGCCAGCGGACGTCGCCGTACTTCACGCCGCCGCCCCAGTCGAGATCGTACACGCTGTCGACGCGCTGCAGCGCCATCGCAATCCGTTCGAGACCGTAGGTCAGCTCCGCCGAGATCGGCGACAGCTCGACCCCGCCCGCCTGCTGGAAGTAGGTGAACTGGGAGATCTCGAGACCGTCGAACATCACCTGCCAGCCGATGCCCCAGGCGCCGAGCGCCGGCGACTCCCAGTTGTCTTCTTCAAAACGGATGTCGTGCTGACGCGGATTGATGCCGCAGGCCTCGAGGCTCTCGAGATAGAGCTGCTGTACCTCGTCGGGTGATGGCTTGAGGATCACCTGAAACTGATGGTGCTTGAACAGGCGGTTCGGGTTCTCGCCGAATCGGCCGTCGGCCGGCCGGCGCGACGGCTGAACGTAGGCGACATTCCAATGTGCCGGGCCGAGCACCCGCAGAAACGTTTCGGGATGCATCGTGCCGGCGCCCACTTCCACGTCGAGCGGCTGCTGCAGCGTGCAGCCACGCGACGCCCAGAAGTCGGACAGCTTGAGAATCAGGTTCTGAAAGGTCATAACATCGGCGGACCTAAGCGGTCCGCCCTACCAGAATCTTCTCAGACCCGGCGCATCCCCCGGAGCACCTTCACCGAACGCAATTCCTTGTCCAGATGCCCCAACATCATCACCCGGTGCGAGTCCTCGAGCTCGCGCAGCACCGTCGGCGCGGCCGTCGCCGCGGTCAGCGCGAACGGACTGCAGGTCCGCGCCGCGTCGAGAAAGGCCCGCGCCTCGCGCGACGCCCGCGGATCCGGCTGATAGACGCCCTGCAGGCGCATCAGCCAGAACTCGAAGTAGCGCGCGAGCGGTTCGACCGGTACGCCGGCGGCGAGCGCGTCGACGACCGAGGCGCCAAGCCGGAACAGGGTTTCGTTCGGATCGCCGTCCTGCGCCCACTCGTCGATCAGCTCCGCGAAATACCCGACGTAGCCGAGCGCCTCGCCATCGATCGCGGCGAGCGGCGAGCGGAGCGGCTCGACGTAGTTGATGAACACCAGCTCGCGGCGCTCGCGCTCGGCATACGCGACCCGTCCACACGTCATCGGCTCCAACGCCCCGCCAAACCGCCGCCGGCTCTGCCGCGCGTTCTTCGCCACTCCCCGCTTCTTGCCGCGGTCCCGCGTCAGAAACACCACCACCCGATCCGACTCGCCCAGTGAGTAGGTGCGCAGGATCAAGGCTTCGGTCGTATACAGCATTCCTGACTGCTAGTTCGTACGGGCCAAGTCCTAATGCCTAATTCTTAATTCCCAACTCCGAGAGCACCTGCTCGTTCTCCCGCCACTCCGCCTTCACCCGCACATGCAGGTCGAGGAAGACCTTCGTGCCGAAGAACCGTTCGAGCTCTTCCCGCGCGGCGGTGCCGATCTTCTTGACCATCTCCCCGCCGCGGCCGACGACGATCGGCTTCTGGGATTCGCGGTCGACGACGATCGTACAGTACAGCCGCAGCAGCGGCCGGTCATCGGCCGGCTCCTCGAACCGGTCGATGACCACGGCGCTCTCGAACGGAATCTCGGCGTGGGTGAACTGCAGCAGCTTTTCCCGGACGATTTCCGCCGCGAAAAACCGCTCGGGCTGATCGGTCAGGTAGTCGTCCGGATACAGGCGCTCACCCTCCGGCAGCCGGTCGATGATCGCCCGCTCGAGCCGATCGACGTTGTCACCGGTCGCCGCCGACACCGGGATGATTTCCTCGAACCTCGCTTCCTGCCGGTAGCGGTCGATTATCGGCAGCAGCCGCGTCTTCTTGATCAAATCAATCTTGTTGAGAATCGCGAACACCGGCACCGGGGCATCCTTCAGCAGGTCGAGCACGAACCGCTCGCCCTTGCCAGGCGGCTCGGCGGCGTCGACCACCAGGCCGAGGACGTCGACTTCCTTGATCGTCTGGACCGCGGTGTCGACCATCCTGACGTTCATCCGGTGAAGGGGGCGGTGAATCCCCGGTGTGTCGAGGAACACGACCTGCGCGTCGTCGTAGTTCCGCACGCCGAGGATGCGCGTCCGCGTGGTCTGCGGCTTGTCGGACACAATCGCCAGCTTGGAGCCGACCAACCGATTGAGGAGTGTGGACTTGCCGGCATTCGGCCGGCCAATGAAGGACACGAAGCCCGATTTCATGGCGTGCCGCCGGCGTGGACTTCGCTGCGCCGAATCCGCACCTTGTGCACGCGGCGCCGATCGACCTCGAGCACTTCGACCGTCAGCCCGTCGATGTCGACGCGCTCGCCGACCGCCGGCACGCGGCCAAGATGCGTGATCAGGAAACCGCCGACGGTCTCGAACCCTTCGCGTTCGATCTGCACCCCGAGGCGCTGCCCGACCTCGTCGATGTCCACCTTGCCGTGAAACACGAAGCGCCCGCCGCCCTCGTCGACAATCGGCTCCGACTCGACGTCGTATTCGTCACGAATCTCGCCGACGATTTCCTCGAGCAGGTCCTCGATCGTCACCAGCCCCGCCGTGCCGCCGTACTCGTCGACGACGATGGCGATTTGCGTCTGGTGCCGTTGAAACTGCTTGAGCAGCTCGGGGACGCGCTTGCTCTCCGGCACGATCACCGCCGGCCGCAGCAGCGAGGTGATTGGCCGGGAGTCGTCGGCGGTGTTCAAGGTCACCAGGTCCTTGACGAACACGAAGCCGGCGATGTTGTCGAGGCTCTCGCGAAACACCGGGAACCGCGAATATTCCTGCTCCCGGAACAGCGCGCGCAGCTCGCCGATGGTCGCCTGCTCCGGAATCGCCACGATGTCGGGGCGCGGCGTCATCACCTCGCGCACCAGCGTGTCGCCGAAGTCGACGATGCTCTGGAGGAGCCGGCGCTCCTCTCCTTCGATCAGCCCTTCCTGCTCGCCCGTGTTGAGATAGGCCTTGGTCGCCTCGCTCGCTTCCTCCGCGTCGTCATCTGGTGCCGGCACGGCCGTCGACCGCTTCATTGTCATCACCTGGGCCGTCCAGCGCGAGAACGGACCGAGCGCCGTGGCGAACGGCCGGAACGTCGGCAGCAGGATCTCGAGCACGCGCTCAGGGTCGCGCGCCACCCAGGCCAGCGGCAATTCGACGATGACGATGAACGCCGTGACGCTGAACAAAACGAGCGCCAGCTCACGGAAGCCCGAGAGGCCAATCCCCATCGCCAGCAGTCCGGTGGCGGCGGCCGTGACGAAGCCGCGCAGCAGCCGGACCGGCGCGAACAGCAGGACGGGGTCGTCAAGGTAGGTGGCGAGATGCCCGGGGCGGCCGGTTCGCTCGGCCACGAGCCGATGCGATAGACGCATCAAGGCGCTGAACGCCGCCTCGATTGCGCCGAGATACACTGCGGCGCACGCCAGGAGGAACACGAGCAGAGGGATCATGCCCGCTCGATCAGTCCTTCTCTGAGGCCGCCCTTCCGCCGAAGTTTTCTCTCGAGGCGCGCCATCTGTCCGCTGTCGCGCTCGTGATCGTATCCCAAGAGGTGCAGCAGGCCGTGCAAGGCCAGAATTCTAAGCTCGGCCGGTGGGGTATGGCCGGCAATCCGCGCCTGGCGACGCGCGACCCCCCGGGCAATGACGATATCCCCCAGAAACGAATCGGGGCGGCCATGCGTCGCCGATCCGGCTGGAAACGACAGCACATCCGTGGGGGAATCCTTGCCGCGGTAACGCCGGTTGAGCGCCCGGACGCGGGCATCGCTGACCAACGCCACGGTGACGGTGCCGCGGGCGCGGGCCGGGGCAACCTGCCTCAACCATCGCGCGAGGCCGGCCGACCGTACCGGGCGGCCCCGCTCGTCAGTGACGAGCACACGAACCCCGCGTCGACTGTCGCCAGGCTCCATATCAGCGCGTCCCGTTGCCGTTCGTGAAGGCCTCGTAGGCTTTGACGATCTGCTGGACGAGCTTGTGCCGGACCACGTCGCGGTCGTCGAAGTGGATGAACGAGATCCCGTCGATACGGCTCACGACCTTCATCGCCTCGACGAGTCCCGACACCCGCCCCGGTGGAAGATCGATTTGGGTCACATCTCCGGTAATGACCGCCTTGGCCCCGAACCCGAGGCGTGTCAGGAACATCTTCATCTGCTCCGAGGTCGTGTTCTGCGCCTCGTCCAGGATGACGAAGGAATCGTTGAGCGTTCGCCCGCGCATGAACGCAATCGGTGCGATCTCGATCGTGCCGCGCTCGATGTAGCGCGCGACCCGCTCAACGTCGAGCATGTCGTAGAGCGCGTCGTAGAGCGGCCGGAGGTACGGGTTCACTTTCTCCTGGAGGTCACCCGGCAGAAAACCGAGCTTCTCGCCCGCTTCGACCGCCGGGCGCGCGAGGATGATGCGGCTGACCTTCTTGGCGACGAGAAACGATACGGCCTGGGCCATCGCCAGATACGTCTTCCCGGTGCCGGCCGGGCCGATTCCGAACACGATGTCGTGGGCGTCAATCGCATCCAGATACCGGCGTTGATTGATGGTCTTCGGCGCCACGCGCCGCTTGCCGGCCGGCGTCAGACTGCCTTTGAGGAAGTGTTCTCGAAGATCGACGGATTGATCCTGCGCGACCAGATCCGAGGCCGTCTTCACGTCGGCGTTCGACAGCTTGTAGCCGTCCCGCATCAGCGATGACAGCTGCCCCACCACCCGATCGACGTTTTCAGGACCTGGCGTGTCGCCGTCCACGAGGAGCTCGTGGCCTTGTGTGCGGATGCGGACGTTGAACAGCGACTCGAGGTGCTTGAGGTTCTCGTCGTAGGAGCCGAAGAGCGTCTCGATGCCTTCTTCTGGGACGTTGATGCGCTTGATGCCCGTATCTCCTTATATTACAGTGACTTAGTGGCGCATTATATCATAACGGCCTGGACGCCCCAGCCAGGGGCTCGCAACCGGGCTATCTCCTGGGCTCGACGATCCGGATGTGCAGCTCGCGCAGTTGTTTCTCCGAGACGCCCGACGGGGCGTTCATCAAGAGATCCTCGGCATTCTGAGTCATCGGGAAGCTGATGACCTCCCTCAGGTTGGGCTCCTGGGCCAGCAGCATGACGATCCGATCGATGCCCGGCGCGAGGCCGCCGTGCGGCGGGGCCCCGAACCTGAAGGCGTTGAGCATCCCGCCGAAGCGCCGCTGCACCTCTTCGGGCCCATACCCCGCGATCTCGAATGCGCGGAGCATGATGTCCGGGCGGTGATTCCGAATCGCTCCGCTCGACAGCTCCACACCATTGCACACGATGTCGTACTGGAACGCTTTGATCGTCAGCGGATCCCTGCTGTTCAGGGCTTCCAGACCGCCCTGCGGCATCGAGAACGGATTGTGGCTGAAAGCGACCTGATTGGTCTCGGGATCGAGCTCGTAGAACGGAAAGTCCGTGATCCAGCAGAACCGGTAGGCGTTGGCTTCGATCAGTCCCAATTCGCGCCCGAGATGTGCCCGTAAGCCGTCGATCGGACGCGCCAGACCTTTCGCAGGGCCCGCCGCCAGAAACACCGCGTCGCCAGGCTTGACCCCCGCCGCGTCGAACAGCTGCCGGCGCCGTTCCTCCGACAGATACTTGGCCAGCGGCCCACGCGGCGGATCGGCCGCGACAATGTACGCGAGTCCACCCAGGCCGAGGGTCTCCGCGAGTCCGACGGTCTTGTCGAAAAAGCTGCGCGACTTCTCAGCAGCGCCTGGGGCGGGAACAGCCCGCACCGACGATCCTTCCTCGACCGCCCGGGCGAACACCGCGAACTCGGATCCGCGGAAGATCTCGGTGACGTCAGCGGCACGGATCGGATTGCGCAAGTCCGGCTTGTCGCTCCCGTACATCACCATCGCCTCGTCGTAGGCGATACGCGGAAATGGCGGCTCGGTGACCCTCCAGTCGGAGAACTCACGAAAGACGCCGGCCAGGACCGGCTCGATCGCGGCAAACACGTCGTCCTGGGTCACGAACGACAGCTCGACGTCGAGCTGATAGAACTCGCCCGGTGAGCGATCCGCCCGGGCATCCTCGTCGCGAAAGCAGGGTGCGATCTGAAAGTACCTGTCGAAGCCGGCGACCATCAGGAGCTGCTTGAACTGCTGCGGGGCCTGGGGCAGCGCGTAGAACCTGCCGGGGTGGATCCGGCTCGGCACGAGATAGTCGCGGGCCCCTTCCGGCGAGCTCGAGGTGAGGATCGGCGTCTGAAACTCCAGAAAGCCCTGTGCCTGCATTCGTTGCCGGATGCTGGCGATGACCTTCGCGCGTAGAACGATGTTGGCGTGGAGCTTTTCGCGGCGCAGATCGAGAAAACGGTAGCGAAGCCGCTGCTCTTCGGGGATCTCCTGGGTGCCGACCACCTGGAACGGCAGCGTCTCGGCCGCCGACAACACCTCGACGCTGTCGACGACCACTTCCACCGCGCCCGTCGGGAGGAGCGGGTTGACGTTTTCCGGAGTGCGCGCGATGACGCGCCCCTCGATGGCGATCACGCTCTCGGGCCTGACGCTCTCGGCGATCCTGAAGGCCTTCGAATCGGGTGTGAACACGCACTGTGTCACGCCGTAGTGATCCCGCAGATCGATGAACAGCAGCTGACCATGATCCCGCTTGCGGTTGACCCAGCCGGCGAGACGAACCGTCCGACCGACGTGCTCCGCCCGCAGCGATCCACAGGTCCCGGTCCGATACGTGCTCGTCAACTGTTCCGCCACTAATGCCGCCTTGTCGACACGAACTGCGCCGTCTCGCGCCGCGCCACCGTGTGCTGATCGCCCGACCGGAGATCTTTGATCGAGACCTTGCCGTCACGCCGCTCGTCGTCACCGACGATTGCGACGAACGGCACACTCCGGCTCGAGGCGTACTTGAACTGTTTGCCGAGCTTGTCGGCTTCCGGATAGACATCGACCCGCACGCCGGCGGTGCGGAGCTCGGCCGCCAGCGCGAGCGCGTCGGCCCGCGAATCTTCATTCCACAGCGTGACCAGCACGTCGACGGCGCGCCCGATCACCTCCGGCGGAAACATCTGTCTTTCGGACATCACCACGATGATCCGCTCGAGGCCAAGTGAAAACCCGCACGCGGGAATATCACGGCCGAGAAACATCCCGACCAGGTTGTCGTAGCGGCCGCCGCCTCCCAGACTGCCCGCCAGGTCGGGGACGGCAATCTCCATGATTGAGCCCGTGTAGTATGACAGCCCGCGCGCCAGGCTCGGATCGATCCGGAGCCGCTTCCCGGCAGACGTGTCCCCGGCCAACGCGGCGACGGTTCGCAGATCGGTCAGGCCGGCGTTCTCCCGACCCAGGATGCCTTCGAGCCTGCGAATCGTGTCGGCCGGATGTTCGCCGGCGGGGACCAGAAACTGTTCGAGGCACTTCTGGGCGGCGACGGCGTCGATGCCGCGGGCGGTGAACTCGCGCGCAACACCCTCAGCGCCAATCTTGTCCAGTTTGTCGAGCGCCACCAGCGCTTCGTTGTGGGCTCCGACCGCCACGCCGGCGGCAGTCAGCAGGCCTGACAGCACGACGCGGTGATTCAGCCGGATCGCGAAGTCGTCGAAGCCGAGGCCGGTCAACACGTCGGATACGGCTGCCAGCAGGTCTGCCTCGACCACCGGCGAGGTCGATCCAATCGCATCGATGTCGCACTGATAGAACTCGCGGAACCGTCCCCGGGCCGGCCGGTCGGCCCGCCACACCGGCTGGATCTGGTACCGCTTGAAGAAGCGGGGCAGGTCGTTCTGGTATTGCGCGATCACCCGCGCGAGCGGCACCGTCAGATCGTAGCGAAGCGCCAGATCCGCTTCCCCACTGCTCTCGTGTTCGCCCCGTTTCAGAATCTTGAAGATCAGCTTGTTGCCTTCGTCGCCGTACTTCCCCAGCAGGGTCTCGATGTTCTCGAACGCCGGCGTCTCGAGCGGCTCGAAGCCGTAGCGCTCGTACACCCGACGGACGACGCCGATGACGTATTCGCGCCTGCGAACGTCGTCAGGAAGGAAGTCACGGGTTCCGGAAGGCGGTTTTGTGGACACGTTATTAACTGGCCTGGGGCCCCACCCCCAGGCCTGATGCCCTCGCGCCGTCGCGCTCGGGCATATCTAGAACAGGACGTCCCCGCCCCTCACCTCAGGGCCTGGCACTGCAACTCGTAGGGCCGGTCCTTTTGGACCCGCCGCGCAGATCGTACCGCCTCGTTCGGGCATATCCAGAACGGGCGTCCCTGCCCTTCACTCCAAGGCCTGATGCCCTCGCGCCGTCGCGCTCGTGCATGTCAAGAACAGGATGTCTCCGCGCTTCGCTCCAACGGCTAGCCCCCGGCGCCCATGGTACTCGAGCCGGTATTGCACGTAGCGATCGGCGTACATCTGGATCTCGGCCACTTCCGCGTCACTCAGGTCGCGCTTCACTTTCGCCGGACTGCCCATGACCAGCGAGCGCGGCGGCACCTGCATGCCCTCGACGACCAGCGAGCCAGCCGCGACAATCGACCCCGTGCCGATCGTGGCGCCGTTCAGCAGGATCGCGCCCATCCCAATCAGACATCGATCCTCGATCGTGCAGCCGTGCACGACCGCCGCATGTCCGATCGTCACCTCGTCGCCGATCGTCGTGGCGTGCGTGTCCTTCATCACGTGGACGATCGTACCGTCCTGAACGTTGGACCGCCGCCCGATCCGGATGCGGTGCACGTCGCCGCGAACGACGACCGCCATCCAGACGCTGCTCTCTTCGCCGATTTCAACGTCACCAATCACTTGCGCGCTGTCGTCGATGTAGGCGGTTGGATGGACGCGGGGCAATCGCCCGCGGTGGGGACGTAGCATTTGGCTCGGATTATAGCGACTCGCCTCTCAGGGCTAAGGGCTTCACAGGGCTGAGGGCTCAGAGAAAGGGCTCAGGGTCTGTCTTAGCCCTGAGCCCTGAGCCCTGAGCCCTTTAGTTGGCGGCCCGCTGCTGTTGGGCGCCGGGCCGCGGGCTCGGACCGCCGCGCAGCGTCAGCAAGTGATCCCGGACCGCGCGCATCTGTGCTTCCGCGTCGCCACCCAGCTGCGGGTAGAAGGACTTGGGATGCTCCGGCCAGAACGCCGGCATGCGGGTGCCCGGGACGATCGCGCTCGGCGTGCGCAACCAGTCCAGAATCCAGTCCGGCTGGAGGCGATCGGAGGCCATCCGCAGATCGGGCGCGAGGTTCGACGTGGGCTGATCGCGCGGGATGGCCCCCAGGACATGGCATTGCTGACACTTCAGCAGCTCGAACAGCTCCCGACCGACGCCGGGAGTCTGCGTCGCGGGGACGACGCTCGGCGTGCGGAACGGATCGAGTCGTTCGGAGACGGCGCCGAAGTACTGAATCGCACCGTTCAGGCTCTGGTCGTCCAGACCGAAGGTCGGCATCCGGACGTCGAGCCAGGGTCGAATCGTAATCGGCGCCCTGAGGAATGCGTACAGCCAGTCGTGCTGGACGCGCGCGCCCTCCGGGGTCAGCAAGGGCGGACCGAGCGACGGCTCGGCCACCAGCCGCACGTAGTCGCCACCGCTGCCCTCGATGACGTGACAGCCGACGCAGTTGCGCCGGTGCACGAGATTGCGCCCTTGGACGAGGAAGTCCCTGCGCGCGGTCCTCGGCGGCATCGCCTGGGCCGGCTGGATGTCGCGCTGGAAGCTCATGATCGCCGTCAACAGGCGCTGAATCTCCTCGTCGCTGAACTCGAAGTGAGGCATGCGCAGCTTTTCGCCCGGCTGCAGCACCCGTCCCTGGTCGAAGATGCGCGGGTCATGAAGCTTGGTGCGGTACCACGCGATTTTCGACGTGTGCGGAATGTCCTCGACGAATGCGAAGTCGAGTCGCGAAACCAGCTTGCTGCCCGCCTCGGACAGCTCGGTGCCAATCGGTTGCGTGGTCTCGAATCCCTTGATGTCGTGACAGCTGAAACAGCCGTAGCGGCTGATGACACGGCGCCCCAGCTCGATTTGCTTGGCGTCGCCTTGGAGCTTCGACACTTCGGCCTTCGCCTGCTCGAACGGCATCACCGAACGGTAGTAATCCAAGAGCACGGCGTCGATCGCCGCCTGGTCGGCCGTCGCCTTCGCCGCGTCGCCGCCGGACTGTTTCAACGACGACAGGAACGTCGCCACATCGGCGACCTGCTCGTCGGTGAGCCGCAGATCCGGCATGTAGGTCGCGGGGTTGTAGTGTTTGGGGTCGCGGACCCAGTCGTAGATCCAGTCGTAGGTGGTCTTGTTGCCGAGGTTCTGCAGCGGCTGACCGAAGGTGCGGTGCGGACCGACCTCGGCGCGCGTCTTCTCGTCGACCACGTGGCAGCCGAGACAGCCGACCGACTTGACGATCTGCTCACCGCGCTGGGCATCGCCGCGCGGCGCGTTCGCCCGCTCCGGCCGGAACTCCTCGGAGTTGGCGTAGAGGTAGGCCACCGTCGCGTCGATCTCGACTTCGTTCCGGACCGCATCCTCCGGCGAGCTCGAGTTCGAGTTGTACCAGACGCGCGGCATCCAGGTGGTCGGCTTCACCGCGCGTGGATTCCTGATCCAGGTTTTCACCCAGTCCTGGGACAGCTTCGAGCCGATCTTGGTCAGCGTCGGGCCCGGCTTGCGCAGGTTCTCGAACCCACGGGTCTTGTGACACGCATAGCAGCCGGCGCGCTCATAGGTCGCATAGGCGACGTTCAGTTTCTCCGCGTTCGGCACGAACACTTCCTGCTTGTGGCACTTCGCGCACGACGCCTCCGTCATGTTCAGCGGCAGCATCGGGTAGTCCCAGAGGTGGGGCTCCTCCCAGTGGTACTTCTCTTCCCACTCGTGGGCCTGCTCGGGGCTCGAGGGTGTGTGCGACGCGTCGCGGAAACTGACCGACTGGCCCATGCCTTCGTGGCACACCGTGCAGCCGACCTGATCCATCGGATGCTTCGAACCGCTGCTCAAGTAGACCGGCAGGTTGGGATGCGTCCGGAACGGCTGCGGGTACTTCTCGTAGCCGGCGCGATCGATCGCCAGGTGGCAGGTCTGGCAGCGGTCCATCTTTGCCACCTTCACGAAATTCACGTCGTCGACGACATTGGGCAGGATGATCTGCTGCACTCTGAGGGTCGGCGCCATGAAGTCGAGCAGCGGCGCGTCGCGGAAGTAGGTCTTCAGGACGCTCGGCTCGATCACCCCGAGGCGGGTGCGGAGGCGGTTCTCCTCCTGCTGCATCGTGGTGATCTCGCCCCGGACCTTGCCGGCTTCGCCGGTCAGCTGATCGAGCTGCTGCTGAAAGACGTTGCGTTCCGCGGTGGTCTGCTCCATCTGCAGCTGCAGGCGCTGGGTTTCCTCCTGCAGCCTCTTGACGGCTTCGCCTTTGCGGTCGGCGTTCGACGCACCGGCCACCCGAGCCGCCTCGTAGTCGTAGCGATCCTGATCGTAGGTCGCCTTCGAGAACTGGTAGTCCTGCGATTCGCGGGCGAGTCGAGCGTCGATGTCAGCCATCTGCTGACGGAGCTCGTCGATCTTCGCCTGGTTGGCCTGCTGATTCTGCTCGGCAGCGGCCAGCGAGGCCTGCAGCGCCGCGAGCTTGGTCTGATCGACGTCCCGCGAGGCTTGCTCGAGGTTCGCCTGCGTAACCTGGCGCTCCAGCTCGACGAACTGGCGCTGCGTGTTCTTCCATTCGCGGTCATAGTCGTCCCACACCATCCAGATGACCGACAGGAACAGGAAGATGCTGGACGCCGCGAACACGACGTTCAGGAAGTCGACGTTGTAGGCGTGTCCAACGCCCTTCTTTTCAGCCATGACTTAGATGTTGAAGAAGAATTCGTTGATGCCCACGATGTACTTCAAATCGAAGACCCAGCGCAGCAGCATCTTGATCGGAAGCGACATCATCATCAGGAACAGAAACACACCGACGTAGTAACGCGGCCCGCCCAGCTTCTCGTAGTAGCCGCGGAACCAGGTGCGGGCCAGCACCACCGGCAGCACGAACACATAGGCCAGCACCAGAATGATGCCGAAGATCTCCCGGATCAACCAGTTGGTCGGCAACCCGGTCCGGAACAGCCGCATCCAGATGTACTCCGACAGGTTCACATTGACCAGCGCCTCGAGCTTGTGGATGTCCCAGGTACTCGAACGGCCCGAAGAAGTTCCAGTTTGGACCGCGCAGGAACGTGCCCAGCACGATCAGCGACGACCAGAGGATGACGAACCCGAACAGGAACAGCGCGATCTCGGCCTTGCGCTCGGCGAAGGTGTAGTAGCCGTTGCCTTTCGGATTCCGATCGATGTACGGGATGGCAATCAGCCCGACGATGATCAGCCCGGGCAGCACCACGCCGGCCAGCCACGGATCGAAGTAGACGAGCATCTCCTGCAGTCCGAGGAAATACCAGGGCGCTTTCGACGGATTCGGCGTGACCGAGCGGTTGGCCGGCTGCTCGAGCGGCGCCTTCAGCACGATCGACCAGACAATCAGCACCACCGAGCAGAGGATCAGCGAAATCAGCTCGGTGTAGACCAGGTCGGGCCACACCCAGACACGATCCGACTCGGCCTTCTCAATCGGCCCATGTCCGGCGGCGATCCGCCGATCGTTCAGCACCGCCTCGCGGACCGAAAACCAGGTGAAAAACACCAGCAGGAAGATCAACCCGACGATCGGCACGTTGTCGGGCTTCATGATGATCAGCCGGAAGTTGGGATCGAAGGCGCCGAACAGAAAGAACGCGCCGAGCACGCCCAGCAGCCCGTAGCCGACGACGTTCGAGGCGATCTTCTCGCGTTTCCACACCAGCAGAATCAGCGACACGCAGGCCAGGATGAAGAACAGCCGCGGGTCGGCCAGGGTGTTGAAGAGGCTCTTGATGAATCCCATACGCAGTGATCCTCGTACTTCCTAGAGCGGCCCTGAGATTCCGCCGTCTTTCCGGACGCGCCAGAAGTGCACCGCCATCAGCACCGCGATGGCCAGCGGCAGGCCGACGCAGTGCAGCACGTAGAAGCGCAGCAGCGCGCCTTCGCCGACGAATGATCCGCCGAGCAGCGCGAAGCGCGCGTCGTCGTAGGCGTGGATCAACGGCACGTCGCCCAGCCGCAGCAGCGCCGCGCCGGGGCCCTCGTGCCCGAGAAACGGCGTGGCGCGTGCCATGTTCGAGCCGACCGTGATCGCCCAGATGGCCAGCTGATCCCACGGCAGCAGGTAGCCGGTGAACGACAGCAGCAGCGTCAGCACCAGCATGATCACGCCGACCGACCAGTTGAACTCGCGCGGCGGCTTGTAGGAGCCGGTCATGAACACCCGGAACATGTGCAGCCAGACCGTGATGACCATCGCGTGCGCGCCCCAGCGGTGCATCTCGCGCATGATGCCGAGCGGCACGTGCTCGCGCAGCGCCACGATGTCGGTGTAAGCGTACTCGAGCGTCGGCCGGTAATAGAACATCAGCAGCAGGCCGGTGAAGGTGAGCACCAGAAAGAGAAAGAAGCTCAACCCGCCCATGCACCACGTGTAGCGCAGCTTGACGCCCGACTTCCGGATCCGCACCGGATGCAGGTGCAGGAACACGTTCGACAGCATCACCAGGACGCGATTGCGGTCGCTGTTGGGCCGCGAGTGCCTGAAGACTGACGTCCAGACCTGCGTCTCGGTCAACCAGTTCCAGAACCGGACGGGGGCGCTTTCCTGGGGATCTACAGTTTTGGTGTCTGCCATATATCTGTCTGTCCGAGATTTCAGGATTTGAGGATCTCAGGATTTAAGGATTTCGATATTCACGACGATCCCAATCCTCAAATCCTCAAATCCTGAAATCCTCAAATCTTCAAGAATGCCTCTGGATCCATCCACTGACCGAGCTCGAACTGGAACTTGCGCGCCTTGTCGATCAACAGCTGGCCGTCGTCGGCCAGGACGATTCGGGCGCGCTCCAGGGGCCGCGGCGCCGGGCCCTCGAAGTTGATGCCGCTCTCGGCTCGGAAGCCGCTGCCGTGACAGGGACATTTGAACTTCCCTTCGGCGCCCAGGTAGTTCGGCGTGCAGCCGAGATGAGTGCAGGTGACGAGCAGCGCGAAGAACCCGCTCGACCGCGCGACGAGGTCGTTCGGGGTGCGGACGATCCAGACGCCGAACTTCTCCTTCCAGCGTTCGTCGACACCCATGCCGTATTCGCTGGGAAGGCCCGCCTTGAACTGCTGCGGCGGCTCGTTGAGGACGTTGGGAAACATGAATCTGCCGGTGGCGGCCAGGGCCGCCGCCGACGCTGCGGAGAACGCGCCCCAGGCGATGCCCATCCACGCGCGCCGCGAGAGGAGTGGCGACGTGTCATCGGGGTCGCGCGTCGCAGGGGCCGCGGGCTTGGCGGCGGTGGCCGCCTTGGCGGCTGCGCCGCCCGCGGACGCCGCTGTCGTCGTCTTGCCGGCGAGATCCGGTACCGGAGCCGCAGGCGGACGCGGAGCGGCCGGCGCATGAGCTGCCGGTGCAGGCTTGGCAGCCGCTCCGGCTGCCCCAGCGGGGGCAGGCGTCGCGGCCGGGCGCGCGGCCGGTGTCGTGGTCGCGTGCGGCGTCGCAGCCGGGTTCGCACCGGTCGCCGGCGCGCTGGCCCGCTGCCCGGCCGCCGGCGATCCGGTCGTTGCGGCGGCACCGGTCGCTTCACCCGTCTGCGGCACTATTTTCGGTGCCGGCGTCTCCGGCGTCTTCTCGTCAGCCATTCAGAGTCACCTGCATTCAGCTTCGCGCTCAGCCCATCGCCTTCAACGCTTCGAGGGCCGCTTGACGCACCCGCAGGCTGCGATCCTGCTGGCTGAGTCCCTCGACCGACCCTCGCAGCGTGGCGTCCCGCAGGACGGCCGCGGCGCGCAAGCCGCTGATCATCACGTCGGCCACCGGATCCTGATCTTCGTACTGTCGAACCTCGAACTTGACGGTCTGCTCGACGAATGAGCGGTCGAGCATCTCTCGCAGCACCGGAACGCCGCCGGCGCTGCCATGGCGCGCCAGCGCCACGGCGGCGTTCCACCGTACGTCCGCGGCCTCGTCCTGCAACGCCCGGGTCAGGGTCGCCAGCTGCGTCTCGCCCGGAAGCGCGCCGAGCGCGTAGACCACCATTTTCCGGATGCCCGCGTCCTCGGACCCGTACAACGGCTCGAGCTTCGCCACGACGGTCGGGTCGCCGGACGATCCGAGCGCCCAGATCGTCATGATGCGCGCTTCGTTGATGTCGATGGCCGCCCAGCCGTTCAACCGCGAGAAGATGTCGGGGGTCCATTGAACGCCCGGCTCATCGAGCGCCTTGGTCAGGACATCGACCGCGTCCTTGGGCAGCGGCGGCTCCAGGCGACCGATCGCGAGCGCGAGATACCGTCGAATCCGCGGGTCGCCGTCCTTCGCCTCGTCAAACGCTTTGACCAGTTCCGGCACGAGGGACCGATCCGCTCGAACGGTCGGATCTTCCATCAGCCGCGACAGCTCGTAGGCGGCCGGCCACTGCCGGCTCCAGCCGCCGTGCCGAACCTCGGTCAGATATTCGCGCGCGCTGCGCTCGTCGGTCAGGAGCGACCGGAAGCCGACATAGACGAGTATCGTGGCGCCGACTACAGCCAGCGGGATCAGAAAGAATTGAACGGCGAGAGCGGGCGCGGCGGCGAGTGGATTCCGAGGCGCGTGTTCGCGCTCGACGAGTTTGTCCATGTACCCGGGATTCTGGAAGGGCGTCGGACTAAAACCGAGGCCGGCGCAAGTTTTACTACGTCTGAGCTTTAAGGGTCAAGCGACCCGACCTCGTCAGATCTTCGGCAGCGTCACACCCCGCTGCGCCTGGTATTTGCCCTTTTTGTCTCGATAGGACACCTCGCACGGCTCGTCGCTCTGGAAAAAGAGCACCTGCGCGATGCCCTCGTTGGCGTAGATCTTGGCCGGCAGAGGCGTCGTGTTCGAGATCTCGATGGTGACGTGTCCCTCCCACTCGGGCTCGAACGGCGTCACATTGACGATGATCCCGCAGCGCGCGTAGGTGGACTTCCCCAGGCAGACGGTCAGGACGTCGCGGGGAATCCGGAAGTACTCGATGGTCCGCGCCAGCGCGAACGAATTCGGCGGGATGATGCAGACATCCGCCTTGATGTCGACGAACGACTTCGGGTCGAAGTTCTTCGGATCGACGACCGTGTTGTAGATGTTCGTGAACACCTTGAAGTCGTCGGCCACCCGGATGTCGTAGCCATACGACGACACCCCATACGACACCACGCCGGCGCGCGTCTGGCTTTCGACAAACGGCTCGATCATCTTCTGTTCGACGGCCATCCGTTTAATCCAGCGATCGGACTTTATGGTCACAAGCGGTCTCCGTTTCGGTCGAAGGAACGTTCTTCGTTCTTCGTTCTTCGTTCTAGGTTCGATGTGCGTCGCTCGGTGTCAGAACGCAGAACGTAGAACGTAGAACGGTTCTACCGTCTGAAGAACGCAAAGATGAGCGTCAGAAGAATACTCAAGATGATGGACGTCGTCAGGGGAAAGTAGAACGCGAAGTTCCCGCGCTTGACCGAAAAGTCGCCCGGCATGCGCCCGAACGGCACGCCCAGCATCACCAGCACACCGATGCCGCTGATGACCAGGCCGACGATCAGCAGCAGTTTGCCCATTCGCTTTTTCCTCTGCGTCCTCGGCGTCCTCTGCTTCCTTTGCGTCCTCGATTAGACCAGCTCCACCCCCGCGAAGAAGTAGCCGATCTCGTAGGCGGCGGTCTCGGGCGCGTCGGACCCGTGCGTGGCGTTGCGCTCGATCGATTCCGCAAACTCCTTGCGGAGCGTGCCGGCGTCGGCCTTGGCCGGGTCGGTTGCGCCCATCAGGGTGCGCCACTTCTTGATCGCGTCGGGCGCTTCGAGCACGAGGACGAGCGCCGGCCCGGACGACATGAACGCGGTCAGGCTGCCGAAAAACGGCCGCGCGCGATGCACCGCATAAAACCCTTCGGCCTCGGCCTGTGACAGGTGCACGCGGCGCATGGCACGGATCTGGAATCCCTCATCCTCTATGCGCTGAATGATGCGCCCCGACAGCCGTCGAAACACGGCATCGGGTTTGATAATCGCCAGAGTCCGCTCCGTCATCGGGCGATTATAGCAGCGGCAAGCTCAGCAGCTTTGCCGCGAGGTGAGAAGGTGACCACAATGCAAACGAAACAAGAAGACGATCAGGACGTTCACAAGGGCGCGATCGAAGGCGATCGTCCAACCGACGAACAAATGGGCAACCCCCATGGCGACGGGATTGACGAGAACGGGATGCCCGACGACCCGGTGGCGACAGCACAGGACAAACTGGGGGCGAATCTGGACGAGACAGAAGGCGGATAGCAAATTCAGCCGGTCAATCCGAGGCAGCAAGCGGCACTAATTGCAAACGGCAGATTGCAAATCTCAGATCTATTGGAGATTTGCGCCGGAACAGCACATGCAGCTGAGCTTGTGCTATGAACGAACAGGCTGCCCAACTTCAGGAGCGCACCTTGCGCTTCGCGCTGCGTACGGCGCGTTTCCTTCGCACCCTCCCTGACGACCGAGAATCCAGACACATCGCCGACCAGTTGTTTCGAAGCTGTACAGGCGTGGCCGCCAATTACCGGGCCGCCTGTCGTGGCCGATCACACCGCGAATTCACTGCAAAGCTCGGAGTCGCGCATGAAGAATCGGACGAGAGCGTTTTCTGGTTGACGTTTATCGAACGAGGACGCTACGCAGGTGGGACCGAGCTGACGTATCTACTCACGGAATCACACGAGCTGCTGGCGATCCTCACCGCTTCGGTGAAGACCGCCAACCGCCGCGAGCAATGTCACAGGTCTCGAACAATCGACAGCCCTAGGTAAATCTGCAATTTGCAATCTGCAATCTGCCATTACCTGAGGCTCTCCATGATCTCCTCGAGCGCTTCCCGGCCCGGGCGGACGCGCTCGAGCGGCAGGGTGGCGAGCGGCTCGTCGACGACGTTGAGCTGGGCGAGGAAGTCGTCGCGATCGGGTTCGATGTAGATCAGGCCGGTCGCGAACTCGCCGCGGCGGGCGGTTTCGTGCAGGCGCTTCAGCGCGCCGATCTTGTCGGTCGGATCGTAGCCTTCTTCGAGCTTCTTCAGATACAGCTTCGAGCCGTCGTGCATCGTCACTTCCTGCATTGAGCCCGGTTCGTAGTCGACCGAGATGTCCTCGAAGAACGGCACGAAGCTCACCTCCTCGAGCGGGTCGTCGTGCTCCTTCACGTAGGCGTAGCTCTTGGTCGACCCCTCGTGGTCGTTGAAGGTCACGCACGGCGAAATCACGTCGAGCATCACCGTGCCGCGGTGCGCCAGCGCCGCCTTGAGGAGGGACAGCAGCTGCTTCTTGTCGCCGGAGAACGATCTGGCCACGAACGTCGCGCCGAGCTCAACCGCCAGCGCACAGGTGTCGATCGGCGGCAGGTCGTTGATGACGCCGCTCTTGAGCTTGGACCCGAGATCGGCCGTCGGTGAGAACTGCCCCTTGGTCAGGCCGTAGCAGCCGTTGTCCTCGATGATGTAGATGATCGGCAGATTACGCCGCATCAAGTGGACGAACTGGCCGATGCCGATCGCACCGGTGTCGCCGTCGCCGCTGACGCCGATGGCAATCAGCTTGTGGTTCGCCAGCATCGCGCCGGTGCCGACCGACGGCATCCGGCCGTGGACGGCGTTGAAGCCGTGCGAGCTGCCGAGGAAGTAGGCCGGGCTCTTGCTCGAGCAGCCGATGCCCGACAGCTTGATGACCTGGCTCGGATCGACGCCCATCTCGTAGAAGGCATCGATGATCCGTTCCGAAATGGCATTGTGGCCGCAGCCGGCGCAGAGCGTCGTCTTGCCGCCTTTGTAAATCTGCGGTTCCAGCCCGATTCGATTCACCTTGATTGGCGCCATATGAGAACTCTTAATTCCTAATTGTAAATTCCCAATTGTAAATTCATTCCCCGCCCGCGGTGCCCGCGCTGACTTTGCCCGCCGTCTTCTTCGCCACCTCGAAGCCTTCCTGCGCCAGCACGTCGTCGGTGATGCTCCGCGCGTCGATCGGCAGGCCGTTGTAGTGCAGGACGCTCCGCAGCTTGGCGATGCGCTCGGGCGTCAGGTCGAGCCGCATCAGCTGCAGGAGCTGCGCATCGCGATTCTGTTCGACCACGTAGACGCGGTCGTGCGCGTCGATGAAGGCGGCGAGCTCCTCGTTGAAGGGATAGCCGCGCAGTCTGAAGTACGAGCGTCTTGACGTCGGTTTCCTCGCGGAGCTGATCGCGGCTTTCCGTGACCGCCCAGTGCGAGGTGCCATAGGCGATGATCCCGATCTTGGCGTCAGGAATACGCTCGACGACCGGCGTGGGCACGAAGGCTCGCGCCGTTTCGAACTTGCGCGACAGTCGATCCATGTTCTCGACGTAGTCGTCAGGCCGTTCGCTGTATTGGCCCTTGGCGTTGTGGCCGGAGCCGCGCGTGAAATACGCCGGCATGCCGTCGCCGGGCACCGTGCGATATGCGATGCCGTCGCCGTCGACGTCCTTGTAGCGACCCCATTCGCCGAGGCGCGCCAGCACGTCCTTGGTCAGCATCTTGCCGCGGCTGATCGGCTTGTCCGGGTACTTGAACCCGTCGGACATCCAGTTGTTCATGCCGAGATCGAGGTCCATCATCACGAAGATCGGCGTCTGGAAGAACTCGCTGAGCTCGAACGCCTGCTGCGCCATCTCGTAGCATTCCTCGACGGACGCCGGCAGGATCATGATGTGTTTGGTATCCCCGTGCGACAGGAAGGCGGTCTGCAGCAGGTCCCCTTGCGCGGTGCGGGTCGGCAGCCCGGTCGATGGCCCGACGCGCTGCACGTCGAAGATCACGCTGGGCGTTTCGGCGTAATACGCGAGCCCCGCGAACTCCGACATCAGCGAGATGCCAGGACCGGCGGTCGCGGTCATCGCCCGCGCACCAGCCCAGCCGGCGCCGACCACCATCCCGAGCGACGCGATCTCGTCTTCGGCCTGTACGATCGCAAAGGTCGCCTTGCCGGTGGTCTTGTCCATCCGGTAGCGTTTCATGTAGCCGATGAGCGACTCGCACAGCGACGAAGACGGCGTAATCGGGTACCAGGCGACCACCGTGACGCCCGCCATCATGCAGCCGATCGCCGCGGCGGCGTTGCCTTCAATCAGAATCTTGCCGGCGGTTTCGTTCATCGGCTCGATGAAGAACGGATCCTGCTTGGTGAAGGTCGCTTCCGCGTAGTCCCAGCCGGCTTTGAGCGCGCCCTGATTGAGCGTCACCGCCTTCGCCTTGCGCCCGAGCTGCTTGGCGAGGGCCTGCTCCATCAACTTCAGGTCGATGCCCAGCAGCTTCGCCAGGATGCCGTCGTAGATCATGTTGCGGACGAGGCGGCGCAGCTTGGCGTCAGGACAGACCGGGGTCACCAGCTTGTCGAACGGCACCGGGTAGAACACGAGATCGCTGCGCAGCGCGTTCAGCTTGAGCGGCTCGTCGTAGACGACCGCCGCGCCCGGATCGAGCGTGAGGACGTCTTCCTTCGCCGTTTCCGCATTCATCGCGACGAGGAAGTCGACTTCCTTCTTGCGGCCGATGTAGCCGCGCTTGCTCGTCCGAATCGTGTACCACGTGGGCAGTCCCGCGATGTTCGACGGGAACATGTTCTTGCCCGAGACGGGGACACCCATCAACAGGATCGAACGCAGCAGCACCATGTTGGCCGTCTGACTGCCCGATCCGTTGACAGTGGCGACTTGGATGCTGAAGTCGTTGACCACCCGCCGTTTGCCCGACGTCGTCTCGCGTTCTTGGACCGCTAGATCGCTCGCTGACATTCGTAAGTCCTTACAGGCTATTGAGTAAAGGAGGAAGAGACCCCGGGAATTATAGCAGTTCCTTGACCGCACTTCCCATATCGGCGGGACTCCGGACGACCTTCACGCCGGCCGTGGTCAGTGCCGCCATCTTCTCGGCGGCCGTCCCTTTGCCGCCAGCGATGATCGCGCCGGCATGCCCCATTCGTCGTCCGGGCGGTGCCGTCTGGCCGGCAATGAACGCCACCACCGGCTTCTTGAAGTGCTTCTCGATCCAGGCGGCAGCCTCTTCCTCGGCGCTGCCGCCGATTTCGCCAATCATGATCACCGCGTCGGTGTCGGCGTCTGCCGCGAAGAGCTGAAGTGCGTCGATATGTGTCGTCCCGATCAACGGATCGCCGCCGATGCCGATGCAGGTCGTCTGGCCGAGCCCGAGGCGCGTCAACTGGTGGATCGCCTCGTAGGTGAGCGTGCCGCTCTTCGACACGATGCCGATGCGCCCTTCTTTGCAGATATGGCCGGGGATGATGCCGGCTTTGGCCTGACCCGCCGTGATGATGCCCGGGCAGTTCGGTCCAATGAGACGGGTCGCCGGATGTTCCTTCAAGAACGTCATCGCCCGCATCATGTCGAGCACCGGAATGCCCTCGGTAATGCAGACCACGAGCGCAATCCCGGCGTCGGCGGCTTCCATGATTGCGTCGGCCGCGAAGGCCGGCGGAACGAAGATGACCGAAGCGTTGGCGCCGGTTTTCTCCACCGCGTCCCCGACCGTGTCGAAGATCGGCCAGCCTTCGTGGGTCGTCCCACCTTTGCCCGGCGTGACGCCGCCAACCACGGTTGTGCCGTAGGCTGCCGCTTGCCGGGCGTGGAACGTCCCCTCCCGCCCGGTGAGTCCCTGAACGATCAGACGCGTCGATTTATCGATGAGAACGGCCATTCGTGTCTCAGCCTGCCAGTTGCACGACCTTCGCCGCCGCCTCGCCCATGCTGTCGGCGGTCGTGAAGTTCATGCCGCTTTCCTTCAGGAGCAGCTTGCCTTCGTCGACGTTGGTGCCTTCCATGCGGATGACGATCGGCACGGAGACGGCAAGCTCCTTGACGGCGGCGATGACGCCCTGCGCGAGGACGTCGCAGCGCAGGATGCCGCCGAAGATGTTGATCAGGACCGCCTTCACATTCGGATCGGAAGTGAGGATCTTGAAGGCGTTGCGGATCTGCTCCGCGTTCGCGCCGCCGCCGACGTCCAGGAAGTTGGCCGGCTCGCCACCCGACAGCTTGATGATGTCCATCGTCGCCATCGCGAGGCCGGCGCCGTTGACCATGCAGCCGATGTTGCCGTCGAGGTGAATGTAGTTGAGCGAGTACTTCGAGGCTTCGATCTCGAGCGGATCTTCCTCGCCGAGATCGCGCAGCTCGCGCAGGTCCGGGTGGCGGTAGAGCGCGTTGTCGTCGAAGTTCATCTTGGCGTCGAGCGCCAGGAGGTCGCCCGAGGCGGTGACGACCAGCGGGTTGATCTCAATAAGTGAGGCGTCGGTGGCGACGAACGCTTCGTAGAGGCCCGACATCAGCTTGACGGCTTTGCTGACCTGCGGACCGTCGAGGCCGATGGCAAAACCGAGCCGGCGGGCCTCGAACGGCACGAGGCCGACGCCCGGCTCGATGTAGACCCTGACGATTTTCTCCGGGGTCGCGGCGGCGACCTCTTCGATATCCATGCCGCCGGCCGCGCTCGCCATCATCACCGGCTTGCCTGACGCGCGATCGAGCACGAGGCTCAAATACAATTCGCGCGTCATCTGCAGCCCTTCCTCGACCAGCACGCGCGAGACGACCCGCCCTTCCGGGCCGGTCTGGTGTGTGACCAGCGTCATGCCGAGCATTTCCGAGGCAATGCGCTCCGCTTCGTCGGCCGAGCGGGCGAGCTTGACGCCGCCCCCCTTGCCGCGCCCGCCAGCGTGGATCTGCGCCTTGATGACGACGATCTGTCCGCCGAGCCGTCGGGCGATTTCGCTGGCTTCGACCGGGTTCAACGCCACGTCACCGCGCGGCACCGGCACCCCATGACGGGCGAGGATGGCTTTGGCTTGGTACTCGTGAATTTTCATCGGCCGCGGGATCGACGCACTCCGCCGGAGATCGCGACGTGCAGGAACAGTCCGTGGTTATTCGGTTGGTGGTCGTTCGAATACAAACTCCTGATGCTAACTTGCGCCCCCTCGTGACGCAACAGTAAACTGTTCGATCGATGTCGTCGCGACTTCGCGTCTTTGACTCCTCGGTCGGTACGAAGATTCTGATCGGCGTCACCGGCCTCTTCCTGGTCCTGTATCTGATCATTCACATCGCCGGCAACACGATGGTCGTGTTCGGACCTGACGTGTTCAACGATTACGCGCACACCCTGGCCAGCAATCCGCTGATCCCGGTGATCGAGATCGTGCTGCTGGCGGCGTTTCTGGTGCACATCTACAAAACGGTCCGCATGTTCCTGAAGAACCAGGAGGCGCGGCCGGTCGGCTACGTCCGGAAGAAGTTCGCCGGCAAGCCGAGTCGAAAGTCCCTCGCCTCGTCGACGATGATCGCCAGCGGGCTGTGGCTGCTGGTGTTCCTGGTCATTCACGTTCGGACGTTCCGGTTCGACGCGCACTACGAAACGGCCGCGGGCATCGTCGATCTGTATCGTGTCGAGATGGAGGCGCTGGCGAGTCCACTGGCGGTCGCCTTCTACGTCATCAGCATGGTCATTGTCGGATCGCATCTGTGGCACGGCGCATCGAGCGGATTCCAGTCGCTCGGCTTCGACCACCCCCGCTGGACGCCGCGCCTGATCACCATCGGCAGGCTGCTGGCGGTGGCGATCGGCGGCGGATTCATCGCGATTGTGTTGTGGGCCTACTTCGTCGGAGGGCGGCAGTGAAAAGCACCACCCTCGACCCGAACGTCCCGGCTGGCCCAATCGCCGGGAAGTGGGACCGGCACAAGTTCGAGATGAAGCTGGTCAACCCGGCCAACAAGCGGAAGTACACGATCATCTGCGTCGGTACCGGTTTGGCCGGTGCCTCGGCAGCGGCCTCGCTCGGCGAGCTGGGCTACAACGTCCTCAACTTCTGCATCCAGGACAGTCCCCGCCGCGCGCACAGCATCGCCGCCCAGGGTGGCATCAACGCCGCGAAGAACTACCAGAACGATGGCGACAGCATCTATCGCCTGTTCTACGACACGGTCAAGGGCGGTGACTATCGCTCGCGTGAGGCCAACGTCTACCGGCTCGCGCAGCTGAGCGTCGACATCATCGATCAGTGCGTGGCGCAGGGGGTCCCCTTCGCGCGCGAGTACGGCGGGCTGCTGGACAATCGCTCGTTCGGAGGCGCCCAGGTCTCGCGGACCTTCTACGCGCGCGGCCAGACCGGCCAGCAGCTGCTGCTCGGCGCCTACCAGTCGCTGATGCGGCAGGTGCACAACGGCACCGTGCGACTGTTCGCCCGACGGGAAATGCTCGACCTGGTGCTGGTCGACGGCCGGGCCCGTGGCATCGTGGCGCGCAATCTGGTGACGGGCGCGATTGAGCGCTACGCGGCCGACGCCGTCATCCTGGCGACGGGTGGCTACGGGACGGTGTACTACCTGTCGACCAACGCGGTCGGATCAAACGTCACCGCGTCGTGGCGTGCCCACAAGCGCGGCGCCTTCTTCGCCAACCCCTGCTTCACCCAGATCCACCCGACGTGCATTCCGGTGACCGGGGACCATCAGTCGAAACTCACGCTGATGAGCGAGAGCCTGCGCAACGATGGCCGCGTCTGGGTGCCCAAGCAGAAAGGTGACACGCGTCCGCCGGAACAGATCCCCGAGGAAGAGCGCGACTACTACCTCGAGCGCAAGTATCCGAGTTTCGGCAACCTCGTACCTCGCGACGTGGCGTCACGCAATGCCAAACAGTCCTGCGACGAAGGACGCGGCGTCGGGGAGAGCGGTCTCGCCGTCTACCTGGATTTTGCCGACGCCATCAAGCGGCTGGGCATCGAGACCATCGAGGAGAAATACGGCAATCTCTTCCACATGTACAAGAAGATCACCGACGAGAATGCCTACAAGGTGCCGATGCGGATCTACCCCGCCATCCATTACACGATGGGCGGCTTGTGGGTGGATTACAACCTGATGAGCAACGTCCCCGGCCTGCACGTGCTGGGGGAGGCAAATTTCTCCGACCATGGCGCCAACCGGCTCGGTGCCAGCGCGCTGATGCAGGGGCTCGCCGACGGCTACTTCATCATTCCCTACACCATCGGACACTACCTGGCCAGCGCCCCGCTGCCCAAGGTGACGACCGACCACGAGGCGTTCCGGGAAGCAGCCGACTGCGTCCAGAAGCGGATCAACCAGCTGCTGTCAGTAAAGGGCAACCGCGGCATCCGCGAGATTCACCGCGCGCTGGGGCGGGTGATGTGGGACGACGTCGGCATGGCGCGGAACGAGGCCAGCCTGCGTCACGCCCTCGAGGAGATTCCGAAGCTGCGCGAAGAGTTCTGGAACAACGTGTCGGTGCCGGGCACGCCCGACAACATGAACCAGAGCCTCGAGTACGCCGGCCGGGTGGCCGATTATCTGGAGTTTGCGGAGCTGCTCACCCTGGACGCACTGCATCGCCGCGAGTCGTGCGGCGGCCATTTCCGCGAGGAGAGTCAGACGCCGGATGGCGAGGCGCTTCGCGACGACGCTCACTTCATGTACGTGGCGGCGTGGGAGTTCACCGGCGTCGGCCAGGAGCCGGCCTTGCACCAGGAACCGCTCGACTTCGAAGAAGTTCACCCGACACAGAGGAGTTACAAGTAATTGGTGAATTGGTGAATTCGAGAGTTGGTGAATTGGACCAACCGTTGCCGTTCACTCTCCAATTCTCCAATTCTCCAAGTCACCAACTCTCGCCTTCACTCTTATGAGACTGAAACTGAGAATCTGGCGGCAGGCGAATCCCACGGCGGCGGGGCGACTCGAAGACTACGTCGCGGACGAAGTATCTCCCGACATGTCGTTTCTCGAGATGCTCGACGTCGTCAACGAGAGTCTGGTCCGGAAGGGACAGGACGCCATCGCCTTTGATTCCGACTGCCGCGAAGGGATCTGCGGTACGTGCAGCCTGGTCGTCGACGGCATCCCGCACGGACCCGACCGTGGCACGACGGTGTGTCAGCTGCACATGCGGCGTTTCAAGGACGGCGACACCATTACCGTCGAGCCGTGGCGTGCGAAGGCGTTCCCGGTCATCAAGGACCTGACGGTCGACCGCAGCGCGTTCGACCGGATCATCGCGGCCGGTGGTTTCGTGTCGGTGAACTGCGGCGGTGCGCCCGATGGCAACGCGATCCCGATCGCCAAGGACGTCATCGAAACAGCGATGGACTCGGCGGCCTGTATCGGCTGCGGCGCATGCGTGGCGGCATGCAAGAACGCGTCGGCGCACCTGTTTCTCAGCGCCAAGATCTCGCACCTGTCGCTGCTGCCGCAGGGCGCCGTCGAGCGGCGCCGGCGCGTCGTGTCGATGATCGCCCAGGCCGACGCCGAGGGATTCGGCAGCTGCTCCAACGAAGGCGAATGCGAGGCAGTCTGCCCCAAGGAGATTCCCATCTCCAATATCGCGCGCCTGACACGGAAGTACGTCCGGGCCCTGCTGTCAGCCGGCAAATAACCCGATCGTTCGCGTCGCGGCGCCCGCCGTTCGACTAGCATAGGCGCCGAGGAGCGACGCCATGTCATCAACCCGAAGGGACTTCCTCGCGACGGCCGCGGCGGTCGGCGGCTCGCTGATGGCCGAACCGTTGCCCGCCGCGCAAGGGACCGCGGCGGTTCCACCGCGCGCCGACATCGAGGCGACCTACGCGAAGCGCCGTAACTGGGGCCGCTGGGGTCCCGACGATCAGCGCGGCGCCACCAACCTCATTACGCCCGAGAAGCGCGCGGCGGCGGCGGCATTGGTGAAGCGGGGACGGACCGTGTCGCTGAGCCGTCTGTTCGAGCCCGAACAACAGTTCGTGCGCATCACCGATGGTGAGACCGGCGGGTCGGTGGTCGACTACTACGGTTTCATGTACCACGGTCAGACCGTGACCCATCTCGACGCGCTCTGCCACGTCTGGGACCAGCACGGGATGTGGAACGGCCGCAAGCCGGCCGAGGCGCTCGATACGCGCGGCGCACGCTTCGCGGACGTGACGGCCTTCTCGGACGGTTTGGTGACCCGCGGTGTGCTGATCGATGTGCCGCGTCATCGCCGCCAGCCGTTCGTCGCGACCGATCGGCCGGTGTCGGGAGCGGAGCTGGCGGCGATCGCCAAGGCCCAGAACGTGACTGTGACCGCCGGAGATGCGCTGCTCATCTACAGCGGACGCGAAGCGTTCGTCAAGACCTCAGGTGCCTATGGCAGCGCCGAGCGCCCCGGCCTTCACCCCACCTGCGCCAGCTTCATCCGCGACAACGACGTCGCGATTCTCGGCTGGGACATGATGGATGCGCGTCCCGATGGCTACGGGCTGCGCTGGCCGGTTCACAGCGTGCTCTTCAGCTTCGGCGTGCCGCTGCTCGACAACGCGTTGCTCGAGCCGCTCGCCGCGGTGTGCGCCGAAGAAGGTCGATACGAGTTCATGTTCGTGGCGCTGCCGCTTCGCGTGCCGCGCGGCACCGGTAGCCCCGTCAACCCGATTGCGATGTTCTAGGAAGGGTTACGGTGATGCGCGCGACTCGGTCAACCCGGCGCCGGCGGACCGAAGCGTCGCGACCAGCGTCTCGATGTCACGGTCGGTCGAGTGAAAGTTCATGACACTGGCACGGAGCACGAAGCGGCCGTCGAGCTCCGTCCCGGTCAGGAAGACCCGACCCTCGCGCTGAACCCGGTCCAGCAGGTTGCGGTTCAATCGATCGACCTGTTCCGAGGCACCGGCGTTGACCGGCAGATACCTGAAGCAGACGACGCTCAGCGGACCGCTTGCGACGACCTGAAAGTCCGGGGATTGCTCCAGGCGATGTCGCAGCGCTCGAGCCAGCCCGATGTCTCTGGCGATCGATTCCCGAAAGGCCTGCACACCGTTCTGCTTCAGCACCAGCCACAACTTGAGGGCGCGAAATCCGCGACTCTGTTGGATGCCGAACTCGGAAAACCACGGCAGCGCCTGCTCGTCCCGCAGGTAGGGCGGCACCAGCGAAAAGGCGTTTCGCATCGCGGCCGCATCACGCACCAGCGCGCAGCCGCACTCAACCGGCACGTACATCCACTTGTGCGGATCGATCGCCAGGCTGTCGGCCCGTTCGATGCCGCGGTACCAGTGGGCAAGCTCCGGGACGAGCGCGGCGGGTCCGCCGAGGGCCGCGTCGACGTGGAACCATAAGTTCTCGGCGCGACAGAGGTCGGACACTTCTTCGAGCGGATCGATCGCGCCGGTATTGACCGTGCCTGCGGTTGCCGCCACGCATGCGGGCTGCAGTCCGGCCGCGCGGTCGGCCCTGATCTGCGCCTCGAGCGCATGCACATCCAATCGCCAGTCAGACGTCACCCGCACACGCCGCAGGTTCGCGTGTCCGATGCCGAGCAACTCCACCGCTTTCTGGATGCAGCTGTGGCCCTCGGTGGAGGTGTAAACCACGAGCGCAGGCGCGCCGCCGCCCAGGCCATCGGCGCGGACCGCGCCGTCGGTCCGCACATGGCGCATGACTGCGAGCCCGGTAAGATTCGCTACCGAGCCGCCGCTCGTCAGGATGCCGCCGCCGTCGGCCGGCATGCCGACGATCGCGCGCATCCAGGCCAGGACGGCGTGCTCGACGTAGGTGGCCGCGTGATCTCCACCGGCCACGCTCGGATTCAAGGCTGCGGCCAGCAGATCCCCGATGACGGCGATCGGGGCGGGCGGCGAGTTGGCCCACGCGAAGAATCTCGGACTGCCGTTTCCCATCGGATAACGGAAAATCACCGACTCCACGTAATCGAGCAGCGCGTCGGCGTCGCATCCCGTCTCGGGCAGGGGCTCGTTCATGAGGCTCTGCCGAACGTCGGCTGGCACCGGCAGTCGGCAGGGGCGTTGCGGCAGCGCGGCGAGATAGTCGGCGACCAGATCCACAGCCCGATGGCCCAGTCGTCGAAATTGGTCCGGCGGCAGATCGATCATCGGTCCGGATTGCCTGCCGTCCCCTAGCGGGGTACCACTGCCCCATCCGCGATCGGGATGAAGAGCGAGATCCGATCCTGGGATCCGACGGCTCGGGAGATGTGGCCCTGTCCGGTCGTGTCTTCGGCGAGCAGGATGTGTCCGGGCCCCAGACGAATCTTCCGGCCGCCTTCCAGCTCCACTTCACTTTCGCCGCTGAGCGTCACGACGAACTGCCGTCTCGGCGCAGGGTGCCAATCCAGGTTGTAGTCCTGGTTGGTACGACGGAACTGCAAGCTGGTGACGCCGACCACGCTCGACAGCTCCGTCCCGCGTCCTTCGCCCTTCACCGGAATCTCCCACTCCTCCGCCTTGGTCTTGCCGTCGGGACCGGTGTACAGACGGGTCACCTTGATGGGTGTCCGTCCTTGAGCCACAGCCGACTCGGTCGTCGCCCACTCGAGGCCGGCGACGAACGCCAGCGTCGGAACCCAACCGAGCGCGAGGATGCCGTAGAGCAGTGTTTTCATGGCGTGAGGCTAGTCTTCCGACGGCCGCCATTCAACAAAATTCCCCATCGATAGTCGCCAGCGATGGATCCTGAGATTTGAGGATTTCAGGATTTGAGGATTTGAGGATTGCGGGATCTTGGCTAAACGCCGATGACGTCGACGAGCTCCTTGACCGCTGCCGCCGATTTTTTCAGCGCGGCGTCCTCTTCGGGCGTCAGTTTGATCTGGATGATCTCCTCGACGCCGCGGGCGCCGAGCTTGACCGGGACACCGACGAAGAGATCGCGGATCCCGTATTCCCCCTGAAGAAACACCGAGCAGGGCAGAATCTTTTTCTTGTCTTTGAGAATGCACTCGACCATCTCGGCCGCTGCTGCACCAGGGGCGTACCACGCGCTCGTGCCGACCAGCTTGGTGATCTCGGCCCCGCCATCGGCCGTCCGCTTGGCAATCGCGTCCACGCGCTCCTTCGACATCAGCTCGGTAATGGGGACCCCGGCCACGGTCGAATACCGCGGCAACGGCACCATCGTGTCCCCGTGACCGCCCAGCACGAACGCGTGGATGTTCTCCACCGAGACGTTCAGCTCCATCGAGATGAAGGTGCGCATCCGTGCCGAGTCGAGGACCCCGGCCATCCCGATCACCCGCTCGCGCGGGAACTTGCTGAGCCGGAAGACGGCCTGCGACATCGCATCGAGCGGGTTGGCGACCGGCACGATGATGCAGTTGGGCGAATACTTCACCACCTGCTCGGTGACCGCCTTCATGATGCCGAAGTTCACGTTCAGAAGGTCATCCCGACTCATCCCCGGCTTGCGCGGAACGCCGGACGTGACCACGACGACATCGGAATTGGCCGTCTGCTCGTAGTCGGAGCCGCCGATGACGCGGCTGTCCGATCCGGTGATCGGGCACGACTCGAGCATGTCGAGAGCGATCCCGGCGGCCTTCTGATCCGCGATGTCGACGATGACGACGTCGGCCAGTTCCTTATCTGCGATGCAGCGGGCCACGGTCGACCCGACGTTGCCGGCGCCCCCTACGACAGTCACTTTGCGATTCATCTGAGCCTGCGTCCTTTGCTGCTGTCAGCGTTCGAGTGATTACATGTTAGCGATGATTGCGTCCCCGAACTCCGACGTCCGCAGCTCGGTGGCGCCTTCCATCAGCCGCGCGAAGTCGTAGGTGACTTTCTTGGCGGCGATCGCGCCGTCCATCCCCTTCACCACGAGATCGGCGGCTTCCGGCCAGCCCATGTGCCGCAGCATCATCTCGCCCGAGAGGATGACCGACCCCGGGTTGACCTTGTCCTGGTTCGCGTATTTCGGCGCCGTGCCGTGGGTCGCTTCGAATACCGCGTGGCCGGTGACGTAGTTGATGTTGCCGCCGGGCGCGATGCCGATGCCGCCGACCTGCGCGGCAAGCGCATCCGAGAGATAGTCGCCGTTCAGGTTCGGCGTGGCGATGACATCGAACTCGTCGGGCCGGGTCAGCACCTGCTGCAGCGTGATGTCGGCGATCGCGTCCTTGATGATCAGCCCCGCCCCCGGCTTCCCGTCCGGAATCCGGCACCATGGACCGCCGTCGATCTCCACCGCCCCGAAGAAGTCCTTCGCGATCTGGTAGCCCCAGTCGCGGAATGCCCCCTCGGTGAATTTCATGATGTTGCCCTTGTGGACCAGCGTGACGCTCTTCCGTTTGTTGATGACGGCATACGAGATCGCGCTGTGTACGAGCCGTTCGGTGCCAAGGTAGCTGATCGGTTTCAACCCGACGCCGACCTGAACGCTGACCTCGCGCTTGGGCGCGCCGATCCCTTCCAGCTGCTGCTGCCACTCGCGCGACGCGTCGGGGGTGCCGAAACGGATTTTCTTGAACTCCTTGGGGAATTCGCGCGCGAAGAAGTCGAGCACCTTCTGTGCTTCGGGCGTGCCGGCCGCGTACTCGATGCCGGCGTAGATGTCCTCCGTGTTTTCACGGAAGATCACCATGTCGACTTTTTCGGGATGTCTGACGGGCGAGGGGACGCCGCGGTACCACCGCACCGGTCGTAGACAGACGAACAGGTCGAGCAATTGCCGCAACGCGACGTTGAGCGACCGGATGCCGCCGCCGACCGGCGTCGTGAGCGGACCTTTGATGCCGACCAGGTAGCTGCGGAACGCCTCGACGGTTTCGTCCGGCAGCCAGTTGTTGAACTGTTTGAAGCTCTTCTCGCCGGCGTAGACTTCCATCCACGCAATCTTGCGCTTGCCGGCGTACGCCTTGGCGACCGCCGCATCGAGGACGCGGACGCTCGCGCGCCAGATGTCAGGGCCGGTGCCGTCACCCTCGATGAACGGAATGATAGGATTGTCGGGCACGACGAGTCGGCCATGCTCACGGGAGATGGCCGTGCCAGTGGTTGGTGCTTTGGGCAGCGTGGAAGTCGGCATAGTGTTATGAGGCGCCGTTTAGGTCAGGCTCCCTGATGTTGACGGCTTTCTCCACAGGAACTGTGGAAAACTCTGTGGAAAAGCAGCGCGATTTACTCCGTTGTGATGCGGCATCCCGAATGTTTTAGCGGTTTGCACCACAGCAGGGCGAACTCTGGCGCCGCGTAGCCGGCCGATAAAACCTCGGGATTATACTGTAGGCAGCGCTTGCGATTGAGAAGGAGGGTTGGTTCGATGCGCTTCGTTTCTCGCACCGTGTGGTTCGCGTGCGCCGTAGCCGCACTGTCATTCACGCTGTCGACGTTCGGGGTCGCCGCCCAGCAGCCGCCGGCACAGCAACCGCACGCCGAAGGTGCACACAATCATCCGGACGCTGCGAAGATGAAAAACCCGGTCGCCTCATCGGCGGCCTCGATCGCCGCCGGCAAGAAACTGTACGACGCGCAGTGCGCCTCCTGCCACGGCACCACCGGCAAGGGTGATGGCAAAGCGGGCGCGTTGCTCAAACCGTTGCCGTCGGATTTGACGGATGCCGACTGGAAGCACGGACGGACCGAGGGTGAAATCTTCACCGTGATTCGTGACGGCTCGCGTCAGACGGGCATGCGCGCCTACGGCAGCCGAATCCCGGCCAACGACATATGGAACCTAGTGAACTACGTTCGCAGCCTCGCGCCAAAAACCACCAAGTCGCACTAAGCACCATCAAGATAGTCGTCTCAGACGACCTGCCGGCTTCAGCCTTGGAGCTTCTCCGCGCCGAGGCGGGCTGGCAGGTGGACGCGAAGAGCGGCCGTCCGCCGGCCGAGCTGGCGGCCGCGCTGGTCGATGCCGATGCCCTGCTCGTCCGCAGCGCCACGAAGGTGACGGCGGACGTGCTGGCAGCCGCGCCGAAACTGCGGATCGTCGCGCGCGCCGGCACCGGCGTCGACAACGTGGATGTCGCAGCGGCCAGCAGCCGCGGCATTCTCGTCGTCAACGCCCCGGGGGCTAACAGCATCAGCGTTGCCGAGCATGCCTGCGCCTTGATGCTGGCGCTCGCGCGCGGAATCCCGGCCGCCGACCGCGCGATGAAAGACGCCAAGTGGGAGAAGAAGCGGTTTCTGGGAACCGAGCTCCGGGGAAAGACGCTCGGCATTGCGGGCCTCGGGCGGATCGGCCAGGAGGTGGCCCAGCGCGCGCGGGCGTTTGGCATGCGGGTCGTGGCCCACGATCCGTTCATTTCGCGTGATATCGCCGACGGGATGGGCGTCGAGCTGCTCTCGCTCGACGAGGTGTTCGCGACCGCCGATTTCCTGACGCTCCACCTGCCTTCGACTCCCGAGACGCGGCATCTGCTGAATGCCGAACGATTCGCCCGGATGAAGCCCGGCGTCCGAATCATCAACACGGCGCGCGGCGAGCTGATCGACGAACTGGCACTGAAAGACGCCATCGACCGCCGAATCGTCGCCGGCGCCGGCCTTGACGTGTTCGAGAAGGAACCGCCGGGCGACTGGGTCCTGGCCGGGATGCCACAGGTCATCGCCACGCCGCACATCGCTGCGTCGACAGAGGAAGCCCAGGAGCTCGTCGGCCTCGACACCGCCGCAGCCGTCCGCGATTTCCTGCGTGACGGCGTCGTGCGCAATGCCGTGAACTTTCCATCCGTGCATCCCGACGAGCTGCAGCGCCTGCAGCCCTGGATCCGGCTGGCCGATCACCTGGCGACCCTGGTGACCCAGATGGGGCCGGCGCGGATCGAGGCGCTGGGTCTTCGTTATTACGGCGCGCTCGCCGAAAGCCGGGGGGCGGAGGTGCTCGCCTCGAGCGCCGCCGCTGGGGTGTTGAGGCCCATCCTGTCGGGCGGCGTGTCGATGGTGAACGCGCGGGCGGCCGCACGGGAGCGCGGCATCGAGATTATCGAGTCACGCAGCTCGCGGACGCGCGACTTCACGAGCCTGGTGTCGGTGAAGCTGCACACCGGCAGCGGCGAGCGCTGGGCCGAAGGCACCGTGTTCGAACCGAACAGCCCCAGGCTCGTCTCGATTGACGGAATCAGCGTCGAGGCGCCGCTGGCCGGCGGTACGCTGCTGGTGATCTCGAACGAGGATCAACCGGGCGTCATCGGCGAGGTGGGCACGATTCTGGGCCGCCACCACATCAACATCGCGAGTTTTGCGCTGGGCCGTAACGACACCGGCGCCGTCGGCATCGTCGGTTTGGACGAATCGAGCACGCCGGATGCGCTCGACGCGGCCGCCGACGCGATCCGCCGCGTACCTGCGATTCGCGACGCGTGGATTGTCAGATTAGGCGGATGAGACGCGGCGGACCTGAGAGGTCCGCCCTACCTACTTGTACGTAGGCCGGGCCTGTTAGGCCCGGCTGTCCATGTCAGACGCAGACCCTGAGCGCTCCGGCGAGCACTCTCGCCTCGAGAGTTGTGCCGCCTTCCACCGGCTCACCATCGACGTGGAACGTCATCGGCTGCTCGCTGTCGATTCGCACGCGCTCGATCTGTTGCACGGAGAGACCGCGCACCGCTTCGATGCCGCCGGCGAACAGACGCGGCATCGCGCAGATCGTTGCGAAACGCGACACTTCCTCATAGATGACCAGATCGAGACGGCCATCGTCGAGGCGCGCCGACGGCGCAATGCGCGCGCCGTTGCCGAATTGCGGAGAGTTCGCCAGCGCGACCAGAAGGGCGCGATGGAGAATCGATTCCCGTCCGCACTCGATGCGATAGCTGCCCGGCCGGTAGGTCAGCAGCTCGCGCGCCGAGAGGCGCACGTAGCTGGCCAGCCCGCGTTTGCTGGTTCGATCGAATCGCGATGCGACGTGCGCGTCGAAACCGATGCCAGCCATGTTGAAGAACGGTCGGCCGCCGAGCTCACCGGCGTCGATCGTCCGGGGCGTGCCGTTGAGGGTGATGGCGATTGCCCGCTCCGGATCCAGCGGCAGGCCGAGCTCACGCGCCAGGCCGTTGCCTGAACCAGCCGGGATCATCCCCAGTGGAATGGTGCCGCCGATCAGAACGGAACCCGCCTCGTTCACCGTGCCGTCACCGCCCCACACGATGACCAGCCGCGACCCCGCCGCAACGGCCGCCGCGGCGAGCTCCCGCACGTGCCCGCGCCGCTCGGAAACGACGATGACCGCCTTTTCGTCGTGTGACGCGAGGATGCGGCGGGCGATCTCGACTCGCTGCGCCGCTCCGGGCCGGCGCGCGCCGCCGGAAATCGGGTTGATGATGAGAGTGACCACTGGGGGAAGAATGACAATGCGAAATTAGGAATTGGGAATTAGGAATTAGGAATGATCAACCCGGAATTCCTAATTCCCCATTCCCAATTCCTAATTACAGATTTCTTTACGGCTGAAGCCTGAGGGTGACCGGGGTGCCGTCAGAGATCGCTGTCAAATCGACGCCATCAGCGCCGACGCGGACGACGCGATATCGTGATGCGAGCGTCTCCCCTTCCTTCACCAGAAACACGTCGCCGAAACCGGAAATGATTGCGGTCCGGACGATGTCGGCATCGGTCGAATCCGACGCCAGGCCGACGAGCGTGAATGGCGGCGGTGACGGCGGCGCCGCAGCGACGACGGCCGGCTGGTTGACTTCGACGATCGGGGCGGCCGCGACCGGCGCCGTGCCCCTGGCGAATTGAAACAGATTGCGCGCGGGTGACTGCGGTTCGTCGGTCGGACGAAGGCGGGCACGCAGCCTCGCGACTTCGGCGGCGAGCTCTGCGCCGCGCAGCTCGATCGCTGCGGTGTTCGGCGTCGCTGCCGGCGGCGCGGCGCGGCGCGGGCCTGAGGTCGTCGCGCCGGCGATCATCGCCACCAGCACTCCGCCACCTGTCGAGAGCCACGCGATCCGCTTCACGTTCATCGCTGTCCGCCCCGCGATCCTAGCACGCAGCCGAAAAGGGTGTGTTATTATTCGTCGTGCACCCTGCGTCGGCTGGTTTCCTGGTCGATCCCATCGTTGCTCCTCCGCTCCAGATAGTCGCCATCATCCCCGCACGATACGCGTCGACGCGATTGCCCGGCAAGGCGCTCGAACCGATCGGCGGCCGCCCGATGATCGAACATGTCTACCGGCGGGTCGAGGCGTCACCCTCGATCTCGCGTGTGATCGTCGCGACCGACGACCTGCGCATTGCGACCACCGTCACCGGCTTCGGTGGCAACGTTCGCCTGACACGCGCGCACGAGACCGGCACCGATCGACTGGCCGAAGTGGCGACCTCGCTCGATTGCGACGTGATCGTCAACGTGCAGGGCGACGAGCCGCTGATCGATCCCCGGGCGATTGGCGAGGCGGTGGCGCCGTTCAGCGACCCGTCGATTCCGATGACGACGCTCTATCGACGCATTCACGACCCGTCGGAGCTGGCCAATCCGAACGTCGTCAAGGTCGTGCTGGATCGGGGCGGATTTGCCCTGTATTTCTCGCGTGCCCCGATTCCGCACGCCCGCGATCCGCGCGGCGGCTGGCCGCCGCTCTACAAACATATCGGTCTCTACGCCTATCGGCGCAGCGTCCTGCTGGTGCTGGCCTCGCTCGAACCGACGCCGCTCGAGCGGGCCGAGGCGCTGGAACAGCTGCGGGCCCTCGAACACGGGATTCGCATCAAAGCGGTGGAAACCGCCTACGACTCAATCGGAGTGGACACGCCGGAGGACCTGGAACAGGTCCGGCGACTGTTCGCGACCACCACCTCCAGTTGACCATGACCAAATACATCTTCGTGACGGGCGGTGTTGTTTCCTCTCTGGGTAAAGGGTTGGCGGCGGCGTCGGTCGGCGCCCTGCTCGAGGGCCATGGTTACAAGGTCACCCTCCAGAAGTTCGATCCCTACATCAACGTCGATCCCGGCACGATGAGCCCTTATCAGCACGGCGAGGTCTATGTCACCGACGACGGCGCTGAGACTGATCTGGACCTGGGCCACTACGAGCGCTTCACCCATACCACCACCAGTCGCAATTCGAACTGGACCACCGGCAAGATCTACCAGAGCGTCATCCAGAAAGAGCGGCGCGGCGACTACCTCGGCCGCACCGTCCAGGTCATCCCGCACATCACCAACGAAATCAAGGACGCGATTCGCGGTGGCGCTGGCGATGCCGACATCGCGCTGGTCGAGATCGGCGGGACGGTCGGCGACATCGAGAGCCTGCCGTTTCTCGAGGCGATCCGTCAGTTCCGCCAGGACGTCGGCCGCGACAATACGATCTACATCCACCTCACCCTCGTCCCGTTCATTGGCGCCGCCGGCGAGTTGAAGACCAAGCCGACCCAGCACAGCGTCCGCGATCTGCGGTCGATCGGTATCCAGCCCGACATCCTGTTGTGCCGCACCGACCGGTTCCTCGATCCGGACATCAAGCGGAAGATCGCCCTGTTCTGCGACGTCGCCGAGGAAGCGGTCATCACCGCCAAAGACGTCTCGACGATCTACGAGGTCCCGCTCGTGCTGGCCGCCGAAGGCCTCGATCGCATCGTGCTGAAGTACCTGCAGCTGCCGCCCACCGAACGGCGGATGGACGCGTGGGAGGAGCTGGTCGCGCGCATCAAGAATCCTCTCGACGAGATCACCATCCACGTCGTCGGCAAGTACGTCGGTTACGAGGACTCCTACAAAAGTCTCAACGAGGCGCTCTATCACGGCGGATTCCCGCACCGCATCAAGGTGAACATCAAGTGGATCGAAGCTGAAGCGCTGGAAGCGCCGGATGGTGACGCGCTGCTCGACAACGCCCACGGCATCCTCGTCCCGGGCGGTTTCGGGGACCGCGGCACGCGAGGGATGATGAAGGCGGCGCAGGTCGCCCGCGAGCGCGGCATCCCCTACTTCGGCATCTGCTATGGCTTCCAGTGGGCGACCGTCGAGTACGCGCGAAACGTCGCCGGACTGGCCGACGCCGATTCCACCGAATGCGCTCCTGACACCCCGAACAAGGTGATCTACAAGCTGCGCGACCTCCTCGGTGTCGACGATCTCGGCGGAACGATGCGGCTCGGCACGTATCAGTGCGACCTGGCGCCCGGCTCGCTGGCGCAGCGTGTCTACGGCGCGGCCACCATCCACGAACGGCATCGTCATCGCTACGAGTTCAACTGTCTCTACGAGCGGACCCTGGCGGAGCACGGGCTGCGGATTTCCGGTCGGTCCCCCGATGGCAAGTTCGTCGAGATTGCGGAAATGCCCCACCACCCGTGGTATCTCGCCGTTCAGTTCCATCCCGAGTTCAAGTCGAAGCCGACCAGGCCCCATCCGCTGTTCGCCTCGTTCGTGGAGGCGAGCTACCGGCACAAGACGCAGGGCGAATCGCTCGACACGAGGAGCGCGCACGGCGTGGAGCTTCGCGCGTAGCGGGACGGCAACCCCGGGCGGGCCCCGTATAATGAACGCCGTGGCCCCCGTTCAGCTTGGCGACCTGACATTCGGCGGCGAACGCCCGTTCGTTCTCATCGCTGGTCCCTGCGTGATCGAGAGCGAGGCGCACGCCCTGCGCCTGGCGGCCCGGCTGCGCGAGATCGCGGGCAGGCTCTCGACGCCGTTCGTGTTCAAAGCTTCGTACGACAAGGCGAACCGCACATCGGGACGGTCGTTCCGCGGCCCAGGCCTTGCCGAGGGCCTTCGCATCCTGGCGGCGATCAAGACGCAGGTCGGGGTACCCATCCTGACCGACATCCACGACCCAGCGCAGGCTGCGCCGGCCGCCGAGGTTGCCGACATCCTCCAGATTCCTGCGTTCCTCTGCCGGCAGACCGATCTGCTGATGGCGGCGGCCAGGACGGGCCGAATCGTCAATATCAAGAAGGGCCAGTTCCTGGCGCCCGACGATGTGCGGCATGCCGTCGCCAAAGTCAACGACGCCGGCAATGCGCGTGTCATCGTGACCGAGCGGGGAACCAGCTTCGGCTACCACAATCTGATCGTCGACATGCGAGCCTTGCCGATGGTGCGCGACACCGGCACGCCGGTCGTCTTCGATGTCACCCACAGTCTTCAACTGCCTGGCGGCGGCGACGGAGTGACCGCGGGGCTGGCGCAGTACATCGAGCCACTGGCCTCGGCTGGCGTCGCGGCGGGCGTGGACGGCGTGTTCATCGAGGTTCACGAGAATCCCGCGGCTGCCAGGAGCGACGCCCAGAACGCGCTCCAGCTCGATCTGCTCGAGCCGCTGATGCGCCGTCTGATGGCCTTCGACGCGATTGCCAAGCGGCGGGAGCCGTCATCGCCGCAGCGGCCGGTTGGCGCCTCGGGTACCGCGCGTGGCTGATCGCGCTCTTGCCCGCAAAGTGCTCGAGACGGAAGCCGCGGCCATTCTCGCGCTGGTGCCCCGGCTCGACGAACGGTTCGACCGGGCACTCGCGCTCCTGCAGAACTGCAAAGGCCGCGTCATCCTGACCGGCATGGGCAAGTCCGGCATCATCTGCCGGAAAATCGCTGCCACGTTGACGAGCACCGGGACCGCCGCGTTCTTCCTTCACCCCGCCGAGGCGACTCACGGCGATCTCGGCGTCATTCAGAGTGACGACGTGGTGATGGCGCTCTCGTACAGCGGCGAGACCGACGAGATCCTGCGCCTGTTCGAAGCCATCCGCCGGCTTGGCGCCAAGCTCATCGCGATCACCGGCTCCCCCCGGTCGACGCTCGCCGAGGCGGCGGACGTCGCGCTCGATTGCAGTGTCACCGAAGAGGCCTGCCCCCTGAATCTGGTCCCGACCGCGAGCACGACCGCGGCGCTGGCGATTGGCGACGCGCTCGCGATGACGCTGCTCGTGCAGAAGGGCTTTCGTGAAGAGGACTTCGCCAACCTTCATCCGGGCGGCAAGCTCGGCAAGCGATTCATGCGGGTCGAGACGCTGATGCACGCCGGCCGGCAGTGTCCGACGGTCGGCCTGGCGACGCCGATGCGCGATGTGATCTATGAGATGTCGAGCAAGAAACTCGGTATGACCTGCGTGGTCGACGACCGTCAGACTCTGCTGGGCGTCATCACGGACGGCGATCTCCGCCGGCACATGTCGACCGACCGCGATATCCTGTCGCTGACCGCCGCCGACGTGATGACCCGCGCCGCGGTATCGATCCGAGTGGGCACGCTGGCCGCCGAGGCGCTGCACATCATGGAACAGCGCAAGATCACGTCGCTGGTCGTGGTCGACGACGACGCGCGCCGCGTGGCCGGCGTCGTGCATCTGCATGAGCTCTGGCGAACGGGACTGGTGTGAACTGGACGTTCGACGTTCGAACATGTCACTACAGGCGAAAGCCGCAGCGGTCAAACTGATTCTGTTCGACGTGGATGGCGTCCTCACGGACGGCCGGGTGGTGATGCACTCGGATGGCACGGAGAGCAAGTCGTTCGCGATCCGCGACGGCATCGCGCTGGTCTGGGCGCAGCGCTGCAAGGTCGCCGTCGGCCTGCTGTCGGCGCGCTACTCGCCGACCACGTTGCATCGCGCGGCGCAGCTCGGCATCACGCTCGTGCACCAGGGCGTGACCAGCAAGCTGGAAGCCTTCGAGCGGATCCTCGCCGCCGAGCGCGTCACGCAGCAGGAGGTGGCCTACATGGGCGACGACATCGTCGATCTGGCGGTGCTGGCGCGGGTCGGATTCTCGTGCGCGCCGGCCGACGCCGTGCCCGAGGTGCGGTCGCGAGTCGATTGGGTCAGCCAGTGCAACGGCGGATGCGGCGCGGCGCGCGAGCTCGTCGAGCTGATTCTCCGCGCGCAAGGCTCGTGGAACACCGTCGTCAGCTCGTACGAGCATGAGTCCGCCGGCGGGGCGACTCGAGCCTAGCGATGGACGACTATGGTCTGCTCCTGACGGGGCTCATCATGCTGCTGGTCGGCCTCACGGTCGGCAAGGCCTGGGAGCGTTACAAGCTGCGTGGCGGGAAATGGATCGATCGCCGCCGGGCGCGCGAATCGCCGCACTACATCCTCGGCCTCAATTTCCTCGTCGCCAATCAAATCGATCTGGCGATCGAAGAGCTGACCCACGCCGCCAGCCTCGACCAGGACGCGCTCGAGGTGCACATGATCCTCGGCAACCTGCACCGCGAAAAAGGCCAGGTGGGCAAAGCGATCACCGTGCACCAGGGGCTGCTGCAGCGGTCACGCCTGACGCGAATGGAGCACGCCTACGTGCTGCTCTGCCTCGGGCTGGATTACAAGCGCGGCGGGTTCGTCGATCGCGCCCTCGAAGCGTTCAACGAGGTGCTGCGTCTCGATCCGCAGAACGAGTACGCCTTGATCAATCTGCAGAAGCTGCACGAGGAGCAGCACCAGTGGACCGACGCCTACGATACGCGGCGCCGGCTCTCGACGCTGTCGACGACCGGCACCGGCGCCCAGAATCAGGCGATTCTCGCGTTCCTGGAGAACGAGATCGGCCTCGAAGCCATGCGGCGGAAGGATTTCCCGGAGGCGACCCGCCACTTCCAGGCGGCGATCGACCTCGACGCGCGGGCCGTCCCGGCGTATCTGAACCTCGGCGACCTGCGTGCCGCGGAAGGCAATGAAAAAGAGGCGGCCGCGATCTGGGACAAGATGGTGCAGGTGGCCCCCGACCGGGCCTACCTGGCGTTCAGCCGGCTCGAAGGCCTCGCGCATCGCACCGGCGCTCCCGAGCGCTTCACACGACTCTGCCGCCGGCTGATCGATGAGAATCCTCAGGACTGGCGGGCGCGCCTCGCCTTGTCGCGCCATCTCGCCGCAAGCGGCCAGCCGCAGGATGCGCTCGACCTCTTGTTCGCCGCGCTCGTCCAGAATCCGCATGCCCTCAGCATCCATCAGGCGATCTGGCGCGCGCTCGGACAGCTGCAGCATCCTGCGTCGCTGGTGAACCGCTACCGCGATCTCACCGAACACGCGGTGTTCTACCTCGACCCGCACATCTGCATGCGGTGCCGCTATCGAAGCACCGAGCTCCTCTGGCAGTGCCCGCACTGCCATGACTGGAACACCTTCGTGGAGGAGCGGATCGCCCCCGCCAACGATCCGACCGAGGTCGAGGTCTAGTGTCCCGGCCGGGACACTAGCTGCTAGGTCGCATTGAGCGTCGTCCAGATGGCGTCCACCTGGGCGTCCGTGTCGGCGAACGTCCCGTCGGTTCGAATCACGTAGTCGGCGCGCGCCGCCTTCTCCTCGGCCGGCAATTGGGCCGCCAGCCGCTGGCGCGCCGCCGTCTCTGACAGACCCCGCTCGATCAGCCGTGCCAGCTGGGTTTCAGGTCGGCATACGGTCGCCAACACCCGGTCGTACTTGGTCTCTCCTTTTGTCTCGAACAGTAACGGGATGTCGACAATCGCCACGCGGGATCCGAGGCGCTCGAAGGCCTTGAGGCCCGCCAGAATCGCGCGTCCCACCGCCGGATGGACAATCGCCTCGAGGTCGCGGCGGGCCGCGTCGTCAGCGAACACGACCGGACCAAGTCTCGTGCGATCGACCGCACCGGTCTCGTCGAGCATCTGGGCGCCGAAGCGGCTGGCGATGGCGTGCGACGCCTCGGTACCGGCGGCGGTGACGCCATGCGCCAGAGCGTCTGCATCGAGGCACGCCGCGCCGAGGCGGCGGAAGCGATCGAGAACGTAGCTCTTGCCGGTGGCGATGCCGCCGGTCAACGCAGCGGTCAACATTTATTACTCGCGGCGGGGCCCCACCCCCGCCGCGAGCTTACGACGATGCCTCGCCTCGGATTACTTGTCCTCGGCTTCGGCATGGCCGCAGGCGCTGCTGTCTCATCGAGCTGTCTCATCAGCCGCTAGTCCATCCTGCTCTCCGCGCGGCCGCTGACAGCGTGTTCTTCAGAAGCATCGCGATCGTCAATGGGCCGACGCCACCGGGGACGGGGGTCAAGGCACCGGCTACTGCTTCCACCCCGGGATGGACGTCGCCGAGCACCAGCGATCCCCGGCGCTCGAACGCCTCGCGCCGCTTCGTTCCCGGCGGGAACAATTGCTCGATGGTGATGCGGTCGTCGACCCTGGTCGTCCCGATATCGACGACGGTCGCCCCCGGTTTGACGAATTCGGGCGTCACGAACGCCGGCCGGCCGAGCGCAGCGACGAGAATGTCGGCGCGGCGTGCCACTGCCGGCAGATCGGCGGTGCGGGAATGGCAGATCGTCACCGTCGCATGGCGATGCAGCAGCAGCAGTGCCATCGGCTTGCCGACGATATCGCTCCGGCCGATGACGACCGCCTGCGACCCGGCAATCGCGACGCCGGACCGGTCGAGCAGTTCGATGACCCCCGACGGCGTGCAGGGGGCAAGCACCGCCCGATTCTGGACGAGCCGGCCGACGTTGACCGGATGAAAGCCGTCGACGTCCTTGGCGGGATCGATGGCGTCGAACACGCGCCGCTCCGCGTCGGGTCCCATGGCCTCGGGCAAGGGACTCTGGACCAGGATGCCGTCGTGGACCTCGCTGCGATTCAGGCGGTCGACCAGTGAGAGGAGTTGTTCGACCGGGGCGCTCGCCGGCAGCCGCTCGATGTCGGCGCGCAGGCCCGACTCCCCCGCTGATTTCAGCTTGCTGGTCACGTAGAGATGCGAGGCCGGGTCGTCGCCGACGAGCACCAGCGCCAGCCCGGGCGGGCGGCCGGCACTGGCGGTAAACTTCGCGACCTGTGGCCGAAGTTCGTGGCGGATGGTCTGTCCGGCCGCCGCGCCGTCCAGCAGACGTGCGCCCACTACTGCTTCGCCTCGACGGTCACGTGTGCCATTCTATCGGTCGTTGACTTTTCGAGCCACATCCGGGATTCTCCACTGCCGCCTCAAACCGCTTCCAAGGAGTCGTCGTGGCCAATCAGTTGTTTGCGCGTAAGCCCCTGTCGTTGCTGCTCGAGGAACTGAAGGGAGAGAACCGGCTGCGACGCGTGCTCGGTCCGGTGCAACTGGCCAGCCTCGGGATCGGCGCCATCATCGGCGCAGGCATTTTCGTGACGACGGGCGCGATCGCCGCGCAGACCACCGGCCCGGCGCTGATGTTGTCGTATGTCGTCGCCGGCACCGTGTGCATCTTCGCCGCGCTCTGCTACGCCGAATTCGCCTCGATGGTCCCGGTGGCCGGCTCGGCCTACACCTACGCCTACGCCACGCTGGGCGAATTGTTCGCCTGGATCATCGGCTGGGATCTGGTGCTCGAGTACGCGGTCGGATCGGCAACGGTCGCGAACGGCTGGTCCAGTTACTTCCAGTCGGTGCTGGGCAGCGCGGGCTACCAGATCCCGCAAGCGCTCAGCGGCCCGGTGGTCACCTACGATCCCAATCTCGGCCAGCTCGTCGCGACCGGATCGATCATCAACCTGCCGGCCCTGGTCATCGTGATCATCGTGACAACGGTGCTCGTGATCGGAATCAGGGAAAGCGCCAGCTTCAACGCCGCGATGGTGATCGTCAAGCTCGCCGCGGTCCTGTTCGTCATCGGCGTCGGGGTGTTTTACATCAATCCCGACAACTGGCGGCCGTTCGCGCCCTTCGGTTTCACCGGTCTCAGTTTCTTCGGCGAGACGCTCATGGGCCAGGAAGACGCCGGCGGGCGCCCGCTGGGCATGCTGGCCGGCGCGGCGCTCGCGTTCTTCGCGTACATCGGTTTCGATTCGGTGTCGACCCATGCCGAAGAGGCACGCCAGCCGAACCGGGACGTGCCGATCGGCATCGTCTCGTCGCTGCTGATCTGCACCGTTCTCTACGTCGCGGTGGTGGCGGTCCTGACCGGAATGGTTCCGTACGGGGAACTCGACATCAACGCCCCGGTGGCCACCGCGTTCTCGCAGGTCGGGCTGGGCTGGGCCCAGGTGATCATCGCGCTGGCCGGCGTCGCCGGCATCACCTCGGTGCTGCTGGTGTTGATGCTCAGTCAGCCACGGGTTTTGCTGGCGATGGCCCGCGACGGCATGGTGTCGCCGAAATTCTTTGGCGAGGTGCACCCGAAGTTCCGGACGCCCTGGAAGTCGACGATCGCGACGGGCGCCTTTGTCGGCCTGATGGCGGCGTTCCTGCCGATCACGGTGTTGCTGAACCTGGTCAACATGGGCACGCTGTTCGCATTCGCCATCGTCTGCGCGGCGGTGCTGATCATGAGACGTCTGCACCCGGAAGCCGAGCGGCCCTTCCGATGCCCGATGGTCCCGCTGATTCCGATCCTCGGTGTGCTCAGCTGCCTGATGCTGATGTTCAGCCTGCCATCCGAGAACTGGCTGCGGCTGTTCATCTGGATGGGAATCGGCCTGGTGATCTACTTCGCTGTACGGCCGCAAGCACAGCGTGATGGCGAAGCTGGCCAGCAAAACGCGCTGACACGACGCGTCACGGGGCGAGCGCTGAAAGGAACTGACGGACTCGTGCCGATGGACTGCCGGCTGCCAGGAGGTCGGCGATCACGGCGACCGAATCGGCACCGGCCTCGATGACCGATCGCGCCCGTTCGAGGGTGACGCCACCAATCGCGACCAGCGGCAGCCGTCGCGACCCTGTCATCGCCCGCGCGCTCCGCACCGTTCCGAGGCCGACCGCTTCATAGCCGGTCCGTTTGGTGCCGCTCTGGTACACCGGCCCGATGGCGACATAGCTGACTGGCTCACGAAGCGCGGCGTCGAGCTGATCGGCAGTGTGCGTCGACAGACCGACCAGTGCCTCGGCACCCACGACCGTCCGCACCTGCAGCGGCGTCAGATCCTCCTGGCCGACGTGAACACCCGCGGCGCCCGCCAAGCGCGCCAGGTCCGCGCGATCGTTGACGATCACCACCGCCCCGGCTTGGGTCGCACGGCGCACGATCGCCGTCGACGCGTCCAGGAAGGCCCGGCCACTGAGCTCTTTGGCGCGAATCTGCAGAAAACGGGCGCCGCCGTCGAGGCACGCCGCCGCGTAGTCGACGAGATCCCAGCCGGCCCGGGCGCAGATGCCGGCATCACAGACGACGTAGAGGCGTGAGGGAAGAACCGTCAAACGGCTTCCGCGAGTCGGCCGCCCGGGCGACGCGCGAGGAAGCGATCCATGAACGCCGTACTGACCTTGCCGGCCACGAATTCGGCGTCGGCGAGGATCCGCGAGATGCATCGGAATGTTCGTCTTGATGCCTTCGATGACGGTCATCTCGAGCGTCCGGCGCATGCGCGCGATCGCCTCCTGGCGGTCGCGGCCGTGGACGATGATCTTGGCGATCATCGAGTCGTAATAAGGCGAGATCGTGCACTCGGGGTGCGCCAGCGTTTCGAGCCGCACGCCCGGTCCCCCGGGAACGCTGAAGACGTGAATCGTCCCCGGCGACGGCACGAAGGTGTCCGGATCCTCGGCGTTGATCCGGCATTCGATCGAGTGCCCGGTAAAGGTCACTTCCCCCTGCTTGAAGCCGAGCCGCTCGCCGGCGGCGATCCGGATCTGCTCTTTGACGATGTCGATGCCGGTGACCATCTCGGTGACTGGATGCTCGACCTGAAGGCGGGTATTCGCCTCCATGAAATAGAAGCGCCCATCGGGATCCATCAGGAACTCGAAGGTGCCGGCGTTGGTGTACTGGACCGCCTTCGCCGCATCGATCACCACGCTGCCCATTCTGCGGCGCATCTTTTCGCTCAGCGCCGGGGACGGCGACTCCTCGATCAGCTTCTGATGCCGGCGCTGAATCGAGCACTCGCGTTCGCCGAGATGGATGACCGAGCCGTGGTGGTCGCCGAGCACCTGGAACTCGACGTGCCGGGGCGATTCGACGTACTTCTCGAGGTAGACGTCGCCGACGCCGAACGCCGCTTCCGCTTCGCGCTGCGCCGTCTTCACCGCGTTCGACAGCTCCCCTGGCACACGGACGACCCGCATGCCGCGCCCGCCGCCGCCGGCCGTCGCCTTGACGATCACCGGATAGCCGATTTCCTTGGCAATCTTGAGCGCCTTTTCTTCGCTCTCCACCGGGCCATCGCTGCCAGGCAGGACCGGCAGCCCGGCCTTCTTCATGACCCGGCGCGCCCGCGCCTTGTCACCCATCAGCCGGATGACCTGCGGATCCGGTCCGATGAACTTGATGTGGCAGGCTTCGCAGACTTCCGCCAGATAGGCGCTCTCGGACAGGAACCCGTAACCGGGGTGGATCGCATCGGCGCCGGTAATCTCGGCCGCGGTGATCACCGAGGGGACGTGCAGGTAGCTGTCGGCACTTCGCGCCGGGCCGATGCAGACATCTTCGTCGGCAAACCGCCGGTGCAGAGAGTTCTCGTCGGCCTCGGAAAACACCGCGACGGTCTTGATGCCGAGCTCCCGGCACGCGAAGATGATGCGGAGCGCGACCTCGCCGCGGTTGGCGATGAGAATCTTCTTGAACACCTATTTCGTCCTGATCGCGAACAGCCGCTCGCCGTATTGCACCGGCTGGCCGTTTTCCACGTAGACGTTCACGATCTCACCGTCATATTCAGAATCGATCTCGTTCATCAGCTTCATCGCTTCGATGATGCAGAGAACCTGCCCTTTCTTGACGGTCGAGCCGATCTCGACAAACGACGCCGCGCCCGGTTCCGACGATCGATAGAACGTGCCGACGATCGGCGACTTCACGACCGCCAGCTCGATTTCGCTGTCGGTCGGCGCCGCCACCGGGCTCGACGTCGGCACCGCGGAAGGCGCGGCGGCCTGGGCCGGCGGCGCGGGCGCCAGCATCGGTTCCGGCGGTGCCGGGGCGGCGGCCGCCACGCGCGAAGTCTTGCGCACCTTCAAGCGGAGGCCTTCGTGCTCGACTTCGAATTCCGCGAGCTCGTGCTCCCGCACCAGGTCGAGAATGCGTTTCAGCTGCTCCAGGTCCAATCAGAGCTCCAACAGGCTCGTCGGGACGTCGGTCAGCAGTTCCGCGCCGCCGTCGGTCACCACGACATCGTCTTCGATGCGAACACCACCCCATCCGGGAAAATACGCCCCGGGCTCGATCGTGAACACCATGCCGGCCCGCAGCGCTTCGTCGCGGCTGTCGACATCGGGGCGGCGTCTGGTGATGCGGGGATCTTCGTGGACTTCGAGGCCGAGGCCGTGACCGGTGCCGTGACCAAAGGCATCGCCCATGCCGGCCGCCTCGAGGACGGTTCTGGCGGCCGCGTCAACCGCGAAGCGCGACGCTCCGGGGCGCACCGCGGAAAGCGCCTGATCGTGGGCATTCAAGACTGCAGCGTGGATGTGGCGCGCGCGCGCGGTCGCCGGCCCGATGGATACGGTTCGGGTCAAGTCCACGCAGTATGAGTCGTAGATGCCGCCAAAGTCCAGCACGACGAGATCTCCTTCGCTGAACCTTCGCTCACCGGGCCGGGCATGTGGCAGGGCCGCGTTCGGTCCCGACGCGACGATCGTCTCGAATGCGACCCGCTCGAACTGGGCGCGACGAAGGCGCCAGTCGATGTCCATCGCGACGTCCCGCTCGCGTTGCCCGGCTCGCACACTCGCCAACACATCCCGAGCAACCGAGGACAGGCGCCGCGCGGCTTCACGGAGCGTGGTCAGCTCGAATGCGTCCTTGACGACACGCGACTGCTCCACGATGCCGACGGTCTCGACGAACTGAACGCCACGCTCGACGTGCTGCTGCAACCAGGTCAGTCGGGCGACGGTGAGATGTGCGGCCTCGATGCCGACGCGCGTCCCTTCCAGGTTGATGAGGACGTCCGCGAGGCGGGGGTCATATGCTCCCTGGACCTCAATCACTTCGAGACCCGGACACTCGTACGGTTGGGCGCGCGTGTCGGTCAGGGCGGTCACGTAGCGCGAGTCCGTCAAGAACAGAAGACGGTCGCGCGAGATTACGACAATCGCGGCGCTTCCTGAAAAATTCGTCAGGTACAGAATGTTGGGCAGAGCCGTGACCACCAGCGCATCGAGCTCGAGCTCGACGAGCCGGCGCCGGACCGCTTCCAGGCGAGTGTTAAGAGCGGCGGTCGGCGCCTGCGGCATGGAGAGCGTCGAGCCACCCCTCCAATGCGGCCACAGTGCGAAGAGCCCGGTCGCGTTCGGCGCTTGGAGGATTTCCAGGAATCACATCGGGTACCGCGTGGGCGTCCGCCATCAGAAACAGATCGAGATCCGGCAGCTGCTCTTCCAGCCGAGTGCCGTGCGCCATCTCGTCGAGCGAGGCAGCGGGCGGTTCCGGTTCCGGCTTGAACTCGACTTGCCGTGCGAGCTCGTGGACGGTCTGCTCGAGATCGGGATCGTTGGGCGCCAGGCTCAGCGCGGTCCGATACTGGCCAAGCGCTTCCGTCAGTTCGCCGCGCCGATGACGGATTTCCGCGACGCCGCGAATCGCCGCCAGATTCTCCGGGGCGCCCTTGAGGACAGTTTCGAGCGCGGTCTGCGCTTCGTCGAGCTCGCCGAGCTCGATGAGCGCTCGACCCAGCGTGACACGCGCCGACAGATAGCCGGGGTGGGTGTGCAGACCGGCGCGGCAGGCGTCGACCGCCTCGCGGTAGTGTCCCGCGCGGCGGTACTCCTCGGCCAGCTGCGCGAAAGCAATCGACGCCGGGTCCTTCTGAACCCGGCGTCGCAGCTCTTCGATTCGCGGATTGTCGGTCATCGCGACCGCTAGATTACCCGACGGTGATCAACTGTGTCGTGCTGGCGCGCTGGCCGAGGTCGTCGGTGACCGTCAAGGTGACCGCGTAGCTGCCGGCCCCTGCCCAGTCGTGATCCTCGTTCGCGCTGGCGTTGAAGTTGTCGGTCGTGCCGTCGCCCCAGTCCCACGCGTAGTTGACGATGCGGCTGCCGGCCACCGGATAGGAGCCGCTGCCGTTGAAGGCAACGTTGGTGGCGGTGGTGATACCCGGTACTGGGCGCGTAGGTAAAGAACGCAACTGGCGCGCCGGGCACGTAGACGGTCGGCAGCACCAGACGGATGTCGACCACCTGCGCTTTCGCATCCTGCTGATTGGTGCCGACTGAACTGGCGATGATCGACACGCGATCGCTGATCGACGAAGCGCCGACCGGCGGCGCGGGCGGCGCCGTGTAGACTGCCGTGGCCCGTCCATCGGCGCTGGTGAACACGGTTCTGGCCGACAGGCTGCCGAAGTCCTGCACCTGGCCGTTGACAATCATGTCCAGCCGCAGCTGCAGGCCGCGGAGCGCCTCACCCTGGGAGTTGCGGGCGGTGACGACGATCACCGACTGCGAGCCGCCGTCCCGGGTCAGCAGATCGGGCAACGCCGCGATCGTCATCGAGAGCGCGTACTCCGAGGGTCCCGTCAGAGGCGGCGCAGGAGTGTCTTTGATTGTGCACGCCGCGGTCAGCACCGCAGCGAGTGCCACGATAGATGGTCGTCGCCGCTTCACCATTCGCTGCTCCTAGGAGTCCGGGTCGGCAAAGTCGCCAAAGTTGATCAACATCGATCCGGTGACGTTCACTTCGTTGCCCACCTGATCGCGGCCGTAAAACGTGATTTCGCTGATCGTCGAAATGACCGGCGGCGTGTTGCCATTGCCGAAGCGCAATTGCACGAGCGGCGACTCTTCCTTCGCGATGTGCCGCACCATCTCGAAGGTGAGCGTCAGCGTCCCGCCGCTTGGAACCGTGCCGGTGGCGGCCCCATCGAAGGCGTACGGCACGTCGGCTCCCGGCGTGTTGCGGCCGTCGGCGCGGCGATAGGTCACGCGGTAGCGGTTCATGGTCACTTCGTTGTTGAGGGTCGGGGCCGGCGGGCTGATGCCGCTGCCGATGTTCCTCGGCGACATCCGCAAGGTGACGGAGCCCATGTCATTGAACGTCCCGCCGTTGGTGACGACATCGGACAGCAGCGTCCCCGCCGCCGGATCGGCTGCCCCGCCGCGAGTGGCGACCAGCGTATCGATGACCAGGTAAACCGGCGACTTGCCGTCGCGGATCACGCTGCCGCAGGATACGCTCGCCGCCGCCGCGGCGGCCAGGATGAACTTCTTCGCGCTGTGAATCGTCATGATGCGGTTAGCCCCTGATGATGCGCGGCGTGATGAAAATCAGCAGCTCGCGGCTCTCATCCGAGACGCGGTCGCGGCGGAACAGCCACTTGATCAGCGGGATGTCGCCGAGCCCGGGCGTTCTGTTGGTGAGGTTCTGCTGATTGCTGGTATAGATGCCCCCGATCACCGTCGTCTGTCCGTCGTTGACGAGCAGCGTGGTAATGGCGCGCTGGGTGTCGATCGGCGGAATCGCCGCCGGACCCGCGGCACGGCTGAAGTCGGGTGTCGCGTTCTCGAGCTGAATCCGCATGATGACCGTGTCGGCTGCCGTGATTTGCGGCGTCACCGTCAGCAGCAGCGCGGCGTCCTTGAAGGTGACCGTCACGGTGTTGTTGGCGATGGTCTGCAGCGGAATCTGCACGCCCTGCATCACCTGGGCCTCGACGTTGTTGAGCGTCGCGACGCGAGGGGTCGACAGGATGCGGCCGTTGCCGGACTGTTCGAGCGCGCTCAACGCCATGTCGAGGTTGAATGCGCCGTTCACGGAGCCGAGCGCGAGGCCGACGCCGCTGGTCGCCGCACCCACTCCCAGGTTGACGGCGGTCGGTGTGTTGGCCGCGCCGGCCGGACCCTGGATGGGGCCGACCCGGCCCGAGAGGTTCCCGCTGTTCGGAAAGGCGAGGTTGGTCGTGTTGCCGAGCGCCGGATCGAGGCGGCCGCCGAAGCCCCACTGCACGCCGAGCTCGCGCGCGAAGTTGCGGTTGGTCTGGACGATCCGCGCCTCGATCTCGACCTGGGGCTGCGGTTTGTCGAGCGTCTCGATCAGCTGCGACGCGGTCTGCAGACGATCGGCAAGGTCCGAGATGATCAGCGTGTTGGTCCGCGGATCCACCTGCACGCTGCCGCGCTGTGACAGGGCACTTCGCGTCAGCAGCGTCTGCAGCTCTTCGGCCCGCGCATAGCTCAGCGTCTTGGTCAGCACCTGCAGCTGCCCGGCCAGCGCCTGCTCGTCAGACAGCTTGCGCCGCTGCGCTTCCTCGTCGGCGAGCACCGTCAACGGCGCGATCCGCACAATCGTCCCGTCGAGGATGTAGCCCAGTTTGTTGGCGCGCAGAATGATGTCGAGCGCCTGATCCCACGGCACGTCTCTCAGCGCGACGTCGACCGAGCCCTGCACGGTCGGATCGATCACGATGTTGAGGCCGCTGATCTCGTTGAACGCCCGCAGCACCAGGCGCAGATCGGCCTGCTGAAAATCGAGCGTAATCGGATGACCGTTGTATTCGCGCCCGCCCTGCCGGACGATCTGATCGCCCGAGGGCGGTGCCGCGGGCTGCTGCGCGGCCGCCGCCGGAGCGGTCACCGTGGCGGCAGCGGGTGCCTGCGCCGTAAACAGCGTCGGGCCGCGCCCGGGTGCAGGCGGCGATTGGGACCCGGGCGCGAGCAGTGTCGCGATCGGGTCGGCGGTCGGCGGCGTCTCGAGCCGCGCCAGCGCCTGCATCGCGTCCGGCAAGCCGCGCGGCACGGCCGGCAATGCATACGCCGACGCCGCGCCAGGGGTGCGTTCGAATTCGACCAGCACGTTGTTGCGCTCGCTGCGCACGACGTGCGCGATCGGCTCGGCGAGCGAGATTCGCACGCGCGCCATCGGCACGCCCATCGATTCGACCGTTCGACCGCGACGCGGCTGATCCGGCTGTTCGGCCGGGTCGCCGGCGGATTCGTCAGGCCGTCCGCGCCAACGTTGCGGAAATCGAGCAGGACGGTCAGCGGGTCGGGGCGGGTCGTGAGATACGACACCGGCTCGCTCGCCTCGATGACGAGCGACGGGCCGCGAGTGGTCGATCGTTCGCTGATCGCTTTCAGTTGGGCGCTCGGCGCCGCGGCGGTGTCGGCGGCCGTCACCGGGCCGTCCGCCCACCACGCCGGCAACCGCCACGGTTACTACCAGGGCAACAGCCCTCGTCACAGTCACTGCTTGACGTCCTCCAGCGATCGCAGAGGCTTGCGCACGACCCGCTGCTTGACCAGCGACAACGGATCGTTGACTTCCTGCACGATGACCAGGCCTTCGGTGGTAACCGACTGCACGGTGCCATCGGCCAGTTTGTCGCCGCCACGCACCATGTAAGTGCGATTGTCCGGCCCCTGTACCATTGCGATCAGCGTTCCACGGCTCTGCAGAACGCCTCGAACCGAAATTTCCGCCACGGTCATGCCCGCGACGCCGTCGCCTCGTCTGGCGGGCGCGCCACCGCGATCGGCCCCGGCGCCGAGCAGACTCAGAAACGGATCGCGTCGACCGTCGGGGTTGTAGCTGTAGGCATCGGCCGGCGGCGGCGGCGGCGTTGGGCCGGCGGTGTCGGCGCGGGTGCCGGCGGTTGACTCGCCACTGCGGGCGCAGCGGGGGCTGACGGCGCCGGCGCTGGCGCCTGCAGAAGAGCAGCTAACGCAAGAAGAACAGCGCCCATGGTCATGCCGCCGGCTTCACGGCCGGAGCGGGCGCCGCGCCCGGTTTCGGCGGCACCGGCTTATCCAGCAGAACGAACGTCGTGGCGACACAGAGCGCGCTGATCGTCGCATTCGGATCCGGCGGTTCTTTGCCGCGGACGTCCAGTCCGGTGATGTTGACGATGCGCGTGAACTTCCCGACCCGGTCGAAGAAGATGGCGAGGTTGTGATAGGTCCCTTCGAGCTCCAGCGCGATCGGCCACTCGGCGTGCAGCTGTTTGGTGACGGTCGGCGCCGGCTTGAAGCTCTTGATTGTCAGGTTCGACTGGGTCGCCACGGTCTGCATGCGCCGCAGCAGATCGGCGGCGTCCTTCTCCTCGGGCAGCACCGCGCGGAGACTGCCGAGTCTGCCTTCGAGATCGGTGACCTCGGCCTGGAACTGGGCGAGCTGTCTGGCGGTCGCCTGGCCTTTGGCGATGTCGTTCTTGAGCGCCGTCAGCTGCGTCTGCCGCGCCTCGAGATCTTCGCGGAACGGCAGTTCGTAGTACCACACGAAGACGCCGACGCCGGCCAGTGCCAGCACCAGAAACGCGCCAACCTGCGCATACCACGGCAGTTTTGCCAGACTGATATCCATCGCCTACCCAGCCGTATCGGGGCGTTCCGCCTCGACCTTTAAATGCATCGCGTTACCTCGCGGCCGCCGCCGGCGGCGCCTGTGGCGGCGCGGTCGCGGCCGCAGCCTGCATCCCCACGGCGGCTTTCGACGCGTCGCCGGGCTGCTGAAACGTCGCCTTGATGCTGAAGCGGATCAGCTCGCCCACCGTTGCCGGCCCGGCCTCGGTCTGGCTCTGAATGATCTCGACGCCCCGCTTGAAGAACCCGGAGCCCTCGAGATTCGCGACGAAATCGGATAGCCCGGTCATCGTCGTGCAGCGTCCGTCGATGACGACTTCAGCCGGCGTGGCACCCTGCTTCAGATTCGTCAGCCACAACATCGTCGGCAGCGCACGACTGATCTGATCGAGCATGTGGACCGGCCCGGTCTGATCGCGGCGGAGCTGTTCGATCAGCGCGACCCGCTGTTGAAGCTGCGCCTTGCGCTGCTCGAACTGCTGGACCTGGGAAATGATCGAGTGCAGGCGGGTCGTTTCCTGCTGCGCCGCCGAGATGTCGAGATCGAGCTGCGTCGACTGCTGCTGAAGCGAAAAGTAGCGCCAGCCAATGCCGAGCCCGGCCAGCAGCAGAATCAGCGAGCAGCCGAGGGTGAGCTTCTGCCCCGACTGAAACGAGACGGCCTTCTTTTTGGCCGCTTTCCGCTCGACCGTCAGGAGGTTGATCTTGATCATCGATCGCCCGCCCTTCTGAGCGCGAGACCGACGGCGACCGCGGCGGTCGGCACCACCTGTTCGGCCTGGGCCATTCCGAGCTTCTGGATGTCGAAGGTGACCTTCTTGAACGGATCGAACATCTCGACCGGCGCGTTGAAACGCTCCTCGAGCGCCTGCGGGAAGCCGTCGACGCCGCACGCCCCGCCACTCAGCAGAATCCGGTCGATGCGGTCCGACGCGGCGGTCGCCTTGAAGAAGTCGAAGGTCTTCTGGATCTCCAGCAGGACGTTCTCGGTCATCGCGTGCAGGACCGGACGGACTTCATCGAAGGTCAGGCCCTCGGCAAAGAGCCCTTTCTTGGCCTGCTCGGCCGCGTCGAACGGCAGGCTCAGCTCCTTCTGCACCGCTTCGGTGTAGGCGTTGCCGCCAATCGAGATGTCGCGCGTGAAGAGCGATTGATCGCCGTTCAGAATATTGATGTTGATCGCGCTGGCGCCGGCGTTGAGCAGGACGACGATCGCTCCGGGCTGCGGCGCGTAGTTGATCTCGTAGGCGTTCTGGAGCGCGAAGGCGTCGACGTCGACGACCACCGGCACCCGGCCGGCCTGCGAAATGACGTTGGTGTAGTCGGCGATCTTTTCTTTCTTCGCGGCCACCAGCAGGACGTCCATCGTGCCCTTCGAATCGGGGCCGGTGCCGGGATCGAGGATCTGGTAATCGAGGTTGACGTCCTGAATGTCGAACGGGATGTACTGTTCCGCTTCCCAGTAGATCGACTCGCCGAGCTCGGCCTCGGTCATGACCGGCAGGCTGATCTTCTTGACGATGACCGCGTTGCCGGACAGCGACGCGGCAACTTCTTTGGTCTTGAAGGCCTTCCGATCGAACAGGCGGCGGATGGCATCCGCGACCGCGCCCCCATCGATGATCGCGCCGTCCACGATGCTGTCGGGCGGTACCGGCTCGGTCGCGAATGCCGCGACGCGAAACCCCTTCCCCACTGGCTTGAGTTCGACGGCTTTGACGGCGCTCGACCCGATGTCGAGCCCGACGACGGCTTTGTTCTTACCGAGACCAAACACAATCGTGTCCTTCCGAGCAGCGAGCCCTGCCGCGAAATGGCAAGCGCAGTACCAAACCTCTGCCGGGTGCGATCTGCGAATTTCGGCGCATCTCTGACAAATCGCGCGTCCCGCTCCGTTCCCTTCCCTACCCCGACGAGAACAAAGTCGTCAGTCGATTACAGAATTGACAGGGGAGTGAACGGAAGTGACGCTCAGAGTCCCTTATCGGCGCAAGCGTCGGGCTGCTTGACACTCCCCCGAAAGCTCCGTATGATTTGGGTTTACCGTCGCCTGGACCCGCCGACTAGATTGAGCCCAGGCGGGGAACCCCTTCAAGGCCAAAAGGTTCGTGCAGGATCGAGAGGTTCATTTCCGCATGTCTACGTTCATGGCCAGCGCCGCCACTGCCATCGCGGGCAGCCGCTGGCACGTCATCGACGCCGACGGCCAGGTACTGGGACGGATCGCCACGGCGGCCGCCCGTCTCCTCCAGGGGAAGCACAAGGCCACTTACACTCCCTTCCTCGACGTCGGCGACTACATCGTGGTCGTCAACGCCGCGAAGGTGAAGCTCACGGGACGGAAGGAAGATCAGAAGATCTACCGCCAGCACTCGGGATACGAGGGCGGGTTGCGTGAGGAGCGTGCGCGGCTCGTGCGGCAGCGTCATCCGGAGCGGCTCGTCGAAGAGGCCGTTCGCGGGATGCTGCCGAAGACGAAGCTCGGCGAGGCCATGTATCGCAAGCTCAAGGTCTACGCCGGTCCGGACCATCCCCACACGGCTCAGCAACCCTCCAAGCTCGAGGTCGCATAGTGGCAGCAGCAGTTCAATATTACGGAACGGGGCGTCGTAAAACCTCAACCGCTCGCGTCTTTCTTCGGCCGGGAACCGGCACCGTCAACATCAACCGCAGGGCATTCGAAACCTTCTTCCCCACCGAAGCCCTCAGGACCCAGATTCGTCAGCCGCTCATCCTCACCGAAACCGCCGACAAGTTCGACATTCTGGCCACGGTCGCCGGTGGCGGGGTATCGGGACAAGCCGGAGCGCTGCGACTCGGCATTGCGCGGGCGTTGGTCGAGTACAACATCGAGCTGCGCAAGCGGCTCAAGGACGAAGGACTGCTGACGCGAGACGCACGGGCGAAGGAACGCAAGAAGTACGGGATGGCGGGAGCGCGCAAGCGCTTCCAGTTCAGCAAGCGTTAATCGGTAACGTCCGGCATGGCGCTGGACGGTGAGTTGGAGGTTTTGTTGGCGATCGCGATGAAGGATCTGCTGGAGGCCGGTGTTCACTTCGGGCACCAGACGAAGCGCTGGAACCCGAAGATGAAGGAGTTCATCTTCGGCGAACGGAACGGCATCTACATCATCGACCTGGGCAAGACGGTCAAGCTGTTCCGCGAGGCGGAAGAATTGGTCACCGGTCTCGCCTCCGAGGGGCGCACGATTCTCTTCGTGGGAACCAAGCGTCAGGCGCAGGATGTCATCGCCGAAGAGGCGCAGCGCTGCGGGATGTTCTACGTCAACGAGCGCTGGCTGGGCGGCCTGCTCACCAACTTCGCGACCATCCAGCGCAGCCTGGGCCGGCTGCGCGATCTCGAGACGATGTCGACCGACGGCCGCTACGACACGTTGTCCAAGAAGGAAATCGCCCGCAACGAGAAGGAGCGCCGCAAGCTGCTGAAGAACCTCGAGGGCATCCGCGGCATGGCGCGGCTGCCCGACGCGGTCTTCGTCGTCGACACCAAGAAAGAGAAGATCGCGGTCGACGAGGCGCGCAAGCTCAAGATTCCGGTGATCGGGATCGTCGACACCAACTGCGACCCCGATGAAGTGGACTACGTCATTCCCGGCAACGACGACGCGCTGCGCGCGATCCGGCTGTTCGCGTCGAAGATCGCCGAGGCGGTGATTTCCGGGCGCGACATGAAGCAGTCGGTCGACGCGGAATCAGCGCGCGAGGCGAACGACGAGACCTCCGGCGAAGACCTGCGCCGCGGCATCCGGCCGCAGCGCCGCACACGAGAAGCCGCTCCGGCCTCGGCATAACACCGCATACAGAGAATTGGTGAATTGGAGGGTTGGTGAGTTGGTGAATTCACCGACTCGCTCAGCGCTCTCCAATTCACCCACTCACCAATTCACCAACTCACCAACTCTCACGATTCTCCGATGGTTATTTCAGCAAGCGACGTGAAAAAGCTGCGCGACCAGACCGGCGCGGGCATGATGGACTGCAAGTCGGCGCTCGAAGAGGCCAACGGCAACTTCGAAGAGGCCGTCACGATTCTCAGGAAGAAGGGGCTGGCGTCAGCGGCCAAGAAGGCCGGCCGGACCACCAGCGAAGGGCTGATCGGGAACGCGGTGTCCGCGGATCACGGCGCCGGGACGCTCGTCGAGGTCAACTGCGAATCGGACTTCGTCGCGCGGACCGACGACTTCCAGCAGCTGGTCAAGGACGTGCTCGCGGCGATCGAGAACGCCGGGGATCGCGCCACCGACGCATGGCTCAAGGATCCGGCCGGTCCGGTCCAGCAGCGGGTCGCCGCGGCGATCGGCAAGCTCGGCGAGAACATGGCGGTCCCCCGCTTCGTGCGGTATGCCGGTCGGGGCTACGTCGGCCAGTACATCCACATGGGCGGCAAGATCGGCGTCCAGGTCGAGTTCTCGGGCGTGACGCCGTCAGGGGCCGCGCGTGAGGAATTCACCACGCTGGTGAAAGAGATCGCCATGCAGATCGCGGCGGCCAGCCCGCAGTGGGTCTCCCGGGATGCAGTTCCAGCGGACACGCTCGTCAAGGAGCGCGACATCTATCGCTCGCAGATGAAGGACAGTGGCAAGCCCGACAACGTGCTCGACAAGATCGTCGAGGGCAAGCTCGGGAGCTTCTACTCGCAGTTCGTCCTGCCCGACCAGCCGTCGATCCGCGATCCGAAGATGTCCGTGAAAGACGTGATCGCCGCGGCGGCGAAAGCGCTGGGGGCGCCGATCGCGGTCACGCGATTCGTCAGGCTGAAGGTCGGGGAGTCAACTCCACTATAATTGCAGCCCGATGTCCGCGTCCGGCCCCGCCTACCAGCGCGTTCTCCTGAAATTATCCGGCGAAGCCTTGATGGGCGAGCAGACCTACGGCATCGATCCGGCCGTGGCGACGCAGATTGCCAAGGATGTCGCCGAAATCCAGGGGATGGGGGTCCAGACCGCGATCGTCATCGGCGGCGGCAACATCTTCCGGGGCCTGGCGGCCAGCGCGCGGGGCATGGATCGGGCGACCGCCGACTACATGGGCATGCTCGCCACCGTCATCAACGCCCTCGCCCTCCAGGACGCGCTCGAGCAGCAGGACGTGCTGACCCGGGTGGTGACCGCGATTGAGATGCGCGCGGTCGCCGAGCCGTTCATCCGCCGGCGCGCCATCCGCCACCTCGAAAAAGGGCGGGTCGTGGTGTTCGGCGCCGGCACCGGCAATCCGTATTTCAGCACCGACACCGCCGCCGCCCTGCGTGCCATGGAAATCAAGGCCGAGGTGATTCTGAAGGGCACCAAAGTCGACGGGATCTACGACGCCGATCCGATGATCCACCCCGGCGCCTCGCGGTTCGAGCGGATCTCCTACCTGCAGGTCCTGGAACAGGGCCTCAAGGTGATGGACGCGACCGCGATCTCGCTCTGTATGGACAACCGGCTGCCAATCGTCGTCTTCAACCTGAAGACGCCGGGCAACATCAAGCGCGCGATCAGCGGCGAGCCGGTCGGATCGTTGGTGACAGCATGAAATACTGAGATTTTCGGAGCTCGACATGGATGTCAACGATCTGAAAGGCCTCTTCGCCGAAGTCAGCAAGCGCATGAACGCGGCGATCGATCACGTACGGCACGAGCTGGCCGGGGTCCGGACGGGACGCGCGTCGGTCACCATCCTCGACGGCGTCCACGTCGAGGCCTACGGGTCGAAGATGCCGCTCAATCAGCTGGCCGGCCTGTCGGTGCCCGAACCGTCGCTGATCGTGGCGCAGCCGTTCGACCCGTCCCAGCTCGGCGCCATCGAGAAAGCGATTCGCGCTTCCGACCTCGGACTCAACCCGTCGAACGACGGCAAGGTGGTCAGGATTCCCATTCCGTCGCTGACCGAAGAGCGCCGGAAGGAGCTGTCCCGCCACGTCCACAAACTGACGGAAGAAGGCCGCAACAGCGTCCGGCAGGTGCGGCGTGACGCCAACGACCGGCTCAAGAAGTTGCTCAAGGACCACAAGATCTCGGAAGACGACGAGAAGAAGGGGCTCGACGAGGTGCAGAAACTGACCGACAATCACGTCAAGCTCATCGACGATCTTCAGAAGAAGAAGGATCAGGAGCTGCTCGGAAGGTAATTGGCCGCGTATTTCAGCCACCTCGAATGTTCGGCGCCGTGCGGGGCGCCGAACCGCGATCCGCGTCATCGTCATCATCTCTGCAGCTGCGGCGCTCCCCTTCTCGCCCGGTACGATCTCGGCGGCAGCCCGGGCCTGGCGCCGAGACCGTCTGGACGGCAGGCCGCCCAGCATGTGGCGGTATCGGGAGCTGATGCCGCTCTGGGACGGTGAAGATCCCGTCACGCTCGGCGAAGGCTTCACGCCCCTCATCGATACCAGGAGCCTCGGCCGCGAGCTGGGCATCGAACGGCTCTACGTCAAGGACGAGTCACTCAACCCGACCAACTCATTCAAGGCGCGCGGCCAGTCAGCCGCCATCACCCGCGCGAAGCAGCTTGGCGCCCGCACGATCGCGCTGCCGACGGCCGGCAACGCCGGCAACGCCGCGGCCGCCTACGCGGCCGCTGCCGGCCTCGGCTGCGAAGTCTTCATGCCGAAGGACGTGAAACAGCCGTTCGTCGACGAGTGCCGGTTGTACGGGGCCGGCGTGACGCTGGTCGACGGTCTCATCACTGACGCCGGACGTCGGGCGGCCGAACTGGGAGAGCCGCTCGGCTGGTACGACGTGTCGACGTTGAAGGAGCCGTACCGCATCGAAGGCAAAAAGACGATGGCCTTCGAGCTCGCCGAGCAGATGGCGTGGCAATGGCCCGACTGGATCCTCTACCCGACTGGCGGCGGTACGGGGATGGTCGGCATGTGGAAGGCGTTCGACGAGCTCGAACAGATCGGCTGGATGCCGCCCGGCCGCCGACCGAGGATGGTGTCCGTCCAGGCCGCGGGCTGCGCCCCGATCGTCCGCGCCTTTCATGAGGGCGCCTCGAGGGCCGCACCGTGGGAGCACGCCGCCACGGTCGCTGACGGCCTGCGCGTTCCGCGTGCGATTGGCGACTTCCTCATCCTGAGTGCGATTCGTGACAGCAACGGCACGGCGCTCGCCGTGCCGGATCACGAGATGATTGACGGGATGCGGATGCTCGGGCGCCACGAAGGAATCAGCGCGGCCCCCGAAGGCGGGGCAACGGTCGCCGCCCTTCAGCGTCTGCTTGCTGACGGAACGATCCGCGGGTCGGAATCGGTGGTGTTGTTCAATACCGGAGGAGCGCTCAAGTACCTCGATGTCATTAGAAATTTACCATTGTAAATTTTACGATGGCGTTCAATCGCCAAAGGTGACGCCGAGCGCCTTCGCCGTCAGGAGCAGATCGAGATCGAGCGGCACCGTCTTGATCTTCCCGACGATGTCTTCGAGGGGGCGCGCGACGATATCGGGCGGGGCGAACGCGACCATCGTGTCGAAGTCACGCCGCTTGACCAGCTCCACGGCCTTGCCGCCGAACCGCGTCGCGAGCACACGGTCGAAGCTGGTTGGCGCGCCGCCGCGCTGTAGATGGCCGAGCACGACAGAACGCGTTTCCTTGCCGCAGGCGCCGCCAAGCGCCTCGGCGACCTGCGCGCCCATTCCGCCGAGCCGCTCGACGAACCCTTCGCGGGCCTCTTCGACCAGCGCGCGCTTGCCGTCCCTCGGCAGCGCGCCTTCGGCGACGACGACGATGCTGAATTTGGCGCCCCAGCGGTCGCGTTCGCGCAGACGCTGGGCGAGGATCTCCAGGCTGAAGGGAATCTCCGGGATGAGAATGGCGTCGGCGCCGCCGCCGACGCCCGCGTACAACGCAATCCACCCCGCGTAGCGGCCCATCACCTCGACAACGAGGATCCGCTTGTGTGCTTCGGCGGTCGTGTGCAGCCGGTCGATGGCATCGGTGGCGAACGAGACTGCCGTATCGAAGCCGAAACAGTTGGTCGTCCCGACGATATCGTTGTCGATGGTCTTCGGGACACCGACCAGCGGAATGCCGTGCTTGCTGAACTCGTGCGCAATCGCCAGCGTGCCGTCGCCGCCGATCACCACCAGCGCGCCCAGCCCCATCTTGTGAAACATCTCGATCACGCGATCCGAGTAATCGCGTCTGCCGTCGGACGTTTCGATCGGGTAGGCGAAAGGATTGCCGCGGTTGGTCGTGCCGAGAATCGTGCCGCCGAGTCTGAGGATGCCGGTGACGTCGCGCGGCGTGAGGACGCGGGAACGGCCGGGCTCGATCAGGCCATCGAAGCTGTCTTCGAGCCCGATGCATTCGATGCCGCTGTTGGTCGCCGACTTGACGACCGCGCGAATGACGGCGTTCAGGCCGGGCGCGTCGCCGCCGCCGGTGAGGATTCCAATGCGCGAAATCGCGGGCGTCAAAGGTCTGAGGTTCGACTATAGCAAAAGGCGCATGTTAGACTGAGGGTTCGTCATTCCTGTAAAGTGGGCGGCTAGCTCAGTTGGGAGAGCGCCGCGTTCGCAACGCGGAGGTCGGGAGTTCGAGCCTCCTGCCGTCCACCAATCTTTTTCCACCCGGCAGATTCCCGTTCTGCCCACATTCTGCCCATCGACGGCGAAAACGCGTCGAGGGCGCCGATCTTCCGCTGCTCGGTCGGATGCGTGTAGCGCGCGAGCATCCGCGTTGACGAGTGCCCGCTGATCGCCATCACGGTGTAGTCGTCGTAGCCGGCCGCGATCATCTGGCTGAGCGCCGTATGCCGCAGGGTGTGGAGGGTGACATCCCCGGTCAGGATGCCGGCGCGCTCGACCGCCCGCCGGAAGACATGCGCGACCCCGTTGACGGTGTACGCGTCGTGCGTCCGCGGGTTAGTGAACACATACCCCGAGGTTCCCTTCACGAGGGCGCCTAGGACGGCCTGCATCGCCTCGCTGATGGGCAACCGTCGGGCCGTGCCGTTCTTCGTCTCAAGGAACGTCAGATAGCCGTCCTGGACGTGTTCCCAGCGCAGGTTGAGGAGTTCCCCGGCCCGTGCGCAGGTCATCAGCGCCAACGTCACAACCCGCCCGAGCTTCTTCGGGCTGGCGGCAATCAGACGCGCCCGCTCGTCCTCGGTCAGAATCCGAGTGCGCCGGTTGTCCACCTTCAGCCGCTTCACGGCCCGCATCGGGTGCTCGAGGAGTTGCCCCCATTCGACCGCCTTGGAGAACACCGAGCGGAGCGTGTCCATCTCGCGGTTCACCGTCGCCGGTTGAATCGGCCGGGTGCTGGCGTGTCCGTGGCCGCGCCACTTCCCCGCCAGCCGTTCCCGTTTGAACTGCTCGATCCGGTGTGCCGTGATCTCGTGCAGGATGAGCGACCCGAACGCCCGATTCAGCACCTTCAGGATCTCCTGGTCGCGATCGACGCTCCGTTTGTGCTGGGTCGCGTAGTCATCGATGTAGGTCGCCGCGAACGTCCGGAACGAGATATCAGGCTGTTGACGGATGCCGTGCCGGCCGTCCAAGACGCGTGAGCGTTCCTTCGCTTCGAATTTCTTGGCGTCTTGTTTGTTCGCGGTCTCCGTCGTCGCCCGATAGCGATGACGGTTGACCCGGAAGTCATAGAACCAATGGTGATCGCAGTTTGGCGACGACGGACAGTGCAGCGGGTTTGGCTCGCCGTCCCTCAGCGTCGCCGGCAGCGTCGGACTACAGAACTTTCTGAGGCTCATTTACCTGATCGCTTTCGAATGTCTTTTTTCTGTTAAACGCTGGGTGGTGTTCAGCTCGTTGCTCAGCGACAATGAGCCCATGGCAAACACCGCAAGACAACCGCGTTCGTCTTTGTGGACAAGGACTGGTTCAACCGCTCGCTCCGCCACCTCGTTTTCAAGCCCGAGAGCAAGGCGACCGAGAGCCACCTGCTGATTGGCACGATCGAGGACACGGCGGACGTCGTCGGACTTTGGATGAAGGAAATCGAAACAACCCGCCTTAGACAGGACGGCGCGAGCATCAGGCTGCGGGTGCTCATTCCTTGGCGATACGTAATTAGCTGCGCCCTGACCGACGAAGGCGATCCGGTGGCGGTCGGCTTCGGAGGACAGGACGTCACCGTGTTGAAGTAGGACGTAGATTTCATCACGCGCCGCCTTTGCTCCGACGGCAGCGCGCCACGACGGCGCGCCACCACTGGAGCACTGTCCACGTTTCCTCGTGCGTGATCACGCGGTTCCCTGCCAGTCGGTACCAAGCCAGTCCAAGGCCCGGTCTATCGGCTGGACCGATCGCACCCGGACCCCGAACGGCCGCGCGATCACTTCGGCTTCGTTCCTACACAGTTTCAGCGCGATGATGCGTGGCCGGGCCACGACGGCGGTCACGAGCACGGGGTTGCTCGCGCGGTAGCGATTGAGGAACGGAAACCGCTCAGCGATCGTGCGATCTAGAGACCAGCAGAATCCCCGCTCGTTCACCCGAGCATCAGCGCCGCGATAAACCGTGACGCGGGCTGGAAGCGCCGCCAGCGCAGTACGTTCGCCGTCAGTCATCATGTCAGGCGACGTCCGCGCCGGCAGGATCTCGTCCAAGTCCTCCGCGTAGCTGCTGACGTTGTCGCATATCGACCAGCACTCACCGAGCAGCACGAGAGTGTCGCGCTGGCTCAATCCGCAATCGTGGCAGTCGATAATTGCCGGTAAGCGGCTGTAGCTATTGCAGAACCTGACGGCCTCGAGAGCCTCATCGAGTGTCATCGCCCCCCTTCCGGCAAGGAGATCGTCTGGCCGCACTGTTCGCAGCGCCACGAACGCCGGCCGTTGTGCGGCGGTTGCTGAATGAACCCAAAACCCCCGTCGCAGCCAGGACGTGGTGACAGCCGGTTGACCGGCCCTCTTCCAGGTTTAATGCTTCAACATCGCGCATCCCGCAGACGTGGTCTGTCGGGCCCGGACACAGCCGCTCAACAATTCTCGGAAATCTGTGAAAGGCGGGAACGCCGCTGTTGCTCACCAAACAGAACGACAATCTTCTACTGGCTTGTCAATGAATTGGGTTTGCCAACAGGATAATTACCCTACGCAATTGGCTCGCAGCGGCAGCTAGAATTCCGGCGATGGCGTCGTTCTGCGCGTCCTGGGCGTCATCAACGAAATCCGGCTCCGTGGTGTTGCCGTCCACAACAAAAGCTTCAGTGTGGAAACCGCTGATGGTGATGGCAGTAAATGAATAGGCCAGCTCGCCCTCATACGCGCCGAGTGCCCCATTCACCCCGGGAGGGTGTGGACTTGAAATGCTTCCACGTTTAGCTGTGTCCTTATTGTCGATTCAACGAGAAGTCGCTCCTTGCCTGTCGCACGCCTCCTGCTCCGATTGCTCCTGTGCTAAGGGTGTAGGTGCCACTGGCCGTCGTTGTGGATGCGGTTCCCCGCAAGGTCCGGATCGGATTTCCGGCCAATTCGAAGTGCCATGATCCGCTAGCCCCTGTAACAACTAATTGGAATAGGTCATTTTGCTGACGGACGTACGTGTTATTGGGGCACTGAGCAGGCCCGGAAATCTTTGGGCCTTCCGTCGTCCGGACGACAGCCGTCAAGGTCCCAGTCCCATTCGCGAGAATGGTCAGCCGTACATCCGAGAATTCTTCCACATAGCTCCACACGCATGAGGCATTGAGCTGAAAGGTGCCAGTCGCGGTGAAGGATCCGACCCAACTCATGACACTTGGAGTTGGAGCGGGCGGGGGCGGAGGAGGCGGCGGGGGAGGAGGAACCGGATCAGGCTTCGGCTTCGGGTCAGGCTCGGGGCGTGGATCGGAAGGGGTCTCTGAAAATAGAAGTGTGCTGAGCTCCTCTAGGATGGCGGTAACGAGTTTTCCAAGCGCTTCCTTGGTTAGAACCTCAATGACCGCGACGCCGGAGTGAAATCTCTGCTTGGTGAGTGCGGCCTTGATTATTTGCCAGTCTAGCGCCCCACTACCAGTCGCCTTAAAAATCGCATTCCGGAATCTCGCGACACCCACGCTGTTGAGAGCCTTCCCCAATTCCGTCGCGGCGTCCGCTGTCCTAAAAACCTTCGCCGTTAACGCGTCAATGCCGGCGTTCACGCACTCTCCCCAGGTCTGATCGAGGAGATTCCCAACCCCCGCGACGAGGGCATAATAGAGGGGCGTACCGCAGTAAACGATAATCTCGAACGCAGCCCAAAGGCTGAAAGCAAAAGCCGCCGCCGCGGCGACGGAGTTAGGCCGAAAATTTTCTTGCCGTCCGTTTCTCGCTCCAGTTGCGCTGATATCGGCCGAGTTGCCGAATACGTTACCGGCGAGGACCCCGTTGATGTAATAGATGGGACGGTCCGACTGGATTCCTTCGATGCGCAGTCGGTAAGTCCCGCCCATCGCCGGGTCGACAACTTCGACGTCGATCGAATCTGCGTCAACGCTGATGATTCGAATGGCATCGGCCGCGATTGGTTCCGGCCTAGGATCATCGGTTGTAGGCGTCGTGACCGTGCTACCCGATGTGCACGCCGTGCTGAGGAGCCCACCAAACGCGAGCGTCAGCGCAAGACAGACCGCGACGGGACGCTTGGCGCGAGCGTGATTCAATCGATCCTCCGCAGCTTGGGTGCCGGTGGCTGAGATGATACCTTAGAACGCCGCACGCCCCTGACATTTTTCCGACGACGAGCATCGACTGCACTGTGAGTTCCTTTCCGGATCCCGATGATGGGCCGCTGACGTTGCGCGTGGGCCGTCGACGTGAGCGCGAGCAGCGCGCCGATGATTAGTGTTCGGACTCACAGCGTCCTCTTTCGCTTGTTGTCTAAGCAATTCCGACCCGTTGTCACTCCCACACTTCACAATATCCGCAGGTGGCCATCGACGCCGCCAATGCTGGCCATCAGCGTCGGATAAAAATCGCCAAACCGACACGCACCGAACCGCATCCCCCCGAAACGCGCTTGCGTGAGGGTGACATCATTGCCGCTGATTCCCATTTACTCCTCCCACCACATCTCGGGTTCGTTAGTAATCGATTTCGGAATCACGGAGGCGGAGAACTCGCCGCGCTCGACGGCGCCGCGTTCATCGGGACCCGGTCCCCCATTGCCCCAAACTTGTGCCGCGCATTTCGGCGAGCGTGAAATTCGCTGCGCCGTCACGGTGTCGCGCTCGGAGATTTCGCCACTGAGGGGAACCTGGGGCTCAGGGGCTTCGTGGATGCGCCGTCGCTGGTTGCCGGGCATCGCGTGCCCCTTCTGGCAGATCTCCGGGTTGGATGCGTGGGGACCAGCCCCGCACTTACACACGGGCCGTGCGTCGCCCGTGGGCATCTCCAGAGCCTCGATCGGTCCCGGATGGGCAGAATCGTGGACAGAATCCTCGATGCGCTGAGCGTCTGGCTGTGACGTATCAATCATTTAGCGTGTCCCGTCCTCCGCGTCTGTTCTGCGGTTCCCATCGTCCGTTACCCGTTTCCCTAAGTTATTCATGGGTGGCATCCGTGTCGCGCCCCTGTGTAAAGGCTCGCTGCATTGGTGAGCCCACCTCCCTCTGCTTTTCGCATTACTTGGCACAGGAGGTATCAGCAAATGAGTACGCTGATCGAGAATCCAGTCATAAGTCAGACTCGGTACCCGGCGCTGTTTGTGAACCCACAGATCGTTCGAACAAAAACAGGAGATGGCAAAGATCTCATCGTGTTGTCCGGAGTAGTAAAGATTGAGAGATCGGGGAAATCGGTCAGAAGCGGGGATTGGGCCAAAGGCACGTTTAGGATCGGAGTGAATCTCGGCCTGCCGCCTGAGGAGGCCATGCAGCTTGAACAGCATGCCTCGCTGATTACGTTGAGCTCCGTCAGAAATGATTATGAGTCGATCCATGCGGGGTGGGCGGTCGATGAGTCGTACGTGCTGACGGTCCCGGGTGATACCTACGAGGAGGTGTTCGTTCAGGGAGCGTTTGCCGTGCGCGATAAAGATGGGTGGCTTCTGCGCGTCGGGTACCACGTAACGCTTGTCGGCCAAGTCGTTTCGAATCCCCGGTGGCCGCCTGATTTTTGATGCTAGGCAGTAGGGAGACTTCAGGACAGGATGACTGGACAGGACAGGTATTAAAGAAATACCTGTCCGTCCAGTCCTAGTGGTCCACCGGACATGTCCTGCGCCGTCCAGGACAGATGTCCAGTTCATGCGGTCCGCCTTTCGACGAGAGCGATCCTGGTAACACCGTCGCTGCCGGAGACTTTGGTGAACTCCTTGCGGCGGTTTACGGCCTTGGTCAGACTGTCGGCCTTCGCGTCCAATTCTTCGGCGATCGCGACGATCGTCATCGGCCCGCGCTCCAATGCCGCGCTGATGCGAGTCGCCAACGGCATCCGCTCCGCTAATCCCTCGACGGTCGTCAGGTCCACGCTGCGAACACCGATTTGCTCGGTCCCGAAAGCGAACTCCAGGCCCACTGGCCGCACACGGGCGCCGTCGTTCTGCTTTTGCGGGAACAGAACCGCTGCGCTCTGACGGGACTGCTGAAAATCCAAGGCAGCGCCGTGCACGAGCGCGTGCAGCGTCTTGTCCGACAGCGTGCCCATTCTGCCTGCTTTTCTGCCCATCGGGTATCCGGTCAGGCTCCCGCGCCGCGGCCAAGGAGATCGGCGATGGCGTACCCTTTGTTCGTCACCCGAAATACCTCTCGTTTATGGCCAACGTCCTGTACCAGATTTAGTTCGATCAATTGCTGGAGCGCCCCATCCCAAGTCGCTTCCGATCTCGGATTGCCTGGCTCAGCGAGCTCTCGACCGTTTGTCTGTATTCCCAGCCCTCCAAAGGTTTGGAGCCGCAGAATTGTGCCCGAATTATCGGCCGCCGCTTGAAGGAGCAACCCCCGCGACTCGTCGGAGAGCGCAGCTATGACTGGGTCTCGGCTTCGAGCGGCTTGGTCAACAGCAAATAGGTTCAATTCAGCATCGGTTCCGATGCTGAATTCTCGGATGACAGTTTGGGCTAACTGGCGGGAAAGCTTGTCGCGAAATTCCTGAACCGAGTCATAAGATTCGATCAGGCCGCGGTTTTTGCAATCGGTTCGAAACTCGCGAAGCGCACGATACTGGACATCGTCAACGCTGTCAGGTCTAACGGGTGCATCGGAAAATAGATCATGGTGGGTTTCTTCACTCTCAGGTGTTCCTCGATTTCTTCGACAGTCCCGCTTGGCGACTTTCCCGAAGGACTGCCGATGCGAGTCCAAAATACGGCCACAAGTAGGTCGCAGCCGTCTAAAACCTTGTTGATCAGCGCCTGCGGACGAGCCCCCATCTGCGGCGCCGCATGCGTGTCCCAGCCAACCGGCATCAGAACGACGCTCTTGTCCTCCGAATGCACTGCGTTCCAATCGTGAACAACGTCCTAGACGATTTGGCGCTCCAATGCGACGTCGCTTGGCGATGCGATCATTACCTTGATGGCTCTCGCAACGTACATTTCACTTCTCCAATGCAGCCGTCAGTCAAACGCGCGGGATTGCGCCATCTTCGGACGCCGCGATTCTGCCCGCGATTCTGCCCATCGGCTGTGAGGCTCTATAAAAACTATCAATGATTATGCGGGTTTCGCGCGAGGCGAAGAAACGAAAAAAGGCGCCGCAATGTGCTGACATCACGGCGCTTATCGTTACTTCCTTTTAGCGTTCGCAACGCGGAGGTCGGGAGTTCGAGTCTCCTGCCGTCCACCAGCCTTCGCTCGCCCCTCGGGCGAGCTTCGGCTTGGCAAGCCGGCACTTTTTCAGCTTTTTCCACGTTCGCATCGACACGCGAGCGAGCTTCACCGAGCTGGCGTAGAATCCGCCCGTGGCAGCTGCCGCCGCCGCGAGGAAAGCCTATCTCCCGCCGCCCGAAGAAGACCGGTTGCTGGGCGGGATGCCGATCCTCGAGCATCTCGACGAGTTGCGGATGCGTGTGATTCGGGCGCTCGCCGGGGTTGCCGCCTGCACCGCGCTCGCGTTCCTGTTCATCGTGCCGATACGCGACTTCGTGATGCAGCCGACGCTCGCCGCGTTGCCGCCCGGCGCCACGATCATCTTCACGAATCCGGTGGAAGGGTTTTCAGTCTACCTGCAGATTGCGTTCATCGCCGGCTCGGTGCTCGCGGCGCCGGTCGTGATGTTCCAGATCTGGCGGTTCATCGAGCCGGGGCTGCACGCCAACGAACGGCGCTTCGCCATTCCGTTCGTTGCCCTTTCCTCCGGCGGCCTGGTCGCCGGCGCGGCATTCAGCCACTACATCGCCTTCCCGGCAACCATCGCGTTCCTGGCCAGCTTCAGCGATCCTCGCTTCGCGGTGTTCACGCCGCGGCTGCAGGACGTGTTCGGGACATATCTGCGGCTGCTGCTCGGCATGGCACTCGCCTTCCAGATGCCGCCCGTCGTGTATCTGTTGGCGCGAATGCGTCTGGTCACTGCCCGATGGCTGCTCCGTCGCTTCAAGTACGCCGTACTGCTCATCGCCGTCGCCGCTGCCGTTTTGACGCCAAGTCCGGACCCATTTAACCAGGCGCTCTATGCCGCGCCTATGCTTGGGCTGTATATGCTCAGCATCGGCGTCGCCTGGCTCGCCAACCGCTGACGTCGCGGCGTTTGCACACAGACGCCGCAGGAGGGTAGCCGCATGTTTGGGGTGATTGGCTGGATCATTTTTGGCCTGATTGTCGGGGCGGTCGCCAAGCTGCTCATGCCGGGCCGGGATCCGGGCGGGATCATCGTGACCATGGCGCTCGGGATTGCCGGCGCCCTGCTCGGCGGCTTCCTGGGCCGCTCGCTCGGTTGGTACGGTGAAAACGACGGCGCGGGCTTCCTCATGTCGCTGGCCGGGGCCGTGCTGCTCCTGGTGATTTACCGGCTGATGGTCGGCCGCCGTCGGCAGACCATCTGACCGTTCGGTCAGAGAGACCGAACAGCCTGCTCTAGCATGGCGGCAGAACTTTTTGATGAGTTCTGCCGCCACTGGCCTCGAAATCTGTTCCTACCGCCGTTACAAACCAGTGACGTGCTTACAGATCTGTGTGGTGCCTGACGGATACGTGCACAAGTCCAGCGGGGCCATAGGATTAAGGATTCCCACCTTCTAACAGTATTTGGCCAGAAACCGCAAAAACTGGTGCCGGCATCGCTTTTGCGCATAGGGGAAGCACCCAAACGTTCGACGAGAGGCTCGCTATGTGGAACTGGTTCAACTGCTATCTCTCCGGCCGCCACGATTACGGCAAGTGGTGCGAGTCGGGCACGATCTTTCTGCGATGCGTCCACTGCGGCCGCCGTTCGCCGGGCTGGGCAATCGACGGTCGACAGCGTTCGGCCCGTACTGATGCGCCGCCGGCCAACGCGACGACGCTCCGCCCCGCACCGAGCGCGGCCCGCATCGTGCCGTTCAATCGCGGCATCGCCAGCTAACTCGGCGACCGGCGCTCGCGGCACCCGCGTGAGTTCCGCCCGTTGACAGTACAGCGAGCGGGCGAAGAGAATTGAGCGCGTGCCGGTCCCTCGAATCTCCAAAGAAGATCTCAAACAGCGGCTCGACGGTGGTTCATCCCCCGTGCTCGTGGACGCGCGGCTGAAGTATCCGTACGAGCACAGCACGGTGCGGCTTCCGGGCGCGATTCGTTACAACGGTGACGGCCCGGCGCCCTCCCTGCCCCGCGATCGCGATGTCGTCGTGTACGATTCCGATCCGAACGAGCTGGCCAGCTCACACGTCGCCGCTATCCTCATCCGACAGGGTTATCGGGCGGCGACGCTGAAGGGCGGAATCGCCGAATGGCTGGCGGCCAATCTGCCAACCGAAACGAAGGAAGCGCCGAAACAATCGGCCCCTGAGCCGGGCGCGTTGAAAGGTTAGCGATCGCTTCCGACGGATCCGGCGCCACCACCCCTGCAGCTCTGCACCAGACGCTCAACGAGCTCGCGGCGCTCGCCACGATTCGCGGCGACCTCGTCGATTCCGCATTGTTCTCCGATGCCGCTTCGCTGGTCCGATCACACGGCATCGATTCCGATGCCGACCTCGGTCCTCTGCTCGCCGCGCCGCCACCGGGCACCAGTCCGGAGCTGCTGACGCGTCTTCGCCATATGTACGATGCCGGCGGATGGGTGTTGCTGGAGTCGGCGGTGGCAGATCTTCCAGCCGACCTGCGATGGCTGTTCGAGTCGGGCGCCGTCAGCATCGAGCAGCTGGCTGCGCTGCATGCGCGACTGGGAGTGACAACCGCCGCGGACCTGGCGTCTGAAGTGGTCGCCGAGACGATGCGCAGCGTTCCCGGATTCGACGCGAACATCGAAGCGGCGATCGCGGCGGCGCTGCCCCATCTGCGTGCGGCGGTGCCGCGCGTTCCGCTTGGCCGCGCCATGGCGATCGTGCAGCCGGTCATCGACTGCCTGAGGAACGCCGGCGCCCCCTGGACGTCGCCGGTCGGATCGCTGCGGCGCGGCCGCGAACTGATCGGCGACGTTGAAGTGCTCGCGCCCCTCGACGACCCGCGCGCCGCGTTCGATGACATCCTGGCTCTGCCCGACGTCGCGCGGCTGCTGCACCGAGGCCCGCGCCGGCTTTACGTCCTGATCGATCGGGTGCAGGTCGGCGTCCGCTGTCCGATCGAAGCCGAAGCGGGAGCGGTCCTGCTCAATCTGACCGGCAGTCGCGAGCATCTGAAGCGGCTCGGCGATCTCGCGGCCGACCGCGGATGGCAGCTGACGTCCCGGGGGCTGGAGGTCGGCGGATCCGCGCTGATTGCCGGATCCGAGGAGGAGATCTACCGGGCGTTGGACCTGCCGCTCATTCCCGCCGAGATCCGTGAGGGCATGGACGAAGTCGGGGCGGCCCGCAGCGGCAAGCTGCCGGCGCTGGTGTCGCGGCAAGACATGCGCGGCGATCTCCACATGCACACGGATTGGAGCGACGGCCGCGACTCGGTCGACACGATGGTGCAGGCGGCGGCGGCGCTCGGCTACGAGTACATCGCCATCACCGATCATTCGCCGCACTCGGCCGCGACCCGCAACCTCTCGGCGGACGGCATCGCGCGACAGGCCGATGAAATCGCCGCGGCGCGGGAACGTCATCCTCAGATCACCGTCCTGCACGGCTGCGAGGTCGATATCCTCGAGGATGGCCGGCTGGACTTTCGGGACTCGATTCTCGAGCGCTTCGACATCGTGCTCGCCTCGCTGCACGAGCGACACGGCCATTCGCCGGATCGCCTGCTCGACCGCTATCTGGCGGCGATGCGTCACCCGCTCGTGTCGCTCATCACGCATCCGACCAATCGCTATCTTCCCTATCGCGACGGCTACGAGCTCGATTACGACCGGCTGTTCGAGACGGCCGTCGCGACGCACACGCTCATCGAGATTGACGGCGCACCTGCCCACCTCGATCTGGACGGCGGGCTCGCCCGCCGGGCGGTCAGCGCCGGCGCCACCGTGGCGATCGACAGCGACTGCCACCGCGCCGAGATGCTCGACCGGCAGATGCAGTACGGCGTGATGACGGCCCGCCGCGGCTGGGTCGAGCCGCGACACGTGATCAACACCAGGCCCCTGCCGGCGCTGCGCTCCTACATCGCTCGCAAACGCGGCCGATAACATGCGGGGCACCGCCGCCGGCTTCCTGGCGCTGGTCGTCTTCCTCGTTTATCGGGCCACCCTGCTTCCCGACTTCGACCTCGGGGACACCGCCTCGTTTCAGACCATGGGCGGAGAACCGATCATCACGCCGCGCGATGGTTACCCGCTCTACTACGCCCTCGCGCAGCTGATCGTTCTCTGCTTCGACAATCAGGCCTACGCGATGAATCTCCTGTCGGCGCTGGCCGGAGCGCTGGCGTGCGGCGTGCTGCTGCTGGTTGCCGTGGAGTTGTGCGGTTCGCTGTTGGCCGCCCTGGCCGCTGCCGTGCTGTTCGCCGCGTCGTACACCTTCTGGAGCCAGGCCGTCATCGCGGAGGTCTACACGCTGCATCTGCTGCTGATTGGATTGACACTCCTCCTGCTGCTCCGCTGGTCTCGCGCACCGACGACCGGTCGCCTCGCGGCATTTTTTGCCGTCTACGCGCTGGCTTTCGGGAATCACCTCTCGATGATCCTGCTGTTGCCGGCCTACACCTTTTTTCTTCTGATGGCGGCGCCCGACGGTTGGCGATCGATGCTTTCCGCGCGCGTCGTCCTGATGGCTGCTGTGCTGGCCGCCGCCGGCCTCGCGCAGTATGCGTGGAACTTCTCCGCGATCTGGCATGGCGAAGAATCGCTCGTGGACGACCCTGCAGACGTTCTGGTTCGATGTCACGAAAAGCGACTGGCGCGAGACGATGGTGCTCGAGGTGCCGGCGGATGCTGGCCGGTGAGCGGGCCCGGATGTACTACTTCGACGTGCTCCAACAGTTCGGCGCGGTCCCCGTGGCGTTCGCGGCAGCCGGTCTCGTTCGTCTGGCGGCCGTCGACTGGCGGCGCGCAACGTTGCTGCTTTTGATCTTCGCCTCGTTCGTCGCGTTCGCGTTTGGCTATAACGTCGGCGATCCGCATGTGTTCTTCCTCGGATCGCACTTCGTCATCGCCCTGCTCTTCGCCTCGGGACTCGTCGCGGCTCAGCTGACTGTGCCGAGTGCCGTCAGGTCGTCGATCGCACTCGCTGGAATCGCCCTGGCTTCGTGGAACCTGTACCAGAACTATCCGGCCCTCGACAGGAGCCGTGATGTCAGGCCGACCGAAGTTCTACGGTCGTTTACCGACGGTCTGCACGAACAAAACGCGCTGCTCCTGAGCGACCTGAACTGGCAGGTGCAGAACGGGCTTACCTACTTCGGACAACATGTGAGGCCTGAACTGCTGCATGCGCGGCCTGCTGACATATTCCTCTACGCGCCGGTGTTCGTCCGCGACAATCTGGCCATCGGTCGCCAGGTCATGGCCACCGAGCGCGCCGCGCTGCAGCTCGAAGCCGGATACGGCCCGCTCTTCACCATCAAGCCCGATCCTGGTCAAGTGATGCTTCCCTCGCTCGAGGAGGTCGTACGCCAACTGCCGCCTGGGTCGCGATACGTGCTTTCGGTACCTGAAGCCGACACGCGAGTTCCCGCTCGACGGAGACCAGCTTGAATCGGTGCTCCAGCACTTGAGCGGCGGAGGCAGCAGCTCCCTCGGCGAAGAGGACTACATCGTGTTCGCCGGCCGCGCCGGCACCACGCCGCAGCTTGTCCATCGGGCAAACCGGCCGTTCAAGAGCCGCGTGATGCTCGATGGCGTGACGGTCGACATCCGAATGGAGTCGTGGCTGGCGTTCGACACCATCCGTCGGATGGGGTTCGGCCAGGTGATCGCGAACCGGCACCATGCCCTGATTGTCGAGCGCGGCGTGAGTTTCGTCGCTCTCGATGACGACGGTCGACCGCTGAGGACGGCCTATGCTTCGGGGATCTATGCGCCTCAACCACGGTACCTGGTGCTATCGTCTAAGTAGGTATGCCGGTTCGTATTGCGTTCCTCCTTGCCGTGCTGACGCTTGCCGCTCCGGGAGTCTCCACCCAGAGTCCGCCTCAGTCTGCGGATGAGCTGGCGGCCGCCCTCCAGCGCAAGTACGACACGGTCCGCGACTTCTCCGCCGACTTCGTCCAGACTTACCGCGGCGGCGCGCTGAACCGCGCGATGAAGGACACGGGCCGCGTCGTCGTCCGCAAGCCGGGCAAGATGCGCTGGGAATACAAGACGCCCGAGGAAAAGCTGTTCGTGTCCGATGGTGTCCAGACGTCTACTGGTACGTGCCTCAGGACAGACAGGTGCAAGTCAACGAAGTGCCCACTGACGACCGAATCAGCACGCCTCTGCTTTTTCTCGCCGGCAAAGGCAACATCACGCGGGACTTCACGGCCTCGCTCGCCGAACGGCCCGATGGGCAGGCAGAGGGGACACGCGCCTTGAAGCTCGTCCCCCGCACCCCCCAGCCGGAGTACCGATTGGCTTATCATCGTCGTCGATTCGCAGACGCTGTCCCTGCGCGGCCTTGTCACCGCCGATTCGCAGGGCGGAACGTCGAGCTTTTCCTTCATGAATCTGAAGGAAAATGTGAGCCCGGCCGATAAGCTGTTCGCCTTTACTCCGCCGCGCGGTGTTGAAGTTGTCACTGATGCCTTTCGGCGCTGAGCGCCGCCTCGTTCTCTTCCTCGCGGCCGCCCTCCTGGCGTCCGGGTGCGCGGCCTCTGCCGCGCTCAGCCGCGGACGCGAAGCTGAACGCCGCCAGGAGTACGACGCGGCCGTCGCCGAGTACGCACAAGCCGTCCGCCTGAAACCCAATGATGCCGACGCCCGGCACGCCTTGGAGCGCGCCAAGTTGCGGGCGGCGACGGATCACTTCCAGCGCGGCCGCCGCCTCGATGCAGTCGGCAAGTACGACCAGGCGCTCGTCGAATACGAAGCGGCAGCCGAACTGAACCCCACCAGCCGGGAAGTCGACGAAGCGGTTCGCGAGACCCGCAACCGCCTGCGCGCGAAAATTGCTGTCGCGCGCGACGGCCGGACCGAACTCCAGACGCTCATCGAACGCACCCGCGATCTTCCGGCGCCGGGCACAGAGCTGCCCGCCGACGTCAAGATGCCGGAGTCGCTGTTCTTCAGCGGCGCCAGCAGCCGCGTCGTATTCCTGGCGATTGCCAAGATCGCCGGCGTCAGCGTCGGCTTCGACCCGGCGTTTCGCGACACGCCGGTCACGCTCGACCTGCGAAACGCGTCGCTGCGGGACGCGCTGAGCGCTGTCGGCGAGCAGACCCGCACCTTTTATCGCGTCACCGGACAGCGGACGCTTCTCATCATTCCCGACACGCCAACCAAGCGGCGGGAGTACGAAGAGGAAGTGGTCCGCGTCTTCTACTTGAGCAACGCCGACTTGAAGGAGACGATGGACCTGCTGCGCATGGTCCTCGACGCCCGTCGAATCTCGCCGGTCACCGGCACCAATGCGTTGACGCTCAAAGACACGCAGGAACGGATCGATGCCGCCTCACGGCTGCTGGCCGCGATCGACAAGGCGAGGCCGGAAGTTATCATCGATGTCGAGCTGCTCGAGGTCGATCGAACGCGGTTGAAGGAGTACGGTCTGCAGCTCGCTTCACCGGGGTCGCCGGGGATAGACGGCGCGATCGGACTCGCGACCGAATCCACCACGCCGCCCACCATCACGCTCCAGACCCTTCGAAACCTGACCCAGGCGGATGTGCTGCTCGCCAACCTTCCGAACCTCTACTACCGTTTGCTGAAGACCGACACGAACACGCGGACGCTCGCCAATCCCCAGCTGCGCACGCTCGAGGGCGTCACCGCCCGCGCCAGATTCGGCGAGCAGGTGCCAATCCCGACAACGACGTTCGTGCCGATCGCCGGTGGCGGCCTGCCGATTCAGCCGACGACCAGCTTCGATTACCGGAACATCGGCGTGAACATCGACATCACGCCGAGGACGCATCACGATGATGAGGTCACGCTCGCTCTGACCCTGGCGGTGCAGAGCATCTCCGGGACGGGATTCGGCGGCCTGCCGACGTTCGGCAACCGCGAGATCAACACGCAGATCCGGCTGCGGGATGGCGAGACGAATATGCTCGCCGGGCTCATTCGCGACGACGAGCGGCGAGTGGTCGACGGCATCCCCGGTTTGAGCGACATTCCCATGATCGGCCGGCTGTTCGCCCACACTCGCACTGAGACACAGCAAACCGACATCATCCTGACGCTGACGCCGCACATCATCCGCGTGCTCGACGTCAGCGAAGAAGATTTGCGTGCGTTTCGCGTCGGTCGCGACTCGGCATCGCCACTCGGTGGTGACTTACCGCCGGCAATCGATCTGCCGCTGCCAGCTCCGCCGCCTGCGACACCGCCGCCGGCAGCACCGACTCCGGCACCGGTACCCGCCCCAGCGCCGTCCGGTCTCCCGGGTGGAGCGACCATCCCGCCGCCTGGTCTTTAGCCGAATCTCCCACACCTGGCAGACGTCAACGGTCTGCCCTACGCAAGCTTCGATACGTTGGCGCCAAGACCCTGCAGCCGTTCGACGAGCTGTGCATACCCGCGTTCAACGGTTTCGAGTGGCGTCAGCCTGCTCTGCCCGTCCGCCGCGAGCGCGGCGGCAATCAAGCGCCATCCCCGACCGCAAATCGCGGCTGTCGAGCGGTCGACCGCGCAGCCGGCGCGGTCCGGTCACGATAATCCGGTGCGGATCGCACAAAAACAGGTCGGCGCTCATCGCGCTCATCTGCTCCAGGGCGAACAGCCGGAGCTCGTAAAGCCAGTCGTGCACCAGAGTCCGGCCATCGGCCTGGGTCGCGAGGACCGTCACGAGGCTGATCAGATCGCTCGGGAAACCCGGCCAGAGGCCGGTCGTGATCCGGCCGGCGGCCTTCGGCTTCGAGCGGCCGATGCGAAAGAGGTCGCCGTCCATGGCGCATTCCACTGAGAGCCGCTTCAGCACCGCGCCGACCACTTCCATGTCTTCGCCACGCGCACCGCGCACGTCAATCTCGCCGCCGGTGATCGCGGCAACGACCGCCCAGCTGCCGGCTTCGATGTAGTCGCCCCACAAACGATGCTCGGCGCCGTGCAGCTTCATCCCGCCTTCGACCCGAATCGTGGTCGACCCGATGCCGGTTATCCCGGCACCGAGCTTCCGCAGAAACTCGCACAGCTCGACCACGTGAGGTTCGCAGGCCGCGTGGCGGATTTCAGAGATGCCGGGCGCAGCGGCAGCGGCCAGCAGGGCCGTCTCTGTCCCGGTGACCGATGCTTCGTAGAGATAGATCGACGTCGGCTGCAAGCCGTCGCGGGCTTCCAGGTGATGCCCGGAGCCGGCGACGACCCGAGCGCCCATCGACATGAGGGCGTCGATGTGCGTTCCGATCGTCCGGCGGGCAGGAAAGTCACCGCCAGGCGGCGCGAGGCGAGCGGACCTCTGCCGCGCGAGCAATGGACCCAGCAGCAGCACGGAGCCGCGAAGCCGGCCGACCAGCGCCGGATCGGGCTCGTCTTTGGTGATCGACGGACAACGCACTTTCAGCGTCGTGCTGCCGATCCCTTCCACTTCCGCCCCGAGGTCGAGCAGCAGACGCGCCATCACTTCGACGTCGCCGATTCTGGGCACGTTGTGCAAGACGCACTCGTCCGTGGTCAGCAGGCAGGCGGCCAGCAGCGGCAACGCGGCGTTCTTGTTCCCTTCTACTTCGACCGTGCCCGAGAGACGCTTGCCGCCTTCAATCAGCAGTGTCGACATCGAACTCCCCGAGATAGACGATTTCTTCCCTGAGCTCCACACCAAACTTCTGGCGGACCGCGCGTCGGCACCGCTCGATGAGCAGCCGGATGCTGGCGGCGGTGGCAATCCCTTCGTTCACGATGAAGTTGCCATGGGTCGCCGACACGCGGGCACCTCCCTGATCCACGCCTTTCAGGCCGGCGCGATCGATCAGCGCGCCGGCGGACCACGGGATTCCGTCCGGCACGGAATCGAGTCCCGGCTGGGGATTCTGAAAGACGCAGCCCGCGCTCGGTGTGTCGAGCGGCTGCGTGCGCTTCCGGTAGGCCAGCGATTCACGCGCGGTGCGCCGCAGCGTCACCGCGTCACCGGACGACACGCGGAACGTCGCCGACAGCAGCACTTCCCCGCTGTCCTGCAGGCGGCTGCGATCGTAGCCGAAGCGCATCTCCGACGCGGAGTACTCGATCGGCGTGCCATCACGAGTCGCCACACGGACCGCGGTGACGAGATCGCCAATCAGCCGCCCGCCAAAGTGGGCGTTGCCGAAAATCGCCCCGCCGACGGTCCCGGGGGTGCCGGCCCACGCTTCCAGCCCCGCCGCACCGTGCATGATGGTCCATCGGACGAGCCCATTGATCGTGACCGCCGCGTCGGCCTCGAGACGGGATGCATCCAGGAGCACGATCGATCCGCCGCGCGGTCGAATCACCAGCCCGCGAACGCCCGCGTCAGAGACGAGGACGTTCGATCCGCCGCCGAGCATCGTCACTCGAACGCCCGACGCATGGGCAATCTGCAGCGCCCGGAGGATCTCGTCGCTCGATCGCGTCTCGAGAAAATATTCGGCCGGTCCGCCCACTCGAAACGTCGTGAACGGACCGAGGGGGACGCCACGTGCCGCGCGATCGCCGAACGCGGCGGCGAGCTCCGTCAACAGGTCGACGGTCACGTCGTGTTCCGCTCGACCGTCATCAATGCACGTTCACGGGAGATCAGTGCGGCCATGGCCGCCTGAAGGCCGCAGACCTCGAAACGGATCCGATCGCCGGGCGCCAGCTGACCGGCGAGTCCGATATCGGCCGAGATCACGGTGGCCAGATTGGCGTAGCCGCCCGTCGTCTGCCGATCGGCCATCAGCATCACCGGCTGACCCGATGCCGGAACCTGGAGCACACCGAGCGGCGTGGCATCGGAGATGATGTCCGCCGATCCTGAATGCGCCAGCGACTGGCCCAGCAGCCGAAACCCCATCCGATCGGATTGGTTCCCCACGACGTATTCGTCGGACTGCAACACGTCAATCGCCTCGTCTGAAAAGCGCTCGCGTTGTGGACCAGGCATGACGCGGATGCGTGTCTCGCGGCCCGGTGCCGGCAGGACCGGGGCGATTCCTCGTCCGGCGGCGGGCGGGGCATCCGTCGGCGCGCCGAGCGGAAGGCTGTCGCCCGCAACCAGCGCGCGGCCGGCAAGTCCTCCCATCCGGCTGGTCAGATGCGTCGCTCGGCTGCCAAGCACCGGTGGTACGTCCACGCCGCCGGCGATCGCCAGGTAGGCGCGTGCCCCCGCGCCGCGCACGCCGACCTTCAACCGCGATCCTGCGGAAACCGTGAACGCGGTGTTCACGAGTTGCCGGCGTCCGTCTATCTCGATCGCGAACTCCGCGCCGGCCAGCGCCACCAGACGCTCATCGGCAAACTCGATCTCGGGACCCACGAGCGTGACTTCCAGTGTCGCCGCCGTCGGGGCATTGCCGACGAGCGCATTGGCGAGTCGATGCGACCATGGATCCATCGGACCAGCCGGTGGGACGCCGCGCGCCTGCATTCCCCAGCGGCCGCGGTCCTGGATCGTGGTCAAGAGACCCGGCCGGATGACTTGCAGCGTCGACATCTCACGGCACCGGGTAGAACTCGACAGCGTCGCCGGGTTTCAGGAGGAACGCATCGGATCTCGAGAGATCGAACAGCTGGACCGCGGTCCGGCCTATCAACTGCCAGCCGCCCGGCGTCTCGGTCGGATAGATGCCGGTCTGCGGGCCCGCAATCCCTACCGAGCCCGCTGGCACGCGCAGGCGCGGGGTCGCCCGGCGTGGCGCCGCTATGGCGGGATCGACCGTGCCCATGTAGGGAAATCCCGGGACGAACCCCATCATGAATACGCGGTACACACGTTTCGCATGTCTGGCGATGACCTCGGTTTCCGACAGGCGGGCAAACGCGGCCACCTCGCCGAGGTCCGGCCCTTCGTCGCCACCGTAATGGACCGGAATCCGGACCGGCGCGCCATCGGTCCTCAGTGCCGCTCGATCGCCGGTCTCCGGAACAGCCGCGGCGCTGGACAAGAGATCGCTGAGCGCCGCAAAGTTGGTTCGCAGTGGGTCGAAATAGACCGCCACCGATCGGAAGGTCGGCACCACGTCTTTGACGCCGGATAAATGCGCCGATTCGACGTCGTGCGCGACGCGGAGCGCCCGGCGGTTGATCCGCTCGTCGATTCGTTCGGCGAATTCGACGATCACGACCGAGTCCCCGGCCGCCACCAGTCGGAAGGTCATCTCGCTCACGCGAGGGCCTTCAGCAGCTTCTTGTGAATGCCGCCAAAGCCGCCGTTCGACATCATCACGACCAGGTCGCCGGGCCGGCGCTCGCGCACGATGATGCCGACGATATCGTCGATCGATGCGGCCTCGCGAGCGGATTGACCGCGTCCCGCGAGATCCCGGACGAGCTCCCCGACTGATAGTCGCTCGTGCTCCGGCAGCGTCGAACGGAACACCGGCGCCAGGATCACTTCGTCGGCCGCGGCGAACGCCTGAGCGAAGTCGTTCTGGAAGACCCGTCGGCACGACGAAGCGGAGCGCGGCTCGAAGACCGCCCAGATGCGAGCGCCGGGCTGCGACGCTCGCAAGCCAGCGAGCGTTTCGGCGACCGCCGTCGGGTGATGCGCAAAGTCGTCGTAGACCGTCACGCCGTCCGAGGTCCCGACCACTTCCAACCGCCGTTTGACGCCGGCAAACAGCCGCAGTCCCTGGCCAAGTCGCTCGGCGCTGATGCCCACCTCCACGCCGATCGCGATCGCCGCCAAGGCATTTCGGACATTGTGAGCACCAATCAATGGCACCTCGAACGTGCCGAACGGCGCACCTTGATGTCTCACGTGAAATCGCGTGATGCCTTCACGGGTCTCGAGGTCGTGCGCCTGCCAGTCAGACTCGGGAATCGTGCCAAAGGTCGCCACGCGGGATCGGGCGGAACTCTTGAGGGCCAGCGCGGCCGGGCTATCGGCCCCCAGCAACAGCAAGCCGCGCGCCGGGACGAGGTTGACGAGGCGTCTGAAAGCCAGCGTCACCGCGTCGATGTCGGGATAGATGTCCGCATGATCGAATTCGACATTGCCGATCACGGCGATGTCCGGCAGGTACTTGAGAAACTTTGCCGTCTTGTCGAAGAACGCGCTGTCGTACTCATCGCCTTCGATGACGAACTCACGGCCCTGACCCATGCGATAGCTCGAGCCCTCGAGGCCGAAGTTGCGCGCGACGCCTCCGACCAGCACCGTCGGATCCACGCCGCCGTGCGTCAGCACCCAGCCGGTCAGAGACGTCGTGGTCGTCTTGCCATGGGTGCCCGCGATCACGATGGAATGCGCACGCCACAGGAAGTGCTCCCGGATCGCCTCGGGCAGCGAGCAGTACCGGATCTTCCGGTTCAGAACCTCCTCGAGCTCCGGGTTGCCTCGTGAGATCGCATTGCCGACGACCACGAGGTTCAAATCGGAGGTGATGTGCTCCGGGCTGTAACCGGCGAAGGCGGTGACCTGCTCAGCGGCGAGAAAATCACTCATCGGCGGATACATGTCCTGGTCGGACCCTCGAACGTCGAAGCCCCTCTGCTTCATCATCGCCGCCAGCGTGGCCATGGCGGTCCCGCACACGCCGATGAAGTGCACCCGCCCCTTAGACAACTGCGGCTTCCTCGATGATCAGACGCGGCTGCGGTCCGGCAATGACGCGTGCGGCGACGCCGAAGGGCAGCGTGAAGGTCGGTCCGACCGTGTGTCCCGATGGAAAACCGAACAGGACGGGACCAGGAAAGTCGGCAAACACGTCGGTGATCACGGCGCGTGCCGTCGCCTCGCCCGACGCCTCGTCACACCGGGGGAGCTCGCCGACCACGATGCCGCTCGCACCTTTCAGCAACCCGGCCTGCTTCAGTTGAGTGATCATCCGATCGAGACGATAGGGACGCTCGCTGATCTCCTCGATGAAGAGCACGTAGCCTGGAGGTGGAGCGAAAGCATAAGGAGTGCCCAACGACCCGACCAGCTGGGTCAACGTTCCCCCCAGAAGTGTGCCGCGCGCCTCTCCCTTCGTGAGCGCTTCGAGTCCCGGCGGCGCCAGCTCCCCCATCGGCTCGGCACGGCACAGCGCGCGCTCGAAGGAATCGCGATCGTAGCCGTCTTCTCCCCTGGCCAGCCGCCCTTCCAGCATCGGGCCGTGGAACGCGACGATCCCGCAGGTGAGGGTCAGAAACGTCAACACCGCGGTGAGATCGCTGTAGCCGATGAACGGCTTGGCCGAGACCCTCAGCGCATGTGCGTCGAGCAAAGGCAGGATCTGCGGCGAGCCGTAGCCGCCGCGCACCGCGATGACGCCGGCAATCGATGGATCATCCCACGCCGCCTGAAACGCGGCGGCCCGCGCCTCCGGCGTACCCGCCACGTAGCCGCGGCGCGCAAACACTGTGTCGTCGTAGACCGGGACGAAGCCCAGACGCCTGAGTTCGTCAAGACCCCGTTCGAACTCGGCGCGATCGAACGGGCTCGCGGGAGCCACGACGGCAAGGCGACCGCCTGGCGCGAGCGCGCGTGGTTTCCGCATCAGACGAATCGCGCCATCTGGTCGGCGATCGCTCTATGCTCGTCCCGGCCCAGCGCCTGCCGTAATGTCTTTGCGGCGCGCGGTTTCGCGACCGCCGCAGCGAGAAAGCGCTCCTTGGCCCGCTGCTGACGTTTCAGGGCATCGTCGATACGCGAAATCGGAATCCGCTCCTCCTCGACGGCGTGGACGAGCGCTTCGAGAGCGGCTGCCTGGGCGTCGTGGTTGGCGCCGCAGATGAGAACGCCGTCGCAACCGGCGGCCACCGCGCGCACGGCCGCATCCGCCACGTCGTACCGGCCGGCAATCGCCTTCATTTCCAGGTCATCGCTCAGGATGACCCCTTGATAACCAAGCTCGTCCCTCAGCAGGCCCACGATCTTCTTCGACAATGTCGCCGGCACCTGGTCATCCAACGACGGCACGAACACATGCGCCGTCATGATCGTGGCGACTTCGGCCTCGACCGCCGCCCGGAACGGGATGAACTCCACCTGACGGAGCCGCTCCGGCGGATGCTCCACCAGCGGCAGCTCCAGGTGGGAATCGACACTCGTGTCGCCGTGACCCGGAAAGTGCTTGCCGCAGGCGGCGATCCCTTCCTGCTGGAGCACCCGGATGATGGCGCTCCCCAGACGCGCAACTTCTTCGGCCTTCTCGGCCAGCGCGCGGTCGCCGATCACCGGGTTCTTCGGGTTCGTGTGCACGTCGAGCACCGGCGCGTAGTCGAGGGTGATGCCGACCGCCTTGAGCTCGAAGGCCAGTGCGCGCGCAAACCGTTCGGCGAGCGAGGCGTCGCCGCTCCGGCCGAGCGCCGCCATCGGCGGCCACTCGGTGAACGGCGCCTTCAGCCGCGCCACACGACCGCCTTCTTGATCGATGCTGACCCAGGCCGGCAGGTCGGGAACCAGCCGGGCCGCCTCGTAGGTCAGCTCCGCCACCTGTTCGGGTTCTTCGATGTTGCGCGCAAACAGGATGACGCCGCCGAGGCTGAATTCCCGCGCCAGCGAGCGGAGCTCGGTGGGCACGGCGCCGCCATTGAAACCGGCAATCAACAGCTGGCCGATCTGCCGGCGCAGGGGGGACATAGTCGGTCAAATTATAATTCGTGGCGTGCAGACGGCGGCATCGGCTCCGACACGGATCGACCTGGCCGGCGGGACGATCGACATCTGGCCTCTCTATCTCTTTCACGAAGGCGCGTCGACGCTTAACGCGGCGATCAGCCTTCGCGCGCACGTCCGAATCGAGCCCCGGACGGACGGCCGCATCGAGCTGATCTCGGTCGATACCGACAAGCACTCCATCGCCGGTCACTGGTCCGAGCTCACCGCCGCGAACGAGCTGTCACTACTCGCGCTGCTCGCCCGTCAGTACCGGCTCGACAACGCCACCTTGACGACGCGCGGGGAATCACCGGCGGGAGCGGGAATCGCCGGGTCGTCGGCGCTGACGATCGCCGCCTGCGGTGCATTGGCACGCTTCACCGGCGGGTCGCTGCGGCCCGAGGATCTGCTGCAGATCGCCATGAACGTCGAATGCCAGACGATCAAGGTGCCGACCGGGGTTCAGGATTATCGTCCCGCGTTGCACGGCGGCATCGCCGCCATCGAGCTGAACGTCGACGGCATCCACCGCGTCGCGCTGGACGTCGATCCGCGCGAGCTCGAGCGGCGGATCGTGCTGGCCTACACCGGCGCACCGCGCAATTCGGGCACCAATAACTGGGAGATCACCAAGCGGCATCTCGACGGCGACCGCGAGATCTTCGATTGCTTCGAGCGGATTCGCGACACGGCGGCGGCGATGCGCGATGCTCTCGAAAAAGGTGATTGGGATGAAGTCGGCTATCAAATCTCGAAGGAATGGGAGAACCGGAAGCGCCTGGCGCCCGGCGTCACGACCTCGTCTATCGATGACCTGATCGAGCGCGCCAGCGCGGCCGGCGCGACCGCCGCCAAAGTCTGCGGCGCGGGCGGCGGCGGCTGTCTCTTCTGCTATGGCCCGCCGACGGCGCGCAGCGCAATCGCCGAAGCGCTCGCGCGCGGCGGCGCGCGGCTGCTCGACTACCGCATCGAAACGGAAGGCCTGCGGCTTGGATAACGGCGCCATCGCGCGGATCCTGCGGGAAATCGCCGACCTGCTCGAAATCAAGGACGACAACCCGTTCAAGATCCGCGCCTATCGCAACGGCGCCGACATCGTCTCGAACCACCCCCACGAGATGGCGTCCCTCGACGTCACCGGCCTGCGCGAAATTCCCGGGATCGGTAAAGATCTGGCCGCTCGCATCCGCGAAATCGTCGATACGGGCGACGCCGAGTTCCATCGCGAGCTGATCGCCGAATTTCCCCCGACCATCCTGGACTTGCTGCATCTGCGGAGGTGTGGGGCCAAAAACCGTGGCGATGCTCTACCGCGAGCTCGACATCCGCACGCTCGAGGATCTCGAGCGCGCCGCGGCGGACGGGCGGGTCCGCGCGCTGCGGGGCATGGGCGCGAAGAAGGAGGCGCTCATCCTGAAAGCGCTGGCGGATCGCAAGCGCCACGCGGGCCGACATCTGTTGGCCGATGCGCACGACGTCGCGGCGGCGATCGTTTCCTATCTCCGCGAGCAGGCGCCGAACGCGCGGATCGACACGGTCGGCAGCCTCCGGCGTGGCTGCGAAACCTGCGGCGACATCGACATCCTCGCGGCTGGTGCCGAACCCGCGCTGATGGATGCGTTTGCCGACTACCGCCTGGTCGAGCGTGTGCTGGGGCAGGGGGACACCAAGGCGAGCGTGCTTCTCCAGAGTGGATTCCAGGCCGACCTCAGGCTCGTGGCCGCCGACAGCCGCGGCGCGGCGCTGCAGTATTTCACCGGCTCCAAGGCTCACAACATCGCGTTGCGTGAGCGCGCCATCGGTCTCGGGTTCAAATTGAACGAGTACGGCCTGTTCCGTAGCGAGGGCGACGAGCGGGTTGCGGGCGACACCGAGGAAGGCGTCTACGAGGCACTCGGTCTGCAGTGGGTGCCGCCGGAGCTCCGCGAGGACCGCGGTGAGATAACCGCCGCCACGGTGCGCTCGCTGCCGCGCCTGATCGAGCAGACCGACCTGCGCGGCGACCTGCACATGCATACGACTGAGACCGATGGCAAGGGCGACATCGCCGAAATGGCTGACGCCGCGCGGGCCGCCGGTCTCGAATACGTCGCCATCACCGATCACAGCAAGTCGCTGGCGATGGCCAACGGCCTGGACGAACGGCGGGCCCTGGACCACGCCGCGCGGATCCGAGCGGCCGATGGGCGGCACGGCGTACGACTACTGGCCGGCATCGAATGCGACATCCGGCCCGACGGCACGCTCGATCTGGAAGATTCCTGTCTGGCCGCCCTCGACCTGGTGGTCGCCTCCGTGCATTCGGCCTTCAATCAGGATCGCCGGCAGATCACCGATCGGATCCTGCGTGCGCTCGAGAACCCGTACGTCGACATCCTCGGCCACCCGACCGGCCGTTTGATCCTTCGACGAGAGCCGTACCCGGTGGACGTCGAAGCCGTTCTGGACGCCGCCGCTCGACACGGCGTCGCCGTCGAGATCAACTGCCAGCTCGATCGTCTCGATCTGAGCGACGTGCACGCCACACTGGCGCGCGATCGCGGCGTCCCGATCGTCATCTCCAGCGACGCCCACTCCCCCAGCGCAATCGGCTGGCAGCGCTGGGGGGTCGTCGTCGCGCGGCGTGCCTGGCTCGAGCCCCGCCACGTGCTCAACACCCGTCCGCTTGCCGAGTTCCGCGACCGTCTTCGCCGCAACCGCCGATGACTCCACTCAAGATGCTGACCACGGACGAGAAGCTGGCCGAGATCCGGCGCCTGTATTTCAAGACCACGAGGCAGACGGTGCAGGTCGATCTCGCCAAAGCGCTCGACCTGCTCAAGTCGATGAGCAGCGAGGACGAGCGCGAGCGCGCGACGGTCTATATGGAGGGACTGGCCGAGATGTACAAGGATTGGGTGCGGAAGGCGAAGAAAGGACAGAAGAAGAAGATGTAAAAAGGCCCGGTCAGCTCCGCGGACTGAAGGCCGCCAACGCCTCGAGCGCGAGCGTATGCAGACTGGCTTGGAGGCTGGAGTCGTCTACCCAGCGAAAGCGATTACGGGATGGATGCAGCCCCACCATCGAGTCGATCGCCCCGCCCCGTCCACTCTTGGGCCAGGCGTCGCAATCCTGTCGCACCCAGATCTCCAGCAGTTGGGCATCAGGGGGCGTCTGCGAATTCTTCTGGAAGGCCCACTGGTCCCAGAACGTCACCATGCCATCCCCCTGGCAGAACCCTCCGTAACTGTCTCTCATGCGCTCGGCGAACGTGATCGCGCCGCCGTGCAGTTGATTCTTCAAGTTGGTCAACTCTTGCCGGGGCACGTTGCCGAAGAACAGCCACTTCCACCTCTCGCTCCTGGTCCAACCGACATTCTCCAGGACCGGGTGCAGCAGCGTCGCGTGGCCGGACTTGTAATACACCGACGGCTTTTCGCCGACGGACACAAGTCCGGTTTTTTCTTCAGCGAGCCTTTTCAGGATCTCGTCGACCGAGCGAACGGTGAGGTCTCCCTGGAACGTGTAGCCGACGATTCGCTCCGGACGAGCCCAATCGGGAATGAAGAGATCTTTCTCGAAATCCTTGGCCCGTGGCTTTGGCGCGTTCGACTTTCCGCCCGGCCCCTGGGGCTGCCCCTTTGGTGGGTGCATGACACGGTCTCCTGCTGTCGCAGCCGGGTCTTCTGCCGGGTCTAAAAGACCCGGCCTACATGCGCGCTCTGCACATTTCGGCTCGGCTTGCGATTATGCCGACGCGGACGTCGTCCACCGGTCAGGCTCCGAAGAGTTTCACGAAGATATCCATGACCGACGCGCCGACGGTGAAGCCACCGGCCCTCGCGCCATCCTCGTCGTCGCTCAGCTGGGCGCTCGGTTCGGAGCGCGGTTCGCGGTCCGCGCGCGGCCGGCCGCGGTCGTCGCCCGGGGCGTTGGAAATCTGCTGAAGCTCGCCGAAATCGAGCCAGACCAGATCGCACTTCCGGCAGGTATCGATGATGACGTTCCCCGGACCGTAATAGGGGTGCACGTCCATCTGCGTGCGGCAGGTCGGGCAGGTGATCCGTCGCTCGAATTCGCGCCGGTCCAGTTCGCCGGGCGGCTGCCCTGGTCCGGCTGCATGGGAACGGCGGTGCGCGATGGCGTAGGCGAAGATGGCCCGCTCCAGCAGCACGCCGCGGCATCGTTCACAGTGTTGAATGACGTGCGCGTGGTCGAGCAGCGATTTGGCGAGCGGGGTGCTGCACAACGGACAGGGCAGCGCGTCGGCAAGTCGCTCGAGGACCTGAACGCCGTCAGTGCCGGGCGCGTCGAGGAATTCGAACGTGCCGCAATACCGGCAGAAATAGTAACGCCGTCGATCGAACAGCTCCATCGCGGCGGCGCAGTTCCGGCAGTTCATCGCGTAATCGCAATCGGATGCCGCGGCTCGATCCCTTTGGCGGCCAGTTGCCGCGAGGTGTCACGGATGTCGTCGCACATCAGCGTCAGCTGATGCCGGACGCCCGACTGGTACGTAGGACCCTCGGCCGGGTGGACGCCAAGCTCGGCCGGCGGCAACGCGAAGATCAGCCACCCCTCGCCGGCGTCGACGTGTTGCCAGCCGAACACATCCCGCAGGGTCGCGCGCAGCGCTTCGGGTTGCGACGTGTAGAGCAGAACATGCGCGCCGATGATGGCCATGCGAGTCTGACTCCCCTACTTCTTGGATGTCGCCGCGACGATCTTCTTGCGCGCCGCGATGCGCAGCGGCTCGGGAACGTTGCGATCGATCGACAGCATCTGCAGGTCGCGGTCGTTGAGGCGGTTCATGTTGTTGAGCGACATCGCCAGCGGTGTCTTCGGGTTCTTGCACAGCCCGACGACCACGCCGTAGTTCTTCATCCAGGCACGGTTGGCCGCGATAATCCGCAACACGTCCTCCGAAACGTTCGCCATCCGCGCGAACGCCTCGACCTCGTTTTCGCTCAGCTTCGGGCTGCTCAATACCGAGGCCGAGATCATCTTGTTGGGGTCGCGAATCAGCAGCGCGCGCATCTCGCGCGAGCCTTTGACGGCGGCCTTCAACCGATCCGAGAATCCCATCTTGGCGATCTGCTGCGAAATACTTTGACGGGTCGCCTCGCCGGCCTGACCTTCTGGAACCTCCGGCGCCTGCGCCACATCGTCGGGCGACGTGTCGATCAGCGGGTCGTCCGATTCCTTCGCTGCCACCGGGCCCGGCTGGACGCCGCGCGCTGCAAAGAAATCGCGGGTGGCGATCGGCACGTCGGCGCGAGCCAGGTACGCGGCGAGCACGTCGGGGGGGATGCGCTTGATCGTCGCGCCAGCCGTTGCCTGGATCTCGGCGTCGGCATCGTCCAGCAGCAGCAGCAGCAGCGACAACTGCTCGTGCGCGGTCGGCGCGAGGGCCCCCTCGGCCGCCTGCATCCGGACGTCGCGCGCCACTTCGCCGCGCTTGAAGAAATCGAGGAGCGGGGTCGGACGGGTCACGGCGACACCAGATATTCTTTGAAGTTGTCCGGGGTGACGCGCACGGTGACCACCTGCCCCGCGCTGCCCAGCGCGCGCGCTTCTTCGCCGTTGATCGTCACCGCCAGCGCCGCGGCGTCGCCGGCGGTCAGGACGACCGATCGGCCGACCTCGAACGAAATGCGTTCGCCAGTCTGGAACTCGCGGGCCACGAGCCGTTCGCCATCGACGATTGCCGAAACCCAACACGGCCCGGAAGCCACGAGCGCCACGGTGACGCGATCGCCCGCTTCGACCGGCACTGCCGTCGGCGCGGGACTGGCGGGCAACGGCTTGAGGGGGTCGGAGGTGCCGGCTGCTTGCGTTCGGGGCAGCTGTTCGGCCTGGGCAGTCGCCGGTGCTGGTGCCCTGCCGGGCGCCGCTGTCCCGCTGCCGTCCGATGATCCGCCAGCGACCTGAGGCACGGTTCCCGGCGCCGCGACGGCGGCGGGCGGATTCTCGGCGGGCCGTGGAGGAGCGCCTGTCGGTCCACGGACCGGCACGGAGGGCGCCGCCGGCGTGTCGGCGACATTCCGGCGGCCGGTCCCGAAGTACAGCAGCCCTGCCACGACCACCACGCTGATCCCGATCAGCCGAACGAAGGTCGTGGCCGTCTGCTGGTTGCTTTCGTGAACTTCTTCCTCTTCCTGCTGTTCGGCGGCAGCCTGAGCCGGGCTCACCGCGGTCTCGGGAAACTCCGTGACGAATCGCTGAATCGTTTCGTCAGGGTCGAGGCCGACTTCGATCGCATACGAGCGGACGAACGCCCGGCTGAAGATCCCACCTGGCAGACGCGAAATGTCGTTTCGTTCGAGCGCCTCCAGCGCGCCGACCGAGATCTTCGTCGCGCGCGCAATCTGACCGAGCGAGACGCCGCGCCGTTCGCGCGCCGCCTTCAGGAAGCTGCCGAAATCGCCAGTATTGCGTTCTGCAGCCATGGACACGCTGTCCGCCTATGTTAGGAAGCCGATCTCTGAGTGTCAAACGACCGGCGCGCGTTCCGCACGAGCTCGTCGAGCCGTTCCGCCCGGCAACCCGAGTGATCGTCAACGCGACCGATGAACAGACCAATCGCTGCCGCCCCCGCGGCCCCCGCGCGCGAGAGCTCGGGCAGACGCTCCAGGGTGACACCGCCGATCGCCAGCACCGGCAGCGTGACCGCAGACACGATTCGCCCGAACCCCTCGATCCCGAGCGTCTGGATCGAGGCGGGCTTTGACTCGGTCTGCCACACCGTTCCGGCGGTGAGGTAGTCAGCATTCGAAGCAGCCGCAACCGCTTCGGCGACTGAGTGCACGGATGCGCCGATGACGAAGCCTCTGGGGACGATCGGCCTGACGGCTGCAGGTCCAGCGGAGTCGGCCCGAAGGTGCACACCGGCCGCCCCGCAGGCGAGCGCGACGTCCACGCGCTCGTTGACGATCACCCGCGTACGGCTGCCGCGTGCCAGCGCAACCATCTCCGAGACGATGGCTGCGAGATCGGCCGCCTCGAGATCCGGCTCGCGCACCTGCAGGTAGTCGACACCGGCGTCCAACGCCCAACGCGCCTGTTCGATCAGGCACCGCCGGCCGGCGCCTTCGTCGGGCCCGGCGCTGAGTCGACGCCGATCCGTGATGAGCTGCAGAATCAGGGCTCGATCCGGGTATCGGTCCGGGGCTCCAGCGGCGCCGCCGGAACATCCACGGCCCGTGCGGAAAAGACGCGCGCCAAATCGGAGACGCCCACCAGCACGTTGGCGATGCCGAGCCCGGTGACGCCGCCGCACACAAACGAATTGGTGATGACCGGCGTCAGGATCGGCCACGCCTGGGCGAAGTAGTTGTGTTCCCAGAAGTCGGACCACGGCAGGACCATCAACAGCAGGCCGACTTCGAGAAAATACGCGACGTACAGAAGACGGGGAAACAGGGCGGCTACCCCCGAGCCCGGACCTTGGCGAGCCGTTCAATCCGCGCCGCGACGTCGCGGTAGTTGCCGGCGTCGGCCTGCAGTTCGATGCAGACAGCCAGCGCCCGGGACGTCTCGCCAGCCTGTTCGAGGACGTCCGCGAGGTCGAACAACAGGACGTGCCCTTGATCGGGCGTCGGCGCCGGCGCTTGCGCGGCCCGCTCCAGCCACTCGATGGCCTGGGCCAACCTCCCCCGGTCGCGAAGGATCCGTCCGACGAGCGACGCCGCGTCGAAGCGAAGCCTCGGCGTGCGGGCCGCGGCCTGCAGCGGTCCGATCGCCTCTTCAGCCTTGCCGGATTCCAACAGCGCCAGGCCCTGACGGTAATCCGCGTCGGCCGGGTCGACTGCCGGCCGCCGCGTCGGCTCTTCCCGAACCTGCGCGAAGACACCTTCGAGCTCGAGAGGCGGGACGGCCACCGCAATCGGGCGGTTGATGTCGTCGAGCACCACGCTCAAATCGACCTCGCCTGCAGCAGTCCACCTGCTGATCGGCGCTGGCGGTTCGAGGTCCTGGACGGGCTCGGGATGCGCCGCTGGTGCAATCGGGGGCGGTGTAGTCTCGCCGACCGGCGCGGCCTGTTCTGCCTTCCCCGCGTCCTCGGTCCGTGCGAGGTCGGTGCTCATGAACGGCATGTTGCCGCTGAGACGGTCGGCGATGACGGCATCGGGATCGGCGTCGCCCAGCAGGACGAGGGCACGCCGGAATCTTTCGATGTTTGCCCGCTCCCACGGTTCGCGCGCGACCAGCTCTTCGGAAATGAACCGCGCCTGGTCGCCGGAGCCTGCGGCAATGTACGCGTCGGCCAGCTGGCCCTGCGCGCTGTACATCGTCGCCTCGAGTCCGCCGTCAACGCAGATACCGACCAGCCGGGTCAGCGTCGGGATGTGTCCTGGCAGGCGGGTGACGTACTCCTGCAGCACGGCTGCCGCCGAAGCGTAGTCGCCGCCTTGAATCGCCGCTTCGGCGGCGAGCTGGACGACCGCAAAGCCGGCATCGGGCGCCTGTTCGGCCTGCGTCCAGCCCAACGCGGCTACTTCGTCGCGACGATCGGGTTCGAGATCCAGCAGCCGACGGATCGCCGCGATCGCCTCTTCGAGCTTCCCGCCGCGCAGCTGGATTTCGGCCGCGGTCCACAGCAGTCGAGGATCGCTCCCGGCAGACTCGATGGTGAGGTATTGACCGGCCGCCTGCAGATCGCCGCGGCCGGCAAAGGTTCTCCCCAGCTGCGCCTTGAGCGCGATGTCATCGGGATCGCGGCCGGCGGCCTCCTGCAAGGTGAGCAACGCTTCGTCCGCGTCGCCGGCAGCTTCGAGCCGCTCCGCGATCGCCTTCAGTTGCGCGGCCGACGAGGCGTACTCGCGGGCCCGTGTGAAGTCGCCGGCGACGAGGTGAACATCCATCAGCTGGCCGCGCACCTCGTCGTCACTCGCATCGAGGGCGGCAGCTTCCTGCAGCGCCTTGATCGCTTCGGCCTGTCGATCCTTGTCCTGGAGATACGCCGCCAGCGCCTTCAAGTCGCCGACCGCGCCGGCGGTGTCATTCAGCTCGGTCCGCGCCCGCGCGCCTGCGATCCGTGCCTCGACATCGTTGGGATCCAGCGAAGCGAGCCGCACGACGATTTCCGTCACGCCCCGCTGGTCGCCGCGCGTCCGGCGACGGTTGGCAACACTGTTGAAAAGCGCGCGCGCATCCACCACCAGGCCCTGACCGCCGGCGATTTCCGCCGCTTGCAGCATGGCGTGCTCGTGATCGGGCTTCAGCTTCAGGACCTTCTTGTAGACGGCGGCGGCCTTGGACAGGAAGCCTTCGGCGTGGAGATGATCGGCAATTCTGACGAACTGCTCGACGGCCTTGTCGGGCTGCTTCGCTCTGACGTGCAGGTCGCCAAGCACGTTGGCCGTGTTCCAATCGGCGGGCTGGTCGTCGACGAGCCGCTGATACTCGGCAACCGCCTGATCGAGTTTTCCCTGCCGGAGCAGCTTCTCAGCGTTGCGCAGGATAGCAGGACGGTCGATTGGCACGTGGATTATTCAATCGTATCAAACAGTGTCGGCGGCCGGAACGATCGTCGGTGCGCGTCGGAGTAGCCGAACCGCGCAACCGCCTCGAGGTGATCGGCGGTCGCGTAGCCTTTATGTCGGTCGAAACCATAGCGAGGGTCAGCATCATGCAGCACGCGCATGCCATGGTCGCGTGTCACCTTCGCGACGATCGATGCCGCCGCGATGGCCGAGCAGCGCCGGTCGCCGTGCGGGACACCCCGCTGGGCCATGGGCAAATCCGGGATGCGGAATGCGTCGACGAGCACAATGTCCGGCAGCGGCACCAGCGCCAGGACCGAACGGCGCATCGCCTGCAACGACGCCTGGTGGATATTGATGTGATCGATTTCGCGCGGATCGGCCTCGGCGACCGCCCAGGCGACCGCGTGCCTGACGATGCGGTCGAACAGCCGCTCGCGTTCCTGGGCGGGGACCAGCTTGGAATCGCAGACACCGGCAATGTGCCGGTCCGGATGCAGCACGACGGCGGCGGCAACCACCGGCCCCGCCAGGCAGCCGCGCCCGACTTCATCGACGCCCGCCACATGGCAGAACCCCATGCGCCGCAACGCATTCTCGAGCGTGCGCATGGCGGGAACACGAACCATGGCTGGTTGGTCCGGGAAAGCGGCTACTGGTTCTTGGTGCCCTCTTTCATTCGAGCCGCCTTGCCCTTGAGGTCGCGTAGATAGTACAGCTTGGCCCGGCGCACTTTGGCGGAACGGGTGACTTCGACTTTCTGGATGGTCGGCGAATGGAGCGGAAAGATGCGCTCGACACCCTGGCCGAACGATACCTTGCGGACCGTAAACGAGGCGCGGGTGCCGCCGCGATGCACGCCGATCACCACGCCTTCGAAGATCTGAATGCGCTCCTTGTCACCTTCGCGCACTTTCACGTGCACGCGAACCGTGTCCCCCGACCTCATCGCCGGCCGCTCGGCCAGCTGCGACTTCTCGACGAGCTCAATCGCGCCCATGACTACACCTCATCAATTACTTATTGCCGAGTAGCTCCCGCAGCAGCTCCCGTTCTTCGTCGTCGAGCGCGGCGTCAGCCAGCAGATCCGGCCGCCGCGCCACCGTTCTGGCCAGCGCCTCGCGCTTCCGCCAGCGGCGGATCGCGGCGTGGTTGCCCGACAACAGGACATCGGGCACCTTCGCGCCTTCCCACTCCGCCGGCCGCGTATAGTGCGGGAAGTCGAGCAGCCCGCGGCTGAACGAGTCCTCCGCCACTGACTGCTCGTCGCCGACTACTCCCGGCACCAGCCTCGCCACCGCATCGACAATCACCAGGGCCGGAAGCTCTCCACCACTCAGTACATAGTCGCCGATGGAGACTTCTTCGTGCACGCGGCTGCGGACGCGCTCATCGACTCCTTCGTAGCGCCCGCATATCACGACCAGCCGCGCGGCGCGCGCCAGGCGCTCGACAACCGGCTGCGAGACTCGCGTCCCCTGTGGCGACGTCAGCACTACCACCGGCTTCGCCCCACCGTCGGCTTCGATGGCATCCAGCGCGCGAAAGATCGGCTCCGGCTTCAGCACCATCCCCGGACCGCCGCCGTACGGGACATCGTCGACCACGTGGTGACGGTCCGTCGTGAACGATCGCAGGTCGTGCACCTCGACGTTCAGCGTGCCTCGCTCGATCGCCCGCCCGATGATCCCGGCGGCCACTGCCTGCCGCACCATCTCCGGGAAGATCGTCACGATGTCAAACCGCATGGTGGTCGGTCGAGCCCTGCGTCATCCGGACTTCGCGTTCAACTCGAGCAGTCCCTCCGGCGGCTCGATGACGATTCGCTTACCCGCCGGATCGATGACCCGGCAGATGCCTGCCGCCAGAGGCACCAGCACTTCGGCTCGACTCTTCGTCGCCACCACGACCAGGCGGCTGCCGCTCATCGTCCCTTCGACGTCGCTGACCTCACCCACGACGAGGCCATCCACCGTTTCCACTGCGCAGCCGATCAGGTCGTGCCGGTAGAACGTGCCGGGCGGCAGGACCGTGAGCCGGTCGACTGGCACGCGGAGCTCGAATCCCGCCAATTCCGACGCGGCGTTCATACTTTCTACGCCGCGCAGGCCAATTACCGGCCGGTCCCGCTGAAACCTGACCGTTGTTATCGTCACGAGCTCGGTCCGACCGGATCGGTTGACGAAGAGCTCGGCGCCCGGGTTGGAAGCGCTCACCCGGGAAGTCGGTCTCCAGGTTCACGATCACCTGCCCGCGGAGGCCGTGCGCCCGGGCGATACGCCCCACCACGGCCATCTCGTCCCAGTCGGGCACCTTCGGCGGTTCCTCAGCTCCCAGGCCTCCGACCTCCAGCTGCTACGCCTGGTACGGCGTATCCCGAATCTCCAGCGTGACGGTCTTGCCCTCTTTCTCGCCGGCCGTCGTCGCCAGCGTGCGCAGCGCCGCGGCGGTCCGTCCCTGCTTGCCGATGACACGCCCGAGTTCCCCGGCGCCGACATACAGCTCGACGAGCGTCGTGCCGCGATGCTGCGACTCCTTGACGCGCACTTCGTCTGGTCGATCGGTCAGCGCCCGAGCGAGCACCTCGACCACGGCTGCCACGCCGGTCGCAGAGTCATCGCCCGGCCTGCTCCGTCGGCGGCCGCGGGGGCTGCCGGCACTGCGGGCGGCGTCAGATGACGCGCGATCAACGTGCGCACCGTGTCGGATGGCTGTGCGCCACGCTTCAGCCAGTAGTCGACGCGATCCTTGTCGACCTGCACCACCGCCGGTTTGCTGCGTGGATTGTAATGCCCGAGGATTTCGACGAAGCTGCTGTCGCGGGCGGCGCGGGAATCGGTCACCACGACGCGGAAGAACGGGCGCTTCTTGGATCCCGCCCGTCGAAGGCGAATCGTAACCATCACTCTCTCCTCTACACGATTCAGGGCTCGTCCTGAATCGAAGATTCGCTGCGCGACGGCGCGCCTGAGAGGCGCGCCCTACGTACGTAGGCCGGACCTCTCAGGTCCGGCGTCGTGAGCGCCGCGGATCAACCGCGGCTGCGCAGCATCTGCATCGCCCGGCGCCGGGCCTGTTTCCCGCCGCCGGACAGCCCGGCGATTCCGCCGAGCGACTTCAACATCTTCTGCATCTGGACGAACTGCTTCAGCAGCCGATTCACCTCCTCGACCGACGTGCCGCTGCCCTTGGCGATCCGCTTGCGCCGGCTGCCGTTGATGATGTGCTGCTTGCGCCGTTCGTCCGGCGTCATCGAGTTGATGATCGCCTCGATGCGATTCACCTGCTTCTCGTCGGGCTTGTTCTCGGCCAGCGCCTTGATGTTCCCCATCCCGGGCAGCATCCCGACGATCTGCTCGAGCGGTCCCATCTTCCGGATCGTCTTCAGCTGATCGCGGAAATCCTCGAGCGTGAACTCGTTGGCCCGGATCTTCTCCTCGAGCCGGCTCGGCATCCTCCTGGTCGATCGCCGCCTCGGCGCGTTCGATGAGCGACAGCACGTCGCCCATCCCGAGCACCCTGCGAGACGACCCGCTCGGGATGGAACGGCTCGAGGTCTTCCAGACGCTCGCCGCTGCCGGCAAACGCGATCGGCACGCCGACCACCGACACGACGGACAGCGCCGCGCCGCCGCGCGCGTCGCCGTCGAGCTTCGTCAGCACGACGCCGGTGACGCCGACGCGCCGGTTGAACTCGCCGGCGCTCTTGATGGCGTCCTGCCCGGTCATCGCATCGGCGACGTAGAGCAGATCGGACGGGTCGGTCGCGTCCTTGATCGCGACGAGCTCGTCCATCAGCTCGTCGTCGATGTGCAGCCGTCCCGCCGAGTCGACGATGACGACGTCGAACCCCAGATTGGCGGCTTCCGCGACCGCGCTCTTGGCGCGCGCCACCGGATCCATCTGACCCGCCGGATCGTGCACGCGTACCGACGCCTTCTCGGCCGACGACGGCGAGCTGCTGAATCGCCGCCGGCCGCTTCACGTCGGTCGACACGAGCAGCGGATGCCGGCCCTGCTTCGTCAGCCACTTCGCCAGCTTGCCCGGCGGTCGTGGTCTTTCCCGCGCCCTGCAGGCCCAGCAGCAGGATGACGCGCGGTCGCTTGGTCGACGGCTGCAGGCCGCCTTGGGCGTCGCCGAACAGCGCGATCATCTCGTCGCGGACGATCTTCACGACCTGCTGCGCCGGCGACAGGCTGCGAAGCACGTCCTGCCCCATCGCCCGGTCGCGCACGCGGTCGATGAACGCCTTGACGACCTTGAAGTTGACGTCGGCTTCGAGCAGCGCGAGGCGGATCTCGCGCAGCGCCAGCCTCGATTGATTCCGGCGTCAGCCGCGTCTCGCCGCGCAGCGTCTTGAAGACGTCCTGAAGGCGTGTGCTGAGGGATTCGAACATGTATCGAGTAGGCCGGGTCTTCAGACCCGGCATCTAGCGGACCAGGGCGACGCTGAAGCTCGCTCTACGCGCAAACGCCTTATCTTACACTGACGACAGCTTGTGGCCGAGCTTTTCTTTCTTCGTCTTGAGGTAGCGGCGCGTCGAATCCGACGCCGGGATCTCGAGCGGCAGCCACTCGGTGACGGTCAGCCCGTAGCCTTCGATCGCCGACGAGCTTGCGCGGGTTGTTGCTCAGCAGCCGCATCGAGCGGACGCCGAGCTCGCGCAGGATCTGCACGCCGACGCCGTAGTCGCGCTGATCGGCCTTGAAGCCGAGCCGCTCGTTCGCTTCGACCGTGTCGAACCCTTCGTCCTGCAGCTCGTAGGCGCGGATCTTGTTCGCCAGGCCGATGCCGCGGCCTTCCTGGTTCAGGTAGAGCAGCACGCCGCGCCCCTCGTTGGCGATCCGCTCCATCGCCGCATCGAGCTGCGCGCCGCAGTCGCACCGGATCGAATGCAGCACGTCGCCGGTCAGGCACGAGGAGTGGACGCGGACCAGCACGTCCTTGCCGTCGGTGATGTCGCCGCGCACGAGCGCGACGTGCTCCTGGTTGTCGACGGCGTTCTCGAACACGTGGATGCTGAAATCGCCGAAGCGGGTCGGCAGCTTCGCCACGGCCGCGCGCTTGACGAGCGATTCGGTGCGGATCCGGTACTTGATCGAGATCGGCAATCGTGATCATCGGCAGGCCGTGCTTGCGCGCGAACTTCGTCAGCTCCGGCACGCGCGCCATCGTGCCGTCGTCGTTCATGATTTCGCAGATGACGCCGGCGGGATACAGGCCGGCGATGCGCGCCAGATCGACCGCCGCTTCGGTCTGGCCCGCGCGCACCATGACGCCGCCGGTCCGCGCGCGGAGCGGAAACATGTGGCCGGGGCGCGCCAGGTCGGCTGGCCGCGTGTGCCGGGTCGATCAGCGTCGAGCACGGTCGCCGCGCGATCGGCCGCCGAGATGCCGGTCGTCGTCCTGCCCTTGGCTTCGACCGGCACGCAGAAGGCCGTGTCGAAGCGCGCCGTGTTCTGCGACACCATCAGCGGGATGTCGAGCTCGTCGAGCCGCTCCGGCGTCAGCGACAGGCAGATCAGGCCGCGGCCGTACTTCGCCATGAAGTTGATCGCCTCCGGCGTGATCTTCTCGGCGGCGATCGTCAGGTCGCCTTCGTTCTCACGATCCTCGTCGTCGACGACGATGACCATGCGGCCCGCGCGAGATGGCCTCGATGGCCTCCTCGATGCGCGCGAACGGCCAGCCTGCCTGCGGGCGCCCTTGGCGATCTGCATTCGGCGTGTCATGGCTTCAATATTAGCTCGGCGGCTCGGGCGACGTACTTGCCAATCATGTCGCACTCGAGATTGACCCGATCGCCGATCCGGGCGCGTTTCAAATTCGTATGTTCGACGGTGAACGGCACGAGCTGAACCTCGAACCGGCTGCCGCCGAGGTTGGCCACCGTCAGGCTGATGCCGTCCACGGCAATCGATCCCTTGTGCACGATGTACCGTGCCAGCTCAGGCGGGAAGCTGACGGCCAGCCAGTGGAAGTCGCTTGCCGGGCTGCAGCGCTTCGATCGTGCCGATCGCGTCGACGTGCCCCTGGACGAAGTGCCCGCCCATCCGTCCGTCGCCTCGAAGCGGCCGTTCGAGATTGACGAGCAGTGCCAGTGTCCAGCGTCCCGAGCGTTGTCACCCGGAGCGTCTCCGGCCCGACGTCGGCATGATATCGCGGCCTCGGTCTCGTGCACGACCGTCAGGCAGACGCCGTTGACCGCGAGGCTGTCGCCGAGCTCGAGCTCGGGCGCCAGTTTCGTTGCGATACCGAGTCGAAGTCCGCCCGGCGAACGCCGGACGTCGACGAGCTCGCCAACCGCTTCAATGAGGCCCGTGAACATATCCCTCGATCAGGACGTCCGGTCCGAGCGGCACGACGCGCCGTTCGACCAGCGCGGTCGTCGAAAAGCGGCAGCTTTCCAGAAACGGCACGCCACCGCCTCCCAGGACGTGAGGCGTGACGTACAAGCCGGACGAAATCGACGACGTCTTCCTCCCAGGCCGCCCGGTGGACGGCGGCGCCCCCTTCGAGCAGCAACGAGCTGATGTCGCGCTCGCCCAGGCAGGCGAGCGCCGCGCGCAGGGTGCCGTCGGCAGCGGTGACGACCGTTGCGCCGCGCGCTTCCAGCGCTGGCGCTGCTCGCCGCGTGCGGACGCAGCAGCCGTGGTCAGGATGATGACCGGGCCGGCCTCCGGTGTTGAAAGGAGTCGCGCGCCCGGCGGCGTTCGCAGTTCGCGGTCGAAGATCACCCGGGTCAGCGGACGTTCGCGGTACGCGCCACGCGAGGTGAGCATCGGATCGTCGGCGAGGATCGTCCCGACGCCGACGCCGATCGCATCGATTTCGGCGCGCAGTCGCTGCGCGTGGCGATCGGCTGCCGCCGAGGTGAGTCGGGTCGGCCGCCCGGCGCTCCGCCGCCATGAACCCGTCCTGGCTGATCGCGGCCTTGAGGATCACGAACGGCCGCCGCTCACGCATCAGCGTGAAGAACGGCTGATTGAGCATCGTGGCGGCGTCTCGTCCGGGCCCGACTTCCACCCGGACGCCATGCGCCTCGAGAAAGGCGAAGCCCCGACCGCTCACGCTTGGGATTGGGATCGACCACCGCGGCGACCACGCGCTGGATGCCCGCCTCGACGATGCGCACGACACATGGGCCGGTGCGTCCCATGTGGCTGCAGGGCTCGAGCGTCGAGTAGAGCGTTCCGCCGCGGGCGTGCACACCCGCCATGTCGAGCGCGTGCACCTCGGCGTGCGCTTCGCCCGCCCGGAGGTGATAGCCGTGACCGACGACCACGCCTTCAGCCGAGACGATGACCGCGCCGACCATGGGATTCGGACTGGTCCGTCCGCGGCCTCGTTGGGCGAGGAACAGCGCACGCGCCATGTAGTCCCGATCGCTCAGCACAGCCTCCACGGTCCTCAGCAGGCTTCACCACTTCTCCTCGAACAAGCCATCGACGTACTCCTCGGCCGAAAACGGCACCAGATCGTCGATCGCCTCGCCGACGCCCACATAGCGGATCGGCAGCTTGCAAATCGTTGGCGATCGCGACCGCCACCCCGCCTTTCGCCGTGCCATCGAGCTTCGTCAGCACGATCCCGTTGACGCCGGCGACGTTGGTGAATTCGCGCGCCTGCGAAAGGCCGTTCTGACCGACGGTGGCATCGAGGACCAGCAGCACGTCCTGCGGCGCGCCCGGAACCTCCCGTGCCGCGACGCGCCGGATCTTGTCGAGCTCGTTCATCAGGTTGACGCGGGTGTGCAGTCGCCCGGCGGTGTCCACCAGCACCGGATCGCGGCCTTTGGCCTTCGCCGATGAAATCGCGTCGAACACGACTGCCGCGGGATCGGCGCCCTCGCGCGCGCGCACGATATCGACGCCGGCACGGTTCGCCCAGATCTCGAGCTGTTCGACCGCCGCGGCGCGGAACGTGTCGGCCGCGCAAATGATCGGCTGACGCCCTTCCTTCTTCATTGCATTCGCCAGCTTGCCGACCGTAGTCGTCTTGCCCGTGCCGTTGACGCCGACGATCAGGACGACACGAGGCGCCTCCGACACCACGACCGGCGCGTCGACCGCGTCGAAGACGCGACGAATCTCCGCCTTGACGAGGTCGCGAAGGCTTTCACCGCTGCGCGACGCCTTCCGGACCGCTGCGATGATGCGGTCCGTGGCCGCCATGCCGATGTCTGCGGAAATCAGCAGCTCTTCGAGGGCCTCGAGGGTCTCGACGTCGACCGCGCGCGAGCGACGCTCGGGCGCGTCCGCCAGGCGGACGATCTCGTCGAATCGCTCGACGATCTGCTCTTTCGTGCGGGTAAGGCTCTCGCGGATCCGGCCGAAGATCCCCATCCGGTTGATCTTACTAGTTCTCTGCGCGCTGGCGGCGCAGCATGAGCGCCTCGACCGCCGTCCGGACGTCGGAGTCGCCGGCCAGCACTGCTGCCATCTGTGTGGTGATCGGCAGCTCGACGCCGTAGCGGGCGCCGAGTGCCAGCGCGGCCTTGGTCGTGTTCACCCCTTCAGCGATCATCTTCATGCCGGCCAGCACGTCGGCCAGCCGCCGGCCGTGCGCAAGCTCGACGCCGACGTGGCGGTTCCGGCTGAGGGACCCGGTGCAGGTCAGCACGAGGTCGCCGAGTCCGCTCAACCCGGCGGTCGTCTCGCGCTGAGCGCCCGCCGCGCACGCCAGACGGGTAATCTCCGCGAGCCCCCGGGTAATCAGCGCCGCGAGCGCGTTGCGGCCGAGACCGAGGCCCTCGACGACGCCGGCCGCAATCGCAATGACGTTTTTCAGCGCGCCGCCAATCTCGACGCCGACCACATCGGTCGACCCGTAGATCCGGAAGAACGGTCCGCGAAACTCTGATTGAACCAGCTCGGTCGACGGCTCATCGCAGGATGCGGCGAGGACGACCGTGGGCAGCTCGCGCGCGACCTCGATCGCGAAGCTGGGCCCCGACAGCACCACCACCGGGCGGCTGGCGCCCAGCTCCTCTCTGACGACCTCGGACATGCGGCGCAGGGTGTCGATCTCGAGGCCCTTCGTCGCGCTGACGATCGGCGTACTGGAGCGGAGATATGGCGCCGCCTGGCGCATCACGGCCCGGCAGCCATGAGAAGGAATCGCCGAGACGATGAGGTCGGCCCCTGCGACGGCGTCAGCAAGCGTCGAGGTGACGAGCAGATTGGCCGGAAGCGAGATGTCGGGCAGGTAAATGGCGTTGGCACGGCGCGCGTCGATATCGGCGGCAACCGCTGCATCACGAGCCCACAAGCGCACGTCGTGCCCGATGCGGCCGAGATGGACCGCGAGTGCCGTACCCCAGCTGCCTGCCCCGAGGACTCCGATCGTCCGCATGTCAGTGTTCGCGCGACAGACGCAGCCCGACGCGTTGCTCGGTGCCGGCGAGGACACGATGGAGATTCGTCCGATGCCGGATGAGGATCAGCATCGAGGCGATGAACGCGACACCCAGCACCGGCATCGGGCTGCCGGTGGCGTAGGCGATTGGCGGCAGCGCGAGCGCCGCAAGTGTCGAACCGACCGAAATGTAGCGGGTGATCCAGACGCTGCCCAGGAAGACGGCCAGAGCCGGCCCCACCGCGACCGGCGTGAGCACCGTGAACACACCGCACGCCGTGGCCACACCCTTGCCGCCCCGGAAGCGCAGCCATACTGGAAAGACGTGACCGACAATCGCCGCAAGGCCGGCCGCGGCCGTCACCGCGCCGCCGTCGAAGCGCTGCACGAGCATCACGCTGCCCGCGCCCTTTGCGATGTCCAGCAGCATCACAGTGACCCCCGCTCGAACGCCTGACGTGCGCAGCACGTTGGCAGCCCCGATGTTCCCGCTGCCGATCCGCCGGAGATCGCGGGTGCCGAGCCGACGCGCGAGAATCAGCGCAAACGGCACCGATCCGATCAGATACGCGGCAACGATCAGCAGGAACACGTTCAGGGACATACCAGTCGAGCGGCCGACAATCGAGTATAGGACGGTCCCGACGAGGATATCCGACTTTGAAACAAGCTGACGGCTCGGACGTCAATCCTGGCGATTGCCTGTCGCGACGTCTCGCGCGGTCGGTCCGCTGCCCTGCTCTCGCGCCATCGCCCGAGCGTCAGGTGCGGGCGATAAGGCCTGGCTTCGGGTAAGACACCGGCCGGCGCGAGACGCCTCGATACGCGGTCGTGCAGTTCGAGGGCCTCTTCTGCCCCCTCGAGCAGGTCGACGAAGAGGGCCCGTGGTGCGCCCCGCGGCGGAAATGCGCCGATGCCGCCGAACGCGATTTGAAACGGCGGCAGCGGTATGTCGTCTGCCATTGTCCGCGTAATGGCGGCGCCCCGATCCTCGGGGACTTCGCCGATGAACACAAGCGTCAGATGCAGGTGCTCAGGCTTCACGAGCCGCAGGCGTCCACTCGATCGTCCGAGCGCGGCGACGACCCGCGTCTGCTCGGCCGCGATCGCCGATCGCGCCCCATCAGAAAGTTCAAGGGCGGTAAACAGACGCATCGCGACTCTCCCTAGCTGAGGAACTCAGGAACTGGGGAACTGAGGAGCCGAGGAACTGTCAAGCTGGCAGTGCGAAACTCAGCTTCCAGCTTTGAGCATCATCAGTCGCAGCATGTTCATCGCCGCCTGGGTCGACTGGAATTTCACCATCTCGCGGCCGCCGAAGAAGTTGAACGTCCTGACCCGGAGATCGTCGGCGAGTGAGACCGCCACCACCACCGTTCCAACCGGCTTGTCCGGCGTGCCGCCCCCGGGTCCGGCGATTCCCGTGATGCCGATGCCGACATCCGTGCCCGCAACGGCTCGAATGCGTTCCGCCATGGCCTGTGACACGGGTTCACTCACCGCGCCGTGTTCGGCGATCAGCGCTTCCGGAACGCCCAGGAGATCCACCTTGGCCTGGTTGCTGTAGCAGACGACGCCGCGGTCGACATAATCGGAGCTGCCGGCCACATCGGTCAGCCGCGACATCAGGAGGCCGCCCGTACAGGACTCGGCGGCTGCGATCGTCCAGCCGGCGCGACGCAGCAGCTCGCCGACGATCGCCTCCAGAGGCCGGCCGTCCACCGAGTAGACGGCCGACGCCCAGTTCCGTTTGAAGTTCGGCGACCGCGGCGTCCAGCGCCGGCTGGGCTTCGGTCGGGCTTCCAGCAGAGGCAGTCAAATGCAGCTCAATCTGCCCGGTTACCGCCAGGATCGTCGTGGCAATCGGTACCGGCCGCGTCAGCCACCGCGTGTAGATCGGCTGCACGCGCGAGTCGACGTCTGACTCTGTTCGACCCGTGATGCGCACCATCCGCCGGAACAGCCCGGCGCCACTCGTCCGTTTCGACAGCCGCTCGTCGATCGCCTTCTCGAGCATCGGCGTCATCTCACGCGGCGGCCCCGGCAGGACGAGTAACGCGGTCCGCTCGCGTTCAATCCACAGCCCAGGGGCGGATCCTCTCGGGTTCTCGAGAACGGTCGCGCCGCGCGGGACCATCGCCTGGCGCCGGTTGATATCCGGCATCGCGAGTCCGCGCTGGGCGAAGCGGGCCTTGATCTGCTCCGCGATTGGCTCATGCAGCTCGAGCGGTACCTCGAGAACGCGGGCAACCGCGTCCCGTGTGACGTCGTCCTCCGTCGGACCGAGCCCACCGGTCGTGACGATCAGATCGACGTGGCCGAGTGCGCCGGCCAGCGTCTTCGCCAGTTCGTCGACGTCGTCGCCGACGACACTTTTCAGGCGGACGTCACAGCCGATCGCGTTGAGGCGCTCGGTGATCGCCAGCGAATTGGTATCGACGCGAAACGGCGTCAACAACTCGCTGCCGACCGCGATGATGCAGGCCTTCAAGACACCCAGGCGACGAGGGACAGGATGCCCCAAAGGGTGAGGTTCGCGTAGAACGCCGCCATGCCGTCGTCGGCCATGACGCCCAATCCGCCCGGCAGATGTTCGAACCGATCCGCGGGGTAGGGCTTGAGGACGTCGAAGGCACGGAACAGGAAAAACCCGAGCAGCGCCCCCGCCCAGCCCACCGGGTGGAGGAACAGCGCGATCAGCATCCCCATGACCTCGTCGATGACCACCGGACCCGGATCCGTTCCGCCGAAATAGCGCTCCGCGATGCCGCCGGACCAGCAGCCGACGACGAAGATGGCGAGAATCGCGACGGCATGCGCCGCGGCCGACTGCGGGAGAACGGCCCAGAGGAGGAGGCCAACCGCCGAACCGAAAGTGCCGGGAGCGAACGGAACGTAGCCGACACCGAACGCTGTGGCGAGAGAGAGCGCGACGGTCGGACGGCTCACCCGACCCCTTTAATCACGCGGGTCCCGGCAAAGTGATCGTGAAGCCCCCGGCGTTCACGGCTGAACAAGGCGGTGATGAAACCAAGGCCTCCTGGCAGCGCGAGGATCAGCCACAACGTCGTCCTCAGCAGCGAGCGTGCGACGTCGATCTGCTCGCCGGGCCCGGTCGAGACGATCTTGATCCCCATCGCCATCTTGCCGAGCGTCTGCCCGCCGCTCGTGAACGCGACGAGGTAGCCACCGTTCTGCACGAAGAGGAACGCGAACAGCGGGCCCTTGGGGAGCATGTGCAGATCGGCTGCGCTCAGACCCACAGATCTGCATGGTCAAGTAGATCACGATGACATCGATCGCCGCCAGAATCGCCAGGTCGATGACCACCGCCACGATCCGGGCCAGAACACTGGCCGGCGCAAGACCGTCATCCGCCGCCTGCCACGGCATGACGCTGCGCGGTCGCATCGCACCCGAACCTGGTTCGTCAGGAAACGCGGATTCCGACAAATCGAACAGCGCCGAGCGCGGCGTATCCGACCGGGCACGAGGAACCTCCGGGGTGGCGCGGCGCACGGCGAGCGGCGCCCGAGGGGCGGACGGCTTCGTGATGAGCGGCAGGTCGTCGGCCGGTGTGCCGCCGAACAGCGGCAGTTTGGTCAAGACCGGGAGTGGGCGCGGGCGGCGCGGGCTCACCATGACGCCGCGGCGTCCACGAGGGCCAGGTCGTCAAGCGGACGGGGACTGTCGTCGTCGCCGCTGCGGATCTCCAGCTCCGGTGCAGCTGCTGCCGGCGTCAGCGAGAAATCGTACCCACAATTCCGGCAGCGTTCGAGGTCGTCAAAACCGAGGTAAGCGCACTTCGGACACTTCATGGACGGGATGCGCTCAGCGCCAGCAGCTGCCGCTGAATGTCGGCTCGGAGCCGATCGGCTTCCTGGCGCTGCGGATCGGTCACGCGCACCGTCTCGAGGACATTCAGGGCGTCATGCAGACGGCCCCCTTCGAAAAGGGCCCGCGCCCGCACCAGCGCGGTCTCGCCGCGACCCGGAACCGGCAGGGCGCGCTCAGCCGCCGAGGGCGGGGTGAACGGCGGCAGGTTCGTCTGACTGGCGTCGCAAGCATCGCCCGCCAGCTGTCCAGGTTGGGCAGTGCAAAGATGGCGGCCACCGCCGCCAGGACGAGAACGATGGCCGACGCCGCGATCACCCATGTCCGAGCTGTGGCGCGCCGAACAACAATTCCGACATTTCCTGTAGGAGCGCCGCTCCGCGGGGCGGGCCCCTGCAGATCACGGCGTAGAGGCAAGCTCGAGGCGATCCAGGCGGTCGAGCAGCGCCAGCGCCTGATCGTTGGGCCCGCCCTGGTTCATCGCCGCTTCGAGCAGCCGCCGCGCTTCGCCGCTCTCGCCGCGGTTAAAGGCGGCTGCGCCGTCGTGCAGCAGCTCTTCGGACTGGCGCAGCCTCTCGGACAACGCGCTGCGCGCCCGCTCGATGTAGGCGCGGGCGCGGGCGTGATTGCGATCGAGAAACAACGCACGCGACCAGATGTTGATCGCCTGCTCGTATTCGGCGCCGAAGTAATGGTCCGAGTCCGAGCAGCAGCAACTGCTCGATCTTCGCGTCGCGATCCGTCTCCGTCGCGCTCTCGATGGCGTGGGCGGGATCGGTGCGGAGCGGGTCAGACATAGGTAAGTGATTGAGAACCGGGGAATTATACAGCGAAACCGGGATTTCGGATTTCGGATTTAAGATTTTGACGTCGTGGCTATTGATCGAGTGCGTCCCGAACGTCAGCGAGGGCCGTCGTGCCGCAGTGGTCTCGGCAATCGCCGCCGCGATCGGTCGGGTGGCCGGCGTCACGCTCCTCGATTACTCCTCGGATACTTCGCACAACCGATCGGTGTTCACGATGATTGGCGATGCTGAGGCGCTCGAGCTCGCCCTGCTCGCGCTTTACGAGCGAGCCGTCGCCGACATCGATCTGCGATCGCATCGCGGCGAACACCCGCGGCTCGGCGCGGTCGATGTCGTCCCATTCGTCCCGATCGCCGACGTGGAGATGGCCGACTGCGTGGCACTTGCGAAACGCATCGGCGCCGCGATCGCCGACCGCTTCAACGTGCCCGTCTATCTCTACGAGGAAGCCTCGTCGACTCCGACCCGGAAGAATCTCGAGGATATCCGCCGCGGCGAATTCGAAGGGCTCGCCGCGAAGATGGCGTCCGAGGGCTGGGCGCCCGATTTCGGGCCCGCGAGCCCCCATCCTTCGGCCGGCGCTTCGGTGATCGGCGCCCGCATGCCGCTCATCGCCTACAACATCAACCTGGCGACAGACCGGCTCGACGTCGCCAAGAAGATTGCCGCTGCCGTGCGATTCAGCTCCGGTGGATTTCGCCACGTCAAGGCCATGGGGATCAGGTTGGAGGAACGCGGCATCGTACAGGTGTCGATGAACCTGACGAACTTCGAGAAGACGCCGGTGTCACGCGTGTTCGACGCGGTCACCCGCGAAGCAGAACGCTACGGCGTGTCGGTCCTCGAGAGCGAGATCGTCGGTCTGGTGCCCGCCGCAGCACTCACGGACGTGGCGGAGCACTATCTGAGGCTGTCGGGATTCAGGCGCGACCAGGTGCTCGAAAACCGGCTCCGAGCACCCCAACCCGCCAAGCCCACCCCTCAGCCCTGAGCCCTCAGCTCTTAGCGCCCTGAGCCCTGAGCCCTGAGCCCTTCAGACGGTCTCTTCCTCCGGCTCCGGCCGGCGAGAGGGCGCAATCCCGAAGGCGCGCATCTTCCGGTAGAGATTGCTGCGCTCGACCCCCAATACCTCGGCGGTCTTCGACATGTTCCCCTGCTGCTCGGCCAACGTTCTGAGGATCAGGTCGCGCTCGAAGCGATCCCGCGCTTCGTGCAGCGTCATTCGTCCAGTGACCGGCTCCGCGGGTTCCGGCCGACCGACAGTGTTCTGCTGCAGGAACGTCACGTCGGCCGCCCCGATCGAGTCTCCAGGCACCATGATCATCAGCCGCTCGATCACGTTCCTGAGCTCGCGCACGTTGCCGGGCCATCCGTAGTGTTGCAGCGCAGCGATCGCGCCGGTATCGAAGTTCTTCAGCCGGCGGCCGTACTCGCGGGAGAACTCCGCCATGAAGTGATCGGCCAGCAAGCGGGATGTCTTCGACGCGTTCACGGAGCGGCGGCACGAAAATCGGAATGACGTTCAGCCGGAAATAGAGATCTTCGCGAAAGTTGCCCGCCCGGATCTCGGCCTGCAGGTCCTTGTTGGTGGCGGCGAGCACCCGGGCATCGACCTTGATTCGCGTCGTGCCGCCGACCGCCTCCATCGTCTGCTCCTGAAGCACGCGCAGCACTTTGGCCTGCGTCTTCAGGCTCATGTCGCCGATTTCGTCGAGGAAAATCGTTCCGCCGTCAGCCACTTCGAATTTGCCGCGCCGATCGGCCACCGCGCCGGTGAACGCGCCGCGCACATGGCCGAACAGCTCGCTTTCGATCAGCTCCTCGGGGATGGCGGCGCAGTTCACCTCGACCCAGGCGTTGTTGCGACGCCGGCTCAGGGCGTGAACCGTCCGCGCCACCAGCTCCTTGCCGGTGCCGTTTTCTCCGTAGATCAGCACGCGGCCGTTGGTCGGCGCCGCCATCGCCACCTGCTCGCGCAGCTGCCGCATGGCGTAGCTCTCGCCCACCATCGTCTGGGTGCGATCGACGCGGGCGCGCAGCGCGCGGTTCTCGGCCTCGAGGCGACGCTGCCGCAGGGCATTGCGCACGACCAGCACGGTCTTCTCGAGCGACAGCGGCTTCTCGACGAAGTCGAACGCCCCCATCTTGATGGCGCGCACCGCCGATTCGATGTTGCCGTGCCCGGAAATCAGCACGACCTGCGCGTCGACCTGTCGTTCACGCAGCCGCGCGAGCGTCGCCAGCCCGTCCATTCCCGGGAGCCAGACGTCGAGCACGACGAGATCGACGGCGCCTCGTGTCACGCCGCTCGAGGCACGCTTCGCCGCTCGCCACCGCCTCGACGGTATAACCCTCGTCGCGCAGGACTCCACTCAGCGCCGTGCGCACGCCCGGTTCATCGTCGACAATCAGGATCGTGGGTTTCATCAGGCGATAGCTGTCTGCCGTTCGCTGGTCTGACCCGTGTGGCGCGTCGGCTGTCGGTCGCTCAACGACGCCCGCACTAGCACGGTAGCTCTATAGTAAACCTCGTCCCGCTCGGCGTGTTCTCGGCGACATCAATGTTGCCGCCGTGTTCCGCGATGATCCGGCGGACGATGGCGAGGCCGAGGCCGCTGCCCCTTCCCTTTGTCGAATAGTACGGAAGGAACAGCTTCTCGCGCTCAGCCGGTGGGATTCCCGGTCCATCATCGGCCACGACGATGCGAACGACGTTGTTCGCGGCGTCCCGCTGCGTCTCGACGACGACGCGGCCGCAGCGCTCCATCGCTTCAACGGCGTTGTCGACCAGATTGATGATGACGCGCCGGATCTGCTCCGGATCGAGCCGGACGTTCTGCACATCGGCGGCAAAGCGGCGCTCGATGATGATGTCCGCGAGCAGGCCGTCATACAACGCCAGCGTATCGGCAATCAATTGATGCAGGTCGGTCGATGTCGCACGCGGCGACGGCATCCGAGCGAACTGCGAGAACTCGTCGACCAGCCCTTTCAGCGACTCGACCTCGCCGACGATGGTCGTCGTGCACTCGTCGACCAGGGCGCGGGCGCCGGCCGGCGCGTCGGTGAAGTGACGCCGCAGCCGTTCCGCCGACAACTGGATCGGCGTCAGCGGGTTCTTGATCTCGTGCGCCAGCCGGCGTGCGACCTCCCGCCACGCCGCAACCTTCTGTGTTCGAATCAGCGGGGTCACATCGTCAACCACCAGGACGACACCTTCGTGCGCGCCGCTCTCACCGACCAGCGGCGTGGCGACTGCCGCGAGGTGCAGCTCCTGCTCCGCGCGCTGCATGGCGATCTCCTGCGCCGCCGGGGTGCTCTTGGTGCGCGATGCGCCGTCGATCAGCATCTGCAGCGGGTGGAGATTGCCGGCGTCGAACGCCGCCACCGCCGGGCGCCCGACAACGCTTCGGTCGAGGCCGAGCAGGCGGGCGGCCGCGCCGTTCACCATGGTGATGATGCCCGCCGCGTCGATCGACACGACGCCGGTGGTGATCCGTTCGAGAATCGTTTCGATGTAGCGGCGCCGCCCTTCGACCTCGACGTTCTTGCGCTCGAGCTCGACGGTTGACCGCTCGACTTTCCGGCGGCTGGCGGCCAGCTCGCCGGCCATCGTGTTGAACGCCTCGGTGAGCGCCCCGAACTCGTCGTTGCTTTGCGGTTCGATGCGCTGGTCGAGATGTCCGGCACCGATCTCACGGGCGGCAGCGGCCAGCAACAGGACCGGGCGCGTGATCCGCTTGGCCAGATACGATCCCATCCAGATTGCGCCGAGCAGGATGAGCAGCGTCACCATCATGAAGAAGGATAGATACAGGCCGGTCAACGGCCGGCGCAGGACGCGCAACTGGTTGTAGCTCTCGAAGGCCTGCGTCATCCGCCGCGACCGCTCGGCCATTTCGCCGGTCAGGAAGTCGGTGGCTACGACGACGCCTTTGGGACGGCCGTTGGGATCGTGAATCACCGCGGCGGCGTGCAGCAAATCGCCGGCGCTCCCGAGCGCTTCGATCGAGCGGGTCTCCGGCGAGCCGCTGAGCGCCTGCACGGCCAGACGGTCGGCCGCGGCGCCGCTGTAGCCAGGCGGCAGCGCTGGCGCCGCTACGTCGACGACCTCTTCCACTCCCGGCAGTGCCCCGACCGCTGGCGCGACGCGGTAGACCTCCACCAGCTGCACCCGAGCCGTCGGTGACTTCCGGGCGCGAGCAGGTCACGAATCGGTCCGACATTCTGGTTCGTCAGATCGACCGCCGCGAGACGGCGCGCCATGCGCGCCGCGTGATCGCTGACCTGCGTCTGGCGCTCGTGGTAGTAGTCGCCGGCGATGCGGTTCGCCGACGCGAGAATTTCGTCCATCGGCGCATTGAACCAGCGATCGATGTTGGTGCGGATCAGCTCGCTGCCGACGATCAGCACGACGATCGTCGGAACCAGCGTCATCCCCAGCAGCAGCGCCACCAGCTTGGCGCGAAAGCGCGCGAAGGGCAGGCCGCGCCGCCGCTCGACGACCAGCTTGACGATGTTGCGCGCCAGCACGAACACCAGCGCCACCAGCATCGTCAGGTCGGCGGCCGACAGGGCGTAGAGGACGAACTCGGTCAGGAAGTCGGGGGTGAACTGCGGGGTCCGGTTGGCGAGCGTCACGAGGCCGACCAGCACCGCCAGCAGGATGGCGATGCCCGCCAGAATCAGCCGCGTGTTATCGCGCAGCGGCCGCTTCGGGGCCCCGTTGGCGGGCGACGGCATTGGGGAAGCGGTCTGACGTCTCGGGGCGATCGACGTGACCGTGGCCGGCATGACTACTCCTTCGGATTCAGCAGGCCTTTGAGCTCGTCCATGAACTCACCGATGTCGCGAAAGTGACGATACACCGAAGCGAAACGCACGTAGGCCACCTTGTCGAGCTTCTTCAGCTCTTCCATGACGAACGCGCCGATGTCAGCCGTGGCAATCTCCTTTTCGGGCCGCTCCTGCAGGGTGGCCTCGACACGATCGGCGACCGCCTCGAGCGCCGCTACGGTGACCGGCCGCTTCTCGCACGCCTTCAGCAGGCCGGCGATCAGTTTCTGGCGTTCGAAGCGCTCGCGGGTACCATCCTTCTTCACCACCATATAGGGGATCTCGTCGATCCGCTCGTAGCTGGTGAAGCGCTTGCCGCACTCGAGGCATTCGCGACGCCGCCGGATGACCTCGCCTTCCTTGCTCTCCCGGGAATCGACCACCTTGTCGCCAAGGTGTGCACAGTAGGGGCACTTCATCGGGCCGGCGCCTAGACTGTCCGGCGGGATTCGGCCTGATCGGCAAGCCGCCGGATGCCCGTGAGGTTCAGGCCCTCCTCCGCCGCGAAGAAGACGCCGAGGAAGAACGGCGAGCCGACCGACAGCGCGTGCAGAACGATCGCCGCGCCGACCGCTGCGGTGTCGGACGCGCCGTAGAACACCGTGACGCCGAGCCGGAAGGCCTCGTGGAATCCGCCGACCGACCCGGGCGTCGGAATGAGAATGCCGATCGTCAACAGCCCGATGATCAGAAACGAACCGGTGAACGGCACCTCGAGGCGGAACGCTTCTGCGACGGACCAGATCCCCAGCGCAATAACCAGCCACAGCGGAAACGACCAGAGCAGCGTCGCGACCAACTGACCGGGTCGACGGATTGCCCCGAGGCCGGTCGCGAACTTCTCGGCAATGCGGGCGATCAACCCGGCGAAGGCGGACGGCACCACCTGCTCGAGGCGCTGAAACATCGCGGCCAGCCGTGCCGGGTCGCCTGCCATCACGAACAACACCAGCAACGCGAAGATGGAGACGGCGCCGGCGCTGGCCCCCGCCCACTTCACCGCGGTCAGCGCCGCCGGGTTGACATCGCTCATGTTGCGGCCGAATACGAAAACGTACGACGCGAGCAGGATCAGCACCGTGATCGTGTCGAGCAGCCGCTCGAGCACGATTGTGGCAAATGCCCCCGTCGCGCTCATCGGCTCGCGGCGTGACAGGAAGTACGGACGCACGAACTCACTGGCCGCCGCCGGAAGAAAGCTGCGCACGGCGAACCCGACCGCCGTGGCGCGAAACGAGTTGGCGAAGCTCGCCTTGCCGAGCGGCTGGAGCAGGAACTGCCAGCGCCATGCCCGGATTACGAGGTTGAGAATCATCGTGCCGAACGACAGCAGCAACCATCCCGGATGGGCGCGGACGATTTCGCGCGCGACGCCCCCGAAGTTGACGTTTCTGAGGAACAACCCCAGCAGCGCCAGCGCCAGCACGACAACGGCGATGGTTCGTATATGTGCGCGCATCGACCGGGAGTGTTCATTACTATACTGCCCTAGCGCCCCGCGCGGTCGATCGCGCTATATGTTGTTGTTGTCAGCCGCACGGCGTCTTCTGTAAGATGCGGAACTCCCGCGAGGCATCCTTTGGCGTTCGCACCTCCCGTTCTCAACACGTCGCTCGCATCGCGCGGTCCGGACCGTCACGGCAAGGTGCGCGACATTTATGATTTCGGCGACCGCCTGCTCATCGTCGCCACCGATCGCATCTCGGCGTTCGACTACGTGCTCGGCACAGGAATTCCCGACAAGGGAAAAGTCCTGACGCAGATCTCGGCCTTCTGGTTCGCCCATCTGCGGCCGCTCGTCGACCACCATCTGCTGTCAATCGACCCCGCGGACTTCCCGGTCGAGTCGCCGGCCGATCGCGCCGTCTTCGCCGGCCGCTCGATGCTCGTGAAGCGCGCCGAGCCGCTGCCGATCGAGTGCGTCGCGCGCGGCTATCTGTCCGGATCCGGCTGGAAGGACTATCTCGCGTCCGGAAAAGTCTGTGGCATCGGCCTGCCGGCCGGCCTGCGCGAATCGGATCGTCTGCCGCAGGCCGATCTTCACGCCCGCGACCAAAGCGCAGACCGGACACGACATCAACATCAGCGAAGCCGAGGCGGCGACGCTGATGGACCCGTCAGTCCTTGCCCGGGCGCGCGACCTGACGCTGCGCCTCTACGAGCAGGGCGCGGCACACGCCGAATCCCGCGGCATCATCGTCGCCGATACGAAGTTTGAATTCGGCCTGCTGCCGGACGACGGACGGCCCGCGGCCGATCGGCTCATCCTCATCGACGAGGTCCTGACGCCGGACTCCTCGCGCTTCTGGCCGAAGAACGCCTACGCGCCAGGCGGCCCGCAACCCAGCTTCGACAAGCAGTTCGTGCGCGATTACCTCGAAGAGATCAAGTGGAACAAGCAGCCGCCGGTTCCGACGCTGCCGGACGGCGTGGTGTTGCAGACGCGCGAGAAATACTCGAGGCCTTCACGCGGCTGACGGGCCGGGACCTGCAATGATTGCCGACCGCCTGGAGCGGCTCGTCGACGAGATGGTCGAGCGCGGCGTGCAGTTCGACGACGCGGTGCGCGAGTTTGAAAAGCGTTTCATCTCCCGGGTGCTGGGCGCGTGCGACGGCAGCCTGAACAAGACCGCCGAGGCCCTCGGCATCCATCGCAACACGCTGACGCGGAAGATGGGGACCTACAAAATCAAGAAGCGCACCTAAGGGTGCCGGGGGCGGGGTGCCGGGGTGCTGGGTGCTTCGCCGGGGGCCGCGGTGCAGGGTGCCGCGGTGCCAGGGGCTCTCAGCGCGCACCCCACCCGCTTTGTGTCCCTCGCACCCGGCACGAGCACCCGGCACCCGGCCCGCGGCACTTCGGCCCGGCCCTAGCACCCGGCACCTCGGCACGCGGCACTTCGGCACCCGGCCCTAGCACCCGGCACTTCGGCACCTGGCGAAGCACCCTGCACCGCGGCCCCCGGCCCCCGGCACCCGGTGTTAGCGCTCTCCCCTTGACACTGCTAATGCCGGAAATATAATTAGCAGTCGCACCAAGCGAGTGCTAGCGCGGACTCAGACCTGCACGAGTTTCGCCCGGAAGGACCTCCACACTCTCACGACAGACGGAGTAAAGAGCATGAACGTCAGACCGCTCCACGACCGGATCATTGTTCAGCGTATCGAGGAAGGCGAACAGAAAATCGGCGGGATCATCATCCCCGATACGGCCAAGGAAAAGCCCCAGCAGGGCAAAGTTATCGCCGCCGGCAACGGCAAGGCGAAAGACGACGGGAAACGCGTACCGCTCGATGTCAAGGCGGGTGACGTCATCCTGTTCGGCAAGTACTCGGGCCAGGAGATCAAGCTCGACGGCCAGGAGTACCTCATCATGCGCGAGGACGAAGTCCTCGCGGTCATCGAGGACAAGGCCGCGGCGAAAGGCAAGAAGTAGCCATCAGGAAGTTCGGGAATCGGGAATTAGGAACTACGAATCAGGAATTCGCAGGATTAGGAGACACGAGCAATGGCAAAGCAGATTGTGTACGGCGAGCAGTCACGGCAGGCCGTGCTGCGCGGCGTCAACCAGCTGGCCGACGCGGTCAAGGTCACTCTCGGGCCGAAGGGTCGCAACGTCGTCCTCGACAAGAAATTCGGATCGCCCACCATCACCAAGGACGGCGTGACCGTCGCCAAGGAAATCGACCTGAAGGATCCGCTCGAGAACATGGGCGCGCAGATGGTGCGTGAAGTCGCCAGCAAGACGTCGGACATCGCCGGCGACGGGACGACCACCGCCACCGTGCTGGCGCAGGCCATCTACCGTGAAGGCGCCAGCAACGTCGTGGCCGGCGCCAACCCGATGGATCTCAAGCGCGGCATCGAGAAGGCCGTCGAAGCGATCACCGCCGAGCTGAAGCGGATGTCGAAGCCGGTCAGCGGCAACATGGTCGCCCAGGTCGGAACCATCTCGGCGAACAACGACGAGACGATCGGCAAGATCATCGCCGAGGCGATGGACAAGGTCGGCAAGGACGGCGTGATCACCGTCGAGGAAGCCAAGAGCATGGAGACCTCGCTGGATGTCGTCGAGGGCATGCAGTTCGATCGCGGCTATCTTTCGCCGTACTTCGTCACCGACCCCGAGCGCATGGAAGTGGTGCTCGAGAACCCGGTCATCCTGATCCACGAGAAGAAGATCAGCTCGATGAAGGACCTGCTGCCGGTGCTCGAGCAGGTGGCCCGTCTCGGCCGTCCGCTCCTGATCGTCGCGGAGGACATCGAGGGCGAGGCCCTGGCGACGCTGGTCGTCAACAAGCTGCGCGGCACGCTCCAGGCGGCGGCGGTGAAGGCGCCCGGCTTCGGCGATCGCCGCAAGGCGATGCTCGAAGACATCGCCACGCTCACCGGCGGACGCGCGATCACCGAGGATCTCGGCATCAAGCTCGAGAACATCAAGCTCGAGGATCTCGGGAAGGCCAAGAAGGTCGTCATCGACAAGGACAACACCACCATCGTCGAGGGCGCCGGCCAGACGTCGGCGATTGAGGGACGCGTCAAGCAGATCCGCGCGCAGATCGAGGACACCACCTCGGACTACGACCGCGAGAAGCTGCAGGAGCGGCTGGCAAAGCTGGTCGGCGGCGTGGCGGTGATCAAGGTCGGCGCGGCCACCGAGACCGAGATGAAGGAAAAGAAGGCGCGCGTCGAGGACGCGATGCACGCAACCAAGGCGGCCGTCGAAGAGGGCATCGTCCCGGGCGGCGGCGTGGCGCTCATTCGCTCCAGCAGGGTGCTCGACGACCTGAAGGTCGAAGGCGACCAGAAGATCGGCGTCAACATCGTCAAGCGGGCCATCGAGGAGCCGATGCGGTGGATCGCGACCAACGCCGGGCACGAAGGTTCGATCGTCGTGCAGAAGGTGCGCGAGATGAAAACCGCCGAAGAAGGGTTCAACGCGCTGACCGACACCTACGAGAACCTGGTGCAGGCCGGCGTCATCGACCCGACCAAGGTTGTCCGCTCCGCCCTGCAGAACTCCTCGTCGATCGCCTCCCTGCTCCTGACCACGGAAGCGCTCGTTTCGGAGATCCCGGAGGAGAAGAAGGAAGCACCGGCACCGGGCGCTGGCGGCATGGGCGGGATGTACTGAGGCGCGAAATTTACAATGAGAAACTTACAATTTGAAATGAATTTCTAATTTCGAATTGTAAATTGTAAATTTCATCGTAAGTCACAAAAAGGCCCGGTCAGCTCGTCGCTGCCGGGCCTTTTCTTTGTACGGGTGCTGTTGCGCGGTCAGCGCAGGTTGAAGCTCAACTCGATCGTCACGAGAACCGGAACGGGCTGTCCGAGTCGGGTGCCCGGCCTGAAGCGCCATTGCCGCGCCGCGCGGATGGCTTCCTGATCGAGCCCGAACGTGGGGTCGAGCGATCTGGTCACACGGCAATCGCCGGTCGTGCCGTCCTGCCGGACGACGCACTCGAGATACACCGAGCCCTGCACCTTCGCGCGCATTGCCTCGGCCGTGTAAGCGGGCCTCACTTCCTGCAGCAGCTCGGGTGTCGTCACGCCGTTGCCGGGACGGTATGCCCCGCCACCGGTCCCTCCGCCAAACCCGTCGCCAAGACCGGACCCTCGGCCGGAACCGATTCCCGTTCCGACGCCGGTGCCTGCTCCGCCGCCGACGCCCGATCCCTGTGACGAGGACGTGATGGCGGGGCCTTCTGGCAGCGCGCCGGGGAGCGTCTCGACCGACGCGCCTAGCGTAATTGCCGGGATGTTCAGCTGAGCGACGAGCTCGGGTTCCTTCTCCGGCTGTTTGGGAGGCGTCGGCGCCGGGGGTTTCTCGACCGGCACAGTGATCTTGTCTTTGCCCGGCAGTTCGGCAACCCGTGGCGGCTCTTTCCGCTGATTGCCGCCGCCGCCGCCACCGCCACCCGGACCAGGCTCACTCAACCAGACGATGTGCTCGTTGGGCTTGTCCGGGAGAATCGCACTCACGATCGCCCTGGGCGGGAAGAGCGACGGCAGAAGCAGAACTGCTGCAAGGATGACGATGTTGATCCCGAACGACACGGCCATCGACCAGCCCGTCCGCTTCGGCTGCCAGTCGAACATGAACGGCACTTCGGGCGGATGTGCATCCGCCAGGTGCACCGACAGGTGTCCTGCAGAAGCATTCAGCTCGCTTCCGGTCTGACCAGTGTTCTCTGCCATTTGGAGCGGGAGACTCGCTGAGATATTTTCGCGCACGCGTCCGGATGGCTGCAACTGCAAAAGAGGTACCTCCGGCTCGTGCATATTTCACTGGGTCGGGGCGCGGGGACTGTCTCCCTCAGGTGCCGCAGTGCAGGGGGCCGGGGTGCCGGGGTGCTCGTGCCGGGTGCGCCAGGCCGGGTGCGCCAGGCCGGGTGCCGGGTGCCGAGTGCCGCGGTGCAGGGTGCGAGCGAAGGCGGCAACGAGCTGTTGTGATGAATGTTTGGGGCGGGTGCCGCACCCGGCACCGCGGCCCCCTGCACCGCGGCACCCGATCCGTTAGACGCGGCCCGTCCAGGCGCCGATTGCGGCGTTGCCGCCGCCGTAGGAGTGCAGAATCGCCAGCGAGTCGGCCGCGCGCGGCTCACTGTGGATGGCCACGAGGACGCCACCGCGGGCGGTGAGTACTTCGAAAATCCGGCCGTCGTGCGCCTGGAATCCGACGCGGCGCATCGTGCCTGCGATCCCGAGCTTCGAAAAGTCTCCGGTCGGGCCTTGCAGGGCGGCGACCAGTGGACCGCGCACGGCCAACGCACCAGTGGCCGTGGTCTCCAGGCGATCACCGGACGCACCGAGCGCTTCCTCGATCAAGTTGGTGACGTCGGCGCTTTCCTTCGCCATGATGCTCAGCGCTTCAACCGGCAGCCCCGCCCTCTTCAGCGCGTCGATCCCTTTCCGCGCCCACGCCACGTCCTGAAACACGCCAACCGTGAACCGCCCCGTCCCGACCTCGATCATGCGCTGTAATTTATCACGAGCCCCCCAGCAGGGCCCGGAGCGCGAGCCGGACTTCGAAGGTGCCGGCCAGGCGCCGTTTCAGATGCCGATAGCTCAGCGTGCCGGCGACGAGCGCACTCATGATGTCGCGGATTGACGCGCTCTGCTGCAGCGCCTCGACGAGCAGCCTGGTAAACCGTGGACGGAAGAAGCCGTCCTTCAAACGCGCGGCGTGTATCAGCTCCGGGACGATATCGGCCCGGACGCGCTCGTGATAGCGGCGGGCCACATCACCCGATCCGCTCAACGCATCGGCGACGCAGGCCGCGGATTGCAGTGCGAAGAAAATTCCTTCGCGCGTGATGGGATCGACCAGCCCTGCGGCGTCGCCGACCAGACACCAGCCGTCCCCGGCGATCGGAAGATTCGCCAGGTCGTGCGCCGACAGCGACGGAATCGGCCAGGCATACCGTTCGAGCCGTCCGCCGGTTCCCAGACCGGTCGAGCGCATCCACGCCGTCGTCTGATCGCGAAGCTGCGCTGACGTGGCACCGCTGTCGGCGGCGGCGCAGACGCCGACCGCAAGGTGATCGGGGCGCGGGAACGACCAGATATACCCCGGAGGATCGGTCGTGAACTCGATCACGATCTCCTCGCTCGTCACACCATGGGCGAAAAACCCTGCGGCAATCGACAGCTGCTGCCGTGAAAACGGCCGGCCGATCAGCGTGCGGCGGATGAGACTGTTCGCCCCATCGGCACCCACGACGCGCGCCGCGCGATGGACGCGACCGTCGGCGGTGCGGATGCTGAATCCGCCGGTCGTCCGCTCCGCCGCAACGGCGCGCGCCGCGATCGGCACCGCCCCAGCCGCGCAGGCCGCCGCGAAGAGCAGACCATCGAACGCCGCGCGACTCGAGACGGTCAACGCATTCGAACCGGGCGCGCCGCTCAGCGGCACCACTGCCGCCTGGCGGCGCCGCGAATCGATGAACCGCGCGGCGCGGATCGAGACGGCCGGAAGATCCTGGCCAAGCGCCGGAGCAACCAGCGACAGCGCGCGCCCGGTGACTCCTCCGCCGCAGGGCTTCTCGCGCGGATGCGATGGGTCGACAAGGATGACGCGGGCCCCGCGGCGCGCGAGTAGACAGGCGGCCCATGCGCCGCTCGGCCCGCCGCCGATCACCGCAACATCCGGTACCGCCGCGCGGTGGGTGGGCACGCGCGCTCTATCGGACGTCGTAGCCATCGCGCGCGCGCACCCGCACGTCCGGTCGATTCACGCTGACGCGGATCGAACGCCAGCCGCGGCGATCTGCCGGACCGGTCGGCGTGTAGCCGAGCAGGTACTGCTGGCGGAGTTCTCGCGCGATCGTCGTGAGCGAGGTGTCGAGCGCCCGCCGGTCGATCGCTTCGAACGAACGGCCACCGGTGACGGATGCCAGCTCCGCGAACATCGTCGGCCGTCTGCGTCCGGTGGCAATCGGATAGATGAGCACGTCGCGGCGACGGGCATCCTGCACGAGATCCGGGCCTGCGGTCCGACTGTACCGGTCGTCGCCGTCCGAAATCAGAATCAGGGCCCGGCGGCCGGAGGCGGACTGGATGACGTCCAGCGCTTCCCGCGTGGCATCAAACAGCGGCGTCGTCCCCCAGAGATCGAGCCTGGCAATCGCTTCGGTCGCCCCGCGACGATCGGTCGACAGCGGCGCGATGATTTCGACCTCGCTGCCGATCGCCAGCACCATCACCTGATCGGATGGCCGGAGCGCGTCGATGAACCGGCGCGCGGCCGCGACGGCGTCTGCCAGCCGTTCCCGCGGCACGCTGAAGCTGCGGTCGATCGCCAGGGCGACCGCCAGCGGAAATTCCCCGGCCGCGAAGGTGCTGATGTCCTGGCGCCGGCCGTCCTCCTCGACGACGAAGTCGGCTGCCGACAGTCCGGTGACCGGTTCTCCCTTCGCGTCGGTGACGGTTGTGTACACCTCGACCGCGCTGACTCCCGAGACGAATTGCCCGACCGCGCTCGACCAGGAATCGGCCGCCAGGACGACCGACGCCGGCAAAGCCAGAGCAGCCAGCAGGATACATGGTACAATCGCGGCACAAGGAGAGCGACGAATGGGCAAAATTGGACTGCCTGAACTGGTGATCATCCTGGTGATCGTGATCATCATTTTCGGGGCCAACCGCCTTCCCCAGCTCGGCCGGGGCATCGGCAGTGCGATCAAGAACTTCAAGGACGGCATCAAGGACGAAACCGCCGACCACAAGTCATAGAATCACCCGCGACTCTCCCACTCGCCTCGTCACCCGTTCTCGGTCCAGGTACTCGAGAAGAGGAATGGCGAACTTCCGGGTGACGCCGAACCGTTCCTTGAACGCGGTCACGTCAATCCGCACATCCTGATTTGTCTTGAGCGCGAGCACGCGCTCTTTCAACTCTCGCAACGTCTCCTCGTGGAACAGCAGCGTGTCGAGCTTCACGAGGCGTTTCTGCCTGACCAGCAGCTGAACGACGCGCTCCGCGACCGCCGGCGCGATCTGCGCGCGGCTCACGAGCGACGGCAGGTCCGGCGGCGTCAGTCCACCGGCGCGTACCGCCTCGTCCAGGCTCGTCCTCGCCCGCTCCTCCTCAGGTGAAAGGGTCGTCCGATGGCGGGCGAGCGCGAGACGTCCGCTGGCGGTGACCGTGCCGGCAGCGGCCAGGTCGTCGACGACGCGCTCGAAGACGGCCGCGTGGCCGCGGCGAAAGAGCCGCTCGCGTGCTTCTTCCCGGGGCACGCCGTCCGAGAGCGGCTGCGCGCGGTGGTGCTCCTCGAGCAGGCGGACGATCGCTGCTTTCAGATCCTGCACAGCGCGGCGGCGAGACGAGAACGTCCGCCACACGCTCGACGCCGCCAGCGGCCAGCCGCTCCAATCGCCGGTCGACCTCGTCCGGATTGATCCCGGCCCGCGAGACGAGCGCGTCGACCCGGAACGCGCGGCGCCCTGCCTCTTCGATCATCCGCGAGACGGCTACGATGTCGCCGGCGTCAGCCGATGCCAGCTGCCGCGCCCGCTCCACGGCCGCCACCGAACGGATGGCGACCCGGGGCGGCGCGGGATCGAGAATCTCTCCACCGGCAATCGTCAGCGGCGGCGAGTACGACGCGGAGGATGTAGCGATCGTGCCGCGTCACCACGGCTGGTCGCTCCAGGCGGAGTCGCACGAAGCCGCGACCTCCCGGCTCGATGACCAGTGGGGCCTGCCCCAGCGGTCCGATGATCGCCACGCGTCCAAGCACTTCAGCGGTGCCCTGGTGAAAGCGGACGCGCGCTCCATGTCGCAGCGGCCGGGCGCCGGGCAGCAGCTCCAGAACGGCATCGGCAACACGCGTCGTTTCGAAGGCCCCCGGGGTGACCAGCGCCTGTCCCCGTTGCAGATCGGCGACCTCGACGCCGGCGAGATTGACCGCTGCCCGCTGCCCGGCGAGCGCCTCCTCTCGCTTCGAGCCGTGAACCTGCACGCCTCGTACGATCAGCGGCCGGTCGATCGAGGCCGACGGCAGAACGGCCAGCCGATCTTCAGGCCGAATCCGTCCAGAGACCAGCGTCCCGGTGACGACGGTGCCAAACCCTTTGACTGAAAAGACGCGATCGATCGGCAAACGGACCGGGCCGCCCTCGGTCGTCCGGCGAACCGCCGCCGCTGCGGCGCCGAGCGCGCGGCGCAGGTCGGCCATGCCGTCGCCGGTCCGGGCCGAGACCGTCACGATCGCCGCGCCTTCCAGGAACGATCCGGCCACCAGTTCGCGCACTTCCAGTGTGGCCAGCTCGCGTGTCTCGGAGTCGGCGAGATCGGACTTCGTGATGACGATCAGCCCGGCGGGAATCCGCAGCAGCTTGCAGATATCGAAGTGCTCGCGCGTCTGCGGCATCACGGACTCGTCGGCCGCCACGACCAGCATGACCAGATCGATGCCGCCGACGCCGGCCAGCATGTTCTTGACGAAGCGCTCGTGACCCGGGACGTCGACGAAGGCCACGTCGACGTCGCCGAGCGCGGTGTGCGCGAACCCCAGATCGATCGTGATGCCGCGCGCCTTCTCTTCCTTCAACCGGTCGGGATCGGTGCCGGTGAGCGCCAGCACCAGGGCGCTTTTCCCGTGATCGATGTGCCCCGCCGTCCCGACAACCACTGACTTCACGGGCCCGCGCTACCTTCTTCGCTTCGTCTTCTGCCGTTCGCGCCGGCCCGGGCGCCCCTTGCGCTTGCGCGTCAGGTCATGTTTGGGACGCGCCTTCGAGCGGCGCGGGCCGCGTTCGCCATCGCGGACCCGCGCGAGAATGTCGACCAGGCCGAGGTCAATCTGCCGGACTTCCATGTTGACCCGGACGACCTGCACCTTGACCTTGTCGCCGAGGCGGTAGACCTTCTCGGTGTTCTCGCCGCGCAGCATGTGCGCGCTCTCGACGAAGCGATAGTAGTCGTCGGCCATCGTCGAGACGTGGACCAGGCCTTCGACGAAGTGTTCGATCAGCTCGACGAACAGGCCGAACGCCGCGACGCCGGTGACGTAGCCTTCGAACTCGTCGCCGACCTTGTCGGCCATGAACTTGACTTTCTTCCACTGCAGCAGCTCGCGTTCGGCATCGTCGGCGCGCCGCTCCATCTCGGACGTGTGGCGGGCGACCTCCGGCAGGTCTTCGGTCCACTGCTCCCGGGTCTCCTGGTCGAACGCCCCGTGGCGCGCCGCTCTGAGCGCCCGGTGCACGACCAGATCCGGGTAGCGGCGGATTGGCGAGGTGAAATGAGTGTAGCTCGACGCCGCCAGGCCGAAGTGACCGAGATTGTCCGGAGCGTAGCGGGCCTTCTGCATGGTGCGGAGCATCAGAAAGGCAATCGGCTTTTCCTCGGGCTTGTCGTGAATCCGCTCGAGCAGTTTCTGAAAGTGGCGCGGCCGCAGCGCCGTCAGCGGCACTCCCAGGCTCAGCCCGAAGCCGGAGATGAACTCCTCGAACTTCGCCACCTTGAGGACGTCGGGCTCCTCGTGCACCCGGTAGAGCGCCGGCGCTTCCTGCGACTCCAGGTAGGAGGCCACGGTCTCGTTCGCCAGGAGCATGAACTCCTCGATCAGGCGATGCGCCACGTTGCGTTCGAGGGCGATGATGTTCTCGACGAGCCCCTGTTCGTCCATCACGACCTCGGCTTCGTTGAGATCGAAGTCGATCGAGCCGCGCCGCCGGCGCGCGTCGTTGAGCACGTGAAACAGCTCGCGCATCAGGTCGAAGGTCGGCACCAGGGACGCGTACTGTTTCAGCAGGTCGGGATCGCGATCGGTCAGGATGCCGTTGACCGCGGTATAGGTCATCCGTTCGTTGCTGTTGATTACGCCGTCATGGAACTCGTAACGGACCACGGCGCCCCGCCGGTCGATTTCCATCAGGCAGGACTGCACGAGACGGTCGACGCGTGGGTTCAGACTACACAGCCCGGTGGCCAGCTCCGACGGGAACATGTGCACCGCGCGCTCGGGGAAATACACCGATGTCGCCCGCTGATAGGCTTCACGGTCGAGGGCACTGCCCTCCTGAACGTAATGCGAGACGTCGGCGATGTGCACCCCGAGCCAGAAGTGGCCGTTGGCCAGCTTGTCGATGGTGATCGCGTCGTCGAAATCGCGGGCGTGCTCGCCGTCGATCGTCACGGTCAGCAGGTCTCTGAAATCGGTCCGGCCTCTGCTATCCCGCTCCGAGACGGCGCCACCGAGCTGGACCGCTTCGCTGACCGCTTCGGGTGGGTGTGCGTCGGGAATCCCGTATTTGCGGATGATGATCTCGGTGTCGACTCCGGGTGCGTCGATATCGCCGAGCACCTCGGCGACCCGTCCGATGGCACCGCGGGTGGACGTCGGCCAGCGGGTCAGCTCGACCAGCACCATCTCACGCGGCGTTGCTCCGCCTTCCTGGCCGGGCGGCACGTAGATGTCCATCAGCACGCGACGATCGAACGGGACGACATAGCCCATGCCGTCGTCGGCGCGCTCGTAGCGACCGACGATCCAGGTGTTGCTGCGCTCGAGAATGCGGATGATGCGGCCTTCGACCCGGCCGCCTTCTTTGACCCGCTCGATGCGCGCCACCACCCGATCGCCGTGCATCGCCTCGTTCAGCAGCGGGCCCGAGATGTAGATGTCGCCGCCGCCGTCGAGCGGCCGCTCGGGAATGACGAAGCCGTAGCCTGCCGGGTGCGTCTGCAGACGGCCGACATACAGATCCATTTTTTCCGGGAGGCCAAACCGCAGTCCGCGGATCTGGATGAGATCGCCGGAGGCGACGAGGGCGTTGATGTGTCGCTTGAAGGCGGGGCGCTCGTCGCGCGGCACCTTGAGCAGTTGCAGCAGTTCGCGGATGCCGGCGGGATGATGGACCCGCTCGCGCATCGACGCGAGGATGTGATCGCGTGACAGCATTCGAATTTCAGGCTAACAGAATTACTTGCAGGTCGCCGACGTTGGTGCCGGTCGGACCCGTCTGGATGAGGTCGCCCAGCGCCGCAAAGAATGCATAGGCATCGTTGTTGTCGAGGAAGCGCGTGGCGGCCAGGCCGCGCTCGGCCGCGCGGTGTTCGGTCGAGGAATCGATCAACGCTCCGGCGGCGTCGGTGGGGCCGTCCACGCCATCGGTCCCCACACTGGCCACAGCATACGGCGGCGCGAGCGGCCGGGCGACGTTCATGGCGGCCAGGGCAAACTCCTGGTTTCTGCCACCCCGTCCCGTCCCGGTGACCCGAACCGTGGTTTCGCCGCTGGAAATGAAACAGGCGGGCCGGGGCCTGCTGCCCGCGACGGCGTCCGTGATCCGACCGCCCGCGGCAGCGCGCGCTTCTCCAACAACCGGGGCATCCGACACGTCGACCGTATAGCCACGGCTGCGAGCTTCGTCGGCTGCGCCCAGCATCGCGTCGCGGCGTCCGCCGATCACCTGGGCGCGGCCTGCGGCTAGACGCGCGTCACCTGGCTTGAGCGTTTCCGTGAGCTCGCCACGCGCGCCACTGGACAAGCGCGACACCACGGCTTCGGGGAACGCCGCGACTCCGCCGTGCGCCTCGAGCACCTCGAGCGCCGCAGCGAACGTCGTCGGGTCGGCGACCGTCGGACCGGATCCGATCACGGACAGATCGTCGCCGACGACGTCCGAGATGGCCAGCGTGAGCGTCGCCGACACGGTGGCCGCTGCGAGCCGGCCGCCCTTGATGGCCGACAGGTGCTTGCGCACGCCGTTCAACGCGCCGATCGACGCGCCACCCCGCAACAGCAGCTCGGTGGTGCGCGCTTTGTCGGCGAGGGTGACCCCTGCCGCGGGAACCGCCATCAACGCCGATGCCCCGCCGGAGAGCAGCAGCAACAGTGTGTCATCCGTCTCCGCCCGTGTGGCGAGTTGGAGAGCCCGCCGTCCGGCGATCTCGCTGGCGGCGGTGGGTGTCGGGTGATCGGCGATGAGCACTTCGAACGCACCGTCGGTGCCGGCAGGGGCAATGATCAATCCCTCGCGTACTCGCCCGCCAAGGTAGCGCGCGGCCGCCGCGCCCATGCCGTGCGCGGCCTTGCCGACCGCCAGGCAGACGACCGATCGAGTGGCGAGCGGCGTGTGGCCGAGCGCACGTGCGACCAGCCGGTCCGGATCGACCGCGCGGATTCCTGCTTGAACGATGGCCAGGAGGTCGGAGCGAAGATGTGGGAGCGAACGCGTCAGTGAGAGCGCTTCGGGTCGGACCAGTTCGACAAGCCGGTCACAACGTCGATCTTCTTGAGAAGAGAGCTGACCACCTCAGGCGCATCGTCCTGCGTGCACAGCTGTTCGAGCTGACCCATGATCCGCGCCAGCGCGGCTTCAACGTCGGTGATGGCGGTCTCTGAAAAATACGGGCGGTGGTGCTGGAGGCAACGATGATGTTTGACGAATTCTTCCCGGTAAAACTCGGTGAGCGGGTGCAGCGCGCTGATCGGCTTCGAAGCGCTTACGAACCGTGGCATGCAGGTCCTCGGGAATGAGTTGTTCGCCGCTACGGAAACCAGTGTAGTGCCGCGTGAAAAGATGTGTCAACGCCTTATCTGGGCTCAGTGCTGAGTCCGTCCGGTTGTGGCAGCGACCAGCCCGCCGAGGCAACCGACCAGTGTCCCACCCGCGACGAGCAGCAGGCACAGCCCGGGTGCAAGAAAGCGGATGCCTGACAGGTTGAGGGCTGCGGCCAACGGAACGAGATATGGGCCGCGAATCAGCAGAAAAGACAGGGCAAGCGCCGCGAGCGCCACGAGGGCGCCGATGCCTCCCTGCAGCACGCCTTCCATCACGAACGGCCCACGGATAAAGGCCTGAGGGGCCCCGACGAGCTGCATGATTTCAATTTCGTCACGGCGGGCCCAGAGCGCCAGCCGCACCACGTTGGCCACTGTCAGCGCGGCAGCAATCGTAAGGAACGCTCCGAGCAGCAGGCCGACTCCCTGAATGGTCGCCACTGCCGACAGCAGCCGGTCCAGCCACTGACGGTCGTAGCGGACATCGGAGACCCCCGAGGCCTGCTCCAGCTTTGCTGCAAGATCTTCAATCGCCGCGCCGGCACCGGGCGAGGCCTGCAGCCGGACTTCGTAGGAAGCCGGAAGCGGGTTCCCCTCCAACGTGTCGACGGCTCCGGCCAGGTCGGCAAAGGTTTCCCGGAAGCGGGTCAGCGCCTCATCCTTCGTCACGAACTGATGCCCGGCCACGAGCGATCCTGATGCCAGGAGCGACTCGACCGCCTGCCGATCCGAAGGAGTGGCATCGTCCGTGAGGTAGACCGACATTTCCGCCGAGCGTCCCCACTCGTCCCCCAGCCGCTGGAGGTTCGAGGTTGTCAACAGGAACGCGCCCAGCACGAACAACGCCACGGCGATGGTGGCCATCGACAGGACGCCAGATCGCCGGCCGCGCCAGAGGCTCAACAGCGCTTCGTCGAAAGCGAACCGCAGGGCGCGCATCACGCCATCTCGACGATGCGTCCCTGGTCCAGGGTGATCGTCCGGCGTCCGACACGGCGAATCAACTCACGGTCATGCGTGGCCACGACGACGGTCGTCCCCCGTGCGTTGATTTCGCGAAAGAGATTCATGATTTCGAGCGACAGATCGGGATCGAGATTTCCGGTGGGCTCGTCGGCGAGCACGAGCTGCGGCTCGTTGACCAGGGCACGCGCGATGGCGACGCGCTGCTGCTCGCCGCCAGACAGCTCCTCCGGATACGCGTTCATTCGATGCTGGAGCCCGACCCACTTCATCACCTGGAACGTCTTGCGCTGCTGCGCGGCAACCGCCACGCCCAGCACGCGCATCACGAACGCCACGTTCTGAAAGACGGTAAATCGGGGGATCAGCCTGAAGTCCTGGAAGACGAACCCGATGGCGCGTCGATAGCTCTGAATCTGCGAACCCTTGAGCTCGCGAAGATTGCGGCCGGCGACCTTGAGGTCGCCCTCGCTCGGCAGTTCCTCTCGCAGGAGCAGCCGCAGCAGCGTGGACTTCCCTGCTCCGCTTGGTCCGGTGAGGAAGAGAAACTCGCCTTTGTCGATGTTCAGCGTGAGATCACGAAGGGCGTAGACCCCTCGGCTGTAGAGCTTCGAAAGATGATGGGCTTCTATCAAGTCACCGGCCAGAACGCTGCCTGTGCACCACGGGAATTGTTGGGAGGCCGTCAGTATAACACTGGTGGGCGTGGGTCAAGCAGGTCGAGTGGTCAGCGAAATCGTTTTCCAGAGCCCGCTTCAGCAGCTCGTTGACCCGCTTCGGGTTGGTCTTACCCGCTGTCGCCTTCATGACTTGCCCGACGAGGAAGCCAAAGGTCGCGGCTTTGCCGGCGCGGTACTGCGCGACGGCGTCCGCGATGGGCGTCGATCACCTTCGCAATGAGGGCTGTGATCTGTCCCTCATCGTCGATCTGCGCGAGGCCTTCGGCCGCCACGATCTGCTCCGCCGTGCGGTCGCTGGCGAACATCTTCTCGAACACGTCCTTCGCCATCGCGCCGCTGATTTTGCCGGTCTCGACCAGGCGGAGCAATCCGGCGAGACGGTCTGGCGTCACCAGTGAGGCAGTCGATCCCGCCCCGCTCTTTCACGGCGCGCGCGAGCTCCCCCATGATCCAGTTGCTGGCCGCTTTCGGCTGCGCGCCCGCCTCGACCGTCGCCTCGAAGAAGTCGGCGACTTCCCGCGCCTGGGTCAACTGTCCCGCGTCGTACTCCGGAAGACCGAATGACTCGACGAAGCGGCGCTTGCGAACGTCGGGCAGGTCGGGCATCTGGCCGCGGATGACGTCGACCGCCGCCGAAGACACGGTCACCGGCGGCAGGTCGGGCTCGGGAAAATATCGATAGTCGTGCGCCTCTTCCTTCGAACGCATCGAGACCGTCACGCCCGCACCCGACTCGAACAGGCGCGTCTCCTGGACGACGCGGCCGCCGCTTTTCAGCACGTCGATCTGGCGGTCGATCTCGTACTCCAGCGCCTTTTCGAGGAAGCGGAACGAATTCAGGTTTTTGACCTCGGCCTTCGTGCCGAGCGCGGTCGCGCCGGCCGGACGGACCGAGACGTTGGCATCACAGCGCAGGCTGCCCTCTTCCATGTTCCCGTCGTTGACGCCCAGCCAGACGAGCATTGCACGCAGCCGCGCGAAGAATTCCGCGGCATCCGCCGCAGACCGCAAATCCGGTTCGGTCACGATTTCGATGAGCGGTGTGCCGCTGCGGTTGTAGTCGACGTAGGTCTTCCGATCGGAATCGGGGAATCCTTCGTGCAGCGACTTCCCGGCGTCCTCTTCGAGATGCACGCGCGTGATGCCGACCCGCGTCGGCATCGAGCTCCAGCGCGCCCTGCGCTCGCGAGCGGCTGCTCGTACTGTGAAATCTGATACCCCTTCGGCAGATCGGGATAGAAGTAATTCTTCCTGCGCGAAGATCGATCGCTCGTTGATGCGACAGCCGAGCGCCAGCGCGGCGCGCACCCCGAGCTCGACCGCCATCCGGTTCAAGACCGGCAGCGCCCCCGGCAGGCCCAGGCAGACCGGGCAGATGTTCGTGTTCGGTGCGGCGCCGAACGCCGTGCTGCAGCCGCAGAAAATCTTCGAACGCGGTCAGGAGCTGCGCGTGGATCTCGAGGCCGATGACCGGCTCAAACTCGCTCACGGGTCCCGATTCTAAACGCGGGGGCCGGCGGCGCGGACCTCGGGGGATACGTCGGCCTCGAAGGTCCGGAAGTTGTCGGCGAACATGCGCGCCAGCTTTGCCGCCTGGCGATCGTATTCGGCCGGATCCGCCCACGTCGCGCGCGGCTTCAGCACGTCGGCGGGCACATCGGGACAACTGGTCGGCACGGCGACGTTGAATACCGGATCCTGCTCGTACTCGACCGCGTCGAGCTCGCCTGCCAGGGCGGCGCGGATCATCGCGCGCGTGAAGCGGATTTTCATTCGGGCACCGACGCCGTACGGGCCGCCGCTCCACCCGGTGTTGACCAGCCATACCCGGGCGCGGTGCTTGGCGATTTTCTCGCCCAGCATCGACGCGTAGCGGCTCGGCGGCAGCGGCAGGAACGGCGCGCCGAAGCAGGTACTGAAGGTCGCGCGCGGTTCGGTGACGCCCTTTTCGGTGCCGGCGACCTTCGCGGTGTAGCCGGACAGAAAGTGGTACATCGCGCCTTCCGAGCGTCAGCCGCGAGATGGGCGGCAGCACGCCAAACGCATCGGCCGTCAGCATGACGATGTTGGCGGGATGGCCGCCCTGGCCCGAGGACTCGGCGTTGGCGATGAACGAGATCGGATACGCCGCGCGCGTATTCTCGGTGTAGCGATCGTCGTCCAGGTTCAAGTCGCGCGTCGCCTCATCGATCACCACGTTCTCGAGCACCGTCCCGAAGCGGCGGGTCGTCGCGTAAATCTGCGGCTCGGCCTCCGCCGAGAGCCTGATCGTCTTGGCGTAGCAGCCACCCTCGAAGTTGAAGACGCCCCGATCGCTCCAGCCGTGCTCGTCGTCCCCGATCAGACGCCGTTCGGGATCGCTCGACAGCGTCGTCTTCCCGGTGCCCGAGAGGCCGAAGAACAGCGCGACGTCCCCGGCGGCGCCGATGTTGGCCGAGCAGTGCATCGACAACACGCCGCGCAGCGGCAGCAGGTAGTTGAGGACCGTGAAGACCGATTTCTTGATTTCGCCGGCGTAGCTCGTGCCACCGATGAGCACCAGCCGCTTCGGCGAAGCTTACGGCGATCACAACCTCGGAGTTGGCTGCCGTGACGAGCCGGGATCTGCCCGGAAGCCCGGCGCGTCGAGGATCGTGAACTCGGGCGTGTGGCCGGTCCTGATCATCGGCGACGATGAACAGGTTTCGTGCGAAGAGGCTGTGCCAGGCGTAGTCGGTGATGACGCGAATTGGCAGGCGGAACTGCGGATCCGCGCCGGCATGGCAGTCCTGCACGAACAGATCAGCTCGTTCGAGGGACGTCAGGAGGTCCGCCCGGAGCGACTCGAACTGCGCCTCCGTCATGGGCCGATTGACGGTGCCCCAGGCGACATTGCTTCTCGTCTGAGCATCCCTGCACGATGAACTTGTCGTTGGGTGACCGGCCGGTGTGCTGGCCGGTTCGGCAGACGAGCGGGCCTTGGGCGGCGATTTGCCCCTCGTCGCGTCGGACGGCCTCCTCGTACAGCGCGGCGGTCGGATAGATTCCAGCGGGCCCGAGCGCCCTTGAGGCCCTCGGCCTCCAAAGATCGGCCCCGCTCCACGCCGGTGCTCATCGAGTCCCTCGATCGTAGGCTTCAGGATCCGTGGAAGTCAAACAAATGCAGGGGGCTATGCGGTAAACTGTAAACGGTTTAGCCCGGGTATCGTAGTTTCTTTATGAATGAGCGGATCCCTCGACCTGCCGACGAGCACAAGCCGGCGGTGGCGCCCACAGGGCACGTCGCGCCGGTCCGCCGTGCTGCGACGCGCCACAGAGCTCGGAAGACACTGAGCTGGCCGTCGAAATCCGCGGGCTTGCTCGAACGCGGTGCGGTCGAACAGGCGCGCGGAGCGGTTCGCCGGATCTCGTCGTCGCGGCATCAGCGGCGGGCGCTCCGCATCGCCTATCAGTATCTTCGCGACGCCGCGGACGCCGACGAGGCGGTCCAGGACGCGTTCGTCAAGGTTTTCGCTCACATCGGCTCGTATCGGGAGGCCTGGCCGTTCGAGGTCTGGTTCACACGGATTCTCATCAACGGCTGTCTGGATCGCCGCAAATCGCGCGCGCGCCGCGAACGATGGTTCGCTCCCGCGGAGGAGGCTGGGCCGGACGACGGGCGCGCGACATTCGGCGGAGCGGCGCCGCTCGATCCCGAGGCGCGCCTGCTCGCCCGCGAGCGCCGCTCGAGGCTCGCTGCGGCCATCGATCGGCTCGACGGCCGACAGCGGACGGTTTTCATGTTGTGTCACTACGGCGACTGCACGCCGCGCGAAGTGAGCGCCATCACCGGCTTGAACGAGTCGACGGTGCGCGTCCATCTGTTCCGCGCGGCTCGGAAGCTGCGGGGCCTGCTTGGAGGAAAGCCGTGATCGCTCGTGCACATCATCTTGCCGAAGATCGCCTGTTCGACTGCTACGTGGCGGAGCGGGCCGGAGAACCGCTCGATCCACCGGCCGCCGAACACCTGGCTGACTGTCATGAGTGCGGCGGCCGCTATGCAGAGCTGACCGCGTTCATGGACGGCCTTCGGGGCGAGGCGGACGTCGAGACCGACACGCTCTTTCCGGCCGACTGGCGCTACGACACAGCAGCAGTCGATTCTGCGGCGCATCGAACACCTCGGGCAGGCTGCCCGCGTCATCACGTTCCCCGGCCGGCTGGTTGCCCGGCACATCACGCAGGGCACGCGGATGCGTGTCTCGCCGTGGCCGGCTGCCGCCGCTGCCGCCTGTCTATTCGTCGGCGTCGCGGTGGGAATGTTCTACGACGGGCAGAACCGCCCGGCCAGCGTCGCGGCCTTGCGTCCGGCATCGGCCCCCGCCGCCCCGCCGCCCACGACTTTGGCGCCGGTGGCGTTGGATACCGACGCGTTTCTGTCAGAGCTCGAGCGCGCGCTCGGCGGGATCGCAGATTCCGGAACTGATGTCGCTCGACGTGCTGACGCCGCACGTTCGCGAGATCTCGCTGAACGCTCGATAAATTGTCCAGCCTCACCTTCAGGAAGGGGCTCGATCTGAAGCAGGCCGTCGCCGGCATGCTGGCAGCGAGCTATCACAGCGAACTCGTCGATCGCATCAAGGCGCAGGATTTCCTCTACACCTCAGGCCGGCTGACCATCCGCCTGGCCCGGGAGTTCGGGTTCTGCTACGGCGTCGATCGGGCGGTCGATTACGCCTATCAGACGCGCCGCCGGTTTCCCGATCGGCCCGTGTATCTGACCGGCGAAATCATCCACAACCCTCACGTCAACGATCAGCTGCGGGCGATGGGAATCGGCTTCCTGAGCGACGCCGGCCAATCGATCGAGCAGCTGACCGGGAACGATGTGGTGATCCTTCCGGCGTTTGGCGTCACCGTGGCGCATGCTCACGCAGCTGGAACAGCGCGGCTGCACGCTCATCGATACGACCTGCGGCTCCGTGCTCAACGTGTGGAAGAACGTCCGCCGCTACGCCGAAGGCGGGCTACACGTCCCTCATTCACGGCAAGGTCTGGCACGAGGAAACGCAGGCGACCGCTTCGCACGCCGTTCAGTATGGCGGCCGCTATCTGGTCGTGCTCGACGACCTCCAGACCGGCCTGGTGTGCGACTACATCCGCGGCCGCGGCGATCGCGAAGCGTTTCTCGCGCAATTCGGCGGCGCCGCCTCGAGCGGGTTCGATCCCGACGTCGACTTGCGCCGCATCGGCCTCGCCAACCAGACGACGATGCTGATGTCCGAATCGCTCGCGATCGGCGAGATGCTCAAGGCGGCGATGGTCGAGCGTTATACGCCGGCCGAACTGGACACGCACTATCAGGCATTCGACACGATCTGCAGCGCCACCCAGGACCGGCAGGACGCGGTCGTCGCCCTGCTGGCGGAGGGTCCGCCGGACCTGATGCTCGTCATCGGCGGGTACAACAGCAGCAATACGTGCAACCTGGCTCGCATCTGCGCCGGCCCGCTGCACGACGTTTCACATCGCGGATCCTGATTGCCTGGAGTCGGCTGACGCGATCCGGCATCGGCCGGTGGGGGTCAAATCAGAGACGAAGACGACCGGGTGGTTGCCCACGGCCGGGCCGGTTACGGTCGGGCTGACTTCGGGGGCGTCGACACCTGATAATCTGGTCGGGTCGGCCGTGGAAAAATTGGCCGCTTTTTGCGGCTAGCGGACGGCGGCGGCCAATCGCCTGGGCGCCGCTTCCCGGTCGCCGGCCGACGTGAGGCGGCCGAGGCCGAGCAGCAGCAGCGCCAGGACCAGCCACGCGCCAAAAATCACTCGCACAGCGGCTCGTGAACGCAACCGGAATGCCAGCAGAAAAGCATCCGTTTTCCAGCCACTCTGCTACTATTTTCATCTTGTCCGCAGCTCAGCCGGCGTCCCCACTGTAGCGCGCGGCGTCGGGCAATTCGTGAAAAATCTAAGGCGGATAAACACAACCGGCAGTCGCATCGTATTTCCTTCAAGAACAGCTATTTCAGAGGTTTACGCATGATGCTGTCCCGACTCTGTGGCGTGGCGTCCGGCGCCGTTCTGCTGAGCCTGGCGGTCGTGCCGGTGGTCGCTTCCAACCAGCAAGGTCCACCGCGGGGTTGGTGGCGGACTGAATCCATCGTCAAGGATCTCGGGTTGACGCCCGAGCAGTCCACGCGCCTGAACGCCATTTTTGAAACGCACGATGCCCGAATTGCGCCTGGACCGCGAAGAGCTCGAGCGACTCGAAGCCAAGCTCTCCCGGATGATTCAGGACGACCGGATCGACGAGGCCTCGCTGGCCCGGCAGATCGACCGCGTCGAAACAGCTCGCGCCACGGGGAACAAGACGCGCTCCGTGATGCTGACCCGCATGTATCGGGTGCTGACGAAGGACCAGCGCCTGCGCTTCGACCAGCTTTCGAAACAGTGGGCCGCTGCCCGGGCGGACGCGGGGCTTCGCCCGTGTTCCCGCCATCGGCCAAGCCGGCGGCGCCCCAGGGCAACAGTCCGGCCGACCCGCAGCGGCGTCCGCAGTAACAGATCGACGATTTCAGAGGATTGAGATGAAACAGGGGTATGTAACCGGTCTTGCGGTCGTGCTGACCGCGCTTCTTTCCGGCCCGGCACAGGCACAGACGCAACTCTCGGAAGAGCGCATCAAGGAATTGATCCGCGAGGCATCGAAAACCTCGATCGAGACGCCGACGCCGTCGTCGAGCGTCCAGGTACCAGGCGAAGGTCCGACCGTCGCCCTGACCCTGGACGACGCGGTACGCTTCGCGCTGGAACGCAATCTGGACATCGCGGTGCAGCGGCTCAATCCGCAGCTGCAGGACATCGCGATGGCGACCGCCCGCGCCGCGTTCTGCAGCCGTCGCTCACCTCGGCGTTCAGCCGGGCCTCGCAGACGCTCGCCGCCGACCAGCGCGATCGACCTCTCCTCCGGCGGCGGCGGTACCAAGACCGGCACGACGACCTACAACGGCGAGCTGTCACGAAGCTGATGCCGTTCTACGGCGGCCAGTTCACCGCGGTGCTGAACAACAACCGTCAGGAGACGACGCGGAACAACGCCACCTTCAATCCGTCGTTCAACTCGACCTGGACGTTCCAGTACATGCAGCCGCTCCTCCGCGATTTCCGGATCGATACACAACGCCGGCAGCTGCAGGTCGCGCAGGTCAACCGCGACATCTCAGAGGTCCAGCTCCGCGCGTCGATCACGAACCTCGTCTCGAACGTGCGCAACGCCTACTGGGACTACGTGTTCACGACGCAGGCCGTCGAAGTGGCGCGGCAGTCGTTCGATCTCGCCAACAAGCTGGTGCAGGACAACCAGATCCGCGTCGAGATCGGCACGATGGCGCCGATCGACGTCGTCCAGGCGCAGGCCGAGCAGGCGACGCGGCGGCAGGCGCTCGTGACCGCCGAAAACCTCCGCCGGACCGCCGAGCTCTCGCTGAAGCGGTTGATCGTGTCCGGCACCGAAGATTCGAACTGGCTGGCGACGCTCGATCCGGTCGATCGACCGGACTTCGTGCCGGAGCCGGTGGACATCGAGGCCGCCATCCGCAACGCGCTCAGCCAGCGCACCGACCTCGAGATCGCGCGGCGCAACGTCGAGAACAATTCGACGACGCTGTCGTTCCTGCGCAACCAGGCGCTGCCGATCGTCGACCTTCAGCTGAACTACGGGGTCCAGGGCGTCGGCGGACCGTTCTCCCAGCGCACGACGATTCTGGGAGAGTCGACGACGCAGGTTGTCCCGGGCGGACCGCTCGACGCCTACGCGTCGCTGTTCGCGTTCGACAACCCCCGCTGGACGCTCGGCGTGAATGTCACGTATCCGCTGGGCCTCAGCACCCAGGAAGCGGCGGTGGCGCGGGCGCGCGTGCAGTTGACCCAGATCCAGTCCCAGCTCCGTCAAATCGAGCTGCAGGTAGCCCACGACGTCACGAACTCGGCGATTCAGGTGCGCAACACCGCCGAGTCGGTCCAGGCATCGCAGGCGGCACGCGAGCTGTCGATGCGCCGCCTCGAAGCGGAACAGAGCAAGTTCGAGGTCGGGATGTCGACCAACTATTTTGTCGTTCAGGCGCAGCGCGACTTGAACGAGGCCCGCAACAGCGAGCTGCGCGCGCTGCTCAACTACCGGAAGGCGCTCGTCGAGCTGGAGCGCCTGCAGCAGACCACTCTGTCGAACGCGAATATCACGGTCATCGCGGCGGGCGGCGGCGGTGGTGGTGGATTCTAGACGTCTGGCTGTCGCGGATTCGACAGCGGTGAAAGAGAAACCAACATCATGAAGCGTTCGATTATCGGTCTGGTGATTGTGGCGGCGGTTGGCGCCGGAGCCGCGTACTACATGCGGGACGGGGCCGCCGAAGGCTCGTCGCCCGATTCGCGCAGCGGCGGCGCCGGTGGCCGCGGTAACCCTGGTGGCGGCGGCGGTTTCGGCGGCGGCTTTGGTGGCCCTGGCGGGTTTGGCGGCGGTCCCGGCTTCGGCGGGCCGCGGATGCCGATGACCGTCGAGCTCGCCTCCGTCACGCGCGGCGACGTGGCGCTGCAGATTCAGGTGGTCGGCAATCTGATCGGCGCGGCTACGGTTGCGGCGACCCCCAAAGTCAGCGGACGGCTCGAGACCGTCACCGTCCGGCTGGGCGATCGGGTGACGCGTGGTGAGCGAATTGCGAAAATCGAGGACCGCGAGCTTCAGGAACAGCTCAAACAATCCGAGGCCGCCTACGCGGTTGCGCAGGCGACCATCCGCCAGCGCGACGCCGACCTCAAGCTCGCGCAGGTCAACCGCGAGCGCAATGCCAACCTGCACGAACGGCAGTTGATTTCGAGGCAGACCTTCGACGATACGGAAGCACGGTACCAGGCAGCCGAAGCCCAGGTCGATCTCGCCCAGGCGCAGCTGCTCGCCGCGGAGTCGCGTCTCGACGAGCTCAAGATCAACCTGTCGAACACCGTGATCACGTCGCCGGTGAACGGCTTCGTCGCCTCGCGTTCGTTGGACCCCGGCGCCTGGGTGACGCCCAACACCGCGTTCCTGTCGCTGGTCGACATCAGCACGGTGCGGCTGGTCACCAACGTCGTGGAGAGGGACCTTCGACGCATCCAGCTCGGGCTGGCCGCCGACGTCGAGGTCGATGCGTTCCCCGGCGAGAAGTTCAAGGGCCGCGTGGCGCATATGTCGCCCATCCTCGATCCGGCGACCCGGACCGCACAGATCGAAGTCGAGATCACGAATCCGAACGCCCGGCTGAAGCCGGGGATGTACGCCAAGGTGGACTTCACGGTCGACAAGAAGGAAAACACGCTGGTCGTGCCGGCAGCCGCGGTCGTGGACGTGGCCGGCAAGCGGGGGGTGTTCCTGCCCGGTGAGGGGGACGTCGCGAAGTTCCAGCCGATTCGAGCTGGGGGTGAGCGACCGCCGACCTGGTCGAAGATCTCGGGTGGACTCCACGAGGGTCAGCGCATCATCACGACCGGCGCCGGCGCGCTACGCGAGAACGATCGCATTGTCCTGCCCGGCCAGTCGCCGCAGAACGCGGGCCAGGGTGGCCGCGGCGGGCGTGGCACCGGCCGCCGCGGCGGCGCGCCCGGAGGCGAGGGCGGCAGCGGGGCCCCGGCTGGCGGTCAGCGCGAGGGCGCTCCGCAGCAGGCGCCGCGCGGTGAAGGCGCGCCGATTCGTCCCAGGACCGATTGAGATTGAGACCGTCCGCGAAGCGGACCCGCAAGTGTGAAACGGAGCGAGCATGAGTATCCCGCGCTTTGCCATCGAACGTCCCGTGATGATGACGATGATCAGCTCGATCATCATCCTGCTCGGCGGTATTTCCCTGACCCGGCTGCCGGTCGACCTGCTGCCGGACGTCTCGCAGCCGACCATCACCGTCCGTGTGAACTACACGGGCGTCGGTCCGCTCGAGATGGAGGAGCTCATCACCCGTCCGCTCGAGCAGCAGCTGAGCGCGGTGTCGGGTCTCGAGCAGATGAACTCCTCGTCGAACGAAGGCAACTCGCAGGTCCGCCTCAACTTCACCTGGGGCCACGACCTCAACGAGGCGATGGACGAAATCCGCACGCGCATCGACCGCGTCCGCGGCCGCCTGCCGGAAGACGCTGATCCGCCGCAGATCCAGAAGTTCGACTCGAACGCCGCCCCGATCATGGGCCTGGCGGCTCGAAAGCTCCGACGGCACGCTCGATCGCGTGGCGCTGCGCGAGCTGGCTGAACAGGTGCTGTCGCCGCGCATCGAGCGCGTGCCCGGCGTCGCCGCGGTGACGGTCAACGGCGGTCTGCGGCGTCAGATCCACGTCGAGCTGTCGCGCGAGAAGATCACCGCGCTCGACCTCTCGGTCGATCGGATCGTCAACGTCCTGCGGACCGAAAACCAGAACATCCCGATCGGCGAGATCTACCAGGGCGATCGCGCCTACCTGCTGCGCAGCACCGGCCAGTTCGAAACCCTCGAGCAGATTCGCAACCTCGTCGTGATGACGCGCACCGGCGTGCCGGTCTACCTGAAGGACATCGCCGACGTCAAAGACACGACCGAGGACAACCGATCGATCCTCCGGATCAACGGCCGGCAGGGCGTGCGCATGCAGGTGACCAAGCAGTCGGGCACCAACACGGTGCAGATTGCCGAGGGTGTGCGGGCAGAGATGGAGCGCATCAATCGCGAGGTGCCGGGCGTCCGCCTGACGCTGCTCGACGACAGCGCGAAGTTCATCGAGCGGTCGATTCACGCCGTTCAGGAGCACGTGATGATCGGCTCGGTGCTGGTCATCGGCATCATCTTCCTGTTCCTGCGCAATTTCCGCTCGACGCTGATCGTCTGCACCTCGATCCCGATCTCCGTGATCGGCACCTTCGCGCTGCTCTACTTCGGCGGTCTGACGCTGAATACGATGACCTTCGGCGGCCTCGCGCTCGGCGTCGGCATGGTCGTCGACGCGGCCATCGTCGTGCTGGAGAACTCGTTCCGGCACATGGAGCACCACGGCAAGGATCGGATGACGGCGGCGATTGACGGCAGCGAGGAGGTCTGGTCGGCGATTCTGGCGTCGATTCTCACCCACATCGCCGTGTTCGTGCCGCTGCTCTTCCTCGAGGGCGTCTCGAGCGTCATGTTCCGACAGCTGTCGATCGTCGTCGTGCTTCTCGCTGGCGATGTCGCTGTTCGTGGCGGTCACGCTGGTGCCGGTGCTCTGCTCGCGCCTGCTCGTGCTGCCGCCGCCCGCCGACCAGCGGACGGGCCTCGGCGGCAGGCTGTATTCGCTCAGCGAGCGGATGCTCAACGGCATGGACGAGGGTTACCGCAAGCTGCATCCATCTCGCGCTCGCCCACCGGCCGACCGTGATCGGCCTCAGCGCTCGCGTCGGTGGTCGCGGCCGTGATGATCTACCCGCACGCTGTCGACCGAGTTCAGCACGCAGACCGACGAGGGGCAGGTGCAGGTCAACATCGAGCTGCCGCGCGGCACACGCATCGAGATCACGGCTCCGGTGCTCGATCGCGTCGAGCAGATGGTCAAGGAGCTCGTTCCCGAGGCGACCGACATGATCGTCAACGCCGGCGCGGGCGGCGGCGGCTTCGGCGGCCCTGGCGGCGGCGGTGGCGGCGGCGGCAACCGCGGCAACATTCAGCTGCTGCTCACGCCGAAAGACGAGCGGACCCGTTCGAGCGAGCAGATCGCCATGGACCTGCGGCGCCAGCTGGCCGGAATCCCCGGCGTGATCGTCCGCGCCAATGCGTCGGGCGGCAACCAGCAGATGAACCGTTTCCTCTCCGGCGGCGGCAACAACGGCGGTGGCCGGCTCGCGCTCGAGATCCGCGGCGAGGACCTGGTCGAAGCACAGCGCGTGGCGCAGGCGACCAAGGACCTGCTCGACACGGTGCCCGGCATCGCCGACGCGCGGCTCGGCCGCGACGATGGCCGTCCCGAGCTCGCGGTCCGCGTCGACCGTGCCAAGGCGGCGCTGCTCGGCATCAGCGCGACCACCGTCGCCAACACGATCCGCACGAACGTCTCGGGCACGCAGGCCGCGATGTTCCGGCAGTCCGGCAAGGAGTACCCGATCATCGTCCGGCTGCGTGAAGACGAACGGCAGCTCGTCACCGACGTCGAGGACGTCCTGATCAGCACGCCGCAGGGCCAGGTGCTGCCGGCGAAGAACCTGATGCGCGATCGACAACGCGGTCGGCCCCGTCTCGATCGAGCGCAAGAACCAGCAGCGCATCACCATGGTCAGCGCCGAGCCCGAAGTGACGTTGAGCGATGCGGTCAAATCAGTGGAAGATCGCATGGCGCCGCTCGTCGCCTCGTTGCCGCGCGACTTCAGCGTCGGCTTCGGCGCCGAAGTCGAGCAGCAGGCCGAGGCGTTCAACCAGCTGCGCATGGTGCTGATCCTCGCGCTGGTCCTGGTCTACGCGGTCATGGCGTCGCAGTACGAGTCGCTGCGCGATCCGTTCATCATCATGTTCTCGGTGCCGACCGCCGCCCTCGGCGTCGTCGGATCGCTGTGGCTGACCGGGACGTCGTTCAACATGCAGGCCTACATCGGCATCATCATGCTGGCCGGCATCGTCGTCAGCAACGGCATCCTGCTGGTCGACTACACGAACGTGCTGCGGCGCCGCGACGGTCTGCCGCTTCGTCAGGCGGTCGAGGTCGCCGGACGGACGCGTCTCCGCCCGATTCTGATGACCTCGATCGCGACGATGCTCGGGCTGGTGCCGATGTCGCTGGGGATCGGCGAAGGCAGCGAGCTGCAGGTGCCACTGGCCCGCGTCGTGATCGGCGGGTTGCTGACCTCGCTCGCCATTACCCTGGTGCTGGTGCCGACGGTCTACACAATCTTCGAGGAGGGCATCGGCGGCCTCTGGCGGCGACCGAAGCACGACGAGACCCACGTCGAGGCTCGATGAAGAAAGCGATCGTCTCGCTCGTCGCCATCGCGGTCGTCGGCGGCGGGGCCTATGGCTACTATCGATATCGCCAGAAGGCACCCGAACCGACCGTCATGACCGCGGCGGTGACGCGAGGCGACGTCGCCGACACCGTCGGCGCCACTGGCACGCTGCAGGCGGTGACCACCGTCCAGGTCGGTACCCAGGTTTCGGGCACGATCAAAGAGCTCCACGCCGACTTCAACTCGCTGGTCAAGCGGGGACAGGTCATCGCCAGGCTCGATCCGTCGCTCTTCGAGACGCAGATCGAGCAGGCGCGCGCCAATCTCATCCGTGCTCAAGCCGATCTCGAGCGATTGAAGGTCACGCTCGACGATGCCCGGACCAAGCTGAACCGGGCCAGGGAGCTCGCGGAGCGGCAGCTGATTCCACAGAGCGAGCTGGATACCGCGGAGGTAACGGTCCGATCGACCGATGCCCAGATTCGCTCGTCCCAGGCGCAGGTGACGCAGGCAGAGGCATCGCTCAACCAGAATCAGGTCAACCTGGCGCATACCGTCATCGCCGCGCCAATCGACGGCCTGGTCATCTCCCGCAATGTGGACGTCGGGCAGACGGTGGCGGCCAGCATGTCGGCGCCGACCCTGTTCGTGCTCGCAGCCGACCTGACGAAGATGCAGGTCGTCGCGAATCTCGACGAATCGGACGTCGGGCGCATCCGTCCCGGTCAGCGTGTCACGTTCAGCGTGGACGCATACCCCGCTGACGAATTCATCGGAAAGGTCGCCCAGGTTCGGCTGCAGCCGATCGTTCAGCAGAACGTCGTGACCTACGCAACGGTGATCGACGTCCCGAACCCGGAGCTGAAGCTGAAGCCGGGGATGACCGCCAATGTGAACGTCGAGATCGCCCGGAAATCCGACGTGCTCCGCGTCCCGAACGCAGCCCTGAGATTCCGGCCGACGCCGGAGATGTTCGCGGCGCTGGGGCTGACACCGCCGGCAGCCGGTCCGGCCGGGCGTGGTGCACGGGAAGCGCAGAATGCCCCCGCTTCACCGGGCGTTCAGGGTTCACAAGGTCCGGAGGGTGCAGCACCGATCACACGTCGTGAGCCGGCGACACTGCCCGCACCCGGCGGCGAACCGCGCGCGCCACGTGGCTCTGGTGCAGGTGACGGACCGAGCGCACCTGTTGCACCCAGTACACCGGGTGAACCGTCTCTCGAGCGGCGCGGCGGGCGCGGCGGGTCTGGCGATCCGGCGAGAATGGCGGAGCGGATGCAGAACCTGTCGCCAGAGCAGCGCGAACAGATGATGGCGCGGATGCGCGGACGTGGCGGCGACGGCAGCGGCGATCCTGGCGCCATGACTGGCGGCCGCGGCCGGGGGCCGGCAGCCGGTACCGCCCAGCAGCCGGCGATGAACGCCCGGAAGCAGAGCGCCACGACGGTCGACGCGCTGTTCGGACCGTTGCCGGAGGTTGAAACCCGCGGACAGGTCTGGCGCTACCAGGACAAGCAGCTGACGCCACTCCGGCTGCGGCTGGGCATCAGCGATGGACAGATGACCGAGCTGCTCGAGGGAGAGCTCGACCCAGGCATCGAGTTGGTCACCAACATCAACACCGGGACGGAAGCCGTCCGAACGCAACCCGGATTCGGCGGCTTCCCGCCGTTCATGGGTCCTGGCGGACGGGGCGGTGACGGGCGCGGTGGCGGCGGGAATCGTGGTGGCGGCGGCGGTGGAAACCGCGGCGGCGGCGGGGGCCGCTGAAGAATTTACAATTCACAATTGTAAATTGGAAATTTCATGTCTCCTGTAATGACCTTCCGGATCGCCTTCAAGGCGCTGGGCCGCAACAAGATGCGGACGGCGCTCACCATGCTCGGCATGATCATCGGCGTGTCGGCCGTGATCACGCTGGTCGCAATGGGCAACGGCGCGACCGCGGTCATCGAAGATCAAATCAAGGGCGCCGGCACGAACATGATCACCGTGAACGCGGGTAATGCGTCTCAGGGTGGCGTGCGCGGCGGGGCCGGTACGTCCAGCGCGCTGACGGTCGAAGACGCCGACGCGGTCCGTGAGGAAGTGCCCGGCGTCCAGTATCTCGCCGCCGGCATCTCGATGCAGACCCAGGTGGTTGCCGGCAACCAGAACTGGTTCACCAGGATTCAGGGAACCGACGTCGACCTCCCGATGATTCGCGCCTGGCCGACGCGCATGGGCAGCTTTTTCAGCCCGCAGGATGTGGCTGGCGCTGCGAAAGTCGCGGTGCTCGGCAAATCGGTCAGCGACACCCTGTTCGGCCCGGACGCCGATCCGGTCGGTCAGGTCATCCGCATCAGGAATCAGCCGTTCAAGGTCGTCGGCGTGATGGCCGCCAAGGGTCAGACCGGCATGGGCCCCGACATGGACGACCAGATTCTCGCCCCCTACACTACCGTCATGAAGAAGTTGATGGGCGCGACCTCCATCCGCGAGATCGTGGTGTCGGCCGCGAGCGCTGAGCAGACCACCCCGGTCGCCGACTCGATCGCGATCCTGCTGCGAAACCGCCACCAGATCGCTCCCGGCCAGGACGACGATTTCTTCGTGCGGACCGCCGAGGAGATCGCCGACATCCGCACCGCCGCGATGGGCACGATGACGACGCTGCTCGCCGGCATTGCCGGCGTGTCGCTGATCGTCGGCGGCATCGGCATCATGAACATCATGCTGGTGTCGGTGACCGAGCGGACGCGCGAGATCGGGTTGCGCATGGCGATCGGCGCCAAGGGACGCGACGTCCTGTTGCAGTTCCTCGTCGAAGCGATTGCGCTCAGCCTGGTCGGCGGCGGCATCGGGATCGCCCTGGGCTTCGGGATGGCCGAAGGCCTCTCGCGCTGGCAGGGCTGGCCGGCCAAAGTCCCACCCAACGCGGTGGCGATGGCCTTCGGCTTTGCCGCGGCCACTGGTGTCTTCTTCGGGTTCTATCCCGCCCGCAAGGCGGCGAGCCTGGATCCCATCGACGCCCTGCGGTTCGAGTAGGCACACCTCGGGTATGGCCCCGGTCATTTCGGTCAGAAATCTCATCAAGACGTACATCGTCGGCGAGGTCGAGGTCCGCGCGCTGCGCGGTGTGTCCCTCGACGTCGAACGAGGTGAGTTCGTGGCCATCACCGGGCCGTCGGGCTCCGGCAAATCGACGCTGATGCACATCCTCGGCTGCCTCGATCGGCCGACCTCGGGCCAATACCTCCTGGACGGGCAGGACGTCTCGCAGATGTCGAAGGACCAGCTGGCGGAAGTCCGCAACCAGAAGATCGGGTTCGTGTTTCAGGGATTCAATCTGCTGTCGCGGACCACCGCGCTCGACAACGTGGAGCTGCCGCTTCTCTACCGCGGCGGCATCAAAACCGCCGAACGACATCGGCGCGCGATGGAAGCGCTGAACGCCGTCAACCTCGGGCCCCGCTCCGATCATCACCCCAACCAGCTGTCGGGCGGCCAGCAGCAGCGCGTCGCCATCGCGCGCGCGCTGATCACGCAGCCGTCGATTCTGCTCGCCGACGAGCCGACCGGCAACCTCGACACCCGCACCAGCATCGAGGTGATGGGGATCTTTCAGCGGCTGAACAAGGAGCGCGGCATCACGGTCCTGCTCATCACCCATGAGCACGACATCGCGGAGTACGGCACCCGGATCATTTCCTGCCGCGACGGCCACATCGTCACCGACCGCCAGGTGGAACAGCGTCGATCGGCCGATGAAGAGCTGAAGGCGCTGCCCGAGGAAGTAACCGCCTAGTCCTCGCGGACCTAGCCAGCGCCGGCCGGCGACGGCTAGCGGGCCGGCAGCGCGAAGGCGATCAGTTCCTGGTCGGCGTTGGAGCCGGTCGTGATCAGGACGAACTGGCGGCCGGACGCCGAGCGGTAGGTCATCGGCGTGCCGGACGTCCGGCGCGGCAGGCGCTGGTGCCACACTTCCCTGCCGGTGCGTTTGTCGAACGCGAACAGCGCCGTGTCGCCTCCGCCGACGAACAGCAGTCCCCCCTTGGTGACAATCGATCCGGGCGTGCCGGGCGTGCCGAGGCGGTCCGGCAGGGCGATGCCCTTCAGGGCGGGGTGATTGCGGATGGAGTCCTCGCCGAATCCGAACGGCACCCGCCAGGCGATCTCGCCGCGGTTCATGTCGAACGCCACCAGCGTCGCGTAGGGCGGCTTGCTGAGCGGCAGTCCGTCCGCGAAGTTGGTTCCCCCGCCAACCAGCTCGTAGCCGACCCAGTCGTGATCGTTGAAGCGGGACTGCGGATTCCTGGTCGTCGCCGGATCGTACTTGCGGAGCCGGAGCATGCCGAAGTTGTTCGACGTCTTGACGTAGAGCATGCCGGTCTCGGGATCGAACGAGCCGCCGCCCCAGCTGACGGTGCCGCCCGGCCCCGGCCGCACCAGCGAGCCTTCGAGGCTGGGCGGCGTAAAGATCGGTCCGAGCCGATATTTCTGCATTTCCGCCCTGCGCCGCGGCCTGCAGGGCCGGCGTCAGGTCGAAGGCATCGTCCAGCGACACGCCCTGAGGACTGACCGGCGGCGGCCGGGTCGGAAACGGCTGCGTCGCCGCCGTACGTTCGCCGGGCACGTCGCTCTGCGGCACGGGGCGGTTCTCGATCGGCCAGACCGGCTGTCCGGTGAGGCGGTCGAACACGAACACGAAGCCGTGTTTGGTCAGCTGCGTCACCGCCTCGATGCGGCGCCCGCCGACGTTGAGGTCCATCAGCATCGACTGCGCGGGCAGCGAATAGTCCCAGACGCCGTGGCGGACGATCTGGTAGTGCCACTTCCGCTGCCCGGTCTCCGCGTCGAGTGCGATCAACGTCTCGGCAAACAGGTTGTCGCCAGGGCGGGCGCCGCCGTAATACAGGTTGCCCGGATTCCCGGTGGGCAGATAGACCAGCCCGTTCTTCTCGTCGACGGTGACGCCAGGCCAGGTTTCGATCTGCCCCGCCTCGCGCCACGACTGGTTCTCCCAGGTCGCCGCGCCGACGTCGGTCGGCGACTGCGGAATCGACGACCACCGCCAGACGAGTTTTCCGGTGCGGGCGTGATACGCACGGACGTCGCCGGGCGGCGTCTTCCGGTAGATGATGTTGTCGCCGATGGCGCTCCCGAGGATGACCAGGTCTTTGTAGATGGTCGGTGCGGCGTTGATCTCGAAATGCGACGACTCGATCGCCCAGCTCAAATCCTTGCTGGTGTCGACCATGCCGTCGAGACCGAAGCTGGCGATCGGCTTCCCCGTTTCGGCATCGAGGCTGAACAGGCGATAACGGCTCGCCAGAAAGATGCGCAGCTTGTTGCCGTCCTGCGAATCCCGCCATGCCGCCACCCCGCGATGCCGGAATCCGCCGGCCAGGAGCGGCATCCCGATTTCGTAGGCGCGCGGGTCGTAGACCCACTTCACCGCGCCGGTTTCGGCATCGAGCGCTGCGACGCGGTTGTAGTTCGTCGACACGTAGACGACGTTGTCGATCATGATCGGCGTCGAGGTGAAGTTGCCCGGCACCGTGCCGAACTCCTTCAGCGCCCGTTCCTCAGGACGCCATCGCCACGCGACCTGCAGCCGGTCGACATTGGCGGCCGTCACGTCTTCGAGCGGCGAGTAGCGCGAGTTCTGCTGATCGGCGCCGACGTAGCGCCACTCGACGGCACGGTTGGCGCCGGCCGGCGGAGCGGTGCGCGCCGCAGACGCGGTGACCACCGCCGACGATCCGAACGTCACCGGTTCGCGCGCGCCGCCGGAGGGCTGGCTCGAGGCCGTGCCGGCTGGCGCACCCAAGCCCCGCAGGTACTGCTCGATGGCGCGGACGTCGGCATCGCTGACGTCCGCGGCCGAGAAGCCGTTCATCATCGTGCCGGCGCCGGCCCGTACGATCCGAAGGAAATCCTGGGAGCCGCGGGTGAACGGCACCAACGCGGGCGCCAGCCGACCCTGTCCCTGGTCGCCGTGACAGGCGGCACATGAGCGGTCGTAGGCGTCGCGGCCGCTCTGTGCCGCGGCGCTGGCTGCCAGCAGCAGAATGACGAAGCAGAACGTAATCTGGCGCATCGTCTGGGTCATGTGGTCAGTGCGCAGTTGTCTTCGGCGCCGCCTGCATCAGCAGCTGCCAGAGCTGTCGGCCGCATCCGGAAGCGGCTGCGTTAGATTAGCAGAACGCGTGTGGACCGACGCCTCCCACCGCGCCCGTCGTACGTAGGGCGCACCTCTTAGGTGCGCCTCTTAGGTGCGCCTCGCCAACGAGCCGGGTCCAAAAGGACCCGGCCTACAAACGTCATCTCCCCGGCCTACGACGTCATTACACTAGAATCGACCGCGATGTCATTCCGCCTGGCCCCGGCCACCGAATCTGACGTACCGCTCATCCTTCACCTGATCAAGTCGCTCGCCGAATACGAGAAGCTGGCCGATCAGGTCGTGGCCACCGAAGCAGACCTCAGAGTCGCGCTGTTCGGTCCTCGGCCGGCCGCTGAAGTCATCATCGGGTATGCGGGCGACGAACCGGCCGGCTTCGCGATGTACTTCCAGACGTTCTCGACGTTCAAGGGCAAGCCGGGCCTCTACCTCGAGGACATCTTCGTCAAGCCCGAGTGGCGCAAGCACGGCCTGGGCACGATGTTGCTGGCGCGGCTGGCCCGGATTGCCATCGAGAGGGGCTACGGGCGGATGGAATGGTCGGTCCTGGACTGGAACGAGATGGCACTGCGCGTCTATCGCGCCGTCGGCGCGCGCCCGATGAGCGACTGGACCGTCTATCGGCTCAACGGTGCGGCACTGCACGATCTGGCGGGTCGAGACGCTTGAGCAACTCGGCGACAGTCTGGCCGGTCACCGGGTCTCTCAGGGTCGGCGCGATTTCGGCCAGCGGCTCCAGCACGAACCGCCGCTCCCGGAAACGCGGATGCGGCACGACGAGGCCGGTTTCTTCGATGACGGCGTCGCCGAACAGGATCAAGTCGAGGTCGAGGGTTCGTGCCGCCGCCGCACGTGGACGCTCGCGGCCGCGCTCCCGCTCGATGTCGAGCAGCGCCTCCATCAGGTGACGCGCCCCCAGCAGCGGCTCCCCCACCGCTGCGGCGTTCAGGAATCGCGGCTGATCGTCCGGAACGCCAACCGGATCGGTCTCGTAGACCGCCGACCACCTTGGATTGACGAACAGCGCCTGTAGACGTGTGAAGGCGTAAGCCAGGTGAGCGCCGCGGTCGCCGAGGTTCGACCCGAGCGCAATCGCCGCAACGAGCCTGTCTATTCGACCCATCGCGTCGGGAGCACTTCCCCGACGCGCGGCCCGACGGCATCAGGGCGTCGACCGAGCAGCTCGGTGTTGCCCGCCGCCGCCTGCTCGAAGAAGCGCTTCTGCTCGAGCGTCTCTCCGAGAATCACTCGAAGCATCCCGCGATGACGGGCATTGGTCATCGATTCGACGCGGGGCCGCCAGCGGTCGACGAAGGCCTGCGCCTCGACCGCGTCTTCCCGGGCGAGACGGAGCCAGCTGTCCTGGCCTTTCTCGACCTTCCGCTCGGGTTCGGACATCTTCGAGTCGGGCGGAGACTGCAGGTCGGAGATCGCCGAGACCAGCCACGACAGGTGCGTCTCCTCGCGATTGATGATGTACTGGTAGGTGTTGTTGGCGTCGTACTGGGCGACCGCTCTGGCGGCAACCTCGTGGCGCAGCAGCATCGCCAGCTTTTCCCGGTAGAACTCCTGCAGCAGCTGCAGCAGATCGTTCACGAACCCTGCTTCTCCTTGCAGGTGATGCAGACCCGCGTCCATGGAATGGCCTTCAGCCGCGGCTCGGCGATCGGCTCACCGCAGTCGCGGCAGACGCCGTAGGTCCCCTTCTCGATTCGCCAGAGCGCTTCCTCGATCGCCTGCAGAATCTTCGCGTCGGTCTGCTTGAGCTTCAGCTGGATGTGGACTTCGTTGTTGCCGCTGGCCTGATCCGCCATGTCGCCCTGGCGGGTATTGTTCTCCATCGACGCCTGCAGCGGCTTGATGCCGCCGGCGCCGAGGATCTCCCCACGCTTCTTGAGGAGCATCTCTTTGTAGACTTGCACGTCCATGGAAGTTTTCAGTCTCCTGAATCTCACATCATAGCATTCGGGCCGCCGGCCGCGCTCTCCCGCCGGGCCGGTGGTCGTCGCGCCGAACCGCCTCGTCACCCGCGCAGAAACGCATAGCGGAGCACGAACAGGACTCCGAACGCATGCAGCAGCGGATGCACCTCCCGAGCCCGTCCCGTGGCGATCTTCAGGATCACATAGGCGATGACGCCGAACGCGACGCCTTCGGTGATGCTCACCGCCAGCGGCATCACAATGACCGTCAGGAAGGCGGGAATCGCCTCGGTCGGCTCCTTCCAGTCGACCTCGCGCAGGGCGCCGATCATCATCGTGCCAACCATGATCAGCGGCGCGGCAACCACCGGATAGAGAGTGACGTCGCCGGCCGCATACCCCCCGCCGATCATGCTCACGAGCGGCGACAGAAACAGCGTGCCGAGAAACAACGCCGCGGTGACCAGCGCCGTCAGACCCGTGCGGCCGCCCGCGGCAACGCCCGAGCCGCTCTCGATGTACGCCGTGACCGTCGACGTGCCAAGCACCGCGCCGGCGACGGTGCCAATCGCGTCGGCGAGCAACGCCTGCCGCGCCCGCGGCAGCGTGCCGTTGCTCATCAGGCCGGCCTGCTGGCCGACGCCGACCAGCGTGCCGACCGAATCGAACAGCGCGAGGAAGAAGAAGACGAAGACGACAGCGATCATCGCCGGCGCAAATGCCCCCGCGACATCGAGCTGCATGAACGTCGGCGCGATCGACGGCGGCAGGCTGGCGATGCCGTGGTAGCGGACTACGCCAAGCGGGAAGCCGACGGCTGCGCTCGCCAGGATGCCCCAGAGCAGCGCACCGGTGACTCGGCGCGCCATCAGGACGGCGGTCACGACGAGGCCCGCGAGAGCGACGACGACCGGGCGGCTGTGCAGGTCGCCGAGGGTGACCAGCGTGCCGGGTGACGCGACGATCAGCCCGGCCCACTGCAACCCGACCATCGCAATCAGCAGACCGATGCCGGCGGCAATCGCGTGCTTCAGCGATGCCGGAATCGCCGTGATCAGCCGCTCCCGCAGACCGATGCCGGCCGTCAGAACGAACACGGCGCCGGCAACCGCCACCGCGCCCAGCGCGACCTGCCACGGCACCTTCATGCCGACGACCACCGAGTACGCGAAGAAGAAGTTGTGCCCCATCGCCGGCGCCACCGCGATCGGGTAGTTGGCGCCGAGCGCCATCAGCGTCGTCGCCAGCGCCGTCGAGAGACAGGTGGCGACCATCACGGCGCCGAAGTCCATGCCGGCCGCGCTCAGCACCGCCGGCTGGACGAAGACGATGTAGGCCATCGTCAGAAACGTCGTGACCCCGGCCAGAACTTCGGTGGGAACCGTCGTGCCGTGGGCGGAGAGCTTGAAGCGCCGCTCGAGAAACGTCATCAGTAGCACGTCGCCGGACGCGCGGTCATTCCGCGCGGAGCGTGGCCAGCGGTTTGTGCCGCAGGACGTCGAGGCTCGAGAACACGCCGATCGCGGCGACGAGGATCATCGTGAGCACGACGCCCATGATGTGCTCGACGCCGTGCACCCGCCAGGGGATGTCGATCGCCCAGCGGCTGATGCCCCAGGTGAGCGCGACCGCTGCGAGCGAGCCGATCGTGCCCGCCAGCAGACCGAGCACGCTGTACTCGAACAGCAGCATCCTGCCGATGGTTCGCGTGTTTGCGCCGAGGGTCTTGAACACCGCCGCCTCGTAGACGCGCTGGAACTTCGTCATGGCCACGGCGCCGACGAGAATCAGGACCCCGCTGAACAGCACCAGCCCGCCGACGACGGTGATGGCCAGGGTGACCTTGCTCATAACGTCCGCGGACGGTGTTCAGCATCTCGCGAAGATCGATGACCGAGACGTTGGGGAATCGCTCGCACGAGCTCGTACTGGAACCTGGCGCGCGCCGCCGCTTCGTCGGGCCCCTTCAGCGGGGCGATCATCATCTGCGGCGCGTTCTCGAGGACGCCCGGCCGGAAGACGAACATGAACCCGCCGCTCCGGGCATCGCGCCAGTCGACTTCGCGGATGCTGGTGACCCGCGCCGTGACGATCCGTCCCAGGATGTCGAAGCGCATGCGTGTCGCCGACGTCGAGTTGAAAGCGCTCGCCGAGCTCCTCCTCGATCGACACTTCCGCTTCGGTCGACGGGCCACTCCAGAAACTGCCCGTCGACGACTCGCTCGTTCGATTCGAGGTGGTCCCGGTAGGTGATGGTGTACTCGCGGCCGAGCGACGCCGCGCTCGCGAACGTCCTCGAAGCTCTCGAGGTTGGTCTCGCGTCCTTCGACGCCGGTCACCCGGGCCCGCAGCACCGGAATCAGCTGGAACTCTCCGGCGCCGCGCTGTGCGATCCGACAGGAACTCGCGCACGCCCGACAGCTGGTCGCGCTGGATGTCCATCAGGAACATGTCCGGTCCGGCTTCGCTGGCCCCCATGTCGAGCTCTTCCAGCAGGCTCGCCTGCATCGAGCGGACGCCGACGATGAAGAAGGCGCCGAGGCCGACGGCGAGGAGGATGACGCGCGTCTGGTTGCCGGGGCGTGAAATGTGCAGCACGGCGTGGCGCAGCGGAAACGACCTGGCGTTCGACAGCGGCGCAATCGACGCGCACCAGCAGGCGGCCCGCCCAGTGGAGGACAAGCGCGACGCCGCAGAAGCCGGCGCAGACGATCAGGCCGACGTTGAGCGATGCCGCCTGCCAGGCCGTCAGCGCGACGAGCGCGGCCGAGACCAACGCCATCGCCGCCCACCGCAGCCAGTCGAATGACGGCTCGCCGCACGACTCGTCGCGCAGCAGCAGCGACGGCTTGACCAGCCGCACCTGCAGCAGCGGCACGACCGAGAACAGCAGCGACACGAGCGCGCCCGATGCCGATGCCCTGCGCCGCCGCGCTCGGCGTGACCCCGTACTCGACGTCGGCCAGAATCGGCGTTCCGGCGGGAAGAAACAGCGGAATCGCCGCAATCGCGCCGCGCGCCAGCACGACGCCGAGCAGGCTTCCCGCCAGACCGAGCGCGAGCACCTGCAGCAGATAGACGGTGATGATCTGGGCGCTGCGCGCCCCCACGCACTTCAGCACGGCGATGCTGCGGAACTTCTGCAGGATGAACACGCGCGTCACGCTCGACACCGCGATGCCGCCGAGGATGACGATCACCAGCCCGACCATGCTCAGGTAGTTCTCGGCGCGCTCGAAATCCTCGCCGATCGCGTCGTCGGTGGCGCGGAACGAGCGCGCGTTCACGAATTCGTCGCTGAACTCCTCGCGCAGCGCCCGGACCAGCGGCGTCGGCGCGCGACTCGGCGACGCGGACGAGAATCATGCGCCGCACCTGGCTGCCGAAGCCGACCAGGCCGGTCGCGCCGACGTCGGCGAAGTCGATCAGCACGCGCGGCCCGAGGCTGAAGTTGCCCATGCTGCGGCCCGGCTCGGTGGTGATCACGCCGCGGATCGTGAACGTGGCTTTGCCAATCGCCAGCCGGTCGCCGACCCGGACGTCGAGCGCCGTCAGCAGCTCCGGCCGGACGAGCGCCCCGGAATTGCGCAGCAGCGCGTGCGAATAGGCCTGGCCGCCCTCGAGCCCCACGGTGCCGTAGAGCGGAAACTCGGGGCCGACCGCGCGCAACTCGACCATCCGAACGGCTGCGATCGCTGCGCTGGAGCGTCGGCGGCCGACGGACCATCGTCGGCGTCTCGATGGTCTCGGTCCGGTGCCTCGGCGCCCACGATCGACAGCTGGCGGTCGATGACCTGCCGCGCCGACGGGCGTCCACTCGCGACTGGTCGAGATCGTGCACGTCGGCCGCGATCAGGCCCCGCGCCTCCTGCGTGAAGACGGCGCGCACGTTCTGAATCACCGAGCGCAGCGCCACGATCGCGGCGACGCCGACGGCGATGCAGATGAAGAAGAACAGCAGCCGTTGCCACGACGCGCGCGTCTCGCGGACCGCCATCGCCAGGACGAATTTCATGTCTGCTCCACCACCGCGCCGTCGCGCAGCACGACCCGCGCTTCGGCGACCGCCGCCAGCTCGCGATCGTGGGTCACGAGCACCAGCGTCGTGCCGCGCGTGCGATGAATGCCCTGCAGCAGCTCGAGGATGTGACGGCCGTTGGTGGTGTCCAGATTGCCGGTGGGCTCGTCGGCGAGGAGAATCGGCGGATCGTTGGCCAGCGCCCGCGCCAGCGCCACGCGCTGCTGCTCGCCGCCGGACAGCTGCGACGGGTAATGGTGGCCGCGGTCGGTCAGGCCCACTTCGTCGAGCAGCCGGCGCGCGCGGACCGCCGCATCCGCCGCGCCGGCGATCTCCATCGGCACGAGCACGTTCTCGTACGCGGTCAGCGACGGAATCAGGTGAAAGAACTGGAACACGAACCCGATCTTCTCGCCGCGCAGCTTGGCCAGCGCGTCCTCGCTCGAGCCGGGTGATGTCGACGCCGTCGATGACGACCGAGCCGGACGAGGGCGCGTCGAGCCCGGCAATCAGCCCGAGCAGCGTCGATTTGCCGCTGCCCGAGGCGCCGACGATCGCCACGAAACTGCCCGCGCGGGATCGTCATCGTCAGCGGCTGCAGGATGGTGAGCGGATGCGGTGCCGCTCGTGACCGTTTTCGAGACGCCGCGCAGCTCGATCATTCTGCCGTTCACGATCGGCTGCAACGCGGCCCAGAGGTTGTCGGCCACTTTCTGCGCGCCGGCCGCGGTCGGATGGATGCCGTCGGTCTGATTCATGTGCGGCAGCCGGCGACGCCGTCGAGCAGAAACGGCAGGAGCACCACGTCATGATCCTTCGCCACGTCGCGATACGTCCGTCGGAACGTCGGCCGTGTACGCGGCTCCGAAATTCGGCGGCGCCTCCATGCCGGCGAGAATGACATCGATCCCGCGGGCTCGGGCGCGGTCGATGATCTCGCTGAGGTTGTCGCGCAGCTGCTCGACCGGCAGACCACGCAGCGCGTCGTTCCCGCCCAGCGCCACGATCAGGACCTTGACGTCGCCTTCGAGCGCCCAGTCGACCGCCGCAGCCCGCCCGCCGACGTATCTCCCGATACGCCCGCGTTGACGACCTCGTAGCGCAGCCCTTCGCGTCGAGCCGCTGTTGCAGGAGGGCCGGGTAGGCCTCGTCGGGGTTCAGACCGAGCCCCGCCGTCAGGCTGTCGCCCAGCGCGACAATCCGCGGCCGCGAGCGGTGCGGCGCGCTGCGGGTACGTGGCGGCTGGCCGCTCGAGCATGCGCCGGCTTCGGGGCGCGTTCGGCGGTACACGCCGCCGTCAAGAGGAGCAGGAGTCAGAGAACGCCAGCGCTCGGATCATCGATTGGCTAGGAGCTGCTCTTCGAGGGCGGCCACGGCGCGCTCGAGCATCTGGCGATGACGATCTGATCGGGCGGCCGCCAGCTCGTTACGCGCGCGCGTCAGCGTCAGCTCGAGCGTCTGGTGTCGGGTCCGCGCGTCCCGTTCCTCACGTGACAGCGTCCGGCGCAACGTCGGCTTGTATTTCCGCCTCGGCCTGCTGGAACTCGACGTCCTTGCTCTCGAAGCCTCGGGCCATCAGGGATGACTACAGTATCCTACAGACATGCACAGCGCGCACGACCTCACCACGCGCTGGCCGGCGCTCGACGTCGCGGCCAAACGCCCTCGCATCCAGGACAGTCTGTCCTTGTCCCCGGGTCCACTCGAACAGACGAGCGGCACCTACCGCGCGATCGCCGAACGTGCCGTCGCGACCTTCGCGCACGGGTAGCATCATCGGATGCGATGCCAGAGGCGTGCGCTGCCGCGCGGGTCACGTCGCCGGTTGCGAGCGGCCGCAGCGGCAGCTTGCGGCAACGGGACAGGATCGTCGGTAACGCCCGCGCCGGTGGAATGACTGACGAGCAGAAACAGCGATCGTTGCGGCGGCTCTTCGAGAAACCTTCAGCAGCGCATTGGCCGCGTTTCGGATTGAGTTCGTCGACGGTATCGACGATGCATACTCGCCAGCCGCTCCACAGCCGCGGTCGAGCCGAAGAACGAAATCGTCTCCCGTGTCTCGTCGACGGTGATGACCGTGCGCAGCACGCCGCGATCGTTGAGGCCGCGCTCGAGCACCAATAGCCCGCCATGGGCATTCGGCCGCGACCTGGCGCGCGACCGGATCATCGGGTTCGAGCGCTGGTCACCGCCCTGGAGGTGGAGCGCCTCTCGCTGGGCGAGCTGGTGCAGCGGTCGTTCCTGGAGGCCGGCAAGGCGGCGTACGCCGCAGGGCTCACGCTCGAGCTCGAGAGCTCCGAGGTGGGGCCCGACCTGGACATCGACGGCGATCCGGAGCGGCTCGCGCAGGTCTTCGACAACCTGTTCAGCAACGCGATCAAGTACACCGCCCGCGAGGGGAAGGTCACGGTCGCGTCTGACCTACGAGGGCGACCATGCCGTGGTCCGGGTGCGCGACACGGGACGGGGCATCTGCCGAGGACGAGCTCGAGCGAGATCTTCACCAAGTTCTTCCGCAGCAGCACCGTGCTCACCGACGCCATCCCCGGCATCGGTCTCGGCCTGGCGATCACCAAGAGGCATCGTCGACGCGCACGGCGGCGAGATCGCGGTCTTCAGCGAGCTCGGTGAAGGGACGACGTTCGAGGTCCGGCTGCCGCTCCCCGCTCCGCTACCGGCCGCCGCTGCCTGACGCTCGCCGAGCCGCGCTCCGGAGGACGGCGGGTCGCTCCCGGTTGTCGCCGCGGCGGGGGACAATGGCCCCATGCCCCTGTACAGCGACGAAGCCATCGTGCTGCGCACGCACAAGCTGGCAGAGGCTGACCGCATCATCACGCTGCTGACCAGGGAGCACGGCGTGGTCCGGGCCGTCGCCAAGGGAGTACGCCGTACCTCCTCGCGCTTCGGGTCCCGGCTGGAGCCGTTCACCCACGTCGACCTGCAGCTCGCGGTCGGGCGCAACCTCGACACGATCACCCAGGCGGAGACGCGCGCTCCCTACGGAGCGACCATCTCTGCCGACTACGACCGCTACACGGCCGGCGAGCGTGATGCTCGAGACCGCCGAACGCCTGGTCTCCGAGGAGCGGCAGCCCTCCGTGCAGCAGTACCTCCTGCTCGTGGCCGCCCTGCGCGCGATGACGGCGGGGGAGCACCGCTCCGGCGACGTGCTCGACTCGTTCCTGCTGAGGTCCCTGTCGGTGGCCGGCTACGCCCCGTCGTTCGCTGCTTGTGCCAACTGCGGCCTCGAAGGTCCGCACCGGGCGTTCAGCCCGGCCGCGGGCGGGACGCTGTGCCCGACGTGCCGGGTGCCCGGGCTCGGCGAGCCCCGCCCCGGAGACCCTGCTGCTGCTGGGTGCCCTGCTGGCCGGCGACTGGCCGGTCGTCGACGCGGCGGAGCAGCGCAACCGTCGTGAGGCGCGCGGTCTCGTGTCGGCGTTCGTCTCCTGGCACCTCGAGCGGGGCCTGCGGTCCATGCCCTATGTCGGCGAGGCGTGAGTGGCGCGTCGTACGAGCAAGCGGGCAGGTACGCCGCCCCGAACCGCATCCCTCCGGCGCCACCCCTCCGGCGATCCCGGCTGATCTGGTGCCCGCGGCACGTCGCGATCATCATGGACGGCAACGGGCGATGGGCACAGGAGCGCGGCCTGCCCCGCACCGCCGGTCACGAGCAGGGTGAGCACTCGCTGTTCGACGTGGTCGAGGGCGCCATCGAGATCGGCGTACGGGCCATCTCCGCCTACGCGTTCTCCACCGAGAACTGGTCGCGGTCGGCCGACGAGGTGAGGTTCCTGATGGGCTTCAACCGCGACGTGATCCGGCGCCGGCGCGACGAGATGCACGAGCTCGGCGTCCGCGTGCGGTGGGCCGGCCGGACGGCCGCGGCTGTGGCGCTCGGTGATCAAGGAGCTCCAGGTCGCCGAGGAGCTGACCAGGGACAACGACGTGCTCACGCTGACCATGTGCGTCAACTACGGCGGCCGCGCGGAGCTCGTGGACGCGGCCCGCGCGATCGGCCGAGACGTCGCCGCGGGTCGGCTCAACGCCGAACGCATCGACGAGCGGACCTTCGCGAAGTACCTCTACGTGCCCGAGGTCGCCGACGCCGACATGGTCTGGCGGACCTCGGGCGAGCAACGGCTGAGCAACTTCATGCTGTGGCAGGCGGCGTACTCCGAGATGGTCTTCAGCAACGTGCTCTGGCCCGACGTCGACCGCCGCGACCTCTGGGCCGCCGTCGAGACCTACGCGAGCCGCAACCGCCGCTACGGCTCCGCCTGACCCCACCGCCGAGACGTCGCATCTGAAAGCCAAAACCCCGCCGAGACGGCGCATCTGAAAGCCAAAATCACCGCCGAGACGGCGCATCTGAAAGAACGCAAAAGGGGGCCTGTGGATTGCGCCAGCAGGAATGAGCGGACTCGTTCATGCTGCCGGTCATGTTGCGACCCTTCGTAGAGCTCGGCCAACCACGGCTGGATGATCGTTATCCGGCTCTCCTGACTGTTCCGTGGGTCAGTTCCGGCCGGGGAGGGCGGGTCGGTGGCCGCCGAGGGTGAGCATGGCCAGGGCGATGAGGGGTTCGGGGCCGTGGAAGCCGAAGGCGATGCGGGTGAGGAGCCGGATCTTGGTGTTGACCGACTCGACGAGCGCGTTGGACAGGCCGTGCTCGAGCGCGGCGTGGATCGCGGGGCGGTGGCGGCGATCTTGCGGGCGAGCTCGACGAAGGCGTCGGGATGCGGCAGCGGCGGGCCCAGGCGAGCCAGCGGTCGAGGGCCTCGATTGCCTTCCTCGCCCTTGACCTTGAAGACGTAGCCGCAGGCCTTCTTTGAGCAGGTAGGCGCGGTGCAGCCGGGGTTGGTCTTCGCGATCCAGGCCAGCTTGGCGCTGCTGGCTGTCGGTGAGGTTCTCGGGGTTCTTCCACAGCGCGTAGCGGGCGCGCTTGAGCTTCTTGCGCGTCGCCGCGGGAGAGGTTGTAGCGCAGCCCGGCGTGGCTGCCCCAGGCCTGCATGCCGCCGGGCTCGCGGCGGGCCTCGTTCCAGGCCTCGCGGCGGACCTCGTCGAGGGCCTCGGTGGCCCAGGCGACGACGTGGAACGGGTCGGCGCAGCGCGACCGCGTTCGGCGCCCGCTCGGCGACCGTGCTCGCGATCCAGCTCGCGGCGTCGGCGGAGACGTGGGTGAGCAGGGCGCTGCGCTCGGGGCCGAGCGCGTCGAAGAACCCGCGCAGGGTGGCCGTGTCCCGGCCGGGCGCGGCCCACACCAGCCGGCCGGTGTCGTGGTCGACGACCACGGTCAGGTACTTGTGGCCCTTGCGCTTGTAGGAGATCTCGTCGATCCCGATCCGGCGCAGCCCGGCGAACCGGTCCACGCTCGGCGTCGATGTCGGCCCAGACCCGGGTGATGATCGCGCCCACGGTGCGCCACGCGATCCGCATCAGCTCGGTCACCGCGGTCTTCGAGCACTGGGTGGCCAGCCAGGCGACCTGCTCGTCGAACGCGTGGGTGTGCCCGGCGCCGTGCCGCGCCCACGGCACCTGCCGCACCGTCGGCCCGTGCTCGCGACAGTTCACCCGCGGCGCGTCGGCCTCGAGGAACACCCGGACCGTGCCCAGGTCCAGGGCCCGCCACCGGCGCCGGCCCTCGCCGCGGTCGTACCAGCCCGCACGCCGCCCGCACCGGCCGCAGCGGCCCTTCGACGGCCCGCCGGCGGCCGGACATGGGCCACGACGACATCCTGCGTCCTCGTCGAACTCGACGTCCTCGACGACCGTCTTCTCGACGCCCAACAGGGCGCGCCATAGGCTGGCGTTCCGCACGCCGTTCTCCGCTCACTGGTTCCTGGTCCTCGACAAGCCAGAAACCTAGACAGGGAACGGCGTGTCAGCCGTTCAGGCGCGCTCAACCACCCACGGAAGCGTCAGGAGAGCCAGTTTTCCACTGTCGCTGACGGATCCCTTCACCGCGGCAGACGCGCGTGCGGCCGGCATCCACTCCTCCGAGCTCACCTTGCTCTGCGAAGAGGGCTACGTACGGCGGCTGGTCAAGGGCG
>CAVSLA010000005.1:0-702882 GCA_963728825.1 uncultured Acidobacteriota bacterium
TCATCGTGATCCGGAACCCCCAGGGGGTTCCAGACCTCCCGCGATGGGATCTCGGCGGCGAAGCCGCCTGTGCCCCAACGCGCATATACTCAGGGCGCCGTGGCCTCCCGCATCGACTTCTCGATTTCCGCGCTACGTCGCCACCCGCAAGGGGGAGGCCGCGGCCGCGCCTGCGGGAGGGGGCCGCCTACGCCTATGGCGGCGACCTGAAGGTGCGCGTCGGCGCTGGACAAGGTGCGGCCGGTGACCCTGGCCATGGAGGCGGCGGTGCGCTTCTGGCAGTCGGTCGGGCAAGAACCGGCTGCTGGGCAACGCGGTGCGGGTGGGCGAGCGGCAGTTCCCGCGAGATGCACGCGCTGGTCGAGCGCTGCGCGGAGGCGCTGCAGATCGACGCCGCCCGCGCTCTACGTGTCGCCCTCAGTCGGCGCCGCTGGAGGCGCACACCCTGGGCACCAGCGACGAGGCGGCCATCGTGCTGGGCAGCGGCGCTGCGCGATCACCTGCAGCGACGACGAGCTGGTCTCGGTGATCGGGCACGAGTGCGGCCACATCCAGAACAGCCACACCCCCTACCTCACCGCGCTGTACCTGCTGACACAGCGCGGGCAACATGGTCGTGCGCTGGGCGGCGCAGCCGGCGGTGCTGGGGCTGCGCGGCTGGGCGCGGCGCGCGGAGATCACCTGCGACCGCGCCGGCCTGCTCTGCACGCGCAACCTCGACGTCACCATCGCGCGCGCTGGTCAAGCTGCGCGCTGGGCTCGCGCAGCTGTTCAGCGAGATCGACGTCGACGAGTACCTGCGGCAGCTGGACGAGAGCCAGGCGCGGGCCGGGCCGCTTCGACGAGCTGTTCGCCACCAACCCCTACCTGCCCAAGCGGGTGAAGGCGCTGCGGCTGTTCGCCGAGACCACCTACTACCGCAGCGTGATCGGGCGGCGCCGACCGCCGAGGCGCCCGGCACTGACCAAGGAAGAGTGCGACGCCCAGGTGGGCGAGCTGCTGGCGGTGCTGGGATGAGCGGCGGCGCCAAGACGCGGCACGGGCCGGCGGCGCGCAAGGCGGCCATCCGCGGCGGTCGCTGCTGCGAGCTGGCCGAGCGTGGCCGAGGCGGCCGGGCCTGGCCTCCACCGCGCGCGACATCCGCGACGAGCGGCTGCCCAAGCTGGAGGACGAGCGCTTCTCGCTGGTGGTGCTGGGCGAGTTCAACCACGGCAAGTCCACCTTCATCAACGCGCTGCTGGGGCGAGCCGCATCCTGCCCGTCGGGCATCACCCCGACCACCGCGGTGCTGGCCCACCTGCGCCACGGCGAGAAGCTGCGGGCGCGAGCTGGTGCTCGAGAGCGGCGGCGCGCACGCCGCTCGACCCGCGGCGCTGGCCGACTGGCTGACCGTCGAGGGGCAGGGCAGGCCGGCGGCGGCGAGGGCGAGCGCAGGCGACCGATCCGCTGGCCTACGTGGAGATCGCGCGTGCCGGCGCCGTTCCTGCAGGACGAGGTCACGGTGGTCGACACGCCCGGGGTCAACGACATCAACGAGCAGCGCGCCGACATCACCTACGGCTACATCCCGCGCGCCGACGCGGTGCTGTTCCTGCTCGACGCCGGCGCAGATCCTCACCGCCTCCGAGCGGCAGTTCCTGGAGGAGCGCATCCTGCGCTCGCAGCCGCGACCGGCTGGTGTTCGTGGTGACCAAGGCCGATCTGCTCGACGAGGCCGAGCTGGACGAGGCGCTGGCCTTCGCCCGCCAGCACCTGGCGGCGATCGTCCCCGAGGCGCCGCTGTTCGCGGTGTCGGCCAAGCGGGCGCTGGCCGGCGACGCGCGCGGGCGGGCGCATGGAGCCGCTGCTCGACGCACCTGCGGCGTGACCGCTGGGGGCGGAGCGGCGCCGGCTGATCTACGACCACGCGCTGGCCGACGCCGGCCGGCTGGCCGGCGTTCCTGCGCCAGAGCCTGGCCATGCGCCGGCGCTCGCTGGAGCTGCCGGTGGACGAGCTGGAGGAGCGGGTGGCGCGCGCGCAGGAGCGGCTGCGCGGCGGGCAGCGCGCGCTGGACGAGGCGGCCGAGACCATCCGCGCCGAGACCGCGGCGCTGAAGGCGCGCGTGCGCCAGGATCTGGCGGCGTTCACCGAGGAGCTGGCCGCGGCGCTGCCCGGCGCAGATCGACAAGGTGGCGGCGCCCGACGTGCAGCGCTACCTGGGTCCCTTCATCGAGGACACCTGGAAGCGCTGGCTGGAGGCCGAGGCGGAGATGCTGGCCGCGCGAGCTCGAGACGCCTGGCCGAGCGGGTGATCCAGGTGGCCAACGAGAACGCCGCCGAGGTGACCCAGCAGGTGGCCGACGAGCTGGGCGGCGGGCGAGGCGCGCCTCGAGATCTGCCGTCGACACCTTCAAGTACGACGCCTCGGTGTTCGCGCTGGGCGCGCTGGGCACCACGGTGTTCCTGTTCGTGAACACGCTGGCGGGCGGGCTGCTGGCGCTGGCGGCGCCGATCGCGGCGATGGTGCTGCAAGGGGCGGGTGGCGCAGGAGATCAAGGAGGAGGCGCAAGCAGCGGGCGCCCGAGGCGGTGCGCCGGATCGCGGCCGCGCTGGGGCCCAAGCTGGACGAGATCGTCGACGGCTTCGCGGCGCGCCTGTCGGAGTTCGTGGCCGAGGCGGGCGCGGCGCTGGCGCGCGGGATCGCCGAGGTGCTGGCCGGCGCGCTGGCCGAGCGCAAGCGCCGCGCGAGTGCCGACGAGCGAGGGCCGCGGCGGAGCGGCCGGCGCTGGACGAGCGCGCTCGGCGGCGCCTGCGCGACATCGACGAGACGATCGTGGAGATCCGCCAGAAGGGCTGGGAGCGCCGCGTGATCGGCGGCGACGCGCCAGCCGCGGCCGGCGGCGCCGCGCGCGCCTGGCGGCGGCACCTGGTGTGGGCGGCGCGTGGTCGGCGGCCTACCTGTTCGTGTTCCCGTACTTCGCGGCGCTCAACAACCCCAACGAGAACGTGCGCGTCTGGGCCACGCGCGCCATCGCCCACCACGGCACCTTCGCCATCGACCCGGTGATGCGACGAGTGGGGCGACGTCGGGGATCGGCGCGGTCGTCGGCGGGCAGCGCTACTCCAGCAAGGCGCCGGGGACGTCGCTGCTGGGGGTGCCGGTGCACTTCGTCCACGATCGCCTGGCCCGGGCGCTGACCGGCGCGCTCGCCGTCGCCGCGCGCCAGCACCTGGGCGCTGCGCGTGTTCACGGTGATCGCTGCCGCTGGCGCTGTTCCTGCTGGTGTTCGCCCGGCGGGTGGAAGCGGAGACCGGCTCGCCGTTGGCCCGCGATCTGCTGATGCTGGGCCTGGGCTGGGCACCATGCTCTATCCCTACGGCCTGACCTTCGTGGGCCACGCGCAGAGCGCGGCGCTGCTGTTCGCCGGCTTTCTGGCGCTGGTACCGGCCCGCTCGGCCGGGGACGCGAGCCGGCCGTCGCCCGCGCGCGCGCCTCGGCTGCTGGCCGGGGCTGCTCACGGGCCTGTCGGTGGTGTTCGAGTACCAGGCCTGCTGGCGGCGGTCGGTGGTGGCGGTCTTCGCCGTCTAGCGCTGCGCCGGCGGCGGCGCTGGTCTGTTCTGCGCTGGGCGCGCTGCGCCCGGCGCTGCTGCTGGGCGTCTACCACACGGCGCTGTTCGGCCGGCCCTGGGCGCTGCCCTACGCCCACCTCGACGACGCCGGGCTACCAGCTCTACCACCACAGCCAGGGCTTCCTGGGGCTGGGGCGGCCGCGCGCGCGGGTGCTCGCGCGCGGCGTTCTTCAGCGTCGACTACGGTCTGTTCGTCTTCTCGCCCTTCCTGGCCGCCGGGCTGGTCGGCTGGCGCTCTGGCGGCGCGTGCCGCCGGGGCGAGCCGGCCGCAGGCCGCTGGTGCTGGCGGTCACCGTGGTGATGGCGGTGTTCCTGTCCGGGCATGGCCAACTGGCGCGGCGGCTGGTGCGCGGGCGGGCCGCGCTACATCGCCGTGGTGGTGCCCGTTTCTGGTCTTCAGCCTGGCGCTCGGCTGGCGGGAGCTGTTCGCGCCGCGGCCGCTGGGCGGCGCGCGGCGCTGGCCGGGCTGGTGCTGGTCTCGGTGTTGCTGTGCGGGCTGTCCGGGGCGCTGTTTCCCGCATTTCCCGCTGCAGTTCGACAACCCCATGTTCGATCTGGTGATCCCGCTGCTGCGGCAGGGGTACGTCCCCTACGGCCTGGGCACCGCGCTGGGGCTGCGCGGGCTGGCCTCGCTGTGCCGCTGGCGCTGGCGCGTGCGTGGCGATCGCCGCGGCGCTGTCGCCCGCGGCGCGCCCGCGCTGGCTGCGACCGCCGGCGCGCGCTGGGGCTGGCGGCGGTGCTGGTCGGCTCGCTCGGCGGCTACGGGCCGGCGGCCCAGCCGCGAGGAGGAGCGCGTGCGCGCGATCGTGACCGGCATGTGGGAGCCGGCGCCGGCGGAGGCGCAGCCGTGGGAATCCTTGATCGCCTGGCCAGCACGCTGGCGGGCGGCGCCGACCTTGCCGACGAGCGTGCGCGGGAGATCGAGGCGGCGCTGGCCCTGGGCGCGCGGCGGCAACTGGGCCGCCGCCGAGGCGGCGCTGGTCGAGCTGGCCGAGCGCGCGGCCGGACGGTGCCCGCGGTGTACGTGGCGCTGGGCGAGGTGCGCGCGCGCCGGGGCAAGGACGAGGCGGCGGTCGAGGCGTTCGGCCGCGCGGTGGATCTGTCGGCGCAGGCGGTGGACGGCTGGCTGGGCCTGGGCGAGGCGCTGGTCCGGCTGGGGCGCATCGAGCCGGCGCGCGAGGCCCTGCGCAAGGTGCTGGCCCGCACCGGCGATCCGGCGCGCCGGGCGCGCGCCCACGCCGGCCGCGGGCGGATGGCGCTGGCGCTGGGCGAGCCGGCGCGGGCGGTGCGCGAGCTGCGCCAGGCGGCGGAGCTGGCCCCCGCGCGACTACGCCATCGCGCACGATCTGGGGCGGGCGCTGCTGGCCGGCGCGCGATCCCGAGGCGCTGGTCCTGGCTGGTGCGCGCGGCCCACGCGCCCGCAGCGCCGACCCGCGACTGGGTGCTGGACGGCGGCCGCGGCCGCGCCCACGCCCGGCGCCGGCCGAGGCGCTGCTGCGCGAGCGCGCTGGAGGCGACGCGCCGATGCCGCTGCCGGCCGCGGCCAGCGGGCCGGCGCTGGAGGCGGCGCTGGCCCAGCCAGCTGTGCCAGGCCGGGCGCCGGGCGGCGAGGCGCTGCCGCTGGCCGCGGCGGCGCCGGCGCCGGCGCCCCGACGACGCCGGTCGCGGCCAGGCGCTGGCGCCTGCTGCCACGAGGCGCGCCGGCCGCTACGGCGAGGCGCTGGCGGCGGCCGCTGCGCGCGCGCCGCGCTGGGCGGCGCCGCGCGACCCGGCCCGGCTGGTGCGGCTGGCGCTGGGGGCCGCAGGACCGCGGCGGCGCTGGCCGGGTGCCGGCTCGCGCCGGCCGCGACCGCCGCGCCGACGCCGCTGGCGGCGGCCGCTGCGCGCCGTTCGCCGAGGGGCGGCGCCGCGCGAGGAAGATCTGGTGGCGCCTGGGCGCGCTGGCGCCCGACGAGGCCAGCCGCGCGCTTCGTGGCCGCGCGCCGCCTCGCCCGGGCGAGGTGCCCGCGGGCAACCTGTACGCGCTGCTGACCTACGCGCGCGAGCTGGCCGCCCGCACGCCCGAGCTGGCGCCGCTGCTGCCGCTGGCCGCGCGCGCGGTCGAGGCCTTCGATCGCCCGCTGCTGGTGGCGGTGATGGGCGAGTTCAACGCCGGCAAGTCGTCGTTCGTGAACGCCCTGTGCGGCGAGCGAGGTGGCCGAGGTCGGGGTGACGCCGACCACCGCCACCATCAACGTGCTCCGCTACGGGCCGCGCGGCGGCGCGCGTGCTCTACCACGACGGCCGCGCGCGCGAGCTGGCCGCCGACGAGGCGTCGGCCTTCCTGGCCGGCTCGACGACGCGCAGGCGGCGGCGGTGCGCCTGGTCGAGATCTTCGTGCCCGCTCGAGTTGCTGCGGCAGGTGGAGATGGTGGACACGCCCGGGCTGAACTCGCTGCGCCCCGAGCACGAGGCGGTGGCGCGCGGCTTCCTCACCGAGGCCGACGCCATCGTCTGGCTGTTCGCCGTGGGCCAGGCGGCCAAGGCCACCGAGCGCGACGCCCTGGCGCTGGCGCCAGGCGGCGGGCAAGCGCGTGCTCGGCGTGCTCAACAAGGCCGACCAGGCCAGCCCCGAGGAGATCGCGCGAGATCGCCGCCCACGTGCAGCGGCTCGCTGGGCGATCTGCTGGAGACGCTGCTGCCGCTGTCGGCGCGCGCGAGGCGCTGCGCGCCGCGGCGAGGCCGGCCGCGGCCGACGACGGCGGCCTGGCCGCGGTGCGGCGCGGCGCTGGAGGAGCGATTCTTCTCCCAGCGCGCGCGCGCTCAAGCGGCAGCCACCGCGCTGTCGGCGCGCTGGCGCCGCTTCGCCGGCCGAGGCGCGCGCGCCGCTGGCCAGGCGCCGCCGCGCCGCGCCGCGGCCGACGCCGGAACCGCCGCGCGCGCGCTCTGGAGGCGCGGCAGGCGCTGGCCGGCGCGCTGGCGGCCGAGCGGCTGCGGCTGCGCGCGCGCATCGACGCCGGCCTCCGGCAGGCGGCCGCCGAGGTGGCGGAGCTGATGCGAGCCGCGCGTCTGGCCGTTCGGCGAGCGCCGCGCCGGCGCCGGCCGACCGCGAGTTCCTGCTGGACCTGCTGGACGACGCGGTGTTCGAGGCCACCGTGGTGACCGCGCGCGAGCTGGAGGCGGCGCCGCCGGGCGGCCCGCGCTGGCCCATCGCCGGCTTCATCGAGCGCTTCCGCGCCTACGCCCGCGGCGTCTGGCGGGGCGGGCTGGCCGACGACATCCTGCGCGAGCAGCCGGCGGCCGGCCGGCGCCGCGGCCGAGCTGGCCCACTGCAGCGGGTGCTCGCCGGGCGCCTCCCCGACGTGGAGGGCGAGCTGCTGCGCCCCGCTCGAGGCGGCGGCCGCGCGGCCGCCCAGCGCCGCAGGCCCGCGCGGCCCACGCCGCCGCCCGCGCCCGGGCCGAGATGCGCGCCTGATCCTGGAGGAGCGGCTGGGCCGCCCCTCGCCGCCCTGGCAGGCGCCGTCGCGGCCGGGCTCGGCGGCCGGTCGACCCCTTGCCGCCCTGGCCAGCGAAAATCGCGTCACCAGCGCGCTCGGCCGGGCGAAGAGTAACCTGTAACCGGCTCGGGCGGGCGACCCCCGGCCGTCGGCACGCCAGGTCTGAGCCCAACCTTACGCGCACGGGAGGTCATCATGAGCGTCGCCCGCAACGAAGACAGCGCCCTGGACACCGACGGAGAGGAGAGTCTGCTCGACGGCATCGAGCCCGCCGAGCTGCTGGCCACCGCCCGGACCAGGTCACCCAGCTGGTGACCCAGCACCCGGTGGCCTCGCTGGCTGGGGGCGTTCGCCATCGGCTTCGCCGTGGCCCGCGTGATCCGGGCGCTGGGGGAGGACTGACGGTGGCCACCCGGGCCGAGGTCAGGAGCGGGCGGTCGAGACCGCCAAGGGGGTGAAGGCGCGCGTGAGACATCGGCAAGGAGCTGCGCGGGGCACCCGGCGTCGAGGCCAACCCGCTGCTGTTCGCCGGGTTGGCGCTGGGGGCCGGCTTCGTGGCCGGCGGCGGCCTGAAGGCGGCGGTCGGCCGGCCGCTGATGCGCGTGGGCGGCAGCCTGGCCTGGAAGCTGCTCGTGCTGCCGGCGCTGACCGCGACCCTCACCCGCCTGGTGGGCCTCGGCGGACGACGACGACGACGAGTGACGGAGAACAGCGATGAACTACGAAGATCTGATCCGAGACGTGGCCAGGACGGTGAAGAAGGAGAAGGTGCTGGAGGCGCTGGGCCTGCAATCGCGCAGCAGCGCCGGCCAGAAGACCATCGGGGCGCTCGGCTGGCTCAGCATCGGCCTGCTGGCCGGCGCCGCCGTCGGCCTGCTGCTGGCCCCCACCCCCGGCGAACAACTCCGCCGCGAACTCGCCAAGCGCCTGGGCCTCAAGGACGACGCCAACGGCGAACTCACCGACGACGAATCCCTGGACGAGCTCGATCACCTAGACGTCCTTATCCCGTCCACGGTCCCGTTCACGGTCACGCGGTCGCACACGACCGCGTAGACGAAGACGCGCCTCGCGGACGCGAGTCGGTCAGCTGGTGCGCGCGTTGGCGCTCTCTTGCGCCTCGATCTCCGCGTCGGAGATGCCGTGCATGCGCAGCTTCTCCCACAGGCTCTTGCGGGAGATGCCCAGGATCTCGGCGGCGCGCAGCGCGCTTGCCGCTGGCCTGGGCGATGGCGCGCAGCAGGTACTCGCGCTCGAACTCCTTCACCGCCACCTGCAGCGGGCGGATCTCGCCGTCGCGCGGCGCTGATCGCCGCCGGTGGCCAGGGCCGGCGCAGGGCGCCGGCGGTGATGCTCGGCGGGCAGGTGCTCGAGGTCGATCTCGCCGCCGCCCGACAGCACCACCGCGTGCTCGATGGCGTGCGACGAGCTCGCGCACGTTGCCCGGGAAGCGGTGCTGGCGACAGCGCCGCCCAGGCGCGCCGGCGACACCGTCGGCAGCGGGCGGCCCGGCGGGGTGAACCGCTGCAGGAAGTGCTGCACCAGCAGCGGCAGATCCCCGGGCCGCTCGCGCAGCGGCGGCATCGGGATCTCGATGACGTTGATCCGGTAGTAGAGGTCCTCGCGGAACAGTCCCCTCGGCGATGCGCTTCTTCAGATTGCGGTGGGTCGCGGAGATGCACGCGCACGTCGACCTTCACCGTGGTGTTGGTGCCCAGCGGCTCGAACGTCCCCTCCTGCAGCACGCGCAGCAGCTTGGCCTGCGCGGACAGCGGCAGCTCGGCCACCTCGTCGAGGAACAGCGTGCCGCCGTCGGCCGCCTTGAAGCGGCCGTCGCGCTTCTTCACCGCGCCGGTGAAGGCGCCGCGCTCGTGGCCGAACAGCTCGGCCTCGATCAGGGTCTCGGTGAGCGCCCCGCAGTTGACGGCGACGAACGGGTGCTGCCGCGCGGGCGCTGCGCTCGTGCAGCATGCGCGCGACCAGCTCCTTGCCGGTGCCGCTCTCGCCGGTGACCAGCACCGGCGCGTCGCTCTGGCGACACCATCTCGACCAGGCCCAGCACCCGGCGCATCGACGGCGACCGCCCGACCAGCGTGGTCGTCCGTGCCGCCGCCCGGCCAGCTCGGCGCGCGCCTGCTCCAGCTCGCGCTGCAGGCGCGGTGCTGGGCGATGCGCTTCAGCTGGAACAGCAGCTCGTCGATCTCGAACGGCTTGGTCAGGTAGTCGTAGGCGCCTTCCTTGAGCGCGGCGACCGCGTCGGCCACCTCGGCGAAGGCGGTCATCAGGATGACCTCGGTGGCCGGCGACTCCTGCCGCACCCGCCGGAACAGCGTCAGCCCGTCCAGCTTGGGCAGGCGGACGTCGCAGATCATGACGTCGAACACCTTCGAGGTGACCTGTCCCAGACCCTCGGCGCCGTCGTTGGCCACCGTCACCCGGTGCCCGGCATCGCGCAGCGCATCTTCCAGCGACGCGCGCAGATCGGGCTCGTCGTCGATCAGCAGGACGTCCAGCACCTCCTCCGGCCCCGACACGACGAAGCCCCCGGTGTCGGGAGCCTCCGGGGCGGGCGCCTCGGGAAGGCTGAGAGGCGAATCGACGACGGTCAGCGGGCCATCAGAGGGCGCAGCAGCAGCTTCCATGCTTGGTGGCCGGTCGACATTCAAGCGATGTGCCATGATCAGGGTATTCTTGCAGCCTGGATATCGTGACGTTCGCTGGGATCATGACCGGCAATCCGCCCGCTGTCGCCTCTATGACGTTACGTAACCGTACCCGTAGGTTACCAATCCGGAACAAGTTGCAGGGGATTTAGAGGAATAGCCCTGGGCGCCGGGCCCCCGGTAGCCACCCTGTAAACTGGCACAACTATTGATGCAGCGGAGGCCCCACATGGATTCGAGCGCAGGCCAGCGGGGCGGTCGACGGCGACGTCGATGACCAGGAAGCCGGCGCATCGGTCGACCGGCGCGAGGAGGAACTGGCCTTGGCCCGCGCCCGTTTCCACGAATCGCTGGAGGCGCTGCACCTGCGCTTCGACGAGCTGCGGGACTGGCGCGCCTGGTTTCGCCGCCACCCGCTTCCGTTCCTGCTGACCGCGGCGGCGGCGGGAATCCTGCTCGGCTGGCGCCGTCCTTCCCGCTGACCGGTCGGCCCCGTCGGGCGCAAAACAAGGCACACACCACCATGATGGAGTCCATGTCCGAATTGATCCGCGAGCAACCGAGCGCGGGCCGACACCTCCTGGACGAGGTGCCGGCGGGGCTGGCTCGCTTCGCCGGGGACGGTCAGCTGGTGGCCTCCAATCCCGAGCTGAGACGCATCCTGGGCACCGTCCCCGATCGCGCCGACGCCCTGGTTCTGCGCCCGCTGTTTGCCCCCCCGCCGGGGCTGCGCGAGGTGCGCCCGCCGCTGGCCCGGGCCCTGGCCGGCGAGACCGTGCAGGGCGAGGAATACGAGGTGGCTCGCGAAGGCGAGACCGCGCGGACGGTGCGTGTCTCGGCGGCGCCGGCGGCGGATGACGCCGGTGGCGTCTGGCTGCTGGTGGTGGACGTGGGTGAGCGGCGCAACCTGGACACCCTGCGGGAACAGGTGCTGGCGGTGGTGGCCCACGACCTGCGCAACCCGATGAGCGCCATGCGCATGACCCTGGCCATGTTGTCGAAGAAAGCGGAGATGCCGCTGGAACGGCGACTGGCGCTGGCCGAACGCCTGACCGGGACGCTGGGCCGGATGGAAGCGCTGGCGAACACGCTGGTCGAATACGCGCGGGCCGACGGCGGCGTCGAGCTGCGCCTGGACCGCTCGCCCGCGAACCTGGGCCTGATCGACGATCGCGTGCAGGGGGATCTGGAAGTGATCCATCCTGGCCGAAAGGTCGAGGTCCAGCGCCTGGGCGATCTGGAGGGCGAGTGGGACGCCGTGCGGATGGAGCGCGTGCTGTCGCATCTGGTGGGCAACGCCCTCAAGCACGGGCCGGACGATCCGTCGCCCCGGCTGGTGCTGGACGGGACCGCGCCCGACAGCATCCGCATCACCGTTCACAACGGCGGGCCGGCCATCGCCGCCGATCTGCTGCCCCTGATCTTCGAGCCGTTCATCACCGGGGCGGTGGACAAGCAGGGCCGGCGGCGGGCCATCGGGCTGGGGCTGTTCGTGGTGCGCCACCTGGTGGCCGCTCACGGCGGCACCATCGGGCTGACGTCGACCGAAGAAGCGGGTACCATCGTGACCGTGAACCTGCCGCGCCGGGCGGACTCCGCGGAATCGCACGCCGAAATCAACGGGGAACAGTGACGTTCGCCGGGGGCGCCTGTGTCTGGCCACCCCGGTTGTCGTATCTGCGGATGGCCTGCGCCGCCGACGAGGTGGCATCCACCCTGCGCCACGAGGCGCTGAACGAGATCGCCGGCCTGGGCGCCCTGATCTACCGGCTGCGCCGGCGGCTGGAGGCGCACAAGGAAGTCGAGACCGAGATCGCGCCGCTGCTGGCTTCGCTGGAGGGGCGCCTGACCGGCTCCCCGGCCCGGCTGGCCACGCGGTTCCTGGCCAGCCCGCAGAGCGAGGTTTCGACCGACCTGCCGGCGGCGATGAAGGAACTGGTCACGCTGCTGCGGACGACGTCGGGGACCCCGGTGTCGGTGGAGGTGATGTCGGCGTTGACCGCGGCGGAGTCGCCCCTGGCCGCCGTGGCCCAGCCCGAGCTGCAGGTGGCGGTCGGCTGCCTGGTGGAAAACGCCCTGGAGGCCCACGAGCGCAGCGGCACGCGCGCCCCGGTGCTGATCAGCGTGCGCGCCGAGCGCGACCGCCGGCTGGTCGAGGTGCGCGACCACGGGCCGCCGCTGGATCCGGGGCTGATGGAGAAGTTGCTGGACCCGTTCTTCACCACGCAGCCGGGACAGTGCGGTCTGGGTTTGAAGATCGCCCGCCGCATTGCCCATCGCTGGAACGGCGAGCTGCTGATCGGCCAGGATCCCGACGCTGACAAGTCGGGGCTGAAGGTCGAGCTGGCCCTGCCGGCGGCCTGAAGCCCGGCGCGGCGACGTCCCAGGGGAACTTCCCCCTCCCGGTTCGTTAGCCCTACAGCCATGAGTGCGCCATTGCCCATCGGCGATCTCGCACCCCTGCGGGCTCGTCTGGCGGAAACCACGCTGGCCGACACCACCCTGCCGGCGCGCCTGCGCGAGCTGCCGCTGGCCGGGGACAAGAACGTGGCCCTGGCGCCGTCGCCCGCGTTCCCGGTCGAGGCCCAGGTCAAGCTGTCGTTCGAGGGCAAGGCGGGGGTGTTCCTGTTCAACGCCCCCGGAACGGTTGATCCCGACGGCGTCCTCGGCGCCGATGGCCCGGGTGATCCGACCGTGACGGACCAGCTGCCCTTGCTGCTGGCCCCGTCCCCCGGCCGCGCCTGGCTGAAATACACCATCTCGGCCCGGGTACGTTCGGGGACCGGACTGGAAGCGCTGGGTTTCTGCTTCGACCTGCGGGGGACGGTGGCCCTGGCGGACTATCGCCAGCACGACAGCGATCGGCCGCTGGCGGAGGCGGTCACCGAAGATCTGCAAGGTCCGGCGCGCTTTGCCTTTCACCTGGACGACGTGCAGGCGCTGCGCCCGGGCGAGGCACTGTCCATGCGGGTGGGCGGTGCGCTCGAGCTGTCGCTGGAGGTGAAGGGGGCGGATGCTCTGGCCGCGGGCCTGGGCTCGCTGGTCCAGCTGCTGGTGGGGGTGGGCCTGGACCCGCCGCTCGGTATCCAGATCCCGGCGGGCGTCCGGCTGCGTGCCCGGATCCAGGTGGAGGACCAGTTCATGCTGGTGTTCGCCCGCGATCACCAGGGCCACCGGATCGCCCTGCGCAAGGCTTCGATGCAGCAGCGATCGATCGCCCCCTCGGTGGGCCTGCGGGTGCTGCTGGATCCGCTGGACGTCAGCGGCCTGGTGGATCTGGTGATGGCGGCGCTGCCGCGGCCGCCCGCCGCCGAACTGGTGCCGGCGCTGCGGCAGCAGCTGGAACAGCGGATCGAGCAGGTGGCGCAGAGCCGGCTGACCGCGGGCTTCGGCTTCGAATACGCCCGGATGGAAGAGCAGCTGGATCTGCTGGCGGTACGGGCCAGCGAGGCGTGGCTGGCCCGCCACCACGGCGACTTCATCCGCGGCCGCCTGCAGCCGGTGCTGGACAGCATCCGCCTGGGCGCCGAAGGGGTGGTGCTGGAACGGTTCCTCGACCGGCGCACGCTGGTCACCGAGCGCAGCTGGGGGTTGACCCTGGGGCTGGGACGCTGGGCGGCGGGCGGCAGGGACTACCGCCGGCTGTCGCGGGTGACGCGCACGCTGATCGACGGGCGCCAGGCCCGGGCCTACACCGGCCTGACCGGGTACGACGGCCAGCTGGGCGGCAGCCGGGTGGCCTGGACCGCGGGTCTGCGTGCCACCACGCGCGGGTTCGCGGCCGGTTCGGTGCCCCGCCTGGACGAGTACCGGTTCGCGCTGGCGCTGACCTGGACCTGCCAGGAGAAGCGCCTGGCCGAGGACGAGCTGCAGCTGCTGCTGGACGCGGCGGTGCTGTGGAACGCGGTCACCCAGGAGGACGCCGCCCGCCTGGCCGAGCAGCTGCGGCCGCGCCTGGGCCAGGAGGTCGAGGCCGTGGTCCAGCTGGCGCTGGACGACGAGGTCATGCGGGCGATCATGCGGCGGGCGGCGACCGCGCCGCTGTCGGCGATGGCCGGACCGCTGGCGGCGGCGATGCCCAGCTGGGATCGTGTCCCCGACCGGCAGAACGTGTACCGCCGGCGGGAGCTGTATTCCAAGCTGTGGGCGCAGTACCTGGCCGACCCGCAGTCCAGTTCCGAACGCTGGTCGATCGAAGCCGAACATCAGCTGGCGCGGCAGTTCGAAGCGACCGCCCTCGGGCGCCTGGAGCGCCAGTACCAGATCGCCCGTCCCTACACCTTCGCCGGACTGATCGAGCTCAACGGTGGGGCGGCCACCGCCGAGGCGTGCGGCCGCTTCCACCAGGGACTGGGCGCCCTGGGGCAGGCCCTGGACGGTGGCGCCGCCGACGACCAGCTGGTGGCCCGGGGGCTGACTGCGGTCTCGGCGATGTTCGAGCAGTCCCACCACGTCCGCGCCGCCGGCGTCTACCTGCTGGACGGCGCGCGCGCGACGGGCCTGGTCCGCTACCCCCAGCGATCGCTGACGGTGATCAGCCCGGGCCACCCGGATCTGGTGCTGGGAACCTGAGGTCGGCTAGCGGCGCGAGCCGTCGCGGTGGAGCAGGTCCAGCGGGGCCGCTTCGTTCTCGACCAGGTAGGCGAACTGCTTGCGGAAGTCGTCGGGTGACAGGTGGGCCACGTCGGCGAACTTCTCACCGTCGTCGGATCCTCGAAGTCGTCGCGGCGCAGGCGGATCATGTAGCGGCGGGCGATGGCGTAGCGGGTGGAGTGGATGTCCACCATGCGCACCCGCGTGCGCCCGGTCTGCGGGATCCAGCATCTGCGCGAACGGGATGGGCACGAAGTTCCCGCCCTGCAGCGACACCATGGCGGCGTTGCCGCCGCGAGAACAGGTACTTGGCGGCGCAGTAGCCGAGGTCGCGGGTGTACTCCATGTCGATACGGCACCGGGTCGGCGCAGCGCAGCTCGTAGCCGATGTTCTTCGAGACGATGGTGGTCTTGATGCCCAGCTCCTTGAGCCGCTTGGCCGTGGCCCGCTTGATGCACGTCGCCGATGTCGATCTCGGCGAAGCGCACGTGGCCGTGGTCGTCGAGCTCGATGTTGCCGAACTGCTTCAGGTCCTCCTCGGGCAGGCTCTCGACCAGGCCCTCGGCCAGCACCGCGACGCCGTCGTGGTGCCCTTCGGCGCGGCGCTTGATGATGGCGCCCGCCAGGGTGTCGGCCAGCGTCTGCAGGTTGGTCTTGAACTTGGGGAACTCCTCGGGGATCAGGGTCAAGGTGGCGCCCGCCGCCTTGCCGATGCCCAGCGCCAGGTGGCCGGCCTTGCGGCCCATGGCGATGGCGAAGTACCAGCGCCAGGTGGTCTTGGCGTCGACCATCAGGTTCTTGACGATCTCGACGCCCGACGTGGCGCGCGGTCTGGTAGCCGAAGGTGTCGACGTTGGGATCGAGGTCCAGGTCGTTGTCGATGGTCTTGGGCACGTGGGCCACGCGCACGCGGCCGGCGGCCCGCTCGGCCACCTTCATCGCCGAGAACGCGGTGTCGTCGCCGCCGATGGTGATCAGCTGGGTGACCCCCAGCTTCACCAGCGAATCGATCACCGTGTCCAGCAGCTTGACGTCCTTGGTGGGGTTGTCGCGCGCGGTGCCCAGGATCGAGCCGCCCGGAAGTGGATGCGGCTGACGTCCTCCAGGCGCAGCGGGCGGGCGGCGTCCAGATCGGTGCGCCCGCGCATGATGTTGCTGAAGCCGTCGCGGATGCCCAGCACCTCCACCCCCTGCAGCAGGGCGCGGATGGTGGCGGCGCTGATCACGCTGTTGATGCCCGGGGCGGGGCCACCGCCCACGAGGATGGCCAGCTTCTCCTTGGTCACGTGCGCTCTCCTTATCGAGATCGGCCGCCTTTGGCCGAAAACGGGCGGACGTTAACACGACGATCCGGGCGGCGGGGCGGCGCCCGGACGGTATTTCGAGTCGAAAGCACGCCCGGAAGGACGCCGACGGCTAGAACCGGGAACGATTTGGCTGCATCCGTGTGGGCGGCGGCGGGGCGGGCGCGCGCCGGCGGGTGCCGGCGCGGGGCAGATCGGTGCCCGCTTCGGCCGTCGCTGGTGCTGCTTCGGGATCGGGCGGCGCGGGCACTGGCCGCGACGGGTCCAGGCCCAAGCTGGTCTCGATGGTTTGCAGCTGGCGGGCGATCGTGGCCCCGCACCCGGGCATCCTTTTCCAGCGCCAGGTGGTTACGCAGCAGGTTCGCCGCGGGCGCCAGCCGGGTCAGACCCAGGCCCACGGCGGCGTCGGTGCGCACGTCCGGGTCGGGGTGGGCCAGCAGCGCGCCCAGCGGCGCCGGGGCGCCGGGACCCGATTGCCAGCCCAGTGCCACTGCCGCCCGCCGCAGCACCAGCCGGTCCGTGACGGTGGCGGTGGCCGGGTCCTGGGTCGCGCCGCGGGTGACGACCTCCAGCAGGAAGGCACGCGCCCGGGGCGAGGCCGCGTGCGCCATCGCCGAGGTGGCCCGGGCCCGCAGCACCGCCTCGGCGGCCTTGTCGCCGGCGATGGCGATCAAGGCGTCCTCGGCGCCGGCGCCGGCGGTGTTGAGGTCGGCGGGGCCGGGCGGGCGCTCGGTCGCCCGCAGCAACTTCTCCACCGCGTCTCGCGTGGTGGGCCGGGCTGCCGCCGGCCGGGTCTTCGGCGCGGTGGGAACCGGCGCCGACAGGGCAAGCCCCGGCGCCAGCGCCAGGGCGAAACTCAGGGCTGCAGAGCGAAGCAATAGAAACCTCCCCAGCCGCCGCCGGCGCCGATGCTGGAGCCGTTGCCCGGCGCCGTTCTGCACCAGGTTCACCCCCGCGGCGCAGCTCGGTTCGGTGTGGGCCTGACGATCCAGTGCATGCCACTGCCCGCCGGCCAGGCGTGGCCCAGCGATGCGCGCCGCGCGCCGGTGGTGCTGGTCCAGTCCTGGCAGGTGTTGCGCCAGCATCCGGTGCTGGCGCAGCATGCCCATCGGGTTGCTGCCGGTGATGGCGTCGTGCGTGTCGCCCAGCCGCTTGGTGCCCTGGCCGGTCTCGTCGGGCAGGTCGTTGACCGCCGCGGCGTCGCCCGCGGGCCGGTTGCCCGAGCCGACCAGCCCGGCCTTGTTCATGGCGATCAGGCGGCCGCGGCGGTCGTACCAGGGGCCCTCGCCGACCCGGTCGATGGCGTGCACCGGCTGGCCGTCGGCGGCCCTTGGTGGCGCTGAGGAACGCGCGCCAGGTCTTGGCGCCGAAGCCCACATCGCCGGCGATGGTCTGGCAGATCTTGTCCGCCCCCTCGAGGCCGCTGTCGGTGCCGAAGCGCAGATCGCCGCCGAAGCCGTTCTGGCTCTTGGACAGCCGGCGCATGGCATCCAGGCTGGTGTAGAAGAAGCTGAACTTCTCGGTGCGTGCCGCCGCCCTCGCTGGGGGCCGCGGTGTCGGTGCCGCTGCCGCCGGCGCCGGCGTAGCTGCCGCCAGCCCCGCCCCAGGTGCCGCCCGCGCCACCGTTGTTCGTGCCGCCCGCGCCGCCGCCACCGGTGCCGCCGGCACTGGAGCTGCCACCGGCGCCCCCGGCGCTGGAGCTGCCGCCACTGCCGCCGGCACTGGAGCTGCCACCGGCGCCCCCGGCGCTGGAGCTGCCGCCGCTGCCGCCGGCGCTGGAGCTGCCACCGCTGCCGCCGGCGCTGGAGCTGCCACCGCCACCTCCGCGCCCGCCGGTGCCGCCGCTGCCGCCACGCCCCGCTCGATCCCCCGGCGGAACTGGCGCCGCCGGCACCCCCGGTCCCGATCGGCTCGGACCCGGGCACGCAGCCGAGCATCAGGAAGCAAGCGCTGGCGCTCAGGAGTGTGGCCAGTCGGTTCGTGCGCATGTGGACCATCCGTGGCAAGAGGGTGGCTGAACTGTCACCAGGGCGTTGCGGCCGGTTCGACACCCACCCCCGCCAAGATCGGCAAGGGCCAGCATACGTACTGCGTCGAGAACCGCCCCCCGAACCCGGTCGGTTAGGTTACCAGTTTGTGCCGACTTGGTTCGAAACTGTGCACTGCGAATTGCTCGTCGGATTCGGGTATAGTGCTCCGCGTCTCGGGTGTTGGTCCTGCCCGTGGTCGCAACAGAGGAGAGCCAATGCGCCTGACGCCGACACGACGTCCCTTGCTGCTCGCTTGCCTGGCCGCGTTTGCCCTGACCCTGTGGGCGGCCCCGCCGGTCCGGGCCCAGGAAGCCCCCCCGCCCGGTCCGGCCGCTGAAGCCGCGGCGCCGGACGTCGTCCGCTACGGCCTGGGCGTGCGCATGCCCCGCTGGGTGTCCGTCCCCAGCTGGTTCCTGGGCCTGTTCACCGAGGAGAACGTCGGTCTGTCCACTTTCGGCTCGTTCGGGTTCGAGTTCCTGCGCCGCCGCGGCGACTTCGACATCGTGTTCGGCCTGGGCTACCAGAACATGTCGCCCCCCGACGGCAACTGGCTGGGCAAGGGCAAGGACGCCAGCGTCGACACCGACTTCGTGCAGTTCCGCGGACTTCGCCATGCTGGGCGTCGACATGGCCTTCGTGCAGCGGCGCATGTTCACCCGCTACTTCGGCATCCACTACGGCGCCGGCCTGGGCCTGGCGCTGGTGCGCGGGGAGTATCTGCGCATCTCGAACTTCGAGTGCGTGCACCAAGGCCAACGCCGGCAACGAACGCGCGTGCTGCCCGTTGCCTTGCGTCCGGCCGGCGGCTGCAACGAGGCCATGCTGAAGGCGACCGAAGGCGGCGTCGACGGCGGGCCCACCCAGCCCGCCCGCTTCCGCGACAACAACGTCCCCGGCGCCATCCCCATCCTGAACGTAGCCCTGGGCCTGGACGTCCGACATCCCGGAGCTGCCCGGGACTCGAAGCGAAGCTCGACGCGCGGGTTCTACAACGCGTTCTTCGTCGGTCTCGGCTTCGCGTACATCTTCTGACGGCGGCGCCGCGCACCTGCCCTCACCCCTTACCTTCCCTCCCCGCGGCCGGGAGAGGGGCGAGCAGGGTAGTGATTTTGCCGCTCGACTTCGATCCGATTCGGTCCGATCGCGCCCGTTGAGCCGTAGCGCGTCCCGAGTCCCCGCTGACTGCTTGCCCCTCTCCCCGGCCGCGGGGACGGGGAAGGGGTCGAGGGCAGTCCGTAGGGCGCCGCTCGTCTTGCGCTTGCCCAGGCGGGTAAGTTCCTTCTCCGCCTCCGGGCGCGCGGGGGCGTCGTGGGGGGCGTACTCCAGGTACTTCTCCAGCGCCTCGGCGCCGCGGCCGCGTGACCCGGCCGCCGACTCGGCGAAGCCCAGCTGGAAATACAGGTCGGCCTCCCAGATGACCTCGCCGGCGGTCCTTGGCGGCGGCCATGCGGAAGTGACTCGAGCGCCGACGTTCTGGCGGCCCTTGTCCATCTCGTAGCGGCCCAGGCGGTAGTGCGCCTCGGCCAGGTCGGGCGTCGGCCTTCAGCGCCGCCCGCCAGGCGGTGGCGGCGTCGTCGGCCCGCCCCATGCAGGTCCAGGCACAGGCCCGCGCACGAACTGCGCCTGGGCGTTGTCCGGCTCCAGGCGCGCGGCCGCCTCGGCGTCTCTCAGCGCCTCGTCGAGTCGCCCTGCGCGCAGGCGGATCCGCGCGCGCTCCAGGCGGGCCGCGGCCAGGTCGCCGGCGCGCGCCCAGCTGCGCCAGCGCCTCGTCGTCGCGCCCGCTGCGCGCCAGCGCGCGGCCGTAGGCCAGGTGCAGCTGCGGGCGAGCTCTCGAAGGCCAGCGCGCCGCTTGTAATCCGTGCAGCGCGCGCGCCCAGGTCGCCGCTGGCCTCGCGCACCCGGCCCAGCGTGAACAGCGCCTCGGGCGTCGCCGGGGCTCTCGTTGATCACCGTCTCCAGCTCCTGCGGCGGCGCGCTCGTGCTTGCCCAGGTCCAGCGCCAGCTTGGCCAGCCGCACCCGCAGCGGTCGCGGTCGTTGTTGCCCGCGGCCAGCTCGGCTCTCCAGCGTCGGCAGCGCCGCGTCCTTCTTGCCGCGCTTGAGCAGCAGGTCGGCCAGCCGATCGCGCAGCCGGCGCGCCTTGCAGCTCGGTGACCGCCTTGCTCCAGCTCGGCCTCGGCCTCGTCGAGCTTGCCGCGCGTCCTCCAGCGCGGAGGCCAGCCCCACGCGCGCCGCCGGCCAGCTTGGGCGCGCGCGCCACCGCCTTGCGAAACACCGCCTCGGCCTCGGCCGGGTTCTTGGCGGCGATCAGCGCCTGCCCCCAGGCCAGCTCCAGCGCCTCGGGCGCCACGCCGGCCTTCTCGGCGTCCTTGATCAGCGCCAGGGCCTTGTCGGGCTTGCCCTGCTTCTGCAGCAGCGCCGCCAGCCGCAGCGACGCCGGCAGGTAACGCGCGTCCAGCGCCAGCGCCTCGCGGTAGCGGCGCGGCCGCGGTCTCGGATCCGGGCGGGCGCCGGCTCTCGGCCGCCACGCCCAGCCAGTAGGGGACGCGCGGGTTGTCGCTGCGCGGACGGGCCCAGCGCCTCGATCTGGGCGGCGCCCTCGGCGACCTGGCCGTTGGCGATCAGCGCCGCGGCCATGCGACAGCCCGCCGGGAGGTCGCCAGCACGCGGCGTCCGCCGAGCGCAGGCGTGCCAGCGCGTCGCCGCGGGCGGCCGTCGGCGATCAGCGCCTCGGCCAGCGCGGCCTGCCCGGCGGCGTTCTGGGGGCTGGCGGCCACCGCCGCGGCTCAGCACCTCGACCGCCTCGGCCGAGCGGCCCAGCGCCAGCGTGCGTCTCGCCCATGCAGGGCCTGCGCCTCGGCCAGCTCGCCCGGCGAGGCCGCCGCCGGTCGATCTTCCCACCAGCGCCTCGCGCGGCCGTGCGCCGCTCCGCCGGGCGGCCGGCTCAGCCGCGCCTGCCCCACCAGCGCGCCCCGCGTGTCGGGGTTCTGCGCCAGCAGTCGCTCGTAGGCGCCAGCGCCGGCGGCGTCTGGCGGTCTCCTCCAGCGCGCGCGCCAGCAGATAACGCGGCAGCACGCGCGTCGGGTCGGCGTCGGCCAGGCCGCGCAGCGGCCGCCAGCGCCAGCTCGGGCTTGCGCTCGCGCAGCCGGCGCAGGCCGATGATCAGCTGCGCCTCGGGGGAGCCCGCCTGCGCGCCCAGCAGCCGCTCGGCGTCGGCTCCCCTTGCCGCGCGCCAGCGCCAGCAGCGCCTGGGCGCGCCGGACCACCGGCGGCAGCTCGCCCCCGGCGGGCATGTCGGTCAGCAGCTGCTCGGCGCGGCTGACCTTGGCCTTCTCCGCCCCGCGGCCCAGAAGCGCCAGCAGCAGCAGCTCGGCCGCGGCCGCCCGCATCTCCGGCGCCGTGGCTTCTCGCCGGCGGCGGTCAGGATCGCCTCGGCGGCGCCTGCTGGTACGCCGGGTAGTGGTCGCGGGCCAGCTCGTCCTGGAAGGGCGCCAGCGCCTTGGCGTACGGCCGGCCCACTCTTGAGGAGCGGCAGCAGCGAACACCCCCGCCGCCCCCAGCACCAGCCGACCAGCCCGCGAGGACGTAGCACCAGCTTGCGCGGCCGGGGCGCCGGCGCGTCCTCGACGAAGGCGGTGGCGCGGCGCCGGGGCGGCGCCGGGCGGGGACGCCGACGGGCAGGACGTATTCGCGGCTCGGCCGCGGGGCGGCCGCCGGTTTCGCACGGGGGCGCCTTGGGCCGCGCCTCGGCGGCGCGGTCTCGGTGGTGCTCGCGGGCGTATCCAGGGTCAGGCTGAAGGCGGCATCGCCGTTGGCGTCCGGGGCGGGCGGGGGCGGGGGAGCTTGCGGGCGGGCAGACGCCGGGCGGGCGGGGCGGAGCGACGGCTGCGGTCTGGGAGCGCCCGCGGGCGAGGCATCGCCCGGCAGGCTGCTCAGCATCGCCGCCATGTCGAGCGGGCCACCACTGTCGGTGGCTGCCGGCCCCGGTGGCCCGGGCGGCGGAGGCGGCGCCAGCGGGATGCGTCACATCGACGCATCTGAGCGCCGCCGGTCCAGCGCCGGCTCGCCGGCGGGGGCGGGGGCGGTTGGCGCCGGGGCGGCCGCCGACGCCAGGGGGGCCAGCAGCGGCGGCGCCGCGTCGCCCGGGGACACGTCCATCGGCTCGGGGCTGCCGTCGAGATCCAGCGGCGCGAGCGGCGACCCGCTCGCGGCCGGCAGATTGCCGATGAACATGTCGATCCCCATCGGCATCGCCCCGGCGGGCCGGTCACCGGCTGCCTCCGCCGGCCGCACCGCCGAGCGGCTGGTTGATGTCGAGGGGATCCGCCAGCTCGAACCCCGGCCGCGACGCCCGCCGGCGCGCCGGCACGGGATGTCTTGGTCATCAGGCCGTCGAGCTGGGGAGGGCTGTCCCGCGGGGCCATCAGATCGTCGGGCAGCCCGAGCTCCCGCGGGGCCAGCAGATCGTCGGGCAGCGCGGTGCGGTACCCGCGGGGTGGGCAGGTCGGGCGCGCGGACGGCGGGCAGAGTCAGTCGGGCGGCCGACGTGCTCGCGCGCCGCGGGCAGATCGACTCCCGCGCGCGTGCCGGTCCGCCGCGGGGGGCGGCCGCGGCTGGTGCCCGGCTCGGGGGCGCGCGGTGCGGTGAACTCGACCCGATCGAGCAATGGTCGCTGCGCCATGGCCGGGCAGGCGGTGCGGGCCGCTCGGCCGGGGCACCGCATAGCGGCACCGACGGCTCCGCCTCCGAGGCGCGGGTTTCCGCACCGGGGACAGACGATCAGGCAAGGCGCTCAAGGAACCTCGTCACACCACATCGGCAGTCGGCCCCGGGACTGAACCGCCGGGGCGGTGTGCGCGCTCTCATACTCGACTACCACATTCACGCCCGACGCGTCTGGCGGGGGCGGCCTGTACGAGCGAATAGGCAGACCGTCCCACCCCGGCGACGTCACTTCTCGCATCATGCGGCAGCTGCAAGTACCTGGCACCTATCCTCTGCTCCAAGTGGCTGGCCCTGCTTCCAGTGGCTGGACCCTGGCCTGGGGCTGGGCGGCTGCCCCGTCGGGGCCCGCCCCGAGGGCGCGGGCGCAGGTGGCGCGGGCTCTGGCGCGCCGGTGTCAGCTGTTCAGCGACGACTTCTCCCGCTTCCCGCCGGGCTGGCTGTCCAAGCCGCGTCGGCACGCTGAACGCGCGCGATCCAGGAGTACCACTACCTGCCCCACCGCGGGCGTGCCCACCAAGCCGTGGGCCAACGCCATCTGCCACCTGGACGCCTGGGTGGCGGGCGACGAGGAGGGCGACGCCCTACCTCGAGCAGCACCTCGCTCGCCGACCTGCCCGACTTCGCCGTGCCCGCTGTTCCTGACCGGCGACCCGAGTGGGCCGACTACACCGTCGAGGTGAAGGTGAAGCCGCTGTCGCTCGCAGCACTTCGCCGGCCTCGCCTTCCGCTACCAGACCAACAAGCACCACTACCTGTTCGCCCTGCCGGGCGGCAAGGAGGCGCGGCTGCTCGCGCGCCGCCCGATCGACAAGGCCTACCGCGACGGCGAGTGGCGCGAGCATCGCCACGCAAGCCGTTCGCCTACGAGCCAACAAGAAGTACTACCACGCTGCAAGATCGAGAACGAGGGCCCGCGCATCCGCGCCTTCGTCGACGGCAAGCTGGTCATCGAGGCCGAGCGACGAGCGAGCTCAAGGGCGGGCAAGGTCGGCCTCGCCGCCACCACCCCGGCCCGCTTCCAGGACGTGCGGGTCACCGTCTGCCCGACGGCCAAGAAGGCCATCGACGCCCGCATCAAGCAGCGCGACGAGCGAGCTGGCCCGCCTGCGCGCCGACAACCCGCAGCCCAAGCTGTGGAAGCGGTTCGCCACGCCCAAGTTCGGGGCCGGCCGCAACGTGCGCTTCGGCGACCTCGACGGCGACGGCGCAGCTGGACATGCTGATCGCCCAGAACATCCCGCGGGTGCGCGGCGACGCCTTCGACCACATCAGCGCGCTGACCGCGGTGACGCTGGACGGCCGGGTGCTCTGGCAGATCGGGCCGGCCCGACCCGCGCAACGGCCTGCTGACCAACGACACCCCCTTCCAGATCCACGACGTCGACGGCGACAGGCAGCAACGACGTGCTCCTGATCCGCGACTTCAAGCTGCAGGTGCTGGACGGCCGCACCGGCAAGGTCGAAGAAGTGGGTCTGGATGCCGCGCGCATCCGCAGGCCGCCAACGCCGCCCGGCCGACCGCCCTACGAGCTGTACAGCGGCGACTCGATCGTCTTCGCCAACCTGACCGGCAAGCCGGGCCGGCGCGACTTCATCCTGAAGGATCGCTACCGGCACTTCTGGGCGTTCAGCCGCGACCTGAAGCTGCTGTGGCAGGGCGACGAGGACACCGGCCACTTCCCCTATCCCTACGACGTCGACGGCGACGGCAAGGACGAGCTGTTCATCGGCCACGGCATGTGGGACCACAAGGGCAAGCGGCTGTGGAGCCACGGCCGGCAAGCTGAAGGACCACGTCGACGCCGTGGCGGTCGGCAACTTCAGCGGCGACCCCAAGGCCGCGCCGCGGGTCTACTGGAGCACCAGCGACGAGGGGTTCCTGATGCTGGACCTCAAGGGCAACATCCTCAAGCACACCATCGTCGGCCACACCCAGACGGCGGCGATCGGCAAGTTCCGGCCCGACCTGCCCGGCCTGCAGATACGCCACCACCAACTTCTGGCGCAACCCGGGCATCGTCAGCGTTGTTCGACGCCGACGGGAACCTGCTGCACGCAGGGCGAGCCGATCCACACCGGCAGCGTCACCCTGCCGGTCAACTGGCGCGGCGACGGCCAGGAGTTCGTCCTGCTGTCGGGCAACGTCACCGAGGGCGGCATGATCGACGGCCACCTGCGCCGGGTGGTGATGTTCCCCGACGACGGCCACCCCGATCTCACCGCCGCGGTGCTGGACGTGACCGGCGACGCCCGCGACGAGGTCGTCCTGTGGGACGAGGCCAGCGTCTGGATCTACACCCAGGACGGCCCGCCCCGAAGGGCCGCCTCTACGCCCCCACTCCGCAACCCCACCTTCAACGATTCCAACTACCGGGCGAACATCTCGCTGCCCGACTGGAAGTCCCCCGCGGGCGAAAAGCCGCCCGCCGCCGCCAGCCGCTGACCGGCAGTGACCTGATCACCGGGATCGACTGACCCCGGTCGTTGACACCGCGCCGTCGCCGTCCCACCTTCGCGGGATGAACGGCGGGCGGTGGCGGGGTGCGCTGGCGGTCCTGGGATTGCTGCTGGTGGACGCTGCGCCGTCGCGCGGGCAGGTGCCCGACCAGCGCCGCGGGGGGACCGTGGTGTTCCCGACCTGCGAGAACACCGGGACCTGCATCGATCCCACCTGCAACGAGACGCGCGGCCGCTACCTGGCCACCGAGGGCCTGGTGATCGACAACGCGAACGGACGGCGGCTGTGGCAACGCGGCTTCGGACCGCAGGGCGACTTCGCGACCGCCGAGGCGTATTGCGCTGCCCTGGTGGTGCAAGGGCTGGGGGGCTGGCGATTGCCGACCAACCCCGAGATCGGCACCATCGTGCTGCGGCCCCTGGGCCTCGGCAGTCGACCCGACGCCTGTGTACCGTCCCTGGACCAGGCGGCGTTCGCCTTTCCGGACGCGACCGGGCCGCTGGGCTTCTGGACCTCGTCCAGCCAGGGGCCGCGCCCCATCCGCTACCTGCGCGATTTCAGCGACGGCCGCTCCCCCCGCACCTTCGAGGATGACCCCGAAGTATGGGTGCGTTGCGTTCACGATCCGCTGTTCTGAGGAACAAGCCCTGCTGCCTGGTCGTTCCTGTGACGTCGGCCCTGGACGTCATGGCGACAGGAGGCAGCAGATGGTTTGTCGGGTCTTGCTCGGGATGTTCGTTCTGGCCACGTCGGGAACGGCCCTGGCCCAGGGTTCCGATCGACCGCTGCTGGGACTGTCGCGGGCGCTGAACCTGCTGGGCGGCCCGGACGTACAGGTTCAAGCCGGCGGACAGTCCCAGGTTTCGGTGCAGTCCGCCCAGGCGGCACGGGTCGCACCAGAAGCGAACGAATGGTCCGACCGCTGGTCGAACTGGATTTCGTTCCGGGTGAAGCCGGCGGAGTTCGTGGGCGAGAAGAACGAATGTTTCCCCGGCTACCCCGCCGGATCGGCCTTCGTCACCGCCGAGTGGATGAAGGGCCTGGGCCTGCCCGACAAGGGGCAGCCCAACAGCAACCCCGCCGATCCCCGGGACAACCCCGCCAAGCGCGACCGGCATTTCGGGCTGCTGTTGTCGAAGAACGGGCCGACCCCCGACTGCTCGGCCGCCGGGGCACGAATCAGCGGCACACCGAAGTCGTTCGTCCTGAACGAGCTTGGCTTCGATTTCCACAATGGCGGTCATTGCGGCGGCGGGTCGCCGCGCTTCAACGCCATCACCCCCGACGGGCTGATCTATTTCATTGGCTGCTTTCACGGATCGCGGACGCCGGCGCCCCAGGAGCCGACCGCCTGGACCCGGATCCGCTTCAACTCGCAAAGCGTTCATCCCCAGGTGGCCAGCAATCCGCCGTTCCAGTTCGGCGTCACCCGCGTCGCTCAGCTGGTCATCGTTGCCGACGAGGGCCCGGATCAAGGTACCGGTCTTGGTGGCCTGATCGTGCTCGACAACCTGGTGCTCAACGGACACGTCGAGACCGGGCCGTGACCCGGGCGGCGGGCGGCAAGCCCGCCGCGGATCACGGGATCGCCGCCGTCGCTACTTGCAGCAGGTCTGGGTGCTGCCCGGCAGCAGGCCGCACCCTGGTACTCCGTCCACCACTGGTCGGCGGACTTGCCGGTGATGGTCTGGATCTCCGTGGGCTGCCAGGCCTTCATGTCCCGGCCCTTCATGGTGGCGTTCAGCTTGTAGATGAAGTCGGGGTGCATGTTGTCGATGTACAGCCAGAAGAACGCCTGGCCGGAGTAGGCCTTGTCCTGCCAGCGGCCGTTCTTGTCGGGCTGGGCGCCGGCGGGGGCGTGGCCGTTGCGGATACGGACGGCGTCGCCGATGCCCTCGTACATGTTGGCCAGCCCGCTGAACGTGCCCTCGGGTTTGTCGTCGTTCTGGTACATGTGGGTCATCTCGTGCTGGAGGATGCCGTTGATCTCCTCGGCCACGTCTCGACCCTCGTTCTTCACGTTCTGCAGGTGGCGGGTGCTGATCTCCACGCCGATGTCGCCGATGTCGCCCCACTTGCCAGCGACGCCGTCATAGTCGCGGATGTCCAGTTCGATGCTGTTGGCCGCGCGCACCTCATCCGCCTTGCGGTACAGCACCCGGCACACCTCGCGCCCGATCTGCTGGACATAGGCTTCGGGGTTCCCTTTCACCGCCTCGGTGAACAACATCCCCTTGGGCCCCATGTCGGTCTGCTTCAGGGTGAACTTGGGCGTGCAGGCCCGGTCCAGCGCCTCGCGCTCGGCGCTGCTGGTGTCGGGTGCGCCGCCGCCGCCGTCCTTGTTGCCGCCGGTGCCCCCCGTGGTGCCGCCGGTCCCGGTGCCCCCCTGGTGCCGCCGGTGCCGCCACCGTCCTTGGCGCCGCCGGTGCCGGTGCCGCCCGTGGTGCCGCCGGTGCTGCCGCCGGTGCCGGTGCCGCCGGTCGATCCGCCGGTGCTGCTGCTGCCGCCGGTGGTCCCGCCGCTGCTGCTGCTGCCGCCAGCGCCGCCCGCACTGCCGCCGCGCCCGGCGGTGCTGCCCCCGGTGCCCCCGGTGCCGCCCGTGGACGGATCCTTCTCGGAGCAGGCGGCGACGCCCAGGGCCAGCAGACAGACGGACAGCAGACGGGTCGACTCACGCATCACGGATCCTCCTTGCGGTTATTCGCGCGGATCGAAGCAGTCTTCGATCGGACGGCCGGAACGGAACTGGTAGGCGTCGGCGTAGGCCGACCACAGCGCATCGAACGACTGTCCGGTGTGCATGCGGAACAACGCGTCCGAGCCGGGCCAGGGGTTGCTCTTGCCGATCCGCAGCGACGCCGCCGTCAGGCCGTGGATGAACCCGGGGTGGCGCTCGTCGATGTAATCCACGAAGGTCGGCCCGCCGAAGGTGCCGTCGCACCACCACCTGTCGGCCGCCGAAGCGCGTGCTCTCGGGGTTGTCGATGGCGTTGTGAAAGCCTGGGCCCGCCCAGGTTGCGCCGGCAGCGGTCTCGGCGTAGGTCTCCTGCAGCCACTTGGGCAACTTGCCCCGCCGCCGTCGGGGGAAATCAGGTGCCCGACCTCGTGCATGATCGACACCGGCGGCCCGCCGAACGGGCCGTAGTCGGGCTGCATGCGAGGTGATCTCGGCCAGGGTCTTGGTCAGCTCGAAATCCCAGTGTCGCCGCGGGCGTTGCGCAGCGGCGGGCGGTTCAGGTCGGGCCAGCGTTGGTGTTGCCGACGTAGTGCACCACGCGCACCCGCCGGTCCCGGTGCGCCTTGGGGTAGTCCGCCGGGCGTTGGCATAAAACAGCGCACAGCCGACGCACCATGCCCCGGGAGATCACCGCCACCGGGTCGCCGCCGTAATGCTGCTCGACGTAGGCGCGCACGCGCGGGTGGTTGGGCTCCTGCGCCTCGAAGTGCACCGGGATGATCTGCTGCGCCGCACACGCTCTCGAACGCCTGGATGCGCGCGGGGTCGACCCGCGGGTCGTCGGCCAGCGGGGTCATCCCTTCGGGCCAGCGGGCGTCGACGCGCCGCCGCCGGTGATGGTGGCGCTGGATCTCGCCGCTGGACTCCATCGCGTTCCAGCCGCCGCTCTGATACAGCCACACGTAGCCGTCGCGCTGGGCGGTGATGCGCCGCTGGCGCCGATGCAGGTGCGCTGGTGGAACTTGGCCACGCGGGCCACCAGCGCCCCGCGCGGACAGCCGCCCTCGGTTGGGTGCCGCCCTTCGGGGCCGACCTCGCGCCGCCCAGGCGCCGCCAGCGACCGGTGGCGGTGATCTCGCGCGCTCTCGCCCGCCTTCAGATAGAACGCAGGTTGGCGGCCCGCCCCAGGCGCTACATCTTGACCTGGACTGGGGCTCTCCGGTGAAGCCCAACATCGCTCGGCCGACGGGCCGAGCGACCGGTGGCGGTAGTGGTAGCCGGGTGAGCGTCTATCTCGGCGCTGGCGGCGGGCGGCGCGGGCGGCGCCACCGGGCGGCGTCGGGACAGGGCACCGGGGACCCTCGATGCGGGACCGCACGGCGGTGGCTTGCCCGGCATCCCGCCCCCGTCGGGCACCGCGAACCCCGGCACGCCGGGCGCGCCGCCGCCGCCCGGCGTTTCCGTGCCGGGCACGCGAATCTTCGCCGGCGAGCAGCCCCAGCTGCAGAAGGTCGCCAGCGACAGCAGCGCGGTCGTCAGGGCAACGGCCAGTGGGGCGCAGCGGTCACTTGTCGTGCACACGGCGTCCGTTCCACGCGACCCCGTGTCGGTTAGTTCCGCGCCGGGCGCGACGCGGCGATGGCTATGGTTTATCGGTCTTGCTGCCGCTGGGGCAGTCGGGCTCGGTGCCGCTCACCCGCACGTCCAGGATGGCCCGACCGATCCGGCGCGCGTCGTCGCGGCCCACCACCGGTTCCATCCGGCGCACGATCTCGTCCGTCGACGCGACCAGCATCCGCCACATGCGTTCGATGGACGGGCGTGACTTGATGTCCGCCGGTGGCGTCGCCGTGCCCGCCCACTCGCGCAGGATCAGCCGGCGGGCCTCCACGCCATCTTCGCGCAGCGACTTGGCGTCGATCTCCTGGTACAGCCCCAGCGCCGTCAGCCGGTCCACCGTCTGGCGATCGCCGACCACCTCCATGTAGATGGTGCGCAGATCGTCCAGGAACTCCTGCCGGTGCTGCTCCATCAACCGGGCGATGGCCGCTCGCTGATCCGGCTGCAGCGGGACCTCCTTGAAGTCCAGCGCGGCGAAATGGGTCAGGTGCCGCGGCAGGCTCCAGCGGAAGTGCAGCGGCGGGCCAGCGTCTGCCGTTCCGCGGTCGAGAAGTCGAAGAAGTGGTCCCGATCGTCGTCGGCGGCCGCGGGGTCGGCCGAATCGCAGTCCGCCGGGGCGCGCATCGGCATCGTCACCGGCGGCGACCGGGACTCCGGTGTGCCGGCACCCGTGGCGCATCGGCCAGGGCGTCGGCGATGGCCAGCGAATCGTGGCGCCAGGGCAGCCGAACCGGGATGGACCCAGCGTGATCCCCCGCCCGCGTTCACCCGGACGCAAGCCGACCTCGCCCTGGCCATTGCGCAGGATGACCGCGCCCTCCATGACCTCGACCCAGGTCGCGGTCACCTGATCGGCGGCGCCGCCTTGCCCGGGGCGGCCGGGCACGTCGGCGGTCACGCGGAAGCAGGTGCCGGTCACCTCGACCTCACCCGCCGGCGTGACCACCTGGAAGAGGATCCACCGCGATCACTCGGTAGAACACCGCACCGCGGGCTGGTCCACCCGCAGCCGTCCACCCCGGCCGGCCCAGGCGATCTCGCCACCCGCTTCGACCACGGCGACCGCGCGCGCGCCAATCTGGGCCGTGTGTCGCTGTTGCGCGCGCAGGTGACCCAGGTCGTTGGCCTCGCGGCCGCCGTCCAGCAGGCCCCAGGCCACCAGCGCCAGTCCGGCCGCGGCCGCCGACGCGGCTGCCAGCCGCAACGGCCAGCGCCGCCGGGCCGGGCGCGGGCGCTGGGCGGGCGGCCGCACGGCCAGCGCGGCGTCGACCACCCGTTCGGCGAACCCCGGCGGCGGCTGCCGCACGGGCCACAGTTGATCGAACAGCCGTTCGACTGTCTGCTCAGTCATCGTGGACCGCCGCCAGCATCCGTTGCAGCAGGCCCCGGGCCCGGGCCAGCCTCGATCGCACCGTCCCCAGGTCCACGTGCAGCGCCTCGCTGATCTCCTCGTAGGTCAGCCCGTGGATCTCTCGCAGCAGGAACGCCGCCCGGAACGCCGGCGGCAACGCCTCGACCGCCCCCACCAGGGCCGCGCCCAGCGCGCGCTGGTCGGCCATCTGGTCCGGCCGCGGCAGCGACCCGGCAGCCTGCCCGGATCTCCACTGGGATCGCGGCGGGCGTTGCTGGCGCGCAGATGGTCCAGCGCCAGGCGGGTGGCGATGGTCAATATTCAGGTGATCAGCCGGGCCCGCCCGTAAGCGATCGAATCCCGGCAGCGCCCGCAACACCCGGGCGAAGGTCTCCTGCGCCAGGTCGTCGATGATCTCGGCGTCGTGCCCAGCATGCGCGACAGCAGCGCGAACACCGGTCGCTGGTAGCGTTCGATCAGCGCAGCTTTCGCCAGCCGATCGCCCGACTGGGCGCGGGCGAGAGTAATCTCGTCGAGATCCGAGGCGGCCTGTGACCGGGTTGTACTCACCGACATGGTCGTCATGGCGCAGGGCAGGGGCGGACATCCTGCCGCGGAGGGACGCTGGCCTCCGTTCCACGCAAACGACACGGACAGGTTCCCGCAATTCGCTCCGGCGTTTCGAACGGTCAGCTGCCGCCGCGCGGCGACCCGCTACCAGTTCACGCCGTCGATGTAGACCGTCATGCTTCGCGACGGCCGCATCACGAACTCGAACCCGACCTCCACCACGCCCCGCGAATCGGCATTCGCCGGCACCCGGTGGGTGATGGTGATCCACTGGCCCCGGGGCAGGTCGGCCGCGAACAGCGGCGGGTTGATGCCGCCCCACTGGGGATTCCCGTCCGCGTCGGCCGGCTTGTAGTACAGGACGAACTGCTGCAGGTATTCCAGCGCGTCGCCGGCCGGCAGAAACACCCGGAAGGTGATCTGGGTGTTGGCCGGCAGCTGCTGCCGGAACTCCTGGGCGATGCCCACGGTCCGGTGGGTGCTGGTGTCGCTGGTGCTGGTGCCGCTGCGCATGTCGATGGCCAGCGAGGACAGGCCGTCCCAGGCGGGCGCCGGCGCGGTTGACCGGGTCACCACCGGCGGCGTCGTGCCGCCACGAAGGTCCGCCCAGCCCTGGGTCGACGCCTCGAAGTTGTACCGGGTGTTTACCGGCCGGGCGTCGGCCGCCGGTAGATCGATGGGCAGCACGACATCGGGCGGGGCATCGGGGGGCAGCGGGGCCATGTCCATGCCCACCGGCGGCGGGGCCATGTCCATGCCCACCGGCGGCGGGGCCATGTCCATGCCCACCGGCACGGTGTCCACCGGTACTGTGTCCGCCTGCGCCGGCGGGCCATCGGAGGGCGGTGGACCGTCGGTTGGCCCGGCGTCACTGGCCGGGGACGTCCCGCTACCCGCGCCACCGTCGCTTCCCGGCGGCCCCGAATCGCCGCCCGCCCCGCCAGTCGTCGTCCCTCCACCGTCACGCCCGCCCAGGCCCGGGCCGGGCCCACTGCCGCCCTGGGGTCGGCCCAGAGCATCGACGCCGTTGAAGCGCGGATTCGGCCCCAGGCAGCCGCTCAGCGCGCCCGCGGCCATCACGGCCGAGACAAGGAACGCCAGCCGGCCGCGCCGGTCCAGACCAGGACCCACCACGGTCCACATCGGCACTTGCGCCCGCCACCCTGAGGCGGGCGCCCCCGTCGCCCTCGGGGGCGGAAACCTGGGTTCAGGGCTTGGGCTGGTAGCCGGCGGGCGGCTGCATCCAGGGGTCGACCGGTGCGGCCTGGCCGGGTGCCCCGGGCATCTGGCCAGGTGCACCCGGCATCTGGCCGGGCGGCCCATAGGCGTTGGCGTAGGGCGCCGGGCGGGCCACCTGGACGAACACCACGCTCGGGTACTCCCAGCAGGTCACCAGGCAGATGCCATACGTGAACAGACCGAAGACGAAGGTGGTGGCCGTGAACTCGCGCTTGACCCGGCTAGTCCCCGCCGCCCATCTTCGGTGGCCACCACCACCGTGGTGCTGCCGGGAAACCCGCGCCGGGTCAGCTGCCCCTGACCCTTGCCCACCATCTGCCCGTCGGCGTAGATGCGTGCCTGCGGGTCGTCGGTGAGGATCTGCGTGGTGCCGCAGCCGCTGGTGACGGCCACCAGCAGCAGCAGCCCGCAGATGCTCCGGCGCAGCGTCACCGCCACCACCTCAGAAGCCCAGGCCCACCGAGAACTGCGGCCCGTGGGCGTAGTGCTTGTCGCCCGCGGTGGGTACCGGGGCGCCCGGCTGCACCGTCACCCGAGAGTCGCGCTCGCCGAAGGTGTTGAAGAAGTAGCCGACCTCGCCCCGGAACTGCACCGTCGACAGCCGACCGAACAGCACGCCGAACGCGGGCGCCAGCCGGATGCCGTTGGCGCCCGCCCCGCCGAGGTCGAGGATCGAGTAGGACGCCGACGGTGCCCAGGTAAGGGCGTCAGGTTCCCCCGGCTGAACGGGTAGTAGCCGCCGATGCTGACGGAGAAGCCGTGGCCCGAATCGGCGGTGTGAGAAATCCAGGGCCACCTCGCCCAGGAAGCTGCGGGCGTCGTACATCCAGAACACCCCCAGCCCGGGCAGCGCGGCCGTCTCCAGCCCGGAGGGGCGGTTGTTGGCGATGATGGCCCCCAGCCGCAGCCCGAAGATCTTGGTGGCCGACTCCTTCAACAACGGGTCCGCCTGCTTCTGCGTGACCGATTCGATGTCGGCGGTCTGGCTGGCCTGCTGGCCCGTGGCCAGGCCCACCGCCAGGCGCTTCAGCGCGGGATCCAAATCGTCGGGGCCGCCGGCGACGGCGATGCTGTCGGCGTGGGTGAAGTTGCCGCTGCCGACGTCGTAAGCGATCAGGCGCAGCCGCCCGGTGCCCGCCAGCCGGGTCAGGTGGACGACGACCGCCACCGACGCTCCTGCTTCCTTTCCCTTGGCCACCGCCACCCCGGCCGAAGTCTCCATCGTGCCCGGCTCACCGGCGACGGTGACCACCGTGAAGCGGCCGGTGTCCATCAGATGGTCCTTCATCAGATCGCGAGCGGCCTCCAGGTAACCCGGATGCACGTTGGTTCCGCTCACGGGCAGCAGCGCCAGCTTCTGCGAAGGTGCTCCCGGTTCGGCGGCCCGGGCGACCGCGGGGATCGCCAGGGTCAGGACGACGGCCAGGAGCTTCGAGTGGGTGCTTGTCATCGGGTGTCGGGCCTCCAGCGCGAGTCGCGCTCACCCACCATCGTCAGCAACCCCCATGCCCTGCACCGGAGCCCGGCTAACCCCGCGCCACCATTGCAATCCCGGATCGCCGCACAGCTGCAGTCTGACCGGGCACTGACAGGGCTGTCACGTTTTGGACGGGACAGTCCATCGACCCGGGGCTGTCCCGGACTACCTGAGGGCAGATCTCCGGACTACCGCTTGAACGGGCTCTGCAGCACGTCCGCCGGTGTCGGATTCTGTTCCTGCGCCTTCTGGGCCTTGATGGCCTCGCGGATGCGGTGGCGGAAGTCGTCTTCGATCCGGGGCAGCAGCAGCAGCAGCTTGGCCTGCTGCAGCGGGGTCAGCGCCGGCCGCAGCGCCTTGAACCGCTCCTCGTCCAGAGCGTTGCGCTTGACCTGGTTGGCCAGCAGGCGGTCGATCAGCGCCGCAGCCGGTGGTCGTCGGGCTGGCCGCCTGCGCACCTGGTCTTGCACCTCGTGGGCGATCTCCCCGCGCTCCCGGGCCAGATGGCCTGAATCTTGCTCGTCGTATTGGGCCAGCAGCGGGAAGACCTTGGCCGCCGTGGCCTGATCCAGCTTCAGCTCCTCGGTCAGCTTCCACATGCGCATGGCGCGCATCTGGTCGAGGACCTCGTTGCGCAGCTTCTCGCGCGCCTCGCGGCGGGCGGCCCGGGCCGCGGCGCGGTCGGCCTCGCTCAGCGGACGGGCGGCGGCGGCGGGGCGGGCCGGCCTGGGCGGCTGGGCCGCGGCCGGGCCGGCGAACGCCGCCAGCTGCAACACCGCCAGCAGCAGCGTCGCCCTGGGCAGCCTGGCAAAGGTCATCGGGCCCCCCGCAGCTCGGCGCGCAGCGCGTGCAGGCCCTTCTCGTCCAGCTGGTCCAGGTCATCGCTGAACGTGGCGGGATTGGGCGCGGTCGAGGTGGTCCCCAAGCCCGGATCGTCGTCGTCCGGCGACAGCTGGGCGTGCGGGGTCAGCGCCTGGTCGACGGCGCTGCCGAAGGAGTCGCGCACCCGGGCTAGCGCCCCGGTGTCCAGCTCCTCCACCGACTCGTACACCGACGGGCTCTGGGCGAAGGCGACGTCGTCCTGCCCCAGCAGGCCGGCACTGGTGGCCTCGGCACCGTTGGCGCTGTTGGCTCTGTTGGCGCTGTTGGCGCTGTTCTCTTCCACCGCGGTCACCGGGCGCTGTCCCAGCGTCTGCAGCGACGGTGGTCGCGTCATCACCAGGGCCACCGCCGTGGCGCAGGCGGCGCCGGCCATGGCCGCGGGCACCGGCATGCGGATCCAGCGCAGGAAGCGCTGCCAGGCACCGGCGGTCTGGACCGGCGGTTGCGGCCGGGCCACCACCGGCGTCCGCCGGCTGGCGAACTGGTCACTAAACCGATCTCCCAGCTGGCGCGGCAGCGACGACCAGAACGCCGACCCGGGATCGCCGTCATCGGACTGCTGTTGCAGATCCCGGCGCAGCAGCGCCGCCAGCCGGGGGACGTCCTTCAGGTCGGCCGAGGCGCGGAAGCACCCCAGGCAGGAGCCGAGGTGGGTCGCCAGCTGCGAATCGTCCCCGGGACGTTCGCCGGACTCGTGACAGGCGACCAGCCGCTGGATGGCGGCTTCGCAGTCCAGGGCCGCAGCCGTGGGTGAATCCGGCGGAACCGTCACTGTGCCCCTACCTTACCCGAAGTCGAGCGGCCCAGCAGATCCCGCAGCCGCTTGACCGCGTAGTGAAAGTTCACCTTGGCCGCCCCCTCGGTGGTGTCCAGGGCGACGGCGATGTCCTTGAACGACAGCTCGTCGTAGACCCGCAGTTCCAGGGTCATGCGCTGCTTGGTGGGCAACAGGCCCACCGCCTCGCGCAGGGCCTGCGACATCTCCACCGACTCCAGCTGCATCTGCACATCCGGCGCCGGCCCGTCCGCGCCCGGGTCGTCGCCCACGGCCGCCGGCCGACTCGTCGACGAAGCGGGCGTGATCACGGATGTGGTTGAGTGAAAGGTTGGCGGCGATGCGGAAAAGCCAGCTCTTGAAGGTGTTGTCCTCGCGCAGGTCGTCCAGCTTCTCCAGCACCCGGATGAAGCTGCGCTGGGTGAGGTCGGCGGCGGCGTCGTGGTCGTGCACGTAGCGGAAGCAGAGGAAATACAGCGGCTTCTGATAGCGTCGCACCAGGGCCTCGAACGCCGGGCGCGATCCGGCGCGGGCCTGGCCTACCAGCGTTTCGTCGGAAAGGCCCGGCTGATCCCCGTGCGTCATCGACCGCGCTGGCGATTGTGTCACAGCGGGACGTGCGTCGGCGCGATTGGCCGGTAATGGGCGAACCAGGGTCAGCATGAGCTGTCTAACAAGACCCTGGGGCGCACCGGGTCGTTAGAGAAGGCAGACCTGGGGCCCCGCAATAGGTCCTGGGCCCGTCAGCCCGGGTCGTAGGGCCGGTCAGCGCAGGCGGTAATTGATGAGCAGGGCGGCCCCGAAGTGCTCGTCCACCGCGCCGCCCACAATCAGCGGGTCGCCCGGCTTCACGTGCATGTGATGCGCGTAGTGCCGCAGGTCGGCCACCAGCCGGAGCTCGAAGTCCCGGTCGAGGGCGTAACCGACCAGCGCCCCCACCTCGGCCCCCTTGGCCCGGATGCGGGGGAAGCGATCCTTGTCGCCCAGCCCGCCCACCGACAGCACGTGCAGGTAGGCGGCGGTCAGGCCCAGGGACAGCGGCCCCAGGGCCATGCGCCCCGAGACCGAGGGGCGGAACAGGTTGTAGACCACGTTCGGCGGAATCGGGCCGTCGACGGTCAGGTCGAACGAGTGCTCGCCGTAATCGCCGCCGAAGGTGACGGCGCTGTTGCCGGACTTCAGCCGGAAGCGCACCCCGGCCCGGTAGGACTTGCCCCGGGTGAGGTTGGTTCCCGAGCCATCTCGCCCGGTCGTCTTGGCCCCCATCGAGGCCTCCCACATGCCCGCCAGGCCGAAGTTGCGGGCGGCGCTCTTGGTGCGGGCGCCCGGGTACACCTCGGCCTCGGCAAAGGCGCCCAGCGCCGCCGGCAGGGTGTAGCCAGGCAGACCGGCGACGTTGTCGGTGTAGATGAACGCGCGGGACAGCACCCGCGGCCCCATGCTCATCTCCAGCAGCGCTTCGGGGACGCGGTCGATGTCGTCGCCGGCGCCCAGCTCGGCGTCGGCGTCGGAAGTCTTCCTGCCGCCGCGCTTCTTGCTCGGCGGTTCCTCGGCGGCCGCTGTCTCGGCGTCGCTGCCGGTCTTGCTGTCCTCGGCCGCCTCGCCGTCCGCCGCTTCCGGCTTGGGCGTGAGCTTGGGCTTGGGACGTTCCGACTCGACCATCACCGCCGGTTGCAGGCCCAGGGGGTCGGACGACGTCGCTTCGGCGGCCGGCGCGGAGGCCCGGGCGGACGCCTGCGCCAGCACGTTTCGCAGGGACTCCGGGGCCTGCCGGCGGACGTTCACCGCCAGTTCCCGGCGGGTGCGCCCGTCGAAGTCCAGCGCCGCCAGCGATGCCCCGGTGGCACCGTCGCGGGCCACCAGCCGCAGCCGCCAGCTCCCGGTGGTGGCCGAGACCCGCCCGCCGACGATGGCCGTCGCCTTCAGCTTGCGGGCCAGCGCCTGGTGCTGGGCGCCGGTCACGGGCAGCACGGCGCCCGCCTGTTGCAGCGCCTTGTCCACCTGGGTGAGCGGCAGCAGCCCCAGTTCAGGTGGAAACACCTGAACCAGGATCTTCTCCACTTGCTCGGCGGCCGGGCCCTGCAGGGGCAGGAACGCCACCCGGGCGGGACCGGCCTGGGCAGCGGGCGGCTGCACCAGGGCCAGGGCCAGCGCCAGCAGGCCCGAAAACACGACCTGCCGCCGCAGGGTTACTACTGCACCACGGCTGGTGGGGGCTTGATCCAATCTTTGAGACACTGAACCTCCGCGGCGTTCAGCGGGTTGATCCCGCCAAACGGCATCTGGTTGCCACAGCCGGGGACCGCCCCCGCGAGCTTGTCGAAGAAGTGCCCACCTACAGCGGGCTCCGCCACGATGAGCGGCTTCGCATTACACGCGCGGGACGGGACGTTCAGGAGGCGCGCCTTGGCCCCGGCGGTGACCAGATCCAGCCCGGCGGCCGGCATGGCGGCTCCGTGGCAGGTTCCGCACCTGGGGACGAGGATTTTCGAGCTGATCTCCGCGGCAGTGGCACACAGAGGCACACCATTCGGCGGGGGCGTGACCGGTGCCTGCGGGATGAAGTTGATCCAGTCCTTCATGCACTGGATCTCGTCGGGGGTCAGGGGCGTGCCCATCAGCGGCATGCGATTCCCGCAGCCGGTGACGGCGCCACCCAGCTTGTCGAACAGGTGGCCGCCCACCGGGTCGGACGTCACCAGGGGCTTGTTCATGCAGCGGGACATCCGGCCCACCAGGCGCATCTTCGCGCCCGCGGTTGCCAGATCCAGTCCGGCGGCCGGGTTCATGGCCTTGTGGCAGCCGGCGCACTTGGGCATCAGGATCTTCGAGGTGATCTCGGGCGCCGTGGCACACAGCGGGACCGCAATCATGGCGTCGGGCGCGGCACCGCCGTCCGGGGGCGCCCGGCCTCGGCCTTGACGGCACCGTCCATCTTCACCACGGGGGCGGGGGTGTTGCCCCCGCTGCCGCCCGCACCGGAACCGCTGCCCCCGGAGCCGGCCACCGGGGTAGGAGCTACGCCGCTGCCGGCAACGGGAGGCGTGGGAGCCGCTGTGGGACCATCGACGGTGGGCGAGGGGGGCAGATAGCCCACCCGCCCACCGTCAGGGAACCAGGCCTGCTCTTCGAGGTACCCCGGGCAACCGGTCAACCCAACCGATATCAGTAGGACTGCCCCCCACCCACCACGGTTCGTTCTCATTGCCGGCATGGGCGCTCCTCTTGAAACAGCCGAGGTTCGCGGTCGGGTTCAGGGTGGGGTCAGGTCAGTCGCAGACGTTCCGGACCAGAATCCTCGGTGAAGGTAGCCCGAGCAGAACTGCGGCGGCGTTCCCACCGTGGGGACAATCCGCCGCATGCGGCAGACGAAGTCGTCGCGGGTCACCAGCGGGTCGGACAGGGTCAGCGGCAGGTGGTCCTCGTTGCGGCCGCTCTGCACCAGCGCGCGGACGCTGGCGGTGCTGAGTCCCCAGCTCCATGGCCGCCGCCGCGCAGCCCGACCTTGGCCTCGTACTGGCCGACCAGGTTGATGAAGTCGTCATATTCGACGACGCCGAGGTCTGGATCGGCCGCCGCCGGCCGCCTCCTTGGCCGTCAGGTAGCGGGTGGCGTCCGCCTTCAGGATCTCGGCGCCGTTGGTCGGGTACAGCGTCGCGGATCTCCGTCAGCTCGCTGCCGTGGAACTCGTTGCGGTGCTCCTCGGCGTATTTGACGATCTCGTCGTACACCCGCGGGTGGTTCATGCCGGTGACGCCGTGGCAGCCGATGCAGGAGATGCCGTTCTCGACCGCGCCCGGGCGGCGGCGCGGGTCGCTTGCACGATGTCCTTGGGCGCCACGTCCATGCGGTTGCCGGCGGCGTCGACCAGCAGGTAGGCCTGCAGGCCGTTGGGCAGCGAGTAGATGACCTCGCCCCCGGCGTGCTCGAAGGTGTGCTTGAAGTTCTGGTCGTCGATGGTCGCCGGGCCCAGGGGGTTCGCCCGCAGGTCCGCCCGGTCCTCGTCGGTGTTGAAGTCGTAGCTGATCCAGAAGAAGCCGCCGTTGGCCCGGCCGGTGCCGTTCGATCATCCGGTTGTGCGCGGACACGCCCGAGCTGCGGAAGCCGATGCGCACGACGTTCTGGGGCGGGGCTGGCCGGGGTGGTTGATGTTGTCCGTTGATGTTGATGCCCAGGTCGTCGGCCAGCTCGGTCCAGCGTGTCGGGCAGGTCCAGCAGCTCGTGCGTACAGCGGCGGCTTGGTGGCGGTGGCCAGGAACCAGTCGCCGCGGACGTAGGGGGCCTCGGTGCCCAGCCGGTCGTACAGCGCCCGGTGGCTCGCCTGGTCCGAGCGCAGGCAGTAGGGGTAGAACGCCATCAGCGCGTCCCAGTCGTCCCGGTCCCAGCCCAGCTGCGACAGCCGGAAGCGGAAGATGGTGCGCGCCGGCGTCGGCCGCCTCCAGCTTCACGATCTGCGCCCGGCGCGACAGCGAGTTCAGGACCACGCCCAGCACCTGCCTCGGCCGCCTGCATCTCCTCCGGCGCGCGGCGCTCGTCGGCGAAGTGGGCGAAGCTGATGTAGCGGTGGTCGTTGCCCTGGGCGCCGCACCTTGCGCCTGGTCGGTCACGAGCAGGTCCAGGATCTGCTCGCTGTGGTGCGCGGCGTCTCGGGGCCGGCCGGTTGCAGGTTGGCGATCCAGGCCCGCAACGATCTGCACCTCCGGGCCAGGTCAGGCGCGGCGCCGTTGTAGGGCATGTCGGCGCGCACCGCCACCCGGTTGCACAGGCGCGACTTGTCGGGGTCGCCGGGCACCACGATGTCCGAGGCGATCATGCGGCTGAGATCCATGGCCGAGCCCCAGCCGGCGGGATCGCGCTCGCCGTAGGTGTGGCAGCCGCCGCAGCGACTGGACAGGATGGAGTGCACGGCGGCGGGCATCTCGAGCTCCGAGACGCTGACCCTGGGCGGTGGCAGCGGCTGGCCGATGGGGCCGGGCATCCCGGTGGGCGGCATCCCGGTGGGCGGCATCCCCGTGGGGGGAGTCGTCGGCATCGGCTGCGCGGGCTCGCCCGTGGGTGGCGGCACCGGCGGCGGTGGCGGAGTGTCGATGACAGATGGCGGATAGGCTCCCGTCGGAGGCGTCGTGGGCGTCGGCGTGGGCGTACCGCCCACGTTGGTACCCGGCGCCGGCGGCTGGCCGGTGCTGGGTGCGGGCTCGGCGGCCCCAGGCACCGTAGGCCTGGGCTTCGTCAGCTCGTCGATTTCGCCCTTGCCACACCCGGCCCAGAACAGTGCCGGTGCGACCAACAACACGAACGCCTCCACACGACGGCCTCTCCGAGGCCGTGAGCAGCTCCTCGGGTACAACATGCGAGCCTCTTCTTTTGGCGAGCGTTACCCGTAGTCAGATTGTCGCAGCCCAATGCTGTGGGGCCGATCTGCAACGAGCGGATAAGTAGTGGCTCCACCTGCACTATGCGATTCCCGCTTTTTCTTTTTTCGAAAAAGGATTGATGAAACTCGAAGTGTCAGCGGCGCGTCTTGTGCGCTGGGCCCCTCGGAGATTCGTGGGACATTCCGGCTATTTTCGGGTGCTGTTCCGTCACCCGAGGGACTGCCCAATCCCTCTCCAGGGCCCGATGTAAAAAAAATCAGGGCCGCGAAATCGGTTTTCACCGAGAGAAAACCTGAACGCTGATTTTAGGGGACGGTCACCCTATGTTCGGGAGGGGTGTACACGGGTTGACGGAATACCCGTTCGATCAAGAAATCGGGGGGAAACGGCGGGGGCGTCGCGCTTCGCTCACCCCTTGAACACGCGCAGCAGGCGCGTGAGCGGGTCATACACCCGGTCCACGACCCGTTCCTTGAGCGGGATGATGGCGTTGTCGGTGATGGTGATGTGCTCGGGGCAGACCTTGGTGCAGCACTTGGTGATGTTGCAGTAGCCGATGCCGTGCTGCTTCCTTGCAGGTCGTCGCACGCGGTCTTCGGTGTCCAGCGGGTGCATCTCCAGCGCGGCGGCGTAGACCAGGAAGCGCGGGCCGATGAACTCCTCGTGCTTGTGGTGGTCGCGCAGCACGTGGCAGACGTCCTGGCAGAGGAAGCACTCGATGCACTTGCGGAACTCCTGCACGCGGTCGATGTCTTCCTGCTGCATGCGCCAGGTGCCGTCGGCGGCGTCGGGCGGCCGCGGCTTGAACTGCTTGATCGTCTTCTTGACCGCGAAGTTCCACGAGACGTCGGTCACCAGGTCCTGGATGCAGCGGGAAGGCCTGCATCGGCTCGATGGTGACCGGCTGGTCCAGCGGCAGCTCGTTCAGCCGGGTCATGCACATCAGCTTGGGCATGCCGTTGATCTCGGCCGAGCAGGAGCCGCACTTGCCCGCCTTGCAGTTCCAGCGCACGGCCAGGTCGTTGGCCTGCTCGGCCTGGATCTGGTGGACGGCGTCGAGCACCACCATCCCCTCGCTGACCTCGGTGCTGTAGTCCTTGAACCCGCCGCCCTGCGCGTCGCCGCGCCAGATGCGAAAGGTGGCGTCTGGCTCATCTACTTCATCTCCTCGATGATCTGCTTCAGCTCGGCGCGGCATCGCGCGGGATCGGCTCGCGCCGGAGCTGCATCTGGCCGTCCGGCGCCCTTGCGCAGACCACGATGTTGAACTTGCGCGAAGGCTCGGATCCTTGTCCGGGAAGTCGTCGCGGAAGTGGCCGCCGCGGCTCTCCTTGCGCTCGATGGCCGCGCGGGCGATGGCCTCGGAGACGGTCAGCAGGTTGTGCAGGTCGAGCGCGGTGTGCCAGCCCGGGTTGTACTCGCGGTTGCCGGCGACGCCGACCTTCGCGGCGCGCTGCCTGCAGGCTCTCGATCCCCTCCAGCGCCTGCAGCATCTCCGTCCTCGCGTGCGGACGATGCCGACCAGGTCCTGCATCATGTCCTGCAGCTCGTGCTGGATCTCGTACGGGCCTCTCGGCGTCCGACGCGGCTCGCTCGAACGGCGCCAGCGCCCCGCGCGCGGCCGCCTCGACCTGCTCGTCGTCGACCCGGCCGCGCGGCCGCTGCTCCTTGGCGAACTTGGCGGCGTATTCCCCGGCGCGCTTGCCGAACACCAGCAGGTCGGACAGCGAGTTGCCGCCCAGGCGGTTGGCGCCGTGCATGCCCGCCGGCGCATTCGCCGGCGGCGAACAGCCCCGGCACCGTCGACATCTGCGTGTCGCCGTCGACCCGGACGCCGCCCATGATGTAGTGGGTGGTCGGGCCCGACCTCCATCGGCTCCTTGGTGATGTCGATGTCCGCCAGCTCCTTGAACTGGTGGTACATGCTGGGCAGCTTCTTCTTGATGTGCTCGGCGCCGTTGGGCAGCTTCTCCTTGATCCAGGCGATGTCGAGGAACACGCCGCCGTGCGGGCTGCCGCGGCCGGCCTTGCACCTCGCGCATGATGCAGCGGGCGACGTGGTCGCGGGTCAGCAGCTCGGGCGGGCGGCGCGCGTTCTTGTCCCCCTGGCGTGTAGCGCCAGCCCTCCTTCGTCGTTGTCGGCGGTCTGGTTCTTGTAGTTGTCGGGGATGTCGTCGAACATGAAGCGCTTGCCCTCGTTGTTGAGCAGCACGCCGCCCTCGCCGCGCACCCCTTCGGTCACCAGGATGCCCCGCACCGACTGGCGGCCAGACCATGCCGGTGGGGTGGAACTGGACGAACTCCATGTCCATGCAGCTCGGCGCCCGGCGTCGTAGGCCAGGGCGTGGCCGTCGCCGGTGTACTTCCCAGCTGTTGCTGGTGATCTTGAAGGCCCGCCCGAGGCCGCCGGTGGCCAGCACCACCGCCTTGGCGCCTGGAACACCTTGAAGCACCCCGCGCTCCCGGTCGTAGCCGAAGGCGCCGGCGATGCGGTCGCCGTCCTTGAGCAGGCGCGACGACGGTGCACTCCATGTGGACCTCGATGCCCTGGTGGATGCCGTGGTCCTGCAGGGTGCGGATCATCTCCAGGCCGGTGCGGTCGCCGACGTGGGCCAGCCGCGGGATAGCGGTGGCCGCCGAAGTTGCGCTGCAGGATGCGGCCGTCCTTGGTGCGGTCGAAGACGCGCGCCCCAGGCCTCCAGCTCGCGACGCGGTCGGGCGCCTCCTTGGCGTGCAGCTCGGCCATGCGCCAGTTGTTGACGTACTGCCCGCCGCGCATGGTGTCGGCGAAGTGGACCTTCCAGCTGTCGCGCTCGTCGACGTTGGCCAGCGCCGCCGCCATGCCGCCCTCGGCCATGACGGTGTGGGCCTTGCCCAGCAGCGACTTGCAGACCAGGCCGACCGAGCACGCCGGCGGCCGAGGCCTCGATGGCGGCGCGCAGGCCGGCGCCGCCCGCGCCGATGACCAGGACGTCGTGTTCGTGGACGTCTCGATGCTCGGCCATCAGAAGATCCTCCAGTCGGTGATCAGATCGCCCATCGAGCACAGGCGGACGTACAGGTCGGTCGAAGCCGACCTGAGACAGGCTGACACCAGGCCCACAGGCATGTGCCGCCGGTTGAGGCAGGTGACGCAGTCGTAGGCCTTCTTGCGCACCGGCGCTCCGGCTGAAGCATGTCGAGCACGCCGCCGACCAGGTGGCGCAGCGAGTGGCAGCCGAAGGTGTAGCCGCGCCAGCAGCACCACGTTGACGGCCAGGACCAGCGTGCCGACGCCGATGCCGAACGTGCGTCTCGGTCGATCCGGGCGTCACCGGGAAGCGGCGTCGCCATGCAGACGTCGTAGGCCAGGAAGAAGACCAGCAGCGAGCGCGAAGTAGAGGAAGTAGCGGTGGACGTTCTGGACGATCAGCGGCAACTTGCTGCTCGCCCCGGTAGCTCGTTGCGCGGCTCGCCCACGGCGCAGGCGGGCGGGTCGGCCCAGAACGCCTTGTAGTAGGCGCCGCGGTAGTAGTAGCAGGTGAGGCGAAAGCCGGCGGGGAACAGGGCGATGAACACGCCCGGGATCAGCGGGAGGAACGTCGGCCACCAGCCCGGGGGGTCGTTGCCCAGCAGGGCGTGCGGCCCTTCACCGTAAAACAGCGGCGAGGCCAGCGGGGTCAGGTACGGCTCGGCCCAGTAGTAGTAGGGGCTGAAATCATCACCCCCAGGTACCCGAACCCGATCACGAAGAAGATCGACCAGAGCAGGGGCCCGAGCCACCAGGTGTCCTTGCGTGACGTCTGACCAAATCGAAGGCGTTCTATCGGTACGTCCAGCTCCGGCATGTCGGGGCGGAGAATAGTAGATGCGTTCCGGCATGCAAAGCCTGGTTGAGGGCTTTGCGACGGGCCGGGGCGGGGGGCCGGCTAGGGCCAATGCCGTTCAGTTAGGGGCCCGCTCTGCTCCGGGCGAGGCGGAGGGGGGCGCGCTCGTGTCGCCGGGCGCTGACATCGCGGCAGACCGCGATGCGCCCTGCCTGCAAGGGCTACGGCAAGCGCAGACGCTCGCCCGCCCTCGCAGGCCGCCCCGATCGCGCCCCCCTCCACCTCACCCTTCGCGACGCTACCTTCTCTGCCACTCGCCCTGCCAGCTGGAGGTAGCGACGCGCAGGGAGGAGACAGGGTGCCCCTCGGGGCGGCCTGCGAGGGCGAGCGCGCGTCTGCGCGTGCTGTAGCCCTTGCAGGCAGGGCGCATCCGCGGTCTTCCGCGGATGTCAGCGCCCGGCGACACGAGGGGCACCCTGTCTCCTCCCGGAGCAGAGCGGGCCCCTAACTGAACGGCATTGGCGGCTAGGGCCCGGGCTTCGAGAAGCTGGGGCCCGATTTGGCCGGCGCGGACGGCTGCGAGGCCAGCGACGTCTTGGCCTCGAGCGAGGCCAGCTGGTCTTCCAGGGTCTGGATGGTGGAGCGCAGGCTGGCAACCTCGTCCTGGGTGGCCCACCCGAAGGTGCCGGCGGCCATCTTGCCGGCCCGGTCCAGGTTGGTCTTCACCCGCGCTGCCCAGATTCATGGCCTTCATGGCGGCGTTCATCAGCCGGGGATCGGTCGCCAGCTTGGTAACGGTCGGGCTGGACGCGAACTTCATCGCCTGCCCCACGACCTTCTCCCTCAGGTTGTTCATGAACGACATCGCGAGGGAGGTATTGACACGCGCAACGCTGCAGGTCAACCGGGACAGCGCCCGTTGCCGCGCTGGTTCAGCCGCGCAGGCCGGGGATCTCGGTGGTGATCTCCCCGAGCGCCGCCATCTCGGGTCCCGCCCACCGCGCGCATGGCGGTCAGCGAGACCGCCGCCGGGTGGTGGCCGTCTGCCACGATGTGCTGTGCCCAGCTGCATGCCGAGGCCCGGCCGCCCACCACCACCGCCGCCATGCCCTCGCTGGTGTGGGGCGGCCGCTCGCCGACGATGGTGCCGCTCTGCCAGGCGGGTGTTGCCCAGGCCGGCCTCCATCACGAACACGATGGCCGTGTTGTCCAGCATGGTGCCGGTGCGCGTCGGGCGTGTCTTTCAGCTTCTTGGCCAGGTCGGCCACGTGTTTCATGTGCCAGCGGATGCACTCGGCCACCGTGCAGGTTGTCGCCCTCGGCCGTGGGTGGCCTCGTGCAGGGGCGGCGGCGGGCAGCGGCGAGCCGTCCCAGTTGCGGTAGGTGATGCCGAGCGAGGTGGGCAGCACGATGCCCGACATGCTGGAGGTCAGCTCCAAGGAGACCACCCGCGTCAGATCGCAGGCGAAGGCCATGTGGATGAGGTCGACGAAGCTGGCCGCGCGGGCGTCTTCGTTGGCGTAGCCGGCGGCGGCGGCGGGATCCGCGCCCGGGCGGGCGGGCACCGCGCAGCGGCCGGCGCGGGCGCCGGGGCCGGGTGCAGGCTGGCGTTCACCCGCTGCTCCAGCGCTGCGGACGTTCTCCATGTGCTGGTCCAGCCGCTGCCGGTCGGCGGTGCCCAGGCGCGGCTGCAGCCGGGCGTAGGCCGCTGCACCCGCGCGAGGACGTCCTTGCGCTGCAGGAGCAGCGCGGGTCGGGCGGCGGCGGGCGGCCGGCCCGGCCGGCGGGGTGAAGCCGGTGAACAGCTGGTCGAAGGCCACCCGCGGCGACACCACGCGGATCGTTGCGCAGGGTGGGCGGGTCGTAGTGCGGGTTGCGGTTGGCGCCGCGGGCGGAACGAGATGTAGTCGACGGCATAGCCGTTGGTGTGCTCGGCGGACTGCACGCAGTAGACCAGCGAGGGGAAGCGGGTGGCCGCGCCGATCTTGTCGGCCAGCAGCCAGTCGCAGCGACGGGCCCCAGGGCGTAGCGCGAGAAGTTGTCGTTCAGGCCGGAGACGCCCGAGACCAGCGGGCCCATGGTCTCGTAGTGAAAGCCCGTTGCTGCCGATAGCGACGGCCGTTGCCGGAGCCGGTGCGCGGGATGCGCAGGTTGGAGATGACCGTGGTGTCCGGGCGGAGACCCGAGCGTCTCCAGCGGCTCGAGCGCCAGCTTCAGCGGGGCGGCCAGCGGCCCGGCGGCGTCCGGGAGCGACGAACTGCGGGGGCTTGCCGGTGGTGCGGTCGACCTCTTCGCCCACCGGGGGGATGCCGCAGTAGACGAACACGAACCGGCTGGGCGGCGCCGCCCCCTGGGCCAGGGCCCGCTCGGTCCAGCATCGCCTCCAGCAGCGGCAGCGCCACCGCCGCGCCGAAGGCCCCTTTCAGCAGGGCGCGCCGACTGGAGAGAGAAACGCCGCATCGTCGTCACTCCTCGCGGCTGCGGAAGTTCTCGTGGGTGACGTAGGCCAGCACCATGTCCACGAAGGTGTCGCCGCTCGCCTGCCATCTGGTCGCCCAGCCAGTGCGCCCGCGCGGGATCGGTCGCGTCGAGCTCGCGGCCCAGCGGCGAAGTGGATGAAATACTCGCCGACGCAGGGAGCCAGCGCCGGGCGACTCGGCGATCAGGGTGGCCAGCTCCCGGGCGCCGGTGAAGGGGGTTTGGTCGTCCAGCGGCGCCGGTGCCGTCGATGGGGCACTCGGGCCGGTCCTCTGTCGTGGGTGCGGTAGCGCCCCAGCTCGTCGAAGTTCTCCAGCCCGAAGCCGATGGGGTCCATCAGCGCGTGGCAGCCGGCGCAGTCGGGTCCTCGCGGTGCTGCCGGTAGCGGTCGATCTTGCAGGCGTCCGGGGTCTTGGCCATCGGGCGGCAGGTCCACGTCCACCGCGCCGACGGGGGCGGCAGCGGAATCGGCTGGCACAGGAGGCGCTCGCGCACGAACTTGCCCCGGCGGGTGGGGCTGGTGTCGGTGAACTTGGCGCCGGCGGCGGCGAACATGCCGTGCGAGAGGATGCCCGCGGCGGGGGGCCGCCCCGTAGTCGACCCAGGCGAAGCGCGCGCCGGGCGCGCGGCAGGCCGTAGTGCCTGGCCAGCTCGGCGTCGATCCGGGTCTCGTCGGCCAGCAGCAGCTGGCGGTAGTCGCGGTCCGGCTCGGTGGCCCGATCCACCAGGGCGTCGGTCTCGGTGCGCAGCTTCTGCTGGATGGGCAGGACGTCCAGCGGGGCGTAGCCCAGCCAGAAGGCGTGGAAGCGCCGGAGCTGCTCGTTGCCCTCCTCGGCGGCCAGCAGCCGCTGCGGTCTTCGCCAGCCGGCCGGCGGACGTACCAGGGTGCCGGCCTCGGCGGCCGTCCAGCAGGGCGTCGTCGGGGGTCATGCCCTGCAGCAGGAAGGACAGCCGGCTGGCGACCTCGAAGCCGGTGAGGCGTCACGCGCCCGCCGCTGCCGGACTGCCCGGGCTCGACCCGGTAGACGAACTCCGGGCTGCATCAGGAACACCCGCAGGGCGGCATTGCCACCGCGGTCGGCGAAGCTGCCCGGCGCCTGGGCGTAGCTCAGCAGCTCGCGCATCTCCTGCGGCGCTCTCCGCGTCCAGGGGCCGGCGCAACACCCGCCGGCCGAAGCCCGTCGGACGAAGCGACCGAAGCAAGCGGCATCGGCCGGGCCGGCGGGGGTGCAGGGCAGCACCCGGGCCATCCGCGCCGGCGTGGTCGTGACCCAGTCGGCCACCGCCCCGGCGATCGTCTCCATGGACTCGACCAGCCGCATGGAGGGCGACTGCTCGAGCACGTCGTTGTCGAACGGGGTCAACGTGTCGTCCGGCAGCAGGGTCACGTCGACGGGGGCGTCGGCGCCCAGCAGCCGGCGCAATGAGCGCGCGAGCTCGTCGCGCGTCAGCCGGCGGGCGCCGGCGCTGCGCGTGGGGGGCCCGGCCAGCGGCAGCACGCCGCCCGGACTGGACGACCCGCCGATCCCGCCGGTGCCGCCGGTGCCGCTGCCAGGGCTGCCGCCCGCGCTACCGCCGGCGCCTGGCGATCCGGGGGTCGCGGGGATTCCGCCCGTCCCCGTCGCCGTGCTTCCGGCCGGGTCCACCTGGCCCACACAGCTGGCGGCACCCAGCACGCCCAGAGAGAGGGCGAGCATCCGGCGTGCGCGGGGGGAGCGTCGAGGGGCGGCGGCCATTTAGGCAGTAAACAAATCGTATTGTGGAGCACGTAAATATCGGTAGATGTTTGCGACGCAGGAGTGTAACCACGTAATGCCCCGTAATAACGGCGGATTTTTACCGCCGTTGCGGAGGTGTCACACAGTCAATTGGGAGTAACATGAGGGGTCAAAGCCCCGATGATGCCCCACGCAGTTCCCCGGCGGACGTGTGCCCTGACTCTGGGGATGGTCCTGGGCCTGATCGGCTGTGGCGGCGGATCGGGGCCGGTCGACGGATCGCTGGGGACGACCAGTCCGCGCGATCCCGACGCGCCCGCCGCCGTCCCCGCGGACGGCGCCGTCCACGACAGCCCGGTGGATGCGCCACCGGACGGCAGCGGTGGGGCCGACGCCGACCCGCCCGATGGCCCCCCGCCGCCCTCGCCGCTGGTGTTGTCCGAGGTGATGTACCACCCGGTGCTGGAGGACGACTACGAGGACCAGCACGAGTTCGTCGAGCTTCACAACCGGGCGGATCCGGGCTTCGAACTGGGCGGCTGGAGGCTGGGAGGCGAGGTCGACTTCACCTTCCCCGCCGGCACCCGCATCGCGGCCCGCGGCTACCTGGTGGTGGCCAAGAACCGCGCCGCGCTGACTGGCGGTCCCCGGCTACGCCCTGGAACCCGAGCCGCTGGTGCTGGGCGACTACGCGGGCCAGCTGGACAACGCGGGCGGCCTGGTGGCGCTGCTGGACGTCCGCGGCGGCGTGGTCGGAAGCGCTCCGGCTACGACGACGCTTCCCCTGGCCGGTGGCCGCCGACGCCCTGGGCGCGGGTGAGAACTGGCTGCCCCCGCGCTGCTGCCGCTGGCGGCCCACCGCCACCGGGGCGTCTCGCTGGAACGGGTCGAGCTCCGACCTGCCTGCCGGCGAGGTGGCCAACTGGGTGCCGTCCGCCGGTGGACGGCGCCACCCCGGGCCGGGCCAACAGCCTCACCGGCACGCCCGCCGGCCATCGTCCAGGCGCTGTCGGCCGGCGCCGGTGGAAGCGGCCAGGCCGCTGATCCCGTCCGCAGCGACGAGGTCGGTGGTGCGGCCGGGCCTCGTCCCCGGACGGCGCCGCTCGAAGGCGTGCGCTGGAGTACTTCGTCGACGACCTGGAGCGCACGCGACGAGACCCGGACGGCCGTCGCCATGACCGCGGCCGGGGCGCAACTGCGAAGCCGCCTGCCCGCCCAGGCCGGACAACAGCATCGTCCGCTACCGCATCGTGGCGCGATCGCGGGCCGGGGCCTGGAGGTGCTGTCGCCCGCGGCCCAGCGATCCCTACGCCTGGCACGCCTATTTCGTCAGCCCGCCCATCATCGCCAGCGCGCAGCCGCCCTACCAGCTGTTCATCAAGTCGACCGACTGGGGCCAGCTGTGGACCAACGTCGAGCCCCCAGCGCACCAACGACAGCCGGGTCATCCCCGAGCAGATCAACGGCCGGACCGCCGTGCGCTGCCAGGTCCGCGACAGCTGGGACGCCCGGGTGCCCGCCGTGCTGGTGCACCAGGGACAGGTCACGACGTGCGGGTGCGCTACCAGGGCAGCCGCTGGAACCGGGCGGACGGCCAGCGCATCGACCTGGGCCGCACCAGCATCAGCCCGCTGCCCCAGCCCCATGATGCCCGACGCGCGGAGCCCGCCGGCGTGCTGCGCGCGCTCAGCTGGAACATCGATTTCCCCCGCTACCGCCGCTTCAGGGCGGGCGGGAGGGCTGATCCTGAACAAGCTGAACCAGTCCTGCCCCGGTCTGGACGCCGGCGTCGGCGAGCGAGCTGTACAGCGCCGCGGGCCTGCCCGGTCAGCCGCGCGCGTACCGCCGCCTGTACGTCAACGGCGGGTACTACGACTACATGCTGGACATCGAGCTGCCGGGCGAGGAACTGCTGCGCGCGGCCGACGCCCGCCGGGCACGCGGGTGGGCGACCTGTTCAAGGCTTCGGGCAACAGCGGCGTCGAGGAGGGCCCCTGGGGCCGCGGCGACGAGCGGCCGCTGGCCACCAGCTGCGCGGCAGCGCCACGCCGTTCGATTCGCCTCACTCGCTACGCCTACAGCTACGAGCGCAAGACCTGGGACTGGAAGGACAGCCGCCGACATCCAGACGCTGATCGAGGGCTGCACGCCGCCCGCATGGCCGGCCAGCTGGACGACAGCGACACCGCCAACGACGACCTCGCGCCGGTGCGGGCGTACCTGGAGGCCAGAACTTCGACGTCGGCCGGATCGCTGACCTACCTGGCCATCCGCAACTGGTCGGAGCCCTGGGACGACAACTTCCACAACCACTACCTTTACCGGGACGCTGCCGGGCGATGGTCGCTCGTCCCCTGGGACTGGACCGGGAGTTCGGCGAGGAGTATCGGCTGGAACGGACAGCTCTCGTTGTTCATGGGCGAACGCGACGATCCCGATCTGCGCAACGACAGCTGGAACCGCCTGAAGGACTCCCTGATCAAGGCGTTCCGATCCGAACTGCTGGCGCGGATGGCGTACCTGGGCGGTCACGTTCCCATGGTCGATTCCGACCGCCAGGCGCACGGGCTGCTGTCGCCGGCGCGCTGGCGGGCAGTCGTCGAGGAGGCCGCCTCGCGCTTCGACCTGGACGAGTGGAAGGCCTCGCCGGTCATGAACCTGTGTGACTTCGAGAGCGAGAAGGCCCACCTGCTGGAGTACGCCGACGTCCGCGATCCGGCGGTGGTGGATCAGGGCGCTTGCCAGGGGCGGGTGTGCGGGCTGAAGGGGGAGTACTTTCGCGGCGCCAGCTTCGATCCGGCGCTGGACGCCGCCGAGCTGGCGTTCACCCGGGTGGATCGGGTGGTCGGCTTCGACTGGCGGCAGGGAGGGCCGCGGGGCGACTTCCCCACCGACCTGTTCCGCGTCCGCTGGACTGGCTCGGTCAACCCGCCCGCCACCGGCCTTTACACCTTCCACACCCGGTCAGACGATGGCGTGCGGCTGTGGCTCAGCGGCATCCTGGTCATCGACGACTGGGCGGCGCGCCCGGTGGAAGAGAACCAGGTGACCGTGCTGCTGCTGAGCGGGATCCCGGTGGACGTGCGGCTGGAATATTTCGAGGACATCGCGGACGCGTCCATGTCGCTGTCCTGGTCGGGGCCGAACATCCCCCGGCAGCTGGTCCCGGGCCGGTTTCTCAGGCCGGCGCCCTGATCATTGCGACCGGTCCGCCGTGCCCTGTCGGTTCAGCACCACCACCGCCAGGTGGCGCGACAGCCGCCAGCGCTGGTCGAACTCGGCCAGCGTCTGCTGGCGCCAGCCGATGGCGGGATCGGCGGTCAGCACCCGGTCGCGGGCGCGGTTCAGGCCCACCACGACCTCGTAGTGCGGGAAGGCGGTGCCCGCGGTGACGTTCACCACGCCCGCGATCACCGGGCGCCCGGCCGACAGCTCGCGGACCAGATCGTCGGCCGTGGCCTCGATGACGAAGGAGGCCAGCCCCTTCGACCGGGCCACGTCCCGCAACCGCCCCGCCTCCACGCCGTTCTCATCGGTGATGGACCCCAGCCAGGCGCGCACCTGGTCCTCGTCGACCGGGGTGCGTCCGCCGGGCGCCGTCAGCCAGGCCCCCAGCACCATCGCCAGCGCGGCGGCGCCACAATCGACCCGCGAGCGCTGCGGGACGAAGGTCACCCCGCGCGCCATCGCCCAGCCCTCGCTGGCGGCCAGCGCCGGCGGGGGGTCGCCCTTGGACGCGCGCAGCACGCAACCGCCCGCGGACATGGCGACGCCCAGCGCCGCCAGCGTCAGCAGCGCCGGACGCGACCGGCGGGACCCGCATTGGGTCCCGCCCCTCCCAGGTGGTCGCCGGGGCCGGTTCAAGTCAGAGCAGCAGGACCAGCAGGATCACCAGCAGGAGCAGCACGACCGCCGACCCACCGATGTAGATGCCGACGCCGCCCTTGAACTTCTCCAGGCCGGCGGCCTGTTGTTCGCGCTGGGCGTACGACAGGACCTGGCCGGTGGCGACGGCGGCCGCCGTCTGGCTACCCTCCGCCGGCGCGCTGGGGGCGGCCGGCGCCGGGCGAGTCGCAGCCGCACTGGTCGGCAGCCCCGCGGCCGCGAAAGCCGGCCCGGACACGAAAATGGTCACAACCATAGGGACTACCCAACGCAGCTTCGACAGCTTCATCGTTTCTCCTTGTCTCGGGAACCCTGCCCCGGTCCCACTTCGCTCTGCATCCTCCCGGCCAGGACCGCGCCCGATGCGACACGTGGGTTTTTCAGTGTTTCGCTGACCGCAAGTTACCCGAGGGGATCCTTCCTGTCACCGCGCGGTGACACCGGACGCTCACCCAGGTCAGGGCAGCGCGCTAACTGGCCCGGCGTGGGAACATGTCGATCGTGCGCGTCTTGCTGCTGACCCCGCCGATGACCCAGCTGAACACGCCGTACCCGGCGACGGCGTACCTGACCGGGTTCCTGCGCCAGCACGCAGGGCGGGCTCGGCTGCGAGGTGCGCGCAGGCCGACCCGGCGCTCGAGCTGTTCCTGCGCCTGTTCTGCCGCGCCGGGCTGTCGAGCGGCGTCGCTGCTGGTAGGGCGGGCGCGCGGGGCGGCGGGCAAGCGGGGCGGGGGCAGCGATCGGTGCCCGGCCGGTCGCGCACTTCCTGGCCCACGCGGGCGCGTACGTCGACACCGTCGACGCCGTCGTCCGCTTCCTGCAGGGGCGCGACCCCGGGCTGGCCCTGCGCATCGTCGGCCGCGAGTTCCTGCCCGAGGGGCCGCGGTTCGCCGCGCTGGCCGCGGCCGACCCGGACGACGACGATGCGCCCGAGGTCCGCTGGCCTGGGCGTTCGGCGAGCTCGGCCTCGCAGGACCGCGCCAAGCACCTGGCCAGCCTGTACATCGACGACCTCGCCGACGTGGTCCGCGAGGGCATCGATCCCGCGCTTCGAGCTGTCGCGCTACGGCGAGAAGCTGGCCGCGAGCGCCGCCGCGTTCGACGCCGCTGCGCCGCCGCGCTCGAGGCCGCGCCCACGCTGGTCGACCGCACGCTCGACGAGATCACCGCGCGAGCTGGTGGCCGAGCACCGGCCGGACCTGGTCGGCCTCACCGTGCCGTTCCCGGGCAACGTCTACGGCGCGTTCCGCATCGCCCGCGCAGTGCCGGCAGCTGTCGCCCGGCGACCCGCATCGTGCTCGGCGGCGGCTACGTCAACACCGAGCTGCGCGAGCTGTCCGAGCCGCGGGTGTTCGACTACGTCGACTACGTCACCGCTCGACGACGGCGAGCGGCCGATGCTGGCGCTGCTCGAGCACCTGCAGCGACCGGCGATCCCGCCGGCCGCTGCTGCGCACGCTTCGTGCGCGAGCCGGCCAGGTGGTCAGGCGCGACGCGATCGCACCGACGCTCGCACGACGTGCCCCATGCGCGACGCCGGCACGCCGACCTACGACGGGCTGCCGCTCGATCGCTACCTGTCGCTGTTCGAGATGCTCAACCCGATGCACCGCCTGTGGTCCGACGGGCGCTGGAACAAGCTGACCGTCGCGCACGGCTGCTACTGGAAGAAGTGCACGTTCTGCGACGTCACGCTCGACTACATCGCGCCGCTACGACCCGGCGTCGGCCGACCTGCTGGTCGATCGCATCGAGGCGCTGATCGCCGAGACCGGGCAGACCGGCTTTCACTTCGTCGACGAGGCGGCGCCGCCCGCCGGCGCTGCGCGCGCTGGCCGAGCGCCTGATCGCGCGCAAGGTGGTCATCACCTGGTGGGGCAACATCCGCTTCGAGAAGACCTTCACGCCCGAGCTGGCCGAGCTGCTGGCCCGCTCCGGCTGCGTCGCGATCAGCGGCGGCCTCGAGGTGGCGTCGGACCGGCTGCTGGCAGCTGATGAAGAAGGGCGTCACCGTCGAGCAGGTCGCGCGGGTGACGCGCGCGTTCACCGACGCCGGCATCATGGTGCACGCCTATCTGATGTACGGGTTCCCGACCGAGACCGAGCAGGAGACCATCGACTCGCTCGAGCGCGTGCGCCAGCTGTTCGCCGAGGGCTGCATCCAGTCCGCGTTCTGGCACCGCTTCGCCGCCACCGCGCACAGCCCCATCGGCCAGGAGCCCGAGCGCTATCGGCATCCGCCTGCGCCGCCGCAGCCAGCGGTGCACGCTTCGCGCGCAACGAGCTCGCGCTTCGAGGATCCGACCGGCTGCGACCACGAGCTGCTCGGCGCAGGGCCTGCGCAAGGCCGCTCTACAACTACATGCACGGCATCGGCCTCGACGCCGACGTGCGCGACTGGTTCCGGGACCAGGCGGGCATCGGCCCGCGGCGCATCCCGCGCCCCCAGGTGCCGCGCGATCTCGTCCAGCGCGCGCTGGATCGCTGACGGATCGGGAACGGTCCGGGCGCAGGGTGCTGGGCCCCGCGACGGATACGCGGCGAAGTGCCGATCGACGCCACCGGTGCAGGTGCGCCGATACGGGCGCGTACCGGGCGCCGGCGGGCCCGATACGCGTGCGAATCGTTCGGCCGCGAAAACCCTTAAACGCGCCGAACAAACCGCCATTCTTCGCCACTTTCCCGGTGGTCCACCTCTTGCGCCGTCGGGGGCGCGCCCCCTCGCGTCAGGAGACCAGTCATGGCAATCCTCGGATCTCTCTCGAAGCTGCGGCGCCTTCCACGGCGCCATCGTGTCGCCGTATTCCTCTCCACCCTGGCCGTGGCCAGCGCCGGCGTCAGCGCCTGGGCCATCGTCAGCACGCCCGACCTGCAGATCGTCGCCCAGCACCACGCCCCCGTTCACGTGAAGACCTTTCAGGACGATCTGAACAACCTGGTGATGTCGGGCCGCAAGGCCGAGGCGTTCATCCTGGCGTTCGAGCGGGGCGATGAGATCTTCGGCGCCTCGTTCAACGCCCTGGATGGCGGCGGGGTCAACGTGGGCAACGGCGAACGTTACAGCCACGTGCCGCGCGCCGATCTGGCCGGTCCCGGCCAGTGGCGCACGCACTTTCCGCCGCGGGCCACCGGTCCCAACGCCGCCGCCTGCTTCGAATGTCACAACATCCCGGTCGAGGACGGGGCCGGTCTGCCCTCGGGCAACGTGCACCGCGATCCCCAGGGCAGCGCCTCGCTGGGCAAGTTCATCCAGCGCAACGCCCCCCACCTGTTCGGTTCGGGCGCCGTCCAGCGGCTGGCCGAGGAGATGACCGACGAGCTGCGGGCCAGGGCCCGCGACGCCATCGCCGGCTGCGCGATGCCGGGCTGCACCGCCACCGTCACCCTGACCACCAAGGGGGTCAATTTCGGCACGGTCATCATCACCCGCACCACGCCCGGCCCCGAGCCGATTCCCCCGAACAACTGCATGGGCACCGACGCCATCCCGTTCATCGATCCGGCCGACTGCCTGGCGGGCGTGACCGCGGACATCCGGGGCCTGCAGGGCATCGGTCGTGACCTGGTGGTGCGCGGGTTCCAGTGGAAGGGGTCCATCGCCTTCGTCCGCGACTTCAACCGGGACGCCAGCAACCAGGAGATCGGCATGCAGTCGGTCGAGATGACCGGCGAGAATCGGGACGGCGACTTCGACGGCGTGATCAACGAGCTGCGGGTGGGCGACCAGACCGCCCTGGCGGTGTACATCTCGGCCCAGCCGCGCCCGACCACCCGCCAGGAACTGGCCCGCCTGGGCCTGATCCCGGCGCTGACCCGGGCGGAGAACGACGCCATCGGGCGGGGCACCACCCGGTTCAGCGCCATCGGCTGCGCCACCTGCCACATGCCCAGCCTGACCATCAACCAGGCGACGTTCAGCGAGCCCAGCCAGAACGCCAGCTTCCGGGATGCGCGCTTCCCCGCCGGTCAGGATCCCCTCAGCCGCGGGACTGAACCCGGCCACCGCCGTCAGCTATGACCTGACCAACGACCAGCCCGACAACCGCATCGTGGTCAACGGGCGCGAGGTGCGCTTCGGCGCCTTCGAGAAGGGCTCCGCCCGCGGCAGCGCCATCGTCCGACTGTTCGGCGACCTGAAGCGGCACGACATGGGGGCGAAGCTGGCCGAGCAGAATCGACGAGAGTGGCTGACCGGCGCCCAGCGTGTTCCTGACCGAGAACCTGTGGGGCGTCGGCTCGACCGGGCCGTACCTGCACGACGGCCGGGCCACCACCTTGACCGAGGCCATCCTGGAGCACGGGGGCGAGGCCCAGGTCTCGCGGGACAACTACGTCAAGCTGACGGTGGCGCAGCGGAACGACGTGCTCGCTTTCCTCAACAACCAGGTGCTGTTCACGGTTCCCGAGGAGGAAGAGTAGGCGTGATCGCCGTCCGGCGTCCAATCCTGATCGCCGCCGCAACGGCGGTGGTCGCTTCGGGCTGGCTGCTGTGGCAGTCGCTGTCCGGGGGACCGACGGTGGCGCCGGTCCCCCAGCCGGCGCCCCGGGTGACCCGGCCGTCGACCTGGCGGGGACGGGATCGTCACCGTCCGGCCGCGACCGATTCCGCATCGGTCCCACGACTGGCAGAGGTTTCGCGTGCAGCTGGCGTCGGTCCTCGCCTTGCCGGGGATTCGGCACGAGGGGGCGGGGTGGGGGCGCCGGCGCCAGCTGCACGCGGTTTGTTTCCCCTGGGGGCGGGGGAGGAACCCGCGCCCGATCCGGTGGTGGCGGCGCGGGAGGATCGCTTGCGGGCCAGGGTCGAGAGCTTGCGCCAGGCGTTTCCCGGGGTGCGGATGGTGTTCGCCGACTGCAGCGCCCACAACGGCGAAGGCTGCCTGGCCCGGGTGGAATCGACCAGCCCGGTGGAGATCAACCGCTTCGCCGAAACCGCCCGCAAGTCACCGGGACTGGCCGCGGTCCGGGTGCGCGAGCACCTGACCGCCATGAACGGCGTCGTCTGGCACGCCGACCTCGAACCCCGCTACGACCCCTGAGGGTTACCGGAAGTCGTCGACGCGGACGCTCTCTTCGCGTAGCCAGCGCCAGACCAGGGTGCGCTGGCGGCCGATCTCCCGGGCCACCCGGGCGACGTCGCCGGCGTGGCGGGCCAGCAGGGCCATCAACTCGTCCCGGGTGGGGCGCTTGCGGCGGCCGCCTTCGGGCCCGCGGTTGCCCACCCGGGCGTCGACCCGGGCAGCAATCGGACCGGGCAGGTGGGCCAGCTCCACCGGCTGGCCGTCCTCGGCCAGCACCCGCGCCACCGCCATGACCTTGGCCAGTTCCCGCACGTTGCCCTTCCAGGAGTGAAGGAACAGCGCCAGGTAGGCTTCGGGCGCCCAGCCGCCCGGCCCCACGCCCCCCATGGCCAGCGCCAGCATGCCGATGTATCGAGGTCTTGGTCCAGTTGTTCAGGTCTTCCGGCGGCTCGTGGCCGTCGTATTTGCCGCCGAGCTCGATCGCCTTCTGCGCGACCTGCGCGAACGTCATGCTCCGGCCGCCGCCGGAGACACGGCCGTCCGCAACCTGATAGCCGGCCGGGTTGCCGCCGAGCGACTTCGCCGCGACTTCCTGAATCAGCGTCTTCGCGTAGGTGCCGACCGCATGAGCGGCGCGCGTCATGGCGTGCGCCGTCTGGCTGCCGCCTGACGAACAGCTCCACGGCAGGTTCTTGCTCGTGTTGCCGAACACCACTTCGCACTGCTCCCAGGGCACACCGATGATTTCGGCGGCGACGCGATGAACGTCGAACATCGCGTGCGTCCCGAGATTGCCGATGCCCGACTGGATCTGCACCTTGCCGTCGGGACGGACGATCAGCAGGCCGTCAAAACCGACCGAGCCGGCCGAATAGGTGCTGACCGCGACGCCGGAGCCGCGCGCTTTGGTGCCGATCCGCTTGCCGCTGCGCGCCTTCTTCTCTTCCCACTTGAAGATCTCTGCGCCCTTGTCGAGTGCTTCCTTGACGAAGGCGCTGGTGGCGTAGCCCTGCGCACCCTGCGCACCCGGCGCGCCGAACCGCGCCTTGCCGGCGGGCGCGTTGATCTTGTGGATCTCGACTTCGTCGATCCCCAGCTGGCGCGCCGCCTTGCCGAGGATCGGCTCCATCGCGGCGACGCCCTGCATCCCGCCGGGCGCGCGCTGCGCGCCGCGCGGCGGCGTGTTGGTGAGGACCGACAGACCGCGGAAGCGCATCGCCTTCGGCTGATACGCCAGCGAGATCGTCGCTGCGGCGGAACCGCCGTCGCCCACCTGATCGTAGGGACCGTTCTCGGCGACCGCAAAAAAGTCGAGCGCCGTGATGCGGCCGTCCTTGGCGAAGCCGACCTTCGTGCGCGTGTGAAGCGCCGGACGCGCGCGGCCGATGTAGTGGTCCTCCTCGCGGGTGATGCGCATCATCACCGGCGCGTTGGCCTTCTTCGACAGCAGCGCCGGAATCGCCATCGCGATGTAGCCGGGGATGCGGCTGCCGAAGCCGCCGCCGGTGTATTCGCTGATGAGCACGACGTCACTGGCGGGAATGCCCACCCAGCGGGCGATCGAGCCGACGGTTTGAACGGTGCTCTGCGTTCCGCCATGAAGGAACAGCTTGCCGTTCTGCCAGTAGGCCATCGCCGAGCGCGGCTCCATCGACTGATGGCTGGTGTTCTGCCCGACGAATGTCTCGTCGAGCACGAGCGCCGCTTCCTTGAATCCTGCGTCGAGGTCGCCGAACCGCCATTCGGTGGTGTGCCGGCCGATTGGCAGCTGCCCGTCGGTAGCCGTCGCAAACTCCGCCTCGGTCCATTTCATTTCGCCGACCTGCGGACCGCCGCCACCGCCGCCGCCGCGTCCGCCTCGACCTGGTGCTGGCGCCGCTGCCGCCGCACCGCGCGCCGCGCCTTCACCGCCGCGTGCCGCGCCTTCGCCGCCACGACCCTCCGCGCCGCGTGCCGCGCCTTCACCGCCGCGCGCCGCGGCGGCGCCGCGTCCTTCAACAGCGCCGCGCCCTTCAGCCGCGCCACGTCCCTCAGCAGCCCCGCGTCCCTCGCCGCGTCCCTGAGGTTGCGCACCTCCGGCCGGCGCTTGCGCCCCGCCGCGTGCCGCGCCAGCCGCGCCCCCAGGCGGGGTCGCAGGCATCCAGACGTTGCCGGTCTCGCGCGCATTCGCGCTGCCGGGCCGCAGGCTCGCAATCGGATCGACCGCAAACGGCAGCGGCTCGTATTCGATCTGAATCGCTTCGACCGCCGCGGCAGCGGTGTACTCGTCGTCTGCCGCGACGGCGAGAATCGGCTCGCCTTCGTACAGCGGTTCCATCGTGAGGCCGCGTTCACTGATGGTCGACGCGCGGACGTTCTCGCCAAGCTCGGCGCCCGCGGCAACGCCCGGCAGATCGTCGACGGTCAGAATGGCTTTGACCCCGGGCATCGCGAGCGCCGCGCTGGTGTCGATGCGCAACACCCGCGCGTGCGGCATCGGGCTGAGCAGCAGCTTCGCGAACAGCATCCCGTCCGCGCGGAAGTCTTCCGCATACTTCGCCTGTCCCGTGACCTTCGCCACCAGGTCCGGCGTCGTGTAGTTCTGGCCTACGAGTTTTGTGGCCATGGTTAGGCTCTCCGCATCAATTCGGCGCCGTGCATCATCGCCGTCAGAATCTTGTCGTAGTCCTGGCACCGGCACAGGTTGCCCGAAATCCCGTGCGCCAGCTCCGGCCGCGTCGGGTTCGGATTCATCTTCAGATACCCCACCGTCGCCATCACGAACCCCGGCATGCAGAACGCGCACTGGAACCCCTGTTCCGCGACCACGCCCTGCTGCACCGGATGCAGCGTCCCGTCGGCCGCCGCCAGCCCTTCAATCGTCGTGATCCGCTTGCCCCGCACCGAGTGCGTCAGCGTCGAGCACGAATACCGCGGGATGTCGTCCACCAGCACCGTGCACGCCCCGCACTCCGCGCGGTCGCACCCCAGCTTGGTGCCCGTCAGCCCCAGCTTGTAGCGCAGCGTCATCGCCAGCGTTTCCTGCTTCATCACGTCGACGCGCCGCTCCTGCCCGTTCACCGTCAGCGTCAGCAGCCGCTCCACCGCCCCCGGCGCCGACGTCTGCTGGCCGAGCAGTGGACTGCCCCGGAACACATACGCGGCCGACGACACCGCGGCCCCCGCCGCGATCACACCCTTGATGAAGTTGCGACGCGAGACGTCGCTCGGTGCGTCTTCAATCGGGTTGTTGTCCTGGTCTGCCATGAGCTGGGCCTCGTTGAAAGGGTTGTCACAGGGGATTATTACAAACGTCCAGATGTTGCGGCCGGGCGCCAGCGTTTGTCAACAGAAAGAACGGTCGGGTTGGGACTCGATGACCCTGCGGCTCAACGAGTTCCGGACAGGCAGGCCCAGACGAAGGGGGGCTTCCGGCGGACCTCGACGATCCGCCGGCGCGACGCCTAATCTTCGATGGGTTCCAGCCCGATCGGGCCGGGCTCCGGAAGGTGAATGATCGATGGCACCGAACGCCGCGGCTTCCGGCTCGCGCGCGCCTCGGCATACATCCGCTCCGGCACGGACTGAACGTCCCAGGCGAGACCGACCAGCTGCATCAGCGCGGATCACGTACCAGGTGGGGTCGAACTCCCACCAGTAGAAGCCGTTGCGCGCCGCGCGCTGATAGCGGTGATGGTTGTTGTGCCACCCCTCGCCCACCGCGAAAAAGGCGGTCAAGGCGTTGTTGCGCGACTCGTCAATCGTGTCGAACCGGCGCGATCCGAACATGTGGTTGACGGTGTTGATGGCGAAGGTCGCGTGCGCCAGCGTGACCGTCGGCAGGCAGAAGCCCCAGATCAGCCACGGCATGCCGCCGACGAGAAACATCGCCGCGGCCAGCGCCAGCCGGCGGAACGAAGAAATAATGGTCGAGCCAGGCAATCTCAGGCGCCGTCGAGAAGTCGCGAATCACCGGATTGGTGCGCTCGAGCCGATCGTGCCGCGCGTCGTTCAGGAACCAGCCGATGTGCGCGTAATAGACGCCGCTGACCATCGGGCTGTGCGGATCGCCGTCGCGATCGGCGAACCGATGATGGTTCACGTGGTGCCCCGCCCACCACAGCGGCCCTTTCTGCATCGCCGCCGTGCCGACGAGCGTCCAGAACGAAGCGCGCCGCCCGGTTCATCTGAAACGCGCGGTGGGCGAAGTAGCGATGAAAGGCCAGCGTCAGCCCGATGGCGCGGAGGAAATGCGACGCCGCCCACAGCCCGACCAGCCCCCAGCTGAACGGCACGAAGAAGACGAGCAGGGCCGAGGCCTGAACGAGCCAGAAAATGATGACGGTCAGCGATTTGATCAAGCCGATCTCCCTGGCGACGAGTAAACGCGTAAAGAGGTCCGTAATCTTTTTCGGTCGCTCCGCTCATGAGAAGAGGGGGTACGGCCGCTTTTGCACTCAGAGGTCCCGAGAGCGGTCGCGATCGGCAGCCGCGCGGCGCGGATGGCCGGAAACAGGCCGCCGATGAAGCCCATCGCCAGCGCATAGGCCAGGCCGGTGAGCAGCAGCCACCGCGTCACGCGAAACGCGAACGCCACCTGGCTGAACGTCTGGAAGTTCATCGTCGAGGTCTGGTAGCCGTTGAAGCCGACGTAGGCAATCGTGCCGCCGATGATGCCGCCAATCGCGCCGAGCGTCATCGATTCGCCGAGCACCGAGACCAGCACCGCCGCGGTATTGAACCCGAGTGCCCGCAGCGTCGCAATCTCGCGGGCCCGCGTCGCCACTGCCGTGTACATCGTCAGAATCGCGCCGAACACCGCGCCGATGCCCATCAGCGCGGCAATGCCGAAGCCGATTGTCTGAATCAGCTGCGTCATCATCTGCGATTGCGCAGCATAGTACTCGTTCTCGCGCCGCACCATCACGTTCAATTGCGGGTTGGTGGTCAGCCAGTCGCTGAACGCGCTGAACGAATCTTCGCGAGTCGAGCCGCGCCAGCACCACCTGAAACGAGTTGCCGCGCCGGTAGACGCCCTGCAGCGTCCGCGCGTCAGCCCAGATCTCGGTCTCGGCGACGCCGCCATCAGCTTCGAAAATCCCGACGACCTGCCACTGATTCTGACCGGAGTCGATGGTGTCGCCGACGTTGGTGCTGACGAACTGTCCGTGTGCGCCGCGACCGGCGATCACTTCGTTGGTGCCGAACTGGAACATCCGCCCGTCGACGATCGACACTTCCTCCCGCGCCGTGACCCCCTGCGGCTCGATGCCGCGCATCGGCACGTTGGCCGGCTTGTCGGGGCTCGAACGCTTCGGCAGGTCGATGACCACGTACAGCTCGGCCGAGGCGAGCGCCGTCTGGCCGTCGCGGCTGATGCCCGGCGCCTGCTTGATGACGTCGGCGTCGGGCCCCTCGAACCCGCTGGTCATCTCGCTGTCCGACCCGCTGCGCAGCACCAGCGCCCGGCGCGGGGATCCCGCTTCCTCGAGTGCGGCGCCGAATCCGGCGGCAATCGACAGCACCGAGACGAACACCACCACCACTCCGGCGATGCCGACGATCGCGACGGCCGACGAGCTCAACCGCTGCGGAATGGTCCGCACGCTCAACGCGAGAACTGCCGCCACCTGTCGTAACCAGCTCACAACGACTACCTCTCCAGTCGTTCTCGTTCTCGTTACGTTCTACGTTCTCACGTTCTACGTTCTACGAACCTCGAACGACCGAACGACGCGTTTTTAGACTCTCCTGAGCGCGTCGGTAATGCGCAGGCGCATCGCCGCGACCGCCGGCATCATCCCGGCCAGCGCGCCCATGACGATCATCAGCACGACACCGAACAGCACGTCGCGCCCCGGCAGCACGAAAATCGGCAGCATGCCGTTGGTCGGGTCGCCCCCGAGGGTGATCACCATCCAGGCGAGGCCGAGACCCAGACCGCCGCCGACGATCACGATGAACATCGACTCGGCGAGAACGAGCGCAAGAATCGCGCCGCCGGTGAAGCCGAGCGTCTTCAGCACCGCGAGCTCGCTGGTCCGCTCGCGCACCGACTGCGCCATCGTGCTCGCCGCCACCAGGCCGAACATGAACAGCACCACCGACGAGATCGCCACCATGATCGCGCCGATGTCGCCGATCTGCGTGGCAAATCCTTCGACGAACCCTTTCTCGGTGGTGGTCCGCGTCTCGGCCGGGGAATTGGCGAACATATCGTCGAACTTGCGGCTCAGCTCGACCGCCTGCGACGGATCGCCGATGCGCACCACGTACCAGCCGACGTTGCCATCGGCGAAATTGGCGGCGGTGTTCTCGACGAGATAGTCGTACTGGAAGAAGAACTGGGTCTTGTCGACGCCGTCACCGGCATCGTAGATCCCCGAGATGTTGAACTCCCAGCCGGAGCCGGGCTTGGGCTGATAGATGGTGCTGCGCAGCGGCACGCGGTCGCCGACCTTCCACTCGAGACGCTCCGCCAGATCCCGGCCGACGATCGCGCCCTGCCGATCGCCCATCCAGGCCTTGAGGTGCTCGGGCGGCACGACGAACTCCTGGTAGACGCGCACCCAGGTTTCCGGCTCGACCGCAATCGTCGTCAGCGGCGAGGTCTGGTCCCGGTACATGCCGTTGAACCAGGTCTGATGGGTGACCGTTTCGACGCCGGGCACCCGTTCGAGCTCGGCCTTGTACGAAAACGGCAGCGGCATGATCAGCGTGATCTTGTTGATCAGGACCAGCCGGTCGAGGCCGGCGACCTCGACGCCGAAGCTGAACGCCCCGCGGATCGTCATCAGCACGCCGAACAGCAGAAACGCGATGAAGATCGACAGGAGCGTGAAGGTCGTCCGGAACTTCCGCCGCCAGACGTTCTTCCAGATGAGCGGGAGGTATTTCATGTTTCTTGCCTCATCACCGCGCGACGGCCTGCTGGGCGTCGGCCAGCACGCCTTTTTCGAGATGCAGAGTGCGACGGGCGCGGTCGGCGGCGTGGGGATCGTGCGTCACCATGATGATCGTCTTGCCGTGATCGCGGTTCAGGGCCTGCAGCAGATCGAGAATCTCGTCGCCGGCCTTGCGATCGAGGTCGCCGGTCGGCTCGTCGCAGAGCAGCAGCGTCGGATCGGTGACGATCGCCCGGGCGATGCCGACGCGCTGTTCCTGGCCGCCGGACAGCTGCCGTGGATAGTGCCGCGCGCGCTCCGCGAGCCCGACCACCTTCAGCGCGATGCCGACCCGCTTCATGCGATCGCGCTTGGAGAGCCGCGTCAGCAGCAGCGGCAGCTCGACGTTCCGTTCCGCCGTCAGCACCGGCAGCAGGTTGTAGAGCTGAAAGACGAAGCCGATGTTCTGCGACCGCCAGCGCGACAGCTGGCTGCCGCCCAGGCGCCCGATGTTGACGCCACCCACTTCCACCAGGCCGCCGGTCGGCGAATCCAGACCACCCATCAAATTGAGCAGCGTCGTCTTGCCGGAGCCGGACGGGCCCATCAGCGCGAGGAAGTCGCCCGCCGGAATATCGAGGTTGACACCCTTCAGCACGTCGATGCGCTCGCTGCCGCGCGTGAAGTGCTTGTGAACGTCACGGATCTTGACGAGAGCATCGTTCGCCATATTTTCACTTCACCACGATCTTCGCGCCGCTCGCCAGCGCCGCGGGCGGAGAGACGACCACCTTCTCGCCCGGACGCAGGCCCGCGACCACTTCGAGGCGATCGCCGTCCATGCCGCCGGTTCGCACGGCGCGCCGTTCCACGGTGTCGCCGGTCACCACGAACGCGTGCGCCTGATCGCCTTCGCTGCGAACGGCCGCTTTCGGCACGAGCGTCACCGGCTGCGCCTGCGACGTGGCGGCGGGCGACGCGGCGTCCGGATTGCGCAGGAAGGTGACCTTGACGCCCATGTCCGGCAGGATGCGCGGGTCGAGCTCGTCGAAGCCAATGCGGACGAGCACCGTGGCCTTCTGCCGATCGGCCGCGGGAATCGTCGTGATGACCCGCGACGGAATCTGCCACTCCGGATAGGCGTTCAGCACCGCGCTGACCTTCTGATTCGGCTGCACGCGGTTGATGTAGCTCTCGTTGACGTCGACCTCGATTTCGAGCGATCGCATGTCGACGATCGTGCAGATGCCAGTCCGCGTGAAGCCGCCGCCCGCCGAGACCGGCGACACCATTTCGCCCGGCTGCGCATCCTTCGAAATCGCCACGCCGCTGAACGGCGCGCGGATGATGGTGTTGTCCAGGTTGGTGCGTTCGAGCTCGGCCTGCCGTTCCGAGACACTCACCTGCTCGCGCGCCGCGGCGATCCGCGCGTCGAGCGAATCGACTTCTGCCTGCGCTTTGTCGACCTCGGCCTGAGTCGAGAGTTGATCCTTCACGAGCTGCAGGGTGCGGCCGAGCGATACCCTGGCTTCCGCCAGCCGCACTTCGCTCTCGCGCATCGCGCCCCGCGCCGCCTCGGCTTGCGCCTGGGCCAACGCCAGCGCGGCCCGCGAGGTGGCGTCGTCGAGCCGCGCGAGAATCTGCCCCTCGCGCACCGCCATCCCCTCCTCGACGTTGACTTCGACCACTTTGCCGGTGATCTTCGACGACACGGTCGCGCGGCGGCGGGCGGTGACGTAGCCCGACGCATTCAGGACCGCCGCCTGCACGCCGACGGCACGCTCCGAGACGGTCGCGGTTTCGACTTCGACCGGGCGCTCTCGGGTGACGAACCGCCACGCCGCGACGCCGCCGGCGCCGAGCGCCAGCAGCAGCACGCCCCAGACGATCCAGCGCGACAGGCCTGCGTGCTCAGGTTCGCGCTCGATCCGCAGCGCCGCCAGTTCGTCTTTGAGGTCAGGCATTCAGGAGACGGAGGTGAAAAAGAAAACGGGGCATAAGCCCCGTACCGACTGATAAATCGTAAGACGGCAGGCAGGCAGCCGATGTTCCTCTAGCCTTCTTCCTCGAATTCCTCTTCCTCGGCCGGCCCGAGCCTCGTCGACGGACGCAACGCCTCGCGATAGTCGAAGAGCGGCAGATCGCGCACGTGCAGCGGCAGGGTGCAGGCCGGCGACTTCTCGTCGACGACCACGGTCACCGGACTGCCTTCAACGCCGTCGCGGAACGTGATGCGGCAGCCGCAAGCCAGCCGAGCGTGAGTGAACCCCTTCAGCATTCAGCCGCCATCATATCACGCGGACCTAGAGCAGCTGTTTGATCTGGTTCTCGAACGTTTCCTTCGACGTCATGCCTTCGTGTTTGCCGCAAATCCGTCCGTCGCGCGAAATGATCACCGTCGTCGGTACACCGAAGACCGGTCCCAGCGCGTCGGTGACATCGTCGCGGCCGAGGCCCTGCAGCACCGGGTAATTCATCTTCATCTCGGCGGCGAACGGCTGCAGCTGCTCGGCCTTGTCGTCGATGGAGATGCCGACGACCTGGAACCCCTGCGGTCCGTACTGGTTCTGCATCTCGACGAAGCCGGGAATCTCGACTTTGCACGGCCCGCACCAGGTCGCCCAGAAATCCACCAGCAGCACCTTGCCTTTGAAGCTGGCGAGCGTCACGTCCTTGTCGTGCATGTCCTTCAACGTGAAGTCGAGATTGGCGGGCTTGGCTTCGAGCGGACAGGCCTCCGCGCTGAGCGGATGATCGTCGGTGTGGCGCAGCCACGGCAGCGACGAGGTAATCGCGACCGCGGCGAGCGCCGCCGCGCCGACACCGGCAAGAGCCCATCTCATTCGCATATCGATTCTCCGTACATTTTTCTTCCCACGCCTTCGGCCTCGAGCCCCACGCCTGCGGCGCCGGGGTCTCGAATGAATTATTGCAGCCGCTCGTGAATAAATGCCGCAATCCGCTCGAGCTCCTGCCGGGATTTGCGTGCAATGACGACGAAGGTGCGATCACCGCTCGACCAGATCGCCGCCTGATGACCGAGCACGCCGAGATGCTCCTCGGCGCGCTGCTTGCGCGGCAGCATGAACACCGACACCGTGCTGCCCCCGTGGCGGTACATGATGTGTGCGACCGCCCCTTCGCCGTAGAGGCACGGGCGCGCGCCGATCAATTCCAATCCGGCTTCCTCCGGCTCCGCGGGCAGCTGCGCGTGCCAGCCGAACTGCGACGCCATCGAGCTCTCGACCACGGCAGCGGACTGCGCGGTGCCGGCGAGGGAATTCACCACCGCACATTTCAGATGATCAGCGGTCAACTCGGCGGCCATCACGCGTGTCGAGATCTGCGTCATGCGGTAGAGAAACGCGCCGCCGACGATCAGGACCAGCATCGCGGCGATGGCCAGCGGCGCGAGGCGCGCGCGCCAGGTGGGGACGGAGATCTTTTCCGACCCGGTCCGGTCGGAAAACATCCCCGTCCCCATTTTCGCGAGCAGGGCGCAGCGCGCGTGCAGGGCGTCTGGGGCGGGGGTGCGCAGCTCGATCTGCTGCGTCTGCATCGCCTCGCGCACGGTGCGCTCGGCGGCGATTCGTGCGCGGCACGGCGGGCAGGCGGCGGTGTGATCGTCCACGGACTGCGCGTCGGCAGCCGGCAGCTCACCGTCGACGTACGGGGTCGCCAGCTGATCGATCGCCGCGCAGTCAGCCTTGCTCACGATCGGCCGCCCACCGCGACGTTCTGAGTGTTTTTCAGTCGCTGAAACAGCATCCGGCGGCCGCGCGAGATACGCGACATGACGGTGCCGACTGGAATCTCGAGCATGCCGGCGATTTCGGCATACGAAAACTCTTCCACATCACGTAACCAGACGGCCTGCCGGAAATTGTCGGGGAGCGCGTCGATGGCGGCCTGGAGCTCGGGCGCCAGCGTGGCGCGGATGAGCAGCGTCTCGGGGGTTTCCGCCGAGCCGTCCACCCGCACGTCCGCGACCCGATCGACCGTGTCGCTGTCGATGGTCACGTGGTCGCGCGCGCGGTCGCGGGCCCGGTTGCGCGCGGTGTTATGGAGAATGGTGAACAGCCAGGCGCGCAGATTCGTCCCTGGCTCGAAGCTGTCGGCGGCGCGAAAGGCTCTCAGATACGTTTCCTGCACCAAATCCTCGGCATCCGCTGGCACACGCGTCAGACGCAACGCCGCGCGATACAGGCCATCAAGGTAGGTCAGCGCCTCGGCCTCGAACGACCCCGACCGCGAAGGTCGGGACCCGGGCTTGGGAGCTGCCGGTCTGGCCGTCCGAATGCGCATCGTGCCGCGCGCCGTGAGGTTACAACCCCGGCGCATCCTTTCTTATTCCCGCCTTCGCCCGCCCTTGGGCGGGCTACGGCGCGGCAAGCCCGCCGTGATCGAATCCTCGTTTACGACGCTACAGCCGCGAATCGCGTGCGAAGGCGGTCAGCGCCATAGCGGGCTCCGTTCCGCCCGCGGAGGCGGACAAACTCAGTATACGTTTGTCGCCGGGAGGGGTCGGCTATTTCCCGCCGCCGCCAAAATGCGCCATGTTTCCCATCCCTGCGGTTCAGCACGCGCTTTGCAGGGCTCTGCCGGTCACAGTAAGATCGCGACAGCTCCGCGTTATCCCTTCCCGAGGTATGTATATGCGTACTGCTCCCGTCGCCGCGGCCCTGCTCCTCACGTCGTTGGCCGGAACCGCCGCTGCACAGACGCCTTTCGTGCCCTACTTCGGGAAGAACAACATCCACTACGACCAGTTCAAGTGGCACATCTACACCACTGATCATTTCGAGATCTACTACTACCCCGAGATCGAGCAGCACCTCGAACGGGTGGCGGGCTACGCCGAGAGCGCCTACCAGCAGGTCAGCGCCGATCTGCACCACGACCTGTCCTTCAAGGTGCAGATGATCCTCTTCAAGACCCACAGCGAGTTCGAACAGCAGAACGTCATCCCCGGCGCGGCGCAGGAGGGGGTCGGCGCGTTCGCCGAGCCGTTCCGGCAGCGGATGGTTCTCCCGCTCGACGATCCGCCCGATCGTCTCTACGGCCTGGTGGTCCACGAACTGACCCACCAGTTCGAGTTCGACATGATTCCGCAGTCGCTGATCCGCCAGACTGTCCCGCTCTGGGTCTACGAAGGCCTGGCCGACTACGAGCGCGGCGCCTGGACGCCGCTGGATCTGATGATGGTGCGCGACGCGGCGGTTGCCGACGTCGTGCCGAAGATGTCCGATCTCCAGAGCTACGGCGCCGGCAGCAGCCCCCGGCTGATCTACAACCTGGGCCACGCGCTGTTCGAGTTCATCGAAGCGAAGTGGGGCAAGGAAGGGATCCGCGGCTTCATCTTCGCCTTGCGCAAGAGCGTGATCGGTGGCGGCGAGGACGCCTACGAGGAAGCGTTCCGGATGAAGCCGGCCGAGTTCGACCAGGCGTTCGATCGCTATCTCAAGGATCGGTTCAGGCCGTTCCGCGACAAGGAGCGCCCCGCCGACTATGGGTTGAACCTGGCACCCGACGCCGAGAAGACCGAGTTCATGCAGGCGCTGTCGATCGCGCCGTCGCCGTCCGGCGACCTGATCGCCGTCGTCACCGCGAACCGCAAGGACCGCGAGTACGACATCCTGCTGGTGTCCTCGAAGGACGGGTCGAAGTTCAAGAACCTCACCGAGGGCTTCGACAAGGACATGGGGTTCTCACACCTCGCCGTGCCGGGCGACCGCTACACGACGGTGCATTGGCTGTCCTGGTCGCCAACCGGCGACCGGATGGCCTATTTCGTCCGCACCGAAAAAGAACGCACGCTGATCATCCAGAACATCACCAACCGCAGGATCGAGGCGCGGATTCCGATGCGGTTCGTCGACGAGCCCGAGTCGCCGTCGTTTTCGCCCGACGGCACGACCATCGCCTTCTCGGCCCTGAGCGGCGGCACGAGCGACATCTTCACCGTCGACCTGGCGTCCGGCAAATTGACCAACCTCACCGCCGACGACTTCGCCGACTACGGGCCGGTCTTCTCGCCGGACGGCAAGTATCTGATTTACATCGTGCGGGTCAGCGGCAATCAGAAGCTGTTCCGGATCGACCTCGACACCAAGGCCAAGCGGCAGCTCACCTTCGGCACGCACGACGATGGCTCCGCGCACTTCGTCGACGCCAACACGATCGTCTTTGCGTCGACCGCCACCGACCCGGCGCTGCCGATCGAACCGGATGTCGCGCGCAACGGCAACATCTTCAACATCTGGACGCTCGATCTGACCAACGGCGAACTGAAGCAGTACACCGATGCGCTCAGCGGGAACCTGCTGCCGATCGTCCTGAACGACGGCGACAGCCACCGCATCGCCTTCATGACGTACTACAAGGACGAGTACGGCATCCACACCCTCGATCGCAAGGAGCCGCTGCACACCGCCGCCTCCTCCGACTTCGGCTCGCCCGGCGAGATCGTCGACTTCCAGGCGCCGCTGGCGCATACCCTGGTCAGCGAGAACAACCGCCGCAAGGGCAGGTTCGAGAAGATGTTCCTCGAAGGGCGGCCGCCGGTGAATCTCGGCGTCACCAGCAACGGCGACGTGTTCGGCGGCACGGCCATCACCTTCGGCGACGTGCTCGGCGATCAGCAGTTCAACCTGTTCGCCTCGTCGATCGCCCAGTACCGCTCGCTGGCGGTCTCCTACACGAATCTGTCGCGCCGCCTGCAGTTCGCGGTGCAGGGCTTCACGCAGACGCAATTCTTCTACGGCGCGCTCGAGGGCGTGTTCTACGACCCGGCGCTCGCGCCGCTGATCAGTCGTGACAATGCGATTGCCACCCGCACCGTCCGCGGCGGCAGCGCCTTCGGCATCTACCCGTTCGATCGCTACCGCCGTCTCGAGATGTCGACGGCATTCATCAACCTGAATGAGCAGTACAACGACGACATCGTCCAGGATTATCTGAATTTCTACCAGCTGCAGCCGCAGACGGTGTTCCGCTCCGGCTCGCTGATCCCGTTCGGCGTCGCCTACATCCAGGAAACAACCGTGTTCCGCGAGTTCGGGCCGCTCGCCGGCAACACGCTGCGGATCGGCTACGACGTCGCACCGCCGGTCGGCAGCCTGCTGTCGCGTCAAACCTTCGATCTCGACGCCCGTTATTATCAGCGGCTCGCCACCAGCGGCGTCCTGGCGCTGCGGCTGCGTGGCTTCAAGAGCATCGGCGAGTACCCCGACTACATGTACTTCGGCGGCAACTCCGAGATGCGCGGCTACGACTATCTGCAGTTCATCGGTCAGAATGTCGTCTTTGCCAACGCCGAGCTGCGCTTCCCGATCATCGAAGCCGCGCTCACGCCGATTGGCGTCATCGGCGGCATCCGCGGCGTCTTCTACGCCAACATCGGCGCCGGCTGGTTCGACAACTCGGGCTTCAACTTCGCCACCAGCGACGATATGCGCATGACGCCGATCACCGGCTACCGGACCGACGATAGCGGCCGGCCGTTGATCGACGTCGAGACCGGCCTGCCCATCCCGATCTTCGGCCAGGAGCAGACCATCTCGGGATTCCGGCTGCAGGACGGCCGCGCCTCGTACGGCATCGGCCTCGAAACCTTCGCGCTCGGCTTCCCGATCCACTTCGACTGGTCATGGCGGACGCTGTTCAATCGCCAGTGGGAAGATGCGATGTTTGCCGCGAGCGGCGGCAGCGAGGAGTTCCGCAAGCCGCGCTTCGCGGTGTGGATTGGCTACGACTTTTGATAGCGAAGCGCGCGGAGGAATCCGCGACCGAAATGGTGCAGGTCGTCCTGCCGAACGATGCCAACCCGCTGGGTTTCATCCTCGGCGGGACAGTCATGCATCTGATCGATATCGCCGGCGCCATCGCCTGTCATCGCCACACGCGCAGCCTGCTGGTGACCGCCGCCGTCGACGACCTGCAGTTCCTGCACCCGATCAAGGTCGGCGATCTCATCATTCTCAAGTCACACGTCACCTGCACGTTCAACACCTCCCTCGAGGTGCAGGTCGACGTCTATTCCGAGGAGACGCTCACCGGCAAACGGCTGCTGACCAGCCGGGCGTTCCTCACTTTTGTCGCGATTTCGCGGGACGGCGGCCGCGTGAAAGTGCCGCCGCTCCTGGTCGAGACCGATGAAGAGCGCCGGACGTGTGAAGCCGCGAACGCCCGGCGCGCGGAACGATTGAAGAAAAGGGCCCTGAGCCCTCAGCCCTGAGCCCTACGAAATCTGCTTCAACCCCAGGACCGACTTCTCGAGGTCGATCGCCACACGATATTTGCTCAGGAACTTGTGGCCGACGATCCCGCCGAGGCGGAAGCCGAGCAGCGCGCTCGGCGTGCTCAGATTCAACACCACGACCGGGAAGTTGGTGTAGCTGATCTTGTCGAACGTCAGGTCGACGCCGGGCAGCAGGAAGGCGTCGCGATCCCAGCCGGACGACCCGAACACCTGCAGCGCGATGCGTCGGGTCGGCGCCGGCCGGTCGAGCGACGAAGCGATCGCCTGACTGATCGAGATCACCTCGCCGCCGGTATCGACGACGAAGTTCGCCGGCTGCTTGCCGTCGACCATCCCGCGCACCATCGCCAGGCGGTGCATGCGGAGCGGCAGCTCGAAATCGAACTGCTCCGGCTCGAGCTTCTTGCCGAAGGTGATTTTCCGCGTCTTGTAGTCGATGATCATCGAAAAGCCCAGCGCCAGCGGCGACAGGCTCTCCGACTCCTTGACCGGCAGGTTGCGGAGCGGCGGGTCCTTGATCATGCACGGCACGTTGCGCAGCTTCAGCGTGCCGAGCTCGAGCGTGTTGATCCGCGCCAGCTGCAAACCGCGCAGGCCGACGTCGCCGACCCCCGCGCTGAGCGTGTAGGTGATCGGCGTCACACCCAGCCGCTGCGCGGTCGGCCCCGACAGAATGGTGTTTTCAGCGCCGGTGTCGACGACGAAGTCCTGGAAGGATCCCTCGTTCACCTTGGCGCGGATGATCACTTTCTCGTTCACCAGCCGGAAGTCGATGGTGTAGAGCTGATCTTCGGCGCCGGGCTCGAGCTCGTAGGGCACTCGCTGTCCGAACGAACGCAGGAACTTGATCTCCGACCGCGACCAGTCGGCCTTGTCGCTGCGATCCTTGTTCGGCAGCAGGTTGACGTAGTTGCTGAACGCACCCGCCGCTTCCTCGAAGCGGCGCATCCGTTCGTAGATCGCGCCGATGGTGTGATGAATCTCCAGATCGCGCGGCGCCAGCCGCAGCGCCGCCTGCGCTTCGTCCATCGCCTCGGTGAGCCGGCTGCGCGCGGCGAGCGCGCGGGCCCGGCCGTGCCGGCCGCGCGGCGAGTCCGGATTGACCGCGACCGCTTCCTGATAGCGCGTTTCCGCCTCTTCGAACAAACCGGAGGACCAGAACGAATCGCCGTGCAGCGCCAGCGCCTCGGCGTCGCGCGGCGCCGCCTTGACGAGAATCTCCGCCTCGCGGCGCGCCAGATCGAACTCGGCCAGCCGCAGCGCCGACACGACCAGGCCGATCCGTGGGCGGCGAGCTTCGGCGGGCTCCGAGGCCTGGACCGCCTTCTGATAGGCGTCAAGCGCCTCGGCGTAGCGGCCTTCGGCGAACAGCTCGGTCGCCAGCTGCATCTGGACTGCGGCGATTTCAGACTGCGGGGCGACGTTGGCCTGGAGCGCCAGGGAGGCCACGCCAAGCAGGCCGACCAGGAGAGCGAACGCGACCCGACGGGTGCCGATCTGCATGGATCCTCCGAGACCTTGTCGTCGTGGGTTCGCTACGGCCCTTCAAGATCCGGGCCGCTCCCCCGCCCTGTGTGTTGGAGGATACCGCAGCGTGGCTGCTTTCGAAAATGGAAAAAGGGTTACGTCTCAGTGGGTGTACTGCTCGATCGCAACCCCGTCGTACATCTGGTCGACCCGGAGAATCTGCGTCTCCCGGCTGTAGCTGCCCAGCTCGTAATCCTCGCTCATGATCAGCGCCTTGATCGGCTTGGTGGGGCAGACCTCGGCGCAGAGACCGCAAAAACTGCAACGCGAGAGATTGAAGTCGAAATAGTCGAGGATTTTGATCTTCTGCCCCGGCTCGCGGTGGCCGCCCAGCGCAATCAGGTCGTCCGGACAGGCCTTGGCGCACTGGTCGCAGACGATGCAGGTTTGCGCGCCGGTGCCAGGCTCCGTCTGGAGCCGCAGCACGCCACGAAAACGCGGCGCGGTCGGTCGCCGCTCGGCCGGGTACTGGAAGGTGAACGCCGGCTGTGGCGTGTACTTGAGCGTGATCCACAGCCCCTTCAAGAGATCGATGAGCAGGATGGTTTTGATGAACTTGATGATCGTCTGCATCGCCAATGGTCCGTAAGAAACCGAGCCGGATTATGCCCTTTCGCCGATCATGACCGGCTCGCTCTCACCAGACATGATCACCCGCTCCCGGCGAAGAACCGTGCCTTCCTTGCGAATCTTGTCCTGCAGCCGCATCAGGCCGTAGAGCAGCGCCTCGGGTCGCGGCGGGCAGCCGGACACGTAGACGTCGACCGGCACCACTTTGTCGACCCCCTGCAGCACGCTGTAGGTCGGGAAGGGACCGCCGGCATTCGAGCAGCTCCCCATCGAGATGACCCACTTCGGCTCGGGCATCTGGTCATACAGACGCCGCAGCACCGGCGCCATCTTCTTGGTGACGGTGCCCGCGACGATCATCAGGTCGGACTGCCGCGGCGACGCGCGGAATACTTCGGCGCCGAAGCGCGCGATGTCGTAGCGCGAGGCGGAGGCCGCCATCATCTCGATCGCGCAGCACGCGAGACCGAATCCCATCGGCCAGATCGACGACTCGCGCGCCCAGTTGAGGATGCGATCGATGCTCGTCGTGATGAAGTTGTCTTCGAAGCGGTGATCGATGAGACCCATATAGTCTTCAGTCTTCAGTCTTCAGTCCAGCCCTGAGCCCTTTAGCCCTGAGCCCTCTAGCCCTTCGAGCCCTGAGCCCTTTCAGCCTTCGTAGTACTGCCGGTTCCGGTCGATGTACGCGGACCACTTGTGCGGCGTTTCATCCAGCGTGAAGATCGCCTCGACCGGACAGGCCGGCACGCACGCGCCGCAGTCGATGCACTCGTCTGGATGAATATAGAGCATCTCGGCCGTAGCGAACGCCGCTTCGTCCTTCCTGGGATGAATACAATCGACCGGACACACGTCCACGCAGGCCGTGTCCTTGGTGCCGATGCAGGGCTCGCAGATGATGTAGGCCATTAAACGCTTGTGATAGTGAGACTTCCAAGAATGTACTCGTGGGTGAGCGTGGGTGTCAAACTGGCGGCGACGAGCGCGCTCCTGCTCTGTGCTGTGGGGTCACTGGCGCAGAGCGGGACGTATCCGCCACCACTCGCCTGCAGCGCGCGATTGACGGCTCTGTTTACACCCGTTCGCCCGCAGCAGGGACGCTACGAGGCGTGCACCACGGAACTGCCGCTGGCCAGCGTGGTGCAGCCTGGATGGACGGTCGAGATGGTTCCACCACTCGATGCGTTCGGAAACGCCGGCCTGGTCGACCGGCCAACCCTCGCCCGTCTATACGGCGGGCAACGCGCCCTTGTCGCGCGTGGTTGGGTCGAGCAGGACGGCCGGTTCGAGGCGGTCACCCTCATCTCTCCGCATCCCAATGTTCAGCTCAGCGCCCTCGAGCCGGGAACGCTCGTCATTCGCTACTTCGTCATCGAGTAGGGGATAATCCGATCCTGGTGTTCAGGCCTTTTAGCCAGAGCGTTTTGGCATCCATCGCCATTCTGGTCGCGATGGGCGGAGGCGCGCGCGCCGGGGCACAGGTGCTGCCGTCCGAGCCGGTGACGGTCGGCAACTGGTTGACGGTCGGCGGCGAAATCTCCGCGACGGCGAGCTGCGCGAGCGTGGCCGGCAGCTCGGCGCGATGCACGTCCGACTTCGGCTACTTCAACTACACGGACTACCAGCAGTCGGTGCTCCGGATGGTGCTGGTCGGCGTCAGCGCGTCCGTCAAGGCAGGGAATCGATTGTCGCTCCTGACCGAGGTGCGCAGCGAAAACGGTTCCCCTCCGACGCCCTATGCGCTGTTCGTGCGCTTCACACCCTGGCCGACGCGCGGTTTCGCCGTCCAGGCCGGCCGCGTGCCGCCGACCTTCGGCGCGTTTGCGCGACGACGGTATGCGACCGACAATCTGCTCATCGGCTATCCGCTCGCCTATCAGTATCTGACCTCGCTGCGGGCGGACGCCCTGCCGGCCGACGCCGACGAACTGCTCGGCATGCGGGGCCGCGGCTGGCTGTCGAATTTTACGGTCGGCAACCCATCGCGCGACAACGGGCTGCCGCTGGTCAACGCCTTCAGGTGGGACACCGGCGTCCAGGTCCACGCCGCCGGCCGGGCGGTCGATGCGACGGTGGCGATCACCACTGGCACGCTCGGCAACCCGCTCGTCGGCGACGACAACAGCGGGCGCCAGCTCGCGGGTCGCGTCAGCGTGCATCCGGTCGCCGGCCTGGTCGCCGGCGTTTCCGCGGCGCGCGGGCCGTTCCTGAGCTCGGACGCGGTGCGCATCGTCGCCAACGGCGATTCGCGTCGCTTCACGCAGACGGCGTGGGGCGCCGACCTCGAGTACTCGCGGGCCTATTACCTGGTCCGATTCGAAGCGATTCTGAGCGACTGGCGCATCCCGGTGGTCGGCACCCCCGAGATCGCGCTGCCGCTGCGTGCCACGGCCACGTCGATCGAGGGACGGTACAAGATTCAACCGGGACTCTATGCGGCCGCCCGGCTCGATCGTCTGTCGTTCAGCGAAATCAGCGGCGTCACGCGACACGACCGCTGGGATGCGCCGGTGACGCGGATCGAGGTCGGCGGCGGCTATTCGTTGCAGCGCAACGTCATGCTCAAACTGTCGTTTCAACACAACACACGCCAGACCTCGCGCGCGCCGGCCACCAACGCCGCCGCGATGCAGATTGCGTACTGGTTCTGACTGGATCATGTCGAGGACGCCGAGGGCGCAGAGGACGCAGAGGGAAGGAATGACAAGCGGGCTGTTGCGTTCGAGGGGACTGGCAATCTGGGCGTGTCTCGGCCTCGTGTCGTCGGCCGCGCTGGCGTTCTCTGCAACCTTTGCGGCCACTGCGTCCGCCTCGGGCGCCGCCGTCGGTGCAATCCGCGGCCGCGTGGACGTCCGCCGTTCGCCGATGGCGCCTACCCGTCGGCCGTCGGTCGCGTCGCTCGGCGCGCCGGTCGAGACGGCACGGGCCGAGCGGCCGCAGTCGGTGGTCTACCTTGAATCGGCGCCGCGCGGCGCTTTCGAGCAGGTCGAGCCGGGACGCGCCGTCATGGACCAGCGCAACGAGACCTTCGTGCCGCACGTCCTCGCCGTCACCGCCGGCACGGTTGTCGAGTTTCCGAACAGCGATCGCATCTATCACAACGTCTTTTCGCTGTCGAAAGTCGCACGCTTCGACCTGGGCCGCTACGAGGCCGGACACTCCAAGTCGGTGCGCTTCGATCGCCCCGGCGTCGTCCGGGTCTTCTGCGAAATCCACTCGCACATGAACGCCTTCGTGCTGGTGTTCAGCCATCCATTCTTCGCCAGGACCGATGGGGACGGACGCTACCGGATCGACAACGTCCCGCCTGGCACCTACAGCCTGGTCGCGTGGAGCGAGGGCCTGTCGTCAGAGCCGCGCGCCGTGACGGTGCCGGACGGCGGCACGACCGAGGTGGACTTCACGTTTCGATGACGTTGCCCTCTTCGCTCCGCAGCCGCATCTTCCTGACGAGCGCGCTTCTCGCCGTGCTGTCGGTCGGCGCGGCCGTCTATCTGGTGAGCGCCACCGTCATCCGTGAGGCGGAAAACGGCCTGCACCGCGAGATGACGGCGACCGGCGGGATCTTCAACGAGTTGCGCACGACCCGCGCCCAGACGTTCACTAACATGGCGCGGCTGATCGCCGATGCGCCGCAGGTCAAGGCGGCCGTCGACACCGACGATCCGCCGACGGTGCAGGACGTCGCCAGCTACTATCAGAAGCAGCTCGACTCGAACATCCTGCTGATCACCAATCGCAGCGGGCGCGTCCTCGCCACGGTCGGCCTCGCGCCGCCGGTCGTCTCGGTGATCGCCAGCCTGCCGGCGGTCAAGGACGCCGCCGCCGGAGGGGAGAGTTTCAGCCTCGTCCCGCTGCCGGACGGCATGCTGCAACTCGTCACGGTGCCGATCCTGATCGGCCTCGAGAACCCGCAGATCCTCGGCACGCTGAGCGTCGGCTTTCGATTCGATCACGCGCTGGCCACGCAGTTGAAGGAGATCACCGGCAGCGAAGTGGCGTTCGGCATGAACGGGCAGATCCTGGCGACGACGCTGCCCCTGGAAGACCGGCCGGCGCTGGTGGAGCTGCTGCGCCGCGCCGAGGACTCTCGCAACGTCACGCTCCGGACCGAAGAGTACGTGGCACTGCCGGTGCCGCTTTCGTCGGCACCGCCCGGCAGCAACCTGGCCGCCGGACCGGTGGCGCTGATCCTGCGTTCGCGCACCGAGCAGCTGCGCTTCCTGCGGGCGATCCGCGCCGAGCTGGCGATCACCGCCGTCGTCGCCGCGGGGCTGGCGATGCTGCTCTCCTTTGCGGTCGCGCGCACCATCACCCGGCCGCTGGCGGCGATCACCGACGTGATGCGCGAGGTCGCGGCGACCGGCGATCTGACGCGCAAGATCGTGCTGCGCGGGCACCGCGACGATGAAGACGCCCTGCTGCTGGCGAGGACGTTCAATACGCTGACCGACTCGATCGCCCGCTTCCAGCGCGAGGTGTCGCAGAAGGAGCGGCTGTCATCGCTCGGGCGCCTGTCGACGGTCATCGCTCACGAGGTCAGGAACCCGCTGATGATCATCAAGGCGGCGCTGCACACCATGCGCCAGCGCGACCCGAGCGCTGAGGCGGTGCGCGAGGCGGCGGCCGACATCGACGGCGAGGTCGCCCGATTGAACCGCATCGTCAACGAAGTGCTCGACTTCGCCCGCCCGATCCAATTCGAGCTGGCGCCGACCGATGTCAACGCGCTCTGCCGGGAGTCGGCCGCGGCGGCGGCCGCCGGCCCGGGTCCGTCTCTTCAGCTCGACCTGACCGCGGCGCTGCCGGTCATCTCGACCGACGCCGAGCGGCTGCGGCTGACGCTGATCAACCTGCTGGTGAACGCCCGGCAGGCGATCGAGGCCGATGGTGCCGACGGACCGCGCGTCTTCCTGTCGACCCGCGCCGCCCCCGGACACATTTCGATCGTCGTCGCCGACACCGGCAGCGGCATCGCCGGAGCGGATTTGTCCCGGGTCTTCGATCCGTACTTCACGACCAAGCGCGGCGGCACCGGCCTCGGCCTGCCGATCGCCAGGAACATCGTCGAGGGTCTGGGAGGCTCGATCGTCGTGGCGAGCGCGCCGGGCCGCGGCACCGAGATCCGGATCGAATCTGCCCTGTCAGCCGCCGGCCGCTGCGGCCGAGCCGCTCGAGAATGCGCGCGCCAGCCGGCGCGGGGCGGCGGCCAGGCTCGCCATTCAGCGCTGATGCCCCTCCGCGGCTCCATCCTGCTCGTTGACGACGAAGAGAAGATTCTGCGGGCGCTGAGCCGGGCGCTGCGCGAGGCCGGACACGAGGTGCTCGAAACCTCGAGCGCCCGTCAGGCCGAGCGGCTGCTCGCCGAGCGGCCATTCGATCTGCTGCTCATCGACAACGTGATGCCCGAGCGGGGCGGGCTCGACATCATCCGCGACTATGTCGGGTCGACCGCCGAGGGCGAGCGGGCGCAGGTGCTGATGATGACGGCGCACGCGACGATCGAGAGCGCCCTCGCGGCGATGAAGCTCGGCGCGCTGGACTACCTGCAGAAGCCGTTCGAGATCGACGAGCTGCTGGTGGTGGTCGATCGGGCGCTCGAGCACCAGCGGCTGCGCACCGATTACCGCTACCTGCGCAGCGAGCGCGACGAGCAGTTCGATCACTATGGCATCATCGGCCGCAGCCGCGCGATGCAGGAGATCATCCGGCGCGCCGAGCGGGTTGCCGACACCAAGAGCACGGTGCTGATCACCGGCGAGACCGGCACCGGCAAGGAGCTGGTGGCGCGCGCCATTCACAACCGCAGCCCGCAGCGCGACCTGCCGCTCATCAAGGTCAACTGCGCGGCGATTCCGGAATCACTGCTCGAATCGGAGCTGTTCGGTCACGTGCGCGGCGCCTTCACCGGCGCGACGACGACCAAGAAGGGAAAGTTCGCCCTGGCCGACGGCGGCTCGATCTTCCTGGATGAAATCGGCACGATGAGCCTGACGGTGCAGTCCAAGCTGCTGCGCGTGCTGCAGGAGCGCGAGTTCGAGCCGCTGGGCGCCGAGCGCACCGAGCGGATCGACGTCCGGGTCATCGCCGCCACCAACCGCGACCTGCGGCAGATGGTCGCCGACGGCAAGTTCCAGGAGGACCTGTTTTACCGCTTGAACGTGATTCCGATCGAGCTGCCGCCGCTGCGCGAGCGCCGCGATGACATTCCGGCGCTGGTCGAACACTTCGTGCGCAAGCATGCCCAGCGCACCGGCCGGCCGGTGGAACGGATCGAAGACGGCGTCCTGGCAGCGCTGCAACAGTACGAGTGGCCCGGCAACGTCCGCGAGCTGGAGAACACCATCGAGCGCGCCGTGGTCCTGTCGTCCGGACCGCTCATCACCGCACGGTCGATCTCGGTGGTCGGCGCCGCTGCCCCGGCTACCAGCGGCCTGCCTTCGCTCAAGCTTCGGCAGAACATCGAGTGGGTCGAACGCGAGACGATCCGCCGCGCCCTGGAGAGCGCCCGCGGCGTGAAAAAAGACGCAGCGGAGCTGATGGGGATCAGCCAGCGGGCCCTGTCGTATTACCTGGCCAAGTACCGGATAGACTGACGCTCGACGTAATGTCTTACCTTGACGGTAACCAATCCGGCCGGGACGGCTGGTGGGGCTGGCCGGGCAGGACGGGTTCGACTGCAATCCTCCAGCCTTCCGGCCCCCTCCCGCCCTCCCCGCCGGCCGGGCATTTCGTTTGCTGTGCCCGAACACCAAAGGAGCAACCGTGATCCGTACATCGACTCGACTTGCGCTCGCCCTGGTCGCCCTGCTCTTCGCCTCACCGCTGTTCGCTCAGGACGACGATGCGGTCCTGAGCATCGCGCAGCCGGACTTCACGCTCGTCAACCTGCCGACCTCGCTGCGGCTGCCCGTGCTGCGCTCGGCATTCCGCGTCACGCACCGCTTCACGCGTCCGCTCAAATGCGACGATTGCGAGGACAACGTGTTCGAGGACCTGTTCGGCCTCGACGAGGGGGCGGCCATCGGCCTCGAAGTACGGCTCGGGCTGGTGCCGGGCGGCCAGGTCGCCCTGCACCGCGCGCGCATCGACAAGACGATTCAGTTCCTCGGGCAGTACGGGCTCACCCGGCAGAGCGACACCATGCCGCTCGACATCTCGGCGCTGGTCACCATCGAAGGCACCGACAACTTCCGCGATGAGTACTCCCCGACCTTCGGCTTGATCGTCACGAGGCTGCTCGGCGATCGTGGAACGGTACACCTCGAGCCGATGTTCGTCGCCAACAGCAATCTCTTCGACCCGGACATCGAGGATGACGAGACGTTCATGCTCGGGCTCGGCAGCCGGCTCCGGATCAGGCCGACGGTGTATCTGGTCGGCGAGCTGACGCCGCGCCTGTCCGGCTACAAGCCAGGCACGACGCTCGGCAGCTTCGCGATCGAGAAGCGCGCCGGCGGGCACACCTTTCAACTGAATTTCTCGAACTATTTCGGCACCACGATGCGGCAGATCGCGCAGGGCGCCTTGAACGGCGACCAGTGGTACCTGGGGTTCAACATCTCCCGGAAGTTCTTTTAACGGCGGAGCCTCGCGCTCGGTCTCATGGACATGCGCAAACCGGGCCGGGTCATCAGGCAGGGGGCGGCAGCGGTGCTGATCGCTGCCGCTGTCGCCGCCTGCAATCAGCAGTCGCCCGCTGAACCGTCCGAGCCCGGCTGCGCCACCATCACCATCCAGAACAACGTGGTCAGTCCCAAGCACGTGACCGTGGCGCCCGGCTGTCGCGTGACGTTCGTGTCAAACGACAACGATCGTCATGACATGGTGTCGGACCCGCACCCGGAGCACACCGACTGCCCGCCGATCAACTCGGTGGGCGTCCTCAATCGCAGCGGCCAGAGCCGCCAGACCGGAAACCTGATTAGTCCAGGGGTGTGCGGTTTCCACGATCACGAACACGATTCGATCGAGGGGCTCAGAGGGACGATCACCATCAAGTGAAGCTGAGGAGCTGAAAACGTTCCTCAGTTCCTCAGTCGGGTCTAGGCTGCCGCCGCCGTCTCCTGATGACGGGCGCGCGCCAGACCGACGAAGCTCAGCGCACGGAAGTACCAGTAGCCGGGGTCGAGCTCGCCCTTGCGCATCGCGAAGCGCGGTGAGTTCTGGATGTGGTGATGGTTGTTGTGCAACGCCTCGCCGCAGGTGAGAATCGACCAGATCCGCCCCGGTAGATTGCGCGATGCATCCGGCGTCTGGAAGTTGCGGTAGCCCCACCAGTGGCCGAGGCCGTTGATCACACCCGCGGCGAAGAATGGGATCCACGCCATCTCGAACAGCCACATCGCCACGCCCCACGTGCCGAACAGCCACAAGTTGGTGACGAGCGTGAAGACCGGCCCGCCGATCGCCAGCGGCGTATAGATCCGTCGATCCATGAAGTCGTCAGGGGTGCCCTTGCCGAACTGCTCGATCACCGCCGCGTTGTGGGCGGCGCGGTGATAGAGCCCGGTGCCGAGGAAGACCACGCGCCAGATGCCGTAGACGATCGGACTATGGGGATCTTCAGCGGTTTCGACGTGCGCGTGATGGCAGCGATGGACCGCCACCCATTCCCGGGTCGGCATCGAGGTCCGCACCCAGAGCCAGAACCGCATGAAGTGAGCCACCGCCGGGTGGAAGGTGATGCTCCGGTGCGTCTGGCAGCGATGCAGATAGAGCGTGACGCACGCGGTCGTGACGTGCGTGTCGAGGAGCGCGATGATCGCGTAGCTCCACACCGGCAGGTGCGGCCATATCGCGTGTGCGTTGATCCACGCGCCGAGGTCGGGCATCGATGTCATGAATATTCAGTGTTGATTGGCGGTGGACCGGGAGCCGAGTTCACGGTCGAGGTCGAGCAGCGATCCGGGATCGTCGCCGACCAGGCGGAATTTGGCGACCAGCTCACGAGCGGTCTTCTCTTCTTCGACCTGCTCGGTGAGGAACCACTGCAGCTCGGTCATCTCGGCGAACGCCTTGTTCTTGAAGCAGAGCTCGTACAGCGCGTTGATCTGCGCCGTCACGTTCTCCTCCTGCTTGAGCGCGGTCTCGAAGATGTCGGCGAACGAATCGAACTCGCGGGTCGGCTGGGCGATCTGCAGCAGCTCGACCACGCCGTTCCTGGCGTGCACGAAGTCGAACAGCTTCATGCCATGTCCGTATTCCTCGGCACTCTGCGCTTTGAGCCAGTTCGCCGCGCCGGTGAACTTCTCCCGCTCGCAGAACGCCGCCATCGCCAGGTATTGATACCAGGCGCCAAACTCCGAATTGATCTGTACGTTGATGGCATGAAGCACGTCAGCATGCATCGAGCAGCTCCTCTAAACTGAGACCTTGTCTCAATTTGGAATCCTCCGAGGATACCAGATCGTACCGCTCCGTGCCTAGCGACCGAACGTCGTTCGTCGCACGCGAATCACCGAGTCGTCGGGCTGTCCGCTCGTCCAGGCGACAATGGTTGCGCTGGTCGCGATGGCGATCGCAGGATACACGCCGCTGTCGTCCGCGCTGTGCGGTGCGCGCTCGAAGCGCGGTGCCCCTGACCGGTCGAAGCGGCCACGAGCGAGCACGATGCGGCGCTGGCCTCCTTGCACTTCGTCCCAGGCGGCCAGCAGCGTGCCGTCCCGTGCAATCGCGAGCTGCGGATGATTCGCCTGCCCTTCGGCGGGGAGACGCGTGCGCGCGCTGAATCGTCGAGCGTCTGACGAAGAAGCGTGAAACAGCGCCTTGGTCGGCGACGCGTTGTCGTCGACGACCGTCGGCCACAGGACGTGCACGCGGCCGCTTTCGTCGGCCGCCATCGCCGGACCATCGTCGGGACAGCCCTGCAGCATCCAGTGATCCTCGCTGACGCGGATCGGTTCGACTGGCGACGTGTTCGGCCCCTTGATCGTGGCGAAGGCGATGTCCCGGAAATTTTCCGCGTAGACATGGCGCCACGCCAGATGAATGTCACCGGTCTCGCTGTTGACCATCGCGGTCTTGCAGCAGTAGCAGACCCCTGACGTCAACGCGATCGGCTCAGCGGCTTCGTCGAGGGTCGACACGTAGAGATCCGAGAACTGCGCCATCGCCGCGCCGTCGGCTGCCGACCCGGCCCCTGCGCCGTGCCGGTGTGTCGTCTCGACCGATGCGTCGCGCTGCGCCAGGCGCCGATGATCGAGCCAGGCGACATGAACGGTCCCGTGCGGATCCACTTCGATGGTGTGCCAGCCTCGATTTCCAGGCGCGTCCGTACCGGCGACCGTGGTCGCCGGGCCGAACGTCATGCCGCCATCGGTCGACCGCGCCGTCCTGAGCACCGTGCCCGACGGACCCTTCGCGGTCCAGACCACGGCAAGCGCCGACGGTCCGGCCTTTCGAGGGATGAGCGCGACACGGGGCGGCTGTTCACCATTGATGCGCGCGTCGCCAGGCGTGTCGTTGACGCGTGACGGTGCGGAAAAGCTGCGGCCGCCATCGTGGCTGACCGCCGCGAACACATCGGTGCTGCCGCCAGGTTCGGCTGCCGACCAGGCAGCGGCCAGGACATCGCCGTCCGCAACCAGCGAGACGTTCGCGTTCGCACGGCCCGGCACCCCGAGGATCGTGACGGGCTCTACCGCCGATCCGCAGCCCGACGTTACGAGGGCAAGGGCCAGTGCCGCTGCCAGCCGTCTTGGCTTGCTTAGAAACTCCATCTGACACGGTCGGTCGGGTGAGTGCGGTCGAGCATCGATGTGGCTCACCCAGCTTAACATCCTTCTTGACAGTGTTCGCGAAGGCACGTGACACTGGCGAGTTTGCAATGTCCCTCGTGGCGTTGTCGGAAGTCCTCGGAGCGGCGGTTCGCGACGCCAGTGGCGCCGTCCGAGGACGGGTGCGTGAGATCGCCATCGCACCCCAGGACCACTCGACTCGTGTCGCCTATCTGATCGTCCGCACCCAGGACGGCGAGCGCACGCTGCCGCCGGAGTCGTTGAAGTCGTTCGGCCGGTCGGTCCGGGCCGGCACCGACCAGGCGCTCTGGGATCCCTACACGCCGTCCGACGGCCTGCTGCTGCTGAAGCGCGACCTGCTCGATCAGCAGATCATCGACGTGCATGGCCGGAAAGTGGTCCGCGTCAACGACGTCGAGATCGACTCGACGCCGACCAACAACCACGTCGCGTTGAACGTCGTCGCCGTCGACGTCGGCGCGCGCGGTGCGATCCGGCGGCTCGGCATGGGCGTCGTGCCGTCGTTCACGCTGCGAGCCCTGCTGGAGAAGATCCCGCCGCGCGTCATCCCGTGGCAGTTCGTCGACCTGATCGAAACCGATCCGGCGCGCCGCGTGAAGCTGAAGATCGCCTATGAGGGGCTGTCCAGGCTTCACCCCGCCGACATCGCGGACATCGTCGAGGATCTGCCGCCCGCCGAGCGCGAGGCGGTGTTCGAAACGATCGACGAGGAAGTGGCGGCGGAAGCGCTCGAAGAAATCGACCCGCAGATCCAGGTCTCGATTCTGGAATCGCTCGACAGCAATCGCGCCGCCGACATCGTCGAGGAAATGGACCCGGACGCCGCCGCCGACCTGCTGGCCGACCTGCCGGGGGATCGATCGGGCCAGATCCTGAGCGAAATGGCGCCCGACGAGCGCCAGGAGGTCGCGCAGCTGCTCGAGTTCGGTGAGCGCACCGCCGCCGGGCGGATGACGACCGAGTTCATCGCCGTCTCTGAGACGTCCGTGGTCGATGACGCCATCGAAGCCCTCAAGAGCTTCGAAGGCGGCCGGGAAGCGGTCGCGACGATCTATCTCACCGGCGCCGGGAACAAGCTGGTGGGCGCCGTTCCGCTCGTCGCGATCGCCACCTCGTCGCCGGCCGTGCAGCTCTCGCTCTTGAGCGAGCCGTACATGGCCTGCGCGGCGGACACACCCGATGACGAAGTGGCGAACCTGTTCGACAAATACAACCTGATCACGCTCGCGGTGGTCGATGACGACGGCCGGATCGCCGGAATTATCACGGCCGACGATGTGATTGCGATGCTCAGGCATCGCCACTGAGCAGGCGACCGGCGATGCTCAAAGTGGTTCGCTCGTGGAAATCGCTCCGGTCCCGGTTCCTGTTGATCCTGGCGGTGATCGGTCCCGGGTTCATCGCCGGCGAGGGCGGCAACGATGCCGGCGGCATCTGGACCTATTCGGTGGCGGGCGCGCAGTTCGGCTACTCGCTGCTGTGGGCGATGATCCCCGCGACCGCGGCGCTGATCGTCGTGCAGGAGATGGCGGCGCGGATGGGCGCGGTCACCGGCAAAGGCCTGAGCGATCTGATCCGCGAGGAGTTCGGCTTCCGCATCACGTTCTTCCTGATGATCGCCCTGGTCGTCACGAACTTCGCCAACGTGATGGCCGAGTTCGCGGGCGTGGCGAGCAGCCTCGAGCTGTTCGGCATCTCGCGTTATATCGTCGTGCCGATCGCCGCGGCCGCGGTCTGGGTGCTGGTCGTCCAGGGAACCTACGGCACGGTCGAGAAAATCTTCCTGACGGCGTCGGCCTTCTACGTCTGCTACATCGTCGCCGGGCTGCTGGCTGGTCCGGACTGGTTGGCGGCGGCGCGCGCCACCTTCTCGCGGCCGGCCGCGACCGGCATCCGCAACTACGGCTACCTCTACATGCTGATCGGCCTGGTCGGCACGACGATCTCGCCCTGGATGCAGTTCTACCTGCAGGCGTCGGTGGTCGAAAAGGGCGTGACCGTCCGCCAGTACCGCGCCTCGCGCTGGGACGTGATTCTCGGATCGATCTTCGCCGCGATCGTCGCCTGGTTCATCATCGTGGCCTGCGCCGCGACGCTGCACGAGGCCGGCATCACCACGATCAACAGCGCCGCGGACGCGGCGCTCGCGCTCAGACCGCTGGCCGGCGATTACGCCTACCTGCTGTTCGCCGCCGGACTGCTGAATGCCTCGCTGTTCGCCGCCACGGTCCTGCCGATTACGACGGCGTATACGGTGTGCGAGGGGCTGGGATTCGAGTCGGGCCTCGACAAGAAATTCCACGAAGCGCCGGCGTTCTACTGGCTGTACACGCTGCTGATCGTCACCGGCGCCGGCGTGCTGCTGGTACCGGAGTTCCCGATGACGCACATGATGGTGTTGTCGCAGGTCGTGAACGGCGTCGTCCTGCCGTTCGTGCTGATCTTCATGCTGATGCTGACCAACGATCGCGAGCTGATGGGCAACTACGTCAACACGCGCGGCTTCAATATCGTGGCCTGGACGACCGTGGTGGTGATGATTGGCCTGACGCTGGCCATGCTGGCGACACAGCTCTGAATCGCGAGAGTTCGTGAATTGGCGAGTTGGAGAATTAGTGAATGATATGACTCACCAATTCTCCAATTCACCAACTCACCAATTTCACTGTTCAGTCCTGACGTATTCGAAATCGACCGGCAGCTGGTTGACGCCGCGCCGCGGCGGCGCGATGTAGTTGGCGAACTTGCCCCGTTCGTAGACCGGCGAGGCCATGATGCTCAGCAAATACTCGCGGTCCTGGTCTGACGGCAGCCACTCGTGCTTGCGGCGCTGCCACTCCTCGTCGGAGAGCGGCCGGCCATCGGGATCGAAGCGGAAGGTGGCGTACATGCCGATCCCGCGATTGAACTTTCGATCCGGCAGGCGGAGCCGCTGCGACACGCCGTAGCGCTCGAGGATGCGGTTCCACCGTTCGACCCCCGCCGCGCAGTCACCGACGTACCAGTCGCGCAGCACCTCGTTCATGGCGTTGCGCATCAGCACTTCCTTGGTGACCGGCCGGCCGCTCTCGAAGAACTCCATGTTGTAGATCGCGTCCCGGACGACGTGATCGTCGAAGGTCTCTTCCTTGGCGCGGCCTTTCAGGCCGTTGGCGAAATAGGCGGCCGCGTTGCTCGACACTTCGCCGCCGTGCAGGTCGACGCTGAGACTGAACCACTGGTTCAGATGCTTCTGGATCGTCGCCAGGTCGATGCCGCCGAGACGCCGCACATCCTCGGAGAAGCCCGCCTCGCGCATCAGCTGACAGGTGCGCTCGAGAATCCGCGACACGCCGGTCTCGCCGACGAACATGTGATGCGCCTCTTCGGTGAGCATGAAGCGGGTCGTCCGCGACAGCGGGTCGAGCGAGCTCTCCGACAGCGACATCAGCTGCGACTTGCCGTCGCGATCCGTGAACATCGTGAACATGAAGAAGTCGAGCCAGTTGTCGATCGGCTCGTTGAAGGCGTCGAGAATCCGCGGCTTGTCGCGGTTGCCGCTCTGGCGATCGAGCAGTTCCTCGGCCTCGTCGCGGCCGTCGCGGCCGAAGTACGAGTGCAGGAGGTAGACCATCGCCCACAGGTGACGCCCTTCCTCGACGTTCACCTGAAACAGGTTCCGGAGGTCGTAGAGGCTGGGACAGCGCTGGCCGAGCCAGCGCTGCTGCTCGACGCTCGCCGGCTCGGTGTCGCCCTGCGTGACGATCAGGCGCCGGAGCTGGTTGCGGAACTCGCCGGGCACTTCCTGCCACACCGGCTGACCCAGGAAATCACCGAACCCGATCCGGCGATCCTGGACGGGATCGGCCAGGAAAATTCCCCACCGGTATTCCGGCAGCTTGACGTACTCGAAGTGCGCCCAGCCGTCCGGATCGACGCTGACCGCGGTGCGCACGTAGACCTGGTGATAGTCCTGGAAGCCCTGCGGCCCCATGTCGCGCCACCACTGCAGGTACTTCGGCTGCCAGTGCTCGAGCGCGCGCTGCAGCCGCTTGTTGCCGGACAGGTCGACGTTGTTCGGAATTCTGTCAGCGGAGATCATGTTCTCTTCCAGTCGAATTCAGGTCGGCCCTGCTGTCCGTAGGCCTGCAGGGCGCCTTTTTCGCCGACCGCGTTCGGACGCTGAAAAATCCAGTTCTGCCAGGCGGTCAGACGTCCGAAGATCTTGGTCTCCATCGTCTCGGGGCCGGCAAAGCGCAGGTTGGCTTCGAGCCCGGTCAGGGCATCCGGTGAGAACGCCGCGCGTGCTTCGATGGCGAGCCGGACCTCGTCTTCCCAATCGATATCGTCCGGGGCGAAGGTCACCAATCCGGCCTCGTCGGCATCCGCCGCGCTGAACGGCTCGCTGCGCTGCAGGAGCATGGCTACCTTGTCCGCATCGCCGAGGAACCTGGATCTGCAGTCTGGACAGGCCGTTGCTCATCGGCAGCAGCCCGCCGTTCATCGGTGACAGCCAGACGAAGTTGTCGCGCTCGGGATCGTCGAGCATGTACGAACGATCGGCGGCAAGCGCCAGCTCGAACAGCGACCCGGCGAACGCGGAGCCAGGGTCGATCAACGCGAAGAAGGTCCGCGACGTCAGATCGAGTCGTTTCAGCGTCCGCTTGATCAGCAGCGTGATCTCGCGGATCAGCCAGTGAGATTGATTCGCCGCCAGCGTGCGATCGACCGCCAGGACCGCCTCGGAGTCGCCTTCGGTTCTGATCACGATGGTGCCGATCTGCGGCTCGTTGACGCGCAGACGCAGCAGCGCATCGTCCAGCTCGCGGAACGCGCGGAGCGGCCAGAATTGATCGCCGGCCTTGACGATGGCGTCTGGGGTGTCGGGCTGCGGCCCGGTGGGAGCGTGGACAGTCAACTCGGCGGTCCGCTTGTCCCGATGGAAGGTCAGTGAAACGGCGGAGTAGGTGATGGCGGTGTCACTGACCGTCGGATCGAGCGGCCCGAGCCGGATCCCAGGACCGGGCGTCCCCGCAGCGGGTGTGGCCAGCTGGCTGGCCCGCGCGCGGACCGCTTCGTCGAACTGACTGGTCGGATACACCGCGTCGACCAGCCGCCAGGCCACCGCGCGTTTGCCTTTCACGCCCTCGACCAGCGTGCTGAAGAAGTCGGCGATGTCGCGGCGGACTCGCCGCTTGTCGACGACCCGGGTCAATCCACCCGTGCCGGGCAACACGCCGAGCAGGGGCGCTTCAGGCAGGCTCACCGCCGAGTTGCCGTCGTCGACGAGGATGATCTCGTCGCAGGCGAGGGCCAGCTCATAGCCGCCGCCGGCGCAGATGCCGTTGAGCGCGGCAATGAAGCTGATGCCGGAGTGCTCGCTGGCATCCTCGATGGCGAGCCGGGTCTCGTTGGTGAACTTGCAGAAGTTCACCTTCCAGCCGTGGCTCGATTCGCGGAGCATCATGATGTTCGCGCCGGCGCAGAAGATCCGCTCTTTGAGGCTGGTCGATCACCACGACTCGGGTTTCCGGATGCTCGAAGCGAATCCGCTGCAGCGCGTCGGCCAGCTCGATATCGACGCCGAGATCGTAGGAATTCAGCTTGAGACGGTAAGCGGCCGACAACCCGGCGTCTTCCTGCACGTCCATCGACAGCGTGGCGATCGGGCCGTCGAACTGCAGCCGCCAATGTTGGTACTGGTCGGGGTGCGTTTCGAACGCGACAGGTGAGGGGTCCGGGGCGTGAAGACGATCGGTCATAGTTGTTGAATTGAACGCCCGTTCAAACTAACTTTAGAGGGTGGCTTCGAGCGAGTCAACACCGGAACAGCCGGCGCGGGGGACGAAGCTCGGCCGGAAGCGGCGGGCGGCACGGGCGGCCAAGACACCGGGCGGGACTCGCGTCGAGATCCTGAAGTCCGCGGCGGCCGCATTCCGCCGGCTCGGCTACCACGGCGCGACGGTCGAGGAGATCGCCGCCGCGCTGCACATGAAGAAGGGCAATCTCTATTACTACTTCCGCAACAAGGAAGAGATCCTCTTCGCCTGCCATCAATATTCGCTCGATCGCCTGCTGACGATCCTCGACGACATCGAGCGGAGCGGTCTGCCGCCGGAACAGAAGCTGCGGCGCCTGATCGGGTCGTTCGTTCACACGATTCTCGACGAACTGCACGGCACGGCGCTCGTTTCTCGATCTGGAAGCGCTGTCGCCGGCTCACCTCCGAACCGTGATCACCCGCCGCGATCGGTTCGACAAGGGCATGCGGGAAGTGTTGAAGGAAGGCATCCGTTCGGGAACGTTCATCTACGCGGACGCGAAGCTGCTGTCGTTCGCGATCCTCGGCGCGGTGAACTGGATCCCCAGGTGGTACAGTCCCGACGGACCGTCGACATCGGAGGAGATTGCCGAGCGCTTCGCCGACTATCTGATCGCCGGCCTGCGGCGCCGCTGACCACTACGTCTTCGCCCTGCAAGTCGCGCAGGCGGAATCTCTGAATCTTTCCGGTCGGCGTCTTGGGCAGCTCCGGCGAGGAACTCGACCCACCGCGGCCGTTTGTATTCGGCAAGCCGTTCGCGGACGAACTGCTGCAACTCCGCTGCGAGCGCGGCGGTCTGCGGCGATTCCTGCGCTTCAGCACCACATACGCTGCCGGCTTGGTCAGCCCGTCGCGATCATCGCGTCCGACCACGCCACATTCCTGAACCGCCTCGTGCTCGATCAGCGCGTTTTCAACCTCGATCGGACTGACCCACAGACCGCCGACTTTCAGCATGTCGTCGGAACGCCCCGCGTACTGGAAGTAGCCGTCGCGATCCTGCGAGTACTTGTCGCCGGTACGGAGCCAATCCCCCTGAATGGTGCTGCTTCGATTTCTCGTGCTGGTTCCAGTAGCAGGCGCAGGTCGAATCGCCGCTGACCCAGAGATTGCCGATCTCGCCCGCAGCGACCGGCGCGCCGGCGTCGTCGAGAATACGCGCCTGCGTAGCCGCGAACCACCGTGCCGCTCGTACCCGGACGGCTGCGGCCCGGGTGGTTCGAGATGAACATATGCAACGCCTCGGTCGAGCCGATGCCGTCGATGATCTCGATGCCGAACCGCTTGCGAAAGCGTTCGTAGATCGCCGGCGGGAGCGCCTCGCCCGCCGACACCGCCAGCCGGACCGATGAGAGATCGAACGACCCCTCGTGAGAAAGGAGCATCGCGTAGCCGGTCGGAACCGAGAAAAAGAGCGTCGGACGATGGCGTTCGATGGTGGCGTAGACGTGGGCCGGCTGCGGCGGCCCGGGCCACAGGATGCTCGTGGCACCGACTGCGAGGGGAAAGTAGCCGGCGTTGCCGAGCCCGTACGCAAAAAACAACTTCGCCACGCTGAAGCAGCGATCGTCCGCATTGATGCCGAGCACTCCTTTCGCAAAGAGCTCCGCGCAGACGACCATGTCATGCTGCAGATGGACACAGGCTTTCGGCGTGCCGGTGCTGCCCGACGAATACAGCCAGAAGGCCGGCGCATCACGGCTGAGCGGTTGAGCAGCGACCTCGCTCGCCCCCTGTTCGAGCAGCGGCTCGAACGCGTGCACGGTCGCGCCCGTTCCAGAGAACGTGCCGCCGCCGACGATGAGAACATGGTGGAGCGGCGGCACGGTCGGTCTGGGGAATCTTCTCGAGCTCGGGGAGGAGCTCGCGGCTGACGACCAGGACGCGCGCGGCAGAGTCGTTCAGCACGTGGCGCAGGTCGGGCGCTTTCCACAATGTATTGGTCGGCACCGGGCACCGCGCCGATTCGCAACGCTCCGAAAAAGCAGACCGGGAACGCCGGGCCGTCGAGCAGCAGCAGGACGACACGTTCCTCGGGCCGGACGCCGAGTCCGTCTCTCAAGACCGAGCTGAAACGGTTGACGCGAGCGTGCAGGTCCGCGTAGGTGATTTGCTCGTCGCCGCACTCGATCGCGACCTTGGCGCCTCGTCCCGCCGGCGACGTGGCGGTCGACGAAATACTCGGCGGCATTGAAGACGTCGGGGACGCCGAGTTGCGCCGCCGTGAGCGCTGACGCCATCGGCCGATATAATTGATCAGAAGGCGCCTGCGGCCATGCGGAGCCGAGGATGGACAGATCCGAGGCGACGCATCACCGTAAGCGCGCGGCGGGGGTGGGGCCCCGCCGCAAGTGAAAGCAAGTGAAACAAAGATGCGGGTGATTCCTCTTTCCGTCGCGCGACCGCGCGAACCGAAGCCCGACTGGCTGAAAGTGCGGGCGCCCGGGTCGCCGAGCTATCTGCGGCTGAAGGGCGTGATGCGCGAGCTCGGCCTGCACACGGTGTGCGAGGAGGCGCGCTGCCCGAACATCGGCGAGTGCTGGAACCACGGTACCGCGACGTTCATGATCCTCGGCGACGTGTGCACGCGGGCCTGTTCATATTGCGCGGTTGCCCACGGCCGGCCGGGAGCCGTGGACACCGCCGAGCCCGGCCGCGTGGCCAATGCCATCGCCACGCTCGGCCTCCAGTACGTCGTCATCACCTCGGTGGATCGTGACGATCTGGCCGACGGTGGCGCGTCGATCTTCGCGGCGACGATTCGTGAAACCCGCGCCCGCGTCGCCGACTGCCGGATCGAGGTGCTGATTCCAGATTTTCAGGGGGACGCTAAGGCGCTTCGTGCCGTGCTCGATGCGGGACCGGACGTGCTCAACCACAACACCGAGACCGTGCCGCGGCTGTACCGCATGGCCCGGTCGGGCGGCCGCTACGCGCGCACTCTCGAGCTGCTCGAGCGCTCGCGTGGTTACGCACCGGACATTCCCACCAAGTCCGGCCTGATGGTCGGTCTGGGCGAAGAGCGCGACGAGCTGATCGCGACCCTGCGCGATCTTCGGCAGCGTCGGTTGCGGGATTCTCACCATCGGCCAGTATCTCCGGCCGACCGAGGCGCACGCGCCGATGGTCCGCTACTACCACCCCGACGAATTCCGCGAACTGAAAGCGATCGCGCTCGACCTGGGCTTCGTCCACGTCGAGTCAGGGCCCCTGGTGCGCAGCTCCTACCACGCGCACGAGACGGCCGACGCATATCAATCCGCCGCGGCGGCTCGATAATTCAGCGCACACCGGAGGGTACGGAGGACACGGATACGGGACACGGAGCCGCGGAGCCACGGAGGAAGCACGGAGAAGGCCGAGCGTGCGACCAACCCGCGAAGCGGGCCGGCTATGCCGGCCGCTGGTCGCACTCTTCTCCGTGTCGTCTCCGCGCCTTCGCGCCTCCGTGTCCCGTTCCGTAAGCTCCGTCTGCTCCGTGCGCGACGGGCTCACTCGATACGGAATGGCCGTGTCACGCTCTCCTGCTCCGCCGAGTCATCGACGCGCGAAAACTCATCGACTTCGAACGCGCGTCCGATGCGGTTGCCGGCCATGTCCTCGAGGATGGTCAGCGCCTGCAGGAAGTAGTCACCGCTGCGCCACGCCGCGGCCGGGACGAATTCCCAGCGGGTTTCCTGTGCGCTCACGCGCTGTTCGCCTTGAAGGATCCGCCCGTTCGTATCCGCGACGCCCAAGGCGCGCTGCAGCAGGCCGTGATCGAGCGGCTCCGGAAAGGTCACCGACAGGGGATCGCGCGTGCCGGCGCGCGGCCGATCGACGCGCCACGTGTGCTGATCGAGCGGCCGCTCATCGGGTGGTCCGACCGTGAAGCGCCGCCGGAATTCCTCCTTGAGCGGCATTCCGTCGGCGTCGAGCCATTCGCGCGACACGATCAGCGTATAGGCGCGGCCAGCGACCAGCGACCGCCCCATCTCCTCGTTCGGCAGAATGCCGCGCTTCTGCCGGCCCGGATCGAAGAACACCGTGAAACGGGTGCGATCGCGGTTCCAGAATTCGGCGTCGAGGGGCAGGAACGGTTCACGGACCTCCTCGCCCGATTCGTCGACGAGCCGAAGTAGCCGATGCCTCCCTTCAATCCCATCGGTGCCGAGAAATGAAGATAGAGGCGCAGCTGATTCTCTGGCACGACCTCAGCGCTCGGGAAGACGCTGCTGACGATGGTGGTCGGCGTCAGATTCCTGCCCGGCAGACCGACGACCGAGCTCAGCGGCGCGGGCCGCCAGGCATCGGCCGCCGATGGCAGCTTCGACGGGTCGAACTGACGAGATAGCGGCGGCCGGCATCGAAACCGAACTCCGGCTTGAACACAATATCGCCGCGCTCGACTGCGTAGCTGCCAATCACCGCGGGCAGAGCGGAATCAGCTGGAACCGACGACTCGTTTGGCGCGACAGTGACTCGCAGCGCCGCGGCCCACTGTTCGGAGGTCAAGTCCGTGGCGCGCGGCAGGTAGCGCGCCGGCACGCCGACGAGGCGGACTGTGGCTAGGTCGGGACGATTGCCGGCGGCGTCGAACTCGAATCTCCAGCGGCTTCGGCCCGCCGCCGAAGCCGCACGAGACGTCCAACACGTAGCAGGAAGAGGAAAGCGCCAGCGCCGAGGCAAACAGTGCGGTGGAGAAGAACCGCAATGTTATGGCAAGCGCGACCGCGTTCAGATTCAGCGTGCCGTTGACCCGCGCCAGCACCAGCGACTGCGTCTCGTTCAGCAGATCGAGCTGCTCGACACCGGTCATCGCCGTCACGGTTTCGTAGCCGATGCCACCCTTGTCGCTGACCCGCGCGGTGATGGCCGGCGCCGACGCGAACTGCTCGGTCGGGATCTTCATCACGCCGCGCCGCGTGTTCGACATCAACAGGTAATCACGGCCGCCCTTCTGGTAGAGCACCATGTCGATCGGCCGATTGCCGGCGCCGAGCTCGGCGATCGTCGTGCCGCGGACCTTTTCCCCAGGCTTCAGGCTCGAGACCGGAAACTTGACGAGCGGCGTGCACAGGTACCCGGCAATCAGGTGTGGGGTGTTATCGACCCGATACGGCACGAAGGTGTAGACGGGCGATCGTGTCTCGAGCGCCCCGTGCGAGCCGTGATAGATCTCGACGCTCGTGCCGTTGTCGACCGACACGAACGGATACGGGATCGACCGCAGCTTCGAGGCGAACTCTTCGTTCGACAACCCGGCGACGTACAGCCGGCCGTCCATGAACGCCATGTCGGTGATCCCCTCGACCCGCTGCGCGGGGTTCGGCAGCGTCACTTTGGTGGCAGTGGTCCTGGCGAAGTCGACCAGTTCGATCTTGCCGGCGCCGTCGACGCGGATCAGGGCCGGCCGGGCGCCGGCGCCCTGGCCGCGCATCACCGCCATGAACGCGTTACCGGTGCGCGGCTGCACCGCGAGATCGGTCACGGAAATCTCGCGCGCCTCCGCGCCGACCAGCGCGGCGATCTGCGCGTCGATCGCCGGAATCTCCTGCGTGCCGGCCGCGCCGGCGGCAGCGCCGCTGTGACGTTCACGGCGTAGATCGTCGCCGCCTGCGGGTCGGCGGCGAACAGCACGCCGTCGGCACCAAATGTCAGGGGGCCAATTGACTGGAATATCGGAGCGGCCGCGGATGATGTGGCCTGCGGCGCGGCGGCCGGACTGCCGGAGCCAAGGAATGCGACGGAAAGAACGAGGGCGAGCCTGAACGAGGTGGAGCGCATGCAAACTCTCCTTCCCGGAAGCAGGGCGATTGAACCGTCCAACTATGGGGAGCGGCCCGAAGCGTGTCAAGCCCAAAGCGCCGAGCGCGCCCGGACCCGGGCCGCGTGAAATGCGCCGCCTTTGTCGCCCATCAGCCGGACGAGCGTCAGGCTCGCATCGAGGCGTCGACCGCGGCGCGAAGACCCTGGCGTCCGGGTCAGTTCGTGCTGCAGAGCGTCCGAGGTTCGGCGGCGATGGCGTCGGCCGCTCCGAGAACCGTCCCGAAATATGCGGCACCTGACGCCACCCAGGGCTGCCCGACCGCTCGGAGGGCCGGTGTCAGGCGATACCGCTCCAGATAGTCGAGCCGGCCGGACCGCGTCACCTTGAGCTCGTGGTCGAAGACATCGAACCGCCAACGCTCGCCGCGCGCGTCGCGTCCGCTCATGAACGCGTCGCTCCACAGCAGCGTGGCGCCCTCGTCGCAAACGCAATTCGATCCGCTGAGTGAACCGGGATCCGGCAAACGGAATCACCGGATCCCATTCGCAGCTGAGCACGCTTCCGCCGTCGACGTGGTATGTCGTGTCGAGGTCGCCATCGCGGAGGTGGCCGTGGGATGGACCTGCAGCGCCGACTGGGACGTCAGGTGCACTCGAGCGCCTGCCTCGACCTGCACGTGCTGCGTCAGCCGGTCGCCACCGAAGATGCCGGGCGCCGACCAGGCGAGAATCATCCGAACGCCGTCCGCCTCGAGGAACGCACGACCGACCCGGAACGGTGGTTCGGCGTAGGCGTGGGCCAGCACGGTCTGCCCGCGACGAACGGCGAAGACGAGCTCGAGCCGGGCGTGCCGCCCGACCAACCCGACTTCCCGGGCATCGACGGCGATCGCATCGGACGCTTTAGCGATCAAACAGCAGCTCCTGCTCGATCCAGGCGATGACCGCTGATACTCCCTCACCGCTTTTCAGGTTCGTGAAGACGAACGGTCGGTCGCCGCGCATCGCCTTCGAGTCGCGCGCCATCACCTCGAGGCTGGCGCCGACATGCGCGGCCAGATCGATCTTGTTGATGACCAGCAGGTCCGAGCGCGTGACACCCGGGCCGCCCTTGCGCGGGACCTTGTCGCCGCCCGACACGTCGATCACGTAGATCGCCGCGTCGACCAGTTCGGGACTGAAGCTGGCGGCGAGGTTGTCGCCGCCGCTTTCGAGAAAGATCAGATCGAGCTGAGGATGGCGCAGCGCCAGCTCGTCGAGCGCGTCGAAATTCAGCGATGCGTCCTCGCGGATCGCGGTATGAGGACAACCGCCGGTCTGGACGCCGATGATCCGATCGGCCGGCAGCGCCTCGCTGCGGACCAGGAACTCCATGTCCTCGCGCGTGAAGATGTCGTTGGTGACGACCCCCAGCTGGTAGGTCGCGCGCATGCGCTTGCAGAGCGTGTCGACCAGCGCCGTCTTCCCCGATCCGACCGGGCCGCCGACGCCGATGCGAACCGCTGGATGCTTCCCGGCCATCACGAGCGGAACAACCGCGAGTGCACGTACTGTTGTGACATCGAGGCGATGTCCAGCGCCGGCGCGAACGCCGACGGCATTTCGCCCCGCGCGGCGATGTCCTCGACGATCGCCCCGGCACGGCGCAGACGCGAGGCGAGCACGCCGTGCGCCTCGTGCTGACCAATCGGCATCAGCCGCATCGCCGCCGACGCGATCGCGGCCAGCCGGGTGTACACGAACCCCTCGAGCGCGACGTGAGGATCAATCCCCGCCGACCCGCACACGACTCCGAACGCCGCCGGCAGCGTCATCGTGCGCTCGACGTCAACCTGTGAAAGGAGCCTCTGAAGGTCCGGTGCTTGGTACAGCAGGCTCCAGGTTCTGACCAGTCTGATGCCCATGGCGCGGCCGGCCTGACGGGCCGCGCTCGAGGGCTTGAGCGCATGCACTTCGGCGCTGACGGTCACCAGCCTCACCCAGTCGCTGACGACGAACGCGTGCCATGCGTGCCACACGGCCGGACCATCGCACCCGGCGATCGTCTGATCCAGGCACGCATCCATCCAGTCGCCGAGGTCGGCCGGACGGCTGACGAGCCCGCCGTCGGTGGCCCATTCGAGGCCATCGGAGTGTGCGAACCCGCCGGTCGGAAACAGGCTGTCGCACAGGTGCAACAGCGGCAGGACAGTCATCGCTGATGACGATGGGCCGGGACGTCGAGGCCAACCGGTGTGAACGGCCGCAGCGCGCGGGCAAACGGAATCCGGTGGTACTCGAGCAGCGCGGCGACCCCCGGAAGATCGGGGCAGATGAGGGCCGATTCGGTGACCATGACCGGTTGATGACTGTTGCCGATGTGATACCCGAACAGCGCCGCCTCGGCAGGCGTCCGCGCCTCGATCACCAGGACGGCCTCGGCACGTGCCACGACACCGATCGCGGTGGCGAGTCCGTCGAGCAACAGCCAGTCGCCGTCTCGCAGCACCGTGCCGCGCTCGAGCGCGGTCCCGAACTCGACGCCGTTGTCAGAGCGGCGGCGTCCCCGGGCGCGGACGCGATCTTCCCAGCCGAGCGTAATCGTGTCACGTCGGTAGTCGACGGCGGTCGGCGGCAGCGCCTCGCCGCGGTACACCTCGCGAACGACCGGCAGGGATTTGAGGGCGTAGAGCATCGACCGTCTAGAAGAGGAAATAGCGCTGGGCCAGTGGCAGGACGTCCGCCGGCTCGCAGGTGAGCAGCTCCCCGTCGGCGCGCACCTCGTAGCTGTCGGCGTCGACGTCGATCTTCGGCAACGCGTCGTTGAGCACCATATCGCGCTTGCCGAGCGTGCGGCAGTCGCGCACGCCCAGCAGGCGCCGCGAGAGGCCGTCCAGCGCCCCGCTCTCGATGCCGGCGCGGCTGACGAAGTGAACGCTGCAGGTATCGAGCGCCGCCCCGAAGGCGCCGAACATGAAGCGCGCCACCACCGGTTGCGGAGTGGGGATCGACGCGTTGCCATCGCCCATCATGGCGCCGGCGATGAGGCCGCCCTTGATCACCAGCTCGGGCTTGACGCCGAAGAAGGCCGGCTTCCACAACACCAGATCGGCGAGCTTGCCGACCGCGATCGATCCCACTTCGCCGGCAATGCCGTGCGCGATCGCCGGGTTGATGGTGTACTTGGCGATGTAGCGGCGGACGCGCCGGTTGTCATCGAGCGCGGTGTCGCCCGCCAGCGCGCCGCGCTGGCGCTTCATCTTGTCGGCGGTCTGCCAGGTGCGGCAGATGACCTCGCCAATCCGTCCCATCGCCTGCGAATCGGACGACATCATGCTGATCGCGCCCAGATCGTGGAGGACGTCCTCGGCGGCAATCGTCTCGGGCCGGATGCGCGAGTCGGCGAACGCCACATCTTCAGGGACTTTCGCCGACAGATGATGGCAGACCATCAGCATGTCGAGATGCTCGTCGAGCGTGTTGCGGGTGAAGGGCATCGTGGGATTGGTCGAGGACGGGAGCACATAGGGCTCGCCGCACAGGCGGATGATGTCCGGCGCGTGGCCGCCGCCTGCCCCTTCGGTGTGATACGTGTGAATTGTCCGGCGGTTGATGGCCGCGATGGTGTCCTCGACGAAACCGGCTTCGTTCAAGGTGTCGGTGTGAATCGCGACCTGCACGTCGAGCTCGTCGGCGACCGCGAGGCAGGTGTCGATCGCGGCCGGCGTGGTGCCCCAGTCCTCGTGCAGCTTCAGTCCGGCGGCACCGGCGCGGATCTGCTCGCGCAGCGGCTCGGCCGTCGAGGCGTTGCCCTTGCCGAGAAAGCCGAAGTTCAGGGGGTAGCCCTGGACCGCCTCGTACATGCGCCGCAGGTGCCACGCGCCGGGCGTGCAGGTGGTCGCGTTCGTGCCGGTCGCCGGTCCCGTTCCCCCGCCGATGAGCGTCGTGATGCCGGAATGGAAGGCATCGGGAATCTGGTTGGGCGAGATGAAATGGACGTGCGCATCGATGCCGCCGGCGGTGAGCATCCGTCCCTCGCCCGCGATGATCTCGGTCGACGCACCAATCTCGAGGCCGGGCGTCACGCCCGCCATGATGCCAGGGTTCCCGGCCTTGCCGATGGCGGCGATCCGGCCGTCGCGCACGCCCACGTCGGCTTTGTAGATGCCGGCCGCGTCAATCACCACGGCATTGGTGATCACGAGATCGGGGGCGCCGCCGGCGCGGGTCGCCGACGGCGACTGGCCCATGCCGTCGCGAATCACCTTGCCGCCGCCAAACGTCACCTCGTCGCCGTAGACGGTGAAATCGCGCTCCACCCGCACGATGAGATCGGTGTCAGCCAGGCGGATCCGGTCACCGGTGGTCGGACCGTAGTGGTCCGCGTAGCTCCGGCGCGAGAGTTTCATGCGGTGCGCCCTCGAGCGTCGAGCGGGCCGTTGACGAGACCGTTGATGCCGATGACTTCACGCCTGCCGGCGAGCGCCACCAGTTCCACCGCGCGGCTGTCTCCCGGTTCGAATCGCACCGCGGTCCCGGCGGCCACGTTGAGCCGCATCCCAAAGGCGCGGCTGCGGTCGAAATCGAGCGCGCGGTTCACCTCGTAGAAGTGGCAGTGCGACCCGACCTGCACCGGCCGATCGCCGCGGTTGGTCACCTCGATCGACACCGTCCGCCGCCCCGCATTGATCTCGATGTCATCGCTCTGCAGAAAGTACTCACCGGGAATCATGGGCGTGGGTGGCTCATCGAATCGGCTGGTGCACCGTGACCAGCTTGGTCCCGTCCGGGAAGGTGCCCTCGACCTGAATCTCGGGAATCATCTCCGCGACGCCTTCCATCACCGCCTCGACTGGCAGAATGGCCGCGCCCAGGCTCATGATTTCGGCGACCGAGCGGCCGTCGCGGATCAGCTCGAGAATCTCGGAGGTAATCAGCGCCACCGCTTCGGGATGATTGAGCTTGAGACCGCGGGCGCGCCGCTTGCGCGCCACTTCGCCGGCCGAGAAGATGATCAGCTTGTCGACTTCGCGCGGCGTGAGATGCACCGCGAAGTTATGCCTCACGCCACGGCGAAAGTAAAGGCAGCGCCTGGCTACGGTTTCGTTGCCGCTTACAGGCCTTCTTACAAAAATGTCTGGCTTGGTTACAGCGGGCCGACCCGGACCTCTCCGGTGACGAGCGTCATCGGCCCGAAGGTGAGCTGCCCGAGTGGACCGGCGTCGACGCCGAAGGTCCCGTCGAGGCGGTAGGGGGCGCGGCCCGTCCGGGCGGCCTGCTGAAACACCCCGGCCAGCCCGGCGATGTCCAGCAAACCGATGGAGAGATCGAGCGGCACGACCGATTCCTGACCGGGGCGCAGCGCGAGGCCGAGCGGGAACTCGCCCGTCGCCGCGCGCTGCTCGTCGAGCAGGAGCGTCGTCCGGAGCGTGCTGAGCGTCACGCCAAAGGGGTTCGGGTTATCGACCGCGAGCCAGATCCGTACCCCCGCAGCGCCGGCGGGTCGGTTCAACGACGGCGGGAACCGCGTCAGCTCAGCGGGACGATCGTCCGCTTCGGCGAACGTCAGCGGTTGAATGACGCGGCCGAGCGTGGCCAGCGACACGCAGCCGGAGGCCGCGGCGACGGTCGTGGCAACCAGGGACGCGGCGGCACGTTTCGATAACATCTCCTCACCTCCAGCCACGTTACCCCGAGGCGCACCGGTTGCAGCCGGGCGGTTTTGGAAGCATGTCAGTACACGACTGTTGGTGATTTCTTGTGATTCTACAGAAATGTAGGATGCTCAATCTCCGGCGGCGGACCGGCGAGCGGGCCAAACCAGCGACTTTGCAGGCGAATCTGCGCGAAATGAGGGCGCGACGCCTGCACCGTGCAGTGGAGCGTCTCTTGCTCCGCCGGGTGGCAGGGAGGAAGAGATCGATGAACGTAGATGTCCTGACCGATCGAGTTCGTGCGGAGTTCGTTGAAATGCCCGGATTGACTCTGACGGTCCGCCAGGCATCACGGCTCTTTGGTCTCGATCAGGATCTCTGCCGGCAGGTGGTGGAGCGGTTGGTTGGGGCCGACTTCCTGCGGTGGTCCGGCGTCGGGATGGTCGTCCGCGGCGATCGCTGAACGAGCTTGTCAGATCGGCTGCGGGTCGAGCGGCCTGAGGAATGCCTCCCCTCGCGCCCACCCGCAGCCGGTGCTTTGATCGGACCTTTATGTGATGCCGGGTCTAAAGACCCGGTCTACACGTCAGCGCCTGGGCCGATACACGTGGGTGGCCTGGCCGAAGAACACCTCCGCCGACTCCATCATCGTCTCCGTCAACGTCGGATGCGGGTGAATCGACAGCCTGAGGTCGGTGGCATTCGCGCCCATTTCGATGGCCAGCACGCCTTCGGCAATCAGCTCGCCGGCGCCGGATCCGACCAGGCCGACGCCCAGGATCCGATCGCTCTCCGGATCCAGCACCAGTTTGGTGAGGCCGTCGGTCCGGTCCAGCGTGATCGCCCGGCCGGACGCGCCCCAGGGAAACTTGGCGATCGCGATCTTGCGACCTTCCTTCTGGGCCCGAGCCTCGGTCAGCCCGCACCACGCCAATTCCGGATCGGTGAAGACCACCGCCGGGATCGCCCGCGGTTCGAAGGCGACGTTTTCACCCGCGATGACCTCTACCGCGGTCCGTCCTTCATGGGACGCCTTGTGGGCCAGCATCGGCTCGCCGACGAGGTCGCCGATCGCGAAGATCGAAGGCTCGTCGGTCCGCATCTGCTCGTCGACCACGATGAAACCACGCTCGTTGACCTTGACGCGCGTGCCGTCGAGCCCGGCAATGCCCGAGTTCGGACGCCGGCCGACCGCCACCAGGACACGATCGAACAGCTGGACGTCCTTGCCGTCGAAAGTGACCCGGATGCCCTGCGCCTCGGGCGTCATGGCTGTGACCGTCGTGTTCAGCTTGACCGATGTCATCAGCGAGTTGATGCGCTTCGCCAGGATGTCGACCAGATCGCGATCCGCGCCGGGCAGCAGGCCTGAGGTCATTTCGACAACCGTCACGGCGCTGCCCAGCGTGGCGTAGACGGAGCCGAGCTCGAGGCCGATGTAACCGCCGCCGACCACCAGGAGCGTCTTCGGAATGTCGGGGAGATCCAGAGCGGACGTGGAGTCCATCACGCGCTGATCGTCCAGCTGCAGGGCGGGCGGCATGGCCGGCACCGAGCCGGTGGCGAGGATGGCGTGCTCGAACTTGACTGTCTCTTCACCACCCGCACTTTTCGTCACGCGCAGCGTGTGCGGATCGGCAATGGCGGCGACGCCCTGGATGTACTGGACCTTGCGGTGCTTCACCAGCTGACCGGTCCCGCCGGTCAACCGTTTGACGACATCGTTCTTGAACTGCCGCAGCTTGTCCAGATCGATGCGCGGCTCAGCGAATTCGACGCCCCACGCTTTCGCGTGACGGGCCTCCTCGACGAGCTTCGCGACGTGCAACAGCGCTTTCGAGGGAATACACCCGCGATACACGCACACGCCGCCCGGATTGGGCTCGGGATCGATCAGCGTGACCGTGAGACCGAGGTCTGCGCCGAGAAAGGCGGCGGCATAGCCGCCGGGCCCGCCGCCGACGACGACAAGTTGGGTGGAAATCACGGCGCAGAGGTCTGGAATTTATAATTTACAATGGTGAATTGTAAATTTCGCAAACTCGGATTCATCCCTGCAGCGCCAGGACGAACGGCTGCTCGAGCGCTTCCGCGACCCAGCGCAGGAAGCGGATGCCGTCGGCGCCGTCGATCACCCGGTGGTCATAGGACAGCGACAGCGGGAGCATCAGTCGAGGCACGAACTGATTCGAGTCCTTGGCGTAAACCGGCTCCATCTTCGCGCGGGAAATCCCGAGAATCGCCACCTCCGGAATATTGACGATCGGCGTGAAGAAGCTGCCGCCAATCCCGCCGAGGTTCGAGATGCTGAAGCAGCCGCCCTGCATCTCGTCGAGTGAAATTTTCCGGGTGCGCGCCTTCTCCGAGAGCTGCGTCAGCTCGACCGAGAGCTGCACGATGTTCTTGGTGTCGGCGTCCCGAATCACCGGAACCAGCAAGCCTCGATCGGTGTCGACCGCCACGCCGATGTTCACGTATTTCTTGTGGATGATCTCGTCGGCTGCGAGGTCGATCGAGGAATTGAACTGCGGAAACACCTTCAACGCGGCCGCCACGACCTTGACGGCAATGGCGGTGACGGTCAGGCTGCCACCGGCCGCCTCGGCCTGCTTGCCGTATCGCTTGCGCAGCTCCTCGAGGCTGGTGATGTCTGCAAAGTCATGTTGCGTCACGTGCGGCACGGTCGCCCACGCGGCGCTCAGATGTTCGGCGGTCTTGCGCCGCACCGCCCGCATCGGTTGGCGCTCGACGCTGCCCCAGCGGGTGAAGTCGGGCAGCGGTTCGGCGGCGATCGCGGTGCCGCCGGAGGACGGCTCGGTGATGATCCGCTTGGCGTGCGCTTTGACGTCGTCGATCGAGATGCGGCCGCCGTTGCCGCTCCCCGGCACCTGATCGATGTCGACGCCGAGCTCGCGCGCCATGCGTCGAACCGACGGCGCGGCCGGCGCGACCGGCAGCTCGGGAGCCGCCGGTTCGGCGGCCTGTCTGGCGCGGATGTCGACGACCTTCTCGGCGCCGCTGCGCGGCGCGATTGTTCCTGACTTGTCTGCGGTCGGCCGCTTCGCACCCTCGACGTGCTGCTCGAGACCAGGCTCGTCCTGCGGCACCTTCGCCGCGCTGTTCGCGCCGGCGGCCGCCGCCGCCGCAGGCCGCTCGGCCGGCGCGCTCGACTCGGCCGGCGCGCTCGACTCGGCCGGCGCGCTCGACTCGGCCGGCTTGCTGGACTCGGCCGGCTTGCTGTTCGCGGGCTTCGGCTCGTCGGCCGGTGCCGCCTCCGAGTCGACGGCGAGAATGCTCTGCCCGACCTTGACCTTGTCGCCGGCTTTCACCTTGATCTCTTTGACGCGGCCGGCCACCGACGAGGGGACCTCGATGGTGGCCTTGTCGGTTTCGAGCTCGAGCACCGGCTGGTCCTTGGTGATGACGTCACCGGCCTTGACCAGGACGCGCAGGACGTCGCCCGACGGGACGTTCTCACCGAGTTCCGGGAGGGTGAAGTCAGTCACGTGCGTCACGAAGTAGCGGGATTGCTCTTCTCGGGATTGAGGTTGTGCGTCTTGATCGCCTGCTGGACGACCGCCGCGTCGATCTGGCCCTCGCGCGCCAGCGCCGCCAACGTGGCGACGATGACATAGCGGTAGTCGACCTCGAAGAACTCGCGCAGGCTGGCGCGGCTCTCACTGCGGCCGAACCCGTCGGTGCCGAGCGTCGTCAACGGACGCGGCAGCCAGCGATCGATCGAATCCGGCAGCGCTTTCACATAGTCTGACGCCGCGACCATCACGCCGGGTGCATCTTTGAGGCACTGCGTGACGTACGGCAGCCGCGCCGGCACGCCGGGATGAAGCATGTTCCAGCGCTCGCACGCGTGACCGTCACGGTACAACTCTGAATAACTCGTGACGCTCCAGACGTCGGCGCCGACGTCGTATTTGCTCTCCAGGATTTCCTGCGCCTTGATGACTTCCGGCAGGATCGCCCCGCTGCCGAACAGCTGCGCCCGCGCCTTGCGATCCGGCGTCGTACTCGCGCGGTAGCGGTAAAGTCCCTTCAGGACGCCGTCTCGCACGCCGTCGGGCATCGGCGGCATGGCGTACTGCTCGTTCATCACCGTCAGGTAGTAGAAGATGCTGTCGCGGTCGACGTACATCCGCCGGATGCCGTCCTCGATGATGATGGCGATCTCGTAGGCAAAGGCCGGATCGTAGGCCACGACATTCGGCACCGGATAGGCGAGCAGATGGCTGTTGCCGTCCTGATGCTGGAGACCTTCGCCGGCCAGCGTGGTCCGGCCGGCCGTCCCGCCGAGCATGAACCCGCGCGTCCGCGAATCCGCGGCCGCCCAGATCAGGTCGCCGATCCGCTGGAATCCGAACATCGAATAGAAGATGAAGAATGGGATGGTGTTGACGCCGTAGGTCGCGTAGGCCGTGCCGGCGGCGATGAACGACGACATCGATCCCGCTTCGTTGATCCCTTCTTCCAGAATCTGGCCGTCGGACGCCTCCTTGTAGTACAGGAGCGTGTCCATGTCGACCGGCTCGTAGACCTGCCCGGCATGCGAGTAGATGCCGACCTGGCGGAAGAGCGCTTCCATCCCGAAGGTGCGTGCCTCGTCGGGGACAATCGGCACGACCAGCTGGCCGAGCTCCTTGTCGCGCAGCAGCTTCGACAGCAGCCGCACGAACACCATGGTCGTCGATGCCTTCCGGCCATCGGTGCCGGAGAAGAACTCCTCGAACGGCTCCGCGGGAACGGACTTCAACGGCTCGCTGCGGGTCCTGCGGGTCGGGACGTAGCCCCCGAGGGACTCCCGGCGCTGACGCAGATAGCGGATTTCAATGCTGTCGTCGGCTGGCCGGTAGAACGGGGTCTTGCTGATCTCCGCGTCGGAAATCGGAATGCCGAAGCGGGTGCGGAAGGCCCGCAGCTCCTCTTCGTTCATCTTCTTCTGCTGATGGGTGATGTTCTTGCCCTCACCCGCTTCGCCGAGGCCGTATCCCTTGATGGTGCGCGCGAGGATGACGGTCGGTGCCCCTTTGTGTTCGACAGCTGTCTTGTAGGCGTTGTAGACCTTCACCGGATCGTGGCCGCCGAGCGACATCTTCTTCAGCTGGTCGTCCGACAGGTGTTTGACCATTTCCAGGAGACGAGGATCGGCGCCCCAGAAGTGTTCGCGCACGTAGGCGCCCGACTCGACGGCGTACTTCTGGTACTGGCCGTCGACGATTTCTCCCATCCGCTTGACGAGCAGTCCGTCGCGATCCTTGGCCAGCAGCGGATCCCACTCGCGGCCCCAGATCACCTTGATGACGTTCCACCCGGCGCCGCGGAACATCGCCTCGAGCTCCTGGATGATCTGACCGTTGCCGCGGACCGGCCCATCGAGCCGCTGCAGGTTGCAATTGATGACGAAGATCAGGTTGTCGAGCTTTTCGCGGGCCGGCAGCGTGATGGCGCCGAGCGCCTCGGGCTCGTCGGTCTCGCCGTCGCCGATGAAGGCCCAGACCTTCGCCGCCGAATTCGGCTTCATCCCGCGATCTTCCAGGTAGCGCATGAACCGCGCCTGGTAGATCGCCATGATCGGGCCGAGGCCCATCGACACCGTCGGGTATTCCCAGAAGTCTGGCATCAGCCACGGGTGCGGGTAGGACGACAGGCCGCCGCCCTGGCGCAGCTCGCGGCGGAAGTTCTCGAGGTGCATTTCGTCGATGCGGCCCTCGAGATAGGCTCGCGCGTAGATCCCGGGCGCGGCGTGCCCCTGGAAGAAGATGATGTCGGCGTCAGGGCTTTCGTGGCCTCGGAAGAAGTGGTTGAAGCCCACTTCGTAAAGGGTCGCCGCCGACGCATAGGTCGAGATGTGGCCGCCAATGCCTTCTTCGGCCTTGTTGGCGCGCACGACCATCGCCGCGGCGTTCCAGCGCACCAGGCTCTTGATGCGGCGCTCGAGGTCTGGACTGCCCGGCATGAGCGCATGCTCGTCGGCGGGAATGGTGTTGATGTAAGGGGTGTTCGCGCTGAACGGGAGCTTGACGCCGTTTTCGGTGGCGTGCACCGTCAGGTCTTTCAGCAGACGGGCGACCTTGGCGGGTCCGCCGGTCTGCAGCACGTAGTCGAGGGAATCGAGCCACTCGCGTGTCTCGACGGCATCGAGCTCGGCGGCGTCTTTGGGGGCTATGTGTCTCACAGCAGAAGCTTGTCCTTTCGCCTCCCTAGCCTAAACTAGCCACAGTGTCGGCCGATCCGCGTGCCGCCTGTAGACAATCCCTCATTGTAACCTCGTCGTGAGAACGAACGACAAGCTCATCGCCGTCCGTGAGGCCATCGTGTCGTGTGACCGGTGCACGCGGCTTCGCGACTACTGCCGGCAAATCGGCATCGAGAAGCGCCGCGCCTTCCGCGACGAGACCTACTGGGCCCGACCCGTGCCCGGCTTCGGCGATCCCCGCGCGCGGCTGCTGATCGTCGGCCTCGCACCGGCGGCGCACGGCGCGAACCGCACCGGCCGCGTCTTCACGGGCGACGGCATCGGCGGCTCCGGCGATTTCCTGATGGCGGCGCTGCATCACACGGGCTTTGCGAACCTGTCGACATCGCGCGATCCCGACGATGGCCTCGAGCTGCGCGATGCGTTCATCGCCGCCGCCGTCCGCTGCGCTCCGCCGGATAACAAACCGACACCGGAAGAGATCGCGAATTGCCTGCCGCATCTCGACGCCGAGATCGCTGCCCTGCCCCGCATCCGCGTCGTCGTCGCCCTCGGCCGGATCGGTTTCGATGCGTATCTGCAGAGGCTCAAACTGCGTGGTCTCGTGATCCGGCCACGGCCTACCTTCGCGCACGGCTCGAGCGACGTTCTGCCGAACGGCCACACGCTCATTGGCTGCTATCACCCGAGTCGTCAGAACACGAACACCGGAAAGCTCACTGCGCGGATGATGAATGACGTGTTCAAGCGCGCAGGAACATTGATTGAACTCCGGTGTCCAACTGATTAACGGCAGGCCTGCCCTCGATGATGTGCCGACCCTGACAGGGTCGGCCTACAGACGTCGCGCGTGTGTAGGCCGGGCTTTTCAGGCCCGGCATCTGGAGGGACTGTATGCCGCGCGATCTGTTTCGTGATGTCGTTGCTCGTCCGCCGTCTGTCAAATCCCGCCGCTCGCCGATGCTGGTCATCTCGATCGTCGTGCATGCCGCCGTGTTGCTGGCGGTGCTGCTCGCTTCTGCAATAGCGCCTCACATCCTTCCGACGCCACGCGAAGTGCTGGCATTCTACGAACCGGCGCGCCTGGTGGACATCAAACTGCCGCCTCCGCCGCCGTCGCCGCGTCAATTGATGCCGGCGCAGCCGAGCGCGCCATCTGTTTCGGTGAACGCCGCGCCGCTGGTACCGCCGTCGGACATCACACCCGAAACATGGCTGCCGCCGCCCGTCACAACGAGTTCGGGAATCACCATGGGCGTGTCGGATGGGATCGGCACGGACATCGTCGGCGCACCGGAACCGTTGCCGGCACCCGCTCCGACGGCGCCCGAGCGTCCGGTCCGGCTTCATGGCGGCATCATCGCTCCGGAGAAAACCGTCAACGTCCCGCCGATATACCCCCAGATGGCGCGCGAGACGCGCACGGAGGGCATCGTCATCCTCGAGGCGGTGATCGATCACACCGGCCTCGTCACATCCGTGCGTGTGCTGCGCGGCCATCCGCTGCTCGATCAGGCAGCCCTGGATGCGGTCCGCCAGTGGAAATTCACGCCGGCGCGCTTGAACAATGAACCGATTCCGGTCGTCATGACTGTGACCGTACAGTTCAGGCTACAGTAGCCGGCGTGACCGATCCGCGTGGGCCGGGTGAGCGGTACTGGACTCTCGTCGAGCCACACTGGAAGCGAATCAGCATCTACGACGGGGGGAGGCGTTCCTGCGCGAGTTCGAACGGACGCCAGAACCAGCCGCTCATCTGTTCGCCGCTCATTGGTGCCAGTCGGAAGTGTGCAACGGCGGCCTGCACCAGTTCTTCCTGAACAGCACCGGGGTCCTCGCACCGGAAGCGGCGGTTGCCTACGAACGCATCGGCATGACGGGCGTTGCCGCGGTCGTTCGCCGGGCGATCGAATTCTTCGAGCGCCCGTATCCACGGGATGAAGAAGTGAGAGGCGCCGCGCTTGCGGCCTATGCGGCGGCGCATGCCGAGGCGCGGGATCCGTTCTCGGCCCTTGACGATGAGTTCTACGAGCTTCTCGATACCGAGCAAGGGGGTTGGGAACGAGCGGCGGATGCGTTCGCCGCGCAGCACGGCGGCTGAACGCAGCATGGGAACGATTTTGCTGAACCGCAAGTTGAACCGCTAGCTACAGGCCAAACTACGACGAGCGCTGCCAGCTCCCCACGAACGGGACTATCAGGTCGGGACGATCGGTGATCAATCCGTCGAGGCCCCATGCCAGCAGCCTCCGCGCATCCTCTTCGCGATCGACGGTCCAGACCTGGACTCCCAGGCCTGCCGCATGCGCTTCGCGCACGAACCGCGGCGTGACGACTTGCGTGGCCTCGGCGCGTTCGGGAATTTGGTAGCCCTGGTAGGCCGGACGCCGGATCGGCCACCGGCACCAGCTCCGGTAGAGAGCCCACCGGACCTCTACGCCCGAGGCGCTGGTCGCCAGCGACGGCGCGAGGCGCCGGACCTCGCGCAGGGCGCGCTGGCCGAACGACCCGAGGCAGACGCGGTCGTCGGCGCCTGCGGCACGCACCACGTCGACGACGGCCGCGGCGAACGCGGCCGAGTTGATCTTCATCTCGACGATCACCCGGCAATCGCGATAGCGCGCCAACACATCGGCCAGCGTGGGAATCCCGATCCCGCGGCCGCGAAATGGATAGCCGTTCGCCGCGCCGAAACGAAAGCCCGCATCAGCTCCCGCCAGCTGCCGCGCATCGAGTGCGTCGACGTGACCGTGCTGGTCGGTCGTCCGGTCGAGCGTGCTGTCGTGCTGTACCACCACCACGCCGTCGCGCGACGCGCGTACGTCGAGCTCGATGCCGTCGGCGCCAAGCCGAAGAGCCCGATTCGAACGCCTCGACGGTGTTTTCAGGCGCCAGCGCGGCGCCGCCGCGGTGCGCGAAGACCAGCGGACGATGCGATTCGAAAAAACGATGACGCACGGGACCCGGAGTACAATCCTGCCATGGCGGACCCCATTCGTACCCTTGGTGAACTTCGACAGCGTGGGACCGGAACTCGGACGGTGAAACAGGAGGTCCGCGATAACCTGGTCCGCAAGCTCCATGCGGGCGAGACGCTGTTCCCGGGCATCATCGGTTATGACGAGACCGTGGTGCCGCAACTGGTCAACGCGATCCTCTCGCGCCACAATTTCATCCTGCTCGGCCTCCGCGGACAGGCGAAGAGCCGCATCCTGCGCAGCCTGACCGAGCTGCTCGACGAACAAATCGCGGTGGTGCCCGGCTGCGAGATCCACGACGATCCGCTTGCCCCGATCTGCGGCGCCTGCCGGGCCCGGGTCGCCACCGAAGGCGACCGCCTGCCGATCGGCTGGTTGCCTCGCGACGCGCGCTTCGTCGAGAAGCTGGCGACGCCCGACGTGACGATTGCCGACATGGTCGGGGACATCGATCCCATCAAAGCAGCCCAGGCCGGCCTCAATCTCGCCGACGAGCTGACGATGCACTACGGCCTCCTGCCGCGAGCGAATCGCGGCATCTTTGCCATCAACGAGCTGCCCGACCTCGCCGGAAAAATCCAGGTCGGGTTGTTCAACATCCTTCAGGAGGGTGACGTCCAGATTAAGGGCTATCCGATCCGGCTGAGGCTGGACGTCATGCTCGTCTTCACGGCCAACCCGGAGGATTACACGGCGCGCGGCAAGATCATCACCCCGCTGAAAGATCGAATCGGGTCAGAGATCCGGACGCACTACCCCGCCACCCGGAACAATGCGATCGCGATTACCGCACAGGAAGCCTGGGTCGAGCGGACGGGCGACTTGAAGGTCGAGATTCCCGCGTACGTCCGTGAGGTGGTCGAGGAAGTGGCGTTCCAGGCGCGCGCCGACCGCAAAATCGACAAGCGCTCGGGCGTCAGCCAGCGGCTGCCGATTACGACGCTCGAGCTGGTCGTTTCGAATGCCGAGCGGCGGGCGCTGGCCAACGGCGAGAAGGTCGTCGTCCCGCGCGTGACCGATGTCTACGCCGCGCTGCCCTCGATTACCGGTAAGTTCGAGCTCGAGTACGAAGGCGAGCTGAAGGGGGCCGAAGCGGTCGCGCGCGAGCTGATTCGATCGGCGGTCGGCAATGTCTTCACCGGGATGTTCGATGGGATCGATACGCGAACGGTGACCGAGTGGTTCGACCTCGGCGGCACGTTGCCGCTGAGCGACACGACGGCCGCGGCCGAGGTCGTGACCCTGACACGGGGCGTCCAGGGACTGCGCGAGCTCGCCGAGCGCAGCGGCCTGGCGGGCGGGGCGTCCGCCCCGGCGATGGCATCGGCGATCGACTTCGTCCTCGAAGGGCTTTACGCTCAGAAGAAGATCAGCCGCAGCGACGAGCGTGGCTACTCAGCCGGTGCCGAGTCCACGCCGCGCCGCCCGTCGCGCCGTGAAGAAGCGGCCATGGATGAGGAGATCCGCATTCCCGGTGGGAAGAAGAAGTATTACAACTAGATGAAATACCGCTACAGCAAGTTCACCGGCGACCCGCTCGAGGAGCTGGACCTCGAGGATCTGGTGGCGAAGCTCTCGGACCTGCTGCTCTCGAGCGGGTTCGGCAACCCGTACGGGATGAGCGACGACGACCGCACCATGCAGGCGCTGCACGATGCCATCCTCGACGCGCTCTTCAACGGCGGGGTGCTGCCCGAGGAGACCATCGAGCGGCTGCTCGGAGATCCGGCCGATGGCGATCAGTCGGAGATGCGATCCAAGCTCGAGGAGCTGATCCAGCAGATCATCGAGCGCATGGGCGAGCAGGGCTATATCTCGATGCCGCCGGATCTCGAAAGCGAGCGGCAGCGCCGCAGCGGACGCGGCCAGGGTCACGACCAGGGCCAGCCTGAGGCGCTGCACTTCGAGGTCACCGACAAGACGCTCGACTTCCTCGGGTATCGTGCGCTGCGCGACCTGCTCGGGTCGCTTGGCAAGAGCAGCTTCGGACGCCACGATACCCGCGAGCAGGCGACCGGCGTGGAAACCACGGGCGCACCCAAGCCGTACGAGTTCGGCGATACGCTCAACCTCGATGCGGCCGCGACGCTGCTGAACGCCGCCACGCGCGCCGCCCGCAGCCCTGGCCCCGAGCCCCGGACGCCGGGCCGCCTGCATGTCAGGCACGAAGACCTGATGGTGGTGCAGGGCGAATATCAGAGCTCGTGCGCCACGGTGCTGATGCTCGATTGCAGCCACAGCATGATTCTGTACGGCGAGGATCGCTTCACGCCCGCCAAACGCGTCGCGCTGGCGCTCGCCCAGCTCATCAAGAACCAGTATCCGGGTGATGCGCTGAAGGTCGTGCTCTTCCACGACTCGGCCGAGGAAATTCCGCTGGCCGAGTTGGGGCGCGTCCGGGTCGGTCCGTATTACACCAATACTCGCGAAGGGCTGCGCCTGGCGCGCCGGATACTCGACCGGCAGCGGAAAGACATGCGGCAGATCATCATGATCACGGACGGCAAGCCGTCCGCGCTCACGCAGCCCGACGGCCGGATTTACAAGAACGCCTTCGGTCTCGATCCGTTCATCGTCGCTGAAACATGCGCCGAGGTTGCGGCCTGCCGGAAGAGCGGCATCATGATCAACACGTTCATGCTGGCGCGCGACTACGATCTGGTGAGCTTCGTGCGGCGCGTCGCGGAGATCTGCAAGGGGAAAGCCTACTTTACGACGCCGTACACGCTCGGTCAGTACGTCCTGATGGACTACATGGACAAGAAGACGAAAACTATCCATTAGGGTGCCGGGGGCAAGGGGCCGGGGGCCGGGTGCATTGGGGCCGGGTGCATTGGTGCCGGGGGCTGGGCGCTCGGTGCCGGGTGCGGGCCACGAAAACGAACTATGTCGGATCTGCTGCCGATTTTTCCGTTACCGAACGTCGTCCTGTTCCCGAACGTGTTTCTGCCGCTGCACATCTTCGAAGCGCGGTACCGGGAGATGATCGCCGACGCGGTGGCGAGCGATCGGGTGATCGGCATGGTGCTGCTGCGGCCCGGGTGGGAGCGCGACTACGAGGGGCGGCCGCCGGTCTATCCAATCGGCTGCAGCGGTGTGATCACGCACGTCGAGCGGCTGCAGGACGGGCGCTACAACATCGTGTTGCGCGGCCTCGAGCGGTTCAGGATCGTGGCCGAGGATCACGGCAAGAGCTATCGGCGCGCCGAGGTCGACCCACTGGCCGAGCGCCAGCTCGGCCCGGACGACCGACAGATCGTCCGCAATGCCCGCAGCAAGCTCGAAGCCCTGCTGACCGCGACGCTGCGGCGCGCGCACGGGGAGGCGCATTCGCCCGATCTCAGCACCGCTGGCGCGATGGGTGATGAAGATCTGGTCAACGCGCTCGCCCAGTATCTCGAGTTCGATCCCCTCGAACGCCAGGCGCTGCTCGAGCACGACAGCCTGCGGACGCGGGTCGAATCGCTCATCGAGCTGCTGGAGATGAAGATTCTCATCGCACGGACGCCCGGGCTGTCGAACGTCGCGCACTAGTGAGGCAGGAGAGGCGTTCCGCCCTTCCCGCCCTCGTCATGTGCGCCGCGGCGTTGTGCATCTATGCCGCGCTCGGACTCACCTCACATCGCGCGCTCCACACCAACGCATTCGACCTGTCCGTCTTCGATTACGCCCTCTGGTCGACGGCCTCGGATGGCTCACTCGCGTACGTGCCGATGTTCCGGCATTCGCTGTTCGCGCAGCATTTCATGCCGACGCTGCTGCTGCTCTCACCGCTCGCGAACGTCTTCGATTCGCCCGTCTACCTGATCGGCGTCCAGGCGTTGTTCCACGCGGTGGCGGCGTTCCTGCTCTATGGCTTCGCGCGGCGGCACACGTCACCCGTGACGGCGCTCGCGCTGACGGCGGCGTTCCTGTTTTCCCGGCGCGCGCATAGCGCCGCGACCAGCGTCTTCTACATCGAAAGCGCCGTTCCGCTCCTGGTCTTCGGTGCGCTGCTCGCCTGGTCGTCGAAGCGGCTGATCGTCTATTTCGTCCTCGTCCTTTTGGCGCTGGGGTGCAAGGAAGATGTCGCGCTGTACTTTGCGGCATTCGGGATTCTTCTCACGTTGCAGCGGGACCGCGCGATCGGCGTCGCGACGTTGCTGATCTCGCTGGGCTGGTTGCTGGTGGCGGCAGGCATCGCGATCCCCTTCTGGCGCGAGCTCTACGGTCTGGATCGCGCGAATCCGTTCATGGAGGGGCGTTACGGCGCGGCAGCGGAGGCGTTTCGGCGAGTCGTCTCCCCGGTGGCGCTCGGCCGGATCGTCACGGTCCTGAGCGCGACGGGATTCGCGGCCCTGGCAGCTCCGGCCTGGGTGGCGATTGCGGTTCCGGGAATTTTCCTCAACCTGGCCGCCGCGCCCGGGACTCTTCAGGCGGCGCTGCTCGGACATTATCTGTGGCCGATCCTGCCCTGGCTCTTCGCCGCCGCGGCGCTCGGCGCTGGCCTGATCGAGCGAAGACTCGGGCGGCGCGGCCGCTGGCTGCCCCTGGTGATTCTCGTGGTGGCGCTCATCGATCTGCCGCTGCCGCGTGTGCTGTGGCGCACCCCGTGGCGCCAGCCGTCCGCCGCGCGCGAGGTGCTGCAGCAACTGGCGGTCGTGCCCGCAACGGCCAGCGTCCTTGCCCAACCCAATCTGATTCCGCACCTTCCCCGCCGCCTCGCGATGCACTCGCTCGGCGTCTATACCGCCGGCCAGCCGGAGGCCGATTACATCCTCCTCACATCAGCCGGGGATCTGTGGCCATTCGACGCAACGTCCGTCCAGGGACGCATTGCTTCGTATGGTGAAGACCCTCGCTTCGAGCGTATGGTGGACGGCCCGCTCGTCGTGTTCCGGCGGCGATAGGCCCCGTTGTTCACCCCGTGAGTCGCTTCGCGATCACCTCGACGATCTTCTCGCCATGGAATCGCCCGTTCTCGATGAAAATCGTGCCCGTATCGATCCCCGCGAGCGCTCCGCCGGCGACGAAGAGTCCGGGAACATTCGTCTCGAACGTTTCGGGGTTGAAGACCGGCGCCCGTCGATCGTTCAGCTCGATACCCGCGCCCGTCTGCAGATCCCAGTCCGGGTGATAGCCGACCAGCAGGAACACCGCGTCAGTGGGAATCTCTGAAGGGATTTCGGGTTGACCGGCAGCGACAATCACCGAACTCGGACGGATCTCCTTGAGACACGTACTGAAGTGCGCGGCGACCGATCCTTCCTTGATCCGGTTCTCGATGTCCGGCCGCACCCAGTACTTGATCGTCGACTTCAGTTCGGGCGATCGATGGACAAGCGTGACGTGCGCGCCGGCGCGGTACATCTCCAACGCGGCTTCGGCCGCCGAGTTGCCGCCGCCGACAATCACGACCCGCTTGCGGTAGTAGGGGTGCGGCTCGGAATAGTAATGATGGACGTGCGGCAGATCTTCACCGGGAACGTTCAGGCGGTTCGGATGATCGTAGTAGCCGGTCGCCAGGACGACAGTCCGCGCTTCGCGAACCCGCCGGAGGCCGCGGGTCGAGCGCGTCTCGATGGCGAACAGCGCATCGGTATTTTGCGCGTCATCCTCTCGTGCGATCGAGGTCACCTGCTCTTCGAACGCAATCTGCAGATCGAACGTATCGACCACGCGGCGGTAATACCGCAGCGCCTCGGCCCGCGTCGGCTTCTCGAACGGCGACACGAAGGGCAGTCCGCCGATCTCGAGAAGCTCCGGCGTCGTGAAAAACACCATCTGCGGCGGAAACCGGTAGATGGCGTTGACGAGCGTTCCCTGCTCCAGGATCTGATAATCGAGGCCGCGCTGCTTCGCGGCGATTGCGGCAGACAGACCCGACGGTCCGGCGCCGACGATGATGACGTCACGAACGGGCATCCATTCATTGTAGGATGCTCGCCGAAAGCAACCCTTCGTCCCGAAACTTACGCCTCTGGTCGGAAGCTCCACCGGGTTCTCCTGGCCGCCCGCTACGTTGGATGGCAAGGAGAGTGGTTATGTGGCTGATCAATTTGTTGCTCGCGCTGGCGATCGCGCTGGCACCCGCCGGCCCCCCGGAATGGGACTACAACACGGTACGGGCCGACATGTTCGCCGGTCTGGCTGGCGATGCTGGCCGATTTACGAAGGCAATGGCGGAATGTGAGCGGGTCCTGGCGCAGGATCCGAAGCACCCGGAGGCGCTCGTGTGGCATGGCGCCGGGTTGTTCTTTCAGGCGGGCCAGGCGTTTCAAGGCGGCGACATGGCCAAGGGCGGTCCGCTGTGGGAACGCGGCCTTGCCGAGATGAGTGAAGCGGTGGCGCTGGCGCCCGACAGCCTCGCCGTCGTCATCCCTCGAGGAGCGGTGCTGCTGCAGGCTGCGCGATTTGTCCCTCCGGCAATGGCACGTCCGCTCCTCGAGACCGGCGTGCGCGACTACGAGCACGTGCTGGTGTTGCAGCAGGCATACTTCCAGACGCTCGGGGACCATCCCAAGGGCGAACTGCTGTTCGGGCTGGCTGACGGATATGCCCGCCTTGGGGACAACGTAAAGGCACGAAGCTACTTCGAGCGCCTCGTCGCGGATGCCCCCGGCTCAGGTCAGACGCCACGCGGGCGTGCGTGGCTTGAAACGGGCGCCGTGCCACCGGCCGCCGGACTCGGCTGCTTCGGCTGCCACAAGTAGAACGATGGCATCCCGAAAGAGATACATCGGACGGATGGCCGCGGCGAACGTCGCCGCGGCCGTCTTCGTCGCAGTGGCGTTTTTCGGCGCCGGGACGAGGTTGTCAGCGGCCCAGGCAGTCGAAGCGCTGGCCGTCGCCCTGTTGTTCTCGAGCTGCATCGGCACGCCCTGCGCGATCGTTCTGCCGCGCCTGTCGCCGCGTCTCTGGCACTTCGGGTTTCCGCTGAACTGGCTCGGCCTCGTGCTGGCGATGTTCGTCCTGGCGATGGCCGGGAGCGCGCTCGCGATCGGCGTGCTCATCGCCGTCAGGTACATTCCCGGGGCGCTGTTCGGCGAGTGGTTCTTCGGATCAATCCGCTATGCAATCATCACCACGGTGACCTTCGGCGTCGCGATCTCCGCTTACGAAATGATGCGGACGCGGCTCGAAGAAGCCACGCTGGCGGTCCGGACCAAGGAACGTGATGAGGCCGAAGCCCGCCGGCTGGCCGCCGAGGCGCAGCTGTCCTCGCTCGAGTCGCGCGTGCAGCCGCATTTCCTGTTCAACACGCTGAATTCGATCGCCTCGCTGATTCCGAGCGATCCCAAGGGCGCGGAACAGATGACCGCCCAGCTGGCGTCGCTGCTGCGATCGTCGCTTGATGTCGCGCAGACCCCGGTGGTCCGGGTCGACGACGAGTTGCAGACCGTGCATGACTACCTGGCCATCGAGCGCGTCCGCTTCGGCGACCGCCTCGTGTGCGCGATCGACGTCGACGCTCAGGTGCGTGGCGCGCTGGTGCCGCGCTTGTCGCTGCAGACCGTGGTGGAGAATGCCGTCAAGTACGCCGTCGCCCCGCGTCGCCATGGCGGCAGGATTTCAATTCGCGGCCGCGCGTTCGACGGTCGGGCGCGCATCGAAGTGGCGGACGATGGCCCCGGCTTCGACGCCGCGGCGATGCCCGCCCATCATGGGTTGGCGGCGCTGCGCCAGCGGCTCGCCTTCACGTTTGGTGATCGGGCGATGCTCCAGATTCAGAGCACGGCTGAGGGAACGACCGTCGTCATCGAAGTGCCCCGCTGATGGTGCGCGCGTATCTGGTCGATGATGAGCGGCTGGCCGTTGAACGGCTGACGCGTCTCCTCGACGCGACGGGACGCGTCCGCATCGTCGGGAGCAGCACCGATCCGGAGTCCGCGCTCGCAGAATTGCAGGATCGGGAGATCGACGTGCTGTTCGTGGACATCCAGATGCCGGGGCTGACCGGGTTCGCGCTGCTCGAGAAGCTGAACCGCGACGTCCCGGTTATTTTCACGACCGCCTACGACCAGTACGCGATCGACGCCTTCGCGGTCAATTCAATCGATTACCTCCTCAAGCCGATCGAAGTGGAGCGGCTCGAGCGCGCGCTCGACAAGCTCGTGCGACTGGGGAATCAGGCGCGCCCCGACATGCGGGAGCTGGCACGCGAGCTTGCCGCGCAGCTCGGCCCGGGGCGCCGGCTCGACCGTCTGGCATCGCGCGTCGGGGAAAAGACCACCCTGCTCGATGTGCCGCGGATCACCCACTTTTTCTCGAAGGACAAGCTGACCTTCGCCGTGCTCGGCGGCCGCGACCATGTGGTCGAGTACACGCTGGCGCAGCTCGAAGAGCGACTCGACCCTTGCCGTTTCGTCCGCATCCACCGCGGGACGATCGCCAACGTGACCTTTATCGCAGAGCTGTTCCCGGGCGTCGACGGCATGGTCGTCCGCCTGAAAGATGAGGGGCGAACCGAGCTCAGCGTGGCCCGCGATCGGGTTCGAGACCTCAAGGAACGTCTAGGGCATTTGAGCCGCGAAGCCACCTCGTCAGCTCTGCCCTTCCACCCCGTTTGGCCGCCCGTTCAACCCGCGTCACGGCCCGCTCGCTGGAAACGTAATCGCTGAAACCCTTTTCTAGTCTATGATTTAGCGCAATTGAGGAGACGTGCATGCATCGACCGGTGAAATACGTGGAGAAAGGGCTCTCGGTTGCCGCCAACGGCGCCTGGGTCGTGTTCAACACGCTGAACAAGATCAATCAGAACCCCGCGTTCACTCCGCGCTGGTCTGAGAAACCTCTACTGAAGTCGTGGCAGAAGGTCAAACCGCCGCTCGGATGGCCGCGCGAAACCGACTCCCTGTGTCCGGTGTGCGTCCGCGAGGCGCGCCAGGAGATTCTCGACGGCAAGCGGGACGTCAGCGTCCTGCTGAACGAAAAAGTCGGCGAGATCAAGGCCACCATCATCGAGCGCGACGGGAAGATCCTGATGGTCAAGGATTGCCCGGTTCACGGCCACTTCGAGGACGTGATGGCGATCGACACGGCGTTCTTCAAGCATCTCGAAGAGAGCTTCCCCGGATCCGACATCCGCGCGCACGCCGACGAGAAGCTGCACAACCACGGCACCTCGACCATCAAATACGGCCGGGGTTCGGTGTTGACGATCGACCTGACCAATCGCTGCAACATGATGTGCGACCCGTGCTTCATGGACGCGAACCAGGTCGGGTTCGTCCATGAGCTGAGCTGGGAAGACATCAAGACGCTGCTCGACAACGCGATCTCGATCAAGCCGAAACGGCAGATGTCGGTCCAGTTCTCGGGCGGTGAGCCGACGCTGTCGCCGTACTTCCTCGACGCGGTCCGCTATGCGAAGAAGGTGGGCTACAACAGCGTTCAAGCGGCCACCAACGGCATCGAGTTCGCGAAGAGCAAGGAGTTCGCGCGGGCGGCGGCCGAGGCGGGCCTGCGCTACGCCTACCTGCAGTTCGACGGCATCGGCAACGCGGCGAATTCGCATCGCCTGGTCGGCAATCTTTTCGACGTCAAGCTGCGCGCGATTGAAAATCTGTGGTCGTCGGGTGTCGACATCGTGCCGGTGGTGACGATCGTCAACGGCGTCAACAACGAGCAGGTCGGCCGGATCATCCAGTTCGCGATCGACAACCCGAAGAAGATCAGCTTCCTGTCGTTCCAACCGGTTTCGTTCACCGGACGCGACGAGGAAGTGACGCCGGAGCGGCGCGCCGCGCAGCGCTACACGCTGTCCCACCTGGCGCATGACGTGAAGAACCAGATGGGGATCGGCGAACCGACGCGCGACTGGTTCCCGATCTCCTTCACCAGTACGTTTGGCGATTGGGCCGACCTCGTGCACGGCCCGGCCGCCGACTGGGGCCACCTCTCCTGCGGCTGCCATCCGAATTGCGGCATCGGCATGGCGCTGATGGTCGACAAGGAAACGAAGGAAGCGGTGCCGGTGACGGCGTTCCTGAACGCGAGCCAGCTCGCCAAGGACATCGCCAGCGTCAACGATGCGGCGCGCGGCCGATTCCTGTCGATCGCCGGCATGACGCTGGCGGTGATGCGCAACTACGACTCGTTCAAAACGCCGACCCATTTCAAGCTGCTGGATCTGCTGAAGCGTTTCGACAAGGCGTTCGGCGCCACCGGCAAGGATTACGGCAAGGTCGCCGCCGGGCGGACGATGGCCGACATCGAGAAGCGGCGCTCCGACCGCTTCAACTTCCTGTTCGTCGCCGGCATGTGGTTCCAGGACCTGTTCAACTACGACTTCCGGCGGACGGAGCGCTGCATCATTCCGTACGCGACCCAGGAAGGCGAGATCAGCTTCTGCGCCTACAACACCGGCATTGGCTGGCGGAACATCATCGAGAAGATGCACATGACCGCCACGCTGACCAAATGGTACGAGGAGCACGGCCGTCACGAGATCTTCGCCGGCGGCAAGAAGGTGAACCTCGAGACGACCGAGCACAGTCTCGTGCTCGATCCTGAGGCGGTGGCCAAGGGCCTGCAGCACGATCTCGACGAGAAGGGCATCGCGAAGAACGCACGCGAGGAGAAGACGCGGCAGCGGGACAACCAGCTGCAGAATCAGCAGATGGCCGAGCTCTATCGCAAGGTCGTCCTCAAGGAAGAGCCGACGATTCAGATTCAGGGCCTGGGACGCTCAAAGAAGCAGGACGTCCAGCCGGTTCTCCATAAACCGCAGGTCTAGACCACAGTAAAGGGGTCAGGGCTCAGGGGTCAGGGCAGGCCGGGCGCGACAGCGTCCGGCCTTTTTCGTTTGCGCCCTCGCCTACCGGATCACCCTTCTCCCTTCGATCAGGTCGTCGATCACGATGCCGATGCCGACGCCAGCCAGCGCCAGGCCTGGCACCGAGCGGGTCGACATCTTGTCGCCGTCGCTCAAGCCCCACCCGGCGAGCGCACCGAACAGCAGACCCCACATGGCACCCTCGAGAGTCGAGTCTGGCTTTTCCATCAGCCGAATCGACGCGGTCGGCACCACGAGGTTCTCGACTGCCGTGCGCAGGGTGATCGATTCGGGAAGCGACGAGACGAGCGTGCCGGTTCGTTCGGTACCGTCGGTCAACGTGGCCCAGACTTTCGGTCCGTCCTGACGGCCGGGCAGAAGCACCAGACGCAGACCGCCGGTCACGCCGGCTTCGAACGCCGCGGCATTGCTCGATGCCGTCAGCCGGCCGCCCGCGTAGACCTGAAATCGACGCGACACGTCGACATCGAGGCCGCCAAGGTACTGCGGCGCGACCCCCGTGCGGCTGTACGAGCGATCGTAGTTGCCACTGGAGCAGTGGGCGATCCACGGCCCGGTACAGCCGGTCCACGTTCCAATCTGGCGATCGGTCGAACGAACCGCCGTGACACCGACGCCGCCAAACCCTGCCACGCGGCTCGTTCGACTTCGCACGAGAACGTTGACGGCGATCGACTCACGGAGGATTTCCCAACTCCTCGTGGTGTGGCCGTACTCGCCGAGCTGTCCGTTCAGCGTGGCCAGACCCACCCGCCCCGAATCGAAGAAATCCTGGAAGCGTGTACGCGATAGCCATTCCGTTTCGACCACCACGCGCGGCAGGATCGCGACGCGAGCCAATGTGACAAGAGGCGCGTGCTCACGCGATTCGCCGCCTAGAGCGACGCCGCCGACGCCGACCGAAACGGTCTGCGCGACCGCGTCGATCGCTCCGATAGCAACCGAGACGGCTATCGTGACAATCCGAATCACTACACGCATGGCTACCCCGTTTGTATGGCGAATTTGGGCGGGCCCGTGGCTCAAAACTGGTCAAGGTTGAGCCGGTGAGCCCGATGGCGCGGCAAATTCGCATACCAAAGCAAGGAGTCTTGACCCATGCAGCGGTCCCTCGTGCGCTTGACGTTGGCAGTCGTTCTCCTCGGTACGGCCGTTTCGACGTCCGCGCAAGGCGTCGAAGTCTCGCCCTCGCTTCCGACTCCGGCCATGCGACCCGACATAGCAGTCGCGATCGAGGCGGGAGGACTGTTGCAATCGGAGAGCAACCGCACGATTCAGCCGATTTGGCTGCCGAGCGTTCAGGTCGGCCTGGGACGCCGCTTTGCGATCCAGTGGGAGACCTCACGCTGGACGCAAGGCGCGGAGCTTCCGCTTGTGCTTGCATACCGAGCCGCCGGCGTTGCCATCAGCCCCAGTCCGCCAGGGACGGTCCCGACGAATCGAACGGTGACGACCCTCGGCATCAACGTGAGATATCGGCGAGGCGGGGGCCGGTGGTCGGGTTTCGTGGGCGCGGGCATGAATTATCAGAGAACCAACGATCGTCTGTCTGGACGCGCGGTGTTGTGCGGCTCGCCGTTCCACGTACCCGCCCCCCGGCCACTCTGCATTGTGCCTGATGGCCGTCCGACGGAAATTCAGGAATGGCGCTACCGACCGCAGGTCCTCGGAGGAGCCGAATTCAGGATTGCCGACCGGCTCGCAGGCGTTGGAAGCGTGCGCGTGGATGGCACGGATCCCGTCGCCGTGGGCGTCACTGGCGGCATCCGCCTTTCTCTGCAGCCCCAACCCAGACTCGCTGAACGGCAGGCCACCGATCCGGCCCGTGCGGTAGGCAAGGAAGTGCGCGTGACCGACACTGACGGGAGCAAACGCGTCGGCCGTCTCGTGACATTGTCCACGACCGAAGTGGTATTCAGCCGGCAAGGACAGGAGGTCACGCTGCCGCTCGACCGCGTTCGCACAGTGGAGCAGGTGTCACGCGGCGTCAAGAAAGGCGCGCTGATTGGGCTGGCCACGGGAGCAGCCCTCAGCCTGCTCGCCACCTGTGACACGCAAGGCGACGATTGCCCCAACCCCTACGCCTGGGTCCCGATCGTCATGTTGATCGAGGGCGGTATCGGAGCTGGTGTCGGCGCAGGGATCGGTGCGATCGTCAACGCGACTCATCGAGCTGGCAACCAGCTGTATGCGTCTCCGGGTTCGGGCCGCGTCACCGTCAGCCCCCTCCTGACGAGAGGCCGTCGCGGCATGGGTGCCGGCGCCGAGCTCGCGGTGCGCTGGTGAGAATCCGTGAGAGCATGGAAAAAAGAGCCATCGTCACGCTGATTGCCCTCTTCGTTCTGTCGCGCGACGCGGACGCCCAGATTTCCGCCGAGCAGGCAGCGAACGTGAGAGTGGTCTCGACAAAGGGCGCAGAGCGCGAAGGCCGTCTCCTGGATCTCACGGCTTCCGAGGTCGTCCTCTTCAAGACGGGCTCACCTTGACGCTGCCTCTCAAAGAAGTGCAACGGATCGATCGGGCGTCGCACGGCACCCGTCGCGGGGCCCTTACCGGCGCCGTCGGCGGATTCGGTCTGGGCATGGCGCTGTCGTGCGTGTCGAGCGAGTCGCATTGCATCCGCGACTGCCATGCCCTGCCCTACGGACGGACGTTCACGAGCCACTTCGTCGAAACGACGCCGCACGCGCAAATCGGCGGGTCCATCGACAAGGCGATCACGCCCCGGCTGACCGGCTTTGGAACCACCCGGTTCGTTCTGGGCAAAGAGCGGGGACTCGCCGTGACCGGCGGCGTTCGCGTGCGGTTCGGCAGTCGGGCGGTGATGGTGTTCTGAAAGGCGATCGACGCATGAAAGCTGCAATGACGATTTTCCTGTTCTGGTTCGTCATGCTCACCGTCAGCGTTGAAGTGCACGCCCAGGACGTGAAAGTGACCCGGCTGGATCGTTCAACCGAGACTGGTCCCTTGGCGTCACTCAGCAAGGCAGAAGTGGTCCTGCGGGTCAAGGAGCAGAAGTACCCGTTTTTTGGCGTCATCCCCGGCACGGAGACCATCATTCCGCTCGAGAACGTCCGGACAATCGAGCGGGTCTCACACGGATTACGCAACGGCTTGTGGGCCGGCCTCGGGTTGGGCTCGGATCGGGTGTGTTGTTTTACGCTTCCTTCGACAACTGGGCTGATCGTCCCGAACCCATCGTCGGACTGTTCAGTGCTATCGGCCTGGGTGCGGGAGCGGCAATCGGGGCAGTCCACGACGCCGCACAGCGCGACGGGAGACTGCTGTACGCCGCGCCACCACCGGGCGCCGTCCGGGTCGCGGGCGCCGCGTTGACGCTTCGCTGGTGATGCGGGGTCAATGTCGCGACGTGGCCTGCTGATGCGCCTTCCAGATGCGCCACGCGCTGAAAGCGGCGAGCGCGAGCATGAAGATCAGCAGGGTCGAATTGCGCGGCTGGGCGTATTCGTCCACCTCCGACAGCACCCGCGCCAGGAAGTAGAACCGCGGCAGGCGTCCGACCACCAGCGCGACGATGAACCGGCGCAGCGGATAGTCCGCCGCGATGGCCATGATCTTCACGGGGTAGAAGGGCACCGGCGCAAGAGCCGAGCCGGCGATCAGCACGGCCGGCGCTTTCCGGAACCAGCGTTCGGCGAACGTGAACCAGCGCGATTCCTGGACCACCGGCTTCACGAGATGGTGATTGACCAGCCAGCCGATCAGCCAGTAGTCGAGCACGATCGCGACGAGCGTCGCGGCGGTTCCCACCAGCGCAACCACCAGCGGCGGGTACAGGCGCGCGGCAATCCAGAGGGCCGGCTCATGCGGCAGAAATGAAATCAGCAGGTGCGCGGGGATCGCATAGAGCCCGTACACGGCGAGCTGGCTGTAGCGCGGATCGAACAAGACGAGCGCCGCGCAAAACAGACCGAACGCCCCGGCGGCGATCAGCGCAGCGGGACGGTATGAAGCGGCGCGCGAGACCGAAATCTCAGGAGAGTCCGCCATAGGCCGCGACGAAACTTCCGATCATGAACAACCAAATCACCCCATAGAGAACGGCGAAGAGCTTGCGACGTTCCAGCATCTCCGGGAACCTGATCGGCTTCCCGGCGAACTTCCCGCGCGGCTTGGACGGGAAGAAAAACGTCTTGTAGGTCTCGAGTGTTGCAATCGTGTAGCCAAGCGCCGCCATCGCGATTGCCAGGTAGCTCGTCGTAAAGGGCGACAACACCAGTGCCCACAGGCCAGCGGCTACCGGGCTGCGGAAGAACTTCAGCGTCTCGAAGCCCTCGATCGGGGCGTCCTTCCAGGCACCGAGGAATGCGGAAATCCACCCGCCGATGCTGCCGATCAGCAACACCAGGAGCATCGACCGCGGCACCCCGCCGCCGCGCGAGCCGAAGTGAATCGCCAGGAACGCCAGGATGACCGCAGCCGCCACCGTAAACCCGATCACCAGCCGCTTGCCGCGCCCCTGCACCAGGCGGCCGAACACGGCGAATTGCATCGGGATGAAGTACTTGCTCTGATCCTCGTTTCTCAGAAACGTCTTCCAGAACTCGATGGCGCCCCGTTCGAGGACGTAGACGCCGCCGAAAAACACCACGCGGGTGCCGGCCGACGCCAGAGAAGGACGGGCTACAGCGTAGGCAATCGCGGCCATGACGGCGCCCACCACCGCGCTCCTGAAGTACCTGCCCCACGAGAACCCCTCGTGCGGCGCATCCTTGAACATCCCCCAGGTCGAAGCGTGGAGTCCCGCAATGAAGCCGAGCGCGAGGGCAATCAGGAGGTCCGGAATATTCATCGTTGGAGAGCGGCGGTCGCGTACGCCTCTTCGATCAAGCGCAGATCCCGGCGGGCACGCGTCAAGTCGTAGGCAGGCGCCCGGTTCGCGCGGATGCTCTGAAGGAAGTCCGTCATCATACCGCGATATCCGGCCAAATCGGTCAGCCCTCGACAGGCAATGCGCGGTCGACGCCCGATGGTGACGGCGACGATGCCGTTGGTCTCGAACAACATCGATCCCGCCGTGCCGTACATCCTCGAGAAGCGGACGCCGTTGATGAGGCCACCGAGATCCCACGAATAGAACAGGCTCGCCACCGCCCCCTCGGCGTACTCGATTGTCACCACTGCATTCCGATCGTGTCGAACGCCGCCCGGAAACGCGGCGTGAACCCGGCGCGGCGTCAGCCCGATGTTCGCCAGCAGGCTGATCCAGTGAATCCCTCCCTCGAACAGCGCGCCGCCGCCAGCCAGGGCCGGATCGTCGCGCCAGTTACTGGTCGGCTGATGTTTGAGGGCATTCAGATGGATGAACCTGACGTCACCGATCCGGCGCGCCCGGACCACATCGCCGAGCACTGTCGCGAGCGGCTTGTAAAAGTAGTTCTCCGCGACCAGCACCTGACGGTCGGCAGCCCGCGCCGCCGCCTCGACGGCATCGAAATCAGCGGCGCGCAGAAACGGCGGCTTCTCGACGATGACATGTTTGCCGGCCGCCAGCGACCGCAATGTCCATTCGAGATGCGCCGCCGGCGGCAGGGCCACGAGGACGGTCTGCACTTCGCGGCTTTGCAGTGCGGCGTCGTAGCCGGCGAAATGTCCGGCGCCGTGCTGCCGCCGGGCGATCGCTTCGGCGCGGCGGCTGTCGCGGCTGGCGTAAAACAGAGGGACGTCCGGCGCGACGCGGCGCAGCGTTTTCGTATGCAGATCGGTCGCGAACCCCGTACCGAGGAACACGAGGCCGATCGTCATAAGGTGTCGAGGATATGCGTGCCGGTCCGGAGGGCGTTGGCCGCAATGGTCAGCGACGGATTGACGCCGCCCGAACGGGGCAGCGCGCTGCCGTCGCTGACATACAGGTTGTCGACGCCGCGGAACGCGCCTCGCTCGTCGAGCGGCGAACGAACCGGATCCACGCCGAGGCGCACCGTGCCGACGGCATGCGAAAAGGTCGGGATGTCGTAGCGAAACGTCACCGGCATCGCCCCCGCGGCGCGAAGAATCCGGCGGGCGGCGCCGACCAGCGCGTCGCGGGCCGCCCGGTCGCGCTGATCGTAGCGATGCCGGATGGTCGCCTGCGGCATGCCGAAGCGATTCGGTGGGCCGGCCGCCAGCGCCACCCGGTTCTCGATGGACGGCCGGTCTTCGGCGATCGCAATCATGCCGCTGATGCGCCCGACGATCCCCGGCAGCATCGTCTGGGCAATCGTGCGGGCCGCCGTGTTCCGCCAGCCGGTGGTGTGACGGGCGATCCAGCCGCCGGCCTGACCGAGGACATAATCGGCCTGGGGAGTGCCGAATTGCTGGAGGCACCCGAGTTTTCCGGGTGGCGTCGCAATCGATGGATGACCGTAGTAGTAGTCGTGGATGCCGATGTGCTTGTGGAACTCGTCGCGGGGCGCCGGCTTCCTCAGAAAATATCCCATCAGAATCGCGTTGCAGTGGCGCATCAGGTAGCCGCCGACCGCATCCGGCGCCGGGTTGAGCCGATCGAGGCCTGACGCCAGCAGCAGATGAGGCGTCGCCAATGCCCCCGCCGCTACGACGACGGTGCGGCCCTCGAACTGCCGTGGCGCGAGCGTCCGGCGATCGACGCAGATCACCTTCGTGATGCGCCGCCCGTCGGCGAGCAATCGTACGGTCATCGTGTTGGTCTCGAGCTGGAGCCCCCGGCGCTGCAGGTCGGGAATCGTTGCGCTCAGATCGTTCTTGGCGTGAAACGCGCACGCGAACCCGTCGCAGGTGTTGCACGCGATGCACGCCTGTCGCTCCGCCGTTGCCTGGTAGTTGATCGCCAGCGGCAGTGGAAACGGTCGCAGTCCGAGCGAGCGGGCGGCGCCAGCGATGCGATTTGACATCGCCGCGAGTGGCGGTGCCGGCTGCGGGTAGGCGATCGAGCGCCAGGGCTCGGTCGGATCCTGGCCAGCGGCGCCTGCCACGCCGAGCAGTTGCTCGGCTCGCGAATAGAACGGTTCGAGGTCACGGTAGGAGTACGGCCACGCGGCCCCTGATTGGCCGACGATTTCCGGATCGGCGTCGAAATCCCGCTCGCGCAGCCGCAGCGACACGCCGCCGAAGAAGACTGACGCGCCGCCGACACACGCGATCGTCCCCAGCGTGTCGCCGTCGCCGCCCTCGAGCACGCGATAGGGCGCTTCCGAACTGTAGGCTGGCGTGAGCGTGAAGAAGCCGTCGGCGCCGCGGTTGTGAGGGCCGCGTGGCACCCAGTCGCCACGCTCAATCATCAGCACGCGCTTCCCGGCCATCACCGACGGCCAGGCTGCCATCACACCGCCGAAACTGCTGCCGATCACGATGAGGTCGTACAGACTCCCCCAAGTTACTTTCTGGCGGGCGGCTGTCGCGGCGGGGGGCCGGGGCGGTATTCGATCATCACGTTGCTGACGACGGCGATCGGGCGGCCCGGTGAACTGTAGGTGGCGGTGCCGTCAGGGCGATCGATGGTGACTTTCTCGCCGAGCAGGCTGATCTCGTTTTCGACCTCCGGAATCGCCATCCGGATCGATTCGATGCCGCTCGGCGCGACCGCCTTGACCCCGCCAGGTCCAGCGCCGCCGGCGATGCGATCGAAGAGATCGGTGGCCGCTCGGAACTCGCTCTGAATGGCGGCGCGCCGAATCAGGGTATTGTCCATCGCCAGCGCGCCGATGATCGCCGTGTAGCGGGCAAACCCGCGTTTGGCCTTCATCAGCTCTTCGGAATAGGTATGACGGTTATGGAGATCGAAGGTCAGGATGATGTCACCGCGATGCGGCGGCAGCGTGATGATCATCCCCTCGAGCGGCGTTCGTCCGCTGAGGATGTCGCAGAACTCTCTCTTGGTCGCCACACCGGTGCCGAGCGCGGCCGGGCACTTCATCTCCGGAACGATTTTGGTCAGCTGGGCGGGCGGCGGCGCCGGTTTCGGCTTGGCCGGCACGGGCTTCGGCTTGGTCGTCTGCGCCGAGAGACCGACGGCAAGCACGGCGGCCAGCACGAGCGTCAGCGTCATCGTTTGCTTACTGACGGCGGGGCCCCACCCCCGCCGTGTGCTTTCGCCGATGCCTCGCCTCGGATTTGCTTGTCCTCGGCTCGGCATGGCCGGAGGCGCTTCTGTCCCGCCCGTCTCTCCCATTCTGCTCTTCCCGCGACCTGGCATTAGTCGTCACCGATGCACGCGTAGCCAGCTGGGATGCTTTCGCGGAAAGCCGGCACCGCACTCCGCAGCTTGATCAGCTCGAGAAACTCCATTCGGGTACGCGCGTTGGATCGGAAGGCGCCGAGCATGGCGCTGGTCACCGCAAAGGAATTCTGCTTCTCGACGCCGCGCATCGACATGCACAAATGCGTCGCCTCGATGACGACCGCGACGCCGAGCGGGGCAATCTTCTCGCGAATCGTGTCGGCGATCTGGTTGGTGAGCCGCTCCTGAATCTGCAAACGACGGCTGAAGACATCCACCAGCCGCGGGATCTTGCTCAGACCGATCACGCGATTGGCGGGAATGTAGGCGATATGACATTTGCCGAAAAAGGGCAGCAGGTGGTGCTCGCATAGACTGTAGAAGTCGATGTCCTTGACGATCACCATCTCGCTATAATCCACGGTGAACAAGGCATCGTTCAGCACTGCGTCGATGTTGGCCGAATATCCGCTGGTGAGAAACCTCAGAGCCTTCTCGACGCGCTGCGGCGTCCGCTGTAGGCCCTCGCGATCGGGATCTTCTCCCAGCTCCGCCAGCAGCCGCCTGACCACATCCTGCATCGCCCTATTCTATATCTGCCTCGCAGCCGCTTCAGGTGCAGCCCAGGATCCCGACGCGCTGTATGTCGATCGCGCGAACCTCGCCAGCGCGACGGCAGCCGCCACGCTGTGGGGCAACGCGCTGCAGGAGAACGCGAAGGACTTCGCCGCCGCGTGGAAGCTGGCGCGCGTGGAGTATTGGCTCGGCGGCCACGCGGCTGAGAAGGAGCGCCGCCCCCATCTCGAGCGAGGCATGCAGGCGGCGCGGACCGCGGTCGCGCTCGAGCCGCAGCGGCCGGAGGGTCACTTCTGGCTCGCCGCCAACATGGGCACACTCGCAGAATCGTTCGGGCTGCGCAACGGGCTGCGCTACCGGGGGGCGGTCAAGCAGGAGCTCGAAACGGTGCTGAAGCTCGATCCGGCATTCATGAACGGGTCGGCCGATCGGGTCCTCGGGCGCTGGTACTTCCGGGTACCGCGGCTGTTCGGCGGCAGCAACAAGCGTGCGGAAGAACACCTGCGCGCCTCGTTGAAATACGACGAACACAGCAGCATCTCGCGCTTCTTTCTCGCCGAGGTGCTGCTGGATGAGAACCGGCGCCCGGAAGCCCGCGCCGAGCTGCAGAAGGTGATCGATGGGCCGGTCAGCGTTGAATGGGCACCGGAAGACGAAGAGTACAAGACCAGGGCTCGCGCCCTGCTCGACCGCATCAAGTAACGGCAGACCGGCTCACGCGTAGGCGTAGAATCCCTGGCCGGACTTCTTCCCCAGCCGGCCAGCCAGCACCATTCGCTTCAAGAGCGGCGGCGGCGCATAGGCGGGCTCGCGGAACTCCTCGAACATGATGTTGGCGATGTAGTAGGTCGTGTCCAGGCCGACGAAGTCGAGCAGCGTGAACGGGCCCATCGGATACCCGCATCCGAGCCTCATGCCCTTGTCGATGTCCTCGAGGGTGCCGAGACCGTTCTCGTACGCACGAATTGCGTCGAGCAGATAGGGCACGAGCAGCCGGTTGACGATGAACCCGGGCCGATCCGGCGCCGTGATCGGCTCCTTACCGAGCGACTGCGCAAACCGGAACACCGTCTGATAGGTTTCGTCGCTCGTCGTCAGGGCCCGAATCACCTCGACCAGCTTCATCAGCGGCACCGGGTTGAAGAAATGCAGCCCGCCGAAGCGATCGGGGCGCGTCGTGGCGGCGGCTAATTCGGTGATGCATAACGACGATGTATTCGAGAGAAAGATGGTGGCCTCCGGCACGAGGCGCTCGAGCAACGCATAGGTGACGCGCTTTTCGTCGAGGTTCTCGATGATCGCCTCGATGATCAGATCGCAGTCGCGCAACTCATCGAGTCTGGTCGTGCCTTTCAGCGCGCCGAGGGTCTGATCGCGCGCCTCCGCCGTGACCTTGCCCTTGCTGACGCCGTCGTCGAGAAACTTCCGAATCCGGCCGAGGCCTTTCTGCAGCAACGCCTCGTCCACTTCGCGGACCACCGTCTGGTAGCCGGCGGCCGCGCACACCTGCGCGATGCCGGATCCCATCAGGCCGCATCCCAGCACGCCGACCTTTTTGATCTGCATAATCTCTCCGCCGGCGCTAGAGCGCCTCGACGATCGCCGCAATCCCCTGTCCGCCACCGATGCATGCCGTCGCCAGGCCGCGTTTTCTGCCGCGGCGGCGAAGTTCGAGCACCAGCGTCAGGAGCAGACGGGTGCCGGTCGCGCCCAACGGGTGGCCCAGTGCGATCGCCCCGCCGTTCACGTTGACGCGATCGCGATCCAGCCCGAGCTCTTTCTCGACAGCGAGATACTGGGCGGCAAATGCCTCGTTCACTTCGATCAGATCCAGATCCTCGAGTGTCAGGCCCGTGCGCTCCAGGACGGCACGGGTCGCCGGCGCCGGTCCCATGCCCATGTATGCCGGGTCGACGCCGACCACGGCCCAGTCGATCAATCGGCCGATCGGTTTCAGACCGTGGCGATCGGCCGCCTCGCGCGACGCGAGAATCAGCGCCGCGCCGCCGTCGACGATGCCGCTGGCGTTGCCAGCGGTCACGCAGCCGTCCTTCTTGAAGGCGGCCGGCAGCTTTGCGAGCACGTCGATGGTCGTCTCGGGACGCATGTGATCGTCGCGAAACACCACGTCGACGCCCTTGCGGCTCTTGATTTCGACCGGCACGACCTCCTCGGCCAGACGGCCATCCGCCCACGCGCGATCGGCCAGCTGCTGGCTACGCAGCGCAAACTGGTCCTGTTCCGCGCGGGAGATGCCATAGCGGCACGCGCAATTTTCGGCGGTGACGGCCATCGAGCAGCCGCAGTGCGTGTCGACGAGCGCCTCCCACAGCGCGTCCTCGAGCTTCCCCTGACCAAGCTTGAGACCGCCGCGCAGTCCGCGGATCACGTGCGGCGCCTGGCTCATGCTCTCGATGCCGCCGGTGAGCACGACGCCGGCTTCTCCCAACTGCACGAGCTGCGCACCGCTGACCGCCGCCTGAATGCCCGAGCCGCACAGCCGGTTGACGGTGAGCGCCGGCACCTCAATTGGCACGCCGGCCCTGAGCGCGACATGTCGCGCCCCGTAGATGGCGTCGGCGCTGGTCTGCAGCACGTTGCCGACGACGACCTGGTCGACCCATTCGGGCCTGACGCCGGTCCGCTCGAACGCGCCGCGCGCGGCAATCGCGCCGAGCTCCAGCGCCGAGATGTCCTTGAGCGCGCCCACGTAGTCGGTCATCGGCGTGCGCGCCCCGCCGATGATCATGACGTCAGGTTTCTTGTCCATGTGTGTCCCGCTTACTCTCCAGATCGCTTGATGGCGTTCGCGATAAAGTCGCCGGTTTCCCGGGTGCCGAGCGAACCGCCGATGTCATGGGTTCCCTGTCGCTGCACGACCGCCTCCTGCGCGGCGGTTTCGACGGCCGCCGCTTCGGCGCGCGCACCAAGATAGTCGAGCATCATCGCCGCCGACAGAATGGCGCCGACCGGGTTGGCGACGTTTCGACCGGCCAGCGGCGGCGCCGAGCCGTGCACCGGCTCGAACATCGACGTCCGGCCGGGATGCAGGTTGCCCGACGCGGCGAGACCAAGTCCACCCTGCAGTGCCGCGCCGAGATCCGTGATGATGTCCCCGAAAAGATTATTGGTCACGATCACGTCGAACTGCGACGGATCCTGGACCAGGAACAGCGCCAGCGCGTCGATGTAGACATGCCGGGCCTCGATTTCCGGATAGTGCGGCGCCAGCTCGCGGAAGACACGCTGCCACAAGGCGTGCCCTTCGGTCATCGCGTTGCTCTTGTCAACCATACACAGCCGCGTCCGCTTCGTGGCGCGCGCGAACTCGAACGCGTAGTGGACGATCCGCTGAACGCCCTTGTAGGTGTTGATCTCCTCCTGAATGGCCACTTCGTCCGGCGTGCCGGCCTTGAACCGCCCCCCGATGCCGACATAGGCCCCTTCGGTGTTCTCGCGAAAGACGACGAAGTTCACTTCGGCGGTCGTCCGGTTCTTGAGCGGACACAGCCGCTCGTCGATCAGCCGGACCGGCCGGTAGTTGACGTACAAGTCGAGCTCGAAGCGCATGCCGAGCAGAATGTCCCGGGCGTGGCGGTTGTCCGGAACCCGGGGATCGCCCAGGGCGCCGACGAACACCGCATCGAACTGACGCAGCGCATCGAAGCCGTCCACTGGAACGGTGACGCCGGTCGCCAGAAAGTGATCGGCGCCCCACGGCAGCGTCTCGAAGGCAACGCGCCGGCCGAATCGCGCACACACCGCGCGGACCACCTTCACTGCTTCAGCAGTGACTTCGGGACCGATTCCGTCGCCGGGGAGAAGGGCGATGCGCATCAGAGAGATTTGAGGATTTTAGGATTTGAGGATTTGAGGAATTTGATTTGAGGATTTGGATTGTCGAATTTGCGCGCGGGCGACTGCTGAAAGTGATGGACTGCCCGCTCCATGTGGTTGCAGTTTCTGCCAGTTCTCGACAGCGGTCCACGATTTCAGGCCCGATCGCCAGCGGAATGGGCCATGCACATCGCCGGCAACATGAACACGCGCGCGCAGGAACTGCGGAGCCGCGTCAGGCGGTTCGCAGTGCGCCTGGGCACCTTCCTCCGAACCTTGCCGCGGGATCCGGTAACCATTGAAATCATCCGGCAACTGGCGAAGTCCGGCGGCGGCACATCCGCTAATTATCATGCGAGTTGCCGCGGCCGCTCGCGGGCCGAGTTCATCGCGAAGCGGGGGGTAACCGTCGAGGAAGCGGACGAATGAATCCGAAGATTGGCTGAGGATTTTCATCGAAAGCGACGTCGGCACCGGCGCTGAACTCGACTCCCTGTACAACGAATCATGCGAGCTGCGTGCGATCTTCAAGGCGTCCTACGACACGGCCCGGGCCAATTACGCACGCCAGCAGGCAGCCAAATCCTCAATCCACAAAATCAGCAAATCCAAATCCTAGAATTCAACTCATTCCTCAAATCCTGAAATCCTGAAATCCTCAAATCTCAGAAACATCGATCTGCGCCCTCTGCAGCTTCCCGCTGAAATCGACATAGATCGACTTCCACTCCGAGAAGACGTCGAGCGCGGCGGTGCCAGCTTCGCGATGACCGTTGCCGGTGTTTTTCGTGCCGCCGAACGGCAGATGCACTTCGGCGCCGATCGTCGGGGCGTTCACGTAGAAGATGCCGGTGTAGAGGTCGCGCATGGCGGTGAACGCGCGGTTGACGTCCTGCGTGTAGATCGACGCCGACAGCCCGTACTCCACGCCGTTGCCGATCTCGACCGCTTCTTCGAACGACCGGCACGGTATGACCGACACGACCGGGCCGAAAATCTCCTCACCTGCAATCCGCATCGACGGCGAGACATCGGCAAAAATCGTCGGCTCGTGAAAGTAGCCGCCGGCGTGGACGTCGGCCGTGAGGCGGTGGCCGCCGCAGGCGAGACGCGCACCTTCGCGCTGGCCGATGTCCACGTACTTCATCACCGTCTCGAGCTGCCCCTGGCTGACGCACGGGCCCATCTCCGTTGATGGCAGCAGGCCGTCACCTACCCGTAACGCGCGGGCGCGGGCCACGAACTGGTCGAGAAATGCTTTGTAGACTTTCTCGTGGACCACGATCCGGCTCGCGGCCGTGCACCGCTGGCCGGTGGTGCCGAAGCCGCCCCACAGACATCCTTCTACCGCCAGTTCCAGGTTCGCATCGTCCATGACCAGAACGGCGTTCTTGCCGCCCATTTCCAGGTGGACCTTCTTGAAGCTCGGGGCCGCTCGCTCGGACACGATTCGGCCGACGGCGGTCGAACCGGTGAACGACACGACGCGGACGTCCGCGGCCGCCGTCATCGCGCCCCCGACATCGTCGCCGCCACCCATGACGAGGTTGACGACGCCCGCCGGGACGCCGGCCTCCCCGAGCACCTTGACGAAGTTCACGGCCGACAGCGGCGTCAGCGTGGCCGGCTTGAAAACCACCGTGTTGCCGCACACCAGCGCCGGGATGATCTTCCAGGACGGGATCGCCATCGGAAAATTCCATGGCGTGACGATCGCGCAGACGCCGAGCGGCTGACGAAGCGACATGGCGAACTTGTCGCGCAGTTCCGAGGGAACGGTCTGGCCGTACTGGCGACGCCCCTCCCCGGCCATGAAAAACGTCATGTCGATCGCTTCCTGAACGTCGCCGCGGGTCTCGTCCAGGATTTTTCCCATTTCGCGGGTCATGTCGCGCGCCAGCGCCTCCTTGCGATCGGCAATGAGCTGGGCGGCGCGGAAGAGCACCTCAGCCCGACGGGGAGCCGGCACGAGCCGCCAGCGCGCGTACGCTCGCCGGGCGGCATCGATGGCGTCAGCGACATCGCGCGCGTTCGATTTCGGAAAAAGACCGATGAGATCGTCGTGCTTTGCGGGGTTGCGATTCTCGAAGAGCTCGCCGGACGAGGAGTCGACCCAGGAGCCGTCGATGTAGTTCTGGTAGTTCGCCATGGTCACCGAGATTGCCGTACTGTGGACAGCCCGTGCAACCGCAGGCAAAGCGAATAGCGAGAACAGGTTACGTCTTCGTGATCACTGGCACCTTCCGGGGTCAGCTGGAGAGGTCCTTTGGTTCGCCGCGACAGAACACCTGAAAACATCGCCATTCCTGATTCGCCAGCGTGGCACGATTCCTGAATTACGGGATATCGGGAGACGCTAAACGTGCTGACCAATGGCGGAACCGATCGCGGCCGTGTAACGAAAGACCTCCGCCGGACAGTATCTACGGAGGCCGCTACGCAGAAGGTAGTCATCGTCAACGGCAGCGCCGAAATTCTGGAGATGCTCGAGACCGTGCTCGACGCCGGGCGCTACGACATCGTGTTCGTGGAGTCCAGCGCGCACGCGTATTCGCAGATCAAGCGCGTCCAGCCCAACTTGGTGATTCTCTGCGTGCAAATCGAAAATATGGAGACGTTCCAGGTCCTGTCGATGCTGAAAATCGACGAGGACACACGGAACATCCCGATTCTCACCTACACGGCCGACGTCGAGGCGCAGGAAACGGACGATGAAGTGGCTGAAGCCTCGGAAGAAATGTTCGCCCCGCCGCCTGTCCTCTGGATGAACTAGCATCGCGAGCGCGAGAGCGCCAGCTCTGGTACGGCGCAATGAAGAATGCTATAGTCCGGGCCGGATGGCGTCGCGAGATGACTCCGCGCAGCCGCTGACCCCTCAGGACGACGAGAAACGCGACTCCAAGCGTACTCAGATTCTCGGCGACCTCCACGGCGAGGTGATGCTCTTCCAGCCGATGGTGATCAAGGAGATCAGCCACGGGGGCGCGCAGGTCGAGACCGGTTTCAGCCTTCAGCTCGATTCACTTCACGACTTCCGGCTCACGCTGGGCGAGCGATCCGTCATCGTCAAAGGACGGGTTGCCCACTGCAGCATCAGCGACGTCGACCAGGAACTGGTCACCTACCGCTCAGGCATCCAATTCGTTGAACCGTCGGCGCGCGTGTTGTCGGTGATTGCGGAGTTTCTCGACGCCATCAGGGACGGCCGCCGGGCTACCGAACCTTGAGGTGCTCGAGGTAGTCGCCGGACTGGATCCGTTCGGCACGGCCGAGCGGGGCGTTGTAGAAATATACCCAGGCGGTGCCGATCCGGCCGTCGTCGAAGGTCACCGGGATTTCCTCGCGAAGATAGAGGCTCTTGTCGGGTTCCCTGATGCTGAATCCTTCGATTTCATCCAGCGTGCTCAACACCGAATCGGTGTCCAGCATGCGGTGCACCTCGCCCCAGACACGCGTGTCGGACGCCGGAATCGCCGCGGGATAAATCCCGAGATCGAAGAGCGCCGCGTTGATCCAGGCCCTGCCGACGGGGGCGAGCACCCGATCGAGCCGGGCGCGGCCCGGCCGCTGGAAGCCGCTCATGAGCGTGCCGTAGAAAAACACTAGATCCGTCATCAGTGCCGGAATGCGGACGGGTTCCTATCCGTTGTTACGGCTGACGAGTCGGGTCCGTTTACTGCGCTGAACGGCGGATGCAGCCGCCGGGTGGGCTACTGTCCCAGCTCCCGAAGGGCGGAGGGTTGAGCGAGCAGGTCGATCAGCTGGGCGGGCACCTCGAACGAAAGCGAGACGGTGGTCCCGGAACCGCCGAGCTGCAGGGATCGGAGCGCCATTTCCAGTTCGGGATGCGCGTCGGCCTGGAGCCTCCCGAGGGCGATGACGCCGCGGAGAACGTCACGAAGCTGCGTGGCGGACTCGTCGTCACGCGTCTGGACGCGAATCTCGCCGAGGAGCCCGCCGTTTACATGGCCGCCAACCGCAAACCAATTGATGGGCGGCAGCTGATTTGCGACCTGCGGCGGGAGGTGGGCCTGCGAGGCCAGCGAGTCGAAACGGCCGACCGCCCAGACATTCCCGCGCCCGAGCGAGCGAACCAGCGACATGATCTCGTCGTTCGTGCGGACGCTGTCGCCGCCATCGACGCGATCGATTGCGCCGCGCACCAGCGCCGCGCTGCCGACGGCCACGAGCCCGGCCTGGACGAATGCCAGTGACATTCCTTCCCCGCCCTGCTCCGCCGTCAACATCTGACGCCCTTTGTAGCTCTCAGCGGTGGCGCCGTGCCCGCGCATCAGCTCTTCGATCTTGAGCTGATCGAATCGACCAGACACGACCAGCATGCCCGAGCGCGGAAGGGCCAGCGTACCGTCCTCGGCGGGGACAATGGCTGCGACGACTCGATCGACGTCTGTCTCGATATTGATGCCGGTGTGTTCGGCGAACTCCCGCTGGCCGTCGGGCAGGTTGGGCAACGCCTGGCGAACGCGCTCGCGAAGATTGGAAACCATCACCTCGTGGACGTTGGCGTAGGCGACGACCGTGGCGTTTCTTGGGATGAGCTGCAGTTCGTCCGGTCCCTGCTGTGCAAAGGCCGTCGGGAACCCCACGTAATAGGCCACTAATCCCGTACCGAGCCCGATGGCGAGCACCAGGAGCGAAGAAATTACGAAATAGCGGGTCTTGGGGTTCATGCAGCAGTCCTCAAAGCACTTATACGCGTACGGGTTGCGTCTCGTTCCCCGCAGGAGCCCCTCCAGCGCGATTTCAGACGCCCTGGCAGGCTACTACTGCTCGAGCACATACTCCCGCCTCTCGACTGAGCGAGCGGCGAGCCAGGTCCCTACCAGTGTAACCGCAGCCAGGGCGCTCAAGCTCAACGCCACGCTCGGGATTTCCTGGAAGACCTGCAACAGCATGTTGACGGTCGAATCGTCGGGCATCGAGTGCGGCACCAGCCCTTGGAGATAGTAGGCAATGGTCGCTCGCTTGAGATATCCGGGAAACAGCAGGACCCCCGGCTCCCATCCGAAAATGAACACCAGCCCGATGACGAGAGGGCGCTTCAGCCGCGCCCCGACCCAGGCGAACAGCGCGCCGTACGCGGCCAGACCCGACGCGAGCATCCCGAGGTCCGTCACCAGCGTCGGAAACTCGGCGCCGATGCTGCCGCCGCCAATCGGCACCACCAGGAAATACACGATCACGACCGACGGCAGGACGAGCAGCGTCGTGCACACCACATAGGCCAGATACTTGCCGAAGAGGACCGCCCCGCGCGGGATCGGCCGCACGAAGAGATACGTAATGGTCTTGTCGTCCACTTCGTCGGCGATGAGCGCGGTGCCGTAAAACATCCCCAGCACCGGAACGATGAAGCGGATGTAGAGCAGCCAGATCATCAGCCCGAACAGCGCCGCTCCGCCGAGCCGCATGCCGTTGACTTCGGGCAGCGCCGCCGGTTCGGCGACCGCGGCGAAGCGGATGAGCGCCGCCAGCACCACCGGCGCCCCGGCCAGCAGGCCCAGGAACACCGACCGCCGCGACCAGAGCATCTGCACCAGCGACAGATCGAAAATGCGGAGCGCGGATCGCAAAAAGCGTCGGACGAGTCGTCGTCGCCATCATTTCACCAGGTACTTGAACACCGCTTGCAGGTTGTCGTCCGGCGAGGTGACTTCGTGAATGGCGCCGAGCTCGCCCGAGGCGGCAATCGTCGGTCAGCCGCGCGTAGAACGCGTCCGGCCGGGCGGTCTGGACGACCAGCGCGCCGCTTTCGAATTTCAGGCTGAGCACGTGATCGTCGGCGAGCAGCGCGCGGGCGAGCGCGCGCGTTTCGTCAGCCTTCACGTGCACGGTGTGCGGATGTTCGTCGATGAGATCGCGGATCTGGTGCACGTTGCCTTCGGCCAGAATCCGGCCCTGGTTGATCAGCAGGATGTTCGAGGTCATCGACTCGATCTCGTGAAGGATGTGGCTCGACACGATGACACTGCGGCCCGCGCGGCCCCACTCCTTGATCAGCCGGATGGTCTTGCGGCGTGCGATCGGATCCATTCCCGCCAGCGGCTCGTCGAGAATCAGCAGTTCGGGCTCGTGGGCAAGCGCCTGCGCCAGTCTTGATCCGCTGTCGCATGCCTTTGCTGTAGGCGCCAATCTTCTTGTCTGCGGCGTCGGTGAGGTCCACGGTCTCGAGCGCCTGCTGTGCCATGGCGACGACCGCGTCCTCGCCCACGCCGTTCAACCGCACCAGGGCCGCCACCCATTCGCGACCGGTCATGCGCTCGTAGAAGGCGTCCTGTTCCGGACAGAAGCCGATCCGGCGGTAGAGCGCCGGGATTCCTCCAGATCGGCTCGCCAAGCACCCGGATGGCCCCCTTGCTCGGTTTCAGCTGCCCGGTAATCAGCTTCATGAACGTCGACTTGCCGGCACCGTTCGGTCCGAGCAGCCCGGTAATGCCGGGCGCGACCTGCAGGGTGACGTCGTTCAGGCCGATGACCTGCCCGTACCATTTCGAGACGTGATCGGCGGCTGACGACCACGGGGGGACCTCGCGAGTCGGCTGGCTCCTCACGCCACGACCTCCACGCCTCGCACCCGCCGCTCGAGAATCACGGCGGACAGCGCGATCACGCCGCCAGAATCAACAGTGAGACCGGCCAGGGCGTGTCGTAGGCGGGGCGCATCCGGAAGATGAAGGCATTGACCTGGCTGAGGTTCGCGCCGAACGAGATCCACGACCAGCTGCTGTCGCGGGTGACCTGGTAGAGGACGCCGTACATCGCCTGGGTGAAGAAGATCACGCCCGCATAGAGCACGCCGACGTAGCGGCTGCTCTTCGACAACGAGGACAGCGCCAGCATCGCCGCCGAGACGGTCATCGTCTGAATGAAGGCGCTCAGCGTGATCGCCGGGAACAGAAACATGTTGTCGACGAAGAAGCTGAAATTGCCGGCGAACATCACCTGCACGAGCAGCAGCACGATCGCCGGCACCCAGGTGACGAGCCAGCAGGAACACCAGGAGCACGGCCAGCTTGCCGAAGACGTATTCGATTCGCGACAGCGGCTTCGACAGGTAGATCTGCAGGGCATTGGCGCGGCGATCCGCTCGCGATCAGGCCCGAACCGGCGTAGACGGCGATAAAGAACACAAAGACGTTCTGCTGCGTGAGAAAGTCGCGGAACATCTCCGGGGTCGGGGCGAGAAATGCCGCCTGCGGCAGGTTGGCGGCGGCATAGATCTGCACTGCGCGGACGAAGAACGGCGTCCAGGCCAGCAGCATCAGCCCGAGAAACGTCCGCTTCCGCAACATCGTCCGCACGCCGGCCGCGGCGATCACCGCCCACGCCCGCCCGTGCGGCGCCCGCTCGCCGCCGTATCGCCGATAACCCTGATCGTGAATCGGCATAACGGATGGTCACCACAGAGGGCGCTGAGGAGTCACTGTTCTCCGATGGCGTGAGCAAACACGTCCTCGAGGGTCGGGCACGCTCGGCCGGAGATGCCGGACCTGCACGCCGGCGGCGGTGGCGAGTGTGAAGATGTCGCGTGGCGCCACCGTCGCCCGGCACGAACACCCGCATCACGTCCTCGTCGGTCTCGTGACAATCGAGTCCGGCGTCCCGTAACGGCTGCGAGAAACGGTTCGAGCCCGCCCGACGCCTTCACTCGGAGCTCGTAGACACGGCCGCGCGGTTGCTTCAGCGTGGCAATCGGCCCTTCGGCCGCCACGCGTCCTTTGTCCATCACCACCACGTGATCGCATGTGAACTCGACATCAGGCAGCAGGTGCGACGACACGATCACGTTGACATCCTTGCGATGCGCGAGATCCCTGACCAGCGCGAGCATCTCGTCGCGGCCTTTGGGATCCATGCCGTTGGTCGGCTCGTCGAGAAACAGCAGATCGGGGTCGTGGACGAGCGCCTGTGCCAGCTTGATGCGCTGCTTCATGCCGGTCGAGTAGGTCTCGACATTGCGGTAGCGCGCTTCGCCCAGGCCGACATAGAACAGCACTTCGTGCGCGCGCTGCATGGCATCGACGCGCGGTAGACCCGCCAGCTCGCCGCAGTAGGCGACGAACGACACGGCGTTCATCCCCGGGATGTGCGCGTCGCTTTCCGGCATGTAGCCGACCCGCGCCCGGATTTGCAGCGGCGAGGTCGGCGACGTCGTAGCCGAGGACGCGCATCCGGCCGCTGGTCGGCTTGACGAACCCGAGCAGCGCCTTGATCATCGTGCTCTTGCCGGCGCCGTTCGGGCCGAGCAGACCCGACCGCCCCGGCCTCGAACCGCGCCGTGACGTCCTGCAGGGCCCGCTGCGCGCTGTAGACGACGGTGACTCCCTCGAGCGTGATGACCGGGGCAGCGTCGGGCATGTATCTGGATATACGGTAGTTCTACGTTCTACGTTCTACGTTCGACGTTCGTCGTTCGTCGTTCGTCGTTCGTCGTTCGTCGTCGTAATCGCTGCACCGAGAACGTAGAACGTAGAACGAAGAACGTCGGACGTCAGAGCGAGCCGCGGAGGCCGAGTGCGTCGGCCCGTTCGCGCATGAACGCGATCACGTTGCCGATATGCGCGTCGAGCGGCAGACCGAGCAGCTCGGCGCCGGCTCGCAGGTCGTCCCGCTTGACCGCCGCGCGCAAAGGCCTTGTCCTTCATCCGCTTGACGACCGACGCGGCCTCCAGATCGAGGACGCTCTTGCTGGGCCGCACCAGCGACGCCGCGGTGACGAAGCCGGCCATCTCGTCGCACGCGAACAGCGTCTTTCTCGAGCTGGCTCTCCCGCGGCACGCCGCTGTAGTCGGCGTGCGACAGGATCGCCCGCGTCACCCACTCGGGATAGCCCTGCCCGCGCAGAATCTCGACGCCGCGGAACGGATGGTCCTCGGCGCTCGGCCAGCGCTCGTAGTCGAAGTCGTGAAGGAGCGCCACGATGCCCCAGCCGTCTTCGTCCTCGCCGAAACTTCGCGCGTAGCCGCGCACGGCCGCTTCGACGGCCAGCGCGTGCTTCAGCAGACTGTCGCTCTTCGTGTATTCGTTGAGCAGCTGCCAGGCGCCTCGCGAGTCGATCTCCATGGGATTGTCAGCTTGTCTGGTCGCCTTCCGCCGGTACGTTAGAAGGCGTTTCGGCGACAGGGCAAGCGCTTTCCGAATGACCGCTGCCACGGCCGCCGTCGGTTCGTACGGGTCGAGGCGCTCGACCTCGACCCAGCAGGCGTCGGCAGCGTCGGAGCCGCACGCCAGCGCGCCTCCGCGTGAGGCGGCAGACGATAATCGATGATCACGTAGTGATACTCGACCCGGCCATCGCCGGCACGCTGGATGCGCTCGAGCACCTCGACCACCGGCCCGACCTCGACGTCGAGTCCGGTTTCCTCCGACCACCTCGCGGGCGAGCGCACCTCGAGCGTCTCCCCGAGCTCCACGACGCCACCCGGCAGGCTCCACCGTCCCTGCAGCGGCGGCTGGCCCCGTTTCACCAGCAGCACGCGTCCCCGTCGAGAATCACGGCGCCGACGCTCACGACCGGCTGCGCGGGATAAATCCTCAATCGCAACTGAATCCCAATCGACCTTGACCACGACGCGCTTCTGCCTCTCCGTCGAATTCGGCGTAGAAGATCTGCTCCCACGGTCCGAGATCGAGCTTGCCGGCGGTGATCGGCACCACACCTGATGACCCATGATCGTGCGCTTCAGGTGCGCGTCCGCGTTGTCTTCTCCGGTGTGATGATGGCGATAGTCGAGTCCGGCGGGCGCCAGCTTCTCGAGCCAGGTCTGAAAGTCCTGAATGAGACCTTCCTCCCAATCGTTCACGTACACGCCCGCCGTAATGTGCATCGCTGACACGAGCACCGTGCCGTCGCGTGACGCCGCTGGCCTCGACGATCGCCGCAACGTCGTCGGTGATGCGGACGAATTCCTGCCGCTGCTTGGTGTCGAACCACAGGTAGTCGGTATGGACCTTCATCGGATCTCACGACGAGCGGCAGCGACGCGTGCGCGTTCAGGTCGGACGGCGCCGTGACGCCGGCGCGGAACCGGCGCAAGCCGGCGGCGGCAATCATCGCCGCGTTGTCGGTCGACAGCTGCAGGCTCGGAACGAATGTCGGCATCTCGCGGGCGTCGCCGCGCGCTTTGCAGTTCCTCGCGGAGACGGCTGTTCGCCGACACGCCACCAGAAATTCCAATGCTCCGCGCTTGAAATCGCCGCGCCGCAGCGAACGTTCGTCGAGCAGCGCGGTCACCACGATGCGCTGGAACGTGGCGCAGAGGTCGGCGACGTCGGTAGCGGACAGGCGGTCGAGGCCGCCGCGCTCGCTGACGTGGCGAAGGACGGCCGTCTTCAGCCCGCTGAAACTGAAGTCGAGATCGCCCTTGAGGTGCGGCGCATTGCGGTCGGCATGGGTGAGCCGCGTCGTCGGCAGCGCAATCGCGCGATCGTTGCCGGTCCGCGCGAGTCGGTCGACGACGGGCCCGCCCGGATATCCGAGACCCAGAAGCTTGGCCACCTTGTCGTACGCCTCGCCCGCCGCATCGTCGCGCGTGCGGCTGAGCAGCTGGTATTCGCCGCCGCGCGGCACAAGATACAAGGCTGGTATGACCTCCCGACACGACCAGGACCACGCCCGGCAAAGGCAGTTCGCCATTCTGCAGCACGAGCGACTCGATATGCCCGGCCAGATGGTGCACGGGCACCAGCGGCAGCCCGGCGGCCGCGCTGGCGGCCTTGGCGAACGAAAGCCGACCAGCAGCGATCCGACGAGGCCCGGCCCCTGTGTCACGGCGATCGCGCCGAGATCCCGCCAGGCGACGTTCGCGTCGGCCAGCGCCCGCTCGACGACGCCGCAGATGTCGCGAATGTGCTGGCGTGACGCCAGCTCGGGCACGACGCCTCCCCACTCCCGATGAATCGGCGACCTGCGACGCGATGACGTTCGAACGGATCGCCCAGGGGCGAGAGGCCTCGCCGGTCTCCTCGACAACGGCCGCCGACGGTCTCGTCACATGAGGTTTCGATCCCGAGTATCAACATCGGCGCCGGACGGCTCGCGAACGCCGTTCTGAGCGACTCGATGTACGGCGCACGGAAGATGCCGCGCTCGGTGATGATGCCGGCGATGAGCTGATGCGGTGTCACGTCGAAGGCCGGATTCCAGACGTGGGCGCCGGCGGGTGCGACCTGGGCGCCGGCCACGTGCGTGACCTCCTTGGCGTGCCCGCTCCTCGATCGGAATATGCGTCGCCGTCGGGAGTGCCGAGGTCGATCGTCGACAGCGGCGCGGCGACATAGAACGGGATGTCGTGCTCCCGGGCCAGCAGCGCCACGCCGTAGGTGCCGATCTTGTTCGCCGTGTCGCCGTTCGCCGCAATCCGGTCGGCGCCGACGACGACGAAGTTGACGCGGCCCTGGCGCATCAGCGCACCGGCCATGTTGTCGGTGATCACGGTCGTGTCGATCTTGTCGCGCACCAGCTCCCACGCGGTGAGGCGCGCGCCCTGAAGAAAAGGGCGGGTCTCGTCGGCAAACACCGCGACCTGCTTGCCGGCTTCGACCGCGCCACGAATGACGCCGAGCGCCGTGCCGTAGCCGGCGGTGGCCAGCGCGCCAGCGTTGCAATGCGTGAGAATCCGCGCGTCCGCCGGCACCACGTCCGCGCCGAAGGCCCCGATCGCGCGGCAGCTGGCGACGTCCTCGTCGTGGATCGCCTGTGCTTCGCGATCGAGCCGATCCTTGATTTGATCGACCGATTCGCCGGCCTGGGCGGCGGCGGCGAAGGCTCGCTTCATCCGCTCGATCGCCCAGAACAGATTGACGGCGGTCGGCCGTGTCGCCGCCATCAGCTCGCAGTTCTTGTAGAACTCGGCGGCAACTTCTGCGTGCCGGTGGCCTTGCTGCTGCGCATGCCGAGCGCGATGCCCATCGCCGCCGCGACACCGATCGCCGGCGCCCCGCGGATGACCATCGTCTTGATCGCCCGGGCCACTTCCTGCGCCGTCTTGCAGCGGACGTAGACCTCCTGCGCCGGCAGCTTGCGCTGATCGATCATCACGACGGCGTCGGCTTCTCGAGCGATGGTGGGCAGCATCGCGATTGGGCAGATCCTACGATCAGAAATTGGGAATTAGGAATTAGGAATGCGTGCAGCCACGACGTCGACGACGGCGGCACCAAGCCCGGCGTTCTGGCGCGTGTTCCGGACGATCGCTGTGAGAATTGACACGATTTGATTGGCTTCGTCGATAAGCGGCGGCCAAAGCTCGGCAGGTCCGATGCCGGACCGGCAACATACCTTGAGCCTCACATGCGACTCGCGAGCCTCCTTCAGCGCGATGCAGCACTTCGAGACGAAGTCGCGCTTGCTTTCAGCCGCACGAGCTTCTTCGAGCATAGCCGGGGATGGAGGTGGCGAGCGCCCACCAGCTGCGCCGTCATCAGGCGGCCCAGTCCTCCGGCGTCGTAGAGCCTTTGCAAAACTCAACGACCAGGCACGCAAATTCAAACGTTCTGTCGCGAATATCCTGACCATCTTCGTACGCTGGAAGCCACTCAGACACGGATTCTCTACGAGCACACGACGTGCCGGACAGGAAGGTGCGCGATCATTGGAGAATTCGTAGGCCCGCACCACTTCGCCTGCAGATTCTGACAGTCCTCGGCCCACCATGCATTGCAGAATCATCAATCTGAATTCTGATCGTTCATTCTTTATTCCTAATTCCTAATTCCTAATTACCGATTCCTTCACAACAACCGCGCGTCGAACGGCAGCGGCAGCAGATCTTTCAGTTGATGCCGGCCGGTGTCCGCCGCGAGGTTGGCGAGGACGATCTCGCAGATCGCCGGCGAACTCCCACAGGATCTGCCGGCAGGCGCCGCACGGCGGCGTCGGCGCTTCGGTGTCGGCGACGATCGCGATGCTCGTGAAGGTGCGGTGGCCTTCGGACAGCGCCTTGAACATCGCGACGCGCTCGGCGCAGATCGTCAGGCCGTAGGTCGCGTTCTCGATATTGCAGCCGGTGATGATCGCGCCGGCGGCGGCTTCGAGCGCGGCGCCGACCTTGAACGTCGAGAAGGCGCGACCGCGCGTTCGCGCGCGGCGCGGGCGGCAGCGACCAGCGACGCGATCCGTTGATCGTCAGAGGCGCTCAACAATGCCTTCCAGCAGCGCGGCGAACTGTCCCCGGACGCGGCGCGTCGTCTCGAGGACTTCGCGTGATCGAGCGGTTCCGGCAGGACACCCGCCGCCATGTTGCTGATGCACGAGATGCCGAGCACCTCGACGCCCATGTGCCGCGCCACGATGGCTTCCGGAACCGTCGACATGCCGACGGCGTCAGCGCCGATCGCCCGAAGATACCGGATCTCGGCCGGCGTTTCGTAACTCGGTCCTTTGAGCGCCGCATAGACGCCGTGCTGAAGCGTCACGCCGACGGCGGCGCCCGCTTCGTCGGCCACCGTCCGCAACCGCCGCGAATACACCTCGGTCATGTCTGGAAACCGCGGGCCGAACCGCTCGTCGTTCGGGCCGACCAGCGGGTTGTCGCCCATCAGGTTGATGTGATCGTCGATCACCATCAGCGCGCCCTGTGAGAACCCGGTATTCACGCCGCCAGCGGCGTTGGTGAGGATCAGCGTCTTCACGCCCAGCACGCCGAGCACGCGGATCCCGAACGTCACCGTGGCCAGCTGTGCCCTTCGTAGGCATGCGAACGTCCGGCCAGCGCCGCAACGCCACGCCCCCGCAGCGTCCCGATCACCAGCCGGCCTGCGTGGCCGATGACGTTCGAAACCGGCCAGTGCGTGATGCTGCCGTACGGCGTTGATACCGCGCCGGTGAGGGTGTCCGCGAAGGTTCCGAGGCCGGAGCCGAGGACGATGGCGATCTGCGGAATCACCGTCACCAGGCGTCGAATCGTCCCGGCCGCCTCTTCGACCTGCTCGAACGATGGAGTCACAGGAGCATCCACTGGACGCTCGTCGATCCGTTGTTCTCTCATGAGATGTGCGCGAGGATCTGGGGTTGCTCCGCCGGAGGCGAGTCCTCGATGACGATCGCGCGCTCCGCAAGCGGCCGGGCCGCGTCCCGCCGGGCGATTGTACGGTACTGCAGTTCGAGCAGCGCATCACCCGCGTTCACGAGCGCGCCGACACCCGCACGTAAAATGATTCCGGCGGCCGGATCGACGTCGTCTTCAACGCGGTCGCGGCCTGCACCGAGCAGCACGGAGGCGCGGCCGACGAGCTCGGCATCGATGCGGGCCAGATAGCCGCTGCGGGCCGCGCGAACGACATCTTGCTCGGGTGCGTGCGGCAGGCAGCGGTAGTCGTCCGCGACTCGGGGATCGCCACCCTGCGTCTCCACGATGCGGCGGAACCGTTCGAGACCCGCTCCCGAAGCGAGCGCGGCGCGCACTTTCGTCACGGCCTCGGCGTCGCCGGCCGCCAGCCCGCCGAGGACGAGCATGCGGGCCGCCAGCGCAATCGAGATCTCCGCGAGATCGACCGGGCCGCCGCCCTTCAGGACCTCGATCGATTCGATGACCTCGACTGCGTTCCCAACGGCTCGTCCGAGCGGTCGATCCATCCGGGTAATCATCGCTTCGGTCCGGACGCCGGACGCCTGGCCGATGGCGACGAGCGACTCGGCGAGCAGCCGCGAGTCGGCTTCAGTTTTCATGAACGCGCCACTGCCCGTTTTGACGTCGAGCACGAGCGCATCGATCCCTTCGGCGATCTTCTTGCTCATGATCGACGCGCTGATGAGCGGGATGCTCTCGACGGTGCCGGTCACGTCGCGCAGCGCGTACAGCTTGCGATCGGCGGGGGCAATTTCGGCGGTCTGGCCGATCATCGCGCAACCCGTCGCGCGAAGCGCGGCCTTCATCTCGGCGAGCGACAGGTGCACGCGGAATCCGGGAATCGACTCGAGCTTGTCGAGGGTCCCGCCGGTATGGCCGAGGCCGCGCCCCGACATCATCGGCACCGACGACGCCGCACGCTGCCGCCAGCGGCGCCAGGATGAGCGACGTCTTGTCGCCGACACCGCCTGTGCTGTGCTTGTCGACCTTCACGCCGGGAATGTCTGAGAGGTCGACGCGGAGCCCCGGAGTTGACCATCGCATCGGTCAGGTGTGCGGTCTCGTCACGCGACATCCCCCGCAGCAGGATGGCCATCAGCAGCGCGGATGTCTGATAATCCGGCAGGGAGCCGTCGGTCACGGACTGGACGAAGAAGCGGATCTCGTCCGGATCGAGAGCGCCCCCGTCCCGTTTTTTGATGATGACGTCGACCGCGCGCACGGGGCTGAAGTATATAGCCCCGGGGCTCCGGCCCCGGCTCCGAAGCCACGACGCCCGAGTCGCGATGAGATAATTCCCCCCAGTGGCCGTTGAAACGCCCGCCCCGCTTGCGCCGGAAGACGCCGCGCGTCTGACCGAGTTCGCCCGCGCCTTCAAGGCCGCGGCGCGAGCAGTGGTCCTGTATCCGGCCTCGCATCCCGCCATTGCCTCGACGCTGGGACGGATCGTCAGCCTGACCTCGCCCGCGACCCTGCTCGAGCCGCTCCGCATCGGCGTCCTGGCTGACGCCTTGGTCATCGACGGAAGAGCGCCGGCGCGCGTCGATCCAGCCATCACCGAGCTGGCGACCCTGCTTCACGATCACCTGATTGGGGAGTTCACCGTTCATCCTGGCGGGGATGTCGACGCCTGGCGCGCGTTTCTGCTTCTGCTGGGCCGCGCACCCGACGCGGTCCGGGCTGAGGGAGGCATCGCGCGCCTCTGGACGACGATGGCCGGGCGGCACGTCGAAATCCGCGAGATCGACTATGCGGAAGTGCTGCGCGAGCGGAAGGCCGGCGAGACCGCAGCCTGGGATCAGGTCATTGCCAACTGTCTCCAGGGAGACGCGTTCAACCTGAACGAAGACATGGTCCGCGCGCTGCTCGATGCCGCAGCCGATCCCGACAAAATCGCCGAGCTGATGACGGCCCTCGATGCCCGCGCCGCGGAGTCGGGGCGCGGCATCGGTCCACGGACCACCGCGTTGCTCCGGCTTCTCCAGAGCATCGTGCAATCGGTCAATGAACGTGAGCCCGACCGCATCGAGCCGGTGCTCACCAATCTGGCCGGCGCCGTCGGACAGCTGTCGCCCGACATGTTGCTGTCGCTCCTGGCACGTGGGGCGCCGGACGGCAATCCGGCCAAATCGGCGGAAGAAGCCGCGAGTCCCGCAGCTGGTCGGCGACGTCGTCCGACACATGTCGGATGCCAACCATCGCAAAGTTCATCGCGCGAAACGCGATGACGCCCGGCACGTCCATCGAACGGGTCGCACAGGCGTTCCATACCCTGGTGCAAGACTCAGATCAACGCGAACGTCTTCTGGCGATGGCGCATGACGAGGCAGCCGCCTCGCCGCTTGGCGGCGGCGAGGGCTTCGAGGAAGCCTGGGAAACCGTCGCTGAGAAGATGATCACGTCGTACAGCGACAAGCCATTCGTATCCGAGGACTACGCCCGGGAGCTGTCGGGGGCCCGCACCAAAGCGATCGACATCGAACAGCTCAAAGACGATCCCCCCGAGCGTCTCAGCGCCTGGCTGGGGACGGTCGCGACGTCCGAGCTCAGGAAGCTCGACCTGACGATGGTCATCGACCTGTTGCGCATCGAGGAAGACACCCAGCGGTGGTCGACGATGATGCGGCCGGTGGTGTCGCTCACCGAAGATCTGCTGCTCGTCGGCGATTTCGATGCAGCAGCCGAGCTGGTCGCAGCGCTGCTGCGCCACACCGCTCCGGACAGTCCCGCCGACCGCCGACAGGCCGCGCTGGTCGCGGTCGACGTGCTGGTTCGGGGGCCGATGATGCGCCACATCGTGACCCATCTCTCGACGATCGACGATGCGCAGTTCGAGCGCGTCAAATCGATGTCCGTCTCGCTGGGCGAGGTGATCATCCGGCCGCTCGCCGAATCGCTGGCTGCCGAAGAGCGCGCCCGGCCGCGCGAACGGCTGACCTCGATTCTGATTGCGTTCGGCGCCAGCGGACGGCACGAGGTGGAGCGGCTCAAGAACTCGCCCAATGCGGCCGTCCGCCGCACGGCGATCTACCTGCTCCGTGAGTTCGGCGGCAGCGAGGCCCTGCCGGAACTGGCCGAGCTGCTGAACGACAACGAACAGCAGGTGCAGCGCGAAGCGGTTCGAGCCATCCTGCGGATTGCCACCCAGGAGGCCTATCAGGTTCTCGAGAAGGCGCTGGTCAGCGGCACCGAACAATCGCGTGAAGCGATCATGCAGGCGCTGACGCTCGTCCGCGACGAGCGGGCGACGCCGCTGTTCTCGTACATCCTCAACCACGTCGATCACCGCGGCCAGCTCGGGTCGATTTACATGCGCGCCATCGAGGCGCTCGGAGCGCTGCGGGACACCGAGGGCGTGACAGCCCTCAAGTCGGCGCTGTACCGGGGCGAATGGTGGGCGCCGCGCCGGACTGCCGCGCTGCGTGTCGCCGCGGCCCAGGCGCTGGCCCGGATTGGCGGGCCGGAAGCGGTGGCGGTGCTCGAAGAAGCGGCGTCCACCGGCGCCCGCGGCATTCGCACGGCGGCCCGCGCGCAACTTCGCGCCGGGCGCTCCAGCAGGTCTTCGTCATGACCGCACCACGCGCGCAGCTCGCCGATGAGCTCCTGCGACGGTTCGCGGCTGCCCTGCGATCGGGGCAGCTCTATTCGAAGAGCCATCCGATCATCGCCCGCAATCTCGAGCTGCTGACAACCGCAATCCAGCAGCTTCACGATCACAGCCCCTCGATTGTCATCGGCATCGTCGGCGAGGAGGTCATCGTCGACGACATGCCGATCAGCAAAGCCGAGACACTCGGCGGTCTGGTGCGGCGGCTGAAGCAGATCTCGGTCGAGAGGATCACCATCGACCGCGGCGTCACCGCCGAGGAAATTGCCACGCTCGTGGAAGTCGTCACCACCATGGAGGCGAAGGGGACCGAAGAGCCGCCGGCCTTCCCTGCGCTCAAGCACATCCGCGTCGGTCGCGTCTCCGTCGAGCAGAGGGTCGAGGGCGATACGGCCGACATGGCGACCTTCAAGCGGCTGTACAACCAGGCGGTCACAGTTTCGGAAGCCGTGTGGGAATCGGCGAAGACCGAAGGCCAACCGGATCCGAACGTGGCCAAAACGATGATCGACGGTCTGGCGCAGGCGGTGTCGCAGAACCGCACCGCCCTGCTGGCGCTCGCGACGCTGAAGGACTACGACAACTACACGTTCACTCACATGGTGAACGTGTCGATTCTGACGATGGGCCAGGCGCGGGCGCTTGGCGTCGATGGTTCGCTGCTGCGCGAATTCGGGCTGGCGGCGCTGATGCACGACATCGGCAAAGTGCGGACGCCGCTCGAAGTGCTGAACAAGCCTGACAAGCTGACCGACGAGGAATTTGTCGTCATGAGACGACATGTCGTCGATGGCGCCGAAATTCTGCGTGGCACGCCGGACATCCCGACGCTGGCGCCGGTGGTCGCCTTCGAGCATCATCTGCGGCTCGACGGCACCGGCTATCCGTTCGGCGTCAAACGTCCGGCACTCAATCTCTGCACGATGTTGTGCAGCATTGCGGATGTCTACGACGCGATGCGCTCGCAGCGCAAATATCAGCAGGCGTTCCCGACCGACCGCATCCTGGAGGTCTTGAAGCGCAACGACGGCACGCAGTTCGACCAGCACCTCGTGCGGCGGTTTTCGCAGCTGGTCGGGATTTACCCGGCCGGCAACCTGGTGCGGCTGAACAGCGGCGAGACGGCGGTGGTGTTGAAGGTCTATGCGCCCGACCCTTATCGCCCGCAGGTCAAGATCGTCATCGATCGCGCCGGCGGACGTCTGGAATTTCCCTACGAGGTCAATTTGTGGGAACAGAACGAAGACGGCTACGCGAGCACGATTGTCGCACCGCTCGATCCGACCGCGGTCGGCGTCGATCCGCTTGGGCTGCTCTGATCGCTGCTGCGATTGCGGCCGCAGCGCCCGAGCCGCAACGCGCGACCGTCGCGTTGGCCCAGAGCACCGAGCCGAGACCGCGGCTGGTCGTGCTGCTGGTCGTCGACCAGATGCGGGCCGATTACGTCGAACGGTTCCGGGATGACTGGACGGGCGGCCTCAAACGGCTGGTCACCGATGGCGCCTGGTTCTCGAACGCCGCGTTCCCGTATCTCGGCACCTGGACGTGCGCGGGGCATGCCACGGTTGCCACAGGCGCCTTCCCGACCATCCACGGCATTTTTCAGAACCAGTGGTGGGACCGCAGTGGCCGACGGCTGGTCGCCTGTACGGACGACCCCGACGCCACATCACTGCGGTATCCGAGCGGAAGAGCGTCGGGAGCCAGCGGCGTTCGCCTGCTCGTGCCGACGTTGGCTGATGAACTCCGCCGCCAGCAGCCCGGCGCCCGCGTCACCACGCTCGCCTTGAAGGCGCGCAGCGCGATCATGCTCGCCGGTCACGGCGGCGATGCGGTCACGTGGATGAACGAAACCTACGAAGACTGGGAAACGTCGACGGCGTTCAGCAAGACGCTCGTGCCTGGCATCACCAGACTTCTCGATGAGCATCCCGTCGACGCCGACTTCGGGCGGACGTGGATTCGGCGGTTGCCCGCGCCGCGCTACACGGTGCCCGACGACAACGAGAGCGAGTCGCCACCCCGGGGCTGGACGGCGGTTTTCCCGCACGTCTTGAACGGCGACAACGATAAGACACCGGATCGAGACTTTCGGACGCAGTGGGCCCGCAGTCCATTCGCGGACGCGTACGTCGGACGGCTGGCCGGCGGGATCGTCGAGAGTTTCGGACTGGGCAGTGATCAGGTGCCCGATTTCCTGGGCGTGAGCTTCTCGACGCCCGACCTGGTCGGCCACGCATTTGGCCCGCGCAGCCAGGAAGTACAAGACGTCTATGCGCAGCTCGACATCACGATCGGCACGCTGCTGGATCGGCTCGATGCGCTGGTCGGTCGCGGCCGGTACGTCGTCGGGCTGACAGCCGATCACGGCGTGGCGCTCGTGCCCGACAAGGCGTCGGCCAGCCGCAACGAGGCGGGACGCGTGAGCACGAGCCGGATCGGTGAAATTCTCGAACGGACCGCCGAGGCCGCCACCGCCGCGGGGACCGGGCCCTTCATCGCCCGGGTCAACAGCAGCGACGTGTACTTCGCGGACGGCGCGTACGACAAGCTCGCAAAGGTGCCGGCCGCCCTGGACGCCGTCGTCGCAGCGCTGGCGGCGCAGCCTGGTGTCGCTCGGGTGTTCCGGCGCGATGAGCTGGTCGATAATGGGACATCACCCGATCCGCTGCTGCGGGCGGCGTCGCTCAGCTACGTGCCGCGATTGAGCGGCGACCTGGTGTTCGCGCTGAAACCGGGCTGGGTCTACATCGCCTCTGGCACCACGCACGGCACGGCCAATCCCGATGATCAACGCGTCCCGGTGATCCTGATGGGGCCGGGCGTCCGGCCCGGTGCATATCGCGAGGCGATCACGCCTGCGGATCTTGCGCCGACGCTGGGCGCGCTTGCCGGAATTACCCTGCCACGCGCTCAAGGACGGGTCCTCAATGCCGCGCTCGGCTCGGCCCGCTGACTTCACGGCACGCGTCCTGGCGGTCGTCCGCCGCATTCCCTACGGGCATGTCGCGACCTACGGCGAGGTGGCGGCGCGCGCCGGCCGGCCGCGGGCGGCCCGCGCGGTCGGCAACATCATGCGGACGTGCGGACGCCCTGACGTGCCGTGTCATCGCGTCATCGGTGCAGGCGGGCGGCTCGGCGGCTACGGCGGCAGCGAGGTGCTGAAACGTCAGCTGCTGCTGAGCGAGGGCGTGATCGTCCACGGCACCAGGGTCAAAAGCAACGCCGGCAAGGGCCGGTCCCGTCTAAGGAAGCGACGGTGAAAACGGCGGATGCTGACCTTGTCGAACGTTGTCGAGCCGGCGACGTCGAGGCCTTTGCGGCGCTCTACCGGGAGCAGGCGCCGCGCATCTTCGCGCTTACCCGCCGAATGGGTGGATCGGCGGAAGACGGCGAAGACCTGCTCCAGGAGATCTTCCTGCAGGCCTACCGGAAACTCGACAGCTTCAAGGGCGATTCGTCAATCGGGACGTGGCTGTACCGGCTCGCGCTCAATCACTGCCTGGATCACGTCCGCGGCCGGCGCGCGAAGATGGACAAGGTCACCGAGACGATCGACGACGACAGCGCCTTCGAACCGGTTGCGCGGCGCGACACGCCGATTGCACGGCTCGACCTCGAGCGGGCGATCGAACGGCTGCCCGAAGGTTGCCGCGAAGCGTTCGTGCTGCACGATGTCGAGGGGTTCGACCACAAGGAGGTCGGGCGACTGCTGGGGGTTGCCGAGGGCACCTCGAAGTCACAGGTGTTCAAGGCACGAATGAAGCTGCGCGCCATCCTGGGGCAGCGAACGGACGAAGGCAGGGTGGATCAGAGCCGCGATACACGACGGGCCATCAGGCCGTGAGGAAGGCGGGGCCGGTTCGGCCGGCATCGACATGCACCCGAGTGAATTGACGCTGAGCGACTACGTCGACCGAACGCTCGATCGACACGAGCACGCGGTCGTGGCGCGCCATCTCGAAACGTGCGAACAGTGCCGCGCACTCATCGACGACCTCCGCGAGGTCACGCGCGCCGCCGCGGCGCTCGACCCGATCGTGCCGCCGGCGCGGGTCTGGGGCCGCATCGAGCAGGACATCCGGCGCAATCCGTGGCGAGCGACCGGTGGCGGTTCGTCGCGGAGCCTGTATGCCTGGACGTGGCTGGCGGCGGCCGCGGTGCTGGTCCTCGCCGTGTTCATCGGGGTGCGGTTTGCGCCGTCAATGAACCAGACGTCCGCCGACGCCACCGCGGCGGTGACTGCCGACGCGATCGAAGCCGACCTGAAACTGGCGGAAGAGCACTTTCAGAAGGTGATCAGCGGGCTCGAACGGATTGCCAATGACGAAAACGCGGCATTCGATCCAGAGACCGCCGCGACGCTGCAGAAGAATCTGGCCGTTATCAACCAGGCGATTGACGAGAGCCGTGCGGCGGTAAGCGCCGAGCCGGCCAGCGAGCAGGCGCAGTACAGCCTGATCGAGAACTTCAAGACGAAGCTGGCGCTGTTGCAGGACACCGTGGCGCTCATCAACGAGCTGCGCAGCGGCAACGATGCCGCCGCGGCGCGCGTCGTCTCGGGATCGTGAAGCGCCAGTGAAAAAGAGGACTGACATGTCGTTGAGGGTGTTCGTGAGCGTGCTGCTCGTATCGCTGATCATCGCGCCGGCCGCGGCCCAGAATCGCCGCGACGCCGAGGAGACGGAGCGCGTCTCGAGGAAGTTCAAGATCGGCGCGAACGGCCGGTTCACCCTGTCGAATATCTCGGGCGACGTGGTGTTGTCGAGCGGATCCGGTGAGGAGGTCACCATCGAGGCCGTGAAGCGGACCCGCGGCGGCCGGGACGAGCTCGCCAGCGTCGCCGTCGAAATCGACGACCGGCCGGGCCGCGTCGACGTGCGCACGCGCCACACGTCGCGACGCAGCCGCGCGAGCGTCGACTACACGGTGACGGTGCCGCGTGACGCGACCGTCGATCTGTCTTCGATCTCGGGCAGCGTCCGCGTCACCAACCTTCGTGGGGCGCTCCGCGCGCAAAGCGTCAGCGGAACCGTCGTAGTCGCCGAGTCATCCAACGTCGAACATGCGAAGTCGATCTCCGGCGACGTCGAGCTGACCGGGTCGACGCCCGACGCGCGGGTTCTCGCCTCCACGGTCAGCGGAACAGTACGGGCCCGCGATCTGAAAGCGCGCGCCCTCAGTCTGTCGGCGGTGAGCGGAAACGCCGAGGTCAGCAACGTCGACGCCGAACGGCTCGAGGTGAAGACCATCAGCGGCGACGTCGTGTTCACTGGCGCGGCCGCGCGCAATGCCCGCTACGAATTCAGCGCGCACTCTGGAAGCGTACGGCTGACCCTGGCCAGCTCGCCCGGATTCGAGCTGAATGCGAACACGTACAGCGGATCAATCCGGTCCGATCTTCCCGTGAAGGTCACCGATTCGTCCCGCCGCGGTTCAGCTCGGACGATGCGCGCGGTCGTCGGTGACGGCGGGGCCACGCTCACCGCGTCGACGTTCAGCGGCAGCATCATTATCCGCAGACAGTGACGGAGCGATCGAGGCGGGTCCGAAAGGACCCGCCCCACACGCTCAGACCGAACGGAACCGCCCCACCGACTGATTGCAGAATTGCTCGAAGTAAGAGGCCTAGTAGCGAAACAAGACGGACAGGGTGCGACTTGGCGCAATTCTGCAACGGCTGGGGTGGCACCGGCCTTGCTCTATAATCAGAGTGAGTTCGGCTCATCCGTTCTCAGGAGGCGAGATGAAGGACGTTCTGATTCTTGGAGCTCTCGTGGGCGCGCTGGCCATGCCGGCGTCGCTCCTCGCGCAGACGTCGACGCCTGCCGCGGGCACGGCGCTCGGGTCTGTCACCCTGCGCAACGCTGTCATGGCAGACGGTCAGCGCCTCGCCCCCGGGACCTACCAGGTGCGTCTCACTGGCGACACCCCCAAACCGGGCGTCGGTCAGTCGCCCGATGCTGAGCGGTACGTCGAGTTCGTCCGCGGCGGCAAGGTCGTCGGTCGCGAGGTCGCGACCATCGTCCCGCAGGCCGAGATCGCCCAGGTTGCCGACGGCCCGCGGCCCGCGCCCGGTGGCGCGCGTGTGGAGATGTTGAAGGGTGACGACTACGTGCGGGTCTGGATCAACCGGTCCGGCACGCATTACATCCTGCACCTCCCGCCGGCGAAGGGATAATCGGGCGGGCAGGGCAGGCACACCGGGCGTGGAACCATCCCGCGCCCGGGTCCGTCCCACCCACCATGTCACGTCTGACCGGCGACCTCCGACACAGCTTGCGTGTCGTTGCGGGCTCTCCCGGCTTCTCCGCTATCGCCATCCTCGTCCTGGCCCTCGGCATCGGTGCGAATACGGCGATCTTCTCCGTCGTCAACGCGCTCGTGCTGCAGCCGCGCCCGGGCCGGGTTGATACCCTCATCAATCTGTTCAGCCGCGATCGCGACCGGCCGGACTCGTACCGGGACTTCTCTTATCCCTTGTACCTGGACCTGCGCGAACGGGGCGACATCTTCGAAAGCCTGCTGGCGCGAACGTTTGGTCTGGTCGGCATCGGCGAGGGCGAATCGACCAGGCGGTCGTTCGTGGAGATCGTCTCCGCCAACTACTTCTCGACGCTTGGCGTGCCGCTCGCCGCCGGCCGTCCGTTCACGGCGGAAGAAGAACGGCCGGGCGCCAACGCCCCGGTCGTCATCGCCTCGCATGCCACTTGGGCGACCCGTCAGTTCGATCCCGCGTACATCGGCAGCAGCGTACGGGTCAACGGCACCGACTACACGATCGTCGGGGTGGCGCCACCGCGGTTCGCCGGCACGATGTCGGTCGTCGCACCAGAGTGGTGGTTCCCACTGGGCAGCTACGACCTGGTCGTGAACGAAATGTTTCGACAGCGCGCCACCGGTCTCAGCGATCGAGGCAATCACGCGCTGAACATCACCGGCGCGCTCCGGCCGGGACTCGACGTGTCGTCGGCGGAAAGCGCATTGAATGAAGCGGCGCAGCGCTTCGCGTCGGCGTTTCCCGACACCGACCGCGATCGCGTCTTTGTCCTGGCGGGCGTCCCGCGTCTCGGTGTGAGCTCACGACCGCAGCCGAGCGAGGCGTCTCAGATCGCCGCAGCCGCCGGGCTGCTCTCCTTGATGTCGGCGCTCGTGCTGGTGGTGGCCTGCGTCAACCTCGCCAACCTGCTTCTCGCCCGGGGTGCCGCCCGACGTCGGGAAATTGCGATTCGGCAGGCGCTCGGTGCCGGTCGATCGCAGATCGTCCGGCAGTTGTTCGTCGAGGGTCTCACCCTGTCGCTGCTCGGGGCCGGGGCAGGCCTGGTCTGTGCCTGGTGGTCAACCCAGGCGCTGTCTGCCTGGCTATCGAGGGTCCTGCCGCTGGGCGTTCAGCTGGTGGTGGCGCCTTCGCCAAGAATGTTGCCCGCCGCCATCGGCTTCGCGGTCTTCAGCACGCTCCTCTTCGCGCTCGGGCCCGCCTGGCGCCTCTCACGGCCGATCGTCGTCAACGACTTGAAGGGAGCACCGACCGACGGGGCACCTCGCTTCCGCACGGCGGCGGTCCTCGTGGGTACCCAGCTGGCCATCTCGCTGGCTCTGGTCGCAGTCGGTGGTCTGTTCATGCGCGGCGCGGCCAATGCCGCGAGTGCGGATCCCGGATTCGCACTGGAAGGGCAGCTGCTCGTCACGATGGATCCCGGCCTTGCCGGCTACAGCGAAGCACAGACCCGCGCCGTCTATCGTGAGGTGCTGCAGCGCGTTCGATCCCTGCCGGGCGTCGAACACGCCGCATTGGCGTCACTCGTGCCGTTCGGCGAGATCCGCGAGAACGGGCTCGTGAGTCTGCCGAACGGCGAGCAGGAAGCCGCCGCGGATTTCACGATCATCAGCTCCGACTATTTCGAAACGCTCAGGCTGCCGGTGTTGCGCGGGCGCACGTTCGCCGCCGCCGAAGATGACCGGACGGTCGCAATCGCACCGGCACTGATCAACGACCGCCTCGCGCGACGGCTGTTCGGAAACGATGACCCGATCGGGCGTCCCGTCGTGATGCGCCGCCGCGCCGGCGAATCGGCCGAAACCTTCATCGTCGCCGGAGTTGTCCCGGCAACATTGCATGATCTGTTCGATGGCGAGCCGGAGCCGCATCTCTATGCCCCGTTCGGCACCAATTACCGGGCGAGCATGAATCTCTTCGTCGCGACCGCTTCCGGAACGGACGCCGCGGCGACGCTCCGGACGATCCAGCGGGAGCTGCGGGAGCTGGATCGCCGGTTGCCGGTCCTGACTGCCCGGACGATGACGACGCATCGCGATGCGAGTTTGTCGCAGTGGGCGGTCAAAGCCGCGGCAGTCCTGTTCAGCACCTTCGCCGCGCTGGCGCTGCTGGTCGCGACGATCGGGATCTACGGCTTGAAAGCGTATGAGGTCGCACGGCGCACGCGTGAAATCGGCATTCGGATGGCGCTTGGCGCCACTGGCGGCGACGTGACGCGGCTGGTCGTCACTGAAGGGTCGCGCACGACGGCGATTGGTCTGTTCACAGGGCTGCTGCTCGCGCTCGGCCTGGGCGCACTCATGAGCAGCCTGCTGTATCAGGTGAGTCCGTTCGATCCGGTGACGATGGCTCTCTCCGCAGGTGTCCTCGCGGGCGCGACGCTACTGGCGAGTTATCTGCCTGCCCGCCGCGCCACGCGGATCGCGCCGGTGGAGGCACTGCGGACGGAGTGATCGAAAGGTATATCGGTAAGGTGGGACAGGCGGTCTCCTGACCGGGTAAAATCCCACTCGTCCCATGGCACTCAACCCCGGCACACGGCTCGGTCCGTACGATGTCGTCGCGCCGCTCGGTGCGGGCGGAATGGGCGAGGTTTATCGCGCGCGGGACACACGGCTGAAACGACAGGTCGCCCTCAAAGTGCTGCCCCAGCCGCTTGCCGGCGACCCCGACCGTCTGATGCGCTTTCAGCGCGAAGCTGAAACCCTTGCCTCGTTGAATCATCCGTACATCGCTGCAATTTACGGGCTCGAAGATGCGGCGGGCGTCCTGGCGCTGGTCATGGAGCTCGTCGAGGGGCCGACCCTGGCTGACCGTATCGCCCAGGGCCCGATCCCGATCGACGAGGCGCTGCCGATTGCGAGGCAGATCGCCGAAGCACTCGAGGCCGCGCACGAGCGCGGCATCATTCATCGCGATCTGAAGCCGGCGAACGTGAAGCTGCGCGAGGACGGCACCGTCAAGGTGCTCGACTTCGGCCTCGCCAAGCTTGCCGATCCGAGTCTGACGCAGACCGGACAGCCGGACAGCCGCATCGGCAGCCAGCCGGTCGACCTCACTCAGCCGCCCGCTTTGACGAGCCCTGCCGCGGTCACCGGCATCGGAATGATCCTCGGGACAGCCGCCTACATGTCGCCCGAGCAGGCCCGCGGACGTGTGGTCGACAAGCGGACAGATGTCTGGGCGTTTGGTGCCGTGCTCTACGAAATGCTCACGAGCAAGCGGGCGTTCGCTGGCGACGACATGACCGACGTGATCGCCGAAGTGGTGAGAGCAACGCCAAGCTGGGCGGCGCTTCCATCAGATCTGCCGCCGCAGGTTGTCACGCTGATCCAGCGATGTCTCGAGAAGGACAGGAACGCGCGCATTGGCGACCTCGCGGTGGCGCGATTCCTGTTGTCCGAGCGTTCGATTGACAGCTCCATCACGTCTGCAGTGGTCAGGGCCGGCGCAGACGTGGTTCGGCGTCGCAGATCGTTCGTGTTGCCCTGGATGTTTGCCGGCGTAGCGGGCGCCCTTCTCGGAGGCATGGCCATCGGCTGGCTGCTCCCTCGCCAGACGAGATCTGAATCGGCGGTGAGCCATCTGCAGATGGGCATTCAGCCCGCCGAGGAGATCATCGGTTCGACGGCGCGGTTCAGACCTTCGCGCACGGCCATGGCGGTCTCGCCCAACGGCCGGCTCGTCGTATTCAGCGCAGTTCGAGGCACCACAGCACAGCTTTACGCGCGCTCGCTGGACGCCGTCGAAGCCACGCCACTCCCCGGCACCGAGGGTGCGATCAATCCGTTCTTTTCGCCTGACGGGACGTGGATCGGATTCTGGGCCGACAACAAAATCAAGAAGGTCGCAAGCGCGGGCGGTCCACCTGCGGCAATCTGCGATGTGCCAGGCGCGCGTCCGTGGGGTGCAAGCTGGGGTGACGACGGGACGATTTTCTTTGCCGGCGACACAGGCATCTTCAGGGTCCCGTCGGACGGCGGTGCGCCAACCGCCGTCACCAAGCCTGATGCCGACAAGGGCGGGCGGCACCTGCTGCCACACGCACTTCCGGGTGGAAACGTGCTCGTGTACACCACGATCGCGTCGAACGACTGGACGACCGCCAATATCGTCGCGCACTTCCTCGACACGGGCGAGTCGCGGGTCGTCATCGAGGGGGCCGCCGATGCACGTTACGTGGCTCCGGGCCACCTGGTGTACTTGAAGTCGGGCACCCTGACGGCGGTGGCTGTCGATGAACGGACGAAACTGCCGAACGGGACGCCGGTGGCCCTGCTCGACAACGTCATGCAGGGTGTGAACGCCCCCAATGGTCTCGACGAGACCGGAGCCGGGCAGTTCGATGTATCGGCAGCCGGAACCCTCGTCTACCTGCCCGGCGGGATTGGTCCGGTCCGCCAGGCGTCGTTGTATTGGGTTGGTCGGACTGGCGCCGAGCAACGGCTCGAGGCGCCGCCCGCCGCGTATCTCTCTCCCCGGCTGTCGCCCGACGGACAGAAGATCGCCGTAGCCATCAGACGCGGCGCGATGCGTGACACGGACGTGTGGGTGTTGGACGCACAGCGTGGCTCCTCGACCCGGTTGACATCCGACGGGGGCGGCGAGCCGATCTGGTCGCCCGACGGAAAACGCGTCGTGTACCGCGGATCAGGAGGTGGCCTGTATGTCATGAACGGCGATGGCAGCGGCGCGCCTGAGCCCCTTACGACCAACGTCACGTCGATGGATCTCCTCCAAATGCCATCGTCGTCGTCGCCGCGCGACAACGCCGTGGCGTTCCTGCAGCGACCGGCTCCCGGACAACCGATGGCCATCTGGACGGTGGGGATGGCCGACCGCACGCCCCGGATGTTCCTCGATACACGTTTTATCTTCAGGTATCCCGAGTTCTCGCCGGATGGACAGTGGATGGCTTACGTCTCTACGGAATCGGGCGGGAACGAAGTGTACGTGCAGCGCCATCCGGGCCTCGGAGAGAAGACCCGCATCTCGACCGCGGGTGGAGGGGAACCAATCTGGGTCGCGGGCGGTCGCGAGCTGCTCTACCGGCGTGGCGCGGACAATCAGCAGCAGATCATGTCAGTGACCATCAGGTCCCTCGCGCCGTTTGCGGCTGATGCGCCGCGCGTGCTGTTCGAGACCAAGGGGCCGCGATACGACGGCACCACCCCGGTTCGCGGCTGGGATGCCAGCGCGGATGGCCAGCGATTCCTGATGCTGCGAACCGCTGAATCGCCGGACCAGCCGTTGACGACGTTGCAGGTCGTGCTGAACTGGACCGAGGAACTGAAGCGGCGCGTCACACCGCCATGACGTCGAACTGCTCGTGATGGAGCAGCGTGTCGGACTTGATGGTGACGTCCTTGCCGATTGACTGCTTCAAATCGCGCAGCACCGCGCTCTCCTCTTCCTTGAGCGCGCGGGCAATGTCCGGATTGACCCGCAGCAGCAGCCGGTGGCCGTTCAGGTCCGGACCGATCTTCTTGACCTCGCTCAGGATCTCGTAGCAGATCGTCGCGCTCGACTTGATCACGCCGCTGCCCGAGCAGTACGGGCAGGGCTCGGTCAGCACGCGTTCGAGGCTCTGCTTCACGCGTTTGCGGGTGATGATGACCAGGCCAAAGTCGGACACCGCCAGCGCCTTCGACGGCGAGCGATCTTTTTTCAGCTCCTGCTCCACTGCCTGGAGGACTTTCTGCCGGTTCTTCTTCTCCTCCATGTCGATGAAGTCGAGCACGATGATGCCGCCCAGATCGCGCAGCCGGACCTGCCGGACGATTTCCTTCACGGCTTCGAGGTTCGTCTTGACGATGGTGTCTTCGAGCCGTCCGGCCGACTTCTTGCCCACGTAGCGCCCGGTATTGACGTCGATGGCGACCAGCGCCTCGGTCTGGTTGACGACGATCGATCCGCCCGACTTCAGCCACACCTTGCTCTTGAGCGCCTTGTCGATTTCGGCCTGGACGCCGTATTCCTCGAAGATCGGAAACGGCTTCGCGTACAGCTTGACGCGCGGCGCCAGCGTCGGCAGGATGCGGTGCGATCAGCTCCAGCACGCGTTGATATTCGGTCTGGCTGTCGATGCGGATCGCCTGGAACTCGTCGGTCAGCAGGTCGCGGAGCAGCTTGCCGACCAGGCTGGTCTCGCGGTAGACCACCGCCGGCGCCCGCGACGACTCCATCTTTTGCCGGATATCGGTCCAGATGGCGTGGAACGCCTCCAGGTCGGAGACGATGTCCTCCTTCGAGCGGCCGGCCGCAGCGGTGCGGATGATCACGCCGCCGGTGAAGCCGTGCGTCTCACGAAATTCCCGGACGATGCCCCGCAGCCGCGAGCGTTCCTCGCGAGACTCGATCTTCCGTGACACGCCGACGTGATCGACCGTCGGCATGAACACCAGGAATCGCCCCGGCATCGTGACGTGGGAGGTCAGGCGGGCGCCCTTGGTGCCGAGCGGCTCCTTGACGACCTGCACCAGGATTTCCTGGCCCTCTTTCAGGAGATCTTCGATTTTCGGCTGCGGCCTGTCTTTGCGGCGGGCCGCTCGCCCCGCCTTGCTGGTCGCGAGGGTCGCGTCGGGCAGTGCCGTCTTCCTCGTCAGCCGCCTCGAGCTTCTCGAACTCCTCGAGCGTATCGATCACCTCGGCGACATACAGGAACCCGTCGCGCTCGAGACCCAGATCGATGAACGAGGACTGCATGCCGGGCAGGACCTTCGAGACCCGGCCTTTGTAGACGTTGCCGACGACGCCGCGCTGCCGCTCCCGCTCGACGAAGATTTCCGCAACGAGGTCGTCTTCGAGAATGGCCACCATCGTTTCATGGCCATTGGTGGAGATGATCATCTCCTTGGTCATGCGCAATCTCCGCAGCGCGCATGACGGCGTCAATCGAGTAATTGGATAATCTGGTAATCGGGTAATGGATTGCGCGATGGTGCGATCCGATTACGCGACTACTCGATTACCCGATCACCAGATTGACGCGCGCGTGGCGCGCGCTAATTGGTGAATCTGCGCATGCGAACGTTGAGCACCAGCCCGAACCCGGCGAGCGTGGCGATCATCGACGAGCCTCCATAGCTCATGAGTGGGAGCGTCAGCCCCTTGACGGGGGCCAGTCCGGCCGACATGGTGATGTTGTAGACCACCTGGAAGGTGAAGCTGGCCAACACGCCGATCACGAGATAGGAACCGAGGCGATCCTTGGCCAGCCGGGCCGCCTCGAGCGCGCGCAGAATCACGAACAGGTAGAGGCCGAGCGCCACCAGGACGCCGGCAAACCCCTTCTCCTCGGCCAGCACCGAGAAGATGAAATCGTTGTGAGCAACCGGGAGGAACCGCAACTGGCCTTGCGTCCCCTGCCTGAACCCCTTGCCCGTGAGCCCGCCCGATCCAACGGTGATGCGCGCCTGAATCTGCTGGTATCCGGCGCCCTTGGCATCCTGTGACGGATCGAGAAATGTGGAAATCCGGCTTTTCTGATAGTCCTTGAGTGCAAACATCCAGGCGACCGGCGCCGCGAGCACGAGGCACACGGCGAGGATGCCGAAGACGCGCAGTTGCATTCCGGCGAGATAGGCAACCGCGAAGAACACTGGCAGCAGGGTGACCGCCGTGCCGAGATCGGGTTCCCGGTAGATCAGGTAGAGGGGAATCGACGTCAGCACGCCGGCAATCGTCAGGTCGGTCCAGCCCGGCGCGCCGCGATTCTCGCCGAAGAATTTCGCGAGGACCAGCGCCAGGCCGATTTTGGCAAATTCCGATGGCTGCAGGTTGAACGAGCCGATGCGAATCCAGCGCTGCGCGCCCATCTGCACGTCGCCGAAGAACAGCACGTAGAGCAGCACGCCGAGCAGCGCGAAATAAATCAGGTGTGATTTGTCGGTAAAGGTGCGGTAGTCGAACGTCAGCATGAACGCCAACGCGCCGAGGCCGAGCACGATGGCATACATCTGCGTGACGTAGAGATGCGAATTGCCACGCGTCGGGTCGCTGGTGCTGCTGTAGATCATCGCCACGCCAAGCCCGCACAGCGCGAGAATCGCGGCGACCAGCGCCCAGTCAATATGAAAGTAGAGCCTTCGTTCGAACATCGTTTCTTACTGCGCGCGGGGCCCCACCCCCGCGCTTGACGCGCTCGCGCCGTCGCGCTCGCGCGTATCCAGAACAGGACGTCGTTGAACCTCGTTGATGGCGATCGGCGAGCCGTCGAGCCGCGGCTCTTCCGGCGGGTTCGGCGGCGGCGGCGGCGCCTGCGGCTTCAGCGGCTCCGGCGGCGGCATGCCCTCTTTCTTCGCAAAAAACGTCTCGATCGCGTGTTTGGCGATCGGCGCGGCGCTGTAGCCGTGTTCGGCGTGCTCGGCGAAGATCACGCCGGCAATCTGCGGATTGTCACGCGGTGCGAAGAACACGAACCATCCGTGATCGCGCAGGTCGCGCGTCGTTCGGCCGGCCGCCGCGCGTCCGCCTTCGAGTGAGATCACCTGGGCCGTGCCGGTCTTGCCCGAGACGTCGCGGCCGAGGATGCGGGCGCGCCCGCCCGTCCCGGCGTGGTTGACGACCATCCACAAACCGTCGCGAATCGCCTGCAGGTTCGCCGGCTTCATCGTGACCTGCGACTGCGGCGCCGGCGGCGGTACCGCCTTCCAGCCGGTGCCATCGTCGACGGCCTTCAGCAGGTGCGGTGTGACACGCGTGCCGCCGTTGGCGAGCGTCGCCATCATCACCGCCATCGAGATCGGCGTCACCGACACCTGGCCCTGACCAATCGAGACGGAGATGGTTTCGCCGGCGTACCACTTTTCGCCGGTCCGGCGCCGCTTCCATTCCTGGGACGGCATCAGCCCCGACATTTCGTTCGGCAGATCGATGCCGCTCTTCACGCCGATCCCGAGCAGTCCCGCCCACTTGTGCAGGCGATCGATCCCGACCATGTTGCCGACCGTGTAGAAGTAGACGTTGCACGACTGTTCGATGGCCTGGCGGAGATCGACGGTCCCGTGCCCGCCGGCCTTGTGACACCTGAACGAGCGGCCGTAGAAGACCCCGGCGCCGGGACAGTAGACCTTGTGGCTCGGATCGATGAGTCCCTCTTCGAGGGCAGCCGCAGCGACCGTCATCTTGAAGGTCGACCCCGGCGAATAGAGACCCTGAATCGCCCGATCGTTGAGCGGCCGGAGGGCGTCGGTCGTGACGGACGACCACGCCGTATTGCGCCGGTCGCCGCCGGCGGCAAAGGCGTTGGGATCGTAGGCCGGCAGGCTGGTATAGGCGAGCACTTCGCCGGTCGCCGGCTCGAGCAGCACGGCCGCCCCATTGAAGCCGAGCGCGCGGAAACTGTTCTCGACCGATCGTTGCACGTCAGCGTCAATCGTCAGCTGCAGCCGCTTGCCCTCGGTCGGATCGATCTTTTCGTCGACGCGGATTTCACGGCCGACGCTGTTGACCACCACCCGCTTGGCGCCGTCTTCGCCCATCAGCAGGGCGTTGTAGATGCGCTCGATGCCCGATTGGCCGACGATATCGCCGCTCTTCAACTCGTTCGAGGCGGCCACCTGCGCTTCGCTCACTTCCCCGACATAGCCGAAGACATGAGCGGCCATGATCGGTTGGCCGGGATATTCCCGCGTCGGCATCTGTTCGACCACGACATCGGGCAGCTCGTACCTGCGGGCCAGCACCGCCGCCAGCTGCGCCTCCGACGCGTCGGCGACGATCGGGATGGGCCGGAAGACCGGCTCCCGCCGGTGCCGTTCGACGATCTCGCGCACGCGCGCCTCGTCGATCCCAAGCAGGGACGCGACCAGCCGCATCGTTCGATTCAGATCCTTGGTGTGCTCGCGGTCGATGGAAATACTGTAGGAATGACGGTTACGGACGAGCAGCTCGTTGTTCCGATCGAAGACCATGCCGCGCGGCGCGCGCAGCGCGAGCGTCCGCTGATGGTTGTTCTCGGCCATCTCCAGGAACTTCTCGTGCTGCACCACCTGCAGTACCCAGAAGCTCACCGCGAGAATCGAGAACACGACGGTGATCGTCGATTGCAGCACCGTCAGCCGGATGCCGACGCGGCGGCGTTCTTCGTGGGAAGCGGCCATAGAATTGGGAATTTACAATTGCAAATTTACAATGCGGGTCCGTCGATCGGGCAAGCACTCATCTGCGAATACGTCCTCGCTCAGATCGACGCCGCTCCATCGCACCAGGCAACAGCTCGGCCACCTGAAACGCCACGACCCCGACGATAGCATTGCCGAGCGCCTGCCAGGCGACGGCCGCCACCGGCAAGCCGAAGTCACGCGGGCCGAGGAGCTGGTACAAGCCGATATATATCGTCTTATACAGGACCGTCGCCCCAAAGAACACGACAAAGCGCGGCAGCGGCTGCGCGACGATGAACTGTGTGCCGACGATGCCGGTCAGGAACCCGACGACCGACATCGCCAGGCCGCCAATGCCGACCACCTCCCCGCTGGCCAGCGTATCCTGCAGCAGTCCGGCAAAGGTCCCGGCCAGCAACCCGGTGACCGGCCCGGCCGTGAGCGCCGCGTAGATCACGACGACGATCACGAAGTCGACCGCCACCGCGCCGCCCGTGACGAACTGAGCCAGCGTGGTCTGCAGCGCGAGGGCAAGTCCCGTCGCGACGACCACCCCGGCCACCCTCACTGGCTGCTCTCCTCCGCCTCGCGGGCCGGCGCCGGCGTCAGCACCACGAGCACTTCCTCGACGCTCGAAAAGTCCACAGCCGGACGGACCAGAATCTGCTTGTAGGCGCTGCCGCTCTTCTCGACGGCTTCCACCTTCCCGACGACGTAGCCCTTCGGATAGATACCGTCGATGCCCGACGTCGCGACCACGTCGCCGACGACGATGTCCGCGACCTCCGAGACGTACTCCAGCCGCAGCAGCTCCTCGCCGGCGCCCACCACGACGCCTTGGGATCGCGATCGCTCGATGATCACCCCGACCGCTGCAGTGCGATCGATCAGCAGCTGGACTTTTGCGGCGCGCGGACTCGGCACCAGCACACGCCCCAGCACGCCGGCCGGCGCGATGACCGCCATGTCGACGCCTACCCCGTCCAGCGACCCCTTGTCGATCGTCACCGTTCTGAAATCGGTCGACGCGCTGGCGCCAATCACTTCCGCGGCCGCCGTCTTGAGATGCGATCGATCGCGCAGTTCGAGCGTGGCGAGCAAACCGCGGCTGCGATCGGCGAGCGCGCGCTGCTCCTGGAGCTTCATCTGCGCCTCGGCAAGCTGCTGCTTCAGCTGTTCGTTTTCGGCGCGGACGTCGCGCAGGCTCACGTAGTTGCTCCACCCGTCGCGGAAGGTCGAGAAGATCGCCGACGAGCCGCGCTGCACTTCGGCAAACACGCCGAAGGTCAGCACCTGGAGCACCGGCACACCCCTGCGGGTATTCACCTGAGCCGAGATCAGGATGACATGGCCGAGCATCACCGCCATGAAGAGGTAGCCCGTGCGCTGACGGATATCGAGGGGGGGCATGAGCCCTAGTCGATTGATATCTTCCGTAACAAGTTGAAGTCCGACAGCATTTTCCCGGCGCCGAGCACCACCGAGGAAAGCGGATCTTCGGCCATCGCGAGCGGCAGCCCGGTTTCCTCGCGAAGGCGCTTGTCCAGGTTCTTGAGCAGCGACCCGCCGCCGGTCAGCACGATGCCGCGGTCGACGATATCGGCCGACAGTTCGGGGGGCGTGCGCTCGAGCGCCACGCGCACGGCGTCGACGATGACGTTGACGGTCTCGGCGAGGGCTTCGCGGATTTCCTCGTCGCTGATGGTGATCGTCTTCGGCACACCTTCGATGAGGTGCCGCCCCTTGATCTCCATCGTCATCTTCTCGTCGAGCGGGAAGGCCGAGCCGATCTCCATCTTGATCGCCTCGGCGGTCCGTTCGCCGATCAGCAGGTTGTAGGTCTTCTTGATGTACTGGATGATCGCCTCGTCCATCTCGTTGCCGGCGACCCGGACGGCCTTGCTGTAGACGATGCCGGCCAGCGAGATGACCGCGATATCGGTGGTGCCGCCGCCGATGTCGACGATCATGTTCCCAGACGGTTCGGTAATCGGCATGCCGGCGCCGATCGCCGCGGCCATCGCTTCTTCGACCAGGTGCACCTCGCTGGCCTTGGCCCGGTAGGCGCTGTCCTTGACCGCCCGCTTCTCGACTTGGGTGATCTCCGAGGGGACGCCGATCACGATCCGCGGCCGGACCCACACGTTGCGGTTGTGCGCCTTCTTGATGAAGTAGGTCAGCATCTTCTCGGTGACCTCGAAGTCGGCGATGACGCCGTCCTTCATCGGCTTGATGGCGACGATGTTTCCGGGCGTGCGGCCGAGCATGTCCTTCGCGTCCTTGCCCACGGCTTCCACCCGGCCGTTCACCTTGTTGATAGCCACGATGGACGGCTCGTTGACCACGATCCCCTTGCCCCGCGCGTAGACGCAGGTATTGGCCGTGCCGAGGTCGATCGCCAGGTCACTGGAGAAGAGCGACAACATCGAACGAAGACTCAAAAAAGGCTCCTTAGCGCGCGGCGGCGTCGGAGGCGCCGGTTCATTTATCGGCAGGTTCGATGGCGGCCTGAATACCGTTCTTGCCCCGCGCCTTGACCTGGTACATGGCCGCGTCGGCCGTGTTCACCAGCTCATCCGCTGAAGCCGCAACGTCAGGAAGGGTGGCGACGCCGACCGAGGCGGTCAGGCGGATGGTCAGTCCTTCTCCGGTCAGGAAGATATGCTCGGCAATCCGCTCGCGGATGCGTTCGCCGACCGCGTAAGCGCCTTCCGCCCCGGTATCCGGGAGGATCAGGGCAAATTCATCTCCCCCGAAGCGGGCGACGACGTCGGTCTCACGCGCGCTGCCCCGAATCACGGTTGCCGCCTCGACAAGGGCGCGGCTGCCAAACAGGTGACCGTGAGTGTCGTTGATGGACTTGAACCCGTCCAGGTCGATGAACAGCAGCGAGAGCGGCCGGCCATTTCGCGACGCCCGCTTCGTTTCCCGCCGCAGCACCTGATTGAGATAGCGCGAGTTGTAAAGTCGCGTCAGATCGTCGGTGACCGACAGCGCTTCGGCTCGCCTCAGCTGCATCGCGTTGTCGAGGGCGACGGCCGCCGGCTCGAGCAGCATCCGGATCGCCCGCAGGACCGTCGACGCGAGCCGCGGTTCGCGCGAGGAGGGCTCCGGATCCAGGCCGATTACGGCCCCGATGCGACGGCCACGGCAACTGAGCGGCATGCCGACGACCGTCCCATCGACTCGGTCCGGATCCGCTCGTCGTTGCGCAGATTGGCACTCAGGAACTCCTCGCCGTGGTGCATGACCCACTCGGCGATTTCGGTGAGCACTCGTCCCAGGTCGGCGGCGAGCCCCTGGTCGGCCAGGACGACCAGCTGTCCCGTCGGCTCCGCCGCAACGACCGCCCAGGTCGGCGCAGGCACCCATGTAGCCGCCCGCTCGACGATGAGCTCGGCGACTTTCTCCGGGTTCGAGCGACGCACTCGCGGCCCGCATCACGTCCACGAGCGCTTCGCGGCGGTCTACGCGGCTCCGCAGCGTGCGCTGAGAGGCCCGAAGCCGGGCGGCCAGGTCCAGCCGGGGACTCTGGCGGTACACCGGCACAGGGGCGCGACCCGGTCCGGGGGTCCGTCGTCTGTTGTTGGAGAAGCTCGTCGTTCGGCCTGGTGGTGACATCGTGAAGGGGTCAGACCCCTTTCCGTAAGTTCTTCAATACACAGAAAATATACCATAGGGTGACCGTAACTGCTTGCCACGCTGTAAGTTCATGGCATACGATCGCAGTTTCCCGAGGAACCAGAAATGACGATGCTCGATCGCATGCGCCAGCACCGGAATTGGCTCAAGTGGAGCCTGTTCATCGTGTGCGTGGCGATGGTCATCTTTTTCATCCCCAATTTCCTGACCGACCCGTCAGGAAACGCCGCCGCGACCAATACGGTGGCCGTCGTCGAAGGACACGAGATCCGGGGCGACGAATTTCAGCGGACCTATCAGGCGCAGATCCAGGCGTACCGCTCGGCGTACGGCGCGAACATGAGCGACCAGCTGCTCCGGCAGCTCGGCGTCGAGCAACAGATCCTCCAGCAGATGGTCGACGAGCGGGCCGCGTTGGCGGAAGCCGATCGGCTGGATGTGCGCGTCGGCGACGACGAAGTCCGGCAGCGGATTCTCGCGATTCCGTCATTCCAGGAGAATGGCGTGTTCATCGGTGAAGAGCGTTATCAGCAGCTGCTCGCCATGCAGCGGCCGCCGATGACTGCCGCGGAATTCGAGGAAGCGGTGCGCCGATCGCTCGTCGTCGAGAAGCTGCGCGCGTCGATCACGGAATGGCTGTCGATTCCCGACAAGGAGCTCGAGCAGGAATACCGCCGCCGCAACGACAAAGTGAAGCTCGCGATCGTGAGCTTTCCAAACGACAGCTTCCGACCGGACGTCAACGCGACCGACGAAGAGGTCAACGCCTACTTCGAAGGGCACAAAGAGGACTTCCGCATCCCCGAGAAGCGGAAGGTTCGCTATCTCCTGCTCGACACCGAATCGATTCGCGCCAAGACGGTCATTCCGCCCGCCGACATCGAGCGGGCCTACAACGATCGCATCAGTGAGTACACGACGCCCGAACAGGTGCGCGCGAGCCACATCCTCCTCAAGACTGAAGGGAAGGACGAAGCCGCGGTCAAGGGGTTGGCTGACGAAGTGCTGAAGAAGGCCAAAGCCGGCACTGATTTCGCCGCCCTCGCGAAGCAGTTTTCCGAGGACGAAGGCAGCGCGCCGAACGGCGGCGATCTCGACTACTTCGGCCGCGGCCGGATGGTGCCGGAATTCGACACCGCGGTGTTCGCGATGGAGCCGGGGCAGATCAGCGATCCGGTGAAGACCAGTTTCGGCTTCCACATCATCAAGCTCGTCGACAAGAAAGTGGGCACGACGCGCAGCCTCGAGGAGGTCCGTCCGCAGCTGCAGGACCAGCTGTCGGTCGAGCGCGCCCAACAGCAGGCGGCCAGCCTCTCCGAGACTCTTCGCCCGCGGATCACCAGGGCCTCGGATCTCGATACCGTGGCACAAGCGCAGGGCCTGACGGTCCAGGAGAGTGCGTTCTTCGCGCGCGATGAACCGGTGCTCGGGCTCGGTGCGTCGCCGGAGCTCGGCATGCGCACCTTCGAGATGAACCAGGGTGACGTCGCTGGTCCCATTCAGACCGGCCGCGGCTTTGTGTTCGCGTCGCTCGTCGCCAAACAGGACGCCTACGTCCCGAAGGTGGATGAAGTGAAGGACCGGGTCCGCGACGAAGTGATTCGCGGCAAGGCGAAGGAGTTCGGGCTCAAGAAGGCGACCGAGGTGGCCAGCAAGCTGAAGGGCGCCGTCGACTTCGAAAAGGCGGCGCTGGCCGCCGGCTTCAAGGCACAGACGACCGAGCTCATCACGCGCGACTCGCCGAATCCCGGATCTCGGGCATGGCGGCAGAAGTGACCGATGCGGCGTTCACGCTCGCGCCCGGCACGGTGAGCGAGCCAATCACGACCGACATGGGCAGTGCGGTCATCAAGGTCGTGGAAAAGCAGGAAGTGACGCCCCAGGAGCTCGCGGCCAACAGGGAGAAGTTCCGCGAGGAGCTCCTGACCGATCGGCGCAACCGCTTCTTCTCCGCCTACATGGCCAAGGCGAAGCAGAAGATGCGGATCCAGGTGAATCAGGACGCGCTGCAGCGGCTGGTCGGCTAACTGTCTCCGAAGTAACCACGAAGTTTCGAAGGCACGAAGAAGAAATCTAAGGTTCTTCAACCGTAAAAAAGTAAACGGCATCAGCGCGAGCAGCTCGCCGCGGCGGAACAGGCTCACCGGCCCGCGCAGCATGCGCAGCGCGTCGCTCTCCGCGACCGACAGGTTCATCGAGCAACCACGTGCTGGCGGCCGCCTGCTGGCGGGCGCCGGAGAAGTCGGACACCATCTCATAGAACGTCTTCGGCTCCGGATACACCACCAGCTGCACGTCGTCGTCGGCATCGATGTTCGCCTTTTCCTTGGCGATGGCGATGCGCCTTGTCGAGCCCGCCGAGCGCGTCGACGAGGCCGTTTTCCGAGGCCTGGCGGCCGGTCCAGACGCGCCCCTGGGCGATGGCGTCGATCTGCTCCGGGGTCTTGCCGCGTGCCTCGGCGGCCTTCTTGACGAACTGCGTATAGAACGATTCGAGCTGCGCCGTGAGTTTCTTCACGTTCGTCGGCGTTGTAGGGGCGCGCCGGCGAATTCATCTCGGCGTGCTTCCCGATGCTCGTCGACTCGATGTTGGCGCCAAGCTTCTCGTAGACCCCGCCGGTGATGAACTTGCCGCCGTAGATGCCGATTGAGCCGGTCAGCGTCGTGGGCTGCGCGACGATCGCATGGGCGGGCATCGCGATGTAGTAGCCGCCGGAGGCCGCGAGATCGGACATCGAGACGATGAGCGGCTTGGCTTCTCGCGGGCCAGCATCAGCTCGCGCCAGACGGCATCGGAGGCCGTCGCCGAGCCGCCGGGGCTGTCGACGCGCAGCACGATCGCGCGCACCGACGAGTCCTTGCGCGCCGCGCGGATCGACTCGTTCAGCGTGTCGGAGCCGACGACCGCGCCGTTCAGCGGGTCGTAGCCGCTCTGACCGCTCACGATGGCGCCGACGGCGTAGATGACCGCGATTCGCGGACCGCGGTTCAGCCCGAGCGACGGCAGCGCTGACGCGGCCGTAATCGGCGGCATCGATCGTGTCCAGGTCTTCGTCGGATTCGTCGTCGCGCATCTTGTCGGCCACCTGGTCTTCGTAGACGACCTCATCGACCAGTCCGGCGCGCAGCGCCTCCTCAGCGAGAAACGGCCCCTGATCGATCAGCGCCCGGACATCCGCTTCACTTTTCTTTCGGCCGTCGGCGATGCCACGCGACGATCTGCTCGTAGAGATCGCGATTGAGCCACTCGTCCATCGCCCGATGGGCGGGCGTATAGCCGCTCTCGGTAAACGAATTCGAAGCCGTCTTGAAATCGCCGATGTGGTGCAGATCCGGATGGGCGCCGATCTTCTCGAGCGTACTGCGCAGGAAGAGCTGATAGGTGGCGACGCCGACCAGATCGAGCGTGCTGGCTGGCATCAGGAACACCTTGTCGGCGGCGCTGGCCAGGTAGTACTCGCGATCGCCGCCGTATTCGAGATACGCGTAGAGCGGCTTGCCCGACGTTCTTGAAATCGAGCAGCGCGTCGCGCAGTTCCTGCACCTTGCCCCAGTAGGGCGATGCGAACCCGGTCGGCTTGAGCAGCACGGCGCGGACGCGGCTGTCGGTCTTCGCCTTTCTCAGGTTGTCGACGATGCCGCGGACGGTCGGCGTCCGGTCGCGTCGCTCAGATAGGCGACGACATCGCTGGCCGGCAGCTCGACGATGTCGCCACCGACCTCGAGCGAGAGCGCGGCTCTCGAGGGCACGGCGGGTTCGCGGGCGACCGCGAGATAGAGCATCGCGAACCCGGCGAACGAGACGACCAGCGCTGCGGTGAGCAGCGCGACGATGATGGCGACAGGACGTCGTGTCATGGATCGAGTATAGCGGCCTGCGCGGCCGGCCGGCGAGCCGGTGACGGGGAATCGTCACCGTGGGCTGCGCTGCGCAGCCGAGGTCGACCTGCGCCAATTTGTTCAGTTATACTGATCGTTCCTGTCAGCGGCGGATTTCACACCACTTGCGGAAGTGGCGGAACGGCAGACGCGCTAGCCTCAGGAGCTAGTTGGGGCAACCCAGTGGAGGTTCAAATCCTCTCTTCCGCAGTACCAACTAATTCAGCGAGTTAGCCGGATTGTTGCTCTGAGATTTCGCTGGCAGACGGGCGGCTGGCGGGCGTTTGGGAGAATTTTGGGCGAATCCGCCGGGCGGCGGCGCGCTTCCGCTTCTGTTCCTCTTTCTGTTTCCGCTGCTGTTCGGCGGCTTCCGCCCGTTGAACGCAGAAGATCGAATGCGACAAAATGGTGAACTTCCACTGAAGGAAACGGATGCCGCCTTCTAAGCGCCACGCATCGGATACGCGCCTTGCTCTGCACAAGCGCATCGCGCAAATCCGAAAGGAAATGGCCGCACTGAAACGCGACCGAACCGCCGTGAAACGCGCCGAATTTGATGCCATGAGCAAGTCGCTTCGACAACTCCAGCAAAACACCGACGACCTGGCCGAGCATACCCGAAGCCTCGCCACCCAGTTGACGCGGATCGCTCAAATCCAGCAGGAAGTGGACGTGATCAAACGCGCTTTGAAAAAAGCGCAGTTGCTGGACTGAGGCACGTCGGAAGCCTGCCGCGTTCCACACGCGATCGCTGCGACAATAGCCGGGTCACCGTTTCAGCTCCGTATTCTCAGCAGTTGGCCAGCCGACGATCAAAGCGTGGCAGGCTAGTGGATGCGGGTCGCACCTCGAGAGAACGGAAGTGTCTCGTTCTGCGATGCGGAGAGGCATATACTCATCGCGCTGTAGCCTCCTAGCGCGGGTAGTCGGCTAATCGGCCCTTACAGGAGGAAACGGCAATGACCAACGGCACGCGAATACCCGTCGCCCTGTTAATGCTAGCCAGTGGGCTGCTAGCTGGCTGCGAGGCTGCATCTCCATCGACCCCCTCACTACCTCCTCCCGCCGGGATGATCGAACTTACGACGAATCGCCCCGACGGGGCGACGCTTGTGGTGAATCCATGTGCTGATGAGGAGGGGAACCTGTTTCCGTGTACGCGCGATCTCCAGATGACATTCTCGGTGGTTCTGAACCGAGACGTCGATAGCGCCAGCGTGGGGACCAAGTTCTACACCGCGACTGGCCAATTCTGTGCTGTTACGAACACGCCCGTCTCGTTGACCGCGGCGACACCCGTCACGTTGACCGTATCTCCTGTTTACATGTTGTTACGAGGCATCACGACTGAATGCGGGCTGCCCCTGCAGACGACGCGAATCGTCACCCACCTGTACCGGACTAATGGCAGTGGCGACCTGTTGACACAGGAATTCCCGAACGCCTACACCTTCACAGAGCCCTAAGGACGTGTAACAAAAGCTCCGAAACCTGATTTTCATCAGCGAAGTAGTGTGAACGGTATGTCCGCCGCGCTGCTTCCAGATCCGTTGTGGGATCTTGTCGAACCGTTCTTGCCAACTCCACCTCGTCGGCCGAAAGGTGGACGGCCGCGTGTGTCCGATCGCGCGTGTCTCACCGGCATTCTGTTTGTCCTCCGCAGCGGCATCCCCTGGCAGATGCTCCCGCAGGAACTCGGGTGTGGGTCGGGGATGACGTGCTGGCGCCGCGTGCGCGACTGGCAACAGGCGGGCGTGTGGGATCTGATGCACTTTGCGCTGCTGGATTGGCTCGCGCGCTCCGACCAAATTGACTGGTCGCGGGCGGTCGTGGACAGTTGTTCCATCCGTGCGGTGTACGGCGGTGACCAGACCGGTCCGAATCCCACTGATCGGGCCAAGCGCGGCAGCAAGCGTCATCTGATCTGCGACGGACGGTGCGTGCCACTCGCGGTTCGCCTGACCGGCGCGAACCGCAACGACTCGCAGGAAGCCTTGGCGTTGGTAGATGCGATTCCGCGGCTGCACGGCGGACGCGGGCGACCGCGGCAGCGGCCGGACTGTGTGCTCGGGGATCTCGGCTACGATGCGGCCGCCATTCGGCGCGGTCTTCGGATTCGTCACATCGTGCCTTTGCTGGCCATGCGCCGTACGGCGCACGGGAGTGGCCTGGGCCGATGGCGGTGGGTCGTGGAGCGCACATTTGCCTGGCTCAGTCAGTTTCGCCGCCTGCGGGTGCGTTATGACAAGCGGGCCGACATTCACGAGGCCTTCCTCTCGCTCGGGTGCGCGCTGATTTGCTGGCAGTCGCTGCGCAAGGCGTGGAGGACCGCCTAAGCGGACGCCTTTTTTCTCCGGCGTCCATCGCCAGATCGGCGTTAGAAGCTGTCTCATAAATACGGAAGCCGCCTGAACATCGGTAGGATCGCCGTCGCACTCGACGGCATGGACCTGACCGACGCCCAGTGGGCCGTGCTCGAACCGACGTTCCGTCCTCGCCGCTTGACATTGGACTAGAACTGTCCTACTGTCATATGACAGTAACCGATGTGTGTCCGAATGCTCGGCTGGATTAGGCTGACGAGTTTCGCAGTGTTTCTCGCCAGGCGTCCACGGCCAATTGCCCGTGCGAACATTCGCGGGTTCAGGGACATGCGGGCGTTGGTGGCCGGAAGTGCCGGTCGTAGTAGGCTGACGGCTTTTCGCACAAGCGAACCGCCGGCTTTGCAGGTCCAATACTTGTTGGGCGGGCATGAGTCCGGGCAGCCCGAGTCGAGGTCGAACTTATGAGTAACTCCTCGGTTCTCGCTGCCGCAGTTGGTTTGCTCATACTGGGCCTCGCGGGTCTGGGATGGGTCTTTCGCGAGCAGCGAGTTCCTCGGCCAAGGCGCGCCCGACAGTTCCTAGTTCTTCTGCCATGCCTGGTGCTAATCACATTGAGCGCCACGGGCCTTCGCTGGTGGTGGATCGAGCGACCGGATCGCCCGGCTACGGTGGAAGACCTCCGCATAATGGATCGGGCGATCGGGATCCTGAAAGACGAAGCCTCCTGGAATCGCAAAGATGATCGCGGGTGCGCAGACGACACGGCCAACCGCAAGTGGAGCCTCTTCTGCGCGCTGGAGCTGGCCTGTACTGAAGTCCTTGGCGAGTACGACCATCGCAGGGTTGCTCTGCAGGAGGTCCGATTCGCCGTCGAGGATGCCACGCACGGCCGAGAGTTCGAGCACCGGCTCATGGACTTTAACAATCTGCCAGAAACACGGTTTGAGGATGTGAGCAACGTGTTGCAGGTGGCAAGGAGTCGGGTTGCGGCACGGCTCACGGTGCAGCATCCTTGAGTGCCGCCCAACAACGGGTTGGAGCTGACGAAGCCGGCGCAAGCGATGGAGCTTCGCAGCTCAACCCAGTGTTGTGCAGGCCTAACGGTGTGCTGGAGGTACGGGACGCGACAGACCGGCTTCTGCTTGAAGCGCCCGAGCCTGGTTCGCCGAGCGAAGTTACCGTTGTGTCGAAGTTATTGACTCAAGAAAGGAGATCCCACGGATTTAAATGTCCAAAAGGTTTGGTTGCCTGGAGCAGCGTCCTACCTGTTGTCTTTTGGATTGTATTTCATGTGCAGCTTACTGCCTTTTGGTAACAAAAGACTCCTGTTCTAGTCGCGGGTAATCGAGAAAGCCGTGGGCGCACTCCGGCTGTAGGCTTGCTGATCTCCCGTCGCGGCACCCCAGCACTGTGGTATCCGATTGCGTCGCACAATAAAAGCGCCATACTGTTTTGAAGCGCTGCCATCAAAGGAGACTGCCATGTCCTCCACGCGGTCCATGGGCCTTCTGATGTGGGTTCTTTCAACGCTGTTTTTCGGGGGGCTGGCGTTCTCGCAGGGTTTGCGCACCGACCCTGCGAATACGGCTGAGGCCCAACGACGTTCTCGCACTCCAGCGATCACTGCTCCGAAGGCCTGGAACGATGCTGCACTGTCGGACTGGGCGACCCCTTTAGTAGGAATTAACCTCAGACCGAGCCATTTCACAGAAGCGGAAATGGCCAAGGTTCCCGTGTATGAGCTGTATCGCTCCTATCCGGCGTTTCACCCCGATCGAGAACCGCCCGGCTACTGGCAATGGCTGCAGAGTCGCACGCCCGAGCGGCTAATCAACGCCGCCGAATTGCGCACGGATGCGGACTGGGTCACGGCAGGGCAGCGGGTGTTTCGGGAGATGTACGCGCCCCCATCCGAAGACCAAGACAAGCTGATCACATTGGTGCGATCTCGTGAAGCGCTCCAGCGCATAGGAATCACGCCGAATCCAGATGGGACGATCACGCCACGCTGGGTCGTCACGCCGACGGGTATCCGCATCGCGCCTGCGGGATGCCAGGGATGCCATTTGCGGGTCCTCGAAGACGGCACGAGAGTGGACGGTATCCCAATCGCGCACGACCAAGGGGCCATCCTCGCACGGCTGCGGGCGTCCGTCGCGCCGCCACCTGGCGGGGAATCCGAAACCGCACGGCGGCGGCTTCAGGAGTCACGCCAGTTTGCCGTGCCCTGGCTCAAGGAGGACATACACGAACAGTTCAAGACGATGAGTCTGGGCGATTTCGACGAACTGGATCGAGCGCTTCGCGAAAGCAATGTATTTACCCGCGATGATGGCAGCCCTTTCTACCCGGTCAAGATCCCCGACCTCATTGGCATCCGAGACCGCAAGTACATCGACCACACGGCGACCCACCGCCATCGCGGGGTCGAGGACCTCATGCGCTACGCGCACTTGATCACGTGTTGCTTCTCCGGCGGGGTTGGGCCTGACCGCAAGTTCATGGTGGCTGAGGGTCTGCCGAGCTTTCGATATTCCGACGAAGTCTTGTATGCGCTAGCGCTCTACATCTATTCACTCGAGCCGCCGCTTAATCCCAATCGTCTCGATGCGACTGCCGCACGAGGGCAAAAAATATTCGCGCGCGAGGGCTGCGCAAACTGTCACACGCCGCCGTTATATACCAACAACAAGCTGACCCTGGCCGATGGATTCAAACCGGCCGCGGATCATCCAAACCGTGCGGACATTCTCCCGATTTCCGTTCGGACCGACCCTGGTACTGCGCTCCAAACGCGTAAAGGCACCGGATTCTACAAGGTGCCTTCGCTCAAGGGCGCTTGGTATCGAGGCCACTATGGCCACGACGGCGGAGTGACGACATTGGCCGAGTGGTTCGATCCGGCCCGATTGAAAGGCGACTATGTCCCGAGCGGTTGGAAGGGATACCGCGTTACGCATCGCGCTGTTCGAGGCCACGAGTTCGGCCTTCGTTTGCCGCAGGACGAACGAGACGCCCTCATCGCCTTTCTGAAAACCTTATAGACGTTAGCCATAGACGTTAACGACAATTCTTCGATCCCGGAAGCGCCGCAAATTCGCTGCCGCATTTTAACGGTGTCTTGGCGATTCGCCCGCCCACGCCTGAAGATTCCGGTCACGCGGAACTGTGCTAGTGCAGCCGCACGAAACTGCGTCAAGACCTTCTACCTGGTCGCCTAGTCTTTTTTACTTGCCCGTCTTGCGCCTCGTCTCGGAGGGGTATTGTTACAGCCTCTAAGCACGCGGCATGTGACCAAAGCATCAATTCGGTAGTGGGCAATGAGCCCACTACACGATTGTGTCTTCCAAAGTGCGTCTTAGCTGCTCCCACCAGACTGCCCGATACTACTGGCGGCGTAACGACTTCGTCAGAGATTCAAGAACCGACGTAGTGGCGTCAGGAATTGTGGGGCGAACGTCGCCATCACGACGAGGTAAAAGGTGACGACGAGGGCCAGCGCGCCAATGAAAATGCCGGCATCCGTCCACGACTTGTTGCGGACGCGGCTGTAGCCGATCAGCGCAAACACGACCATCCCGGCGGTGGCAATCGCAGCGGGTGCCGCGATCAGCACGTCAGGACGGTTGACGTCGCCCGTTCGCAGCAACACCGCCAACTGTTCAAAGCCGTTCCGCACAAATGTGACCAGCACGCTGGCGTGCCACAGCCAGTAACCGCCGGCGGCGGCGGCCAGCGCGTAGCCGAATTTGCTGCGACCTAGCGACAGCAGGGCCGCAACCGCATACGGGATTGCTTCGAACACATGCAGCACGCGAATCGTGGGATCCCAATACGCGCTGAGGGCAAGGACGGCGATGAAGGTGACGCAGCACGCGGCAACGGCGAGATCGATCTTCGAAACGTGCGCCCGGGGGCGTTGGGCGATGCTGACTCCCACGTTCGGACATACGCGCCCTTGCAGGCGAAGGTTCCGCCGGCGGTGTGCAAAAAATGGCTACAATCGTCTCGCCAGATATGAGCAGCCCGGGATCTTTCTGCACGTCGGTCCTGAAGACGTGCGATCCCGATCGGGCAGCACGCTTCTACGCGTCGCTGCTTGGCTGGACGACGAAGCCGGCGACTCCCGATCACACCTTCTTGCAAATCGACGGCAAAACCGTTGCGAGCATTCAGAGCATCGCCAGCGGTCACGACGCGTGGGTCCCCCACGTGTGCGTCGACGCTCTCGAGCGGACGATCGAAGCGGCGACGGCGCTTGGAGCGACGTTGCTCGACGTGACAAACGTGCCGGGCGTGGCGCGCCTGGCGACGCTGCGGGATCGCGAAGCCGCTGCGTTCGGACTCTGGCAACCCGATCCCCATGGCGGCGCCGAGCAGACGGACGTGCTGGGCTCAATCTGGTGGATCGAGGTGGTGTCTCGCCACCCGCCCATCGCTCGCGACTTCTACGGACAGTTGTTCGGATGGAATGCGCGCGATACGTCCTTCGAACCGTTCAGGGTCTACACCGTGTTCGAACGTCCCGGCAACCAGGAGGCGGGGTTGCTACCGCTGCAGCCAGAATGGGAGATCGAGCCGGTGTGGAATACCATCGTTTCGGTCGATGACTGCGATGCCACGATGAACCGCGCCCCAGGGCTTGGCGGCCAGATGGGTTTCGTTCACACCGTTCCCAAGCACGGGCGCGTCGGCGGCATCTTCGATCCTGGTGGAGGTTTTCTCGTGCTGCGCGGGCCGGTCCCGGCAGCCTCCACCTAGGACGAACCTTCATCACTCGGACCGAAGCGCCCGCATCGGATCGACAGTCGTCGCGCGCCAGGCGGGCCCCAGGCACGCCAGCGTTCCCGCCAGCACGAAAGCGGCCGCGACGAGAATGAACGTGATCGGATCGGTGGTCGTGGTCGCGTACAGATACGCGGACAGCACCCGCGACAGCCCGAGGGCGGCGGCGATGCCGATCACCAGGCCCGCTCCCACGAGCATCAGACCCTGGCCCACCACCATCCGCAGGACGCTCTCCCGTGTCGCGCCAAGCGCCATGCGCAGTCCGAACTCGTTCGTCCGCTGCGATACGGAGGTCGCGATCACACCAGTGATGCCTGCAATCGTGACGATCAGCGCCAACACTGCGAACACGGTCAGCAGCAGCGCGGTGAGACGCGGCGTCGCCAGATAGGTTTGCCGAAGCTCGTCGAGCGTGCGGATATTTTCGATCGGCAGGTCCGGATCGATCGCGTGCACGGCCGATCGAATGACGCCGGCACCGGCCGCCGGATCGCCGTTCATGCGCACCACCACGCGCCCCGCGAGGCCGCCACCGCCAGCCTGTCGAAGCGGTCGATAGACTTGCGCCACCGCCTCGCGATCCAGACCGAACGTTTTCACGTCGCCGACCACGCCGACCACCGTGAACCAGCTCTGGCCGCCGTTGACCGACGCCTCGGTGCCAATCGGGTCGCGGCCTTCCCAGTAGCGAACCAGGGCGTCGTTGATCACCGCCACCGGCGGTGTGTTTTCGTCGTCGAGCTCGGTGAAGACCCGCCCGCGCTTGAGCGCGATGCCGAGCGTGTCGAAGTACTGCGGGCTCGCAATGCGCACATCGGCGGTCGGGGCAAGGTCGGGGTGATCGAAGACACCGCCGCGAATCTGGAACCGGTTCTGACCGGGCTGCAGTCCGGCGAGCGGTACTCCGTTGGTCACCGCTGCGGACAGCACGCCGGGCGCCCCGGCAAGGCGTTCGAGCACGCCGACATAGAGTCGGCGCAACGCCGTTGCATCCGGATACTTGGTGAAGTTGCCGAACACTTCCGCGGAGAGCACGCGGTCGGCGTGGTAGCCCGGATCGACGCGCTGCAGACGCAGGAAGCTCACTAACAGCAAGCCCGCTCCCACCAGCAACACCACGGACACCGCCACCTGCGCCACGATCAACGCACCCTGAAGGCGACGTCGGCCGACGCTGTCGCCGGTGCCTTTCCCGCTGGCTTTGAGCGCGCCAATCAGGTCGAGCCGCGCGCTCAGTGCCGGCAACGTGCCGAACACGAGACCGGTGAGTATCGACACGCCGAGCGTAAACGCCAGCACCCAGGGATCGAGACCAATCTCGCCGGTGCGCGCCGTGAAGCGGCCGACGAACGTCGTCAACATGTCGACCGTCAGCCACGCGACGAAGAGCCCGACCAGCCCTCCGGCGAGCGCGACGAGCGTGCTCTCGGTGAGCAGCTGGCGCACGAGGCGCCACCTGCCGGCGCCGAGCGCGGTCCGTACGGCCAGCTCGCGATCGCGCCGCAGCATCCGCGCGAGCGTCAGATTCGCCACGTTGGCGCAGCCGATGAGCAGCACCATCCCGGTCGTGCCGAGCAGGATCCACAACATGTCTCGAGCGTTCCCGGTGAGCTCCTGCAATACCCCCGCGGTCCGGGCCTGAAAACCGGAGTTGGCGCGATAGACCTGGGGAAAATCGCTGAAGAACCGTTGACCAACCGTGGCGACTTCAGAAGCGGCCGTGTGAGGGGCGGCGCCCGGCTTGAGCAGGCCGAACACCTGGAGCGCGGAAAACGCCCGCCGGTTCCGTTCGATGGTGCGCTCGGCCTGCGCGCGGAACGGACAGGCGGAGGTCGGCATGTAGACGTCGACTTCGTTCGGATAGTGAGGGACCGCAGGCAGCACGCCAACCACCGTATGCGGCCGATCGTTCATCTCGAAGACCTGGCCGATGATGGCCCGGTCACCACCGAACCTGGACTGCCAGTACGAGTGGCCAAGCACCAGCACCGCCGGCGCATCCTCGTCGTCGTCGGTCGCGACGAACCCGCGACCCACGAGCGGTTGGATGCCGAGCACATCGAAGAAGTTCGGGGACACCACGCCGGCCGCCACGCGATCCGGCTCGCCACGGCGGAGCAGATCGAAATTCATCTGATGGAACTCCACCAGACCGTCGAAGCTGGCGAGCTGCTGCCGGTAGTCGTAGAGCTCTTTGATCGAGACACCAACGTTCTGCTGATTGAGCCCTGGCGCCGACTGACGAATCAGCACCAGCCGGTTCCCGTTCTCGTAGGGCAGCGGCTTCAGCAGGACGCCGTTGATGACACTGAAGATCGCGGTATTGGCGCCGATGCCGAGGCCGAGCGTCAGCACCGCCAGCACGGCGAAGCCGGGGTTCTTCAGCAGCGTGCGGACGCCGTACTTGACATCCTGCAGGAAATCTTCCGTGTGCTTCTGCATCGGCTCCACAACTCCTCAGCGCGATTCTTTACACCAGGCCAACCGCCCACTGCGCCAGTGCGCGCCAGGCAGCGGTGTCAGAAATCACCAGTCGCAGCGGTACCGAGAGCACCAGCGCCGTCCCGCCCCAGACGTATGCCGGATGCACGCGCCGGCGCGTCACCAGGTCGTAGACGACACCGGCGAATATGAACAGAAAAGCGAGCCCGAAGAACGCCGGCGGCCCGACCGACACCACGCCCGGGAAACGCGCCACCGCGGCGACGATGATGCTGACGTAGGCAAGGAGCATCAGCCGCTTGTGCACGTCCCGGTCGGTGCGCAGCCACAACGCTGCCGCCACGAAGCTGCCGAACAACAGCATGTCGCTCAACGGAATCACCAGGAACGCCAGCGGATCCACACCGGGCGGCGCCCCGCCGCGCGCGGCGGTTTTCAGCGCGGTCAGCGTCCCCACCAGGACCATCAGCGCCGCGAGGATCCCGCCCGCGATGCCCAGCCGCCGATGCACGGCGACCTTGTGCTGCGCCACGAGCGCCGTCTGTGCAATGAACAGCAGCACCCACGCCGTGAACAGCGCCCCGTGCAGGTGCACGAGCACCGTGATCGGCCCGCCGCTCAGCGTGACCATCGGCGTCTGGCCGAAGGGCTTCAGGTAGTAGGACGGCCCGAAGCCGACCAGCACGGTCAGCGCCATCGCGATCGCAATACCGCTGTAGAACGCACGGTCGTACCTGCCGGTCGAGATCGGCCGTGGACGCGGTCGTTCAGCTACTGTAGCCACTCGAGACTCCGGGACAGTTGCAGCGTCGGTACGAGAAGCCTATCACCACCGACTGCCGTGCGGCTCGCTGCCAGGCAATGGTCCACGTCGAGGCGATGGGGCGAGGCGGCGGCTATCTCACGCGTTACCGATCGAGCGTCCCTGGATGATGTGAATCAGGAAGAACACCACGGCGAACACGAGGAGGATGTTCAACAGGCCTCCGAGTGCGGTGGTGGTCATGAATCCCAGAAACCAGAGTGCGAGGCAGAGGAAGACGAGGAACAGAAGCATGGCGTGGCCCTCGGCGTCGGGAAATGCACGCCACGGGCCAACCGCCGCTTAGCGCGGTGACAAGCAGTAGTACATCACGAGCCTGCTGGCGAGCATCAGCGCACGGCCGAGCTGGGGCCAGGACAGGCACATCCCGCCCACCATCGCCATCAGGATCACGGTGTCGCCGAACGAGATGGCACTACGGAGAGCCAATCGTTCATCTCCGCAGGCGAGGCATCGAGACACTTGGACCAGGGAACCACCGAAAAGGTTTGGTTCCGGGCGATCAATAGCGTGCAAATTCATTTGTTCGCTGCTACCTCGGCCGTCGACGTGGTGAGACGACGCACACAGAAGGCATCGAGCGACAGGGCATCCGGGTTGATGAACTCCACACCAGCCCGGTACGCCAACCCGCCGTGGTCGGCTTCGACGGACGACCAGGCGACGACCCCGCGTACTTTCACCTCGGCGTCCGAGTCGATCAACGCCAGGCGCAGCGGCTCCGAGGGGCGCAGCCGCATATGGATCAGAAGTTGAGCCCCTGTAGACGACAGGTTGACGAGCGTGCCGTTCTCCCCGTTCACCACCACGCTGGCGGAATCGGTAATCGGAAACCGTGGCGCCCGCCTCGTCCCGCAATAATCGAGCGGATGAGAGGTCTTCAGTACCGCGCCCTCGAGACCCAAGGCGCGGGTCTCGAGAATCATCGGCGAGTTCGTCTCGTCTTCGGTGAGAACCCGGAGGTCGATCGCACCCATGCGCTGGTCGCTCTTCAGACGCGACACCAATGACGCGCCGCGAGCGGTGAAGGCGAAGGTCCTGTCCAGCGCGAGAATCTTCGGCGGATGGGTTTCGACGGCATCGAATGCCTTCAGCGCATCGGAATCCGCGAACAGCGCGACGCTCGGCTCCGAGCCGAGACGCTTGCGAAGGGCGACTTCATGCTCCGCTCGCGCAATGACGATGACAGAGGGTCCCATGCCGAGGTTATCGGCAAGGATGAGGCCAGCGATACCCTGATCGATCCACATGCTAATTGGTGCAAATACTGGACTTAGTCGACATTTCCCGCACCGGCATGCCGCTGCCCTGTGCCGGATCTGTATCCGGTACGCAGATTTGTGAGATCTTCGGCACGCTGATGTCCGAAGTCGTCGTCCGAGCCGATCGCATCCGCAAGACCTATGGCCGGGTCACGGCGGTCGACGAAGTGTCGTTCGACGTGCGGCGGGGCGAGATTTTCGGCCTGATCGGGCCGAACGGGGCCGGCAAGACCACCACCCTGGAGTGCGTCGAGGGAGTACGTCAGCCGGATCGAGGGTCGATTTCCGTCCTCGGGCTCGATCCGATGAGGAACCGGAGAGCGCTTCAGAACCGGATCGGCGTCCAGTTGCAAGCCGCACAACTGCAGAAGCGCATCACGGTGTGGGAAGCCGTCGATCTGTGGCGCTCGTTGTATGACGTCGCCGTCGATGGCGCGGTGCTGCTCGAGCAGCTCGGCTTGTCGGCCAAGCGCAATGCCTGGTTCATGACGCTGTCGGGCGGTCAGCGGCAGCGGCTGTTCATCGCGCTGGCCCTCATCAACGACCCTGAAGTGGTGTTTCTCGACGAGTTGACGACCGGCCTGGATCCGCAGGCCCGACGCGCCATCTGGACGCTGGTCCGCGGGATTCGCGATCGCGGCAAGACCGTCGTGCTGACGACCCACTCGATGGAGGAGGCCGAACGGCTGTGCGACCGGGTCGCGATCATCGATCACGGCCGGATCATCGAAATCGATTCACCTGAAGCTCTGCTGGCCAGGCACTTTCCGACGGGGCGGATTGCGATCAGCGACACCAAGTCGCTGGCCGCGACGCTCGAGGACGTGTTCCTGAAGGTCACCGGCGACGCGATCCGGGACTGACCATGCTGCGCGGACTCTGGAAGCTGACGTGGGTCGAGATCAAGATTTTCGTGCGCGAGCCGCTCGGCGTGTTCGGGACACTGGCGATGCCCGTGATCGTCTTTGCGATTCTCGGGCGCGTGCTGGGAGGCTCCGCTCGCCGCTCCGAGCAAGTCAACCGTGTTGACATAGCGATCTTTGCTGCGCTGCTGATCTCGACGAGCGCCGTGCTGTCGCTGGTGACGATTGTGTCGATTTACCGGGAAGGCGGGATCCTGAAACGGCTGCGCGCCACACCACTCCGGCCAGAAACGATTCTCGCAGCGCACGTGCTCGCGAAGCTCCTGTTCACCGCCGCGACGCTTGCCCTGCTGGTCGCCGCCGGCCGTCCCCTGTTCGCGTCGGACGGCAATATTCCGTTCGCCCGGTTCGGTGCGGCGCTCCTGGTGACGACTGTCAGCTTGCTGTCGGTGGGATTCGTCATTGCCAGTGTGGTGCCGACGGCGCGGTTCGCGCAGCCGATCGGCACGTTCGTCCTCTACCCGATGATCGGGATCTCAGGACTGTTCGTGCCGATCGAGACGCTGCCAACAGGGCTTCAGGTCCTGGCGAAGCTGCTGCCGTTCACCTACGCGGTGTCGCTCCTAAGAGGCGCATGGCTGCAGGAGCCCTGGTCTGCGCACGTGGGCGACCTCGCCGCGCTCGTGCTGACCTTCGTTGTCTGCACGGCGCTCTCTGCGAAGATCTTCCGCTGGGAATGAATCGCGGGCTGGAAGCGAACCTTCCAGCCCTCCTGCCCTTCCCGCCCGTCAGTTCGACGCGAAGCAGTAGAACAAGCCAGCGCCGCCGACCTTCTGAAGATTCGGCTGCGCGCAGCCCGGCGTCGTGTGCGCGGAGTTCCACGAGGTTGGATCCTGGCCGCCGCCCTGGCGGTCGTGATGACCGACGCGCGCGCCGGCGTTGGCCGCGGCATTGCTCGTCCAATTGCTGCAGGTGTTGTCGGTGCCGGCCGGTGGCGCCGTGCCGTCGGCGTTGGAACCAGTCAGGATGTCATGGGTGTTCGGCGTGTCGCCGCGGCCGTTGACGACCGCGCCCTTTTCGGTCAGCTGCGTCTCCTTCGTGAGGTTGTTGCTCGCGCTGTGGAGATCGTCGACGCTCTTGGCAATCACCACGCCCTTGGCGTTCGACCAGGGCCCCTTGCCGATGCGGTCGCGCGCGTTCACGGCTCCCTGCCCCTGCGTGCTCAGGTAGGCGCGCCACGTACGATTTCCAGCGCCGGCCGCGGCGGCCAGCGTCTGACAGTGCTTGTCGGCGCCGGCCAGTCCGCCCAGATTGGCGCCATCGCCCACGCCGGTGCTCGTGATGAAGAAGCTCATCTGGCTTCCGCCCTGTTGAGCGAACACGACGTATGAACCAACCACGGCCAGCACGGTCGCGACGATCAATGACTGCAGCTTTCTCATGAGTGCTCTCCTTTTGCCGGACAGTCCACCCTCGACGCGGACGCTCCAGCGGCTCAGCGCCGCGCGGCCGGGCCGGCCACCAGCGCTGCTATGACCAGATCACCTCCGACGTTGACCGTCGTCCGGCACATGTCCAGGAAACGATCGACGCCGAGGATCAGGCCCATGCCCTCGGCCGGAATTCCGACCGACTGCGCCACGATCATTACCATAGGCAGCGATCCGCCGGGAACTCCAGCTGTGCCGATGCCAGCCAGGATCGACATCAACATGACCCGGGTCTGCTGCCCGACAGTCAGATCGAGGCCGTAGACCTGCGCGAGAAAGAGGACGGTGATGCCCTCGAACAGAGCCGTGCCATTCTGGTTGGCGGTCGCGCCGACGGTGAGCACGAAGCGCGCGACGTCGGGCGGCAGCTTGAGCTTCGTCTCCGCCGTCTCGAGCGAAAGCGGCAAGGTCGCGTTGGACGAGGCGGTCGAGAACGCGTAGAGGTAGACGTCGCGGCACTGGCGGAAGAATTCGATCGGCGAACGCCGTGCCACCAGCTTCAAGAGCAGCGAGTACACGCCGAACTGATGCAGCAGCAGCGCCGCGACGACGGTGGCGACGTAGAAGAACAGCGTGGCGAACACCGAGGTGCCGAAGGTAAACGCCGTATTGAAGATGATCGCGAACACCGCGAAGGGCGCGAGCATCATCGCGAACTGGACGATTTTCATGCAGGCCTCGAAGACCTGCTCGAGGAAGCGCATCAGCACGTTCTGCTGATCGTCGCGCGGCGCCGTACGGCTGACGGCGACGCCGAAAATCAGAGCGAACACCATCAGCGGCAGCATCTCGCCGTCGAGGGCGCGGACGGCCGAGTCGAGCGGGTTGCGTGGTACCAGCTCGATAATCGTGTCGGCGACCGATTTCCGGGCGGCCGCGTTCGCCTGCAGCGCCTGGACGCCGGAGGAGGCCTGTGCGGCGATCGCCTCCTGCAGGCCGACGCTCTCACCCGGCTTCAACACGTTCACGAACAGCATGCCGATCGCCACCGACAGCGTACTCATCACCACGGTGAACCAGAGCGTCCGGCCGGCCACGCCGCTGAGATCGCGGCCGCGACCCAGCTCGTAGACGCCGATGACCAGCGCCGAGAACACCATCGGCACCACGATCATGAAAATCGTCCGGAGAAAGATCTGGCCGATCGGCCGCAGGATGTTGGTGTTGACCGCGTTGATCCAGGCCGAATCGGCCTGTGAATGCAGGGCGGCGCCCAGGCTGATGCCGGCGACGAGGGCGATGAACAACCTGGTGTGGAGTTTCACGGGCGGCTCATCGTAATCCAGTTGACACTCCCGGCGCGCGGGCCTAGATTGACCGGCTATGAGCATCAACCTGCGGCGGCATCTCGCGTTTGTTGTCTGCGTGATCGCGCTGGTTCTGCCGACGGCGGCCGTCCCGACACTGGATGCGCAACGCGCGCCGGCCACCGACTTGAAGACGCTGGCCGAGCAGTCGCTGGCGACGATCGACGGCACCTTGAACGTCCCCGGCCTGCGGGAGGCGGTCGAGGTGGTGCGCGATCGCTGGGGCGTTCCCCACATCTACGCGAGGAACACCGACGATCTGTTTTTCGCGCAGGGCTACGTCATCGCTCAGGATCGTCTCTGGCAGATGGAGATGTGGCGCCGGCAGCGCGAAGGCCGGCTGTCGGAGATCCTCGGGCCGGCCACCGTCGAACGCGATCGCCAGGCGCGGCTGCTGATGTATCGCGGGCCGTTCGACGACACCGAGTGGACCAGTTATCACCCCGAGGGCAAGCGCATCATCACCGCCTTCACCAACGGCCTCAACGCCTACATCACGCAGCACGCCAACAATCTACCGGTCGAATTCAAGCTGACCGGCATCAAGCCAGAGCCGTGGAAGCCCGAGACGGCGCTGCTGCGCACGACCGGCATGGGCGACGGCTCGAGCGAGCTGCAGCTGGCGCGTCTGGTCGCCCGCGTCGGCGTGCGCGAGGCCAACCGGCAACGCATGCCGGATCCGTGGGACGAACTGGTCGTGCCGGAGGGGCTCGACGTGAACAGCATCGGCCAGGAGGTCGCGATGCCCGGCGGTGGACGCGGCATGCCGCCGCCCGCCATCGTCGAGCCGTATCGCGCATGGCTCCCGCGGTCGTCGGCGCGCGCCCTCATGCCCGAAGATCGCGCGCCCGATCCTGGCAGCAACAACTGGGTGGTGAGCGGCGCCCGCACCGAAACCGGCAAACCGCTGGTGTCGAACGATCCGCACCGCGACATCACCAATCCGTCGCTCCGCTACATCATGCATCTGAGCGCGCCGGGCTGGAACGTGATTGGGGCGCAGGAGCCGCCGTTTGTCGGCATCGCGCTCGGCCACAACGATCGGATCGCGTGGGGCTTCACGATCACCGGGACGGATCAGCACGACGTGTTCGTCGAAGAGACCAATCCCGCAAACGCGAACGAGGTTCGCTACAACGGCCGCTGGGAGCCGCTCCGCGTCATTCGCGAAACGATTCCTGTGAAGGGCGAGACCCCCCGGGCGGTCGAGTTCAAGTTCAGCCGCCACGGCCCGATCTTCTACGAGGACGCGAAGAGTCAGCGCGCCTACGCCCTGCGATCGGTCATGAACGAGCCGGGCACCGGCGCCTACCTCGGTGGGCTGCGCCTGTCGCAGGCGCGCGACTGCCGGGAGTTCCTGGAGGCGGCGCTCTACTGGAAAGCGCCGACCGAAAACCTGATCTGCGGCGACGTCGACGGCAACATTTCGTTCCAGGCGTCGGCGCTCACGCCGAAGCGCGTCGGCTGGAGCGGGCGTCTGCCGGTGCCGGGTACGGGCAAATACGAGTGGGCCGGGTTCCGCAGCGATCTGCCGCGCATCATCAATCCGCCGCAGGGCTACATTGCGACCGCCAACAACAACGTCAACGTCGCCGGCACGCCGCCGGTCATGTTCAAGACGCTGAACAACGTGCAATTCGAGCGGGTCAAGCGGGTCGAGGATGTGCTGAGCAAGGTGCTGGGCGCGCGCCAGTGGACGATCCAGGACTCAAAAGAGTTGCAGCACGACTACCTGACGTTGCGCGGTGCGCTCGAGCAGGACCTTTTCCGCGGCTGGAAGGGCAGCACGCCGGAGGTGGAGAGCGCCCGGGCCGCGGTCGCAGGCTGGGACGCGATGCTGCGCAAAGACAGCGCCGCCGCGGCCATCTACCAGACCTGGCGGGCAGCGGTCGATCCGAAGGCGCTCGAGCATCAGCGGCCGCGTGACGAGCGTCTCCCGCTCGTCGAGCCGGGCCTCGTGAAAGCGCTCGGTGAACTGACGAAAACGCAGGGCACCGACCGCACGACCTGGCGGTATGGCCGGATGCACGACCGTGATTTCCCGCACCCGTTCGTCAGCCAGTACGATTTGCCGACCATCGAGCGAAGCGGCGGCAACGGCGCGGTCGGGGCCGACGGCGCGAGCTACCGCGAGATCCTGGACGTCGCCGACTGGGACCGATCGGTCGCCACCAACGTGCCGGGCCAATCCGGCCAGCCGGGGAGTCCGTTCTACGGCAACCTGCTGCCGCTGTGGGACCGGGGCGAGTACTTCCCGCTCGCCTACACACGCGCCCGCGTCGACCGCGAAGCCGCACACAAACTCACGCTGCGTCCCGCCGCTCCGACGACGGCGTCACGGTAAACGCACATGTAGGCCGGGTCCTTTCGGACCCGGCTCTCAGCTTTTCGTCTTTGCCGCAAACGGTGGATGCGCCGCGAGGAGATCGATGAACTCACGGACGTACGGGACACGTGCCATGTCCTTCAGCGTGGCCGCGCTCCAGGTCCGGCGATAGCCGCGTCGCGTGTAGGGGATCGCCCGGACGGTGTTGGCGCGAAGGTGCGGTTCGACTGCCCACCGCGCGAGGAACGCCACCCCGAGCCCGGCTTTCACCATCTCGGTAATCGCTTCCGTGAGCTGGATGACGTGCACGGCGGCCGGCGTCACGCCTTCCGCGGCGAGCAGCTGATAAATCGTGCTCTCCTCTTTCGGCGAATACATCAGCAGCGTTTCCACCGCGAGGTCCCGCGCGTTCACGAACGGCTTGCCGGCCAGCGGATGACGTGGATCGACGATGATCACCATCTCGTCACCGAAAATCGGCCGGCTGGTCACGCGCCGATCGCGCACCGGATCGCTGACGATGGCGACGTCGAGACGGCCGGCGATCAGGTGCGCCACCGGATCCGGCGTCGCATCGGCATCGATCCGGACGTCGACGTTCGGATGGCTGCGCCGGTAGCGCTTCAGGAGCGCCGGCAGCCAGTGATAACAGGTGTAGCACTGCGTGCTGAGCCGGAGCAGGCCGCGGTCGGCGCCTGACATCTGCCGGATGGAATCCTCGGTGCGCTCGATCGCGTCGAGCACCTCGTCGGCCGAGCGCAGCAGCCGCTCGCCGGCCGGCGTGAGCAGCATCCGCTTGCCGACGCGCAGAAAGAGCGGCGTGCCGAGCCGTGACTCGATGTCGCGCAGCTGATGACTGAGCGCCGACTGGGTGAGGTTCAGCGACGAGCCGGCGCCGGTCAGGCTGCCGGCGGAGGTGACGGCGCGCACCAGCTTGAGGTGGCGGATCTCCAAGTCCATCCCGTCGATTATATTTCTTCATCGTTGTGATGAAAACAAAGAGTTTTTCTCATGGCAGGGTATCGCCCTACGATGCGGCGCATGGGCATCACCCACCTCGTCGCGATCGTCCTGACCGCGACCAGCGCCGTCACCGTGCCCGCCGCGCAGCGGCGCGCGATGGCCCAGGAGGCGGAAGCGATCTGGCGCCCGCACGGCGTGTCGATCGTCGTGGTCACCGACGGCCAGACGGGGTCGCCGGCGACCGCCGATGCGCGGCTGGTGGTGACGCTGGTCGGCACCGCCCGGCCGGCCGCCGTTCCCGGCGAGCGCGGCTCACTGGGTGCGATTACTTTCGATCACGACAACGTGCCGGCCACCACGCTGACGATCGACGCCAGCCGGGTGTCGGCCACCGTGGCCGGCGCGCGGTGGACCGGCCGGCCGTTCGAGCAGTGGCCCGCGGCGTTTCGTGACGCGGTGGTCGGACGCGCGCTGGGCCGGGTCCTGGCCCACGAGCTCGGGCACTACCTGCTGGCCTCGAGGGCGCACACCGTCGAGGGACTGATGCGGGCGGCGTTCGACGGCCTGGAGCTGTCGCGTCCTGGTCGCGCGGCGTTTTCACTGGCCGAACGCGACCTGCCCCGGCTGCGGGCACGGCTGGCCGGTCTCGGCCGAACGCCGTCACTTGCAGAGAACGCACGGTAGTGCGCATACTGGCCGCATGCGCCGCGCTGCCGGCTACGCGTCACTCGCGTCACTTGCGGCGCTCGTGCTGTTCGCCCTCCAGCCGGTGGCGGCGAGCTCGTTTGCCGCCGAAATCCAGCGCCTGTCGGAGCCCGAGGGGGCGTTCGACACCGACAACCTGATTTCCAACGAACGCTCGTATCTGGAAGTCGTTCCGACGCTGGTCGCGCGGGGCGTGACCGGCGGCGCGTACATCGGCGTCGGTCCGGATCAGAACTTCTCGTACATCGCGCGCATCCGTCCGTCGGTCGCCTACCTCATCGACATCCGACGTGACAACCTGCTGTTGCATCTGCTCTTCAAAGCGCTCTTCGCGCATGCGCCCAATCGCGTCACCTACCTGTCGCTCTTGACCGGCCGTTCGCCGCCCACCGGCAGCGCCGCGGCGTGGAACACGGCGGCGGTCGACCGGATCGTGCAATACGCGGCCGATGCGCCGCTCTTGCCCGACGGATCGCTCGGTGCCCTCCGCGACGATCTGAACGGCACGATCCGCGGCTTCGGTGTGCCGCTCGCCGCGTCGGATGTCGCCACCATCGAGCGGTTTCACCGCGCCTTCATCTCACGTGGTCTCGCCTTGCAGTTCAACAGTCACGGCCGCCCGCCGCGGCCGCAGTACCCCACCCTGCAGGACCTCATTCTCGCCACCGATCGCGACGGACGCAGCTGGCACTACCTCGCGGCTGAACGCGACTACCAGTTCGTCCGCCAGCTGCAGGCGGCCGACCTCGTCATCCCGGTGGTCGGCGACGTCAGCGGCCCGCACGCGCTCGGCGCCATTGGCCAGGCGATTGCGGCGCGCGGGTTGTCAATGTCGGCGTTTTACGTCTCGAACGTCGAGTCGTACCTGTCGAGGGACGGCGGTTACCGGCGATTCGTCGCCAACCTGAATCAGTTGCCGCGCGGGGCGCGCAGTGTCATGATCCGTTCGATCTTCGGCGGAGCCGGCAGCTCGTCCGCCGTGCAGTCGATTCGCGAGATGCTGGCGGAGAAGTAGGCGCTGATGACCCTCCGACTCACCTGGATCGCCGTGCTGATGCTCACCGCCGTTTCGGCGGTCTACGCACAGGACATCTGGGTGGGCGGTCGGTATTCACGGTTCGAGGACCGCTTCGTCGCTGCTGAAGACCTCGACGGCTCGTTTCAGTACTGCCGCGCGTTCTATACCAGCTTCGGACGCGGACGCGGCGGCTGGCGCACCGACTACCCGGGCGCCGACAACAACTTCTCGGTCCGCCTCGCCGAATTGACGCGCATGCGCGTCAAGCTCGACGCCAGGCGCCAGCCTCATCACGTCGTCGTGCCGCTGACCGATCCGCTGTTAGCCCGCTGTCCGATGATCTTCATGACCGAGATCGAGACGGCGCAGTTCACCCCGCCGGAAGTGGAGGGGTTGCGCGAGTTCCTGTTGAAGGGCGGTTTCCTGTGGGTCGACGATTCCTGGGGATCGCGAGCCTGGAACAACTGGGTCCGGCAGATCTCGCTGGTGCTGCCACCGGGCGAGTACCCGATGGTGGACATCGCGCCAACGCATCCGATCATGCGCACGGTCTACGACGTCAGGGAGATCCCGCAGGTGCCGAACATCGGCTTCTGGTCGCGCTCGGGCGGCGACACCTCCGAGCGGGGCTTCGACAGCGCGCAGGTGTATTTCAGGGGCATCCACGACCCCGCCGGCCGGCTGATGGTGCTCGCGACGCACAACACCGATATCTCTGATACCTGGGAGCGTGAAGGCGAGGAGCCGCGCAGCTATTTCGACACCTTCTCGCCGCGCGGCTACGCGATCGGCGTCAACGTCGTCATCTACGCGATGACCCACTGATGCGGACTTACCGCCGACGTACCGCCGCGCTGCTGCTGCTTGGCCTGCTGCTCGCCGCGGCGACCGCGTACGCCCAGCGCGGCTCCATCTGGATCAATCCCGGCGGGATGGGCGGCTTCCGCCGCTATCCGCCGCGCTGGGCGAAGGAACGCGACTTCGACGGCGCGTTCCTCTACTGCCGCGGCTATTTCGAACAGGTCCGCAGCGAGCCGGGCGGCATGGGATGGTGGACCGATTATCCGGACGCCGATCATAACTTCCTCGTCCGGCTCGCCGAACTGACTCGGGTCCGCGTCCAGTGGAGCGAGCAGCACGATCCGACGTTCGTGGTGATCAACCTCGCCGATCCCACGCTCTATCGCTGTCCGGTCCTGTTCATGGAGGATGTCGGCGTCGCGGAGTTCAGCGACGCGGAGATCCGCAACCTCAGGGAGTTCTTCCTGAAGGGCGGCTTTCTGTGGGTGGACGATTTCTGGGGTTCGTATGCCTGGGAACACTGGCGGCGGACGATCGCCAGCGTTCTGCCGCCCGGCGAATTCCCGATTTTCGACATCCCGGCGTCGCACCCGATCATGCGCACGCTCTACGACGTCAAAGAAGTGCCGCAGATTCCGTCGATCAACTGCTGGATGCGCGAATGCGGCGGCGATACCTCCGAACGGGGCTACGACAGCGCCCAGGTCCATTTTCGCGGCATCCAGGATGCACGCGGTCGTCTGATGGTGCTGATGTCGCATAACACCGATATCGCCGACAGCTGGGAACGCGAAGGCGAGAGCCAGGAATACTTCGATCGGTTCTCCCCGCGGGGCTATGCTGTCGGCGTGAACGTCGTCATCTACGCGATGACGCACTAAAGATGAAAATGCTGCGAACAGCGATCCTGCGGCGTGTGGCGTTGGGCAGCCTGCTGGCGATCGTCGCCGCGGCGACGGTCCACGCGCAGCAGATCTGGGTCGGTGGCGGCAGAGGCTATCCACCCCGCTGGCCCAAAACCACCGACTTCGACGGATCCTGGATCTACTGCCGTGGCTACTTCACGCCGGTCCGCCGCGAGCCGAGCGGTAGCGGCTGGAATACCGATTATCCGGACGCCGATCACAATTTTTCGGTGCGGCTCGCGGAGCTGACGCGGGCGCGGGTGAAGTTCGACGAGCGGCGCGAACCGCACTTCGTGGTCATGCCGATGACCGAGCGGCTGCTCTACCAGTGCCCGATGGTGTTCATGGAGGATTTCGGCACCGCGCTGTTCACGGAGGACGAAGTCCTCCGGCTCCGCGAATACCTCCTCAAGGGCGGCTTCCTCTGGCTCGACGACTCGTGGGGCAGCTACGCGTGGACGATGATCACCAACGAAATCGGCCGGGTGCTGCCGCACGGCGAGTTTCCGATCTTCGACATTTCGTTCGACCATCCGATCATGCGGACGCTCTATGACGTCAAGGAAATCCCGCAGGTGCCGTCGATCAGCCACTGGCGCGGCAGCGGCGGCGAAACGTCCGAGCGCGGCTCCGACAGCGCCCAGGTCTACTTCAAGGGCATCCAGGACAGCCGCGGCCGACTGATGGTGCTGATGTCACACAACACCGACATCGCCGATACGTGGGAGCGCGAAGGGCAGAGCCGTCAGTATTTCGACCTGTTCTCCCCGCGCGGCTACGCAATCGGCGTCAACGTCGTGTTGTACGCCATGACTCACTAGTCAGAATTAGGAATTAGGAATTAGGAATTGAGAATTCCTAATTCCTAATTCTTAATTCCTAATTTCAGAATTCCCACTGCACCCTGCACCGACGCGCTGCGCGGCCGGCGCCAGCGCGGTGCCCGAGAAGACGCCGGCAAAGTTGATCACATTCAGGCGATCGGTGACGTTGGCGAATTCAGCCCGCAACGTGAGGCGACGAGTGTCGGTACGCCACAGCTCGGCGCCGAGTCCCAGGTCGATGGTCAAGTTCGACCGCACGCGTCCTGCTTCGAAATCGACGCGCTCCAGGATCTCGTCGCCGTATTGCTCTTCGAGCTCGTCGAGATCGAGCTCGTCTTCGATCTCCACCGGCAGGCCGCTGCCGTAGCGGAGCGTCGCGCCGGCCCAGACGCGCCTCGCTACGTCGTAGCGGACCTGCGCGCGGATGGTATGGCGCTGGTCCTGTGTGATGGCGACCGAACCACTCTCCTCGAGCTCCTCGAGCGCCTCGTCGCCAATGAACAGCCCGCCAACCACCGGCAGCTCGGCGGTGCCTTTGAGCAGCGCATAGCTGACGAAGCCACTGCTGCGCCGCCAGGTCGGCAGCGTCAGCTTGGCATCGAGCCCGCGAATATCCGCGGCCGCGAACGCGACCGGGAAGCTCACACCCGTGTTCAGAAAGACATCGTCATCGGCAAAATTCGTGAACGTGCGCCGGTAGGCCGTCACGTCGAGTCGCGCCTGCCGCGGCGAGCGCGGTCGTGACGCCCGCCTCGAAGAAGTTGCCGCGCGACGGCTCGACCGGGAGCCGTGCCGAGACCGGATTAACGTCGTCGACCAGCGGCGAGCTGGCCAGCAGCAGGTTCTCGACCGCCGGCGTCTGGAAGACGCGGTCGTACGACGTGCGAGGACGATGTCGGGAGTCGGCGACCAGGCGATGCCGAGCCGCGGACTGAACGCGTGGTCCTGCGGACGACGAACGCGTAGCGATCCCAACGCAGACCGGCGGTCACCGTGAACGCGCCGGCGCGGATGGTGTCCTGCGACGAACAGCGACTGCTCATTGCTGCGCCGACTTTCGGCGAACGAGAACTCTCTCGAGCGTATCCTCTTCGACCAGTGACTCGTCGGTGATCACGTAATCCAGCCCTCGTCGGACCGGCGCCAAGACCACGATCGCCGCCGAACTTGATCTGGTGGTGTCCGAAGTCGGTGGCCAGGCTGGCGTTCACGTAGCTGCGCGTTGAAGGAGCGCTCCTGATCGACGATGACCGGCGTCGACTGCGGCGTTGGAATGCAGGCTGGCGGACAGCCGCTGCGCCATGCCGCGGGCGTTGAACACGGAGCGCGATCCGAGGATCCGCGTCCATGCCGCCTGGGCGGTCGTCTCGCGGCCGGCATTCTCCTGCCGCTGTCCCGCCGCCTGCTGCACGATTTCGTTGGGCACCAGAAAATCGCTGCGGCGATGGTGCCACGTCAGGTAGAGGCGATCGCGATCGGTCGGACGGTCCTGATAACTCGCCAGGGCGCCGGCCAGCGAGCCGCCGTTGGTGAAGTTCTCGATGACCGGCGGAGTCCAGATACCGATTGGTGCGCGCCGCCGACCCGCTGATCGTCAACGCGCGCTCGCGACCAGCCATGCGACCCGGAGAAGGCGCCGCTCGCCGTGCCGAAGCTGCCGAGCGCCGACGTCGAGCGCGCCGTGGAAGCCCTCCTGGATGTCCTTGCTGGTCGTCACTTCGACGACGCCGCCGAGCTTGCGGCCGTACTCGGCGGGAAAATTCGCCGTGAGGACGGCCATCGCGTGAATCTCGTTTTCCTGCAGATCGGGCGCAAACGCCGGCGAGCGGTTCTCGTCCATCGGCACGCCGTCGACGACGAACAAGCGTCTGATACTCGGAGCCGCGCGGATGCAGCACGCCGTTGGCCTCCATCAGCCATCCCGGCTGCTGATCGACGAGGTCGAGCACGCGCCGTCCGGGCACCGCCGACAGATGGGTCTGCAGAACCGGCGCTCCAATCGCGAATGAGACGCCCGGTCCGGTTGGGATCGATCAGCGGGCGATCGGCTGCCACCGTGACGTCGACCTGAGCTGACGATCGTGGAGAGCGCCAGCTGCACCGGCACCTCGCGCGGCAGCGGCGAATGGAGGTCGATGATGGTCGTCGACGTGGCGAATCCGTCCCGTCTCGACGGTCAGACGGTAGACGCCGAAGGGCACCCTTCTCGAAGGTGAACCGGCCCCGCTCGTCGGTCCGAAACGCGCGCAGTGTCTGCGGCGCCTCGCTGGCGAGCGTGCCGAAAGCGGCCAGGATGCTGCCGGTGGCATCGGTCACCACCAGGTTCAGTTCGCCGACGTCGGTCTGGGCCCTCGCAGTGGGCGCGAACCACAAACTGATCGCCGCGCCAACCACCCATCCCCGCCAAGGCGACCAGCACCGGATCATTGCGGTACCTGGAGGCTCGGCGCCGCGATGGCGCCCATGTCGTCGCGGCCATGTCCCGCGGCAATCGCCGCGTCCATGCGGGCGGCGATGCCCGGCAGCACGGCCAGCGGTTCGGATCCGGCAGCCTCGATCATCAAGCGAAGGTCCTTACGTGCCATCGTCAGCTCGAAGGTCGCCTCGAAATCGCCGCGGGCCATTTTCTCGGCGCGGGCGGGAATGATGCCGCCGATCCGGAATTTGTTGAACAACGCGGCGGCGTCGGCCGGCGTCACCCCAACGTTCCTGGCCATCGCGAACACGTCGGCGATTCCCGCCGTGATGACGAAAATCAACGAGTTGCCGAACAGCTTGTTGGCAGCGGCCAGATCTTCGCGCTCGCCGAAATACCACACTTCGCCGGTCATCTTCTCCAGGGCCGGCCGGATGGCATCGACAATCGCCTGCGGACCCGAGACGAGCATCGACCCCTGCGCGTCGCGGCACATCTGAGGCGTCATGAATACCGGGGCATGAACGAAGCGAACGCCGCCGCGCGCGGCGCGCCGCAGTCGCTCCTTCGTCCCCGCCGGCGAGGTCGTGGTGTGATCGACGATCACCACATCACTCGCGATGTGCGGGATGATCCGCGCCACCACCGCATCGACCGCGGCATCGTCTGAAAGCGCCATGTGGACGCGCGCCGCACCGGCGACGGCCTCCTCCGGCGTTGCCGCGACCGTTGCGCCGAACGGCTGGAGCGCGCGAGCTTTGGCCGCAGTGCGATTCCATACGGTGACCGCGTGTCCCTGCCGGAGCATGGTTTCGACCATCCCGCTCCCGAGCAGGCCTGTTCCGAGAAAGGCGAGCTGCGACATGCCCGCTATTTTAGATGTGTTTGATCGTGGCCGTATACGTCGGGGCGGGTCTGCAGGGTGCCGTGCTCATCCCAGGCAGTGAAATAGGCGAAGTAGACCGGCAGCGGCCGCTGCAGCCTGACGGTCTGCTCGGTGCGGCCGTCCATGGCGCGGGCGATACGCGCCTCGGTCCATTCCGGCCGATCGCGCAGCACATATTTCGCAAGGTCGGCCGGCCGCTCCAGCCGGACGCATCCGTGACTGAAATCCCGTTCGGCGCGGTCGAACAACTTGTCGGCCGGCGTGTCGTGGAGGTAGACGTTGAAATTGTTCGGGAACATGAACTTGACGAGGCCAAGCGAATTGCCCGGGCCGGGGCGCTGCCGCAAGCGCAGCCCGCTCGGCCCGTCACCGTCGCTCATCGACTCGATGTTGTTCCTCGCGAGGTAATCCGGGTCGCGAACGAGGCGCGGGACGATCTCTTCCTGGACGATCGTCGTCGGGATGTTCCAGTACGGGCTGAAGACGATGTGCGTCATCTGATCGGCCAGAAGCGGCGTCGGGTCTTCCTTCCGTCCTGTCACCACTTTCATGTCGAGGACCAGGTTGCCACCCTCGAACACTTCGAGCCGGAACGCGGGAATGTTCACCAGGATGTATTCGTCCCCGAGATAGTCGGGCATCCATCTCCAGCGGTCCATATTGATCTGGATCAGTCGGATACGCTCGGCCAGGGTCCGATCAGAACCGCCATGATCCGGCTGACCCCTGGCAGCGACCGCGCGATGCCGCGCCAGTTGGGTCCGCAGGTCCCGGTACGCCGGTGCAGCAGGTGAGAGCGCCTTGAGCGACTCATCGATCCGGTCCCGGGCGATGGCGGTGCCGAGCAGGGCGACAACGTCGACCGGCGCTCGAGCGGACGTCCATGCTTTGTTGATCTTCTCGGGACGGGTTCTGCCCCGTGACAGGTCCGTCGCATACGCGAGGTACGCTGCCGTGAATCGGACGTCGACTTCCGCCGCCCTGGTCGAATCGAAGTTCGCGTAGAGTGCGGCCAGACCGTCGACGTCGTAGCGCGATGGATCGAGCCCCTCGTCGTCAGCTGAGCGGATTGCCCGAAGGAGTGCCTTCATCGGCGCCTGCGGGCGCCAGCCGTCGCTCCAAACGAGCTGATAACCGTTGTCCGCGTAGAAGCGCTGGATGTCGCGCCAGACCGTGCGGTTGAAATGGTCCGGCGCCGGCGTCTTCGTGTCGACAACAACCTGCAACGCCGCGTTCGGCAGCAGCGGTTCAGCCGAACGACAGGCTGTCGCGGCGACTACGCAGCAGATACCCAGCATCTGCGCAATACGGACGAGCATCACTCATTGCCTGGTGCAATTCGAGTGCCCTCGTGCGGCAGCTCATGCTGGGCTGGCCCCGAACCTCTTTCCGATGCAGAGGTCGTAGAGCCATCCGCCCGCGACCGCGCCAACGCACGGCGCAATGATCGGCACCCACCACCATCCACCGCCCGCCCTGAAGACCTCGAGACCCCAGCCGCCAACGGCTGTGAAGAGACGCGGGGCCAGATCACGTGCCGGGTTGATCGCGTAGCCCGAGTTGTAGCCGAAGGTCGCACCGATCAGCACGACCAGCAGGCCGACAATGACCGGCGCGAGGCCGGCGGGCGCTGGTGAATTGCGTGAATCCGTGATGCCGAAGATCACGGCGACCAGCAACGCGGTGCCGACGAGTTGATCGATGAATCCGCCTGGGAAGACGCTCAAGAACGGCTGGGGGTAAGTTGCCCAGATACCCGCTGTGCCGAGCGGTCCGCCGACCTGACGAATCCCGCCGTCGAAGGCGGCAATCGCTTCGTGATAGGTGACGAACACGACGACTGATGCCGCAAAGGCGCCCGCCATCTGCGCGGCGCTGTATGGGGCCACCTTCCGCCACGGGAACCGCCGATGCACGGCGAGCGCAAGCGTGACGGCAGGATTCAGATGCGCACCGGTGACGCCGGCCGCCACATAACATCCCATGGTGACCGCGAGCCCCCACGCGATATTGATCGCCAATGGCGATCCCGCCATCCCGCCGCTGAGAACCGTCTGGGCCACGACGCCGACACCGAACACCACCAGGATGAATGTGCCGAGAAACTCGGCGAGCATTTCGCGCACCACGCCCGACCTCCTTGAGGGCGCTCATTGTAGACTGCGCGCATGTACATCCTCGCGCTCGACCAGGGCACGACCAGCTCGCGCGCCATCCTGTTCGACCGCGAGGGCTCGATCGCTGCCGTGGCCCAGAAGGAGTTCCGACAGATATTTCCACAGGCCGGATGGGTGGAACACGACCCGCACGAAATCTGGGCGTCGCAGCTTGGCGTGGCGGTGGAAGTGCTGGGGCGAAGTGGTGTCAGGCCCCACGACATCGCCGCTCTCGGCATCACCAATCAGCGTGAAACCACAGTAGTCTGGGACCGCGAAACCGGCGCTCCCATCCACAACGCCATCGTCTGGCAGGACCGGCGTACGGCCGATCATTGCGAACGTCTCAAGGCGGATGGGGCGGGACCGATGGTGCAGCAGAAGACAGGGCTGCTCATCGACGCGTACTTTTCGGCCACCAAGGTGCGCTGGATTCTGGATCATGTTCCAGGGGCACGAGCCCGCGCCGTGGCCGGCAAGCTCGCCTTCGGCACCGTCGATTCCTGGCTGATCTGGAAGCTGACCGGCGGCACCGAACATGTCACGGACGTGACGAACGCGTCGCGCACGATGCTGTTCGACATCAACCGGCTCGAATGGGACGACGAGCTGTTGCGGCTGTTCGACATCCCGCGCAGCCTGCTGCCGGAAGTGCGTCAATCGGCGGCGGATTTCGGTCGCACCACCGCCCAGTCGGGACTCGGCGCCGTCGCAATCGCCGGCGTGGCGGGCGATCAGCAGGCGGCGCTCTTTGGACAGATGTGCCGGACGCCCGGGATGTCGAAGAACACCTACGGGACCGGCTGCTTCCTGCTCCAGAACGTCGGCAGGAAACCGATCGTCTCGCGTCATCAGCTCGTGACGACGATCGCCTGGACGATTGACGATCGCACGGAGTACGCCCTCGAAGGCAGCGTGTTCATCGGCGGCGCTGTGGTGCAGTGGATCCGCGACGGTCTCCGTCTCATTCGCCACGCGGCCGAGATCGAGCCGCTCGCGGCCAGTGTGCCTGACAACGGCGGCGTCTATCTCGTTCCTGCGTTTGCCGGTCTCGGCGCGCCCCACTGGGATCCGTTCGCGCGCGGCGCCATCCTCGGGATCACGCGCGGCACGACCGCCGCACACCTGGCTCGGGCGGCGCTCGAGAGCATCGCGCTGCAGGTCGCGGACCTGCTCGACGCGATGCGGCGGGATGCGGCGATCGCGGTGACCGAGTTGCGGGTCGACGGCGGTGCCGCCACCGACAACCTGCTGATGCAGATGCAGGCGAACTTTCTCGGCGCACCGGTCGTGCGGCCGAAGATCACCGAAACGACCGCGCTCGGCGCCGCGTACCTGGCAGGCTTGTCGGTCGGGTTCTGGAAATCGCTGACGGACATTGCCGCGCAGTGGCAGATCGATCGGCGATTCGAACCGCAGCTGTCCGCGGACGAGACGGCCGCCATCCGCGCGCAATGGACGACCGCGGTGGAACGGACCAAGCGGTGGGTACAGTCCAGCTAGCGGTGCGATGGTTAACTGAACTGTTGGTTTTACTTCGGACGCCCGCGATCGGCAGCTTCCGCACGATCGGACAAATTGAGTACAGGTTCGGCATTCCCTGCCACAATCAGAAGCGTGGCCAGATGCGGCGCCACGTCGAGCACTTCGCCGGGACGAAACTTCCGAATGTCGAATTCGGCGAACTCGACTGGATCGGGAGCTTTGGTGATTCGAATCCGCACGGGTCTGTTGGTTTTTCTATCGCGCCGATGTGGTGTTTGAGTGTTTTTATTACACCGTTACGGGGGCGAGGCGCAATCATGGTAGCAACAAGCAATGCGCTTGCCGGACCTCTGACCAAAGCGGTCCTGCTCGCTGCGATCTTGTGTGCGACGGCGTGCGACGTGGCGCCGCCCGCTCCGACCGATGGCCCTATCAATCTCACGGGAACCTGGCGCGGCAACATCGCGGTGGACAGTGTCAGCGCCACCATGACGTGGACGCTGACGCAGGCCGCAACTTCCGTCAATGGGCCCGTGTTGATTGGCCTGCCGACCGGCACGGTCCTGCTGAATGGGCTCCTGACGGGGACGCTGACCGGCACCACGCTGGCCTACACGGTGTCGGTCCCGCCAGGTGGCGTACTGTCGCAACCCGGCTGCAGCGGTCAGATTGCCGGCGTGGCGATGGTCGCGAACGGCATGACGATGAATGGCACCTATAAGCTGGCCGCGAGCACATGTCCCACCGGTCTGACGAGCGGCAGCTTCACACTCACCAAGCAGTAGCAGTCCGGCCGGCGGCCCGCTACGGCAAGACGGGCGGCGGCGCCACCATTGGCGGCATCGGCGGCTCGCGGCGATCGAAGCGCGCGAGCGCGACAGCGCCAAATCCGATCGTCCACGCGACGTATTCGACGATGAACGCGATCACGCCAAGGCCGATGGCCAGGGGCACGATCGGACCGCCGATGAGAGAGAGCAGGCGCGCCAGGAGAAGCGGCGACACGACGACGATGACGCCAAGGATGGTCGCCCAGTAGGGGCCGGGTGGCGACCAGCCGAGACGTTCGGACACCACCTGCCCGACGCGGTAGGCAATCGCCGTAAAGCCGAGCAGAGCGACGAAGGCGAGCGCCAGGATGGCGAACGGAATCAACAGCAGCAGCGGGATGCCGATGATCGTGACCACCAGTACGATGATCGTGACGATCAAGACCGGCAGGAACAGCAATTGGGCCAGGAAGCCGATGGCGCCGGCCTTGAGCGGTTCGACGATGGCGCGGGCACTGGTTCGCTCGACGTATTCCCGGCCGATGAGCATGACCAGCACACCGAGGACGCAGAGAATCGCGACGCGGCCGAGCGTCGACATCAATGCCAGCGTCCGGCTGAACCTCGGGAAGGGACCGGGCCGCCAGCCCCACCGAAGGTTTCCGAAGTCGAACTCGCCAACGCCGATCTCGTGGAGCTCGCCGCGGACCTGGGCGCCGTCTGCACGTTCGAACCGGCCGCCAATGACGGCGATATCCTCGGTGACGATCGCCCGGGGCCCGAGCTCGACGTCCCCGCCGACCGCGACGACTTCGCCGCGCACTTCACCGTCGATGCGCGCCGAGCCGCCAATCGCCACCACGTTGCCGACGACGATTTCATCCTCGTCGACTCGCACACTTCCGCCGAAACGCACCTGGTCACCGCGCTGTGTCTGACGCCGCTCGCGCGACTCGATCGGCGGCTGCGGCGCCGGTGGCGAGGACGGCGTCTCGGGAACGGGCGGAGCGGCCGGGGCGGGAGCGGTCGGTGCGGGAGCGGCCGGGCCGAACAACGCCCGCTGCTGAGCGGCGTCGAGGTAAGACAAACGGATGACGGCATCAGCGTCGGCGCCGAGCTTTGCGCTGACCTCCGCGCCGGTCGCTCGAGCGCCGTCGATGGCAATCGTCGAGTCGGCGATCTCAATCAGCCGCACACCCGCGGCGGCCGAACGTGGCCTCAGGACGAGGCGATCGGTCAGCTGCAGTACCTCGAAGCGGCGCTCGATCTGCTGGCGGAGCGCCGTATTGTCGGCGGTTGGCGGCTGGGCGGCAGACGTGCCGGGCCATACGCCTGCTGCCGCGACGAGCGCGAGCGTCCACTTCTTCATCGCGAAGACTCCTCTTCATAACCCAACAGTCGCTGCAGACCGTAGAGCGCGACGGCGCCGACCAGGACCAGCGACGCGATCCCCGCAAGGGCCCGCGGCGTGACAATCGACGCCGCGGCGGCGCGGCCGATCGTCGAAACGATGGTCCACGCGTCGCTCCCCGACCCGAGCGAAGTGGCCACCCACAGTGACGCGTTCACCATGGCGGAGATGGCCCGCACGAACCCCTGCACCATCAGCGGCAACACCAGGAACGCTGCCGCGATGCCCGCCACGATGGCGACGATCGCGAGACCGGCCAGGCGGCGCCAGCCCATCTATCTACTTTTACGTGAAAGGTTAGGCGGATGTTGCACAGTGTGAAACTGGGCTAGGATCCGAAGGCTGATGAGCGACGCGCAGGGGCCGCGACAGTTCTGGTATCGCGAACTGTCGCCCGACCAACGCAAGGCCTTCTGGGCGGCATACCTCGGATGGACCCTCGACGGATTCGACTTTTATATCCTGAGCCTTCTCCTCGTCGAGGTCCAACGAAGCTTCACGGTCAGCAGCGCGCTGGCCGGAGCGCTGGCGACGGTCACCCTGATGTTCCGGGTGGTCGGCGGCATCGGCGCGGGTCTCGCCGCGGATCGCTGGGGCCGGAAGCTCCCGCTGATGCTGTCGATTCTATGGTATTCGTCGTTTGCGTTCCTGAGCGCGTTTTCCACGTCCTACGCCATGCTCTTCACCTGCCGCGCGCTGTTCGGCGTCGGCATGGGCGGGGTCTGGTCGGCCGGCATGCCGCTCGCCATCGAGCACAGTCCACCGAAACACCGGGGCGTCATGTCCGGGGTTCTGCAGGGCGGCTACGCCCTGGGCGTCATCCTCGCGGCGGCGGTGTATCAGTTCGGGTATCCGCTGGTCACGCGATCGCCCGGACGGCTGGCGCATGCTGATGTGGGTCGGGATTCTACCCGCAGGACTCGTCTGGTGGATCCTGAAATATGTCCGGGAGAGCCCCGTGTGGCTGGAGCGGCGCGAGCGGGCGGGCCATGCCGCCCGCCAAGGCACGTTCTTGCATCTTTTCAGTCGGGAGCTGCTGCCGGTCACCCTGCACACGTCGATCCTTCTGGCCTCGCTGCTCTTTCTGTACAACTCCATTACGTGGTGGTACCCGACGCTTCTCGACCAGTTGAATCGGGCGCGCCTGCCGTTCATCACGGCCTTCTCGGCTGGCGGCATCGCCGGCTCCTTCCTGTGCGGACGCCTGTCGGAGACGCGTCTGGGCCGCCGCGGCGCCGCCTCGCTCATCCTGCTCGTCGGCATCCTGTCGATCCCTCTGTACCTGTTCAGTGAAGGAACGATTTCCCTGTTGCTCGGCGCGGCAACGATGGGTGTTTTCGGGACTGGAGCGTTCGGCATCGTGCCGACCTATCTCAGCGAACGCTTCCCGACCGCCACCCGCGGGGTGGGCGCCGGATTCTCCTACCAGGCTGGCGCGGCGCTGGCGGCGATCGGGCCGACCTTGATCGGATCCATGCGCGACCAGGGCTTCGCGCTCGCCTCCGCGATGGCGATCTGTATGGTTCTGTCAGGCACGCTCACCGTCGGTCTTTTCTGGCTGGGTCCCGAAACGCGCGGATGGGAGTTGGAGAATTAGGAATTAGGAATTAGGAATTAGGAATTAGGAATTACGTGTCATTTGACTGATAGGCCAGCGCCGATGACCATGATCGTCGTGCGCGGACTGCCGGGCAGGCCTCCCACCGGCGTGCCGGGATCAATCGCGTGAAATCGCACGTCGACGGTGAAGGCGAGGTGCTCCTTCGCAAACCAGCGGGCGCCGCCGCCGTAGTTGAGCGTCGTCAGGCGTTCCTTATCACCAGGTAACGCCGCCTGCGCGTCGGGGACGGTCGACCAGACGCTCTTGCCGATGCCGCCGCTGATGTAACTCCAGCCGTTTCCGGTTCCGAAGTTGAACGACAACTGCGGCGTGAACGACGTGAACCACGCTGTCACGGCGCGCCCCGTCTCGACGCCTTCTTGCACGACTGGCGGCGAGGTCGCTCGTGCGAGGGTGATCTGCCCGCCGATGCCGAACGTCAGCACTCTCCACTTGAACAGGTAGAGATGCGCGCCCGCATCCAGGCCGAGTCCCCGGCCTGGCAGCTCCTCCAGGCTCAGGCCGCGGCTCTGCGCGAGCTGTTCGTCGGCGGGAAAGACCGGTGACGTGCCGCGCACATCGACGACGAATGGACCGATCCGTGGCGGCGCGTCCTGGGCGTGCGCGGGCGCCGCATGCAGACAGAGAACGACGCAGATGGCCTGCCCCACGCCCCGAGTGCGCATCAAGTCGACACAATTGTACCAGTGGGCGCCGATGGCACTGAGCTTGGCGCGAGACGTTGACGGCCCCTTCGACGGCGGCTAGGATCGCAGGTCTTGTCCATCGCGGTGCGCAGCCGTCACATCAGCCTCACGGACCTGCGGGACGCTGCTGCGGCTATCTACGACGCGGCGGTCCGCACGCCGCTGGTCCGGATCGATCTCGGGGCGAGCGCTCCGCTCCGTGAGCTGTACCTCAAGCTCGAACTGCTGCAGCCGATCGGCTCGTTCAAGATCCGCGGCGCCTACAACGTCATCCGGCAGCTGTCGCCGGCCGAACTGCAGAATGGCGTCTGGACCGTCAGCGCCGGCAACGCCGCGCAAGGGGTGGCGCTCGCCGCGCTGAAAGTGGGGGCGCCATGCTCCGTGATGGTCATGGACACGGCGCCCGCGACCAAGGTGGCGGCGATCGAGCGGCTCGGCGCCTCGATCGTGCGCGCCAGCTACGACGAATGCTGGCGGACGGTCATCGCGCACGGCTCGGACCGCATGAGCGGGCACTTCGTCCATCCCTTCGACGACAATCGATTCATTGCCGGGAACGGGACCGTGGGGCTCGAAATCCTCGAAGACCTGCCCGAGGTCGACGCCATCGTGGCGCCGCTCGGGGGCGGCGGCCTCCTGTCGGGCATCGCGGCCGCGGTCAGTCACCTCCGCCCCGCGACGCGCGTGTTCGCGGCGGAGCCCGAGACCGCGGCGCCGCTCTCGGCATCCCTGGCGGCCGGCCGAGCGGTGTTTTTCGAAGGCTGGAAACCCTCCTTCGTGGACGGAGCGGGCGGCAAGTCGGTCCTCGAGTCGATGTGGCCGCTGCTGCAGGGGCTGGCCGGATCCATCGTCGTGCCGTTGGCGGATGCGGCGGCCGCGATGCGGCTCGCGGCGGAGCGCGCGCATGTCATCGCCGAAGGCGCCGCCGGATGCGCGATCGCGGCGGCGTTGAGCGGCCGGGCCGGCAGCGGCAAGGTGGTCGCCGTGGTGTCCGGCGGCAACATCGACCTGTCGACGTTCGCGTCACTCGTGACGACCAGCGGCAGCCGGGGCGAACGATCATAAAAACCTGCCATCACAACAAAGATGTCGAGATACAGCAGCCTGTCGCCCCTTCCCGATCGCATCAACCGCCTCGACGAGCTGGCGGCGGATCTGTGGTGGAGCTGGCAACCTGACGCGCGCGCCGTGTTCCGCAGCCTCGACTACACGCTGTGGCGGGCCACCGCCCACAACCCGGTGCGAATGTTGTGGGTGATTCCGCGCGACAAGCTCGAGAGGGCGGCAGCCGTTCCTGAGTTCGTGCGCCGCTACGATCGCGCGGTCGCTGGGCTCGATGCTGCGCGTTCGGCGCACGGCACCTGGTGGGCCAGCCGCTTCCCGCACTTCGAGGGCCGGTCGATCGCGTATTTCTCCGCGGAGTTCGCCCTTCACCAATCCCTGCCCATCTACGCCGGTGGCCTGGGCGTACTGGCCGGCGATCACTGCAAGGAAGCGAGCGACCTCGGCGTGCCGCTGATTGGCGTCGGGTTCATGTATCCGCAAGGCTATTTCCATCAGCACGTCTCAGCCGAAGGCTGGCAGGAAGAGAGCTACGAGCGTCTGAATTGGGCGGACGCGCCGATCGAGGCGGCGATCACCCGCGAGGGCAAACCGTGTGTCACGGCGGTTCCGCTGGGCGATCGGACGGTGCTGGTGGCGGTGTGGCGGGTGCGGCTGGGCCGCGTCAAGCTCTATCTGCTCGATACCGACCTGGAAGAAAACGCGCCCTGGGACCGGGAGCTCTCCGCCCGGCTGTACGGCGGCGACCGTGAGACGCGGATTCAGCAGGAGATCATTCTCGGAATCGGCGGCGTGCGAGCGCTCCGGGCGCTGGGCTGCGACCCGGTGGTCTTTCACCTGAACGAGGGCCACGCCGCGTTTGTGGTGCTGCAGCGGATCCGCGACCTGATCGAACAGGGTTCGACCTTCGAGCATGCGCTCGACGAGATTCGCGCGAGCACGGTGTTCACTACCCATACGCCGGTGCCGGCCGGCCACGACGCCTTTCATTTTCAGCTGGTCGAGAAGCATCTGGCCGGCTGCTGGGGCACGCTCGGCGCGAACCGCGACCGTTTTCTGGCGCTCGGGTCGTACGACAACGGCGCCGGCCCGCAGTTCAACATGACCGCGCTCGCCCTGCGCTCGGCGGGCAAGGTCAACGCCGTCAGTCGGGTGCATGGTGGGGTGACGCGCTCGATGTGGGCGCCGATGTGGCCGGGGCTGGCCGAGAACGACCGGCCGGTCGAACACGTGACCAACGGTGTGCATCTGCCGACCTGGTTGTCGGCGGAGATCTGCGATCTGTTCGCCCGATATCTCGGCAGCAGCTGGCCCGAGCGTCACGACGATCCGGAGATGTGGAACGCGGTGCTGGCGATACCGGACGAAGATCTCTGGGCGGTGCGCCAGGCGTTGCGCAGATACCTGTTCGCATTCGTCCGCGAACGGGCGCGTCAGCGCTGGATTGTCGAACGGGTCGGCGCCCCGCGCGTCGTCGCCGGCGGAACGCTGCTCGCCCCGGAAGCGCTGACCATCGGCTTCGCGCGGCGCTTCACCGGCTACAAGCGGGCGGAGCTCATCTTCCACGACCCCGAGCGGCTGGCGCGGATTCTGAACGCCGTGGAACGTCCGGTGCAGATCATCTTCGCCGGCAAGTCGCATCCCGCCGACGACATCGGCAAACACAATCTCCAGCGGGTCTACAAGCGCGCCCTCGATCCGCTGTTTGGCGGACGCGTCGCGTTCGTCGACGATTACGACCTGCACGTCGCGCATTTCCTGGTCCAGGGGTGCGATGTGTGGCTGAACAACCCGCGCCGACCGCTCGAAGCGAGTGGCACGAGCGGAATGAAAGCCGCCATCAACGGCGTGCCGCACCTGAGCATCGGCGATGGGTGGTGGGCCGAAGGGTTCGACGGGACCAACGGCTGGACGATCGACGGCGGCGTGCCGGACGACAATCACGACGCCGTCGATGCAGCGGACGCGGCCGCGCTCTACCGGCTCCTGGAGGAAGAAGTCGTGCCGGCGTTCTATGATCGCGACTCGTCAGGCGTCCCGCACCGCTGGATGGCGGTCGTCAAGCGGGCCATCTGTACCGTCGCCCCGCGCTTTTCGGCGCGACGGATGGTCAAGGAATACGTGGAGCGGATGTACGCGCCGGCGCTCGTCCAGCGCGCGGAAGTGAAGTCCTAGGCGCAAGGTGAACTGACCGTGACGCGGTGGAGTGCGAAAGAGGTCTACATGCGGACAGCGAACACCACGCTGATCGCCGCGTTGATGCTGGTGGCATCGACCGGTGTCGGCCAGTTATCGGCTCAGGGCGCGGCGGCCGGGCTGGTGGTCAGCAGCACCGCCTTCAAGAACAACGAGACCATCCCGGCGAATTACACCGCCGACGGCAAGAACGTCTCGCCGCCTCTCAGCTGGAGCGGCGCACCCTCTGCCACACGTGAGTTCGCGCTCATCCTCGACGATCCCGATGCGCCGACGCCGCAGCCGTTCGTCCATTGGGTCATCTACAAGATTCCCAGTACGGCGACCGGCCTTCCCGAGGGCGTGCCGATGGGTCCTGCCGTCAAGGCTGGTGGTGCGGCGGGCGCACTTCAGGGTCCGACCGGCTTCGCACTGTTCGCCCGCCCCGGCAGCCAGCCGCCCGATCCCGGCTATCGTGGACCGGCACCGCCTCCGGGCAAGCCGCACCACTATACGTTCAAGGTCTACGCGCTCAACGCACCGCTCGACGCGAAGGAAGGCCTGACCAAGGACGCCCTGTTGAAAGAGATGGAAGGCAAGATCGTCGCCCAGGGCGAGCTGGTCGGTCTGTACGAGCGCAAGGTCAAACAGTGATGGACCTGATCATCTGCTGCTGATCGGCGGATGATGAATGATCTGGACGCCGTTGCCGTCCGGATCTTTCAGATAACACGACCGCGCGCCGTCGCGATGGGTGCGAGGCTTCGCCTCGATCGCGACACCCCGGCTCTCCAGGAACTCGGCCCACCGATCGACGTCCGCCGCTTCGCGCACGATCACCCCGAGATGATCGAGCGGGCTGCGTTCGCGCACCGGCTCGCTGCTGCCGCGATGCAGCGCCAGATTGTCCACGCCCGAGGTCAGGTAGACGTTGTCGGCGTCGGGCTCCCACTCGATCGCGAATCCGAGCAGGTCGACGTAGAAGCGCTTCATCGCTTCGAGGTCCCTGACGTTCAGCGCCAGGTGGCGCAGTCCCGCATGGGTCGGCTTGGACATTGTCACGGGTAAATTGTAAATTGAGTCATGCCCCGAAAGTCGGTGGTCAAGTCGCGGTGCGCGCTATGCGGCGCCAAGGAGGTCTCCGAACCGCGGGGCGAGGAGAAGTACTGCCGCGACTGCTGGGACAAGAAGATCGCCGTCGAGGAAATCGTCGCGCGCGAGTTTGCGCTGAAACGCTATATCCGCGCGCACAGCGCCGAGAAGTACCTGATCTATCACTCGACGCTCAAGCGGCCGTGCGGCCAGCTGATCGTCGTCGACGACGGCTACGACCTGTTCCTGACGCTGATGCTCTACCCCAACTTCGGGTGGGACGAACCCGCCTACCACCTCGAAGGCGATCCCGAGGGGCGCCTCTTTTCCGAACTGCTCGTCGACGTCGTCGCTGCCGAGGTCATCGAGCCCTGGGGCGGCGGCAAGTGGCACATGGAGATCTTCCGCTCGGTCAACCCGGAGCCGGAGGACTGGAACGGCGAAATGTAGCAGACTATAATCGCCACTCGCCTGCCGAGCAGTAGTGCTCATTACGGGGAGGACTCCTATGCGCGCGCGTTTTACCATCGGCGCGATGTTGATCATGGCCGGCGTGGCCGGCCTCGACCTTCTGGCTCAAACCACCACCACGCAGACGCCACCGATGACCTCGGTGCTGGCGGGGCGCAAGCTGGCGCCGCCGATTCGCGGCGAAGCGGCGCTCGAGTTCGTCGATCCCAAGCCCGAACGGGTGAAGGACATGGTCATCACGAAGATGGTCGTGCGGAACGCCTCGGCCGGGCCGATCGCCCGTCTGAGGATCGACGAGACCTGGTACGACAAGGGGGAGCGACCGTCACCGCCGGACGCGGGATCATCAACGGTCTGCTGCAACCGGGCGAAGTCGCCACGGTGATCATCGAGACGCCCTGGAAGCTCGGGATGCAGGGATTTCAGCGGCAGTACGCGCACGCCAACGGCGCCATCAAGCCGGTCCGCGTGACGAAGCTGGAAGCCCCGAAGACGGACGCGACGACCACGACCGCACCAACGACCACGACGGCGCCAACCACGACGGCCAAGCCAACGACGACGACCGCCAAGCCGACGACGGCAAAACCGACCACCACCGCGCCGGCTGATCCGACGAAGAAACCTTAGTTGAGGCGCTCGAATTTCACGTCGCCGTTGACGCTCGGCAAGGCCACGAGATGATACGGCGACGTGATGATCTGCGCCGCGACCGCACCCGGTCCTGGACGCGTCTCGCGATACTGGACGACCAGCGTTCCGTCCTTCACCGCAGCCCCGACAATTTCGATCGCGTAGCCGCCGGAAGACTGACTGCCGAAGAACACGCCCGCCACCATTTCGCGGCCGAAATCGACCGCCGGCTGCGGACGATCGGGCGAATGCTGGCGCCACATGGTGTTCCACTCGGCCGCTGTCCGGGCTACGACCTGCCGCGCATCGTCGACGTTGCTGTGCGCCCCTCGATCCAGTGACCGCATCGCCGCACCTTGTGCACCCGGAGTCCCCTGTCCCTCTCGTGAACCCTGCACCCCCGGAATCACCCTGAACGGCACCTGACGGACTGCCGCGGGGTGGTCGCCGAGGCGCGACCGCGCTTCGACCGTCAGGACATAAAGGCCGGGCGTGAGATCCGTCAAGGGGACGCGCGCCTGATAGCCGTAGCCGCCGCTCGCGCCCTGCAGTTCGGAGGAGCGACGCTCCTCCTCATGTTTGAAGACCACCGTGCCTTCATCGGAGCGGACGATGGTGGTGATATCGACCGCGTGGGGCGTCGCGGCGGATCGATCGTAGACCTCGGCGAACAGCGCAATCTCATCGTTCTGGGGGAAATTCCGCGAGGCGACGGGAGACGCCGGCAGCACAGTGCGCAGCTGTTCGTCGGTCCGGGCCGTCATGACCGCCGAGCCCGACATCGACGTGAGGGCCACTCCGCTCATGCTGAACGGGCTGCTTGATTGAAATCGGGCACCTCGAGGTCGTAGCTGAGCGATCCAACGCTGCCGCCGCTGGCATCGCGCGCCGCGACGCGCAGCGTATAGCGGCCGGGCGGCAGATCGATGCGGTTGAGGAACCGCAGGCCGTTCTCGGCGATGCGCGACCGGCTCTCGGGACGCAGATTCAGCGTCACGGTGTCGCTGCGCCCGCCGCGCGCTTTGCCTGCCGCGTCGACCGCGTAATAGGCGATTTCGATCTTCGCCCCGCTGTCGAGCGAGACATCGCGGCCGTCCAGCTCGACGCCCAGCAGCACCGAGGCGTTCGGCGCCGTGCCCTTGAACGGCGCCGCGAAGACCCGCATCCCCAGCCCGCTGACATGTAGTGGACTGTTCAGCGCTTCGACCACCGCCGCGGAGGCGCCGGTGGCGGGCGTCGTTTTCAGCGGCAGCGGCGTGCCGCGCGGCGCCACGTAGCCGCGGCGCGCCCGCACGGTCAGGCCCGGCCGTGACACGCGCACCTGAATGCGGTGAAACCGGCCGTCGCGGCGAGACGACGGCGGGTAATAGGCGAGCACGTAGTACGAGCTGTTGTCGCGGACGATCCGATCGAAGGCGCCGGTGAAATCGTTCGAGTTGACCGCGGCGTAGCCGTTGGTCTCTTCGGCGAGCGCGCGCAGGTTCATCTGCGACAGGATCAGCTCGTTCCTGAGGCCGCTCGCACCGATGCCGGTGGCGTCGGGTCCGGTCTGGTCCGGGTCCGCGCCGGTCGTTGCCTGCGCGTCGGCCCAGCTGGCCGACGCCGATCGAAACGTCGCCGAGCTGACTGAGCCCGCGCGGGTCGATGGCGTAGATGCTGACGTTGGACCGCGCCGCCGCGGTGATCGTCTCGCGGATGTCGTCGATCAGCGCCGAGGCCAGATTGCCCGGAGCGTCGGCCTGCCGGATGACGTCGGTGACGTCGTAGTCGATCCCCTCGCTCACGTAGATGATCGTCTTGCGCCGGCCGCGCAGTCCGCTCAGCCACTCGGCGATGTCCTTAAGCGCGCGCATCGTCGATGACGCGTTGTAGGCCCGCTCCAGCTCGTAGGGATCCGGAATGCGGCTGTCGACAATCGGTGCGCCGAGCTGCCGGAAGAACTGCTCGTTGCGCGCGACGGTGGCCGACGGCAGCTTGCGGCCCATGAACTTGTCGACCGCCGCCAGCAGCAGCCGCCTGCTGTTGGTGAATTCCTGCGCGGCATCGCTGCGTCCGCCGGTGTGCACGACCGCCATCAGGTCGTTCGTCGCCGAGGCTGCGCTCGATGAACTGCCGCATCGCCATCTTCACCTGCTGCGACCGAAGCGCATCGGTGTGCAGATCATCCAGGATGACCACGTAGACGCGGCCATCGAACGGCTCCGCGTTGGAGCGCACGTCGGGCTCGATCGGCTCCTGCGAAAACAGCGGGCGATCGCCGCGGTCGATCGGGATGTCGACCAGCGAGAAGGTGCTGATCGACTGCTGGCGTCCGTCTTCGAAGACCTGAAAGTCGTCCTTCGTGAGGTCTCGCACGAACCGGCCGTTCGCGTCGGTTACCAGAGCGTCAACCTCGACATACTCCACCTGAGCTTTGAAGGTGGGCTGCGGCGAGGACGCCTGCTGGCCTGCGGCGCCGGTCGCGACAAGGCCCGCGAGGGCGGCCGCTACGAAAATTCGTCGACTCATGGTAGTTGATACCCCGGGGGGCGCTGGCACGCCGATCAGGCCGATTATAGCGGTTATACTGGGGCTGGACCTCGCGAGACGTGACCGCCGCAAATGCGATCTCATCGGACTCGGCGCTGAATATCAGCGCGATCCAGACGGCCCTTCGCGCCCAGGGGCTCGACGGCTGGCTGCTCTACGATTTTCGTGGAACCAATGCGATCGCCGTCGATGTCAGCGGCGTCGGGCGGCAGGGCGGCCATCTGGCGACCCGTCGGTGGTACTACCTCATCCCGGCGAGCGGTGAGCCACGCGGGCTCGTCCATGCCATCGAGTCGCAGACGCTGACACATCTTCCCGGAACAACCACTCGCTACGCAGGCCGCGAACAGCTCGAAGCGGGGCTGAAGGCGCTGCTGGACGGTCAGCGGCGCGTCGCGATGGAATATTCACCCCGCTGCGCCATCCCGTACGTGTCGCGCGTCGACGCCGGCACGATCGAGCTCGTGCGTCAGGCCGGCGTGGAAGTCGTTTCGTCGGGTGATCTGGTCCAGCAGTTTTCGGCCGTATGGAACGCCGACCAGGTCGCGTCACATGTCTCAGCGTCCGATAAGCTGTACCAAATCAAGGACCGGGCGTTCGACGAAGTGGCCCGGCGCATCCGCAACGGCGTGCCGACGACGGAGTTCGATATCCAGCAGCTCATGGCAGCATGGTTCGGTGAAGCGGGAATGACGAGCGACTCGGCCCCGGTCGTCGCCGCTGAGAGCCACGCCGGCGATCCTCATTACCTTCCCACGGCCAGCTCGACCCGCCCGATCGCGGCCAACGAGCTGGTGCTGCTGGATCTCTGGGCCAAACTCGAGCGGCCGGGCGCGGTGTTTGCTGACATCACGTGGGTGGGGTTTACCGGAAACGCCGTGCCCGGATCGATATGCACGAGCGTTCGCGGCAATCCGGGATGCCCGGGACGCGGCGGTCGATCTCGTCCAGCAGCGGACGAGAGCCGGTCAGGACGTTCGCGGCTTCGAGGTCGACCGGGCGGCGTCCGCGGTGCTCCGCGACGCCGGCTACACGGCCGCCATCCTGCACCGCACCGGCCACAGTCTGGGCGAGGCGGTCCACGGCAACGGCGTCAACATGGACGACTACGAGACCCACGACGATCGGCGACTGCTGCCCGGCACCGGCTTCACCATCGAACCGGGCGTCTACTTTTCGGATTTCGGCGTACGCACCGAGATCAACATGATCGTGCGCGATCGCGACGCTGCGGTAACCGGACCGCGGCAGCCGATATTCTGGCGCTGCTCTAGGGAGGAACGATGTCCACGCGCAAGACCACCTTGTTTTACGCCCTGCTGATTGCGGTGTCGTCGATGGCGGTCGGATTGGTCATCGCCTCGCGGCTCGACCTGCGGCCACGTCGCAGGCCCAGACCTTCACCGCTCCGCCGATGAACAGCGCGCCGATCACCGGTGCCCTGGATGCCCAGACCTTCCGGAACGTCGCCAAGGCGATGTCGCCGATCGTCGTCAACATCCGCACCGAGACGCGCCGCCGGGCGCAGGACCTGTCCGAGTTCTTCGGCGGCGGCCAGACGCCCGACGACCTGTTCCGGCGCTTCTTCGGTGAGCCGCCCGACGGCCAGCCGCAGGCGCCACCACCACCTGGCGGGAATCGCCGGCCGCAGCGCGACACGCCGGTCTACTCCGCCGGCACCGGCTTCATCATCAGCAAAGACGGTCTCATCCTCACGAACAATCACGTGGTCGAGGGCGCGAGCAAGATCGAGGTGTCGCTCTACAACGAGGACGATCAGACCTACGAAGCGAAGGTGATCGGGCGCGACCAGCTGACGGACAGTGCGCTCATTCAGCTGACCGAAAAACCGAATCATGCGCTGCCGGAAGCGAAGTTCGGCGACTCGTCGCAGATGGCGGCGGGCGATTGGGTGATCGCGATCGGCAACCCGTTCGGCTACGAGCACACCGTCACGGTCGGCGTGATCAGCGCCACCGAGCGGCTCTTCCCGGTATCGGATCGCCGCACCACCGACGTGCTGCAGACCGACGCCGCGATCAATCCTGGCAATTCCGGCGGACCGTTGCTGAACATCCGCGGCGAGGTGATCGGCATGAACACCGCCATCATCAGCAACGGCCGCGCGGAAGGGAACATCGGCATCGGGTTCGCCATCCCGATCAACGCGGTGCGCGAACTGCTGCCGCAGCTGCATACCGGCAAGGTGATCCGCGGCCGCATCGGCGTGCAGATCGGCGCGGTGCCTCCCGACGGCTATCAGGAGTTCGGTCTGAAATCGCGCAACGGCGCGATCGTCTCGGTCATCGAACCGGGCGGCGCGGCCGACAAGGCCGGCATCCATGCCGGCGACGTGATCACCGAGTTCAACGGCCGGCCGGTGTCGACGACCAACGAACTGGTGAAGATGGTGACCGCGACCAAACCGGGCACCTCGGTGCCGGTCAAGGTCATGCGGATGGAAAACAACGGTGCGAGGGAGCGCACGCTCAACGTCACCGTCGACGAGCTGGACCTCGAGGCCGAGCAGGGCCGTCAGACCCGGAGCGATCCGCGCGGCACGCCGCAGGAACAAGGCAGCGACAGCTTCGGGCTGACGTTGCAGAACCTGACGCCGCAGGTCGCGAGGCGGCTGCAGCTGCCGGCCGGCACGTCAGGCGCTGTGATCACTGATGTCGACCCGTCCGGGCCCTCGGCCGGGATCCTGCGCGCGGGCGACGTCATCCTGTCGGTGAATGGCCAGACGGTCGCCAACATGACCGAGGCGGGCCGTGAACTGCAGCAGGTTCAGTCGGGTCGCTACGCGCGCATCCTCCTCTGGCGCGACGACGGCCAGGTCTTCGTGACTGTTCGCAAGGAGTGATCGCCGACCTCGTCCGTGAACGCGGCCCGATGACGGTGGCCGCGTTCATCGACCTCGCGCTGTATCATCCGCAACTCGGCTACTACGCCCGCGCCGCCCAACGATCGGGCCGCGCGGGCGATTTTTTTACCAGCGTCGACGTCGGTCCCGCCTTCGGCGAGCTCCTCGAGATCCAGATTGCCGAAATGGCTGCCCTGCTCGCCGCTTCCTCTGCGTCCTCTGCCCCATCCACGTCCTCCGCTCCAATCGACCTGGTCGAGGCCGGGGCCGGCAATGGCCGTCTGGCGGGCGACGTGCTGCGCGCCATGCAGCGGCGCCACCCGGACCTCTATGACCGTCTGCACCTGACGCTGGTCGACGCGAGTCCGGCCGCACGGGCCGCGCAGGCGGCGACGCTCCAGGGAATCTTCGATCGGCCGTTCGTCTCGTCGGACTCGCTCCCCGCCACCATCGAGGGGGTGGTGTTCGCCAACGAGCTGCTCGACGCCCTGCCGGTTCACCAGGTGATCGTGCGCGACGAGGGCCTGCGCGAGGTTTACGTCACCGCCGATGCGGAAGGTTTTGGCATGACGACCCGCGAGGGACCGCTGTCGACGCCAGCGCTCCGCGACTACCTGGATCGGCTCGACGTCCACCTCGAGTCCGGCTGGCGGATCGAGATCAACCTGCGCGCCATCGAGTGGATCCGCAATGTCGCCGCCCGGCTGCGGCGCGGCTTCGTGATCCTCATCGACTACGGCCATGAGGCGCCGCAGCTGTATTCTTCGACGCATGCCGGTGGAACGCTGACCACCTTCGCACGGCACACCGCCGAGACCGACACCCGCCTCACCCCGTCGTGGCTGCGCAATCCAGGAGGACAGGACATCACCGCCCACGTGGACTTCACCAGCGTCCGCGCCGCCGCGGAGGCTGAAGGATTGACCACTATCGGGTTTCTCGATCAGACCTATTTCATCCTTGGTCTGATGCCGCACCTCGATCACCCGACTCAGCCCGGCCACCCCGTCAACCGCCTGCACCTGCAGCTGAAAACATTGCTGATGCCGGGCGGACTCGGCAGCACGATGAAGGTCCTGCTGCTGGCAAAGGGCGTGGGCCGACCGTCGCTGCATGGCTGCTCCTACCGGGTTCGGGCCACCTGAACGGATGGCATTGCACTTTGCCGCCGGGCGCGTTAAATAGAGGGCCCATGGCGACCACCCTCGAACGCGAAGTCAAGCTGCGGTTTGACAATCCGGCCGCGCCGCGCGCCGCGATTCTCGCGGCTGGCGCGACGCCCTTCAAGGCGCGTCGCCTGCAGGAGGACAGTCTGCTCGACACGCCCGACGGCCGGCTGCGCGACCGGCGGTCTGTGCTGCGGATTCGAATGGAGTGCGGCAAGAGCCTGATTACGTTCAAGGGGCCGACCCAGCCGTCGTCGATGAAGCTGCGCGAGGAGCTCGAGACGATCAGCGGTGATGGACCGCTGCTGGTCCGCATCTTCGAAGCGCTCGGCTTCGAGGTCTGGTTCCGCTGCGAGAAGTACCGCGAGGAGTTCGCGCTGGAGGACGTGATCATCGCGCTCGACGAAACGCCGATCGGCGTCTTCGTCGAGATCGAGGGAGGCGAACGCGGCATTGCGGCGATGGCCGAAGCGCTCGGCTGCCGGCCGACCGACTATGTCCTCGATTCGTACCGCGGCCTCTTCGCGCGGCACTGCGCGCAACACGGCCTTCCGGTCGGCGACATGCTCTACGACCGTTTCACAGCTACGGTAGATCGCTTGCTCGCAGTGCCGCGCGTCGAGATTCAGAAGCGTATCGAACAGCACCGCGAGCAAGCCGCCAAGAATCCAAACAAGCGAGGACCGAAGCCAAAGACCTGACGCTCAGGGCTTGCGCTTCCGTCCCCGCCGCAACTGCGTCCCTAGGCGGACGCGCTTGCGTCGAGTGCTCCGATCAGCTGCTCGTAGGTCAACCGCCGTCCCACAATCGCCGTAATCACATCGCTGAACCGCTCCGCGTCCGTTGCCTTACGGCCGTTGAACCTGAACGCCTGTTCGTCCAGATACCTGAACAGGTGGAACGGTTCCACGCTCACGTAGGTGCCCTTCAGTCCACGCTTCAAGAGCGACCAGAAGTTTTCGCAGCCGTTCGTGTGAACCTGCCCGTCCACGTAGGCTTCGGCGTGGTCGATGACTTGGTGCGTGTAGTCGGTCATCAGCCCCGTGTAGGAGTCGTGCGCGTCGGTGAAGACGGACGCGCCCTGCTTGACGTGTTCGCGGACGATGGGTTGCATCGTGTGCTTCCGGGTGTCGGCGACGACACGCATCCGAATCGTGCTGTGTCCCTCTTGGGTGTGTCGCGCGAGCAGCCCCATGACAGCGACCTTACCGGCTACACCTGTTCTGCCGCCGAGGACGCGCGCTTTCTTCCCTCGGTGCATATTGCGGGCTTTGCCACCGATGTAGGTTTCGTCCACTTCAACTTCGCCACCGATCTTGCCGCCGCCCGTTTCATCCTGCATCGCCAGTCGAATGCGGTGGAGCATGAACCACGCGGTTTTTTGGGTCACGCCGATGGCCCGGTGAATTTCCCACGACGAAACGCCGTTCTTGCAGTTGGCAATCATCCAAACGACCGGGAGCCACTTATCCAAGCCAAGCGGCGAGTCTTCGAAGATGGTTCCGGTCTTCAGCGAGAACTTCCGCTTTGGGTGTTTACTCTTGCAGATCCATCCTTGCCGCGTCTTGTCGAAGTAGACGCCAGCGCTGCCGCAGGTCGGGCAGGTAACGCCCTTCGGCCAGCGGCGCGCGACGAGGTAGGACAAGCAATTGGCAGGGTCGGAGAAGTAAGTGACGGCTTCCAGCAACGTGCGCGGCGTGTCCATGACCTGAACTATAGCGGTTCAGACTTTCCCTGTCAAGTATATTGTTACCCTTCTGAATGCCGCCCGCACTCGTCCTGACGGCCGGGCTCGGCACCCGGCTCCGGCCTCTGACGCTCGTCCGGGCCAAGGTGGCGGTTCCGATCGCCGGCGAGCCGCTCGTACGCCGGATCGTCAGGTGGCTCGCCACCAGCGACATCACCGATCTGGTGCTGAATCTCCATCATCTGCCGGCGACGATCACCTCGATCGTCGGGGACGGCAGCGATCTCGGCGCGCGCGTGCGCTACTCGTGGGAACAGCCGCACGTGCTCGGCAGCGCCGGCGGTCCGCGGCGCGCCCTGCCGCTACTTCGGGGCCAGACCTTTCTCATCGTCAACGGCGATACGCTCACGGATCTCGACGTGCGGGCGCTGCTCTCCTCGCATGAACACTCGGACGCGCTGGTGACGCTGGCCCTCGTGCCGAATCTGCAGCACTTGAAGTACCGGTGGCGTGCTGCTCGATTCGGCCTCGAGCGTCACCGGCTTCGTCCGTCCCGGTCCGTCCGCGGCCGGATCGTTTCATTTCGTGGGGGTCCAGGTGGCCGACGCGGCGGCGTTCGACGAGCTGCCGCTGGATCGGCCGGTGAATTCAATCGGCGGCCACTACGATCAGCTGATCGAGCGGCAGCCCGGTGCCGTTCGCGGCTTCGTCGCCAGCGCCGCCTTCTGGGACGTGGGGACCGTTGGGGACTACTGGGCGACCTCGATGGCGTTTGCGGCCGGAGCTCCCGAGCACGGCCGGAACGTGCACGTCGATCCGCGGGCCCGGATCGGCGGCTCGATCTTGTGGGACGATGTTCGGGTTGGCCCTGGCGCAGTGCTCGACGACTGCATCGTCGCGGATGGCGTCATGGTCCCGCCTGGAGCCCGGTATCGGCGGGCGGTCCTGGTCGCTTCCGAGCAAGGCGTGACGGCCTCGCCGTTCGATTGAGACGAATGGAACAGCGCACCCAAGAGGGCACCGATCTTCGATCGAAAATCGATCGCTACCTCGACGCGAGCGGGCTGGCACGTCGCGGGCCGAAGATCGTCCCGCTGACGGGGGACGCCTCCGACCGTCGCTACTTCCGAATTCTGCTGGCCGACGGTCACTCGGTCGTGGTCGCGCTGCACGCCGGGCCGATCGATTTCGAGTCGCTGCCGTTCGCCAACGTGGCGGAGCTGCTGCACCAGGTGCCGCTGCCGGTGCCGCGCATCCTCGGACACTCGAACGACGACGGGCTGGTCGCGCTCGAGGATCTCGGCGACGTGACGCTGCAGGCGCATCTTGGCGCGGCGTCCGCGACCGACCATGCGGCCCTCTATCGTGAAGCGGTGTCGCTCGTCGAACTGCTGCAGCGGCGGGGCTCCGAGCTGGTCGGGGAGCGTTATCTGCCCTACCGGATGGCGTTCGACGTCGAAAAGCTGACCTGGGAGCTCGATTTTTTTCTGCGCCACTTCGTCGAAGGCTATCGCGGGACGATCGTCTCGACAACGGAGCGCGCGCTGCTCTCGATCGAATGGCGGTCGATCGCCGAGGAGCTCGCGGCTGAACCGCGCGTCCTGTGTCATCGCGATTATCACAGCCGCAACCTGATGCTGCACGGCGGACGGCTGTACATCATCGATTTTCAGGACGCGCGGATGGGTCCGGACACCTACGATCTGGTGTCGCTGCTGCGCGATTCGTACGTCGATCTGACCGATCGCGAGCTCGACGAACTGATTGCCTACTTCCTGGCGCTCAAAGGCGGCCTCGACCCGGCCGGCTTCCGTCGCCGCTTCGATCTGATGGCGCTGCAGCGCAATCTCAAAGCGCTCGGTACGTTCGGCTATCAGACCATTGCGCGCGCCAACCCCGTCTACATTCAGTACATCCCCCGCACCTTGCGCTATGTCCGGACGAATCTGGAGCGATACCCGCGCTTCGCGCGGCTGCGGGAGGTGCTCGCGACGCACATCGAGGAACTTCGATAGCCTCAGGTTCGCCGGCGGTAGCTCGATCAGCCGGGCGTGTCAGTCCGGTTACAATGAATAGTTCTCCTGGTGACGAAAAAGCGAGTATTCGGCGTCTCATCGCACCTCTACCACAATTACCGCCTGAGCCGCGAGCATCTGCTCGAGATCGCGGCCTACGGGTTCGAAAAGGTGGAGGTGTTCGCCACGAGGACGCATTTCGACTATCACAATCCGGCCGCGGTCGCTGACCTGCAGCAATGGCTGGGCGAGGCCGGTCTCGAGCTGCACGGCGTGCATGCGCCGATCGGGGAGAGCTTCGAAGGGGGACGCTGGGGACCGCCGCTCAACATCGCCAGTCCCGATCCGGCGGCGCGCGCCAAGGCGATGGATGAAACCGAGCGCGCCCTGCAGATCGCACGGCGGATTCCGTTCGGCGTGCTGGTGACGCACATCGGCCTGCCGCGGTCGCAGCCGGGCGCTGCGACCGACAACAGCCGCGAGGCGGCCCGCCGCAGTCTCGACGAGCTGCAGCGGCTGGCGGCGCCGCTCGGCGTGCGCATCGCGCTCGAAGTGATCCCGAACGAGCTGTCCCGTGTCGGCCCGCTCGTCCACTTTCTCGAAACCGAGCTCGAGGATCGGTCGGCCGGCATCTGTCTCGACGTCGGGCACGCGCACATCGACGGCGATCTCGTCGACGCGATCGAAACAGTCTCGGAACACCTGGTGACGACGCATCTGCACGACAATCGGGGCCGGACCGACGACCACCTGCTGCCGTTCGAGGGCACCATCGACTGGCCCGCGGCAGTCACGGCGCTCCAGAAGGTCGGCTATGACGGCCCGCTGCTGCTCGAGATCGCCGCGCACGGCTCGGCCAAAGATGCGTTGCAGCGCACCCGGAAGGTACGCGAGCGCCTGGAAAGGCTCTTTGCGGACTGACTGACGATTGTATGCATGTATACATCGAAGACATCGGCAGGCATGAGGGCGAAGAAGTCACCATCAAAGGGTGGCTGCACAATCGCCGCTCGAGCGGAAAGATCCACTTCTTGATCCTTCGCGACGGCTCGGGATTCATCCAGGCGGTCATGTCGAAGGCCGCGGTCGGCGACGAGACGTTCAAGGCGGCCGACCATCTGTCCCAGGAAACGTCGCTCATCGTCACCGGCACCGCCCGCGCTGACCAGCGGGCGCCGAGCGGCTTCGAGATCGACGTCAAGCAGCTGGACGTCGTCGCGCCGGCCCACGACTTCCCGATTACGCCGAAGGAGCACGGGGTGGATTACCTGCTCGATCGGCGGCATCTCTGGATTCGCAGCGAGCGGCAGCAGTCGATTCTGCGCGTGCGGCACGAGATCATCAACGCCGTCCGCGACTTCTTCAACGAGCGCGGCTTCATCCTGGCGGATACGCCAATCTTTACGCCGGCGGCGTGTGAGGGGACGACCACCCTGTTTCCCGCCCAGTACTTCGAGGAGCAGACCGCCTATCTGACGCAGAGCGGACAGCTCTACAACGAAGCAAACGCCATGGCGCTCGGCCGCGTCTACTGCTTCGGGCCGACCTTCCGCGCCGAGAAGTCGAAAACGCGGCGCCACCTCACCGAATTCTGGATGGTCGAACCGGAGATGGCCTACGCCGGGTTGGACGATGTGATGGAGCTCGCCGAAGACCTGATCGTCTCGGTCGTGCACCGCGTCCTCGAGCGGCGGGCGCGGGAACTGAAGGTGCTCGAGCGCGATACGGCGAAGCTCGAATCGGTCCAGAAGCCGTTTCCGCGGATGTCGTACGACGAAGCGGTCACGTTGCTGCAGGGCAAAGGGCAGCCGATCCAGTGGGGCGGCGACTTCGGCGGGCCCGACGAAACGACGCTCTCAGAGCAGTTCGACCGTCCGGTGATGGTCCACCGCTATCCGGCGGCGGTGAAAGCTTTCTACATGAGGCCCGATCCCGAGCGCGCGGAGCTTGCCCTCGGCGTCGATGTCCTCGCCCCTGAAGGCTACGGTGAAATCATCGGGGGTGGCGAACGGCTGGCCGATCTCGATCTGCTGCTGCAGCGCATCCGGGAACACGATCTGCCCCAGGAAGCGTTCGAGTGGTATCTGGACCTGCGTCGATATGGAACGGTCCCGCACGGCGGGTTCGGCATGGGGATCGAACGCGTCGTCGCCTGGATCTGCAAGCTGGAACACGTTCGCGAAACGATTCCGTATCCCCGGATGCTCTACCGGCTGTATCCGTGATCGTTCGGCGTTCGGGCGTTCGTCGTTCGAACCCGACGAACGACCAACGAGCGACTGGCCGCGCGAAGGACGAACGACACTTTATGAAGATTGGTCTTGTCAGTCTTGGCTGTCCGAAGAATCTCGTCGACTCCGAAGTCATGCTCGGGCTCGCCGAGCAGGCGGGTCATGAGCTGACACAGGATCCGGCGCTTGCCGACGTCCTGGTCGTCAACACCTGCGCCTTCATCGACTTCCGCGAAACAGGAGTCCGTCGACACGATTCTCGAGATGGCGCAGCACAAGGCCGCCGGGCTCGTGCCAACGTCTGATCGTGACCGGCTGCCTCGGCGAGCGCTATCGCGACGAGCTGCGCAAGGAAATTCCCGAAATCGACGCCGTGCTCGGCACCGGCCAGGTTCCCGATGTCGTCAGCGCCATCTGCGGCACGACCGTGCCACTCACGTTTTACCGACCCGGCGCAGCACCCAGCACCCAGCACCCCGCACCCGGCACGCGGCACCCGGCACCCGACACCCCGACTTACATCTACGACGCCGACACCCCGCGTTTGCTGGCAACACCGCGTCACTACGCGTACGTGAAGATTGCCGAGGGCTGCGACTACAAGTGCGCGTTCTGCATCATCCCGACGCTGCGCGGCGAGTACCGCAGCCGGCCGGCCGAATCGATCGTTCGCGAAGCGCGTGCCCTGGCGGCGCGCGGCAGCAAGGAACTGCTGCTCATCTCGCAGGACACGACGTTCTACGGCATTGACCGTCATGAACGCGGAGCCCTCGCGGCGTCTCCTGCGCGAGCTGAACACCGTCGAGGGGCTCGAGTGGATCCGCCTGCTCTATCTCTACCCTACGACGATCGATGATGAGACGCTCGCCGCAATGGCGGAATGCGACAAGGTCTGCAAGTACATCGACCTGCCGCTCCAGCATGCCTCGAACCCGGTCCTGAAGCGCATGAAGCGGCCGGGAACGCGTCAGAACTACGATCGCGCTGCTGCAGCGAATCCGCGAGCGCGTGCCCGGCGTCGCCCTGCGGACCACGTTCATCGTCGGCTTTCCCGGCGAGACGCGACCAGGACGTCGACGAACTCCTTCGGCTTCGTGCAGCGACCACGCGCTTCGATCACCTCGGCGTCTTCACCTACTCACACGAAGAGGGAACCTCGGCCTTTTCGCTGGACGACGATGTGCCGGCCCGGCAGAAGCAGGCGCGGCGGACGCGCGTGATGAACCTGCAGAAGCGGCTGGTCAGTGCCCGGCAGCGGGCGAGCATCGGGGGCCGGGTCCGGATCCTGATCGACGGTCCATCGGGCGATCACGATCTGGTCTTGAAAGGACGCTTGATGACACAAGCGCCCGACATCGACGCGGTCGGTGTATCTCACCGAGTGCGATCCGTCGGGCTTTCGGGCCGGCGATTTTGCCGAGGTCGAGATCGTCGGAGCGCGCGGCTACGACCTGATTGCGCGACCTGTGCTCAGCCAAGTGGCCGAACCCGCTGTGCTATAATTTTGTGTTCGGAGCCTGGGTGTAGGACCGAAGTGGGCGTGTGCCCACTTTTTTCGTTTAAGGGCGTTGATCCGGCGTGAGCCGGACATTACCGGAAGAGGCGCGAATTGTCCGGCGACGTCGTCGAACAGGTTCGAGCGTTGGCGGCCCGGGTCGCCGCTACGCACGGGTTGGACATCTTCGACGTGCAGTTCAGGCGCGAAGCCGGCGGCATGGTGCTGCGGGTTCAGATCGATCGGCCCGGGCGCCGCCGCCACGGCTGAGGATAGCGTCAGCGTCGAAGACTGCGCGAGGGTCAGCCGCGACCTGAGCGCCGTGCTCGATGTCGAGGACGTCTTGCCAGCGGCCTATACCTTGGAGGTGTCGTCGCCAGGGCTCGATCGGCCGCTGCGCAGCGTCGACGATTACCGCCGCTTCGCGGGGCGGCGCGCCAAGCTCGTGATGCGTGAGGCGGTCGACGGGCAGAAGTATTTCAAGGGGCGGCTCGGCGGCGTCGAAGACGGCGACGGTGGTCATCGAGGCGGAGGATCACCGACGCCATCGCGTGCCGATCGGAATCATCACGCGCGCGAATCTCGAAGTGGAGTTCTGAGGACGTAGCGGCCCAGCCTGGCCGGCCCTGGCCGGAGCAGGCTCCGCCGCTCGCTGAAAAGGATCATGAGCAATCCCCTGCAACAAACCATTGAAGCGTTGGCCAAGGAAAAGGGCATCGAGCCGGACGTGGTCATCACCGCGATTGAAGAGGCGGTCGCGACCGCGTCGCGCAAGTATTACAAGACCGGCGAGAACCTGAAGACGCGCTTCAATCTCGAAACCGGCCAGGTCGATCTCTTCGCCTTGAAGCAGGTGGTCCAGGAAGTGGCCAATCCGGCGACGGAAATCGCCATCGCCGAAGCGCGGCAGATGTACCAGCAGCTGTACGGCGACGAGGTCGCCAACAGCATCGAGCTCGGCGACGAGATGGAGTTTCCGAAGCCGACCGAAGTGCTCGGACGGATCGCGGCACAGACCGCCAAGCAGGTCATCTTCCAGAAGGTCCGCGAAGCCGAGCGCGAGAACATCTTCGCCGAGTACAACCAGCGGATCGGCGAGGTCGTCAACGGCACCGTCAAGCGGTTCGAAAACGGCGACATCATCATCGAGGTCGGCCGGGTCGAAGCGGTGCTGCCGCGCAAGGAGCAGTCGCGCGCCGAAAGTTATGCCCCGGCCGATCGCGTGCGGACGGTAATCAAGGGCGTCAACCGCAGCGCCAAGGGACCGCAGATCGTTCTATCGCGCACCGACCCGGCGCTGCTCATCAAGCTGTTCGAGCAGGAGGTGCCGGAGATCTACGACGGAACCGTGATGATTCGCGGCGCCGTCCGCGAAGCGGGCGACCGCGCCAAGGTGGCGGTCTTTTCGCGCGAGCGCGACGTCGATCCGGTCGGTGCCTGCGTCGGCATGAAGGGCACGCGCGTTCAGTCGATCATCCGCGAGCTGCGCGGCGAGAAGATCGACATCGTCGAATGGTCGGAGGATCCGATCGCCTTCGTCACCAACGCGCTCAGCCCGGCCAAGGTGCAGCGCGTGTCGATTGTGGACGATCGCGAGCGCGTGATGGAAGTGATCGTCGAGGACAAGCAGCTGTCGCTCGCCATCGGCAAGAAGGGACAGAACGTCAGGCTGGCGGCCAAGCTCACCGGCTGGCGCATCGACATCAAGAGCGAGGAAGAAAAGCGGCGCGAGGTCGAGGCGCAGTTCGAAGGGTCTGGAAGCGAGGGCCGAGGAGCGCGGAGGCCGGCCCGGCTGCCGAGGGCGCCGAGGAAGCGTGCAGCGTCCGACGAAGCGGCAGCGTCCGAGGAACCGATGGCGCTCCGAGGACGCCGATGGCGTCCGAGGAACCGATGGAGTCCGAAGAGGTCGCGGCCGCCGCCGAGGTCGGATCCGGCGTCGAAGGGCGACGAGTCAGTGGATAGGTAGGGCGGATCGTCAGGTCCGCGGCAGAGCGGACCTCAGGTCCGCGGCAGTCGAAGAGGTAGCTTTTGGCAACTGTTCGGATTTACAAAGTCGCGGAACTGCTCGGCACCACGAGCCAGGAAGTGACGGCGCTGCTCAAGCGCGATCACGGCATCGAGGTCAAGAGCGCGTCGAGCACGATCGAAGAAGTAGTCGCGCGGCAGTTCGTCGATCGTCTCGCGCAAGCAGCGGAACATCGCGCTGCCGGGCGGCGACATCTTCGCCGAGACTCCCGCGCCGAAAGGCGGGAAGAAACCGTCACCGGCCAAGAAGGCTCCCGAGCCGCCGAAGCCGGCAGCGCCCATGCTGCCGCCGCCGCGCCTCGTGAAGACGGTCAAGCCGGTCGCGGCTCCGCCGGTCGAAGAGCCGCCGCCGGCCCTGGAATCCGCCCGTCCCGGTCGCGGAGGAGCCGGTCGTCGAGGCGCCGCCGGTCGTGCCGATCACGGTGGAACCGCCGCCGCCGGCAGAACCGCAGATCGAGGCCGCCGCGCCGGAGACAGTCGTCGAGGTCGAAACGCCCCCGCCCGCCGCGGCGAAGGCGCCCGCACCTGGTCGCGTCGTGCCGCCGACAATCCGGCTGCGAATCGAGGAGCAGCGGCCGACAACCCCGACGCCGCCGCTGCCCTCTCAGCCGGCGCCGCGCGTCGTTCCGCGACAGGCGCCGCGGCCCGAGCGTCCGACAATTCCGGCAGCTGCGCGTCCGGCCGCTGGCGGAGCCGCTGGTCAAACGGGTAGTCGCAAGCGCCCGGCCGCCAGTGACGCCAGGTGCGGCCGCCGGCACCGGCCGGGCCGCGGCCGCCTTATCCGGGTTCGGCACCTCGGCCGACGCCTGGCGGTCCGCGACCGCTGCCGTCGCAGCCGATCCGGCCACAGCAGCCGTCGACGCAGGCCCGACCGGGACAGTATCCGCAGCGGCCCGGTGCGCCGCGGTCCGCGTCCGCCCTACCGGCCGTCGACGCCCGCGCAGCGGCCGTCTTCAGCCGGCATGCGCCGCGAATCGAACCGCGTCCGTCGGCGCCGCCGCCGCCGGCCGCGCCGCCGCCGGTGACGCGCACGATCACGCTCGCCGAAGGGATGACGGTCAAGGACCTCGCGGACAAGCTCGACATCCGCGTCAAGGACGTCCTCGCCAAGCTGCTGATGAAGCGGCTGATGATGACGATCAACTCGACGCTCGACACCGAAACGGCGACGATGCTGGCGCGCGAGTTCGGCGCCGATGTGACAGATGCGCAGCTTCGAAGAGGAGCTGCTGCAGAGCCGACGCCGGCGACGTCAGCCCGGCCGACCTGGTGACGCGCGCGCCGGTCGTCACGGTCATGGGCCACGTCGATCACGGCAAGACGAGCCTGCTCGACGCGCATCCGCGAAGCGCGGGTCGCCGAGCGCGAGGCCGGCGGGATCACGCAGCACATCGGCGCCTACCACGTCACGATCAACAGCCGGAACATCGTGTTCCTCGACACGCCCGGCCACGAGGCGTTCACCTTGATGCGCGCGCGCGGCGCGAAGGTGACCGACATCGTCGTGCTGGTCGTCGCCGCCGACGACGGCGTGATGCCGCAGACCAGAGAGGCGATCGATCACGCGCGCGCGGCCAGCGTGCCGATCATCGTCGCGATCAACAAGATCGACAAGGCGAACGCCAGCCCGGAGAAGGTCAAGCGCGAGCTGACCGAGCTCGGGCTGATGCCGGAGGAATGGGGCGGGCAGACGGTCACCGTCGAAGTCTCGGCCAAGAAGAAGCAGAACCTCGAACTGCTGCTCGAGATGATTCTGCTCGTCACCGACATCGGCGAGCTCAAGGCGAACCCGAAGCGGAACGCCACCGGCACGGTGCTCGAAGCCAAGCTCGACAAGGGACGCGGCCCGGTCGCGACCGTGCTCGTCCAGGACGGCACGCTGTCGGTTGGCGACACGTTCATCGCCGGGCCGATCGTCGGCCGCGTGCGAGCGCTGATCGACGATCGCGGCAAGCCCGACCAAGGCGGCGGGACCGTCGACGCCGGTCGAAGTGCTCGGCCTCACCGGCCTGCCGCAGCCGGGCGATGTGTTCCAGGTGGCCGATGCGGCCAAGGCGCGCCAGATCGCGACGTTCCGCGAGGAGCAGGCGAAGACGCGCGCGCTCGGCGCCAAGGGCGGCCGCCTCACCCTCGAGTCGCTGCAGGCGCAGATCGCCGAAGGCGGCATGAAGGAGATGCCGATCATCATCAAGGCCGACGTGCAGGGCTCGGCCGAGGTGCTCGCCGACACGCTCACCAAGCTGTCGGACGAGAAGGTGAAGATCAAGATCATGCACGCCGGCGTCGGCGCCATCAACGAGTCCGACGTGCTGCTGGCATCGGCGTCGAACGCCATCATCATCGGCTTCAACGTGCGGCCCGATCGCAACGCCGAAGGGATCGCCGAACGGGAGCGGGTCGACATCCGGCAGCATTCGGTGATTTACAACGTCACCGACGAGATCAAGAAGGCGATGACCGGCCTGCTGGAGCCGACCTTCAAGGAAGTGCGGCTCGGCGTCGCCGACGTGCGCAACACCTTCAAGGTGCCGAAGTTCGGAACGATTGCCGGCTGCATGGTCACCGAGGGCCGCATCACCCGCGCCGGCGACACCCAGGCGCGGCTGCTCCGCGACAACGTCGTCGTCTACGAGGGCAAGATCGGATCGCTGCGCCGCTTCAAGGACGACGTCAGCGAGGTCAAGGCCGGCTTCGAATGCGGCATCGGCTTCGAGAAGTTCAACGACCTCAAGGTCGGCGACGTGATCGAAGTGTTCGTGATGGAGCGCGTCGCGGTCAGTGCGTAAGCGGCCAGGCCCTGGGCGTCGAAGCGCGGAGCGCGAAGGCGGCCCGGCGCCAGCGCCGAGATGATCATCGCCCTGCTGACCGTCGAGATGCACGTGCCGGGGGCGCGGTCGCTGAAGGACAAGCGGATGGTCCTGCGGCGGGTGAAGGACCGGCTGAAGAAATTCAACGTCGCGGTTTCGGAGGTCGAGCACCACGATCTCTGGCAGCGCACCGCGCTGGCGGTCGTGACGGTCAGCACCGACCAGACGCACGCCGACCGCGAGCTCGCGGCGGTCGCCGACGAGATCGAGCGGGTCGAGCCGGGGTTGATCACCCGGACGGAGGTGGAGTTCTCGTAACGTAATTGTGTGAATGTCGCAAGGCTCACGTCCCGACCGCGTCGCCGATCAGATCCGCGGCGAGCTCGCGTCAATGCTCGGCCGTGATGTGCACGATCCGGGCATCGGCTTCGTGACGCTGACGCGCGTCCAGGTGTCTCCCGATCTGCAGCTGGCGCGCGTGTTCTACACGGCGCTCGGCGACGACAAGGGCGTGAGGCGACGCGCCGCGCGCTCGAGCGGGCGGCGCCGTTTCTGCGCCGGCAGCTCGGCGCGCGACTGCGGCTGAAACGCACGCCGGAGCTGACGTTCGTCTACGACGATTCGATCGCCGGCCAGGATCGGATCGAGCAGATTCTCAACGAGCTGCACGCCGCCGACGCGGAGCCGGGACGCGCGAGCCGCCAACGACGATGACACAATCTAGCCCGGAACTGCAGCAGATCGTCGACGCCATTCAGCGCCCGTCAGCGCTTCGTCATCTCGTCGCACAGCAGACCCGACGGCGATTCGATCGGCTCGCAGCTGGCGATGGCGCTCGCGCTGCGCGCCCTCGGCAAAGAGGTCGTGGTCGTCAACAAGGATCCGGCGCCGGGTCCGCTGCTGCAGTTTCCCGGCCGTGTCGAGCATCGAGATCGCGGATGCCGTGAGCGGAGACTACGACGCCGCGATCATCATGGAGTGCGGCGACCTGGCGCGCACCGGCGTCGCGGGGCTCGATCGGTTCTTCGTCATCAACATCGACCATCACCCGGGGAATACCGGCTACGGCCAGCTGAACTGGTTCGATCCGACCGCGGCGGCCTGCGGCGAGATGGTCTTCGATTTGATCGACGCCCTGGGCGTGCCGCTGCGACGTCGACATCGCCACCCACATCTATCTTGCGATCCTCACCGACACGGGCTCGTTTCACTACTCGAGCATCTCACCGCGGACGTTCGAGATCTGCGGCCGAACGCTCGAAGCGGGCGTCGATCCGGTGCGGGTCGCCCGCAACGTCTACGACAGCAACAACATGGGCCGCCTGAAGCTGTTCGGATCGGTGTTGAGCGCATGCAGATCGACCCAACCGGTCGCATCGCCATCGTCTACCTCGATCACGAGATGGCGCGCGAGGCCGGCGGCACCTACGAGGACACCGAAGGCCTGATCAATCTGCCGCTGACGGTGAAGGAGATCGAGGCGGTAGTGTTCTTCAAGCAGAACGAGGGCGAAGAATACCGGGTCAGCATGCGCTCGAAGGGTGATATCGACATCGGCGCGATTGCCAAGCAGTTCGGCGGCGGCGGCCACAAGAACGCCGCCGGCTGCACGGTGAGCGGGCCGATCGATGCGCTGCAGAAGATGTTCGTGGAGCGAATCGATCAGGCCATCCAGATTACGACGTCCGCATGACGCGCTGCTGAAGGACCCCGGCCATGGATGGCCTGCTCGTCGTCGACAAGCCAGTCGGTCCGACCTCGCACGACGTCGTGGCGCGTGTCCGACGCGCGACCGGCGAGCGCCGGATCGGCCACACCGGCACGCTCGATCCCGCGTGCGAGCGGCGTGCTGCCACTGGTCCTCGGCCGCGCCACGCGGCTGGCGCGCTTCCTGAGCGGAATGGACAAGAGCTACACCGCCGTCGTTCGACTCGGCGTCGTCGACCGACACCTTCGACGCAGCCGGACAACCGGTCGGCGAACCGTACTGTGGCGCGATGCCGGATCGCAGCGCCATCGAACGGGCGCTCGAGTCGTTTTGCGGGACGTATCTCCAGACAGCCCCCGATCTTCTCAGCGAAGAAGATCGGGGGAGTCAGAAGCCATCGCCTTGCGCGTCAACTTTTTTCCACTGGCGCTGATGCCTCGCCTCCTCCCTCGACGTTGCTCGGGACGACCCTGAGCTTGTCGAAGGGGCGAATTTCCAGTTCCTCGGCTCGGCATGGCCGCAGGCGCTTGCGCGAGGGGGAGTTGGATTTCCAACTGACCAGCGTGTCGGTCACCGTCTCCGACTTGCGTCTGCTGGACGTGCGCGGAGCCCACGTGGAGCTGGCTCTGACCTGTTCGGCCGGCTTTTACGTCCGCACGCTGGCGAACGACCTCGGCCGGCACCTCGGCACCGGCGCCCATCTCGCCGAACTGAGAAGGACCAGCAGCGGTGACCTTCAGATTACAGATGCGATCACGTTGGACCGTATCGAGCGTGAGCCGGCGGCCGTCGCGAGCGGCTTTGATTCCGCCGGCACGCATGCTGACGACGATGCCGTCGACGGCACTGACCGAGGAGGGAGTCCGCAGAGCGCGGCATGGTCAGACGCTCGACGACACGTCGATCGCCGCGCGGTCGTCCGCTGCCGCCCGGGCCACCACCCGGCTGCTCGATCCGGCTGGCGATCTCGTCGGCATCGCCGAGCCCGGAGGGGCACCGGGGCTTTTGCATCCCGTGGTCATACTGGTGTAACATGTTGAGCTTGTTCGACTAAGAGAATTCGTGACATACGGCGCAGCCGGCCTGTTTGAGCGGGTCTACGGACCCTCGAGCAACGTCGAAGGGCTGGGGCGTTCGTGGAGGAAGATCACGTGGCGTTGACCAAAGATCGGAAGACGGAACTCATCGGCTCCTACAAGACACACGACGCAGACACCGGTTCCCCCGAAGTTCAAGTCGCCATCCTGAGCGAGCGGATCAATTACCTCACCGAACACTTCAAGGCGCACGCGAAGGACCATCACTCGCGCCGCGGGCTGTTGATGCTCGTCGGCCGACGGCGCAGGCTGCTCGACTATCTGAAGGCGAAGGACGCGCAGCGCTACGCGGACTTGATCAAGCGACTGAACATCCGCAAGTAAGTAAGAAGTTCACCGACTTCTTGCTTCTGACATCAAATTTTTTTATGACTACCCGAGAACTCACACTCAGCGACAAGACCCTTCGTTTTGAAACCGGCAAGCTCGCCAAGCAGGCGAACGGTTCCGTCATCGTGCGGTTCGGCGATTCGGTCGTGCTCGTCACGGCCTGCCGGGCGGCGACGGCGCGCGAAGGGATCGACTTTCTCCCGCTCACGGTCGACTACCGCGAGTACACCTACGCCTCCGGCCGCATTCCCGGTGGATTCTTCAAACGCGAAGGAAAGCCCGCGGAGAAAGAGGTCCTGACCAGCCGGGTCATCGATCGGCCAATCCGCCCGCTCTTTCCGTCCGGCTGGCGCTTCGAAACCCAGGTCATCGCGCTCGTGCTGTCCGCCGACTCGGAGAACGACACCGACGTCCTCGCGATTACCGGCGCGTCGGCCGCCCTCGCGCTGTCGGAGATTCCCTTCCAGAAGACGATTGCCGGCGTGCGCGTCGGCCTGGTGGACGGCGGCTACGTCATCAATCCCACGTTCGAGCAGCGGAAGAACAGCAAGCTCGACCTGGTGGTGGCCGGCAGCAAAGACGGCCTCGTGATGGTCGAAGCCGGCGCGAAGGAAGTGTCCGAGGAGCAGGTCGTCGAGGCGCTCAACGCGGCGCATGACGCGATCAAGAAGATCATCGACGTCATCGACTCCCTCGCCGCCGAGGCCGGCAAGGCGAAGGTCAAGGTCTCCAAGAAGGAGATCGGCCACGACTTCTACCGCGAGGTCGAGGAAAAAATTCTCGTCCCGTTGACCGAGGCGATGCGCATCCGCGGCAAGCTCGAGAACTACGACCGTGTCGACCAGGTGCTCGATGACCTGGTCGCGGACCTGCCGGAAGGCGAAGTCGAACGGAAGCTGGAAGCCAAGCAGATTTTCAAGGATCTGAAGGAAAAGGTCCTGCGCGACGAGGTCCTCGAACGCGGCGTGCGTCTCGACGGCCGGGCGTTCGACGAGGTACGGCCGATCTGGATCGAGACGAGCGTGCTGCCCCGGACGCACGGCTCCGCGGTGTTCACGCGCGGCGAGACCCAGGCGCTCGTCACCTGCACGCTGGGAACCGCCGAAGACGCACAAAAGATCGAGAGCTTCGAAGGGGAGACCTGGAAGAGCTTCATGCTCCACTACAACTTCCCGCCGTTTTCGGTCGGCGAAGTCGCGTTCCTGCGCGGACCCGGACGTCGCGAAGTCGGGCACGGCGCCCTGGCCGAGCGCGCGCTGACGCCGATGATTCCCGGCGAAGAATCGTTCCCGTATACCGTGCGCGTCGTGTCGGACATCCTCGAGTCGAACGGCTCCTCGTCGATGGCGTCGGTCTGCGGCGGGTCGCTGGCCATGATGGACGCCGGCGTGCCGCTCCGCGCGTCGGTCGCCGGCATCGCGATGGGTCTCGTGATGGACGAGAAGTCGGGCAAATACGCCGTGCTCAGCGACATCGCCGGCGCCGAGGATCACTACGGCGATATGGACTTCAAGGTCGCCGGTACCGTCCGACGGCATCACCGCCCTGCAGATGGACATCAAGGTGTCCGGCATCACCACCGAGGTGATGCGCAAGGCGCTCGACCAGGCGCGGCGCGGCCGACTGCACATTCTCGCCAAGATGACCGAGGCACTCTCCGCACACCGCACATCAATCTCGTCATTTGCGCCCCGGATCGTCACCATCCGCATCCCGGTCGACAAGATCCGCGACGTCATCGGGCCCGGCGGCAAGATGATTCGCAGCATTATCGAGCGGACCGGCGTCAAAATCGACGTCGAGGACGATGGGCGCGTGAACGTCGCGTCGGCCGACGCGGACTCGGCTCAAAAGGCGATTTCGATCATCCAGGAGCTGACTGCTACCCCAGAGCTGAACAAAACCTACCTCGGCAAGATCCAGCGGATTACCGATTTCGGCGCCTTCGTGGAGATCATGCCTGGTACCGACGGCCTGCTGCATGTGTCGGAAATTGCCAATCATCGGGTAAAAGATGTGCGGGACGAGCTGAAGGAAGGCGAACAGATTCTCGTCAAAGTCATCAACATCGATCCGACCGGCAAGATCCGGCTCAGCCGGAAGGCGCTCCTGCAACAGGAAGAGGGCGCCGCAAAGTCGTAATTCCTTGCCCTCGGCATGGTTAGCCGCCCGCTTCGCGGGGTTTTGGCAACGCTCCGAACGTCAGCACAACTCTTGCACTGACGTCGGGCATGAACATGCCGACCAAGCATCTGACCGTGCTGCAGTGCGGGGAGTGCGAACCGTTGAAGGCGAGCGTTCATGCCTCGGCCCTGGCCTTGGCGGCCGTCATGGGGCTGTACAACGCCGCCGCGTGGCTAAGCCGACGCGACAAGCACCTCGCGATCAACGCAGTCCTGTATACGGTCCTGGCGGTCTGGGAACAGAAACACGTGGCGCATCACGTCCGGGTGATCAAGCGCGTGCGCGATGCCGCCGCCGCGACGGCGCCCCCGGAACTGGCCCCGCCGGCTGCCGTGGAAAGCCAGATCGCCGCGTAGCCACGCCGACCAGTCGAACACTTCCGCCGGGTATTCGTCTACTCGGTGTGTGATAGATTCGTCCAGGATCGCCCACCCCGAAACCGACACCTTTGCAATGTCAGATCAGGCGCCGGAAGCCGGCGAGCCGCCGCGCGTCGCCGCCTGGAAGCGGGCCCTCGGCCTCGGGCTGCTCGTTCTGGCTCTCGCAGCGCTCGCCTCCTCGGACACGATTCATCAGACCGTCCTGAGGCTGGTCGGCGTCGCCGAGCGGATTATCGCGGCGCAGCCCACCCTGGGAGCGACGCTGTTCGTCGTTTTCTCGGCGCTCTCGGCGATGATTGCGTTCTTTTCGACGGCGGTCATCACCCCTGTGGCGGTACGGACCTGGGGCGAGCCGATGAGTATCGCTCTGCTGTGGACAGGATGGATGCTCGGCGGCATGTGCGCCTACGGCGTCGGCCGGACCCTCGGTCGATCGGTCGCGCGCGCGCTGACGTCAGACGACGCCGTGGATCGGTTCGAACACCGGATCTCGAGCCGCGCGCCGTTTGGCCTCGTGCTGCTCTTCCAGCTGGCCATGCCCTCAGAAGTGCCCGGCTACGTGCTCGGCGTCGCCCGCTATTCCTTCTTCAAGTACATCGTCATCCTCGGGATGGTGGAGCTGCCGTTTGCAATCGGGACCGTGCTGTTGGGCGCGAGCTTCCTCAACCGTCAGACCCTGATGCTGCTCGCGATCGGCGGCGCCGGCATCGCGCTCAGCAGCTGGGCGATCTACACGCTTCAGAAACGGATGTCCGCGTAGCGCCTACGGTTTGAAGGCCTGGGCGGCCGCGATGCGGTCGGCCACTGGCGGGTGGCTGTAGAACAGCCATTGGATGGCGCGCGATGGATGCTCCTCGGCGAGATTCTGCGCCGCCAGGCGGCGCATGGCCGAAATGAACGCGCGCGGGTTTCGGGTCAGCTCGAGCGCGTAGTGGTCCGCACTCCGCTCCAGCACCCGCGACAACGCGTGAGCCGCCGGCAGCATCACGAGCGACACTGCGCCGACCGTCAGCAGCAACACCGGCAGCCCCGCCGGATCCGCCGCCCCGCCGACACCGAACCATCCGTTGACCGCCTCGAGTGCCCGGGCGGCACAGAACAATCCGCCGATGACGAGTGCGCTCTCGAACGCAATTCCCTTCCAGATGTCGCCGTGCACGTGATGGGCGAGCTCGTGGGCAAGCACGATCTCGATCTCCTCGTCGGAGTACTCGGCCAGCATCGTGTCGGAGACGAGAATCCGGCGGGTCGTCCCCAGGCCGGCCAGCGCGGCGTTCGCCCGTCTCGTTTTGTGGCCAAGGCCCCACTCGTACGCGCCCAGCACGCGTGCGCCCGCCCGCTCGGCGAGCGCGAGCAACCGCGAACGCAGCGGATCGCGATCGATCGGCTTGATCGGATAGAACAGCGGGAAGAGCACGACCGGCGCGAGGTTCGTCATCCGCGATGATCAGCAGCGCAAAGATGGCCCCGGCGGGCAGCCACCACCCGGCCGGCGAGCGACGGATGAAGAAGTAGATGAGCGTCGCCGCGGCGGCGGCGACGATCACGCCCAGGGCGAGCGCCTTCGCCTGATCCCGCAACCAGCCAGAAAAGCGCTCGGTGGACAGCCCGTAACGACGCTCGAGGACGAACCCGCTGTAGAAGTCGAGCGGCAGACCGCCCGCCTCGTGGATGAGCGTCAGGCCGATGACGTAGAAGATGACGATGGTCGCCGGATGCGCAACGCCGATAGTCGGCGGCGGCCGTTTCCGCTGCCTCTCTGATGTGCCGGCTCCCGCCCGTCAGGAGCAGAATCGCCAGCAGGACCGCGCTCCACGCCAGCGACATCACGACCGCGCGCCGCTTCAGCCGCTGATAGCGTGTCGACCTATCTTCGTTCACGGCTCCGCCGATTGCGATCGGATGCGGACGGCCCCGTTCGTGGTTCTGACCTCGATCGGCGCGCCGCCGCCGTTCAGCCTGCCATTCACGGTGCGCCGCGACTGCTCGCCAACCGGCTCGAACGGCAACCCGTCGACGGCGATCGTGCCGTTGCGACACTCCGCCGACACGTCGGCTTTGGCGGTCGTCGGCACCACGAGGTCGACACGTCCGTTGGTCGTCTGCAGCCTGATGCCACCGGGCGCGACGGCGTTCATCGAGAAACGGAGGTGGCCGTTCGTCGACGCGCCCTTCGACACGGCCGCCGAGGTTCTCGCCGACCACGCCGCCGTTGGTGCTGCTGGCGATCAGTTGACCGGCAAACGCCTTCACCGTGACGACGCCGTTGGTCGGCGCGGAGACGGGCGACGACCGACTGCGGCGCTTTGACGTGGTAGGTGACCTGATAGGACACGCCGACGAGGAGACCGGTGATTCCCTCGGTGCGGATGGCGACGCGCTCGGGGCTGACCTCTTCTTCGATGCCGACCCGCGAGACCAGGTCGCGCGCCGCGTCATCGCTGACCGCCTTGACGGTCCGCTGCGCCCGCACTTCGACCGTGCGGCCGTCGTATCCCTCGAGCTCAATCGTCCCGTTGGTCGAGGTGACCGCGATTTCCCCCTCGGGGGCGAGCTCGTAGCTGCGGACCCACTCGTCGCTGGCGCTTCCGGCGAGCTCGCCGACCGACGCATGGCATCCCGCCGCGGCCAGCCCCACGAGAAGCGCTCCCAATCGAACCACACGAATGCTTGGCATGGCACCCTCTGCGGGGTACATACGGGGTCGGCCCGGAAAACGTTCAGTTCAGCTGGACGGAAATCAGCTTGGACACGCCCGGCTCCTCCATCGTCACGCCGTAGAGACGGTCCGCGATCTCCATGGTCTTCCGGTTGTGCGTGATGAGGATGAACTGCGTGTGCTGCTGCATCGAGCGCAGCATCTCGACGAACCGGCCGATGTTGGCGTCGTCGAGCGGCGCGTCGATCTCGTCGAGCAGACAGAACGGGCTCGGCTTGTACCTGAACAGGCCGAACATCAGCGCGATCGCGGTCAGCGCCTTTTCACCGCCCGAGAGCAGCTGTACGCTCTGCAGCCGTTTGCCCGGCGGCTGGGCGATGATCTCGATGCCGCTTTCGAGCGGATCGTTCTCGTCGAGCAGGGTCAGACCGGCGCGGCCGCCGCCGAACAGCGTGCTGAACGTCTCCTGAAAGTTGCGGTTGATCGCCGTAAACGCCTCGGCGAAGCGATGCCGGGTGGTTTCATCGATCCGCTTGATGGCCTCGCTGGTCTGCGCGATCGAGTCGACGAGATCCTTGCGCTGCGTCGTGAGAAAGGTGTGCCGCGTCTCCAGCTCGTCGAACTGCTCGATCGCCATCATGTTGACCAGGCCAAGGCGATCGATCCGCGACCGCAGGGCGACGATCGCCTCTTCCGCGCTCAAGGTGCGCTGTGCGACCTCGGCCGTCGTCAACTGCAGGTCGTCGGTCGACTGTTGACTGTCGACTGACGACTGTTGACTGTCGACTGCTGACTGTTGACTGTCGACCAGATCTTCATCGGCGGCCGCGATGATGGCCGCATCCGGGGTCACCGTCCCGGCTTCCTCCTCGACCGACACGTCCGCCAGGACTTCGTCGAGCGTCGCCTGAACGGCCTCAACGCAGGAGTGAGCGAGATGCGTCAGATCGCTTTCGGCCGTCACGCGAGCTACATCGAGCTCGGCCACCCTGGCGCGAATCGCTTCCAGCTGGGCCCGTGCCTCCCGGATGCGCGCTTCTTGTTCATCGGTCCTGCTCTTCAGGTCGGCGACGCTGTCGTCGTGCGCGCGCAGGTCCTGTCGCAGCGCTTCGAGCGTCCGCACGTCGGCGTCCATCGCCGCGGTGCCTTCGGCGATCGCCGCACGCAGCACGGCTGCGCGTTCGGCGGCGGCGGCCAGTTCGGCGTCCATGCCGGCCGCTCTCTCATCGAGCTCGGCCGAGGCCTCCTCGAAACGCTGAACCTCCGCGGCGAGGGCGGCCGCGCGTTCGACGAGAGCGGCATGCGCGGCGCCCGCGTCGGCGGCGCGGCGATTGAGCTCCTGGGCGGCCTCCCGCGCTTCGAACAGCCGTCGCTGGGCCGACGTCAGGCGTTCGTCGGCACCCCGCTGATCGCCGTCGAGCCGCTCGATCGACGTGCGCGCCTCTTCCTGACGCCGATCGAGGGCGTCACGTTCTTCCTCGCCCTGGCGTCGTTCGCGGCCGAGCTGTTCCGCCTTCTGATCGAGCCGCCGCAGTTCGTCCGTCACGTGCTCGAGCTGCGCTTCGAGGCTGACGATCGTTTTCTCCTGCTGGTGCTGTTCAGCATTGAGCGCCGCAACCGCATTCAGCGCGTGCGTGATCGCCCGATCGAAGCCGTCGACCTCCGCTCCGAGCCTGGCGAGCCCATCCCGCTCGGAAGCGACCCGCGTGCGCAGGTCCTTGATCTCCCGCTTCGTTTCGAGAATGCCGCGCGCGTCCTCGCGTGACCCGCCCGAGACGAGATGCGGCCCTCTGAAGATCTCGCCGGCCAGCGTCGCGACCGGCCACGGGGACATCCGGCTCGCTGCCGCCGCCTGCTCGTACGACTCGACGATCCAGGCGTCGCTCATCGCGCGCCGGATTGCAGCCGAGAAGGGGCCGGTGATGTTCACGACAGCGGACAGCGGCAGTGTGTCGGGGCTGCTGCTGACAGGCTCCTGGACGCCATCGGCTGACGGACTCGACCCTGCGTCATTACCCGCCACGAGAAAGCCGCAGCGGCCGGCACACTGCTCGCGCAGCAGCTGCAGACCGGCGGCGGCGTGTTCGCCGCGCTCGACCACCACGTGCTGCAGAAGATCGCCGAGACATGCTTCGACCGCCCGCTCGTAACCTGCCCTGACTTCCAGATAGTCAGCGACCGCTCCCTGCTGGTTGACCTTGCCGTTGGCCTGCGCCAGGACCGCCCGTGCCGCATCGTCGTACTCCGCGCGCGCCGCTTCGAGCTCCTCGAGCGATTTCAACCGCGCTTCCAGACCGGCCAGCTCCTGTTCACCGGAACGAACCGAGCGGGATCGCCATTCGTGCTCGATCCGGGCGCTGGCCAGTTCCGACTCGCGGGCACTCCGCTCGATACGGGTCGCGTCGAGCGCCGAGCTGGGCGCGACGGAGTCCGTCGGTGGCAGCCGACGCGATCGGCGGACGCCCGCTCGCGCTGAATCCGAAGCTCGTCCGCTTCGACCAGGAGACTGCGAGAGCGTTTCGCCGACGCGATCGCGAGCCGCTGTCGGCATGCTCGAGCGAATGGCGCAGCGCGGTCGCCGAATTGATCGCCGAGAACACTTCGCTGCGAGCCGCTTCGACGTCGGCTTCGAACCCCTCGATTTCCCGAAGCGCAGCACCGGATGCGTGCGATTCAGCGGCCAGCGACTCGGCCGCGCGATCCCGCTCCGCAACCGCGGCCACCGCAGCTTCGCGTCGGGCCACCGCCGCCGTTCGCGCCGGTTCGCGGCGCGCCTCTAGCGAGGCCCGCTCGGCGGTGATGGCGGCCGACCGCTCATTGAGCGCCTCGATCTGCGCCGCGTCCAACGCGATCTGTTGCTGTCGCCGGTTGATCTCCAATTCGCGCGCGAACGCAGCTTCGCGGGCACTGGTCGCACGGGTTTCGGATTCGGTAAGCTCGATCTTGAGCCGGCCCAACTCCGCTTCCACTTCAGCCAGCCGAGCAGATGACGAGCGACTCACGTTCCCGCGCCTCACCGAGCTTCGCGCGCGCCGATTCAATCGTCTCGGCCAACTGCCGGTATCTGCGCGCGAACAGGACCTTTTCCCAGCGTCGCAATTCGTCGCGAAGCTTCTGATACCGGCGCGCCTTCGCCGCCTGCCGTTTCAGCGTCCCGCGCTGCTTCTCCACCTCGAAGGCGATATCGTCGATCCGGGTGAGGTTCTGCTGCGCCGCCTCGAGCTTCAGCTCCGCGGTTCGCCGGCGGGCCTTGTATTTCGTCACGCCGGCGGCTTCTTCGATCAACTGGCGGCGATCAGTCGGACGCGAGCTGAGGATCAGCCCGATTTTCCCCTGCTCGATAATGGCGTAGGCCTTGGCCCCGAGCCCGGTGTCCATGAGCAGATCGTGGACGTCGCGAAGCCGGCAGGTCTGTCCGTCGATGAGATATTCGCTTTCGCCAGATCGGTAGAGGCGTCTTGTCACTTCAACTTCGCGCGCGACGGACTGAATCAGCTCGGCGTATGCCCCGGCGTCAGGTTCGGCCGCGTGGCCATTGCCGTTCCCATTGCCATTCCCATTCCCATTCCCGTGTTGACCGTTGTCGTGGCCGTTGCCATTGCTGCGAGTCTCGTCGCCGAATGAAGGCGTGGCGAGCGCTTTCAGCACCCCGGTCAAGCGCAGCCGGACTTCGGCGGCCGCGGTCGGCTTGCGCGCGTCGCTGCCGCTGAAGATCACGTCCTCCATGCGGTCGCCGCGCAGGCTCTTGGCGCTCTGTTCGCCCATGACCCACGTGATCGCGTCGGCGACGTTGCTCTTGCCGCACCCGTTCGGGCCGACAATCGCGGTCACGCCTTTGTCGAAGGCCAGTTCCGACCGATCAGAAAACGACTTGAATCCGTTGATCTCTAGACGTTCGAGACGCATGAAGACACCACCCCGTAAGCCCGCGCGAGGGAGTACGAGCCAATTGAATGACTATCTGTTCTGGCTGGGAGGCAGAACGACAACGGACCGTTTTCGCAACCCCTTCGCGTCCGATCAGCCGGAAGCGGCCCCGGGGGGCAAAACGGTCGTCAGTCTAACAAGGCCCAGGTATTGTGGCAAGCGCAAAGAGCAGCGCAAGTCGTTGTGGTCGTACGACCTACGCTGCTAGTTCGCGCGCGTACATTCCCTTGCTCATCGCGAGCAGCTTCTCAGCTTCGCCGAACAGGGTGATCCCGAGTTGCGCCTGCGGATCGTTGCGTGAGCAGATGCCGCTTCGCCTCGGTCACGCCAAAGACGACCTCGTCGATACGATGCCGAATCATCGTTTTGATGAAGGGCAGATCCTTCTGAAACGCCTCTTCGTCAATCTTGAGCCGCCGCGTCTTCAAATGCTCGCGGAAGTCAGCCACCATCGCCTCGTCAACCGTGAAATTGCGCGATACGCTGCGACGACCCGTCGACTGCTGCGAGATCCGGGTATCGCCTTCCGCGGTGAACTTCTGAGCGTAATCCTCGAATTCCTGACGCACCCACAGCATGCGTCCGAATGTCGTCGGATTGAATCCGTCGTACTGGCCGGGGATGTGACGGTCCGGCTCGACGCCGCCGCCGCTGTAGACTGGCCGCCCGCCCGCCGTACGCTTCAGATCGCTCGGGTTATGGGACTTGTTCGCCTCCTGCTCCTTCGACCCGTAGCTCAGGTACTCGTCGAACGACACGTCCCACGGCCGCTGAATCAGCCGCCCCGACGGCGTGTAGTAGTGCGCAGTCGTCAGCGCCAGCCCCGACTCGTTCGCAATCCGGTAGACCGATTGCACGAGCGCTTTTCCGAACGTCGTCTCGCCGACGATGTAGGCGCGATCGTGGTCTTGCAGCGCGCCGCTGACGATTTCGGAAGCACTCGCGCTGTTGCGGTTCACGAGCATCACGACCGGAATGCTCTGGAAGTCTCCTTCGTCGGTCGCGCGGTAGTCCTGATCGGAATTGCTGATTCGGCCGCGCGTATAGACGACCATCTTCCCCTTGGGCAGGAAGCTGTTCGCGACCTTGATCGCCTGGTCGAGCGGTCCGCCCGGATTCTGGCGCGCGTCGAACAGCAGCCGGCGCATCCCCTGCTTCGTCAGGGCGCGCAGCGCGGCCTTGACCTCGCGATCGGTGTTCTCGCCGAAGTCCTTCATGTGGATGTACCCGGTGGTGCTGTCGATCATGAAGTAGGCGGGAACCGTGAGGATGTGCACTTCGTCGCGCGTGACCTCGAGCGGAATCAGTTGCTCGTAGCCGCGGCGCTTGACCTCGATCTTGACGGTCGTCCCTTTCGGCCCTCGCAGCTTCAGCATCGCCTGCTCGGTGGTCCATCCCTTGGCGTCTTCACCCGAGATGCGTGCGATGGCGTCGCCGCGGCGGACACCCATCTTGTAGGCCGGCGACCCCTCGAACACGCTCTGCGCCACGATGTCCCCATCGATGGCAGAGATGGTGATGCCGAGGCCGTAGTAGCGGCCCTCCTGGCGCTCACGCATCTGGGCGTATTCCTTGGGATCGAAAAAGCTGGAGTGCGGGTCGAGCGTCCCGAGCATTCCTCGAATAGCGCTGTACACCAGACGGTCGGACGGGACCTCATCGACGTAATTGGTCTCGATCGCCCGGAGCGCCGCAACAAAGGTTTTCTGCTGTTCTGTGAGGTCGTCGTCGAGTGCCTGCGCGCGGCGCCCGAACACCCCGCCGACGAGAGGCGACAGGCCGACCGAGAGGATCAGAACGGCGACGGGACGGAATCGTCGTATAGGACGCATAGCTACCGCATCTTAACAGGTAAGTGTTCTATTATTCTATAATTGGACGGAAAGTAGGTCACATATGTTGGGTTCCATAGGCATGCCCGAGCTGATGATCATTTTTGTGATCGCTCTGATCATTTTCGGGCCCCGGAAGCTGCCTGAACTGGGCCGTTCGCTGGGACGAAGCCTCTCCGAATTCAAGAAGGCCTCCAACGAGCTCCGCAGCACGCTCGAGGAGGAAATCCGCATCGAGGAACAGAAAGAGGCTGCCACCAAGGCCCAGCCCCACGCCCCGTCAGGGGGGCCCACCGTCGCCCGCGGGGGGTCTGAGGACCCTGCCGAGTCGACCCCGCTCGGCGCCACCACGACCGATACACCCGCCTGATTCCCGGGCGGTTTCACTATGGCTTTAGTGCCCTTTCCCGGCGCGAAGACCGGGGCGCTCCAGGTCCCGCCGGAAGACCCGTTCGATCAGGACGAATTTGCCAGCGGCAAGATGTCGTTTCTGGAGCATCTGGAGGAGCTCCGCAAACGGATCATCAATGCCTGTCTGGGGATTCTGGTGGGTATCGGCCTGAGCCTCTTCTACATCGAAAGGATTTTCTACTTTCTGCTCGCCCCGGCCAATGCGACCCTCCCGGAGGGGAGTAGGCTCATCTATACGCAACCGACCGAAGCGTTTACGCTGTGGGTGCAGATTTCGTTCATCGCCGGCGCCGTCATCTCCTCCCCCTGGATCATGTATCAAGTCTGGGGGTTCATCGCCCCCGGTCTCTACGCCAATGAGAAGCGCTTCGTCGTGCCCTTCATCCTCTTCACGACCATTGGCTTCGTCGCCGGAGCGGCGTTCAATCACTACGTCGCCTATCCGTTCATCATGATCTACTTCGCGAGCTTCAACACCCCGAACCTCGTCTACATGCCGCAGCTCAGTTATGTGTTCGGGCTGTACGTGAAGATGCTCATCGGCCTGGGCATCGTCTTTCAGATGCCGACCGTCGTGTTCTTCCTTGCCAAGATGCGCGTGCTCACCGCGAAATTCCTGATCAAACAGTTCAAAATCGCTGTCCTCCTGATCTTCATCACCGCCGCCGTCATCACTCCGACCGGCGACCCGATGACCCTGATGATCTTCGCCGCTCCGATGGTCACGCTCTACACCCTGAGCATCGGCATCGCCTGGGTGGTAGGGCCCAGGAAGCTCAAAGCCGGCGATCCGGTCGACTGACGCGGCGGACCTGAGAGGTCCGCCCTACCTACAAAAAGACCGCTAACTCATTGATGCGCTTCGAGTACAGCTCAGCCGTGCTATAATGGCCGAGCTGGTCCGCTTGAGGTACAGCCCAATGACGACTTCGTTCCGGAACGCTGCGATCACAATTCTGTGTTTGATATGGGCGACCGTCGCGCCTGCTCAGACGCAAACCTCTTCGACGAGCACTGCCCAACCGGCGTCGGATTCCTCGGCCACCCGACCTGCGACGACGACGTTCCATGGTGATACCGGTCTCTGGTTCGTGCCGACCGCCGAGATTCTCGGTGACCGGAACTGGTCGGCGAGCTTTTACCGGCGTGGAACCAATTACGTCCCGGGTTTCACCAACGTCGGCGACTTCGCCGGCACGTTCGCGTACGGCATCAGGGACCGCGCCGAGATCTTCGGATCGTTTCTGTTCGATACACGGATCGATCGCGACCTGCGTCCGCTCTTCTCGAGCGACCCCGACGTTGGGGGGATCGTCGATCGCTACCCGTACAACAATCGCGGCTGGACCGGCAACAACGTCGGCGACCTGTTCGTCGGCGTGAAGTTCAATCTGTTGTCCGAGTTCCGCATGCAACCTGCCGCCCTCGCTCTGCGCGGCATCATCAAACTACCGACCGGTGACCAGGACGCGGGCGTGTCGACCGGGAAGACCGATGTCGGATTTGATTTGATCGTGAGCAAGGAGGCCGGCGGCATCGTCGATGTCACCGGCTTTGGTGGTTACGAAGTGCGCGGCCAGCCTGACGATCTCGACGCCCCCGGCGGAGCGTTCCGATGGGGCGCGGGCGCCGGCTTCCCGTCGCGCAGCCCGATTCGCGGCATCTTCGAGTTGACGGGCAACATTCCGAGCGGCGACTCGGCGACCTTTACCGGCCCGCGAATCCTGAGCATCGACAACAGCCTGCCGCCGATCACTTCCTCCGTGAACAGCGCGACGATCGCGACCGCGGGCATCACCTGGCAACATCGCAATGGCTTTTTCATCGGCGGCGGCCTCGGCTGGAACCTGCCGATGAAAGATCGGGACCCGTTCGGCACCGATGACGACACGCTCGGCAGCATCGGAGACTTCGCCGACTGGCAGGTCCGTCTCGGCTTCCATCCAGGCGTCCGGATTTTCGTTCCACCGCCGCCACCACCAGCGCCGACGCCGCCACCACCCGGACCGGCGCCCAATCGTCCGCCGACGGTGCAGGCACGGTGCGAGCCGTGCACCGTCGAAGTGGGCCGGCCATCGACGGTCACCGCAGACGCCAAGGATCCCGACGGCGACACCGTGACGTATCGCTGGACCGCGCCGTCGGGGACGCTCCAGAATCCGGGCGACCGGCAGACGCTCTGGACGGCCCCGCAACAGGAAGGGCCGGTCCAGGTGACGGTAACCGCCAGCGACGGCAAAGGCGGCACGGCGTCGAGCAGCGTCACGATTCAGGTCATCCGCCCTGCGGTCATCGAGCTCACCTTCGACGATGTGTACTTCGACTTCGACCGGTCAACCCTCCGGCCCGAGGCATTGCGGCTGCTGGACGATGCCATCACCAAGCTGCAGGCGAATCCCGGTCGGAACATCGTGATCGAAGGACACACGTGCAACATCGGCACAGCGGAGTACAACCTGGCGCTGGGCGATCGACGTGCGTCCAGTGTTCGCCAGTACCTGGTGTCGCGGGGTGTTGGCGCGGGACGCCTCGAAGTGCGGAGCTTCGGCGAGGAACGCCCACGGCACGACAACGCGCGTGAGGAAACGCGCCGTCTGAACCGGCGCGCCGCGCTCGTCGTCCGCGTGCAGTAGAAACGGTGTCGGGCCCGGGCCTGGGCCCGACACTCGGTTTTCATTTACGATCGCCAGCGTTGGCGATTCGTCTATCAGCCTCCCATCAGATCCGCAGGCTCGTGGCGGACCTGTCTTCGGACCAGCCGGCGACCCGCGATGCGGCCAGCGCCCGACTGACGGTGTTCGGCGCCCGTGCCGCCGAGCCATTGACCTCTCTCATTACGGATCCGACGGCTTCGCCCATCGCCCGAAGCGCGGCCCTTCGCATCTTCGAGGCAACCGCCGATCCGCGAGGCTTCGACGCGGCGATGGGTGCGACGAACGATCCGCGCGCCGACGTCAGCCAGGCGGCGATTGGCGCCCTTCGTCCGCATCTGCGCGGAGGCCGGGGCGCGTCCGCGGTCGACCGGCTCACGGTCATCGCGCTCGATCGGGAGCGGCCGCCTGCCGTTCGCGAAGGCGCGATAAGCGCACTGCTCACTCTTGAAAAGGCTTCGGTACGACCGCTTCTGAAGGCGTTGACGGCCGACCCGACGCCCGCCATTGCCGCGCTTGCCACGAGTCAGACAGGTGTCAGCGCAAAAGACCGGAGCGCTTCTCTGCTCGTCGACGCCGGCACCGGCGACCTCCCCCGGGATGCCGAGGCCCTGCGCACGGCCATCACCAGCAGCGGAGATCAACTGACGCTGCCGGCGATGCTCGCGTTGATCGAGAAGATCCGGGACCGGGAACGATCGGCGTCACCAACCGACCGCGCCCGATGGGTGGCGGCCCGAGCCGCAGGACACGCCATCCTCGCGAGCCGCGGCAGCCGCATTGCGCTCTATGACCTGCGTGAGTCGATCGAACGGGCGAAAGAACCCTTGCCCGTTACGTTCCTGACGGCGCTGAACGCCATCGGTGACGCGACCTGCCTTGAATCGATCGCCGTTGCCTACAGCGCCGCCAGGCGCCACGTTGACGACTGGTGGCGCGATCACCTCGCGGAGCTGTTTCGAAAAATCGTTCGCCGGGAACGGCTCACCCGCCGGCACGCCGTGGTGCGGCGAATCGCTCAGCGCTGGCCGCGCGTGCTGGAAGAACTGTGGGGACCGGCCGCGAGCCGGCCGGCCCGGCGCTAGTACGCCTTCGCGAACCAGGCCTCGGCGCTGGCCGGCTGGTCACAGCGGATACACGAACCGGTCGGCGTCGCGGCATCAAGCGGCATGTTGCGAATCGTCGCCTGCGTGTCGGTTTTGATCTGCGCTTCACACTCCGCCGAGCCGCACCAGGACGCGATGACGAAGCCAGGACGACCTTCCATGACCGCCTTGAACGCATCGTAGCTGTCGACCCGCTGTGTCCGCTCGTCGCGGAACAGCACCGCGCGTTCGAGCATGGTCCGCTGAATGTCTTCCAGGAGCTCCGTCACCGTGGCGGTGAGCTTGTCCATCGGGACGGCGATCTTCTCGCGCGTATCCCGCCGCGCCAGCAGCACCTGGGACTTCTCGATGTCCTTCGGCCCGATCTCGAGCCGGAGCGGAACGCCGCGAAGCTCCCACTCGGAAAATTTCCACCCGGGCCGCTCGTCACGTTCGTCGAGCGTGACGCGAACGCCAGCCTGCCGCAGCTGCCGCTGGAGATCCTGCGCGCGCGGCAGAACCGTCTCGCGCCAGTTGTCTCGGCCGATCGGCACGACGACCACCTGATACGGCGCAACGCGCGGTGGCAGCACGAGGCCGCTGTCGTCGCCGTGGGTCATGATCACAGCCCCGACCAGGCGGGTCGTCACACCCCACGAGGTGCCCCAGACATGCTGAACCGACTTGTCGCGCGCCTGGAACGTGATGTCGAACGCCTTGGCGAAATTCTGGCCGAGGTTGTGCGAGGTGCCGGCCTGCAGTGCGCGTCCGTCGCCCATGAGCGCCTCAATCGAATAGGTGCGCAGCGCGCCCGCGAACTTCTCGCTCTCTGACTTGCGGCCCTTCACCACCGGCACGGCGAGCGTCGACTCGCAGACGTTCGCATACAAATCGAGGATCTTCAGGGTCTCGGCCTCCGCCTCTTCAGCCGTCTCGTGGGCGGTATGCCCTTCCTGCCAGAGAAACTCCGTCGTCCGCAGGAAGGGACGGGTGACCTTCTCCCATCGAACGACGTTCGCCCACTGATTGATCAGGATGGGCAGGTCGCGCCAACCCTGGACCCATTTCGCGTACATCGTGCCGATGATCGCCTCGGACGTCGGGCGCACGACCAGCCGCTCCTCGAGCTCTTCCCCGCCGCCGTGAGTGACGTAGGCGACCTGCGGCGAGAAGCCCTCGACATGTTCGGCTTCCTTATGCAGAAGCCCTTCGGGGATGAACAAGGGGAAGTAGGCGTTCACGTGCCCGGTCTCCTTGATCCGCGCATCGAGCTCCTGCTGCAGCAGCTCCCAGATGGCGTAACCGTACGGCCGAATCACCATGCAACCCTTGACGGGCGAATAGTCGGCCAGCTCGGCACGGCGCACGACGTCGAGGTACCACTGCGAGAAGTCCTGAGACCGTGGCGTGATCTCGGTGACGAAGTTCTCATTCTTGGCCATAGTTATCGCGTTGATCCGTGAGATGGACCTTCCAGTGTAGATCGTCGCGCGCGGGGAAGTCCTCGCGGTAGTGACCACCGCGGCTTTCTTCGCGCCGGAGCGCGGCACGCGCCACGAGACGGGCGACGGTTGCCAGGTTGAAGCGGCGATGGGTCTCAGCGGTCGCGGTCGATGCCGCGGCCTCCCCCGCCGCTCGTGCACAAGCGGCCTCCAGCTGCTCGAGTGCCTGTTCGAGCGCGTCGTGCTCGCGGAACAGACCCGCAGCGCGCCACATCAGATCCCGTATATCGATCTCGTGGTGACCGGCGACAGGAAGGTGCAAGCTGGAGCCAGAAGGGGCGGACGCCTTTCCAGCCCTCAGCCCTGAGCCCTCAGCCCTGACGCGATCGGGCCTCAGCTCCGCCGCCCGCGGGTGCTGCAGCATTGCCACGGCGGCCCGGGCGCCGAACACCAGCCCTTCGAGCAGCGAGTTGCTGGCCAGCCGATTGGCGCCGTGGACCCCCGTGCAGGCAGTCTCACCTGCCGCGTACAACCCCGGCAGCGACGTGCGCGCCCATTCGTCGGTGTCGATCCCCCCCATGACATAGTGAGCGGCCGGGCCGACCGGAATCGGGTCCTTCGCCAGGTCCAGACCAACCTGACGGCACATCGCGGCGATCGTCGGAAATCGATCGCGGATGTTCGCCGTCAGATGCGCAAGGCTGAGGAAGACCGCCCCGCCCGTGCGAGCCGACTCCCGGACGATACTGCGCGCGACGACGTCGCGGGGAGCCAGGTCGGCGTCGGGATGATAGCGGGTCATGAAGGGCTCGCCGGCCGCGTTCACGAGCCGGGCGCCTTCGCCGCGAACCGCCTCGGAAATGAGAAAGCGTGGCGCCCCTGGATAGTGCAGCGCTGTCGGGTGAAACTGGACGAACTCGAGGTCGCAGACGCGGGCACCGGCGTGGTAGGCGAGCGCGATGCCGTCTCCGGTCGCCACGGCCGGGTTGGTCGTCTCGCGAAACAACTGACCGGCGCCGCCGGTCGCCAACAACGTTCGAGATGATCGAACCGTATGGCGGCGACCGTCGCTGTCGAAATAGGTCACGCCGCACACCACGCCCTCCTCGAGCACGAGGCCAGTCACGAGCGCGTGATTCACGGTCTGCACCGCTCCGAGGCTCTGAACCCGTTCCCAGAGCGTCCGGCCAATCTCCCGGCCGGTGGAATCGCCGGCATGCAGAATCCGGCGAACGCTGTGCGCCGCCTCGAGTCCGAGCGCGACCGTCCCGTTCGTCGCGCGATCGAATCCGGTGCCCCAGTCGACCAGCTCGCGGACGTACTGCGGCCCCTCGTCGCACAGGATCCTCACCGCCGCCTCGTCGCAGAGTCCGTCGCCGGCGCGCATCGTGTCGGCGGCGTGCAGCGCGGGGCTGTCGTCGGCGCCGATGGCGGCCGCAATCCCCCCCTGCGCGTAGCCGGTATTGCTTTCCGAGGGGTCTGCCTTGGTGAGAATGAGCACGCGGCCCCGTGGCGCGAGCGCGATCGACGCACGAAGCCCCGCGATACCGCTCCCCACGATGATGAAGTCGAAGTCGAGATCCGAGGGCTGGAGAGCGGCGGTCACTATCGTCCGGGTGCTATCCTAACATCCGCTTCCCGAACGCGAGGACGACGACCGCACGACGCGGAGGACGTTTTCCCGTCCTGTTCCCGATACACGCGAGCGCCACGGTGCGAGCGTGTCGCGCGCGGGGGTGGGGCCCCGCGCATTCAAACATGACTCGCATCGACGTCGACACACCGTCCCGCCGCTACGCCGTCACGCTGGATGATGGGCTCCTCGAACGGCTGCCGCGGCTGCTCGAAGAAGTGAAGGCGCCGGCGCGCCGCTTCATCGTCTCGAGCCCGCTCGTCTGGCGCTTTCACGGTGCGCGGCTGGCCAAGGTCGGCATCGGCGAGCCAATCCTCGTGCCCGACGGCGAGCGATTCAAGAACCTTCAGAACGTCTCGCGCGTCTACGAGACGCTGATTCGCGCCAACGCCGATCGCGCCTCCACGCTGCTGACATTCGGCGGCGGCGTGATCGGCGACATGGCCGGATTCGCGGCGGCCACCTACCTGCGCGGCATCGCGCTGATCCACGTGCCCACGACGCTGCTCGCCCAGGTGGATGCGTCGATCGGCGGAAAAGTCGGCGTCAACCATGCGCTCGGAAAAAATCTGATCGGGGCGTTTTATCAGCCGGCTGCCGTGGCGATCGACCCCTCGGTGCTGAACACGCTGCCGCGCCGCGAGTTCCGGGCCGGACTCTACGAGGTGATCAAGTACGGCATGACCTCGAGCCGCGAGCTGTTCGAGCAGGTGGGACGCGAGCGAACCGCGATTTTCTCGAAGGAGCCCGGTCCGCTGACGTCGGTGATTGCCGCCTCGTGCCGCATCAAAGCGACGGTCGTGGCGGCCGACGAAAAGGAGGCCGGACCGCGCCGGGTGCTGAACTTCGGGCATACGGCGGGACACGCGCTGGAGGCGGTGACGAAGTACCGCCGCTATCGCCACGGCGAGGCGGTTGCTTACGGGATGCTCGTCGCCGCCGAGCTCGGCGTGATGCGCGGCGCCCTTGCCGCCGCCGATCGGGCTGCCCTGGCCAGCCTGATCGCCAGCCTCGGGCCCCTCCCACCGATTGCGGATGTCACCACACGGGAGATCCTCGAGGCGATGCAGCACGACAAGAAGATGGTTGCCGGCCGGCTCAACTTCGTCCTGCCCACGGGCATCGGCAGCACGACGATCGTCGACGACATCACGGAGAAGGAAATGAAGGCGGCGTTGGTGAAGGTCGGATTAAAGAAATAACCCTAGAGATTTCAGGATTTGAGGATTTTAGGATTTGAGGATTTGAGGATTTATGGCGGACCTAAGAGGTCCGCCCTACGTACGTAGGCCGGGCCTCTCAGGCCCGGCGTTCGCGGGCGGTCCGTTCCCGTTCTGAAATCCTCAAATCCTGAAATCCTGAAATCTCATTTGAGGATTTATTCCCTCATTGCCTCGAGCGCCCGCACCCCCGAACGCATCGACAGCAGCCAGGTCGCGATGCTGAGCGTGGCGACGCCGACGAATGCCAGGCCGATGCGCAGCTGATCGCCGAGCGTCAGCGGCTGCTCCCGCACCATCCTGAACAGGTAGACCGCGGACGACCACCCCAGGGCCGCGATCGTCACGATGATGAAGAGGACCGCCAGGATCATGAAGGCCACGCCGCCGTAGGAGCCGGCGACCTGATTGGTGTCGGCGCCGAACCGCGGATATTTCGCGCCGAGGCCGATCGCCAGGCCGACCAGCGCGAAGGTCATGAACACGATCCCGAACGCCGACACCAGCTTCAGGAACGGATCGACGCCGAGAAACTCGTTGGCGGTGATGGTGAGCCCTTCGGTCAGGACCAGAATCGGCAGAATGCCGGTCCAGAACTTCGACCAGAGGAAATCGCGAAACGACACCGGCGATACGCGGATGATCCAGAACGCACTGCCTTCGGCGGATACCGCCGGGAATACGAAGCGGACCGCCACCGTCGCCAGCACGAAGCCGGCGAGGCCGAGGTTCAGAAAGGCGTAGGCGTTCTTCAGCACGCCGCTCATGTAGGGAATGCGATTCAGATCGATCGCGCGGAAGTTGTAGAGATACAACAGCACGAGCGCCAGCAGCGGCAGGAGCTGCAGCCACTGGCTGACGTCGCGCAGAAAGACCTTGACGTCTTTCACGAACAGCTGCCGCCGCACGGTCGACAGCGGCAGCACGCCGGCCACCGCATCGACCACCTTCAAGGGAGTCGACACGCGCCTTGGCCGCTTCCTGGGAGCGGCTGTAGCCGACGAACTGCCAGCGCTCGTGCGCGGCGCCCAGCATCACCGTGAACGCCAGCGCCGTCGTCCACAACGCCGAGCCGTGCAGCGCGTCGACGCCGCCATGCAGCGCGGCAAACAGCGACTCGCCGGCCCAGAACGACGGCAGCATCGGCGTGATCGGCGATTGCAGCGTCGCGAAGAAGTCGGCGATGTCGGGGAGCGATTCGACGCGCATCAGCCGCTCGGGCTGGATGAAACGAAACACCAGCACCAGGCCGACCCCGAAAATCAGGCCGGTCAACATCAACACGTCCCGGGCGCGCCGCGCCGGAAAGACGTTGACGATGAGCAGCGTGACGGCGGCGCCGACCGCGACCGGGATGGCCGAGAACGGCGCGACGACGACCACGGCCGTGACGTAGAACTGCCACGGGGCGCCGCGGGCGGCGCCGACCCCGAGCAGCACCGGCGTCAGAAAGACGACGACCATCCATGAGGCCTGGATGACGGTCCGCGAGAAGCGCGCGAGAAAGAGACGACGCGAGGCGACCGGTGCCACCAGAAGCAGCCGCAGGTCGTCGGCAAGAAAGAACGTCGACAGCGACGTCACCACGCCGCTGAAGGCGAGAAAGGCGAGAAACGATGACGAACAGCCAGGACAGGCCCAGCCGGAGCAGGAAGTCGCCGAACTCCTCGTAGCCGAGCAGCTGACCGAGTGAGCCAGTAGGCGCCGCCGAACAGCGCGGCGAACACGCCGATGCCGATGCCGCCGAAGATGGCGACCCGCACGAAGATCGCCGCGGTCGGCGCGCCGGGCGCGATTGCGCGAGGCGAGCAGGTGCGGCGCGAGCAGAAACGGAAACGCCGGGCCCTGGACCGCGCTGACCCGAGGGCCGTGGCCCGAGGGGAGCCAAAGACCCGTCATACGGCCTCGTCAATCTCCTGCAGCGCAGACCCGCCGGTCAGCTTCAGGAACACCGATGTCAGCTGATCGTCCTCGCCGCCGGCGAGCGCGCGCACCTCGTCGACGGTGCCGCTGGCGACGATCCGCCCTTTGTTGATGATGCTCAGTCGATGGCAGACTTCCTGCGCCACTTCGAGCGTATGGGTGCTCATCAGGATCGCCACGCCGCTCTCGCTCATCCGGCGGAAGACGTCCTTGATCAGCCGCGCGCCTCGCGGATCGAGGCCCGACCATCGGTTCGTCGACCGCGACGGCACGCGGCCGGTGAAGAAACGCGGCGCTCATCACCAGCCGCTGCTTCATGCCGTGTGAGAAGCTCTCGATCAGCTCGTTCTCCCAGCGCCGCAGCTCGAACAGGTCGAGCATCTCGTGAACGCGACTCATGACGCCGTTGCCGTTCAAGCCGTACAAGCCCGCCATGAAATCGGAGAAACTCGCCGGCGGTCAGCTTCTCGTAGATGAACGGGCCGATCGGGGATGAAGCCGAGTGAGCGCCTTGGCGGCTTCCGGCGCCGCCGCCAGATCGTGGCCGTTGACGATCACCCGGCCGGCCGTCGGTTTCAACAGGCCGGCAATCATCCGCAGCGTCGTCGTCTTGCCGGCGCCGTTCGGCCCGAGGAAGCCATGAATCTCCCCTTCGGTTCGACGGTAATGTTGACGTGATCGACGGCCGTGAACCGGCCGTACTGTTTGACGAGATCGTGGACGGCAATCATGGTGCCCCTCGCCCGACGAGAATCGGCGTCGCCCCGGCGCTCGAGCTCGACGTCGAGCACGTCCATCCTCAGGCGGCCGATCATCGGCAGAATCGCCGCCTGCTTGTCGAGTCCTCCGCGCGCGAGGCGAACGTGCGTCGCATCCGCTGGGAACTGATTGAACGTCGGATCAACGGGCAGCCAGAGCCCGCGGCCGCCATCCTCGAGATACACCTCCGGCCAGGCGTGATAGTAGAAGGCGCCCTGGATCCCGCGGACGTAGGCCAGTCCGACGGCGATCCGCGCCGGGATGCCAAGCGCGCGGGCCAGCGCGACATACAACGCCGTGTGCTCGTTGCAGTCGCCGACTTTCGTCCGCAGCACCTCGCGCGCGGACGGCAGGCTGACGGTCGGCTTCTTGTCGAGGATGGCATTGACGTGACGGGTCAGCCGCTCGGCTTCTCTCGAGCGGTTGCCGGCACGCCCGCCACCGCCGCTTCGGCTTCCGCGCGGATTTCGGGAGCATCACTTTCGATGAGCGGCTCCGGGACGGAGGTGCTTCGCGCATCGGGATCCGGCGCGCCCGGCGACGAAGTGACCGGGCGTCGACGATATCGACGACGTCGCCGGCGATCGTCTGGCCCGACGCCCTGCAGCTCGGGGTGCGACAGATCGGCGCCGGTCAAGCGGAACCGCAGACGACGCACGTCGCGCGGCTCGTCAATCCGCTGCTTCATGATCGGCACGACCGCCGAGAGCCTGAGGAGGTCGGTCTGGACACGCTGCGGGACCGCCAAGCCGTCGGGCCGTCTCCGCCGGTTCCTGGATGGTCATCAGGCCGAGCGGACTCTCTTCTCGCACGACCTCTCCGGTGTCGGTGACCCACGCGGTCGTCTGCAATCCCTTGAACGATCATCTCGACGCGGAACGCCGGGCACGCTGGTATTGCCCGCCCTCACGATGGCGCGGCTGCCAACAATCGCTTCCACCGGTGCGTTGGTCAGCGTCGCCGGATCGAACATGCGTCCACTGGTGCCGCGCCCCAGGGAACAAGTCCGCTGTTGGCAAGAATCCGCGAGAAGTTGAGGTTCATCGTCGGCGGTTCTGCCAGCTCGATCACTTGCTGCCGGGTGGCGCCGCCCGATGTGATGTCGACCGTCAGGCGGCAGTGCGTCGCTCGACAGGCGACGGGCGTTCGACCGATCCGCGAATCGCAATCGCGCCGGTGCCGGGATCGAGCGAGAACTCGAACGACCGCAGCGCGAAGTCTCGGTCGACTTCGCGCCGTCGTCTTCATCACCGCGGCGGTCGTCGCGCCGAGCAACGACATCTGGAGCTGACCGTCTTCTTGAATCCGGAACCCGTTCTCCGAATCCGGGTGGTCTGACGGACGGTGAATCCGATCTTCTCGCCGCGGTAGTAGACGCCGTGCCAGACGGCGGTCGGACCGTATTGCGCGAGGTTGGCCGACAGCGCGCCGGGCGAGGCCTGACAGGTACGCGCGGTTGATCGACGACCGCCATGCAGCCGACCCACGCCAACAGCATCGCGAAGGACAGCGGTCGGGTCATCGAGCGCGGCAGCGGCCTGAGGAGCCTCATTCGAGGCCGTATTCCCTGAGTTTGGCGGTGAACGTCTTGTAGCTGACCTGCAGCACGTCGGCGGCGCGGCCCTTGTTGCCGCCCGCGTCCTTGAGCGCCTGCTCGATCTTCCGGCGCTCGACCTCGGCCAGGATCGCGACGGCTCGCTTCGGCGAGCGTCCCGGAGAGGTCGATCTGATCCCACGGGCCTTCCTGCGGGGTCGGCGGCGACAGGGTGTCGCGAAACGAGAGATTCAGATGACGGGCGTGAATCGTGTCGCCTTCGGTGAGAATCACCGCGCGCTCGATGCAGTTCTGCAGCTCGCGGACGTTCCCCGGCCAGGAATAGACGCCCAGTTCCTGCACCGCCGACGGTGCCAGCATCAGCGGCTTCTTGTTCAGATCGCGGCAGAAGCGCTCGATGAAGTACTTCGCGAGCATCGGGATGTCGTCGGAGCGCTCGCGCAGCGGTGGAATCGTGATCGGAAACACCGACAGACGGAAGTACAGGTCCTCGCGGTACTGTCGCGCGGCGACCGCGGCTTTCAGGTTGCGGTTGGTCGCGGCGACGACCCGCACATCGACTTGCAGTGACACGGTGCCGCCGACCCGCTCGAAGCGCTTCTCCTCGAGCGCGCGCAGGATCTTCGCCTGCAGCGGCAGCGGCAGGTCGCCGATCTCATCGAGAAACAGCGTGCCGCGGTGCGCCATCTCGAACTTGCCCGGCTTGCGCGCCGGCGGCGCCGGTGAACGCGCCTTTCTCATGGCCGAACAGCTCGGTCTCGAGCAGCGTCTCGGGGATCGCGGCGCAGTTGATCGCGACAAACGGTCCGTCGGCCCGCGGGCTCAACGCGTGCAGGGCCCGCGCGAACAGCTCTTTGCCGGTCCCGCTCTCACCCTCGAGCAACACCGTCGCGTCGGTCGTCGCCGCGCGCTTTGCAATGCCACGGTGACGTGTTTCAGCTTGGCGTCCTCGCCGATGATCTGCGGCGCACCCCGGCGCGCCGCGAGCTCCTCCTTGAGCAGGATGTTCTCGGTCGCGAGACGGCGCTGCGCCAATGCCCGCTCGACCATCAACAGCAGATGATCGGGATCGACCGGCTTGGCGAGAAAGTCGAGCGCGCCCTCCTCGCATCGCCGTCACCGCATCCTGAATGCTGCCGAATGCGGTCATCACGATGACGGGCAGCTCCGGGTCGAGCTCCTTCGCGGCGCGCAGGACGCCGAGAGCCGTCGCCTTCAGGCAGCCGGAGATCGGAAAGGACCACCCCGGGCCGCGTCGCCCGGAGCGCCTGCTGCGCTTCGGTCTGGTCCCGTGCTTCAACGACGGTATGGCCCTGAGCCTCGAGGGCGAGGCCGGAGCATCGCGCGAAGCGAGTCCTTGTCTTCGACAAGGAGGATGGGAGGGTTGTAAACGGGGCGCGGCACCAGCGACCGCTTCAGCGCAACCAGCCAGCGGGCACGCCGGCCCGGCGCGCTTCTTCTTCCAGGTCGGCGATGGCTTTCTTGCCTGCTTCGATTTGCGCTTTCAGCCGCTCGAGCTCGGCCGTTGCCTTCTGGCGGTCATTGGCGATCACGGCTCTCTGCGCGGGATCGTCACGATTCACGAAGTCGGCAGAAAGGGAGTTGACCCGTGTCTGGAGCGCCTCGACATACGTCTGATCGCGTTGGAGCTGGGTGCGCAGCTCGTTCATGCGGCCCGACCAATAGGCCTGATCTTTCGCAGGCTCCTGGTCCGCTGGTTTTTGGGTTTCCTTCGCCGCCGCCGGATCCGTCGGATCGGCCGGTTTGGGCGGGAGGCGGAGCGGCCGTCCCGGGCGGCAGCGTCCCGAGGTCTTTGTTCGTGTAGACCTTGCCCGTGGCCTTGACGGTCTTGCGCCGATCTTCTTCCTTTTTCGCCGCATCAGCCAGCGACTGCCCACGCAAGGCCGTACCGCAGAGCCCGACGATCGCGAGGGTGACGAGTGCGGGAATGTGCAGGCGCATGGCTACCCAGACGAGATATCGGTCCCAAACCCATTCTAGCGTAGGGGATCAACGCCCTCGTGGCCCGGCGACGGTGCTACGAGCCCGGCGCCGGCGAGGCATTTGCGCGCCGGTTGCAGCGGTCAGGGCCTGGACGTGAGCCTTGACCTTGCCGGCATCGGGCGCATTTGGTTCCATCTTCAGATAAGTCTCGAACGCCTTGCGCGCTTCGGGCAGCCGGCCAGCGGCCTGCAGGGTGTTGCCGAGGGCGAGGTGGAAACTGGCTTCGGCCGGGGCGAGCTGAATCGCCGCTTCGAACGCGACGATGGCAGCCGGATAGTTGCCCACCCGATGAAGAGCGAGCGCCAGGTTGAACTGTGTGGCGTAGTCTTCCGGGAACAGCCGCGCGGCCTCCCGATACTCCTCGATCGCCCGTTCCCAGTCCCCCTGTCGGCCGACGGCGTGCGCCAGATTGAAGTGATAGGCCCAGCGGTCGGGGGCCAGCTTGATGGCCAGCTCGAATCGCTCGATCGCACCGGCGACGTCGCCCTGCCGGTCGAGGATCTGCCCGATGTTGTTCAGCGCCTCGGGATCGTCGGGCTTGCGTTCCAGGGCGCTTTCGAACTGCTGCCGAGCCTTTTGCAGATCGCCCGAAAGGTAGGCGGCGGTCGCGGACCGCGAAAGGTCGAGGAACTCACCGGGTGCGGCAACGCTGTTGCTTCGATCCGCCCCCGGCGCACTCGGCGCGGACGCCGGCGCGGCGGCGGTCTGCGACAGGCTCGGCGCCGGGCGATCGGCCTGCGCATCGTCGTGAATACTCTCGGGACGGTTGAGCCACGCGAGCGCCCCCACCATCAGAATTGCGATCACCGCGGCACCCGCCATCAGGCGCTGTTGTATGCCGGTGAGCTTCTGGATGCGCGGCGGCTCCGGTGCCGCAACCAGAATCTGATTGCAGCGCAGACAGCGGTCCCGATCCGATTGAATCCGCGCGCCGCATGCGGCGCAGGTGACAAAGTTCGGCACGCGTCGTTACCTTACTTCGCGCCAGGAGAGGATCCGGACTCCCGCCTGGCCGATGCCGTTGTTGTAGTCGGTCGAATCGCCGAACATCTGAACCTTCGAGCCGCCGGCGCCAAACACCAGATGCTGGTCGACGATGAACGGCGCCGTGGCGCGCTGCCCGGCGATGGTCTTGACGAGCGGCGTGTCCTGTTTCGAGTTGACGACGTTGTCGCCGGTGTTGTCGTAGGCCGGTCCGCCGATGAAAGTGAACGCGTAGAGCCGCGCATCCGGCGCCGAGCACAGCTGGTTGAGCAAGGTCGTCGTGAAAAAGACGATGTCGCCGGCGACCGCCGGGAAGGCGGTCACCCGTTCGTCCGAGGTGATGGTCGTCCCGGCAGACGTCTTGGCCAGCAGCTTCTCGAATGTCTTGCTGCCGCTCGCCCCACCGTCGAGGATGCCGAGCAGGCGATAAAAGGTGTTCTTGTCGGTCTGTGGCAACAGATCCGAGCCGGTACCGAAGAACACGTACTGGTTGGTGCTGACCGTCACGGTCGCCATCGAGTTGTAGATCGGCTGATCCGATCCGGCGGAGTACAGCCTGGTCGTGGTGTTGATGGTCGGCGTGGTGCCACTCAGCCCGACGTCGAAGCGCCACAAGTTGCCGTCGAGATCGCCGACATAAATTTTTGTCACGAAGCGTGAATCGCTTGGACCGGTCGCCACCGGATCGGTCTGCAGGGCATTTTTGCTGCGCAGGCATCCGGCTGCGCCGTTGTCGGTCGCGCAGTTGTTGTTGGTCTCGTTCACGCCGTCGCTGCCCACGTCCTTGCTGGCGTGAACGACGCCGGTTTTGGCGTCAACGATGTAAAACGTCGTGCCGGCGACCGTGCCGCCGCGATTGGCCTGCTGCTGCACCGAGAACGGCAGGAAACCCGAGCCGAGCATGACCGTGTAGGGGCCGGTCGGCCCGTAGATCTGGCCGACCGCGGGGTCGGACCAGGTCTGCCCGACGCTCTTCTCGACAGCGGTCGCGGTGGCCGACAGATCGCCGTAGGTCCCAATCGTCGGATCGAACTTGGTGTAGGACGGGAACGACCAGTTGAGCGTGATGCGGTTCGCGTTCGAGAAATAGTTGAGAACCTGATCGACTGTGGGTGTGACGTCGGCGTCGCCGCCCAGCACGTCTTCCATGTCGTCCATCGTCACGTCGAAGGATTGATAGAACGTGCCACCGGGACCCTCACCGATGATCAGCGAGGTCCGCCATTTGTCGTCGTACTTCACGTCGGAAATCTTTGGCGAGCTGTCGACGAAATGGGCAAAGGCGCCGACCGGCTGGCCGTCGACGAGCGTCTTCAGCTTCGGCAGCAGGTTCAGCTGGAATGAAGCCCCACACTTCGACGCCGAGCCGCGCGTCGATCGCTTCGAGCATGCCGCTGTTGGTCCCGACCCACACGATCGATCGCCGCTTCTCGTTGTCCGAGCGGAAAGCCGGATAGTCGGCATCGGGCGGCGGATCGAGCGACGGCGGATTCATCATCGCTGGCGTCGAGCTGACGATGGCGCCGAGCGGCATGGCCCGCACGGCGTTGATGACGGTGGTCGCATCGGCCACGCTCATGTTCATCATCGGCGCGAGGGTGGCGACGTTGTCGGTATGAAAAGCGATCATCGCGCCGGCCGCGGTCGTGGTGTAGAGGTTGCGGCGCGTGACGTCCGGCGCGGCGGCACAGGCCGAACCGGGCGCGCAGGCCTGCCAGAGCAGCGTTCCGTCGGACACGAATTTGTAGCCTGACGGCTGGCTGCCGTCGGTGACCGGCTTGTAGACCCGGAAGCCGCGCAGCAGGCCGTCGAATCCCGGCAGCGAAAAGCCCGCCGTGACGAGCAGATTCGAGCGGAGCGGAATCTTCACGCCCTGTTTGTCGAGGATGTTGGTCGAGTCCGGAACGAGCGCGGCGCCAGTGATGTCGCGCGCGGCGTCGAGGTTGACGCTGCCGATGATCGGGCTGGTCACCTGATGTTCCGTCATGCGGCCGATCGGCGGGTAGATGGTCGGCAGCGTGTTGAAGTCGCTGGCGTCGGCAAAGGCGTGCTGAATCGCGATGTTCACCGCCTTGACGACCTCCGGCACGATCATCGTGCCCGCTGGCGCCGTGACGCCGGCGGTCGACAGCTGCGCCGGCGAGTTGAATGCGGCGTCGATCATCGCCTTGGTGATCTCGAAGTACTGCCCGCCGGTCCTGGTGGCGACGGCGCGCAGCCCGGCCACCTCGTTCATGGCCGGTGCAATGGCGATCACATACACCGGCACGCGGCGGCCGCTGATGTTGAGAAAGCTGGCGGAGGCGGCGTCGAGGGCCGTGTTGTCCAGGCCGCTCGTCGTCCCCTCTCCGCCACCGGTGACGAGCACGACCACCGTGTTGCGGCACGTCGGATCGTTGTTGAGCGCAATCAGCCGCGCCGCTTCCGTCCGGGCGTCATCCAGCATCAGCTTGACCGGCGCGTCGATAGTGTTGAGGTCGTCGTTGCCGGCCGGCAGCAGCCCGCCGGCGGCCCTGGTGCTGCGACCGAGCATCGTCATCACATCAGCCGGCGTCTGAAGGTCGGCCCGCGCCATCACGACGCCGGTCGTGTTCGACGCGCCGTTGTTGGTCGCGCCGACGCTTGGTCGCGAAATCGGCCAACGGCCGAGGAGCGACCCGGACTCGGTAATGAGCTGCGCCATGTCAGCCACTGCGACCGGCCCGGCGTTGCCCTGCGTGGCGAGCGCGGGGTTGGTCTGACGCATCTTCAACAATCCGAAGCGCGCGACGGTCTTGTTCTCGTCGACGGCCTGGTAGAGGGCGGCACGGGCGACCGACATCCGCGTCTGCGCCTCGAACAGCGCATACATCAGCGGCAGCCGATCGCCGACGGTCTGAATCGTCGTCGCGTTGAACTTGTCGCCGCCGTTGTTCGAGTGCTCGAGGTTGTTGTAGCGGCGGCGATAGAAGAACTGCGTGTTGGCGTCGGTCACCCCGAGGTTCTGCTGCCACAGCGGATTCCCGGGGTTCTTGGCGTAGATGAACGGGTCGTAGTAGTGGCTGCTGGCGATCGACGTCGCCACGTTGGTCGGATTGGTCGGCGCGCTCCGCTGCATGCGGTGCGACGTGTCGACGACGAACAAGACGTTGGGCGGTGCGGTCTTCAGAAACAGCAGCGGATCGACCTGCGCCACGGCAGGCGAGGCCGCCGCCACCACGAATAGCGCGGACGCCACCGCCCGCACGGGAAAAGGCAGCCGGGGACTCATTACGACACTCCTCCTGAGCCCGACAGCGTTTGCATGTCGAGCTTCTTGCCGGGCGATTGCACGGCGGCCTTGCGCGCGCGACGATTCTGTTCGTCCTGGCCGCGCTGGCCGGTGTAGCCGCGTTCGAGCTCCGTCGTGTCCGTCTTGGCAATGGTCATTTCGATGACCTTGTAGGCGCCGCGCGGCCCGAACGCCTCCGCCCGCAGGGCGATGACCCCGCGACCCGGGTTCTTGTCCGCCGGCGCAACCGGCGCCCCGCCGTCGCCGAGCGGGTTGTCGTCGGTCTCGGACGGGTCGTCGCCGATCAGAACCACGACATAGAACGGTGAGTTGATGGTGTCGGTCGGCAGCAGGTCCGCCACGTTGCCGTAGGCGAAGAGCTGCCAGCGTGGATTGTTCACCGTCCATGGCCGCATGTCGGTGTAGGTATCCATCTCCCCAGCCGAACAGGTGGTCGCTTTCTCGCAGTTGGCAAAGCTCAGAATCTGGCTGAGATCGACCTTGGTACCGTCCGGCAGCGTCCGTTCACCGGACGGCGGACCGTCGATGAACCCTGACTGCAGCGAGCCGTCGAGCAGCTTGTTCCAGTCGGGAATCGTCAGCAGGTCGTCCATCGATCGCTCGAGGATCGCGTCGGCCGCGTATAGTGCTTCACCGCCGGCCCTGAAATTCCCCGAGATCATCGTCTCGGAGGACGTCGTCAGCACGAGCGACATTCCGAGAGCAGTCATCAGCATCATCGCCATCAGGGCGACGATGACCGCCATGCCGTCTTCACGCCGGAGTTGTCTGGTCATCGGCCGAGATTCAGATTCCGCGGTGTGACCTGGAACCTGACCTCCTGATCGGGAAGATATTTGTTACCGCCGCGCGAGGTGCCGCCGTAAGTGAACAGCGCGCCGGCCGGTCCGCGCAGTGTCTCGTTGCCGGTCTGCAGCCTGATGCGAACGCCGATCTTGCGGATGCGCAGCAGGTCGGCATCGAACCGGTTCGGGTGGTTCTGGTCGGGACACCAGGGTCCATCGGTCATCTGTGCTGGAGTCAATCGAACAAGGGTCGTCGTCACGCCGCCAGGGCCGAGCACCGGAAGACGAGGAGCCGGAATCGGCGAGCCGTCGTTGATGAACACGCAGTTCTCGGCGCCGACTGCGGCCGGCTTGGGTCCATAAGTGGTCCATGGCCCAACCGGATCGGCGATCGCTTTTTTCATGATCGGCGGCTGCGGATCGCCGAAATACTCGAACTCGAGCGCGACAATGTTGTCGACGATCGGGACGTCGTTCGCGCCGCCGTCGTAATGCATCAGCTGAAACGTCTTGGTCGCGACGTCGGTCCGCAGGTAATACGTGTTGGTTCTGATCTGGACGATTTTGGTGACATCCTTCTCGTACGTTTTCGAGAGGTCGTCCAGGTTGTGCTGCAGGTGCAGCGCCGGATCCTGTATTTGGGTAATGGTGAAGGTGTCGTACGAACCAGTGTCGTCGTAAATGAGCACCGACATGCCCTCTTCGAAGCCGCACAGTTGATTCTGTTTCCCGGGTGGGCAACCGGGATCGGCGTTGACCTTGAGCTCGGCGGACTGCGCCGGCATCGGGGCGCTGATGCTGGTCTGGGCGGTGGTCGGCGGAACGAACATCAACGTGATCGTGTCGCTCCGGAACGTTCCAGGTGGATCGTCCTGCAGCCGCCCCTGGCGATATGGCATGACCGGGGCGAAGAAGTAGCTGAGCGCCATCGGGTTCTGGCCCGAGTACGAACCGGCGCCGGCCATCACCAGGTCCTTGTAGAGCGTGTCGCTCGCCAGACGCGAGCGCTGCTGGATGTCGGCGACCTCGGGTTCGGCCACGAAGTTGCCCTGGGACGGATTGACCAGCGAGAAGACCGACGCCGTGACGACGAGCATGAGGCCCATCGCCAGCGTCATTTCGAGCAAGGAGAAGCCGCGTTCGCGAGCATGGCGGTGCATTAGCTTGCCTTTCGCGTTTTCACGCTGATGACTCGAGCCTCGTCCGGGAGCCGCCTGCCTCCGCCCGCCTCTTGCGTGTCGGCGTCACCGCGGGAGCGCCACCGCGACACCATCACCTGCAGGATGAGCGTGTTGTTCGGATTGGTCGGCAGTGGTTCGACCGACCAGCGGCGGACGTAGACCGTGTTCGGCGGCGCGTTGGTGCCGCCGCCGAGCGACTGGCCGCCGCCGTCGAGGAAATCGCAGTAGCCGTCGACGTTCCGGCGAAGCGCGTCGCCGGGAGACGGGGTGAGGCCGGGGCCGCCGGTCGGGAGCTCCGGGACGACGCTCAGGTCGCTGGTCGTGTCGGACAGCGGTAACCCGATCGTGTCGAAGCCCCACGTCAGCCCGCGGAGCTGCTCCATCTTCTGCTGCGCCAGCACCGACGCGACGGTCGTGAGCCGCGCGCTCTGATTCGCCTTGGTCGAAATCAGGAAGAGCTGAGCGAGCGAGGCCAGCGCCACCGTCATGATGGTGGTGGCGACCAGCGTCTCGACCAGCGAGAACCCGCGTTCGTTACTGCAGCTGGATTTTGCCAAGTGAATTCACCGTAATGTTGCGAGTCTTGCCTTTGCGGCTCACCGTAATGGTCACGCCCGCGTTTGCGACTGTCGGCCACGGATCGCCCGTGCCGGCGTCGGCGTGAACGGTTCCGTCGGGCCAGAACTCCAGTGTCGGGAACGCTGCGAACGACGCCTGCGGCTGCAGTCGGCGCAGCGGGCCGTCGTTGTTCGGACGCGTCAGACGGCTGTTGTCGCCGCCGGTCGGGCGGTACGGATAGAGCGTTTCGTCGCACCGGTTGGCCGCACCGTCCGCCGCGGCCGGCACGCGCGGCGTGCCGATTAATTCGACGGCGCGGAACTGGCCGACGACCGGGCAGTTGAACCGCACACGCATCGGCCGGTTGACTGACACAGACTTCAGCCGCGCGAACTGCAGCTCGCGCTCGACGTCGCGCACCGTCATGCCGAGCCGCATACTGTCGACACCATCCACCATCTGTGGCGTCGCAATCGCCGCCATCGTCGCCAGAATGGCCATCGTGGCGATCAAGTCGACGAGGGTGAACCCGCCGCTGCCAGCTACGCGTGCCTTGTTGAACCTCATAACTTCCATTGCCTGACTGAGCAATGGCATTGCCAGCAACGGACTTTAGCGACATGTCCGCTGTTAACTACCTTTTGTACTTACCTTTAGACGGTGGACCAGGTCGCGAGCCAAGGCCTGGCCAAGCGTTTCGAACCGGCCGAATTGTTACTTCTCGTAACAGTGTTGGAAGGCGGTCCGGCGGACCGAGCGTGAACTATTCGAAGACCGTCTTCACGATCCGCGGCGGCTCTGACGCTAATTTCGAAACCGTCAGGTCGATGGTGCTGTGCGCGCCTCGAGGGCCGAACGCTTCGCCCCGGACAATGACGACGATGCCGTCGGCCGTAAGGGACGCGGCGCGAACGAACGCCACTACATAAAACGGTGACTGAAGGCCGGACATCGAGAGCAGGTCGCGAAGGGGACCGTGGGCAAACAGCTGCCAGCGAGGGGCCCCAGCGCACGGCGTCGGCGCGTCACAGTTGGCAAGATTCAGGACCGTGCCGACGTCGACCGGCGATCCGATCGGCAGATCGCGCACTCCGTCGGGAGGGCCATCGACGAAGCGTGAGCGTTGCCGGCCTTCGACAACGTCGGTCCAGTTCGCGATGGTCCGCAGGTCGGCCAGCGCGAGCTCGGCGATCGCTTCGGCGGCGTAGAGCGCCTGCCGGCTATGACGGAAATTTCCGGCGATGATCGTGTCGGTGGATGTCAACAGGACCACCGCCGCTCCGAGCGCCAGCATGACCGTGAGTCCGATCAACGCGATCACGAGCGCGATGCCTTGTTCCGGTTTGGAAAGCCTGGGCTTCATCGCGATTGATTCAGGTTACGAGGAGCCACCGTGAACTGCAAGTCGCCTGACACTCCTGAGGCAGCGACCCTGACCACCACATGTCTGATTCGAAGGAGATCGGCATCGAACAGCACACCGCCCTCGTCGAGAGGACACCAGGGACCATCGCTGAGCTCTGGCCCTGCAAGCGGCACAAGCGTTGAGCCACTACTCGTCGGCCCGCAGACTGGCGGGCTTGCCCCAGGATTCACATTCTGCTCGCCAAAGTAAGTGAAGGTGAGGTCGGTGACGTAGTCCACGACCGGAGCGTCAGGACCTGCGCCCTCTGCACGCATCAACTGGAAAACGCCGGGCGTTTCTCCCGCCTTCAAATAGTAGGTTCTGATCCTGTCCTCTTCCTGGTCCGGCTGTTCGACCACCGCGGTGACGACGCGGTTTGTGAATGTGCCCGCGGGATCGGCGAACGGCCCGACCAATCGATACGGCAGCACCGCTCGGGCCATTGCGAGATCGCGGGTCAGTGTGTCGACGGCCACCCGTACTCGCTGCTGTCGGTCGGCGATTTCGGGCTCAGCGTCGAATCGGCGTCGTGCCCGACCCAGCAAATCGAAGATCGTCGCCATCACCGCCAGCGCGAGACCGAGCGCGACGATCAGCTCGACGATCGAAAATCCTGATTGGCGGTTGATTTTCATGATCCCGCCTTGCGCGATCTCACGCTGACGAGATGGACCTCGCCGGCCGATCGCGGCGCCGTTACCCAGACCTGCAGCACGACGGCGTTGCCGGCAGCCGACGCCAGGGGATCGATCGACCAGCGGCGGACGTACTGCGTTCCGGGCGGCGCATCCCCGGAGGTGCCGATCGCCTGAGCGTTGCCGTCGAAGAAATCGCAGCAGCCGGCGCTGGCCTCCGCCGGCCAGACGATGGTTCGCAGCTGCTCCATCTGGTCCTGCGCGAGGATCGAGGCCGCGGTGGTGACCCAGGCCGCCTGGCCGCCGCTTCGCGCCAGGATCATCAGCTGCGCAAGCGATACGAGGCCGACCGTGAGAACCGTCGCCGCCACCAGCGCCTCGACCAGCGAGAATCCGTCTTCGTATCGTGCGAGCGGGCGATTGAACACGCCATCTCGAAGTGCAAACCGTGCTCCGCGCATCGTCCGATCGAAAATCGCTGGTTTTCCACCGTAATTTTGCGATAAGGCCTGGTGACACCTTCAGCAGGTACGCAGAAATTGCCGGTGCGAGGCGACGCGCAGGTATCAGAAAATGCTAGGCGCTGCGCGGCAGCGAGACTTGCAAGCTGGCACCGCCGAGCGGCGAGGATCCGACGGTGATGCGGCCGTTGTGAAAGACGATGATTTTCTGGACCAGCGCCAGTCCCAGGCCGGTGCCATTGCGTTTCGACGTGAAGAACGGCCGGAACACCTGCTCGCGCGCTCCAGGCTCGATGCCCGGCCCGTTGTCCTCGACGACGATTCTCATCAGAGACTGCGCCGGGTCGAGCTCTGACTGGATCACGACGACCGGCGCGAGCGTGGCGCCCGCGCACGCCTCGACGGCGTTCCGCAGAAGATTACTGAACGCCTGGCGCAGCAGCACCTCGTCGCCTTCAATGGTCCCGAACTGGCCACGTACCGTGATGTCGCCGCCCAGCGAGCGCGCTTCGCCGCGCAGCTCCTCCGCGGCACGTTCGCAGATCGCGCCGAGATCCACCGGCGCGAGCGTGAGCTGGGCCGGCCGGGCGAAGTTCAGGAAATTGGTCACCACCTGACTGAGCGATTCCGCCTCAGCGCGAATGCCCTCGACATACGGCCGGTATGCCTCAGGCAGCGCCTTCAGGTCGAACAGCTTGCTGTAGCCGTGAATCGTCGCCAGCCCGTTCCGGAATTCGTGGGCGATGCCGGCCGTCAGCTCGCCGACCGTCGCCAGGCTCTCCTTGAGGCGCAATTGCTCTTCCAGGTTCTTGACGGCCGTCAGATCGGTGAACAGACAGATGACGCCGTGCAGCTCGCTGTTTTCATCGAACAGCGGGGACACGGTGACGCCAAGGTGAGTGGCGCCGTGACGCGACTCGGGGAGATGCACGGCCCGCCTCGAGATCGGGACGCGCGTAACCAGACACTCGTCGATCACTTCGGAGAGGGCGGGCTCGTCGAGCATCCGCCGATGATCGTCGGCAGACGCCGACTCGGGGATGTGCAGCATGCGCCGGCCGGCGGGATTGATGATGCGAACCTCCCGCTTCAGGCCGACGACCAGAAGACCGGCGGTCAAGCTTTCGACGATCTCCCCGCTCAGCCGCTCGGAGGCGTCGGCGCGGGCGGCGGTGGCGCGCTCCTGAGCCTTCAGCTTCTCCACAGCTTCCTGAAGTGCTGCCGACAGGAGCGTCGTTTCCCCCGAGCTCTCGCGCCGGTGCGTATCGCGCGCCGCCGCCCCGAGCCGCAGGACGGCAAACGTCAGCGCGGCGGCCAGGACGCCGACGATGGCGGTCAGCCCCAGGAGCGCGTAGGCATCTGAACTCAGCGGCACGGCGGCTTGGGTTCGGTTACCACAGGCGGAGGTACCAATCCATCAGTGGATAGCCGACCGTTGCGGCGAGCGCGGCGCCGACCGCGAGAAAGGTGCCGAAGGGCAATGCGGTTTTCATCCCACCGCGGCGCATCAGGATGACCAGCCCGCCGATCAGCGACCCGGCGAACGATGCGAGCATCAGCGTCACGAACGTCAGCTGCCACCCGAGGAAGGCGCCGACCATCGCGAGCATCTTGACGTCGCCCATCCCGAGGCCTTCCTCTTCGCGGATGCGGTAGTAGGCCTCGGCCATCGCATACAGGACACCCCCGCCGAGCAGGATCCCGATCAAGGAGGCGATCCAGCCGGGCTCGGTCATGAAACTGAAGAGGAAGCCGACGACGATGCCCGGCAGGGTAATCGCGTTGGGCAGCAGATGATGCTCGAGGTCGATCGCGAACAGCACGATCAGCGCCGAGCCAAAAATCAGCCGTGACGCGAGCAGCGGCGAGGGCCCGTAGAGCCACCACGCGCCGGCGAACATCACGGCCGTGATCGCTTCGATGATCGGGTAGCGAATCGAGATGCGCTCACGGCAGGTGCGGCAGCGACCGGCCAGGGCGAGATAGCTGACGAGCGGGAAGTTCTCGAACCAGGCCAGCGACCGCCCGCAGTTCGCGCAGGCCGATGCCGGCCACACCACGGACGAGCCGCGCGGAAGACGGTAGATGCAGACGTTCAGAAAGCTGCCGACGATCGCTCCGAACATCCCGGCCACGACGACTGGTATCCATTCGATCACGGCTGGCTGACCATTCCCTGGGGCACCTGGGGAAGCGGAAACAGCATCGATTCGCGTGCCAGCTCCACGCCGGCCGCGGCATCGAGTGCATACGGGGTCCCGCTCGGATCGAGCGGAACACCGGGAAGCAATCCGGCCCTGATCAGCGATTCCCAGCCGGCCGGGGGAGTGCCCGTCTGCCTGGAAAAGCGGGCGACCAGCTCCCGGAGATTGTCGAGATGGTCGAGAGCCTGGAGCTGCGCCAGCGCGCGCTGGGCGTGGTTACGCTGATAGTCGACCGTCGCCGACTTCAGAATCTCCTCCCACATGAGCCGGGAAGACGTACGGTCGCCACCGTTAGCCACCGTGGTGGCAGCCATGGACTTCATCCACCACGGAGCCCCGGTGACCTCGCCCGCCTTGGCAAACCAGGCCCCGGCGGTTTGATAGTCCTGGTGCCACCAATAGTGGACGAACCCGATGTCGTACATGTATTCCCAGTTATCGGGCTCAACCTGTAATCCCTTTTCCAGCAGTGCAATCGCGAGATCCGGCCGCCCCGGACCGCCCGGATATGGCTCGGCGAGGAAGATCGACCCGAATCGGTAGGCCACCGCGAAGTAGGGATCGAGCGTCGTCGTGAGGTCGAGCAACGGAAACAGCAGCCGATACGGTTCGGTCCCTTCGGCGCGGGGCGCCCCACCGGGCCGGTCCGGTGTGTAGATTTTCGTGCGCGTCCCGCCGAAGTGCTGAATCGCCCGAATCCAGTAAAGGTCTGCCGCCAGCGATCGATACCCGAGCGACATTCGCCGCAGGACCGGACCCGACGTCAGATACAAGGTTTCTTCGGTCGCCTCTGGCGGCGGATAACGCATATCCCTTTCGCGCTGGAGTCTGACGGCACCGGCCATCAGCACGGCGATCAAGCTGAGCGATATGCCGACTTCGTAGCGGGGCCGTGAACGTATCACTTGAAGTCGCGGCGCGAGAAAATGGTGACCGAAGCAACCAGCAACACGGCGATGTAGGTGACGCCGTAGAGCACGGCGAGCACGACGAGACCGCCTTCAATCGGTCGGCCATGCGCGACCTGGCTTCTGACGTCGAAGGTGGCCAGGTTGGGCAGCACCCAGTACAACCCGCGCGCGATGCTGGCCGCGACCGGCGATTCGACGACCTGCTCGAAGTTCCGGAGGTCGGCGCTGAAATGGCCGGCAATCCACAGCGCGAAGGTGAATGCCGCCGCCATGATCGGCGTGGAGAAGGTCGAAAAGAACAGCGCGATCGCCGTGACGACCGCCAGCTCCATCACGATCAGGCCGACCGCCTTCAGGATGCGCGGATCGGAGGGCGGCACATCCCAGCTCGCCACCAGCTCCGGCGGGAACTGGGACGCGACGTAGTGCATCAACACGTACAGCCCGAGCGCCATCACCGAAATGTTGACGAGCAGGGTGAGGATGAGCCCGGCGTATTTGCCGAGCACCAGCTGGTAGCGGTGGATCGGCTTCGCCAGCAGGGCGTAAATGCTCTTGCGCTCCACCTCCTTCGACACGAGGCCGATGCCGATGAAGACCGCGATGAACAGCCCGAAGATCGACATCGCGCCGAGACCGAGATCGATGACGATCTTGTAGTCCTGGCCGGCGGTGAGCTGTCCGAGCAGGTAGGACGCGCCCATCATCAGGATGGCGAACAACACCAGGTTGTAGAGCACCTTGTCGCGCACCGACTCGCGAAAGACGTTCAGGGCAATCCAGGCGAGGGTTCTCACGGGCGCGCTCCGGACTTCGCCACCTGCTCGACGAAAATATCCTCGAGCGTCTCGCGGAGTGGATTCAGCGAGATGACGGTGGCGCCGGCCGCTGCCAGATCCGACACGAAGCGATCGGGTGGCGGGTCGAGCGGTAGTTCCACGGTGTAGCGCCCGTCGCTGATTCTCGTGATGCGCCGCGCCTTGGTTTCGAGCATCCGGGCGAGCGCCTCGTCGACCGAGCCGACCACCACTTCCCAGCCGTGCGCCTGCAGATCCAGCATGTCGGACAGCCGGCCGCTCTTCATGAGGCGGCCCTTGGCGAGAATCGCCACTCGGCTACAGAGCGCTTCGGCGTCGCTCAGCACGTGCGAGCTGAAGAAGACAGGTCCAGCCTCGATCGCGCAGCCGAAGAATCAGCGCGCGGACCTCGCGGCGGCCGATCGGGTCCAGACCGGACATCGGCTCGTCGAAGATCACGATCTCCGGATCGTTGATCAGCGCCTGCGCGATGCCGACGCGCTGGAGCATACCCTTGGAGAACTTCCGCAGCTGGAGCCGGCGCTCGCGGCCGATGCCCACCTCGTCGAGCAGACGCGAGACACGCGTTCGCCGGTCGGCGGCGTCGTAGCCGAACAGGCCGGCGAAGTACGACAGCAGCTCTTCGGCCGTCAGATAATCGTAGAAGTACGGATTTTCGGGAAGATATCCGAGCCGCCGCTTGATCGACAGGTCGCCGACCGGCCGGCCGAAAATCTCCGCCCGGCCCGAGGTCGGGAACACCAGCTGCATCAGCAGCTTCAGCGTGGTGGTTTTGCCCGCGCCGTTCGGGCCGAGAAATCCAAACACCTCACCCGCTTCGACCTCGATCGACAGGCGATCGAGCGCACGGTACGGCCGTTTCCGCCAGAAGCCGACCGCGTAGTCCTTGGTGAGATCGTAGGTCGCGAGCGCGGGCATTTCTCTCAAGGGTGCCGGGGGCAGGGTGCCGGGGGCCGGGTGCTCGGTGCCGGGGGCCGGGTGCTCGGTGCCAGGTGCAGTGTGCTCGGTGCCGGGTGCCGCGCCGCGGGGTGCCAGAACGACCGTGGCATGCACGACTTTGCATGAAATTGCGTTTTCAGGCCTCGCCGGCACGGCTCGAACGCCGAAAGCATCTCGCGACCTCGTTGCACCTTCAATCTCTTATCGGCACCCGGCACGCGGCACCTTGCACGCGGCACGCGGCACCCTGCACCCAGCACCCGGCCGACAGGCCCTATTTGGCCCGGGCGAGCTCGTAGGCAATCGCCTGATCGAAGTAGGCAGTCGGCAGAGACCCGTCGATCTTCACGCCGTTGATGAAAAACGTCGGCGTCGCGCCGATACCGAGCTGGCGCCCGTACGCCACGTCGGCCTTCACCTGCTCCAGCGTCGCTTGATAGCGGGCGTCGAAGTCGGTGACCTGGCCGACGTCGCGGGCGCCCTGGCGGACCCGGTCCGGCGTCAGCCCGGCCTGGTTGGCGAACAGCCACTCCTCGAGGGCCTCGGCCCGCCCCTTGGCGCGTGCCAACCGGACTGCCACCGCCGCCTCACAGGCGGCTTGATGCTGTCCGCCAGTGTTGCATTCCTGCTCGAGTGGATAGTCACGCGTGACGAGCCGGACCGCTCCGGGATGGCTCGACTCGTATTTCGCGAGCACGCTCTTGTAGGCCCGGAACGAATCCGCGCAGGCCGGACACTGATAGTCGTTGAACTTGACGACTAGGACTTTCGCGCCCTCGGCAGGAACATTCAGCGTCAGGCGTGGCTGCGCCGTGTAGAAGCGTTCGAATTCAGCGCGCCGGCTTTCCTCGAGCTCGGCCGAGGAAACCGGAGCGCTGCCCTCCGCGGCGGCGACCGTCGCACTGTCACGCGGGAACAACACCAGCGCCGAAACCGTCCCCACCACGAACAGCGCGGTCAGCACCATCGCCATCGGGCTCTGGCGCAGCGCCTTCAAGTCGGTGATGGCGCGCCCCGGCACACTGGTCATGGGAACCGAGGTCGCCGCGCCGGAAATCAGGAACAAGGCGATGACGGCCACGTAGGTGATGACACAGAGCACGCAGACGAGACCGAGGATGAAAAACGAGGCGTAGCCGAGGTAGAGCACGATCGCGAGACCGATCGTCGACGCCGCAAACAAGTAGGCGGCCGCGCTGTCCCGGACCGTCGTGGGGCCTCGAAGCGCCGCCACCGTCAGGAGCGTCGCCAGGGCGAACCAGATCACCCCGAAGACCGCCACCGAGACGCCGGCGAACGTTCCATAGCGGCTCGCATATACCTGCGTGCAGCTGACGCTGGCGTTGACGTCGCAGAAGCTGATGTACGAAGGGTCGGCGAGGTGCTGGTAGTGAACGTAGGCGGCCGTCGCGGAGGCACCGAGTCCGACCAGCGCGGATACGAGAGCGAGTCGAGCAACCGTCTGGCTCATTTCGGACGAATCTTACAGGAAACGCCCAGCGCCGTCCTGTTTCCCCGGTGTCCTCGCGGCCAAAAAGAAAACGGGATGCCGTGACCGGCATCCCGTCGGAAGACACGTCGCGTCGCGCGCGTTACTGGAGAACGTTGGTCGCGCCCGGAATCGGGTTCGCGATCGCGGCGCCGGTGTTGTCGAAGTAAATCGTGCCGCGGGTATCGGTCGCGAACGACCGCTGACCCGTCTGGCCGACGGTCGCCGGAATCGCGCCCGCCCAGTAGGCCGAGGACGCGTCGTTCGCCGCCGTGTTGCAGGTGTTCTTCGCGAGCGTCTGCACGACCACGCCCGCCGTGGCGTCCTTCGCGAGCGAGACGTCGTAGCCGCTCTTACGCGACGGATCCGTCTGCAGGTCGGGGCTGATGAAGCCCTGGTTGCTGCCGGGCGCCGGCTTGGCGAGGTCGGCCAGCGTAATCGCGTAACCGTTGCTCGCGCAGCTCGACGCGTAGGTCGACTGCGAGCTGTTGATGGCGCGCAGCGAACCGATGGCCGAAGCCTCGTTGCCCGACATACGGGCGCGGAGCAGACCGGGCACCGCAATCGCGGCGATGATGCCGATGATCGCCACGACGATCAGCAGCTCGATGAGCGTGAAACCCTTGGCATTGCGACGCATCTTCATTGTCTAGCTCTCCTTAAAAAGTAACGCTGATTGGCTGGCTTGTTCGGTGCCGTGCCCGTCGGACCGGTAAAGAGCAACCGTGGTGCCAGCCCATCCGGGTCGTCTGCAAGGCCACAACGTACTATAAACACGTCACTTACAGTTTCGACCGACCGTCGAGCTTGGGACAATTCTCGTCAGCCTGACAATTATTGTCGCAGCCAGCCGACCCTGATTGTCAACGGAGGTTGTATTTCTTCACGTAATAGCGAAACGACCGGAAACTCATGCCCAGCAGTTCCGCCGCCTTCACTTGTACGCCCCCTGCCCGCTCGAGCGCTTGCGCGATGTACGCGCGCTCTATCTCTTTGACGTGCGCTTCGAGATCAAAGCCGGTGGCTGGCAGCGCGTCCGATGCGCGAGGCGCCCCCCGCGCCGCTGCGGTCCGGACCGTGGGAGGCAGGCTCTCGGGAAGGATGGTCGGCGACCGCTCGAGCGCCACTGCCCGTTCCATCACGTTCTCGAGCTCGCGGATATTGCCGGGCCAGTCGTACTGCTGCAGCAGATCGAGCGCCGCCCCGGCGATGCCGGTGATCGGCTTGGCCATCTGCTCGCCGTATTTCGCGAGGAAGTGGTCGGCCAGGAGCGGGATGTCCTCCCGGCGTTCGCGCAACGGCGGCAGCGCAATCGGAATCACATTGATGCGGTAGAAGAGATCCTCACGGAAACGCCCGTCACCGACCGCCTTGCCAAGATCCTGGTTGGTCGCCGCGATCACCCGGATGTCGGCCTGAAGCTCTTCGAGGCCGCCGACCCGCCGGAAGCGGCGCTCCTGGAGGACGCGCAGGAACTTCACCTGCATCACGGCGCTCATCTCGCCGATCTCATCCAGGAAAATCGTCCCCTTTTCGGCGACTTCGAGCAGTCCCTTCTTGTTCGTCTCGGCGCCGGTGAACGCGCCGCGCATGTGTCCGAACAGCTCCGACTCGAGCAGCGTTTCGGGCATCGCGCCGCAGTTCAGCGAGACCATCGGGCGGTCGCGCCGCAGCGAGTGGAAGTGAATCGCCTGCGCCACCAGCCCCTTGCCGGTGCCAGACTCCCCCGTCAGGAGGATCGTGCTGTTGGTGCGCGCGACGGTCTCGATCATCTTGAAGACGTCGAGCATCGACGCGCTGCGGCCGATGATGTTCGCGAACTGATGCGAGAGTCCGAGCGTCCGCTTCAGCAGGACGTTTTCCTGCTTCAGCTGCCGGTTGTCGATCTTCTCCCGCACTTTCATCTTGAGCAGATCGATATCGAACGGTTTGCTCAGGTAGTCGCAGGCGCCGAGTCGCATCGCCTCGACCGCCGTTTCGGTCGACGCGAAGGCGGTGATCATGATGCCGAGAATGTCCTGGTCGACGCGCTTGGCGGCGCGCAGCACGTCCACGCCGCTCAGGTCGGGCATCTTGATGTCGGAAATCAACAGGTCGATTGGCTCCTTCTCGATGAGCGCGATCGCCTCGCGGCCGTTCTCGGCGAGGAGCACGTCGTAGCCCTCGCGGCGCAGGACGATCGCCAGCAGCTCGCGCATCGAGCGCTCATCGTCGGCGACAAGAATCCGCGGCCGGCGGCGTTCGGTCGTGCTCGAGGTCGGTTCTAACGTATCGGTCTGGCTCATGTTGTGACTTCCGCACGGGCGGGCAGCCGCACCGACACCGCAGTGCCCTCCCCCTGCCGTGAGCTCACCTGAATCTCGCCGTTGTAATCGGTGACGATGCGGTGGACGATGGCGAGACCCAGCCCGCTGCCCTTGGCAAAACTGCCGTGGAACGGCTGAAACAGGCCATCCAGCTCTTCCGGCGCGATCCCGATGCCCTCATCCCTGACCGTGATGACGAGGCTGTCCGAGCCCGACTCAGACAAGCCGACCAGTTTCAAGCGGCCGCCCCCCGGCATCGCCCGGAGCCCATTGGTCGCCAGATTCCACACAATCTGCTTGATCTGCCCCTCGTCCGCTTCGAACCACAGCTCGCTGGATGGCACCTCCACCTCGATGAGGTGATCGTCCCTCACTTCCGCGCTGTTCCGCAGGAGCAGCGCCGTATCGTTGAGCGCCCGCCGCACGTCGAAGCGGGCGATCTCGAATCGCTGCGGCCGGGCGTAGGCGAGAAACGATCGGATGGTGCTGTTGAGTCGCTCCGACTCGCGCAGCACGATGTCCATCAGCTGCTCCTGCTCGGCGCTGAGCGGCAGCTCCTGCCGCAGAATCTGAATCGATCCGGACATCGACGCGAGCGGATTCCTGATCTCGTGGGCAATGCCGGCCGCCATCTCGCCGACGGCCGCCAGCCGCTGCTGCATCCGCGCATCGCGTTCGAGCTTCTTGATGTCGGTGACGTCCTGAAAGGTGATGAGATAGCCGGCGCGCCCGCCCGGCGTCTGAAGATGCGCGACGCCGAGTCCGAGATCGATTTCGCCGCGATCGTCGCCCCGCCGGAAACGGAACTCGAAGCGGCGGCCCGGGGCGGCGGTGTGTTGTAGCCCGTGATCGAGCGAGTCGGCCAGAAATTTCGGCAGCTGCAGGACCTCCGACACATGACGCCCCACGACCGACGCGAACGGCAGGCCGGTGATCGCCTCGGCGCCGTGGTTGAACGTCAGGATGCGCTGCTGTCGATCGGTGGTGGCCAGTCCACTCGGCAGGCTGTCGATGACGTGCTGGTTCAGCGCCTGCAGATCGGCGATCTCGGTCGACGCCTGCTCGAGACGGGCGCCGGCCGAGCGGACGCTCTCGGCAAGCGAGCCGCTCAGCAGCGCGACCGCAAAAAACCCGAACAGATTGATGGCCACGGTATATTGCGCCGTCGCGCCGGTCGGCAGGACGACACGGCCGGCCGACAGCCACGGGTCGATCAGAATGCCCGCCGCCGTGAGGTATTGCAGGAAGACCATCCCGACGTAGATCACCGCGCTGGCGCTCGCCACCAGCAGGGCGCCGCGGCGGAAGCGAACCACGCTGGCGGCGACGATCGGCAGCACATAGAGCGACGAGAAGTAGCTGGCCACGCCGCCCGTGATGTAGATGAACGCCGACACGATCAGCGCATCGGTCGCCAGCTGGATGTCGACCAGCCACCGGAAGCGATCCACGAAGCGCAGCGTCGACGCGTAGGCGATCGTGATCGCGTAGGTGCAACCCACCAGGAAGAAGAACGGGTTGACCGGAAACGATCCGGGAGAGGTGATCTGCGCGACGATCGCGCCGCCGAGCAGAATCGTGCTGATGATCGCCCGGATGGCGATCAGCCAGGCGACGCGGCGGCGCAGGTCAGTAGCGAGCATCTTCTTTACTGGCGCCGGGGCCCCACCCCCGGCGCGTTCTCACGCTGATGCCTCGCCTCGGACTCACTCGTCCTCGGCTCGGCATGGCCGCAGCCGCTCGGCATCTTTTCCACCTGACTATCGGACCCACCTGTCCTACGTCAGCTTGGAGATCAGGTCGAAGATCGGCAGGTACATCGCGATGACGATGCCGCCGACCACCACGCCGAGCACGGCGATCATGATCGGTTCGAGCAGCGTCAGCAGGCCGGCCACCGCCGTGTCGACCTCTTCCTCATAGAAGTCGGCGATCTTCGCGAGCATCGTGTCGAGCGCGCCGGTCGCTTCGCCGACGCCGATCATCTGGGTGACCATCGACGGGAACACGTTGGTCTCTTTGAGCGGCGCCGAAATCGTCTCGCCGCGCTCGATGCTCTTCCGGGTCAGCATGATGGCGTCTTCGACGATCGCGTTGCCGGAGGTCCGCGCGGTAATCTCCAGGCCGTCGAGAATCGGCACGCCCGAGCTGATCAGCGTGGCGAGCGTCCGGCAGAAGCGCGCCACCGCGATCTTCCGCATGATGTCGCCGAGAATCGGCAGCTTGAGGACGATCCGATCGACGACGCGTCGGCCGTTGTCGGTGTCGTAGTAGCGCTTGAACCCGTAGCCGGCCGCGCCCATCACGACGATCAGCGGGATGAAGTATCTGACCAGGTTGTTGCTCAGCGCGATCACGAAGCGGGTCGCGAACGGCAGCTCAGCGCCCAGTCCGGAAAACAACGAGGCGAAGGTCGGAATGACCTTCCACAGGATCACGCCGACCACCAGCCCGGCGATCACCATGACGGCAATCGGGTAGATCATCGCCGACTTGACCTGGCCGGCGAGCTTGACCGCCTTCTCGATGTAGGTGGCCAGCCGCTTGAGAATCGTGTCGAGGATGCCGCCCGCCTCGCCGGCGGCAATCATGTTCGTGAACAGCGGATCGAAGGTCTTCGGATGCTTGCGCATCGCGTCGGCCAGCGACGCGCCCCCCTCGACGTCGGCGCGGGTCTGCAGAATGACCGCCGCGAAATTCTTGTCCTCTTCCTGCGTGCCGAGAATCTCGAGACACTGGACGAGTGGCAGGCCGGCGTCGATCATCACCGAGAACTGGCGGGTGAAGACCGCGAGGTTCTTCGCCGCCACTTTTTTCCCGAGCTTGCCAACCTTGGTCTTGGCGGGCGCGGCCGCGGCCCTCTCCTTGGATGGCGTGATGCGGGTGACCAGAATCTGGTCGCGCCTGAGCGCGGCCACCGCCGCGTCCATCGTGTCGGCGCTGCGCTCACCGCTGACCGTCTGCCCGGCACGGGTCCGTCCCGCATATGCGAAAGTCGGCATGACCTACTCCAGAATTCCTAGTCTGCTCATTCCCAATTCCGAATTCCTAATTTCGAATTCCTACGTCCGTTGCACGGCCGGCCGCGGCAGGCCCGGCCGCTGGCCGAGGCCGGCGCCCTGTACCACGCCGACGCCGCGGTTGATCATTTCCTGCAGCTCGTCTTTCAGCGAGGAGGCCGAGAGCGCCGTCTCGAGCGTAATCTGCCGTTTCAAGTACAGGCTGGCCAGCGACTGATTCGCGGTCTGCATGCCGAGCTTTTCCTGTCCGGCCTGCATCGACCCGTAGATCTGATGGATCTTGTCGTCGCGGATCAGGTTTCTGATCGCCGGCGTCGGCACCATGATTTCGAGCGACACCACCCGGCCCTTGCCGTCGGCGCGGGGCAGCAGCGCCTGACAGACGATCCCTTCCAGGACCAGCGAGAGCTGCGTGCGGATCTGCGCCTGCTGATTGGCCGGGAAGACATCGATGATGCGGTTGATGGTCTGCGCCGCCGAGTTGGTGTGCAGCGTGCCGAACGTCAGATGTCCGGTTTCGGCGATCTTGAGCGCCGCTTCAACCGTCTCGAGATCGCGCATCTCGCCGATCAGGACGATGTCCGGATCCTCGCGCAGCGCGGCGCGGAGCGCGTTCGCGAAGCTGTCGGTGTCGGCGTGCACTTCGCGCTGATTCACCAGGCAGTTCTTGTGCGGGTGGATGTACTCGATCGGATCCTCGATGGTCAGGATGTGGTCGTGCCGCTCGGAGTTGATCTTGTCGAGCATCGCCGCGAGCGTCGTCGATTTGCCGCTGCCGGTCGGACCGGTGACCAGCACCAGGCCGCGCGGCCGCTCGGCGAGCGTCGCCAGGACCGCGGGCAGGCCGAGCTCGCCGAAGGCGCGAATCTTTTCGGGAATCAGCCGGTAAACGGCGCCGACCGCGCCGCGCTGGTTGAAGACGTTGCAGCGGAAGCGCGCCAGCCCCTTGATGCCGAACGAGAAGTCGAGCTCGTTGGTCTCCTCGAATCGCTTCTTCTGCGAGTCGGTCAACACGCTGTAGACCAGCTGCTTGGTCTCGTTCGGCTGCATGTCGCTGCCCGGCAGGCGCTGCAGGTGACCGTGCACCCGCACCTGGGGCGGCGTGTTGGTCGTGATATGCAGGTCAGAGCCCTCCATCTCGACCAACGTTTTCAACAGTTCAGGCAGTGTGGCCATCAATCAGTCCTCAGTCCTCAGTCGTCAGTCATCAGTCGTCGACTATTTCACCGTCTCGCGAACAACCTCTTCGATCGTCGTGACGCCTTCCCTGACCTTCCGCAATCCGCTCTGGCGGAGCGTGATCATTCCTTCGTCGACCGCCTTGCGACGCAGCTCGAGGCCCGAGGCGCCGACCAGAATCAGCTCGCGCAGCTCCTCGCCGATTTCCATCACCTCGTAGAGACCGACGCGCCCCTTGTAGCCGGTGTTGTTGCAGCGCTCGCAGCCGCGCCCCTTCATCGGCGTGACCTCGCTGGCCAGGTCGGCGGAGAACCCCGCCTGGATGAGCGCCGGCGGCGGCAGCGGCGCGGGCTCCTTGCAGTTCGAGCAGACGCGGCGCACCAGGCGCTGCGCGCAGATCAGATGGACGGAGCTCGCCACCAGAAACGGTTCGATGCCCATGTTCATCAGGCGGTTGATCGTGCTCGGGGCGTCGTTGGTGTGCAGCGTCGACAGCACGAGGTGGCCGGTGAGCGCCGCCTTGACCGCGATCTCGGCGGTCTCGAAGTCGCGGATCTCGCCGACCAGGATGATGTTCGGATCCTGCCGGAGGAACGAGCGGAGCGCCGCGGCGAAGTTCAGCCCGATGCTTTCCTTGACCTGGACCTGATTGATGCCGACGAGGTTGAACTCGACCGGGTCCTCGGCGGTCATGATGTTGGTTTCCGGCGTGTTGATTTTTGCGATCGACGAGTAGAGCGTGTTGGTCTTGCCGCTGCCGGTCGGGCCGGTGACCAGCACCATCCCCCACGGACGCAGGATCGCCGACTCGAACTTGGCCAGCGACTCGGACTCGAATCCCAGCCGCGTCATGTCGAGCATCAGCTTGTCCTTGTCGAGGAGACGCATCACGATCTTCTCGCCGAACAGCGTCGGCAGCACCGAGACACGGAAGTCGATCTCTTTCTGCGTCCCGTTCTCGTTGAAGCGGATCTTGATGCGACCGTCCTGCGGCAGGCGCTTCTCGGCGATGTCGAGCTTCGACATGATCTTGATGCGCGACGAGATCGCATCGCGGAACTTCATCGGCGGGGCCATGATGTTGTAGAGGATCCCGTCGATACGGTAGCGGACCCGCAGCTCTTTCTCGTAGGGCTCGATGTGGATGTCGCTGGCCCCTTTCTGAATCGCCGACATCAGCACGACGTTGACCAGCCGGACGACCGGCGCCTCTTCGCCCTGCTTGGCGAGCGCGTCGGCGCTGATTTCCTGCAGCTCCTCGAGTACCTCGACGTCGGTGGCGTCGGTGTCGAGCGTCGCCTGGAGCTCCTCGAGCCCCTTGCTCGCCATCTCGAGCGTGCTGACATTCGGCAGCGACTGGGTCACCTCGCGCATGGCCGCTGGCGCGGCCTTGGCGCTCGCCGGGTAATATTTCTGAATCGCGTCGGTGACGGCGATCTCGGAGGCGACGACCGGCTCGACGTTGTAGCCGGTCATGAACTTGATGTCGTCCATCGCGAAGACGTTGGTCGGATCAGTCATCGCGATCGTCAACGTCGCACCGGCGCGGCTGAGCGGGACGATCTGGTACTTCTGCGAGGTCTCCGCGGGAATCAACTTGATGACCGCGGGATCGATTTCAAACTGGGTGAGGTTGATCGACGGGACGCCGTACTGCTTGCTGAGGAGGGCGGTAATCTCCTCGTCCTTGACGAACCCCATCTTGACGAGGTTGAAGCCGAGCTTCCCCCCGCTGGCCTTTTGATGGTTCAGGGCCTGTTCGAGTTGATCCGGAGTGATTCGCTTCTCCTTGAGGAGAAGTTCGCCTATACGGACGGGCATCGAAACTTCAACGGTACGCGACCTGACAAATATTGTCAATCACGATGACTTAATAGGACAATCTAAGACTTAGACCCCAACCTTCGCGCGTCTGATCTGAACCGGTCGTGTAGAACCCTTCCACGTAATAGCTGCTGCTGCCCACGCTGATCCCCATGCTGGTTGAGTTCGTGGTGTCCCCGATGATGTTCGCGCTGAAGCCGCCGCGTAGCCCGACGCGTCGCTGGAACAGCCACGCCTCGGCCCCCGCCGAGACGTGACGAACGACACCGAGCACGGTGTCGAGCTCGGTGATGTCGTAATCCACTGCCGCCGTGATGGACGTCAGCGGCCCAGCGCCACCGCCGATCACCGCAACGCCCGCGCGTGACTGCCGCTCCAACGTCACCGCCGTTTCGCCTTCGCCGAACTCCGGCTCTCGCACGTTCTTCAGGCTGACCCCCAAACGCACCCGACCGATCGCGGCCATCGCGCCGATGTCCAGGTTGGTCTCGAACTCATCGTCCACGTCGGCCGACCCGGCGTCGTCGAGCCGATCCCGCGCCGTCGTCGCTCCGGACACCAACGAGACGGCTCGACCGCCGTGAATCAGCTTCAGCGTCGACCCGACAACCAGGTTGGTCCCCAGAGACTGACCGATCGTGACGCCGTACTCGTGCAGCGCAAACGTGCGCAGATCGACAGATGCGGCCCCTTCATCTTGTCGGCCCGACGTACCGGTGCCGTTAGAGGAAAGGGGCTGTATTTCACTGATTCGCAACCGGTAGTAGCTCACACCGAGTGCAGGAGTGGTGAGGGCAAATCCCGTCGTCTCACCGAGCCAGGCCGGACCGTCGGGAGGCGGGTCGACCGGGGCGTTGTTGGTCGACCGGTCGTAGGAGAGGTTCAATGTCGCGCTGGTGGCGAGACCTGCCGGGTTCCACCACGTGGCGGTGGCATCATCTGCGACGGCGACAAACGCCCCGCCCATCCCCTGCGCGCGGGTGCCTATCAGTTCATACATCTGCGCGGCCGCGGGCGCCGCCAACAGAAGAGTGAGGGCAGCGCTCAGCAGCCCCCGAATCACGATTGTCATGCTGACAGTATCGGTCGTAGCGGTCTCAGATTGGTGTCAAAGCGGGGTCGGAGACCTGTCAGAACGGTATCGGAGCGGTGTCAGAGCAGTGTCGGAGGAGTGTCGGAGCAGTCTCAGACAGGTGTCAGAGCGGTGTCAGACCTATGTCGGAGCAGGGTCGGAGCCGCCTTGCTATCCGACCAGCACGGCGGCGGCGACGACGGTCGTCCAGAGGCCCTTTTTGTCCCCGACAGCGGTCTGGGTGACGTTCTGCGTCCGGACGATCTGATTGGAGAGGCGATACACTTCTTTCTTCTCGTCCCAGCTCTTGTCCGGATCGAAATCCAGACCGAGCGTCGTCGCGAGCATCTCTGCCGCGAGCTCCTCAGCGTAGTCGCCCGCGATGTCTTCGCTCTCCCCGAAGCTGTGGTGCTCCGAGAGATACCCGTACAGGCTCTTGTCGCGGGGAATGGCCACGCCCACCGTCGCCGCAATCAGACGATGGGGTTCGCGCGTCGCGGCTTCCGACATGACGACGAACGTGACCTGACCGGGCTCCAGACGTTTCACACCCTGCGCGCGCGGAAGGATGCGGCACCCGGGCGGGAAGATGCTCGACACGCGGACCAGATTGCACGCGGCAATGCCGGCTGAGCGCAGCGCCAACTCGAACGAGGTCAGCTTTTCGCGGTGTTTCCCCGCACCCTTCGTGAAAAACATCTCCTTCGGAACGAATCCGACCACGTCACGCTCCTTGTCGAGGGAACGTGCATGGTAAACAGCAACTTCTCCACTGTCAAGGAAATGGGGCGTAAAATAGAGTAGTTCGAACGCCGACCGACGCCCGACCGTATATATCTGGGTACGGCCCTTCAGCGAGGATTCCCGTGACCGAAACACTGCCGTTACCTTCCGGGATCAGCGCCCCTGCGCCCAAGGGGCTCGTCGAACGAATCGTTGGCGTGATCTTCTCGCCGGGCGAGACGTACAGGTCCGTCGCGGCTCGCCCGAAAATCCTGGGGGCCCTCGCGGTCGTAGCGATCGCGATGGGAGCGACCTCTTTCGCATTTCTGTCGACCGAGGTTGGCCAGAATGCCCTGCTGGATCAGCAGGTCCGATTCATGGAGTCGTTCCGCATCAATCTGCCCGACGAGGCGTACGCCCAGATGGAACGAGGCGCCTCGAGAACGAAGTACTTCGGGCTGCTTGGCGTGCTCGCCTGGGTCCCGCTCGGGTGCGCGGCGGTCGCCGGACTGATTTTGCTCATCTTCAACGTCGTCATGGGTGGCGAGGCATCGTTCAAGCAGGCGTATGCCATCACGGCGCACTCTCAGATTCTGATCGCCCTGCAGCAGCTCTTCGTCACGCCGTTGAACTACGTGCGCGAGACAATGTCGAGCGCGACGAACCTCGGCGTCTTTCTGCCGATGCTCGACGAAACGAGCTTCCCGGCGCGCCTGTTGGGTGCCATCGACCTCTTCTGGATCTGGTGGATCGTCAGCCTGGCGATCGGCCTGGGCGCGTTGTACAAGCGCAAGACCGCGCCGATCGCGTGGTCGCTGCTCGCGGTCTATTTCAGCATTGCCCTCATCGTGGCGGCGGTGATGACCGCCTTCGCAGGAGCGTAGATGACGACTGGCAAGAAAATCCTCATAACCGTGGGCGTGCTGCTGCTGGCGGCAGCAGTGGTGGCCGCCAATCTCTGGTTTGGACGCGAAACCGCGTTGGACGTCACCATCGAAGCGATCAAGGTTCGCGATCTCGAGTCGATTGTCTCGGCTTCCGGCCGGATTCAGCCCAAGCGCCTGGTGAATATCAGCGCCGAAACGTCCGGCCGTGTCGTCGAGCTCGCGGTCAACGAAGGTGACCGCGTGAAGCGCGGACAGTTTCTGCTGCAGATCGATCCCAAATCGCTCAGGACCCGCGTCGACGGCGGCACCGCTTCTCTCGAGGCGGCCGCGGCCTCGTTGGAACAGACGCGTCAAGCCGTGCAGACGGCACGCGTCCAACTCGAGCAGGCGCAACGCAACCACGCCCGACAGCAGGAGCTCTGGAGTCAGCAGCTGACCACGCGGGAAGCGCTCGAACGGGCCGAGAACGACGTCCGCGGAGCGGAATCGGCGCTGCGCGAGCGTGAAAAGCAGGTGACCGCCCAGACCGCGCGCATCGATCAGGAGCGGGCCGGGCTCGAAAGCGCCCGCTACGACCTGAGCAAGGTCCGGCTCGAATCGCCGATCGACGGCATCGTGACGCGCCGCAACATTCAACAGGGCGAAACCGCGGTCATCGGCACCATGAACAATGCCGGCACGGTGCTGCTGACCCTCGCCGACATGTCGGTGATTCAGGCCGAAGTCGAGGTCGACGAAACCAACATCCCGCACGTCTCGCTTGGCCAGTCGGCAAAAGTGATCATCGACGCCCTGCCGGAACGAACCTTTCACGGCAAGGTCACCGAAATCGGCAACAGCCCGATTCAGGCGACCGGGGCCGCCGCCGGATCGCGTCAGGCGACCAACTTCAAGGTGGTGGTCGCCATCGACGGCGACATTCCCGATGTCCGGCCGAGTTTCACCTGTACGGCCGATATCAACACCGCGGCGCGCAAGGGCGTCACGGCTGTTCCGATCGCGGCCGTGGCGGTTCGCGAGCTGGTCTACGACGACAAGACCGATCAAATCGTCAAGGAACCGCAGAACGATCGCCGCCGCCGCCGCCCGGCCGTCGAGCCGGTCGCGTCGGCTGCCGAGCTGCCGGCGGGCCAGACGCGCCGGGAGACCGAAGGCGTATTCGTCATCCGCGAGGGCCGCGCCGAGTTCGTGCCAATCAAGATGGGGATTGCCGGCGAGCAGTATTTTGAAGTGCTCGAGGGTCTCAAGCCCGGCGACGAGGTGATCACGGGCCCCTTCAGCTCGGTCAGAAATCTCACCGAAGGCGATCAGGTCCGGGCCGAAAATCCGCAGACGCGACCGGGCGGCAGGCGGCCGTAGGTCGGCTGGATGTGAACAAATTCCTCGAAGCGGCGGGAATCGCGCTGGCGGCGATCTGGGCGTCCAAGCTGCGGTCGTTCATGACCGTGCTTGGCAACATCGTCGCGGTGACGTCGATCATCGCGGTCGTTGCGCTCATTCAAGGACTCAACGCGGCGGTGCAGGACGTGATTCTGAACGAGGCGGGTGCCGACTCGTTCAGTGTTCAGCAGTTCCCCATCACCTTCAGCGAAGATGATTTCGAGCGTTTCCGCTACAACCCTCGAATCACCGCGGCCGATGCCGAAGCGGTCAAGCGCTACGGGCCGCAGGTGGCGGCGGTCATGCTCGAGTCGCAGGGTGGCGGCGCCGTCACGTATCGCGACAAGTCGATCGACAGCGCGTCGATTCGCGGCGTCACCGAGGATTTCGGATCGTTTGCGACCTTCAACGCCGAACGCGGCCGGCTGATGACGTCCGCGGAAGTGGCCCGGGCGCACCCGGTTGCACTCGTCGGGTGGGACATCGCCGATCGGCTGTTCGGCCCCACCGATCCGCTCGAGAAGGTCATTCAGGTCGAAGGGGTCCACTTCCGGATCGTCGGTGTCAGCGAGAAGCGCGGCTCGTTCCTGGGGCAGTCGCAGGACGCGTTCGTCGTCATCCCGCTCCGGCAGTTCCAGATGATCTTCGGGGCCAGACGGCAGCTGTCGCTGACCGTCAAACCCCACGACATCTCGCTGATCTCCGAAGCGATGGACGATGCGACGATTGCGCTCCGGGTGGCGCGGCGCCTGCGGCCCAAGCAGCCCGACAACTTCGGGCTGTTCACCTCGGAGACCTTCCTCAATCTCTACCGACAGGCGACCAACGGAATTTTCGCCGTGCTGGTCGGCGTCGTGGCGCTGTCGCTGGTGGTCGGCGGCATCGTCATCATGAACATCATGCTGATGGTCGTCACCGAGCGAACGCGCGAGATCGGCCTGCGCAAGGCGCTGGGCGCCCGGCGGTCGGACATCATGGCGCAGATGCTCACCGAATCGGTGGTGCTGTCCATCCTCGGCGGCGTGATTGGCACCATCCTCGGCGCCCTGTTCGCCACCGTCGTGTCGCAGTTCTCACCGATTGCGGCGTCGGTCGAGCTCTGGTCGGTCGCCCTGGGCATCGGCATCACGGCCGTGGTCGGCTTGTTCTTCGGTCTGTATCCGGCGTCGCGCGCCGCACGGCTCGATCCAATCGAGGCGCTGAGGAAAGAGTGAGAAGCAGCCTGCTCGGCGAAGTCGTGCTGATGGCGCTCGATACGGTGCGCACCAACAAGCTGCGCTCGGCGCTGACCGTACTCGGCGTCGTGATCGGCATCACGTCGATCGTCGGCATGACGGCGATGATTCGCGGCTTCGACGAATCGCTGCGTGACTCGGTCCGTGAGATCGGCCCCAACATCATCTTCGTGCAGCGGTTCGGCCCGACCAGTTTCACGAGCGGCGACATCTTCAACCAGCTGATGAAGCGGCCCAACCTGACGATCTCCGACGCACGCGCCATCGAAGAAGAGGCGCCGACCATCCAGCTGGTCGACGTCCAGCTTGGCGCCGGCGGCTTCGGCCCGCCCACTCAGGAACGGATCTTCTACCGCGAACAGCGGACGCGTCCGATCATCGTGTTCGGCACGACTGAAAACTTCGCGGTCGGCACGAGTCTCGAGCTGACCGCCGGACGTTTCTTCACCGGCACCGAGGTGCAGTATCGCAAGAACGTCGTCGTCCTTGGCCAGACGCCGTTCCAGGCCTTGTTCGGGGAAACCGGCACCGACCCGGTGGGAAAGATCGTGCGGGTCGGGGCGGAGCGCTACACCGTGATCGGCGTGTTCGAAAAGCGCCCGGCGGTCGGCGGCTTCAACGCCGGACAGGACGACTTCGTCGTCATTCCCTACACGAGCTATCAGCGGCAGTTCGGTCTGGGCGGCATGTTCTTCAGGCAGGGCCGCAACTCGACCGAGATGGTACCGATTCAAATTGCCGCCGTACCGCGCGACGGGGTGCCGCAGGCCGAAGCCATCGCCGACGTCCAGCGGGTGATGCGGGTCCGGCATGGCCTCCGGCTCGACGAACCGGACGACTTCGACATCCTGACCCAGGACGCCATCCTGCAGCTCTGGGACCAGATCAGCCAGGCGACGTTTCTGGCACTGGTGGTGATCTCGTCAATCGCCCTGATGGTCGGCGGCATCGGCGTGATGGCGATCATGTCGATCTCGGTCACCGAGCGCACGCGCGAGATCGGCGTCCGCAAGGCGCTCGGCGCCAGGCGGGCCGAGATCCTCTTTCAGTTTCTGATGGAAGCGGCGTTTCTGACGTCGCTCGGCGGCGTCCTCGGAATCGTGCTGGGCGCCGTGATCGGCTGGATCGTCCACCTGGTGTCCGGGTTTCCGATCTCGCTGCCGTGGTGGTCGTTCGCCCTCGGACTCGGGTTCTCTGCGTCGGTCGGCATCTTTTTCGGGATGTACCCGGCCTTCAAAGCGTCCAGGCTCGACCCTATCGAAGCGCTGCGCTACGAATAGACAGCCCGCTGTCCAGCGGCATTCCGGTCATCGCCAGGAATTCGTTCAACTCCCGGGTCGCCACCGCGAGACGGGTGTCGCCAGTTTCCGCGTAGCAGTCGCGGCGGAGCAATAGGAAGTCGCGCGCCCATGGGACGTTGGGCTCGAGCGTGCCGATCGCCTGCGCGCAGAGCCCCTTGAAGTCCACGTAGGTGGTCAAGAGCGCGAGGGCGCCGCGACGGCGGTGATCGGCGACCTTCACCGCGAACGGCTCGCGCAGCGCCTCGAACATCCGCCGGGCGAGGACGGGGTTCACCGACCCGAGCGCCTGGGCCCGTGCCACGGCCTTGTGCGCAAATCTCGGCAGCGCCCAGGCATCGCGGCGGAAGGTCGCGAACGCGCTCTCCAGCGCCGCCGCCGAGGCCTCGTAGTCGCGCTGAACGAAGCGCAGTTCCGCCAGGAGCACATCGGCCTCGCCGGCGTGATACGGCCGGAGCCGATCGATCGTCTCGAGCGCGGCCGCGTCGCCGGCCGACGCCTGGAGGTCGGCCAGCATCGCGATCTCGTTCATGTCGGCGGGCGGCAGCGACTGCTGCGCCCAGGCGGCGCGAGCCGCGGGGATGTTGTCTTCGCGGAAATAGCGGATGAGCGCGAGCTGACGCGCCTGATCGCCGGCCGGCGATCCCGGATTCACCTGCAGCAAGCCTCCATCCGCGGACATCTGGCTGATCCGCGACATCTCGACGGCCGCCCAATCGATCGGTCCGTCGACCGCGGGACGCGTGGCGCCGATCGCCTGGGCTAGCAACCGAATCTGCGACACGATGTCGTATTCCCGTCCCAGCGAGCGGGCGAAGCCAAACTCCACGACATTGCGGTCGTCGGTATTGATCCGAACGCCGGGCGCGGCGGCAATCGCCCGTGTCAGCTGATCGCCGGCGAGATAACGGGCCAAAAAGCCGTGCAGGTCGCTCGCGCGCCAGGCGACCCGCAACGCGGAGCGGTACGGCTCTTCGCGAAGCCGCGCGGCGAGCCGCGCGACATCGTAGACGGGTGCCCGTTTGGCCGCGACCAGCACGATGTCGCCGCCACGCGTCTGCCAGGTCTCGACCGACGGAAAGACCGATGCCACCGTTGCATAGACGGTCCGGACCGCGGCCGCATCGACGCCGTAGGCCTGCAGCCATTGCATGAAGATGCCGTCGTCGGTCAACCGATCGTTGGCGGCGCGGTAGTAGTCCTGTGTGAACAGACTCGCCACCCCCGCGCGGAACGGATTGGAGGGCTCCGACGCAATCAGGTCGTAGCGCTCGCTGGTCGTCAAAAGGACTTCGCGCGCGTCGCCGACGCGGACATGCACTTTCGGGTTGTTGAGCACATCCTGGTTCACGGCGACCGACTTGCGCGCCACTTCGAGCACGATCGACTCGAGCTCGACGACGTCGACGTGTTCCATCGACGGGACGGCGCCGAGCCAGCCGGCGGAGCTGCCGGTGCCGAGCCCGATGACCAGTGATCGTTTGGGATTCGGATGCAGGATGCTGCCGATCAGCGCGAGCATCACCTGCGTGCCGGCGTCGACGCGTGCGCTGCCGTCCGTCTTGCCGTTGACGATGAACGCGTAACCGCCGCTGCCGACCGACAGCGCGACGCTGCTTTCAAATCCATCTGCCTGCCACTCGACGTAGCCGCGCTGCGTATGGATCCAGCTGCGCAGGTCCTGTGGCGAGGTGATGGTGGTGATGCCGGACGTGCCCGAGGCGATCCCGCTGTGGCGCCAGACTGCCGTCGGCCCGATCGCTGTCAGGAACAGAATCGTCACGCCGGCGAGCGCCAGGGCCGGAAGCGCGGGCTGCCAGCGCGTCGCCTGCGTCCTGACCGACATGACGGCCGCCGCGATGCCAAGCGCCACGAGACAGAGCGCCGCGAACCGCCATGCGCCGGGTACCGTCATGAGCGGCAACACCAGGAATCCACCCGCCAGCGATCCGGCAATCGCACCAAGCGTGTTGGCAGCGTAGGCGAGACCGATCTGGCGGCCGACGTTCTCGCGGCCGCGGCCGAACAGCGCGATGAGCTGCGGAAACTGATAGCCGGCGATGATCGCGGCGGGCAGCACGACAATCGCGGCGACAATCGTCCAGCCCGCCACGAGGGCGCTGAACGCCGCCTGACCGAGCGGGATCAGGACCAGCGCGAGCAGCGCAATCCGATCGCCGAGCGCGAAGGCGAGGGCGATCGCGGCTGCCTCGAGCAGACAGGAGGTCGCCAGCCCCGCGAGCGACGCCGGCCGGTTGACGCCGATGAGCGAGTACAACAGGCCGCCCACGCCGATCCCGACCAGCGCGACGGCGAGAATGAGCCCGAAGGTGAACACCGACCCGCCGAGCAGCGGACCAAGCATCCGGTACCAGACCAGCTCCATCAGGAAGAACGCGAACCCGACCGTGCCCGACGCGACCAGCAGGAACCAGGTCGGCGCCTGGGCCCCGATTGCCGCCGTCGGCGCAGCCTCTTCGTCGCCGGCTTCCTCGGCGACGCTGGACGACCGATCGACCTGGCGGGCCAGGACGACGACGAGAATGTTCAGGCCGGCGGCCAGCCAGAGCGTCTGACGCGTGCCGAAGATCTCGAGCATGTAAAAGGTCGAGGCCACGCAGCCGGCGACCGCGCCGAGCGTGTTCAATCCGTACAGCGTCGCGACATCCTGGCGCCGCGCATCGCTGCCGCGCGTCACGCCGCGGGCCGCCGCCGGCAGCGTGCCGCCCATGACGAAGGTCGGCACCGCGAGCACGATCGTGCTGAGGACCAGACGCAGCAGGGTTCCCGCCGCCGTCCCGAGCTGCAGCGTGCCGCCGAGCGAGAAATAGATGAACTGAACGGCGCTCAAGATGAACGGGGTCAGCGCCGCGGACACGGCGACGATCGTTTCAAGCTGCGCGTAATAGAGAATCGGCCGCGGATGGCGGTCGGCGCGCGGGCCGAGGAAGAGGCCGCCCAGCCCGAGACCGCCGACGAAGATCGCCAGCACCGCGGCCGATGCGGCGGTGGACGCGCCGAAGATCAGCCGGAACTCGCGCATCCAGGCGGTCTGATAGATGAGCGCCGAGCAGCCGGATCCGAAAAGGAGCAGCGCCACCCGCCATGCCTGAGCTCGCGGCGGAGCAGCCCCGACGGTCGTATCGAGAGCAGTCATTCCGTCGAACGTTATCGGCCGGGACCACATCGGGCTATAGCCGCTGCCCCGTCCTTCGAATATGATCCGCCTTTGGACGTGGCTCTGAAATAGGCGGGCATGAGCGGGGGAGGGGCCCCGCGAGGGTAAACGATGAAGGTCTACGACGCCGCCAGCATCCGTAACGTCGCGCTTGTCGGACACACCGGTTCGGGAAAGACCCAGCTCGCCGCAGCCATTCTGTCGACCGCGGGCATGGTGAACCGGTTCGGCAAAGTGGACGAAGGAACGACCGTCACCGATTTCGACGAAGAAGAGATCGCCCGGAAACACACCTTGTCGGCCAGCCTCGCCTACGCCGAGTGGAACAAGCACAAGGTCAACCTGATTGACACGCCGGGCATCGGCAACTTCTTGAGCGACGCGCGCGCGGCCCTGACGGTCGCCGATGCCGCGCTGGTGGTGGTGGACGCGGTTGCCGGCGTGATGGTGCAGACCGAAAAGGTCTGGGCGGCGGCCGACGAGCTGCAGCTTCCCCGGCTCGTCGTCCTGAATCGGTTCGATCGCGATCGCGCCAGCCTCGATCGCGCGCTGCAGTCGCTGCGCGAGGCATGCGGCCGTACCGTCATTCCGATTCAACTGCCGATTGGCGAGGAGAAGTCGTTCCGCGGCGTGGTCGATCTCGTCACCAGGAAGGCGTACACCTACCAGACGGACGAGAGCGGCAAGTTCACCGAGGGCGCGGTATCCGGCGAGATGGCGCCCGCGGTCGAGGCGGCGCGCGAGGCCCTCGTCGAGATGGTGGCCGAAGCTGACGAAAAATTGATGGAAAAGTTTTTCGAGGCCGGCACGCTCACGGACGAGGAACTGGTCGCCGGTTTGCGCGGCGCCATCGCCACCGGCCGGGTGTTCCCGCTGCTGTGTGTCTCGAGCCTGCTAAACATCGGCGTCCAGCCGCTGCTCGACGCCATCGTGGCCTACGTGCCATCACCGGTCGAGCGGCCCTTCAAGGGACTCGACAAGAGCGGCGCCGAAGTGCTCCGCAAGGCCGACGACAAGTCGCCGGTCGCGGCGTTCGTGTGGAAGACCGTTGCCGACCCGTTCGCCGGCCGCATCACGATGTTCCGCGTGGTGTCGGGCACGCTCAAGTCGGACTCGACGGTCCACAACAAGACCAAAGACGTGCCGGAGCGGCTCGGTCACCTCCAGTTGCAGCAGGGCAAAACACCGTCGACGGTCCCGGACATTAAGGCCGGTGACCTCGGGGCCGTCGCCAAGTTGAAGGACACCCAAACCAACGACACCATCGGCGACAAGGCGGACCCGACCACCTTCCCGCCGCTCAAATTCCCTGAGCCGGTGCTGTCGTACGCCATCGAGCCGAAAACCCGCGGCGACGAGGACAAGATCAGCACGTCGATGCACCGGCTGGAAGAGGAAGACCCGTCGATCAAGTACAGCCGCGATCCGCAGACCAAGGAGCTACTGCTGTCCGGACAGGGTCAGCTGCATATCGAGGTCACGGTCGCGAAGCTGAAGCGTCGCTTCGGCGTCGACGTCAACCTCAAGCCGCCGCGGATTCCGTACCGCGAGACGATCAAGGCCTCGACCGAAGCGCACGGCCGACACAAGAAGCAGACCGGCGGCCACGGGCAGTTCGGCGACTGCAAGATCAAGGTGGAGCCGCTGGCGCGCGGCGCCGATTTCGAGTTCGTCGACGATATCTTCGGCGGCTCGATTCCGCGGCAGTTCGTACCGGCGGTCGAAAAGGGGATCCAGGACGCGAGGACCCGGGGATATCTGGCCGGCTACCCGATGGTCGACTTCCGCGTGACCGTGTTCGACGGCTCGTACCACGACGTCGACTCGAACGAGCTCTCGTTCAAGCTCGCCGGCTCGCTCGCCTTCAAAGACGCGATGACCCGCGCGCGGCCGACGATTCTCGAGCCGATCATGAACGTCGAGGTCTACGCGCCGTCGGACTACGCCGGCGACCTGATGGGTGACCTCAACGGCCGGCGGGGCCGCATCGGCGGCATGGACACGCGCGGCGGCACGACCGTCATCAAGGCGCAGGTGCCGATGTCGGAGATGCTCACCTACGAGCAGCATCTCACCTCCGCCACCGGCGGCCGCGGCTCGTACCACATGGAGTACTCGCACTACGACGAAGTGCCGACGCCGCTCCAGGCGAAGATCATCGCCGCGGCCAAGGCCGAACGCGCTGGCGTGGAAGTCGAAGAGGTCTGACCAGTCGTCAGGACTCTCGCAACGCCGCGAGCGGATCCAGACGGCTCGCCCGCACGGCCGGCACCAGTGCGGCCGCCAGGGCAACGGTCGCCAGCACCAGCGCCACGCCGCCGAACGTCAGCGGATCGGTCGGACTGACTCCGTACAGAAAGGCCTGAAGAAATCGGGTCGCAAGGGCTGCCGCCCCGCAGCCAATCGCGATGCCGACGACGGTCCACGTCACCGCCTGACGAATCACCAGCATCACGACTGAGGCCGGTGTCGCACCGATCGCGACGCGAAGACCGATTTCACGCGTGCGAGCGCGCACCAGGAACGACAGCACGCCGTACACGCCAAGCGCGGCCAGCGCGAGAACCACCAATCCCAGGGCGCCCAGCAGGCCGCCGGCAATCTGCGTCGGCAACAGCGACACCGACATGGCCTCGGATAATGTCTGGACGTTGAAGAGCGCCAGTGCGGGATCCAGCGCCTGAACCTCACGCGCAACCAGCGAGGTCACTGACGCTCGCGGGCCGGCCGATCGGATGAGCACGGTCACCAGGGGCGTGTACGCCTGCCCGAACGGGCGGTAGATGAAGGGCTTCGGCGCTTCCCCGACGGTCGCGTACTTGCTGTCCCGAACGACGCCGATGACCTCGATGGCCTCCTCACTCGCGCGCGCCCGCAGCGGCCGCAGCCGCTGACCTAGTGCGGCTTGTCCCGGCCAGAAGGTCCGGGCCAACGTTTCGTTCACGATCGCCACCCGCGGCGCCGCCGCGTCGTCCACATCGGTAAAATCGCGGCCAGCGATCATCGCAATGCCGAGCGTCCGGAAATGTCCCGGCGTTACGGCGTTGGTATGAATCGGCGGCGTCGGAGGGGTCAGACCTGGTGCGGGTGGCTCATCACGATCGCGCAGCAGATAGGTCGTCGAGTTCGAGAGTGTGACCGGCACGATGTCGACGAAGTTGACGGCGGCGACGCCGGGGGCTGCTTCCAACCTGCTGGTCAGGGACCTGATGAACTCGCGGCCGCGCTCCTCCGGATAGCCGCGCGTCTCGAGGTCGAAGGTCGCCGTCACGATGCCGGACGCCTCGAAACCGGGATCCGCGGACTGCAGCTGACGGAAGCTGCGGACGAAGAGTCCGGCTGCGACCAACAGCAACACCGACAGCGACACCTGGACGACGAGAAATGCTGACCGCAGGCGGGTCGACCCGCTGCTGCGCGTATCTTTGAGGGCGCGACCGAGATCGATCTGCGAGGCCGTCAACGCCGGCAGCAGGCCGAAAGCGAGAGTCGCGCCAAGCGTCACCACCGTCGTGAACGCCAGCACGCGCCCGTCGATCGACAGGTCCACCACGATCGGAACTGGCGTCGGTAGACGAATCGCCGACAGCAGGCGTGTAGACCAGAACGCCAACAGTGCGCCGGCGCTCGCCCCGGCCAGCGCGAGCAGCAGGTTCTCCGTCAGCGGCTGACGCGCCAATCGCCCGCGTCCGGCGCCAAGCGATCGCCGAATCGCCAGCTCGACCCGCCTCCCGGCGGCGCGCGCGAGCACGAGATTCGCCAGGTTGACGCAGATGATGAGCAGAACCACCCCGACGAGCGTCATGAGGACGCCGACGAACGCGGTCATTGGCGACGAGAACTCGGGAACCAGCACCCGGCTCCCGTAGACAGTGACTGCCTGCCGGTCGCCTGGCTCCCCGCGCGCCCTTTGCAGCTGGCGGCCGATGGTGTCGAGGTCGGCCTGGGCGCGCGCACGATCGACTCCTGGCTTGAGGCGTCCGATGAGATGGAGGCTGATTGTGTCGAGCCGTGCTGCCGGATCCGCCACCGGCCGCAGCACGGCATCCGCTGCCAGCGGTACCCAGAACTCGCCGACCAGCGGATGAATCACGCCCGTGAAATTCCGCTCGGCAACGCCGACAATCGTGAACGGCTGGCCGTTGAGGGCGAGCGTTCGGCCCATGACATCCGGTGCCGAGGCGAAGCGTCGCGCCCAGAACGCGTGCGACAACACCACGACGGCAGGGGCGCCGGCGAGATCGTCGGCAGGCCCAAGCAGACGGCCGCGCGCCGCCGCGACACCCAGGATCGGAAAGTAGTCGCCGCTGACGATCGTGCCGAAGGCGTGTTCGGTCTCGGTGTCGATTCGGAGTGCAAGCGATTGCAGCTGCGAGGCGGCCAGCCCGACCAGTGTCGAGTTCCGGTCCCGATATTCGACGAACCAGCGATACGGCGTGTTCGAATAGCGGTTGGAATAGACGCGAACGATATTCTCGGGATCTGGCGCGGCGAGCGGGCGGAGGAAAAACGCGTTGGCGAGGCTGAACACCACGGAATTGGCGCCAATGCCGATGGCCAGAACGGTGACCGCGATCGCCGTGAAGCCAGGTGTTCGGATGAGCGTTCGGAGACCGTAGCGGACGTCCTGCAGAAAACCCGACATACCTGATCAACGTGCGGAACGTCGCAGAGGTTAACCCCGCTGACCTGGCGCGCCGCTGACCTACTTTCTGCCGGCGGCGCGCAACGCGGTGAGCTGGCGCGCGGCGGCATCGATCTGCAGCTCGAGAATGCGCCGCCCGTACTCGACGGTCGATCGCGCCGGGTTGCCGACCACCCCGCTGCCATCGCCGGATTTGCCGAGGGCGGCTCTGTTCATGCGCAGCATCGACGGGTTGAGCACCATCAGGCTTGCCGTGTCGTGAATGCTCGCGTGCGATCCGACGACCTCGTCGGACTCACCCTGCGCTTTCAGCCAGTCATCGCCTGGACCGGGGTAGTAGTCGGAGAGGTGATGGACCCTCACGGCGCTGGTGGCCCACTCCTTGTTCAGCGCGTCGGCGACCAGCCTCTGACCAGCCTGGTTGCCGCCGCTGTCGCCGAGGAAGGCGATGTCCAGAAAGCCATGCTGCCGGAAGCTTCTCGCCGCAAACTCCAGCACCTTGACGAACACATCCTGCGGGGTAGTGATCGTGCCCGCAAAGCGCATGTGCCCGGTCGGTGGACTGATTTCACCTTCGGGGACGTACGCCATCACCGGTGCGACCACGGTCCGCCCCAGTCGCCTGGCGATTTCGCCTGCCTTGTACTTGACGAGGTAGTTGTGCTTGCCGAGGACCATGTGCGGGCCGTTCTGCTCGGTTCCTCCGGTCGGAATGATCACCGTCGTCGTGCCCGCGGCGATCGCGTCGCGCAGCTCGGTCCAGGTGAGCTCTTCGAGGAATACCGTGTCGGGGTTCTGAGCGGTGGGACGCGTGCTGGACAGGAACACACAAGCGACTGCGGCAATCAGGCGTCGCATAGGCTGTCTCCGGAGGCGATTATAGTGACTTCGAACGCGGACCGGCGTTCGGCTGACGAGGTGACGCGTGCACGACGTGATGACTTCAGTGATCAAACAAGTGGACGAGACTCATGCGGGGGATCCCTGGTACGGGACGTCGCGGACCGCGCTTCTTGCCGGCCTGAGCGCGCTCGATGCAGCGGCACACCCGATCGCGAACGGCCACTCGATCTGGGAGCTGGTGCTGCACATGACGGCCTGGACCCGCGAAGCGACGCGGCGGCTGAACGGCACCAAGCCAGGAGTGCCGGCTGAAGGAGACTGGCCGGCGGTCGCGGCGGTGACCGACGAGGCGTGGCAGCAGGCTCAGGATGCGCTGGCCCGGGCGCACGCGGAGCTGGTCGCCGCGGCGCGTGCGCTTCCCGCGCCGCAATGGCAGCAGCCGGAGCGCGAACTGCGCGACGCCGCGCTCGGCACCGGCGTCGACCGAACTGGACTGATCGTCGGCCTCGCGCAGCACGATGCGTATCACATCGGGCAGCTCGCGGTCGTGCGCCAGGCGCTCGGCAAGTCACGCACGATCACCGGCTGATCCGGAATGTCCTGCCCGGCCTCAATGGGTCAGCGCGTAGAGCAGCGCATTGATCCCGAAGGCATAGCCATCGACCGAGAAGTTGATGAAATATTCGTGGCTGAGACCCTCGCGCTCCCACGAATCCCCGAAATCGGTGTTGTGCGTGACGAGCACCATGATTCGATCGCGTTCATCGGTAATGACGCGGAAGTGTGCGGGGCGGCTGTCCGCGAAACGCTCCGAGGTATCACGGTAGGCAAGCCAGTGATTGATCGACGGGATCTGCGCTTTTTTGGTTACCTCGAAGAACTGGTGGAAGATGGCGTGATTCAGTTCCAGCTCCTTGAACGGATATTCGCCGGTCGGTAACGCCTTGCGAATCTGGCTCTCCCAGACGTTCCAGGCATAGGTTCCCCAGAAGTCATCGACCCACAGAAAGCCGCCCTTCTGCAGGTACTCTCGCAACAACCTGGCTTCGGTGTCGTCGATGAAGAAATTGCCGACCTCGAACATCATGATGAACGGACAGCGGAAGAGCATCGGGTCGGTGATTGGCACGATCAGATGATTCGGCTCGCCGGTCCGCGGGTTCTTGCTGATCGGCGTTTTGGTGAGCTCGCCGAGCCGCGTGGAGAGGTTCAGATCGGCGTCGGGATAGTCGGTCGACCAGCCGCCGCCGTCGCCGCCCTGAATGCCGCGGTAGGCGGCCCGGCAATATTGAAACGCGCCGTCGAATGATTCCGGGGTGGCGATCGGCAGCTGCGCGCTGCGAAACTGCGCGGACGCGGCCGAAGCGGCCAGCGCCGCCGCCACCACCACCGCCGCCAGCCTGCGGGCCTGCACGGCGCCTAGTCTACGGCAGCCCGGGATTAACATCACGCCAATGGGCGCTGCCAATCCCTCGCCAATTGTCAGTTTCCATCGAGGTAGCGGCCGCGACGCGCGCGGTCGCACGCTGGATGAGATCCTCGCCTGGGACGACGAGCGTCTCGAGGCCGTGCACGACTACATCCAGTGGCTGTTCCCTCTGATGGAGCCCAGTCGATTCAATCCGTACGCGCCGCTGCTCACGCCGGCCGACCGCGCCGCCTTTCACGAGGATGCCGGCCTGGCGGCGAACCTGCGGCGCGCGTTCGAACGGATGCTGACCTTTTACGGGTTCGTGCTCGACCGATCGGAGGTGGGCGTGCGCGTCAGCCGATCCGCAGCCTGGACAGAACGCTCAGCGGAGTGGCTGCATCCCGGCAATCACAACCTCCTCCGGCTCACGCGGATTCTGAAGAGCCTGATGCTGCTCGGCCAGCCTGAACTGGCGCATGCTCTGCACGTCGCCTTGCACAGCGCGGCGAAGGGACGGATAGCCGGTGAGACGCTGGTGTTCTGGGAGAACGCCGTACAAGAATAAGGCCGTTACCCGCAGGTCTTTCCAGAATCGCGCCAGCCGACGCTGAACTTCCCGGCGCGCTCGGGAATCGGCGGCCAGGTGGCCTTGAACTCACCTTTGTAGGTGCCGTCGGCGCCGCGTGGTTCGAGTGTCACAACGCCTTTTTCGGCCGGGACGCATTCACCGACAACCGGGCACGAGACGATGCGGCCCGGACCCGCCGGATCTTTCGACAGCGGGACGTCCTTTTTGCCCGCGATGGCGTCGGGGCTTCCCGGGAGAATCACCGCCAACGACGGCCGCGGCGCGGACGCCGGCAGCGCGGGCGGCACGACGCCCTGCATCAGCACCAGCCTGACCGCCGGTGCATTGGTGGCCGTGCACTCGACAAAGGCGTACCCGCCATACTGCGCTGCCCCGCCGCCGCCGAACTGCGGCCCGCCCTGCTGGGCGATGCCCGCCGGGCCGGCCAACAACACGAACGCGAAGATGAAGACTGCAACCCGCATCACAGTTGTCCTCTGGAACTTACAATGTGAAATTTACAATGCAAAATTCCGGAAACTTTGGGCCATTCTATCCGTAATTTCCAATTGTAAATTCCCAATTGTAAATCGCTAGCTGCCGCCCGCCTTCCGCGGCGTCGTCACCTTGCGGGATCCGCCGCCCTTCGGGGCGGTGCGCTTGGGCGCCTTCTCGTCCTGGCCTCCGCCCTGTTCTTTCTTGCCGCGGAGCCGCTCGGCCGCGGCCTTGAGCCGGCCGCCGACGCCCTTTGATTTCTTCGGCTGTTCGGTGCCCTCCGCTTTGGCGGCCGATTCGGCTTTGGCGCGGGGGTTGTACTCGCTGCCGACCAGCTCGACCTGCGCGATTTCGGCAGCGTCGCCCCTTCGGAAGCCGAGCCGCAGCAGGCGGGTGTAGCCGCCGGGCCAATCGGCAAACCGCGGCGCCAGCGTTTCGAACAGTTTCGAAACGACCTCGCGATCCTGCAGGTCGTGCATCACCAGGCGTCGGGCGTGCAGCGCCTTGCCGTTCTCGGCTCCGTCAACGACCCCTCGCTTGGCGATCGTAATCAGACGCTCCACGAACGGCCGCAGCTCCTTCGCGCGCGGCACCGTCGTCGTCAGGTGCTCGTGGCGGAGAAGCGCGGTCGCCTGGTTCCGGAGCATCGAGATACGATGCTCGGTGACGCGGCCCAATTTTCTGTGTGCTACTCGGTGTCTCATGACCGTTCTCTAGCGAGTCGACCGCTAGCGGCCTCTCTCGCTGTCAACTTTTTTCCAGTGGCGCCGGGGCCCCACCCCCGGCGCGTTCCTACGCTGATGCCGCGCCTCGGACCAAGAACCGGTTCCTCGGCTCGGCATGGCCGCAGGCGCTGCTGCCGCGACCGTCCCTACTATTCCTGTGATGCCGCCGCCGGCTGATCGACGCGCATGCCGAGGCTCAGCCCCATCGTGTGCAGGATTTCCTTGATCTCGTTCAGGCTCTTCCTGCCGAAATTCTTCGTCTTGAGCATCTCGCCTTCGGTCTTCTGCACCAGCTCGCGGATCGTGCGGATATTCGCGTTCTTGAGGCAGTTGTACGAGCGGACGGACAGCTCGAGCTCCTCGACCGACTTGTCGAGGTTCTCGTTGCCGACGCCGGCGCGCGGCTGATCGCCGACCGCCTCGGTCTGCGGCTCGGCGCCTTCCTCGAGATTGATGAAGATGTTCAGGTGGTCGCGAATCAGCTTCGCGGCCAGCGACACCGCGTCGCGCGCACTGATCGATCCGTTGGTCCAGACGTCGACGGTCAGCTTGTCGTAGTCGGTCGTCTGTCCGAGACGCGCCGCCTCGACCAGGTAGTTCACTTTCTTGATCGGCGAGTGCACCGAGTCAATCGGGATCCAGCCGATGCCGAGGTCCTCGTCGAAGTTCTTGTCGGCCGACACATAGCCGCGGCCGCGCTTCATGCGCATTTCCATGTGGAGCTTGCCGCCCTCGGCAATGGTCGCGATGTGCGCATCCGGCTCGAGGATCTCGACGTCGGCGTCAGCCTGAATATCGCGCGCGCGCACTTCACCGGCCTTGTCGACCCGCAGCGTGAGCGTCTTGGTGTGATCGACGTGCAGCTTCAACGGGATCTGCTTCAGGTTGAGGATGATGTCGGTCGCATCCTCGACGACCCCCGGGATCGGCGAGAACTCGTGCAGCACGCCATCGATCTTCACCGCGGTAATCGCCGCCCCCTCGATCGAAGAGAGCAGCACGCGCCGCAGCGCGTTGCCAATCGTCGTCCCGAATCCGCGCTCGAACGGCTGCGCGTAGAACCGACCGAAGCGGTCGGTCAGCGTCTCGCGCTCGAACTCCAGCCGCTTGGGTCGCTGAAAACCTTTCCAGAGCATTGCTTGCTTCCTTTCGCTGACGGGCCCGCAGACGGGCCTCCGGACCTGTAAGTGACCGCCGGCCTCACGCCACAGGTCCGTGTAAGGCTGCGGGACGGCGGGTAGCGACGAGAGAACTACTTCGAGTACAGCTCGACGATCAGCTGTTCCTGCACGGGCAGATTGATCTGCTCGCGCGTCGGCATCGAGACGATGCGCCCGGTGCTCGAGTTCGCATCGAACGACAGCCATCCGGGAATGCCGCGACCCTTCACTTCCTCCATCGCATGCTCGATGGTCGGGTTCTTCTGGCTGCGCCCCAGCACCGTGACGAGGTCGCCTTGCCTGACCGAATAGGACGGGATATCCACCTTCTTGCCGTTCACCAGGAAGTGTCCATGCCGGACCAGCTGACGCGCCTGCGGCCGTGATGTCGCCAGACCCAGCCGGTAGACGACGTTGTCGAGCCGTCGCTCGAGCAGCTGCAGCAGCGTCTCGCCGGTGATGCCGCGGGTCCGCTCCGCAGCCTCGAAGTAGCGGCGGAACTGATCCTCGAGCACGCCGTAGATGCGCTTCACTTTCTGTTTCTCACGCAGCTGCAGGCCGTATCCCGCGAGCTTCGCCTTGCGCGACTTGCCGTGCTGCCCCGGCGCGAAGTTGCGCTTCTCGATCGCACACTTCTCGGTATAGCAACGCTCACCCTTGAGGAACAGCTTCATGCCCTCGCGGCGGCACAGGCGGCAGACGGGTCCGATGTAACGAGCCATACTTCCTTTCGGTGAGATTTGAGGATCTGGGATTTCAGGAGTTTAGGATTTGGGATCTCAGTCCTCAGACCGAAATCCGGATCCAAAACCTCACATCCAAACCCCTCAACTCCAAATCCTCAATTCCTGAGATCCTAAAATCCTGAAATCTCCGACTACACTCGTCTCCGCTTCGGAGGCCGGCAGCCGTTGTGCGGGATCGGCGTCACGTCGCGGATCGATTTCACTTCCAGTCCGACCGTCTGCAGCGCCCGGATCGCCGATTCGCGCCCCGAGCCCGGCCCCTTCACCCGCACGTCCAGCGAGCGCATCCCGACCGCCTTCGCGGCGTTGCCGGCATTGAGCGCCGCCTGGGTCGCGGCAAACGGCGTCCCCTTGCGCGATCCCTTGAAGCCGATGCCGCCGGCGCTCGACCACGCGACGACGTTGCCTTCGGTGTCGGTGATGGTCACCACGGTGTTGTTGAACGACGCCTGAATGTGCGCCAGACCGTGATGAACGACCCGTTTCTCGCCGCGCTTCTTGAAGGTCTTCTTGGGCCGTCCGGCCCGCCCTTCTTTTTTCTCTGGTGTTGCGCCCTCGGGCGCCGCCGCGTCAGTCTTTGCCATTCCCTTAGCCTTTGGCTGTCAGCCCTAAACCGTTTTCTTCTTCGCGATGGCGCCCTTGCGCGGCCCTTTACGGGTTCGCGCGTTGGTGCGGGTGCGCTGACCGTGGACCGGCAGCCCGCGGCGGTGCCGCATGCCGCGGTAGCAGCCAATTTCCATCAGCCGCTTGATGTTCATCGAGATCTCTTTGCGGAGGTCCCCCTCGACGCCACCCTGCTCCTCGAGCACGCGGCTGATCTTGCGCACGTCGTCTTCGGAGAGATCTTTTACTCGAAGGTCGGGGCTGACCCCCGCATCCTTGAGGATGACGTTCGAGCGCACCCGGCCGATGCCGAAGATGTAAGTGAGCCCAATCTCGATCCGCTTCGTGCGCGGAAGGTCGACGCCTGCTATTCGTGCCATATGCCCTCAGCCTTAGCCCTTAGCCCTGACGCTGTTTATGCTTTTGATTTGGACAGATCACCCGCACCACACCGCGGCGGCGGACGATCTTGCACTTGTCGCAAATCCGTCGAACCGATGCTCGAACTTTCATAGCTTCTCTACTATCCTTCCGCGGCCCGTATCGACCGGCGACAGCTCGAGTCGCACGCGATCGCCGACCAGCACCCGGATGAAATTGCGGTCCATGCGATCGGCGATGTGCGCCGTCACCTGGGTTCCGCCGTCGAGCTTCACGCGATACAGCGCACTCGGCAACTGCTCGGTCACGGTGCCGGTTACCGGACCGGAACCGGAACTTCTCGCGCGGTCAGTATCCACGGCTCACCAGCCGTCACCGCCACCGTGTGCTCGAAGTGGGCCGACAAACTCCGGTCACGCGTGACCGCCGTCCAGCCGTCTGCGAGCACCTTCACCGCCGGACTGCCGGCATTGACCATCGGCTCGATCGCCAGCACCATGCCTTCGGAGAGCCGCGGCCCCCGACCGACCTCACCGTAGTTGGGCACCTGCGGCTCCTCATGCATCTGCTGGCCGATGCCATGTCCGACGAACTCGCGCACCACCGAAAACCCGTTGGCCTCGACGTGCTGCTGTACTGCGTGACCGATGTCGTACAACCGGCCGCCCGGCCGCACCCGCTCGATCGCCTTGTAGAGCGACTCCTCGGTCACCCGCAGCAGAAGCGCCGCCTCCTCCGAGACGCGGCCGACCGGCAGCGTGACGGCGCTGTCGCCGAAATAGCCACCGAGCGAGGCGCCGACGTCGATCGAGACGACGTCGCCCTCCATCAACACCCGCCGGCCGGACGGGATGCCATGAATAACCTCTTCGTTCACTGACGCGCAAATCGTCGCCGGGTAGCCGTGATAGCCCTTGAACGCGGCGGTCGCACCCGCGTCGGCAATCAGCTTCTCAGCCACCGCGTCGAGATCCGCCGTCGTCACGCCCGGCACGACCATCGCGGTCAGGCGGGTCAGAACCTCACCAACCAGACGACCGGCCGCCCGCATCTTCTCGAGCTCGGCGGCCGACCGGCAGATGATCACGGCCGTGCTCCCCCGGCGCTGCCGTTGCCGGCCGCGTGGATGGCCGCGGCCAGCAGCTGGGCCACCCGCTCGGGCGGCTGAGCGCCGTCGATCGAGCGGAAGGTCGGGCGCGCGCGATAGTAGTCGACGAGCGGCTCGGTGTTGCGGTGATACACCTTGAGGCGTTCACGCACCACGGATTCGCCGTCGTCGCCGCGCTGCTTGAGCCGCCCGCCGCAGCGCTGGCAGGTCTGCTGCGCCGCCGCTTCCCCTTCCGCGTTCAGACCACACGACTCACAGATGCGGCGCGATGCCAGCCGCCGCACGAGCTCCGCTTCCGGGACGGTGATGTCGACGACGATCAGCGGGTCGCGCCCCGTCATGATGGCATCGAGCGCCGCCGCCTGCGCGACCGTCCGTGGGAACCCGTCGAGGATGAAGCCGGCCCGCGCATCCTGTCGATCGAGCCGCTCGCGAACGATGCCGATCATGATGTCGTCGCCGACCAGTTCGCCGCGATCCATGATCGTCTTGGCCTGAAGACCGAGCGGCGTCCCGTTCTTGACCGCGTCGCGCAGGATGTCACCGGTCGAGATCTTCGGGATGCCCTGGCTCTCGGCGAAGCGCTCGGCCTGCGTCCCCTTGCCCGCCCCCGGCGGCCCCAGCATGATCAGATTTAGCGCCATCAGCCTCTGCGTGCGTTAGCCCCTGCGTCCCCGAATCCTCGTCTTCTTCATGAACCCGTCGTAGTGCCTCATGATCAGCTGCGACTCGACCTGCTGCACCGTGTCCATCGCCACGCCGACCATGATCAGCAGCGACGTGCCGCCGAACAGGAAGGTGATCCCCATGCCTTCGGTGATGAACCGCGGCAAGGCCGCATCCAGCGTCGGGCCGATGAACGGAATCGGTTCGACCCGGAACCCGCTGGTCAGAAACGTCGGCAGAATCGCGACCAGCGCCAGATAGACGGCACCGGCCAGCGTGATCCGCGACAGGATCGTATCGATGTATTCCGCGGTGCGCTTGCCGGGACGGATGCCGGGGATGAAGCCGCCATATTTCCGCATGTTCTCCGCGACGTCATCCGGATTGAAGATGATCGCCGTGTAGAAGTAGGCGAAGAAGATGATCCCTGCCACGTACAGCAGGTTGTACCAGGGCATCCCCGGGCCGAGCTGCGTGTTGATCCAGATCGCGATCGGGTTGGTGGGGAATCCCTGGGCGATGGTCGCCGGAATCGCCAGAATCGACGACGCGAAGATCACCGGGATGACGCCGCCGGTGTTGACCTTGAGCGGGATGTGGGTGCTCGAGCCGCCGTACATCCGGCGGCCGACCACCCGTTTGGCATACTGCACCGTCACTCGCCGATGGCCACGTTCGACGAAGATCACCGCCGAGACGATCAGCACCATCATCACCAGCAGGATGATCATCGGAATCAGCCCGAGCTGACCGGTGGTGATCTGCTCGGCGGTCTGAATCGCTGCGGCCGGCAGCGAGACGACGATGCCCGCGAAGATAATCAGCGACATGCCGTTGCCGATGCCGCGCTCGGTGATCTGTTCGCCGAGCCACATGATGAAGCAGGTGCCGGTGGTGAGGGTCAGCACCGTCATCATCCGGAATCCCCAGCCGGGGTCGTGCACCAGCGGCAGGCCACCGACGTCGTTGGTGCTGCGCTCGAGGAAGACCGCGATGCCGAACGACTGGACCAGGCTCAGGAAGATCGTGCCGTAGCGCGTGTACTGGGTGATCTTCCGTCGCCCGAGCTCGCCTTCGTTCTTCAGGCGCTCCAGGTACGGCCACACCACCGTCAGCAGCTGCAGGATAATCGACGCGCTGATGTAGGGCATGATGCCCAGCGCGAAGATCGTCACCTGGCTCAAGTTCCCGCCCGAGAACATGTCGTAGAGGCCGAGCATGTTGCCCTGCATCTGGCGGGCGAGCTCGAGCAGTGCGGCTTTGTTCACCCCGGGCGTCGGAATGTGCGATCCCACCCGATACACCGCGAGCATCGCGAGCGTGAACAACACCCGCTTGCGGAGCTCGCCGACGGCGAAGATGTTCTTCAGGCTGTCCATAACAACTCAGGCAATGATTTCGGTTGCGCCGCCGGCGGCCGCGATTTTCTCCGCGGCTTTGCCGCTGAACTTGTGCGCGTGGACCGTGAGGTTCTTCGTGACCTCGCCCCGTGCGAGGATCTTCACCGGACGGTTACGGCCCCCCACCAGGCCGCGCTCTCGGAGCATATCCGGTGTCACGATGGTGCCGGCATCGAACTTCTGCGCGAGCGTGTCGAGGTTCACGACTTCGTACTGCACGCGGAACGGATTGTGGAAGCCGCGCTTCGGCACGCGGCGGTGCAGCGGCATCTGGCCGCCCTCGAAGCCGCGCTTGAACTTGAAGCCGGACCGCGACTTGGCACCCTTGTGCCCGCGCCCCGCCGTCTTCCCCTGCCCCGACCCCTGGCCGCGCCCGACCCGCTTCTTGGAATGCTTGGCGCCCTTCGGGGGTTTCAGATTCCCTAAATCCATAAATCCCAAATCCTCAAATCCTGAAATCCTCAAATCCTGAAATTTCAGGATCACTCCACCGTGACGAGATGACGGACCTTGTGGATCATGCCCCGGGTCGCCGGCGTGTCTTTCAACTCCACGGTGTGCCGGATGCGCCGCAATCCGAGGCCGCGGACCACCGTCTCCTGGTTCTTGTTGAACCCGATCGGGCTCTTGACGAGCGTCACCTTCACGGTGCCGCCTTTCGCGTCAGTTCGTTGATTGGCCATGGTCTTTTTCCACGGGCGCGCTACGCCGTTTTGCGCGACAGCTCCTCGATGTCCTTGCCCCGCATCCGCGCAATCGTCACCGGATCCTTCAGGGAATCGAGCCCGGCGATCGTCGCCCGGACGACATTGTGCGGGTTTGCCGATCCCAGCGACTTGGTCAGGATGTTGGTAATCCCGGCCGATTCGACCACCGCCCGCACCGCGCCGCCGGCGATGATGCCGGTCCCGTCGGGAGCCGGCTTCAGCAGCACGCTGCCGGCGCCGAACTGTCCGACGATCGGATGGGGAATCGTCGTTCCCTGCAACGGCACCCGGATCAGGTTCTTCTTGGCGGCCTCAATCCCCTTCTTGATGGCCGACGGCACTTCCTTGGCCTTGCCCACGCCGAAGCCAACGACGCCGTGGCCGTCACCGACCACGACCAGCGCGCTGAAGCTCAGGTTCTTGCCGCCCTTGACGACCTTCGTGACGCGGTTGATCGAAACGACCGTGTCCTTGATGTCGAGCTGGCTGGCGTCGATTCGTTCGCGTGTTCGCATTTTTACTTTCTCGCGGGGCCCCACCCCCGCTCGTGCTTCGACGTTGCTCAGCACGACCCTGAGCCTGTCGAAGGGTCGCAGACGCGCTCGCACCGTGGTGCTCGCGCGTATCCAGAACCGGACGTCAGAACTCCAATCCAGCTTTCCGCGCGGCATCCGCCACGGCGCGGATGCGACCGTGATACAGGAAGCCGCTCCGGTCGAAAACCACCCGCTTGATCCCTTTTTCGATCGACCGCTCGGCGATCGCCTTGCCGATGGCCTCGGCTCCCTTGACGTTGCCGCCGCTGATGCCCTGGCTGAACGTGCCTTTCAGGGCCGGATCGACGCTCGACGCGGCCACCAGGGTCCGGCCGCTCAGATCATCGATCACCTGCGCGTAGATGTGAGACACGCTACGGAACACGCTCAAGCGCGGCCGCTCGTCCGTGCCGGCAATGCGCTTGCGCTGCCGCAGCTGTATGCGATGCCGGCGATCGTCCTTCGTCTGAATCTTCATAAACCCTTAGCCCTGAACCCGAGCCCCTTGAGCCCTGAGCCCTTTAGCCCTGAGCCCTACTTGGCCCCTGTCTTCCCGGCCTTCTTCTTGAGAACCTCGCCGGTGTAGCGGACACCCTTCTGCTTGTAGGGGTCCGGCTTGCGCAGCCGGCGGATGTTCGCGGCGACCTGGCCGACCAGCTGGCGGTCGACGCCGGTCACCGTGATGTGCGTCTGCTTCTCGATCGCGACGTCGATGCCCACCGGGATGTCGAAGACCACCGCGTGCGAATAGCCGAGCGCGAAGATTACCTGCTTGCCCTTGACCTCGGCGCGGTAGCCGACGCCGACGATGTCGAGCTCTTTCTTGAATCCATCGGTGACGCCGGACACCGCGTTCGCCACCAGGCTGCGCGCCAGCCCGTGGAACTTCGCGAGCTCAGGGCTGTCGCCGCGCTTCGCGACCAGGTGACCATCGGACAGCTCGAAGTTGATGCCACTCGGGAAACCCTGCTTCAACTTCCCCTTGGGGCCCTGTACTTCCACGGCGCCGTCCAGCACCTTGACGGTGACACCTTTCGGGATCGTGATTGGCTTCTTACCGATACGAGACATTTCGTGATCCTTGTGGCCTCGGGCCGAGACCCGTCGGCCCTCACCAGATATTACAGAGCACCTCTCCGCCCACGCCGGCTTTCACGGCGTTGCGGCCGGTCATCACCCCGCGCGAGGTGGTCAGGATGCTGGTGCCGAGCCCGGCCAGCACCTCGGGCACGTCGTCGCGTCCGAAGTAGACCCGGCGTCCCGGGCGGCTGATCCGCTGCACGCCGGTAATCAACCGTTCGCCATGCGGTCCGTACTTCAGGAAGAGGCGCAGCGTCTTCGAAAGCGCGGTCGTCCCCTCGGCGTTCTCCAGCAGCTTGAAGCCCTGGATGTAGCCTTCGTCCTGCAGGATCCGCGCGATGTCGGCCTTGATGCGCGAGGCCGGCATGTCGACCCGCGTGTGCTTGGCGGTCACCGCGTTCCGGATCCGCGTGAGCATGTCTGCAATAGGGTCTGTCATAGCTCTCTCAATCTTGACCGTGCCTGGTGCCATCCGCGTGCCGCAGTGCCGAGTACCGCACGCAGCACCGCGGCACCCTGCACCCGGCCCCCTGGCCTCACCAACTGCTCTTGGTCACCCCTGTGACATCGCCCTCGAGCGCCAGCTTGCGGAAGCACAGGCGGCACAGTGCGAACTTACGCATGTAGGCGCGCGGCCGGCCACAGAGGTGGCAGCGGTTGCGCAGGCGAATCTTGTACTTCGGCGTCTTCTGCTCTTTGGCGATCTTTGCTGTCGTTGCCATAAGCGGTGTCTACTTCTTTCAATGGCGGCGGGGCCCCACCCCCGGCGCATTTCTCACAGTGAGCCGCAGGCGCTACTGCTGCCGGAACGGCATGCCGACGAACTGCAGGAGCTTGCGCGCCTCCTGATCGGTCTTCGCCGTCGTCACCACCGAGACGTTCATGCCACGCGCCTTGTCGACCTTCATGTAGTCGATCTCGGGAAACAGCAGCTGATCGCGCAGGCCGAGCGTGTAGTTGCCGCGGCCATCGAAGCCGCGCGGCGACACGCCCTTGAAGTCGCGGACACGCGGCAGCGCAATGTTCATCAGCCGGTCGAGGAATTCCCACATCCGCTCCCCGCGCAGCGTGACCATCGTCCCGATCGGCATGCCTTTTCGAACCTTGAACGCGGCAATCGACTTCTTCGCGCGGCGCGTCACCGGCTTCTGCCCAGTGATGCGCGACACCTCGTCGGCGCCGGTGTCGACGATCTTGGCGTTCGAGGTTGCCTCGCCCAGCCCCATGTTGACGACCACCTTCGTGATCTTGGGGACGGCCATCACGTTCTTGTAGCCGAACTCCTTGGTGAGTGCGGCGATGACTTCCTGCTGGTATTTCTCTTTCAGCCGGCTCATTTGTCGACGACTCCCTCGCACTTGCGGCAGATCCTGACCTTGCGGCCATCGCCGAGAATCTTGTGGCCGATGCGCGTCTGGGCACTGCATTCGGGGCAGACCAGCTGGACGTTGCTGGCGTGCACCGGCGCCTCGCGCTCGACGATGCCGCCCTTCACGTTGCGGCCGGGGTTCGGTTTGGTGTGGCGCTTGATCACGTTGACGCCCTCGACGACGAGCCGGTTCTTGTCCGGCACGACGCGCAGCACGCGACCGCGCTTACCGCGGTCCTTGCCGGTGACTACCAGCACGTTGTCGTTCTTGCGAATTGGCGTAGCGAGGCGACTCATTACAGAACCTCTGGAGCCAGCGAAATAATCTTCATGAACCGACGCTCGCGCAGCTCGCGGGCCACCGGACCGAAGACCCGGGTGCCGATCGGCTCGTTCTGATCGTTGATCAGCACGGCGGCATTGCGATCGAAGCGGATGTAGGTGCCATCGCGCCGCCGCTGTTCTTTGACGGTCCGCACGATGACCGCCTTCACGACCTGCCCCTTCTTGACGTTCGATTCGGGCGTCGCTTCCTTCACCGAGGCGGTCACGATGTCGCCGAGCCGCGCGTAGCGCCCGGTCGAGCCGCCGATCGGATTGATGATCGCGATCTTGCGGGCGCCGGAGTTGTCGGCGACGTCCAGGATCGATCGCATCTGAATCATGACTGTCTCCACACCGTCCGGCGTTCGTCGTGCGTCGTTCGCCGGGCCGCCGACGAACCTCGAACGTCGAACGACGAATGTCTAGACTTCTACCGCCTGCCGCACAATCCGCTTGAGCGCCCACCGCTTGCGGCGGCTGAGCGGCCGCGTTTCGACGATCTCGACGATGTCGCCCGGCTTCGCCTGGTTGGTCTCGTCGTGCACCATGAACTTCGACGTGCGCCGCTCGGTCTTGCCGTAGAGCCCGTGCCGCACCTGCCACTCGACCGCGACGACGATGCTCTTCTGCATGCTGTTGCTGACGACGACGCCGGTCTTTTCTGATTTGTCGGCCATGTGCTAGTCAGCTCTCTTCTGCCGCAACACCGTTTTCACGCGCGCCAGGTCGCGGCGGATGATGCGGATTTTCTCCGGCGACTCGAGCTGCCCCATCGACTTCTGAATCCGCATCCGGAACAGCTGATCGGTCAAGTCGCGTTCGCGCGCACCCAGCTCGTCGGCCCCCAGATCGCGAAGTTCGGCGGCCTTCATAGCATCTTCTCCTGCGCGAAGCGCGTGGCGAACTTGGTGAGGATCGGCAGCTTCGACGCGGCCAGCTTCATCGCTTCGCGCGCCTCCGTCTCGGTGACCCCTTCCATCTCGAACAGCACCCGTCCGGGACGGATGACCGCCACCCACTGCTCCGGCGCGCCCTTGCCCTTGCCCATCCGCGTTTCCTGCGGCTTCTTGGTGATCGGCTTGTCGGGAAACACGCGGACCCAGATCTTGCCACCGCGCTTGATGAACCGGGTCATCGCGACGCGCGCCGCCTCAATCTGCCGATCCGTCAGCCAGCACGGCTCCAGCGCCTTGATGCCGTAGTCTCCGAACGAGACGTCACCGCCGCGCCACGCCTTGCCGCGCATCCGGCCGCGCTGCTGCTTCCGGTATTTCACCTTCTTGGGCATCAACATCGTTTTATCTCTCGTGGGGCCCCACCCCCACTCGCCGACGCCTTCGCGCCGTAGCGCTCGGCGTATCCAGAACAGGACGTCGCCGCGCTTCCATACTCCGATGCCTTCGCGCCGTAGCGCTCGGCGTATCCAGAATAGGACGTCGCCGCGCTTCCATACTCCGATGCCTTCGCGCCGCAGCGCTCGGCGTATCTAGAACCGGACGCTAGGCGGTCGGCTCCGCACGTCTCCTAGGCTCGCGGCGGCGGCCGCCGCGGTGCTCGTTCCCTGTACTCTTCCTCTCGTCCACGCTGCGGGACGAGGCGCTCACCCTTGTAGAGCCACACCTTGATCCCGATCTGGCCGTAGGTCGTGTTCGCCTCGGCAAAGCCGTAGTCGATGTCGGCCCGCAGCGTCTGCAACGGCAGCTGGCCGTGCAGGTACCACTCGGACCGCGCGATTTCCGCGCCGTTCAAGCGGCCCGACACGCGCACCTTGATGCCGCGGGCGCCGAAGCGCAGCGCCGACTCGACCGCTTTGCGCATCGCCCGCCGGAATGCGACCCGCTTCTCGAGCTGCATCGCCACCGACTCGGAGATCAGCTGCGCGTCCAGCTCTGGCTTCTGAATCTCCTGGATGTTGATGAAGACCTCGCGGCTGGTGCGCTTCTGGATTTCCTGCTTCAGCTTGTCGACTTCGGTGCCCTTGCGACCGATGATGATGCCGGGCCGCGACGTGTAGATGTCGATCTTCAGCCGGTTGACGGCGCGCTCGGTCTCGATCTTCGAGACCCCGGCGTGCGCGAACCGCTTCTTGAGGTTCTGGCGCAGCGCCAGATCCTCGTGCAGCAGCTTGGCGTAATCGCGGTTCGAGTACCAACGCGAGCGCCACGTCTTGTTGAAGCCGAGCCGGAATCCAAACGGGTGAACTTTCTGACCCACAAACGCTCCCTTGAAAACCTTCAGTCGTCAGTCGTCAGTCGCCAATCGTCAGTTCTTCTTCTTCGTTCGCGCGCGCGGCTTCGACGGGCGACCACCGGCCTTCGCTGATCGACTGCGTGGCCGCTTTGCCTTAGCCGTGCCCTCGCCCGGGGCGGCGGCCGCAACCGGGACAATCTTCTCGGGTCGCTCGGCGACCTGCACGGTGAGGTGGGCCGTCCGCTTCAACACGCGAAACGCCCGCCCCATCGGGGCCGGCCGCACCCGCTTCTGTGACGGTCCCTGATTGGCGTAACACGCCGACACGAACAACCGGTCGACGTCGCCGCCGAAGCCATCTTTCTGCTGCGCGTTGGCCACCGCCGAGCGCAACACCTTCGCGATATCGCCGGCCACCGACTTCTTGGTGAAGCGAAGCGTGGCCAGGGCGCGATTGACGTCCTTGCCGCGGATCAAGTCGAGGACGAGGCCGGCCTTCTGTGCCGACGTCCTGACGTATCGGGCTGTTGCGTGCGCCTGCACCATCGCTAGCTCCCTGCACCCGTCGGTTTCGCCGCGCCACCGGCGCCCGCCGTCCCGCTACTTGCCGCGGGTGCACTCGGCGCGCCGCCTGGCCCGGCAGCCGCCAGCGCGGCGGCCTTCTCGGCGACCTTGGTTGTGTGCCCCTTGAACACTCGCGTCGGCGCAAACTCGCCGAGCTTGTGACCCACCATGTTCTCGGTGATGTAGACCGGGATGAACTTCTTGCCGTTGTGCACGGCGAGCGTGTGGCCGACCATCTCGGGAATGACCGTCGACCGCCGCGACCAGGTCTTGATCACCTTCTTCTCGGTGCCGCGGTTCATCACCTCGATTTTCTCGAGAAGCGGCGTGTCGACGAACGGACCTTTTTTCAGTGAGCGTCCCATGACTACTTGCTTCTCCGTTGCACGATGAACTGATCGGTCCGTTTGCGGTTGCGCGTCTTGTAGCCCTTGGTCGGCAGGCCCCACGGCGACACCGGATGGCGGCCGCCGGAGGTCTTGCCCTCGCCGCCGCCGAGCGGGTGATCGACCGGGTTCATCGCCACGCCGCGCACGTGCGGGCGCTGCCCCAACCAGCGGCTGCGGCCCGCTTTACCAATTGAGACGTTTTCGTGATCGAGGTTGCCAACCTGTCCGATGGTGGCGTAGCACTCGATGAACACCTTGCGAATCTCGCCCGACGGCATCTTGACCGAGGCGTACTCGCCTTCTTTCGCGACCACCTGCACCGCCGATCCGGCGCTGCGCGCAATCTGACCGCCCTTGCCCGGCTTGAGCTCGACGTTGTGAACCTGCGTGCCGAGCGGGATGTTCTTGAGCGGCAGCGCGTTGCCGGGCAGGATGTCGACGCTGTTGCCGGCGACGATCGTGTCGCCCACTTTCAGGCCGCTCGGCTGCAGGATGTAACGTTTCTCGCCGTCCGCGTAGGTGAGCAGGGCGATTCGCGCCGAGCGGTTCGGGTCGTACTCGATCGTCGCGACCTTCGCCGGAATGTCACGCTTGTCGCGCTTGAAATCGATCACCCGATACATCCGCTTGTGCCCGCCACCGCGCCACCACGAGGTCAGATGGCCACGGTTGTTGCGGCCGCCTGATTCATGCAGCGGCTCGACGAGCGGCTTGTGCGGTTCGGTCGACGTGATGTCGTCGAACACCTGGACCGTCTGAAACCGCGAACCGGGCGACGTGGGGTTGTACTTTCGAATAGGCATATCTGTTTCACCTGACTACCGACTGTCGACTGTCGACTGCCGACTGCCGACTGCCGACTGCCGACTATCAGGCGCCCTCCAGGAACTCGGGCATCTTCTCGCCCTCACGGAGTTTCACGTACGCTTTCTTCCAGTCCGGCCGCTGCCCGGCGTAGCGCCCCTGCCGCTTGATCTTGCCGTGCGCGATGCTGGTCCGGATGCTGGCGACTTTCGAGCCGAGCAACTGCTCGACCGCCCGCTTGATCTCGACCTTGTTGGCGCCGGGCGCAACCTGAAACACCAGCGTCCGCCCGTCCTCGCGAAGAATTGACGTCTTCTCGGTGATGAGCGGTCGACGAATGACGTCTGTGATCTTCATAGCTCACTCTCTCGCCGGGCCCAGTTCCACTCGCTGGGCCGCAGGCGCTACGCCAGCGTCTCCTGCAACTTCTCGATCGCGCCTTTGGTCGCGACGACCTGATCGGCGCTGACCACGTCGCGCGCCCGGACGCGGCCGCTGGCCACCAGGTTGACGGTCGGCAGATTGCGGACCGAGCGCGCGAAGTTGCCATCGAGCACGACGTCGATCAGCACCGCCTTGCCGGTCACACCCAGCCGTTCGAGCATCGCCGCCGCGGCCTTGGTCTTGTACTCGCCGGCGGCGAGGACGTCGACCACCACGACCTGGCCGTCGCGGAACTTCTGGGCGAGCGCCGCCCGCAGCGCGCCGCGCTCCACTTTCTTGGGCAGCTGGTATTCGTAGCTGCGCGGCTGCGGCCCGAACACGGTGCCGCCCTTGCGCCAGAGCGGATTCCGGATCTCGCCGACGCGCGCCCGGCCGGTGCCCTTCTGCCGCCACGGCTTCTTGCCGCTGCCGCTGACGTTCGCGCGGTTCTTGGTCTGATGCGTGCCGCGACGCTCGGCGGCGTTGGACCGCACGACCGATTCCCAGACCAGGTCCTGCTTGACGCGCCCGCCGAACACCTCGTCGCGCACCGCGAAGGACCCGACCTTCTTGTTTTCGTTGTTGACGACGTCAAGTTGCATAGCTGACTCGCTGAAATTGGTGAGTTGGTGAGCTCGTGAATTGGTGAGCGCAATCACCAACTCTCCAAGTCACCCATTCACCAATTACTTTTTGCCCTTCTTCGGTTTCTCCACCTGGGCCACCTTGATTCGTTTGGCGGCAACCGCCTTGCGGACGAGGACGTAACTGGTCGGCGCTCCGGGCACGCTGCCCTCGACGATCAGCAGGTGATTGTCCGCGTCGACGCGTAGCACTTTCAGATTCCGGGTCGTGATCCGGCCGCCGCCCATTCGTCCGGCGCCGCGCATCCCTTTGATGACGCGCGACGGAAACGAGGAGGCGCCGATCGAACCGGGCGCGCGGTGGAACATCGAACCGTGCGTCGCCGCGCCGCCGCCGAAGTGGTGACGCTTCACGACGCCCTGGAAGCCCTTGCCGCGTCCCTCGCCGATGACGTCGACCCGCTCGCCGTCGGCGAAGATCGAACACAGCACCTGATCGCCGGCCTTGGGCGCCTCGGCGCCCGCCGCCACCTTGACCTCGCGGCGGACACGCGTCGGCGGCACGCCGGCCTTCTTGTAGTGGCCGGCGAGCGGCTTGCCGACCTTGGCCGGCTGCTCCTCGACGAATCCGAGCTGGACCGCTTCGTAGCCGTCGGTCTGCGCGGTCTTGCCCTGCACGACGACACAGGGTCCGGCCTTGATGACGGTGGCCGGGTGAACCGTCCCGTCAGCGTCGAAGACCTGCGTCATGCCGACTTTTCTGCCGATGATTCCTGTCACCATTACTTATCTCTCGCGGGGCCCCACCCCCGCTCGCCGACGCCCTCGCGCCGTGGCGCTCGGGCGTATCCAGAACAGCGCAGGCACTTCTATTTGTGTTCTTTCCCGAACGCCTTGATCTCGACGTCGACGCCAGCCGGCAGATCGAGCTTCATCAGCGCGTCGACCGTCTGCGGCGTCGGCTCGAAGATATCGATCAGGCGCTTGTGCGTACGGATCTCGAACTGCTCGCGCGACTTCTTGTCGACGTGCGGCGAGCGCAGCACCGTCCACTTGTTCTTGGCCGTCGGCAGCGGGATCGGCCCCGCCAGCCGGGCGCCGGTCCGCTTGGCGGTGTCGACGATTTCACTCGTCGACTGGTCGAGCACGCGGTAGTCGTATGCCTTCAGGCGGATTCGAATCTTGTCAGCCATTCTTTACTTTCTCGCGGGGCCCCACCCCCGCTCGCTGACGCGCTCGCACCGCGGTGCTCGCGCGTTTCCAGAACAGGACGTCACTTCCCCTGCATTCTGGCCACGACTTCTTCGCTGACGTTCTGCGGCGCCGGCTCGTAGCGATCGAAGTGCATTGAGTAGGTCGCGCGGCCCTGCGTCCGCGAACGGAGGTCGGTGGCATAGCCGAACATCTCGGACAGCGGCACCCGCGCCGCGATGATCTGCGTGCCGCCGCGGTCTTCCTGTGACTGAATCTGCCCGCGCCGGCCCGACAGGTTGCCCATCACGTCGCCCATGTGTTCCTTCGGGACGACCACCTCGACCCGCATGATCGGCTCGAGCAGCACCGGCTTGGCTTTCTTCGCGGCGTCCTGGAACGCCATCGAGCCGGCGATCTTGAACGCCATCTCCGACGAATCGACATCGTGATAGGAACCGTCGTACAGCTCGACCCGCACGTCGTCGATCGGATAGCCGGCGAGGACGCCGCGCGTGAGCGCCTCCTTGATGCCTTCGTCGATCGGCTTGATGAATTCCTTCGGAATCGCGCCGCCGACGATTTCGTTCTCGAAGACGTAGCCGGTGCCCGGGGCGCCGGGATAGACGTGAATCTTGGCGTGGCCGTACTGGCCGCGGCCGCCGGTCTGCTTGGCGTACTTCATTTCGCCGTCGGCCGGACGCGTGAGTGTTTCCTTGTAGGCGACCTGCGGCTTGCCGACTGATGCCTCGACGTTGAACTCCCGCTTCAGCCGGTCGACGATGATCTCGAGGTGCAGCTCGCCCATGCCGCGGATGATCGTCTGACCGGTCTGGATGTCGGTGTTGACGCGGAAGGTCGGGTCCTCGGCCATCAGCTTCTGCAGGCCGGTGCCGAGCTTCTCCTGGTCCGCCTTGGTCTTCGGCTCGATGGCCAGCGAAATGACCGGCTCGGGAAAGTCCATCGACTCGAGCACGATCGGGTGCTTCTCGTCGCACAGCGTATCGCCGGTCGACACGCTCTTCAGACCGACCGCCGCGGCAATGTCGCCGCCGTAGACTTCCTTGATTTCTTCACGCTTGTTCGCGTGCATCTTGAGCAGCCGGCCGATGCGCTCGCTGCGCTGCTTGGTCGAGTTGAACACGCTCGAACCGGCGGTCAGCACACCGGAGTAGACGCGGAAAAAGGTCAGCTGGCCGACGAACGGGTCGGTCATGATCTTGAACGCGAGGGCGCTGAACGGCGCGTCGTCGCTCGCCGGACGCTCGATGAGATTGGCCTCGGGATGGTCCGGATCGGCCTTCTTGTCCGGGTCGATGCCGGCGATCGACGGCACGTCGAGCGGCGACGGCAGGAAATCGACGACCGCGTCGAGCAGCGGCTGGACGCCCTTGTTCTTGAACGCCGATCCGCAGATGACCGGCACGAACGCTCCCTCACTCTTGCTGCTGCGGACGGAGCTGTTCACGCGCTTGCGGAGAGCGGCCTTGATTTCGTCTTCCGAAATCTCATCGCCGTGCAGATACTTCTCGAGGATCTTGTCGTCGGCTTCGCTGACCTTCTCGATCAGCTGCTCGCGATACTGTTTCGCCTCGTCGAGCATGTCGGCGGGAATCTCGCCGACCACATAGTCGGCGCCCATCGTCTCGTCTTTATAGGTGATCGACTTCATCTTGATGAGGTCGATCACGCCGACGAACTTGTCCTCGGCGCCGATCGGCAGCTGGATCGCGACCGGATTCGCTTCGAGCTTGGAGATGATCTGGTCGAAGGTGCGCCTGAAGTTGGCGCCGACGCGGTCCATCTTGTTGACGAAGCAAATTCGCGGGACGCGGTACTTGTCGGCCTGCCGCCAGACGGTTTCCGATTGCGGCTCGACGCCCGCCACCGAATCGAACACCGCCACCGCGCCATCGAGCACCCGCAGCGAGCGCTCGACCTCGGCGGTGAAATCGACGTGGCCCGGCGTGTCGATGATGTTGACGCGATGATCGCGCCAGAAGCAGGTCGTGGCGGCGGAGGTGATAGTAATGCCGCGCTCCTGTTCCTGCTCCATCCAGTCCATGACGGCGGTGCCTTCGTGGACCTCTCCTATCTTGTAGGTAATCCCGGTGTAGAACAGGATCCGTTCGGTCGTAGTGGTTTTACCGGCATCGATGTGCGCCATGATGCCGATGTTCCGCGTTTTGTTGAGCGCTACTTGCCGAGGCATTTCAATAACCTGAACCTGAAATTGGTGAGTGGGCGCGTTGGCGAGTTGGTGAATGCCACCAGCTGGCGCACTGCCCTATTCACGCAATCTCCAATTCACCAATTCTCCAATTCACCAATTCCCGGTTACCAGCGATAGTGGGCAAATGCCTTGTTGGCTTCCGCCATCCGATGCGTGTCTTCGCGCTTCTTGACGGCGCCGCCGCGCAGGTTCGCCGCGTCGAGCAGCTCGTTCGCCAGCTTCTCCTGCATCGTCTTGCCGTCGCCGCGCGCCGTCGCATAGCCAACCAGCCAGCGGATGCTCAGCGACAGCCGACGATTCGGATTGACCTCGACCGGCACCTGGTAGTTCGAGCCGCCGACCCGACGCGACTTCACCTCCAGGCTCGGCTTGACGTTGTCAATCGCCTTCTTGAAGACCTTCACCGGATCGTCGCCGGTCTTCTCCTTGATGATGTCGAAGCTCTTGTAGAGGATGCGTTCGGCCGTGCTCCGCTTGCCGTCGCTCATCACGCAGCTGATGAACTTGCTGACGAGCGGGCTGTCATACAGCGGATCGGCCGGGACCTCGCGCTTCGGAATCTCTCGTCTACGTGGCATCGCGCATTCCTAATTCCTAATTCCTAATTCTTTATTACGCTTTCTTTGGTCTCTTAGCGCCGTACTTCGACCGCCCCTGCATCCGCCCCTGCACGCCGACCGCATCGAGGGTGCCGCGGACGACGTGATAGCGGACGCCCGGCAGATCCTTGACGCGGCCGCCGCGGATCAGCACCAGCGAGTGCTCCTGCAGGTTGTGGCCGACGCCCGGGATGTAGGTCGTCACCTCGATCCCGTTGGTCAGTCGGACCCGTGCGACTTTTCGGAGCGCCGAGTTCGGCTTCTTCGGCGTCTGCGTAAAGACGCGCACGCAGACGCCGCGCTTCTGCGGGCTGTTCTGCAGCGCCGGGCTCTTCGTCTTGCTGACGATCTTCTTGCGACCGGCACGGACAAGCTGACTGATGGTCGGCATACAACTCCGAAAAACAAATGCGCTGCGCGGCCGCAGACCTTCTGCGGGCGCAGATGCTGGTTCCAGGCCTGAAAGCCCGAGGGCTTGGCACCTGAAAACGCGACGACCCTAATTCGTTTTTGTCGCGACGGACCGAGTGTTTCCGGGAGATCCGGAGACGCTATTCCTAGGCGGTGAAGCTAGATAGGGTGTCCTAGCCCCAACAGAACCTGACGAATATAGCATGGCCCTTTCGGCGGGTGCAACCTTGCACATTCCTGGATCGCAGGCCTACCAGCGGTCTGCTCTCGGGTGGAGCCGCCCTACAGCTGAGCTTTGGCGGAACCTTCGGGCACAAACTCGGCGACGACGACGGTGCAATTGTCGCGGCTGCCGCGGGCGAGGGCCGCGTCCACGAGGCGACGGGCAATGGCGGCCGGGTCGTCTGAACCAGCAACCAGGTTCTCAATCGCCTGGTCGTCGAGCGAGCCATGAACCCCGTCTGTGACCAGAATCACGAGATCGCCGCCGCTCAACCGTTCTTCGACCAGATGCACGTCGACGTCGCGCCGGGAGCCGAGGACGTTCGTCAGGACGTTGCGGTTCAGCGCCCAGGAATCATCTGTCGTGAGAAGCCGCAGCGACCCGGCAGAGAAGATGTACAAGCGGCTGTCGCCGACATGCGCGATCACCAGCGCGTCGTCGTGCACCAGCCCGGCCACGATTGTCGTTCCCATGCCGGTCAGGTCGCGTCGTCCGGCTGCCGCCTCGAGAATCTTGCCGTTGGCCACGTGGACGGCCGTCCGCAGGAGATTGGCCGGGCCAGATAGCGACGCATCGAACCCGAACGGCCACTGGGCGTCGGCCTGTGCCGATCGGATGAAGTCGGTGACCCCATCGACGGCAATCCGCGACGCGACTTCGCCGCCGTTGTGTCCGCCCATCCCGTCCGCGACGACACACAGCCCGTGCTGATCGTCGAGGCCAAAGCAGTCTTCGTTGGACGTGCGGACTGGACCCTGCTCGGTCAGTCCGTGTGCGCGCAGCGTACCCATCGGGCCCTTTATCGGCTTGGCGCATCCAAGCCCGTCATCTGTTTATAGATCGATTGAACCGTCTGGATTGTATCGGCGTCATGAGCGGCTTTGTCAGTGCGGTAACGCTTGACGCGCGCGAACCTGAGCGCCAGTCGCCCAGGATAATGCGGGCTTTCCTGGATGTCATTGAACGCGATCTCGACGACCAGTTCCGGGCGAACGTGGACCGTGTAGGTGTCGCGCGCCATCTCCAGCTCCAGAAACTTCTTCGTTTGCCAAGCCAGCATCGCGTCGGTCAGCCCCTTGAAGGTCTTCCCCAGCATCACGAATCCACCGCGCTCGGGGTCGCGGGCGCCGAGGTGCAGGTTGCTGAGCGTGCCTTTGCGCCGGCCGCTGCCCCACTCGACCGCCAGGACGACGAGATCCAAGGTGCGCGCGTTCTTGACTTTGAGCCATGCCTGCCCTCGCCGCCCCGCGGCGTAGAGACCATCGACCGCCTTGGCCATCACGCCCTCGTGGCCTGCGGCCAGCGCGCGCTCGAGAAACCGCGCCGCATCGGCCTCGTTCGAGGTGACGATCCGTGGGACGACCAGTGACGACGGCGCAGCCTGCGTGAGGAGGTCGTTCCGGCGGCCGAGCGGCTCGTCGATCAGCGGGTCGCCGTCGAGATACAGACAGTCGAAGAAGAACGACTGCACCGGGAGAGTCCGCCGGAGGGTGTCGACGTCGAGCTTGCGGCCGAAGCGCCGCATCGTGACCTGAAACGGGTGCGGCGTCCCGTCATCGCGCAGCGCAATCGCTTCGCCGTCGAGGATCAGCTCCCGGGCGGCGAGTCCTCGTGCCGCTTGAACGACTTCCGGTACCGCGGCGGTCACGTCGCGAAGGTTGCGCGAGTACACCTTCACTTCGTCGCCGGCCTTGTGGACCTGAATGCGCGCGCCGTCCAGCTTGAACTCGAATGATGCCTGACCAAGGTCGTGCAGCGCTGCGCCAACATCTTCGGCGGAATCGGCCAGCATCGGTTGGATCGGGGTGAACGGCCGGATGACCAGCGCCTGCAGCGCCGCGTCGCCCTCGTGCAGCGCCGCACGAGCCACCGGCGGCAGCGACCCGGCCACCATCGCCGCACGGCGGATTGTCGTCGCCGGAATTTTCGAAGCACGCGCCACCGCTTCGACCAGCACTCCCTCGAGGGCGCCCTGGCGCAGCTCGCCGAACAGCAGACGCGCCAGAAAGTCCTGCTCGGCGTCGGTCGCGCGTTCGAACACCCGCCGCAGCTCCTCCGCCCTGGCCCGAGCGGACCCCGCGCCAGCTGCCGCCGCAATGCGGCCGAACGCATCGTCGACTTCGCGAACCTCGAGCGACGGCTCCGCCGAGGGTTTCGCGCTGCGTGCTTCGATGATCGCGGCGCCGCCGACACCGATCCGGCCCTGCGACAACGAGCCGCTCAGAAACGCGACCACGATTTCGGTTTCGTCGACGGGGGTCTTCGCGAGCAGATCGGCGAGCCGCTCGATCTTCCGCAGCCGGCTGCTGGATTCGGCAACGACGTGGGACGCGTCGACGAGCTCACCCAGACGCACGAGCCATCGTACCCGCCTTCGCCCGCCTTCGCGCTCACGCGCTTCGGCGAGGCAAGCTTGAGACTAGGCTCTAGTAAAGGCGCGGCGCAGACGGACGAGGAGACCGTCGGGTTGAGGAGCCGGCGCCTGCTTCGCGGGCGCGCGGCGTTTGCCGCTGCGTCGGTCGCCTGCAACGGTGGCAGGCGGCTCGTCCTGATAGGCGAGCGTGTCCATGCCGACGATGGTGGCCTGCTCCCGGACCGTGCGCTCGGCCCGGCGATCGCCCTCGGCGAACCAGCGGCAGAACTCGTCGACCGTGGAGTCGGGATCGACGCCAATGGCGTAGGCGTACTGCCTGACGTAGGCCCGCGCATAAATGCCGACCGGCCAGCGGCTGAAGTCGTTCCGCTCCAGGCCGTTCAGCAGGTCGGCGGAGACCTTCGTCGCCGCCGCGATCTTCTCGATCGAGATGCCTTTTTGAATCCGAATCCGTCGCAGATTGGGACCGAAAGCCTGCCGGCTCATAGCGCGCCAGAAGGCCCTCGCAAAAACTCTTCCAGCGGCCGTCCACAAATGCCGCGGCCGATCACAACTCTCGCCGCGCTCCGCGTGCCGTTTTTCTACAGTCGATTACGATCCTGACAGGTCAGTCGAACTCGCGCCGGGGCGCGGTCTGCTGTGCTCCGACGCGTCCCGCCACGATGTCCGCCTTGAAGTAGTTCTCGCTCCGCATCCTGACGCCGGCCAGGCGCCGCAGCAGCGTCAGCTGACCGACGTGGGTGAGGGAATCGGCGATCGGACCCTGAAACAGCTGTTCGGGCAGGCAGGCCAGCGGCGCGTCCGATGCTAAGTACACGTCAAACCGCGCAAGCGTCTCGAAGAAGCGTTCGATCTCACGGTCCCAGGCCAGCGGCGTCGAATCGTTCCACGCCTGCGCCCCTTTCGCAATCGACAGCGCCCAGTCATACAGGTCGCCGACGTGGGCGAGAATCTGCGCAGGACTGCGCGCCGCGTCGGCCGGCTTGAACGACGCGAACGCGTCAGTCGTGTCGCGAATCGCCTTGCCACCGCGGTAGGCGACGGTTGCCACGGTATGGCGCAGCAGCTCACGCTTGGGATCCATCGATCGTCTCCAGAATCAGACTGCAGCACGTGACTGCACCCTCGGCTTTCGCCAGTTCACTCACGTCCACGGTCGTGACCCGCGCGTTCGCCTGCACCAGGCGTTCGAGCGTTCGCGGGAATGCCGCGCTATACAGCAGGTGATCGCGCACCCGCACGACGTTGGCGCCGGCCCGCTCGTCCGGGTGGACCTCGACGAGCCGGTAGTTCGCAAAACGTTCAGCGGGAGCCCACTGCGGATTGAGCAGCAGCGTATCGTCGGACACCGCAGTCACTGCGGACTTCAAGTGCAGGCAGCCCCGCACTTCCACGACCGTCAGCGAATAGCCGAAGTACTCGACGATCGCGCGAAATTGATCCAGTCCGGCGGCATCGGTCCGCGATGTGGCGGCTGCAAAAATCGACCGTCCCACGACCAGGACATCGCCACCGTCGATGGTTCCCGGTGGTTCGATCCGGCCAAGCAGAATCCGGTGCTTGAGCCAATCTTCGACGGCCGCTGTTTCGCTGCGTCGCGATTCAGCGCCGGGCCGCATGATCACGGTGATCCCGTCGAGCACCACCGCGGTGTCTTCGATGAACACGCCGTCGGGCATGTTGGCGTCTGACGTCAAGCGATGGACCGCGCACCCCAGCCGCTCGAGCGCCCGCTCATAGGCGTCATGCTGTGCCGCCGCCCTGGCGATGTCGATCGCGACGCGCGGCTGATGCGTCAGCTCACAATCGCCCATCGCCGGACTCACGCCACGCGTCAGCGCCAACAGCTCGTTCATCGGCAGCAGCCGGTGAACATGATACCCGCGTCCTTACGGTTGAAGCTGCACAACGACGTTATCGCCCGCGGCCGTGATCCGGCAGGGTACCGCCGGCGAGCGTGACGGCAACGCGAGGGCTTCTGTCAGGCCATGACGGAACACGTACGCCCCCGACACGCTGTCCGCATCCCCGTCAACCGTGAACGTCGTGCACTTCAGCCGGTCGACATCGTCTTTCACGCGTGCCAGCAGCACATCTCGAACGTCGGCGGCCCGCTGCCAGCGGTGGAGGTCGCTCGAGATGGACGCGACCAGCGGCGCGGCCAGCAGGCCCACCACGATCACCAGAATCACCCGCCGCCGGAGGGCGCCGGCCAGGTGCGTCGCAGTGCCGGCGAGAATCGCCAGCAACAGGCTGAAGCCGGCGGCCGACAGATAGACGTACCGGGCGCCCTCGAGGTTCGGACCCACATAAAAAAGCGAGAAGACCGGCAGGACTGCCACGAGCACCCAGGCTGTACATGCGACAGCTTTCCGAAAGTCCTGGTCATGACGGCGCCATTGATAGAACGCGGCCGCCATCAGCGATACGATCACCAGGGCACGCGACAATGCCAGGGCCGGATACCGCCGCCACCAGTCGTCCGTCCACGGCGCCCCCAGCGTGGCGAATGAGCCGGCAACCAGCTGCTTCAGGAAATAGCGCCAATCATCCACGGTCAGGAATGACGACGGGACACCTGACGCGAGTCGCGCGATCACATAGGCTGTCACCACCACCGCAAGCGATGCGACCACGATTCGATCGGGACGGCTGAAGCGTGACTCGGTGCGGCCCGCGATGATGAGAGCGGCCAGAGCCGGAATCACCACGGCGGTCTCCTTCACCAGCACCGCGCAAATCGTGGCGAACACGGCGCCGACCACATTGGGCGGCCTCGCCGAGGCCAGCGCAACCGCCGTCAGGCCGAACGTGGTCATCAGCACGTCCTGAACTCCCGATGCCCAGACGATCGCTTCGCTCAGCCCCGGGAACGCCATGAACATCGCTCCCGCGGCGAGCGCCTGCTCCGGGCGCAGATCGAATCGCAGCGCGATCAGCGCGACGAGCGCTGCGTTGAACCCATGCAGGACGATATTCGCCAGGTGAGCGGCGGTCGCCAGGTCGCCCGGCAACACGTTCAGCATCGCCCAGAACAGCGGCACGCCGGGCCGCAGGAATCCGGTGGCCTCGACGTGGACCAGCTCCAACCGCCTCGCCCACTCGGCGATCACGTAGTCGTCGGACAACAGTCCCATCCGGACGGCGGGCGCATAGAGGATCAGTGCACCGGCAACGAACAGCAGCGTGACGAAGGCGCGCGAGCGGAAGTCGTCGGCATCGACAGCGGCCAACCGGGCGCGCCTGCCACCCGGACGGATCAGGACCGCCAGCACCCCCAGGCCGACGAAGATGAAGTAGGCCGATTCGACCTGAAATCTCGGGACGTGCGGCGGCAGGAAATACCGTACGACGAGCGCCGCGGCATAGACGGCCGACGGCCACAGAATCCAGCCGGTCCCCCGATTTTCAGAGTGGTCCACAGTCGGTGGTCAGAGGACGCGGATGACGTCCGAGCGCGTGATGATGAAGGTCTTGTCCGTCTTGAAGTCGCGCACCAGCACCGCCGGGTTCTGCGGCGTGATCATCGTCGACAGGAGATCGACGGGCGTCGAGACATCGACGAACGGAAAGGCCGGCTGCATGATCGAATCGACCGGATCGCGCTTCACGTCCGGGTTGCGGACCAGCTCGCCGTAGAGGTGCGCTTCGTTCAACGACCCGACCAGCCGCTTGTCGCGGGTAATCGAGATCTGCGAGAAGTCGTGCTCGCTCATCACCCGCACCGCATGCTCGACCGGTTCGTTCGACTCAATCGAACAGAGCTCTCCCGACACCCGCATCGCGACCAGGTCGCGCGCCGTCAGGCCGCTCTTTTCCAGAAATCCTTTCTCGCGCATCCAGTCGTCGTTGAACATCTTGCCGAGGTAACGCGAACCGTGGTCGTGGAAGATGACGACGATGAGGTCGCGCTCGTGGAAGTGTTCTTTGAGTTGCAGCAGCCCGGCCAGCGCCGCGCCGGCGGAGTTGCCGGCAAAGATCCCTTCCTCGCGCGCGATCCGCCGCGTCATGGCCGCCGCGTCCTTGTCGGTGACCTTTTCGAAATGATCGATCACCGAGAAGTCGACGTTCTTCGGTAGAAAGTCCTCGCCGATCCCCTCGGTGATGTACGGGTAGATCTCGTTCTTGTCGAAGACGCCGGTCTCCTTGTACTTCTTGAACACCGAGCCGTAGGTGTCGATCCCCCACACCTTGATCTTGGGATTGCGTTCCTTCAGGTAGCGGCCGACGCCGGAGACCGTGCCGCCGGTGCCGACCCCGACCACCAGCTGCGTGATCCGGCCGTCGGTCTGGTCCCAGATTTCCGGTCCGGTCTGCTCGTAGTGCGCGACGGAGTTCGACAGGTTGTCGTACTGGTTCGCCTTCCAGGAGTTCGGGATTTCCTGCACCAGGCGCGACGACACCGAGTAATAGGAGCGCGGATCCTCAGGGTCGACGTTGGTCGGGCAGACGATGACCTCGGCGCCGAATGCTTTCAGCGCGTCGATCTTTTCTTTCGACTGCTTGTCGGTCGTGGTGAAGATGCACTTGTAGCCCTTGACGACCGCGACGATCGCCAGGCCCATCCCGGTATTGCCGGACGTGCCTTCGATGATCGTCCCGCCCGGCTTCAGGAGACCAGCGCGCTCGGCATCCTCGATCATCTTGACCGCCATGCGGTCCTTGATCGAGTTGCCGGGGTTGAAGGTTTCCAGCTTGACCAGCACCGTGCCGGCGATCTGACCGTGCGGAATCCGGTTCAACCGCACCATCGGCGTGTCGCCGATGGCATCGAGGATGGTGTCGCAGATCTTCGTCACCACCCAAGGTTATACTTTCTGCCCGTGCCTCGTCTGATCGAGCGGCCGACGGTCATTGCGCCGGCCGGCAACAAACCGAAGCAGATTCAGGAGTTCGCCGGCCGGGTCAACTCCGGCCACCGAACCGTGAGCATCGCGCGCATGGTGTCGCCGGCCGGCTGGGAAGAGCCGGGCCAGACGCCTGAGTTCGAGGAAATCACGGTGGTCCTCAAGGGCCTGCTGCACGTCGAGCACGAAGGCGGCTCACTCGACGTCCGCGCCGGTCAGGCGGTCGTCACGTCGCCCGGCGAATGGGTGCGCTACAGCACCCCCGAACCCGACGGAGCCGAATACATCGCGGTCTGCCTGCCGGCCTTCTCGCCCGACACAGTCCATCGGGACTGATCCGAATCGCGTTTACCTTCCCAGCCAAACCCTCGCGCCCGGTGTCTTAATCCCAAGACGCAGTCAGCGTCATCTGCCAGGAGGACGTATGCGACGGTCCTTCAGTTTTGTAATCGTGTTGTCGATGCTGCTCGCGGTCATGATGGCCGCAACCGCACAGTCGAACGCCGGCCGGATCCATGGAATTGTTCGCGACGCAGGAGGCGCGGTGCTGCCTGGGGTAGAGGTCAGGCTCACCCGGGAAACGCAGGTCGTTCAGGTTCGAGTGAGCGACGCCAGGGGGGAGTTCGAGTTCGTGGGCGTTGCGCCGGGAACCTACACCATCACTGCTGTGCTGGCAGGTTTTCGGACCGAAACCATCTCGACCGAGGTCCTGGCTGGAGTGACCCGAGAGCTTGCGGTCTCTTTGAGCGTTGGCTCTCTCGAGGAGACCGTCACGGTCTCGGGCTCGGCGCCGGTCGTCGAAAGTCAGCCCATGCAAATGCGTGGCGCCCAACAAGGCCAAGGTGGCGGACGTATGAGCGGAGTGGCTGGAGGTCTCGCCGCGCCCCCGCCGCCTGCGGCGATGCCGTCACCATCGTTCCGCACGGGCCGAGCCTTCAACACCGAAGCCTACGACAAGATCGACGACAACCAGTGGACGAGCCCAATCGACAAGCCGCTGTCTACGTTTTCAATCGACGTCGACACCGCGTCGTATTCGAACGTCCGCCGCTTCCTGCACCGCGGCCAGATGCCGCCCAAAGACGCCGTCCGCGTCGAGGAGCTGATCAACTACTTCACGTTCGACTACCCGCAACCCCGCGACGGTACGCCGTTCTCGGTGACAACCGCGCTCGCTGAAGCCCCCTGGAACCCGCGTCATCGTCTCGCCCTCATCGGTCTCCAGGGCAAACGGATCGATGCAGCCAGAACGCCGCCGCGCAACCTGGTGTTCCTGGTTGACGTGTCCGGCTCGATGCAATCGCCCGACAAACTGCCGCTGGTCAAGTCATCGCTCGCCATGCTGGCGCGCAATCTCACGGCACGGGATCGCATGGCGCTCGTTGTCTACGCGGGTGCGGCAGGCCTGGTGCTGCCGTCGACGCGCGGTGACGACGCCGGGACGATTCTCGAGGCGCTCGGACGGCTCCAGGCCGGTGGATCGACCAACGGCGCGCAGGGGCTTCGTCTCGCCTACCAGACGGCGCGCGATCATTTCATCCCCGGCGGGATCAACCGGGTCATCCTCGCCACCGACGGCGATTTCAACGTCGGCGTGACGAACCAGGGCGATCTGATTCGCTTGATCGAGGAGTCGCGCGAGAGCGGTGTGATGTTGTCGGTGCTCGGCTACGGCATGGGGAACCTCAAGGATTCCACCATGGAGAAGCTGGCCGACCGCGGCAACGGCAACTACGCCTACATCGACACGCTCGCGGAAGCCCGCAAGGTCCTGGTCGAACAGGCCGGCGGGACGCTGGTGACGATCGCCAAGGACGTGAAGCTGCAAATCGAGTTCAATCCGAAGCAGGTCGCCGCCTACCGCCTGATCGGCTACGAAAACCGGATCCTGCAGGACCGGGATTTCAACGACGATCGGAAAGACGCCGGCGAGCTCGGCGCCGGCCATTCGGTGACGGCGCTCTACGAGATTGTTCCGGCTGGAGTGAAGATCGACTTGCCCGGCGTCGATCCACTGCGCTACCAGACGACTTCGACCGACCGGGGCGACGGGCTCGCCGACGAACTGATGGCGGTCAAGCTCCGCTACAAGCAGCCCGACGCCGAAGTGAGCCAGCTTCGGACGTTCACGGTTCGGGCGCGCCGGGACATGGCGCCGGAGCTCGGGTTCGCGGCGGCGGTCGCGGAATTCGGCATGCTCCTGCGCGACAGCGAGTTCAAGGGTGCCGCGTCCTTCGCACAGGCGCGAAATCTGGCGACGCGATTCAAGGGTCCAGACCCCCACGGCCACCGCGCGGAGTTCATTCGCCTGATCGGGATCGCCGAAAGCCTGCACCCGTACCAGGACTCGACGCGGTGAACATCGTCTGGACCTCGTCTGCACGAAGCGGCCGCTCGCGATCGAGCAGTCCGACCAGGACGGCGGCACGGCCGATCACGGCTGCCGCCGTCCAGCCGCTGGCGCGCAGATCGCGCACACTCGTGTCGTGATCGGCCTTGCTCAGTTTCTGCGAAGCGGACTTCATCAGCAGCGGGTGATGAAGGAATCGCGGCGCTGTCGGCCGTCCGAGGAGTCGCGACAGTTGAATCTGCCGGCCGGTTGACGTCAGGAGATCGTCGCCCCGAATCACCAGGGTCACGCCCTGTGCATAGTCGTCGACGGTCACCGCAAACTGATACGTCCAGTTCCCGTCGCGATCGCGGACCAGCAGATCGCCGGCCTGATCCGATGGCCGCTGCTCCTGAGGACCGTGACGCAGATCGTCAAACCGCTCGACGGACGGCGACAGGCGGACGCGAGTCCCCAGCCCTGAACCTTCGATTAGCTTTTTCGTGGCACAGGTCCCTGGATAGCGAAGTTCCTGTCCTGGTTCGCTCCCCGCGGCGATCTCGCTGCGCGAGCATTCGCACGCGTAGACCAGACCCTGGGAGCGAAGCGGTTCCAGCGCCGCCTCGTAAATCGAATGACGATCGCTTTGTCGAACCGGACGGCTGTCCGCGAGGAAGCCGAGCCAGGCCAGGTCCTCGAGAATGGCAGCCTCGAACTCGGGCCGGCTGCGCTTGCGGTCGTGGTCCTCGAGCCGCAGCAGCACCTGGCCGCCCTCCCGCCGGGCGAGGCCCCACACGTAGATCGCGTTCACGACGTGCCCGAGATGCAGGAACCCGGTCGGCGCCGGCGCGAATCGCGTCACTATCGCCATCGACGTAGTGTCTACCGTCAGGAGGAAGGTCTACAATTGCCCCCATGCCCACTCCGCGCCGCGATTTCTTGAAACTCGCCACCGGCACTCTCGGCATTGTCAGCGCCACGAGGCTGGCCCCGTGGATGCTCGAAGCCGAGGCCGCGCAGGCGGCTGCGGTCGATGCCGTGCGCAGTAACGTCGCGGATGCGGCGCTCGCGACGGCCAAGCGGCTCGGCGCCACCTACGCGGACGTCAGGGTGAATCGCCGCCGCTCCGAGTCGATCTCGACCCGGGAGCAGCAGGTCCAGAACGTCTCGCGCAATCAGAGCGTCGGCTTCGGCGTACGCGTGCTGGTCGACGGCACGTGGGGATTTGCCGCGAGCCCGCTCGTCACGGTTGACGATGCACGGCGCGTCGCGGAGGCAGCCGTAGACATCGCACGCGCAAATGCCAAATTTCAACGCAAACGACTGACGCTCGCCCCTGTCGACGTCGTCACAACATCCTGGAAGAGTGCCTTTCAGAAGGATCCGTTCGACGTGGCGCTCGACGACAAGGTCCAGTTCCTGCTCAAGCTGAACCAGGGCGCGATGGAGACCAAAGGCGTGACCTTTGTCGATTCCGCGATGCAGTGGATTAGCGAGCACAAGTTCCTGGCGACCTCGGATGGCTCGCGGATCGATCAGCAGCTGGTGCGCGGCCAGCCGGATTTCACGGTGACCGCGGTCGACAGCACCACGGGCGATTTCCAGACGCGGGCGGCGTACGGCGGGCCGCAGGCGGCAGGCTACGAATACATCGAAACCTACCCCTGGCAGACGGAGGCGCGTCAGGCCGGCGAGGAAGCGGTGATGAAGCTCAAGGCCAGTTCGGTTGCGGCTGGCCGCTACGACCTGGTTCTGCACCCGTCGCATCTGTGGCTGACGATTCACGAGTCGGTCGGCCATTCGACGGAGCTGGATCGGGCGCTCTGGTGGGAGGCCAACTACGCCGGGACGAGTTTCCTGAAGCCGGAAGACGCGGGGAAGCTGAAGTTCGGCGCCCCGATCGTCAACTTCGTCGCCGATCGCACGCAGCCTGCCGGCCTGGCCACAGTCGGGTTCGACGAAGAAGGCGTCCCCGCCCAGCGGTGGTATCTGGTCAAGAACGGAATTTTCGTCGACTGGCAGACGACCCGCGACCTTGCCCCGCAGGTCGGACGAAAAACCTCGTACGGCTGCCTGCACGCCGAGTCGTGGGACAGCGTGCCGTTCCCACGCATGCCCAACGTGTCGCTCGAAGCCGGCAGCGGCAATACGTCGCTCGACGACCTGGTCGGCGGCGTCGAGCGCGGCATCCTGATCATGGGCGACGGCAGCTTCTCGATCGATCAGCAGCGCTACAACTTCCAGTTCGGCGGCCAGACCTTCTGGGAGATTCAGAAAGGCAAAGTGGCCGGCATACTGCGCGATGTCGCCTACCAGTCGCGGACGACCGATTTCTGGGCCGCCTGCGATGGGCTCGGCGGCCAGGCCACTTACCGCCTGGGCGGCGCGTTCAACGACGGCAAGGGAGAGCCGACGCAGATCAACGCGGTCAGCCATGGCTGTCCGGTTGCGCGCTTCCGGCAGATCAACGTCCTGAATACCGGCGTCAAGGTGTGACCACGATACGTTTCTGAAGGATATTCCGCATGCTGTTGACTGCTGATGAAGCTCGCCGGATCACCGACCGCGTGCTGGGCTCCGTGAAGGCTGACGATGCGGCGGTCGACGTGACCGGCCGCGTTCACTCGAACCTGCGTTTCGCCGCGAATACGCTCCAGACGAGCGGCCGGCGCGAAAACGTCACCGCCACGGTGACGGTCTGGATCGAGCGGCGCCGTGGATCGTCCACCACGTCCGATGTCAGCGAGGCGGCCCTCACGCAGATGGTCGAACAGGCGCAGGAGCTCGCGCGCCTGTCCCCGGTGGATCGCGAATACATGCCGACGCTCGGGCCGCAGAAATACGAGCCTACCCGTCGCTACGTCGAAGAAACCGCGACGCTGTCGCTGGCAGATCGCGCCCGGGCGGTCGACGAGGCGTTGACTGCCTCGGAGAAGGCCGGAGTGATTTGCGCCGGCTACCATCAGGCGCAGGCGGTCTCGACAGCGGTCGCGACCGGAAACGGCAATTTCGCCTACGAGCGCAGCACCATCGCGAGCCTCGGCATGACCGCCCGGACGCCTGACGGAGCCGGGTCGGGCTACTTCCTCCGCAGCCACCACGACGTCCGGCGCGTCGATACGCGGCTGGTCTACCGCGAAGCGATCCGCCGGGCCCAGGAGTCCCGTTCGGCGCGGACCATGGACGCGGGCCCCTACCCGGTCATCCTCGAGTCGCAGGCCGTCGCCGATCTGATCTCCGGGTTTTCTTTGAACTTCGACGCGCGCTCCGCCGAAGAAGGCCGGAGCGCGTTTTCAGCGCCCGGCGGCCGGACACGCGTCGGCGAGAAGGTCTTTGACGAGCGCATCAGCATCCTCAGCGACCCCTGGCGCGAGGATCTCCCCGGACCGCAGGCGACGGGCTCCGGCCTGCCGTCGCAGGTCGTATATCTCGTCAGAAACGGCGTCCTCGAAAACCTCTCCTACAGCCGCTTCTGGGCCGAACGGCAGAAGCGCCAGCCGACGCCCGGACCGGTCAATCGGATCGTCCAGGCCGGTGGACGGCCGTCGACGGTGCAGGAGATGATTCAATCATCCGACCGCGCACTCCTCGTAACGCGCTTTTGGTACATCAGGTCGGTCGATCCGCGGACGGCCACGCTGACCGGGCTCACACGTGACGGCGTGTGGTGGATCGAGAAAGGCAAGATCGCGCATCCGGTACGTAATCTCCGTTTCAACCAGAGCATGATTCAGATGCTCGCCCCGGGGAACGTCGAGCTGGTTGGCGCGCCGGAGCGTGTGGGGGCGTCTGAAGATCAGGGCAGCTCCGCCGCCCTGATGCCCGCCCTCAAGCTGCGCGCGTTCAACTTCACGTCGCAGTCGGAAGCCGTGTGAGAGCCTGTCGTTCGACGTTCGCTGGGGACCTGCCTCGTTCGGCGTTCGTCGGCTGCGCGACGAACGAGGCACGATCCGCGAAGGCACGGCGAACGACGAACGGACTGAATTCGTCTTATCCGATATGGTGAAGTTTCTCCTCTGGTGCCTGCTGCTGGTGGTCAGCTGGCCGCTCGCACTGCTGGCCCTGGTCCTTTACCCGTTCGTCTGGCTGCTGCTCATCCCGTTCCGCCTGGTCGGCATCGCCGTCGAGGGCGTCATCGGTCTCGTCCGGGCCATCGTCATGCTCCCGGCCCGCCTGCTCGGTGCCTGAAAGCCCTTTAGCGTCTCTGGAGCGTCATCCTCAACCCGTGTTTCAACCGCAGGGTCACAACCGCCTGCGGGACGACCGGATGTTCGGGAAGCAGCCGGAGCTTCCACCGCTGGGCGATCGTGCTGGTCACCAGGACCAGCTCCGTCCACGCAAAGTGATCGCCGATGCAGCGCCGCTGACCGCCGCCAAACGGCATGTACGCGAACGGCGGGAGGGATGTCTTGAACTGGTGCGTCCAGCGGTCCGGGTTGAAGCGGGCCGGCTCCGGAAACCACCGGGCATCCCGCTGGATGATGTACGGGCTGATGACGAAGATCGAACGCGCCGGCGCGACGTAGCCGCCGATCTGGTACTCGACGAGGGCACGTCGGCCGATGATCCAGGCCGGCGGGTAGAGCCGCATCGACTCCGTCACCACCTGCTCGACGACCGGCAGGTGCGGCACATCCTCCATGGTCGGCAATCGATCGCCCAGCACGCGGTCGATCTCCGCGTGCATCCGCGCTTCAATCTCCGGATGTTCGCCGAGCAGATACCACGTCCAGCTGAGCGCGTCGGCCGTCGTCTCGTGGCCAGCCAGGAAGATCGTCATTGCCTCGTCGCGGACCTGGCGGTCGGTCATCCCGGTGCCGTCACCCTCATCGTCCTGCGCCATCAGCAGCATCGACAGCAGATCGCCGCGGTCCTCCGGATCCCGGCGTCGGTCCGCGATCATGCCGTAAATGATCCGGTCGAGCTCGATGCGCGCGCGCCTGCTCCTCCGCAGCGCCGGAATCGGCAGCTTCTCGAGGCTGTCGAAAAACGGCAACATCGTCATCCAGAACGACCGCATGACGTCGGTCAGCGCGCGACCCACTTCCGGCGCCTGGCCTTCGACGTCCGTGCCGAAGAGCGACGTGCCGACGATGCCGAGCGTCAGACGCATCATTTCCTGAGAGACGTCAAGCGTCGCGCCGTCGGTCCAGCGGTCGCGCAGACGTGCGGCGTATTCGGTCATCGTCGACGCGTAGGACACGAGCCGGTCGCGATGGAACGCCGGCTGAATCAGCCGCCGCTGGCGAAGGTGCGTCTGGCCTTCGCTCGTCAGCAGTCCCTCGCCCAGCAACCGCTTGGCGCCCTCGAGCCCGCGGCCCTTCTTGAAACTGCGCTGATCGGTGACGAGGATGTCGCGGACGAGGGCCGGATCACTGACCAGATACAGATGCTCGCGCGCGAGATAGAGGTGGGCGAGGTCGCCATAGCGGCGCGCGAGATTGGAGAAAAACGCGAGCGGATCGCGACTCGGAAAATAGACGATGGCCGAGAGGGGTGAACGCCTGGGACCCGGAGGGTACGCTGCTACTCGACCACTACGTTCCACGGACGGACCACCCATCGCGTGATGAGGCCGTTGGTCACGTACGGATCGGCACGGGCGAACTGTTCGGCAACGGCCATCGAGGACACGCGGAACACCAGCAGGCCACCATCAGGCGGATCGCCGAGCGCACCGGCGAGGACGATGTCGCCGCGCGCATGCGCCTCGCGGATGAGGCGCAGATGCTCTTCGCGGAACGGCACGCGGCGGTTGATGAAATCGTCGACGGCGTCGTATTGCAGAACGCAGTACTTGACCGTCATGAGCTTACGAAGCTGGCGTCACGGTGCATCATCACGGCGAGATACCAGCCGAACATCGAAAGCCAGGCGAGCTCGGGGAGGCGCTCCGCCTCGGGATGAATGTCCATCTCGCCGGTCAATCTCAGGACCGCCTTGGTACGATAGCTGATCAGCGGCCGGTCGGCAGCGTCGACGATCCCGTAGCGAGTCTGCCAGAAGTTCGTGCTCGCACGATATTCAGCCCCGCCTGCCAGACGGACGGTACCGCCGTTGGTCCAGGTATTGTGGAGAAACATCGCGACGTCGTTCTCCGAGTCGCAAGCGCGCACCGTCGCCCGAGTCTGCCAGAAGCCGACGCGCTTGAAGGTCCAGCAGCCGCCATCGCACTCGGCCGTGGCGAGGGTTCCCCACGAGTTGCGGAAACGCAGCGTGCCGACCACGCCATCACCATGGCGAAGCTCGTAGTCGGACCGCATCATGTGCGGCTGCGTCCATTCGAGCGTTTGACGGGCAAGCTCCTTCAACGGCATCGAAGTCCTCATCGCCCCTGATTCGTCCGGATCTTCTGCGTCAGCGCCTGCATTCGATCCGGCGATCCGGTGAAGACGCCGTCCGGTTCCTTGGCGTAGTTCAACATGTCCGCGAAGATGACGTCCGCCCGGTAGAGGTTCAGACCGCGCCCGGCAAGATATTGCAGCCTGAGATTGCGATCGCGGTTGATCTCGGCGTCCTTCAGCCACGGCTCGTAGTCCTTGGCGCTGCCGGCGTAGGTCCCAAACAGATCGATCGCCGAGTACATCCCGATGTCGCGCAGCGACTGCGCCACCCGCGAGTACTCGGGACGCTGCAGCCGCGCCTCCATCTCGTCCAGGTCGATCTTCGTCGGCTCGACCTGGCCGAGCAGCACCATGTCGTAGCCCTGGCCGTTGTAGGTATTGGCGAAGATCATCCCGTTCGGGAAAGCCTCGAAGAAGGTGCCGACCTCGCTCTTCACAGCCTCGCTGTTGCTCTCGTAGAGCTGCACGAACAGGGTCACCACTCCCCCGGGGTTGAGCCGCTGCTTGACCAGCTCGAAGAATTCCCGCGTGTAGAGCATCGCCGCGCCCTTCACCCACGGATCGAGCGGATCCGAGGTGATCGCGTCGAACTTCTCGTCGGTCGTGAACAGGTAGTGCCGCGCGTCGTCGATGTGAATCTCGACCTTGGGGTTGTCGACCACCGCAAAGTTGTGCTCCGAGAAGTACTCGGAGACCACGCGGGGCACGAGCGGCTCGATCTCCGCGATGACCTGGTGTTCCAGCCGCGGCTCGATTGACACCGCTCCGGCCGTGACGCCGGCGCCGCAGCCGATCACCAGCACTCTCTTGGGCTCGGCCGGAATGAGCGTCGTCAGGTGGCCGAGCATCCGCTGCAGCCGCATGTCCTGGGGCTCGCTCGACGCTTGCACCTTGCCGGCGTTGTGATAGTTGCGCACGCCGTTTGAACGTTCGGAAACGGCCACCGACGCATTCCACCCTTCCCCGACATAGATGATGTTGGACTGGCCCAGCTGGGTGACCGCATAGCGGCCATAGGCGACGAGAATCCCCGGAACGGGCTGAACGCTCAAGGCCAGCAGCGAGGCGGCGACGGTGGCGACCCCGACGGCGATCGGCGACACCCGCTCGCGAAGCAGGAGCAGCAGGCCGGACGCCGCGGCGATCAGGATCATCAACTGCTGTGCCTTCTGCGTGCCGATCAGGATTGTCAGCAGCAGGCTCGAACCGAGCGAGCCGACGATCGCGCCGAGCGTGTTCGCGGCATAGACGCCGCCCACCAGGCGCGCCGGATCTTCGTCGCGAGACGCGACCGAAGCGAGCGCCAGCGGAAAGCTCGCGCCCCACAGGATCGACGGCGGCAGCACGGCAAACAGGACGCGCGTCAGGTCGAGCTGAAACTGGAACCAGAAGTCGGTGACGATGGAGGGGTTGACCGGCCAGTACGGCAGCGACTCGGTCACGATGTAGGACGTCCAGGCCATCGCCGCACACAACGACAGCTGCACCCACGCCAGCGCGACCCGCGGCCGCTCGAGCGTCCGCCCCAGAGCGGCGCCGACGCTGCTGCCGAGGCCGATGCCGGCGAGAAACACCGCCAGGATCAGCGAAAAGGTGTAGGTCGTCGCCCCGATCAGCAGCGAGAGCGTTCTCGTCCACAGCACCTCGGATGACAGCGCGGTCAACCCGGACAGCGCGATCACGAGGTAGACCATTGACCGGCCGGAGATCATCATCAGGCCGGTCGACGGAGTCGTGGTTTTCTCGACTGTTTCGAGCGGCGCCATCCTCGCGATCAGAATGGCCACGGTCGCCACGGCGACGTTCAGGGCGACCGCAACGTAGGTCGCGAAGGCGACGTCGTGGACGCGCAGCAGATAGAAGCCCGCCAGCAGACAGCCGACCACGGCACCCGCCGTGTTGCCGCCATAGAAGAACCCGAGCCACGACACGCCGCGCGGCGTGGCCTCGACCCAGCGCGACATCGCCGGCAGCGTCGCGCCCATCATCATCGTCGGCGGCAGCAGGCAAATCGCTGCCACCACGCCGCGCAGCAGCAGACCGATGACGCCGGTGCCGGCCCAGGCGGTATACGCGCCGCCAATCAACGGCACGGCGAACAGCACCAGCAGTCCAACAATGCCGATGCCGAGCTCGAGGTAGGCGTAGAGCCGAAGGGGATGCGCATCCGGCGGCGCGAGCCGCGGCAGCAGCAGGCTGCCCAGGCACATGCCGCCCATGAAGGTGCCGAGCAGGACGCCGATCGAGACAGCCGACGATCCGATGACCAGCTCGAGCAGCTGGAACCAGACGACTTCGTAGATCAACGCCGCGCAGCCGCTGCCAATGAACAGCAGCAGCAGCGCGGGAAGCAGACGCTGCGATCTCATGAGGAGGCCACCTTGTCGATATGAATCAGCGCGGGAACGGCGTGAGGCCAGGCGCGCGGCCCGCCGGAACCGGCGTCCGCGACGTGTTCAGGACCATCGCCAGAAATGTGTAGTAACCGGAAATACCGATGGCGTCAATGATGCCCTGTTCCCCGAAAGCCTTGAGCGCGCGCGCATATGTCGCGTCGCTGACGCTCTGGTTCTGGTGCAACTCGGTGCAGAAATTGTAGAGGATCTCCTCGTCGTCGGCCATCCGCTCCGGCCGGCGCCCCTCGGCGACTGCCTGCGCGATGTCCTCACGCAGGCCACCTTTCAGGGCGAGCTGATAGTGGGCGTCCCACTCGTAGTTCTGCGTCCAGTGGCGGGCGGTGATCAGGATCGCGAACTCGCTGAGCCGCGGCGGAAACGCGCTCTTGAAGCGCAGATAGTCGCCCATCGCGCGCGCCCGGTTCATCACTTCGGGACTGCGCAGCAGCGGCATGAACGGCCCGGAGACGCCGGCGTTGCGCGCGGCGCGAAACTCCTCGACGGCCTTCTTCTGCTCGGCGGTCATCTTGTCCGGCGGAATCGGCGGCATCCGATCCTGTGCGGCAGCACTCATAGGCAATGCGACCAGCAGTGCGAGGGCCACGCAGATGCCCTTCATTGTCGCCACTCCATGATGATCAAAACAAAAGGCGACGGTCCGGAATGAACCGTCGCCTCGCCCTTCCCTGTCTGTCCGGAGGACTGTGGCTTATTTCAGGTGTTTGCTGACCAGCTTGGTCATCGCGAACATGTTCACAGACGACTTGCCGCCGAACACCGCTTTCAGCTTGTCGTCTGCGTTGATCATCCGCTTGTTCTTCTTGTCCTGCAGGCCGTTCTTCTTGATGTAGGCCCACAGCTTCTTGGTGACCTCGGTCCGCGGCATCGCCTTTGCCCCGACGACCTCGGCCAGCGTCCCGCTCGGCTGCACCGGTCTCATGAAGGCGGCGTTCGGTTTGCGCGCGGATTTCTTCTTCGCGGTCTTTTTTGCCACAGCAGTCTCCTCTGGAAGACGCAGAAAAGCGTCGGGGGAGCGTACCACGAAATGGGAGTTTCCCTATGAGATTTCAGGATTTTGGGATTTGAGGATTTGAGGATTTGGGGGAGTGGGGAGGATAATCCGCTCGTGGCAATCCGCGGGTGGCGGCAGGGGCTGCTGATGGCGGCGGTCGTCGGGACGACGGTGTTCGCACAGTCGAACCGGGACGGCTGGGGACGACAGGAGCGATCGTACGACGGCCGGTTCACGTTCGTCCGTCTTCGGTGGGACTCCGGCTACGGTGGCGGCCGCCGGGGCTTCGGGATGAGCGACGCCTGGAACCATGATTTCCCTCGCGCCGAGCAGAACCTGATGCTGCTACTGAACGACTTCACGTCGATCGACGTCAACCGCGAGGGCAGCCTGATTCTGACGCTGGATGACCCGCAGCTGTTCCGCTATCCGATCGTCTACATGTGGGAGCCCGGCTACTGGACGTTGAGCGACGACGAGGCGCTCCGATTCCGCGAGTACCTGCAGAAGGGCGGATTCGTGATTTTCGACGACTTCGAGTACGACCATCTCGACCATCTGGCGGCGCAGATGCGGCGCATCCTGCCCGACGGGCGCTTCGTGAAGCTCGACGAGTCGCACCGGGTGTTCGACTCGTTCTTCCGCATGAAGACGATCTATTTCCCGCACCCCACGGAGCGGATCCTGCCGACCTACTACGGCATTTACGAGGACAACGACCCCACCAAGCGGCTCGTCGCCATCGCCAACCACAACAACGATGTTGCCGAGTACCTGGGAGTTCGCGGGGCAGGGTTTCTTCCCGGTCGATCCGTCAGAGGAAGCCTACAAGCTCGGGATCAACTACATGATCTACGGACTGACACACTAAGGGGGCTCTTGTCGTTCGTCGTTCGCGGGCCCAGTCTCGTTCGACGTTCGAACGACGAACGTGCGTAAGCCACGCGAACGACGAACGTCAGGAACCTGCATGCAGCGCGACCTATCAAAGTGGAAGACGCGTTCGGACCATTCACGCTGAAAACCGCCTCCGCAGGCCGGAAAAACGCGGTTTTTGCAGCGAATGGTCCAACGCGTTAGTTCCGACGGGAGCAGGACCGCAGTGCGACGGCCCTGAAGGGTCGCTCTACGTGCGAGGAAAATGTCCCGCGTGGTCGGTGATGATTCCCTGCGCTCCCCGTTCGAAGGCAGCGCGGACGTCGTCGGGAATCGGTTTCTTGGCCAGCGTGTGCGCGTCGACCATCACGTAGACCGTCTCGACGGTGCAGATGACGCGCTCGTCGCCGGCGATGCGGAACTCGGTCGTGAAGGTGAACGACGTCGTGCCGATCCGGGCGGCGTGCACGCTGATGGCGAGCACCTGATCGAACCGCGCCGGGGCGCGCCACTCGCTGGTCTGCTTGACCAGCTGAAAGTCGAGCTCGCCGCTCAGGAGCTGGTCCTCGAAGCCGAGCGCCCGCAGGAACTCGTTGACCGCGACGTCGACGTAATCGCCGTACCGCGAGTTGAACACCACCTTCTGCGCGTCGCACTCGCCGTAACGCACGCGCAGGTAGTAGGTGAACGGTCTCATTGCGGTGTGACTCTCATGGCGACCCTAAGAGGGTCGCCCTACATGAGCGGGATGCGCCGGCTGCGGGCGCATTCGGCGATCAGCCGATCGAGCCGTTTCTCGCGCGTCTCTTCCCTCTTGCCACTCATCACCATGAACGTCATGAGGCGGCGGTAGCCGGGCGGCTGCGCCTGGAAGAACGCCCAGGCGACCGCGTTCTGGCGGAAACGCTGCTCCCGGACCTCGTCGAAGGCCGCGTCGCGGCGCTCGAACGAGTACTTCCGCGCGCTGGATTCGTCGCGCTTCTCGAACTCGCGCTGGCCGGCGGTCTTCATCCGCCCGGCCTTGATCAACGTCTTGGCGCGGCCGATATTGACCTGGCTCCAATAGCTTTTGCGGCGCCGCGGGGTGAATCGCTGTTCGTAGCTTTCGGCGTCGCGCGAGCGCCGGACGCCGTCGATCCAGCCGACGCACAGCGCCTCGTCGAGCGCCTCGTGGTAGGTGATGCTCGGCTTCCCCGTCGCCTTCTTGTAGAAGCCGATCAGCAGTTCGGTGGCGGTCTTGTGGTTGGCCGCCAACCAGCGCCGCAGCTCGGCCGGGGTCTTGAAAAACGTCGGCTTCAGTGCTTGCCGGCCTTCTTCTCGGCTTCGATCGCCGCCGCTTCGGTCTTCGCTTCCATCAGGCGCTGGATATCGACACCGAACTGGTCCTTGAGCATCGCCAGCATCGCGGTCATGCCGCCGCCCACCGTGCCCATGACCTTACCGACGCCGCCGGAGCCCCCGCCGTGGCCGTTGCCCATCTCGATGATGTTGATCTTGTCGATGCCGGCGAGCTGGGTGGCAAACGCTCTGGCGAGCTCGGGCATCTTCTCCACGACCATGTTCAGGACCGCTGCGTCGTTGAAGTTCTTCCAGGCTTCCGCCTTGCTGTGCAGCCCCTCCGCCTCGGCCAGCAGCTTCTTCTTGATTACTTCGGCTTCCGCCTCGCCGATCGCCAGCACCTTGGCCGCCTCGGCACGGCCGATCCGCTCGATTTTCGCCGCTTCGCCGGCGCCTTCGAACTCGAGCTCTTTCTGCGTGGCCTCGGCGCGGATGACCGTCGACTGTTTCTCGCCCTCCGCGATGAGAATCGCCGCCTGCCGCTGCGCCTCGGCCGGCTTGACGACCGTCGCCTGCAGCTCCTGCTCGCGGCGCGCCGCCTCCTGGGCCTGGACCAGCACTTCCTGCTGCTTGCGGACCTGGTCGATCCGCGTCTCCTGCTCGGTGACCTTCTGCCGGGCGATGGCCGTCGCGAGCGGCCCGGACTGCCCGGCCTCGGCCTGCTTCGCCTGAACGGCCGCGTCGAACTCCGCCTGCCTCGACTCTTTGTCGCGCAGCGACTGCGCAATCGCCACGTCCGCCTCGTAGCGCTTGGTCTTGCCTTCCTGATCGGCCATCGCCGACTTAATCATCGCGTCGCGCGTCGCCTGGGCTTCGCCGATGACGGCATCACGCTTGACCTCGGCGGTCCGCTTCTTGCCCAGCGCGTCGAGATACCCCTGCTCGTCGCTGATCTGCTGGATGGTCAGAATGTCGATGTTGACGCCCATCTTCTTCAGATCGAGCGCCGCCTCGTCGGTCATCTTCTGGGCGAACGCCTGCCGATCGGCGTTGATCTCCTCGACGGTCAGCGTGCCGAGAATCGCCCGCAGGTGCCCTTCCAGGGTCTGGAAGATGACGCCCTTGATCTGCTCGGCGGACATGCCCAGGAAACGCTCCGACGCGCCGCGCAGCGACATGTCGTCGCTCGCGATCTTCACGTTCGCGACCGCCTCGACCGTGACCGCCACCCCTTCCTTCGTGTACGCCCGCTGGATGCGCAGCGGGATGGACATCAGGTTGAGCGAAAGGTACGCGACCTGCTCGAGCAGCGGTACCCGCAGCGCGGCGCCGCCGCGCACGACGCGGAACCCGACCGTCGAGCGATTCCCTTTCTCGTCGGTGAAGGTGTGCTTGCGGCCGTAGAAGATCGCGACCGTCGACGGCGGGACCTTGATGTAGTTGCGCGCGAAGAGCGCCATGGCGGCGAAGACGCCGAGCAGTCCCACCATGATCGCGAGCGCGACGAGCACGGCCGGCAACTCGATCCCGAAGAAATCCAATACACCACTCATGGAGACCCTCCCGAAGCCGGAGTGACGACGACTGAGTCGCCGCCAAGCGCCGTGATGACGACCTGCGTGCCGCGCGTCACCGCGCGCCCGTCCTTCGACCGCGCCACGTGCTCGGTTCGCTCGCCGGCCACGCTCAGTGAGATTTGGCCGACGCCATCGGCTGGAATTGCGACAGTCACTTCGCCCGAGCGTCCGACGAGGCGCGACATCTGCAGCTCGCTGGACGCCTGCTGCGAATACAGAATCTTCGCGAACTGGTAGACGAGGCCCGCCATCACCGCGCCGGTGGCAATGCCAACGCCGGACGACGCGGGATGCGACAAGTTGTAGTACCTCGCCACGACCCCGCCGACGCCGAACGCCGTGACGAACGCGGCCATGATCCGCGAGCTGAAGACGCTGGGACCGCCGCCGAAGTCGCCGTCGCCATGCTCGATGCCGCCGTCATGCCCGCCAAGATCGTGGTCATGGCCGAACAGCTCGCCGACGAACAGCATGACGAGCAGAAACACGAAGCCCACGAAGGCAATCGTCGCGTAGATGAGCATGAGCCGGTGATGAATTTGACCACAAAGGGCGGCGGCGACACAAAGGAAAACCCGCCAACCTTTCCCGGACGGAACTCGTCTATCAATGCGTCATGTCCAACCTGAAGCTCGCCTGCCGGATGCTCGTCAAGACGCCATTCGTCACCATCGTCGCCGTCCTGTCGCTGGCGCTCGGGATCGGGGCAAATACCGCGATTTTCTCGGTCTTCGATCAGCTGCTCAGGCGCCCGCTGCCGGTTGAGGATCCCGAACGGCTCGTCAACCTGCAGGCCCCCGGGCCCAAGCCAGGCGCCACGTCCTGCAACAGCGCGGGGCCGTGCGAAGCGGTCTTCAGCTACCCGATGTTCCGGGACCTCGAGAAGGCGCAGACCCCTTTCACGACGCTCGCCGCCCACCGGCTCTTCGGCGCCAACCTTGCGGCGAACGGACAGACCTTTACCGGCGACGGCGTTGCCGTCTCGGGCAGCTACTTCGAAGCGCTCGGCCTCCAGCCCGCGCTCGGTCGGTTCATCGGTCCCGACGACGATCGCGTGGAAGGGGAAGGCCGCGTGGCGGTGCTGAGCCACGCCTTCTGGCAGAACCGGTTCGCCAGCAGCCCGGACGTGTTCAGCACACCGCTCGTCGTCAACGGCCAGGCGATGACGATCGTCGGGGTGGCGCCGCGCGGCTTCAGCGGCACGACGATCGAGGAACGGCCGCTGGTGTTCGTCCCGATTTCGATGCGTGCGCTCATGCAGCCGGGCGTCCCTCCCTCATCCGACCGGCAAAGCTATTGGGCCTACCTGTTCGCGCGCCTCAAGCCGGGCGTGACGGTCGCACAAGCGTCCGCTGCGCTGGCGCCGCTCTACACGGGCATCGTCAACCAGGTCGAGGTGCCGCTGCAGAAGAACATGAGCGAGCAGACCATGGCGCGCTTCAAGACCAAGCCGGTGATCGTCGAGCCCGGCGCGCACGGGCAGAGCGGCCTCGCCAGCGAAGCGACGACGCCGATCGCGCTGCTGTTCGGCGTCACCGGCATCGTGCTGCTCATCGCCTGCGCCAACATCGCCAACTTGCTGCTGGCGCGGTCGGCGTCCCGCGCCGGCGAGATGGCGGTGCGCCTCTCGCTCGGCGCGACCCGGCGGCAGCTGATCGTCCAGCTCCTCACCGAGTCGTGGCTGCTCGCGGCGTGCGGCGGCGCCGCGGCGCTTTTCGTGGCGATCGCGACGTTGAGAATCATCACGTGGCTCCTGCCGGCTGAGGGGGCGGCGATGATCGAAGTCCGGCTGGCTGCACCGGCGCTGCTGTTTTCGGCGGTGGTGACGCTCGGCACCGGGTTCCTGTTCGGGCTCTTTCCGTCCCTCCACAGCACGCGCCCCGATCTGATTGCGAGTTTGAAGAACCAGGCCGGACAGCCGTCGGGCGCGAAGGCCGCGGCGCGGTTCCGCGTCTCGCTGGCGACCGCGCAAATCGCGCTGGCGATGATGTTGCTCGTGTCGGCAGGCCTCTTTACCAGAAGTCTGGTCAACGTGGCGCGCATCTCGCTCGGTCTGAATCCGGAGCAGGTCGTCACGTTTGCGGTGGCGCCGCAATTGAACGGCTACCAGCCGGAGCAAATCCGCCAGCTCGCGGTACGGATCAGCGAGGAGCTGGCGGCGCTGCCCGGCGCGGAGGCGGTCACCGGTGGGCTCGTGCCGCTGCTGTCCGGCAGCAACTGGGGCAACAGCGTCTCGGTGGAAGGATTCGAGGCCGGTCCCGACACCGACACCAACTCCCGCTACAACGAGGTCCTGCCCGGCTACTTTTCGACGCTCGGCATTCCGCTCCTCGCCGGCCGTGAAATTTCGGCCGCCGACGGGTTCGGGGCGCCGAAGGTCGCCCTGGTGAACGAGTCGTTCGCCAGGAAGTTCAATCTCGGCACCAATCCAGTCGACCGCATGATGGCGACCGGCCGCAGCAGCAACCTCGACGTCCGGATTGTGGGGCTGGTGAAAGACGCGAAGTACAGCGACGTCAAGGTCGACGTGCCGCCTCTCTACTTCCGGCCGATGCTGCAGAACGAGCGCATCGGGTCGCTCACCTTCTACATCCGCACCGCGGTCGAACCCGAAGCGTTCCTCGCGAACATTCCCAGGACCATCGCGCGTGTCGATCCCAATCTGCCGGTCGACGAACTGCGGACGCTGCCGCAGCAGATTCGCGAGAACGTGTTCCTCGATCGCTTCATCAGCATCATGTCGGCGTCGTTCGCCATCCTCGCGACGATTCTCGCGGCGATCGGCCTCTACGGTGTGCTGGCCTACACCGTCGTGCAACGGACGCGTGAGATCGGGCTTCGGATGGCGCTCGGCGCCGCGCCGTCGCGCGTCCGGGCGATGGTGCTCGGGCAGGTCAGTCGGATGACGATCGTCGGCGGCGTGGTGGGCCTGACCGCAGCGTGGGGGCTCGCCCGGCTCGCGCAGTCATTGCTCTACCAGATGAGCGGTTCGGATCCGATCGTGCTGCTCGGGGCGGCCGGCACGTTGGCGCTGGTCGCGCTCGCCGCCGGTTTCGTTCCCGCGCTCAGGGCATCGAGGGTCGAGCCGATGCGCGCGCTCAGATACGAGTAAATTGGGTAATCGGGTAAATCGGGTAATCGGATAATCGGGTGATTGGGTAAGCGGGTAATTCAGCAGTCGGCCGAGTAGGCGCTACCCGCGGTGCTGATTCGCGCGTGCGGTGCCGTACCTCGCTGAGAAGATTGCGACGAGCTCGCGTGCTTCCTTCACCAGCCCGATAATTGAAGGCGACCGACGTCGACGACTTCGCAAGCTGTCGACGTACGGTTGGACCTGGCTCTTCGCGGTTCAGGGACTTGATTAGCTTGCACACGGCCAACGCGAACCTCATCGACCGTGCCTTCAGCTGCTCTGCGGCTTCGCCCACGATCGAGCGGTCATGCAGAATCAAAACCGCGTCTCAATCCTTTTTGCACAGAATCCGCGAGAAGGAGCGACCCAGATGCTCAAAACCGGCGCGGGACAGAGCCTAGGGAAGGCCGACTCGAACAAGAAGTGGTCTAACCTGTCAGGGCGGAAGGCTCCGCGAGGCCGTTCTAGATTGGAGGGCGTGATGACGCAGAGAGTCGCAGTTGGCCTGACACTTGTGAATCTTCTGCTGTTCGTGGTGTTGCTGGCCCAGATACGGCCGGTGGACGCGCAGAGCGCACCCGGCCTGCTACGTGGCACTGGATTGGAAATCGTCGATGGACAGGGTCGCCCCAGAGCCACCATTTCGATTCTCGCTGGCAACCCTGCTGTCGCAGCCACCGACGGAGGGGCACTTCCCGAGACGGTGGTCTTCCGATTGATCGACCCGAAGTATGGACCTGTCGTGAAACTTAGCGGGTCTGAACGAAGCGCCGGACTGGGTCTTGGCGGCGACTCCCAAGCAAAGTACACGCTCCTGGAGTCACAACCGACCGGCAGCTTTTTGAAGCTCACCGACGCGACTGGCAGAGAACAAATAATCAAGCCGTAGGGCCGTGCTGGGTTTGCGCGACGAGGCTACTTCGCCGGAACGGTCATCTGCACGGTGCCGTAGAACGTGTACTGCATCGACTCACCGTTGTGTTCTCTCTGATCCGCCGTCACTCGAAACGTGCGGGTTGATACTGGCCGTAGGCCAGGGCACTCGCGCTCAACACAACGCCAACGAGCACCGCCACGACCCATCCATTCAGTCTCCTTTCCGTTTCGGCTTTTCTTCTTCGCCATCGCCCAATTACCCGATTACCCCATTACCCAATTACCAGATTTCACCGATCTTCCGTCACTGATACCTCCAGTTCCGCGCCTTCCCTTCGGCGATCCATTTGATCGCGGTCTGGACGCGCTTCTGTCGCGTCTCGTCGCGCTTCGCCTCCGTGATCCACTCGACGTACTCGCGCTTGTGGCTGGGGCTGAACGCGGCGAAGGCGGTGTTCGCCTTCCTGTTCTTCTGAAGGGCGCCGGCCAGGTCGGCAGGCACGCGCGCCGGCGTCTTCTTCACGCGCGGCGCTTTGGCGACGACGACGCCATCGTCGTTGAGCGCCATCGCCTTCTGGATCAGCGCGGCCATTTCCTTCTTTGACGGGAGGCCGGCGACCGACGTGAGATGTCGGAACCTGCCGTGCGGATTACTGCCGCCGACGACGAGCGGCGCCTTCCAGAATCCGAACATGCAGTGCTGTTTGAACGCCGCCATGCCGCACAGAGGGCCCTTGTAGTCAAACGCCGGCGTGCTCCATTTCATCGTCTCTTCGCACGCCGGACAGTCTTCGTGGACGCGGGAGCGGATCTCTTTCAGGATCGGCTTCGCGAAGTCGGCCGCCTTTTCGATGTAGGCGTCAACGCGTGGGTCTTTGGTGGACATCTTTTTTTCAATGGCGCTGGGGCCCCACCCCCAGCGCGTTCTTACGTTGATGCCTCGCCTCGGATCTGCCTATCCTCGGCTCGGCATGGCCGCAGGCGCTGCTTCCTTGCCGCTGGCGGCGGGGCCCCACCCGCGCCGCGTACTTACGCTGATGCTCGTCCTCGGATGAGTAACGGTTCCTCGGGCTCGCATGGCCGCAGGCGCTCTTTCACTGGGGCTGACCTACGTGCCCCCTTCCTGCCCTCCCGCCTAAACCCCCAGCTGAGAGGCCAGCTCTCTGAAATCGCGGGCCATGAAGTCGTAGCTGCCGGCGGGCGGCCGGCTGGGCGTGCGCGCCGGGCCGAATTCGAGCGGCCGGTGGACGTAGGCCGTCTTCAGCCCGAGTTTCTTCGCCGCGTCGAGATCGCCGGCGTGCGCGGCCACCATCATGACGGCGCTCGGCTCGACATCCCAGAACTCCGCCGCCATCAGATAGGTTTCGCGATCCGGCTTGTAGCGCTTCACGATCTCGGTCGAGAGAATGGCGTCCCAGGGCAGGTTCGCCTGTTTGGCCATGTCGGTCAGCAGCGACACGTTGCCGTTGGACAGCGGCGCAATGACGAACTTTTTCTTCAGCCGCGTGAGACCCTGAGGCGAATCCGGCCACGGTCTGAGGCGATGCCAGACCAGATTGAGGTGACGCTTCTCGTCCTCGGAGAGGCCGTCGATCTTGTACTTGACGAGGAGCTCGTCGAGGATCATGCGGTGCAAGGCGTCGAGCTTCGTCCAGGGCAGGTCGCCCTTGCGCACGCGGTTCATCGACGGCCCGTAGCCGCCGCGCCAGGCGTCGGCGAATGCCGCCCAGTCGACATTCAATCCTTTGGCCTTGCCGAGGCGCTCGCCTTCGGCGATGACCGACCCCCGCCAATCGACCACCGTGCCGAACGTGTCGAAAACGAGAATCCTGGCGCCGTTGGCTTGTGCCGGCGCCTCGCGCGCCTGCAACAGCGCCGTCGCGGCAAGGGATCCGGCGACGAATTCGCGGCGGTTCATAGGCCCTTCTTTCGCACGATGTTGAAGAACGCAAACACTTTCGCGAGCATCTCGCGATTCTGTGAGACGAACAGGGAATGGTCGCCGCCCTTCACTTCGATGTAGACGTGCTCCATCCCGAGCTCTTTCATCTTCGCCACCCACTGCCGCGTCTGCGTCACGGGCACGGTCCGGTCGTCATCGCCGTGAAGCACGAGCGCCGGCACGTGCTTGAACGCCTCGAGCTGCGTGGGCGGCGCCGACGGCGCAGGCGCCGCGACCGCGAGTCCGGCCCAGAGTCCCGGATGCCTCGCAGCGAGATGATACGTGCCGGCACCGCCCATGGAATGCCCCCAGAGGTAGATGCGATCGGCGTCGACGTTGAATTCGCGCCGGGCGATCTCCAGCACGTTCATGACGTCTTTTTCGCTCAGCTCCCCGAGGTTGGACGGCAACGGCTCCGCAGGTCCGGCCGGCTGCTGGTTGCCCGCCAGCCCGGGTCCTCTGCTGCCGTACCACCCTCTCGGGTGATAACCGAGCGGTGACACGACGATGAAGCCGTCGCGCTCGGCGAAGTCGAGCATCCCTTCGTAGCCCATCATCCAGTCGAAGGGCCGCCCGAGGCCATGCAGCGCGACGATGAGCGGCCACTGCCTGGAGGTGGTGTAAGTGGAGGGAACGAACAGCGCGTAGGGGATCGACTTGCCCGTTTCGGCAAACACGTAGGATCGCTCCTGCACGCGTTTGTCCGCTGCGACCACCGTTCCCGGTTCCTGCGCGGCGAGCACGGCGGCGAACGCCAGGGTTATCGCAACCATAAGCACCTGCTGACACTCAAGACGTGACGGACTGCAGCCGACATTCTACAGGGTGGGACGGTCAATGACGCTCCGGTGTCCGGGTTGCGGGGCGCCTTCACGAAGCGGCGCCGCCAGGTGCGAGTACTGCCAGGCGAAACTGGCGACGATCAGCTGCCCGTCCTGTTTCGCCCTGATGTTCGACGGCTCGGCCTACTGCCCTCAATGCGGCACCGCACGCAGCCGGGGTGCGGCTGCCGAAGGCAAACACGCCAGCTGTCCGGCCTGCCGGGCCCGCATGCAGTGGATCACGGTCGGCAATCTCGACCTGTTGGAGTGCGAAGGGTGTGATGGCACCTGGATCGAGGCCACGACCTTCGAGCAGCTGTGCGCCAGCCGGGAAAACCAGGCGGCGGTTCTCCACACCAACCCCACCGAACGGCGGGCCACCCTCAAGCCTGAGGCGCTCCGCTATCGACCGTGTCTGCGCTGCGGGACGTTGATGCACCGGATGAACTTCGGCCGCCGCTCCGGCACTGTCGTCGACGTGTGCCGTGGCCACGGCACGTTCCTGGACCGCGGCGAGCTGCACCAGGTCGTCCGGTTCGTCCACGACGGCGGCCTCGATCGGGCGCGGCGCGCCGAGATCGACGAGCTGCGCGAAGAACAGCGGCGACTGCAATCGCTCCAGCAGATGGCTGGCCGTCCCGAACCGGTGGCCGGCGGGTTCGCGTGGGACGAGCGCTGGTTCCGCGATCTCATGAAAGCGCTGATCGAGAAGTAGGGCGGACCTCCTTAGGTCCGCCGGGGCGCAGAATCGACGGCTCGAAATCGAAGGCGCACCTGAGAGGTGCGCCCTACTTTGGCGGGTACGGGACGCCGAGCTGTTCGAGGTAGCTCTTGTATTGGCCCGGGTCATAGTAGAACTTCTGGAGCTGCGGCCGGTAGCGTTCCATCAAATCGCTGTTCAGCCAGACCGCCGGCTTGTCCTCGGGTCGGATGAGCGGCTGATACTTCCGCTGCTTCCCCTGCACGGTGTCGAAATAAGTACGAGCGGCCGTGATCAGCTCCGGCTTCGTCATCAGATCGATCACCGTCATCGCATGTACTTTGGCACCCTGGGTGGCGCCCTTGTGGGCCACCGGGGTCGCCATTGCCACGCCGCTGGTCCAGTGATGGCCGGTGGCTCCAGGTACGTTCGAAGGAAACGACAGCGTGGCGGTCGGCACGCTCCACATGATGTCGCCGATGTCGTCCGAGGTGCCGCCCGACTTCTCGTTGTCCGGAATCAGCTCGCGCCCGCGGAGCGTAGCCGCAACCTGGGTCGACAGACCGCGTTCGTTGACACCCATCGCACGCTGGAAAGCGCGTGCGAACTGCTGATCCGCCTCGCTCCATTGCGGCATCCCGACGGCCACGATGTTCGCGTGCATCGCCTCGGCGAGGGCGCGGTTGCCGTGCTGCGGCCAAGCCGCGCCGAGCACTCGTGAGCTGACCGTCGTGCCGGTCATCATCGCCGCCGCGTTGGCCATCGTGTTGCCGACCGACCAGAGATTCTTGATCTGGTCGTAGTCGTTCTCCCGGAAGTAGTACCAGACCGACGCGTTGGGCGGCACGACATTCGGCTGGCTGCCGCCGTTGCTGATGACGTAGTGAGAGCGCTGCGCGAGCCGGAGGTGCTCACGCCGGAAGTTCCAGCCGATGTTCATCAGCTCGACCGCGTCGAGCGCGCTCTTGCCGCGCCAGGGTGCGCCGGCGGCGTGCGAGCTCTCGCCCTTGAAGCTGTACTCCACCGACACCAGGCCGCTGCCGTCGCTGTCACCCCACGAGGTTCCGAGACCGCTGCCGACGTGCGCGTAGAGCACCGCGTCGACGTCCTTGAACAGACCGGCCCGCACGAAATACGCCTTGGCCGCGAGGAGCTCCTCCGCGACGCCTGGCCACAGCAGAATCGTACCGCCCAGTCTTTCGCGCTCCATCACCTTCTTCGCGGCAATCGCCGCCGTGACAATCAACGCCTGGCCGGCGTTGTGTCCCTCGCCGTGGCCCGGCCCTCCAGGAACGAGCTCCTTGCGGGTGACGACGCCGGGAGTCTGGTTGGTGGACGGCAGGCCATCGATGTCCGTGCCGAGGGCGATGACCGGCTTGCCGGATCCCCACGTCGCAACCCAGGAGGTCGGCATATCGGCCACGCCGCGCCGCACCGAAAACCCCTCGCGTTCGAGAATCGCCGTCACGTAGCGCTGGGTTTCGAGCTCCTGAAAGCCGACTTCGCTGAAGCTGAAGATGCTGTCGACCATCTGCTGCGCGAGCTCACGCTGCGCTTCCACCGCGGCGACGACGTCCTTCTTGAGTGTGTCGAGGCGGGACGCCGGCGCGGTGCCACTGCGCTGCGCGCTGGCGGCGGCTGTGAGAAGCGCAATTGGAAGAGCAACGCTCGCAAGCCGGCGCATGACATGCATGGTGGCGGATAGTAGCATGGCGACACTTGCCGGTCGTTTACATCGTCGCGGTTCACGTGGCCAGCCTGGCACTGGCAGTCGCCGGTGCCGTCGGCGCCGGCGATCGACCGCAGGTGTTGGTCTATGCATTCGTTCTTGATTTTGCCTTTCGACTCGCCACGGTCTTCATCGTCATCCGGTCGCTCGCTTCCCGCGGTGATTCGCTGGTCAGCCGGCTGGCGCCCATCGTCTGCCGCCTGCCATCGAGCGGCGACCGGTCTGCGCCGCTGACCTACGAAGGCTCGCCGCAGCCGGTCGGTCCCGCGGGATATCTGGCCGTCACGGCGTTCCTGGCGTTCCTGGCGGTCGTTCTGACCAACGTCAATCCCGATCGCCAGCTCGATCTCGACGTGCGGACAGTTGCCGACGATCTCAGGTGGGCGTTCGCGCTCGCGGTCATCTACTGGGGGCAATCGCTTCTGACGCGAACGACCGTGGTCGACCCATCGGCCGGATGGAGTGTGAATGCGGGCTACAACACGCGCGGCATCACGATTCTCGCGCTCGCCGTGCTGCTGGCGGGCGGAGTGGTCGTCGCGAGGCAGACCATGGAGCTGCCGGCATCGGGCTGGGTGCTCCTCGGCCCGTTGTTCGGCGTCAGATTCCTGTTCGATCTGTTCGACGCCCTTGGCCGCGCGACACCCGCTCAGTGATAGCGCGAATCCATTTCGCCGGCTCGAATCGCGGCTTTCAAGGTATTCGCGGTTGGCGGAATCGGGCAGTTGTAGTGATCCGAGAACGCACACGCCGGGTTGTAGGCGAGGTTGAAGTCGAGCAGGTAGTTGCCATTCGGCAGCTTCTGGACGTCGACGTAGCGTCCGAGCGCATAGCTTTCTTTGCCGGTCGTCGCGTCGCGGAAAAAGATGCCGAGATCGTTCTCGCCGACGCCGGGCTCGAGCAGGCGGACCGCTTCGAGCCGGGAGGGTACGTCGCCGACCATGAACTCGAACCAGCCGACCCGCTGCGCGTTGCGCCGATTGCCGCGCGTCGAGAGGATCACGATCGTCTCGGGCTTCGGGTTCGGCGTCAGCGGCAGCTCGTAGCGATAGCCGAGGTCGACCGGGAAGTACTTCAGGCCTTTGTAGTCCTTGAAGTGCGGGCTCTTCGGATCGAACACGATGATGCCTGGAAAGCGCTGGTGCGAGAGCCGCAGATGAAACCGGCCGATGCGAACGCTCGACGGGTCGAGCACGGCCTCGCGTTTCTCCTCGGAGCCGACCAGAAATGGTGCGGCGTCGACCGCCTGGACGCGGAACTGGTCACCTTCGACGGTGACTCGCAGATGATGCGGCATCACGTCAGGATCGTTGATGCGCACGTCGTTGTCGGCGGCACGGCCCACGGTCAGGGTTTTCTTCGCGTCGAAGTCCTTGCGATCGATGGTGGCCAGATACGACGTGACATCGCCCTTGAGCCACGCCTCGGTGTCCGCGCGTTCCTTGACAATGTCCTTGACGATCGCGTCGGCCGCCGTTTTCGCGAGCTTGACCGGCCGCGCCGGTTCGGCGGCGAACGCCACTGCTCCCAACACCAGCGCGACGAGCAGAAATTTCATTGGAAAACCTCGTCCACTTTTTTCACTGGCGCTGGGGCCCCAACCCCCAGCGCATTTTTACGATGATGCCTCGCCTCGGATCTGCTCGATTTCAATCATACGCGGTTGGGCGCCAGGCGCTTCAGCAACTGGATCTGGCCGGCGTGATACAGGTCGTGGGCGGCGACGCCGGACAACAGCGCGCCATTGCTGACTTTGCTGCCTCGCGGGACGCGGCCGAGCGCGGCGGCGGGCAGGCGCCTGACCGACTCCCGCAGGGCGCGGTGCATCTCGTCGAGCAGCGAGAGGTCCTCGCGCCAGGCGGGATCCGTCATCTCGATCGGCCGTTTGAACCAGTTCGATCCTTTCAGCGGAAACGAGCCGCGCGTCGCACCCGTCAACCTGCGCCAGACGGCGTACTTCCAGTAGGCCGCGTGCACGGCAATCTCCCAGATGTTGTGACGGCCGGGGCCGGGACGCCAGGCGGCCTGCGCCGGCGTCACGCGCCGCAGCGAGCCGCGCAGGTTCGTCCCATGCCAGGACGGATGGTCGTAGGCTTGATCGAGAATCGACAGAATCACCGGCGCCACCACGTCAGGTCCTCGCCGTCACCGCGAGCCGCGCGCCGGCGGCGACGAGCAGGCCACCGGCGACACGCTCGAGCGGCCGCGCAAAGCGATGGCGGGCGAGGCCGCCGGTCCGCTGTGCGAGCGCGATGTAGCCGGCGAGCACGGCCAGCTCGATTACGATCGACGTCGTACCGAGCACGAAGATCTGCGTGCCGAAGCGGCCGGCTGGGTCGATGAACTGCGGGAGAATCGCGGAGAAGAAGACGAGCGCCTTGGGATTGGCGCCCTGCGTCACAAATCCGTAGCCGAAGGCACCGAACGTCGTCTGTCGCAGTGAGGGCTGCAGGACGGTCGTCGCGTCGGCCCCTTTGCCTGCCGAGACGATCATCGAGAGGCCCCGCCAGATCAAATACGCCGCACCCGCCCACTTGACCACGGTGAACAGTTCCCATGACGCGAGCAGCACGGCACCCAGGCTGGTCGCGGAGATGAGGAAGTACATCGTGTTGGCCGCCAGGATTCCGAGCGCGGCGTGCAGTCCGGCGCCGCCGCCGCGCGTCAGCGACAGCGAGAACACCAGCAGCACCGCCGGCCCCGGCGTCAGGCAGAGGATGGTTTCGGTGACGGCGAAGAGGAACCAGGTTTCGAGCGACATGATTCGAGGTCGCGAAGCAGGCGGAGGCCACAGACTAACACGGAGAAACGGAGCGACGGAGGACTCACGGAGAAGTTACGCTCCAGCGTGCGACCACCGGCCGGCGCTGCCGGCCGTGTGCCAACGATGAACGAGGTCGAAAAACACAAACCTCAGAGGCCAGTGGGTTTGCGTTTTGCCGACCTCGTTCATCGTTGGCGCCCCGCTTCGCGGGGCGGTCGCACGGACGCGATTCATCTCCGCGCGTGCTCCGTGTCTTCGTGCCACCGTGTTTGTCTGTGATCTCCGTCCCTCCCTCCCCTCAAACGGGATCAACGGCGGTCGGGAGCTCGTACCAGATTTCGATCTCATATCCATCCGGATCGAGCGCGAAGAGGTAGGGTTCGCCCGGTACAAACTCGCCGTGTTCGCGGACGGTGCCGCCGGCCGACTCGACCGCCTGGCGCGCGCGGTCGATGTCGCCGGGATCGACCAGCCGGAATCCGAAATGCGCGATGCCGCCCGCCCGGCCGGCGCGCTTGCCGTCTTCTTCGAGCACCAGCACGTCGCGCGTCCCGGGCGTCTGCAGCTGCACGAAGCCGTCCTGCCGATAAACCTCGACCGAGCCGAACACGTTCTTGTAGAACCTCGCGGCCCGATCGACGTCACGGACGCCGAGCGCGATATGTGTGAGGCCATAAGTGCGAACCACGCCATCTCCTCTTCGGTCAGACCCCGATGTCTTCGTTCCACAGTCCGGGATGATCGCGGATGAACGCCGTCATCAGCCGGATGCAGGCCGGATCCTGCCGGACGTCGACCGCTACGCCGCGCGACTGCAGCAGCTGCTCATCGCCGAGAAACGTCTGGTTCTCGCCAATCACCACCCGCGGAATGCCGTAGAGCAGAATCGCGCCGGTACACATCGGACAGGGCGACAACGTCGTGTAGAGCACGCACTCGCGATAGGTCGCGGCAGCCTGCCGGCCGGCGTTCTCCAGCGCGTCCATCTCGCCGTGCAGCACGACGCTGCCGCGCTGGATGCGGCGGTTGTGACCGCGGCCGAGAATCCGACCTCCCAACGCCAGCACCGAGCCAATCGGAATCCCGCCTTCCCGCAGCCCGGCCTCGGCTTCGGCGATCGCGGCGGCCATCAACGGGTCAGACGACACGGTGTCAATCTCCGGCGACGACCACGGTATTCGACACGCGATCGTGTGCGAGGCGGCGATTCGGATCGCGCCAGAGATCGAGCAGGCCCAGCCCGAACGTGCCAAGGCTGACGAAGTAGCCGCCGAAGCGCTCGAAGCTCTCGAAGGTCGTCAGCGGCTGCCCGTCCAGCTTGAGAACCCGAAGCCCCAGCAGCCGTTTACCAGGCGTCGCGCTGCGCCGTCCGGCAGTGAAGAAGGTGAAGTACGCCGCGGCGGCGCCGAACGTCGACAGCCATCGCAGCGGCGAAGGCACCAGCCGGATCAGATCGATCTGCACCGTCCCTGGCTCCGGGGCGGCGGTGTCTTCATCGCCGATCCTGAACAGCAACTTGTAGTCGGCCAGCACTTCTCCGGCTTCCTGGAGATTCGACTGCTCGACAGCCAGCACCACCGATGGCGGCAACCCGGGCGCGTCGATGCGAACCAGCAGCGGCGCCAGCCCGCCGAGACGCGCTGGATCGGTCGAGCCACGAACGATGTCGGCGATGGCCTGCGCCGCTTGCGGCTCGAGCAACACCAGAGAGACCGCCGCCGCCGCGATCGTCAGCAACAGCGATGGCACGAGGACGAGCAGACCGTCACACAGAAACGCGCCAATCCGGCGCCCTGGCGTTGGGAGACGACGCCGCCGCACGTCGTCGTGCACGGCGACGGCAGAATCGCTGAAGGATCGAGGAACGGGGGACGGCGCCGTGACGCTCATCGGCTCACTGCCGGAACGCAAAGTAAACCGCGCCGAGCAGACAGATCCCGGCCCACAGGAAGTCGAGCTTCAGCGGCTGCCTCATGTAGAACACCGCGAACGGAACGAACACCGACAGGGTGATCACCTCCTGCATGATCTTGAGCTGTGACAGCTCGAACGCCGTGTAGCCGATCCGGTTGGCCGGCACCTGCAGGAAGTACTCGAAGAACGCAATGCCCCAGCTCGCGAGCACGGCAATGAGGAGCGGCTTGGTCCGCAAGTCCCGCAGGTGTGCGTACCACGCGAAGGTCATGAAGACATTCGAGCAAACGAGCAGCGTGACCGTTTGAACAGTGACATTCATCGAGTCGATACCTCAGGTCCGGCAAGCGAATTGGTTCGGCCGATGGCATGAGCGCGGGTATTGCGTCCGGACGTGAGGACCGGCTCGCGCAGCACGATAAAAACGCGTCGACGACCTATTGTCTGGCGTACTTGGTCAATCCGCCGCCGGCCGCCTGGCGGGAGATTGGCCCCTCTGCCGCGTAGACGTTCCCTTCCGCGTCGACCGCGACCCCTTCGCCGGCGGCACCTTGCGCCGCTCCGGTCGGTAGTTCGTGGGGCGGGATGAACTGGAGGACCTTGTCCGCCTTGGTCGTCCCGATGCGAACCCCGGTCTTCCAGTTCGCGTGCCGCTCCGGACTCGACTCCGAATCGATCGCGTAGAGCATGTCGTTGCGCGTGATGAACAGCCCGCTGATCCGGCTGAACTGCCGCCATTCCTCGAGGAACTTCCCTTCCTGGTCGAAGATCTGGATTCGATGGTTGCCGCGGTCGGCGACGAACAGGCGTCCGCGCGAGTCGAGCGCCAGCGCGTGCGGCGTCCGGAACTCGCCCGGCCCGGAGCCCAGCTTGCCCCACTCCTTGACGAACTTCCCGTCCTTCGTGAACTTCACGATGCGGGCATTGGTATCGGGCGGGGCGTTCACGCCTTGGCCGCTGTGACCATCCGAAACGAAGATGTCGCCGGTCGCTGTGGTGATCACGTCGTTCGGTTCGTTGAACGTGTCGGTGCCGCGCACGCCGACGCCGGGCTTGCCGAGCCGCAAGAGTACTTTGCCGTCCGGGCTGAACTTCGTGACCGTGTGTCCCTTGCCCTTCTCGTTCGGAAACTGGGCGAGCTCCTTCTCGTTGGCGGCGCGGCCGTCAGTCACCCAGACATTCCCCTCGCGGTCGACGTGGATACCGTGCGGGAAGATGAATTGTCCGCGTCCGAAGCTCGCCAGCAGCTTGCCCGTGTTCCGATCGAACTTCAGAATCGGATCGACGTTCGTGCCGGCGCAGGCATTGGTGCCGCACCGGTCGTAGGCCCAGAGCTGTCCGTCGGGTCCGATGTCGACGCCGGCCGTCGAGCCCCAGGTTCTGCCGTCGGGCAACATCCCGAAGTTCTTGATCACTTTTGGATTCGGATTCGGCAGCGGCTTGCTGGCCGGATCGACAACGTCGCCCTGAGTCAGGGCGGTGGCTCCGGTCAGGAGCGCGGCGGCAGCGCCGACGACCAGCGCGTGTGTTGCGCGTGAAATGGACATGGCTGCGCCTCCAATTGAGAGGACCGAGTTTACCCCAGGGATCGTCCGCGCGACCACGCTGTCATGCCGGCGTGAGATGGCTCGCGACGATCTCGTTGTGTGTCCGGCGGGCAACGATTTCGTCCATCAGCGCACGCCATTCCCGTCCGATGGCGACAACCGAGCGGTGCGCCGCCGGGCAGACGCCGATCGTGTGGACGAATCCATGCTCGAGGGACGGAAACCGCCGGACCCGCACCCGGACGCCGGCGTGTGACAACGTCGATGCGTACGCCTCACCTTCGTCGCGCAGGACATCGAAGCCCGCGATCACCACCAGCGCCGGCGGCGCATGCGAATGGTCGGCGGCCCGCAGCGGTGAAATACGCGCATCGAGGAGGTCGACCGGTTTGGCGGTGTAACAGCGGAAGAAAGCCTTGCAGTCGTGGCGCGTCAACACGAAATCGCCGTCGAACTGCGCATGTGATGACCGCGGCGAGGACGCATCGGTGGACGGATAGATCAGCAGCTGGGCGGCCGGCGGGCAGACGTCCCGCTCGAGGAGTGAGACGACCGCGCTGAGGTTCCCCCCGGCGCTGTCCCCACCCACCCCGACACGGCCCGGATCGGCACCGAGCGCGTGGGCGTTGGCGACCGCCCAACGGAAAGCCGCGCGCGCGTCATCGATCGCCGCCGGAAACGGATGTTCGGGCGCAAGGCGATACGCGACGCTGAGAACGTGCGTCCTACCTTCGCGGCACAGGATCCGGCAGGGTGCATCGTGGGTGTCCAGGTCGCCGATCACGAATCCGCCGCCATGGAAGTACACGAGCAGCGGCGCGTCGCTCTTCACGCCGCCGGGCGCATAGTGGCGGACGGCAAGCTGGTGATCGCCGGCCGGGATGGCGAAGTCGCGGACCGCTCCCACTGGCGGCGTCGGGCCCCTGAAAATCACCGCCTGCGTGCGATAGCGCCGGCGGCCGGCTTCGACGGTCGGCTCGATCAGCCCGTGCTTGACGCCGCGGCGGCGGACGCTGCGCAGGAACTGCGCTTGAGGATCGAGCTGCTGGCCGGCGACGACGATGGGCCCCTCGCCTGACAGCACAATCTTCAGCCGATCGGGCAGCCGCGCAATCAGACGGATGGCCGAGAGCTGCAGTCGTTCGGCAAGCGTGCGCCGGCGCATGTGTGGCACCATACCATCGTTCATGCATGCGTCGCGTCCCGATCTGGTCGTGCTCTACGAACATCCTGAATGGCAGAAGCCGCTGTTCGCCGCCCTGGAGCGGCGCGGCGTACCATTTCAGGCCATCGACCTCACCAGCGCGGCGTTCGGCAATGGCGATTCGCCGTCGGCGCGGCTGTACTTCAATCAGGCAAGTCCCAGCGCCTATCTCCGCGGCCACACCCGCGCGGTGCCGCTGGCGATGGCCTACATGCGCTCGCTCGACCTGCAGGGTGCGCGGGTCCTGAACGGCGCGGACGTGTTCGCGCTCGAATTGAGCAAGAGCGCCCAGGCCACGCTGCTGACGACGCTCGGCATCGATACCCCGCGATCGATCACCTTCAACGGCGTCTCGGCGCTACGCGGTCACGTGGCCGATCTTCGCTGGCCCGCGCTGCTCAAACCCGACCAGGGCGGCAGCGGCGCCCGCATCCACGTCGTCCAGTCGCTGGAGGAGGTCGAATCGATTCTCGCGGATCCGTCGGTCTGGCTCCCCGACAACCTCTTCCTGCTGCAGGAATACCTCGAGCACGATCCCGATCGCGGCATCGTGCGGTTGGAGTTTCTGGGCGGCGAGTTGCTCTACGCGATGCGGGTCATCACGCACGGACGATTCAATCTCTGTCCATCGCCAGTATGCAATCCGGATGAGGGCGATGGCAGCTGCGCGGTGCCGATTGCTCACGAAACGCCGCCGGCGTTGCCGGTCGAGTTCGTGCCGTTTCCGGAAGTGCCGCCGACCGCCGTGGAAACGGCGGCGCGAATCGTCCGTGCCGCCAGACTGGACGTGGGCGGAATCGAGTATCTCGAGACGCCGGATGGCCGGCGCGTGTTCTACGACGTCAACGCGAACTCGAATCTACGGCCGTCCGTCGCCGAGACGTTTGGCTTCGATCCGTTCGAGCGCGTGGTCGATTTTCTCCAGCGCGAGATGCGCCGATAGCGGCCACTCCGGCTTCAGCGGGCACCTGCCGCGTAGGTTTTCGAAAAACCGTTGCGGCCGTTGGTTACGGTAAACGAGCCGTCCTCGGTCGCGGTCACTTTGATCCAGTTGGCCGGACCGTTGTGAACCGGAGGCGGCGGCGCGCCGCTGCCGGGAGCGGGCGGTGTCAACGCCGCCAGGGGCATGGTGGCGGGGGCCTCGTCGGTCCAATTGGCGATGAACAGGCCCGGCGGCGTGAATTCCTGGCCACTCAGCAGCGAGAAGTGGATCTGCCAAACGTCCTCGAGACGAGGCGCGGAATAGATCACGCGCATCGCGTCGGGCTGTCCGCCCTTACGGGTGCCGTTGTTGATGATCGCGGCGCGTGACGCGAGCGCATGCACCAGCTGTGGCGAATTCGAGCTTGGCTGGCCATGATGCGAGACCACGAACAGATCGACGGTGCCGATCCGGTTCGTCGGACACATCAGATCGAACTCCTTGTTCCACGTGAGGTCGCCGAGGTGGGCGAGGCGGAACCTGCCGAACGTCACGACGCTCCCGACCGATTGCGCGTTTTCCGTCTGGTCGACGTCTTGCGGCTGGTAGCTTGCGCAGGCGGGATTCGGATTGCCCGCGCCGGGCAGCGGCGACTGCAGGACGCTGCCGGCCGCACTGACGATGCGCCAGTCCAGGTCCGGCATCGTCAGCCGGTCGCCCGGTTTGACGACGGTGTGCCGGCCCTTGGCGTACAGCGCCGGATAGATCTTGGTCAGAAACTCGTCGGCGGCGGCCGCCGGCTGCACGTTGGCGCCATGGTCGACGAAATGGCGAATCGGGATCTGCCCGGCCAGCTCGGCCATCCCGCCGAAGTGATCGCCATGCCAGTGTGTGGTGATCAGATGATCGATCTGGGTGAGGCCGGCATCTTTGACCGCCGCCATGATCCGACCGACGTCGCGCGCTGCAGCGGCACCACCGTTCCCGGTATCGATCAGCACGGAACCACCGGTCGGCGACACGAACAGCGTCGCGTTGCCGCCTTCGACGTCGACGACGTAGATATTGAGCGCCTTGCCCCGCGCCGGCTGCGCACCGGGCGAAGCGCCGACGAGCACCGCAGCGACGACGATGGCCGACAGACGCATGGTGAATCTCCGTAAAAGGCGAGGGGGATATTCTTGGCTCGTCAACAACGCTGAAACAAATATCCCCGTCCCCTTTACTTCAGGCCCAGCAATCGCGCTGGATTGTCTTTCGACATCCGATCGACGTCCTGCGACGGGATGCCTTTCGCGCGCAACGCGGCGAGGAATGCGGCAAATCCGTCGGTCGGCAGCGGATTGCCGGCCTGGCCGAGATCCGATGACAGGATGCACGAGCCAGCACCGATCTCCCGGATCGCGTCCGCGAACCGCGTGACCCGGGCGTCCGCGTCCTTCGACACCAGCGACCCGCCGACGAACTCGATGAAGGCGCCGAGCTTCGCCGCTTCCTGCATTTGCGCGACGGTCATCTGCACGGGCGCATTCATCGCATGGGTGACGACCATCTGCTTCACGCCCTGCCGTCCGGCCTCGCGCAGCAGCAGCATCGCTTCCTGCGGCGACGAGTGGCCCGTCGCCAGGACCAGGCCCTTCTTGGCAATCAGTGCAATGACCTCTCGCACCGCGGGCAGCAGCTCCCCGTTGCGGGACACCGAGACGAACGGACGCTGCTCCTTCGAGACACGCACCTGATTCTCGGCGTCGAACGTCGGCATCCACACGATGCGTCCCCACCCGCCGGTCACACGCGTCATGTGATCGACGGCGGCCGGATTGATGCCGCCGACGGTGAGATTCAGGTCGATCCCGCCGAACACCTGAAATTCAGGCACCAGCTGGCGAACGAGATAGGCCAGGCCGGCGGTCGACTCGTAGTGGTTCTTCAGGACGATCGCCTGCATGCCGCGCGCCTTTGCGAGCCGCGCGGCTTCGATCGCATCGAGCGATCGGGGCCGATCGTCGGGGAGACTGTGGAGATGGATGTCGATTGTCCCAGCCAGCAGCCGGGCGTTGGCGTCGGTCGCCGATGCCTGTTGCGCATCAGTGCCCGCGCCGATCAGCACCAATAGAAGCAGCGCGACGCCCCACTCACTGAAACACTTGCGCCGGTCCATGCGCGTGACCTTACTACTCCGAGAGGGCTACGACAAGGATGCTGCGCAGTCATGGCGAAGCCTGGCGCCGCTTGACGAACCAATAGACAGCGCCGCCGATCGCGCCGAGCACGAATCCCAGCGGCCCGGTGATGAAAATCCCGAGCAGGGGCCCTTGATTGGCTCCCGGCGCGAAAATCATCGGACCGAAGAAGCCGGCCGAAAAGGCGATCGCGCCGGTCGTGACCGCTCCGAGCACCACGGAGCTGACGAAACCTGGCTGAATGCCGGTGGTATGGATCCACACGTACCTGGCCGCCAGGGCGCCGGCCACCAACGAACCGAAAAACGGGATCAACGGCGTGAGGTCGAGCGAGTAGAACAGTGCGCCCCCCGCCCAGTAGGTGAAATACAGCACGCCGATCCCGCTGACGAACGTCAGCAGACCACGGATGAGGAGTGCCATGCCGTCTTCCTGCACCTGACGCTGGAAGCGGTCGATGGTGGAACGATCAAGCACGGCGTCAGTCCTCCGGCGACGCCGTTTCGATCGGCGTGATCGGAGTCGGAAGATCCTTGCGCATGGAGACGCAGGCGATGGGCCGGCCCGACATCAGTCGAGTTTCTCCGCGTCCGACCTCGACGAATCCATTGGCAGCATAAAAGTCCAGACCGGCGAGCGACGCATCGATGTGAATGCTTCGGGCACCGTTGGCGAGGGCATGCGCCTCGGCCATGTGGAACAGCGCCGAACCGATGCCGCGCCGGGCGGCGATGCCTCTCACGTAGACCGACGTGCCATGCCGGGTTCCCTCGATGCGATAATCGCTGGCGAACCCGAGCACGATCCGCCGGTCGTCGACGTCGCCCGTGGCGATGAAGAACACCTCGCCGCCGTCCATCGCTTTCAGATACACAGCGCCGGTCAGGCCCTCTTCCCAGCCGTCGACCACGGCCGGTGGATAGAAGCCCGAGCCGATCGTCCGGATCGAGTCGCGGTGAGCCTGCGCAATGCCGTCGGCGTCGGACGGCAGCGCCCGGCGAGTCTCGAGGCGCTCGATCTGCACAACCGGCATGGGCCTCCAGGCGCGCCGGGTCCAAAAGGACCCGGCCTACGGTGCCTCAATCCATGTGAGGCAGCCGGAACTGTGGATTCTCGATCAAGCCGATCACGTTGCCGAACGGATCGGCCAGCTCGGCGACCTTGATTCCACCGCCCACATCCTGAATCGCCGCGCGAACGGCGGCACCCACTCCCTGAAAGTGCTCGACCGCTCGGGTGATGTCCGCGACCCGCCAATAGGCGACCGCGCCGCCAGGACCGGAGCGCGTCGTGCCAACATCCGGGTTCAGGCCGAGCTCGTAACCGGCCACGTTGAAGCCCACGTAAAACGGCTCGTCGAAGTACGGCTGCTGCTGGAACGCCGTCGCGTACCACGCCTTGGCCCGATCCAGGTCGGACACGTGATAGATGACGGTCCCGAGTCCTTGCACCATCGTCACTACCTCATTGCGGCTTGGGCACAGGTCTGGCGCGTGAGGACCAGTGCACCGCCCGGATCTGCCAGCCTTGCGGTCCGCGGCTCAGAACCATCAGCTCGGTGCCAATCGAATCGATTGTGCGTCCCTGGAAGGTTCCCTTGAATTCGCTCGTGCAGGTGGACCAGGCGGCATCGCCTGCGACGACGATCCGCAGCGCGCTGCGGCTCATCGGGACCGTCTTCTCGAACTCGATGTCGCCCGGCAGGTGGTTCTTCTGGTACTCGGCACGCGTTTCGACGCCTCCCGCCTCGAGAAACAACGCATCCGCCGCCACGACCGCCATCGCGGCGGCCGCGTCACCCTTCGTGACGGCGTTGTGAAACCGTGTCACGACCGCCCGCACGGCGCCCTCATCGGTCGCCTGCTGCGCCGCCGCATGCAGCGGCACACCTCCACCAGCCTCGCGCAACAGCTGCCAACCAAACAGCTCATTCAGAAAGATCAGGGCTCCCGCAATCAACAACGCCTTGGCAATCGTCAGGCTCACTCGGATCATCGTGCGGCTCCTTCAGAAAACCCGTGGACAGCTTACGTCAGGTTGAGCTGCCAGGAGACCCCGAAGCGGTCGCTGCACCACCCGAAGCGACGGCTGAACCCGTAGCTGCCGAGAGGCATGAACGTCTCGCCCCCGGAGGCCAGCGCAGCGAACGCCGTGTCCAGCTCCGCCTCGTCTTCACACTCCACGAAGATCGAGGTTGCCGGGGTGAAGGTGAACGCGTGTTGGACCGGACTGTCGATCAGGATGAGCGCATGGCCCTTCAGCGAGGCGTCGGCGCGCTTCACCGTGCCCTCCGGTCCGGGCTGGCCTGGTCCGTATCGCTCGATCTTTTCGACGCGGAAGTCGGCGAACGTGGCTTGATAGAGCTCGATCGCCGCACGGGCATGTCCGACAAACATGAGATGGGTCGCAGCACGTGTGGCCATATTGATGTCCGTTCGAATGTAGGCCGGGTTCGGATGCGATCACTCCAGGCGGTATTCCATGATCACGCGGAGATCGGTGCGAAGTCCACGCGCTTTCTCGTGCGCGACCAGCTCGACATGCTGCGGCGGGAGATGCCCCGCGTCGACGACACGAAAGCCGAGCTTCTCGTAGAACGGCTGGTTCCAGGGAACGGCCCGAAAGGTCGACAGCGTGACTTTCAAGAAGCCGGCCGCTTTGGCCCACCTGCAGACCGCATCCACGAGACGCGACCCGACACCCCGTCGGGCGTGCTCGGGAACGACGTCCAGCTCGTCGAGATGTGCGAGCTGATCGAGGATGACGACCTGCGCGAACCCGACAACGTCCTCGTCAGGTCCGACCGCGACCCAGAGGTGACCTCGCTGGCGCGCTGCGTCCAGCTCTTCGAAGCTGCTGGCATTGTTCAGAAAAGCCGGGGTGAGCCCGGTTTCGCTCAACCAGCTTTCGAACGCGCGGGCGGCGCGCCGTTCGACGGTCGGGAGGCGGTCGACATCCGCCGGCTCGGCCAGACGAATCGTGTAGACGCCGACGGCCCCGCGTACGATCTTGAGCGTCGTGATCAGCTGACCGACGTGGCGCGTCGTGTGTTCGGCAGCATGAAACAGCAGGCCGATGACGGTGGCCGGCAGCTGCGCGCGCCCGACGGCACGGTGATTCAGCAACGCCTCACGTGGTGTCGAACGCAGTTGCGCGAGGGCGCGGTCGATCGCCTCTTGCGCGGCAGCCGCGAGTGCCGACGCCGGCGCGCCGGATGTGCCCTCCTCTACGAGCGCGGCACGTTGCGCCTCGTTCAACCGTTCCCCTCTGGCGTAGGTCAGCAGCCGATCGAGGCTGCCTGCCACATGCTGCAGGTGATAGCCGGCTGACGCGGCTCCGCCGGGCCGCTGCCACAAGTCGTCCGCGCTCGCGCCCGCGGTCACGCGCTCGATGTCTTCGCGTGCCTGCACCAGTGCATGAGCGGCCGGCATCAGCAGCGGCTCGACGCCGGGAAGGGGCCCCCGCAGCCAGGCCTCCGGCGCGGTTACCGTCATGACGCCGCGACTGGCCGAGGGCTGCCGGACAGCGCCTGGCGAACGACCTCGTGATCGTAGGTCGTCAGCTCGAGACGATGACCGTAGGGATCGGAGAAATAGATCGAATAGGCCTTCGTGTGATCGACGATTGCATCCCCGGTCACCGGCCGGCCGGCCTGATTGCTGAGGGCGAGATCGGGCAAACGGCTCAGGAACCCCAGGAATCCGCCGCCGTGGATGCGAAACGCAACGCGATGAAATCCGGCGGTTTCCTTCGCGCCCTGCGGTTGACCGACGAACAGCGCCAGCTTGGTCTCGCCATCGTCGCTCGAGATCATCAGCGGGCCGCGGGGGTCGTCGGCCCACGCACGGTAGGCGTCGATAATCGTCAATCCGAGCACCCGTTCGTACCAGCGTGCGGCTTCGAGCCGATCCGGCACGAAGAGCTCCACGTGATCGAGAGAGCCGGCGATGTCCGCCCTCTTGCCCTGCGGCTCCCACAACTCGACGGGATTGCCTTCGGGATCGTGGAGTCGCGCGAAGCGGCCGTTCGGATAGGTTTCGGGGTCGACGACCACCTCGATGCCGCTCGCCCGCAATTGCGAAACCAACGCGTCGAGGTTGGCCACCCGAAAGTTGATCATCCAGCCCTGGCTGGGTCGATCGAAATACGTCGTGTCGGATGGAAACGGCTGCAGAATCGTCGGCCCCGCGGCTTGATACCACGGCTGCTGATCGTAGTCGGTCGGCGTCTGCGTCACGCCGAGGTGCTGTTCGTACCAGGTGCGCAGCGCGTCCGGATCGCTGCCACGAAAGAACACGCCGCCGATGCCGGTGACTTTTTCCATGACCGATGTCCTCAGACGAGCGCCACCGCGCGGCACCATCCGGCGCTGCCCCCTTTGATTTTGACCGGGAGGCAGGACACGTAGAAGCCGTGCGGGCGCGGAAGGCGATCGAGGTTCGCGAGCTTTTCGATCTGGCAGTATTCCCTGGTGATGCCGGCAAAGTGCGCCGGCCAGATGTGCCGGCCGTCACCGGTTCGCTTGAAATCGTCGATTTGCGCAGCGAACTCGCGGTCGAGGGTCCAGGCATCGATGCCAATCATGTGGATGCCCTGCTCGACCAGCCACAAGGTGCTGTCGCGATCCAGGCCGGGTTGCCGGAAATACTCGGGGGTGCCCCAGCGTGTCGCTGCGCCGGTCTGAATCAGGACGATGTCGTTGGGCGACAGCGCGTAGCGAATCTCGCGAAGCTTCGTCCTGAGATCGTCGACCGAGATGACCTGGCCCGGCGCCCGGTGCCGCATGTCGAGCACGACTCCGGGACCGAAACACCATTCGAGCGGCACCTCGTCGATGCGCCGCGCAGGCTTTCCTTCAGAGGTCGCGCCGTAGTGGTACGGCGCGTCGATATGCGTCGCGGTATGGCTGCCGACGGTCAGATTCTCGACCGCCCACCCGTGGCCCTGGGAATAGACGAAGTGCTCGGGCCGCGCGCCAAAGGTGTCCATCATGCCTTTCAGCCCGCCGGCCTCGTGCGTGACGTACTCGATGCGCGGCTTGGTCCGCTCCCCGGCGGCGTCGTGCTCGAGCGCCACACTGAGATCGATGAGCCGCACGCCGCCGAGACGCAGGTCGCGCGCCGCGGTTGCTTGCGCCGCCACCGCGGTGCCGAGAGTGCCGCCGACGCCCGCGGCCGCCGCCGCGCTGATGAATCGGCGGCGCGTGGCGGCAGTCCTGTTGCGCTTCATGCGGGTAGCTTACTCCCGGCGGGGGAGCCGCGTTGTCATGGCGCTGAACGAGCGTCGACATACACCCAGGCCTCTTTCCCCGAAGCCAGAACCCGGGCAATCCGCGTGTAGGCTGCCGCCTGCTCGTACTGGTCGGCAGCGGCGAGCTCGGCATCGCTGATCTCGAAGACCGTGCCGGTCACACGACTGTCACGCCGATCGTTGAATGTCACGTTGGCGTGATGTGTTCGCCCGGTCGACGCGACGACCTGCGGATCCTCGATTTTCACCTGCGACGGCTCGAATCCGGGAAGCGCATCGGGTTCCCCGAGCAACAACCGTCCGAACGTCGATTGCTGCACCTCTGCCTGCTGGAGGGTGCCGTAGGAGAAGAGGAGCGGCATTTCCGTCTCGCGAATCATGCCTCGAGCTGGACGCGGTAGCGGAGCTCACGCTTGCCGCCGAGGGCAATCGGGGTCACGAACTCCTCGACGAAGACGCCGCCGTTCGCTTCGATGACCCGCTGGGACGCGAGGTTGTCCGGCGAGGTCGTAATTTCGACGTAGCGAAGGCCCTCGGCCCTGGCATCCAGGAGCACTTCGCGCAACGCGCGTGCCGCATAGCCACGGCGCTGCTTCCACGGCACGACCGAGTAGCCGATGTGACCAAGGCAGCCTCGCTCGAGCGCGGCAAGGTAACTGGGCAAATACTCGCGGGACGGCCAGACCAGTTTCATGTCTTTTCCGGCGAGCCGCTGCGAGTCACGGAACCCGTATCCACCGCGTCGCCACTCCCGGCTCCTCAACGTGAAGAATCCGGGTCCATGAAGAAGGTGAACATCACGTGATCCCCAGGCGTATCGTGGCCACCGGCCGACGCGTACAAGCGCATCGCGGCTTCGTTCGAGCGATCGGTCAGAACCCAGGCCTCGCGACAGTTGGCCGCACGCGCCGCTTCCAGCATCGCCTCGAGCAGTCTGCGTCCGATGCCGCGGCCCTGGTGGGTTGGGGCCACGCCCACTTCGTTGATCCACAGTTCGGGCCGCGGCTTGTCGGGATGAACGTAGACCACGGCGGAAACGAATCCGACGACGACACCTTCGTCGAGGGCGACGGCGATCCGATGACGCGGGTCGCTCACGAACTCTCGAGCGGACGCTCTATCAATCGCGTCGTCGAACACATCAGGCGCGACGGTGTCGAGGACCGCCTCGTCACCACGGTCGAGAATTTTCAGTTCAACAGACACATATCCTCAATCGCCGGACCCGGCGCGCCGCGCGGCCGCCGCGGCCTTCGCGGCTTCACGACGCCGCGTCAGAATGGCTTCGGCGTCAGGGGCTGACAAGACGACCGCCTCGAGATGTTTGCAGAAGTCCGGCTCGCTGCTCACCTGGCGGATTTCGCCGAGAAAGGGCTGGATCTTGCTGAAGGTTGCGAATATCTCGCCGTGGGCGGCACGGAACGCCTCGGCATCGATCGCGCCGGTGGTGACCATCGAGGCGGCCATGTCCCAATAACCCAGCACCATCCGAAACGAGCTGTTCCTGTCTCCGCTGACGATCTCGATGAGTTCGCTGAGACTACCAGGATTGAAGTCCTTCAGAAACCAGTCGCGCGCGTCTCTCAGCACCGGCTCGCGGCGCAGAGCATACAGCTCGAGGTTCAACAGCGCGCTCTCGAAGGGGCTCGACACGGCCACTACTTCACGAAGATCTCCATGATGTCCACGGCCGCCGTGCCGCCGTTGCGGAAGCCGTGCCGCGTCCCAACGTTCATGTAGTGCGGCTGCCAGGGTGGCACGGTCACCGGCTCGGCGCCCTCGAGATTGAGGGTCATCGCGCCCGTGATCGGCACGAACAAGTGGAACTTGACGTCGTTGTGCGCGTGCATCGCGCGCGTGCCGCCGGGCTCGACGACGACGCGCAGCGCGCGGACCTCCGGCTGATCGCGCATCACGGCGTTGCTGATGCCGACGTTACCAGTTCCGGCCAGGGGGCGCAGCGGGGTCGTCCGATCGCCGGTGACGACAGGCGTCTGTGCAGAAGCCGCGACGAAACACAGCGAGGCGGTGACAAGTCCGGCAGCGAAACACATCAATGATTTCATAGCTCCCCTTTCTGCCTGCTGGTGGCAGAGAGAACCTGGAAGTCTTCGGTCTGCGGCAGTGACCGCAGCGCCGCGGCGAGAGAGTCAGGGGGAACGACGAGCTTCCGCGCAGATAAATCGAGCCATCCGGCCAGGCTGTTGACCCTCGCCGCCAGCTTGCCTTCGGCCCGCCAGAATTCATTCCGCATGGCGAACCGGCTGGCGTCAGCCGAAAGACCCGCCAGCGCCAGCGTCACGCGCACCGACTCCAGCAGCCGGATCTCTTTGAAGTACTCCAGCTCGTCTTTCAGAATGACCGGGCCGAGCTTGCGGCGGACGAACTCCTCCATCGGAAAACCGTGTTCGGCGAAGAACATCATCCTGACATCCGCCGACCGATCGAGAAACGAGGTGTTCCGCATGTGGGAGTTGAAGTCCATGTCTCCCCATCCGGCGAACAGGGTCTTCTCGAACATGAAGCGTTCGGATGTTAGCACCTGGCGCGACGGACCATGAGCGCCGCGCGCCATCGCCACAATTCTATGTGACGGCCCGGGCGAGCGCCCGCGCCGAGTCGTGCCTGAAACGCGCCTGCAGCGAACGCGTGACCGGGTAGCCGCATCGAGCCAGCCAGGCGCGAGGCCGCGACGCCGCGCTGATGCTGTACGACACGGCGCCCGACTCGGGCTTGAAGACGACCTTGAAGATCTCCTCTCCCATCTCGGCGTGATTGGTCAGCGTGCCGTACGCAAATCCGAATTCCCCGCCGTCCGCTGACACCACCGGATACAAGACCCGGCATCCGTTCAGGGACCAGAATCCGAGATGGGCGACGAGGACTGCCACGATCGTGCCTGGTTCGATTGACGCCGCCGGCGGGAAGATCTCGACCCACCCGAGGTCGAAGTGCTTCCAGGCGGTGAGCGCCGACCTGGCGCGCGCAAAGGCCTCGGCGCCGTGACCCAGCAATTGCTCGTGCCGATCCAGGCAAAATCCCGGCGCGCCGCGCGCCGCGATCCCGACCGGTTCGTAGGAAAGGGGCAATGCCGCGGACGCGGCGAGGAATCGGTCGACCTCACGCGGCGATGGTCGACTGACGAGAAACATGAGAACTCAGTGTTGATCAGGCGGATGAACGGTCCATGTGGTCAACCAGGTGGGATTCACCACCACCTCGCCCGTCGAGCGGAGGCGATATTCGCCGGGATCCGCCGGCTCGAAGGCGTCGCGATGTAAAGGGATCCAGTGCTCGCGACCCTCGGCGTCCATCAGGGTGACGCCGTCCGCGGCGGTTGCACGGACGACGATGCCGTGGAACTGACGCTGGTTCACAACCTTGCCCACCTGATCCAGCATGGTGACCCCGGCCAGGACGTGTGTCCCGAGCAATTCCGCCGCGAACCGCTCGTCCGGGTCTGTCATCGTCACTATTCGACCGTTACTTCTTCTTATCGGCCGAAAGACCCGGGAAGTTCGCTGAACCGATTAGCGATCTGGCTTTGTTTCGGCGCGCCTGGCCGCTTCGGCCTGTCCGCCGCGCAGGATATTCGGCAGGCTGTAGTTCCCCTCGTGACAGCCGTATTCGTAGATCGGGCCGTCGTGCCGGGTCATCGAGAACTCGCCGCTCCACGGCCTGGTGTACAGCCCCGCGTCTTCGATGGTGAAGCGATAGAACAACTCCGTCGGCGAGACACGGGTGAATCGCTCGGTGATTCGCGTGTCTCGGCTGAATACCAGGGGACGGCCGATGACCATTCTGGCCGGATCGTCAGCCCGCAGATGGGTGGTCTGCACCACGAGCGTGTCACCTTCCCAGCGACCGGTCGAGTAGCCCTCCACGGTGCGGAGGGAGTCGGCGCGTGGTCGATCCCGCAGATGTATCAGGCGCAGCCCGACGGCGTCTTCAGAAAAGATGACGACGTGATCGCGCGTCTGAACGATGAGCCGCGGGAGCAGCACCGGCACCGAACGCATCGGCGCATAGCCAAGATTTTCGAGGCAACGGTCGGCCAGCGACCGCTGTTCAATGTCGTCGGCCTGTTCGTGGCGTGCGCCGACCGCCTTGGCCAGATCGAGGCCCGCCTGACTGAGCGGCATCTGGCCGTCCGCTGGATCGACAATGATGGACGTTCGATATTCGCCCTTCACCATCGCGAGTTGCCTGATATCGTGCAGTTGAAAATCTGGATCGATGACCGCAGGGGTCTTGCTCCGAATCGCCGTGACCAGCGCCTGCGCCTGCTCAGGGCTGGCGATCAGGTTCTGCACGCCTGGCGGCCGTTCCAGAATCGTCAGGAATGCGGTCGCCCACACCCCCTGAAAATCCGGTTGCCCATGCTCGGTCCGCGGGACCGAGTAGCCACCGCGCTGCTGCGCCGCAGTCGCGACGGACATTGCGAGACAGGTCAGCAAGACAAGCGGGCTTGAACGGGGGCGCGACATATGTCCTCCGTGGGCTTGGACTCGCGATGTAGTGCGCTGGGGGGTCTGAACGTTTCAGCTGATCTTACCGGACCGGCAGAGCTCACCGCTGATTTAGTTTTCAGGCCTCATCTCTCTCGTACCAGTCCGAGTGCAGAGACCACTGGGCACAGCGAAGGCACGACGTCCACTTCCACTGGTGGCTGCAACCCGGACACCGCCCACGTGTTGAAAACGTGTTCCACGTCGTGCCACAAGCGGCGAAGGACGGCTCGGGAGTGAACGCACTGTCGCAGCGCCAGCGGCTCGAAGCGGGAGGACGCCACCGGCACCACGGACAGCGGATTCCGGCCGAACCCTTCATCGTCGGCCGGACCCGGCCAGTCGAAGGTGATCCGGTGAGGCGCCCGGTCGTCTTTCAGCAGTTGCCACGAGGTCACCTGCATCAGGGAATTCTATCTCCGCCTGACCCCGTTGGAGTCGATTGACCCCGTCACGGGAATCCGCTACGCTCCGCGGCACTCCACCTCGAGCGACGCGTCACATCCGCCGCCGCGACACCCGCCCGGTGGAAATTCAGGAGGCTCCACCGATGCCGCACCGAGTGTCGTCCCTAGTGGTTGTTGGAATGCTGCTCGCGACCTGGGTCGCCATCGCCCAGCAGGCGAAGCCGGTGAACGATGCGGCCCTGCGCGCCGCCGGCAGCACGGGCGAAGAGTGGCTCACCTACGGACTCGATCTCGGTGAGAAGCGCTTCAGCCCGCTCGCCCAGATCAACACTGCCAACGTGGGGCGACTCGGCCTGGCGTGGTCGTACGACATCCCGGGGACGTTTGGCAATCCGCCGGGCGGCGGCAATCAGGAAGCAACGCCGCTCATGTGGAACGGCACGCTCTACGGCATCACGACCTGGAGCGTCGTCTTCGCGGTCGATGCGCTCACCGGGAAAGAGATCTGGAAATGGGATCCGCAGGTAAACCGGCCTGCCGTCCAACCCAAAATCTGCTGCGGCATCGTCAATCGCGGCGTGGCGATCTACGAGGGCAAGATCATCGCGCCGGTCATCGATGGACGGCTGGTGGCGCTCGACGCGCTGACCGGCAGGCCGGTGTGGGAGTCGCGCGTCGCCTATCCGCAGGAACAGTACACGCTGACGATGGCGCCGCGAATTGCGAAAGGCAAGGTCATCATCGGCGGCAGCGGCGCCGAATATCCGGTGCGCGGCTTCGTGGATGCCTACTCGGCGACGACCGGCCAGCGTGCGTGGCGCTTCTACACCGTTCCGGGCGACCCCTCGAAGGGCTTCGAGAACGAAGCGATGCGCAAGGCGGCGGAAACCTGGAGCGGCGAGTGGTGGAAGATGGGCGGCGGCGCCACGGTGTGGGACAGCCTGGCCTACGACCCCGAAGCCGACCTGGTCTACTTCGGCACCGGCAACGGCGGACCGTGGCCTGAACCGCTGCGCGGCTCCAAGGGCAAAGACAACCTGTTCGTCTGTTCGATCATCGCGCTGCGCCCCGACACCGGCGAAATGCAGTGGTACTACCAGGTCGTCCCCGGTGATTCGTGGGACTACGACAGCACGCAGCAGCTGCTCCTTGCGGACATCACGATCAACCGTCAGCTACGCAAGGTCATCATGCAGGCGAACAAGAACGGTTTCTATTACGTCCTGGACCGGATCACCGGCGCCCTCGTGACGGCAGCCCCGTATGCGGCGCTCAACTGGGCGACCGGCATCGACGTGGAGACCGGGCGGCCACTGGTTCGCCCCGAGGCGTATTACGGCAGCACCCAACCGGTCACCATCATGCCGGGAGCCATCGGCGCGCACAACTGGTCGCCGATGTCGTTCAATCCAAAAACCGGACTGGTCTACATCCCGTCATCGCAAGGCACGTCGACGACCTATACCGTCAACCCCGAATTCGAGTACCGCGAAGGCGCGAGAAACACCGGCACCGGTCGGGGTGGTGGCGGGGGCCGAGGCGCGGCGCCTGCCGGCCCTGCCGCGGCTTCTGCACCAGCACCCGCAGGACCGACACCGCTCGTTCCGCCGTCGATCGGCCCGGCGCGTGACGGGCGCGGCGGCATTCTCATCGCGTGGGATCCTGTTGCGCAGCAGGAACGGTGGAATCGTCCGGGGGGCGGCAGTACCGGCGGCGGCACGCTGACGACTGCAGGCAACCTGGTGTTCCAGGTGGTCGGAGACGGCCGCCTGCTCGCGTACTCTGCGGACGCGGGCAATCAGCTTCTCGAACTCCAGACCGGGCAACGAAGCGGGATGGGACCGCCGATGACGTATTCGATCGGCGGCCGTCAGTACGTCACGCTGATGGGTGGCCGCGGTGCGGGCGCACCTGCCCCCGCTGGCGGCGCGGCCGGAGCTCCGGCTGCCGGTCAGCCGCCAGCAGCTGGTGGGCGCGGCGCGCCTCCGGTTGCGGGCGTCGCACCGCGGATGCTGACGTACGTGCTCGACGGAACGGCACAAGCGCCGCAGTAGTCGGTAGTCGAGAGTCGAGAGTCAGTAGTCGGTAGTCGAGAGTCAACAGTCGTCAGTCATCGGTCACCAGTCGACGACTCTCGACTACCGACTCTCGACTACCGACTCTCGACTGTTGACTATCGACTGTCGGCTCACTGATACCGGAGGGCGTAGTAAATCACGTAGATCCACGACAAGACGCCGTGAACGATCGCCCAGAGGATCGACTTGTTGGCGCTCCAGGAAATCGTGATGGCCAGCGCGCTGCCGAGGCCGACTCCTGCTTTGGTGGCGTTTGAAGCGTGCGGTGTCGAGGTCATCGTCGTTCTTTCGTTACTTCCGTAGCTCCGGCATGGGGTTGGCGTTGGCCCGATCGGCGCACGGGCTGCACTGCCGCTGTTGCTCGTGGCAATGAAATGCAACGACTTGAACCACATGAGCCCCCAAAAGTGCTCGCACCGTCACTTGCAACCGCCGCCGGAGGATTTTCGCGCTACGGCCGGCTATAGACGACTTTCCCTCCGATGATCGTATAGGCCACTTTCGTCTGCTTGATCTCGTCCTCCGGCACCTGGGTGATGTCCTTCGTCAGCACAGTGACGTCTGCAAGCTTGCCAACCGAGAGGGTGCCCTTGATGTCGTCTTCGAAAGCAGCGAACGCGTTGTGGACGGTGGCCGCGCGGAGCGCTTCCATGCGGCTCATCTTCTGCTCACTGTGGAAGACGGTCCCGTCCGCCACCTTTCGTGTGACGGCTGCGTAGTAGTTGAGCAGGGGATCGACGTCCTCCACCGGGGCATCGGTGCCATTGCTCACGATCGCGCCCGACTGCATCAGCTTCTGCCACACGTAGGCGCCTTGTTGTGCGCGCCGTTCACCGAGCCGGGCCGGTACGAAGCCGGCGTCGGAGGTGGCGTGGACGGTCTGCATGGAAGCGATCACCCCGAGTTGACCGAATCGCGGGATGTCGGCGGCTGAGAGATGCTGCGCGTGCTCGACGCGCCAGCGCAGATCCTTGCCTTGCCGGCCGTTCCGTTTGAAGGTCTGCTGGTAAATGTCGAGCACTTCGCGGTTGGCGCGATCGCCGATTGCATGAACGGCCAGCTGGTAGTCGTGATCGAGGGCGGCCTGCGCGATTTCCTTGACCTGTTCGATAGCGGTCGTGTTCAGGCCAGCGCTATCCGGCTTGTCGGAGTACGGCTCGAGCAGCCACGCGCCACGCGAGCCGAGCGCACCGTCGATCTGCAGCTTGATCGCCCGAACCGTCAGCCGGTTGTCTCCGTATCCCACCGTCCGGGCTCGATCGAGGCCGGCGACGAGCGCCGCGGTGTCGCTGCCGCGAACCATCTCCCACAGCCGCACGTGAATCACGCCGGCATCGATCATCCGCCTGATGCGATCGATGGTCTCGTAAGACACCCCGGCATCGTGAAAGCTGGTGATGCCTTTCGAAACGACCTCCTGATTCGCCAACGTGAGGGCGCGTACTTCCGCCTCTTCGGCCGTCGGCCGGGGCTCGCCGGCGCCTCGCCGGACCAGGCCCGACGCCGTCTCACGCAGCAGACCGGTTGGATTCCCTTTCGCGTCCTTCACAATCTCGCCGCCGTTCGGATTGGGGGTGTTGCCGGTGATGCTCGACAGCTTCATCGCCTTCGCGTTGACGAACGAGGCATGGCCGCTGGCGTGGGTCAGGACCACGGGATTCTGCGGTGAGACGCTGTCGAGCGACGCATGCGTCGGAAAGCCCTCGACCTGTGGCCGCGGAACGGCGGTCCACTTCTCCTGGTGCCAGCCTCGCCCGACGATCCATTGTCCAGGCCTGGCCTTCGCAACCGCCTGCGCAACCGCCTCGACGACCTGATCCCAGCTCGTCGTGGGCACCAGATCGAGGTTCATCCTGTTCTCGCCGATCCCGGTGAAGTGCCCGTGCCCTTCGATGAAGCCTGGCATGGCAAACCGACCTGCGAGCTCGATCACCTGCGTCGACGGCCCGGCGTGCGCCGCGATGTCGGCGTTCGAACCAACGGCGACGATCCGACCGTCGCGGGCCGCGAGCGCCTGCACCTCCGGCACGCGCTCATCAAGCGTCACGATGCGGCCGCCGCGCAGGATGAGATCGGCCGGGGGCGGCAGTTCGCTGCGCTCAGTAGACTGGCAGCCAGCAAGGGCCACTGCCGCGACGGCACCGACCAGGACGCCGCGGAGATCGCGACGGGGCGTCGTCACCGCAGTGATCGAATCCACACGACAGTCCACGCCACGGCCAGCCATGGAGCAAGCTGCAGCAGCTTCCAGGCCGGCCACCGGAATCGCAAGGCAAGCCCGCTGGCGATCAGCGCGGCTCCGAACGGTGCCAGCAGGACGATGAAGAAACGAGGTCCGATGAAATGGGTGAAGGCTGTCGTGCGATCCAGCAGGTAGAACCAGCCGGTAATCGCCAGCAGAAAGATCCCCGCCACCCACTGCAGCGTCGCAAACGCGTTCAGCGGACCCTCTGATGTCTCCCGGTTCATTCCTGCGAACACTCGGAGCAGCCTCGTGCTACGACCCAGCGCTAGGCACCCGGCGCGCGGTAGGTCAACGACTTCTTGCACGCCGCGTCGATTTCCTCCGGCGTGATGAGCGGAATCGTGGAGAGACGAACGGCCCCGGAAGCGTTGACGGCCAGGCTGATCGCGAGCCCTGACGTCGTGTCAGGAACGTCGGTGATGACGTAGGCATCGTCTTCGCCATACGCGTAATAGAAGGCTTCGACCTTCCCGCCGATGCCCTCAATCAGTTTCTGGATCGCGGCCCGTCGTCCGGTTCCGCCTTCCTTCAACAGCCCTCGAGCGCCTTCCGACGTATACGACGCTTTGATCATGAATTTCGGCACGGCAGCCTCCTGTTCTGGAGCGATTCGGTTGTTCTGCTTCGTCCGCTTTACTCTAGCTCTTTGGCGGCGGCTCGGCGGCGTCAATACGTGTCCTCTCCAAAACGAAAGGCCGGCGATCTCGTCGACCGCCGGCCTTAAAGTCCAGTCTGCCGCTTTGAAACGGGCGGCCAGGAACCGGACGCTTGGGACTGAGATACTGCCTATCGGTGCGGCTGCGTATCGGCGGTTCTGGCCGCCTCCGCCTGCCCCCCGCGCAGGATGTTCGGCAGGCTGTAATTACCCTCGTGGCACGCATACTCGTAGGTCGGACCATCGTGCCGGGTCATGGAGAACTCGCCGCTCCACGGTCTCGTATACAGCTCTCCGTCCTCGACCGTGAACCGATAGAACAGCTCTGTCGGCGATACCCGAGTGAATCGTTCGGTGATTTTGCTGCGGCGGGTCAGCACGAGCGAACGGCCGACAACGCTCCGCGCCGGATCGTCGGCCCGCAGGTGGGTGGTTTCAACCACCAGGGTGTCGTTCTCCCAGTGCCCGACCGAGTAACCGCCAATGGTGCGAAGCTCGTCCGGCGGCACCTGGCCGCCGAGGTGGATGATGCGCACTCCGGCCGAATCCTCGGACGAGATGACGATGTGATCGCGCGTCTGCACAATCTGCCGCGGTAGCAGCACCGGAACCGAGCGCATCGGCGCGTAGCCGAGGTTCTCCAGACAGCGCTCGGCCAGCGGCCGCTGTTCATGATTGTCGAACTTGTGGTTGTCGCGGGCTTCCACCCACGCGGCCAGATCGAGGCCAGCCTTCGTGAACGGCAGGCGGCCGTCTTCCGGGTCGACGATCACCGACGTCCGGTACTGACCCTTCACCATCGCAAGCTGCCTGATGTTGTGAAGGTGGAAATCGGGATCCACGACCGCCGGTGCGTTGGCGCGAATCGCCTCGACCAGGCCCTCGGCCTGTTCGGGGGTGGCGACCAGGTTCGCCACACCCGGCGGGCGTTCAAGCATGGTGAGGAAGGCGGTCGTCCAGACGCCCTGAAGGTCGGGATGCCCATGCTCCGTTCGGGCCACAACGTAGCGTCTGTGCTGGGCAAATCCCGAGACCGTCCCGCCGAGGCAGGCGAGGAGAACGACGGACGTGAAATGCGTGTACGACATCTGTTGCTCCGTTCTTCCAGGTACACGCCTTCAACGGGCCAAGTCCGCCACGAGCCGCTCTTCGTTGAACCTTCGCTCACCGGCCGCGTCGGCCCGCTGACTATAATTTCCTGGTGGGCATCTCCTCCGGGCACTGGCTTCGAGCGGTTCAAGCGGCGCTGCTGGTCGTCCTCGCGAGTCCAGTGACCGCGCAGACGCCGGCCGGGAAACCCTGGAGCGCACCAACGACTCCCGAGGGCAAGCCGGATCTGCAGGGCGTGTGGACGAATGCGACCCTGACGCCGCTCGAGCGGCCGGCACGATTTGCGGAGCGGGCCGTCATGACCGAGGCGGAAGCCGCCGACCTCGAGTCTCAGGCGGTGAGGAGTTTCGAGCAGCAGGCCGCCGATCGATCGCAGGCAGCGGCCGCCCCTCGTGCCGGCGGGGCGGTTGGCAGCTACAACCAGGCGGTCTGGGCGGACGGCAAGCGGAGAGTCCTCGCCACGCGTCAGACCTCGCTCGTCGTGGATCCACCTGACGGACGGGTTCCGATCCGGCCCGAGGCGGAGCGTCACCGCGACGCTCAGAACGCGCGGGCCACTGACTCGTACGAGTTCATGAACGTCTGGGATCGGTGCATCACCCGCGGCGTGCCCGGCGGGTTTTTTCCCGCGGGTTACAACAACGCCTATCAGATTCTCCAGACGCCCGGCTACGTCGTCATCGTCTCGGAAATGATCCACGAGGCGCGGATCATTCCGACCGACGGACGTCCGCATCGTCCGGCGAACCTGCGGACGATCACCGGCGACTCTGTCGGTCGCTGGGAAGGCGACACCCTGGTGGTGGACACGACGAACTACAACGACAAGGGCTCGATTGCGACCGCCTCGACTTCAGGGCGGATGCGCGGCGTTCCGCAAAGCGAAGCGCTGCACCTCGTCGAACGTTTCCGCCGGGTCGACACCGATACGATCAGCTATACCGTCACCATCGAGGATCCGAAGGTCTACACCGCTCCGTGGACGGTATCGATGCCGCTCGTCAGAGACGATGAGTATCGGATTTACGAGTATGCCTGCCACGAAGCGAACTACGCGGTGGGCAACATCCTGCGCGGCGCGCGGCTGGACGATTCTGAGAAGCCGCGCTGACGCATCGCATCACTCGACCGATGCCGTGACGGTGAGAGCCGCGGCCGCGGTTCTGACCAGCGTATTTCCTTGAAGCTCGTCCACGATGACGGTTGCCGTGCCTGGGGCCCTGGCCTCGAGGACGGCGTTGGCGCGCTCGCCGAGGCAATGGATCACGGTGAGATTGGCCGGTGCCACGGTCACGACTTGCGGGTCGCTCGACCGCCACTCGAGACGACCGATGGTTCCCGATCCGGACGCGCCATTCGCGCAGAGAATCATTGTCTCGCCAACGAGAGCGTCCGGAATGCCCGAGCAGAGTCGCCGACCGCCTCTCGGTGGACACGGATGCGTCGCCTCAGCAGGGGTGCACGCATTGCACGCGGCTTCCACGGATATGAGCCGATCCGGCGGCGGCGGCGGGCCGTCGTCGGGACCCAGGAGCGGTTCGCAGCCGGAGAAGAGAAGGCTGGCCATCGCCGCCAGCAGTCCGAGCAGAAGTTTGATGCCCATCTCACCCCGAAACTGGGCAAACCGGAAGGAAGGCGGCTCAACGGCTACTTCGACACCACAAACCTGCTGACCACGAGGTTTCCCGCCGTCTGGTCCTGCGGAGCGAAGGCGATGAACGTCACCTCGCTCACGTCGAGTGCGGCGCCGGTTTTTGCGTCGGGCGGTTGAAAATACGGGTTCGGCCGCATCTCGTCGAACGGCATCCGCACCGTCTGCCAGATCCCGCCCTTCAGCTCCGTCCAGGTCGTGTAGACGACCCGATTCCGATCAAGGAATGACACTGAGAGCCTCAGCGCCTGGGCCGGCTTGATCTGAAAAGTAATCGCGCGACCGGCGGTCCAGTCCTTGTTTACCGCCTCGCACCGCACGTCACGCGCTGCCGGGTTGTCGGTCGGTGCCGGGTATTCCACCATCAATACGGGTCCATCCGTCAGCGATGGATCGCGCTCGAGGCTCAGGTGGACATCTGGACTCGTGGCGCGAACCCCCGCCAATCCATTCTGGAACGCTTGAATGACGGTCACTGGTTCCACGAGATCCATGGCGCCGCGGAGGGCGCAGCTGGCGGTGAGCGCTGTAATCACGACCGCCTTTACACTTCGCATCACTCGACTTTTGCGGCAGCCTCTGCAGAAGTCATGACCGGGATGACCTCGAATTCGACGATGTCATTCCAGTTCGCCATCCACTCGTCGAGCAGACGGCGATCCTCGCATTCCATGATCTGGAAACAGCGACGCAGGTCGTCGGTGACCCAGCTGCCTCGGAACTCAATGCCTGCGGGCATCAGACGTCCTCGATCCCGGAAACGACGATACACCGGAACGGGATTTCCATCCCGAAACGTCTCGATCACCATGTACAGCATGGACCTAGAGCTGTTTCCGATTGCGGGTAGGCCGCCGAGGCGATTCAACACGAAGGACACAAAGTCTTATCAGCAAGAAGTCCTCCTTGGTGTCCTTGGTGTCTGGCGTGGGCTCGCCCAGAACGCCTAGTGCCTGGGCATCCGCAGCTCGCGCGGCTTCGAACTTTGCTTGCCATGACGGAGAACGACGCGCGCATTCTGTCCAATCGGAAGCCTGGCCAACACCGGCTCGATGCGACTAAACATCGTCTCGGCGTCCGGCCCGAAGAAAAAGAGCCCGGTCTCCTCATCCCCTTGCCAGAAACCACGATAGCTGCCGTCGCCGGCCGCCGCGGCGATTTCGCTGACCACGGCGTCGAAATCGAGCTTCTCGTAGACCTCGTCGGGCAGACTGGTTCCGTCGAGAAACACCGCCAGGCATTGCTGCTTCCCCAACTCTTGCAACACCTGGCTGGTCGACGCATCGATGAGCTCGGACCCCTGCGGGGCGCCAGCCGCTTCGAGCGCCTCGACCACCAACCGCAGCGCCTCGTCCAGGTTGGCGAGCTCAATCTCGACGTCTGCGTGGGTGATGCCGCCAGACTCGTTCAGCTGCGAGCCTCCGCCCGTGACACGACCGAGGTTGCCGCGCTCGAGGATGGCCTGCAGCGGATCTTCGTAGCGCTCGCCTCGATCGATCGGTTCGATGTGCTCGTACAAGCGCGCCAGCACCACGTGCGGAAAGTCCATGACGCTCCTCGTTGCAGCGGCGAGAAGGGCCCGGCCGATCTTCGACCAGCCGGGCCCGAACGCTTATTTCGGTGGGGCGGCGGGTGCCTCGCCCTGACGGAAGCGTCCGACGTACGCCGACTTGGCGACGACTTTCCCTTGCATCGCCTTTAGGAGATCGTCGCGGCTGGCGGTCGCCGGCAAATCGAGCGTCGCGTTCAGCGCGTAGAGCTCGAACACGTAATGGTGATACCGGGGGCCGGCCGGCGCACCGGGGCCCATGTAGTTCGGCTGACCCATCAGGTTGTTGCCCTGCACCGAGCCGGGCGGCAGGCTGCCTTCGGGAATGCCGTTGGCCGAAGCCGGGATGTTCCACACCATCCAATGCAGCACGTCGGACGTGTCGCCCTTCAGGGAGACGTCGAGGTCGTGGAAGATGATCGCGTAACTCGCCGTTCCGGCTGGCGCGTTGGAAAACTTGAAGCCGGGCTGCACGCCGCCGCGGCCGGTGAACTTCTGGGGAATGATGCCGCCGTCCGGAAACGCGTCCGTTTCCATCAACAGCGCCGGCAGGCTGAACCCGCGACCGCCGCCGCGGCCCCCGGCCTGACCCTGCGGCGGTTGCTGGTCAGCGCGCGCGGCACGATGCGGTCCCGCCAGCACGGCGCCCAGCGTCAGCGCCAGAGTCAGACTCACCGCACCTCTCATCAGTCTTGTTTGCATGATAGCCATACTCTCAATCACGAGACGGCTGAAGCGCCACTCGTGAACTTGATTCTCCGTGACCCCTGCGGGGGGGTCAAGCGTCGAAGCGAGATCCTCCAGCTTTTGCTCGCGCCTTCGAATCTTCTCTGGCGCCGCTTGACTTTGCCTGGAGCGCTGACGTAATCAGTAGCGCTGGTTCAGCTTTCATTCTCACGGAGGACATGATGACGCGTATTCTCGCGCTCCTGATCGCCGCGGTCCTGGCCCTTCCGGTGGCGGGGTACGCCCAGGCCGGCACGGCGAACCAGAGCGCCGAGCCCTTCAAGCTCGGCACGTTCCTCAACGGAACGGCCGAGACGGTGGGGATCGTGCTTCGCGACACCCTCGTCGTCGATCTCGCGCAGGCCAACGCCGCCCTGCAGAAATCGAAATCGTTTCCGCCGCGCACCATGCCTGCCGACATGGTCGCGCTCATCAATGACTACGAGAACGGCCTGAAAGGCCGCATCTACGCCATCGTCAACGACCTCGTCCAGAGCAAGGCGCTCGAGGGGACGAGGCCCGCCTACGTGCGGGAGCTCAGTCAGGTCCGGACGCTGGCGCCGATCCCGCGCCCGCGGATGATGATGATGACCGCCGTCAATTTCTACAGCCACATCAACGAGAACGGCACGAAAGAAGAGCGTGCGAAGGCCATCGCCGCGCGGAAGGCGAATCGTGGCGTCCCCTACATGTTCCTCAAGGCGCCGTCGTCGGTCATCGGCACCGGTGAGACCATTCTGATTCCGCACGGGCGAACGGAGCTGGACTGGGAAATCGAGCTGGCCACGGTCATCGGCCGCCGGGCACGTTACGTCGCCGCGCCGAAGGCGCAGGATCACGTGTTCGGGTACACGGTGATGCTCGACATCTCGGACCGCGGCGGGCGGCCGCCCGGGGGATTCAGCGCCGGCACGGACTGGTTCGTGATGAAGGGCCAGGACACCTTCGGGCCGATGGGCCCGTTCATCGTCCCGAAGGAGTTCTTCGGGAACCCGATGACCGACCTGAAGCAGACGCTCCTCGTCGGGACCGATCAGCGGCAGCAGTCGGACTCGTCGGACATGATCCATTCGGTCTGGGAGGTCCTCGAATACGCCTCCTCGCTCGTCACGCTGCAGCCTGGTGACATCATCGGCGCCGGAACGTCGGGCGGCGTCGGCATGGGGACGTCGGTGCGCGGTTCGCAGGTATGGCTCGTGGCCGGCGACGAAATCACGGCCACGATCGACCGCATCGGCACGCTGCGTCACAAGGTCGAGGCGGCGCCTGCTCCGCCGGCCGGCACCGGATCGTATCTGCCGCCCGTGTCCAGCTATCGGGGTCAGGGTCGTGGAGGCCGAGGTGCCACCGGCGGCGGCGCGCCGCAGGGCGGAGGCGCGGGCCGCGGGGCGCCTGGGAACTGAGCGGATAAACAACTCGGGCCGGCAGTTTCGTCGACTGCGTGCAACGTCGGGGCGGGTCCGAAAAGACCCGCCCTACATGAGCGCTGCAGCTACTTCGGACGGGCGACCTCAATCACCTGCGCCGCCGATCCGTTTCGCCAGGAGCGCGATCAGCCAGACGCGGGAAGCAATTTCTTGTAGCGACGCGCAGTACAGCTGTAGCCGAGATTCTCATAGAACGCGTGGGCGTCGCGTCGATCATCTCCGGAGTTCACCACCAACACCCGGGCACCACGCTCGACCAGACGTGATTCGGCGGCCTGCATCAACATGCGGCCGATGCCTCGCCGCTGGTGTCGTGACGCCACCGCCAGTGCCATGATCTGGCCGTACCGTCCGTCGTTCTCGTAGAGCGGGCCGACGCGGGTTCCAACAAAGCCCACGATGTCGCCGTCGGCGCAGGCCACCAGAGTGCGGTAGTCCTCGTCGGAGAGGATCGTCTCGAGCCGCTGCCGCATCTGGTGGGGCGTGGTTGGATAGCCGAGATCGGTCACGAGCTGCGCGATTTGCTCAGCGTCGGCGAGTTCGGCCTCGCGGACTGCAATACCTGCCACCATGTCTCGCTCACTTCCAGATGTCAGGCACCTGGTCACCCGACACGAACGGTCGAGGGCTCCTCAGCCGCTTCCACAGAAACGCCACATATGCGGCTCGACGACGGCGCAGGGCCTCCCGGCCATCTTCAGCCAGAAAATCATCCGGAACGTTCTCCAGCGCCGACTCCAGCGTTGCCCGCTCGAGCCGCGCCGCGAGCGACTCGTCCATCACCGCCACTCGAGTGGCCCGCGATTCCAGCACATGGTCCTTCGCCGACCAGCGGGCGGACCGGGGTGACCCCTCGGTCACCGCCCGCCAATCATGATGAAAACCCAATGCGGCTCCATGATCGACCAGCCACAATTGGTTGTGCGACCACAAGAGATTCGGATTCTTCACCGTCCGATCCGGGTTCTGGACCAGGCCGTCGAGCCACACGATGGTCGACGCGAGCTCTGAATCCACCCGCGGCCCGTCGGACGGCTCGAAGCTCCGGGCATTCGACAACATCTGGAATCCCAGATTTCTACCGACGCTCGACCGAAGCAGCTGCGCCAGTTCCTGGTGTGGATCATCGACCGGGATTCCCGGCGGAATGTCGATCAGCACACGACAGGGCACAGACAATCCCAGCGCGTCGGCCACTGCACCGACCACGATCTCGGCCACGAGGCTCGCCGGCCCTTGAGCGGAGCCACGAAGCTTCGTGTAAAACAGGCCGGCGTCGGTTTCGACCGTCACCGGCCAGGAACTGCCCCGCGAGTCAGCCAGAAGCACACGATGTGCTCGGTACGTCTCCAGACCCCGCTTTGGTGGCATAGTAGAAATGCGATGATTGCCAGCTGCCGACGCCCGGCTGTTCGCCTCGTGGCCGCGCTGTTGACCGCGAGCGTCGTCACCGCATCCGTCCTCCACGCGCAGAATATCCTGCGCGGCGGACGGCGGGGGCTGGCGCCGAGATTTGCCACGGCGTCGGACTTCGACGGTTCGTTCACCTACTGCCGTGCGTTCTACCGGAGCATCATGAGCACCGGCAGCGGCAGCGGCTGGGACACCGATTATCCGGCCGCCGACAACAACTTCTCGGTGCGCCTGGCTGAGCTGACGCGGGTGCGGGTGAAATTCGGGGCCGACCGGCAGCCCGAGCACCTGGTCGTGCCGCTCGCCGACCCGTTGATCTTCCGGTGTCCGATCCTGTTCATCGAAGACACGGGAGGGGCCGAGTTCTCAGATCAGGAAGTGCGGCAACTCCGCGACTATCTTCTGAAAGGCGGCTTTCTGTGGTCGGACGATTCCTGGGGGTCTGCCAACTGGCACTCGTGGATCCGCCAGATGTCGCGCGTCCTGCCGCCGGGCGAATTTCCTCTGGTCGATATTCCGCCGACCCACCAGGTCATGCGGATGATGTACGACGTCAAGGAGATTCCGCAAGTGCCGTCGATGAACCACTGGTACCGAAGTGGCGGCCAGACTTCCGAAAACGGCCGGGACAGCGCGACCGTCTTTTTCAAGGGCATTCACAATGCGCACGGTCAGCTGATGGTCGTCATGACGCACAACACCGACATCGCTGACAGCTGGGAGCGGGAAGGTGACAACGCGGAGTTCTTCGATCTGTTTTCACCCCGCGGTTACGCCGCCGGGGTGAACATCGTGATCTCCGCGCTGACGCACTGATGGGTGTTCAGTTCACGCGCCGCAGATTGACTGGCGCGGCTGGACCGGGCGGCGCATTGCCATCCGCGCCGTAATAGAGGTCGCTCGGATAATTCCGATTCCAATAGACGATGTCGAGCCTCTGCGGAGACGCGAAGAAATACTGCGACCAGCGCGCCGAAACCGAGCCGCCGAAGGCCCCGGTGGCATAGGGGTTTCGAGCTGACCAGGAGCCGGGACCGCCGGTCCCTTCCCAGTAGTACAAACTCTCATCGTTCGGCGATGCGGAGCCGCGCCCGTAAATCCTGATCTTGCCGGCCGGGCCAGGGCCGAGCGACGGATTGCGGGTGTCCGCATCCGCCGGATGGTTCGCGGTGAAGACCGGGTTCTTGCTTTCCGTCGCGTACGCGTAGCGGACCAGCTCACTGCCGGCCGTGCCGCCGAGAATCCACGCGATATGAATCCGGCCATCGCACAACAACGACGTGGACTGGTCGATGCCGACCCTGGCGATGGCCGTCGACACGTCGGCGCGGACGCCCAAGGTATTGTCGACGTCCATGACCCGCACCCTGATCACACCGTTGCTGTCTCCGTTGGCAGCGCCGGTCAGCCAGGCAAACACTCGCCGCCCCGCACTATCAAAGGCAATATTCGGCAGCCAGGCCTGTTCGGTCAGGCCGTAGGTGTTGTTATCGATGAACGTGCGAACGCTCCAGAGGCCGCTGATGCGATTTCGGTACGCCACCCGTCGTCGGGCGCCGTCGTAGTACAGGAACGTCACATGAGGTTTGCCGTTCGCATCGAGGGCCAGCGCCACGAAACTGTCGCCTTGTCCGGTCTCGCTCGCTGCCCCGACGTTGGTTTCGAGGCTTTCCTGCGTGCCCCAGGTGCCGAGCGACGTCCTGAAGGTCGCGTAACGGATTCTCGTGTTGCTGGCGCCGTTGCGGTCCTGCCAGACGATGTGAATCGTGTCGGTGGCGTCGATGGCGGCTGCCACCGATCCGACGTCGACCGGTTCATGATCGGAATCCAACCGGCTGAATGACGTCGGCGCGCCGTGACTATCTGCTTTCCAGACCCGGACGGTCTGGTTCGCTTGCGTGCAAGGGGAGGCGTCGCAGTTGGTGGCCACGATGTAAACGAAGTTGTCCGACGTGCGGACGATCTGCTTCGGCGAGACGTCCGTGTAGCCGCTGGCCGCGCCGACGTGAATCGCGTGTGGGTTGGGCGTCTGCGCGCCGGCAGGCGCGGCGGCGATCGCGATGAGCACGCCGACGTGCGCGACGCACGTCACGGCCGTACGCCGAACGAGTTGATTGGTTGCTGATCGTGTAGTCATAGAGCGACACGATCATTGTAGGGACTTGCTCTTGCTTCTTCAAACCACCGTGCAGAACTGGCTACTTGCAAAAACGTGATCGCGCGTCGGGCTCGATCGTTCTTCGCCCTTCATGGTTGCGGGGGCGCCACGATTCAACGCAACTCGCGGACCGCTACCAGATCTTCACGCGCTCTTCCGGCTTGAGATAGAGCTTGTCGCCCTCCTTGACGTCGAACGCCTGGTACCAGGCATCCATGTTCCGCACCGGATACTGCCCGCGCGCCGCGGGAGGCGAGTGCGGATCGGTGAGCATCATGGCGCGCACGGCATCGTCGCGGATCTTGCCGCGCCACGCTTGGGCAAAGGCCAGGAAGAAGCGCTGGTCGCCGGTGAAGCCGTCGATCACCGGCGCTGATTGGCCGCCGAGCGACCGCTGGTAGGCGGCATACGCCATCTCCAGCCCGCCCAGGTCGCCGATGTTCTCGCCCATGGTGAGCTGGCCGTTCACGCACGCACCTGCCAGCGGGCAATAGGTGCCGTACTGCGCCGCGAGCTTCTTGGTCGCGTCGAGGAATTTCGCGTTCGTCTCCGGCGTCCACCAGTTGCGGACCTTGCCTGCGCCGTCGAACTCGCGGCCCTGGTCGTCGAAGCCGTGGCCGATCTCATGGCCGATGACCGCGCCGATCGAGCCGTAGTTCACCGCCGGGTCGGCGTTGGGATCGAAGAACGGCGGCTGCAGGATGCCGGCGGGGAAATTGATCTGGTTCATCTGCGCGTCGTAATAGGCGTTCACCGTCTGCGGCGTCATGAACCACTCCGTGCGATCGACCGGCTGTTTCAGCCGCGACACCGTGCGGTTCCATTCGAACTGCCGCGCCGCCGTCACGTTCTCGAAATGTCTGCCCGGCGCGATGGTCAGAGCCGAATAGTCGCGCCATTTCTCCGGGTAGCCGATGCGGGCCTCGAACGAGTCCAGTTTCTTGAGCGCTTCGGCGCGCGTCGTCTCGTCCATCCACGCCGAGGCTTCGAGCCGCGACTTCAGGCCGGCGCGGAGATTGGCGATGAGCTCGTCCATCTTCGCCTTGTGCTCCGGCGGAAAGTGCTTCTTCACGTAGAGCTCGCCGAGGCCTTCGCCGATCGCGCTGTCGACCGCCGTGATGCCTCGTTTCCACCGGTCGCGCTGTTTCTCGATCCCGCGCAGTGTCTTCGAGTGAAAATCGAAACTGGCTTCATCGAAGGCCCTGGGCAGGTCGGCCGCTCTGCCGTTGACCAGGTGGAAGGTCAGGTAGGCCCGCCACGCGTCGATCGGCTGGCTGTCGAGCAGTTTCGCGCCGTCGCGGATCGCGGTGGTCTCGTTGACGATGAAGCGTTGCGCGTCGGCGAGCCCGACGCCGGCGAGCACGACGTCCCAATCGACGCTCGGGACGAGCTTCTTCAGGCCCGCCCGGTCCATCGGGTTGTTGGTTTCCTTGACATTGCGCTGGCGCTCGGGCGCCCAGGCGACGGCGGCGATCTTGTTCTCGAGCGCGATTACCTTGGCCGCCGAACCAGCAGGGTCCTGGTCGCCGACCAGCTCGAAGAGTTTGGTGACGTATCCGCGGTAGGCCGACCGATAGGCGTCGAACTTCTCGCCCTGGTTGAGATAGTAGTCGCGGTTCGGCATGCCGAGGCCGGACTGGAACACCCACACCGAGTATTTCATCGGATCGGCGGTGTCCGGAAACACGGCGGCGCCGAACGGTGCGGTGTAGTCGATGTCGCCGATCAACTTCATCAGGTCGGCCCTGGTCTTCACCGCGGCGATCTCGTCGAGATGCGGCTTCAGTGGCACGCTGCCGCGCGCCTCGATGGCGGCTTCGTCCATCCAGCCGGCGTACAGATCGCCGACCTTCTGTGCGACCGTGCCGGGAGCTCCGTGGTTGGCGGCGAGTTCCTCGACGATGGTGCGGACGTCGGCTTCCGTCTTCTCGGACACGCTGGTGCCGGTCGTGTAGCGGGCGCGGTCGGCCGGGATCTGGAAGGTCTTGAGCCAGGTGCCGTTCACATAGCCGTAGAAGTCGTCGCCCGGTCGGATTGTGGCGTCCATCTGCGCAAGGTCGACGCCGAACGAGCCCACCGCAGGCTTCGGCGCTTCGGCAACCGGGGCTGGCCTCCCGCCGCAAGCGGAGAGCAGTGTGGCCGTGACGACGCCGGCAGCGAGAAGGATATGGCGCATCTTCAGTCCCTCACAAGAGTTCGATGGCAAAGACATTCGCGGAAGCACTGACGCCCTCGGTTCAACCGCGGCGGCGCCTGATCCCGCGGCCCGTCGACGGGACGGTCGACTTCAGGATGATCCGGGTGCGACCGGTCTTCAAGTCGGCGGTTGCCGCTTTCAACGCCTGCGTCATCAGCCCGCGGATGTAACGGTCCTCGAGGATCGCCGCGTGCTCGTCGACGCGGATGGAGCGCACCTGGTTGCCGGTGCCTTCGAGGCGGCCCTCAGGGTCCTCGAGTGCGGCACCGTCGAGGAAGAAGAACCGGACCCAGCGCGGGTAGAGCACCAGCGAGAATACCGCCGAACCGGATTCCGCAGGGGCGAAGCCAATCGGCAGCGATTGGCGACGGTCGTAGACCAGCTGCCGGGCGCCTGGAAAGCGCGCGCGCAATTTGCTCAGGGCGGCGCGTGCCGTCGCCCCGACTTTCGGCGAATACCGGCCGATTGCCTGGTCGAGATAAGCCTCTTCACCATCTGGCTTCATGCCAGAATCTCCTTGCTTCGTCCCGGGCTGAGTATACTGCCGCTCATGGGGAAGGCATGTTCGTGATCAGAGCCGCGGTATTCGCGAGCGTGCTCGCGGCGAGTGCGTGGCCCGCGGCGGCGCAGCCAGCGGGTGCTCTGGTGCCCGCACTGACGCCGGAACAGATTCAGACGAGCCAGGCGATGGCGCCGAAGTACGATCGATCCGCGGCCATGGAACAGTCCAGGCAGACGACCTTCAAGGATCGGCCGCTTGGTGCGATCGTTCAGAAGTCCTTCAACGCGTTCGCGAATTACCTGATCGTCAGCGCCCAGATGATGCCCGAGTCAGGCTACGGGTTCCGCCCGACGCCGGACGTGCGCACCTTCGGCGAACAGATCAATCACGCGACCGGCGCCAACTATTCCTTCTGCAATCAGGCCGGCGTCCCTCCCGGCTTCGAGCGGCGCGCTGCTCCGTCGCTCCAGGCGGTGACCACGAAGCCGGCGATCGTGAAGGCGCTCGAGGACTCGATCGCCTACTGCTCGAGCCTGCTCGCGGCCGCGAGCGAGGGCTGGCTGATGGAATCCGCCTCGGGTCTCGGCGGCGCCGGCAGCGGCGTCATCACCGGGCCGCGCGCCTACGCGTACATCTACGCGGGCATTCACAGCGCCGAAGACTACGGCACGATTACGACCTACCTTCGCATGCAGGGCCTGGTACCACCTTCAACGGCACTCAATCCGCCGAGGCGATGAGGTGAGGGCATGACGTGGGGATCCCGTCGCGGCGTCTGGTGGCTCGCCGGACTCCTGCTTGCGTCGGTGCCGATCGTCGTCGCGGCGCAGGGTGGCTTCGGGCTCAACTTCGGCTACCGCAACGCGCCGTACGACGGCCGCATCGCGCTGATGCGGATACGGTACCAGAGATATACCGGCTGGGCGTACGACTATCCGGCGATGGAGCAGAACCTGGCGCGGGTCCTCTACGACATCACGAAAATCCGGCCCAACCTCGAGGCCGCCGACGTCGTCGATCTCGACGATCCGCAGCTGTTCCGGTATCCGTTGGCGTATCTGTCAGAGCCGGGCTTCTGGTTTCCCAGCCCTGCCGAGGCTGAGGGACTCCGCAGCTACCTGCACAAAGGCGGGTTCCTGATCGTCGACGACTTTCACTTCCCGAATGAATGGGCGGTGTTCGAAGCCGCCATGCGCCGTGTGCTGCCGACGGGTCGCATCCAGCGGCTTGACGTGAGCCACTCCATTTACAACAGCTTCTTCGCCATCCAGTCGCTCGCCATCCCGTATCCGGGCACGTCCGGGCCGGGGGCGCTGATGGGTGAGTTCTTCGGCATTTTCGAGGACAACGATCCGCGCCAGCCCTTGATGGTGATCATCAACTACAACATGGACCTTGGCGACTATCTCGAGTGGTCCGCAGATGCTCGCAACCGCTACTCGCTGGTCCCGACCAACGAAGCCTACAAGTTCCTGATCAACTACGTGCTGTACGGTCTCACGCACTGAAGCGTTTCGGCAGGTGAACAGCCGCTACTTCAGGAACGTCTCGACCTCTTTCAAAAACGCGTCCGGCTGGTCCAGCATGATGAAGTGATAGCTGTCATCGATCCGCTTCAGATCGACCTGTGAAAGACCCTTGTACGCGCCGGCGTACAGGGAGTCCATCGCGGCCTGCGGGATACCCATCGTCGAATCGAACGCATAGAGCACCTTCGTCCTGGTCGGGATGTGCGGGAGCCGCGGTCTGGCATCGGTCAGCGTGACTTCATACATCGCCTTCGCGACAACGGTTCGGTCCGACGCAGCAGTCCACCGGGCGACGCTCGTCCTGGCGGCCGCCGTTTTCGCGTTCCGCGCCGCCATCATCGGCACGCCCGCCGCGTACTGCTCGTCGGTTTGCGCCTTGAGCTGATTCCGCATCATCGTGGCCATCTTTTGTGCCATGTCGACGGTCGCGCCAGGACCGAAGGTGAGCGCGAAGAACGGCAACGCGTCGACGACCAGCAGTCGATCGATCGCGTCGGGTTTTTGCGCGGCAACTTCGAGCCCAATCAGGCCGCCCAGTGAATGACCGATGACCGCCGGCCGCGAGAGACCAGAAACGTATTCCGCCATTTCGGCCACCAGCGCCGGCAAGAGGTCGCCGCCGTCCTTGTTGATTCCGGCGTCCGCTCCTCCAAACCCGCCCACCCCCACGACATGAACACGATGAGTCCGTGCGAGATGCTCGACGGTTGCATCCCACACGTCGCCGGGTGTGGCCAGACCGGGAATCAGGACGACGTCCGCGCCTTGACCGGTCACCGTGACTGAAAATCGGGTCGGAGGACCGGCCGCCGAGACGCCGGCCGTTCCGAGTGCGAAACTCGTCAGGAGTGAAAACAGCGCCGCACGTGAAATCCAGAGTGGTATTGGCACGTCTCCCGTCCTTTCTCCCCGGTCACCGGCATCGGTGGGCTTTTCGTACCAAACGCCTCAGTCAGAATACGGGATTCGGCGGCGCATTTGGCAGCGAACACCGTCATCAGTCTGCCCCTACGGGAGGGAGCGGATCGGCAATCTTGAGAACCTGCTTGCCGATGTTCTCGCCGGTGAAAATGCGGAGGAAGGTGGTCGGGATGTTCTCGAACCCGTGTTGCACGTCTACGTAAGACTTGAGCTGGCCGGAAGCCAGCCAGCGCTCGAGCTCGCGTCGCCCCTCGTCGAACTGGGAGGCGAAGTCGAACAACAGAAACCCCTCCATCCGAATCCGTCGGACGACCATTTGAAAGAGGTTCGCGGGACCCGGAGCCGGCTCGGCGTCGTTGTATCCGGAGATCATGCCGGAGATTACGATACGGCCCCGAATGGCCATGCCGCCGATCGCCGCTTCGAGCACGCGGCCACCGACGTTATCGAAATACACGTCGACGCCGTCCGGGCACAGTTCCGCGAGACGTGCCGGGACGTTCTCGTGCTTGTAGTCAATGGCGCCGTCGAGGCGCAGCTCGTCGAGCAACCAGCGGCACTTGGCGGGTCCGCCGGCAATCCCGATCGTGCGGCAACCTTTGAGCTTCGCGATCTGCGCCGCCGTCGATCCGGTCGCGCCGGCCGCGCCCGAGATCAGCACCGTCTCGTTCGCGGCGAGCTTCGCCACGTGGAGGAGCCCGAAATAGGCGGTCAGACCGGTGCCGCCGAGCACGCCGAGGTAGGCCGGAAGCGGCTGGCTGCCGGCGATCTTCATCGCCGCAGTCGCGGGCGCCACCGCATAGTCCTGCCAGCCGAACGCACCGACGACCAGCTCGCCAGCCCGGAGCGCGGGACTGCGCGATTCGACGACCTGCCCGATCGCGCCGGCGCGCATCACCTCGCCGACCGGCTGCGGCGGCACGTAACTCGGGCCGTCGCGCAGAAACGCGCGCATCGCCGGATCGAACGACACGTACAGCGTCCGCACGAGACATTCGTTGTCGCGGGGACTCGGGACGGCCCCTTCGGCGTAAACGAAATGGTCGGCCGTCACCATGCCGACCGGGCGACTGGCAAGCTTCCACTGACGGTTCACATCCATCGAACATCCTCGAACGGCTTTATCTGATTCCTCCGCTAACGACCGACGGAGAATGTCAACTCCTCGAGTCGCCTGCGGCCGTTGCGCCGCCGAATCGCGTAGAGCCTTGCCTCCCGGCCGCAGACATCGTAGACCAGGTGAACTCACCCCGTCGGAGGGCTCCTGCGATCCCTTGTTCCTGATACGGCGCTCGCCGCTGGATGGGAATGAAACAGGCCGATTGCCCGGGAGCCGCGCTCACGCAGTTCTTTGAGAACCTGTGAAAGGTGATCCCGACGAGTCTCCCAACGACCTGGCGGACTCTACTCCGCGAACATCTCTTGGAGCCCTCGAAGCACCGCCGTAACAGTCTCCGGCGATAACCGACCAAGGCGTTTGACCAGCCGCTCCGCATCAACCGTGCGAACCTGGTCCAGCGCCACGAAACCATTCTGCCGCTGAAACCGGCAGGCGACTCGCCAGGGATACGCCTGCCCGCCCGTTGTCATCGGAGCGACGATTGCGGTGCGCAGGTGCGCATTCAGTTCGTCCGGTGAAATGACCACACACGGCCGTGTCTTGCGAATTTCTCTGCCCAACGTCGGATCAAGCCGGACGAGATGGACCTCGCCGCGATGGGGACCCGACCGCCCTACCACGTCCAGTCGTTCCCATCGAACTTCGTGGCAGTGGACCCATCCAGCAGAGTGTCGTGAGCGCGTTCGTGCATGACCCGCGCCGCTTCGGCCCAACCCGCCCTGGCACGACGCGCCGCTCGCACAATGAGGCGCCCGGGCTGTGCCTGCAGCTCGACCTCTTCGGATAACCCGGCCTGCTCCAGCAACGCGCGGGGCACTCGAATCCCCTGGGAGTTCCCGATCCGGACGATCCGTGTTTTCGTCGCCATGTAATTACATTGTAATCACCTAGGCGATCGCACCGCAAGAACGCGCGAGCGGCCCGATCTCCCGGCCCGAACTTGGGGCTGTCGCGTCACCAGGCACCTGTCTTCGACGACCTATTGACCGAAGCGGCTGTCCCACACCTCGAGCGTGAGAACACGTTCAGATGGTTCGTCTTCGAATGCCGCTTCCGGACGGCCGGCGTTTGCCTGCCGCATCGTCTGCCATCGGGCAATGGCCCACACCAGGACGAGCCCGGCAAGCATCACGACAGTGCCGTCAGTGCCCTGAAGTATGTCGCGTTCGATCTCGGCGAGGCCGAATGTCAGAGGCACGAGCACCATGATGGCGACGTACAGGGCAAGGTGGACGCGCGACCTGCCGGGGAGGTACGAGCAGGTGAACGGGATCTTCTGGGTTCCCCGCAGCGCGATCTCGATCAGGCTGAAGCCCAGAAGCCCGAGCGCCCCAAGGTGGCCGAGTGCGGGACCCGTTGGCCATGCGCGAAGAAATACCATCGCCGAGATCGCCCATACCGGGAGAACCGAAACGGCCATTAGCGCGCGGCGGCGGGCACGAATGCACTGCCGAACGCCGGGAATGGGCGTGATGCGAAAAATCCAGTTGGCCGACAGATCTCGAGGAAGGGAGAACGCCAGCCTGGCTGCCAGCACGGCAAAGGCCATCATCCAGATACTCGCGACGATCAGCGGGACACTCCCCTCCTGCCAGGCGTCAAGGACCGAGCCTCCTGAGAGTTGTTGCCCGCGAGGAGTCTTCAAGAGCATGGCCGTCAGCGCGAAGCCGATGCCCCAGTAGAACGCGAGGAGCACCCGATGCTGACCGCTGCGGAACAGCGTGCGGAGACTGAACTGCACGATCGCAGTCGGAAATGGTCCGCCGAACTTCGGCAGCCAGCGGAAACGCCTCACGCCCGCCATGATGTCCGGCGTTTCCACGATCTTGGGGAGCGTGCGGACGTACGACAATCCGTAGGCGATCAGGATCCCCACAATCGACAATGCCAAAGCGATCCAGGCCTGGCGCGCGAGCGGAGCCATGGCCGGCGACCCGGCAACCGCCTGAAAGAGGCCGAGGAACCAATACGACGGTGACGAGGCGAAAGCGCGTTGCTGGGCCGCGAGAAGTGTTGAGGGATTCACGCTCATCGGCTGAAGAAAATAAACGCCGACGATGAGACCGAACGCCCCCAGCTGCAAGAGCGAGGACGCGCGCAGAAACACGCGATGCGGAAGGATGGCGGCAGCCAGGCCCTGGACGCTGGCCGCCAATCCGAACATGAAGGTGCCTGCGGCCAGCATCGTGAACCAATAGGCCGCGAGCAGACGAAGCCAACGGCCGGCGCTGCCGCCGGCGGGGAGGACGATCTCCGTCACCGCAACTGCCGGCTTGCCGGCTAGCCTGGCGCGCACGTGCTCGCCGACGACATCGGCCGACAGGGCGGAGCCCGGGCCGGTGTTCGACAACACGATGACTGCAAGATCCTCGTGCCGATTGAAGAACGCGTCCGCGGTGAAGCCGGCCACAGCACCGCCGTGGCGGAAATCGCCCGACTCGCTGTCCATCCACCACGCCAACGCAATGTTCCCTTCCCTGCCGCGCGGCGCGCGCGGTTGCTGGGACGACGCAAGGGCGGCCGCGAGCGCTGCGGATCGTTCCGGATGCAGGTTCGCTTCGAGCCACGTGAGCATGTCGGGCGCCGTGGAACGCAGCGCGCCGGCGCCGGCGAACACGTTCAGGTCCCATGGACGGACTGGCCGCCGCCGATCGTCGTATCCCTGGAGGAAACGGCGCGACTGCTCGGCCGAGAGCTCGACGACGGTGTCATGCAGGCCGAGCGGCTCGGCGACCGTCTGGCGGATGAGCGTCCCGTAGTCCACGTCGGCGCGGACCGTCAGGGCATGGGCGAGCAGGCCAAATCCGAGATTGCTGTAGACGAAGGGCTCCGCCGGATCTCGTCCGCTCCCCCGGTTTTCGAGAAAGGCGTAGAGCCTGCCGGCGTCGTAGTCGACATACGGATTCGCCGGGTCGCGCGGTCGCAGGTTCCATGGCAGTGGCGGCAGACCGGAATGATGCGTCGCCAGATCGAGGAGCGTGATCTCGAGGCCTGGCGGAGTGGGGACGCGCGCCTTTGGAATCAACGTTCGCACCGGCTGATTGAGCCGGACCCGGCCTTCCTCGACCATCTGCGCGAGCGCCAGCGCGGTGAACGGCTTCGTGATGGAGCCGATCTGGAAGATCGAATCGGGTGACGCGCGCCCATAGGCAAAAACCCGCCTCGCGCCCTGCTGGTAAACGCCGATCGCCAGACCTCCTCCCGCATCCGGTGCGAGCGGACCGCTGCGAAGCACACCAGCAAAGTCTTGCTGCAGCACTCGCTCCAGATCGTCCAGACCGACCGGCGGGATCTTCGGGTCCGACGTGAAGGCCTGTACTGTGCGGGCTTCCGTCACGACATCCAGTGCCAATGGCCAGATGACACCACCCAGAGCGTGGAGCGCGACAACGGTGACGATCAATGCCGTCGCAACTGCCGTCAGCTTGGCGAGCAGGATGGTGTGCGCCCGAATGGGCAGCGGCGCCAGCACGAGGACGTCGCGATGGTCGGGAAACATCGATCGCCAGCTCAGCACCGCAAACAGCCCGACGATCAGCATCGTTGTGGCGATCAGGAAGTGCTGCATGTTCCATTCGAACCACACGCCGAGGATGGCCGGCGCACTCCGGTCGAGGTTCAGGAACCGGATCGCGGGAAGCGAGAAGCAGAGGCTGAGAAAGATCAGCACCGTCGCGATCTGCAGCAGCAGCTGGCTCATGTCGCCCCGGGCATGGGTCGACAGCAGCTCGCGATCGACGATCCGGAAGAGGAACTCGCGGTAGAGAACGCGGAACTGCTGCTTCGTCATCGGCGCGCAATGAGATCGGCAATCTCACGCGACACCGCCGCGGTGTCCTGCTCGACGGCGAGCTGCGCAAAGATCGCTTCGAGCGTCGGCAGCGCCATCAGGCCGCGCAGCCGCTCGATGGAGTCGTCTGCGACGACCTTGCCGCGGTGGAGGATCACGACGTGCGACGAGACGCGTTCAACGGTTTCGAGCTCGTGAGAACTGAAGAGCACGACCTTGCCGCGGCCGGCCAGTTCCTGAATCAGGCTCCGCAAGACGAGGGCGGTGCCGACGTCGAGTCCGGAAAACGGTTCGTCGAGCAGCAACAGGTCGGGGTCGTGCAGCAGCGCTGCCGCCAGGAGGACCTTCTGGCGCATGCCCTTCGAGTAGGCGGATACCGGGGCGTGCCGGTCGTCGTGAAGCGCCAGCAGTCGGAGCAGCCCGTCGATCCGATTGGCGGTCGGCTGCGGCGGCAGATCGCGCAACTGGCCGACCATGCCCAGGTATTCGAGGCCGGACAGGTGCGCATACAGGTGCGGCTCCTCCGGCACGTATCCCAGGCGCTGCTTCCAGGCGATCGGGTCGCGCCCGATCGAGGTGCCGTCGAACCAGATCTCGCCGGCCGTCGTGTCGATCAGCCCGACGATCATCTTCATCGTCGTCGACTTGCCGGAGCCGTTCGGGCCCAGGTAGCCGGTAACCTCACCCGCTCGCGCGCGAAAGCTGACGTTGTCGACGGCCAGACTAGCCGCGAATCGCTTCGAGACGTTCCGCAGTTCCAGCATTGGACACCTTCGTCGCGTTCAAGTCAGACAGCAGTTAACGGTTGGACACCTGTTGTGCGTGGTTGTTCCACGGGCTCAACCGCGGCGATCGCACGTTGAACGCTCAATCGCCGCGGAGCACGACAATCGGGTCGACGCTGGTGGCGCGGCCGGCCGGCACGCACCCGGCGAGGACGGTGACCGCCGCCAGGACGAGCGCCATGCCGCCGAAGCTGATCGGATCGGTGGGTGTGACGTTATACAGGAGCGATTGAACGACTCGCGTGACGACGAAGGCGCCAGCGCTGCCGACCGCGATGCCCACAGCTGCGAGGCGTGCGCCCTGCCCCACGACCAGCGAGAGGATGCGGTACCGGCTTGCGCCAAGCGCCACGCGCACGCCAAATTCCTGGCTGCGCTGCGCCACCGAGTAGGACAGCACGCCGTAGATTCCAATCCCCGCCAGAAACAGCGCCGCCGCGCCGAAGATCGAGAACATCCACGTCAGGAAGAGAGGCGCCCAGAAGCGCCCCTCACGATTCTCGGTCCCGGTGCGGATGTCGAACACCGACAGCGAGGCGTCGGATTGCCCGATGGCCTGCCTCGCGGCCGCCGTGATCGACGCCGCCGGGATCCCGCCGGCGACGCGTATCGTCAGGCCCGTGTCGGACATGGCCTGGTAGGGGTACGGCAGGATCGCCAGCGGCTCGACGATTCCCTTGTCGCGCAACACCAGGGGTTGAAAGTCCGACACGACCCCGATGACCGTCAGCCACTCATCGGCCGGGTCGGTCGCAAAGCGGAATCGACGGCCGACGATGTCGGAAAGTCGTGGCCAGATGCGAGCAGCAAGGGCCCGGTTGACGATAACCGCACCCGAACGCGTCGAGGCCTCCGCATCCGTGAAGTCGCGACCTGAGAGGAGCGTCTGTCCGAGCGTGTCGAGCGCGTGAGCGGTGGTCGCAAAGAACGTGACCCTCGGTTCTTGTCCCGCCTCGACCACTGTCCCTTCTGCCAGGATGCCGGCGTTTCCGCCGCCGCGGGACAGCGGCACCAGGTTCGAGGCGAATGCGGCCGTGACGCCGGGGAGCGCCTCGACGCGCCGTACCACGTCCTCGACCCGCGCCGTCATCGACTCCGGCGACGCATACCCGTCTCCCGCCATGAACAGCCGCATCGTCATCAGCGATGAGGTGTCGAAACCCGCATCGGCGTTCATGATGTTGAGGAAGCTGCGAACGAACAGCGACGCGCCGACGAGCAGCATCAGCGAGAACGCGACCTCGACGACAACCAGCGTGTTGCGCAGGCGATTGCGGGCGCGGCTGCCGCCGGCGCCACGACCGCCGTCCTTGAGCGTGCCGGCAAGGCTGGCACGCGCCGCCTGAAGAGCCGGAGCGAGGCCGAAGAGCACGCCCGTCAGAACCGACACGGCGGTCGTGAACACCACGACGCGAGTGTTCATGCCCCAGTCGATGTAGTACGGGACGATCACCGTTGACGGGATGGCGGCCATGATCGCCTCGAGACCAACGTAGGCGATGAGCATCCCGAGGGGCGCGCTCGACGCACCCAGCAGCACACTCTCCGTGAGCAGCTGACGGACCACCCGCCAACGGCCCGCCCCCAGGGCGGTGCGGATGGCGATCTCGCGTTGGCGCCCGGTGGCGCGCGCGAGCAGCAGGTTCGCGACGTTGGCGCAGGCGATCAGCAGCACCAGCGATACGGCGCCCACCATCGCCATCGTCGCGATCTGCAGCTGCACGGGCATCAGGTTGTCGCGCATTGAACCGATCTTCGCGCTCCACCCTTCGTCGTCACGATGAGTGCGCGCGAGGCGTTCGGCCACGGCCGCGAGCTCGCCGTCGGCGGCGGCGATGGTCACCCCGTCAGCGAGTCGCGCGTACGGAATCAGGGTGCGCTCTCGACGCGACGACGCGTATTCGAGCGGCACCACCGGTATCCAGAGCTCTGCCACCTGCGGAAACCGGAAACCCGGCCGCATCACCCCGATGACGGTGTGGGCGGCGCCGTTGACGATCAGGGTGCGACCGATCACCGACGGATCCCCTGCGTATCGACGTTGCCACAGGCCGTGGCTCAACATGACGACCGGAGGGGCGCCCGGCTGATCATCGGCCGCGGCGAAGGGACGGCCCAGGACTGGATGCTCGCCGAGCAGCGAAAACAGATTCGAGGTGACCGCCGATCCCTGAAAGCGCTCCGACTCGACACCTTCGGTGATCGACAAGCTGCGATAGGAATGGGCGGCGACGTCAGAGTAGCTGCGCGCCTGTTCCTTCCAGTCGCGATAGTCCTGGTACGAAACCGGGCCGCGCTCGACGCCGGCCCCAGGCTGCGTGGAATAGAGAGTCACCAGACGATCGGGCTCTTCGAACGGCAGGGGACGCAGCGAAACGCTGTCGGAGATGCTGAACACGACGCTGTTGACGCCGATGCCCAGGGCCAGACACAGAACGATCAGCGCCGCGAACCCCGGACTGCGAAGGAGTCCTCTCGCCGCGTAGCGGACGTCCTGGCCGAGAGTGTCCATGGCAGTGAGACGAGCCGCCGTGGGGTAAATGTTCCTGATTGCGTAGGCCGGGTCCTTGTTGGACCCGCCGCTGACATCCGATGAGGGCCTTTTCCGTCCGTTTGCGCCTCTTGGGACAGCGAGGAGGCCTGGATCATGAAACGATTCAATTACACGCGATTCGCCGGACTGCTGTTCGCTCTTGTCTTCGTGCTGCCGGCTGCGGCCGTCACATTACATGGCCAATTCTCATTCATTCGCCTTCCCCCTCCCACTGCGCCCTCGCAGATCACGGCCGGCTCCAACCATACCTGTGTCCGGAAATTCAACGGCGACGTGTTCTGCTGGGGCGTGAATACCTCGCGCCAGGTCGGGATCATGTCGACGGCAAACTGTTCCAATACCGGGCAGAATCCCTGTGTCGACCGGCCGCAGTTCATCCTGCCGGGCGCCACGACGGTTACCGCGGGGGACTGGCACAACTGCGCGATTGCCGGCGGAGTCACCAAGTGCTGGGGGGACAACTACGCGGGACAGCTGGGCGACGGCACCGATTGGTCCCGCACGACGCCGACGCCAATCGCGAGCAGTCTGCAGTTCTCGGCCATCGATGCCGGCTCGAGCTCGACGTGCGGGGTCACGAGCGGCGGCGAGCTTGCCTGCTGGGGCCTGCTGCCCTACAACGGGATGCCGTACTTCGGGCGATCGTCGAACAACTGGTCGACCACACCGGTGACGCAGCTCTCGCATCCCGGGTTCCGAACCGTCACGGTTGGCTTCGGCTTCATCTGTGCGCAATACGACGCGCACGGATGGCGTGAGAACGACTGCAAGGGGTTCAACCACGTCGGGCAAATGGGGATAGACGGCAGCTGGATGCCTAAAGATGCGTGGCTCCAACCGTATGTCACCTTCTGGGTCGGGTCGACGTTCACGCCGTCCTTCTGGCGCGTCTCGGCTGGCCCCGATTATCAGTGTGCCGACATGCAGGACAACACGGTGCGGTGCGCCGGCAGCAATGCCAAGGGCAAACTGGGGATTGGCCAGACCGCCGCCGCCGTCCCGTCCACGTCGTCGGCCACGCAGGTCGGCCCGGCGGGCAGCCCGATGCAGCTTCACAGCGTGACGACCGGCATCGCACATGCCTGCGCATTGGACTTCAGCGGACGCGCCTGGTGCTGGGGAGCGAGCCCCAACGGTCAGGTGGGCAACGGCGTCAAGCCCAATCCCGCTGATCCGGGCGCGAACAATTTCAATGCACCGCAGGCTGTCGCCGGAAACTTGACGTTCAGCGCGATCGCGGCCGGATTCAACCATACCTGCGCGATCGGCACCGACTACTTCGTCTACTGCTGGGGAAACAACGAGGGCGGACAGCTGGGCGTTGGCTACACTGCCACCGGAATTGACACGTCGACGACCGGAGCGGCGGTTCAGTACACCACGGTGCCACGCAAACTCGGCGCCTTCTAGAACTCGGCTCCGCGGGGTTGACGGGCTGCACGCCCGTCGACTCCGCGGCTACCTGCCATCGGCCTCGGTTTCGGAATCCTGCCCACATCAAAACCTTTCCCGTCTTGCCCCCGTATACGAAAGAGGCGTCTGCCCCGGTAATCGGACACAACGCCGCCGGATGACGCTAGAATGCGTCGATTCGCGAATACTCAGCGCGTCAGGATGAAAATCATGATCACGAGAACGATGAAACTTGCCCGGACATGGTGCGGTTGTATGGTCCTGTTCGGTGCGGGCCCAGTAGTCTGTCTCGCTCAAACGACGACCGCTCCGACACTCGCATTCACCCAGGGCCAGGCATCGGCTGGCGAGGCGGCCTACCGGCAGCACTGCGCGTCGTGTCACGGCAGCCAGCTGGAAGGCCAGCATCTGGCGCCAGGTCTGACGGGAGACCGCTTCGATCGCACGTGGCGCGGGAAGCCGGCCAATACGCTGATGTTTCATCTGCGCCGGATGCCTCCGACCAAACCGGGCACCCTCGGCGACGACGCCTACGCGAGCATTCTTGCCTACCTTCTGCAAGCCAACGGTCAGGAGTCCGCCGTCGCCGCGCTGCCCTCCGACATCGCCGCGCTCGCGGCGCTGACGATCCCGCGCCGCGACGGCACGCCGTCAGATCCGACCGCACCGGCCGCCGTCTCAGCGAGCGGCGCGGCGCGGTTGGCCGGTCTGAGTACGGTCACCGACAACCTGCTGCGTAATCCGCCTGACCGTGATTGGCTGCAGTGGGGCCGCACATATAACGGCCAGAACTTCAGCCCCCTGAAACTGATCACGCGGCAGAACGTGCCGAACCTCAAGCCGGCCTGGCGCGTCCCGCTCGGCGGCGGCGTCAGCATGCCCACGCCGCTCGTCCATGACGGGGTGATGTTCCTGCAGACGATTCCGGATATGGTGCTCGCGCTGGACGCCACGAACGGAGAGATTCTCTGGCGCTATCAGCACACGCCGAACGGCCCGTCGAGCCAGAAAATGGGCCTCGCGCTGCACGGAAACAGGGTCTTCGTCCCCACATCCGACCTGCACGTCCTCGCGCTGAACGCCAAGACCGGCGAGCTGGTGTGGAACAACGAGATTGTCACCAACGGCCAGACGTCGCCTCGAGGCCGGTACCAGATCCGCAGCGCGCCGCTCGTCGTCGGCAACAAGGTCATCCAGGGAGTGACGGCCAGCTTCATGCCCGGCGGCGGCTTCATCGTCGGGCTCGACATCGACACGGGGAAGGAGCTCTGGCGGTTCCAGACCATCGCGCGACCGGACGCGCCCTTCGGCAACAGCTGGAACGGCTTGCCGCTCGATGGCCGGAGCGGCGGCTCGGTCTGGCATCAGGGGACCTACGACCCGGAGCTGAACCTGATCTACTTCGGCGTGGCGCCGACTTACGACACCGCGCCGCTGCTGCATCCGTCGAGCGACACCGGCGTGACCGCGGACGCGCTCTACACCAATTGCACGATCGCGCTGAACCCCGATACCGGGAAGCTGGTCTGGCACTTCCAGCACATGCGGAACGATCAGTGGGACCTGGACTGGGTGTTCGAGCGGCAACTGCTCGAGATGACCATCGAGGGGCGGCGGCGCAAGGTGGTGATGAACGTTGGGAAGATGGCGATTCTCGACGCGCTCGACGCGGCGACCGGCGAGTACCTGTTTTCGATTGATGCCGGGACACAGAACGTCGTCACCCGCATCGATCCGAAGACCGGGGAAAAAACCATCGATCGCGACAAATGGCCCGACCCCAAACGGCCGCTGGTGTTCTGTCCGGCGGTATCGGGGGCGAGGAGCTGGCCGCCGACGTCGTACAGCCCGCAGAGCGCGCTGCTCTATCTGCCGCTGACGGAGTGGTGCCATCGCATGGGTCCCGAAGGATTCAAGCTGCTCACGTCGGGCGTGGGACTTACGCCCGCGCCACATCCAGATAGCGCCGACGGCATGATGGGCCGGCTCCAGGCGATGGACCCGGCGGGACGGAAGCTGGCGTGGGTTCACCATCAGTCGGCGCCGCTGTCGACGTCTCTGCTGGCCACTGCCGGGGGCGTCGTCTTCTCCGGCGACCTGGATCCGGCGTTGAAAGCGTTCGATGATACGAGCGGCAAGCTGCTGTGGCAGGCCGCGCTCGACGACCTCCCGAGCTCCAGCATCATCACCTACAGCGTCGGGACGACGCAGTACATCGCGGTGGTCGTCGGGCTTCGCAACAACCACATCAACGACCTTTCGGGAAACTACAACGCCTTCCGCAAGAGCAGGGGCGAGGCCGTCACGGCGCCGAGGGGCGGCGCCGCGATTCTGGGTCTTCGCCTTGTAGCCGGGGCGCGATGGCGTCGCGACGTCAGTTCCTCGCCGCCGGTGGTGCGCTGATGGCCGGTTCCAGGGTGCCGGCGTGGGCCGACATCTTCCAGGAGGGGCCGTCGGTTGAGGCGACCCGCGCCGAGGCCGCCGAGGCGGCGCTCACGCGGGCGGCCGCGCTCGGTGCTTCCTACGCCGACGTTCGCATCAACCGCTATCGGCGCGAATCGATCGCGACGAGGGAGCGGCAAGTGCAGAGCGTCTCGCGGTCGGCGAGTTACGGGGTGGGTCTGCGTGTCCTGGTGAACGGTGCCTGGGGCTTCGCCGCGACCAACCGCGTCGAGCCGGGCGCAGCACGCGGCCTGGCCGAACAAGCCGTTGAAATCGCCCGAGCCAACGTCCGGCTGACAACGCGCAAGATCGTGCTGGCTGACGCCGAACGGGTGGTCACGACCTGGGCCAGCGGCTTCAAACGCGATCCGTTCGACGTTCCGCTCGACAGCAAGACCGCGTTCCTCATGAAGTTGAACGAGGCGGCGCTCGCGGTGTCCGGCGTGCGCTTCTTCAGCTCGCAACTGCTCTTCGTCGACGAACAGAAGTACTTCGCCTCGACAGAAGGGTCGCGCATTACGCAGCGCCTGGTGCGCAGCTATCCGCAGTTCAGCGCCACTGCCGCCGATCCCACGACCGGAGACTTTCAGACACTCGCCGTCGTCGATCGCGCACAGCTCGTTGGCTACGAGTACGTGGACGACTACCCATGGATAGCCGACGCTGAACGAGCCGGCCACGAGGTCGTCGAAAAGCTGAAGTCGAAGCCGGTGACGCCGGGCCGCTACGACCTCGTCGTGGATCCCTCGCAGTTGTTTCTGGCGATTCACGAATCGGTCGGTCATTCGACGGAGCTCGATCGCGCACTGGGGTGGGAAGCGAACATGGCGGGCACGAGCTTCCTCAAGCCTACCGATGCCGGCACGCTGCGTTTCGGCGCCAGGATTGTCAACCTGATTGCCGATCGGACCCAGCCAGCCGGCCTGGCCACCACCGGGTTCGACGATGAAGGGGTCCGGTCGGACCGCTGGCATCTGGTGCGCGACGGAGTGTTCGTGGACTGGCAGACGACCCGCGACCTCGCGCCGCTCGTCGGGCAGAAGCGGTCGCGCGGCTGCCTGCACGCCGACAGCTGGTCGAGTGTGCCGTTTCCACGGATGCCGAACGTCTCGCTCCAGGCGGCGGCGTCCGAGGTGACGCTCGACGATCTCTTCAGCGACATCAAGAGCGGCCTGTTCATCGTCGGCCGCGGCAGCTCGTCGATCGATCAGCAGCGCTATAACTTCCAGTTCGGCGGCGCCGTCATCCGGGAGATCAGGAACGGCAAGCTGGGAGCGATGGTGCGGGATGCCGCGTATCAGTCGCGGACGCCCGACTTCTGGGCCTCCTGCGATGGCCTCGGTGGTCCCGCGAGTTACCGGCTATGGGGCAGCGTGGCCGACGGCAAAGGCGAACCCGGGCAGACTGGGGCCGTCAGTCATGGCTGTCCGCCGGCACGGTTCCGGCAAATCACCGTGTTGAACACGGCAGGCAGCTGATGCTGCCGCGCAACGACGCGCTACGGATCTGCGAGACGGTGCTCTCGCTCGCCAAAGCGGCCGGCGCCGAGGATGCGACGGCCTCGGTGCGGAGCTCGATGGAAGCGCATGTCCGCTTCGCGGACAACCGCGTCACGACGAGCGGCCGCTCCGAGGACATCGACATCGGCACAACGGTGTGGGTGGACCGCCGGCGCGGCTCTGCGTCGGCGAACGATGCAAGCCCCGACGCCTTGAAGCGGATGGCCGACGAAGCGGTGGCGATTGCGCGTGTCTCACCCGTGCATCGGGAGTACGTGCCGACGTTGGGGCCGCTCGATTACCCCGAAAGTCGCGGTTTTTCTGACGCGACGGCCGAACTCGATCTCGGCGCGCGTGCGGCAGCGCTCGAGCGCGTGCTCGCCGCCTGCCGCGCCGCGCAAGTGACCGGCGCCGGGTTTCACACGGCGAGCGCGTCGGCCGACGCTGACGCGACGGCACACGGCAACCGCCGCTTTTTCCGATCCAGCGACGCCAGCTTCAGCGTCACGGCGCGCAGCGCCGACGGCACCGGATCCGGCTACGTCGCCGGCAACCACTTCGATCTGCGCCGCCTCGACGTCCCGGCGATCGCCGAGCAGGCTATCGCCAAAGCCGTCAGTTCGCGGCAGCCCAGAACGATCGAACCCGGCGTCTACCCGGTAATCCTCGAGCCTCAGGCGGCGGCGGATCTGATCGACTACCTGACGGCGAGCTTCGATGCGAGAACCGCCGAGGAAGGACGGAGCGCGTTCTCGGCCACAGAGGGGAAAACACGGGTCGGCGAGGCGCTGTTCGACGCCCGGATCAATCTGTACAGCGACCCGATGCATCGCGAGCTGCCGGCGGCGCCAAGTACCTGTCGAGGGCATTCCCGCCGTCCGGCTGTCCCTGATTAGGGGAGGCATCCTCGAGAACCTGCAGGCCACGCGATTCTGGGCGCAGGAGCGCAAGCGCGAGCCGACGCCCGGCCCGGTGAACTACATCATGGAGAGCTCGGAGTCCCCGACGCCGCTCGACGTCATGATCAAGGGCCTGAAGAGAGGGCTCCTGATCACGCGGTTCTGGTACGTGCGCCTCGTGGATCCGCGGACCATCGTCCTGACCGGCCTGACGCGGGACGGTCTCTGGTGGATCGAAAACGGCCAGATCCGCTACCCGGTCCGAAACCTCCGGTTCAACCAGAGCGTGCTGTCGATGCTCTCCCCGTCGAACGTCGTCGCGATCGGCGCGCCGCAGCGGCCATCACAGCTCATGGTGCCGGCGCTCCAGCTGGCATCGTTTGCCTTCACCTCTGCCTCCGACGCGATCTAGCGATTCGGTTTCCGCGCTTTGAGGACGAACGTCGTCGGCATGACACGAGCTCGTTCGACCGAGTACCACCGTGCCGGATCGGCGTGCGTGTCGTCCGCCAGGCTCGCGTTGAACTCGCCTTCGATCAGCGCCTCGACCTGAAGCCCGGCGCGAAGCGTCTCCGTCACCCAGGTGGCGAGCGTCCGATGCGGGATGACGATCGGCACGCCCTTCCACGAGGCGTGCTCGCGCGCGCCTTCGGCGCAGTACCGGTTTCGAGATGATGTAATGGGTGCCGTTCCACTCGAGGCGCCCGAAGGCGGGGTGCTCACCACTCACCAGAAAACAGCCGCCCGGCCGCAAGTACTCGGCAACGAGCGCCAATGTTGCCCGCAAGTCGGTGGTCCAGCCCATCCCCCAGATGGAAAACACCAGATCGAAGTAGTTCGTCGGAATGCCGGGATTTACCTCCATCGGCGACTCGAACAGTCGGCATCGTGAAGCAACTGGCTGCAGCGTCTCGCGGGCGAAGGCAATCTGAACCGGAGAGAGATCGACACCCCACAGTTCACGTACTCCGCGCTGCGCGAGGTACCGCAGCGAGTGTCCGCTGCCGCAGCCCAACTCCAGAGCGCGCCACTCGGCGGTCAAATCGAGCAGTGACAAGCTGTCTTCTGTGGGGGCCAGCGGACCATACTCCGGAAGTGCGGTAGCCCCGTAGAAGCGGGGCGCCAGGCGATCCCATCCGGCGCGATTCATCGCGAGCACGCGCCCGGCTTCGGTCATCGTCTCCCGCATTGACCCTCCAGTCCGCCCGAGTTCCATCCCGTCCAGCTGGTCGTTTCGCCTTTCAACGAACGCGATTTGGCGACCCGCAAACGACGGATCCATATGGGGGCGCTATGATATCCTCGCCCTTTCTGAGAGGGATCTGGACCTTCCAGAGTTCGTGCCCTTTATGCGCGGAGGCTAGTGATGGCGAATTTTCGCATCCGTCGAGCGCTGCCGTCCGTCTTCGGCATCCTTGTTCTGATTCTCGCGGCCACGATTTCAGCGCAGCAGGTGCCCCGTCTCGACTCCTACAAGGGAGTCGCCGTGCGAATTCTGCAAAGCAACAACGCCGGCAACATCCACCACATCATCGACCCCGCCATCAATCAGGTCGTGGGTCTGATCCGCGGCTGCCCTTACGCCCACAACCTGACCGTTCACCCCGACGGCTTGTACTATTACTGCGCGAACGAGTCGGAGCAGACGGTCGACGTCTTCGACACCAGGACCCTGAAGCTGGTGCAGCAGATCAAGCTGTCGGCGCGGCCGAACAAGATCGCGGTCAACAAGAAGGCCCGGAAGATCTACGCCGGCATCGCGCAACGGGCCGCGAAGGTGCTCGGGCCGGGGTTCCAGGCGCCGGCCGGCGGCTCGCTGCCGGCAGTCGTCGACGTGATCGACATCGACTCGCACAAGATCGTCAAGAGCATTCCGGTCCACTTCCCGGTCCACAACACCTACGTCACGCCGGACGAAAAATACGTGGTGGCCGGCCTGAGGGGCGACCCCGAACCGGGTGAACCGACCATCCAGGTGATCGATCCGACGACCGACACCGTGGTCTGGGGCGTGGAGTTGACCGGGCACACGCAGTATGGCCGCAGCAATCACGAGGTGCGGCCGATGGCGTTCGAAGCGAACCCCGATGGCTCGACCAAGCGGATGTTCGCGCAGGCGACCGCCATCAACGGCGTGTTCGTCGTCGACTGGAACAAGCGGCAGGTCGTCGATATCCTCTGGCCGCCGAAGCTGCCGTTGTGGAAACAGAACGCCGATGGCATCCAGACGGGCGACATGCATGGTCTCGAGGTGCTGCCGGATCGGTCGATGCTCTTCGCCTCGAGCCGGCTCGACAGCCGGGTGTACGCATGGAGTCTGCCCGACCTGAAATACATCGGCGCCGTGGAAGTCGGACCGTCGGCCAACTGGATCACCGCCACGCCCGACAGCCGCTTCCTCTACGTGGCGGTCTCGGGAAGCGACCATACGCTGGCCGTGGACGTCAGGAAGCTGCAGATCATCGCCAAGATCAAGACCGGCGCCCGTCCCGCGCGGATCAGCACGGCGATTCTGCCGCTGGACCGCGTCAATCCGCCATCGCCGACCGGCGGACAGCCGTAGGAGTCACACCATGGCTGGAAGAAACCACGTGCTGCTGGCCGCGTGCGTCGTGTTCGGCATCGCGGTCATGTCGAACGAACCGCTTCCCGCGCAGACCAGCGCTGGAGCGCAGACATCGAGTTTCCCGACCGCGGCCGATATCGAGGCCTACCGGAACACCGTCGAGCGGCTGTTTCTCACTGATCGTGGTGGCACCGTGGGCGGAATGGCGGCCTGCGTGATGTGCCACACGTGGCAGACGAGGCCGATGCGGTTCAGTCTGGAAACGCCGGCGACGGATGCCGGGTGGACGGTCGAGCAGTCGCGCAAGAACTTCGAGATCGTCACCAAGCTGGTGAACACGGCCAACCCCGAATCGAGTCGGCTGCTGCAGAAGCCGCTCTCGACGCAGTCCGGCGGAATCAACCACACCGGCGGCACGTACTGGCCGTCGCGCGAGCATGCCGACTACCAGGCGCTCCTCAAGTGGATCCAGAGCCTGCCCGCGAATCGATACGTGCCGGCTCCCGAACCAGCCGTCGATTTCACCTTCTTCCGATCCTGCGTCCAGCAGGTGTTCGCGACGCCTCGCGAAGGCCACATCCGCTGCAGCAACTGCCATGCGGGCGGTCTCGTCGGATTTGCGCCGCCGCCCCAGAACGGCAAGGCGTGGAGCGACGAGGAGGCCAAGCGGGCGTTCCAGTCAATCTCGCGGTTGATCATTCCCGGCAACCCCGAGCAGAGCCGCTTCATGTTGAAACCGCTTCATCCTGACGGCGGCGGCACCTACACGCACAACGGTCCGCGCCGGTGGCAATCGCGCAACGATCCCGAGTGGCAGATGCTGGCCGGGTGGGTGCGCGGCGAGCGCAAGGGCGAAACCTGCTCGTCGTGAAACGGCAACGGGGATATTTTTCGTCTGGTATCAGCGGAAAATATCCCCGTCCCCTTTTAGTCTGAAACGCGCGCGCCCCTCTCGGGACCCTCCGGCAACGAACACGCCGCCAAAAGACCTGACCGCGCATCCGGACGCGCCTGTACGCAGATTTGCACTGCGTCGATCCGAACACTGTCCACGGCAGGAACCGAGCACGGGGCCTTGGGACTGCGGAAGGTGAGCGCCGTTTTCATGACGATCGCCTTGAAAATATAGGATCGCAGCGACCAGCCCATATCGGTGGGACTGTGACCGCTGGTGTCGAACGTGAAGAGTCGCTCCTCGCCGCCGAATGAGACGGCCACGGTCTTGACAGCTGGAGCGGCGCTCGGGTCACCAGCCATGCTGAAACGGATTTCGTAATCCTGCCCGGGCTCGGTCTCGAGCGTCTGGCTGATGCCCGTACCGCATGGCAGGCCGACGCTGCGCGCTCCCTGGGCGTGCTGCCATTTGCTTCCGACGTACGAAACATTGCCGTCGACAACGGTCCAGCCCTCCAGCGCCTTGCTGCCAGGCGGCAACGCGACCGCTGCTCCGGGATCTGGTCCGTTCTCGAAGCTGCGATTCGCCAACACCACCTCGGCAATGCCGACCGTCAAGAAGCTCACGCACGATAACAGCACGGCCCCAAACCACCGGCTCGAAGAACGCATTCCTGCCTCCTCCAGAAGCGGACGAGGGAATGATGACATAAACATTCACCGCAAAGCGCCAAGTACCCGCTCGACGGCTGAAACGATGAGGCTCGGCTCCTCTCGAGGAATGGTGTGAGTCGTGTTATTGGCCATCACCAGGGTCCCATGCGGAGAAGCCAGGACCCATTCGGTGAGTACTTTGAGTCGAAAACGCAGGTCGGCCTGAAAATGCCGCTGGAGATCGAACGGAACCGTCAGCGGTACCGCAAGATACTTCGCGGCCACGATCACGACCATCGGCACAGCGGGAATTTGACGAAGGTCCCGATCTGCCAGGTTCATTTCCAGCAGCCCGCGAAACACCTGCATCTCCGCGCGTATTGCCGGAGATGCCTTCGCCATCATCGCCGCAAAGCTCGACCAGTAGGCGTCGTAACCCGCCCGGCCAGCGCCGACCGCCTCGAACGGCGTCAGGTTGTCGACAAGTGGCTCCGTCACCATCGGACTCGGGTCGACAAAGACCAGTCCAACGACGTCACTCGGGTAGTAACCCGCGAAATACCGCGCGAGCATGCCGCCCCACGAGAAGCCTACCAGCACGTACGGCGGATCGGCGCCAATCTGACGCAACACGCGTCGAAGTCGGTCGGCCACGTGTCGAGGAGTCGGGCTCGTGTCGTCCCATTCGGACTGACCCAGTCCAGAACGGTCGTATGCGACGACGGGCGCCATCGACGCGAGCTGCGGCAGAATTCCTCCCCAGACCTCGAGCGAATTGGTCGCGCCTGCCTCAAAGACCACAACCGGCGTCCCCGGGCGCCGTTGCTGCAGGCCGATCGCCTGGACGCGCACCGCGCGGCCATCGAGGCGGACCATCGTCACGCCCGGGAGAGCCGGATTCTGCTGCGCGTATGCGGCTGGACTGATCGCGAGGATCACCGCCGCGACTACTGCCCGACTCACGACGCTAGTCATCCGGGCCATCGACACTCGAGCCTATCATGAGCCTCTCGGCTTGAATCTGTGGTCACACCGGCGGCAGGTTGCTGATGGTCGATTGATACTGCAGCCGCAGTTCCCGCTTCAGAATCTTCCCGCTCGGGTTCTTCGGGAGCGCGTCGCAGAAGAACACGTGCTTCGGCACTTTGAAGCCGGCGAGGTGTTCCTGGCAGTGCGCGACAAGCACCTGAGCGTCGAGCCGCTGCCCCGATTTGACCACGACGACGGCTGAGACCGCCTCGATCCACTTGGGATCCGGCAGACCAATCACGGCGACCTCCGACACCTGCGGGAGCCGGTAAATCGCCTCTTCAACCTCGCGGCTGGCCACGTTCTCGCCGCCGGTCTTGATCATGTCCTTCTTGCGATCGACGACGGTCATGTAGCCGTCTTCGTCGACGGTCGCGAGATCGCCGCTGTGAAACCAGCCGCCGTCGAAGGCGACCGCCGTCTTGTCCGGCGCGTCGTAATACCCCGAGAGCAGCTGCGCCGAGCGATGCACGATCTCGCCCACCTCGCCAGGCTCGATGTCGTTCATCTGGTCGTCGACGATGCGCGTCTCGACGTTCAGCGCGGGGCGGCCGCACGATCCAGGCTTGCGTAGCTGATCCTCGGGACCGAGCACGGTTGCCAGCGGGGCGATTTCAGTCTGGCCGTACAGGTTCCACAGCCTCAGCTCCGGGACACGCCGCTGGATTTCCCGCAGCACTTCGACCGGCATGATCGACGCGCCGTAATATCCCTTTCTGAGGGAGGAGTGATCGAGCTGGTCGAAGAGCGGCGATCGCAGCAGGGCAATCCAGACAGTCGGCGGAGCGAAGAACGACGTGATCCGGTGTTCGGCGATGAGCGGCAGCACGATGTCTGGCGCTGGAGCGGATGCGATGATGTTCGTCGCCCCCTGATAGATCGCCGGACCGAGGAAGACGTCGAGCTGCGCGCAGTGATACATCGGCAGCGCGTGCAGCAGCACATCCGACGCCTCGATCTCGGCGTCGACGATGCAGCTGACGTACTGCCACAGCACCGCGTCGTGCGTCAGCATCGCGCCCTTGGGCAGCGATTCGGTGCCGCTCGTGTAGACGATCTGCGCCAGCCCGTCGCTGGCAATCGTGCCGATCGGCGCATCCGCGGTGCGGCTGAGCAGGTCGTCGAGTCCCGACAGTCGAAGCGTCTGCGACACCCGGGTATCGAGCGCGGACGCGCGGTTGCCGGTATCGAGGAACTCGTCGCTGACCGCCAGCGCCCGGGCGCCCGAGCTGCGCAGGATGTAGGAGATTTCCTGCGCGTTCAGCATGAAGTTGATCGGCACGAACACACCGCCCATCCGGGCCAGCGCGAACCGCAGCGCCGCAAACGCCTGCGAGTTTCGTGAGAGGATGGCGACGCGGTCGCCTGCCGCCAGGCCCCGTTCAATCAATCCATTCGCCAGCCGGTTGCAGACGTTATCGAATTCGCGGTACGTCCACCTGGTGTCGCCGAAGCAGACGGCCGGCTTGTCCGGAAAGCGCGCGGCGGTGCGCCGCGGAAGATCTCCAATGGTGTGCTGACGGGCTCTGGCGACATCCATGGCGCGATACCATAACGCACCTGGCCGGCCGCCGCAGTGAATCCTTCGGGAAATCGGCCATCAGCCGCAGCGCGGCCCGCGGGGCTCGAGCGAAATTTCATAGAACGCCCGCAACGAGAGGTGTAGGATTTCGCGTGGAGGTGGTGTGCGATGACCTCGAAGCACACTCGCAGGCTCGCTCTCCGGGTTGCGGCGCTGCTGGTCATTTCGCCGGCGGCCTTACACGCGCAACAGCCAGCCCCGGCCGTCGCCGATGTCACGTTCACGAAGGACATCGCGCCCATCCTGCAACGCAGTTGTCAGCAATGTCATCGGCCCGGCGGGGTCGCGCCGATGCCGCTCCTCACTTACGAACAAGTCCGGCCGTGGGCTCGCGCGATCAAGACGCGCACCGGCCTCGGGCCGCGCGCCGGTGTAATGCCCCCCTGGTTCGTCGAAAAGGACCTTGGCATCCAGAAGTTCAAGAACGACATCTCCCCGAGCGACGAGGAGATCGCGAGGATCGCCAAATGGGCTGACGGCGGCGCGCCGCAAGGCGATCCCGCCTACTTGCCCAAGCCGCTCGATTTCGACAACGCCGACAACTGGACGATCGGCGAGCCGGATCTCGTGCTGCGCGGACCAGAGGTGACGGTCCCCGCGATCGGCCCCGATCGATGGACGAAGCTGCCGAACATTCCGAGCGGCCTCACGGAAGATCGCTACGTCGCGGCGGTCGAAGTCCGCGAGGTCAACGACGTGCCGCGGGCCGATTCGTCCCACACGGTGGGCGGTCGATATGTGTTCCATCACCTGAACTATTCGAGCGGCGTGCCCGGCGAAGATGGGACGGCGCCCGCGGGACCCAACGCGCGCTCGACGACGTGGCCGGTCCACGAGGTCGGCCGCAACGCCGATATCTTCGCGCCCGAGGCGGGCCGCTTGATGCCAGCCAACTCGGTCCTGCAGCTCGATTCGGCGCACCTGCATTCCAACGGCCGCGAGACCAGGTCGCATCTCGAGTTCGCCTTCAAGTTCTTTCCGAAAGGCTATACGCCGCAGTACCGACGGTCCAGCGTGTCGACGATGGGCAACGGCATCGACCTCGACGTCAAGCCGAATACCCCGAACCAGGAGCTCCACTCATACGTGACGCTGCAGGAGCACACGAAGATCCTCACCTTCGAGCCGCACCTGCACGCGCCGGGCGTCCGGATGTGCCTGCAGGCGGTCTGGGGCCACTACGTCCAGACGCTGAATTGCGTCGGCTACGACCATAACTGGGTAAAGCAGTACGTGTACGCAGATGACGCGGCGCCGCTCCTGCCGAAGGGCACGATCCTCCATTTGATTGCGTTCCTCGACACGACGTCCGCCAATCCGAACCTGGCCGACTCGCGGAACTGGGCCGGAGGCGGCCGCCGCTCCGTCGCCAACATGTTCATCAACCTGGGCTACTCGGTCGCGCTCACCGAAGAGCAGTTCCAGGCGGAGATGGCGAAGCGCCGGGCGAACATGAAGGATCGCAACGACTACAACATCGGCTGCCCGCTGTGCTGGGCGCCTGCCACGACGCCGGGGCAGACGAGCACGACCGGAGCGAACCAATAATGAGCCGTCGTGCGGACCTTCAGGTCCGCCTGCTGTTCACCGTCCTGGCGATGGCGCTGCTCCTGCCTCCGGCGACGGCGCAGACCAGGCTCACCTACGCGAAAGGCCAGAGCGTCGCGCCGGCCTTCGAGGGCTGGTGGCCGAACGACGACGGCTCGTTCACGATGTTCTTCGGGTACATGAACTCGAACTGGGAGGAAGAATTCGACATTGCGGTCGGTCCCGACAACAACATCGAGCCCGGCGGTCCCGATCAGGGCCAACCGACACACTTCTACCCGAGGCGGAATCCATTGCTGTTCACGATCCGTGTGCCGAAGAATTTCGGCGACCGTGAACTCGTTTGGACGATCACCACGCACGGCCGCACGCAGCGTGCGTATGCCTCGCTGAAGAGCGACTACCGGATCGACAGACAAGTCATGTCGATGGAGGTCGGCGGCGACTTCGGCAGCCAGAACGATGCGCTGCGCGACAACATCCCGCCGGCGCTCGAAGTCGAGGGACCAGGCCAGCGGACGATCGGCGTGGGACAGCCGCTCGCGCTGGTGGCCGTCGCCCGCGACCCGGACAACCTCCCCGCCCGCCGCGCGGCACCGGGCGGCGGCAACGCGCGTGGTGGACCGCCAGTCAATCCATCGGAAGCGCTCTACCGTCCGCCGTCAGTCATCGTCCCCACCAGCGGGCCTGGCTTGCGGCTGTCGTGGATCGTGTTTCGCGGCGCGGCGCGCAACGTCACCTTCGATCCCGTCCAGTTGAAGACGTGGACCGAAACGCGGCCCTACGCGAATTCGCCGTGGTCGCCTCCGTACCTGATTCCGGAGCCGCCCGCCGACGGCAAGTGGAAGGCGCAGGCCACGTTCCGCGAGCCCGGGCCGTACGTGCTGCGCGCCGTCGCCAGCGACGGGTCGCTCTTCACGTACGCCGACCTCACGGTCATCGTCACGCGTTAATCGCACCGATTCAACGATCTGCTCGTACGTAGGGTGGACCTCTCAGGTCCGCCGGTGATCAGCGTGTACGTAGGGCGGACCTCTCAGGTCCGCCGGTGATCAGCGCGCGAGCGGGCTCTCCCGGAACTGCACGTGGCTGATGAAGCCGCGCTTCTTTTCGGTGTGCATGAGCCCGTCGGTGTTGTTCGACACCCACAGGCCGCGGCCCTTCCAGCCGGCGTTCGGATCGTCAATGCGCCCGTCGAGACCACGCGTGAACATGCCGAGCGGGTATGGAACCCGAATCACCGTGAACTTCTCGGTGGAGGGATTGAACACGAGCAGGGAGTCGGAGTTGGTGCCGTTCACGATCACCATGTCCTTGCCGAGCCCGAGCGTGTCGAACTGGTCGACCCAGATGTAATAGTGGAAATCGGCGCTGCCGATCTCCTTTCCCATTCCCTTCATCTTGGGTCCGGGTGTCTCCCAGTACGTGAATTTCTCGGCGACAGGATCGAAGCGGCCGAGATGACCGCTGCCGGTTCCGAACCACAGGCGTCCGTCGGTCGTGGCGTCGATACCGCGCGGCCCGTACCCGGGGAGCGGGATGGGATAGCGCTTGTAGACCTTCGTCTTCGGATCGAACTTGTCGATGTAGTTGCCGCTCAGATCGGGCAGCGGCGCCTGGCCGAAGATGCCCGGATAGTTCGCGCGCCAGACCGTTCCGTCCACCGGGCTCACGATGATCCCGTAGCCGCCGCCCATCGCCGACCTGCCGGTCGCCGGGTCGATTTGCGCCCAGGCGGTCTGCGCTCCGACCTCGGTCTCCTCGGGCCGCGCCGGATCGAACTTGCGCGGGTCGAACATCCCCAGCCGCGTGTTGTCGCCGCTCGTCCACAAGCGGCCTTCCTTATCGAACTGGAGGTGATGGGTGGCAAACGCCGTATCGATCAGGACGAACTTCTGCGCGTTGGTATCGAAGTAGCCGAGATGACGGCTGGCTCGCAGTCCGCGGTCGTCCAGGGTCTCTGTCCCCCCGGCGATGTCGACGGTCACGTCGCCCGCCCATTTCGGTGTGTCGCGGAAGCTGCGCACGGCCGTCGTGAGCCAGACGTTGCCCTTGTCGTCGAGCATCGGGTTGTGCGAGCTCGTGTTCCCCTGGATACGACCCAACCGCTCGGGGTCGCGCCCCGGTCCGTCGCGCCGCGGCACCTCGTGCCCGGTCATGCTGTGCGTCTTCGGATCCAGCTCCCACAGGAAGCTCTGGCCGATGTCGATGCCCCAGATCTTGCCGTTGGGATACAGCGTCGGGTTGCGCTTGTCGGTGGAGATGTTGTCGTGGATGTAGCTGTCATCCCGCCCCCACGCCCACTGGGTGATGACCATGTTCCGCTCGATGCCAGCCGGCCGCGGCGGCGCGGGCGGCACTTCACCCGCGGCTATACGCGTGGCCCAGTCGGCAAGGCTTTCGCGCAGGATGCGCTTCCCGAGCCCCTCGGCGGTTGAAAGCATCCCGGCGCGCTCCCAGACTGCGTCCCAGTGCTCGGGCTTGTTCCACAACCGTGTGATTTCCTGTCCCATCTGGTGGCACAGCATGCACCCCAGCTTCATCTGGCCGACCCAGTGCTCACGTCCCGGGTATCGTCGCGCCGCCTCCCCCGTTTCTTCGTCCTGCTCCGCGGTATGAGACGCCTGCTGCGCGCCCGGCCCCTCGAAGTCGACCAGCGGGAGCACACCGGTCGGCGGCGGCCGATAGAGCGAGAGCCAGTAGTTGGCCGGATAGATGCGGGCCGCTTCCTGTGGCGTCAGCGCGGTCTCCACCTGCAGACTGAGACGCTCGCCGCGGCCGGCTGTGACGGGCTGCGAATCGCGCAGCCCGTAGCCGCGGACCCAGACGTCAAAACTCGCGGACGCGGGCAGATCCGGCACCAGGAACCGTCCCTCGTCATCGGTCACAACGATGCGGCTGAAGTGGGTCGGCAAACCTGTGGTTTCGGCAATCACCCATACGCCGGCTTCCGGCCGGCCGCCGTTCAGGACGACCCCGCCGATACCCGCCGAGTCGACGTCCACCTCGGGCGCGCCTGCCCGGCACGCCGACGCGCCGACGCCGACCACCAGGATCGTGGCGGCCCCGACCAGTTTGATCGCGCGGCGTGTCGCAAAGGTCTTCATGCGATCCCCCTGACACTAACGGACCGCGCCGATGCTAGCATGGCGCCCATCATCAACGGAGACGCTTTATGAGACGCACGGTGTCAATCCTCAGCCTGGCGGCATTGTTCGCCTGGTCGGTCGCTACTTACGCGCAACGGGGTGCGAGCCAGAGCGGCTGGCCGACTTATGGGGGCGACGCCGGCAGCACCAAGTACGCGCCGCTCGACCAGATCACGCGCGACAACGTGCAGCGCTTGACGGTGGCCTGGCGCTGGGAGTCGCCCGACAACGGCGTCGTGTCTGCGAATCGGGGGAAGCTGCCGGCCTTCCCCGCGTCGTTCAAGGCGACGCCGATCATGGTCGACGGCGTGCTCTACATCAAGACGTCTCTCAGTCAGGCCGCCGCGATCGACGCCGCCAGCGGCAAAGCGCTGTGGACCTTCGATCCGGAGATGTGGCAGCGCCACCGGCCGGCGAACACCGGCTTCAACTCACGCGGTGTCGCGTATTGGTCCGACGGCAAGTCGGCGCGCATCTTCCTCCCGACCGGCGACGCCTATCTCTGGGCGCTCGATGCACGCACCGGCCGGCCGGTCGAAGGGTTCGGCATCAGCGGCGCGATCGACGCGTTGAAAGGCATCCGGCGCGACGTGCCGCGCGGCGAATACCAGCTGATGTCCGCGCCGATCGTCGTCGGCGACGTCGTGATCGTCGGGCCGGTGATCAGCGATGGACCGCGCTACCAGCTCGCGCCGCCCGGTGACGTCCGTGGCTACGACGTGCGCACCGGCAAGGAGCTGTGGACGTTCCACACCATCCCGCAGGAGGGCGAGTTCGGCAACGAGACCTGGGAGAACGGATCGTGGCGCTACACGGGCGGCGCCAACCCGTGGGGCATGCTCACCGCGGATCCGGAGCTCGGCTACGTGTACGTGCCCACCGGGACGCCGACCAACGACTATTACGGCGGGCATCGGCCCGGCGCGAATGTGTACGCCGAAAGCCTGATCTGTCTCGACGCGCGGACCGGGCGCCGCGTCTGGCACTTCCAGTTCGTGCATCACGGTCTGTGGGATTACGACGCGACCGCGGCGCCGCTGCTCGTCGACCTGGTCGTGGGCGGCAAGCCGATCAAGGCGGTCGCGGTGGTGACGAAGCAGGCGTTCACCTACGTCTTCGATCGGATCACCGGCGCGCCGGTGTTCCCGATCGAAGAACGTCCGGTGCCGCGCGGATCGATTCCGGGGGAATGGTATTCGCCGACGCAGCCGTTCCCGACGCGCCCGCCTGCGTTCGATCGACAGGGCGTGACCGTGGACGACCTCGTCGATTTCACGCCGGAACTTCGTCGTGAGGCGGAAGCGATCCTGCGCGAGTACGCGTACGGTCCACTCTTCGAGCCGCCGACAGCAGCGGGCGACGGCAAGAGGGGCACCATCCTGATGCCGGGGGCCGGCGGCGGCGCCAACTGGCACGGCGCCGCTGTTGATCCTGAAACCGGTCGACTGTACGTCCCGTCACGCACCAGTCCCACCGTCACCCAGCTCAACGTCCCCGATCCGTCGCGCTCGGATTTCCGCTACATGGGCGGCGCCAGCGCGACACGCGGACCGCAGGGCCTGCCGTTGTTCAAGCCGCCGTACATGCGGCTGACCGCGATCGATCTCAATCAGGGTTCGTTGGCGTGGACGATTCCCCTGGGCGACGGCCCGCGGCGGCGGGTCATCGAGCTCGGCGCGCCCGATCCCGGGCCGCTCGGCGGCGGCGCGTACACGGGCCCGCTGGTGACGAAGACGCTCCTGTTCATCGGGCTGCGCGGCAGCGAGGCGCCGGACCTGGTCTTCGGCACGCCGGACGCGGCCGCCAAAGCCATCGAATCGCGCCGCAGCGACGACGCGCCGGTGCTCCGCGCGATCGACAAGGCCACTGGCGCAACGGTGCATTCGGTCGTCCTGCCGGCTGCTCCGACCGGCAGTCCGATGACCTACATGGCCAACGGCCGCCAATACATCGTGCTCGCCTACGGTGCCGGGAGCGCGACCGGGCTTCTCGGCCTGGCGGTACCCTGACATTACTCGTGGACCCGCGCTGAAATAGGAGGAGCGATGCGTCAAGTGCTTGCGCCGATGCTTTCAGTGGCGGTCCTGGCTGTGTTCGCCAGTGCGCAGAGTCCGTCGACGCGGACCTTCGATACATACGTCATCGACGTTGAAGGAGGCGAGGCGACGCTGTTCGTCTCGCCGACTGGCGAGTCGCTGCTCGTCGATACCGGGTGGCCCGGCTTCGACGGGCGCGACGCCGACCGGATTCTTGCTGCCGCGAAGCACGCAGGGATCAGCCAAATCGACCACCTCGTGATCACGCACTACCATGCAGACCATGTTGGCGGAACGGCCCAACTCGCGGCGCGGCTGCCGATTCGGCACTTTGTCGATCGCGGGCCGAACGCCAGCGAGGACGAGCGAACGGCGTATGACGCGTACTCACCGGTTCGTGGCAGGGGCCGTGGAACTGAAATCAAGGCCGGCGACGAGATCGCCATGGACGGACTCAACGTGCGCGTGATTGCTGCCGGCGGTTCGGTGTTGAAAGCGCCGCTGTCGGGGCAAGGCGCCGCCAATCCCTTTTGTGCAGATTTCAAACCGCACGGACCTGACATCACGAGTCGGGCCGCCGACGGCGGGGACAGCCGTTCGGTCAGCCTCTTCCTGACCTACGGCAGGTTCAGAACAATCATCCTGGGAGACCTGACCTGGAACAAGGAGTTCGAGCTGATGTGCCCGGCGAATCCGCTGGGCGAGGTCGACGTGTACCTGGTGTCCCACCATGGTTCGGACACTTCAGGCGCTGCCGCCCTCGTCCATGCACTTCGCCCTCGAGCCGCCATCATGAACAACGGCCCGAGGAAAGGAGGCGCGATTCAGACGTTCCAGATACTTGGCCGGCTGCCGGGCTCAGTCGATCTGTGGCAGAACCACTACTCGGTTCCGGGCGGAAAGGAGCACAACCGCCCGGAGGCGTTCATCGCGAATCTCGACGAGGGGGCACCCCTTCCAGGCGCCAAACCGGGCGCCGCCCCGGTTCACACCGGAGCAGCGCATTGGATCAAGGTTGCTGCGCGGGCGGACGGCAGCTTCACGATTTCGAACAGCCGGACAGATTTCACGAAGCAGTATCCGCCAAGACGATAGTCGGGGTTAGCGCTGGCCTTGCCTTGAAAAGGTGTAGCAGATCACCGATTCTTATTGCGTCCGCCCCGCCACAGCCTTGAAGGCATAACCCGGCGCCCCGTTCAACGGGTATCCGCCGAGCGTCGTGATCTTGTCCATGTCCGGATACAGCACGCCGAATCCGGTCGCGCCGTTCGTGCCCGTCCTGGCGGTATACCACACGGATCCGTCGGCGGCATGCTGCAGCTTTGGCGAATCGGCGCCAACCTGTGGTTTCGGATAGAACGTGAACGTCTGGTCGCGAGGGTCGAACTTGCCCAGAACGGGCTGGTTGACCGGCGGCGACGTGTCAGGGAACCAGATGTTGTCCTCGACATCGGCTGTGGCCTCGTAGGGTTGTGATCCTCGGCGAGGGATGGACCATTCGGTGATCCGGCCGGTCGTCTGGTCGAGTTTCCCCATCTTTGCCGGGCGATTCCCAGCGGCGTAAATGCCGAACCACACGTTGTTCTTCGAATCGATACCCACGCCGCGCCGCATGTTGCCGGGATAGGTCGGCGGCGTGAACTCCGTCCATTGTTTGGCCGTGGTATCGAATTTGGTGAGCTTGCCGTAGTTCCAGAGAGCGGACCAGATATTGTCGTTCCTGTCGATGGCCATTCCATAGGGAATCGCGGAGTTCATCGGAATGCGATAGACGTCGACCTTTCCGGTTCGACGATCGTACCTGCCAATCGCTCCCTGTCCGAACCAGTTCATGTAGAGATTGCCTCTCGAGTCGACGACCGTGGCGTGCATTCCCACCTTGTTCGGATTGCGGATGACGTCGTCGGGATCGGCATTGATCTGGTGCTGCCACTGCTCGGTCACCGGATTGAATCCAAGCAGCCGGTAGACCCTCGTGGGAGGCGAGCCGCCGAGCTCCGGAACCCAGATGATCCCCTCGCGGTCGATGACGAGCTCGTGGACGCCGGCTCTCGGATCGGGGAGGATGTAGTCCTTCTGCATTGCCGTACGCGGATCGAGCTTGACCAGACGATTCGGATTGCCTCGATCGACACCCCACGCATTGCCCTGCGCGTCGAGCTGCAGCGTGTAGAGAATACGGTTCGAGGATTGAGCCAGCTCGCCCTGCGGCTGGCCGGCGGCCGTCCCGCGGTTTGCTGAATCGGGTGTGAGGTAGTACTCGATGTACTGGGCTTTCCCCAGCTTTGCCTCGTCGAGCGGCATCTCTTTGTCCACCCGTACCGCTCTCGGCTTGCTGTCGGTCCCGAAGTTCTTGATCAGGTACTCGAGCACGTCTTTCCGATCCTGGTACCCGAACCGGAAGTTCGTGGCCGGCGGAGCGAGGATACCTGCGTATGAGTTGACGCGGTCGCCATCGAAGTTGCTCTTGCCCATCATCAGGTCGAGAGCCGCCTGCCAGCCGGCTGCAGTCCTGGGCCTCATCGGAGCGAAATTTTCACCGTGACAGGTCATGCACACTTCTTCCATGACCTGCTTTCCAGGACCCGGCGGATAGACCTCGTCGTAGCTCTGAAGGATCAGCTCGCGGGCCGGCGCCGGGACGGCGCTCGGGAAGCGATCGGCATTCGACGCGTCCCGCATCGACAGCTTCACCTGCGGGCGATCACCGGCATTGATCGCCAGCTTCTGAACGTCCGATTCGAGCCCTCTCGCCTGCACGTTGATTTCGTAGTTGCCGGGCAGGAGCGCCACCGCTTTGAACCTGCCCGCATTGGTGTAGACCATGTACAGCATCCGCGTGTCGGTGTTGCGGAGGTAGACCTGCGCGGCCTTGAATGGCCTGGCGGCGTCCACGGTTCCCGTGATGCTTGCCGTGGCTTGCGCCGACGCCCGGTCACGGCTTTGTGCCGTCGCCCCTGCGCTGCGGCCCGACCCGGAATATCCGGCAACAAGACCGGTCACGGCGATCGTGAGCCACAACGTTTTCAAAGTTCTCATCGTGTACTCCAAGCTGAGCCCTTGCCCTCAGCGCTGCGGGGCGCCCGCCTTTTCTTCCTCTTCCTGCCGATGCCCCGCCAGGATGTTCCTGAGGCCGTAGTTGCCCTCGTGGCACGCGTACTGGTACAGCGGTCCCTCGACCGCCGACATCGGGATTGAGGCCGTCCAGGATCGCGTATAGATCGTCGGATCGTCGATGGTGATCGTGTAGTCCATCGAGTCCGGCCCGGTCGGCGTGAAACGTTCGATCACCCGTCCCCGCTCGCTCGTCCCGAACACCGCGACGTTCCGCTGGTCGATGCGCCGAAATCCAGTGGTCTCGACCACGAGCGAATGGCCTTCGAAGCGGCCGCGCGAATTCCCCAGCCACTGGTTGAGGCCGGGTCTGGCCGCCGGCCGTCCGTCGAGCGGAATGATCCGCGCGTCGTGGATCATCTCGACCGAAATCACCACGTAATCCCGTGTCTGAATGATTTGATAGTTGTGATTGTAGAAGCCAGGCATCATCGCGCCCGGCAGGCCGCGTGAAATGCACCGCTCGTAGGCGCCGCGATCCTCCGGGCCGTCGGCCGGCCGGAGCTTGGCCGCCTGCGCCAGTTCCTGCGCGATCTTCTGTGCTTCCGGTGTCAGTGGCGGCAGGCGGCCGTCCTCCTGATCGACGAGCAGCGACGTGCGGTTCTGCGAGAGGGAGTGGGTCGTTTCGAACCAGATGCTCGACGCGTAGCCGGTCCGCTGTCCGGGAGTCTGCTGCGCCGTCGGTCTTGCTTCGGATTCCAACTCCCGCTGGGCGGCCCGCCGCGCAAATTCGGCGGCTTCTGCGTCGGTCAGCAGCGCCTTGTCCTTGAGCTCGTTGGACCGCTGCAAAGGGGTCGCGGTCACGTTGCTCCAGATTCCCTGCAAATCGGGGTGGCCCCACGGCGTGCGCGGCGGCTCCCATCGCGTCGTACGGGCCTGCGAAGGCCGCGACTGTCCGATCGCGGTGATCGGCGGTACGACAAAGACGATCAGGGTCAGCAGCGCCGCCACATTTCGACTACGCATGACATCCTCCCGATGAACGTGAGGTGAGAGGTCCAAGTGTCGCCGGAAGCATGCTACACCCAGAGGCCTAACAAACGTCAGATACGCCGAGTGGCCGCAGGCCGAGACGCCGGTCCTCGGTCTCGAGTCTTCTTCTTGTCGGTGATGATCTGCCAGGCGGCGCGCACGTGCGCGGCCAGCACTTCGTCGTCAACCTGATCCAGCTCCACCCCAACCCATCCGCCGCCGCCGACATATGGCGGGCGGTAGTAGACGTGCGGCGCTTCCTCGACCAGTGCCTCCTGCAGTCCAGGCGCGGCCGGCAGCAACACCGCGACATGGCCGTCGTGATGGTGGTTGTTCGAGAACATGGCGAACACGCCGTTCTTCACGAAGAACGTCGGCTCGCCGTGGGAGAGTTTCTCCGTCGCGCCGGGCAGACCGAGACAGATCTTCCGGACGCGCTGGAGCTGTCGAGCGAACGGTTTCTGCTTCATTGGGGGCGTACTGACGCGGATGCGACGAAGTAGCTGCGCCGATGCCGTGGGTTCTTCATTGCGCCCCGCGCGGACATCCCAGGCACCTGGCGGGAGGTAGCGAAACCGAACCAGGTAAACGTTGCTGCCCCGACCATGTTTCGCGGTCTGGAGCAAGTCCTTCGCACTGCCGAAACCCGATTCGCGTGCCAGATCATTCGTGATCTGCGCGAGTCGAATCGGCGCGATCGAGTCGACGACAATGTGCCCCTCTTCCATCCGGTACCGACCGCCTGCCTTGACGTGGGGCCGTGTCCAGATGCGGACGCTGCACCGGATCCGACCGCGTCGAACCCCTTCGCGAAGACGTTTGGTGAATATCATCCCGACAGAGTCCTCGGCGCCGCGTGCCGGTCACCGTGCTTCGGCGTAGGCGGCACGGGCCGCAGCCCCGGCCCCGGCCGGGTTCCCCCATTCGGGATATTTGGGCGCGATCTCGGCGACGACTGCCGCAACGGCGTCGTCGATCGACCTGCCCGCCCGCTTGAGCTCACCGACCCGGCTCTGGACCTCCTGCAGGAAGCCGCGGGCGCGGGCGATCAGGCTCGCGTCGCCAAACGTGCCGTGCGCCGGAACGATGCGCGCCGGCTTCAGCGACGCCAGCTCATCGAACGTGGCAAGCCAGGTCGTGATGCTCGACGTGGGCTGCGCGGCGAGGAAGCGCTGGCTCATGACGACGTCGCCGCTGAAAAGCACGCGATCCTCTTCAATGAAGATCGTCGTGTCGCCGCGGGTGTGCATCGCCGCCGGGCCGCGCCACATCAGCCGGGCGTGCACGCCGCCGAGGTCGAGCCGATATTCGCGATCGAACAGGATGTCCGGCGTTGGATAGAGGACGCCGCTCAGCAGCTCCGCGGTGAGCGCCGAGCGGCCGGCGAACGTGTCCTGAATCTGCTTGCCGAGCTCCGCCATGTCCTGTTGCTGCATGCGCGTCATCAGCAACCTGGCGCCTTTGAAGCCGGCTGCCCCCAGCGAGTGCTCCGGGTGATAGTGCGTGGTCACGACGAACACGTCGGCGTTCGAGCTCACCTTCTTCATCTCGCGGACGATCGCCTCGCCGTTTCTCGGGCCCAGCCCGGTATCGACCACGAGCGTCGCCTTGCTGCCGACGATGATGCCGACGTTGGGGACGAGGCCGACGTTGAAGTCGGGGATCGCCCAGACATGGTCGGTGAGCTTGACGGTGGCGTTTTCCCGAACGAGCGGCGGCGGCGCGGCTCCCGGTCCGGCCGGTGGCTGCTGCGCCAGGACGGTGGTTGAGGCAGCGGCTGTCAGCATCAACATCGCAGCGCCGCGGAACTGTTTCGTCTTCATGGATAGAGCCTACTCCAGCGGAGCGTCTCCTTCGATGGGCACCACCCGTTGTTTTCTTTGACAGGGCGCCCGCGCGGTGGCAGGATGCGCGGCATGAAGAAACTGCCGACGTTCCTCGTCCTCATGCTTCTGGCGTCCGCGCCGGCGTTCGCGCAGCTCGTCGAGCCGAATCAGATCGGCCTGCGGATGGGGCACGTGCACCTTGCCGTCACGGATGTCGACGCCCACAAGCAGTTCTGGGTTGGCCTCATGGGCGGAACGCTCGTCCAGAACGGACCGCTGGAGCTGATTCAGTTTCCGGGTGTCTACATCATGCTTCGGAAGGTCGACGCCCGGCTCGAGCCGCCAGCCGGGACAATCGTCAACCACTTCGGTTTCATCGTGAAAGACTTTCCCGCGGAGCTCGCCAAGTGGAAGGCGGCGAACATCAAGATTGACCCGACGGAGAATCCGAACGAGGTCTATCTGAATGCGCCCGACGGCATCCGGCTCGAGGTCTACGGCGAACCCGCTGTGCCCACCCCGGTGAGCATGAACCACATCCACTACAACGCCCCGGACATTCCCGCCATCAAGACGTGGTACACGAAGGTGTTCGGCGCGAATCCCGGCCGGCGACCGTGCATCGCCTGCCTGTCGCGGCCCGCGATGATCGAAGCCGGCGATCTCCCAGGTGTGAACCTGTCGTTTTCAGGAACCCGGACGCCGGTCGTTGCCACGAAGGGCCGCTCGTTGGATCACATCGGCTTCGACGTGACCAACCTCGAGGAGTTCGTGAAGGGGCTCGAGGCCAGAGGGATCAAGATCGACGCCCCGATCAGACAGGTGCCCAACACGAAGGTGAAGGTAGCCTTTCTCAGCGACCCGTGGGGCACCTACATCGAGCTCACTGAAGGACTGGCACCGTAAGAGGGTCACGATCCGGATACTCCACTCGCTGCACTGTTGATCCGCTTCAACAAACGAGTGCCGCGTCGCGCAGGAGCCGGATCGCGGACCGCGCCGGCGGCGTCACTTCGATCGAGCCCCGCGTCGTCGTAAGAAAACAGTAAGCGCACTCAGCGAGAATTCCCGGTTTCCACAGACGGTTGTCTCGTCAGATGCGCCACTCCATCGACCGCGCGCCCGCCCGAAGATGCAACTCCTTTAGGATCTGGCCGATTTTGCCACTTGTCCCGCGAGAGCCGTGCGTGGCGATGAGTTTGCTCGCTGGCACAGCGGACAGCCTTCATTCGGCCATTTATGTCGATTTCTGTGAGGAGTGCCTCGATGACTCGCTTGCTGCACAACGTCCGCCTCGCCGTCGCCTTAGCCATGTTTGTCGCGCTGAGCCTCGCGCTGAACGCTGATGTGCCGCAAGTGGCAAGCGGCACCTGGGTCTCGAGCGGCGACGTCGCCGGAGTGGCGAGCGGCGCAGCGTCCGCTGCGCTCTCCGACGGCCGGATCGTGATCGCGGGCGGATCGACGAGCAGTGGTGAGCCGACAGCCGCCATCACGATCTACGACCCGGCGAGCGCGTCGATCGTGAACGCCGGAGCCATGCTCGAAGCGCGGTCCGGACACGCCCTGACACTGCTCCAGGACGGGCGCGTTCTGATCGCCGGTGGGACGACTCCGACCGGCCTCACGACCGGCCTCGAGATCTTCGACCCGTCGAGCGGCGTGACGCTGCCGGCCGGCGAGATGTCGATGGTTCGCGTCCACCACGCCGCAGCGACCCTCGACGACGGCCGGGTGCTCATCGCCGGTGGTTCCGACGGCAGCGCGGCAATCGGCATCGCCGAGATCTTCAACCCGGTTGATGGGACCACGTCCGCAGTGCCCGACCCGATGGTGTCGGCCCGGGCGAGGCTCTCGGCGACCACGCTGCTCGACGGGCGAGTGCTGCTGGCGGGCGGCAACGACGGCGCCAGCGATCTCGCGACGATCGAGATTTACGATCCGGTGGCCCAGACCTTTTCCCCATCGGCGGCGGCCCTCGGCGCGCCGCGTACCGGTCATCTGGCGATGCGGCTGCCGCACAATGGCAGCGTGCTGATCGCCGGCGGCGCCGCAGGCGGCACCGCGGTCGCCGTGGCCGAGACCTACGTGCCATGGACCGACAGCATCTCGGCGGCGGCCTCAATGCCCGCAGCCCGTATTGGCGCGGTCGGCGGCGGCCTGCAATCTGACGCGGTCGCTGTCGTGACGGGCGGCGGAGCGGCGAGCGTCGACTTCTTCGGCTATGCGACCTTGCAGACCGACAAGGACGATTACGCCCCTGGCCAGACGGTCACCATCACCGGCCGCGGCTGGCAGCCCGGCGAAACCGTGACGATGCTGCTCGAGGAAGTCGGCGATCTCCACCCGGCACGGACGCTGACGGCGATCGCGAGCGACTCAGGAGTGATTGTCAATACGGAGTTCGCGCCCGAGGAGCATCACATCGGCGCGCACTTTTATCTCACCGCCCGCGGCGCAGCATCGCAGGCGCAGACGACCTTTACCGACAGCGTCAGCTCGGTGATCATTACGGCGCCGCTCACACAGCAGACATTCACATCGCTGCCGGCATCGATCGCCGTCTCGTTCAACTACAGCACCAGCGCCGGCCCTACGGCAGGGACCGCGGAGATCGTCGGCACGATGCTAAGCCAGACCAAAGCCTTGACAGCTGGCGCCGGTCTGTCCGACAGCATCACCATAAACATCCCTGCCGGCACCGCGAACGGAACCTACAACCTCAGAGTGAGAGTTGACAACAACACCGGATCCGGTGCCAACCAGCGGCAGGACGTGGCGAACGGCATCGTCAACATCAATGTGCCCACCGATACGACGGCACCAATCGTGACGCCGAACGTGAATGGCACTCTTGGGACGAACGGCTGGTATACGGGCGACGTGACAGTCTCGTGGAGTGTCACCGACCCGGAGAGCATCGTGACGACCACCAGGTGCGAGCCGGTCATCATCAATCTCGACACGACGGGGACGACGCTCACCTGTTCGGCCGCCAGCGCCGGTGGATCCACGACGCAATCGGTGACGATCAGGCGTGACGGCAGTCCACCGACGGCCACTCTAACCCCGAACGGGACGCTCGGCCTGAATGGTTGGTACACCAGCGACGTGACGGTCGTGACCACCGGTGCCGATTCGATCTCCGGACCGGTCACTTGTACGTCGGATCAACTCATCACCGCCGAGACGACCGCCCAGTCGATCGCCGGATCGTGCACGAACGACGCGGGGCTGACGACGGATGCTACACCGCTGACGATCAAACTGGACAAGACCGGACCGAGCGCAGCGCTGGCGGTGACAGCCGGCACTGCGGGCGCGAACGGCTGGTACACGAGCGACGTCGCGGTTACCACGAGCGGTGAGGATCTCGTCTCGGCGCCAGTGACCTGCTCCGCCGTGCAGGATCAGACCGCCGAAACCACCGGCGAGTCGTTCGGCGGATCTTGCACGAACGCCGCGGGGCTGACGACCGAAGCAGCGCCGCTGGTCGTCAAAGTCGACAAGACGGCACCAACTGGCGTCGTGCTGGGCGTCATCGCAGGGACCGAAGGCAGCAATGGTTGGTACATCACCGACGTCACGCTCCGAACGTCGAGCGATCCGGAGAGCATCAGCGGGCCTGTCACCTGCACGGCCGAACAGCTCCAGGCGCACGAGACGCAGAGCCAGACCTTCAACGGATCGTGCACCAACGACGCCGGCCTCACGGCGAGCGCAGCGGCGGTAACGATCAAGCTGGATAAGACCGGACCCACGGCCACGCTTGCCGTGACGGCTGGCACGGCCGGCGCCAACGGCTGGCACACGAGCGACGTGACAATCGAGACCAGCGGCAACGATGCCATCTCCGCGCCGGTGACCTGCACTGGCCGCCAATTCCAAACGGCGGAGACGAGCGGCACGCCGTTCAACGGATCGTGCACGAACGATGCGGGCCTGACCACCGAAGCGGCAGCGCTCGTCGTCAAGCTGGATAAGACGGGGCCGAGCGCTGCGTTGGCCGTCACGGCGGGCACACTCGGGAACAATGGTTGGTACGTCAGCAACGTCACGATCGGCGCGAGCGGCACGGAGTCGATCAGCAACCCGGTGGTCTGCAGCGGCGACCAGTTCCTGACGGCAGATGCTGCGGCCGCCGTCTTCAACGGCTCGTGCACGAATGCTGCCGGCCTGACGACGAATGCCGCATCGTTGACCATCAAGCGCGACGCCACGGCACCGGCGTTGAGTCCATTGGTGACGCCGAATCCCGTCGTTCTGAACGGTTCAGCGACGGTGTCCGCAGGGGCGGCCGATGCCATGTCGGGATTGGCGTCGGCGACGTGCGGTTCGCTCATGACGACCACGGTTGGCGCCAAGACCGTCACCTGCTCGGCGACGGACCAGGCCGGCAATACCTCGGACGCCGAGGCCATCTACAGCGTCGTCTACGGAGTCGGCACGTGTCTCGGCGTGCCCGGCCACATGATCCTACAGCCGGTGAACGCCGACGGGTCGAGCGTCTTCAAGCAGCGGAGCACAATACCCGCGAAGTTCCGCGTGTGCGACGCCAAAGGCGTGTCGGTCGGTACGCCGGGAGTGGTCCAAGACTTCCGCCTCGTACAGGTGGGAAACGGGACGTTGGACGAGACCGTGAACGAACTTGTGGAATCGACGACGCCCGACCTCTACTTCCGCTGGTCGCCGACCGATCAGCAGTGGATCTTCAACATCAACACCAAGTCGCTGATGGGCGGGAAGACGTACGCCTACCGCATCACGCTGGACGACGGCTCGGCCATCGAATTCAGACACGGTCTGCGATGACGATTCCGGATCCCGACCGGCCCATTCGCCGGGCCGGTCCGCGATCGGTGCCGGATCCTCGGCTGCATGCCCTGTTAGACGGCGCGTGGTGCTGTCTGCATGTCAAGGAGTGCTTCTCGCGCATTCGGTAGCGAACCCGGACGCCGGTCGACCTGTGGGGACCTACATCGACCTCACCGAAGGGCTGGCACCGTAGAAGAGAACGGCGGCTGTCACTCACGACGCCCAGACTTCGGGCGCATCTTCGCGGTGCGCCTCGTCGGCCTCGCATTTCCAGGTCGACGAGCGGCGGAGTGGACCGCCGGGGAGCTGACCGAGGGACGGGTCAGGTTCCCGTTCCTCGTGCGTCAGGACCATCCGGCCCTGACAGCCGGGAAACGTGCAGGGCTTGTATTGCCGTTCGGCGCCCACGAAGCCTCCTCTCTTCTTACTCGCATTCAGCATACCGGCCCGCTGCCCGCCTGAGCGCTTCACGATAGAATTTCTTTTTCGCCACGGTCACAGGAGGCAACACGTGTTCAAGAAGATCGCCGCAGAGGCGCTCGGCATCAGCGATGTCGGCGTCATCATCGCTCCCGCCGACTACCACAAGGTCGACGCCGACGACTACCTGTTCCACGAGGACGGAGAGAAGATCTTCTTCCTGATCAAGTCGAAGAAGGACGAATACTGCTTCTCCAATCTGGCGCTGACCCACGTCGACGGAGAGTCCGCGGTATCGGCAAAACGGACCATCAAGCGCTACGAATACGGCTCCCACCGCATCTCGCGGGTGACCATCGAGACGGCCGGAACGATCGACATGGACGTCGAGCTGAAGTTCTCCGTCGACGAGGTCCACTTCAGCATCGATGTCCGCAAGAGCTTCCTCGAATCGCTCAAGGATATCTACAAGGCGCTGACGATGATCGGCGTCATGCAGTTGCGCAACCAGCAGGCGCGCGAGAATGCCGCGCGCACGCTGGACGCGGTGTCGGCGATGTACAAAATCAACGCCGCCGGCACGGAGGATACCGTCGTCAAGCAGTACAACGCGCTGCTCGAGAATCTGAACAGCATCGTGCTGGATCGCTTCGGCGGCCGCGACTACAGCGCCGTCTTCGAGAAGTACATCCAGGCCTGACCGATGGTGATGCTACGCGCGGCCTGCAGACCGCGCGATGTGATGCCTGACGCTGGCCAGGGCCAGCAGACACACGACCATCGCGGCGGCGATCAAGACGAAGTATGAGGTGCTGCCCCGCAAGGCCAGCGCCCACGGCCCTGCATAGCCACTGATGATCGCGCCCCCTCGACCGATCGCTGTCGCCGCTCCCACCCCGGTCGCGCGCACGGCGCTCGGGTAGACGTTGGTCGCCAGCGCGTACATCGTCGTCTGAATGGCGTTGATCAGGCCGCCGGTGATCGTCAGCATGATCATGATCGGCGCGAGCGGCGCGGCGGTTGACATCTCCATCGTGCTGAGCGTGATCGCTCCCGTGATGGCGCCGATGCTCATCGTCAGCATCGCCGCACGCGACCCGACTCGCGACATCACGGCACCGCTGACGAGTGCGCCCACCACGCCGCCGAGGTTGAAGGCGGTGATGCCGCTACTCGCGACACTGGAACCGAAGCCCGCGCCGGCCAGCACCGTCGGCAGCCAGCTGAAGCCAAGGTAGACGGCCAGCAGGCAGCTGCAGAACGAAACCCAGAGCGCGATCGTGTCGCGCCGGAACTCGGCGTCGAAAAGGGAGGAGATGGGCGCGCGCGTGACGTTCCGTTCCGTTGAATCCTCGAACGCCGCATCGGGCGTCACCAGCCGGCCGAGCTTCCCGGCGAGCCGCACGAGCTCGGGCCATCGGGCCGGATGGCGCGCCAGAAAGGACGGGGATTCCGGCAACAGACGCGCCAGGGCCACGGCGGCGATGAGAGGGACGATGCCTCCGGCGATGAACAGGGCGCGCCAGCCCGTCGTCTCCAGCAGCTGACTGCCGAGGATCCCGGCCAGCATCCCGCCGAGCGGCACGCAGACGATGGTTGCGGTCACGGCCATCGGCCGCTGCGCCCGCGGCACGAACTCGGCCGCCAGCGTGGCGGCGTTGGGCAGCGCACCACCGAGCCCGATTCCAGAGAGAAACCGCAGCGCCGCCAGCGTCGCCATGTCATTCACGGCGGCGGTGGCCAGCGTCATCGCGCCGAACACCGCCACGCTGCCGAGCAGCGCCTGGCGTCGCCCGAAGCGATCGCCGGCAATGCCGGCCAGCGCGCCTCCCGCCATCATTCCCGCGTAGCCCAGCGACACGGCCGGCGCGAACGCCGACCGATCGAGGTCCCACTCCCTCATCACGGTCGGGAGGACCACGCCGAGCAGCTGATTGTCGATACCGTCGAAGACGACCGTGATGGCGGTGAGGAACACCAGCCATCGCTGGTAGGCGCCGGCTCGCGCCGTGTCGAGCAGCGCGCCGATGTCGTATCTGGCGCGTAGAGTTCCGGGTTGCGTCATCGCAAGTCCGCTGAAAACGATACCTCGGTTGGCCTCGACTGGTCGTAGAATGCCCGTCGGTGACGATTGAGAGCGCCGTGATCGCAGACCGAGCGCGCCCCGCGGCGGACACGTCGGCCGCCACCGTTCACTCCTACAACGTCCGCATCTGTCACTGGATCAACGTCGTCGCCTGTGTATATCTGCTGTGGAGCGGTGTCCACATCCTGCTCGACTTCCCCGAGTTGTATTGGGGCAATACCGGTTACCGTGGATATCCGGCGGCGTTCAGGCTCGAAGACTGGGGCCTTTCGTGGGACGAGGCCGGGGAGCTCGGCGACCGCAGGTGGGGACGCAACTACCACTTCACCTTCGCCTGGGTCTTCCTGATCAACGGGCTGGTGTACGTCGGTTGGAACCTGTACTCGAGGCATTTTCGCGACCGGATGCTGCCGGCGCGCGAGGAGCTCTCGATTGCGCAGGTGCGGACCGAACTGCGCGATCATTTTCGCAGGCGAGCACGCGCACACAGTTCCAGTGACAGTTATGGCACGCTGCAGAAGACGTCGTACCTGATTCTGATCTTCGTGTTCGTGCCGTTCATGATCTTGAGCGGTATTGCGCAGTCACCCGGCTTTACGGCGGCAATGCCGTGGCTGCTGGATATGTTCGGCGGCCGTCAAACGGCACGGACGCTTCACACGATCGGCACCGTGATGCTGGTGCTGTTCGTCGTTGTCCACATCCTCGAGGTTGCGGCCGCGGGATTCGTCAGCCGGGTCCGTTCGATGGTCACCGGGAAGTAGCGAGGAAGCGATGAGCAAGCCCATCTCACGTCGTGCGTGGCTGACGAGCGTGCCCGCGCTCGGTGGTCTGTTGGTGACCGGGTGTTCGCGCGAAACGTTCGTTCCGCCGCGAGTGCGCGGTGGATTGATCGGCGCCGCCGACGTCTTGACGATGACCACCAATCGCCTGCTGCTCTCCGGGCAACAGCTGGCGCGTGAGTATCCGCGCAGTGAGATCGCCGACCCGTTCCCGACCTGGAATCAGACCAACCCGCGCAACGAGGAGTATCAACAACACTTGTCTGAAGGGTTCAGGAACTGGCGCCTGCCGGTCACTGGTCTGGTCCAGCGCCCGCGCGAGCTGTCGCTCGACGAGATCAAGAGCCTGCCTGCCCGCACGCAAATCACCGCCCATGTCTGCGAACAGGGCTGGTCGGCGATCGGCGAATGGACCGGCACGCCGCTCCAGCGGGTGCTCGAAGCGGCGGGCGGTGTCACGCCTGCGGCGCGCTACGTCGTGATCCACACCTTCGATCGGTGGTACGAGGGATACGATCTATTCGAGGTCCAGCATCCTCAGACGATCCTGGCGTACGGACTCAACGGCCGCGACCTGCCAAGAGGCAATGGCGCGCCGCTCCGTCTCCGCGTAGAACGACAGTGCGGATACAAGAACCTCAAGTTCCTGCGATCGATTCAGGTGGTCGACTCGGTGGCCGGCTTTGGCAGGGGCACCGGTGGAACCAACTCGGACTTCGGGTTCCACTGGTTCGCCGGCGTTTAGCGCGACTGCCAGGCCGGATGCGACGTGTCTCTGGCGAAACAGCCTGGCGGCGATTGACGCGACGTCCAGACACGCGATGGGCGGTTAACGTCTGAGTTCGATCTCGAAAAACAGATCGGCAGTGCCAGGGATCGTCTGAAACCATTCCTGGTGCGACGAAACGCCCATCCACACCGGTGCATTGACACGACAGAGAAAGAAACGGCCCGCTTCGTCGGTTTGCGTGACCGCGACCAGGTAGCTGCTGAGGCCTGCCTCGAGCCACGTCACGACGCCCGCTAACGGCTTTCGGCCTTGGGAAGTCGTTTCGTAGACGAAGCCCGTAATCATCGGGCTTGCTGCCGCCGGCGGTGTTGGTGCTCTTCCGGCTGGGGCGACCTCCACATCAATGGTCGTGTCCTTGTCCACGACTGCGCTCGCAAGGCACGGCTGCAATGGTCCTGAGGTGTCCCTGGCGTATGCGAACACCCGCCTGTTCGGCGGCACGCGGGCCGTGAAACGGCCATTGTCATCGGTCAAATAAACGTCTTCTCTCTCTGTCTGACAACCGCCAGGGGGCTGACCGCATGACCCAAGGCCGATGCCCAAGAGCCGCACTTGACGCATCGCCAGCCGGCGCGAGACCCCATCGAGTGTCTCGAAAAGAGTGCCGGACACCTCAAAGGACTCGGGAAGGGGCGGTGAAGGAGCTGCGGGCGACGTCGGTTCGGAATCACTGCAGCTGCCCAGCCAGGTCAGCAACGAGGCCGCGAGGAGCGGGCGCAGGGCCGCGTTCATATGGATCCGCTCCACAGGTGAAAACGGTGTCCAGGGAATTCACGTCGACGATAATGCACCGCTCACCTCGCAACAAGGGATTTCAGAAGGGAGCGACGGAAGAAATATGCGGAGCCTCAACCTTCTCAAGATTTGTTCGCTGATAGGCGCGTCGGCCGTCGTGCTGGGTCAGACCGGACTGTCGGGCCAGCCGCTTCCCGAGCGGCCTGGCGCGGCGCGGCCGGTGCAGCTGTCGAAGCCGCGGGTCGAGCCGCTGCCGGAAGCGCAATGGAACGACGACCACAAGAAACGGGCCGCGCAGTTCGTGCCCGCCGCCGCACGTCCCGGCAACAGCTTCCTGACGCTCCTCAATGTTCCTGAACTCGTCGACCACACGTTGTCGTTCTATCGATATGTGTCGCAGAACAGCAGCCTGCCGCCGCGTATCCGCGAGCTGCTGATGCTGCGAACGGCGTGGCTGCATGGCAGCGACGTCATCTGGCGTGAGCGGGTGCCGCACGCGCGGCAGGCCGGGCTCGGGAACGACCTGCGCCGCATCGCCGAGGGTCCCTCGGCCGCCGGATGGGATCCCTTTGAAGCCAACCTCCTGCGGATGGCCGATCAGCTGTTCCGTAATTCGTTCGTGAACGATGCCGTCTTCAAGCTGATGGCAAGCCGCTACAACACCTGCCATCTGATGGATGCCGGCATGACGGTGGCCGATATTGCTTCGCTCGCGCTGCTGTACAACACGCTTGGCGTGCAGCCGGACGAGGCGCCGGCAGCCGATCGGATGCCGGTGGACATCGCGTACAAGGTGGATGTACCCGCGCGGGAGGCCGTCACGCTCAAGGTCCCGCGTGTGGAGCCGATGCCCGGCACCGGCGCGAACAATCCGCGGACCTTCGGGCTGTGTCCGGAGCTTGCGAAGGCCCGCAACGGGTCGACGTATGTGAACAGCATCTCGATGCTCGGCAAAACGGGCCGTGAACGAGATCGTGAGCTGCTCATCCTGCGGATCGGCTGGAATTCGCAGTCGGAGTACGAGTGGTCGGAGCACGTCGGCCGCGTCGGCGGAGCGCGAAAGATGGGGCTGCCAATCGAGCGCATCACCATCGGTCCCAATGCGCCAGGATGGGATCCGTTCGAGGCGGACCTCCTGCGTTTCGCCGATGAGATGTACCGCGATTCGGTGGTGTCGGACCGGACGTGGAACGCGTTGTCCCAGCGCTACGACCAGCGCCTGATGATCGACGCAACGATTACCACGGCCAATTACCGGATGATCTCGATGGCCCTCAACATCCTGGGGGTCCAGGTGAATCCGGGCGAGGAAAAGCTTCCTGCTGTGCCGGCGGCACCCGCACAGTAAGTGCGTGCCTTGACATCGCGGTGATTCTGGAGTTTATAGGTCGGCGAGCGCATGTTCCGCGAACGTTTAGTGGCCGTGTCGGGGAGTCCGAGGGGCGAAGCCCCTCTTGTAAACAAGGAGGACTGATGCGCCGCCTGTTTCTCACTACAACGGCGGTCGTTGGTGTCGTCGTGGTGTCCGTCGCTACGCAAGGACAACCCCCCAGCGGCGAGGGATCGAAACGCGATTTTCAGCAGGCACCCGCCGCGGCGGCGCTCGACGCCGCGCTCGCGTCGATCCCGAAAGACTGGAAGGTCGGCAGAACCGGGTGGGGCGATCCGGACCTGCAGGGGGTCTGGTCTGTACGCCACTACGACGCCGTTGTCACTGCGCGAGGGTCAGGAGAACAGGCCGCTCACTGCCGACGAGATCGCCGAAGAAGAGGAGCGACAGGCACTCCAGGCGGATTCCAAGCCGCGACCGGGAGACCCCGGCACCTATAACAATCACTGGTTTGATCGCGGGAAATCTGTGGGCCGGCCGTCGCTCATCGTCGATCCGCCAGACGGGCGCCTTCCACCACTGACGCCGGAAGGAGAGAAGGCGCGAGCGGCCCGAATCGCCTACGAGCGCGCGCATCCGGCCGACTCGCATCTGGATCGGTCGCCGACCGATCGCTGCATCGTGTATCACGGAGTGCCCCCGATCCCCTCCGGGTACAGCAACACCTACCAGATCTTCCAGACTCCGGGTCTCGTGGCGATTCTGGACGAGGAGATCCACCATGTCCGCATGGTGCCGCTCGACGGACGGCCGCCGCTGACCTCCAAGGTTCGGCGGTGGAACGGCGTCTCGCGCGGCCGGTGGGAGGGCGACACGCTGGTCGTCGAAACGACCAATTTCAACGACAAGACGCGCCTGAGATACGGAGGATCGTCGAATACGCATGCCGTCGAACGGTTCACGCGCCAGGGTCCCGACCTGATTGACTACCGCTACACGATCACTGATCCGACGGTATTTACGAAGCCCTTCACCGTTGCGATCCCGATGCCGCGCAGGAACGACAAGCTCTACGAGTACGCCTGTCACGAAGGCAATCACGCCATGACCGGCATCCTCGCGGGCGCTCGCATGGCGGAGAAAGAAGCCGCCGAGCAAGGCAACAAGCGTGGTCCTGGTCGTTCAACCCGCTAGCGGCGGTCAGGGGTCGTTATGAAGAAGTGGCTCATTGGCGGAATGATTGTCGCAGCGCTCGCGGTCGGTGTGGCCTTCCTGTGGCCACTCTCGTCGGTCGCGCAGCAGGCGCAGTATCGCGCGCCGCGCGCCGCCGACGGCAAACCGGACCTGAACGGTGTCTGGCAGGCGCTCAACCACGCGCACTGGGATATCGAGGATCACGTGGCACGGCAGGGCCCGGTCTTCAGTCTCGGCGCAGCGTTCAGCGTGCCGGAGGGCTCCGGCATCGTCGAGGGCGGTGAGCTCCCGTATCGGCCCGAGATGCTCGCCCGGAAGAAGGACAATCTCGAGAACTGGCTCTCGCGCGACCCCGAGGTCAAGTGCTTCCTGCCGGGCGTGCCTCGCGCCACCTACATGCCGTACCCATTTCAGATCGTGCAGACACCGGCGCACGTGCTGATGGCCTACGAGTACGCGAACGCGAGCCGTACCATCTACATGGACGAGAAGCTCGAGGAGGCACCGAACTCGTTCTGGATGGGCTGGTCGAAGGGCCGTTGGGATGGGGACACGCTGGTCGTGGATGTGACCGGATTCACCGGCGAGACATGGTTCGATCGCGCCGGCAACTTCCACAGCGACGCGCTACATGTGGTCGAACGCTATACGCGGACCGGCCCGGATCACTTGTGGTACGAGGCGACGATCGACGATCCGAAAGTATTCACTCGAGCGTGGAAGATGAGCATGCCCCTCTATCGGCGTGTGGAACAACAGGCGTCGCTCGGCGAGTACATTTGCGTCGAGTTCGCAGAAGAACTGATGTACGGCCATCTCCGAAAGCCGGCGACCTCGAATTGATCTCCGCGATCGCTACGACACACCCCAGCATGCCGCCCGCTGGCCTGTAATACGATCCCCCGCAGACGTGCTCAACTCGAGTGACGCGCGATCGCTGGACGCGCCGTGAGGTGTGAGATGGAGGTTCGCCTGATCACCGATCAGGGCATCGAGGATCGGTCCCCTGACGAATTGGCGGCACTGCTCCGGCGCGACACCGGATTCCTCTGGGTCGACATCCCCGCTTGCGGCGAAGACGGCGCGCGGGCGCTGTTGGAGGTGTTCGGCTTTCATCCGCTGGCGGTGCGGGACTGCGTCGAGCGCAATCGCGTGCCGAAGGTGCACGGCTACGGCGACCACGTGCTGATCGTGCTGCATGCGCCCGAGCGCGGGCACCGCGGCCACGTGCACTACATCGAGCTCGACCAGATCATCGGCCGGAACTACCTGGTGACGGTCCATGGGCCCATCAACCCGGCTGTCGACCCGGCGGTGGCGCTGCGCGAGACGCGGGCGATCCATGCGCGAATCGTGGCGGGGCGATTCCGGCCCAAGTCGGTCTTCGAGCTGTCGCACGCCATCGTCTCGGCGCTCACCCGCCATCAGGAAGCCTACGTCGAGACCCTGACCCGCGACGTCTGGCAGCTCGAGCAGCGCGTGACCGGCGGGGACGTCGGGGATCCCGAGAGCTTCATTACCGACTTGTTCCGCGCGCGCCACGGCCTGCTCGCCGTCCGGACGATGGCCGCCCTGGGCGGAGCGATTTACGGACGGATGTCCGGTCTGACCCGCATCCCGCCGGGCGGCGAGACGATGGTGGCCGACATCATCGACCAGTTCGAGCGTGTCCGCAGCGTGGCCGACAGCGAGAAGGAGTATCTCCAAGGCGTCATCGAGTTCTACCAGACCGTTCTGACAGTCAACGCCGCGCTGGTCGGCCAGGCGCAGAACGTCGAAGTGAAGCGGCTCACCGAGGCGAGCTACTCGCAGAACGAAGAGATCAAGAAGATCTCGGCGTGGGCCGCCATCTTCTTCGCGCCGACCCTGGTTGGCACCGTCTACGGCATGAACTTCGATCGCATGCCGGAGCTGCACTGGAGGTTTGGCTACCCGGCCGCCTTGATTCTGATGGTGCTGCTGTCGGTTGCGCTGTATGTGCTGTTCCGGCGGCGCCAATGGCTGTAACGGCTGCAGCACAAGCTGGGGAGCGCGACGGCATCCGATCGCTCATCCGCGGCCACTGTGATACGTTCCCTCGACGCTTTACTGTATGCCCACAGGTAAGGAGGACGCATGATTCCGAGACCTTGGCGCGTCGTGTCAGTCGTCGCGGCGGGAATGCTGTTGGTCGCGATGTTCGCCAGCGCGCAGTCGAAAGATCCGTTCGTCGGGACCTGGAGGCTCAATGTCGCCAAGAGCAAGTACACCCCGGGCCCGATACCCAAGAGCCAGACCACGACGTACGAGGCGGCCGGTCAGGCCTACAAGATTTCGGTGAGGTCCGAGCCAGCAACCGGGGCGGTGCAACAGTGGTCCTATACTTCGAATCTCGATGGCAAAGACGTGCCGATCACTGGCAACAATCCGAATGCGGACATGATTGCAGTCAAGCGAATCGACGGGAACACGCTCGAGGCGGTGCAAAAGAGGGGCGGCAAAGTGACCATCACGCAACGGAACGTCGTTTCGGCCGATGGCAAGACGCGGACGGTGACCTCGACCGGCATGGACGGCCAGGGGCAAAAGGTCAACAACGTCGCCGTCTTCGAAAAGCAATAGCGAATACAGTTTGAGCGATATGAAAAAGCACGCGCGCGAAATGTACTTCCAATTGTTCCGTCAGGGGAGTGCGTAGGCGATCAGCTCTGACTGAACCCCGCCGCCACCGGCGACCACCACGTACTGCTTCCCCCGGTAGGAATAGGTCATCGGAGCAGCCACGGGGCCCACGGGCAGCTCCTTCGCCCACACCTGCTCGCCGGTCGCCTTGTCGAACGCGCGAAACGTCCACGGCTCCTGAGGATGATTCGACGGCTCGCGGTCGCCTACCTTCAAGACCGGCCCGCGGCTCAATGCGCCCGACCATTGTCCGATGAACAGCAGCGTCGACGTGACCAGCGGCGCCGCCCGCAGGCCACTGCCCAGCGGCCCCAGGTTCAGGTGCTTCAGCAGGGGATGATTGCGCGGCCCATCGCCGATCGGCACCTGCCACCGAATCGTGCCGGTGTTGAGGTCGTACGCCGTCACCCGGCTGTACGGCGGCTTGTAGAGCGGAAGCCCATCGAGCGTCGGCATCTGCTGCGTCGCCGCTCGATATTGAAGATTGCCCCGCGCCGGATCGCCTTTCACCAGCGGCACGATGATCGGGCTGGTGAGTGAGGGAACGTACAGCATCCCGTTCACGGGATCGACACCCGCGCCGCCCCAGTCGGCGCCGCCGACGTGACCCGGCATCTGCACGCTGCCGCGCTCTGATGGCGGCGTGAACAGCGGTCCGCGATCCCACTGCTTCAACACCTCGAGCGCCTGGGCGCGCAGCTCGGGCGTGAAGTCGATCACGTCATCGTCGAGCATGCTCTGGCGGTCGAAGGGCGGCGGCTTGGTCGGAAACGGCTGCGTTTTTGCCGTGCGCTCGCCCGGCGCACTCGACTGCGGCACGGGCCGCTCCTCGATCGGCCAGACCGGCGCTCCGGTTCGTCGATCGAAGACGTAGACGAACCCCTGCTTGCTGACCTGCGCGACGGCATTGATGCGCCGCCCGTTGACGGTGATGTCGACGAGAATTGGCGCCGCCGGAAAATCGTAGTCCCAGAGTCCGTGACGGACGGCCTGGAAGTGCCAGACCCGTTTGCCCGTCCTGGCGTCGAGACAGACGAGGCTTTCGGCAAACAGGTTGTCGCCGAGCCGATGGCCGCCGTAGTAGTCGTTGGTCGGTGTGCCGAACGGCAGGTAGACGTAGCCGAGCTCCTCGTCGACCGTCATCATCGACCAGACGTTCGCGCCGCCGGTGTACTCCGCCGATCCACCTTCCCAGCTCTCGTAGCCGAATTCGCCTTTCTGCGGAATCGAATGGAAGGTCCAGAGCTTCTTCCCGGTTTCGGCATCGAAGCCGGAGATGTCGCCTCGCGGCTGTTCCTTGGTCTGCGGCAGGTCCTGAATGTTCGATCCGGTGATGATGACGTTCTTGACGACGACCGGTACGGAGTTGATGGCGTAGTTGCGCCCGCGCTGGACGTACTGGAGGCCCTCCGTGACATCCACGCGGCCGTTCGTCCCGAAGCTCGGGTCGGGCTTCCCCGTCTCGGCGTCGAGCGAGACGAGATACGCGTCGTGCGTGCCGCTGATCAGACGGCGGCGCTTGCCGTCGGTCCAGTAGGCTGTGCCGCGATGCGTGAAGCCGAGGTTCGGCGGCCGGCCGAGCTTCCAGATCTCCGGGTCGTGCTGCCAGAGCGTCCGGCCGGTCGCCGGATCGATGGCCACGTAGATGCCGAGCGACGTTGTCGTGTAGAGGACGCCGTTCGCCATGATCGGCGTGTCCTGATAGCCCGCGGGCCGGGCCACAGGATTGGCCGTGGCGATCTCGTTGTCAGGCGAGCTCCACCGCCAGGCGACCTGAAGCTGGTTGACGTTCGCTCGCGTGATCTGACCAAGCGGCGAGTACTTCGTGCTGGCGGAGTCGCCGCCGTAGTAGCGCCACTCACCCGCCACCGCCGAACTGGCTGGCGGCCGCTGCGCCGCCAGGACGATGGCAGTCATGGCCGCAACCGCGCCAAGGGAAAGAACGCGAGTGAGTCGTCGCATCAGGGCCGCTCCATGGCCGCCATTCTAATCTTACCGAGGGCGTCCGTAGGCGGACGTACTACAAGGATTGTCAGAAGTGATGCCGCTCTTCCGTGCCCAGCCGCGCGTGCCAGCAGGGATGTGACTCGTCGTCCAGCAAGCTTGTGAGCTGATAACCGGCGCCCTCGAGGCGGGCGCGCAGTCCGGCTGCGTCACCGAGCCAGGGATGCACCATCAGGATCATCAACTTGGGGTACAGCCCGAGCTCCAGTACCTGGGGTACCAGCGCGAACTCCGCCCCTTCGCCGTTGCATTTGATGACCGCTGGCTTAATCCCGTCGAGCACTTCGCGCAGCGATGCGGTCGGCACTTGCAGGTCGCCACTCGATTGTGGTGATCCTCCCGGCTCGATTCGTCGGGCCCACGAGCCCTTCTTGTTCGCGATCAAGACGCCAGTTCCGGTGAACGGTGCCACTCCCACTGCAACCGTCCGAGCGCGGGTCACGAGACCGTTCGCTTTCAGCGTTCGTCCGATGTTCCTGTACTTTTCAGGGTTGGGCTCGACCATGACCGCGCGGGCCCGGGGGTATCGGGCCAGCATCTCCGCGGCCCACGACCCGTTGTACGCACCGACATCGCATACCCAGCCGCCTCCGCTCAATTCGGCTTCCGTCGCGGCGCTCAGCGGCGGGAAGTACAGCGACTTGGACTTGCCGAGAATGCCGTCGAGAACCGGATCGTCAATCGGGTCGCTCGAAAGAAAATGCCAGGCGCCGCTCACCGACCGAACGAAACAGGCAGGGTGGCCGTGGGCCGGCGGCAGGGCGAGGAATCGCCTCAGTTGGTAGCGCAGCGGATAGGTTGTTCCAGGCTCAAAGGGGCGCTCATTGGCTGCCGTCAGGCGTGCCTGCACTCCACGGACTCGCCGAACGATCCACGCGATCACCAGGCGGATAGTCCGCATCACGGTCGCCTTCCTCGGAGAGAGTTTACCAAGTCCGGGGGAGGCTGCGTGCTTGCGGGAGCGCTTCTCAATCAGGGTGAGCCAGCGATCCGCCGATGGCGTCGAGCAGGGGCAGGTTGTCCGCTAGGTCGTCGGTCCGGCTCCACGGACTCCGCCCCGCGTTGCATACGTAGTGTTTACGCTGAACGTCGGGGCGGTCGCACTCACTCGCCTGCCGCCTTCTCTTGGGACAGGCCGAACGTTCAAGTGCCTTCTGGGATCAATTGACCGTGAACACCGCAACCACCGGATCGTGATCGGACGCGCCCTGCGGACTGACCACGCTGACGCTCCTCAGTGAGAGGGCAGCGACTCTCGAGTAGAAGACGTAATCGAAGCGCGAGCCGCCGTGCGTGTTGCCGGTGCCATTGTAGGCGCTGGCCGTCCCCATGTTTTGGGCCGCCACCCAGGCGTCCTGATACGGATTGGCGATGATGTAGTAGTCGGTGGTGTTCGGCCAGGTGTTGAAGTCACCCATCATGATCCGCGGTTCGGAGAAATTGTTCATCCATTGGACGGCCTGCTGGATCTGAGTGGTCCGCCACGAGGCATAGTCGTACTCCACGTGGGTCGAGAACAGATTGACGTAGCGATTGTTCACGAGAATCCGCATCTGCGCCACGCCGCGCGTATAACTGAGCTGGTAGGAGGTCGACGACACCGGCGGAAACCGGGACAGAATCACATTGCCGACGGCGCCCGAACTCACGTGCTGGCGATACCAGCTGACGCCGGTCTTGGCCTCGAGCAGCGACTCGAGCCGCGCTCCCATATCGAAGTCCCACGCGCACTCACCGGAGTAGAAGTTGATCTCGTTCAAGCTGACGACGTGCGGATCGTGCGCGACGATGATGTTGGCGGTGCCATTCGGATCGCACCAGCCGGAGGTGTTCTTCGTCTTGTGCGCGTTCCACTGCATGACCCGCAGCGTCGTGCCCGTCGGGGTGGCCGCCGGCGCGGGCGGCGGGGACGAAGTCGAGGTCGTGTAGGTGATGACCAGACGCGGTCGCAGGGAGGTGTTGGTCGCTCTGGTCGAGTGGAACGCCCGGTAGTTGCCCGCGGTGCCCGCCCCAATGTCAACGAGCGCGAAGCGCGTGTAGCGCGTGCCGAGGTCGCCATTCACGGCGCGCTGGACGAGCGAGGTCAGATCGAAGCGGAACGTCGAGCCAACCGACCCATCGACCCAGGTCGTGCTGAACCGCTCTCCGAGGTCGCCGCCGGCCGTGGACCAGGGCAAGCCATTGCGGTAGTTCTGCCAGGTAGCCTCACCCTTGACGAACGATTTGGTCACGAAGTAGGCGGTCAGTGGCCGGCTTTCGCTGCTTTCAGCGTTTCTCAGAACGAGGTGCAGATATGCGCTCTGGATCACCGCATTGGCGGGGATGTAGTTCTGAGTATCAAATTTGAACAGGATGCGACGCGTCCAGGCCTCTGAACTGACCTTCGAGGCCAACGTGTCACTGCCGCTGAAGTCGGTCGTCGCGGCCGCGCCGCCCTGGATGGTCTGGTCGGCGTTGATGTGCGTCCCGGGTGTACTGAGCGTCACCGTCGTCTGGGCAGACGCGCTCGCAGCAAAGGCCAAACTCGCGATCAGCCCGATAACCACTGGGTGAATGAATCGACGATCCGGTGAGCACACGAACTTCGCCATGAACTGCCTCCGACGTGTCAGTTGCGGGACGCCGATGCGCCGCGCATGGTAATGAATGCTTTAGGAGGGGTGCTCCACGGGGGGGAACCGAGCACCCGCCTTCAGAGGCGGTCACACTCTACGGACTGCGCCTAAACACAACTCGAACGAGCGCGGCGCGTCGCTCCTTACTGGAACGAACCGCCGCCAGAACAGATCCGGGCTGAAATTAGAGCGCGGCTTGGGTGCGTACCGCCGCTGCCCATCCGCTGGCAAGCATGCTGCCACCGCGGGGAGGCGCGATTTTCACAATGTTTTTTTCAATTCGCGGGGCGGGACTTCGCTCCGGCGCGGCCCTGAATCGTCTGCAGACGGCGGAATTTGTAACTGTTACATCGCGCCGTGGCGATGCCACTGTTTCCCAAGTAAACGTCGCAAAGCCCATCATGTCGCTAAATACTGATGAGTTGTATTTGCGTTCAGCTACCCAAGCGTAAGACAGCGGCCCGTCGTATTTCGGACATGATTGTTCGGAATCGATACGCCATAGTGCGTCGATACTGCTGCGTGCAGAGGCAGAAGGGCTTGGGACGCTCGACCGAAACCTGCGCGCCTCTGCGTCAGCTCGGTGGACCCAAACGATCGCTGGACCAGGGCGTTGCCCAGCGTTATGGCGCCGATCCAACGAACTCGAACCAGTTGAAGCCGGCGACCGCGCCGCCCGTCCCGACCGCGTCAAGCACCACGCGAATCGTGGTCACGCCGGCGGGCAACTGAATGCCGGGCGTGGTGATGGTCTGCCACGCGTCCCAAGCCCCGGTATTTGGAACCGTAATTGGCCCGCTCACATATGAGGTGCCAACTTCGACGTGGAACCGGCCGCCGGTCCCGATTTGGGCCAGGCGCGTCTGAAGCGAATAGGTGCCCGCCGTCGCGACGTTCACCGTGTACTTCAGCCACTCGCCCGCCCTGGTCCACCCGACATAAGGCGTGGCGCCGCCATCGTTGGTCGTTCCGATGTCGACATCTGTGTTGTTGCGATACGTGGCGCCCTTGTTGCCGGCGGTCGTGTCGTACGATCCGGCGAGCTGGCCGTTCTCGTCGAAGTTCTCCGCCTGCACGCGGCCGGGAATCGCGGCTGCCGTGCCGCCGTAGGGCGTGGTGGGCGCCGGAATGGGGCCGGCGACGAACTCGAACCAGTTGAAGCCGGCGACCGCGCCGCCGGTCCCGACCGCCTCGAAAAAGACCCGGATGGTCCGCAGCCCGGCGCTGAGCGGGATGCCTTGCACCGCGATCGTCCGCCACGCGTCCCACGCCCCCGTGTCGGGCACGGCAATCGGGCCGGTACGGTTGACACCATCGACTTCAACATGGAACCGCCCGCCTGGGCCGATATTCGCAAGACGCGTCTGGAACGTGTATGTGTCGGTCGCGGCGACATTGACCGTGTACGTCAGCCACTCGCCCGCCCTGGTCCACCCGATGTAGAACGCGCTGCCGCCGTCGTTGGTTACGCCGATGTCCACATCGGTGTTGGGGCGATACAAGGTGCCCTTGTTTCCTGCGGTGGTGTCGTAATAGGCAACGAGCTGGCCGCCCTCGTCGAAGTTCTCAGCCTGAAAGACGCCGGGAACAGCGGCCGGCGTTCCGCCGTAGGCGGGCGTCGATGGCGTCGACCCGCCCGTCCCCTTCACGATGGAGAAATAGTCGCGGCGCACGCCAGTGCTGTCGAGGAACATCGCGTCCAATCGGTTGCCCTGGACGTCCAAGACGAGCGATCCGAGCACCGCCTGTGACGTGTACATGGCCGGGTGGTTCAGCGTGCCGCCGGCTAAGCTCCCTCCGACGCCCGCGACAACGTAGACAGCTCCCTCATGCGGCGCCATCCAGTAGGTCGGTTTCTCGTAGGCGCCCGAGCCGTCGGGACGACCGCTGCCGCCGTTCTTTTTCATCGATTCCATGAAGGTCGTCGAGACGCCGTAGTGGGCGTCGATCAGGTACGACCGCTCGTAGGCATGACTATGGCCGGTGAGCACGAGATCGACGCCGAAGTTCTCCAGGATCGGGACGGCGTTCTGCCGCATCTCCACCAGCTCGATCTCCGCGTCCGAGTTGTGGGAGCCCTTGGAATACGGCGGATGATGAAAAAAGGCGACGACCCATGGTTTGGTGTTGGCGGCGAGGTCACGCTGCAACCAGGTCAGCATCGGGCCACCGGGCGATCGGTTCGTTTCGAACGACTCCAGACAGACAAAATGGATATTGCCGTAGTCGAACGAATAGTAGGCCTCTGTCCCGGACGCGACGCCTCCCGCCTCGCCCTGCTTCGGCAACGTGAAGATGTCGAAGTACGGCCCGGTATTTGTCGCTGCATCGGACCCATATCCGTCGTGGTTGCCGTAGGCCGGCCACAGCACGGTCTTGCGCAGCAGCGCCGGGTACATGTTGAACACAGCGGCCTGGTATTCGTGGTCCAGCCCGTCGTTGTAGGCGTTGTCGCCGAGCATCAGCCAGAGATCGGTGTAGCCAGACCCGGCGAACGTGGCATAGGCGTCGCGCACGGCCCGTGCTCCCGCGTTGGCGGTTCCGGAGTCGCCGACGACCCATATCCGCGTCGGCCGCTCGCTGCCCGCTGGCGGGGCGGTTCTGAAGTGAAATCCAGCGTCTCCGGCCATCGTCGTGGTCGGCGTCCCAATCGAGTAGTAGTAGACGGTTTCCGGCAGCAACCCGGTGAGACGCACCTCGTGCTCGGTTCGGGAAACCGATTCCTGCACGGAGCCGGAGACCACCCCGGGCGACGGCCCGAACTGCACGCGGCCGACAACGGGCGCGCTGGTCCGCCAGCGGACAACGATGCTCGTCGGGGTGCCGAGCTGCAGATATGGACCGCGCGTCACGCTGACTGACGCGCTGCCCGACAGCTCCAGATCGAAGCTGAGATCACTGCTGGTCTGATCGGACTGATGCACTTCGACGGCAATCACGTTCGTTCCGGCGACGAGCAGCGCCGGGCTCAAGGCCGCGGTCACGAAGGCCGCTTCGTCCGCACCGGTGACGGCGACCGCCGCCGGCGTGGTATGGCCGATCGTTCCCGCCGGCATGTTCGTGCGAAACACTTCTGAACCGTTCAAATAGACGACCGCGCCGTCGTCTCGCAGCACGCGCAGCTGCAGGCTTGCGTACGCAGTGGGATCGGTGACCGAGAAGGCGCGGCGCATGTACGTCGTCAGGTACTTCGCTGTGGCGTTTGCGCCGTAGCTGACGACGGTGGCTTCGTCGCCGTCGCCGTACCCGAGCTGTGCCGGGCCGCTTGCCCACGCCGAGTCGTTGAACCCGGGCGAGCGCCATGCCGTGCCCTGATTTGAACCGTTATCGAGGTACCGCCAGCTACTCCCGGTACTGACGAACAGAGACGACTGACCGGAGATCGGACGCGAGCCGGCGGTCAGAATTGCAATGCACAGCAGAAGGGGGAAAACGATACGTACCATGTTGTGTTCCTGAGCCGAAAAGGGCTGGACCTCAGATCGACCGCGCGCAGCAGCGGTGAGGCGACGAACGGCAACGGCATAGCCGCCGAGACCGTCTCACGCCAGTGAGCCGGTTGATTGTATCGGAACGAGAATGCGGAGCCGCGGGAAAACCTGAGCGACGCGTTCTAACGCGAGCCCTGAAACGTCTCAACGAGCAACGCCGGCGAATATCTGTCGGTGCGGGGACAGGAACAAGGCATTCCCGAACCGGAGCTGTCCCTGTGCATTTCGCTTCAAATCATACAGAGAAAACAGCCGGTAGCCGAATCGTTGCAGGTACGCACCAATCTCCACGAACCCCGCGGCGCCCTTGAAATGCTCCATGAACATCACTTCCACGTGCACAGCTTCGATCGCGCCGCGGTCCAGAAGGTCTTCACCGCCCTGCAACACCTTCAAGTCGTTCCCCTCCGTGTCTACTTTCAGGATCGAAATGCGAGGGTCCTCACCGAGCAGCGCCCTCGCGCGATTCGAGAGCGTGTCCAGGCGAATCGACACGCGCGGGCGCGACGCATCGTACGAGCCGTTGGTCACCACCGGGGAGACGATCGAGTTGGTCGAACCGTCCTCGCCGATGATCAGGTCGGCACTGCCTGCCGAATCGGACATGCCGATGTTCTCGACCGTGATCCACGCCGCGCCCTTGAATCGCTGGCTGATCCGATCGTAGCTGGCACCGAACGGCTCGAAACTGCAGACGCGAGCCTGCGGAAACACCTCGTGGACGAGCGCGGCGAATTCGCCGACGTAGCCGCCGACGTCGAAGATCGTCCGCGCTCCGTCTGGAAACAGGCGCTGCAAATCGAACGCGAGCCCCTCCGCACCTGCCGACGTCGTGCGGCCGAATGGCCGTGCGGCCGACCGCACGACATCAACCACGTCTCTTACACCGTACATCTCATCCGGCCTCTCTGGTTGGGGGCGTGCCCTACGCGAACGCCCGCCGTGGCCCCAGGCTTCGCATCAGTGCCAGCCGCCATGCGACGAGGCTGTTTGATAGTCGATCCACATGCCGGCGCCAATTGGTCTCCCCGCCGCATACTTCGGATTCAAACACCTCCAGCAACGAGGACTTGTCGAACAGCGACGACACCTCGCGATGGTGCATCGCCCAGAACATCCCGGTCAGCGCGAGCTGGTGGCGGCGGGCGCGCGACGAGCGATACAGATCTCGGATGCGGGCGCAGTTCCGCAAGTGCCGCGAGTACTTATGACCCTTGGCAGGGCGGCCGGCCTCGCCACGGCCTCGTTGCGCGACCTTCAGGAACTTGTGGACACCGAACGAGAAGCATTCGAAGTCGGAGACCACTTCACCATGATTCACGAACGGCGCGGGCGGCCCCTCCCACAACAGCTGCCTGACGTTCGGCGGATCGGGATCGACGAACAGATCGTCAGTGATCTCGCCCCAGCGCAAACCGGTGCGGAAGAGATGGACGCCAAGCGTCTCCTCCTCCGTGAAGTAGTCCCACACGCGGAAGGCGAAGTGCTGTATCTCTGGATACCGTGCGGTGGCCTCGACCGCTTCCGCCAGCGACGTGTCCCGGCGCAGGGTCATGTCGGCATCGAGCTTGAGGAACAGGTCGAACGACGACGCCCGTTCCATGATCGTGCGATAGAGACGGTTGTGAGCGGCCTGATTTGGCAGGCCGGCAATCACTTCGTGCTCGAAATCCTGAAAAGTCTGACCGCGTAGCTGCCGCTTGAGCAGCGGCAGCGCCGCTTCGCCGCTGCTGAGCGTCAGGATGAGAAGTCTCGGCATCAGACGTGGCGGGACGACAGGCTGACCTGCGGTGACGGGATGGCAACCTCGCGCTCGGCCCAGCGCTGTTTGAAAATTCCGGCGAAGAAGAATAGCCACAGTTCGTGCTCGAAGGCCGCCACCGGATCTCGGCGGAACTGCGCGATGATCATGTCCTTCACATGGGTCACCAGCGTTCGATACATGTAGCGCGGCACGCCGGCCAGCTGCGGAACTCTCGAATAATCGAGCTGCGAGTTGTCGGGCGAGTCCATGTCGACGCCCAGTTTCGCGAACAGGATGGCGCGGCTGATGCCGTGCCAGTAATACCATCGACGGAAATACCGCTTCTCCAACCGTTCGGACTCGACGACGTGGTGCACCACCATGTCTGGGACATAGAAACCGCGCAGACCGGCCGCGCGGGCGCGCAGATGCCACTCCCGTTGGGCCTGATTCCTGAGCGTACCGGCCTTCCGGCCGAGGCGGTTATCGAACAGATCGAGCCTCTGGAAAGCTTCGCGCTTCGTCGCCGTATTGATGCCGAGCGGCCACGGGATACCATTCACACCGAATTCGACCGGCTGCTCTCCGTGATCCTGGAGCGCCAGCACGGCCCAGTGTCGCGATCGCCCCTCGGGAATCCAGTCGGGACGGGCGCCCTTCCAGATCGGGAAGACCTTCCCACCGACGTAGTCGCAGCCGAGCGCCTCGAGTCCGGCGGCCGCCCGCGTCAGCCAATCCGGCTCCACACGCGCGTCGTCATCCGTCGTCGCGATGATCTCTCCCTGGGCCGCACGGATGCCGGTATTGAGCGCCGCATAGCGACCCTGTTCAGCCTCGTACAAATACCGCAGCGGCGCCGGGAAGCCGATGCTCTCCGCTTCGACGACGGTGCGCGTGTGATCCGTCGACCGGTTGTCGACGACCAGGAGCTCCCAGTCACCGGCGACGGCGAGTTTCGCGATGCTGCGGATGGTCTCGCGCAGTTCGTCGGCGCGATTGTAGGTCGGGATAACGATTGAGAACTTCATGGTGCCTCGTCTGCGCCGCTACGGCGTCGGTCCGACAAACTGGAACCAGTTGAAGCCGGCGACCGCGCCGCCCGTCCCGACCGCGTCGAGCACCACGCGAATCGTGGTCACGCCGGCGGGCAACTGGATGCCGGGCGTGGTGATGGTCTGCCACGCGTCCCAAGCCCCGGTATCGGGCACCGTGATTGCCCCGCTCACATATGACCCAACTTCGACGTGGAACCGGCCGCCGGTGCCGACTTGGGCCAGGCGCGTCTGGAGCGAGTAGGTGCCCGCCGTCGCGACATTGACCGTGTACTTCATCCACTCGCCCGCCCTGGTCCAGCCGATGTAAAACGCGGTGCCGCCGTCGTTCGTCTGGCCGATGTCGACATCCGTGTCGTTGCGATACGTCAGGCCCTTGTTACCAGCGGTCGTATCGAAGTAGGCCAGCGACTGTCCGCCAACGTCGAAGTTCTCCGCCTGCACGAAGCCCGGAATCGCGGCCGCCGTGCCGCCGTAGGGCGTCGTGGTGGGCGGGGGCGGCGGCGGCGGCGTGGAGCCGGACGTCAAGCGGAACCAGTTGAAGCCGGCGACCGCGCCGCCCGTCCCGACCGCGTCAAGCACCACGCGAATCGTGGTCACGCCGGCGGGCAACTGGATGCCGGGCGTGGTGATCGTTTGCCACGCGTCCCACGCCCCGGTATTTGGAACCGTAATTGGCCCGCTCACAGATGAGGTGCCAACTTCGACGTGGAACCGGCCGCCGGTCCCGACCTGGGCCAGGCGCGTCTCGAGCGAGTAGGTGCCCGCCGTCGCGACATTAACCGTGTACTTCAGCCACTCGCCCGGCCTGGTCCACCCGACATAGATTGCGGAGCCGCCATCGTTGGTCGTTCCGATGTCGACGTCCGTGTTGTTGCGATAGACCGCGCCCTTGTTGCCGGGGGTCGTGTCGTACGAACCGACGAACTGACCGCCCTCGTCGAAGTTCTCCGCCTGGAAGGTGCCCGGGATGACTGCAGCCCCTGGTCCAGGGTACGGCATACCGCCCCCACCGCCAGGCGGAGCGCCTGCCGTCGTGAAACTCCACACCGGACCAGTCCGCGACTGGAGCGCCCACGTTTTGCTGACAATGCGCCAGTAGTACGTCGTGCCCGGCTGCAGGTTGGTGACAGCGAACGTCTCCGTCCGGCCGTCGTCGGGGCTGCCCAGCTGTTGGTTCGACGGTCCGACCAGCGCCAGGGTGTTCGGCGTCGTACCCACGTAAACGTCGTAAAGATGCGCCCATGGTCCGCCCTCCCAGGTGAGGGTCGGGCTCGTGGAAACACCGGAGGCGCCGTTAGCAGGGCGAAGCGTAGGCGGTAAGCGGGTCCGGCGGCAGCGGCTGCAACGCCCGTAATTGACCGAATCGTTCCATTTGTCCTGGAACTGATCGTCAAACCACTGGAAGAACCAGGGCTTCCTTTCCAGGAGTCACCTTGTAAAAGTAGTTGTGCTCGTCCTGCCGGTTGGCGGAGGCAGGTCGTCCAATTGGAGGAGCCGAAGATCACCTCGCCCAGCCCGTGCAGGACCACCGACGCCTGGTGCATGAGCCCGCGGTGATTGGTGTCGTAATAACGCTGCTTGATCTGAACGCCCGCCATGTGCATCCGATCGACGTGCGCGGAATGCCACCGTTTGGCCACATCACGGTACTGGTCCGGCTCGGTGATAACTCGCACCGGCACGTGTCGGTCGACTTCGCGCTGATCAGCGCGTTCGGCAGGAGGCTGTCGGTGATGCGATACACGATCGCGTCAATCCCCTGCGTCTCCGCGTTGAAACGCCCGGCGGCGCGCGTCTGGAAGTTCTGGAGCGGCGGGAAGTTCATCGACGGGTCGATCGGGAAGAGCGCGTATCGCCGCGCCGGCGTGCCGGCGATATTGCGGTAGTTTTCATATCTCGACGTATCTATCCAAAGGTCATCAAAGCGCCTTCGGAAACTGTTCGTCAGGGCGAGTTCGGCGGTGTCGTTCGTAAAGAAGATAGCCTCGTCGAAATAGTTGATCGGCGATTCCGGCACGAACGAGTTGGGCGTGTAGTTCGCTTTGCTGAACTGCAGCACGCCCTGACCGTCGAACAGCATCATCTTGAAGTGCAGGATGTCGCCCACCACGCGGTGCCGCATCGGAATGCCAGCGGCGGCAAGGGCCTCGATGATCTCCGCGTTTCCAGGCTTGGTGTTGTTCGCCTGCTGGTCGACGATGATTCGAATGGGGACGCCCGCGTTATGACGATTGATGAGCTCCTGAGAGTACCGTGCGTCCTGCATGAACCAGAACGCGACGTCGATGCCCCGCGTCTCGTTACGGATCAGGTTAATCAGCGGTGTCCGGCAGTCCTCGTTTTTCGAATCGCACAGGCGCTCCTGGGCAGCGGCGGCGATGGGCGAGCCGGACAAAGCTGCTGCGCACACTAGAATCTGCAGAGGTCGCTTCATTGGTGGTTATCGGAGGCAACTCGTGTGCCCGACTGGCGCAAAGGGTCCTGAACCCCCTCTATCCCCTGCCGCGAGGGAAAAAGAGTCGCGTCCCCTTCGGGTTCCGCAGGGAGACGCGGAGCCGATTTCCTCATTGTGTGGTGGCTGAATGCTAAGCAGTGGCAGCTCCCAGCATATCTCACGTCAACAACCATGAGAGGCCGCCATCCGACCTCGTGACAGATAAGAGCTGGCACGGCCTCTGCTGTTGATGCCGGAACGGTGGCGTCCTCACGGTCCAGCTCAGGTTCGCCGTTCGGCCCCGACACGCAAGCTCAGCTTCGCGCGCCGGACCTGTCGGTCGTGATGTGCACGTACAACCGCGCCCCTCTTCTCGGGGGCGCCATGCGGAGTGTGCTGGCCCAGGTCGCCTCAACGCCGGCTTTCGAGCTGCTCGTCGTCGACAACAATTCCACCGACCGGACGCGGGAACTCGTCGAAGAGCTCGCCGGACCCGACGCTCGCGTCAGATACATCTTCGAACCGCGGCAGGGTTTATCGCACGCCCGAAATGCCGGCATCCGCGAGGCGCGCGGTGCGTTCATCGCCTTCATCGACGACGACCTGCTGGCCCCGCCTGATTGGGTAAGCGCGATCATCCGGGCATTTCGCGAATTCCCAGAAGCGGACATCGTGGGCGGCCGTCTGCTGCCGCTGTGGCCGGTCGAACCTCCCGTTTGGCTGACCCGCGATCATTGGGCACCGCTGGCCCTCGCCGATCATGGGGATGAGCCGATCGTCGTCACGGCGACGCGTCCGGTTGCCCTGGTGGGGGCGGGCGGTTGCCGGCGCGAGCTCTTCGAAGCGGTCGGCACCTTCGCCACGGACTTCCAGCGTGTTCGCGACAGCATCGGCTCGCTCGAGGACCACGATTTCATGCTGCGGGTCCTGCGCACAGGCCGCAAGGCGCTCTACGATCCCCGCATCTCGTTGAAAGCGGCCGTCCAGCCGAGCCGACTGGACCGTGATTACCATCGGCGATGGCACACCGGGCACGGGCATTTCCACGCGTTGCTGCGCTCGCAGCACCTCGAGCAGACGAGCGTCGGCACTCTGCTGGGCGTGCCGGCCCACTTATATCGTCAGGCGCTCGGCGACGTCGTCAATTGGACTGCGGCCAAGGTGGCAGGCAATCAGGCGCAAGCCTTTCTCCACGAGGTGCGCCTTCGCTTTTTCCATGGGTTCTTCCGGACGCGCGTGCGCGAATTTGTCACTCAACGCCGCGGCTGGCCGCCCGCGCTGTGGCGCCTGCCTCGCCTGTTCGCACGGCGCCGTGGAAACGGCACCTCTTCGGCGGGCGCCGGCGCACTCCGAGTGAGATGAACATGCGCAAACCGGTAATGCGGCTGGGCCGGTTGGTACAGGCTGCTGATACCTGGTGGCAGCGGTTCCGGCGTCCGGACATGCGCCACGTCGTCTTCGACGCACGCACCGCGATGGAGTATGCCATGATGGCGCCGGTGCACCGTCGACTGCTGACGGATTCGCGCGTGCACTGCTGGCTGATGTCCAGCGCGGCCCCCGCGCAGATTCACGAGATCTTCCGCGACGCGCCGCGCGGCGCGCCCGTGCTCTCACGGCGCCACGCGATGCTCAAACGCTTCGACGTGGCCGTGGCGGCCGACTTGATCTGGGCGACCCTGCCCCGCGGGACGCGTCGCGTCCAGATGTTCCACGGCGTGGCTGGTAAGTGGAGCCGCTTCTACGACCGCCCGAGCAGCTCGATGCGCCACTGGGACCGCCTCTTCTTCATCAACCGGCGGCGATTGGAGAATCACGTCGCGAGCGGCGCCGTGGACCGTGACAGTCCGGCGATCCGGCTGGTGGGCATGCCGAAAAGCGATTGCCTGGTCGACGGCAGTATCCGGCGCGACGATGTGCTCGAAGCGCACGGGCTCGATTCCTCCCTCCCGACCGTGCTGTACGCGCCGACGTGGACGCGTTTCTCGTCGCTGAACGTCGTGGGTGAGGAGTTGGTCCGCCGGCTCGCGGAGACGGGGTGGACCGTGCTCGTCAAGCTGCACGACAACTCGCTCAACCCGAACTTCGAGAGCTCCGGCGGCGTGGACTGGGTGGCGCGGTTGACGCCGATTTTGGCGAAGGGGCGCGGGCGCCTCATCACATCGGGCGACGCCTCGCCCTGGCTGGCTGCCGCGGACGTGCTGATCACCGATCACAGCTCAATCGGTTTCGAATATCTGCTTCTCGATCGTCCCCTCGTGCGAATCTCGATGCCGGAGCTCATCAGACGAACCGACATTCCCGACGACTACGTCCAATTGCTCGCCTCGGCGTCGACCACCGTCACGACGGTGTCGGACATCGTGACGGCAGTGGCCGAGGCCGTGTCGCATCCGGCACGCCTGTCCGACGTGCGGCGTGCTCTGGCCGCCGAACTCTTCCACGAACCCGGCAGCGCCACCGATCGAGCAAGCGACGAACTCTACGCGCTGATGGAGCTCGACGCACCACCATGCGTCCAGCCCGTCATTCCGGTTCGGCCGGTCGCCTGCACGGCGGCGCGCGCAGTGTCCCGATGACCGCTATGCGATTGGACGTTGTGATTCCCACGTACAATCGTGCCGCGCTGCTGCCGCGGGCGCTCGAGAGCCTGCTCGCTGCGGAACGCGCCCCTCACCTGTCGGTAGACGTGACCGTGGTCGACAATCGATCGACCGACGATACCCGTTCAATCGTCGAGTCGTTCCGGTCCCGTTTCGGCGACGCGCTTCATTACGTGTACGAGCAGAAGCCAGGGCGATCGCACGCCCTCAACGCCGGCATCGCCGCGACCCGTGGCGATCTGGTTGGAATGATCGATGACGACGAGGAAGTCGATCGCCACTGGCTGTTGCCGATCGCCGACGCGTTTGCCGATCCCGAGACCGACTTCATTGGCGGCCCGTACTTGCCACGCTGGGGGGGTGAACGACCGGCCTGGGTCGGATCGGGGTACGGCGCCGTCATCGGCTGGGCGGAATGCGGCCCCGACGCACAGCAATTCGGCCCCGGCTGTGACGCGATGCTCATGGGTGGGAACGCGGTGATCCGCCGATCGATTCTCCAGCGCGTCGGGCCGTATTCAGTGGATCTCGGCCGCACCCCGGGCGGGCGCCTGCTCTCGTGCGAAGACGAAGACATGTTCGCGCGCCTGCTGGCGATTGGCGCTCGCGGCTTCTACCGACCCGATCTCGTCATCCATCACTACGTCCCGCCCGAACGCCTGACCAAGCGCTACTTCCGCCGATGGTGCTTCTGGCGCGGCGTGTCACAAGGGGTGCTCGACAGGCGGCGGCCTGCGGCGGTGCCGTACGTGCTCGGCGTGCCGCGCTATCGAGTGGGCGCGGCCTTTCGCGCCGCCATCGATTTGGGGCGGGGGCTCTTCGGCCGCCGCGATCCAGTGCGGATCTTCCAGAGCGAGCTCGCGTGGTGGGATCTGGTTGGCCTCGTCTACGGCAAGCACTTCTACGCGGCCGGACCGCTGGCAGCGACTTCCCTCGTGCGTCACGCCACCGCGGCAGCCCGGCGCTGGCGAGCGAACAGGACGCGGAGTTTGGTCCAGTAGAAACGCCGTTCGTCGGCGCTCATGGCTACACCGATAACTAGCGCGGCATAGAGCAGCCCGCCGGCGGCAAGGCGCAGCCCCACGTCGATCAGGCCCGCGGGTGGTACGCGTAGCGCCACCCACAACAACGCGCCCATGACTCCGGCCGGCCACATCGCCGGCCATACGGACTCCACCAACGGTCGGCTGAGGGGAAGCCCCACTCGCCGACAGGCCGCCGGATACAACACGAAGACAGCCGCCACGCTGACGGGAAGCAACGTGCCGAGTGCGACGCCGACCAATCCGAGCGGGCGGATCAATGCGATGCTCATCAGCACGTTCACGACAGCCGTTGTCGCGTTGACATAGGTGAGAATGTGATGCCGGCCCGCGCCTTTCAGAATCTGGTTGGCCGGCGCCGTGGTGACTCGCACCAGCACGACCGTCAGGAGGATCTGCATCGGCAGAACGCTCGCCGCGAATGGCGCGCCCACCCAGCTCTCGACCAGGGCGCTGGCATGCACGATCAACCCAATCGTGAGAGGCGCCGCAAGCGCCAGCGATAGCTTCGTCCCCTGCAAAAGGATCATCTGCAGGCGATCCTGACGCTGCGACTCGTCGCTATCCACGACATTGGGAAACAAAGCATCGTTCAGCTGGCTCGTCAGCTGTTGTGTCACCTGCGACACCCGCTGCGCCACCGTCCAGACGCCGACAGCCGTCGTACCGAGGATCGCCCCGATGACAAGCGCGTCGGACGAGTAGTTCAGCTTCGCCGACCAGTCGAGCACCGCCATGTAGACGCTGAAACCCGTCACCTCGCGCAGCCGCGAACGCCGGAACAGCGACGGCCGGACCCGGAGTCCCGGATACGCGCGGAATGCATTCCACGCGAAGAACCCCAGCGACAGAATGCGGACGGCAGTCGTGGCCGCGACGAGAGCAACGAGGCCATAACCGGCGCTCAGAACCGCCACGTTGACAGCAGCGACGACGAGGCTGGTGCCGATGCTGACGCCGTTGTTCAGGTAGTACCTTTGAAATCCGTACGTCACCGCACCAAACACCGACAGCGGGAAGCGCACGCTCAGGTACACCCCGACGATGAGCAGGACACGGCGGGCGGTGGACAGCTGCGCCGGATCGACGTTGAACAGCGAATCGAACTGCCAGGCGAGCACGGCCGTCACGAGGAAGCACATGGCTCCAAGCCCGCCGAATACGAGGGTCACGGTGCTGACGACCTCGTTCAGCGCCGTTCGGTCGCGCCACGCGCGGTACTTCGCGATGAACTTCGGGAGGGCGCCGCCGTACCCAAGGTCCAACACCCCGAAGAACCAGGTCACCGATGTGATGAGGATCCAGAGGCCATACGTCGACGGTCCGAGGTGCGAGACGTTGAAAGGCAGCAGGACCAGTCCGATCGCGCCATCGATGAAGATGGCCAGGTATCGGGTGCTGACGTTCCGGGCGACAAGCTCGATCGGGCCGTTTTCGGGTCCCCAGACCTGTGGATCGGCGGAGGTGTTCATCGGTCGTGCGTACGAGGAGTAAGCGCGGCTGTTCGAGTCACGCAAGCCCTTCAGCAAGCCGGATGCCTGACGGGATGACCCGGGGCGTTCGTTGCACCTACGAAATTCTCGGTGGCGAGTCGTCGAGGCCGATCGACTTCTTCGCGAGTGGAACCGGATGCTGAAGTTGGGGCCTGCTCATCCCAATCCACCCCGATTCCCCAGGCCCTGAGCAGGGCCCTGTCGAGCTTCGCGGGCGGCCGCCTAGATGCACAGCCGCCCTACGGTATGCTCGCGCGGCGCTGGATTAGCCTGCATCGATGAGGATGTTCAGTTCGGCAAACGGTGAAAGGCTCGGGGATTGGCCGGTGTCGTTCTATCTTCCCGGTCGACAGGCGCTCGGCGGCGTCGATCCCTTGTCACTCGACCCGGAACGCGACTGGGCGGTCTTCGGAACCGGTGTATACGTGTGGGTTCTGCAGACGTTCGTGCGGCTGCGCCTGGCTGGCGCCCCAGTTCAGCTGGTCGACAAACCGCCGGATTCGGGAGTCGTCGTCACTCACGCCGATGACTTCACCGGCCTGCTCGAGGTCGCGAGGTCGCCCGACGATCTGGCAATCGTGGTCGCGCGATCGGATCGTGCACCGCAGCCCCTCGCAGACTTCAGCATCGTGCAGAACCCGGCGGATGCCGACGACTATCAGTTTTTCATTCCTTCGTGGCTGCAGCCTGGCCTTGTGCCGCGGCTGTCTGATCGCGACTCGACGATCGAAACCGTCGCGTATTTCGGATCGATCAAAGAGCTCGATCCGGAACTGGCTGCCCCTGCGTGGGTTGAGACCCTGCGAGCACGAGGACTGAACTGGGAAAGCCGCACGATCCTGTTCGGCGGAAGCGACCAGCTCTATCAACAGCCCCCCTGGAACGACTACGCAACCATCGATGTCGTGGTGGCCCTACGCGCCCGTGAAGCGTGGGCCGCACGGTCCAAGCCGGCGGCTAAACTCCAGAACGCGTGGGTCGCCGGAGTGCCGGCCATCCTGAGCCCGGAGAGCCAGTACCGCTATCTCAGGCGCTCCCCCCTCGATTACATCGAAGCGCGCAGCGCGGCTGACGTGCTGTCGGCGATCGACAGGCTGCGCGCTGAGCCGGACCTGTATAACGCCATGGTTCGCAACGGGCTGGAACGGGGGCGCGAGTTCCACGCCGACCGTATTGTCCGGCGCTGGGTCGAAGTGCTCTGGGACGAGACTCCCCGACGTGCCGCGAGGCTGTCGCATCGCGTCTTCGCGCGGTCGCGGCGTTGCCGCGCGTTCGCACGACGGCTGCAGACGCGGTTTTCAGCACAGCGTGGAGTCGCCGGATCCTTAAATACAACGTCTGGAGAATCGGCTTGACGGAACGGCAACCACCGGCCAGACCTCAGGTCACGGCTTCGGCGTGCCCGGCCGCTTGAAGACGACTTCCTTGAGGGCGGCGGGATCGGGAGGCAGCTCCAGCTGGCCTGCCGGATAGCGGTTCGCTTGCAGCAGGTAGGCCACGATCGCCGCATATTCGTCATCGGTCAAGGAGGTTGGCTTGTCCTGCGGCATGGTGACCTTGACGATCGTCAACAGGTCCCCGAGATTGCCGTCCTGCCATCTGCTGCTGAAGGCGTCTTCGACCAGCGCGGACGCAAATCCCTGACCGCGCAGATCCGACTGATGGCAGAACGCGCACTGAGCGTCGTACACGGCTTTGCCGCGCGCCGCCTGTGCCTCGGAATACACACCGTCCCACACGGTCCTGGCCGTGGCGCCCTGGGACGGAACGGCCGTGGCATCGATCACGCTGGCTCCCCATCCGAGGATTGCCAACGTCAACGTCCAGTGCTTCGTCATGCGCGTTCGGCCATCGTTCTTCAGGGCTTCGCCGGCGTCGCAAACGGTCCGCCCTCGACCTTGCCCTGCGTGTTCGCGAGCGGACCGAGCTCCGCGGCCACGCCTCGAGCGATCGCCGCCGTCTCGCTTCCCGCCTGGAAGCAGGTGAAGTCCGGACGATCGCGCCACGCCAACGGGCCGCACAAGCGGATGTTGGCTTTGATCGCCGCGTCGTGCACGATGTTGATCGCGCGTTCGTAGTCGGGCGTCCCCTGACGGAAGCCGGTGAAGTTTCCGAGGTCGCCGCTCGCCGCGAAGATGCCGGTGACGCCGGGCACTTTGGCAATGGCGTCGGCGTTCTTCACCCCTTCCAGCGTCTCGATCATCAGGATCAGCACGATGTTGTCGTTGGCCGTATTGCGATAGCCGCCGGGGACGCCTCCCCACATCGCCGCGTCGAAGGCTTGACCGCCGCCGTTGCTGCGCCGGCCGAGCGGCGGGAAGTAAGTCCAGTTCCGCGCTTCGATTGCTTCTTCGACGGTGTCGACCGTCGGGACGACGATCACCAGCGCGCCGGCATCCACCGCGTGCTGAATCTCACGCTCGTCCGAGTAGGCGACCCGGGCGCCAGGCACGGCTTTCGCGTCCGGACACGTCCGCCACATGCGCGCCGCGGCCTGCCAGTCGCGCTGGTCATGCTGCATCTCGGTCCAGATGAAGTCATACCCGGCGTTCGCCATCGCGCAATAGGTCGCCGGATCCGTCGCGCTGAAGATGGTGCCGCCCGTCACTTTTCCGCCCTGCATCATCTTCATCTTGACGGGATTCCAGATCTTCGTCCCCGGCGGCGGGGTGAAGGCCGGTCCGAACTTCCATGTCGCCGGATCGAACGGGCCCTGGTTCACCGAGCCGGGAGGCGGCGTGTCCTTCGCCCCGCTGTCCTTGCCGGCCGGCGCGGCGAGAGGAAACTTCGCCGCGCCAGGATCGGGTTTGTTGGCGTAGGGATCGGCCGTGGGTTTCGGTTGTGCCGGCGGGTTCTGCGATTGAGCGGCGAGCGTGGCGAGCCCGAGCACCAGAATCGCCGCGACTGCCAGACGTTTGTCCTTCACGTGAGCCTCCTGATCTTCCGATGCCTTGTCTGGCGCGCTCTCATGGCAGACTGAGCGCGATGAACCCGGTTGCCTGGGGTTCCCTGCTGCCCGTCGCAGCGACGATGTACTGCTTTCCCTCGAACATGTACGTCATCGGAGCACCGGTGATGCCGGCGGGCAGCTCCATTTCCCAAACCACCTGGCCGGTGGCCTTGTCGAAGGCGCGGAACTTCCTGCCGCCGTAGCCCGGTGCGATCGTTGGCGGCATCTCGGGCGGAAGCCGCGAGCCGAGCGCCGCCATGACCGGGTCGCCTTCACCGAGGAAGACAAGCGTCTTGGTGACGAGCGGGGAGCTCCGGCCCGGACTGCCGAGCGGCGGCAGATTGAGCGGCTTCAAGAGCGGGTGGTCTCGCGGCCCATCGCCGTTGGGAGTCATCCAGAGCTGTTCGCCTTTGTTGAGATCGATGGCAGTGATACGGCCATATGGTGGTTTGAACAGCGGCAGCCCCTGTGGGCCAGGCGTCCAGGCGCGGGTCCCGGACACGTAATCCAGGTTCGATTTCTGTGGATCCGGCTTGAGGATATCGGCCGTGAACGGCGTAGTGATTGATTGGACGTAGAGCACGCCAGTCTCCGGATCGAAAGCCCCGCTCTGCCAGTCGGCGCCGCCGACCGAGCCCGGCAGCTGGATCGTCCCGCGGCGACCGTTGGGATCGCTGCTTCGTATCGACGGGGGCGTGAAGAGCGGACCCACGCGGTAGTACTTGAGCAGCGCCGTGGCTTCGGCGCGCAGCTCAGGCGTAAAGTCGATCAGATCGTCGATCGACGCTCCCTGGCGATCGAAAGGCGGCGGCTTGGTGGGAAACGGCTGCGTTTTCGCCGTGCGCTCGCCCGGCACATCGGACGCGGGAACGGGCCGTTCTTCGATCGGCCAGACGGGCCTTCCCGTCACGCGATCGAAGACGAACGCAAAGGCCTGCTTCGTGAGCTGGACGACGGCCCGGATCGGCTTGTTATCGACGCGGATGTCTACCAGGATCGGGGCAGCCGGCAGGTCGTAGTCCCAGAGATCGTGATGAACGATCTGGTAATGCCACACTCGCTGGCCGTCCGCGCACCGCACGCACACGAGCGTGTTGGCGAAGAGGTTGTCGCCAGGCCGATGCCCTCCGAACATGTCGCTCGTCGGCGAGGTCAGCGGCAGGTAGGCGAGCCCCTCCCCTTCGTCGACGCTGATCAGCGACCACAGGTTGGCGTCGCCGCTGTACGACCAGGAGTCGTTCTCCCATGTCTCGCTGCCGACCTCGCCGGGACGCGGTATCGGGTTGAACCGCCAGCGCGGCTTGCCGGTGCGCACGTCGAAAGCCTGGACGATGCCGGGCACTCCTTCCTTGTGCGTCGGCCGATCATTCATCGACGCGCCGATGCCCACGCCAACCATGACGACGTCGCGACAGATTTGCGGAGCACCGGTCCATGCATACCCGCTTGCGCGAGGACCGAGGCCCGCTCGCAGGTCGATCCGGCCCGCATCGCCGAATCCAGCGACCGGCTTGCCCGTCGCCGGATCGAGGGCAATCAAATGCTCGCCGCGAACCACCAGGAGACGCCGGTCGTTCCCCTCGGTCCAGAACGCCACGCCGCGGGAGCTGGTGCCCCGAAGACCCGCCGCCCCCTGGTCGGGAAAGGGCTCCTGAACCCAGAGGGTCTTGCCGGTGCCCGGGTGAAAGGCTTCGACCAGGCCGACGCCGTTCGGGCTGTACAACACTCCGCCCACCATCAGCGGTGTCGCCCGGAAGTTGCCCGAATAGGTGAGCTTGGGATCTTTCGAGGTGAGGCTCGGGTCAACGGCGGGGCGCCGCCAGGCGATGCGCAACCGCGACGCGTTGGCCTTGTCGATTTGATCGAGGGGTGAATATTTGGTGGTGGCGGCATCGCCACCATAACGGGACCACTCGCCCCCGCGTGCCCCCTGCTGAGCGGTGGAGATAGCCGCTCCAAGGACGACCGCCACGCCAACGCCGGCCAGCGTCCACCTTACTGTTGTCATCACAAGGCCTCCACGCGCGAGTCCAATGCGTGCGCGCGTGGCCAGAAGTTTCTCCGCGTCGGGGCAAACAGTCAACCGCCGCGATCCGCCGGCCAGAAGCCCAGCCGGCCAGACTAACGCGGACCCGGCGCCAGCACCGCGAGCACCAGCAACCGCCCAGGCCCGGTGTTGTGGACGCCGTGCGGCGCTCCCTCAGGGGCGACCAGCAGGTCGCCCGCCTTCATCTCGAGCTCGCGGCCTTCGAGCAGAAAGCGCCCGCGGCCTTCGAGCACGTAATAGACCTTGTCCTGGCCGGCATGGGCGTGCAGCGCATGCTGTTGGCCGGGTTCGAACGCGTTGAGCCCGACCAGCAGGCGCGGCGATTCGAAAATCGTCGCCTTGCCCATCTTGTCGGACGAGTACTGAGCGTGCTCGGCAGGGTGAATGATCGAAGGATGGGTCAGCACTCAAAGGGTTCCTCAGTTGCCTTCCGGGTCGAATCCATCACAGACGGCGACGTCGGGTGCAACCGCTGTTAGGCCGCGTACCGACCAGACCGCAAAGAAGTGACACGCCGTGCCGATCAGGACGAACAGGTGCCACACGAAATGGCCGTAGCGCATGCGTTCCGCCGCATAGAACGCGATGCCAGCGGTGTACGCGATGCCCCCGGCGATGAGCCACAGCCAGCCCGCCAGCGGTACCTGATGCCAGAGCGGTCGAATCGCGATCAGCGCAAGCCATCCCATGGCTATGTACAGCGTGGTCGACAGGCGAGGGTATCGGACGCCCGCAACGGACTTCACAATGACTCCGAGAACCGCCAGACCCCACACCACACCGAACAGCGTCCAGCCCCAGGCGCCGCGCAGCACGCCAAGCGTGAAGGGTGTGTAGGTCCCCGCGATGAGCAGAAAGATCGCACTGTGATCGATAACCCGAAACACGCGTTTCGCTTTGTTGTTTGGCAAGGCGTGATAGAGGGTCGAGGCCAAGTACAGCGTCACAACGGTTCCAGCGAACACGCTGGCGCCGACCATCGCCACTGGACCGCCACGTTCGGCGGCGGCCAGAATGAGGAATGGAGTCGCCACGACAGCCCCGAGAACACCGATCCCGTGGCTGACGCAATTCGCGATCTCCTCTCCCAGAGAAGGCGCGCGTCCAGGAGTTGAAACAACATCACCCATTCGTTCCCATGATGGCACGGGACGGCCGGCACGTCGGCTCCATTTGGTTGTTAGCCGGCCTGTGTCCGACGGAGCAGATCCTTGAACCAGATCAACTGAACCTCGTCGGGCAGTTCTGGATACGCTCCGCTCTGAACCGTCCGAAGTACGCAGCCCTTCTGTGAGTAGAAGCGGCAGGCGGGCACGTTGATGTTCTGGGTTTCGATTTTCAGTTGAAGGCAGCCCCGCGAGCGGGCCCAGGTGACCACTGCATCGAACAGTGCCGAGCCGACTCCGCGGCGACGCGCCACGGGGGCAACGCGAAGATCCCAGAGCAGCGCCAGGTCCTTCCGACCCTCGAGCATTCCCAACGTCGACGTGTCGCGGGCGACGGCTGCCCGACCGACGCACTGCGCGCCACTGAACGCCGCGAAGAATCCCCAGTTCGACAGATCGAACCGCTCGGTCCATCGCATCGGATTGTCACCGAGTGCGTCATAGTCCTTCACGTAGGGCAACGGCACCCGACGAGCCTCGAGCCGGGCGCTGCCGTCCGCTTCGGTGACCACGTCGAAGACCTCGCTCACGTCGAAGGCGATCGGAATGCCGCAATACGCGGCCAGAGCGGGGACCGGCTCCTCGATCACGTCGATACCCATCGTTACTATGAATGAGTGGCTGCTTCCCGCTCAGGCGTCTGTTAGCCCGCCCAGCGACGCCACGCCAAACAGACGCTTCACACGTTCCGACGCTTCCGCCCTCGGCTGTACTGGCTCTCGAACAACCAGGTGCGGCGACCCGAACTCCAGCGTCAGAGACGATCCGAATCCGCGGCGCACACCCCAGCACGGCATGCCTAGGAGGCCACTGAATGATCGTTCGATTTGGTTCATACCCCAATCGGTCGGGGGTAACGACCGCGGCTCAGCCGGCACATGTGCTCACCGTGAGAATAGCGCCGAAGCCGCCGGCCGGCGCCGCAGCAACTCTCCTGTGAGTACAAGAAAAAGGCCGGCGATCTCGTCGATCGCCGGCCCTAAAGTCCGCCTGCCGCCTTCGCAATACGCGATACAGCGGTTGTATGAGTGCGGACGCCGAACAGGAGGCGGCCCTAGAGGACCGCCCTACGTACCGGCCCTAAGAGGACCGCCCTACGTACCGTTATTCGCCGAGGTCTCCCGTCCGTGGACCGAGCGCTTCCTCGGGCTCCACGAAGTACTCCATATCCCGCTCCAGCTCGAGCTCGTCGTCAGTCGGCTGTACCGGCGCCGGCGGCGGCGGCGGCTCGTCCGGCGGAATCTGCACGTGGCGGTAGTATTCGAAGCCCGTGCCCGCCGGGATCAGCCGGCCCATCGTCACGTTCTCCTTCAGGCCGCGCAGGTGATCGACCTTGCCGGAGATGGACGCTTCGGTCAGCACGCGCGTCGTTTCCTGGAACGACGCCGCCGAGATGAACGAGTCGGTCGACAGCGATGCCTTGGTGATGCCGAGCAGCAGCGGCCGACCCTGCGCCGGACGCCCGCCCGAAGTGATCACCCGCTCGTTCTCCTCGAGGAAGCGGAATTTGTCGGTCTGCTCATCGACCAGGAACTCGGTGTCGCCGACGTCTTCGATCTTCACCCACCGCATCATCTGCCGCGCGATGACTTCGATGTGCTTGTCGTTGATGTTGACGCCCTGCAGCCGGTAGACCTCCTGAATCTCGTTGACCAGGTAGGACTGCAGCGCTTTTTCACCGAGGACGTTGAGGATGTCGTGCGGGTTCGACGGACCGTCCATCAACGGTTCGCCGGCGCGGACCCGCTCGCCTTCCTGCACGTTGACGTGCACGCCGCGCGGCAACGCGTACTCGCGCGGCTCGGCGCCCGGCTCGTCCGGCACGATGATGATCTTCCGCTGACCCTTGACGATGCCGCCATGCTTGACGAGGCCGTCGATTTCCGAGATGACCGCCGTCTCGCGCGGCTTCCTCGCCTCGAACAGTTCGACGACGCGCGGCAGACCGCCGGTGATGTCCTTGGTCTTGGTCGTCTCGCGCGGAATCTTGGCGAGGACGTCGCCCGCCGAGACGTTTTCGCCGTCCTGGACCATCAAGTGCGCGTGGACCGGCATGTGATACTTGCGCGGGTTGGGGCCCTTGCCGCGGATCTCGATCGCCGGCTGCTTCTTCTCGTCCGGCGAATCGACGATGATCAGCCGCGACAGACCGGTGACTTCGTCGACCTCCTCGTGCACGGTGATGCCTTCGAGGATGTCCTTGAAGCGCGCCTGGCCTGCCTCCTCGGTGAGGATCGAGAACGTATACGGATCCCACTCGACCAGCACCTGGCCCTGTTCAACAGCCTGGTTGTCCTTCACCTTCAGCCGCGCGCCGTAGACGATCGGATAGCGCTCGCGATCGCGCCCTTTCACGTCCTGGACGACCAGCGAGCCGTTGCGGTTCATCACGACCAGGTTGCCGTCCTTGGCCTGAACCACCTGCAGACCCTGGAAGCGGACGGTGCCGGCGTTCCTCGCCTCGAGCGTCGACTGCTCGGAGACCCGCGACGCCGTGCCGCCGATGTGGAAGGTCCGCATCGTCAGCTGCGTGCCTGGCTCGCCAATCGACTGCGCGGCGATGACGCCGACTGCCTGGCCGAGCTCGACCATCCGGCCGGTCGCCAGATCGCGCCCGTAGCATTTCGCGCAGACGCCGCGGCGCGATCCGCAGGTCAGCACCGACCTGATCTTCACTTTCTCGATGCCGGCGTCCTGAATGGCGGACGAGGTTTCTTCGTCCATCACTTCGTTGACGTCGACGATCGTCTGGCCGCTGAACGGGTCGGTGATCCGCTCGAGGGTCGCTCGACCGATGATCCGGTCGCGGAGCGGCTCGATGATCTCGCCCGATTCGACAATCGCGCGCGCCTCGATGCCGTCGACCGTGCCGCAGTCGTGTTCGTGGATGATGACGTCCTGCGCCACGTCGACCAGTCGACGCGTCAGATAGCCCGAATCGGCGGTCTTGAGCGCGGTGTCGGCCAGGCCCTTGCGCGCGCCGTGCGTCGAGATGAAGTAGTGCTGCACCTCGAGGCCCTCACGGAAGTTGGCCGTGATCGGCGTCTCGATGATCTCGCCCGATGGCTTCGCCATCAGGCCGCGCATGCCGGCCAGCTGGCGGATCTGCTGCTTCGATCCGCGCGCCCCGGAGTCGGCCATCACGTAGACCGGGTTGAATTCCCGGCCTTCCTTGTCGATCGACTCCATCTCGCTGAACATCGCGTTGGCGATTTCCTCGGTGGCTTCCGACCAGATGGCAATCACCTTGTTGTAGCGCTCGCCGTTGGTGATCGCCCCTTCGAGGTACTGCGACTCGACCTTGATCACCTCGTCGCGAGCCTTGGTGACGAGCGACGCCTTCTCCTTCGGGATGATCAGGTCGTCGATGCCGATCGACAGCCCCGAGCGGGTCGCGTAGGTGAAGCCGAGGTGCTTGAGCGAGTCGAGCATCTCGACGGTCTTCTCGAGACCGAACCGCAGATAACACGACTGGACGAGCTGCTGCAGGCCCTTCTTCTTCAGCAGACCGTTGACGAACGGCATCTCCGCCGGAACCGACTGGTTCAGGATGACCCGGCCGACCGTGGTATTGATGATCTTGTTCGAGACGGTCTGCACTTCAGTCCGCAGCACGTCCTGATCGTCGCGAGCGGCGGTCAGATCCTGCAGCTCGCCGGTGTAGCGCAGCCGGATCGGTGACAGCGTTTCGAGCTCTCCCGCCTCCAGCGCCAGCATCACGTCGTCGGGGTTGCCGAACGCCCGGCCCTCGCCCTTGGCGCCGCTCTTCGCCTTGGTCAGGTAATAGATCCCCAGGACGATGTCCTGGGACGGGATCGCGATCGGCGAGCCGTGCGCCGGCGACAGGATGTTGTTCGACGACAGCATCAGCACCGACGCTTCGATCTGCGCTTCGGGCGACAGCGGAATATGGACCGCCATCTGGTCGCCGTCGAAGTCGGCGTTGAAGGCCGTGCAGACGAGCGGGTGGATTCTGATCGCCTTGCCCTCGACCAGCACCGGCTCGAACGCCTGGATGCCGAGGCGATGCAGCGTCGGCGCGCGGTTGAGCAGCACCGGGTGCTCGCGGATGACCTCCTCGAGCACGTCCCACACCTCGGGCCGCTGCAGCTCGACCATCTCGCGCGCCTGCTTGATGGTGGCAACCAGGCCGCGCTCCTCGAGCTTGTTGTAGATGAACGGCTTGAACAGCTCGAGCGCCATCTTCTTCGGCAGCCCGCACTGGTGCAGCTTCAGCTCGGGACCGACGACGATCACCGAACGGCCGGAGTAGTCGACGCGCTTGCCGAGCAGGTTCTGGCGGAACCGGCCCTGCTTGCCCTTCAACGTGTCCGACAACGACTTCAGCGGCCGGTTGTTCGCACCTCGCAGCACACGGCCGCGGCGGCCGTTGTCGAACAGCGCGTCGACCGCCTCCTGCAGCATCCGCTTTTCATTTCTGATGATGACGTCGGGCGCCTTCAGCTCGATCAACTTCTTGAGACGATTATTGCGGTTGATGACGCGCCGATAGAGATCGTTCAGATCCGACGTTGCGAAGCGGCCGCCATCGAGCGGCACCAGCGGGCGTAGTTCCGGCGGAATCACCGGAATGACGTCGAGAATCATCCACTCCGGCCGGTTGCTCGATTTCCTGAACGAATCGACGACCTTGAGGCGCTTGGCGTACTTCAGCTTCTTCTGCGCCGACGTCTCGTTCTTCATCTTGTCGCGCAGCTCGATGGCGAGCCGGTCGACGCTGACGCGCTTGAGCAGCTCCTTGATCGCCTCCGCGCCCATCTGGGCGCGGAACTTCGGCCCCCACTCCTCGCGCGCCTTGCGGTACTGCTCCTCGTTGAGCAGCGAGTTCGCCTTCAGGTCGGTATCGCCCGGATCGACGACGACGTAGGCTTCGAAGTAGAGGACGCGCTCGAGATCGCGCAGTGAGATGTCGAGAAGATGCCCGATGCGGCTCGGCAGCCCCTTGAAGAACCAGACGTGGCTGACCGGCGTCGCCAGCGTGATGTGGCCCAGCCGCTCGCGGCGGACCTTGGCCTGCGTCACTTCGACGCCGCACTTGTCGCAGATCACGCCGCGGTGCTTCATGCGCTTGTACTTGCCGCACAGGCACTCCCAGTCGGTGATCGGCCCGAAGATCTTCGCGCAGAACAGCCCGTCACGCTCCGGCTTGAACGTCCGGTAATTGATCGTCTCCGGCTTGGTGACCTCGCCGTGCGACCACGACATGATCTTGTCGGGCGATGCCAGGCTGATCCGGATGGCGTCGAAATCGCTGGTTAGAGCCGAGCGTTCGTGGAAGCTTGGTCTCATATGTTTTCTTTTTCTCTGCTCGCGGGGCCCCACCCCCGCTCGCTGTCACGCTGACTTCGCTGTGCCTCGCGCTCGAGCGTAGACTCTCGCGCTCGGCGTGTCGCCGAGGGCACCCGCCGTAGCGACGGGTGCCTCCAGCCCTTAGCCCTGAGCCCTCAGCCCTGATGAGCCCCTACACTTCTTCGAGCACCGGCTGCGGCGCCGCCACCTCGGCCGGCTTCTTCTTCGTCTTCATCAGCTCGACGTCCAGACAGAGCGACTGCAGCTCGCGGATGAGGACGTTGAACGATTCAGGCAGACCCGCCGTGAACGACGCGTCGCCCTTGACGATGGCCTCGTAGATCTTGGCGCGGCCGGTGACGTCGTCCGACTTGGCGGTGAGAAGCTCCTGGAGAATGTGCGCCGAGCCGTAGGCCTCGAGCGCCCAGACCTCCATCTCTCCGAACCGCTGGCCGCCGAACTGCGCCTTGCCGCCGAGCGGCTGCTGCGTGATGAGCGAGTACGGCCCGATCGAGCGCGCGTGGATCTTGTCGTCGACCAGGTGCGACAGCTTCAGCATGTAGATGTAGCCAACCGTGACGTTCTGCTCGAAGTTCTCGCCGGTCATCCCGTCGTAGAGCTTGGTCTTGCCGCCGGTCGGCAGACCGGCGCGGTCCAGCCAGTTCTTGATTTCGGTCTCGGTCGCGCCGTCGAAGACCGGCGTCGCGAAGTAGAGGCCGAGCGCGTGGGCGGCCCAGCCGAGGTGCGTCTCCAGAATCTGGCCGACGTTCATACGCGACGGAACGCCGAGCGGGTTGAGCACGATCTCGACCGGCGTGCCGTCCGGCAGATACGGCATGTCCTCCTCGGGGAGGATGCGCGCGATGACGCCCTTGTTGCCGTGCCGGCCGGCCATCTTGTCGCCGACCGACAGCTTGCGCTTCATCGCGACGTAGACCTTGACCAGCTTGATGACGCCGGGCGGCAGCTCGTCGCCGCGGCGGATCTTCTCCTTCTTCTCCTCGAAGAGGTTCTTGATGACCTCGACCTGCCGCTCGGTGCGCTCCTCGAGATCGCGCAAATCGTCCTCGAGGCGCGTGTCGTCGGTCGCGATCTTCAGCCGCACCATCGTCTCGTACGGCATGTCCTGCAGCAGCTCCTGCGTCAGGACGGTGCCCTTGCGGTGCAGCCGCTCGCGGCCGTATTCGTCGAACAGGTCCGAGCGCAGCTCCTGCCCCTTCAGCATCATGATCACGCGCTTCTTCACTTCGTCGTGGAGAATGCGGATCTCGTCCTGCAGGTTCTTCTCCATCATGTCGAGCTCTTCCTGCTCGATCGCCTTGGCTCGATCGTCTTTCTCGATGCCTTTTCTGGAGAAGATCTTCACGCCGACGATGATGCCTTCGATGCCCGGCGGGCAGATCAGCGAGGCGTCGCGCACGTCGCCGGCCTTCTCGCCGAAGATCGCGCGCAGCAGCTTCTCTTCCGGCGTCAGCTGGGTCTCGCCTTTCGGCGTGACCTTGCCGACCAGGATGTCGCCCGGCTTGACCGACGCGCCGATGCGGATGATGCCGCTCTCGTCGAGGTCGCGCAGGAACGTCTCCGACACATTCGGGATGTCCCGGGTGATCTCCTCCGGCCCGAGCTTGGTGTCGCGCGCCTCGATCTCGAACTCCTCGATGTGGATCGAGGTGTAGTAGTCGTCCTTGACCATCCGCTCCGAGACGAGAATCGCGTCTTCGAAGTTGTAGCCGCGCCACGGCATGAACGCGACCAGCACGTTTCTGCCGAGCGCCAGCTCGCCGAGCTCGGTGCACGGACCGTCGCCCAGCACCTGCCCCTTGTGCACCTTCTGGCCGACCCGGACAATCGGTTTCTGCGTAATGCAGGTATTCTGGTTGCTCCGCTTGAACTTCGTCATCGGGTAGATGTCGGCGCCCATCTCTTTGCCGAGACTGTCTTCGGTCTCGCTCTCGACGCGGACCACGATGCGCTGGCTGTCGACGAAGTCGATGGTGCCCGATCGCCGCGCCACGATGACGGCCCCCGAATCACGGGCCGTGATGTACTCCATGCCGGTGCCGACAAACGGCGCCCGGGCGCGCAGCAGCGGCACCGCCTGGCGCTGCATGTTCGACCCCATCAGCGCGCGGTTGGCGTCGTCGTTCTCGAGGAACGGAATCAGCGACGCCGCCACCGACACGAGCTGCTTGGGCGACACGTCGATGAACTGGACGGTGTCACGCGGCGCCAGGATGAAGTTTCCCGCCTGCCGCGAGTTGACGCGCTCGTCGCTGAGCCGGCCGTCGTCGTCCACCTTGGCGTTCGCCTGGGCGATGACGTACTGATCCTCCTCCCAGGCGGACAGATAGAAGGAGAACGGCTCGACCTCGACCCCTTTCTTCCTTGGACGCCCGTCCTCGGAGACGAGGTCCTCGGCCTCCACGATGTCGCCGGCCTTGTACTTGGCATGGCCGCCGGCATTGGTGACGATGACGAAGTCGGTCACCCGGCCGTCTTTCACTTTCCGGTAGGGCGACTCGATGAAGCCGAACTCGTTGATCCGCGCGTAGCAGGACAGCGACGAGATGAGGCCGATGTTCGGTCCTTCCGGCGTCTCAATCGGGCAGATGCGGCCGTAGTGCGTCGGGTGGACGTCGCGGACCTCGAACCCGGCGCGCTCGCGCGACAGGCCGCCTGGTCCAAGCGCGGACAGCCGGCGCTTGTGGGTGATCTCGGACAGCGGGTTGGTCTGATCCATGAACTGCGACAGCTGCGACGACCCGAAGAACTCGCGAATCGCCGCCATCACCGGCTTCGCGTTGATCAGGTCGTGCGGCATGGCGGTCGCCATTTCCTGGTAGACCGACATCTTCTCCTTGATGGCGCGCTCCATCCGGACCAGCCCGATGCGGAACTGGTTCTCGAGCAGCTCGCCGACCGAGCGGACGCGGCGGTTGCCCAGGTGGTCGATGTCGTCGACGTTCGCCGGATTGCGCCGCAGCTTGAGCAGGTACTTGATGACCTCGTAGAAGTCCTGCGGGTGCAGGATCTTCTCGTCGAGCGGGGTGTTCAGCCCGAGCTTGGTGTTGAGCTTCAACCGGCCGACGCGCGAGAAGTCGTACTTCTGCGGGTTGAAGAACATGTTCTCGAACAGCGAGCGCGAGCTGTCGAGGGTCGGCGGATCGCCGGGCCGCAGGCGGCGGTAGATCTCGATCAGCGCCTCTTCGTGCGTGTGGATCGGATCTTTCTTCAGCGTCTGGCCGATGATCGGGCCGACATCGTCCTTCTCGGGGAAGAAGATCTCCAGCCGATCGACGTTTTTCTCCTGGGCCATCGAGATGACGCGCGGCGTCAGCTCTTCGTTGGCCTCGAGAATCACCTCGCCGGTCGACGGATCGACGACGTCGGCGGCCGCGAACGCGCCCTCGAGCTCGGCGTCGGAGATCTCGACCGCCTCGACGTTGGCGCGCTTCAGCGCTTCGACGGCGTTCTTGGTGATCTTCTTGCCGGACTGAACGGTGAAGTTCTCACCCGGGACGACGATGTCCTTGGCGGCGCGCAGGCCGACCAGGCTGTCGGCGACCGCCCAGTAGAGCGAGCCGTTCTTGATGTAGAGCTTGTCGACGGTGTAGAAGCTCCGGATGATCTCGTCGGCGCCGCGCAGGCCGAGGGCGCGGAGGAAGACGGTCGCCAGGAACTTCCGCTTGCGGTCGATGCGGACGTAGAGCAGGTTCTTGGTGTCGTACTCGAATTCGACCCACGAGCCGCGATACGGGATGATCTGCGCGACGTAGAGCGTCTTGTCTTCGGAGTGGAAAAACGCGCCCGGTGAGCGGTGCAGCTGCGAAACGATCACCCGCTCGGTGCCGTTGATGATGAACGTCCCGTTTTCGGTCATCAACGGGATATCGCCGAAGTAGACCTCCTGCTCCTTGATGTCGCGGATGGTCTTGACGCCGGTCTCGGGATCCTTGTTCCAGACCACGAGGCGGATGGTCACCTTGAGCGGCACGGCGTAGGTCATGCCGCGCTCCTGGCACTCGTCGACGTCGTACTTCAGCTTCAGGCCGACGGTGTTGCCGCAGATGTCGCAGACATCGCCGCGCGCCTGGTTGGCCTTGCCGCAGCGCGGGCACAGCACCTCGCGGTCGCCGTAGGGGTCGGCAATCAGGGTCGCGCCGCACTGGCTGCACGGCTTGCGCAGGTGGTGCAGGCCGGCCAGCTTGCCGCACTTGCACTCCCAGTTGCCGATCGAGTACTCGATGAACTCGAGCGACGAGTTCTCGCGGAAGTCGCTGATCGGAAAGACCGACTTGAACACCGACTGCAGACCGGCGTCCTCGCGCTCGCTCGGCAGACGGTTCATCTGCAGGAAGCGTTCGTAGGACTTTTTCTGGATCTCGATCAGGTTCGGAATCGGAACGGTCGTCTTGATTTTCGAAAAATCGATGCGCTCGCGGTAGACGTTCTTTGGAAGGCTGTACATTCGTTAGACCTCGAGAAAAATCGGAGCCCCGCTGGAACGTGAGATTTCAGGATTTGAGGATTTGAGGATTTCAGGATTTGACGAGCCGGACTCGCGGTTCGCGACTCCAACGCCCAAATCCTTCAATCCCAAATCCTTAATTCCTAAAATCCTCAAATCCTCAAATTTCGGCGAGATTCGACTCGACCTCGACCTTGGCTCCGACTTCCTCGAACTTCTTCTTGATTGCCGCCGCTTCGTCCTTGCTGACGGCTTCCTTGATTGGCTTGGGCGCGCTCTCGACCAAGTCCTTGGCTTCCTTCAATCCCAGGCTGGTCACTTCGCGGACCACCTTGATGACGTTGATCTTGTTGGTGCCGATTTCGGTGAGGACCACGTTGAACTCGGTCTTCTCCTCCACCGGCGCAGCGGCGGCGCCGCCGCCGGCCATCGGCATGGCCATCGGCATGGCGGCCGCGGCCGACACGCCGAGCTCGGCTTCGAGCGTCTTGACCAGCTGGCTGAGCTCCAGCACGCTGATTCCCTTGATGTATTCGACAACCTGCTGCTGCGTCACTTCGGCCATTGTTCTACTCTCTTTTCTTTACTTGTCGCGGGGCCCCACCCCCGCGACCGGTACCTCGCTCGCCCCTCGGCTCGCTCGGCTCTGTTTCGTTACGGTTCTTCCCGGTCGCCCGTTTGCAAATTGGATTCGGACCGCTTCTTCTCGGCCTGCACCAGCACACTCATCAAGTCCCGCGGCGCGGCGTTCAGCACGCTGACGATCTGCACCATCGGCGCCTGCAGGACGAACAGCAGCTTGGCGTAGAGCTCCGGCTTGCCCGGCAGCGCCGCCAGCTCGGCGACTTCGGCCGGCTGCACCGCGCGGCCCTGGACCACGGCCGCCTTGACCTGGAGCATGGGCGCCGTCTTGACGAAGGTCGTGAGCGTCTTGGCCAGCGCGACCGGATCGGTCGAAGTGTAGGCGACGGCGGTCGTCCCTTCGAAATACTTCTCGAGCGCCTCGAAGCGGGTGCCCTTGACCGCCCGTTTGGCCAGCGTGTTCTTGACGACCTTGTAGCTCGCCTTGGCGGTGCGGAGCTGACGCCGCAGCTCGGTGACCTGCGGCACGTTCATGCCCTTGTAGTCGACCAGCACCGCGCTGTCGGATCCCTTGAATGCGCTCTCGAGGGCCTGCAGCTCCTCGGCTTTTTCCAGTTTCGTGACAGCCATTAGTGTTTCACCGCGACATCGATGTGCGTCGTATCGATCCTGACCCCGGGGCCCATCGTCGACGACAGGGTGACGCTCTTCAGGTATTTGCCCTTGGCCGCCGCCGGCTTCGCCTTGACGATGCTGTCGACCAGCGCGTGGGCGTTGGCGACGAGCGACTCGCTGGCAAAGGAAATCTTGCCGACCGGCGCGTGAATGATGCCGGTCTTGTCCACCCGGAACTCGACCTTGCCGGCCTTGATCTCCTTGATCGCTTTCGCGATGTCGACCGACACCGTCCCGGTTTTCGGGTTCGGCATCAGGCCGCGCGGCCCGAGAACTTTTCCGAGCTTGCCGACCGCGCGCATCATGTCGGGCGTGGCGACGACCGCGTCGAAGTCGGTCCAGCCGCCGTTGATCTTCTCGACCAGCTCTTCGCCGCCGACGATGTCGGCGCCGGCCTCCTGCGCCTCTTTCTGCTTCTCGCCACCGGCAATCGCCAGGACGCGCTTGGTCTTGCCGAGCCCGTGCGGCAGGACGACCGTGCCGCGGACCATCTGATCGGCGTGCTTCGGATCGACCCCGAGCCTGAGGGTGAGCTCCACCGTCTCGTCGAACTTGGCGTATTTGACCTTCTGCACGAGCGGGATCGCATCCTCGATCGAATAACTCCGATCGGGCGCCACCTGGGCGCGAGCCGCCACGAATTTCTTGCCGTGTTTCTTCATGAATGACCTCAGTGGTGCTGTCGGACCGCCGCGCGGCCCTCCCACATCAAATTTCAGGATTTCAGGAGTTGAGGATTTCAGGATTTGAAAGGCTCAATTGAAGTCCTCAATCCTCAATCCTCAATCCTCAAATCCTAAAATCCTAAAATCCTCAAATCCTGAAATTACCCGATCACATCCAATCCCATCGATCGCGCGGTGCCGGCGACGGTCTTGACCGCCGACTCGAGCGAATCGCAGTTCAGGTCCGGCATCTTCAGCTTCGCGATCTCCTCGACCTGCTTCGCGGTGACGGTGCCGACTTTCGTCTTGTTCGGCTCCGCCGATCCCTTGGCGATGTTCGCCGCGCGCTTGAGCAGCACCGGCGCCGGCGGGGTCTTGGTGATGAAGGTGTAGGACCGATCGGCGAAGACGGTGACGACGACAGGAATGATCAACCCCTCGTCCTTGGCCGTTTTCGCGTTGAAGTTCTTGCAGAAGTCCATGATGTTGACGCCCTGCGGACCGAGCGCGGTCCCGACCGGCGGCGCCGGCGTCGCCTTGCCGGCGGCGATCTGGAGCTTCACGATTGCCTGTACTTTTTTGGCCATGACTGCCGTCTACTTTTTCCACTTGCGCTGGGGCCCCACCCCCAGCGCCTGTCGCGGCTCGCTCATCCGCTCGCCGCGATCTTCGAATCGCCATGCGGCGGCGTGAGCCGCAGGCGCGTCAGATCTTTTCCACCTGCAAGAAGTCCAATTCGACCGGTGTCGAGCGGCCGAAGATCGTCACCATCACCTTCAAGGTGTTCTTGTCGAGATTGACCTCGTCGACCACGCCGTTGAAGCTGGTGAACGGCCCTTCGTTGATCCGCACCTGCTCGCCCTTCTCGAACATGTACTTCGGCTTCGGCTTCTCCGCCGCGGTCTTCACCTGGGTGAGGATCTGCTCGACTTCGTCCTTGCTGAGCGGCGTCGGCTTCGCACCGGCGCCGACGAAGCCGGTCACCTTCGGCGTGTTCTTCACCACGTGCCACGCATGGTCGGACATGTTCATCTCGACCAGGATGTAGCCTGGGAAGAACCGCTTGGCGGTGACCACCTTGCGGCCGCCGCGCATCTCGACCACGTCCTCGGTCGGAATGAGAATCTCGCCGATCTCGCTCTGCAGCCCGTACGCCTGGACGCGCTGCTGCAGGGACTCGGCGACTTTTTTCTCGAAGCCCGAGTAGGTGTGGACGATGTACCAGTTCTTCGAACCGCCCTGGCCCGAGTCGATGGCCGCGTCAATCATGCGCCAAACCGTCCGAAGATCCACCGCACGATGCGGTCCATGCCGATGTCGAGAATCCAGAGATACAGCCCGAAGAACAGCGACACGAGAATCACGACGATCGTCGTCGCGTAGACTTCGCGCTGCGTCGGCCAGGTGACGCGCTTCAGCTCGTTGCGCACTTCGCTCAGGAAGAGCCGCATGCGCTCGAACCGGCCGCCCGCCGCCTGCCGGACTGTGTCGATTGCCGTCGTGTTGTCCGCCATACGTCCTTGCTTCCGACCTACATCACCCGACCGAGGTCCTGGCAGGACAGGAGGGAATCGAACCCCCAACCCCCGGTTTTGGAGACCGGTGCTCTGCCAATTGAGCTACTGTCCTAAATGCCTGGCAGATCGCACATTGCAGATGGCAAATCTCGCCCAGCCCATCGAATGCCCTCTGCAATTATTTCTGCTCCTTGTGCGGCGTGTGCTTGCGGCAGAAGCGGCAGAACTTGCTGAACTCCAGCCGCTCCGTCGTCTTCTTCTTGTTTTTGGTCGTCGCGTAATTACGCCGCTTGCACTCGGTGCACGCCAGCGTGACGATGTCTCTCATGGTGCGTCCCTGAGAACTGGTGAGTCGGTGAATTCAGGAGTTGGTGATGAAGAACGTCATCACCAGTTCACTGACTCACCAATTCACCAATTTCCTTATTCAACGATGTCGGTGATCGTTCCCGAGCCGACGGTGCGGCCGCCCTCGCGGATGGCGAAGCGTGCGCCTTTTTCGAGCGCCACCGGCGCCATCAGCTCGCCGCTGATCGTGGTGTTGTCGCCCGGCATCACCATCTCGACGCCTTCCGGCAGGTTCAACGTGCCGGTGACGTCGGTGGTGCGGATATAGAACTGCGGGCGGTAGCCGTTGAAGAACGGCGTGTGCCGGCCGCCTTCCTCCTTCGACAGAATGTAGACCGTGCCTTTGAACTTGGTGTGCGGCTTGATCGAGCCTGGCTTGGCCAGCACCTGACCGCGCTCGACGTCGTCTTTCTCGACGCCGCGCAGCAGCACGCCGATGTTGTCGCCGGCCACTCCTTCGTCGAGCAGCTTGCGGAACATCTCGACGCCGGTGACGACCTTTTTCTCGGTCGGCCGGAATCCGACGATCTCGACTTCTTCGCCGACCTTGACCTTGCCGCGCTCGACGCGTCCGGTGACGACCGTGCCGCGGCCGGAGATCGAAAAGACGTCTTCGATCGGCATCAGGAACGGCTTGTCGACTTCGCGCTGAGGCAGCGGCACGTAGCTGTCGAGCGCTTCCATCAGCTTGATGACGCTGCTGACGCCTTCCGGGTCGCCCTGCAGCGCCTTGAGCGCCGAGACACGCACCACCGGCACATCGTCGCCGGGGAACTGGTACTGCTTCAGCAGCTCGCGCACCTCGAGCTCGACGAGATCGAGCAGCTCGGGGTCGTCGATCGCATCAACCTTGTTGAGCGCGACGACCAGATACGGCACGTTCACCTGACGGGCGAGCAGGACGTGTTCGCGCGTCTGCGGCATCGGGCCGTCGACGGCGCTCACCACCAGAATCCCGCCGTCCATCTGCGCGGCGCCGGTGATCATGTTCTTGATGTAATCGGCGTGGCCCGGGCAGTCGACGTGCGCGTAGTGACGATTGGCGGACGAGTATTCGACGTGGCTGGTCGCGATCGTCAGAATCTTCGTCTCGTCACGGCGGCCCTGCGACTCGGAGGCTTTGGCCACCTCGTCGTACGGGATGAACTTCGCCCAGCCCTTGTCGGCCGCGACCTTGGTCAGCGCCGCGGTGAGCGTGGTCTTGCCGTGGTCGATGTGCCCGATGGTGCCGACGTTCACATGCGGTTTACTGCGATCGAATTTTTCTTTGGCCATGTCGTCTACGTCCTCTTCGTTCTACGTCGTTGAAGTCCGCCTTCGCCCTCCGGGCGTCGGCGCGACCGCCTTCGTTCGCCGGCCGGCCTGGACGAAGCTCGCTGGCGGAGCCGCGAGCGAAGTCTGGAGCCGATGACCAGGATTGAACTGGTGACCTCGTCCTTACCAAGGACGCGCTCTGCCAACTGAGCTACATCGGCCGAACAGTCGTCAGTCGTCAGTCCTCAGTCGTCAGTCACCAGTCTCGTCACATAGCCAGACTGCCGACTGACCGTCGACTTTATGGAGCGGGAGACGGGGATCGAACCCGCGACCAACAGCTTGGAAGGCTGTGACTCTACCACTGAGTTACTCCCGCCTCTGCGCTCGCCCCTCGCCTTAACTTTCAATCGCGTTGCGCTCGTCAGCACCGTTCTGCTCTTGCCCATGACTTCGCGAAGCCAATGTTGTTGCCCCGCCATGAGCGAGCCTTTCGGCTCGCGAAGCGAGCTGAAAGGCGAGTCGAATGGTGGCGAGGGAAGGACTCGAACCTTCGAAGCCGCTAGGGCGACAGATTTACAGTCTGCTGCGTTTGACCGCTTCGCTACCTCGCCAACTCTGTGTGTGTTGTTGGAATGCGTTGTTACCGGCACTTACCCGCGGCGGAAAAAGATCAGTCAAATGGAGCTGGCGAAGGGATTTGAACCCCCGACCTGCTGATTACAAATCAGCTGCTCTACCGACTGAGCTACGCCAGCCAGACAAAAGTTGGACTATAGCACGTCCTGTGCCAGACGGGCAAACCCTAGGCCTGTCAATCACGTCGGTGACCTAGCTGAGCTTACACAGCGCATTCGCAACCTTTGATTCTATCATCGGTCACCGGGGATGGTCCGAACCGGTCTGCCGAGCCCGGTTCCGCTGCCTAACCCCTTCAAACAGAACAATTCCGGTCGCGACCGAGACGTTCAAGCTCTGGACGTGCCCGAGCATCGGGATCGACACCAGCCAATCGCAGCGCTCACGCACCAGGCGACGGAGCCCCGCGCCTTCCGCGCCAACCACCAGTGCCGTGGGCAATGTCAGATCGATTTCGTCGTAGCGCCTCGCGACATCGCCGGCGAGACCGACGGTCCATACTCCCCGCGCCTTGAGATCTTCGAGCGCGCGCGCGATGTTGACCACCTCGGCGATCTTCACGTGCGACACCGCACCAGCCGATGCTTTGGCGGCGGCGCCACCGAGCGGCGCCGCGTGTCGGGATTGACGCACCACACCGTCCGCGCCAGCCGCATCGACGGTGCGAAGAATCGCGCCGACGTTGTGCGGATCCTCGATCCCGTCCAATACGACGATGAGCGGCGCCGCTCTGGCCGCGTCAACGAGATCGGCAATGTCCAGCGGCGCGGCATCCTCGAGCTGCGCCGCCACACCCTGGTGAACGCCGCCGCGGGCAACTCTGTCCAATTCGGCCGCGCTCACTCGACGAACTGCTATCCCGTCCCGCTCGGCAGCCTTGATCAAATCAGCAACACGTCCGCCAGTCCGATCGGCAACGCGCAACTCCCTGACGCGCCCGGCGCGGAGCGCTTCGGCCACCGGATTGATTCCCCAAATGATCATGACGGGTGCCGGGGGCAGGGGGCCGCGTGCCGGGTGCTGGTGCTTGGTGCGGGGTGCTGGGCGCTGGGCACAGAACCGCCGTTAGGTCCCGACGCGACCGACGATGTCGAGGAAGTCGACAGCGCGCTCGCGGCAGCCGACGATCGGCGGCAGACCGGCCTGCGGATCGAGCTCGGCGCCCCGATCGATGGCCGGGACGGCGAGGTCCAGCTCGGGACCCTCCGATCGACCGGTCAGCGCCAGGCGAATCGGATGAAACAGCGCCTTGCCCTTCTGTCCGGTGCGCGCTCTCACCTCGTTCGCTGCCGCACGGAAACGCTCGCGATCAAGACGTGGGGCGGAGGTCAGGACCTCGGCGAGCGCCGCAACCACCTGTCGTGCCCCCTCGCCGCGGATTTCGTCACGCGTCGCCGGATCGTCGGCGAGTCGGCGGGGATCGTAGTCGAACAGGAATGCCAGCCTGGCCGGAATCTGGTCGAGACGATCGACCGACATCGACGCAATCGGCACCACCGAGGCCAGAAAGTCGAGCGCCGCTTCGCCGGAGGTCAGCGGCACTCCTGCGGCGGCGAAATACGGGATCGACAGCTCGGCGATGCGGCGCGGCGCTGCCAGCTTCAGGTAGTGCCGGTTCGCCCAGGCCAGTTTCTCTTCGTCGAAGACACCGGCGCTCAGCCCCACCTTGTCCAGCGAGAAACGGCGCGCGAGCTCGTCCAGCGGCAGCAGTTCGGACTCGTCTCCCCCCGCACGGGACTCGGACGATGCCGACCGCGGCGACCAGCCGATGAGCGCGAGGTAGTTGACCAGCGCTTCCGGCAGATAACCTTTGTTCCGGAACTCGACCACGGAGGTCGCGCCGTGGCGCTTCGACAGCGGGCTGTGATCCGGGCCGAGCACGAGCGCGAGATGCGCGAAGATCGGCGGCGCGAAGCCCAGCGCTTCGTACAACAGCAGCTGGCGCGGCGTGTTCGAGATGTGATCCTCGCCGCGAATCACGTGGGTGATCGCCATCAACGCGTCATCGATCACCACCGCGAAGTTGTAGGCGGCCGTGCCATCGGCGCGAACGATGATCGGATCGCCGATGACCTCGGTGTGGAACCTGACCTGGCCGCGGACGGCATCGTCGAACACGACCTCGCGGTTGTCAGGAATCCGGAAGCGCAGCGCCGGCCGCTCGCCGGCGGCGATGCGCGTCTCGGCGGCCTCGCGCGTCACCGATCGGCAGCGTCCGGAATAGCGGGCCGGCTGTCCGGAGGCGATCGCCGACTGCCGTTCGGCGTCGAGCTGTTCGCGCGTGCAGAAGCAGTGGTAGGCGTGGCCCGCTTCGATCAGTTCGTTGGCGTACGACTCGTAGAGGTGAAGACGCTCGGACTGCCGGTACGGCCCGCTCGGCCCGCCGAGGTCGGGACCCTCGTTCCAGTCGAGCCCCAGCCAGCGCAGGTCGTCGACGATCGCGGCCTCCGACGCTGCGGTCGATCGCTCGACGTCGGTATCCTCGATGCGGAGCACGAACGTGCCGCCGCCGCCTTTGGCCAGCAGCCAGTTGAACAGCGCGGTCCGCGCGTTGCCGACGTGCAGCTGACCCGTAGGACTCGGCGCAAACCTAACGCGCATGGAGAAGTGCCGTGGCATGCACGGCGATCGCCTCGCCGCGCCCGAGCGCGCCTACCCCGTCGTTGGTTTTCCCCTTGACGCTCACACAGGCGACGTCGACGCCCAGGGCGGCGGCGATGTTACCGCGCATCGCGTCGATGTATGGGCCGAGTCTGGGACGCTCGGCAATCACCGAGGCGTCGACGTTGGCGACGTCGAGTCCGCGATCGCGAACGATGGCGGCCGCGCGTCGTAGCAGGTCGATGCTCGACGCGTCCTTCCAGGCGGGATCACTGTTGGGAAAGTGGCTGCCGATGTCGCCAGCCGCCGCAGCACCGAGGACCGCCTCGGTAATCGCGTGGCAAACCGCATCGGCGTCGGAATAGCCGAGCAGCCCTCGATCGAACGGAATCGGGACCCCGCCCAGGATGAGGGGCCGGCCCTCCACCAGGCGATGAATGTCGTAGCCCACCCCGGCGCGCGAAACCGACCGGCTGGTATTGCGAGCAATCGCCTGGGCGATCGACAGGTCCTCTGGAATGGTGATCTTGATGTTGGTCTGCTCGCCGTCGACGAGCGTCACTTGATGGCCGGCCCGCTCGGCCAGCGTCGCTTCGTCGGTGGCGTCGATCCCCTCTCGCGCCCCGAAGGCGAGCGCCGCCGCGAGGACGTCGCGGCGGAAGGCCTGCGGCGTCTGCGCCAGGTAAATCGTCTCGCGCGGCAACGTCTCGCGAACGATTCGCACCTCGTGTCCGGCTTCGGCTCGAACCGCAGGGGGATCGGCGCGCTTGACCGTGTCGCGAGCCGGAAGCGCGGCGAGGGCCGCGCCGGATGCCGCAGCGGCGCTGATCGTGCGCGTGATCAGGTCGGCACTGGCGAACGGCCGCGCCGCGTCATGGATCACGACCACGTCGGCCCGTTCACCGACCGCGGCAAACGCGTTGGTCACCGAATCCTGGCGACGGAGGCCGCCGGTGACGACACGGGGCGGATGCGACAGATGGCGCAGGAACTCGGGCGGAGCGGCCGCGAGATCGGCAGGAAGCGCCACGATGGTTTCGGTTACGACTGGATGGTCGTGGAACAGCCGCACGCTGCGCTCGAGGATCGAGCGCCCGTCGACGGCCAACAGCTGCTTCGGCCGGCCGGCGCCGAACCGCTCTCCGCGGCCGCCGGCGGCAATGATGGCGGTAACGTGCATTCGCACGAATTATATCGGTGCAGTGCGATTCTGGTGGCGTTCCACGGTAGCGGCGACGATGGCGTGCGCGCGCGCGGCCAGCGCGCGGGCGTCGCGAACCGTCGGGTGCGCGATCGCCGGCGCCGGAATCGGATCGTGCACCACCAGCCGCACAGCGCCCGGCTCGGTCTGCAGCCGGCCCTTCGGCATGACCTGCCGCGTACCGATCACCGCGAGCGGCACCACGGGCAGCCCTGCCTCGATTGCCAGAAGGAAGCTGCCGGCCTTGAACCGGGCGACACGGCCGTCCGGACTGCGGGTCCCCTCGGCATAGATGATGAGGGACAACCTCTCGGACACCAGCGCCCGCCAGCGCGCCAGGATGCCGGTGTGATTCGGGTTGCTCCGGTTGACGAACAGGTGGCCGCCGCGCTTCAGATGCCAGCCGAGCACCGGAAACCGGGCCAGCGATTCCTTGGCAATGATCCGCAGTTGGTAGGGGAGCGAGCTGAAGATGACCGGCGTGTCGTAGTGGCTCTGATGGTTGGCCACGAAGATGTAGGTCGTGCCGGGCGTGAGACGCTCGAGTCCCTCGATAGTGACGTCGACGCGCGTCGTCTTCAGAATCAACCAGGACCAGGCGCGCGCGCAGCCGTGCGCGAAGCGTCCTCGCCGATCGAACAGACTGGAGACGATCGACGCCGCGCCCAGAACCACGGTGTACACGCTGATCGCGGGAATGAGATAGAACACGGTCCGCCACCAGTGGTACGGAGGAACGGGCACACTGGAATTTACAATTTACAGGTGGAAATTGGAAATTCGGATCCCGCTAGTCGGTGTATCGAATCCTGACTCCTGAATCCGACCCGGACGCCAACTGCACCCCGACCTCGCCGCCTTCATCCGTTCGATTTACACCGAGGCTGTACACGACATAACCATCCTCGGCCCGCACGTAGCGCACAGGCCGGCCGGTGAACGGATCATCCGGTATTGAAGCCAGTTGCGCTGGAACGAGGTCGGTCAGACTCGCCGGCAGCTGCTCCTCATGACTGCGGCGGTACCGCTCGATCGCAACCACCGTTCGCAGGCTGCGAATCACCGCCAAGGGCGTCACAAGAGAGGATACGAACTGACGCATTCGTTCCGGGCTGAAAGGAACGTCCAGATTGAAATACTCCACGCTGGTATCGACAATCGCATCGATGCGTGCCGGCCAGGGCGCCTCCGCTGCCTCCAGAACCTCGACGTACCACGCCAGCTGACCGTTCAGCTGATGAGTGCGCCATGGTCTGTTGACGACAAACACTGGCGCTGCTCGTGGTCCGATGAACCAAGGATCAGCGGAACGCTCGCGCAGCAATCCTGCTCTCATGGTCAGAAAGGTCTGGCGCAGGACGTCGTCTCGATCGGGATCGTCGAGGGCGGTCGCCAGGCGATCGAGCATCAGCTGGCTCGGTCGCGTCCGTTCGAGAACAAGGGTAACGGCTGACGAAAACCACACCGAGTACGGGACAAACGACGGGTGCCGGCGGCTGAACCATCGCCCGGCCCGGGCGGCTGCATACAACGAGTCAGCGGCCTGGTCGGCATCGCCGTCGAGACCTCTGACAATAGCCTGCAGCGACGTGAGGCGAATCGAGTCAATCAGTCCTGCGGCGAGATAGTTGTAGGTTGTGCCAGCCGCGAAGTCTTCGAAAGGCAGATCGGCAGCACGATCGACGAAGCCCAGCATCTCTTCGTAGGACGCGAGCAGGGTGCGAATCCGCCCGACTAGATCAGCAGGCCATTCACGTGTCCGCTCAGCCAGCGCGATCTGCCCGTGCCATCCACGCGGATCCGGTCGGAACTCCGACGCCAGAGCGGCGGCGGCTCGGTAAAAACGTTCGGCCCGGGCAGCCTCTCCGTCGGGAGTCGATAGTCGAATCTGTATGGGTTCGCCCTTCGCTTCGATCGACTCGAGCGCGCGGTGCATTCTACGGGCCTCGATAAACCCCCACACCGCATGGATGATGAACGGCAGCAAGACAACGAATCCAACCGCCGATGCTCTGATGGAGCGGGGCCGGATCGAGCGTGCGATCTCACTCATGGAGTGGCTTCTCCCGGGGTTGCCGGTTCTTCGATGAGCTGGAGAGCCTCGACAGTTTTCATCATCTGTTCCGCCTGCAGACGTGCAGACTCATCGCCGCCAAGGATCGTGGCCATCTCCGAAACTGCGGTCTCACGGGCTTTGTCGTCGTCGGAAGTTATGTCGATCAGCCGTCGCTGCACTGAATCGCTCAAGGCGTAGAAGACGAACGCGGCAGCTGCCGCCGCCATCGGGATCAGCCACTCATGGAGTTGTCGACGCGAACCTTCGCGCCGCGCCGAACCTGACTGGTCATGTTCGGACCCTCTCGGGGCCAGCACGCGCGCACGAAGCGCCCGCGGCGGCCCGGACGGCCGATAACGCTGCAGCAGATCTTCCAGTTCGTCCACGTCAGCTTTTCTCCGTCAGGATCGAGCGCAGCTTCTCGGTCGCGTACCGATAGCGGCTGGCGACGGTGTTGATCGATTCGCCGGTAGCCTCCGCGATTTCCTGGAACGTCATTCCTTCCCACACCTTCAAGTGCACCACCTCGCGCTGCTCGGCCGGCAGGTCGCGCAGCGCCTGCTCGATGGCCAGCCGCTCGGCCGGCCGATCGTCGACACCTTCCTTCGTCTCGAGCAGCTGCGAATCGACGGCCATCACGATGTCCCGTCGACGGGTCCGCAGGATGCTGTAGCACTCGTTCCGTACCGCGCGGCGCAGATACGCCGCGGCGTCGGTCGGTCCGAATCCCGTATTCACCCCGGAGCGTGCGAGCTTCAGAAAGACCTGCTGCACCACATCGGCTGCCGCACTCCGATCCGCAACGATCATGACGGCGTAACGGAAGAGGGCTGCGGCATGGCAGTCGTACAGGTCAGCGAGCCGGTCGCCGGAAGCGTCGCGCCGCGGGCCGGTCATCGCGTCACAGGTATAGACGCCTGGCGCGAATGGATTTGTCTAGCAGTCCGTAGATGGGCTGCTCGGGGCTAGTCTAGGTGGGCTGAACGGGTGACGAAGCCTTGACGCGCTCCATAGGGACGGGAGCCTGCGCCTGGCCGTTGGCCTGAGCCGGGGCCTGGGCCGCCACCCCTGGATCGATGTAGCGGCCGAAGATCATCTTGCCGGCGGTCGTCTGCAGGACGCTGGTGACCACGATGTCGATCGTCTTGCTGATCATCCGGCGAGCGTTGTCGACGACGACCATCGTGCCGTCGTCGAGATAGGCGACGCCCTGGTTGTATTCCTTGCCTTCCTTCAGGATGAACACCTTCATCAGCTCGCCCGGCAGGACGACTGGCTTCAGCGAGTTCGCCAGCTCGTTGACGTTCAACACCGCCACACCGCGCAGCTGCGCGACCTTATTGAGGTTGAAATCGTTGGTAACGATCTTGCCCTGCAGCGTCCTGGCCAGCTCGATCAGCTTCAGATCCACCTCGCGGATGTCGGGAAAGTCGACGTCGGAAATCGTCACTTCGATGCCGGACATCTTCTGAATCCGCTGCAGGATGTCGAGGCCGCGGCGACCGCGATTTCGCTTGAGGGAATCGCCCGAGTCCGCCACCAGCTGCAGCTCCTTCAGAACGAACTGAGGGATCACGATGGTGCCGTCCATGAAGCCGGTGTCGCACACGTCGGCAATCCGGCCGTCGATGATCACGCTGGTGTCGAGAATCTTGTAGCGGCGCTCCGGTCCGGCGGCGCGGAACAGCGCAACCAGCCGCGCCGGCTCCAGCCACTCGCCGTGCTTGACGCCGAGCATGAGACCCAGGTACGGCAGGACGATCAACAGAAAGGTATTGAAGAACTCGACGACCTGGTTCGACGTGTCGAGCCAGAAGAACCCGGTCTCGATGGCGCGCGCCAGCCCGATGCCGACGATGAACCCGATCAGGCCGCCGAGCAGCCGCGTGACCTGCGTCTCGCGCAGCCGCGTCTCGAACAACACGACGAGCCCGGCCAGCGCGATGGCAAACGCGATGTTGGCGAGAATCCCGAACGGCAGCGGCCGCACCATCGCCGCCGCGTAAGCCACGGCGCCGACGACCAGCACACGGGCAGTAGCGAACCAGACCATGGAAGGCAAACCATATCACCCTTGCAGCAGGGCGTCGAGCGCTTCACCGACCGTTCGGACGGCTGTCAGCTCACACTGCCCGGCGAGCTGTCGCTGGTCGGCCGGGTCGATGTTCGCTTCCGGCATCACGCAGCGTCGGAACCCCATCTGTGCCGCTTCACGGACACGCAGCGCAGCCTGAGCGATGCCGCGAATTTCGCCCGCCAGACCCACCTCGCCAAACATTGCCGTCGTCGCGGGAATGACGCGATTCCGGACACTGGAGGCGATCGCCGCCAGCACGCCGAGATCCGAGGCGGGCTCATCGACCGTCATTCCGCCGGCGATGTTGACGAACACGTCGTCGCCCATCAGATTCAAGCCAGCGCGCTTCTCGAGAACGGCGAGCAGCAGCGACAACCGCTGCTGGTCGATGCCACTGGCCATCCGTCGAGCCGTGCCGTAGGTGCTGCTGCTGACGAGCGCCTGCACCTCGACGAGGATCGGCCGCGAGCCCTCGACGGAACACAACACCGCCGAGCCGGGGGCATTGACCGGCCGCTCGGCGAGAAACAGCTTCGACGGATTCGGCACGGGACGCAGGCCGTTCGACGTCATCTCGAATACGCCAAGCTCACTGACCGCTCCGAAACGATTCTTGACGGCGCGTACCACTCGATGCGAGTGATGGCGCTCGCCCTCGAAGTAGAGGACGGTGTCGACGACGTGCTCCAGTGCTTTCGGTCCGGCGAGGCTGCCGTCCTTGGTGACGTGGCCGACCAGCAGGGTCGGGATGTTCTGGCCCTTCGCCGTGAACAGCAGCTGCGTCGCCGCCTCACGGACCTGGCCGATGCTGCCGGGAGCCGATTGGAACTTCAACGAAAACACCGTCTGGATCGAATCGACGATGACGAGCGCCGGCCGGATGCGGGCGATTTCGTCGAGAATCCGCTCGAGGCAGGTTTCGGCGAGGAGAAACAGCGGGGCGGTGCCGACGCCGAGGCGCTCGCCGCGGTTTTTTATCTGATGCTCGGACTCTTCGCCCGAGCTGTACAGCACCGGTCCGATGGTCCGCGCCATGTTGGCGGCGGCCTGAAGCAGCAGCGTCGATTTGCCGATGCCCGGCTCGCCGCCGAGCAGCACGAGCGAGCCGGGCACGATGCCACCGCCCAGCACGCGATCGAATTCGTCGATCCCGGTAGACAGCCGTGCGTGCTGCGCGAGCTCAATCTCCGAATAGAGCCGCGCCGACGCCGCGGTGCCCGCCTGGGCATAACGGTGATTCGGCGATGCCGCCGCAGCGTCGGCCGGCTGCTCTTCCACCAGCGAATTCCACGCGCCGCAGTCCGGACAGCGTCCCAGCCATTTCGGCGCCTGCGAGCCGCATTCCTGGCAAACAAAAACGGTTCGCGGCGCCTTTGCCATTCAGATATTTCCTGCCAACTTTTTTCCACTGGCGCTGGGGCCCCACCCCCAGCGCGTGCTGACGCTGATGCTCGCCTTCGGATTCACGGGTCCTCAGGCTCGCATGGCCGCAGGCGCTTCCTCTCGCCTATGAATACACCCGTTCAATTCGACTGCCGACTCTGCAGACGATCTCCCAGGGAATCGAGCCAATGGTTGCGGCCATCTCGCGGACGTCGATCCGGTCGTCGCCTTGCGGCCCGATGATGACGACTTCGTCGCCGGGCGAAACGGCGAGCCCGGTGACGTCGGCCATCAGCATGTCCATGCAGACGGATCCGACGATTGGCGCGCGACGGCCACGAATCAGCACCGAGCCGCGCCCGGCCAGGCGCAGGTCGAGACCGTCTGCATATCCGGCGGGGACGATGGCGACGGTGGTCGGCCGCTCGGCGGTGAAGCGTCCGCCGTAGCCCGTGATCTCCCCGGGGCGCATTCCCTTGACCGCCACGATGCGGCTGTCGAGCGTCATGACCGGCCTGAGGTCGATGGTCGACGCCAGCGGCGGCGGCACGATACCGTAGAGCAGCAGTCCCGGACGGACGCGATCGAACCAGACGCGTGCATCGCGCAGCAGCGCAGCACTGTTGGCGGCATGTTGATAGAACGGTCGGCCGCTCCGTCCCGCCGGATCGCCGCGCAGCTCGCCGATTTCGGTGAGCGCGCGATCGAATCGTTGACACTGCTCCTCGAAGAGTTTGCTGCCCGGATCGTCCGCGGTCGCAAAGTGTGTGTAGACGGCGGCCAGCTCGAGGTTCGGGCTCACCAGCAACCCGGGCAGCGATCGGCGCAGGTTATCGGACCGGAAACCGAGGCGGTTCATGCCGGTATCGATCTTCAGGTGGTAGCGGACCCGCTGCTTGTATCGGGCCGCGGCCGCCTGCACCGCGGTGGCCGCCCCGGGCGTGGAAATCGTCGGCGTGAGGCGGCAGTCGAACAACCCGTCGAGGTCGCTGACGCTCAGGGCACCAAACACCAGAATGTCAGCGCGGACGCCGGCCGCACGCAGCGCCGACCCTTCTTCGATATCGGCGCAGGCGAGCAGGTCGGCCCCGGCCTCTTCGAGGGCTCTCGCGATCTGGCCGGCGCCGTGTCCGTAGGCGTTCGCCTTGACGACGGCGATCATCCCGGGCGGGTTGTCGGGACGTTCGGTGCGAAGGCGATCGGCAATCGCGCGGTAGTTGGACTGGAGCGCGGCGAGATCGATGCGCGCGACAGTCGGGCGAATCATGCTCCGATCGCGAGGTTTTCGAAGCGCGTGAACTCGCGGATGAAGGCGAGCTTGACGACGCCGGTCGGGCCGTTGCGCTGTTTGCCGATGATCAGCTCGGCGACGCCGGAGGTGTCGGCCGCCGGCGACGGGTTCTTGTCGGCGTAGACATCTTCGCGGTAGATGAACACGACGACGTCGGCATCCTGCTCGAGCGCGCCGGACTCGCGCAAATCGGACAGCTGGGGGCGGTGATCCGAGCGTGACTCGGGGGCGCGGCTCAGCTGCGACAGGACCACGATCGGGACGCTCAGCTCCTTGGCCAGGCCCTTCAGCGATCGCGAAATCGACGCCAGCTCCAGCGTCCGGTTCTCGAAGCGGCCGCGACCCTGCATCAGCTGAATGTAGTCGATGATCACCAGGTTGAGGCCATGCTGCGAGGCCAGGCGCCGGCATTTTGCACGCATCTCGAGCACGCCAATCGACGGCGTGTCGTCGATGAAGATCTTCGCCTCGCTGAGCGTGCCGATCGCCTGGGAGAGCTTGCCCCAGTCGCGCTCGCCCAGGAAGCCGCCGCGCAGGCGATGCGCGTCGATGCGCGCCTCGGCGGTGAGCATGCGCAGAAACAGCTGCTCCTTTGACATTTCGAGGCTGAAGATGCCGACCGACATGTCGGTCTTGGTGCCGACATGCTGGGCGATATTGAGGACCAGGCTGGTCTTGCCCATCGACGGCCGGGCGGCCACGATGATGAGGTCCGAGGACTGCAGGCCGGAGGTCATCTCGTCGAGGTCGGTGAAGCCGGTCGGCACACCGGTAATCAGCTCCTTGCGCGCGTGCAGCTTCTCGATGGTGTCGAGGCTGGCCTGCGCGAGGTCGCGCAGCGACACGAAGCCGTCGCGCACTTTGTCGTCGGCGATCGCGAAGATGGCATGTTCGGCCTGATCGAGGATGACGTCGGCTTCTTCCTCGGCGTCGTAGGCGGTCGCGAGGATCTTGTTCGCCGAGAAGATCAGGTTGCGGAGGGTCGCCTTCTCCTTGATGATGCGCGCGTAGTCCTCGATGTTGGTCGAGCGCGGCACACCGTCGACCAGCGCGGTGATGTAGGCCGGGCCGCCGACCTCATCGAGCTCACCAGATCTCCCGAGCTCTTCCTTGAGCGTCACCAGATCGATGGCGTCGCCGCGCTGGGCGAGCTTGACCATCTTGTCGAAGATGCGGCGATGCGCGTCGCGGAAGAAATCGGGCGCATCGATCACCTCGGCGGCGAGGTCGAAGGCGTCGTTGTGCAGCAGAATCGCTCCGAGCACGGAGCGTTCGGCTTCGAGATTGTGCGGGAGCGTACGTTCGGCGACGGCGACTTCCGGCATTGATGAATGTACGATTGGGGGAAGCTCGGAAGTTTACCTCAATGACACGCGCCCTGATCATCATCACGATCGTCTTGACAGCGCCGCCGGCGATTAGGGCGCAAGACCGACCGTTCGAAAAAGGAGACCGCACCCGCGGCCTGATCGGCGGCATCGGACTTGGTTATCAGCCGCCGTGGGCGGCAACCCACAGCGACGTCGCATTCGCCGCCTTTCATCCGCGCCTCGGATGGTTCGTGAGCGATCGTCTCGAGCTCTATGGAGAGGCGACGCTGTTCTTGTACTACCGGCCAGCGGCCGACCTGAGCGCCGGCCTCGGCGCGATCGCCGGAAAGTACTTCCTGCGTACGACCGGCCGCTTCCTGCCCTACCTCCACGGCGGTCTCGGCCTGCTCTGGACGAGCCTCGACGTGCGCGAGATCGACCGCACCTTCAATTTTCAGCACTTCGTCGGCGTGGGGTGGCGACAGAACCGCAGCCGCGGTCCGCGGCTGGTCTTCGAGCTTCGCAACCATCACATCTCGAATGCCGGTACGGCGGGAGACAACCTGGGGGTGAACGCGCTGGTCGCGCTCACCGGAGTGGAGTGGGTTTTACATTAACCACAAGGGTGCCGGGTGCCGGGGGCCACGTGCCGGGTGCTCGGTGCTGGGTGCTGGGTGCTGGGTGCTGGGTGCTCGGTGCTCGGTGCGGGTGCTCGGTGCTGGGTGCGGGTGCTGGGTGCTGGGTGCACGCAGCACCTAAGCACCCCGCACCGGCACCCGGCACAAGGCACCCTGCACCGCGGCACCTGTTTTAGGCTTCCGGAACGACGTTCACTTTCAGGTCCGCGGTGACGTCGCGGTGCAGCTTGACCGGCACGGTTACCTCGCCGATCTTCTTGATGGGTTCGGCGAGCTGCAGCTTGCGACGGTCGACAACGAATCCCTTGGCGGCCAGCGCCTCCGCGATGTCGGCGGTCGTCACCGACCCGTAGAGCGCCTCGGTCTCACCGACCTTCCGCGCGATGCTGATCTCGACGTTCGTCAGCCGGTCGCGCAGCGCCTCGGCCACCTTCTGCTCTTCCGCCTCCACGGCTTCGTACTTGACGCGCTCGCGCTCAATCTGCTTCTTGTTGCCCTCGGTCGCCAGCAGCGCCAGCTTGCGCGGCAGCAGATAGTTGCGCGCGTAGCCGTCGGCGACTTTGACGATCTCGCCGCGGCGGCCGAGGTTGTCGACATGCTCTCGAAGGATGACGTCCATGCTGCCTCTCTGAAATGTCAGTCGGTCACGTACGGGATGAGCGCAATCTGGCGCGCCCGCTTGATGGCGGTCTGCAGCTTGCGCTGGTGCATCGCGCAGGTCCCGGAGATGCGCCGCGGCAGAATCTTGCCGCGCTCGGGCACGAACGGGCCGATCAGCTTCACGTCCTTGTAGTTGATGTCGTCGATCTTGTCCGCGCAGAACTTGCAGACCTTGCGCCGCCGGAACATCGGCCGGCGCTGGCCCTGCTTGTCGCCTTCCTTCTTCTTGTCGCCGCGGCCGCGGCCGCCCGAGCGTCCTTGTCCGAATGGCATGGCTAAACCTCCACCCCGTCAAACCGATCGTCGTCGCTCTCGTCGGCTTCCATTGACCGTCCCTCGCCGGGTTGCCGCACCGGCGGCAGCCCGCGCCTGACCCGCCGGCGCTCGGACGAGGTCTGACGACGGGTGCGGGTGCGGTCGACCACTTTCTTCTCCTCGTCGACGCGCACGATCATGTGCCGGACGATGGCGTCGATCACCTTCAGCCGGCGATCGATCTCTTTCATCAGCTCGCCGTGCCCGTTGATCACCTCGAGCACGTAGACGCCTTCCTTGTGCGGGCCGATCTCGTAGGCCAGCTTGCGGCGCCCCCAGTTCTCGGTTTTCTCGATCTGACCGTTCATGCGCGACACGATCGCCTCGATCTGATCGTGCATCTCGGTCGCCTGCTGCTCGGTGGTGTCGGGTGGAAGAATGTAGACGAGGTCGGTACTGTCTTACTGACATGCCGTCTCCTTGAGGACGCGACCCTGGGGTCGCGGCGGCTCTCGGCCGCAAGGAAGGGCAATTTGCTCACTGCAAATTGCCGATGTGAATTAACGATTCTCTTCTTCGGTTCGCGATTCTCCCCGGACGTTGAAACGGTTCATCGCGGCGGTGAGGCCGTCCTCGACGAAGGTTTCGACCGCATCTGCCGCCTTGATGATCGCCTCATCAATGATCGGCCGCTCCTCGCTGCGAAACGGCGCCAGCACATGGTCGGCCAGATCCCAGCGCTTGTCTCCTCGCTCGACGCCAATCCGCATGCGGGGGAAGTCGGGGCCCAGGCACTCGATGATCGACCTGAGGCCGTTGTGTCCACCCGCTGACCCCGCCGGCTTGAGCTTCACCCGCCCAAGCTCCAGTTGCACCTCATCGACGATGATCAATACGTCGTGCGGCGCGACTTTGTAGAAGGCCGTCACCTGTTGCACGGCGGTGCCGCTGGCGTTCATGAACGTTCTTGGCTCCACCAACAGCGCGTCACGACCCGCGACGACCGCCAGATCGGCAACCGCCTTCCACGTTTTCAGTCGAACCTTCCACCGCCGGGCTACTTCATCGACGACCGCGAACCCGACGTTGTGGCGCGTCGCGCTGTACTCAGGGCCCGGATTGCCCAGCCCGACAATCGCCTTCATGCTGCACGAGACAGATCTGCAATCTGCAATTTGCCATCTGCAATCTATTTTTCGTCTTCGGCTTCTTCCTTCTTGCCTTTCTTGATGACCTCGGGCTCGGCCGGGGCCACCGGCACCGCGGCCGCAGCTGCCGCATCGGCCGGCGCGGCGACTTCCTCGGCCTTCGGCATGATGACGTGCACCAGCATCATGTCGGGATCGCTCACCGCCTGCCACTTCGGATCGGTGATCAGCTCGCGGACGCGGATCCCCTGATGCAGCAGCAGCTCGCTGACGTCGACTTCGACGTGCTCCGGAATGTCCGCCGGCAGGCACTCGACCTCGATTTCGCGGCGGATGAACTCGAGCACCCCGCCCTGCTGCTTGACGCCTTTCGGCTCGCCCTTGACCACGACCGGAATCGTCACGCGGATGACGCGATCCATCGCGACGCGGTAGAAGTCGACATGCAGCACCTGGTGCGTGACCGGATCCAGCTGGTACTCCTTGACCAGCACGCGCGTCTCGCTGGCGCCCGCCAGCTGCAGCGAGATCAGCGTGTTGGCGCCCGACTCGGAGTGCAGAATCCGCAGCAGCGCCCGCGGATTCACCGCAATCGGCGTCGCTTCCCTGCCGGCGCTGTCCGATGACGCCCCATAGACCACGGCCGGCACCAGCCCATCCCGTCGGGTGCGCCGCGCTTCGTTCTTGCCGATCGTGTCGCGTGTGGTGGCTTCGAGTGTCGTTTCCATAATTTCGCTTCCGGAATTGTAAATTTCTACTCGTAAATTCCCAATTACACGAACAACGACGAGACCGACGTCTCTTCGTGAATGCTCTTGATCGCCTGGGCGAGCAGCCGCGCCACCGACAGCACGACGATCTTGCTGCAGGCCTCGCTCGCCTTCGACTGCGGGATCGTATTGGTGACGATCATCCGATCGATCGGCGACTCCTCGATGCGGCGGATCGCCGGCCCCGACAGGACACCGTGCACCGCGCACGCGAGCACTCGCGCCGCACCGTTGCTCTTGAGCGCGGTGGCGGCCTTGGTAATCGTACCGGCGGTGTCGACGATGTCGTCCTGGATGATGCAGGTCCGCCCTTCGACGTCGCCGATCACGTTCATCACTTCCGCCGTGCCGTCGTCGGTCCGCCGCTTGTCGATCACGGCGAGCTCGGCATCGAGGCGCTTGGCGTAGGCACGCGCCCGCTCCGCGCCACCGGCATCGGGCGCGACCAGCGTCAGGTTGTCCGAGTCGAGACGCGAGAGATATTCAATGATGACCGGCGCCGCGAACAGGTGATCAACCGGGATGTCGAAGAATCCCTGAATCTGCGCCTTGTGCAGGTCCATCGTCAGGACGCGGTTGGTGCCGGCGGCGCTGAGCACATTAGCCACGAGCTTGGCGGAAATCGGCACCCGCGGCTTGTCTTTCCGATCCTGACGGCCGTAGCCGTAATACGGCAGGACGGCGGTAATCCGCGCCGCTGACGAACGCCGGAACGCGTCGATCATGATCATCAGCTCGACGAGGTGCTGATCGACGGACGCCGTCGACGATGCGCAGGTCGGCTGGACAATGAACACGTCGGTGCCGCGGATGTTTTCATCGATCTGAAACGAGACTTCCGTATCGGGAAAGCGCTTGAGGCGTGCTTGGCCGACCGGAACGCCGAGCACGGCCGTGATGTCACGTGTCAGCTCGGGATGCGCGCTCCCGGTAAACACTTTCAGCTCGCCGAAGCCGGTTGCCATGACCAGATCACCTATCACCTGGACAGCCCTCGCGATTATCCGCCTCCGCACGCTGCGCTTGCTGCGGCGCGACAGCCTTCACCCCGGCTTGCCGAGCAGAAGCTCACGCCAGCGTCGACTCGCGAGCGAAGGCTGGCTGGGGCGGAAGGATTCGAACCTTCGAATACGGGATCCAAAGTCCCGCGCCTTACCGCTTGGCCACGCCCCACCTGATTACTCCGGGGGCCCCTACCCCCCGGTTTACTCCGGGGCCCCTACCCCCCGGTTTACTCCGGGGCCCCTACTCCCCGGTTTACTCCGGGGCCCCACCCCCGGACGGCGCTTTGAGGGGAATCCTTCGCCGGTTCCGCTCACTGCGGGGCACTTACTCCGCAGACAGGCGCTTCGCGCCGCCCGACCGCCGCTCCGCCGGTGGTGACTCCCCGAGTCGATGCGCCTTGGGGCGCATGACGTCAATCCAACGCTGCAGTGGAAGAAGCGGACCTCGGGAGTGGCCGTTCAGTCGCCGTGCAAACGGTAAGTGTATACGATGGGCTCACTTCCGGGCAAGTACGGGACGCGACAAGCGGCGGTAGTTCGGGGCGGAAAGTGTGCGTGTGACGATCAGTCGGCGTCCGCTGTCGAGAAGTGCGGCGGCGGCGGCCTCGGCGGCGGGCAGCGTCGCGAACAGACCAAACACGGCCGAGCCGCTGCCTGACATCGCCGCGTGCGACGCGCCGCAGCGTCTCAACCCCGCGACGAGGTCAGCGATTTCCGGATGCCGCAGTGAAACGACCCGCTGCAGATCGTTGCCCCCGCGACTTCCGAGGCGACGGCGCCCGGCTGCTGCCCCAGCCGATCCGCCAAATGTCGCCGCATCGAACCAGCCGTAGGCGTCTCGCGTCGACACGCCAAACCGCGGCACCGCAAGGACAACCCATCGCCGCGGGGCGTCATCGAGCGGCGTCAATCGATCGCCGCGGCCGCCGCCTCGCGCCGTCCCGCCGATCAGGAAAAACGGCACGTCGGCGCCAAGCGACGCCGCGATCTGATGAACGACCGCACGGTCCGGCCGGAGCCGCCACAACGACGAGAGCGCACGAAGGGCAGCGGCCGCGTCGGCGCTGCCCCCGCCGAGGCCCGCCTCCAACGGGATTCGCTTTTCAATCCGCACGGCCACGCCGGTCGGCGCACCCTGGCGGCCCACGGCGGACCACAGCAACGACGCCGCCTTCTCAACGATGTTCCCGGCGGTCGGGCAGGCGGGTTCATCGCTTTCGACAAGAAAGGGACCGCGCGTCCGTTTGAACAGCAGCCGGTCGTGCAGCGCGATCGACTGAAAGGTCGTTCGCAGTTCGTGGTAGCCGTCCGGTTGCACGCCGACGATTCGAAGGTCCAGATTGATCTTCGCGAACGCCCGGGCAGTAATCGTCACGGCTCGTCGCGGAGTGGACCGGCGCGACGCAACTCGTCGAGCGTGATCGGCTGCGCCGTGGCCGGAATCCGTACTTCGAAGGCATCGGCCGGCAGGGGGGTGTTGAGCTCGAGATCGGCAAGAGTGAGGCGGAGGTCGAAGCGATCCGGGTCGGTGCTGATGAATCGAATCGTCCGAGGAAGGCCTTCGACGAAGTCGCGGTACTCCGCGCGCCATTCCGGACGGTCGGCTGGCCGGTGGACGATCGCGACCGCTCGCCAGGGCGCTTCGCGGGGATTGCGACGGAGATAAACGGTCCGGGAGCCATCCTGAACCGTGCGCCACTCGTCGCCCAGCTGGCGCGCTTCCCCGGCGAGCGCATCAAGCGACGGACAACCGGTGAGTGCGTCGCGCAGGTCGGCAGCGTCGAGCGGCACACCGGTCAGCGCTTCGAGCACGTCGGCGGGGGGCGCGCCTTTCAGCAGCCGGTTGTCATCGTTCAGCAGCAGGGTTGCCGAGTCGCCACGCGCGGCAAGAATGAAGAGCGGGCGTGCGAAAGGGCCGATCGCCTCGAGGCGCGCCGACGCGGGTGACTGGAGACCGAGGCTCAGGCGGGCCCGCAAACGACGGCCGCCGGCCGAGCCGCTGACAGAGGCTTCGGCGACGATCGACGCAATCGCGCGGCAGGCGTTGGTGGCTTCGACGAGCGCTTCGCGCGCGTCGGATGCGGGGGCACCCGGGCCGGCGGGCAGCGTCATCCTCGACGCGCCGCACGACGCGGTCATGAGTCCAGTGAGCAGACAGAAAACCGCACGCGCCCTGCGCGAGCGGTGAATCATTTCCTTGGCAGCTTCTGCTTCGCCGAACGGATCTTCCGATCGATGTCGCCCTGATCGACGTCCTCGCCGTCGCCGGACAGCGCGCGCGACCAGGCGGCGATCGCTTCGTCGAGCCGGCCGAGCCGGAACAGCACATCGCCGTAATGATCCTGCACGACCGAGTTCGTCACGAGCTGATCGGCCGCGCGTTTCAGATTCTCGTGCGCGAGATCGAACTTGCCGTCCTTGAAATACGCCCAGCCAAGACTGTCGAGATACGACCCGTTGTCAGGCTCGGTCTGCAGGGCACGCTTGATCAGGTCGACCGATTCGGCGAGCCGCTCGCCGCGTTCCGCCAGCATGTAGCCGAGATAGTTGAGGGCCGGCCCGTGGTCCGGCTCCTGGGTGAGCACCTGCCGGAACGCGGTTTCCGCGTCGCCGAACTTCCGCTGCTTCTCGAAAATCGCGCCCAGCTCGAAGGTGATCGAGGTGTCGGTGGGAAACTTGGCGCGCGCGTCCTGCAGCAGCTTGACCGCCTGATTGCCGCGGTTGGTGTCCTGATACATCTGCGCCAGCGCCACGTGCGCCATCGGATTGGCGGCCTGGCGTTTGGTGACCGTCTCGAGCACCAAGACCGCTTCGTCGTCTTTGCCGCCGAGCCTGAGCCCTTCGGCTTCGAGCCGCGCCAGCCGGAGGTCGTCGGGTTGTTCGAGCCTGGCCTTCCGCGCGGTGGCAACCGCATCGGTATAACGCTTCGCCGAGATTTGCGCCTGTATCAGGTAGAAGGCTATCGTCGGGTCGCCGCCGGTGACCCGGTGCGCTTCTTCGAATGTCGCGATGGCCCGGTCGGTCTGGCCGAGCTGCTGATAAGCGAAGCCGAGATGCGGCAGCAGCATCGACAACGGGCCCTCGGGCTCGGCGTCGCCGCGAAACATCGCGACGGCGGGAGCGAGCGTGTCGGCGACGTCCTGATAGCGGCGGCGCGATTCGAGCGTCTCGGCCAGCGCGGTGTAGGCGCGGGGGTTACGTCGGTTCTGCGCGATGACGCGGCGCGCCGTCTTCTCTGAGGCGTCGAACTCCCCCGTCCGGCGCTCGGCCTGAGCGAGCAGCAGCAGAGCGCGCTCGAGAGCCCGATCATCGGGGGCTCGAAGGTCGACGGCTTCGCGCAACACGTCGCGCGCCCGTACCGCGTCGTTGTCCGCGCCGGTGCCGAGCAGCATGGTCGCGTAGCGGACGCGCAGGTCGAGGCTGCGCAGCATGACCTTCATCGCGCTTTCGTAGGCGGCCGCGGCCTCAGTCCAGCGCCGGCCTCGAGCGTAGAGATCGCCGAGCGTCGGATACAGCTGCGGGTTCATCTCCACCGATTCCTCGAGCCAGCGAATGGCATCGTCGGTTCGCTTGGCGGCGACGTAGGCCTGCACGAGCAACGACGCGCCGTCGAGCCAACCGGGCTCCTGCTTGACGATCTCGGCGAGCACGGGAATGGCGTCGCCGTACTGTTCGTTGGCGACGTAGAGCCGGGCGAGCATCGCGCGGACGTTGACGTCGGCCTGGAGCCGTGCGGTGTTATCGCCGACGGCACGCTCGAGATGCTGAATACCGCGTCGCAGGTTCTCGCGCTGCGCCTCCCGGCCGCGCGAGTCGTCAGATGTGCCGAGCGAGCCGTAGACCGTGCCGAGCACGCGGTGCGCGTCGCGATGCTCGGGCGACAACTTGAGCGCCTGCTCCGCCGCGCCGATCGCGTCGGCGGCGCGGTTTTGCCGCATGTAGAGGTCGGCCAGCTCGGCGAGGATCGTCGCCGATTTCGGGTCGAGCGCGATCGCACGCCGGTAGGCGGTGATCGCGCCGTCGACGTCGTCGCTTTCCTTGAGCCGGTGCGCGAGCAGGAACTGCTCGTAGGCCTGCGCGATCGGATCGGGCGCCGGCGTGGCCGGTTTATTCGTCGACCGCGGGTTCTGCTGAGCCTCGGCGCCGATTGCACCACCGAACAGGGCGGCGACGACCGCGAGCGGGACGAACAGCTTCATAGGCAAATTGTTCCACAAATGGTGGCGTGTGTCATATATTCCACGCATGCCTGTCAATCCTGAGCTGCTCGAAATTCTCGTGTGTCCGAGCTGCCATACGCCCGTTTCGCTCGTCAAGAACGGCACGGCGCTCAAGTGCGCCACGTGCAAACGTGTGTATCCCATCCAGGATGACATTCCGGTGATGCTGATTGAAGAAGCCACCGTTGAAGAATGACGTCTCGCGAATTCTCCTGGTCCGCCTCAGACAGATCGGCGACGTCGTCTTCACTACTCCGGCGGTTCATGCGGTCCGCAGCCGCTTTCCGACAGCCCGCATCTCGTATCTCGTCGAGCCGGCCGCGTTGCCAATCGTCGAGCACAATCCGCACCTCGACGAGGTGATCGTGGCGCCCAGGACGCGCGGCGTGGCCGGGCTTCGCGAAGATTTCGCGCTGGCGAGACGACTGCGTCGGCAGCGGTTCGACCTGGCGATCGATTTCCACGGCGGCCCGCGTGCGTCGCTGCTCACCTGGATGAGTGCGGCGCCGATGCGGATCGGCTACGACGTCGTCGGCCGCGGATGGATGTACACGCATCGCGTCGCCAGACCCCGAGCGTTGCGGCCGCGTCATTCCGTTCAAAATCAGTTCGACCTGCTGGCGCCGCTCGGCATCGGACCTCCGGATCCGGCCCGTTATCCAGTCGAGATGCCGGTTGATGCCGGGGCTGTGCGAGCCGTCACGGACCGGCTGGCCGCGGCGAACGTTCCAGCACGGGGGCGGCTGGTCGTCGTCCATGTGAGCTCCAATTCGCCTTTTCGGCGCTGGCCGGCCGAATCGTTCGCCACGGCCATCGCGCGACTTGCCGGCGCGGCGGCCGATCGACGGGTGATCGTCACCGCGGGTCCGTCAGAGGCGGACGCTGTCGACCGAATCGTCGCGAGCGCGCGAGCGCAGCTGGACGCCGATGCCGCCGGCCGGATTCTTCGCTGTGGTGAGTTTTCGCTGAGCGAGCTGCGAGCGCTGGTCGAAAACGCTGCCATCTATATCGGCGGCGACAGCGGGCCGCTGCACGTTGCCGCAACGTCGAAGGTGCCGATCGTCGCGCTGTACGGTCCGACCCTGCCGGTTCGATCGCTGCCGTGGCGTGACGCGGCGCTCCCCGGCGAGGCCGTCGATGCGGGCGGTCTGCCCTGCCGCCCATGTGATCAGCGCGTGTGCGCGCCAGGCGACTTCCGCTGCCTGACAGGGATCCATCCAGATGCGGTGGTGGCCGCGGCCGAGCGGCTCCTCGCGGTGCGGGCATGACACGATGGGGCGTGCTCGCTTACGGCTCGAAGCCGGGCCGGCACAGCGAGGCGCATGGCGCGATCCTCTCGGCGATGGCGCATGCGCCGGCCGATCTCGAGTTCGTCGTGCTGACCGATCGACCGGAACGGTATCGCTGGCTCCAGGATTCGGTTACGATCGAGCACCTTCACTCGTCGATCCTTCGAGCGTGGCGCGGTCCGACCCAGGATCGGTATCGGCCCAAGATCGAGGCGTTGCGGTGGCTCGCGACCGGCGGGAAGTCGCACGTCGTGCTCGCCGACACCGATACGCTGGCGCGTCGCGGGCTCGACTCGATGATCGAACGGCTCGAGCGGGGCTCGTTCCTGCTGTACGAGCGCGAGTACGCGCTGGCAACGGCGCCGCGGCGCGGCGATCGCGGGTTGAAGGACGAAATTCTCGGCCGGGCGTGGCACGGCATCACTCCCGGCCCGACGACGGCGATGTGGAACGGTGGGGTCATCGGATGTCCGCGGACACGGCTCGAGGTGCTCGACGAAGTCGTGGCGGTTTTCGACAGTATGCGACCGGCGTCGCGGCACTTCGCGATCGAGCAGCTCGCCTACAGCGTGGTCTTCGAAGCGCGCGGCACCATCGAAGAGGCGGCTCCCTGGATCGATCACTACTGGGCGAACCGGCCGTTCTTCTTGCGCGCGATCGAGCACGAATTGGCGATCATGTTGATGTCGGGCATGAACGCGCGCGACGCCGCAGCGCACTGGCGCGATTACCCGATCAGCGGGCCGCTCGATGGCCGGCCGGGCAGATGGCGGCGCTTCGTCACCGCACTGTTCGGCGGCTCGGGACCACACGATGACTGAACTTTCCGCCGACACGCCAGCCACCATCCTGCGGAAGGCGTCCACCGTCGGCGTGATCGCCGTGTTGATGGCGGTCCAGTTTTCGATCGGCATCGCCCACGCCCTGCTCGCGCTCACCATGATCGGCTGGGTGGCGTTGCTGAGTGTCGAGAAGCGGTGGCCGTCGGCGCCACGCTTCGCGCTGCCGCTCGCCATCTACGCGGTTCTGACGCTGGTCTCGGCGGTCATGTCGACCGACGCGACGACCAGCGTGATCGACAGCCGGCAGCTGGTCCTGCTGCTGCTCGTGCCGATGACTTACGATCTCATCACTCGCGAGTGGGCGAATGATGCGGCCACCGCGATCATGAGCGCGGGCGCCATCAGCGGCCTGGTCGGCATCGGCCAGTACGCCATCCTCAACTACAACCTCGATCAACGGCCGCACGGCACACTGGGGATGTACATGACCTACTCCGGCCTGACGATGCTGATCGTCTGCCTGGCGGTAGCGCAGGTACTCTTCGCCAGGAAGGGGCGAACCTGGCCGGCACTGATCGTCCCGGCCCTGGCGGTGGCGCTGGCGGTGACCTTCACCCGGAGCGCCTGGATTGGCGCCGGTTCCGCGGTGGCGCTGCTGTTCCTGCTGAAGGACTTCCGCCTGCTGGCGATCCTGCCGCTGGTCGCGCTGGTGTTCTTTCTCACGGCGCCGGCTGACATCCAACAGCGCTTCTCTTCGATCTTCGATCCCCGCGATTTGAGCAACCGGGATCGACTCGCCATGCTGGAGGCGGGCAGTCGCATCGTGCGGGATCATCCGTTCACCGGGGTGGGTCCCGACATGGTGCTGCGGGCCTATCCGGACTACCGGACTTCCGATGCGGTGCTCGAGATGCCGCCGCATCTGCACAACGTCCCGGTGCACATTGCCGCGGAGCGCGGCCTGCCGGCGCTGGCGGTATGGATCTGGTTCGTGGCCATCCTGACGATCGATACCTGGCGCCTGTATCGACGCCACGACGTCGAGCGCTGGCTGCCGGCGGCGGGGCTGGCGGCGATCGCGGCGATGCTGACCGCCGGCCTCTTCGAATACAACTTCGGCGACTCCGAGTTCCTGATGCTGTTCCTCTTCCTGATCACGCTGCCATTCGCCGCCAGTCGCATCGCCGCGACGTCGTGACCGAGCTCGCCGCCATTTCCCCGTCGCGCGTTCGCGAACTCGTCGGCCGGTTCGGCCGATTGGACGTGTGCGTGGTCGGCGACGTCATGGTCGATCGGTTCATCGTCGGTCGCGTGACCAGGATCTCGCCCGAGGCGCCGGTGCCGGTCGTGCGCTTCGAGCGGGAGTACTCGCGCCTCGGCGGCGCCGCCAATGTGGCTCAGAATCTGATCGCCCTCGGCGGGCGGGTCTCGCTCGTCGGGGTGGTCGGCGCCGACGAAGCCGCACAGCGTCTGCGCGGTCTGCTGAACGCTGCGGGCATCTCCGGAAACGAGCTGGTCGTCGACGCCGGCCGTCCCACCGTGGAAAAAGTCCGCATCGTCACCGACCGCAATCAGCAGGTGGCACGGATCGATTACGAACAGGACCTGGAGGTTGACGAAGACGTCAGCGCCGCGCTGGCCGCGCGGATCAACGAGGTCGCGCGAGGAGCACACGCGTTGTTGGTGTCGGACTATCTGAAGGGAACGATTACTTCGTCGATCGTGCACACTCTCGCTGCCTTCAAGTCGGACCGCGTGCCGCTCATCGTGGACCCGAAAATCCCCCACCTCGATTGTTATGCCGGCGCAACCCTGGTGACCCCGAACCACTCCGAGGCCGAAGCCGCGACCCATCGGCGGATCCGGAACGATGGTGATGCGCAGGCGGCGGCCAGCGCGTTCCGTCAGCGGGCCCGCTGTGATGCGGCGCTGATTACGCTCGGCGAAATGGGCATGTGGCTGTCGAGCGGTGAAACCGATGGCGGCGTGGCCGCAGTCGCCCGCGAGGTCTCGGATGTCACCGGCGCGGGCGACACCGTGGTCGCGACACTGGCGCTCGCACTGGCTGCCGGCGCCACCCTGTCGGAGGCCGCGGTCCTGGCCAACCACGCGGCGGGGATTGTCGTCGGCAGGTTCGGACCGGCGACGGTCAGCGGAGAGGAGCTGATACAGGCCGTCCGAAACTAGCAATGAGGAATTAGGAATTAATTCGTAATTCCTAATTCTTGATTTCACCCGTCCGTTTTCAGTGTCGGAAATGCCTCCGTCCCGTAAATACCATCGCGATGCCGTGATCGTCGGCGGCGGCGATGACCTCGGCGTCACGGACTGACCCGCCCGGCTGGACGATCGCGGTGGCTCCGGCGGCGGCAACGGCATCGAGGCCGTCGCGGAACGGGAAAAAGGCGTCCGACGCCGCGACCGATCCGGCCAGCGAGCGGTCGGCGGCGCCGGCCTTCATGATCGCGACGTTCACCGCATCCACCCGGCTCATCTGACCCGCGCCGATCGCCAGCGTGCCCTGCGAATCTGTAAAGATCACCGCGTTCGACTTGACGTGGGCGCAGACGCGCCAGGCAAACCGCAGCGCCTCCCACTCCTGCGCACTCGGCGACCGTTGTGTCACAACCCGTACCCCCTCGAACGTCCCCTGTTCGCTCCAGGGCTGCCGCGCCTCGGTGACCCGATCCGGGAACTGCACCAGCAGCGCTCCGAGCACCGAGCGCAGGTCGACGCCGTAAATCAGTTCGGGATCGAGAGCCGCCACGACCACGCGCATGTTCGGCTTGCGTTGGAGAACGGCCCGCGCGTCCAGCTCGAGCCCCGGCGCGATCACCGCTTCGATGAAGGTCGAAGCAATCGCCTCGGCTGCTTCCCGATCGATCGGGCGATTGACTGCCACGATGCCGCCGAACGCGGCGAGGCTATCGGCCTCGCGGGCACGGGTATAGGCTTCCGCGGCCGATGTCCCGGTCGCCACGCCACAGGGGTTGGTGTGTTTGACGATCACGGCGGCGGGCTCGGCAAACTCGAGGACGATGCGCGCCGCAGCGTCGAGGTCGAGCAGGTTGGTGTACGACAGTTCCTTGCCTTGCAGGATGCTGGCCGCCCCCAGGCCGGCCGGCTGGGAGCCGTCCGCGCGGCTGCCGTACCACGCCGCCGGCTGATGCGGATTTTCGCCGTAACGGAGATCGCGGATCTTCTCGAAGGAGAAGTTGAGGCGGTTGCCCAGCAACTGGTCAGCCGGCCGCTCGAAGCGGTTGCCCTCGAGCGCGATCCCGGCCAGCGTATTCGCGATCGCCATGTCGTAGGCGCCGGTGTGCGAAAACGCCTTCCGCATCAGCTCGTACCGGAACGCCAGCGTCGGCCCGGCATCGATCGCCGCCAGCACCCGCTCGTAGTCGTCGGGATCGATCACGACGAGCACGCCTGTGAAATTCTTGGCAGCCGCGCGCACCATGCTCGGCCCGCCGATGTCGATCTGCTCGACCAGCTCCTCGAAGCTGACGTCGCGACGAGCCGCCGTCCGCTCGAACGGATAGAGATTGACGACCACGACGTCGATCGGGGCGATGCCGTGGGCGTCGGCAGCGGCCAAATCGTCGTGGCGATCGCGCCGGGCGAGGATGCCGCCATGAATGGCGGGGTGCAGCGTCTTGACGCGGCCATCCATCATCTCGGGAAAGCCGGTGACATCGGACACGCTGGTCACGGCGAGGCCGGCATCAGTCAACGTGCGTGCGGTACCGCCGGTCGACACGAGCTCGAAGCCGCGCGCCGCGAGGCCGCGGCCGAGGGCGACGATGCCGGTCTTGTCAGAAACGCTCAGCAGGGCTCTTGGCATATGGGGCAAAGTCCAGTATTATCAACTCCGACGCCGGGCGGGCCTGGCGCCGAAAGGGAAAGGCCGCAGTGCTGCGGCCTTTTTTTTTGTCCGGTTCAGCGCGCAACCGCGTGCCCGCGATCCGGCGACACGGCCAGGGCGTCCTGAGCAGGTCGACGGACCAGCAAGTGGCGGGGGGCAAAGGGGCCCCGTAAGCGAACGAGCCGGAGTGCGGGCCCTGATGTCCCGCACGAACAACGACGCGATTTTGCGTCACAGCAAGCAGGAAGAAGAACGATGCGCATCACAGGCAAGGTCAAGTGGTTCAACAACGCCAAGGGGTACGGTTTCATCGAACGCGACGGAGGCAGCGATGTCTTCGTGCACTACTCGGCCATCCAGGGCGACGGGTTCCGCTCGCTCGAGGAAGGTCAGGCGGTGGAGTTCGAAATTGTCGACGGCCCGAAAGGCCCGCAGGCCGGAAACGTCACCAAAATCTAACAACCCCAAGGGGCTGGGGACTCCGGTCCTCAGCCCCTAGCCTTAGCCCTCACGTTTTCAGCCCTTAGCCTCTCGCCCTCAGCCCTTTTCAGCTCTTAGCCCTACTCTGATTCGCCCTTCAGCGCCCGCGCCGTAAACGCCACCTTGCCGTCCTTCACCGCGACGCGAAACGCGACTTCGGGTGTGCCGCCGGTCTTCAGCTTCTTGACCTGCGTCTTCACCAGCTCGGCAAACTTGTGGAACGGCACGGCGTTCTCGCCAACCGTGCGCCGCGCCTCGACCAGCGAATCGTAGAGGTCGTGCAGCTTGTCCATCTCCCGCAGCGGATCGCTGAACGAGGCGACGTGCATGATCTTGTCGTCGCCACGGGCCGGCCGGTCGCCGGATTTTTTCTGTGGAAAGGGTCCGGACCGTCCTTCTTCGCGCGCGCGCATGCCGCGATCCCACAGCTCGATGAACGTCGCGAACCTCGACTGCAAGGTCTGGAAACGGAACCGATCGCCGGTGTTCTGGATATAGGCGCGATCGTACTGCTTGACGAGCGCCTCGACGCGGCTGCGGGTTTCCCAGGGCGGCTTGGGCAGGCGGCCCGCGAAGAACATGTTGTACTCGGCCTCGAGCTGCTTGAGGCCGGCTTCGAGGCGTTGCAGGTCGCGTTCAGTGTCGCTGATGGGTGGCACGTCTCGTCACCGATGCAGAAGGAACCAGACCAGCGGCAGCCACAGCTCGCGCGCGTACGGGACGGGGCGGTCGTCGATCAGCACGTCGGTGGCGTCGGATCGGCCGACCAGCTCGAAGAGCTCCTTCAGTCGCGCCGCATCGGCCGAGAAGAATCGCGCGCGGTAGCGATGTGACCCGCCGGCGCCGACCTCCCGGAATTCCGCCGAGGCGCGCGCCAGCTCCAACGCGCGCCCGAACTGCGGGATGTCGAGCTTCGGAAACGACAGCGTGATCGAGAAGGGCCGCGGACGCGCGCCGAACAACGCTTCCTGCAGATCGGGATCGATCGCGATCAGCTCCTCTTCGGTCGGCTGTTCCGGCAGGTCGGCGTACGGCCAGAAGCGCTCGAGCGGTCTGTACTTTGGAGTATCCGCGGCCATGCTTGATTGCAGATTGCAGAGGGCAGATTGCAAATGTGCAATCGGCGATTTGCAATTTGCAACGCTCTGTAGCATACCATCTTGGCGGTGTCGAAGCTCCGCGCCATCCCGTCGATCGAACAACTGCGACAGCGCCCGGCGATGCAGGCGCTCGAGGCACGCTTCGGTCGCCTGGCGGCGATCGATGCGCTGCGCGCCGGGGCCGACGTCGTCCGGCGGGCGATCAGCGGCGAGCCCGAGGCGATCGATGCGGACCGGATGGCGGCACGCATCGAAGCAGCCGCCATGGCACATCTCGACCGCACGTTTCAGTCGTCGCTTCGATCGGTCATCAATGCCACCGGCGTCGTCCTGCACACGAACCTGGGACGCGCACCGCTGGCCGCGTCGGCCATCGAGAAGCTCAGCGACGTGGCGCGAGCCTACTCGACGCTCGAATACGACCTCGTGACCGGTGAGCGCGGCCGTCGCGACGTGCACGCCGAAGGGCTGCTCTGTCGTCTCACCGGCGCCGAAGCGGCGATCGTCGTGAACAACAACGCCGCCGCGGCGTTGATCGTGCTGGCCGCACTGGCGGCGGGGCGCGAGGTGATTGTGTCGCGGGGCGAGCTCGTCGAGATCGGCGGCGGCTTCCGGATCCCCGATGTCCTGACCCAGTCCGGCGCCAGCCTGCGTGAAGTGGGCACGACCAACAAGACCCGCGTGTCCGATTACGCCGCGGCGATCAGCAACCGCACTGCCCTGCTCCTGCGCGTCCACCCCTCCAACTTCCGCATCGAAGGATTCACCGAACGACCTGCCCTCGGTGAGCTGGTGGCGCTCGGCAGACGATTTTCGGTGCCCGTCGCCGAAGACCTGGGGAGCGGCCACCTCGGAGGCGCGACCGGCCACCCGCTCGAATCGGCAGAACCGTCGGTGGAGGCGAGCATCGCCGCCGGCGTGGACGTCTGCTGCTTCAGCGGCGACAAGCTCCTCGGCGGCCCGCAGGCCGGCATCATCGTCGGCCGCACATCGGCGATCGAACCGATTCGCCATCACCCGTTGATGCGAGCGCTGCGCACGGACAAGCTGACCTACGCCGCGCTCGAGGGCACGCTGGTCGAGTACGCCAGCGGCCGGGCGCCATTGACGATTCCGGTTCAGCGGATGCTGACCATCCCCGCAGCGGAACTGCGAGCCCGGGCTGAAAGCTTCGCAGCAGCTGTCGACGCCCTTGGTGGCGGTTGGCAGGCGGTCCTGGCACAAGGCAGGTCGGCGGTTGGCGGCGGCAGTGCGCCGGGCGTCACGTTGCCAACCTGGCTGGTGGCGATCGAGAAGAACGGTCAGACGGCGGATGCCCTCGAACGAGCGCTCCGTGCGGCGTCGCCGCCGGTGATCGCGCGAATCGAACACGAGCGGGTGGTGTTCGACTTTCGGACCGTCGCGCCGGACGACGACCGCACCCTCACGATGCTGCTGCAGAAGCTCTGACGGTTGCGATCCGCTTCAGAAGATGGTCGAGATCGATGCCGCGGCGAGATCGAGAATTCGTGTCGGAAGAATCCCGAGATAGAAGACCAGCACCGCCGAGACGATCAGCGCGACGGCCGCGACGCGCGGGACGGCAGGAAATCGCGCCGGGTTCTCGGACGGGGTCATGTACATCATGACGACGATCCGCAGGTAGAAGAAGACCGAGATCACGCTGGTCAGCACGCCAATCACGGCCAGCCAGTAGTAGCCCGCGTTCACCGCCGCGTTGAAGACGTACCACTTCGCGATGAAGCCGCCGAGCGGCGGAAAGCCGCCGAGGGACAGCAGGAAAATCGTCATCAGCACGGCCAGCCCCGGATGAGTCGTCCACAGGCCCGCGTAATCCGATATCTGGTCGTTCGGGCGGTCCGCATCCTCGAGCACCGCCACCACGCCGAACGCGCCGATGTTGGTTACGGCGTAGGTCAGGAGATAGAACAGGACCGCGCTCTTGCCGACGTCGTTGGCGGACACCAGCGCGACCAGCAGGTAGCCGCCGTGCGCGATGCTCGAATAGGCGAGCATGCGCTTGACGCTGGTCTGCGCCACGCCGACCACCGCGCCCGTGATCATCGTCGCCGCCGCGATTGCCCAGATCAGCATGCTCCAATCGTCGCGGAGTGGCTCGAACGCCGACAGAAACACGCGAACGAAGGCCGCGAAGGCCGCGGCCTTGACGCCGGTCGACATGAATGCGGTCACCGAGGTCGGCGCCCCCTCGTAGGCGTCCGGGGTCCACATGTGGAATGGCACCGCCGCAACCTTGAAGGCAAATCCCACCAGCAGCAGGCCGACCGCCAGCAACTGCAGGGGCGTCGGCGACATCGCCTGCGCGGCGATCATCGTGCCGATGCCATCCAGTCGTGTCGTGCCGGTCACGCCGTAGGTAAAGGCCACGCCGTAGAGGAAGAAGGCGCTCGAGAAGCCGCCGAGCAGGAAATATTTGAACGCCGCTTCGCTGGAGGCCGCCGAGTCGCGGCGGAGTCCGGTCAGCACGTAGACGGCGAGCGAGAGGATTTCGAGCGCCAGGAAGATCAGCAGGAGATCGGACGCCGTCGCCATCAGCATCATCCCGGCTGACGCGAAGAGCATCAGGGCGTAGTACTCGCCGCGCGGCAGGCGTTCGCGGTCGAGCGTCGGCTCCGAGATCGCCAGCGACAACATGCCGACCACGACCAGGATGCCGGTCGTGAACAGACCGAAGTTGTCGGCGACGACCAGCCCGAAGCTCGCCTGATCACGGTTCCACAACAGCGCGGCGGCCAGGGCGGCGCCAAGGAAGCCGATGGCGCCAAGCGGGCCAATCGGCATCCGCTCGCCGCGCGCGCGAAACGCCTCGGCGGTCATCGCCGCGAGTGCGGCGGCCGTGACACAGGCCATCGGCACGATTGCGCTGAAGCCAGAGAACTTCATCCTCTACTTCTCGCGGGGCCCCACCCCCGCTCGCTGATGCGCTCGCACCGTTGTGCTCGCGCATATCCAGTACAGAACGTCATCGCCGGCTACAGAACGTCATCGCCGGCCCCACCGCTCGCTGATGCGCTCGCACCGTTGTGCTCGCGCATATCCGCCACAGGACGTCATCGCCGGCCACCCCGCTCACCGATGCGCCCGCACCGTCGTGCTCGCGCATATCCAGTACAGAACGTCATCGCCGGCTACAGAACGTCATCGCCGGCCCCACCGCTCGCTAATGCGCTCGCAACCGTCGTGCTCGCGCATATCCGCCACAGGACGTCATCGCCGGCCACCCCGCTCACCGATGCGCCCGCACCGTCGCGCTCGCGCATATCCGCCACAGGACGTCATCGCCGGCCCCCGCTCGCCGATGCGCTCGCACCGTCGTGCTTGCGCATGTCCAGTACAGGACGTCATCTCACTTCGGCCCGAATCTGGGCCGGCGCTTCGGTGCGAACGTAATCGAGCATCCGTTCGACCGCCGGCGCCATCGGCCGCAGGAACAGGTTGGGGAGGACGCCCATCAGGATGGTCAGCGCGATGATCGGCACGAGCAGCGCCCATTCACGCGGCCGGAGATCCGGCAGGCCGGCGTTCTTGTCGTTGGTCACAGGACCGTAATTGACGCGTTGGAACATCCAGAGCATGTAGGTCGCCGACAGCACGACGCCGGTCGCCGCCACCGCCGCCAGCCGCGGCTCCCAGGCGAAGGCGCCCAGCAGAATGAGGAACTCGCCGACGAAGCCGTTCAGGCCCGGCAGGCCGATCGACGACAACGTGATGATCAGAAAGGCCGCCACCAGCCGCGGCGTGACTTTCTTCAGGCCGCCGTACTCGCTGATCAGGCGCGTGTGGCGGCGATCTGACAACATGCCGACAATCAGAAAGAGTCCGCCCGTGCTGATGCCGTGGTTGAGCATCTGGTAGATCGCGCCCTGGACGCCCTGCGTGTTCATGGCGGCGATGCCGAGGACGACGAACCCGAGGTGGCTGACGCTCGAGTAGGCCACGAGCTTCTTCATGTCGGGCTGCACCATCGCCACCAGCGCGCCGTAGACGATACCGACCACCGCCAGCACGGCGAGATACGGCGCAAAGAAGGCGGCCGCCACCGGGAACAGGGGAAAGGCGAAGCGCACCAGGCCGTAAGTGCCCATCTTGAGCAGAACGCCCGCCAGAATCACCGAACCGGCGGTCGGCGCCTCGACGTGCGCGTCAGGCAGCCAGGTATGGAACGGGAACAGCGGCACCTTGATCGCGAACGCGAGCGCGAATGCCAGGAAGAACCAGAACTGCAGCTCGTTGGGCACCGTCAGCTCATACAGGCGCTGCAAGTCGAACGTGTAGCCGCCGGGCGTGGTGCTGTGCAGGTAGGCGACGCCCAGAATCGCGAGCAGCATCAGCACGCTGCCCGCCATGGTGTAGAGAATGAACTTCACCGCCGCGTAGATGCGGCGCTCGTAGCCCCAAATCCCGATGAGGAAATACATCGGGATCAGCATCGCGTCCCAGAACACGTAGAACAGGAACAGATCGATCGACACGAAGACGCCGAGCATCGCGCTTTCGAGCAGGAGAATCATCATGCAGAAGGCGCGCGTTTTCTGATGCACCGACTCCCACGCGCTGAGCAGCGCCAGCGGCGTCAGGAAGCCGGTCAACACGATCAGCCAGAGGCTGATGCCGTCGACGCCGACCGCATAACTGATCCCGAACGCCGGGATCCAGGCGTAGCGTTCGACGAACTGAAAATCGGCGGACGCCGGATTGAACTGCCATGCGAGCAGCAGCGTTTCGGCAAAGACCAGCACCGACACCACCAGCGCGGCTTTTCTGATCAGCGGCTCGTTGCGCTCGTCGCGGATGAACAGCAGCGCCAGCGCACCGACCAGCGGCAGGGCGACGATGGCCGTGAGGATCGGGAACGTCATCAGCCTTTCATCACAAAGGACACAAACGGGACCAAGGTGAGGTCATCCGCGCCACAGGTAGTACCCCAGAATGCACACCACACCGACGAACACCGACGCCGCGTAGGCGCGGACCGACCCGGTCTGGAGCCGGCGCAGCAGCTCGCTCATGCCGCCGACCGTTTCCGCCACACCGTTGACGGCGCCGTCGATGACACGCGCATCGAGACGCTTCCACAATCCTTCTTCCGACACGATCCGGATCGGCTGGACGATGGCCGCATCGTAGAGTTCGTCGACGTAGTACTTGTTCGTGAGCAGCCGATGCACACCGGCGAAGCGATGCGCCCACGCAGCGGCGGCGGCGCGGTTATTCAGGAAGAAAAATGCCGCCAACCCGATGCCCGCGATCGCGGCGAGTGTGGAAACAGCCATCAGGGTCAGCTCGAGCCCTTCATCGACCTCTTCTGCCGCGTGACCGGCCGCAAGACTGGGCGCGAGGAATTGCTCGAGGCGATTCGAGCCGCCCAGGGCGTGCGGCACGCCGATATAGCCGGCGAGGATCGAGCCGACCGCCAGCACGACCAGCGCCAGTGCCATTGCCGCCGGAGGGTCGTGCACCCCATGGTGCATGGGGCCGGGGGCCGGGGGCACTGCGTCGGGTGCCGGGGGCACTGCGTCGGGTGCCGGGGGCAGGGTGCCGGGGGCCGGGTGCTCGGTGCTGGGTGCTCGGTGCTGGGTGCTCGGTGCGGTGACGGGTGTCGCCGCTGAATGAGTCGGGCCGTGGAACGCCAGGAAAACGAGCCGGAACATGTAGGTTGCGGTGAGGAGCGACGTCAGCAGGCCGACGAACCACAGGATGCGGTGGCCGCTCGCGAACGTGCGGAACAGGATCTCGTCCTTGCTGAAGAAGCCGGCGAGGCCGGGGACGCCGGCGATGGCCAGGGCTCCAATGAGAAAAGTCCAGTAGGTGACCGGCAGGTGCGCCTTCAGACCGCCCATCCGCCGCAGGTCCTGTTCACCGGCCAGCGCGTGGATCACGGCGCCGGAACCGAGGAACAGCAGCGCCTTGAAGAAGGCGTGAGTGTAGAGATGGAAGATGCCGGCCCCGTACGCGCCGACGCCCATCGCCAGGAACATGTAGCCGAGCTGCGAGACGGTGGAGTACGCGAGCACCCGCTTGATGTCGTTCTGCACCAGACCGATGGTGCCGGCGACCAGCGCAGTCGCCGCGCCAATCACGGCGATGATCGCCAGCGTCTCGGGCGCATGGCCGAACAGGACCGCGTTTCTGCCAATCATGTACACGCCGGCGGTCACCATGGTCGCCGCATGAATCAGCGCCGAGACCGGCGTCGGTCCTTCCATCGCGTCCGGCAGCCAGACAAACAGCGGAATCTGCGCTGACTTGCCGGTGGCGCCGATAAACAGCAGCAGCGCAATCAGCGACACCGTGCCGAAGGTCTCTTCCGGCGCGTAGGCCGCCACCGACTCGGCGACCGCGCGGAACTCGATCGTGCCAAAAGAGGTCCACAGCAGCAGCACGCCCAGGATGAAGCCGAAGTCGCCGATGCGATTGACGATGAACGCCTTCTTGCCGGCATCAGCGGCCGATTGCTTCTCGAACCAGAAGCCGATCAGCAGGTAGGAGCACAACCCTACCCCTTCCCATCCCACGAACATCACCAGGAAATTCGACCCGAGGACCAGCACGAGCATGAACGCGGCGAACAGATTCAGGTAAGAGAAGTAGCGCGCGAACTCGGCAGCGCGCTCGTCGTGCATGTAGGCGGTCGAATAGATATGGATCAGCGAGCCGATGCCGGTGACGACGAGAATCATCACCGCCGAGAGCGGATCGAGGGCGAGCGCGAAGTCGGCGCGGAACGATCCCGAGGCGATCCACGAGAACAGCCGCTCCTCGATGAGCCGTGCGTCCGGCTCGAGCGCCAGCAGCCGCACGACGGCCGTCACCGACACCGCAAACGACAGGAGGATGGCCGCACACGCCACCCCACCCGAAGCCGTCCTGGACAGACGGCGGCCGAACGCGGCGTTGGCCACGAAACCGAGAAACGGAACAATCGGAATCAGCGACAGCATCAGGTGGCTTTCGTCACCACTTGAGCATCCTGAACATGTCGGGGTTCAGCGATTGCCGGTGCCGGAACAGGGCGATCACGATCGCCAGGCCCACCGCCGCTTCGGCGGCCGCCACCGTCATGACGAAAAACACGATGATCTGGCCGTCGACACTGCCGTGAACCCTGCCGAACGCGACGAAGGTCAGGTTGACCGCGTTCAGCATGATCTCGATCGACAGCAGGATCGTGATGACGTTGCGCCGCACAAACACGCCGGCCGTGCCGATGGCAAACAGCACCGCGGACAGCACGAGAAAGTGCTCGAGCGTCGGCATCAGATGCCCTCACCGCTCTCGCGGCGTGCCAGCACGACCGCTCCCACCAGCGCGACCAGAATCAAGATCGACGTCACCTCGAACGGAAAGGCGTAGTCGGTGAACAGCGACCGGCCGATCTCCGCAACCGACGAGGGGGCGTCGCCGCCGAATCCGTCGGAGGCGCGGGTCGACAGCACCGCCCACAACAGTTCGATCACCAGCGCCATCGCCAGCAGCACGCCGAAGATCCTCACGCCGCTCGATGGCGGCGGCCGGACACCGCGCTCGAGGTCTTCTTCGGTGTCTTCATGCGGCGCATTCAGCAGCATGACGACGAACAGGAACAGGACCATGATCGCGCCGGCATAGACAATGATCTGAATCATCGCGACGAACGGCGCATCGAGCAGCACGTAGAGGCCGGACAGCGCCCCGAACGACGCGATCAGCAGCAGCACGCTGTAAATCGGATTGCGCTGCGCGATGACCAGCAGTGAGGCAATCACGGCCACCGCGGCGAACAGATAGAAGAGAATCATCGGTCGAAATACAGGACACCGGCCGCGGTGACGACCAGGTTGACAGTCGCGAGCGGCAGCAGAAACTTCCAGCCGAATGCCATCAGCTGGTCGTAGCGGTAGCGCGGCAGCGTCCAGCGCATCCACACGTAGAAGAACAGGATGGCGGCGACCTTCACCAGAAACCACACCCAGCCCCAGGATTCGGGCAGAAACGGCCCATGCCAGCCGCCGAGGAAGAGGTCGGTCGCCACGGCCGAGACCGTGACCATGTTGATGTACTCCGCGAGAAAGAACATCGCGAAGCTCATGCTGCTGTACTCGGTGTGGTAGCCGGCGACGAGCTCCTGCTCGGCCTCGGGAAAATCGAAGGGGGCGCGGTTCGTTTCGGCGATGCCGGCGGTCATGAAGATCAGAAACGCCACCGGCTGCAGGAACAGATGCCATCGCGGGATGAACCCGAGCCACGTGCCTTCCTGGTGGTTCACGATCTCGGTGAGCGAGAGCGAGTTCGCCACCAGCAGCACGCTGGCCAGCGCCAGACCGTAGGACAACTCGTAGCTGATCATCTGCGCCGACGAACGCAGGCCGCCGAGCAGTGAATATTTGCTGTTGGAGCTCCAGCCGGCCAGCACGATGCCGTAGACGCTCATCGAGGCGATGGCGAAGATCACCAGGATCGCCACGTTGACGTCGGCGACCTGCAGCGGAATCGGCTCATCGAGCAGGCCGAAGAAAGTCGTCGCGGCGCCAAACGGCACGACGGCAAACGCCGAGAACGCCGCCGCCGCCGAGATGATCGGCGCCAGCGCGAAGAGCCACTTGTCGGCGGCCGCCGGCCGCAGCTCTTCCTTGAACATCAGTTTCACGACGTCGGCCAGCGGCTGCAGGACACCCCACGGCCCGACCAGGTAGGGGCCCAGGCGCTGCTGGAGAAAGGCGGCCACCTTGCGCTCGACGAGCACCATCAGCGCCGCCGAGTTCAGCAGCATGAAAAAGACGAAGAGCAGCAGCCCGAGCTGCGCGGCCAGCAGCGGCGTCAATGCGCCCCCACCGGCTGCCTGGCGCGCCAATCGGCCGGCAGCGTGCACCGCCCCTCGCGGATGTGCGCCTCGTACTCGTGTCGGAAGTGCTTGAGCGTGGTCAGCACCGGCGTCACAGCGGCATCGCCGAACGCGCACAACGTCTTGCCGGCGATGTTGCCCGAGATGCTGGTGAGCAGATCGAGATCGCGCGGCTGGCCTTCACCACGCTCGATCTTGCGCAGAATCTTGTGCAGCCAGTCCGTTCCCTCGCGGCACGGCGTGCACTTGCCGCACGATTCGTGGCGGTAGAAGTGCAGCAGGTTCTCGGCCAGCCAGACCATGCAGGTCGTATCGTCGAGGACGATGATGCCTGCCGATCCCAGGAGGGAGCCCGCTTTCTGGACACCGTCGAAGCTGGCCTGGGTGTCGAGCTGCTCCGGCAGGAGGATCGGCACCGACGAGCCGCCCGGGATGACCGCTTTCAGCGTGCGTCCCTCGCGGACGCCGCCGGCGTGACCGTCGATCAGTTCGCGGAGCGTGATGTTCATCGAGGCCTCGTAGACCCCGGGGCGGCGGACGTGACCGCTGACGCAGTACAACTTCGGTCCGCCGTTCTTCTCCGGGCCGAGCGCGGCGAACCACTCGGCGCCGTTTCTGAGGATGAACGGCACGTTGGCCAGCGTCTCGACGTTGTTGACCGCGGTCGGACAGTTATAAAGGCCGACGACCGCCGGAAACGGCGGCTTGTTGCGCGGCTGTGCGCGCTTGCCCTCGAGCGACTCGAGCAGGGCCGTCTCCTCGCCGGCCTCGTAGGCGCCGGCGCCGCGATGCACGAACACCTCGCAGTCGAACCCCGAGCCGAGCACGTTCCTGCCGATGAAACCGGCGCGGTACGCCTCCTCGATCGCGCGCTCGAGGATTGACTGCACGTGAAAGAACTCGCCGCGAATGTAGATGTAGGCGACTTTGGCGCCGATCGCATAGCAGGCAATCGCACAGCCCTCGATGAGGAGATGCGGATTGCGCTCCATCAGCAGGTGGTCCTTGAAGGTGCCCGGCTCGCTCTCGTCGGCATTGCAGGCGATGTACTTCGGGTTGGGAGATTTCTTGTCGACGAACTGCCACTTCATGCCGGTCGGGAATCCGGCACCGCCGCGCCCGCGCAGTCCGGACGCTTTGACCATCTCGACGACCTGGTCCGGCGCCATCGCGAGCGCCTTCCGCAACCCCTCGTAGCCCTCGTGCTTCAGATAGAAGTCGAGCGTGAACGAGTTCGGCTCGCGGACATGTTTGATCAGCAGCGGTTCCAATCCCTTCAGCCCTCAGCCCTCAGCCCTCAGCCCCTACCCCTTAGCCCTTGCGTTCTCAACCACATGATGGCACCCGCTCAACGCTGCCTCGCCCCGCGAGCGCAGACTGTCGAGCAGTGTCGGCACGTCCTCCGGCTTGAGACACTCCTGCCAGGCGTCGTTGACCAGCACCACGGGGGCGCGGTCGCAGGCGCCCAGACACTCGACCTCGATCAACGTGAACGTTCCGGTCGGATCGGTCTCCCCTGGCTTGATCGCGAGCGCCGAGCAAATTTCCTCGGTCACCCGCTCGGCGCCATTCACGGCACAGCTCAGCGTCCGGCAGACGTTCAGCACGAACCGTCCGACCGGCTTCGTGTAGAACATCGTGTAGTACGACACGACGTCTTCGACATCGGCCGCGGTGATGCCGAGCAGGCCGGCGACGTAGCGCATCGCGTTGGCGGTGATGTGGCCCTGCTGATACTGGACCAGGTACAGGGCCGGCAGGATCGCCGATCGCCGCCGATCCGGTGGATACCGCAGCACGATCTGATCGAACCGGGCGCGGTTCTCGGCGGTGTACTCGAACGCCGGCCCCGGCTCGGTCAGCGTCCGGGCCGATCGGTGGAACGCGGCGCCGTACGACATCTTCGGATGGAAGCTCACCGATCCACGTCTCCCATCACGACATCGATCGACCCGATGACCGCAATCACATCGGCGATGAGGCCGCCGACGATCATGCTCGCGAGCGCCTGACACGCCAACAGCGACGGCGCCCGCGACTTCACACGCCAGGGCCGGTTGGTGCCGTCCGCCACCACGTAGAAGCCGTGCTCGCCCCGCGGGCCCTCGACCGGGACGTACGCTTCGCCGGCCGGCACGGTAAAACCCTGCGAATAGACCAGGAAGTGCTGAATCAGCGCTTCCATCTCGGTGTAGACGCGATCTTTCGGCGGCGGCGTGATGCGTGGATCGTCGATGGCGTAAGGACCGGTGGGCGGAATCCGCTCGAGCGCCTGGCGACAAATCTTGACGCTCTCGCGCATCTCCGCGACTCGAACCTGGTACCGGGCGTAGACGTCGCCCTCTGTCCTGGTCGGCACCGAAAACTGAAATGTCTCGTAGCCGAGGTAGGGAAAGACCTTTCGGACGTCGTAGTCGACACCCGAGGCGCGGGCGATCGGTCCGACCAGGCCGAACGACAGCGCGTCGGCGGCCGAAATCCGCCCGACCCCTTTCGTCCGCTTCAAGTAGATTTCGTTCTTCGTCAGGAGATCTTCGTATTCGTCGAGCTTGCCAGGAAATCGCTCCAGGAACGCGGAGACGGCTTCATGAAAGCCGCGCGGCAGATCCTCGCGCAGACCGCCAACGCGCATGTAGCTCGGGAACATCCGGAAGCCGGCCAGCATCTCGTTGATGTTCAGCAGCAGCTCCCGCTCCCGGAAGCAGGTACAGCATCACCGACACGGCGCCAACTTCCATCCCGTGGGTCCCCAGCCAGACCAGATGGCTGTTGATGCGCTGCAGCTCGGCGATCAGCAGCCGGATCCGCTGCACCCGCTCCGGTACCTCGATGCCGAGCAGCTTTTCCACCGAAAGGCAGAAGGCGAGGCTGTTGGACTGCGCGCTCAGGTAGTCCATCCGCTCGACGAGCGGAATCACCTGCTGCCATTTCTTCTGCTCGGCGGTCTTCTCGATGCCGGTGTGCAGATAGCCGATCGTCGGCGCCGCCGAGAGCACCGTCTCGCCATCGAGCTCCAGGACCAGGCGCAGCACCCCGTGCGTGCTGGGGTGCTGAGGCCCCATGTTGACGGTCATGGTTTCGGTGCGTATCTCAGGCACACTCATCCCATACCGTCTTAGACAAACTCACTCTCCACCAGCTCACAGATGGCGTGCAGCAGCGTCCGGTGCACCTCCTGAACCCGGGCGGTCGACTGCGACGGCACGTTGATGTGGATCTCGGCGGCGCGCCCGATCTCGCCGCCGTCCCGTCCGGTGAGCGCGATGGTGCGCAGGCCGAGCCGGCGCGCTGCGCCCAGCGCGACCGTCACATTGGATGACGCACCACTGGTACTGATGCCGAGCACCACGTCACCGGCTCTGCCCAGTGCTTCGATCTGCCGCGCGAACACCCGATCGAACGCATCGTCGTTGCCGATGCTCGTGAGGACGCTGGTATCGGTGGTGAGTGCGAGCGCGGCAAGCGCGCGCCGGTTGTGTTGAAAACGGCCGACCAGTTCGGCCGCCACGTGCTGGGCATCGGCGGCGCTGCCGCCGTTGCCGAACACGAGCAGTTTGCCGCCGGCCTTGAGCGTGGTGACAACCGCCGTGGCGGCCTCGACGATCGGCTGCAGCTCACCTTGCCGAACGCGGTTGTGGAGCGCGATCGCTTCGCCGAGCACGGCATTGAGTCGCTCAGTGTCGCGCAAGGCGATCCTTTGCGATGCTCGCGCGGAATTCCTCTTCGCTCACCTGGGTTGGCTCGGTGGTGCGCGGCTTCATCGAGATCTGCACCGGATAGTCTTTGCGGAGCGGATAGCCGTCCCAGTCTTCCGGCATCAGCAGGCGGCGCGGATCGGGATGATTTTCGAACTCGATGCCGAACAGATCCCAGACTTCACGTTCAAGCCAGTTGGCGCCGGCCCAGATGCCGCTCGCCGTCGGCAGGCGGGCGTGATCGGCAGGCAGCCTGTACTTTGACGCGGACCCGCCGGCGATGCTCGAGGGAAACCAGCGTGTAGACGAGTTCGAAGCGCGGCTCACGCGGCCAGAAGTCGGCGGCGGTCAGCTCGGCGAGCAGGCTGAAACGGAGATCCGATCGGTCGCGCAGCGCCCGCAGGACGTCAAGCGCATGCTCACGCGAAACGTAGAAGGTCTCCTGGAGATCCACGCTCGGCGAGGGCTCGAGGACGGCGTCGGGGCATGCGTCCTGCAAGGTCTTGACGATCGGCGTCGCGTCCACGGTAGCCATCAGGAGACACTTACGCGAGCTTCTGCTGCGCGATCTTCCGCTGCAGCTGGACGATGCCGTAGATCAGCGATTCCGGGCGGGGCGGACAGCCGGGGACGTAGACGTCGACCGGTACGACCTGATCGACCCCCTGCACCAGCGCGTAGTTGTCGAAGACGCCGCCGATCGAGGCACACGCGCCCATCGAAATCACCCACTTCGGTTCGGGCATCTGATCGTAGATGCGGCGCAGGGCCGGTGCCATCTTCCGCGACAGCCGGCCGGCGACGATCATGAGGTCGGACTGGCGCGGGCTGCCCCGGAAGACCTCGGCGCCGAAGCGCGCGATGTCGTAGCGGGAGCAGCTCATCGCCATCATCTCGATGGCGCAGCACGCGAGCCCGAAGGTGACCGGCCAGATCGAGGAACGGCGCGCCCACTGCACCATTTTCTCGACGGTGGTCGTCAGCACCGGGATTTCAGATTCGAGACCCATCGGTCCTTTCGTTGCCCCAGTCGAGCGCGCCTTTGCGCCAGACGTAGATGTAGCCAAACAGCAGCAGCCCGAGGAACAGCACCACCTGGACGAACCCGGGCCACCCCAGATCGCGCAGCGCCATCGCCCACGGGTAGAGGAACGCGATTTCGATGTCGAACAGCAGGAAGATCATCGCGACCAGGTAGAACTTCACCGACTGACGCTCGCGCGCATCGCCGACTGGCGGCATGCCGCACTCGTAGGGCGCCAGTTTTTCAGGGGTGGGTCGGTGCGGGCCGAGCACGCTCGATAGCAGGACCGAGATCAGCGCGAAGCCGGCGCCGAGCGCGATCATGATCAGGATGGAAAGCCAGCCCTGCATGGGGAGTCAGTCGTGAGCCCGCGGTGATCGCTGAGCTTGTGAACAATTTCCCAAGCCCGCCACCATGCTATCGGAGCGATCCTGGCAAGTCAACGCGACCGAGGCCAGCTCAAGCAGCGCCCGACTCCCACCCGTAGCCCGGTTCGGTCGTGAGCCGTTGATCGTCCACGGGCATCCCCACCGTGAAGTGGTAGAGACTCTGGAACGCGTGCCCGCGCAGGCCAAGCGCGTCGTGCACGGGATCGTCGTAGAAGCAGCCGATGCCGGTGGCCCGGGCGCCCGCCGCTTCGGCCGCCAGATAGAGGACCTGGCCGATGACGCCGGTTTCCCAGAACAGGTGCCGGTAGAAGGAGGGACCGAACTCCGCCAGGCTGGCATCGAACCGGGCGATCATGCCCAGGCTGAAAAAGCCGTCGCTGGCGATCTCCTGATCGCAGCTCAAACGCTGCGCGAGCCGGCGGCAGTCACCGCGCACCAGCGCAAACAGCGGCAGCTCCTCATCCACCCGCTCCCACTCGAATTCTCGCTGTGCCGCGCTTTTGAGCGTCTGCAGCGCCGCCTCGTCGCGAACCAGCATGTAGAGACCAGGCTCAACATCCGTCACGCGATGGACATATAGCGCCAGGTGGATCTGGGGCTTCCACCACAACGCGTTCCATGGCGGCCAAGCGTCGGGCATGGCGGCGCCGAGCATCTCCAGAAATGTCTGGCGTGATGTCGAGGAGATGCCGTCGAAAGCGACCGCGCTGCGGCGGCCAAGGATGAGAGGGCGCAGACGAGAGCCTGGTGAGTCCGTAGGGTCCCAGAGAGCAGAGCGCCTGCGGCCATGCCGAGCCGAGGAACCGGTTCTTATCCGAGGCGAGGCATCGGCGTCAGAACGCGCCGGGGGTGGGGCCCCGGCGCCAGTGGAAAAAGAGTCACGCGTCGCCTCGGCGATCTCGTCGATGAAGGTCCACTGGACGTGATCGTCGCTCAGCTGGCTCGCGCGGCCGTGCCATACGCCGCGTGCGATTGCGGCGTCGAGCCGGGGATCGGCGTTCAGAATCGGCGGCGGCACCTCGTCCCGCACGAGCGCGAGCAGACCGCCTGGCTCCTCGCGTTCCGCGTCGACGAAATCCTGATCGCGGTCGAGGCCGGCCAGGGCGGCAATCCGGGCGTGCGACCACGCCGGCAGGAGTCGGGCGCGCCACCCGACCAGTCCGGCGGCAATGGCCACGGCAGCCATCGCGTGCCCGAGATCGTGCTGACAGTAGCGGAACGCCCGTTCACCGTATTTCCAGGCTTCGCGCCAGTGGATCGAGCTGAAGATCACCAGAACCACGTCATCGAGTCCGGCGCATGCCGTGCGCCACGCATCCCCATCGAACTCGCAGCGCAGCTCGAGCTCGTGGCGATCCGCGGCGTAGTGATAGAGCGCTGGAGATGGGACGAGCCCGCTCTCCTGACCCGAGATGATGTAGGCCTCGGTTGGATGCAGGTTGCCGCTCGAAGGATTGACGCGCAGCGCCCAGCGTGAGGTCCGGAACGCTTTCCACGCCGACAAGCCGAGCGCGTGGCGCAGCAGATCGCCGATCGCCCGCGCCGCTCCGGCCGCATCGGGCCGCGGATACAGCGCGAAACGGGGCGCGCCTGAAAAATGCCGGAACGGATGCGGCTGGGACGCCCAGTCCAGATACCCGAGCGCCCGCGCGAAACGGTTGTAGTGGTGCTTGGTCCCGTCGTGATAGCGGTGAACGGCGCTAGGACTTGCCGCCACTCACCTCCGCCGTGCGGCGATCGATTTCGGCGATCGCCTGCGTGATCTGCGCGCGGCGACGTTCGTGGGTCGTCGCGGCGAGCTGCGACTCGAGCTCGGTGCGCGCGAGCCGCAGGCCTTCCAGCGCCCTCACCAGCTCTGGATCGCGCACGCCCGGCGCGCGGCTGATCGCGCGCTCGCGTTCGAGCTCTTCCATGCGTTCCTGGATACGTGCATCCTGATCGATCAGACCTTCGCCGGCGTCACCCATCATGAATTACCGTGGAATGTGATGATTGGTTAATCGGGTAATTGGATAATTGTGAGTTGGACCGCTCAGTAACATCACGAGGTTACCAGATTACTCGATTACCCGATCCCCTGCTGCCATTTCATCCCGCGGTGCGCGAATGGTTCGCGGCGTCATTCTCCGAGCCGACCCCGCCGCAGACGCTCGGCTGGCCGGCGATTGCGCGCGGCGAGTCGACCCTCATCCTGGCGCCGACCGGAAGCGGCAAGACGCTCACCGCGTTCCTCTGGTGCCTCGATCGGCTGATGTTCGGGGACGACCGAGCGGCGGCGCCGGACGCGACCGGCAAGGCGACCGCCGCGCGACGCTGTCGCGTGGTCTACGTGTCGCCGCTCAAGGCGCTCGCGGTGGACGTCGAACGCAATCTGCGGGCACCGCTCGCCGGCATCGCCCGGCTGGCGACCCAACGCGGCGATCGCTTCTCGACTCCGGCGGTCGCGATCCGGACCGGCGACACGCCGGCCGCCGAGCGCGCCCGATTTCAGCGTGAACCAGCCGACATTCTCATCACGACGCCCGAGTCGCTCTATCTGCTGCTGACGTCGAACGCCCGCGAAGCGCTGCGCGGCGTGGACACGATCATCATCGACGAAATTCACGCGCTGGTGCCGACCAAACGGGGCGCGCATCTGGCGCTGTCGATCGAGCGGCTCGCCGCGCGCTGCGAGCGGCCGCCCCAGCGCATCGGCCTGTCGGCGACCCAGCGTCCGCTCGAAGAGGTGGCACGTTTCCTGGGCGGAACAGAGGTCGACAGTCGTCAGTCATCAGTCATCAGTCGACAGTCGGCAGCCGCGGTTGGTCGGCGGTCGACGGTCAGCAGCCGGCAGGAGGATGCGCCTCAAGCCATCGACCAGGAGTTCTCATCGTCGCGAACCGTACGGTATCGGCCGGTGACGATCGTCGATGCCGGCGCGAAGAAGGCGCTGCGGCTCACCATCGAAGTGCCGGTCGAGGACATGGCGCGCCTGACGACCGCCGACGAGATCCCGAGCGGACCGGCGTCGGTCGGCGATGCACGCCCGTCGATCTGGTCGGCAATCCACCCGCGGCTCCTCGAATTGATTCGCGCGCACCAATCGACGCTCATTTTCGTCAACAGCCGGCGGCTGGCGGAGCGGCTGGCGGGCGCGCTGAACGAGCTGGCCGGCGAAACGCTCGTCCGATCGCATCACGGATCGATCGCCCGGGCGCAACGCGTCGAGATTGAGGACCTGCTGAAGAGCGGCGGCCTGCGTGCCCTCGTCGCCACCTCGTCGCTCGAGCTCGGCATCGATATGGGCGCGATCGATCTGGTCGTCCAGATCGAGGCGCCCCCGTCGGTCGCCAGCGGGCTGCAGCGCATCGGCCGCGGCGGACACCAGATCGGCGCCGTCAGCGAAGGGATCATCTTTCCCAAGTTCCGCGGCGATCTGGTCGCGTCCGCGGCGGTCGCCAGAGCGATGCACGAAGGCGCGGTGGAGGCGACCCGCTATCCGCGAAACCCCCTGGACATCGTTGCGCAGCAGATCGTCGCGATGACGGCGATGGACGAGTGGCGCGTCGACGATCTCTACGCGACGATTCGGCGTGCCGCGCCGTTCGCCGAGCTGTCGCGCGGCGTCTTCGAGGGAGTGCTCGACATGTTGTCGGGGCGATATCCCTCCGACGAGTTCGCCGAGCTCAGGCCGCGGGTCACCTGGGACCGCATCGGCGGAACGGTGACAGCCCGCGACGGCGCCAAGCGCGTCGCGATTGCGAACGGCGGCACGATTCCCGATCGAGGTCTGTTCGGGGTGTTCCTGCTCGGCGCGCCCAAAGGCGCGGCGCGCGTCGGCGAGCTCGACGAGGAGATGGTCTTCGAAAGCCGGGCCGGCGAAGTGTTCGTGCTGGGCGCCTCGTCGTGGCGCATCGAGGAGATCACGCACGACCGCGTGCTGGTGTCGCCCGCGCCTGGTCAGCCCGGCAAGATGCCGTTCTGGAGGGGCGATCGGGCCGGTCGCCCGCTGGAACTGGGGCTGGCGATCGGCCGGCTCACCCACGATCTGCTGCGCCTGCCTGCCGCGGCGGCCATCGACAGGCTGACCCGCGAGCACGATCTGGATGCCACGGCCGCGGAGAACCTCCTCCAGTATCTTCGCGATCAGATGACGGCGGCCCGCGCCGTGCCGGATGCGACCACCATCGTCATCGAGCGCGTGCGCGACGAGCTCGGCGACTGGCGCGTGTGCGTCCTGTCGCCGCGCGGCGGACGGATTCACGCGCCATGGGCGATGGCCGCCGCGGCACGGATCCGCGAGGCGACCGGCGTCGACGTCGAAACCCTGTGGGGCGACGATGGCTTCGTGGTGAGGTTCCCGGATGTCGATCGCCCGCCGGATCCGGCGCTGCTTCTGCCCGAGCCAGAGGAAGCGCAGGCACTCGTGGTGCGGCAGCTGGGCGCGACGGCGCTCTTCGCGGCGAAGTTCAGAGAGAACGCGGCGCGATCGCTGCTGTTGCCGAAGCGCCGGCCCGGCATGCGGGCACCACTCTGGCAGCAGCGGAAGAAGGCGGCCGATCTGCTGGCCGTCGCATCGCGCTACGGCTCCTTCCCGGTGTTGCTCGAGACCTATCGGGAATGTCTTCGTGACTTCTTCGACATGCCAGCGCTCACCAACACCCTCAGCGACGTCCGAAGCCGGAAGCTGCGGGTGGTGACGGTCGATTCCGATAAACCGTCGCCCTTCGCCGCCTCGCTGTTGTTCAGTTATGTGGCGAGCTTTCTGTACGACGGCGACGCGCCGCTCGCCGAACGGCGCGCGCAGGCATTGGCCGTCGATCAGGCTCAGTTGCGCGACCTGCTGGGCGACGCCGAGCTGCGCGAACTGCTGGACGCCGAAGCGATCGACGATATCGAGCGGCAGCTGCAGCGCCTCGACCCCGGCTACCGCGCGAAGACTGCGGACGGCGTGCACGACATGCTGCTGGGGCTTGGCGACCTCACGGCGGAAGAGATCGCCGAACGCTCGGCGACACCGGAGGTCGCCGGCAGTATCGATACCCTCGTCAAATCGCGGCGCGCGCTGCACATACGCGTTGCCGCGCAGGGGCGCTACGTCGCGGTCGAGGACGCGGCACGATTCCGCGACGCGCTCGGCGTCCCGCTGCCTCCGGGCATTCCAGAGTCGCTGCTCGAACCGGTCGCCGATCCCCTCGCCGATCTGGCCATGCGCTACGCGCGCACCCATGCGCCATTCACCGCCGCAGACTTCGCCGCGCGCTTCGGGATCGCTCCAGGCGCAGCCGAGTCGCTGCTCGTCCGCCTGGCGACGGAATCACGTCTGCTCGAGGGGGAATTCCGCCCCGGCGGCACCCGGCGGGAGTGGACCGATCACGGTGTCCTGCGGCTGATCCGGCGGCGCTCGCTGGCAAAGCTGCGCCGTGAAATCGAACCGGTTGATCAGGCAGTCCTCGCCCGGCTGTCGACGACCTGGCAGGGAATCGTGAAGCGGCGGCGCGGCGCAGACGCGCTGCTCGACGTCATCGAGCAGCTGCAGGGGGCGCCGGTCATCGCCTCCATTCTGGAGACAGAGATTCTGCCGGCTCGTCTCGAGGTCTACGACCCCGCCGACCTCGATGCCGTCATGGCAGCGGGCGAAGTGGTGTGGGTGGGCGTCGAACCGCTCGGCGAGCGGGACGGGCGAATCGCGCTCTATCTCGCCGATCATGCGGCCACGTTGCTTCCGCCAGACGTGGTGCGGCCCAAGGGCGATGCCTCGCAGACGGAGCGCGGCACGACCGACCGGGCGAAAGATCCCGCGGAGGTGATCCTCCGGCACTTGCGAGAACACGGCGCGTCGTTTTTCGGCCCGATTCACGAGGCGGCGGGCGGTGGATACCCGGCGGAGACCGTCACCGCGCTGTGGGACCTCGTCTGGGAGGGCGCCATCACCAACGACACGTTCCACGCGCTGCGCGCCTTCACAGCGGCCCGCGTGACGCGGCGGCGCGTCAAGCCCGCGCCGGCGCCGGTATTCCGTTCCCGCCGGCTGGTGCCGCCGTCCGCGGAGGGCCGCTGGAGCCTCGTCCGCCGCGACGCGAAGAGCAACGCCACCCGATGGGCGACGGCCGTCGCTCAGCAGCTTCTTTCACGGCACGGCATTCTGACGCGAGAGGCGGCCGGCGCCGAAAACCTCCCGGGTGGATTCGGAACGATCTACCCGGTACTGCGCGCCATGGAGGAACACGGCCGCATCCGGCGCGGTTATTTCGTCGCCGGATTGGGCGCGACGCAGTTCGCGCTGCCGGGGGCGCTCGATCTGCTTCGCTCGCTGCGCGCGTCGGACGAGGCGCCTGAGGTCGTCGTTTTATCCGCGACCGATCCTGCCAACCCCTATGGCACGGCGTTGAAGGTTTCGACTGACGCCAAGGGCGCCCGGTTCAGCCGGACAGCCGGAGCGACGGTGATCCTGGTCGACGGGGCCCTCGCCGCGTATCTCGCCCGCGGGGACCGGCAGCTGATCACCTGGCTGCCGGCCGCGGAACCCGAACGATCGCGAACAGGCCGCGCTATCGGCGCGGTGCTCATTGATCGGGCCCGCACCGGCGTCGACTCGCCGCGAGGCATGCTGATCGAGGAAATCGACGGTGCGCCGCCGGCCAGCCATCCCATGTCCACCTGGCTCGTCGAGGCCGGCTTCATCGCCGGCGCGCTCGGATTTCAGGCAACCCTCCCCAGAGTCGGGAGTCGGTAGTCGGATGTAGGCCGGTCCTTTTGGACCCGGCTCAGAGCTTGGGCTGGCAGCTCGGACACCAGTAGGTCAGGCGTGCGTCGGGGCCGCTGTTGCTCGATTGAACCGGTGTCCCGCATTTGCGACACGGCTTTCCGCCGCGTCCGTAGACCCAGAGTTTCTGAAACGGATCGAGACTGCCGGTCGTCCGCCGGCCGATGGCGGGGCTCAGGGTGGCGGTCCGGGTCGCGATGTTCATCTGCATCAGGCGACGGCTGACGTCGAGCAGCCGATTGATCGTTTCGTCGGGAAGGTCTTCGGCGCGAGCGAACGGATCGACGCCGCTGACGAACAGGATTTCCGACTTGAGCACGTTGCCGATGCCCGCCATCACTCGCTGATCGAGGAGCACGTCGCCGATCGGCACGCCGGTTGATTGGCGCATGCGTCCCAGCACCGCCGCGCGATCGAACTCCTGGCTGGCAAGGTCCGGGCCGAGTGCCTTGAGTTGCGCATGGCCGGCGAGTTCGCGGCTGGACAGAAACTCGGCGACCGGGATACTGAATCCCACCGCGAGGATGTCCTGCGCCGCGACAACGATCCGCATGTCGCGCGCCGGACGTTGCCATCGTTCGCCGGGCCGATAGATGTGCCAGCTGCCGTTCATCCGCATGTGCGTATGCAGGATGAGATCGCCGGAGAGCCACATCAGCAGGTGCTTGCCCTGCGAGACGACCGAGTCGACGGACCGCCCCGCCAGCGGATGATCGTCGTTGACGCGGTTGAGCGCCGGAAAGACCGATTCGAACCGCACGATCGTCTTGCCCGCCAGCACACGATGGAGCGTGCGGGCCGCTCGGAAAATAGTGTCCCCTTCAGGCATATAGTCGGGAGTCGAGAGTCGAGAGTCGGGAGTCGAGAGTCGAGAGTCGGGAGTCGAGAGTCGGGAGTCGGCTAGCCGCGTTGGCGACGGTTTTCCCGGTTCAAATGGTTGGCGAGTCCGGTCAGCATCTTTTCCACTTCTTCATAGCGGTCACTAAGGTTTACCTTTTCTTGTTCTGTAATGCAGTTCCTGGCGGCCGCAACATGCAGGTGGGTGCGCGTCTCTTTGCTCGAGCCACGGGCGATGTAGAGATACGAGGCGAAGTGTCGATCGGTCTTCAGGCCGAATCCTTCTGAAATGAGTGATGGTACCCGTTCAGATGATGCACCAAGCTGCCCTTTGAGCCTGATGTCTCGCTCAAAAGCAGGACGTCTCAACAGCAGCGAAATTGCATCGGACAGTGCCAGGCTTTTCTGATAGACGAGCAATTCTTCAACACATTTTGCGCACATGCGCATTCCGGGGAGCACGCCTTTGCCCCCGGAGCCAGTCAACCTGTACTTTGCACGCAGTTCTCCCGACTCTCGACTACGGACTCTCGACTCCGACTACCGACTACGGACTCTCGACTACCGACTACCTGATCGCAACTCCCGCAGCAGCCACGCTTTCGCGATTCGCCAGTCGCGCATGACGGTGTCGGGCGACACGTCCAGCGCGGCCGCGGTTTCCTCGACGCTCAGCCCGCCGAAGAAGCGCATCTCCACCACCCGCGCCTTGCGCTCGTCCATCTTGGCCAGCGCGTCGAGCGCCTCGTCCAGCGCAACGAGATCGCGGCCCGGTTCGACAACGATCAGCGCCTCGTCGAGCGTGATGGCGTGTTCCCCGCCGCCGCGCTTCTGATAATTCTTCGCGCGCGCGAAGTCGACCAGAATGCGCCGCATCAGCCGCGCCGAGACCGCCAGGAAGTGGACGCGGTTCTGCCAGTCGACCTGCTGCGCGCCAATCAGGCGCAGGTAGGCCTCGTTGACCAGCGCCGTCGCCTGCAGGCTATGGCCGGCCCGTTCCCCCCGCATGCAGCCCCGCGCGATGCGGTGCAGCTCCTGGTGGACGAGCGGCACGAGCTCCTCGAGGGCGGCGTCGTTTCCCCCACGCCAGGCGATGAGTAAGCCGGTCACCGTGCCTGGATTCTCAGGAATGGCCCATTTTAGGCCGATTTCGGCCGGCTTCAAGTTTTTCGACCCCGTTCCCGCCTCTAGAGACGGGAGGAAGGTCGATGGCGAACGCGGCACGAAAGGTAACGGCGGCCCTCGCGGTTTCAGCCACGCTCCTGACGGCTCGCGCGGCAACCGCAGCCGATGCCCAGGCAAGGGTCACGATCGTTCTCCACGTGGACAACTTCGCCAGCCTCCTCCCAGACGATCTGAACACCGCCCAGACCATCGTCCGGCGCATCTTCGCCGGCGCCGGCGTGCGCGCGGTGTGGGCCGACGCACGTGACAAAGTGCAGATCGAGGGCGCGCTCAATCTGCGAGTGCTCCTGCTGTCGCGCGAAATGGGCGAGCGGAAGATAGAGACCGATGGGGTTCAGGCGAACGTGTTGGGCCAGGCCTCCCGAGGCACGGGCCGCGCCTACATCTTCACGCACCGCGTCACCAGGCTGGCCCAGCGTCACGAGCGTGAAGTCGGTCGGGTTCTCGGGCGCATCGTCGCGCACGAGGTCGGCCACCTGCTGCTCCCGGTGAACAGCCATTCCAAGACGGGAATCATGTGCGCCAACCTGGACATGCGCACGAGCGTCGACCCCGGTTTCACGTCGGAGCAGACGACCGCCATCCACGCGGCCGCCTATTCAGGGAATTGAAACCGTCAGCTCGGCGCCGAACAACATCGTCCGGTCGTTGTCACGGGCTGCCCATCGCAGCAGGGCCTCGATGTCCCGCTTGACGAGTCCCTGGAAGACCTGACGGCCATCGGCCACGACGGTGAGCGGCTTCGAGAAGTCGAAGACGTCCGGCGACAGGAGCAGCGTGAAGGCGGCAACGCCTCGTGTCGCCGCCTGAACCACATTCCCCTCGCGAACGAGATCGACGCGGCCCAACGCTCGCGGTCTCGGAAACAGCGCGACGACCTTGGGGACATTCTCGGGTTGAAACACGCCCGCGAGCTCGCGCGGGCTGCCGTCACGCACGATTCGCAGCGTCAGCTGCTCGCCAGACTGGTAGGTTTCGAGCAGGTCGAGCAGCGGCACGCCTTCGGGAATCACACGGGTGTTGATGCGTTCCACCAGATCGCCCGGGAGCAGACCGAAGCGATCGGCATTGGACCCCTTCGTCACTGAAATGATCCGCATGCCGGCCGCGCGAACGCCAAAGTTCGGCGACGTTCCGAACGCCCGCTCGTTCAGATCGGGGAGCGGACTCTCGGCCTGCGGCGGCTTCAGACGATCGATGCGCAGCCAGTGCGCGCGCTCCCCTGCCTCGCCTTCCCAGGTCAGCTGCGCCGGATACGGGTGGCGCGGATGATCGCGAACGAAGCGTTCGAAGGTGTCCTTGACGTCGGGCCACCACGCGGTGTTGTGACCGGCGTCGGGTTGAGGCTGATACGTCAACGCCACGCCTCCGCCCTGCAGGTGGCGGATGTAGGGGTCGACCAGGCTGGTCGGATAGAGCTGATCCTGTCCGCCATTGACGACGAACATCGGCTTGTTACGCAGGTTGTTGGGAGACAGCTGGTCGCGGATCGAGAGGGACGGATTCGCCAGGATCATCAGGAAGCCGTTCAGCGGCAGGAAGCTCGCGTAGGGCGTCGTGTCGCGCATCGCGAGGTAGTAGGCGCCTGTACCGCCGTCTGAGACACCCGATACGACCACGCGGTTCTCGTCGACGTTGTACGACCGCTTCAAGCGGTCGAGGATGACGCCGAGATTCTCCACTTGTGCCCGGTCCCACCACGGCGCGGTATCCCACGCCATCGGCATCACATAGATCTGCTCAGCGCCGGCCAGTGTCCCTATCGATCCGGAGCCTCGCGCGGGGCCGATCGGACGCCCCACCCCACCGTGCAGCTGGAATCGCACCTGGTACCGGCGTGACGGCTGATAACTCTCAGGAACTTCCACCGAATAGGCGAACTCGCGCCCGCCGATGTCGTTGCTGAGACGCACGACACCTCTTGGAACACCTGCCGCATACGACCGGCCGCGCCGCAGTCGTGCAAAGGTCTGGTCGAAGTCCCCGACGTTTCGCGCGATTGCTGATGCCGCCGCCGCAGCTTCTGCTGGCGTCGTCGCATTCCAGAAACGCGCGAACATCTCGTCCGCAGGTGCCTGGGCCGCCATGCCCACGCCGACAATCAATGACGTCAACAGAACGAGCACGACCGGTGCTCTCATTGAATGCGCTCCGCGTGCGTGTAGATGGTAAACGAGCTGCCGCGGACGAATCCGGCCAGCGAGATCCCGGTGTCACGCGCGAGGTCGATCGCCAGGCTCGATGGGGCGGAAACGGCCGCAACGATCGGGATGCCCGCGAGAAATGCCTTCTGGACGATTTCAAATGACGCGCGGCCGCTCACGCACAGCACGCGGTCGCCGATCGGCAACACGTCGGCAAGCAGCATGCGGCCGATGACTTTATCCACCGCATTGTGACGGCCAACGTCTTCCGCGACCGACGCCAGCTGCCCGTCGGCCATGAACAACCCGGCCGCGTGCAGACCGCCTGTCTCATCGAACAGGCGCTGGGCGGCTCGCAACCGCTCGGGAAGCGCGGCCAGGATGGTCGCGGCAACGGTCATCTCGCCGCGGAGCGGCGGTCGATCGACAGTCAGCGATTCGATGCTGAGGCGCCCGCACAAGCCACATGACGAGTTCATCGTCACCTGGCGACGCGTTCCGAGCACTTCCTCGAGCGTCTGTTCGGCAGTCCCGGCCAACGTCACGTTCAGGACGTTTTCCGCATCCTGACAGTAGGCAATCGTGCCCAGGTCGTCGGGACTGGCAATCACGCTCTCCGACAGGAGAAAGCCGGCGGCCAGCTCGCGGTCAGCACCGGGCGTCCGCATGATCACCGCAAACGGACGGCCGTGGAGCCGGATTTCGAGCGGTTCTTCGACGGCGGCGCAGTCGGCGGCATCGGCCCGCGACGTGCCCTGAACACGGATGACGTCGACCGCCCTGACCGGCTGGTGCATGGCGCCCATGTTACGTTGAATCGCAGGAGGACGGATGGCCGGAAGCAAGAGACATTCTGCGAGCGAGTCACTGGAGCGGCTGTCCGAAGCGGTCACGCGCCGCTCGGGCAGCTCGCTCGCGTTCGGGTCGGCCGTCGGCATCGTCGCCGTGTGGGCGCTGCTCGGGCCGTTGTTCGACTTCTCGGACACCTGGCAGCTGGTCATCAACACCGGCACGACGATCGTCACCTTCCTGATGGTCTTTCTCATTCAACGCGCGCAGAACAAGGACGCGCTCGCGGTTCACATCAAGCTGAATGAGCTGGTCGCCGCCATGAAGGGAGCAAGCAACCGCGTCGTCGACGTCGAAGCTTTCACCGAGGGCGAACTACGAACCATCGAGCGCCATTACGCCGAGCTCGCCCGGCTCGCCCGGGCAGAAGTCGACGTCACACGATCGCATTCGATCGAGGAGGCGCGGGAGCGGCACACCGTCAAACATAGGAAGCGGAGCGAGCCCTAAGTACAATTGAGCCATGCCCGCGACCTCGTCATTCGACGTCACCTCCCCGGTCGATTTTCAGGAAGTCGACAACGCTTTGAACCAGGCGAGGAAAGAGGTCGGCCAGCGCTACGACTTCAAGGGGGCCAAGGCCGACATCACCCTGAACGCGACCGAGAAGACGCTGACGCTGATTTCCGACGATGAGTTCAAGATGAACGCGTTGTGGGAGATCGTTCAGACCCGTCTCGTCCGGCGCGGCGTGCCGATCAAGAACTTCAAGGGCGGCGACTCCGAGCCGGCCGCCGGCGGCACAGTGCGCCGTCTCTTCACCATTCAGGAAGGCATCCCGATCGAAGCGGCGCGCGAAATCGTCAAGTACTTGAAGGACAAGAAGCTGAAGAAAGTCCAGGCCTCCATCCAGGGCGATCAGGTGCGGGTGACCTCACCTTCGAAAGATGACCTGCAGGAGGCCATGCGCGCCCTCCGGGAGCACGACTTCGGCGTCGCGCTCCAGTTTGGAAACTATCGCTGACGCCTATTTCTTCTCTTTTTTCTTCCACTCGACACCGGTGGCATTGTCCGGGTCGAGCTTGAGGATGGCGTTCGAGAGGCGATCGGGCTTCTTGTCGATCGGCAGCTGGACTTCGTAGATGACCTCTTCGTTCGAGGCAGTCCGCAACGAGTACTCGAGCCGGCTCTTCGCGAGCAACTCCTCGATGCGCGGCCGCAGGGCGGCTGGATCCTTCGCCTCGACTTTCAGATCGAAGGGAATACGTGCCTTCTCGAACGATTCGATGATCCACAACACCAACATGATGAAGGCCGTCGCGAACACGGCCAGCATCCAGATGCCGACGCCGGAAGCGAGTCCGATCCCAAGCGTCGACAACATGACGCCGGCGTCCTTGGGGTCCGCGATCTTGGCTCGGTAACGGACCAGGCCAGCGGCGCCGACGATGCCGAACGCGCGCGCGAGGCTCGTGCCGACCACGATCATCACCACGGCACCGACGATGGCGAGAATGATCTGCGTTTGAATGACCGAGGCCTGGCGCCGTGGCGTGCCGCGGCGGCGCGGCCGCAACGCCAGTATCGAGGCCAGGCCGGCGGCCAGCGGCAGCCGCACGATCGCATCGCGCAACTGCTCGAGCTGCGTCGACTGCGGCGGTGCTTCTGTCGTATCGAACTGCACATCGGTTGCTGGTTCACTGGGGGGTTGAGCAAACACCGGCGCGACAGTGAGCAGGACAAAGGCAAGCGTGGCGAGGCGGGGCATTCACCACCTTTGATCGCAAGTACGCTGCCAGCTCAAGAAAAACATGACGGTCGAGCTTAGCCGTGGCGCTGGGCTTGCACCCGCACCACAGGTGACCGCTGTCACGCCGGAGGGACTCCGGCCCGAGCCAAGTCGAGGGCCGCGAATTCCAGTCGCGACCTATCGTCTGCAGTTCAACTCACAATTCATGTTTCGCGACGCCCGCGCGATCGTGGACTACCTGCGCGCGCTTGGCATCACCGACTGCTACGCGTCCTCGTACTTGCGCGCGGTGCCGGGCAGCAGCCACGGCTACGACATCGCCGATCCCACCCGGCTCAATCCCGAAATCGGCTCCGAGCAGGATTACTGGGCGTGGGTGGGTGCGCTGAAGAGTGCCGGGATGGGTCACATCCTCGACGTCGTTCCCAACCACATGGGCATCGCCAAGTCGTCGAATCCCTGGTGGAACGACGTTCTGGAGAATGGACCGAGCTCTCGCTACGCGAAGTTCTTCGACATCGAATGGCGGCCCGTCAAGGACGAGCTGGCCGAGAAGGTCTTGATCCCCATTCTTGGCGACTACTACGGCGCCACGCTCGAGACGCACGAACTGACCCTCGTGTATCAGGAAGGTTCCTTCATCGTCCGTTATTACGACGACTGGCTGCCGATCGCTCCCGATACCTATCCGCGGATACTCGAGGCCGCGCTCGGGCTCTGGGACGTCGGCGAGGCGGTCAAGGACGAGTTGCGCAGCGTCATGACGGCCGCGAGCAACCTGCCGCCCCGCAACGCCCGCGACCAGGAGGCCATTCACGTTCGTGCGCGCGAGAAGGAAATCGTGAAGCGGCGCCTGGCGGCGCTGGTCTCGGAACACGATGCACTCGACAAGGCCGTGCAGCGGGCGCTGACGCTGTTCAACGGCACGGCCGGTGAACCGCGCTCATTCGATCGGCTGGATGCGCTGCTCTCTGAGCAGTCCTATCGCCTGTCGGACTGGCATGTCGCCTCGGAGGAGATCAACTACCGGAGATTCTTCGACGTGAACCAGCTCGCGGCGCTGCGGGTGGAAGATCCGGAGGTCTTCGACGAGGTCCACACGTTCATTTTCGAGCTGCTGGCGCAGGGCGCGCCGACCGGCCTTCGCATCGATCATGTCGACGGTCTGTTCGCTCCCGGCGACTACCTGCGTCGCCTGCAGGCCCGGGCCGCGGAACTGACGGGAGCCGCCGCCGAGCAGCTCGATCGATCCGTCTACCTGGTTGTTGAAAAAATCCTCGGCGCCGACGAGCAGCTGCCCGCCGACTGGCCTGTCCACGGAACGACCGGCTATGAGTTCGCCGCCGTTGTGAACAATCTGTTCGTGGATCGGCGGCACGAGCGCGCCCTCGACGACATCTACGCGCGCTTCGTACGGGGGCGCAGGTCGCGGCCATCCTTCGAGGATCTGGCCTACCAGAGCAAGAAGTTGACCGTGCACGCGACCATGTCAGGCGATATCAACTGGTTGGGGCACCAGCTCAATCGGCTGTCGGAACGCAATCGCCACTATCGGGACTTCACGCTCTACAGCTTGATCGCGTCGCTCAAGGAAGTGATCGCCTGTTTTCCGATCTATCGGACCTACATCACCGCTGACGGCCCGGTCAGCGAGCGCGATCGGCGCTTCATCGCACGCGCCCTGCGGTGCGCCAACGAACGGGCGCCTGGCCCGACGTCGCGGGTCTTCGAATTCATCCAGCGGGTGCTGCTCAAGCAGACCGTCGCCACCACTTCGGAAGAATGCCAGGAACGCGCGAGGTTCATCGGGAAGTTTCAACAGATCACCAGCCCGGTCGCCGCCAAGGGCATCGAAGACACGGCGTTCTACCTCTACAACCGTCTGCTGTCGTTGAACGAAGTCGGCGCCGATCCGACCCGGTTTGGCCTGGACGCCGCGTCAGTGCACGCCTGGCTGTCAGATCGGTGGCGGCAGTGGCCGGCGGCGCTGTCGACGACGTCGACGCACGACACCAAGCGCGGTGAAGACGTCCGCGCCCGTCTCAACGTGCTGTCGGAAATTCCGGATGACTGGAAAACGGCGGTAACGAAATGGCGCGCCTCGAATCGCCGGTTCCGCAGCGACGTCGGCGGGGTGGTCGTGCCCGACCCGAACGACGAGTACCTGGTGTATCAGACTCTGGTGGGCGCGTGGCCGTTCGACGCGACGGCGCAGTCCGCGTTCCGTGAGCGGTTGACGAACTACCTGCGTAAGGCGATGCGCGAAGCCAAACGTCATACCAGCTGGCTCAGTCCGAATGACGACTACGAATCAGCCGTGCTGCGCTTCGTGGACGCGATTCTGGATCCGCGACGCCCATTCCTCCACCTGTTTACGCCGTTCCAGGCGCGCATCGCCGAGCTCGGCGTCTACAACAGCCTCGCGCAGCTGCTCATCAAGATCACCGCGCCCGGGGTGCCCGACTTCTATCAGGGGACCGAATTGTGGGATCTGGCGCTGGTCGATCCTGACAACCGTCGTCCGGTCGACTACGCCGAGCGCCGGGAGATTCTGACGGGCGTCGAAACCGCCCATCCCGCGGAGCTCCTCGAGCATCGCGCCGACGGGCGCGTCAAGATGTTCGTCATGGTGAAGGCGCTCGGCGAGCGGGCCGCGAACCGGGAAATCTTCGAGGCGGGCAGCTACGTGCCGCTGTCGACGTGGGGCGACTGCCGCGAGCACGTGTTCGCGTTCGCCCGAGGTCGCCAGCAGGCCACGGCCATTACGGTTGTGCCGCGGCTCGTCGCCGGTCTGCTGGGTGGCCGAGCCGTGCCGCCGGTCGGCGGAGCGGTCTGGCGCGACACACGAATCAGGCTGTCGGAAGTGAACGACTCACGGCTGCAGTGGCCGGGGAGCTTTCGTAATGTCATGACCGGCGACGTGCTGGTGCCGCGGGCGGACGCCGAAGGAGTGTGGCTGGACGCCGCGGCTGTCTTCGATCGGTTTCCGGCGGCGCTGCTGGTTCCTGTACTCTGACGCCTCAATGGACTACCTCACGATCATCGGCGGCGTGTTCCTCGTATGGTTCGTACTGGTCCTGCTGTTCGCGCCGCACATTCCCTACACCCTCGATGCTCCGATCGATCCATGCGGCGACCACTTCATCCGCATGATCGAGGCGACCTGCCAGGGGTCGTTCAAGGGCGGCAACAAGATCGAGATCTTCACCGATGGCCCGGCGTTCTATCCGGCGATGATTGCCGCCATCCGCAGCGCGCGCGAGACCGTGAACATGGAGGTCTACATGTTCAAGCGCGGCGAAGCGGCCGATCTGTTCGTGGACGCGCTCGCCGAACGGGCACGGGCCGGGGTCCGCGTCACGCTGGTGATGGACGCGGTCGGCAGCTTCGGTCATTACCGCCACATCGCCGGGCGCCTGCGTCCGCATGGCTGCCGGGTGGAGCCCTATCAGCGTTTGAAGTGGTACCGCCTGGCGCGGTTGAACAACCGCACGCACCGCGAGCTGGTGGTCATCGACGGTGAAGTCGCCTTCGCCGGCGGCGCGGGGATTGCGGATTGGTGGCTGAAGCCGCTGAAGGGCAAGCCGATCTGGCGGGACCTGATGGCCCGCATCGAAGGACCGATCGTCACGGCGATTCAAGGGGTGGCGGCCGAGAACTGGCTGGAGTGTTCCGGGCAGATTCTGACCAGCGAGGAGATCTACAAGAGGCAGCCGGAACCCGGATCGAGCGGAGCGCTCGTCGTCAAGAGCTCGCCGGCTGACCGCGCCACAGCTTCTCGCATTCTGTTTCAAACGCTGATCGAGACCGCGCAAGGCTCGGTGCGAATCATCACCCCCTATTTCCTGCCCGACAAAGCGTTCCGCCGGGCGTTGCGGCGCGTGCTGGCGCGCGGCGTCCCGATCACGGTCATCGTCCCCGGCCCGGTCACTGATCAGGGCTTCCTGCGGCTGGCGAGCCGACGGTCGTACGGAACGCTGCTCAAGGCCGGCATGAAAATCCTCGAGTATCAGCCAGGGATGAACCACACGAAGCTGCTGGTCGTCGACGACATCTGGTCGGTGATAGGCTCGACCAACCTGGACAATCGCTCGTTCGAGCACAACGACGAGATAAACGTCGCCATTCGCGACCGGGTGGTTGCTGAGCGGCTGACGTGCGATTTCGAGACGGACCTGCGACGGTCACGCGACATCTCGCTGGCCGAGTGGCGGCACCGCCCGGTCTGGGAGAAGCTCATCGGAACCCTCGCCTGGCTCCTCGAACGCCAGCAATAGCCGCTCGACGGCCGGGTGATTGCAGCGAGGGCACGAACATGGACAAGACAGTGATCGCAAGGGGCGCGGTGGCAGGGTTCGTCGGCGGGCTCGCCGGCACGTGGGCGATGAATCACTTCCAGGCCTGGTGGAGCCAGGCGGTCCATGGTGTCGAGCCCGTGTCAGCGGCCGGCCGGCACGATGCGCGCGACTGGCAGGAACTCGCCGAAGGACGGAACGCCAACGAGCTCGCGGCACAGACGGTCGCGGTGCGGGCCCTGGACCGGCCGCTCGACCAACGTGAGCTCGGCGTCGGCGCGGCGGCGGTTCACTTCGCGTTCGGCGGCGCGATGGGTGGACTGTACGGCGCGTTCTGGGAAGTTTCGCCGGCCACTCGCCAGATGGGCGGCGCGGCATTCGGCACGGCGGTATGGGCCGCGGCCGACGAAGTCGCGATGCCGCTCCTCGGACTCTCCAGGCCGACCACCGAACAACCGCCCGAGCGCCACATTCACGCGTTCACCGCGCACATCGTCTACGGGGTGACCACCGAGATCGTGCGAAGCGCGATGCGAGCCGTGCTGATCGGCCGCCGCCGGCCGGTCTGAACGGCCCGTTCAGTGGTGCTTCGCGTCGCCGATCGCCGCCGTCCAGATTTCGATCTGCTCGCGCGTCATCGGGCCTTCGGGCTCCTCACGTCCGTCCCGGTATTTGAACCGGTCGATATCGTGGAGGTACTGCTCGCGCGAGAGCATCGTTCCGTAACACACGTCGCTCAGCAGATTCGGCCGGCTGACGGTGAGGCGCCTGATCAGCTCGTCCATGACCCACGCCGGAATGTTCTGGCGCTTGTCGGGATAGACGAACCCGAACAGGATCAGGTGACTGAGCAAGACGCGCCAGTAGTCGCCAAACCGCATCAGCAGCCTGGGCCAGTCGAGCGACGGTCCGGTCTCGCGCAGCAGGTGCAGCACGTCGGCGCCGTCGAAGCGCTCGCGCTCCTGGATGAACGCCTTCGACCAGATCATCTCTTCGACCGGACAGAGGCGCACGATGAGCCCGAGCATATTGGTCTTGGTCGAGTGCTCGAACCAGAGGTCGTCGACGCGCGCCACACCGTTGCCCGAGTTGAAGATCACGTCCATGTAATTGCTACCGCTGTGGATCTTCCCGAGCCAGTGCGGAAACGGCACGTCCGTCTGGTAGCCAAGCTCGTCGAAGGCCGCCAGCACGCGCGGACAGTCGTCGGGTTTCACGAAGACGTCGATGTCCTTGGTCTCGCGCGGGACGTGTGTATGATGCGAAAAGGCGAACGCTCCCCCGACGAGGAACGGAATGTTCGTGTTCTGAAGCTTCCGCAGCGCGTCGATGTAGAAGTCGGCCGCGGGATCGTGGATCGCTCGTGCAGTCGAGGTTTCCATCAGTCCTCTCAGGACGCAAACGCGTCTGTGGCGCGCCGTCCTCGATTGAACGGCGTGGCGGCAGCCGCGGCGGGTTCTATGTCGAACACGCGGAACGGCGGGCGATCGGCAAACGAGCGTAAGAGCAGCGGCATCGAGACGTTGTAGACCGGCGCCCCGGATTTCGTCCGGCCTTCGAGCTGGCCGCGATGCGCGTGGCCATGCACGACGAAGGTGACCGGATAGCGGCCGATCGGCTCTTCGAGGCGGCTCGAGCCCACGAACGGATAGATTTCGGGCGGCTCACCATCGACGGTCTGCTGGACCGGCGAGTAATGCAGCAGCGCGATCAAGCGATCGGTGCGCAGCCGGGCGAGCGCCGCCTCGAGCTTCAATGCCTCGTTCACGGCCTCGTGGACGAACTGCTTGATGATCGGCTCTCCCCAGGGGCCGAGCGCCCGCTGACCGAATCCGCCGCCGAAGCCTTTGACGCCGGCGATTCCCACACCGTGCAGCTCGCAGGCGTCGCCATCGAGAACCGAGACGCCGGCGTCGGTGAGAATCTGGCGTATCTCGTCCTGCTTGTCGGATTCGAAATCGTGATTGCCGAGCACCGCGGCTGTGGGCATCCGGATGGCAGCCAGCTCCTTAGCCAGCACCCGTGCTTCCTCGGGCAACCCGTAATCAGTGAGATCCCCGGCCAGCAAAAGCACCTCAGCCGATTCAGCGATCCGGGCAAATAGCGCCTGAAAGGCGCCCTGCGATGTCTTGGCGCAGTGGAGATCCCCCACCGCGGCCACCCGCACTACTGGCCCAGCCATACGGGCCGGTGGTGCTTCAAAAGTTGAGCCAACGGAGAAGCGTCGGAAAGCGGGCCACACCTTGCAGCAGTAATAAACATGTCGGGTCTCGGACGCCCCGAGCTGAGTCGGATGCTGGCGACGCCCCTGGTCACGATCGGGACGCTGGGGGCCATCCTCGTATGGGAGTTCGAGAACGTCGGCTCGCGGACTGCGGCTGTGCTCATCGCAGCATCAGCGATCGGTGCGGCGGTCGTGGTCGCTTCCGGACTGCGTGAGCGGATTATCAGGCTTTCACAACACTATGAAACCCTGCTGGCGACGGCCGACGAGCAGTCGCGGCGCGCAGAAACCGCCAACCGCGTCAAGGACGAGTTCCTGGCGACACTGTCACACGAGTTGCGCACACCGCTGAATTCCGTGCTGGGTTGGGCCCGTCTCCTGGCCACGGGGAAGCTGAACGAAACACAGACCTCCCGTGCGATCGGCGCGATCGAGCGCGCGGGATGGGCCCAATCGCGCCTGATCGAAAACCTGCTCGACGTCTCCCGTATCGTCGAGGGCAAGCTCCAGGTCTCGCCGCGCGCGACCGTGGTGCAACCGATCGTCGACGCGGTGATCGAGCTGTTGCAGCCGGCGGCCGACATGAAGCGGATCGCCTTGAACGTCCACGTCGACCCGAAGCTCGGACCGATCAGCGTCGATCCGGATCGTCTGCACCAGATGATCTGGCATCTGCTGTCGAACGCCATCAAGTTCACACCGGCGGGTGGCAAGGTGACGGTCAGCGTCGAAGCGATCGGCCGGATGATGCGGCTCATTGTCCGCGACACTGGTGTGGGCTTCGCTCCCCACCTGGCCGAACAGCTGTTCGAGCGGTTCCGGCAGGCGGACACCAGCACGACCCGCCAACACGGCGGCCTCGGCCTCGGCCTGGCGATCGTCCGACATCTCGCCGAACAGCACGGCGGCACGATTGCCGCCCGCAGCGCCGGACCGCATCAGGGCGCAGAGTTTGAAGTGGCTCTGCCGATCCGCCCGGCCGAGGCACCGGTCGTCGCGCAGACATCGATCGATCAGCCGCCGCTCTTGCGCGGCCTCTCGATTCTGGTCGTCGACGACAACCCGGATGACCGCGAGTTCGTCCGCACCAGCCTCGAGCAGTACGGTGCCGTCGTGAGGACGGCCGCATCGGCTCAGGAGGCGCGCGAGCGCTTCAGACGCGATCGTCCAGATGTGGTGGTCAGCGATCTCGTGATGCCTGACGAGGACGGCCTCGAGCTGATTCGCCAGATTCGCCTGATTGATGCACGCGTCGGACGCTTGACCCCGGCCGCGGCGCTGAGCGCGCTCGCGCGCGCCGACGATCGGCGCCGCGCGCTCAATGCCGGATACCAGATGCATTTCGCCAAGCCGGTCGATCCGTTCGAACTCGCATCGACGGTCGAGCGGCTGGCGGCAACCCGACAGGTGCCAGCGGGCCATGCCTGAACTGAAACATCGCTGCACCGTGCTGGTGATCGATGACGATCACGACATCCAGGAAATGCTGCGGCTGGCGCTCTCGGCCGACGGCTACCGGGTCGAGACGGCGTCGAACGGCCGTGATGCACTCATGCACCTGCGATCGACGGCCGACACGTGCATCATCGTGCTCGATCTGAGCCTGCCACAGATGGACGGAACGCGATTCCGTACGGCGCAGCTTCGCGATCGATCGCTGGCGTGGATTCCAGTGGTCGTGCTGTCGGGGAGTCTCGACGGCACCGCACAGGCCCGCGCCCTGGAGGCACGAGCGTTCATTCCAAAACCAGTCGATCTCGACCAACTCAGGGCGGCGCTGAGGCGGATCGGCTGCTGCCAGGCGCGTCCTCGCCTTGAACAGAGGTCTGATACTGTCGAGCTTGCGGGCGGCGTGCGCACACCATAGCATGACGGTCGGATGCCGGCCGGGCTAGCCGATCGGTTGGAAACGCACCGCTCCCCCCGCGTGCTGGTCGTCGAAGACGACCCGGAAACTCGTCATTTCTATATGGGTGTGCTTTCTGCCGCGGGATTCGACACCTACGAAGCGCACAACGGATTTCAGGCGTTCGCGAAAGCGATCGAGACGATGCCCGACCTGGTCCTCACCGACATCGCCGTTCCGGGACTGGACGGAATCGAACTCTGTCGACGCCTGCGCGCTGATGCCCGGACCCAATCCGTCCCTGTTCTGGCGGTGACAGGATACGACGACCGCCACTACCCCGATCGCGTCATCGATGCAGGTGCCAATCGAGTGCTTCTCAAGCCGCTCGACGGCTCTGTCCTCGTGTCCGAGGCTCGCCGTCTCGTCTCCCGAGAAGTACCCGCCAGCCGTTGACGCCCGGGTCGGTTATCCTACCGGCCTGTAATCCTATGACCTCATCACTCATCCTTCGTCGCTGGCGCTCGGCTGTCCTGCTGGGTCTGATTGTCGTCGCCGCCGCCCGAACCGGGGCTGACGAGGGCATGTGGACCTTCGACAACCCGCCACGTACCGCCTGGAAAGAGCGATACGGCTTCGAACCGGCCGGCGCATGGCTCGACCATCTCCGTCTCTCGGTGCTCCGGCTCGTCGACACCGGGACCTCGGGGACTGCGGCGTTCGTGTCGTCCGATGGCCTCCTGCTGACCAACCAGCACGTCGCGGCCGGCTCGATACAAAAGCTGTCGAATGCGTCTCGCGATCTGGTGCGGCACGGCTACATCGCGCGATCGCGCGCCGAGGAGTTGAGGTCCCCGGACCTCACCGCGGACGTGCTGGTCTCGTACGAAAACGTGACGACACGGGTCCATGCGGCGGTCAAGGCCGGGGTCAGCGACGCCGCGGCCGCTTCGTCACGCCGCACGGCGATTGACGCGATTGAGCATGAATCAAGCGCGCGCACCGGCCTTCGCTCGACCGTCGTCGCGCTCTACAACGGCGGCGAGTATTGGCTGTATCGCTACAAACGGTACACGGACGTCCGCCTGGTGTTCGCGCCCGAGGAGCAGATCGCATATTTCGGGGGCGATTACGACAACTTCACGTTCCCGCGGCACGACCTCGACGTCACGTTCCTTCGTGTCTACGAGAACGGCCAGCCGGCGAAAACCGACCGCTACCTGCAGTGGTCAGCGACCGGCGCTGCTGATGGCGAGTTCGTCGTGCTCGCCGGCTATCCCGGCACGACCGATCGCCTCTTGACGCTCACCCAGATCCGGTATCAACGCGACGTCGGCAACCCGCTGCAGAGACAGGTGTGGACGTCCCGGCGCGACGCGCTGGCCGCCTTCGCAAAGTCCGGTCCTGAGGCGGCGCGGCGCTCGAGCGCCGCCATCCGATCGCTCGAGAACTCGTTGAAGCGGCTCGACGGACAGCAGAAGGGCATCGAGACACCGCGCATCCTCCAGAGAAAAGAGCAGGAGGAACAGGCGCTGCGCGCCGCCGTGGCCAACAATCCTGAATGGCAGCGGACCTACGGGGACGCATGGTCGCGGCTCGACGCCGCGTACGTCAAGCTGCCGCCGATCGCTGCGCGCCTCGCCTTCTCGACGCTCGGTCCGTCAGCGGTTGCCGCGCACGCCGTTTCGCTCGCGCGCTCGACCACGGCGATCGATGGAGCGACGCGCACGGCCCTGCTGTCGGAGTCGCCGCTCTACGCCGATCTGGAAGAGGCGATGCTGGCCGGCTGGCTCGAAGCAGGGCGGCGCACGCTCGGCGCAGACGATCCCTTCGTCAAGGCGGCCCTGCAGGGTCGTGCCGCGCGGGACGTGGCGCACGAAGTCATCGCCGGGACGCGTCTGCTCGACGTCGCCAGCCGGAAAGCGCTCGTGGACGGCGGCCCCGCCGCGATTCGCGCCTCGACCGATCCGCTGATTGTCCTGGCCCGGCGCGTCGATCCGATTACACGTGAACTGGCTGACTGGCGAGAGACACACATCAGGAGCGTCGAGGTCGCGGCCGGTCAGCAAATCGCCAACGCCCGCTTCGCCGTTTATGGACGGACGATTTATCCCGATGCGAACTCGACGCTCAGGCTCGGATTCGGCCGGGTGCTCGGCTACGAAGAAGACACCACGCTGGTTCCGTACAAGACGACGTTCTTCGGGCTGTTCGATCGGGCTGAGAGCTTCGGCGGAAAGCCGCCCTACGATCTGACCGAACGCTGGCGGAACGGCATCGCGCAGCTGAACCTGGCGACGCCACTCAATTTCACCTATACCGGCGATACGATCGGCGGCAATTCCGGCAGCCCGATCGTCAATCGGAACGGCGAGCTGGTCGGCCTCAACTTCGACAGCAATCAGCAGAAGCTCGCCAATCGCTACGTCTACATCGACGAAGCGGACGGTGCCCGCGCCATCGGCGTGCACAGCGCGGCGATCATCGAATCGCTGACCAAAGTGTACGGCGCGCACAACCTGGTCGCCGAGCTGCAAGGCGTCGGGACGGCGGCCGGCGGCAAGGCGCCATCGTGGCGCCAGTGGGGCGGCCCGAATCGCAATTTCATGGTGACCGACTCGCCGCGGCTGGCGGATTCATGGCCCGAATCGGGGCCACCGGTGGTGTGGAGCCGTCCGCTCGGCAACGGCCATTCGACCATCCTCGTCGACGAAGGCCGCCTCTACACGATGTATCGCGTCGGCGAGCCACGGCGCGGGCCGTGGCAGACAGAGGAGATCGTCGTGTCGATGGACGCGGCGACCGGCAAGACGCTGTGGGAATACAAGTACCCGTCGCGGATTGCCGATTTCAGCCGCGGTGCCGGCCCCCACGCCACGCCGCTCATCGTCGGGGATCGGCTGTTCACGTCCGGCACGAACCTGCAGTTTCACGCGTTCGACAAGCGGACGGGAAAGGTGCTCTGGTCGCACGATCTGGTCGCCGAGTACGGCGCGCCGCCGCTGCTCATTCGACCTGTGGTGAAGTCGGGTCACGCCAGCAGCCCGATCGCCTACAAGGACACCGTCATCACCATGGTCGGCGGACCGGGTCAGTCGCTGATGGCGTTCCGGCAGAGTGACGGCGCGGTCGTTTGGAAGAACGGCGACTATCTGATCTCGGGCGCGTCACCCATCCTGATCACGCTGAATGGCCGCGAACAGCTGGTGGTGTTTGCCGGCAGTCAGATGACCGGCGTCGATCCGGACACCGGCAGAGTACTGTGGGTCCACCCGCACGATCCCGGCAACGATTTCAATTTCAGCCTGCCGCTGTTCGGCAGCGACAACGTCCTGTTCATGTCGTCCGGCTATCGCGCCGGCAGCCGCGCCATCCGCTTGAGCGGCGGCGGCGACGGCACCGAAGTCGAGGAACTGTGGTTCAACGCCCGCATCCGTTTCATGTTCCTCAACGCGATTCGACTGGGTGACCACGTCTACGGCACCAGCGGCGACATGGGCCCGGCGTTTCTCTCGGCGCTGAACCTCAAGACCGGTCAGCCGGCGTGGCAGCATCGCGGCTTCGCGCAGTCGACGCTGATTCACGCCGACGGCAAGGCGATCATTCTCGACGAAGACGGCGATCTGGCCATCGCGCGGCTCACTCCCGAAGCGGCGACCGTCCTGTCGCAGGTGAAGCTGTTCGACACGGTGTCGTGGACGGCTCCCTCGCTGGCGGGGACGATCCTGTATGCGCGGGACCGGGAAAAGATCGTCGCGCTGGACCTCGGGGCTAAATGATGACGAAACGAGGACGTAAAGGGAGCGAAGGACGCAAAGGCTGGCGCTGCTTGGGAGCAGGGGCCGGGCTGATGGCGTTGAGCGTCGGCCTGCTGGCCCAGGGTCCCGATCATTCCGGGACATGGCGGCTGAATCGCGAGGCCAGCCAGATCACCACGGGGACCGGCCTGGTCGGGCTCGGCGCCGGCGGCGTGCCGCCGACGCTCTACATCGCGCAAGCCGCGAACGGCACGGCGGTCGTCGGCAGCGACATCAACGAGAGCGGCGCCAAGCTGTATCGAGTGAGCGGCAAGGGACTCTCCCTCGAGCGCGAAGGCACATCGGAGCTGATCACGGTGAGCCCGGACGGGAAGACGCTCACAGTGAGGATCTCGGGCAGCGCCGCATCGACGACCCTCGTTTATCAGCGCAAACTGGACGTGGACGCTTGCGAACGCTGGCCGACGGCGTGCAAATGGTAGTCGGGGTCAGATCTTGATTTTCGACCGTCACTTACAGTCGGCGGTGTTCCACCCTGCGTTACCGGACTTCGACTCGAGCCGTTTGATGCGTTTGGCAATCGTCGTGGAGTGACACCCGAGGTAGGCCGCAATCTCGGCAAGCGTGTAAGCGTGGCACCAGTACGCGGCGTGCATCGACGAATCGATGCTCGGAACGTCGCCTGACTGGTGGAAGAGCGCGGCAAGCGTCGGTCGGGTGGCGTACCGTTCGGCATAAGTGAATTCAGTATCGGTTTTCCGATCATCGATTGCCGCTGCGACTCGTGACGCGAGCGCATCGGCGCCGATGAACACGGTGCTCGAAGGCGGATCGGGCTCGGCCGAGGCGACGAACGCCACAAATCTGGCCTGAGCGACTCTCGGATCACGCTCGTCAAACGTCCGCCAGACCGTTTCCAAATCAAGAATGCCGTCACCGGCGGCCACCACCCCCGCCAGAGCCCGGTAGCTGCTCCACCGCCAGTCGCCCGGATGGCAAACGATGCCAGCCCGGACCGGATTCAAGACGATATATCGCAGCACTTGGAGAAAGTAGGTCTCCTCGTCGACGATGATGGCTTTATACCGCCCCTGTAGCACATGGCCGACCTTCCGCTCGCTGCGGTTGAAGAACTGGCTGTACGCGGAGTTCAGCTGCTGCATCATTCGCGACAACGGTGACGGCCCGGGCTGGAGCAGCAAATGAAAGTGATTCGGCATCAAGCAGAAGCTGTGGCACTTGACGACGAATCGTGCCGCTGCATGCTCCAGCAGCTGCAGGAACCGGTCGTAATGGTCGTCACAGGTGTAGATCGGTTGCTTGCCGTTTCCGCGGGAAATGACGTGATAGAACGCGTTGGGGAGATGCACGCGCAGCGGTCTCGACACGTCCACGTCGGGGAGCAAGACCCGCTCCCGACCTGCGACCAGGCGATTTGTGGAGTGATTCAGAGGAGGAACGGTCCGCGCGTCAGCCGATGGTGGCGGAGATCGGCAGATTCTGCCGGCAGTGTCTACATTGCAGCTTGCGGAAATTGCACCGTGAGTCCGAGGAGGCCGGCGGCGGCGCCGATCAACTGGGACTCACGGTCAAGAATCAAGATCTGACCCCTACTTCTTCGCGTATTTCTTGACGTCCGTTGGTCCGACTTCGGCGCCGTAGACGTTGCCGGCTTTGTCGACGGCGACGCCTTCCGCGGCGCTGGTGCCGCCTTTGGCGGCCTCCGGGCCGGCCGGATCCGGAATGAAGTACTGGACCTTGCCGTCGCGGGCGCTGCCGATGCGGATGCCGCGCAGCCAGCCCGCGTTGGAGGTCGCGCTCGATTCCGAATCGGCGGCGTAAAGCGTGTCGTCAGCCGTGATGTAGAGACCGCTGATGCGGCTGAACTGCTTCCACTCCTCGAGGAACTTGCCTTCCTGATCGAAGATCTGGATGCGGACGTTGCCGCGATCGGCGACGAACAGGCGGCCCTTCGAGTCGAAGGCGAGGCTGTGAGGAGTGCTGAACTGACCGGGACCCGAACCGGCCTCGCCCCAGGTCTTGAGCAACTTGCCCTCGGGCGTGAACTTCATGATCCGGCCGCCGGCGCCGTGGACCATCGACACGAAGATTTCGCCCTTCTGATTGGTGATGACGTCGTTCGGCTGCCAGCAGCAATCGGGGGCGTCGGCGCCGCCCGGCTTGCCGATGGTCATCAGCGGCTTGCCAGCCGGGCTGAACTTGTGGACCTGATGGCCCTTCGTTGCCCCCGGCCGCGGAATCGGCAACGCTGCCGCAGCACCGCGCGCCGCCTGACCTCCTGCCGCGTCGCCTCGACCACCACCGGCCCGTCCGCCCGCCGCGGCTGCACCGCGACCTGCCGCGTCGGCATCGCCGCGGCCGCGAGCGGCACCGGCCGCCGGCGCCGCACCGCTCAACGCGCCACGTCCGCCGTTACCCGAGTCGTCCTGATAATCCGTCACCCAGATGTTGCCGTCGCGATCGACGTGGATGCCGTGCGGAGAGACGATCATGCCGCGTCCGAAGCTGGTCACCAGATTCCCCTTGGCGTCGAACTTGAGAATCGGATCAACCGGATTCGACACACACGAGCTGTTGCCGCCGCATCGTTCGGCCACCCAGATCGATTGACCATCCCGATCGATCTCGATCGCGCTCGTCGCCCCCCATTGCCGGCCCGCCGGAAGCTTGAAGAAATTCTCGACGACCGCGTAGGGATTCGGTCGGTCGTTGACAGGCTCGACCTTGGCCTGCGCGAATGCCCGCCATCCTGACAGCGCGAGCACGGCAGCGACGGCGACGGCCATCAAGTTACGAGTCATTCGCGCCTCCCCATTGACGCCGGGACCAAAAGGACCCGGCCTACTTCTTCCTGATGTATTTCTGCAGCTTGCGCGGGCCGACCTCCGCGCCGTAGACGTTGCCGGCTGCGTCGACGGCGACGCCTTCGGCCGCCAGCGTGCCTGTCGGTCCTGGTGTTCCGTCCGCCCGCGTCAGGACCGCCTTGCCGTCCTTTTCCGCAAACGTCACGCCTTCGCCGGACGGATCCGGAATGAATCCGATAATCTTGCCGTCCTTGACGCTGCCCCAGCGGATGCCGCGCTTCCAGGCGCCGTGCGCGGGATTGACGGAGCCCGACTCCGAGTCGGCGGAGTACAGCATGCCGTTGCGATCGATGAACAGACCGCTCGGCCGGCTGAACTGCGGCCAGTCCGCGATGAACTTGCCGGTCTGATCGAAGATCTGTACGCGGTTGTTGCCACGATCACCGACGAACAGACGCCCCTGCGCATCGAAGGCGAGGGCGTGCGGCTGATTGAACTCGCCAGGCCCCGCGCCGCGCTTGCCGAACTGCCGGACGATCTTCTTCCCATCCGGGCTGTAGACCAGCACGCGATCGTTCTGATTGGTGCCGTGGCCTTCAGAGATGAAGATCTCGCCCTTCTCGTTCGTGATCACGTCGTTCGGCTGCCAGCAGCACTGATCGGGACCGGTCGCGCCGCCGGCAACGCCGATCGTCAGCAGCACGTTTGCCCTCGGGACTGAACTTGAAGACCTGGTGACCGACCGTTGCTCCCGGCGGAGGCGCGGTCGGCGCGGCACCGCGTCCGCCGCCCTGGCCTCCGGCCGCGGCGCCACCACCTGCCGCCGCCCCACCGCCCGCCGCTCCGCCGCCAGCGGCCGCGCCGCCCGCAGGCGCGCCGCCCACAGCTGCTCCGCCGCCCGCCGCGGCGCCTCCGCCCGCGCCAGCTCCGGCTCCAGCCCCAGCGCCCGCACCACGACCAGCACCGGCACCGCGAGCCGCTTGCGGTGCGTTGCCGTTGCCGTCGGTGACCCAGACGTTGCCGTCGCGATCGACGTGAATACCGTGCGGGAAGGCCATCAGGCCCGCGCCGAAGCTTCTGACGAGCTTGCCCGACTCATCGAACAGGAGCACCGGGTCGAGCGGCGACATCTTGCCGGTGGTCGGTTCAGCAACGCACGTGTTGGCGCCACAGCGCTCGGCCACCCAGATCGAACGGCCGTCACGCGCGATGTCGACGGCGCTCGTCGAGCCCCACGTCCGTCCGTCCGGCATCTTGAAGTGGCCTTCAACCGTTTGAAACGGGTTGGGCGCGTCGTTGGTCGGGGCGGCGGCTGTCTGGGCGTACAGAACCCAACCGCCACTCGACACGACGGCGGCTAAAGCTGCGTATTTCACGCTGCGAAACAGAGACATGCTGGCCTCCTGGAAGCCCGTTAAAAAAGCGCCTCGGATTATATCTGTACGTAGCCGGGCCTGAAGAGGCCCGGCCTACGTACGTAGGGCGCACGTCGCCGGGCCTGAAGAGGCCTGGCCTACGTACGTGAAGGGTACGTAAGGCGCACCTCTTAGGTGCGCCTCGTCAATCGCCTACCAATGAAAGGCCGTGTCGGCAGCCTGCGTCGCCAGCCTGAGCTGCAGCTCTTCGGCTCCGGCGCGCGGAAGGTATGGGATGTCGATGCGGTGAGATCGCTCGTTGGCGCCCGCGGTATCGACGCGGACCCTCGCCATCGAGAAGCGGCGGTCGAACGGCGACTCGCGGAGCGTCACCGCCTGAATCCTCGACACTCTCGCGATCGTCGTGCTTCGCCAGATCCACCCGCTCGTGAAGAGGACCTGTTGTTCGTTCGCGACCCATTTCAAATGGCGGACGTACTGATGGGCGGCGTAGACGCTCCACGGAAAGACGAGCGCGGCGAACACCACCGCCCACCAGCCAAAAATCAGCGCGGCGGGAATGCACGACAGCGCCGCGCCGAACAGACGTGGCTTGATCGCGCGCCGGAACGCCCGCGGATGCGCGCTGTGCCAATCGGCGCGCGCGCGCGGATCGGTGCCGTCGCTCCCGGGCAGCACCTCGGCGAGCAGCTGCCCGAGCGCCGCGGGTCGAATGAGCGGCGCGAGCCATTCGCGGGCGCTCGCCTGATTCTCCTGGCCGGCCCGCCCACCCGCCGTCTCGACACGAACCGAGACGCGATTTGCCAGCCGATACAGCGGACCTTCCCGAATCGACAGTGACTGAATCCGCCGGATGGGAATCGTGGCGGTGACGCGCGTGAACAGGCCGAAGTCGATCCGGAGATCTTCTCCTGCTTTCGTCAGCCTGAATCCGTAAAGCCGCACGACCGCCCAGCCCATCGAGACGCCGCGGACGACCGCGAGGAAACCCAACAGTCCGGCGGCGCCCAGCGCGATCTGGGTCAGCGTCAGTGTCCGGCCGGTCACCAGGCTGCCGATCATCGCGCGCACCAGCCCTTCGCGCTCCGTGTCGTTGCCGAAGATCGGCTCCCAGATGCGGTCCAGCAGGCCGAACTCCCAGAGCAGGCCGTAGAGCGCGCCGATGACCACCATTCCGTGATTGACGAGAAAACCATGGAGCAGCAGCTCGCGGAGCGGCATCTCGAGCAGCGCTGGACGAGGCGCGCTGGTGACCTCGCCCGCCGGCACCTGGTGCGCAAACACGCGTCGGCGCATCTCGTCGAGCGCCGACGCCCGCAGCACGCTGATGGTCGCCTCGGGTTCGGTGCCGGCGCCGGTCTCGACGCGCACCTCGATCACGCGCAGCAGACGATGGAACACGTTCTGGACGGCGTCGAGGTTCTGGATCCGCGCGTAGGGAATGTGGCGTTCGTTGCGAAAGATGATGCCGGAGCGGATCACCAGCTCGGTACCCTCATAGCGCAGCCGGAACGACAGATAGCGCACGACCGCCACCACCGCGGCCGGAATCAGCAGCAGCATCAGCCAGCCGTCGAAGTTCGGCCCCGGCCGCCGCGCGGCGATCACCAGCCCGACCAGGCCGGGCACCGCAAACGCCTTCAGGCTCTTGCCGAACGAGAACAGTATCGACGCGGGATGCAGCCGTTCCTCAGACGGCATCGCTCTCCTCGCGCGGCAGCAGGTGCTCGCGAATCTGCAGAGCCCGCTCATGGGCCAGCCCGGGCAGATCGACCCGCGAATGATCGGTGCCCGCCGTGTAGATCACCAGCGTGCCGAGCCCGTGCGTGCGCTCGAGGGGCCCCTGCGACACATCGGTGTGCTGGACGCGTGAGGTCGGCACGTTGACGATCGTCCGCCAGTAGACGCCGCTGCGAATCTCGATGCCGCGCGCATCCACCCGGTAGGAGGTATGACGGTAGGCGAGCGCCGGCCAGGTCTGCGCATGCCACGCCATCGCCGCGTTGAAGATCACCCACCCGGCCGCCACTGCGGCCAGCACCAGCAGCGAGAAGCCGGCTGACGCCCAGACAATGAGCGCGGCAACGAACGAGGCGCCGGCCATGACAACCGCGACGATCCAGCCGATTTTCTGTTGAAGCGGGATGTAGCGTGGATCGAGCTGCCGGTCGACGCCGTCGGCAACGCCGTCCTGGGGACGGACGTCTTCAGTCACGGGCCATCATGGCCCTATTTTGGATCAGAGCGCATCCGCGGCGCCGGCTTGGGGCGCTCGCTCTTGCGCGCGGCGCTCTTGGCAGCCTCAGCCTTCTCGGCCTCAGCCACGGCGTCTTCCTTGGGAGGATCCTCTTTCGGCTTGAGGCGCTCGAGGGCTCCGAGCGACGCCCGTTCGGTGCGCTCGGCCTGACGAAGCCGCTGCATGTTGGTGGTCCGCAGTCCTTCGGAGCGCAGGCGCCAGCTCTCGCTGCGGAGACGCAGATACTCCTCGGCGTCGGTGACCAGCGGCTGCTGCTCCGACGGCACGCTGCCGAGCGCAGTCACCCGCTTCTCGGCGGCCTGCAGCTCGGGCATGATCGACTGCTCGATCAGCTGGATGAGCGCGTCGGTTTTAATGCGTCCCTGCCGGAATTTCTCGACCGCCGCGTTGTAGGCATCGGCCGTGCGCCGTTCGAGCGCCACGACATTGGCCATCTCCGGCCGAACGTCGATGATGTTGCCAATCGAGAACGCCAGCGCGATGGTGATGATCGCCGTGGCGGACAGCGCGGCGGCGATCCGGCGGATCGGCGGCTTCCGCTCGCCCACACCGAACGCGAACACCGCGCCGCAGCCGAGCCCGGTCACAAGGCCAACGATGGCCGCCGTGCCGTTGCCGGACGCCGCCAGCTGGTACAACACGAACACCGCGGCCGCCGGCAGCATGCGCTTGATCGCCAGAAAGGGCAGCGTCACCGGCGAAGGCCAGATCACGCCGGCGGCAATCGCCACGATCAGCAGACCGTACAGCCCGAACACCGCCGGTGACGCGCCGACGTTGACACCGACTGGATTGGTTGCGAGCTGCGCGACCCCGGCCGTCGCCGCGGAGCCGAAGAACACGGCGGCAAACGCCGTGTGGCCGACCAGACGCTCCAGCAGTATGGCCGGCTGTGCGAACGCCAGGAGGTTCACGATCAAGGCGATCACGCCCGGCTGCACGAATGTCCCGGTCACCAGCCGCCACCATTCCCCAGCGGTGGTGAGCGGACCCACGTTGCCGATGCCCTCGGCGCTGCTGGCGACGAACGCCAGCACGATGGCGATCGCGATCGCCGGCCCGACGAACACTCGGCTCGTGCGCTCGCGCAGGTTGGTCCGCAGCGGCTCGCAGGGACGGATCCGCGCTCGGGCCTCTCGCAATTCTTTGAGGAGATCGACGCCGCGGCCGACAGCCCGCTTCCGCTCGTCGGCCGTCATCAGACGGATGACGACCGCTGCCACGACGAGGAGCGCGATCAGGAGCACACTGCGGCATTCTCAAGAGGTGTGCCAGAAAACGCGGGCCGGAGCGGCCGCAAAGCACACAAAGGACACGAGATGCCCCGCGTCAGCGGGCGCGGCCGATTTCAGAACTGAACACCGCGAGCGCGATTTGTAATCAGCTCAGACGGATGCGCGTCAGGAATTCACGCACCTTCGTGTAGATCTGCGACCGTTCTTCAGGACGGAAATTGCCGTGCCCGCCCTTGAGGACCGTGTGCAGCTCGTGGTTGACGCCGGCCTTGACCATCGCGTCGTGCAGGCGGGTCGCGTGCGAATACGGGACGATCGGATCCGAATCGCCGTGGATGGTCAGCACCGGCGGCAAGCCGGGGCGGACGTAGGTGAGCGGTGACATGCTCTTCGCGAGCTCGACTTTGTACGGCAGCGCGCCAATCCACTGCACGGCGTACGACCGCGCGTTGGCGCCGGCCAGCATGTCGTTCAGATCGGTGATGCCGTACCAGTTCACGATCGCGGCCACCGGTGGCACGGCGTTGTCGAATCCGGTAAAGCCGCCGCCCGAACAGATATTGGTGAAGCCCGCGGCGGCGGGAATCATCCCTGCCGCCAGCGCGAGATGACCGCCAGCTGATTCGCCGGTCACGACGATGCGCTGCGTGTCGATGTTGAACTGCTTGGCCTGCATGGGCGCTGCAATGTAACGAAGCGCGCACTGCGCATCTTCAACAGCCGCCGGTGCGCCGGCGACGCGCAGCAGTCGATATCCGACGTTGACCACGTTCCAGCCCATTTCGATCCACGGCATGAACGACATGATCGCCGAGTCCTTCGAGCCGGCCACCCAGCCGCCGCCGTGGTAGAACAGCACGGTCGGCTGCGGCGTCTGGACATCGCGACGGCGGTAGACGTCGAGCTTCAACTCGACGCCGCTCGCGGTGAGATAGGTCACGTCGGGCGTGACCACATAGCGGTTCGCCAGATGGGTGGCCCATCCTGCGGCCTGAGGTGGAGTGGCGACGGCCGGCGCCTGCGCGGCCAACGTGGCACCGATGATCGCAGCGCCCGCGATCGCGAGCACAACATGCCTGGACATCCGCATGGTTACAACTCCTGTAGGGCCGACGTCTGAAGGTTGTCGGCGCCTCGAGATCCGCCTGGAACGGGATTCATATCACCGGGTGACGGTGACCGTGATGTTGTCGTAGGCGAAGAGGGATCCGTCGCTGGCCGCGCCGCGCAGGACGTAGGTGCCGGGCTCCGCGAAGGTCGCCTGTGCCGTCCAGCGGTTGTCAGGCGGCGGTTCGGGAAGGATGTACGGCGGCGACCACGGCGAGTTGGCGTAGGCGCGCGAATCGGTCCACGTCTTCATCTGCTCCGGACTGAACGTCACCGCGGCTGCTTTGCCGCGATACACCAGCCACGAAAAACGCAGGCCGGCGGGGCTTGACATCACGGCGGTCTGCAACGGCCGGTAGACTGTTGCCGGCGTGGGTGCGGGCGCTCCACCCCGTCCGGCCCGTCGGGCCGGCACATTGTCCGGATCTTTCGCCACCACTGCCAGCGCGAGCGGCTCGCCTACTTTGACGGTGCGTCGCTTCTCGCCTTCGATGGCCAGTTCCGGCGCGACATTGCTGCGCAGCTCGTCGCGGAGGCTGCCGCCGTCTCCGCCCACTTCAGTTGAAATCGTCTGCGGATCGATCTGATAGTCGGTCTTCAGCGACGCGTACGCCTTCTCGACCTTGTCGTGCGTCTTGAGCGTCCAGATCAGTTCCTTGGTGCCGAAGTCCTTCGGCACACGGATCGTGAACAGGAAGGGGTTGCGCCGCGGGTAGAAATGCGTCGGCTGCCCTTGATCCGGACCGCCGGGCTCGATGCTGTTGTCGGGGCCAATCGGGATGTCGAAGTGCTCCTCCCAGTTGGAGTTCATGTACCCGAAAAACATCGTGAACGACCCGTCGGCGTTCGGCCACCAGCCCTCATAGGCCGGCGACACGCTTTGACCGTTCAGGTACATGTACCTGGTCTGCGCGCCGTCGTTTCAATAACGAGCAGCAACGCCAGCGCGCCGACGAGAAGAGAACGGAGGTTGTTCCGGTGATTCACCAATTCACAAATTCGCCAACTCACCAACTCTCGCTGTCTCACTCCTGGTTCCCCTGCGCGCCTGACGCGGTCGTCTCGGTCTTCGGAATCGCGGGCGCCCAGCACAGCGGGCAGCCGATGTCGAACTCGTTCCGGCTCTTCATGTTCTGACGGCGCTTCGCCATCTCCTCCTGGAACTGCTCCTCGGTGAGGGAAACGGAGTAGCCGAGGTCGATGAACATGTTCGCGATCGATCGCCGCCCGCCGCCGGCCCAGTTGCGGGGATCAGCGGGGTTCTTGTTCGCCGGCGTGGTGTCGAGGAATCCAATCAGGTGCACGATCGTGCCCTTCGGCAGGATCGGCGCGGCATCGTCTTCGTAGACGTACTGCTTGACCCAGTTGTGGTCGTAGCCGACGCAGTTGAGCGTGATGATGTTCTGCCCCCAAATCGCCTCGAGACACATGCGGACGCCCGGCGCGTGGAGGTGCGGCTCGAACGCGACGATCTTGGTGTGCTCCTGCAGCACCGCGTAGGAGTGGAGCTCCTGATTGGCGGTGTTCGGCTTCACGTCCATGTCGATGCCGTTGCCGAGACGGAGGCTGGAGCGGCGGTACTTCGGCTGATGTCCCTTCGGGAAGAATTTGAAACCGAACTCGAGGTGCGCCTTGGTCTCGCGACCGTTGGAGTGCAGATGATAGGCGCTCAGGTTCAGGGACGAATTCGCCGCCAGCAGCCGTGCGGCTTCGGGCGGGAAGACGTCGGCGTTGCGGCCCACTTCGTGGATCGGCCAGCTGGTGCCGGCGCCGGCGCCGCCGGCCTCTTCGGCCCCACCGCCGCCACCGCCCCGCTGGCCCGGGACCTCGCTCGAGTAGGTCATGTGGTGCCAAACGAAACGGCCACCCACGGTATTGGTCGGTCCGCTCTTGGGGATGTCGTTGATCTCGCGCACTTCCACCGCGGCCACATAGCGATCTTCGGCGAGGCCGGTCGGCACCATGCCGAGCGAGCCCCACTTGTCGGGACCAGTCGCGGGCACGACGATTTCCGGCGAGCGCAGCACGAGGTCCGGTTCGCCGATCGTCCAGCGAGCCTGGTTCGTGAAGTCCCGCGGCGGCGGCATGTCGGACGGATTACCGCGCGGCGCGCCGCTGTCGACCCACTTGGCGATCCTGGCGATTTCCTCGGCGCTCAGCGACGGATCGTCTTTGAAATGCTGGATGCCGATGTTCTTCTCGACGAACCAAGGCGGCATCACGCCGGCGCGCGGCCCCAGGCCGGTGCGCGTTTTGATCGCGCGTGACCACGGGCGCACTTCTTCGTAGGTCGTCAGCGGCATCGGCGCGACGCCGGTCGAATTGTGACAATGCTGGCAGCTGCGCTGCAGGATGGGCGCAATGTCCTTCGAAAACGTCACCTCACCCGTCGACGAGGCGGTCGACTGGGCGCCGGTCGACGCCGACATCACCGCGAAAAGACCAACGGCAACGACAAGCGCAGCGATCCTCATTACACAGCCTCCCTAATCAACCTCAGAGACTACGTCAAAGGCCGGCTAAGATCAACGAATACGCGAGGTTGTGTCGTCCAACGGCAGAGCAAAGGCCACCAGCGTCGTCCCCGAGGGAATGAGCACAAACTGCCGGCCATCCAGCAGATACGTCATCGGCGCGGCGCCCCAGATGCCGTTGCCGGTCGGATAGCGCCACAGATTTTTGCCGCTTCGCGCGTCGAAGGCCATGAAATTCCCTTCGTTATCGCCGGCGAACACCACCCCCGACGCGGTCGACAGCACCCCGGCCATTGTGGGCGAGGTGTAGCGGAATTCCCATCGGCGCTCCCCCGTCGTGGCGTCGATGGCGCGCAGCGCCCCGTAGTTGGGCCGCTCCCGATCGACTCGCACGGCGCCGCCAAACGCGGCCTGGCCAGGCACGATCTTGGGCTCCTGCGTCGTATACGTCGCGCAGGTCTCACGAGCCGTCACGAAAAACAACCGCAGCGACGGATCGAACGATGGCGGGTTGAAGTTCGTCCCGCCCCATTGATCGGGCAGGCATCCCTTGCTGCCATCGTTCAAGACGACCGGACGGCCGTCGCGCCCGATTTCGCGCGCCCAGGTGGTGTCGGTGAATGGCTTGCCCAGCAGCAACTCACCGGTGGAGCGATCGAGCACATAGAAGAAGCCGTTGCGATTCGCCACCATCACGACTTTGCGCGCTGCCCCGCCGATCGTCAGGTCGGCGATGACCGGCACGTGATTCGAGTCCCAGTCGTGTGTGTCGTGCGGGGTGAACTGGTAGTGCCACTTCAGCCGGCCGCTGTCCGCATCGACCGCGATCAGCGAGTTCGTGTACAGGTTGTCGCCGAGTCGCGACGCACCCCAGTAATCAGGATTGGGATTGCCGGTCCCCCAGTACAGCAGGTTGAGCTCCGGGTCGTAACTGCCGGTCATCCACGTCCCACCGCCGCCGCGCGCCAGCACTTCGGACGAAGCTGGCCAGGTCTCGCTGCCGGGCTCGCCTGGCGCCGGCACGGTATAGAAGCGCCAAATGCGCGCACCGGTCTGCGGATCGTAGGCGTCGAGGAAGCCCCGCGTCGGGTACTCGCCACCGGAAATGCCGACGATCAGCTTGTCGTTGACGACCAGCGGCGCGGCGGTGGCCGAGTAGCCGATCTTGTAGTCGGCGAGGATCGTGTCCCAGAGAATCGTGCCGCTCTTCCGATCGAATGCCAGGAGGTGTGCGTCGAGCGTGACCATGAAGAGGCGATCGCCGAGGATGGCGAAGCCGCGATTCACCGGCGCCTGCGCGCCGTAGGTGAGATCGGCCGGCAGCTCGCGGCGGTATTGCCAGAAGGGCCGGCCGGTCCGGGCATCGAGCGCCCACGCGAAGTTGTTCGAGCCGGTGACGTACAGCACGCCATCGAGCGCGAGCGGCGTCGACTCGAAGCCGCGTCCGCGCGTGATCGTACCGGACTGAAACGTCCACTGCGCTGCCAGCCGATGGACGTTGGCGGGCGTGAGCTGCGTCAGCGGACTGTGACGCCGGCCGCTGTAGTCGCCCGAGAAGGTGAGCCATCGCGACGGTTCCGTGAGACCGGCGAGAATGTCGCTGGACGCGACCCGCGCCGGCGCCACGCCGCCGTCCGAGGGACGCGCCTCCCGAACGATTTCCTGCAGGCCGTCTTTGAGATAGCCCTGGAGCCGGCCGTTCGAGTCTTCAATCTGGATCGAGAACGCGTCTTCGCCCCGACGGACGCCGCTGATCCGCTGGCCGTCGCGAGTGACGAGCGTAACCGGCTGCGGCGCGTTCACGGCGCCGCGGCCCGCCGCGGCGGGCGACGCTGGCGCGGCCGGTGCCAGCGTCTTGATGAACGCCACGATCGCGCGCAGTTCCTCATCGGGCGCGGTGCTCGGTGGCATCGCGCTGCCGGGCACGCCCGTGCGGATAGTCCTGAGGATCCGTTCGTCCGTTGCGCCGGCGGTCCAGAGATTGACGAGCGACGGGCCATTCGCGCCGCGGGCATCGCCACCATGACACGCCGAACAGCGTTCTCCGTAGAGCGATGCGCCGGCGCGGGCGTCCTGCGCCCGCGGCTGAAGCGGCAGCAAGACGAGCAGCAGGATGAGCGACGCCAATCCGACCGCTACCCGGACCATCGCGCGCGAGTATACTCGGTCGGGACTGGGAGGATCTCTGAGATGCTTCGGATGCGACACACCCCCTCGCGCCCTGTCGTCATGACCTCAATTGTCGCGCTCGGCCTGGTCGTGTGGATGGCGGGAATCGCCGCCCAACAGAGCAATTTCGTCGGCGGCAATCCGACGAACCTCGACGCGAAAGCCGTCCGGACGCTGCGCCTCAAGTTCCCGGCCGGGAGCCGGTCCAACTGGCACAGCCACTCGCATGGCCAGCTCTTGATGGTCGAGGAGGGACGGAGCCGTACGCAGGAGCGCGGCGGCCCCCTGCTCGAGATGGGACCCGGTCAGCCGTGGTTCACCAAGGCCGGCGTCGAGCACTGGCACGGCGCCGCACCCGATCAGGACGTCGTCCAGCTGACGATCTATGAAGGTGAAGTGAAGTGGCTCGAGCCAGTCACCGACGCAGTCTACAAGGCGGTCCCTAAGAAATAGGCCGGCTGACAACTTCTTCAATCGGCACGCCGTCGATATACAACCCCTCGATGACGCCGATGCCGTTTCTCACCCGGACTGCGAGCCAGGTCCGGGCTTCGGCGTCCCGACGTACCACCGCAGCGTAGCGCTGCTCTGCGACAGGAGCGGCGGCTTCGTTCATGTAGTACCGGTCGAACGGCAGCAGCACTTCGTAGGTGATCTCCACAGGACGTCCCGCCTCTGGATTACCCACCGGAATGATCCGCGATCGAGCGACCCTCAGGTAATCGCCAGCCGCTGGTGGCTCGGCGACGATCGCAGCGGCGCGGGCAAATCCATCAACGTCCGTTGCGAGCACGACGAAAGCCGCGGTTCCCGTCCCCACGCGGTCGAGCAATTGCTGCGTGTCCGGCGACACCGGCGCCGGGATGGTCACCGCCGGTTGGACCGCGACGTAGCGACCACGAAACGTGTCCGCCGGATCGATCGGAACGGTCTTGAACCGGTAAGGGGTGCCGCTTGCGAGCGTCGTCTCGTAACGCATGATCGACGAGCCGGCTGCCGCCAGTTGGACGACGCTCAATAGGGCAAGCCCGATGACCCTCGGCGAAAGCGTCATGCGGTCTGCCTCCGGCCGCGCCGCATCAACCAGAGGTTGACGGCAAAACACGCCATCCCGAGAGACACGAACGCCAGGCCGCGCAGCAGAAAACTGAGATCGGTGTCGAAGAAGCGCGCCCCGACGCACGCCGCCACGGCGAGCAGACCGCGGTTTGCGGTCGCCAGCTGCGTCAGGCGTATGCCTTCCGCCAGCGACAGGACGCCCACGGCCAGCAGCCACACGTTGAAGACAATCCATCCGGCGTCGGGAAGCCCGCCGAGCGCGAGGGCGTGGAGGGTGACGATCAACCCCGCCGACGCAGTACCAGCCGCCGTCGCCAGCCGGCCGGCGGTCGCCAGCTGAATCGTTGCGAACGATGCAAACGCGGCGCAGGCAAGTGCCACGATCGCGGTGATCATCAGGTTCGCGTGCTGAAGATCAGGCGTATCGATGCTCCGCCACGAATCGTCGAAGCTCAGGATGGCTGCGAGAACAATCAACAGGATCCATGCCGGATGCCGGAGGCGCCGGCGCCAGGCGATCTCCTCGACGCCGAGTGGCCACGACGTCACGGCCAAGAGCGCCGCCACGAAGGACACCTGGAACACGGCCCACATGCCGTCCCAACCCCGGTTCAGCGTGAGAACGGAGCCGACGAAAAATGTCGAGACAGCCGCTGCCAGCGTGAGAAGCGTGGTGGCCCATGACTCGGAGAAGCGCATCGCTCGCATGACGACGAAAGGCGCGCCTGCGAAGATGAGCGGCCAGACATCCAGCGGCGGAGTCGTTGTCCATGCCGTGTTCGGCGCGCGAACGGCGAGCAGTCCCCAGAAGCCGAGTGCCGCGAGGGTCGAGCCGGTCAGGTACGGAACGGGGAGCACCAGCCACAGCCACCCACGCAGCAGATCCTCGAAGGAGCCGCCAACGTTATAGGTCTGTCCGACGAGCGCCAGCGCGGCACCGACCGCGGCAACGAGCAATCCTCCGCTCGCCTCTCGCCAGGGGACGGACGATGCGTGACGGGTCGCGGCGTATAAGGTGAGACCCTGTGCGGTCAGGAGGATGCCGAACGCGATGGCCGCGCGAGCAGGGCGGCCGAGAGCATCCCAGTTGTGGGCCAGAATCAGGATGACGCCGCCGCCAACCAGGAGGGCGCCGAAAGAAGCGAGAAGGATCTGCCCCCAGCGGTTGGCGCCGCCCGTGGTATCGGGCGGACCGTAGTGGCGGCGGAGCGACTGGGCCGCTTCCTCCGTCAGGACACCCCGCTCGACGAGACCGGGCAGCTCCTCGTGGAGCCAGGCCACACCGCGGCTCACGGCACCATTATGGATGACCTGATAGTCGATCTGGTCCTGTTTACTCCTGTGGCATTTACTCCTGTCGCAGCGCCGTGAGCGGATCGAGGTTCGCGGCGCGCCGTGCGGGACCGAACGCCGCAGCCAGGGCGACGAGACTGACCATCGCAGCAACGCCGACAAACGTCACCGGGTCGCGCGCCGACACACCGTAGACGACGGTCGTCATCATCCGCGCAAGGGCCAGCGCCAACCCGAGTCCAATCGCCACGCCAGCCGCGGTAATCGCGGCGCATTGCCGGACGACATCCAGCAGGACCTGGCCGGGCCGGGCGCCCAGCGCGAGCCGGACGCCAATCTCACGCGTCCGTTCGCTGACCACCTGCGCGAGCAGGCCGTACAGACCGACCGCCACGAGCGTCAGAGCGGTCGCGCCGAAAAACGTGAAGACGAAAGTATTCAAACGAGGTTGCGATGCCGAGTCGGCGAGGACTTCGGACATGGTGCGCATGAAGTAGACGGCACGCTGGGGTTCGATCTCACGCATCGCCGCACGGATCGCGTCGCCAGCGACCGCACGTCGAGGATCGAGCCTTACGATGAACCAGGGATCGGGATAGAAGGGCGTCAGCCCGCAGACGTACATCGCGGGCTGCGGCTCTTTGAGCAGGCTCTGCTCGCGCGCGTTGCCGGCGACGCCGACGACCTGCATCGGCACCCGCCCGCCGAGGGTCTTGCCGATCGGATCTTCACCCGGGAAGAAACGGGCCGCAAAGAGTTGATTGATCACGACGCTGGTTGACGGCTGAGCGCCTGGTTCGTCACGACAGGTCTGGCCATACAGGAGCGGAATGCCCATCGTCGCGAAATAGCTGGCGCTGACCGAACGGATGACGGCGGTGTACGAATCGTCAGCGGGTCGTCCGACGATTGTGAACGGCGCGGGAGGCCAATCGGCGTCGCGGCCAGCCGGGAGCACCTGTCCCAGCGCGGCCGAGTGCACTCCCGGCAGTGCCGCGAGCCGTTCCAGTGTCCGCGCTTGACGGGTCGCGACCGCCTCGGGCCGTTCACTCCACGCCGCGCTCATCCTGAAGGCCACGACGTTCTGCGGCTCGAGGCCCGGCGGGACGCGTTGCAGCTGCGCGAGACTGCGGATGAGGAGGCCGGCGCCGACGAGCAGCATGATAGCGAACGCGATCTGCCCCATCATCAGGCCGCGCCGGAAGCGCAGCCGCCCGCCAATCTCGCCGCGTGATCCCAGACGTGCGGCGATGTCACGTCCGGTCGCATGCAGCGCGGGCAGCAGCGCGAAGATGAGCGTCGACAATACTGCCGCAACCGTTGCGAAGGCGACGACGTGCATATCGATCTGCAGTTCGGCAGCTCGCGGCAGCTGCGGCGCCAGCGCGCGGATCGCGTTCACGCCCCACGAAGCGACAACCAGGCCTCCAGCCGATCCGATCGTTGCCAGCACGACGCCCTCGATCAAGCGCTGTCGAACAACGATGCTTCTGGAAGCGCCGAGCGCGAATTGAACGGCGACCTGCTGAGAACGGCGCGCGGCGTCCGCGAGCAGCAATCCCGCAATGTTGCCGCAGGCGCCGAGCACGACGACGATCGCGGCGCCGAACAACAGCCAGAGCGATCGACCGACTCCGCCGATGATGGACTCCTGCAGCGGAACCAGGCGGACCGTCCAGTCGGCATCCGTCTGGGGGAACTGTTGCGCGAGCGCAGCCTGCGCGCGGGCGAGATCGTCCTGCGCCTGCGCCAGCGTGACGCCGGCTTTCATGCGCGCAACGCTGTTGTAGAAGCGTGCCTGGCGATTGGTCCGAAAAGCCGCTGCCGCCGGCGCTGGGATCCACGCCTCGGTCTCGGCCGTCGGGTATCGGAACGCGCTCGGCATGACGCCGATGACGAGGCGCGACGTGCCGTTGAGAGTCAGGGTCCGTCCGAGAATCGACGGATCGCCGGCGAAGCGGTTTTGCCAGAGGCGATGACTGAGGACGACCGCCGCGGGGCCGCCCATGCGCTCTTCATCGGCGGTAAAGGTACAGTCCGAGCGCCGCAGCACTGCGGAGCACGGCAAAGAAGTTGGGCGACGTGCGCATGACGGCGACGCGCTCGGGCACGTGACCGGTTGTGTCCGTGACGTTCTCGAAGTAGCTGCCCGCGATGCCGTCGAAGGAACGGGCCAGTTGATTCCACTCGTCGATCCTGACCGCGGCGACGAGGCTGGTCGTCTGAGGCTGACGTGAATTGACCTCGAAGACTGCGACCAGCCGGTCGGGGCCGGGATACGGCAGCGGCCTCAGCACCACCGCATCGAGTGCGGCGTAAATGGCGTTGGCACCCCCGATGCTCAATGCCAGCGTGACAACGACCGCCGTTGTGAGCGCCCGGCGCTGGACGAGCGTCCGGACCGCAACGCGCCCTTCGCGCAGCATGTGTGGCCCCGCGCGTTAGACGGAACCGGGGAGCCGTCGGTTTACCGCAACCACTCTCCCTTACTCAGAATTCCTAATTCCTAATTCTCCATTCCTAATTTCACTTCAGGTTCTCATTTCCACCCCTGTCCATAGCCGCTCGATCGCGAACTGCGTGAGCACGTCAGGGTTGATGTCGGGCCCATGAAGTTGACCATCGATCACGAGCATCGCGACACCATGCACCTGAGACCAGATGAAGCCAGCCAGCTGGAGCGGATCGTCCGGGCGCATCAGCGCGTGCTGTTGCAGCGACACGATGGCGTCGACCAGGGCCTGAAACGCGCCCATCGCTTCGCTGCGCAGCTCCGTGTCTGCACTGTCGACGATGAATCCGCCGAACATCACGCGGTAGTGGGAGGGGTGGGCCACGGCGAAGCGGACGTAGGCCAGGCCCATCGCCTGGAATCCCTCGCGGCCGCGGCCGCCCCGTTCCCACGCATCGACCAACTGCAGACGGAAGGTGCGAAAGCCCTGGCGGGCCACCGCCGCCAGCAGGGCATTCTTGTCAGCGAAGTGGCGGTAGAGGGCGGTCCGCGAAACGCCCAGGCTCTGCCCCACGCCGCGCAGCGTCAAGCCGCGCACGCCTTCGGTCTGAATGGTGCGGAGCGCTTCCTCGACCAGCGCCCGGCTCAGGTCACCGTGATGATATTTTCTGGGCCGCTTGGTGACGCGCCGTGCAGGTCGAACGGCCATGACGCTATCGTAGAGGCCGGGTGTTGACAGTGTCAACATGAGTGGTTATATTGATGTTGACAGTGACAACATCAGGACAGAGGGAGGAGAGCACCATGACCCGGCTCGCGAACCTCATACGCAGACTCTGGACGACCGACGCGCTGCTCACCGGCGTCGGGATGCTCATGCTCGGCGCCCTGGCGGCGGCCGGGCTTGGCCTGCTGCTCGACCCGCGGACCATCGGTGGCGCCCCGGCATGGCTGAAGCCGGCCAAGTTCGGCGCCTCGACCGCGATCTACAGCCTGACCCTGGCCTGGATCTTCGGCTATCTGCCGGAGTGGCGGCGGACGCGCCGCCTCGTGAGTTGGACCACCGCCGTGGTGCTCGTGCTCGAGGTGGTGATCATCGACCTCCAGGCGTGGCGCGGGACGACCAGCCATTTCAACGTGGGCACGCCGCTCGACGCCACCCTCTTCAGCATCATGGGCGCGGCGATCGTGTTGCAGACATTGATCAGCATCGCGGTGGCCGTCGCCTTGTGGCGGCAGCGGTTCGCCGACGAGGCGCTCGGCTGGGCACTGCGCCTCGGCATGACGCTGACGATCGTCGGCGCGGCGTCGGGGGGTCTGATGACGCGGCCCACCACCGCCCAGATCGCAGACGCGCGGGCCGGTCTCGGCATGGCGATCGCCGGCGCCCACACCGTGGGCGCACCGGACGGCGGCGCGGGTCTGCCCGGCACATTCTGGAGCGTCGAGCATGGCGACCTCCGGGTGCCCCACTTCCTGGGTCTGCACGCCGTGCAGCTGTTGCCAGCGCTCGCATTTCTCCTGGCTGCAACGCGGCGGGCCATGCGCCTGCGTCTGGTGCTCGTCGCGGGCGCCAGCTACGCCGCCTTGTTCGCGATCTTGATGTGGCAGGCGTTCCGCGGCCAGTCGATCCTTCAGCCCGACGCGGTGACGATCGGCGCGCTCGCGCTGTGGGCGATTGCCACCGCGTCAGCAGCACTCATCGCCGCCCGCTCGCCTGCAGCCGGCCGTACGGCGCTGGTCTACTGAAGGAGCGGAACGATGACCGCTGAACAGATCTTTTCGATCCTCAACCTGACGGCGCTGGTGTCGTGGCTGCTGATCGCGGTCTTTCCCCGGCGCCGGGTCATCGTGCAGACGGTAGCCGGTACCGCCGTGCCTGCGTTCTTTGCTGCGGCATATGTGGCGATCATCGCCGCCGCGTGGGGCTCGAGCGAAGGCAGCTTCTCGTCGCTCGCCGGAGTCGCGGCGCTGTTCAGCAACCCGTGGCTGCTGCTCGCGGGGTGGACGCATTACCTGGCGTTCGATCTGCTGGTCGGCGTGTGGGAGATCCGCGATTCCGCCGACCGCGGCATCCCGCACGCCGCGGTCGTCCCCTGTCTCGCCTTGACCTTCATGTTCGGCCCTGCCGGCTGGCTGCTCTATCAGATCGTGAGAAGCACCTGGCGATCGCGCCGCTGAGCTGAACCGACCGATGTGCGCGAAAGAGGACATCGCGATCCGCGATCGCGTGACTTCCGCGGAAAATCTCATCGCGCGAAACGGTACGGGGTTTGCCCCTGGCGCGATCGCCAGCGTCCATGGGGTGGGGAATGCGTCTCACGGCTGCCGTTCCACTCGGCGCACTGCTTCTGGTCTGTCTCGCGTCTCCGTCAGTCGCGCAAGATCGCCGCAGCTCGATTCAGGGCTTCGGCGGCCTCCGACTGGGCGGGTTCGCCTCCAACGACACGTCATTCGGCGGCGTGGTCACCTCGGAGCTGACGCCGAATATTCTCGCCGTCGGCGAAGGCGGCCGGATCGGCAACGTGCTGTCGCCGACGATCGGTCTGGCGCTCGGGTTCATCCCGGGTGACATCGGATTCGGGACCTCGGCGTGGTACGGTCAAGGCGGCGTCCGTCTGACCTCGTCAAGTTCCGCCGTCAAGCCGTACATCGAAACGCTGGCCGGCTTCGCCCGCCTGCAGACGCGGTTGACGGAGCTCGACGCCGGAACGGCCGATCTCGATCTCGAACGCCGCGCTGCAATTCCTCGACGGCACGTCGCCGATGGCCACGGTCGGCGCCGGGTTGACGTTCGGCGGCGGGCCGTTCGTCACCGACATCGGCTACCGCTATCGCCGCATCTTTTCGAACAACTTCGTCAACGCGCTGGCGTTTGGACAGCCGCTCGACGTCAACGAGGTCCGCCTCGGCGTCGGCGTCCGGTTCTGAAAAGGGGACGGGGAGCTTTTTCTACTGGCTGGGCACGACCCGCAGGTTGGTCGGAGGCTGCGGCGCGCTGCTCGGGATGAACCCGAGGCGGACGACTTCGAAGTCGTTCGCGGTCAGCGCGCGGAACGCGGGATTCAGCACCGAGTTGTTCCAGCGCGTGTCGTAGGTGCCGGTGATGTAGAGGTCGGAGCCGTTGTCGGCGACGATCAGACCATGACGCTGCATGGCGCGGTAGATCTTCTGAATCTCCGGAGTAAATCCCGACAGATCGCGGCTCGCCTTCAGCCGCAGCCGCGCGCCCATCGGCAGCGCGCCGGACGTCGAGCCGGCGCGATGTGAAGCCGGATAGACATAACCGTTGGTTGCGCGGACCGTCACGCGGAAAGCGTGCCGGATTTCGCCCGCACCGAACACTTCGTCGTATCGAACGAGGCCGGGAAGAATCGCCAGCCCGGCCGCGTCGGCCGAGGTCCAACCCTCTGGTCGCCGCGCGTTCGAGTTCAGGTCGAAAAATGCCCCCGAGCCGGCGCGCCACTGTGCGCCGTCGAAGAACACGTTGAACAACTCATAGAGATGACGGTTGTCGCGATCGACGATCAGCAGATGCCGATCGCTCGACGATCGCAGGTCCACGTTGCCGGGATCGCCGCCTTCCACCCAGTGCGGCTGCGTGATCGCCTCATCCGGGATCGGATAGAAGGGAAAGCTGACGCCGGTCGTGTGATTCACGCCGTCGCTCTCGCTCGAGTACCTGAAAGATCACCGAACGCTTCGGCGTCGAGCCGTCGACGACGACGTACGGCATCCCGTAGTTCTGCACGCTGCCGGGCGATACGTCACCGCCGAAATCCGGATGGAGCCGCCGCGTTCCGCCGTTGTTGATGAAGCTGATATAGCTGGCCGAATTGGGATCGAGCGGAGCGGTCGCGATGTCTGCGTTCCACCAGTTGGCGGCCGGAAACAGCGGCAGTGGTCCGGGCAACGGACCGCCCAGCGTGGCGGCAGCGAGCAGCACGCCCACGCCGCAGCCGAACGCCAGGCACACACTCAGGGCTGATTGTCGGACGAAGCGTCGCACGCTGCCCGAGGCGCAACCTCCGCGCCAGCGGCAAGTGACTGATAATCGGCTTTTTCGTCGATCGGCTGTTTCAGATCTGAACAGCGGGTGGCAGATCTGTACGGTTAGTGGGTCAGCGCGTAGATGATGTAGTTGATCCCCAGCTTGAAGGCCTCGTTGGCGGGGTCGATGGGAAAGAATCCGGTGCCGGCCATCTGCCAGTATTCGGCGAGGTTCGTGTTGTAGTTGGCGATCGCCATCAGCCGACGCGTCGGATCGTTGTCTTCGAACAGCCCGAAATACTGAGCCGGCAGACCGTAGAGATGGTGTGCGGCCGGGTGCGGAAACTCGGGCTCTTCCACCCGGAAGAAGGCGTTGAAGATCGTGTGGTGGCGATCGAGGCGCACCCATCGGGCGCCCGGCACGACGCGACGCGACTGCGCCTCGAAGTTGTCCCACTGAGCGAGCTCGAAGTCGTTGAAGATGATGAAGCCGCCTTTCTGCAGGTACTCGCGCAGCCGTTCGGCCTGCCGATCGGTCATCACCCAGAACCCCGGTTCCCACATCATCGCGATCGGATATCTGAAGAGCTGGGGATCGTCGAGCGACAGATTCAGGCTGCCGTCGTTCCGTGCGTCGATGAGCGTCAGGTCGTTCACCATCGCCATCAGGTTGCGCTCGGCCTGCGGAAACTCGTGCAGCCAGAAGTTGACGCCCGACCCGACCGGCGGCGCGGCGTACGTTCCCGTCGTCCAGCGCAGGCGCACGAAGGTGAACTGGCCGTCGTAGTCAGCCGATCGGCGGCCCCACTGCGCGAGCGCCGTCTGCGCCGCCACGGCGGAAACGAATGCACTGACGGTGATGACGATGAGCCAGCGGCACATGACGGTGGACATGCATTCTACGTCCGGGGACGCGATGATGTCCGCGTCTTCCTCCCATTCGGAGGACCCGACGATGCGGCCATAGACACAGCCCAACCGCGGACAAACACTGCTCGCCAACGTCGCCCGCGCCCATTTCGGCGGACCTAAAGAGGTCCGCCCTACGGACGGCGGTGCGCCAATTCTTGAATTCTTAATTCTTAATTCCTAATTACGAGTTTCAAGCGAAGGCCCTACCGTCCTTGCGACCGCAGAAATTCTGAGATCTGGCGCGCTTCGTCGTCGCTGAGCTCCCGCGCGGAGATCGGCGGCATCTGTCCGATGCCCTCGCGGATGATCGCCATCACCTCGTTCGTGCTCTTCGTGAGCGGCACCAGCGCGGGGGCGAGGCCGCCGCGACCGTCCGGGCCGTGGCACGCGGCGCAGACGCGCGCAAACGCCAGGTCGGCGCGCTGCGCGGCGACCTGAGCCGACGCCGCTGCTCGATGCACCGGTTGACGTCGGGGTGGATGCGCCTTTCAGGGCGAACGCTGCCAACGTGCCCTCGGGCCCGGATCCTGTTGCGATGACGATGAACTGACGGCCGGCGCGGGTGCGGTAGGTCATCGGGTTACCGCTCGTTCGGAGCGGCGTCGAGACGCGCGAGATTTCACGTCCGGTGGTCTTGTCAAACGCATAGAGGTAGGGATCGCCACCGCCGATCAACACCAGCCCGCTTCTGGTCACGATCGGTCCCGGATTCCCGGACGTCCCGAGCCGCTCGGGCAGAACCACGCCTTTGAGCAGCGGATGCTGGCGAATGGCCTGGCTGCCTTCGCCGAACGGCACCTTCCACGCGATCTCTCCCTTGATCAAGTCGATCGCCACCACGTGCGCGTAGGGCGGCTTGGTCAATGGGATGCCACCGAGCGTGTCGCCGCTGTAGCCGACCGTGTCGGGCGCTCGCTGTCCGCGCGCGGCGGCAGCTTGTGCCGGCGTGGGCGTCGCAGTGCCTTGAGGGCCGCGTGATGCAAACAGACCGTACTGGCCGCAGTAGTTGCCGTACTCCCAGGCGACGAACGGATCCTGACCATCGTTCTTGCAAACCGTGCTGACGTGATAGCTGTCGTTCGCCTTGACGTAAAGCCATCGCGTTTCGGGATCGAACGCGGCGCCTCCCCAGTTCGCCGCGCCCAGCTGCGAGGGTCGCTGAATCGTGCCCTTCAGGCTGGGCGGCGTGAAGAGCGGTCCCAGACGAAAACGTTTGAGCTGCTCTTCCGCGAGGCGTTTGATCTCCGGCGTCAGGTCATTGGCATCTTCGAGCGCGATGCCTTGGGGGACCAGCGGAGGCGGCTTGGTCGGAAACGGCTGCGTCGGATAGGGGCGTTCGCCGGGCACGTCGGTCGTGGTGTCCACAGGACGTTCTTCGATCGGCCAGATCGGCCGCCCCGTGACCCGATCGAACACGTAGGTAAAGCCCTGCTTCGATACCTGTGCGACCACGTCGACGTTCTTCCCGTCAACGAGCGTCGTCGCCAGCGTCGGCGCCGATGCGAAGTCGTAGTCCCACAAACCATGGTGGACGCCCTGGAAGTGCCAGCGCCGTTGACCGGTGAGCGCATCGAGACACACGAGCGACTCCGCGAACAGGTTCGCGCCCGGCCGCCAGCCGCCCCAGTAGTCGCCGCTCGGCGTCGAAGTCGGCAGGTACAGCAGCCCGCGCTCGGCGTCGAGCGACATCGGCGCCCACACGTTCGCATGGCCCGCGAACTTCCAGGAAGCGTCTCCCCACGTGTCCGCACCGAAGTCGCCGGCTGACTGCGGGATCGTGAAGAAGACCCAGGCCCTTCTCCCCGTGCGCACATCGAACGCTTGAACGGTGCCCGCAGGATCGCCGCGGTACTGGAGCCGGTCGGGGACGCCGGTGCCGATGATCACCAGATTGCGATAGACGACCGGCGGGGATGTCACCTGGGTGTGCAGGCGTGGCACGTCGCGCCCGAGGTTGACGTTCAAGGCGGCAGCGCCGCCGGCGGCGAAGCTCGCGACCGGTTTACCCGTCGCCGCATCGACCGCAAACAGTCGCTGGCGGCCAGCGATGAAGACGCGCGCTTCCCCGTTCTCGCCGCGCCAGAACGCCACACCGCGGCTGTTCAATCCGGTGCCAACCAGCGGCGCTCCTTCTTCGTAGGTGCGCGGATCGAAGACCCACAGTTCGGCTCCGGTGTCGGCGTTGAGCGCGACGATTCGATGGAACGACGTGCTGACGTACAGCACGTCGTCGATCATGATCGGCGTCGTTTCGAAGCCGCCCGGCCGCAGATTGTGCTCGGGCATCGGCCGATCCACCGTCTGCCAGGTCCAGGCGAGCTCGAGGTCGCGCACGTTGGCGGGCGTGATGTCCGCGGCGGTCGAGTACTTGGCGTGTCCGGCGTCGCCGCCGTAGTGCGGCCACTCCACCGCCTGGTCGCGGTTCTGCGCACTCACGACAGCTGTGACCAGGGCGATGACGAGCGTGCACCATTTCTTCACGGCACCCTCCAGCGGAAACGGCGGACGTACCGGGATAGTATTCGATAACCGATCTTCAATAGCGCGATTACCCGATCACTCGATTACCCGATCATCCCGATGGCCCCGTATGAAGTGCATCCAGATACTCGAACCGGGCGGACCCGAGAACATGGTCTACGTTGACGTGCCGACGCCGGTGCCTGGTCCCGGTGAGGCGCTTGTTCGACTCGAGGCGAGCGGCGTCAATTTCCTCGACGTCTACTATCGATCGGGCCTTTACAAAACCGACCTGCCGCTGACGCTCGGCAACGAAGGGGCGGGGACGGTCCAATCGGTCGGTGCGGGCGTGAGCGAGATTCAAGTCGGCGATCGAGCCGCCTTCGCGATGGTCCGGGGATCGTACGCGGAATATGCGATCGTCCCGGCAGCGCAGCTCGTGAAAATCCCCGACGGCATCAGCGTCCTCGACGCGGCGGCCGTGATGCTCCAGGGCATGACGGCGCATTACCTGACGCGCTCGACCTTCAAGCTGACAAAGGACGACGCCTGTCTGATCCACGCGGCAGCCGGCGGAGCCGGGGGACTGCTCGTCCAGGCAGCGAAAATGTGCGGCGCCCGGGTCATCGGTACGGTGTCGACCGAGGACAAGGCGGATGTCGCCCGCGCCTTCGGCGCCGACGAGACCATCCTGTACACGAAGGAGCCGTTCGACGAAGCGGTCAAGCGCCTGACCGACGGGCGCGGCGTGGACGTGGTCTACGATTCGGTCGGCCGCACGACGTTCGAGATGAGCCTGAACTGCCTGCGCCCGCGCGGCATGCTGGTCGTGTTCGGGCAATCCAGCGGACAGATCCCACCGTTCGACAGCCGGGTACTCGCCGCGAAAGGCTCGCTGTTTCTGACGCGAGCCGGCCTCTCTCATCACCTGCTGACCCGCGAGGAGCTGCTATGGCGGGCCGGCGACGTATTCGACTGGCTCACGACCCGACGCCTCCAATTGCGGATCGGCGGCCGCTATCCGCTGCGGGACGCGGCCGCGGCCCATCGCGACCTCGAAAGCCGCCGGACCACCGGCAAGCTGGTGCTGGCGATCGGAGAATCCGCCTGAGGTGGTATCGTTCGCCATGCGAAACGGGTCATTGCGCGCGCTGGGTCTCAAAACAGTCGGGTTGGCGCTTCTCGCGGCGGTGTTCTGCCTCCAAGCGCCTGTGTCCGTGACGTCGGCTCAAACCCCCGCCGGGGTCCCTCAATTCGAAGTGGATCCGTCGTGGCCGCCGAAGCTGCCGAACAACTGGGTGATGGGTGTGCCGACCTGGGTGGCGGTCGACCGGCGCGATCACGTGTGGGTGCTGCACCGGCCGCGGACGGCGCCCGCGGAACAGCGCGCGAACGCGGCGCCGGCGGTCATCGAGTTCGATCCGTCCGGCAAATTTGTTCAGGCCTGGGGCGGACCCGGCAACGGCTACGATTGGCCCGACACCGAGCACGGCATCTTCGTCGACGCCCGGGATCGCGTGTGGATCACCGGCATCAACCCATTCGCCGGCACGAACGTCTCGACGCGCGCCGACGACATGATCCTGAAATTCACCAGCAGCGGGAAGTTCATCCAGCAGATTGGCGGCCGCGATATCAGCGGCGGTAACAAGGACACCAAGAACCCGCACCAATCGGCCGAGGTCTTCGTCTACGCCAAGACCAACGAAGCGTTCATCGCCGACGGCTACGGCAACCGCCGCGTCTGGGTGCTCGACGCCGACAGCGGGGCGTTCAAGCGCGCGTGGGGGGCGTTCGGCAAGCCGCCGCTCGATCCGCCGCCGCCGCCAGCTCGCGGCACGGGCGCCGCCGCCCCGCCGGCTGCGGCCCCAGCCGCCCCCGAAGGTCCCGGCCCCGACCAGTACGGCATCGTCCACGGGACGAAGGTGTCAAACGACGGGTTCGTCTACGTCGCCGACCGTGGCAACCGTCGCATCCAGGTGTTCACGCTCGACGGTAAACATGTCACGCAGGGGTTCGTAAATCGCACGACCTCGAACAATTCGTGCGGCACCGTGGCGTTTTCCCCCGACGCGCAGCAGCGATTCATCTACTGCCCCGACTTCGCGAAGGGCGAGATCGTGATTCTGGACCGGAAGACGCTCGCGCCGGTCGGGGCCTTCGGCAGCCGCGGCGCCGGGCCCGGCCAGTTCCAGAACCTCCACACCATTGCCGTCGATTCGAAGGGCAACATCTACGGGCCGGAGGTTGCTCCCGGCAGCCGCCTCCAGAAGTTCGTCTACAAGGGCGCCAAGTGATGCCTGGTATCGTCGCAAGATGAGCGTCTGGCAACGGTGGCTGCAACAGCCACAGCGGGTCTGGATTCGACGAGCGATCTTCCAGATTCATCTCTGGCTGGGTCTCGCGCTGGGCCTTTATGTCGTCGTGTTGAGCGTGACGGGGAGCGCACTCGTCTATCGGCGTGAGCTGGTCGCGCTGTTCAGAACGCCGATCCCGTCGGTCGATCCATCAGCGCGCCGGCTGTCGGTCGAGGATCTGCGCGCGGCCGCCGTCCGTGCCTACCCGGACCACCAGATTACGAATGTCCGCGAGGCGATCACCCGCCGGACCGCGGTCGTTCATGTCACGGGCGAACGAAACGGCGAGGAACTGGAGCGTCTGTTCAACCCCTACACCGGCGAGGACCTGGGCGACGCGTTTACCCGCGGCGAACGCAGCGTCCTGTGGACCGTGCGGTTGCACGACGATCTCCTCTACGGCACTGACGGCCGGTATTGGAACGGTGTGGCCAGCGCGCTGGTGACGATCTTGTGCCTGACGGGCGCCGTCGTCTGGTGGCCGGGCGTCAGTCGCTGGCGGCGCAGTCTGATCGTCAAGGCAAAGAGCGGGTGGCGCCGCTTCACATGGGATCTGCACAGCGTGATGGGCGCCTATCTGTTTTTCTTCATTCTCATGTGGGGAGTGTCGGGGTTCTACATGGGCGTGCCGGGTCCATTCACGGCGTTTGTCGACTACGTGTCCGCTCCGGACCCGGACCTGCTCGGCGAGCGGCCCGGCGACCTGGCGCTGGCGTGGCTCAGCCGCCTACATTTCGGCCGCTGGGAAAGCGGGACGCTGAAGGCGCTGTGGGCGCTCGTCGGCCTCGTGCCCGCCGCGATGTTCATGACCGGCGCGATGATGTGGTGGAATCGGGTCGTGCGAAAGCGTCCGGCCCGCAACGTCGAGGGCGTGCCGGTGTCGACCGCGCCAGATCTCACGATCCGGCAAGACTCCTGATGTAGTTGACCAGATTCCACATTTCGGTGTCGTTGATCCGTTCCGCGTAGCTCTCCATGTCCGCGGAGGTGCCGTCGCGGAGCACCGTGAAGATCTCGCCGTCGCTTCCGCCGAAATCCCACTTCGCATCCGTCAGATCGGCCGGCTGCCCGCCCGCACCAGCGCCGCCGCCGTCGCCTTTTCCCGCAGGCCCGTGGCACCGGACACACAATCGCGAATAGCTGCGACGGCCCGCGGCAACCGATTCGGCAGTGGACGGAACCGGGTTGCGGATCTTCGCCGCTTCGGCGTTCCCGCCTCGCTTCGGAGTGGTGGCGGTGATCGGTGTGCCTTGTGACGAGAGCGTGGCCGCGGCCATCAGCAGAGCCGCGCCGTACAGCAGCGACTGCTTCACGGGTTACTCCGGCGAAAGTCCAAATTCAGCCACCAGGTACTCCGGGTAGCTTTCCTGCAGCATCAGAAACAGATCGTTCACGAGATTGAGCAAGTGCCTCACGGCGTACGCCTCGTGGTGGCGCGCGACGCGAAACGTCAGCGTGAAGCTGCGGCTCCGGACGCCGCAGCCGGCCTGCACCTTGCGGGAATCGAGCCGTTTGTGCGCTGGCACCCGCCGGGTCGACCGGTCGCCGACGATCGCTCGAAGATCCGACGCGATCGAAGACCGCGGGTCAACGTTCGGGAACAGGCTTCTGAACGACAACACGCGACGCGTCGCGTCGTAGCTGAGTGAGAAGGTCCGTCGCGCCAGCCACCTGAACGTGTACTCGCATCGGCCACGAATCGGCGTCGCGTTGAAGCCACGGAACACGCCGCGATCGGCGTAGCTCTGCAGCACCGCGCCTGCCGCGTCGAAGCGCCCGGATCGACGCGGGCGCGGAGACGGCTTGACGATCAATGGTAGTACGACATCACGCCCGGCTCGATCTTGCCAAGCGATCCCGGCGGGAATTTCTCCCGATCCCAGAATTCCTTCCGCCCCTGGCAGTTGATCACGACGGGCTTGCGTTCTTTCGCAGCCACCGCGTAGGCGCGTTCGAGCGCTGGCCGGAACTCGCCCGGCGTGGCGACGTATTCGCCATGGCCGCCGAGCGCCTCGGCCACTTTGTCGTAGCGCAGATTCTCCTGGAACAGATGGATCGGCAGCGCGCGCGGCTCTCTCACCGCCTGGACCCAGGTGCCCCAGGCGTTGTTGTTGTAGACGATGACTACTGCCGGCAGCCGGTACTTGGCCAGCGTGTCGATCTCCATCAGCGTGTAGCCGATGCCGCCGTCGCCGGTCGTGCAGATGATCGGGTGTCCCTGATAAGGCGACTGCGGTCCCACGCCGAGCTGCACGGCGGCCGCGACGCCAACCGCATAGCCGACATCGGGGCCGATCGCGGCGTACTGATAGGCGCCGTTCATGATCTGGCCAGGCCTGAACCCGCGCAGCTCGCGGCGCACGTAGCGAGCGATGCCATAGCCGCCCGATGCGATCGTGGTCTGCTCTTTCGGAAGCTTCCCTCGATACAGGAAGTCGCCCAGCTCCTTCGCGATCACCGCGGGGTGGACGGCGTCCTGGTAGGTGGAACCGATGCGGTAGTACTCGGCGTTCTGGTCCTCGAACTTCCGCCGTGCCGCGGCAATCTCGGCGATCCAGCTGTCGCGCGTCATCCGCGGCACCGCCTCAGCGAGCGCCTCGAGGGCGGCGCGCTCGCAGCTGACGATGCCGAGATCGATCGGGATGTTGCGACCAATGTCCTCCGCCGCCTGATCGATGCGGATGTACTTCGCGTCGGGGCCGAACGCGAACTCGCCGACCGTCGGCATGCAGTGCTGGCCGACGAGAATCACCAGATCGGCGCTGGCCAGGGCGCCCGGCGCGGCGTTGGCCGACAGCGGGCTCGCGTCCGAGAACTGGCCTTTCATCGCCCCCGATTCGACGACCGGAATTTGCGCTTTCTCGGCCAGCGCCTTCAGCGCATCCCAGGCTTTCGCATAGAAGACGCCGTTGCTCGAGACGATCATCGGCCGGCGCGCGGTGCGGATCAGGGCAACCGCCGACGCGATGTCCCTCGGCGCGGGGTGCGGGCGCGACTCCGTGCGATATCTCGTCCGGTCGTAGAAGAACTCGAGCTCCTCGGCGTCCTTGAATCGGGCAGCCGCGACTTCGGCCGGGAAGTCCAGATGCACCGGCTTCGGGACGCCGCTGCGCAGCTGCCGGAAGGCGTAGCCCGTGTACTCATGAACCCGTCGCGGGTTGATCAGACGCTTTCCGTACTTCTTCAGTCCTTCGGTTGTCGGCTGATGGTATCCGAGCTGGATACCCGCTTCGGTGTCTTCCTGGTTCAGTGACATGTTGCTCGCCACCACCAGCATGGGCGTGCGCGCGGCGTTCGCGCAGGCGATCGCGCAAATCATGTCGGTGAAGCCGGGCCCTTCGGTGCCGGAGCTGATCGCGATCTCGCCGGTCACCCGGATGAACGCGTCGGCCGCATGCGCCATCGACCCTTCGTGGCGGCCGCCGTACGCCGGCACACCGGTCGCAGCCAGCGCGTGCACGACGTTGTAGTTGCCCGGGCAGCAGAATAGCGCGGCCACGCCCTCTTCTTTGCAGGCGCGCGCAAACACCTCCGCGCCGGTCATCGGGAACTCGAGGGGCCGGGCCGCGGCTGCGGTGGCAGCGGCGAATTCGCCGGGGATGGTCACCGCCGGATCCGCGGCCTGCACCGACTGCCCCGCCACGGCAACCGCCGCGGTCGCGCCAGCCCCGGTGACGGTCTTTCTCAGAAAGTTCCGCCGGGACATTCCGGGGGTCTCACCGTTCGATCGACCCATACTGCCTCCTGCGATGCGGGACAGCATACATGGAAATTCAGGGCTAAGGGCTCAGGGCTTAGGGCTCAATGGCTCAAGGGCGATTGACTCCCATCGACTGGCCGTGTAGCGTTCCTCCGACATTTTCAGCTTCTCAGTTCTTTAGTTCCTCAGGTCCTCAGCTCCTCAGGTCCTGAGGTCCTCAGTTTTCGCGGTGTCGGTAATGGAGGCGGAAATGTGGAGCTCGTTGACGCCCGGACGAACGCTCATCGCCGCTGCGCTCACTCTGGCCGGCGCGATCGCAATGTTCTCCACGCTGACGGACGCGCAAGGTCCCACTCAGGGCATTCCCCGCCTGCCGAACGGACAGGTGAATCTGAACGGCATCTGGCAGGCGAACAACACCGCCAACTGGGACGTGCTGACCCACAAGGCGCGTCAGGGGCCGATGACCGCGCTTGGCGCCGCTTTCAGCGTGCCTGGTGGACTCGGCGTGGTCGAGGGCAACGAGATCCCGTACAAGCCCGAGGCGCTGGCAAAGCGGGACGCCAACGCGGCGACCTGGCTGACCGCCGACCCGGAGATCAAGTGTTTCCTCCCCGGCGTGCCGCGGGCGACCTACATGCCCTACCCGTTTCAAATCGTGCACGGCAGCGCGTCGAGCGACCTGCTGATCACCTACGAGTTCGCGAGCGCAAGCCGCATCGTGCGCATGAATACGACGACAGAGAGCCCGGTCGACACCTGGATGGGATGGTCGCGCGGTCGGTGGGAAGGCGACACGCTGGTGGTCGACGTGACCGCGTTCAACGGTGAGAGCTGGTTCGATCGCGCCGGCAACTACCAGACGAGCTCGCTGCACGTCGTCGAGCGGTACACACCCGTTGGTAGAGACGTCCTGCAGTACGAGGCGACGATCGAGGATCCGCAGCTCTACACGCGGCCGTGGAAGATGAGCATGCCGCTCTACCGCCGCCTCGAACCGAACGCGCAGCTCGTCGAATACAAATGCGTCGAGTTCGTCGAGGAACTGATGTACGGCCATCTGGTGAAGGGAAGCAAACCAGGTAGAGCGCCTGCGGCCATGCCGACCCTTCGACTCCGCTCAGGGTCGTCCTGAGCAACGTCGAAGGACGGCCGAGGAACCGGTTCCTATCCGAGGCGAGGCATCGTCGTAAAACGCGCTGGGGGTGGGGCCCCAGCGCCATTGGAAGAGAGAAAGCGGTGTTCAGATGCGCAGGTTGATCATCGCGTCTATAACAGCGTTCGCGTTCGCGTGTGGCGGGAGTGCGCCGGGCGGAGAAGGCTGGACGCCGCCGCGGACGCCGTGGGGCGATCCTGATATTCAGGGTCAGTGGAACAACCAGACGTCGACGCCGCTGCAACGTCCGTCAACGGGGCCACTGGCCGGCCGGGAAACGATCACCGAGGAAGAAGCGGAAACGTTCGAACAGACCGAACGACAGAGCTTCGATCAGGCGCCGCGCGCCGGCGATCCGGGCACTTACAACGCATTCTGGCGCGACGAAGGAAAGGCCCTGACGCGGACGTCGCTCATCACCGATCCTCCCGACGGCCGCATTCCCCCGTTCACGCCCGAAGCGCAGGCGCGGCTGGCGGCCGAGCGCGCCGAGCGCGCGCGGCGTGGACCGGCGGACACCTACGCCGATCTGAGCCTGTGGACGCGATGCATCTCGCGCGGCTGGAACGGCATCGGCAGCTGGTACAGCAGCAACTATCAAATCTTCCAGTCGCCGGGCTACGTCGTGGTGCTCCAGGAGCTGATCCACGAGCCGCGGGTCATTCCGCTCGACGGCCGGCCGCATCTGCCGAATGGCGTCGGGCAGTGGCTCGGCGACTCGCGCGGACGGTGGGAGGGGCACACGCTGATCGTCGAGACGACCAACTTCGATCCGAGAACCAGCTTCCAGGGATCGCGCGAAACGCTGCGCCTCACCGAACGCTATACGCTGCGCGACCCGAACAATCTCGAATACGAGTTCACGATCGACGATCCGAAAACCTTCACGCGCCCGTGGACGGCAGCACGGCCGATGCGCCGGCAGACCGACGGCATTTCGGTCTTCGAATACGCCTGCCACGAGGGAAACTACGCGATGACCGGCATCCTCAAAGGCGCGCGCACCGAGGAGCAGGCGACGAAGTCGCGCTGATCGTGAAGCCCGCGCTTGGATTCATCGGGCTCGGCACGATGGGGCTGCCGATGGCCGCGAACCTGCTGAAGCACGGCTATGACGTCACGGTCTGGGCGCGACGGCCGGATCAGGTGGCGCCGCTCGTCGCCTCAGGGGCCAAAGCCGGAACGTCCCCTGCCGATGTCGCCGCCCGCTGCGACATCACCCTGACGATGGTGACGGACGGTTCGGCGGTCGAGGAAGTCGCGCTCGGTAAAGACGGGATTGTCCACGGCGCCGCGCCGGGATCCCTGACAATCGATCACAGCACCATTGCGCCGGATGCAGCCAGACACGTTGCGGCGGAATTGGGCCGCCGCGGCATCGAGATGCTGGACGCACCGGTCTCGGGCGGTGCCGCCGCTGCTCGAGCGGGCACGCTCGCGATCATGGTTGGCGGGCCCGACGGGGCGGTCGAGCGCGCCAGGCCCGTTCTCTCGTGTTACGCCGCAGCCGTCGTGCACATCGGCCCGAGCGGCGCCGGCCAGGTGGCCAAGGCCTGCAATCAGATCTGCACGATCGTCAATCAGCTTGGCGCCGCAGAGGCGATGCTCCTGGCGGAACGTGCCGGCGTCGATCCGAAGAAAGTGAAGGATGCGCTGATGGGCGGGTTCGGTGCCAGCCGCATGCTCGAACTGCAGGCGCCGAAGATGATCGCGCGCGATTTCGAGGGGAAGGTCGAGTCGCGGCTGCACCACAAGGACATTCGAATCGTGCTCGACCTCGCGCGCTCGCTCGGCCTCGAGCTCCCGGCCAGCGCCGCCGCGGCCGAGGTCCTCGCCGCACTTCAGCAGCGAGGCGGCGCCAGACACGATTCGGCCGCGATGTTCAACGTCCTCGCCGATCGTTCGTGACCCCTGATTCGTAGGTTCACTCCGAACAGGCCTCCAGCTTCGATCGGAACGACCGCATCCCCTTGTTGCCGATGAACCAGCTGCGCGTGCCGTGCGGCAGGCCGGCCAGGCTCCTGCAGAACATGGCGTTCTGGTCGCGTCTGAGGTAGACCTCGACGTTCGAGGCGTAGAACACCTCGACGTTGGCGCCGTGCTGTCGAACGAACTCGCCGACCCGCCGAACGGCGTGCGGACCGGCGAAGTCGCCAACCAGCGGGACGATGAGGTTTCTGCCGTGGAGATCTTTGACGTAGTCGAAGGCTTCGTCTGAGGCCAGAAAGCTGCGCGGCTGACCGACCAGATCCTCCGCGGCCATCAGCGCCGAATACGACGGGCCGACCAGGGCGCCCTGGCCATAGTGGATGTCGGGACCCGCCGTGAAGAACGCCCGGAACTGTGCCTCGATCGAGTCGACATCGTCGGCCTGCAGCGTCAGTCGATGGGTCGTCAACAGCCGGTCCCGGATCATGGCGGCGGTCGCGGCGAACAACCCGGAATCCGGGCTGGCAGCGCGATATGCGGTAAACAGCTGCTCCACGGCGGGATCTCCCTCCAGTTGTGGCGGCGGCCGGCGTGAGAACAGGCGCGAGACGAACTCCACGCGATCGCTGGCTGCTTCGAACAGCGCCTTGTACATCAGGTGCAGGTTCCGATTCTCCCGCCGGATGTCGATGATGAAGGCGATCTCCGGCCGGAGCCCGGCGATGTAGCTGAAATTCTGCTCGGGCCCGACGCCGACGTACGCGCCGCCTCTCGCGCCGAGCATCCGGATCATCTCGGGAAAGTGGGTCTCGTTCGAGGCGAGATTGTCCGAGTGGACGAACACGCCGCCGGGCTCGGACAGTTCCATGCTCAGTCGCCAGAACTCATCGTCACCGAGCGCGGCCGGCAGTCGCGAGCCTGACGAGCAGGCACCGGAAGCAACGAGGAGAATCGGCAGGACTACAGAACAGTTCACTTGACTGGTGGCGGCGTTTGCGTGAAACCGGCACGCTCGAGCAGCGTCTCGAATCGCGGATCGCGGCGAAACGGATCCCACTTGGGATCGACGGTCAGGAAAATCAAGTGAACATCGCGACCCTGGTAGGCGCGCTCGAGCCAGGCCAGGGCCACGTCCCGTTCGCCCAGCCCGGCGTGGATCAAAGCAAACGCGTAGGGCGGGACGTATCTCGTTTTCGAGACCCCGTCCAACGTGGCGAGCACGTCTCGGGCCTCGCTCGCGCGGCCGGCCTTCGCCAGCACATAGCCGCGCAGCGACAGCGTCTTGCTGTTGTTGGCGGAGAAGCGCCCGGCGGAACCGAGCGCCTCGAGCGCGAGATCGGTCTCGCCGCGCTGCTCGTGCGCCTGGCCGCGCATCATGTAGCCGATCCAGAACTCCGGGTCGAGGACGATCGCCTGCTGCGCGTGTTCGAGCGCCGCTGCGAAATTCCGCCCTTGAAACGCGACCTGCGCCGACAAAGCATGGGTGATCGGCTCGAGCGGGTCGAGCTCGCGGGCGCGACGCATCAAAGGCTCGGCTTCGCTCTGCCGACCCATCTGGGAAAGCGCGTGGCCGAGATGCAGGTGCGCCATCGCGAATCGGGGATTCAGTTCCAACGCGCGGCGCAGGCCGGTTTCAGCCGCAGGCCAGTCCCAGTCGCAGCACCACTTGATGTAGCCGAGCGCGCTCTGCGCCTCGGACAGCTCGGGATCGACCCGCATGGCTTGCGCCGCGGCCTCCTTCGCCCGCGGCAGCACCAGGTCGGGCGGGGCATCGCCGTTCAACTCGCTCGCCCCGTAGGCACTGGCGATGCCGGCCCAGGCGAGCCCGTAGTCAGGATCGAGGGCCGTCGCCTGTGTGTAGTAGTCGATGGCGCGTCGGGTGGTTGCCGGCGTCCGTCGGTTCGCCAGTGTCAGGCCGCGAAGGTACAGATCGTAGGCTTCCGGATCGCGGGTCTGGCGGCGTGACAGCGCGTCGAGCCGGTCGGCGGACAGCCGCAGCCGAATCTGCTCGGCAATCGCGGTGCTCAGCTCTTGTTGCAGGCCGAGGATGCTGACCGGTTCGCGATCGAAGGACTCCGACCACACCTGCACCTGATCGCGGCCGCGGATCAGTTTGGACGTGATGCGCAGCCGGCCGTTTTCGGCGCGCAGCGAGCTTTCCACAAGGTAGTCAGCGCCAAGTTCCCGACCAATGTCCGCGGCAGACTTCGTGCTCCCCTTGTAGGCCAGCGTCGCCGTCCGCGCGACGACCGCGAGGTGCTCAGGATCGACCTGTCCCAGCGATGCGACCGTTTCGTCCGCGAGGCCGTCGGCCAGATAGTTCTGCTCGGGATCGCCGCTCAGATTGGCGAACGGCAGCACGGCAATCGTGACGGCTGTTGGTATCTGGATTCGCCCCCACGCGATCCAGAGCAGCGCGGCAGACACCAGCGCGATGGCGCCCAGCCCTGCAGCGATCGGGAGGCGAGACGATCCCGCGCGGCTCGCCGGCGGCGGCTCCGCACGATGCTCTGTCGAGGGTTGCGGGACATCCACCGCCGGTGCCGGCCCCGCGGGAATTTCGGACGTGATCACCCGGACGTCGGCTATGAAGCGGTATCCCCTCCCTGACACGGTCTCGACGAATCCGGGCGCATCCGGGGAATCCCGCAGCGCCTGACGCACTTTGCGAATCGCCGTATTGACGCCGGTGTCGACCTCGATAAAGACGTCCTTGCCCCAGAGCCGGTCGATGATCTCCGTCCGCGAGACCAGTTGTCCGCGCCGCTCGACCAGCAGAATCAGCAGGTCCATCGGCTGGCGCTCCAGCCGGACGGCGCGACCATCGCGGCGCAGCTCGCAGGCGCCGAGATCGAGCTCGTAGTCGCCAAATCGAAACGTCTCTCGGGGCTGCGACATCACGTCGGGCTATCGGTCCCTACAATCTCATAACTTCGCACCGCTCTGCCACTTACAGCTCCAGAAAAAAGTCAGCTGTTCTCCACTCTCTCTCTCTGGCCCGACGTGGGTCTGTGCGGCGACGATGCGCTCGGCTCAGGAAGCCCTGAGCGATGACTGATGGAGGACACGATGAACTGGAAACCGATTGTCGCAGTGTTCGCACTTCTCACGGGATCAGGCGCAGCTGTCGCGGCGCAATCGCACAACTCCGGCGCCGCCGATGGGCTGGTCGGGACCTGGCTGGTCCAAATCACGCCGCGCAACTGCACCAGCGGGGCGCCGGCAGGGGCCTCGTTCAATGCGCTCGTCACCTTTCACCGCGGCGGCACCATCAGCGAAGGCGTCGGATCGCTGGCGTTCGCTCCCGGATCGCGCACGGCCGGCCACGGCAAGTGGAGCCAGCAACCAGGCGGGACGTACTTGCAGGAGATGATCGTCCTGATCCTGTTCGACACCGCGGCCAATCTTCCCGGCGCACCAGGCTTCGATCCGACCCGTCCCGTGACGCCCGGGTTTCTTGCGGGATCACAGACCGTCACCCACACCGTCACCCACTCTGGTGACGACCTCGTGTCGTCGGGCACCAACGCGTTCTACAACACGAACGGCGTGCTGTATCGTTCCGGCTGCTCGACCGCGACCGGACGTCGATTCTAGAGCCGTGCATGTCGGGGCGGGCCGACGGCTGCCGACGGCCCGCCCCGCCTCTCCCGCCAGCGGCTCGCCGTTTGATATCGTTACGATCCAGAGTCCCTCCATGATTCAAGTCGAGCACCTGGCCAAGAGGTTTGGCACCGTGAAAGCTGTGGACGACGTCTCGTTCCACGTGCGGCCGGGAGAGGTGTTTGCGTTTCTCGGCCCGAACGGCGCCGGCAAGACCACGACCATTCAGATGCTGACCACGCTGCTCCGGCCGACGGCGGGCACGATGGCGATCGACGGCCTCGACCCGGTGGCGAAGCCGCTCGAGGTCCGCAGGCGCTTTGGCATCGTCTTTCAGGACCCGAGCCTCGACAACGAGCTGACCGCCCACGAGAACATGACGCTGCACGGCGTGCTGTATCACGTGCCGCGCGCGGTCCGTACCGAGCGCATCGAGCTGCTGCTGAAGCTGTTCGAGCTATGGGATCGAAAGGACTCGTTCGTGAAGACGTTCTCGGGCGGCATGAAACGACGCCTCGAGATCGCGCGCGGGCTGCTGCACACCCCCAAGATCCTGTTTCTCGACGAGCCGACGCTGGGGCTCGACCCGCAGACCAGAAATCAGCTGTGGACCCACGTCAAACACCTGAACGACGTCGAGGGCGTGACGGTCTTTCTCACCACGCATTACATGGACGAGGCAGAACGGGTCGCCCACCGGATTGCGATCATCGATCACGGCAAGATCGTGGCGCAGGGGTCGCCCGACGAGCTGAAGCGGCAGACCAACGCCGACTCGCTCGAGCAGGCGTTCCTGGCGCTGACCGGCTCGACGATCCGCGACGAGCAAGCCGATCCGGCGGCACAGATGCGCAACATGGCGAGAATGTGGAGGCGATGATCCGGTGACCGCGATCTACATTCTCTGGCTGCGCGAGGTGAAGCGCTACCTGCGCTCACGGCCGCAGATCATCGCGTCGCTGGCGCAGCCGCTGATGTATCTGCTCGTCCTGGGCTTCGGTCTCGGTCCGGTGTTCCAGCAATCGGGCCAGGGCAGCTATCTGCAGTTCATGGCGCCAGGCGTGATCGGCATGGGCATTCTGTTCACGTCGATCTTTTCGGGCATCGGGCTGCTCTGGGACCGGCAGTTCGGCTTCCTCAAGGAAACGCTGGTCGCGCCGGTGCCGCGGCTGCACATCATGGTCGGACGGACGCTCGGCGGCGCGACGATTGCGATGATTCAGGGCACGCTGGTGCTTGCCGTCTCGCTCGCCGCCGGCTTCCGGCCCACCAGTCTGGCCGCCCTGCCGCTCGCCATCCTGTTCATGGCGTTGATCGCGCTGGTGTTCGCGGCGCTCGGCACGGCGATCGGCTCCGCATTGAAGGACATGCAGGGCTTTCAGTTCATCATGAACTTCCTGGTGATGCCGATCTTCTTCCTGTCGGGCGCGCTCTATCCGCTGCGCAATCTGCCGACCCTCTTGGCCGGCGCGACCCGCCTCGATCCGTTGACCTATGGCATCGACGGGCTGCGCGGTGCGCTGATTGGGTTCGCCCAGTTCAGCATGGTCACGAATCTCGCGGTGCTCACGACCGTGGCAGCGGTGTTCCTCGGCCTCGGGGCCTGGTCGTTCTCGAGGATTCAGATCTGAGCAAACCGTCCGGAGGGCCGACGATCGACGACCTGCGGCGGTTTGCCGTCGGCCGCAGTCTGTTTTCGTCGACCAGCCTTGGCCGCGCGATGGCACGGCTGGGATTCGTGCAGGCCGATCCGATCCGGGCGCCGGCGCGGGCCCAGGACCTGACGCTGCGGCAGCGGGTCGAGGGTTATCGGGCCGGCGATCTCGAGCGGCTCTACGACACGCTCGGCATCGAAGAAGACGTGTTCATCAACTACGGCTTTCTGACGCGCGGCGTGCACGGGCTCATGCATCCGCGCAGCACCACCGGCTGGCCGGCCGCGCGTCGCAAACGGGTCGCGGCCATCCTGGAGTTCGTGCGTTCACGCGGCACGGTGCATCCACGCGAGGTCGATGATTATTTTGCGCACGGCACGGTCACGAACTACTGGGGCGGGTCTTCGAATGCGACCACCCATCTGCTCGACCTGATGCACTACCGGGGCCTGCTGCGCGTGGTGCGGCGCGACGCGGGGAGCCGCGTGTACGGCGCGCGCGAGCCGTTGGTCGCCTCGGACCCGCTTGACCGCGTCGCGCGCCTGGATGCGCTGGTCGACGTCGTCGTCGGCAAGTACGCGCCGCTGCCGGCCACCAGTCTGTCCGCGCTGGTCGCCCGACTTCGCTACGCCGTGCCGCAGTGGCGACGCGACCTCAGGGCGGCGCTGCAGCGGGCGAGGACGAGGCTGGCTCACACCCGCGTCGATGGCATCGAGTGGTACTGGCCGGCCGATGAACAGCTCGAGACCGATGTCCCCGACGCGGTGCGTCTGCTGGCGCCCTTCGATCCGGTGGTGTGGGATCGACGACGCTTCGAGCTGTTCTGGCAGTGGGCGTACCGGTTCGAGGCCTACACGCCCGTGAAAAAGCGCAAGCTGGGTTACTACGCGCTGCCGCTGCTCTGGCGGGATCAGGTCATCGGCTGGGGGAACGTGGCGGTCAAGGGCGGCGGCATCCAGGCGGACATCGGCTACGTCCGGGGACGACCGCCGCGCGATCGGGCGTTCCGGTCGGCTCTCGAGGGCGAGCTGAATCGGCTCGGTGTGTTTCTCGGTCTCGGCTGAGGTCAGACCGCGACGCGCGGCCACTGCGGCACGGGCGGGCTGTCGGCGAGCGCGGCCTCGATGGAGTCGAACTGGAGCGTGTCGGCGGCGCGCAGCGAACGACGGTCGATGTCGACGGGCGACTTCTGCCTCTCAATGGGACGCACGGCGTCTCGCTGCTGCATCGCATCCATCCCGGCCCGCGCGCGGCGAACCTCGAACGCCACCTGGTCGAGCTCGCGTTTGAACTCCATCAGCTGGAGCCCCTGCTGGTCGATGATTTGCTGCGATCGATTGCGGACGTCCTTCAATTCGGCGCGCGCTTTGGCAGCGGCCGCGGTCGCCGTTTCGAGCGCGTCCCGCGAGGCATGGAGCTGCCGCTCGAGGTGCACTGTCGCCTGCTCCTGATCGCGAGCGGCCGACTGACGCTCCACGTCGAGCTCAGCTTTCAGCGACCTGACCGACTCTTCGAGATGCGCGGCACGCTGCCGTTCAGCCGACGTGATGGCGGCGAGCTCCTGAATGACTCCGGTGACGGCATCGAGCGGCACCAGGCCCGCGCTGCGAAACCGCTCCAGCGCCTGCTCGGACCAGGCCATCAGGCCGGCGCGCAGATCCTCGAGCTCTCGCTTGATCCGCTCGGCTTCGCCGCTCTGAAGCGTCGCCAGCCGGCTGACCGCATTCTCGGCATTCACGTTGATGGTCGCGACGTTCGTCTTCATTCTCGGGTGAGGTTCAGCGGGACGGGCTCGCCTCGTCGCGCGTGGATACGACCGCGGTGATCGCGGCGGCGCCTGCCGAGCCCAGCACGACCGCGCTCATCGCGGGGCCGAGACCGAACAGGCTGATTCCGGAACTGGTCGAAGCTGCCAGTGCGCTGGTGGCGTTGGCGGTTATCGACATCGTGGACACCGTGTTGGCCTCGACGCGGAACGGCGTCGTCGTCCCGACAATCCGCCCGGCGCCATCCGAAAGTTCCAGGACATACACGTCCGGCGTGATTTCGGGGAACGTGTACTCACCCCCCGGTCCTGAGGTCGTCACCCGGCGCAGCTCCCCGGTCGTCACGCTGCGCAGCCGCACCATGCTGTTCGAGAGGGACTGGCGATCAGCGCTCATCGCTCGGCCGGTCAGCGTCGCATTACCGGACTGCGCGGCCAGCAGGCTCGTATGAAGGCCGGACCAGGCCAATGTGATCACCAGACCGACCGTGACAATCCTACGCATACCGCAGCTCCTGACTCATGACAAGTCGCGCACGGACGCCGATCCGGCGCGTGCTGCGCGAATCAGAGGCAATCCGTGAGCCAGACATCAGGCGGGTAAATGTTGTAAACACCCACGAAGATTCGTGGAGTCCGGCAATTTGATCGTGCAAGACGTCCCGACAAGGTTGAGCGGCGATTACAATTCTGGCGATCGGCGAGCCGCCGCCCGGCGGTAGCGGATCCAGGCAATCGCATGCCGCTGCGCAAACCGACCACGGTGCGACAAAGCATCACTACAGGTGGAAAACTTCTTCTCGAGGAGAGAAGTTAGTCGCCGCCGGAGCGACCGTTTCAGGCGCGCCTCGCGCCCCTCGGCGGCGGCAAGCTATAGACTGCCAGCCACTTCTTTCTCGCGCAGAAAAACTTCTCAGCCTGGCATCCTCGATGATAGCTTCCCCGGTCGATGCGCTCCCCCCGCGTATCTGCTCTGGCCGCGCTGCTGGTCTGTGTACTGGGCTACTCTGCGCCGCTCGCCGCAGAGGAACAAGCCCAGCCACTGACCTTCGCGGCCGTCGACGTCGCGGTCCTGCTGTCGATTGACGCGCCGGCGGTGTTCGAAACCGGTTCGATCGCCCCGCGCATCCGTCGCCCGAACGCGCTGCTGCCGCTCTATGCGTCGTTCACCGCGCTGCAGGTGCTCGACATCCACTCCACCGTCGGCGCGCTCGGCCGTGGCGCAGTGGAAGCAAATCCGTTGATGCGTTCAATGGTCAGCCACGAGGTCGGCCTGATCGCGGTCAAAGCCGCCGGCACGGCCGGAGTGCTGTACGCGAGCGAGCAGCTGTGGAAGAAGAACAAGACCGCGGCGATTGTCTTCATGGTGGCGAGCAACAGCGCGATGGCGTGGGTCGTTCAGCACAACTACCGCGCGCAGCGGTGATCAACCGCGCCACTTCATTTCCAACCGACCAACGACGCAAGCCGCCGCAGCAGGCCAGGGTCGCGCCGCGCCGCCGACGCCTGCTCCAGAATATCGAGGGCCTCGCCGATCGAGGTCGCCACTCCGATGCCCAGTGTCCGGGCCTTGCGGGCGGTTGACCCGTCGCGCGACGAGACGATGAGAATGGGCCGGGCACGCGAATCCGAGAGCACGTCGAGGCAGTTCGTGGCACTGTCGTCGAGGTGATAGTCGAGACGTAGCGCACCCGCTGCCGCGCCGCGCGAACCGCCGATCACCAGCACGCTGGGCAGATCGAACCCCTGCCCGACCAGCCAGCGCTGCGTCTGCCGCTGAACGGTGTCGCCCTGCGTCGCAGGACGCTGGGTAATGAAGAAGACCTCCCAGCGATAGCGCATCATCAGCTCGTAGATCCGGCTGACCGCGGTCGCGTCGGTCGGCTGCAGCGTCGTCCAGAAATCTGGCGTCGCCCGGATCTGGCGCCAGATCGCGTCGCGACGCGATCGATCGCGCCCCGGATCCGGTCGGTCGGAGGCGGCGGCCGCCTCGCGCTCCTCTTCTTCGCCTGGCTCTTCTGCGCCTGGCTCTTCCGCGCTCAGGCTCGGCACGCTGCCGAACAGCCGTCGTTCGATTTCGTGAAAGGCCGAGGCAAAGTCCGCCAGGACGCCATCGAGGTCGAAGCCGATTCTCAGCGACATGAGCCGGGCACCTGCTGGACGAGCCGCAGCTGACGCGTACGGGCCTGCTCGTCACGAGTCGTCCGGCGCTCTGCGTCCCGGCCTTCCCCAGCCCCCGGTCGATGCAAGGCGATGGCGCAGACCACCGCAAACAATGCCGCGTTGCCCGGCATCTGCAGGCTGAAATCGACCGACTCCTGGAGAGCGATCGCCACGAGCGAGGTGACGGCGCCGGCGCGCAACCACCACGCGGTCGAGGCCCGCTGCTGGTTCAAGCCCCGCCCCACGTCCCGGAGAAACAGCGCCAGACAGATCAGCGCGGGCAGCGCGACGATCAGGCCGCCTTCGGCCGCCAGTTGCAGGTAGTCGTTGTGCGCCTGCGCGAAGTAGTGCGTCAGCTCATGACGCTGATAGAACAGGGCCGCCGCCCAGTAGGTGTTCAATCCTGTACCGGCGAGCGGGAAATCTCTCGCCACACTCCAGGCATCGAGCCACGCGCCGCGCCGGTTGTTGAATTCGCCCCAGTCGGCCGATGAGAACCGGTTGGCAATCACCTCCGGGCCCGCCCACACGATGACGACGGCGACCAGCAGAACGAGGCAGGCCGCCGCGCCAATCCGGCGCGGCCCGCTGTCGAACGCACGAACGACGAACCAACCGGTCATCACAATCGAGACGATGAACGCGGTAATTCCCGACCGGGACATCGTCAACACCAGCGAGAGCGCCATCACTGTTGCCGCGCCGGCGACCAGCACGAGATGGCTCGCCTCGGGCGATGACACCCACAGGACGCGGGCTCGCCAGCCCGGCCTCACCTTCGACATGCTGCGATTGATGCGCGCCACCAGCAATGCCAGGGTGAGCGGCAGGACCATCACCATCCATCCCGCAAAGTGGTTCCTGTTGACGAACGGCCCGAACGGCTGGCGACCGAGCTGCAGCGTCCAGACGCCGTAGATCGCGCCTGCGTAGAGCGGCTTCTGCACGATGCCGATCAGCGCGACAATCACGCCAAACCCGGTCAGGGTCTCGACGAATCGCCGGCTGCCGATGGCGGAGAACAGCTGCACCAGGCCGACCAGCCAGATCGCCAGCGCCAGGTAGAGCGCCAATGCGATCCAGGTGCTCGACGGTGAAATCGACGTCGGGTGCCCGGCCATCAGCCCGGCCGCAAATGCAGGATTGATTTGTCCCAGCAGCTCCGCAGAACCGGGACTGACCGCCGTCAGGACGCCGATCGGCAGCGGCACCAGCTGCAGCGCGATTGCCGCCCCCACCGCGGCCAGCGCACAAACAAACGGGCGGCTGGTCAGACCAGCCCAGCTCGATCGGCTGACGATCAAGCAGAACACCGCGCAGACCACCGCGGCGGTGGCCAGCGGCCAGTACGCCCACGGATAGACGGCGCCGAATGCCAGCGCGCCCCAGGCAATCACGCCGAGCGCCGCGATCTCGGCGGCCATCGCCGCGCGTGGCGCTGACACGATCGTCCCGGCGGGTGACAATTCGCCCATCACGTCACTGGAGATCGCGCGGCGAGAAACTCCGTCGCGCCGGGGCGCCCATCGTCTGAAGGGCCTGATCCAGTGAGGCGAGATCCGGCGCCACCGGCGCCGCAATGCCGCGAGAACCGTTGAACTCGAGCGGGATCAGCCAGCCACGCCACTCACAGTCGTCGCATCGGAACAACCGTCGGGCCGAAAAATTCCTGCGAACACGTTCGGTCAGGCTGCGGGCGCGCGAACGATGAAGCCGATTCGACCCGCATTTGGGACATGGCTGTTCGATGGCACTTTCGCTCGAAAAGACAGCCGCCGCCATGGCCGCAGCTGGTTCGAACGACGGTGCCGGCGGCGCCGTGGCAGGAAGCGTGACCGGGTCGTCGGCATCGGCCAACCCCACCAGGTCTCGCAGAGCGCGCATCACGTCATCGCGCCGGCCGCGGCTGGCATCCACCTCCAATCGGGCAATCGCCTCCGCGAGGTCGGCGCGGGGAGCGGCGGCGCTGGTCACACGGAGAATCTTCTCGATGGCGGATGGTCCGGCTCTCTCATCGCGGCCGACCAGCTCCTCGTAGAGCTTTTCGCCGGGCCGCAGACCGATGAACTCGATCGCAATCTCGGTTTCAGGGACGAAACCCGACAGCTGGATCAGATCGCGGGCCATGTCGAGAAGTCTGACCTGTTCCCCCATTTCCAGCACATAGGTCGCGCCGCACTCGGCCTGCGCGGCGGCGTGCAGCACGAGCTGCACCGCCTCCGGAATCAGCATGAAGAAGCGGCGCATCTCGGGATGAGTAATCGTGACCGGTCCGCCTCGCTTGATCTGCTCGAGAAACCGCGGCACCACGCTGCCATTGCTGGCCAGGACGTTTCCGAACCGGACAATGGAGAAGGACGTGGCGCTGCCGGCCGGCTGCGACCGGACGATCAGCTCGGCGAGGCGCTTCGACGCCCCCATCACACTGGTCGGATTCACGGCCTTGTCGGTCGAGATCAGAATGAAGCGATCGACGCCGCACTGCTCCGCCGCCTGCGCGACGACGCGAGTGCCGCGGACGTTGTTCTTGATCGCCTCGCAGGGGTTTTCCTCCATCAACGGCACGTGCTTGTGCGCTGCCGCATGAAAGACGATCTCGGGCTGGTAGCGCCGCATGACCTCTTCGACCCGAATCGGGTCGGTGACGTCGCCAATGACCGGATGGAGTCCAAAGCGCTGGCGTCCATCTTCGAGCTCGAGGCGAATCGCGTGGAGGCTGTTCTCATAGCGCTCGAACATCACCAGCGCGGACGGCTTCAGCTTGGTAATCTGGCGGCACAATTCCGATCCGATCGACCCGCCGGCGCCGGTCACCAGCACGCGACGGCCGCCGATCAGGAACTTCAGGGGGCCCTGATCGAGTCCGACCGGCGCGCGGGCAAGAAGATCTTCGACCGACAGGTTGCGTATCTGGGACAGCTCGATCTTGCCGTCGATCACGTCCCGGAGATTGGGCAGCGTCTTGATCGGAATCTTGAACCGCTCGAGCGAACGAACCACCGCGCGGACCACCACCGGCTCGGCGCGCGGGATCGCCAGGAGCACTTCGTGGGGCCGATAGCGGTTCAGGATTGTCGCGAGGTCGTGACGCGTCCCCAAAACCGGCACGCCGTGAATCCGGTGTCCGACCTTGTCCTGGTCATCGTCCACAAAGCCGATCGGGCGGTAACCCTGCCAGGCGCTGTTCTTCATGTCGCGGACGATCATCTCGCCGGCGTCGCCGGCACCGAAGATCAACACCCGTTTGCCCGGCGTGCCGTGCGACAGTTCGGCAAAGACGCGGCGGCTCATGCGAACGGCGCCGAGCAGGAAGGTCAGCAGGATGGCGTCGACCACGAACACCGACCGCGGATAGACGGGCGGTCCGAGCGGCGTCTGCGTCAAGAGGAAAAATACGCCGCTGCTGACACCGACCCCGGCCACGATGGCGCGGAGGTCGTAGACGCTCGTATAGCGCCAGATCCCTTCGTAGAGGCGGAATGGCACGAACAGAAACGCGCGAATGGCGACCAGCCACGGCAGCATCTGCCAGAACGCCTCGGCGGCGAAGGCGGGCACGTCGCCGTCGAAGCGCAAGAGAAAGGCGATCAGGTTCGAGACCACCATCAGCACGAGTTGCAGGGCGATCCCGAGCGGCTGGTGAAACCGGCGCAGCGCGCCGCTCAGACGGGACAGCAGTTCAGCCACGAGTCGTCCTCTCTGTGGTGTGCGCGGTCATGGTCGAGGGTTCGGCCGTCGCGCACGCTTCCTCGATCGCCTCGATGACGAGCGCCTGCTCGGCGGCCGAAAGTCCCGATCCGCTCGGCAGACACAACCCGCGTTCGAAGAGCTCGGCGCTGACCTGGCCGCCGCGCACGCGGCAGCCGCGGAAGACGGGTTGCAGATGCATTGGCTTCCAGACCGGACGCGATTCGATGTCCCTCGCTTCCAGGTGAAGCCGGATGTCATCGCGGGACGCTCGCAGGCGGTGCGGGTCAACGGTGATGCACGTCAACCAGGCGTTCGACCGGCCATAGTCCGCTTCGGCGAGAAAGGCGATGCCGGGATATCGCTCGAGCGCATGCTGATAGGCACGGCGAATCGCCCGCCGCCGTTCGACCTTGCTGGCCAACAGCGTCAGCTGTCCGCGGCCGACCGCCGCCAGCAGATTGCTCATCCGGTAGTTGAAGCCGATCTCCGAGTGTTCGTAATGCGGCGCGGGGTCGCGTGCCTGGGTGGCGAGATGCCTGGCCCGCTCGGCGATCGCGCGGCTGTGCGAGACCAGCATCCCGCCGCCGCTCGTCGTGATGATCTTGTTGCCGTTGAACGAGAAGACGCCGCAGCTGCCGAAGCCGCCCGCCGGCCGCTGTCGATACGACGCCCCGAGCGCCTCGGCGGCATCCTCGATGAGCGGCACATCGTGCTGCTGGCAGATGGCGGCAATCCGATCGTAATCGCAGCACTGGCCGTAGAGGTCGACCGCCAGCACCGCAGCCGGCTTGCGTCCGCTTCGCTGTCGATCGCTGAGCTCCTCGTCGAGCAGCTCCGGGTCCATCGTCCAGGTGGTCGGCGACGCATCGATGAAGACCGGCGTCGCTCCGACATAGGTAATCGCGTAGGCGGTTGCGGCGAAGGTCATCGTCGACGTCAACACGTCGTCGCCCCGTCCGACGCCGAGCACGCTGAGCGCCAGATGCAGCCCGGCGGTGCCGCTCGACAACGCAACCGCGTAGGGAACGCCAACCGCGGCGGCGAGCTCGCGCTCGAAGGCATCGACGTGTGGACCGAGCGGCGCCGCCCATCCCGAATCGAACGCATCGAGGAGCAGCTCGCGGTCGAGCGGTCCGACATCTGGCGGCGACAGATAGATCCGCTTCATCGGTTGACCAGCTCCTGAGATTGGCGAGCGGACCGCAGCGGTCGCGCGGGCACACCGACCACCACAGCGCCGTCAGGCACCTCGCGGGTCACCACCGCCCCGGCGCCAACCACGCAGCCTGCGCCGACGCGGCAGCGCGGCAGAACGACCGCTCCGATCCCGACCAGCGTCCGGTCGCCGATCGACGCCTCGCCGCCGATATGGACACCAGGGGCGATGTGGACGAAGTCACCAACCTTGGTGTGGTGATCGATCGTGCATCCGGTGTTCAGAATCGCGCCGCGACCGATCTCGCACGAGGTGACGAGAACCACTCCTGCCGAAATCATCCCGCCCTCGCCGATCGTCACGTCCTGTGCAATTGACACATGCGGATGGCTGACGGTCACGAGTCGACGGCCAGCCGCGCTCAGCTCGGCATCGATCCGCGCCCGGACGGCGTTGTCGCCGATCGCGATGACGAACGCATCGGCGCTGGTTCGGCCGACATCGGCAAGTCCACCCAGCACGGGTGCTCCGGCGATCGTGGTGCCGGCCAGACCGGGCCCGTCGTCGAGAAACCCGGCGAGCTGCACCTCCGAGGCGGCGACACGCGCCAGGGTTCTGATGATGTCGGCGACGACCTGACCATGACCGCCGGCGCCGAGGATGACGACGTTCATCGGCCGACCGTCCCCATGAATTCCTCCGCGGTGGCGTGGCCGGGTTGATTCACCCCGCGGCGCGTCACGACCTGCCAGATCGTCAGCGCCAGGATCTTCAGGTCGAGCGTGAGCGAGCACCGCTCGAGGTATTCGAGATCCAGCTCGAACTTGCGCTCCCAGCTGATCGCATTTCGGCCGCTCACCTGCGCCAGGCCGGTTATCCCCGGACGAACGTCGTGACGGCGTGCCTGACGGGACGTATAGCGTTCGAGGTACTCGACCAGCAGCGGCCTTGGACCGACGAGGCTCATATCGCCGACCAGCACGTTCCACAGCTCGGGAAGCTCGTCGAGGCTCACGGACCGCAACCAGCGGCCGAGCCCGGTGAGCCTCTCGCCATCAGGGAGCGCCTGGCCGTTCGCGTCACGGTGCTCCGCCATCGTTCGAAACTTCACCAACTCGAACAGACGGCCGTGCCGACCCGGCCTCACCTGGCGGAAGAACACCGGCGATCCGAGAGAAACGAAGATGGCCAGAGCCAGCAGCGCTCCGAGAGGCGCCAGCAGGACGAGGGCTGCGCCTGCCAGGCTGACATCCAGCACGCGCTTGCCGACACCCCGATACCATCCCGACCGCGGCGCACTTCCATCCCTGAGATCGCGATACAGGTCGAGCAGCGCGGAGGTCAGTATGGCTGGCGGGAAGTCGGCCAACGCCCGATTCCTCGCCGCGTCGCCGAGCGTCAACCGCAGAACGGGATCGGCCGCGAGGGTGCGCAGGTGCGTCGTCAGTTCAGCGACCGCTCCCGCTTCATGCAGCAGACCCGTACGTCCGTCCTCCACCGCGTCGACGACTCCAGAGATGCGCGAGGCGACCGCGGGAATGCCAACGGCGGCGGCCTCGATGACGACGCTGCCGAAGCCTTCGCGATAGCTGGGCAGCGACAGCATGTCAGCGGCCGCCATGACCTCACCGGGCTCCTCGATGAAGTCGAGAAAATGAACGCGCGGTTCGCAGTCGCGGCAGATCTGCCGCAGTGCGGGGCGCATCTCCTGTTCGTCGGGTCCCAGCAGGAGCAGTTGAACGTCCGGGCGCTCAGCGGCCAGCGCAGCGAACGCGTGCGCCAGGTCCAGCACGCCTTTGTCTTTCGTGAGGCGGCCAGCGTACAGAATCACGAGGGCGTCTTCGGCGATGCCGAGCCGGTCGCGGACGTGGCGGCGACGGACCAGATCCGGGCGGAAGCGCACCGGATCGACCCCGCTCACCGATCCGTGCCCGAGCACGTCGATGCGATCGGCCGCAACGACCCGCTCGGCGACCAGCAGATCACGCTGGGAGGCGCTGTCGGCCAGCGTGAACGTGGCGCACCGGGCGATGAGTACGTCCATGAATTTCAAGAACGATCTCGACAGTCCCGTGCGGGTGGCCCACACCTGTCCGGTAAAGGTGTGCAGCCGGATCGGCACTCCCGTCACCCGCGCGGCGGTCATGGCCAGCAGTCCCGCTTTGGGCGTCATCGAGTGCACCAGGTCGAAGCGCTCGCTGCGCAGATAGCGCGCCAGCGACCAGAACGCTGTGATGTCGTTCAGGACCGAGATCGTCCGGCCGATGGCCATCGGCCTGAGCCTGCCGATCACACCAAGGTGCTCGAGCAGCTGCTCGTCCCCGGTATTGACGACGAGCGTCAGGTCGTAATGTTCCTGCAGGGCCAGCAAGTGCGGACGCAGGAAGGCGCGAACCGTCATCTCGCTCGTCACGACCACACAGAGCCGCGGCTTCATCGAGCTGCCTCGTGAGCGACCAGCTCGGTCAGCCCCGCCGTAATCGACACGCCGAACGTGTAGTTCAGCTCACGCTGGATCCGATCGATGGAGTACCTCGATCGGGTCACGAGCGCATCAATTCGGGACTCGGTCAACGGCAGCGGGACGGCGGACCCGGTCGCCTTGACCAGCGCACGGATCGGGAGCTCGGGTAGCCGCAGACGAGGATGCGGCTGGCCGAGCGCGTCGGCAATCGTGCCAGCGAAGTCCTCGACCGTGGTCCAGTCCGACAGGTTGTAGATTCGGCCGGCGGCCTGTGGCGAGGTCGCACACGCCACCAATGCGTCCACGACGCTCGAGACATGAACGTAGTTGGCGGATGCGCCGCGGCGTCCGATGAAGAAGAACAGGCCACGCTGGATGATTCGAATCATCTGGACGATCGATCGGTTCGGCATCCCCGCGCCGAAAACGATCGTCGGCCGCAGCACGCAGAACGAGGCGAAACCGCCCGCTCGCGCGGCCTCGCAGACCAGCGCGTCGGCGTCGGCCTTGGTCGACTCGTAGTCGTCACAAGGCGTCAACGCCGTCTCTTCCGTCACGACGCCCTGGCGATGTCGCCCGTAGACGCCGGCGCTGCTCAATTGGACCCACCGGCCGATGCGCCCTGCGGCCGCGCCAATCAGGGCGCGCGTGCCTTCCACGTTGACGGCCCGCATCCGGTGTTGGTCGCGGAGCTCGCCGGCGCAGTGGTACAGCACATCCAATCCATCGCAGAACCGATTCAGACGATCGTCGGGCTCGGTGAGATCGCCGTTGACGAACAGGGGCCCCCCTGGGGAGGACGGACGCCTGGAGAGACACCGGACCCGGTCGCCGCGGTCGCGATGACGGGCGACCAGAGCGGATCCGATGAAGCCGGTTGCGCCGGTAATCCCTACGAGCACGCCGGCTTCCTCTTGCGTGCCACCCAGATGCACGTGCTTCCCCAGTCGCGCACGATCGGCAGATAGTCGAGGGAAAATGCCAGGGCTTTTTTCATGGCGGGTGGCACCGGCCAGCGGCGGTGTCGCATCACCGTGTCGATCGCGCCGTAGGGACGGATCTGCAGGATCTCGAATCCCAGGCGTTCCAGCAGCCGCGCCATGCCGTCAGGCGTGAAGGCGTACTCATGGAACGCAATGTCGGTGGGCACTTCGGCCGCGACCAGCCGCGCTGCGCGCCGCTGCAGCCAGCGGTTGAAACACGGCGACGACACGACGGCGATGCCGCCCTCGCGCAGGACCCGCCGCGTTTCCACGAGCACCGCGGTGGGCCCCTCTTCGAAGTGCTCGCAGACGCCCGGCGAATACACCGCGTCGAACGCCCCGCTTGGCATGTCCAGATTCCGCACGTCGCCGACGTGCCAGGTGATCGAAGGAAAGCGCTGTCGCAGCCTGAGCACGGTCGCCTCGGACCAGTCGACACCTTCTGCTCGGAACCCGAGGGCATCGGTGGCAACCGTGAAGTGCCCAAGCCCGCAGCCGGCTTCCAGAACCCGGGCGCCGGGCTCGACCCATCGCATGAACGTCGATCTCAGCTGGTGCGGCAGATGCCCACGCTCTTCGCGCCGGTACGAGACCTCGCGCTCGCTCTCCCAGCGATTCGTCCAGTATTCGACGTCGGCAGCCCGGGAGTAATGCTTCAACCGGTTTCCCGTGTCGGCGCCGAAGTCGAAGATCACCGACTCAGGCACTGACCGCCTCCGCGAATGACTGCACGTCCGCGGCAACCGAAAGCAGGAAGGCCTTCCTGATCGCTGTCTGTTCTCGTTCGTGGTACGCACGCGCGACCTGCCGGTTCCGCTCACCCGCCGCCACCAACATCGTCTCGGACGCCAGGAACCGCTGAATGCGATCGGCGAGCAGTCGCGCCTGGCCCGGCGGTACCAGACAGTCGGGCGCCAGCAGCTCCGGCACGCCGCCGACGTCGGATGCCACGGCTGGCAGTCCCTGCGCCATGGCTTCGAGGAGCGCTCGCGGCAATCCCTCAGTGAGCGATGGCAGCACGAAAAGGTCGGCCGACTCGAGCGCGTGGCGTACACCAGCGCGATCGACCTGCCCCCGGAACTCGACGAACCGCGCGAGGCCAAGCGCGTGGGCCTGTCGCCGGAGATCGGGCAGCAGCCGACCCGCGCCGACCACGCGCAGCCGGATTGCCGAGCCTTCCCGTTGAAGCTGTGCCACCGCGTCCAGCAGGACCCCGATCCCTTTGTAGGGCTGGTCGAGCGCCGCAACCGCGACGAGCGTGTACGGCGCGACCGCACCGCGGCTGCGCACAGTGCCGCTCACGAAATCTGCATCGTCCAGGGAGACATCCGACGCCGAATACGCCCGGCCGCGAGTGGGGTACTTCGTCTGCAGGACGTGTCTTGTCACAAACAGCACGGCGGTCGCGTCGCGCGAGAGCCGCTTCTGGGCAGTCGTCGCGAATCTCCGAAGTGGAGCACGCAACGGGTGGCGGAACGCGCCCGCCGAAAAGACCTGGTCGGGATCGCCGACGATGTGAGCGCCATAGGTCCGCCCGGCGGCAAGGACCGCACGCGACGTGAGGGAGGCGATCGGCGACGGCGACCTGACGATCGCGGCCTGACATTCGCCAACTGCGTGGCCCACCGCCGCGCGCACGTGCCGGATGTGACGGAGGAGACCGCCAAGACCCTCGTATGGCGGCAGGGCGCAGAAGTGCAGGCCCGGCCCTGATGCCTCGACCGAACCGGCGGACGGCTGCCGGACGTCGGCCACTCGCGCCACCAGCAGCGCGCTGGCGAACACATCGAGATAGCGTCGCCACATCGCGAAGCCGTACGGCGCGGCTCCCCACACGACGCCGTCCGGCGTGCGCTCAAACCTGGCTTCGGATGTAAGCAGGACGCGCATGGGGTGTGATCGATCCGAGCACGTGCCGGGCGGCGCCGAGCGCCACAAGGAGCGCGAGGCCGGCGGCACAATGGGCAGGGACGGAAACGAACGAGTTTCGAACGTTGACGAGCAACGGCACGTACACGATCGCGAGGGTCAGGACCGCGGCACGCCGATCCCGGATTGTGTCGATCGCGGCGATGACCGCGCCGAGCAGGCCAAGGACGCCCACGACGCCGAATGGGCCGAAGTTCCGGTAAGCCTCGGCGACGGGAGAGAAGCCAATCGCTCCGACGCGGTCCGTCACCAGCACGCTGGTAATGCGGAGATCGTCGTCGGCGGCAGCCACCCTGATGCCCGGCAGCACGCGCGCCGCCGCCCGTTCGATCGGCGCCCAGTAGGAGCTGCCTCGCTCGAACGGCTCGCCTTCGGCATGCCACCGCACGACTTTCTCCACGGGGTGAAGCGAAGCGCCCATCTCGGCGAGTCCCTCGTACAGTCGAGGCGCCAGCACCGCCTCTTGCACACCACGCAGCCCGAACTCCCGGACCTCGCGGATGAGGGGAATGAGGGCGAGAAGAGCCAGGCCGAGCGCGACGGCTTTGCCTGTCGAGGGACCTCGGCCACATCGTGCCGCCCCGACCAACGCCGCCAGACCTCGGAACATGACCTCTCCCCGCAGGCCAATCGGCAGGGCGACGACCGTCAATGCACCGAATGCCACGCCGGCCGCTGTTCGGAGTCGCCCCGACTTGCCCGTGACGGACAGGACGATGCCGAAGCCCAGCACGAGCCAGATGACGCCGAGCAGAGCGCCGAATTCAGCGGTCCCCAGACGATAGTCGGCGTACGACCCGAAGAACGCTCGGGTGCCGCCGGTCGCCACGACGATCAGTAGCCACGCTCCGATTGCGCCGAAGACCAGCATCGATCCGGCGGCGCCGTAGGGATGAACGGGTTCCCGAGACGGCGCACTGCCGTGAGGCAGTCGATCCGATCGACGTTTCAGGAATACGAGCGAGGCGCCGGACGCCAGGGCCAGCGTCCCGGCGAGCGCCAGGATCGCTGCGTCCACGGCATAAGGCCCGAGCAGCCAACTCAGATCCCACACCGACAGATCGTCGACACCGACGTAGCCGGTCGCGAGCACGGCGGTCAGGCCAAAGTGAAAGCACCAGAAGACCAGCACGTAGACACCAGTCGCGGTCCAGACGCCGCTGAGCCAGACCAGCGAGGCGATGACCGCGACCGACGCTCCAGCGATCCATGGAAAGTGAAACAGCGGATCCGCTCCGGCGGCGGGCACCATCAGCGCCGTCACGACCGCCAGCACGCCGGTTGTGACGGCGTAAAGGATGTGAACCAGACGAGCGTTTCTCCGCCCCCACTCACGCATGCGCCCGACTCCAGACGTCGTAGCAGGCTTCGCCGAAACGCTCGAAGGCGAACGGCGAGGCAGCGAGGCTGTCTACCTCCGCACCCGATGTCGACATTGTTCGTTTGAGGAGACCCTCGGCGGCGGCGGCCCACGTCTCGTCGTCCTCCTCCAGCGACAACAGCTGGAGCAGCGGGAAATGGCGAGCCAGCTCGCGGGTGCCGGGCAGATCGGACGCGAGCACCGGCGTGCCGAGCGCGCATGCCTCCATGACGGCGCAGGGCACTCCTTCCCACAGCGACGGCAGGATCATCAGATGCGCACTGGCCACGAGCGGCATTGGCTCGGCGACTTCCCCGACCAGTTGGACGTGGTCGGTCAGCCCGGCGTCGGCCGCCGCGCGTCGCACACGCTCGCCGTAGTCGCCTACCTCTCGCCCGACCAGGCGCAGCTGCACGTCTGGCACCCTGTCCACCAGACGACGCAGCACGTGAATCAGCCGGGCCTGATTCTTCAGCGGCTGCACCGACGCGACGTTCACGATGGTCGGCGTGGCGCCGCGCTCGCGCCGGGCAGCCTGCAGACGATCGCCCCGGATGCCGTAATAGATGACGCGGCACCGAGGATCCCCGGTCCAATCGGGTCTCCACGCCACGTTCATCGCGCCCTCGCCGCATGCCACGATGTCCGTCGCGTTCCGCTGCAGAAGCTCGCGAGTCAAGGCCAGCTGGGCGCGGCGTCGCAGCGTACTCCTTCGGCCGTTGACGATGGCCGTGTGGAGGTGGGCCACCCGACCAGGGATGCCGGCAGCACGGGCCAGTGCCAGCACGACGCCGGAAAAGTAGTGGACGTGAGAGTGCACCACGTCGTAACGGCGTTCTCGCAGCAGCCGATGGAACGCGAGCGGAAAACGAGCGTCGAGCGGACACTTGATGACCCGGCCGCCCGCTGCGGTAACCCGCTCGTCCAGCGCGCCCTCCCGGCCAGTGAGGACCAGGAAATCGGAGCGAACGCGCTCGGGAGAGAAATACTCGGCGAGCTCCACGGTTCGCAGCTCGGCGCCGCCTCTCTCGAGGCGTCCCAGCACGTGCAGGACGTTGAGTCCGGTCTCGCGTCTGCTCATGACCGCCCGCTCGTGACGAGTGCTCCCGCGACGAGGCCGTGATCGCGTCCGCAGTCTCTGAGGTCCCGCGCCGTCAGAATGGTGTACGCAGCCAACTCGACGATCGCGCCGGCCAGAAGCGATACGGCCGCTCCCGTCAGACCGTAACGTTGGACGAGCGGCCAGATGGATGTCGCGACCACGGCGAGTGACATCGAACTGATGATCAGCTGGCCGCCGAAGCGGCCGCGGGCGGTCGTTCCAGTACCGAGGAACACCGACGTGAAGGTCACGCCGGTGGCCGCCGTCAGCCACAGCAGGACGCCGAGGTACTGCGCGTATTCGGCTCCGTAAATCCACCCGAGAACGCTCGGTCCGACCAGCGCCATCGTCGCGAGCATCAGTGCCGCGAAGCCAATACTGGCCGCGACCAGCGTGCCCAACCGGCGCTGGTAGGACACGCCGAACGTCTGAGCATCACGCGCGAGCAGCGGCAGCGCCGCTTGAGCGGCCGCGTTGACCGCCAGGTGACCAAGAATCGGGATGTACGACACAGCCGCGAAGACGGCGAGAGCACCTGGACCAAGTGACGAGGCCACCACGTAGCGCGGCCAGTTGCTCTGCACGCTGCCGATGGCTGAACTCAGGCCGAGCGGCAGCGCCGTCGCGAGCAGATGGCGGACGGCGCTCAACGTCGGACGCGGCAGGCGGTCTGACGTCTGCGCGGTGAGCAGTCGGGCAGCACGCGGCAGATCCCACGCGGCCAGCGCGACGAGCGATCCCGACGCGTAGGCGATCGTCGCGGCCTGGAGCGACCGCCAGAGCACCAGGCTCACGGCGACCAGCAGTACGCTGACGATGCCGTTCACCATCAACCCGGCCGCCGCGGTGCGCATGTCGAGCTCGCGTTGAAACAGACCGTGCGCGATTTCCGACACGGCGTCACAGCCCTTGGCGAATGCGAGCAGGGTGACGATCAGCAACGCAGGGCGGCTCGACGACGACAGCGCGCCGATGGCGATCGCCGCCGTGATTGCCGCGCCGGTGGTCAACAACCGCGCCGTCAGGTAGTCGAGGAAATCACCGGGGGAGGAAACGCCGGTCGCCAGCAGGTTCCGAAGCCGGACGTTGGCGAACACGAAAATCGGACCGGTGATCGCCAGGCCGAATGCGAACTGGCCGACCTCCTCCGGCGGAAGCGCCTTGACGAGCAGGATCAGGACGGCCCACTGACATCCCGCGTAGACGGCATTGCCGACCAGGGCCCATGAGGTGTTCACCCGCATCAGCCAGCCTCACGACGACCCGGTGGCCTGGTGGTAATACTGGCCGTACTCGCGGCGGTAGTAGCTGGCGTAGTAATAGGCATTACGCTCCAGCTCGACCCGGTTGAGGACGGCGCCGATGAAGCACGGCCGGCCTCGCTGCAACTGCTCGACGGCCGCCTTGGCGGCCTGCCGGCTGGTCATCTCCGCGCCGATCACGAAGACGATGCCGGTGGCCGATCCGGCGGCGATGGCCGCGTCGGTGACCGCCATGATCGGCGGCGAATCGACGACCACCGAATCGAAGTGCTCACCGAGGGACCGCATGAAGTCCTTGAAGCGCTTCGAGCCCAGCAGCTCGGCCGGGTTCGGCGGAATGCGGCCGGCCGTGACCAGCCAGAGCCCCGGCACGCTGCTCTTGCGGATCGTGGCGCTCGGCGACGCGTGGCCGACCATCAGGTTCGAGAGGCCGGGCTCCGCCCGTTGCTTGAACATCTCGTGCACCCGGGGTCGCCGCATGTCCGCGTCGATCAACAGCACGCGCTGTCCGGCCTGCGCGAAGCTGATCGCCAGGTTGGCGGCGACCAGCGTTTTGCCTTCGCCGGGGCCGGTGCTCGTGACCACCAGACTGCGTGAGCCCTCTTCGGCAGAGGAGAACAGGACGTTGGTGCGGACCGCCCGCACCGCCTCGGCAAAGTTCGGCGGCACCCCGCTGCTGATGAGCGGCTCGTGGCCGCTCCATGAGTTGGGCTTCAGCGCCGGAACCATCCCGAGATTGGCCAGACCGAGATAGGTCGTGATCTCGTCGGGGGACTTGATGCGGCTGTCGACGTACTCGAAGAAGAATGCCAGACCGAACGCCAACACCGTTCCACTGAGCAGCGCCATCGAGAGATTCAGCGCCTTGCGCGGCGACACCGCATGCTGCGGTCGTTCCGCCTGATCGACGACGCGGATGTTGCTGGACTTCAGCTCGGTGCTGACACCGGTTTCCTTCGCGCGCTGCAGCAGGCTCTCGTAGATCTGCTTCGTGCTCTGCACGTCCCGTTCGAGCACGCCGTAGTCGATCGCCTTGCGGTTCATCGACTGCGCTTCGACCTTCTGCTGGTTGAGCGCCGCGATCAGGCTGTTCTCTTTGGCGAGCGCGGCCTGATATTCGTTGCGCACCGACTGGACGACTTTGCCGATCTCGCCATCGAGCTTCGCTTGCGCGAGCTCGATCGCCGACCGCAGCTTGACGATGTCCGGATGCTTTTCACCGAGCCGTTCCGACAGCTGCCCATGCTGGCTCTGCAGCTGTGCCAGCTCGCCCTTCTGCTGCTGGATATAGCTGTTGGACAGGACCGCGGGAAAGGTATCGAGTCCGGCTTTGCTGCTGACCAGCGACTGCAGCTGGTTGTTGAGCGCCTGTTTCAGGAAGCGTTCGGTTTTCGCCTGGGTCACGGCGGCGTTGAGATCGGCGAGCTTCTGGACGACGATGTTCTCGCGGTCCTGCGGCGAAATCGCGTCATTCTGCTCTCGATAGCGCTGCAGCGCGGATTCGGCGCCCTCGACCTCCTTGCGCTGCTCGGCCAACCGCTCGCCGAGCCAGTCGCTGGCTTCCTTGGAGGCGAGGAACTTGTACTCGAGGTTCTGCTCGATGTAGCTCTTGGCGATCCCGTTGACGATCCGGGTCGCGAGCTCCGGATCCGACAGTCGGTACTTGACGTCGACGAGCCGGCTGTTGCGGATCGGCGAAATTGACAGGTTCTTGAGGAAGCGGTCGATGGCCTGCGACTGTTCGACGGTTTCAGCCCCATCGGTCGCCGGTCGCGGCTCGGCTTTCGCGCCAAAGAGACCCCAGAGCAGCGGGCCATCATCCGCGCCGGCGCCGCGCACGTGGTCGTTCTGCCAGAGGTTCAGGCTGTCGAGCGTTTTCCGGGCCAGCGCGCGGCTCTGCAGGATGTTGTACTGCGTCTGGTAGTAGTCGGCCTTGGTGCCCTGCTCGTCGATGACCTCTTTGAAGTTGATGACGTTCGGGTTGTCGGCCTCGATGAGCAGCCGCGTTCTGGCCTCGTAGATCGGCGTGACCGTGAACGTATAGACGGTCACCGTGACCAGCACCACCAGAAACGCCGTCACCGCCGTCCAACGGCGCTTGTAGAGGACGCGCAGATAGTCGACCAGGTGGCCGTAGTCGGTGGCGGTCTCGAGCGGCGCCGCCTCCATCGGACGGCTGGCGGCGGCCGCCAGGCGAAGGTTGCGGGAAGAGTCCGGCTGCTGATTATCGAAGTTCGATTGATCGCCCATCGGCGTCCCTCTCAGATGTCATTCGGCACAGGGGCTTCGACTCTCAGAAGAACCGCTGGGGGACGATGATCGTGTCTTCTGGTTGGATCCGGTCCGTGAGCTTCACCTTCAGCTCCCGCTTTTCACCTTTTTCGATGCGGATGATCTGAATCCGGTTCATCGCACCGTTCTCGGTCACACCGCCGGCGAGGGAGAGCGCCTGGAGTACCGTGGTGGTTTTCTGAACGCCGTAGGCACCGGGATTCTTCACGTGGCCGAACACGTAGATCGTCTCCGCGCGCGGCACAAAGATGGTGTCCCCGTCCTTGAGCTGGAGATTCTGCGCGAGTGAGCCGCTTTCGAGCTCCCGGATGCTGGCGCGGAAGATCTCGCTGCCGCCCTGTCCGGGACCGACCGGCCCGACCTGATGCCCCTGCGGGCCGCGGACGATCGCGACCTCGCCGGACGCGGTCGGCAGGGTCGAGCCCGCGCGGGCGAGCGCCTCGATGAGCGTCATGCCGCCGGTCAGCGGCACCGGCCCGGGCTGACGCACCTCGCCCATCACGAACACCCGCTGACTGCGGTACTGCTCGACGGACACGCTCACCTGCGGATTGCGGAAATAACCATCGGACAGACGACGTTTCAGTTCGGCCTCGAAGCCGCGCAGCGTCAGTCCACCGGCGGCAATCCGCCCGATCAGCGGGAAACTGAACGTGCCGTCCGCTTCAACGGTGTACTTGCCGCCCAGGTCCGGCTGATCGAACAGCTGGATGGTGAGCACGTCAGGCGGCCCGATCACGTAGTCGCCGGCTGATTGCGCCGCGCCAGGTTGTGGCGTCAGCAGTGTGGCCGTGATGGTGAGCGCTCCGATGACGGCCCAGACGGGGGACGAGCTCCCTCGAACGATCCCGACGCGGCGGCGGCAGCCTGGTTGATCCATGTCTAGAGCCCGTGCGTGATGCTCACGCCGATCCGCAGGTTGTCGTATTCGCGAAAACGTCTGGTGGTCGACTCGCGCTGCCAGTACGACGCACCGAACGCCACTCGATACTCCTGCCCGAGGCGGTAACCGAAGCTGCCCGAGTAATTCCAGGTGGTGTCGATCCGCTGCACGGTTGGCACGATCTCCTCCGTGAGCAGGTCGCGATACTCGTAGCGGTGGCGATCCGCCGAGACGATCACGTCGAAGCGACGTCCCAACGCGCGCCGGATCGAGGCGCCGAACGAGGTGTCGACGAAGAACGGCTGCAGCTCTTCGTAGGAATAGGTGAGATCGCGCCGATAGCTGGCGCCGAGGCTGGTCGCCCCGAGCAGCGTGTACGACAGACCGGCCTGCGCGACCAGCCCGTTGAACTGCGGCAGCGCCAGCCGATTCGCCGGATTGAATTTGCGATAGCCGACGTAGGCGGTGCCCTTCAAGAGCGCCTGCGGCTTGAACTCGACGCCCGGCATCACGCGATAGCTCTCCGAATTCCGAATCGGCGAGAACTCGAACGTGTCGCGCAGCGTTTCGTAGCGCGCGGCCACGGTCGTCAGCGGCGTGAGCCGATGGCGAGCTATCACTTGAATGCCCTGCCGCTCCCCGTTGAGGGTGCGCTGCAGGCTGCCGCCGTCGAGCAGGGTGTCGGCGTCGTACTGGTTGTCGGATCGCCGCCCCGACACCTCGATCGAAAAACGTGGCGACACGGCGATTTCCGTGCCGATCGTCATCGAGTGCTCGATGTGCCGGGACCGGACATCGATGTCGTAGTTCGGCCGCTGTCGCGTGTTGAGATAGGCGGTCTCGCCAAAGAGCATCAGCCGCGTCAGGTAGATCTCGCCGCGCGCCGTCAGCTGCGGATCCATCGATCGTTCACCTTCGTATTTGGTGAACCAGACGAGATCCATCGCCACGGTCGACTTGAACAGCGCCCGCCGCGCCATCGGCACGAACGCCTCGGTCTGCGGCGAGAGAGTGAAGGTGAAGTCGGACTGCTGCTCGCCGGCCGAATTGAACACGTTGCTGTCGGTACCGAGATCCTTGAGCACGATCTTCGGCTTCAGGTAGAAGGGTCCGGCGTGCAGCCGCACATCGCGACGCACGTCGTCGACGCGGCCGGACCATGACGGCTGAGCTTGGGCCGGGGCCGGCATCGCCAAAGTGAGCAAACACAGGAGAGCCGTCGCGTCGATTGGACGGACGGTCGACAGCTTGAAAGCTCGGGCGACCACGCAGCAGCTCCTGTCTGCAAGGCTTCGAGTCGACCGGCTTGATAGACGTCGACCCCGCAGGTAACCCGTTTTATCGACATCGTGTGCACGATCTTTAGAGCGCTGCACACGATGTCCCTGGCCATCGGCCCCGATGCCGACTGCGGACGCGCCGTCAATCAGCCGAAAAAACGGGCGATGATTTCAAGGTCGCTGATCGTCGTCACCGTGATCTGCGCGAGCGGATGCTCGGCTCCCGAGCGGGGACCTGCGAAGAATGCGCTGAAGCCCACCTACGACGCCGCGACTGGCAGGCTCAAGGAGCTCGCCTACGACGCCAACGGCAATGGCCGGCCGGATACGTGGACCGAGATGGATGGAACGAGGCCGCTGCGATCTCGCGTCGATCGCGACGAAGACGGCAAGGTCGAACGCTGGGAATATTACGACGACAAGAACCGCCTCACCAAGGTCGGCTTCTCGAGACAGGCGGACGGGATTGCCGACGCCTGGGCGTTTTCAGGAGCCGACGGGAAGGTGCAGCGCGTCGAGACGTCCTCGAGCCGGGACGAGCGCGTCATCGATCGCATCGAATATTACGACTCGGCCCGCGCCAGCGGCGACGGACCGGGAGCGCTCGTCCGTGCTGAAGTTGACGCCAATGCGGATGGCCGGATCGATCAGTGGGAAACCTACGCCGACGGCGCGCTCCGCAGCGTCGCCTACGACGAAACCGGTGACGGCATCGCGGACCGCCGACTCACCTACGAACGCTCTGCCCTGACGCTGATTGAATCGCAGCCTGACCCCTCGGGCCGATTCTTGAAGAGTTTGACGGTCAAACAGTGAATCCTCAGACGAGTGAACCGTGAAGAGCAACATTGAGAGAGAGCCCGTTACTTCCGAGCAGTTGGCCGAGCTGATCGAAGCGTCGGACCGGCGCATCACCGCGTTGGGGCATGAAGTCGACCGATGCCTGGCCAGGACGATCCGGCGAGACGATGCCCGGAAGCCCGTGCAACTACCGCTGCAGCAGCCACCACCGTCCCGGCGCTGGCAGCCCCGCATCTTCGGAACAGTGACTGGCGTCGACCTCAAGGCGGCCGTCTCGCGGCTGACAGCGCGCTGGTGGCAGTCAGGAATCACCATCGCGGTGGTCGCTCTCGGCGGGTACTTGGCGATTTCTCTGTTTTCGGGTGATGTTCCACCGGTCGACACCTCGACACGGGTGGAGTCAGCGCCTTCGATTGCGCCCGGGCCGGCGCCCGACCAACCGCTCATGCCTGCGGGTCCAGGCGAACCGGTCAATCCGCCCCGCGAATCCGTCGCGGCGATCGAACCCGTGCCGGTGGCGGGCCTGACCGTGAGGCTGGTCGCCAACAGCCCGTGCTGGATTCGCGCCGTTGCCGACGGGGCGCAGACCATCGAACGCACGCTGAAGGTCGGCGAGGCGATCGAAGTGCGGGCCAAGGATCAGAGTACTCCTGCGACTGGGCGACGCCGGGGCAGTCGGCGTCTCGATCAACGGGCGAGCCGCTGCGCCGATCGGGGGGCGCGGCCAGGTGGTCACGCGCCGATTCTTGCGACGGGACTACCCGGAACGGACGACGGCGGCCGCGACGTAGGCGAAGGACATCTTTCGACTTCACATCACGAGATTGTCATCGCCTTCGCGCTGAACGCGTCGGCTGGGATCGGCAAAACCGGTCTGTCGCAACGACTTCGGGGCAATTTCGAGAGCTGCCAGAGCTGGCGTCGGGCTTGCCTCTGGTAGACGCGCCGCTGGTGCGGCGCGTATGACAAACCACATCAGAACTCTCGTGTGCAGCGTGTTCGTCACGCTGCTCTGGGCGACACCCGGCTCCGCCGAAATCATGCGGCTCGCGTGGGACGCCAACACCGAAGCCAACGTCAGCGGCTACCGTCTCTCGTACGGCACGTCGCCTGGTTCGCATCCGACCACCGTGGATGTCGGCAATCAGACGACCGTTCTGCTGAACGGCTTCAACGCTGGCCAACGATATTATTTCGTCGTCAGGGCCTACGATACCGACGGCGCAACGAGCCCACCCTCAGTCGAGATCAGCGGTGTCGCACTGGGTGTGGTGACGTTGACGTCGAGCGCTCTGACGTCGCCGATTCCGACCGGCGCACCTGTCACCTGGACGGCGATGGCGTCGACGGGACCGACCCTCGAGTACCAGTTCTCGCGGCAGCACCAGCCTTCCGGTACCTGGACTGTCGTGCAGACGTATGGGTCGCAGAACACCTTCACCTGGAATCCTCAATCAGGGGACGTGGGCACCTATGTGATGCGGGTCTGGGCCCGAGTGCCCGGTTCGAGCGAGGAATTCGACGCCAGACGGGAGACACTGCCCTTCGCAGTGGGAAATTCAGCAGTGGTCGTCGGTTCGGTCGAAGCCAACGTGGCGCTTCCCGCATCGACCGGCAGCCCGATCGTGTTCAAAGCGCGTGCGTCGGGCGGACCGGCTCCGCTGCAGTATCGCTTCTATCGGTACAACCTGCAGACCAGCACCTGGACGCTGGCGCGAGATTACAGCACGGCTGACAGCTTCACGTGGACGCCGTCCAGCTCCGAGGAAGGCTCGTATCAATTCCAGGTCTGGGTTCGCGGCGCCGGGTCGACGGCCAACTATGACGGGTGGCGGACCACCGACGTCGTGAAGATCAAGAATGAGGTGCCTGGCATCGCCAAGGTCTACACCCAGTCATCGTCTCCAGCTGGATATGGAACGCCGATCACCTGGAAGGCTGACGCCTCCGGCGGCCCCGGACCGCTGCACTACCGGTTCTATCGGCTTGCCCGGGCGACCGGCACGTGGACGCTCGCGCAGGACTATGGTCCGTCAGACACCTACACCTGGACACCGACCTCTGCCGAGCAAGGCACATACGCCATCCAGGCGTGGGTGCGGCGCAGCGGACAGACCGCCGCTTACGAGGCGTGGGGCAGCGCCCCGGATTTCGAGGTCACCAGCACGACTCCGGTCATCCGCAGCATTTCCTCCGATGGAGGCGTGCCGGTGGCAGCGGGCGCACCCATCACGTGGACGGTGGACGCGACCGGAGGCCCCGGCCCGCTCCAGTACGGCTTCTCGCTCTACCGTGTCGGGCTCGATTCGTGGTCGGCCGTCAAGGCCTACTCGACGAGCAACACGTTCACCTGGGGACCGGGGGTGTGGGATGCAGGGTCGTACGTGCTGCAGGTGTCGGTGATCAAGCCCGGGTCGACATCCGCCGACGCGGTCGGGACGACCTCGTTCGACGTCGCCAGCGTTCCCACTCCGACCATTCTCGCGATAACGAGGAGCACCGGTTCCACGCTCAACCCCGGCATGCCAATCATCTGGACCGTGAAGGCTTCAGGGGGTGGCGCGCCGCTCGAGTATCTCTTTGCCCGCTACAACGCTGCGACCCAAGTGTGGACGACCGTGCAAGCGTACAGCTGGGACAACACTTACGGATGGGTTCCAGGACCCGGCGATCTGGGCACCTACAACCTGTATGCGTTCGTGCGACGCGCGGGGACTACGGTCCCGTACGAACACGTCGCGTACACCGGGACGTTTATCGTCAACTAAATCGGGACGGGGATCTTTTCCGGGAAAAAGATCCCCGTCCCCCTATCCGTTGGCGCCGTCTTTGAAGAAGCCTCTCCTGGAGAGGTTTCTTGAGACGACAGAGACACATCTCGACCATTCTGTGGTTCGCCTGCGTCCCCGCCCTGCTCAGCGGACAGGTCTCCGAGCGCCCGCGGAACGTCACTCCCTGAGATCGCCACCGCCAGACTGGCTGAAAGCCTCGACCAATCGCGGCATCACGCACGCCACATCTGGCGCGACACCCCGCCGCTCTCCGGCGAACTGGTGAACGCCTACATCGAGATTCCGCGTGGCGAGCGGCGCAAGTGGGAGTTCGACATGCGCGCGAATACCCGGGCAGTCGATCGCGTGATGCCGGAGGACGTCGGCGGCTACCCGGTCAACTACGGCTTCGTGCCACAGACCGTGTCGTACGACGGCGATCCGTTCGATGTGCTGGTGCTGGGACCGGCGCTGCCGGGCGGTCGCATCGTGCAAGGGGTGATCGTCGGCCTGATGTTGATGGAGGACGAGAAAGGGCACGACTCCAAAGTGGTGGTGTCGCCGCGACTCGCCGATGGGCGTCCGGCTCATGATCTGACCGAGTCCGAGCGAGACCGCATCGCGGAATATTTCAGCCGATACAAACGGCACGAGCCGGGCAATTTCTCCAACGTGCCGGGCTGGGGTTCACCAGCCGACGGCGAGGCACACATCGCGACGACGCACGCGTTCTTTCGCAAGTGCCGCACCCGCAACGCAGCGCCCTGCCGCGTCGATTGAGACACGGTGTAGATGGTGACGAACGGTGCGCTGATTACGCGACCTGCAAGAAGCCCGCTGCGGCCATGACCCCCGACGACGAACACCCCGATTACACTGGCGAGAAAAGTGAGCGCCTAAAGTTCCTTCGTCAGGCAGAGTAAACTAACGCCCGTCTGTATGATCAAGCGCACGAATGTCATCCTGGCGGTTGTGGTCACGGCCAACGCAATCGTTGCTTCGCGGGCCATTCAGGCGCAGTCCCCCCGGTCCATCTGGAGCGGCATCTACACGGAGTCCCAGGCACGACGGGGTGAAGAGCTCTACGCTCAGCACTGTAGCCGCTGTCATGGCGCAGATTTGATGGGACTGCCGGTCACGCCCCGTTTCCCTGGCGCGTCGGATCGCACGCCAGCCCTGTGGGTCAACCTGTTCAACGACTTCTACAACGACGTGCCCCTCAGCGAGCTTGTCGAACGCATACGCATCTCGATGCCACAGGACCGGCCAGGGAGTCTGCACCGGAAGGCCACCGTGGATGTCGTCGCGTATCTGCTGTTACAGAGCGGATTTCCTCTCGGACGCGGAGAGCTGACCGATCGTTTGGAGGACCTGCGGGAGATCACGATCGTCCCCTACAGACGGTAGGAATCACGCCACGGTGCCATCCGCTTCCGCGGTCAGGTCATGGTGCGCCCGGGCACGCGCCCGATCGATCTGCTCGGGCGTCGCGCCGAGCGTCTCGAGAATGTCCTCGACGAACGCCAGGGCGACTTCCCCTTCGCCTGAATACACGGCATCGGCACCGGCCGCCTTCAACGCGTCGACGTCACGGAGATATGCGGCGCGAGCCAGCACCCGCACACCGGGATTCAACTCGCGGGCTGTTCGAATCACCTCGCTGCTGTTCGCCATGCCGGCCGATCCGAGGATGATGCTGCCCGAGGCGGGCACCCCCGCCGCCACAAGCGCATCCGGCCTCGTCGCATCGCCGTAGACCGCGTCGATGCCACGCTCGCGAAGCGCCCGCACGGTGTCGACGTTGAACTCGATGACGGTTGGCTCGATCCGGTTGTCCCGCAGCAGTTCCACGACCGCGCGACCGGTGGGTCCATAGCCGATTACGACGGCTCGATGATCCGGATCGTCAGGACGTCTCGCGTGCGACCCGGTGGCATCAATCGGTGTCGAAGACCGGCGATCCAGCGCCTCGCGCAGCCGAGGGCGTTCGGCAATCCATCGTACGAGAGGGCCAACGGCCCGGTAGAGGAGCGGATTGAGGACGATCGACACGATCGATGTCGCGACCAGAACGTTCGTCGCCGCCGATGTCATGACTCCCAGTTCGCGGCCGAGCGTCGCGAGAATGAAGGAAAACTCGCCGATCTGGGCCAGCGCGATGGCCACCGTCAGGGCGGTCCTGATCGGGTAGCGCATCACCCAGACGATCAGCAGCGCGACCAGCGGCTTGCCAATCAGGACCACCCCCAGCGCGCCGGCGACGAGGCTCGGCCGATCCCAGAGTGCATTGGGATCGAGCAGCATGCCGACCGAGACGAAGAAGAGCACCGAGAACGCATCACGCATCGGCAGCGCTTCTGAGGCCGCCCGCAGGCTGTACTCCGATCGGCCGACGATCATTCCGGCAAGAAAGGCGCCCAGCGCCATCGAGACGCTGAAGATCAAGGCGGATCCGACGGCGATGCCCAGCGCGACGACGAGCACGGTCAAGGTGAACAGCTCGCGCGACCTGGTGCGCTCCACGTAGTCGAGGATGCGCGGAATCACCCGCACACCCACGATGGCGGTGAACGCCACGAGCGCCGACACCTTCGCAGCCGTCAGGCCAATCGCCGTCCAGAACGGTGTCCCGGAATCGCCGAACACCGCCGGCAGCAGTACCAGCGCGAGCACGGTGAACAGATCTTCGACAACCAGCCAGCCCACCGCGATGTGGCCGGCCTTGGTATGCAGATCGTTGTTGTCGGCGAGCACGCGCACCAGCACGACGGTGCTGGCGACCGAGAGCGCCATCCCGAACACCAGTCCCGCCGACCAGTCCCAACCGACAGCGCGCGCGGCCAGAACGCCCAGCGCCGTCGCCACGGCGCTCTGCGCGATCGCGCCAGGTATCGCGACCCGGCGCACCGCCAGCAGTTCCTCCAGATGAAACTGCAGGCCGACGCCGAACATGAGGAGGATGACGCCGATTTCGGCCAATTGCTCGGCCAGCGCCGCGTTCGCGACGAAGCCGGGCGTATAAGGTCCGACGAGGGTTCCCGCCACCAGATAGCCGACGATCGGTGACAGCCCAATCCGGTGCGTGATGTAGCCCAGAACGAGAGCCGCACCAAGCCCTCCGGTCAGCGTAAGGATGAGATCGTAGTTGTGCATGAATCTCTCAGGTTAACGGGCCCTCCCTTCGGATTCCGCCAAAAGTTGGCGGCTGGGCCCGCTTGTGCAAAGATGTCGGGCCCGAACAAACACTGCCCATTCAACCCGTTGGAGGAATCGATGCGCAATAGCCTCAGTTACGCTGCAGCACTCTGTGCGGTCGCGGTCGCCTCGCTGGCGGCGCCGGCGGCCGCGCAAACTCCCGCACCTGCCCAGGGCGCGGCCAATATCCACGCCGTCGAGAAGCCCACATACGTCACCATCCCGCTGGAAATCACCGTCAACCGACCGGCGGCTGAAGTCTGGAAGCGGATCGGCAAGTACTGCGACATCGCCGAGTGGCTGCAGATTGCGGCCGGCTGCACGATCACGGCGGGTAAGGACAACGAGATCGGCGCCGTTCGCAGCGTCGCGGCCGAGGTGCTCGTCGGGAAATCCGAGCTCTCCTACACCTACACGCAAACGGTGTTCTTCCAGAATAGAAGCGGCAACCCCTACAACCTGTATCACGGCACGCTGGAGGCACGGCCCGTCGACGCGAAGACGTCGCGGCTCCTCTACACGCTCATCTACGACAACGCGAATCTGACCGACGATGCCGCGCGCGCGAAGGATCGGGCGGGGCGGGAGGCGACCTTCAACAGGGCGCTCCAGAACATGAAGACGCTTGCCGAAGGCGGCACGCTGCCGCCACCGCCCGCTCGCGGCGGCAAACCAGCCGCCCCGACCGGCGCTACCCCGCCGGGTGGCCGAGGACAGTAAACGTTAGCGATTCGAAGAGAGAGCGCCGGACGTAAACGGCCGGCGCTCTCATATGGCTGACGCCGGGCCTGAGAGGCCCGGCCTACGTACGACCTGCGAGTTGACGCCGGGTCACAAGGACCCGGCCTACATACGACTACGGCGCGCAGGCATCAAAGCCAAGACGAGCGGGACCGAGCGAGAAGGTACAGCCGTAATTCGGTGCGGCCACGACCGCCGGCGTCAGCACGTCGTCGCCTGCCGGTTTCACTCCTGCTTTCATCCACTGCGCCAGGTCCACGAACGCCTGTTGCTGTTCGGGCACCGTGAATCCACAATGCCCGACGTCGCGATAGGCCCTCAGCACCAGAAGGTCCGAGGCGCCATTGGCATCGGCGCGGCGCTTGTAAATCTGCTCCATCGAAAACGGCACGAACAGATCGCCGAGCGTGTGCATGCTCAACGTGGGAATGGTGATCGCGCCGTTCACGGGGGGAATGTTTGCCAGACCGTTGTTTTGCAGACCTTGAGGATCAGGTGTTACGCGTTGCACGGCCTGGTTCAGCGCGAGCTCGTCTGCGCTGAGTGCCGGAATGCCGTCCATCTGATACACGGTGTCGACGTTGCCCATGACGCGGCCGGGAGCGACGCCGACCGTCTCGACAGTCGACTGCTGGAACAGGAAGTTGCCCCAGGCCAGAAACGCGGTCGAGAAGCCGGGCCGCGTGCCGCCGGAAATCCGTTCGGTGACGGCACGCAGCTTCATGCCCTGAGCGTTCAACCCGAAGGGATACGCGGGGCCAAGCGCGGCCTTGATCGTCGGCACGATGGTTGACTGATAGTTTGGCGGATACGGGTATGGCGCGTGGACGTCGGCCAACGCCTGGGCGACCATCTGGAAGTCGAGGAAGTAGTCGAACAGCTCGGCATCGCCCATCACCCCGCACATCGGCAGCGCACCATCGTAGACGTTGCGATACTGCTCGGTGGCCACGCCAGTAATATGGCCGCCCATCGAGTGGCCGATCAGATAACGCCTGGTCGGATTTCCCACCAGGGAGTTGAAGAGCATCGTCAACTGCAGCGTGTCCTTGACCCCTTCCCGGACGTCGTAGCCGTTCTTGCTGTAGCTCGACGCTGCCCAGGCGTAGCCGTTGGACACCAGATACGAGCGGATCGCCGGGTTGCTCACGGTGAGCTCGAGTCCGGTGCCGCGGAAGCCGTGCGCGTAGACGACGAGCTCTCCGTTCCAGTTGTCGGGCACCTCGATGCGATAACCGGCGCCTCCGTGCACGCCGAACAGACGCGTCGTCGGTATGCCGGCCACCTCAGGGAACGGGAGTTTCGCTTGGTCGACGAAGTATTGAGGGGGTTGGTCGGCCGACGCCCCGGTCCAGGTGCAGGCGATCACCAGCGCGACGGCCAGACGGGCGGCGTGGTTGTTCACGGCAGTCCTCCTGTTTATTAGGGCGGCGGCGTGAATCGGATTAGGGTGCCGCACAGTATCAATCAGATGGCACAGCGACGAACAAGGATCTTTCGCGGTGTCTGCCGTTCTTGCGCAACCGGGGCTGGCCGGCGGCGTCAACGGTATGATCGCTTGCGGTGGCAGACAAGCTGGCTGACAACACGCCGGGATGGCGGCGAGCTCTGTACGAGTGGCTGCTCGGACCGTCCCCGCACCCGGATTCAGGCGGAAAGGTAGCCGCCCGTTCGACCGAGCTGCCGGGACGGATTGGCCACTACTCGATCGACCGCAAGCTCGGCGAAGGCGGGATGGGAGTGGTCTACGCGGCCCATGACGACCGTCTCCAACGCACCGTCGCCATCAAGACGATGTCGTCGGTGGCCGACGATGAGATCGCGCGAAAGCGGTTCTGGCGCGAGGCGCGCGCCGCGGCCAGCGTCAATCATCCAAATGTCTGCCAGATTCACGAGATCGGCGAGGACGCCGGCACGCTGTTCATCGCGATGGAGCTGCTCGAAGGCGAGTCGTTGGCCGAACGGCTCCGCCGCGGACCGCTTCGCATCCCGGAGGCGATGCCGATGGCGCTCGGCATGCTGGCGGCGCTGTCCGCGTTGCACAGCCGCGGGCTGGTGCACCGCGATCTGAAGCCGTCGAACGTGTTCCTCACGCCGCACGGCGTCAAGCTGCTGGACTTCGGCCTGGCGCGGCCCCAACCGGAAGGGTCGCTCGCCTCCATGGTCGAACTGACTCAGAGCGGGATCGTCATCGGCACGCCACGCTACATGGCCCCGGAACAGGCGACCGGGGGCAGCGTCGATGCGCGCTCAGACCTGTTCGCGGCCGGCGCCATCCTGTTTGAGATGCTCGCCGGGCGTCCGGCGTTCGGCGGCGGCACGATCATCGACGTACTGCATGCGACGCTGCACGAACAGCCGCCCGCACTCACCGGATCGCCGGCGATCGCGGCGGTCGACCGGGTAATCCGGCGGGCACTCGCCAAGCGGCCTGCCGACCGGTTCGCATCAGCCGATGAGCTCGCGGAGGAGCTCCGCGAGCTGCGCGGCACGGGCGTGGACGATACGCGGGTGGTCGCCCGCGCGTTGACGCGGATCGTCGTGCTGCCGTTCCGCGTGTTGCGCCCCGATCCGGAGACCGACTTCCTCGCGTTCAGCCTCCCTGACGCGATCGCCACCTCTCTGTCCGGAGTCGGCTCGCTGGTGGTCCGTTCGAGTGCCACGGCAGCCCGCTTCGCCGGGGAGGTTCCGGACCTCAAGAAGCTGGCGGCCGAGGCGGACGTCGATCGGGTCGTCATGGGTACGCTGCTGCGCGCCGGCGATCAGGTGCGTGCCACGGCGCAGCTCGTCGAGGCGCCCGGAGGCACGCTGCTCACCTCGCACACCATTCACTCACCGCTCGGCGATCTGTTTGCCCTCCAGGACGACATCGCACGGCGCGTCGTCACCGCGCTGTCGCTGCCGCTGGCGGGCGATGCCATCTCGCCGCCGCCTGAAGCACCCAAGAACCCGCGGGCGTATGAGTTCTATCTGCGCGGCAACGAGATGACCCGTTCGTACGACACGCTGCCTGAGGCGCGAGATCTCTATCTGCGGGCGCTCGAGCTCGATCCGCAGTTCGCGCTGGCGTGGGCCCAGCTCGGACGTTGTTACCGGGTGATTGGCAAGTTCGTTCAAGGCACACCCGACAGCGAATCGCACGCTCAGCAGGCGTTCCAGCGTGCACTCGCCATCAATCCACGCCTCTCGGTGGCTCACAAGTTCTACGCCACCCTGGAAGCGGACATCGGCCAGGCGCCGCAGGCGATGGTGCGCCTGCTCGGTGAAGCAGCGCGCCACGGCAACGATCCCGAGCTGTTTGCCGGCCTGGTCCACACCTGCCGTTACTGCGGGCTCTACGATGAAGCGGTCGCAGCCCACGCCGAGGCGCGGCGGCTCGATCCCAATGTCTCGACCAGTCTGCAGCAGACGCTGCTGATGACGGACGATCTCGAGCGGATGCTCGCCGTCGATCTTCCGGCGATCGGCGGCGGCGACGCAGGCATTCGAATCATGGGACTCGGCCTGGGCGGACGCCGTGAGGAAGCCCGCGAGGCGTTGATCGTCATGCGTGGTTCGATTCAGCTGCCGGCGTTCAAGGCGTGGACCACCTATTTGATGGCGTGGCTCGATCGTCGCCCGGAGGAGATGCTGCTGCACATCGGGGAGCTGAGCGCCCTGAAAATCCAGGAAGATCCCGAGGCGATTTTCCTGGAGGGCTGGCTGCTGTGCGACGCAGGCGCCTACACGCCAGGGCTCGAGCATCTGGGGCGCGCGATCGCCAAGGGCTACTACGCGGCGCCGACGCTGCGGCGCAGTCGCCACTTCGACCCTCTCCGATCCGATCCGACGTTTCGAGCGGTCCAGGCGGACGCCGACGCGGGACAGCAGCGGGCCTTGGCAGCGTTCCAGGACGCCGGCGGTGAACGTCTCCTCGGGCGGCAGCCGGTGCGCGGCGCCGCATGAAGACGCTCGCGCATCCGTCTGATGCTGCTGAGCTCGGGCAACGCTTGAGAACGCTTCGCGCCGACAGCGCGGGCCGATGGGGACGCATGTCGGCACCGCAGATGATCTGCCACGTCGGGGACGCGCTGCGGATGGCCATCGGCGAGCGGCCCGTCAGCGATGGGAGCGGGCCGCTGCAACGAACAATCGTCAAGTGGATCGCGCTCTACCTGCCGCTGGCATGGCCGGCGGGATTCCTCACTCGCCCCGAGATCGATCAGGTGGCCGGCGGCGGGACGAAGCCTGGCGAGTTCGCGCGCGACGTCGCGCAGGTCGAGGCGCTGCTGACACTGGTCGCCAGCGCGAGACCAGACTCATGGCCGGTGCATCCGATCTTCGGCCGGATGTCGCACAACGCCTGGCTGCGATGGGCCTACCTCCATACCGATCACCACCTCCGTCAGTTCGGCGCGTAAGAGGGAAACGTTACGGCCGAGTCGCGATTGATGAATCCAGGTCCGGCGCCTTCAGGGTGAGTCTGAATGGCCTGACACCGCGGGAGCGGTATGGCATCTGGCTCGTCGACGCCTCCGAAAGCGCGTCGCTTCCCGCGACGACGATCAGGCTGGCCACTGTCCTCGCCAGCGGATCGTCCGCGCTCGTGACCGGTAGCCTTGCGGCGGTCCGCCTGCCTGACGGCTTCACGCTCGACCGCTTCGTCGTGGCATCCGGCATTCAGTCGCCGGCGCCTCCGCTGGCGTCGGGCTCGGTCAATGTGTTCCAGAAGATCCTGTTTCGGCGCCTGAGCCTCCTGAATGAAAGCAGCAGCACGGTCGTCTTCCAGGAGACAGCCGCCAGACCGAAACTCTTCGCGCTGGTGCCTGATCTTGCGGCGCAGACCAGGACAGAGCTCTCCGCGACGGCCACGGCGTCTTCGGCGCTCGAAACGACGACACTGGCCGCGGCCACGTCGGTGCAGCTCGACAGGCTGATCGCCAAAGGCGCGACGTTGTTCTTCGAGGGCACGTTCGGCGGCAACGGCCGAACCTGCGGAACCTGTCATCCCGCGAGCAACAACTTCACGATCGACCCGGCGTTCATCAGCACGCTGCCGGCGACCGATCCGCTGTTCGTCGCGGAGTTCAACCCGGCATTGGCGCAGCTCGAACGGCCGCAGCTGATGCGAGCGTACGGTCTCATCCTGGAAAACCTCGACGGCCTCGACGACCCGGCCAACCGCTTCGTGATGCGGGGTGTGCCTCATACGCTGGGCCTGCAGGTGTCGCTGGACCGTGATATGGGCCTCCCGGGTGCACCGGCACAGATGACCGGTTGGAGCGGAGACGGCGCGCCAGGCACCGGGTCGTTGCGTGAGTTCGCGATCGGCGCAGTCACGCAGCACTTCACCAGATCCCTGGAGCGCGTAGCGGGGCGGGACTTCCGGCTGCCGACCGAGCACCAGCTCGACGCCATGGAAGCATTTCAACTGTCGCTCGGCCGCTTCACTGATTTCGATCTGATGAAGATCACCTTTCAGGATCCCAACGTCGAGACCGGACGCGCGCTCTTCGTCAGCGGCACCGGAGATCCGGAAGCGGGCGGCAGCTGCGGATTCTGTCATCGCAACGCGGGGGCGCTCTCGACCAATCTCCAGAATCGCAACTTCGACAGCAACATCGAAGCAGCCACTCACCCGGCACGAGCGCTGGAACACTTTCCCGTAGACGGCGGGTTCGGCCATAGAGACAACCAGGACGGTACCTATGGCGATCGTACGTTCAACGTGGCGTCCGTGGTCGAGGCGGCCGACACACCGCCGTTCTTCCACAACAACCTCGTGAACACGCTCGAAGAAGTGGTGCAGTTCTACTCGGGTCCCGAGTTCAACGCACCGCCGCGCCCCGCCTCGGGTCAAATCCGCTTCAATGCCGCGCAGGTGGCTCAAGTCGCCAACTTCATGCGCGCCGTGAATGTGCTCGACAACATCGACGTGGCGCGCCGCGAGTTGAAGGAGATCCTCACGAACACCAATAACGCAACCAATGAGCAGCGGACCCGCCTCGGGATGGCACTCGACGGAACAGACGACGCCATTCAGGTGCTCAACCAGGGCGGGATCTTTCCGTCGGCGGTGACCCAGCTCACTGCGGCCCGGACCACGCTGACGGCGGCGCTCGCCGCCTCGACGGTCACCGAGCGGCGGCAGCTCGCACAGCAGGGACTCGCCACACTCACTCAGGCGAGAAGTGCCCTCGCCACGTTCGCGCCCTAGAAAGAAAGGGACGGGGATAATTTCCGCTGAACATCACGGAAATTATCCCTGTCCCCTTTTGGAACCGACGAGCGCGAGGCACACCGAGCCGATGCCGATCAGCCGGCCGATGCCCGACGCGAAGACGACCGAGCCGTTGACGAACATGAAGACGAACAACGCGAGTCGTGCTCGTTCGAAACCAATCGACCGCGAGACGTGGGAGTCGGTCGCCATCCACCACCAGCAGACGTCGGCCAGCCAGAGGGTCAGAAAGACGTAATTGACGTAGATCCCACCGCGCCAACCCCAACCGACCACGTCGGCCGACTGCCGCACCGTCGCTGCAACGGCGGCCTCATGATTCCACTCGTACACCATGTGGAAGGCGAAGACGACGTGGAGGAAGGCGAGCGCGATGCCAACGGTCCAGGTGGCGCGTGCCAGCCGGTCGAGATGAGGTGAGCGCCGCATGAGGGCCTCGCCGAGCGCCCACAATACCGTCGCCAGGATCATCGTGCCGCGCACGAAGGACAAAGGTGTCAATGTGTATTGCCAGTCGTCGGTCGACTGAACTAAGGTTACCGCCGAAAGGAACTCGCCATGGGGTTGGCTCGACGCATGGTGGTACTGGCAGTCGTGGTGGTCATGGCCGTCGCCCTGTTTGGCGGAGGCTGGCTGGTCGGCAGGCTTGGCATCGGCTCGGTGGTCGATCCGGCATCGCTCACCGACGCAGAGCGCCAGTTCTCCGAGCGGATGCGGGACGTCAGCCTGGTCGGCTCATTTACCATCGCGGGCCGCGAGGACCGTACGCCGCGTCCCGATCGCTACGACATCTTCAGCGTCGAGAAGCTCGGCGCCGATCTGTGGCGGTTCAACGCCCGGATGGATTGCTGCGGCGTGAACGGCGCGACGCTGCCGATTGCCGTGCCGATGCGCTGGCACGGTGATACGCCGATGATCATGATGACCGATACCAGCATCCCGGGAGTGGGGACGTTCACCGTCCGGGTATTCTTCTACGGGGACCGCTATGCGGGGACGTGGCAACATGGTGACGTCGGCGGCCACATGTCCGGGCGCATCGAGAAGCGGGCGCAGTCCGATCAGTAACACCGCCGCCCGCCGGGCGCGGGGCGAGCGCCCCGCCGACCAACCTGCATGAGCGCGATGTCCACGCGACGACACCTCCTGGCAGTGGCGCTGCTGGCTGCGGCCGCGGTCGTCGACGCCGAAGACTGGCCGCAGTTTCGCGGCCCGACCGGTCAGGGCATCTCGACGGAGATCGATCTCCCGCTCGAATGGAGTGAATCGCGCAATGTGCAGTGGAAGACGGCCATTCCGGGAACGGGCTGGTCGTCGCCGGTCGTCGCCGGCGGACGCGTCTGGCTGACCACGGCGGTCGTCGAGCGCGGCGCGACGTCGCTGCGTGCGCTCGGTTTCGACGTCGAAAGCGGCCGACTGGTCGTCAACGCCGAGGTCTTTCGGATCAACCGGCGTAATACGCTCAATCCGAAGAACAGCCACGCCTCTCCCACACCGATCGTCGAGCAGAACCGCGTCTACGTGCATTTCGGCGCCGACGGCACGGCCGCGCTCACGACCGTTGGCGAAATCGTGTGGCGCGCGCAATTCCCCTATGAGTCGCAGCACGGCAACGGCGGCTCACCGACGCTCTACAAGGACTGGTTGATCCTCAGCAGCGATGGCAGCGACACCGCGTTCGTGGTGGCCGTCGACAAGCGAACCGGCGCCGTCCGGTGGAAGACGCCGCGTCGCCAGCCGTACGATCAGGCGTATTCGACGCCGCTGCTGATTCGGGTCGGCGAACGCGATCAGCTGGTCAGTGTCGGAGCGTACCGGGCGGCCGCCTATGACCCGGAGTCGGGCGGCGAAATCTGGCGCGTCGGCTACGCCAACGGATTCTCGAACGTGCCGCGGCCGGTGTTCGCACACGGTCTGGTCTATATCACCACCGGTTTTCAGGAGCCCGAGCTGCTGGCGGTCCGCGCCGACGGCAAAGGCGACGTCACCCGCAGTCATGTCGCGTGGAGGTTAGGACGTTCGGTGCCGCACACCCCGTCACCGCTCGTCGTCGGCGACGAGCTCTATGTCATCAATGACCTCGGGATCGCGACCTGCCTCGATGCCCGAACCGGAGCCGTCCACTGGCGCGAGCGGATCGGCGGCAACCATTCGGCTTCGCCGATCTTCGCTGATGGACGCATCTACTTTTTGAGCGAAGAAGGGATCGCGACGGTCATCGCCCCGGCGAAGCAGTTCCAGAGACTCGCCAGGAACACGCTGGACGGCTCGGCGCTTGCGTCGATGGCGGTGTCGGATCGCTCGATCTTCGTCCGAACGGACACCTCGTTGTATCGACTTGCCGTCCCCCGCTGACCCGGCGTCGCCCCGGACCGTGTCACGCCTTCTGTTTCTCGCGATCGTCGCGATCGAGCTGGCGCATACCGCAACCGCGGCGATCGGCCACCGCGTTCCCGCCGGACACGACGGATTTCAGTACTTCACGCTTCAGTACTACTTCCTGAACAACGCCCTTCAGAGCGGCGAGGTCGCACAGTGGATCCCGTACCTGAGTCACGGGACCGTCGCCACTTTCTGGTACTCGGTGCAGGGCAGCTTTCTGCAGAGTGTGCTGCTGCACAGCGCACCACTGCTGCCCAACGTCGACCTGCTGACGGTGTTTCATCTCGGGATGTTCGTGGACGCGATGATCCTCCTCACGGGCACCTGGCTGCTGTCGCGTCGCTTCTTCCGGACACCGGCGGTCTTCTTCATCGCCGTGAGCGTGGTGGGCTCGGGCGTCTGGATGGAACAGCCTTATTGGAACTTCCGGCTGTATTACGCGCTGCCGCTGGTGCTCGAGCTGGGTCACCGGTTTCTCGAGACCGGCCGCTGGCGATGGTTTCTCGCGGCCGCCAACCTGCTCGCGCTGCAAGCCGTGAGCAATCTCCCCTATTTCATTCCGGTCGCGTCTTTTGCGGTGTTCACGTACTTCGCGGCTTACACCGCCGCCAGCTTCGATCTCGTCCTGGCGCGCCTGCGCGCGCAGCGCTGGGGATGGCGGCCTGCGACAGCCATGCTGCTTGCCGTCACCTCGTTCGCTGTGGCGTATGCCTGTCTGACCATCGGCACCGACGAGCTCGTCACCTACAGCCCGGGTCGCCAACCTGACGGCAGCACCGCGCTGGCCGGCTTTCTGAGCTACGGCGGCAGGGTCGGGATCCGCACGTGGCTCGATCTCGTGCTCAACGGGTCGCCATGGCTGGACATGACGTTGTACGCCGGCATCCTGATGGCGCCGCTGCTCCTGATTGGCCTGATCGTCGTAGACCGGCGGCGCATCCATTTCGTCGTCGCCGCGATCGTCCTGCTGCTCTTCACGTTCGGTACGGTGGTGTCGATCGTGGCGTTCCATGCCTGGCCCGGCATGAGATTTTTCCGGCACATCGCGCTGGTCTCGCCGCTCGTGAAGGTGTTGTTCTGTTTCGTCGCCGGCATTGGATTCGAGTGGCTGCTCGACGCCTCGCCGCTGCGCACCCCGCGCCTGCGGGTTGCGTCAGCCGTGACGGCCCTCCTCCTGCTCGGAAGCGCCGCGCTGGCGCTGACCCTGGCTGATTCGGGAGGTTACCTGGAACTCGTGTCGGCCGCGTCGACTGACGGTTCCATCCACGCGGACGAGCCCGGACCGGTCGCGCGTCGTCTCCGCTCGTCGGGCGTGCTGGCGATCGCCGGCGGACTGATCATCGGTGCCACCCCCATCGTGCTGGGTTTTCGCCGCTTCCGCGACTCCGATCGGCTGCGGCTCGCCGCGCTCGGGGCTGTTTTGCTTTTCGTGACCGCGGACGTGTATCGCTTCAAGTTCGATCATCTGTTCAGACGGAGCGACGCTATCGGGCCGGCTGCGCGGTTCGTCACGCGCCCCTCGCCCATGACGTTTCCGGAGACGCGCGCCGATCTGACAGGAACGATCCTCAACAGCCCGCGAATGCAGGCGACGCTCGGTTTCAACCGGTTGTTGCTGTCGTACATCCAGGGACGCAGCGCCAGAGGGACCCAATACTGGACGAACCATGTGTTCCTGTTCACCGACGAGGCCGGCTCCTCGTTCAGGATGGACTCGTGGCTTCGCCCGCTGGATCAGCTGATGCGGATGAATTGGGATGTCGCGATCGACAGCAAGGCGACGCTTCCGACGTGGGTGGATCTCGGCCGGCTGGAGTTCCCCGCCAAACACGCCGGCACCGCGAACATTGCAGGTGTGGCCGCCGACAAGCTCCGGTTCTTCACACAGGCGTACGCCGTCGCCTCAGCAGCCGACCTCGTACCGTTGATGACCGACGATTCGTACCGGGGCAACCTCCTGTTGGTCCTGCCGGCTGACACGCCGAACGGGGCAGCGTCCCCCCAACCTTGGACTTCACAACGGCCGCTCGGGGCGGACGAATCCCGTCGGTTCCGCCACGAGCTCCTCCGCTTCGACGCCAACACGGTCGCCGTCAGGGTCGTCAACTCCGAAGCGGCCACGGCGTGGATGTCATATGCGGACGTCTGGCATCCGTCGTGGAGGGCGACCGTCAATGGCCGCCCGGTGCCAGTGTACCGCGCCAACATGGCGTACAAGGCGGTGCCGCTCGAGCCTGGCGAGAACCTGGTCGAGTTCCGATTTGGTTCGAGACTTTTTTCCGTGCTGGCGGCGCTCGCTGCGCTGAACGCAGCGGTCTGGCTGGGTGCCGTCGCCTGGATGATCCGGAATCTTCTGCGCGCCTCGCCCCTCGGTTAGGGAAACGGAGATTCGGAGCTAAACGGTTCAACACGGAGGCACGGCGTCACGGAGGGACGCGGAGAAAACCATGAAGCGCGCGACCGAGCGGCCGGCAGCGCCCTTGCTACCGTGGAATTCCCGTCTGGCCCTTCTCGAGTTGCACACCGGCGCTGTTGAGGTACATCGAGACGATGGTGTACTGGCCGACCGTGAAGATGATGTCCATCATCTGGCGATCGTCGAAGCGTTCCCGCAGTCGCGCCCAGGTCGCATCGGAGATGTGCTGATCGCGGTGGAGTTCGTCAGCCGCTCTGAGCAGCGTGGCGTCGGCCGGACTCCAGCCGGCGGCGTCGGGGCCGCTCGTGATCCGCGTCAGCTCCTCTTTGGTCAGTCCAACCTTCAGGCCGAGGCCGGCGTGCTGCGCCCACTCGTAGTCGGACCGGCAGAGATACCCGGTTCGTAGGATCAGCAGCTCCCGCTCGCGAGGCGTGATGCTGCTGCGGTCGCTCAGGATGTAGTTCGTGAACGCCATCCAGTTGCGGCACAGCTCGAGGTTTCTCAGGCAGGTCTGAAACACGTCGAGCGTGTCGTCGCCCCGCGCTCGCGTGCCCAACGCTTCGCGATGCGCATCGGTCCATTCTGCAGCGGGCACCGGCTTCAATCGCGCTTCCGGGACACGCTGCGCCCAGGCCGGAGGTGAGACCAGCAAGGCGAGGGCAAGAAACGCGAGCGACCGCTTCGAGACAGACATCGAGCCCTCCAGATACAGATCATTGACTCGGGACCCTGGCTGGAGCAGCTTACTCCAGTGGTTGCGAAATTGCCGGACTGGCTCGAGCCGATGGCCGCGACGCTGACCCAGGATCGGTTCACCGGACCCGACTGGGTGTTCGAGCGCAAGTTCGACGGCATCAGGCTGCTCGCCTACAAGCGGGGCGACGAGGTGCAGCTCTATTCACGGAATCGGTTGCCTCAGCACCTGCCGGCCCTGGCAAGCGCTCTCGCCAAGCTGCCCGTCGGTGACGTCATTCTCGACGGCGAAGTGACCTGGGACGGCCGCAGCGGGTATCACGTCTTCGACATCCTGTGGCTCGAGGGTCAGTCGGTCACCGCACTGCCCCTTGAAGATCGCCGCGCACTGCTGCAGCGCCTGCCCTTCGAGCACCCGATGCAGCGCGTCGAGCTGCTCGACGACGAGGCGCCGTGGGAGCGGGCGCGGCGAGAGGGCTGGGAGGGTGTGATCGCCAAGCGTCGAGGATCACCTTACGAGCATCGCCGCTCTAAACACTGGCTGAAAATGAAGTGCGAGGCGTCGCAGGAGTTTGTCGTCGGCGGCTTTACCGATCCGCAGGGGGCGCGGGTCGGCCTGGGCGCCCTCCTGGTGGGTTATTACGAAGACACCGATCTCGTGTTTGCGGGAAAAATCGGCACCGGCTTCGATACCAGGCTCCTGCTCGATCTGCGCAAGCGGCTCGACGCGATCGAGCTTCCCGCATCGCCATTTACCAAGGCCACCGGCCTGCCGCGGCTCCGCGCCCATTGGGTGCGGCCGGAGATTGTCGTGCAGGTCGGCTTCATCGAGTGGACCGTGCACGGCAAGCTGCGGCATCCCCGCCTGCTGGGTGTTCGTGAGGATAAGCAGCCGCGCGACGTCGAGAGAGAAGCCTGATCGGGCCGTCCAGGCTATCGTACAAGCAGTGATCACGCATCCCGAGAAAGTGCTATTCCCCGACGATGGGATTACCAAGGGCGATCTGGCCGCCTACTACGAAGCGATGGCGCCGGTCATCCTGCCCCACCTCGCCGGCCGGCCGATCACGATGGAGCGCTACCCGGCCGGCATCGGCAGAAAGGGCTTCTGGCAGAAGGACGTGTCGAAGGGGTTTCCGGCATGGCTGCAGCGGGTCGAGGTACCGAAGAAAGACGGCGTCGTTCATCACCCGGTCGTCACAGACCTGCGGTCGCTGATGTGGATCACCAACCAGAACACGATCACGCAGCACGTCTGGGCCTCGCGCGTCCCCGATCTCTACTACCCGGATCTCTGCGTGTTCGACCTCGATCCCTCCAATGACGATGTCGCTGCGGTGCGCGCGGCGGCCGTCGGCCTGCGCGATCTGCTCGCAGAGCTTGGACTGCCCTCCTGGGTCAAGACCTCGGGCTCGAAAGGTTTCCACATCGTGGTTCCACTTGACGGCAAGAGCAACATGGGGCTCGTCACGCGCTTCGCGAACCAGGTGGGCGCACTGTTCGTGACGCTTGCGCCCGACCATCTGACGCAGGAATTCAGCAAAGCCGATCGCAGCGGACGGATTTATGTGGATACCGGAAGGAACGGCTACAGTGCGACATTTGCTGCCGCATATACGGTGCGCGCGAAGCGCGGCGCGCCGGTTTCCGCACCGTGTACGTGGGAGGAACTCGAGCGAGGCGACGTGGCTCCCGGAACGTTCACCCTGCGGAGCATGCCGCAGCGTATCGCCAAGGTTGGCGACGTGTGGGCCGACATGCGGCGGCGGGGGCGCTCGCTGAAACGGCCGATGGAAAAGCTTCGTCGGCGATCGCCCCCGCCATAGTCGACACCCGCATTAGTCCTTCATCACCACCAGCTCGTTCTCGACGCCGAACACGCCGCCGATCTCCCTGGCCCTGACCCCGGCCACGATCTTGTCGGCTTCGTTGTCGACGATGCCGAGCAGCGTCGTCCGGCCGCGCTTGACCACGATGTGAATTGGATAGACGCCCACCGGCTGCAGACCGGGAAAGCGGCTCAGTCGAATCGCATCGTAGCGGGCGCCGGTGGCGCCGCCGGGCGCATAACGCGACAGGAACGCATCGGTGTAGATGTTGTAGAAGGTCTGCCACCGGATGCGGTCGTCGTTCTGCGAAGCGGGCAGAACTTCAATCTGGTTGCCGACCTCGTCGATCCCTCCCAGCCGGGTGACGGCGCGGCCGGCGTCCGACTTGAGCGATCCGTGATAGGCGTAGCCGGTCAGCGTCACGCTCCCCTGATCGATTTCAAACGCGACGAAGTCGAACACACCGTAGTGAGGCAGACGCTCGAGCGCGGTCCGTATCCGCTCGGTCGCTTGCCTGGCGCTGGCCGACTGCGCCTGCGGCGACGTGACGGCAAGAACAACAAACGCGGCCAGGAGCGCAATGCTCTTCATGGCGGGTCTCCTTCCGAATCGGCGGACCTGACCGACCAGACGTCGAATCCGGTCCACACCTTTTTGGACGCAGACGGTCGTGTGCAGGTTTCGCGACACTCCCCTCTTCACTCGCGCACGCGGCGTCGCCTCCGCGCGACACCTCAGCTGTGCGCCTTCATCGATCAATCGCTGAAAAACCGCAACAAACGGGTGCAGCTGTTTGGCGTTTTTTTTGCTCGATGTCCCGTCGCGACCTCTCAGACGCACGTCTGCCGCGCCGTCCCTCAGGTGACCCATGATTCCCAGAATCGGGTGCGCGGTACCGGTCTGCTTTCTCCTCTTCACATCGGAAGCGCTCGCGGAGGATGTCGTCGATGTCGCAGCGAGGCTGATTGGCCGCCCGTATGTGTGGGGCGCCGAGGGTCCTCGCTCATTCGATTGTTCCGGCCTGGTGCAGTACGTCTACCAGGAGTTCGGCGTCGAGCTTCCGCGGCGGGCCATCAGCCAGTCGAAGATCGGCCGACCTGCCGGCCGGCAACTGCAGCGCGGCGATCTGCTGTTCTTCTCCACCGACACCCGTCAGTCTCTGGTCACGCACGTGGGGCTCTATGAGGGCGGCGGGATCATGATCGACGCCAGCAAACGCCATGGACGGGTGCGTCGCGACAACCTGCAGGATCCCTACTGGGCGGAGCGATTCATGTTCGCGCGACGTGTCGGGATGAGGGCGGTCGTCGCTTCCGATCGCCGCGCTGAACCGGCTGGAGAACGGCGCCCATCGATTGCCGGGCGCCAGAAGGCGGTCCGGATGATCAGGGAGGTGGCCGATATATTGTTCGACCTGCCCCGTCGCTGACGCTGGCTCAGCAATCCACAACGCCGGCGATCGGATCGCGGCGCATAATAAGGGGGGCCCGACCCGTTGTTATTCGGATCAGCAAAGGAAGAGAAGCCGTGATTGCGAAGCACGTGCTGGTTTGTGGTCTCGTGGTGCTGTCGGTGAGCGCGGCTGCCGGGCAGCAGCCTGGCGGTCTTCCCCGGACGCCGTGGGGCGATCCGGATTTGCAGGGCGTCTGGGACTACTGGACGTTCACGCCACTAGAAAGGCCGAAGGAGCTCGCGGGCAAGGCGGTCCTGACTGATGAAGAGGCGGCGCAGATGGAGCGGCGTCTTCGGGAGCAGACCGTCGCGGGCGACGCGCAGCGACCGGGCCCCGGCAACCCCGGCGGCTACAGTCAGGAGGCCTGGACCGACCGCGCGCGGGCGACTGTGCTCAAACAGACGTCGCTCCTCGTCGATCCCCCCGACGGCAGGATTCCGCCGCTGACGCCCCAGGCGCAGAAGGCCGCCGAAGCGCATCGCGCCGCCGGCGGCCACCCGGTCCGCATCCGGACCGACGGAGTGGGCTACGACGATCCCGAGGACCGCGGGCTGTCAGAGCGCTGCCTGCTCGGATTCAGCACGGGTCCACCCTTCCAGCCGGGCGGCTACAACAACAACGTGCAGATCGTGCAGACGCCCGGCTACGTGATGCTGCTCCTCGAGATGAATCACGATGCGCGGATCATTCGGATGGACAACCGTCCGCGTCTTCCCGGGCACATGCAGCTGTGGCTGGGCGATTCGCGCGGCCGCTGGGAGGGCAACACGCTCGTCGTCGAGACCAGGAACTTCACGCCGAAGATGGCGAGCTTCAGCGCGCGACGCGGCGCCGGCGGCTACGAGCTCGGCTCGGCCGAGCACCTGCATCTCGTCGAACGCTTCACGCGCATCGATGCGCGGACGCTGCAATACGAGTTCACCATCAACGACCCCACGACGTTCACCCGACCGTTCACCGGGAAGTTTCCGATGAACTGGAACGATCAACAGATCTACGAGTTCGCGTGCCACGAGGGGAATTACGGGTTGCAGAACATTCTCCGCGGCGGCCGCGTCGAGGACGAGCGAGAGAACGGACAGCGGCCAGTGCGCTGATTGATTCACCCTCTGTAGGGCGGGTCCTTTCGGACGCGTTGTCGGGCGGGTCCTTTCGGACCCGCCGTGTATTTGGGGCCATCGATGACGGCGACGGTCACGAGAACAGCGCTGGTTGTCGTCGTCATCCTGTGGACTGCTGGGCGAGCGGTCGCGGACGACATCCGGGTGATGACGTCCGGCGGCTTTACCGCGGCGCTTCTCGAGCTCGTCCCCGAATTCGAACACGCGACCGGCCACCGGGTGGTGATCACCTTCGGTGGGTCAATGGGCAACGGACCGGAGACCATCCCCAATCGGCTGGCACGGGGTGAGGCGGCCGACCTCGTCATCCTGGCATCGTCGGCGCTGGACGACCTGATCGACAAAGGCAATGTCGTCCCCGGCACCCGGGTCGATCTGGTGCGGTCAGAAATCGGCATGGCGGTCCGCGCCGGCGCGCGGAAACCGGACATCAGCTCGGTCACGGCTTTCATCAAGACGCTGCTCGACGCGAAGTCAATCGCCTATTCCGCAAGCGCGAGCGGCATTTACCTGTCCACCGAACTCTTTCAACGTCTGGGTATCGCCGAGCGGGTGCTGCCGAAGAGCAGGAACGCCTCGGGGGAGCGGGTGGCGGCGCTGGTCGCCCGTGGAGATGCGGAGATCGGCTTCCAGCAGATCAGCGAGCTTCTTCCGGAGCCGGGCATCGACTACGTGGGTCCGCTCCCGCCCGAGGTGCAGCGCGTGACGATCTTTTCGGCAGGAATCGTCGTGGGCGCGAACCAGCCCGCCGAGGCGAGCGCGCTAATCAGATTTCTGGCATCGCCGGCCACGGTCCCCGTCATCAGGAAGAGCGGCCTCGAGCCAGCGGGCAGTTCAGAGGCAGTGACCGTTCGATGACTGATCCTGTCTTCACCCGGTCACGGCGCGATGAGTTGCGAGCGGCGTGGCGCTCGAGGTGGCCTCCGGAGGTTGTCGCGGCGATTGTCAACGCGTCGATCGTCATGCTCTCGCCGGTATTGCTGCTTGCCGTCTCCTGGATGGCCACCGACGTTTCCGGCGCGACGGCAACGGCACGCGTCTCCCCGCTGTATGTCCTGGCACTGCAGTATCTCTTCCTCGCAATGATCGGTGATGACTCCCATCGCCGGATTAGCCTTGATTGCAGCCTGGCGGACGTGGGTCCACGCAAAACGGTACTGCGAGAATCGGGGAACTGGCTGGCTGGGCGTGATCGAAGGGGGCGGCCTGGGGTTGCTGCTCGCGATGATGGTGCTGTGGCCGGCCACCATGCGGTCGCCACTCGAGGCGCCGCCGTACCTCATCTTCTATGGCGGCGCTGCGGCGCTCATCGGCGTGGCGTTTGGCCTCGTGCTCCGAACGTCAGCCGTGCTGGTCTTGAGGTGGCGGTCCTCATCGTGATTCATCACGGATGGCTCGTCTTGGCACTTGCCGGCGTCGCCACCATCTGACGGCGATTGGTCCCACCACCAGCAGCGTCGCCGCCGCGAGCAGCGCCGCCGAAATCGGCCGGGTGATGAACACCGCCGGAGAACCGTCGGCAATGGCCAGCGCCCGGCGCAGCTGCTGTTCGGCCATCGGTCCGAGGATGACGCCGATGATCGCCGGGGCCAGCGGGATGGAGCGGCGACGCATCAGGTAACCGGCGCCGCCGATCGCGTAGAGCAGGCCGACGTCGAACGCCGATCGGTTCACGCTGTATGCGCCGGCGCTCGCCAGAATCAGAATCGCGGAGTAGAGCGCCGGGCGGGGAATCGTCAGCAGCCGCACCCACAGGCCCACCAGCGGCAGGTTGAGGACGAGCAGCATCGCATTGCCGACATACAAGCTGGCGATGAGGCCCCAGACCAGCCGCGGCTCGTGCTGGAACAGCAGTGGTCCTGGCTGGAGTCCGTACTGCTGGAACGCCGCCAGCATGATGGCCGCGGTCGCGGTGGTCGGCAGGCCGAGCGCCAGCAGCGGCACCAAGGTCCCTGCCGCCGCCGCGTTGTTGGCGGCTTCCGGTCCGGCCACCCCTTCGATTGCGCCGCGCCCAAACTCGCCCGGATCGCGCGCCAGCCGGCGCTCGATCGCGTAGGACAGAAAGGTCGGAATTTCCGCACCGCCAGCCGGCAGCGCGCCGAGCGGGAAGCCGATCGCGGTACCGCGAAGCCACGGCTTCCACGACCTCCGCCACTCCTCGGCGGTCATCCACAAGCGGCCGCGCGGCATCGCGACGGGGCTGTCGTGATCTTGCCGCGAGGCGGCATACAGCACTTCGCCCACCGCGAACAGCCCGACCGCGACGACGACGACGTCGATGCCGTCGAGCAGCTGCGGGATGCCGAAGGTCAGCCGCGGCACCCCGGTGAGCGGATCAATGCCGATGACGCCGACGAGCAGCCCGAAGAGCAGGCTCGCCGCGCCGTTCAACCGGGATTCGCCGAGCGTCGCCGAGACGGCCACGAACGCGAGCACGGCCAGGGCGAAGTCCTCGGCCGGGCCGAGGCGTAGTGCGAGTTCGACCAACGTCGGCGCCGCCACGCTGAGCGCTGCGGTCGCCAGGGTGCCGGCCACGAACGAACCGATCGCGGCGGTGGCCAGCGCCGCGCCGCCGCGACCGCTGCGCGCCATCAGGTTGCCCTCGACCGCGGACATCACGGACGCGCTTTCGCCCGGTGCGTTCAGCAGGATCGCGGTCGTCGAGCCGCCGTACATCGCGCCGTAATAGAGGCCCGCGAACATGATGAAGGCAGCCGTCGGATCAAGTGAGTAGGTGACCGGCAGCAACAACGCGATGGTCAACGCAGGCCCGATGCCGGGCAGCACGCCGATCGCCGTGCCGAGCGTGACGCCGGCCAGCGACCACAGCAGGTTCTGCGGCGTCAGCGCCACGGCGAAGCCGCTGGCGAGGGCGGTCAGGGTCTCCACGACTCGTTAACGTGACGTGAACAGCCCCGCCGGAAGCGGGACGCCAAGTCCGTGCGTAAACGTCACGTAGACGACGGCGCACAGCGCGAGACCAACGATGGCGTCGCGCCGCCAGCGCCGGCTGCCGAACGCCGACGCCGTCCACGCGAAGAGCACGGCACCTGTCGCCACGAAACCACCGGCGTTCACGAATGCCGCGAAGAAGACCAGGCCGAGCGCCAGTCGCAGCACCGGCGAACGGCTTCCTCCCGGCTCGAGCGGCGCCGTTCTGCCGCGGACGAACAGCGCGGTCAGCACGCTCACCGCACCCAGCAAGATCAGAATCGGAAACGCCCACTCGCCCGCCTGCGTCGCGGTCCGGTCGCCGGACGTCCCGCGAAGGCGCGCGATGATGCGTCCGATCCGCACGCGCTCGTCCCCGATGAATTCGTCGAAGGCCGGGCCCGCGAGATAGGCATCGGTCCATCCGAGCCGCGTCAGCGTGGCCTGCCATGAGTCGCTGCGCGCCATCCGCTCGACGACCGCTGCCAGCGCGGTCCGCTCGGCGGCGTCAAGATTCGGGGGCGCCACCACCGCGCGCCAGTTCGCCAGCTCGACGTCGAGCCCCTGCTCGATCAAGGACGGCACATCGAGCCCGGGCAACCGGCCAGGCGCGGAGATGCCGATCGCGCGCAGTCTGCCCGACTCGATGTGTTGCGCGAACTCGCTGTAGCCGCTGATGCCGGCGACAATCTGTCCGCCGATCAGCGCCGTCACCGCTTCGCCGCCGCCGGAAAACGCGATGTAGTTCGTGCGGCGCGGATCGACGCCCGCCGCCGCGACGATCAAGCCGGCGAGAATGTGGTCGGTGCCGCCCGCCGAACCGCCGCCCCACGAGACCGCGGCCGGATTCTCGTGGAGCGCACCAACCAGACTCTGCATGTCGCGATGCGGTGAGGCCGCGGGCACGGCGACGATCTGGTACTCGCCGGTGAGCCGTGCGATCGGCGTCACCTGCGTCAGCGAGACCGGCGACTGATTCCAGAGGATGGCGCCGAGCATCACCAGGCCGTTGACCAGCAGCGCCTGGCCGTCGCCGCGGCGCCCGTCGATGAACTGGGCGAGACCGATCGTGCCGGCTGCGCCGGGCACGTTCTCGACGTTGACGACAGCAGCCAGCCGCTGGCGCTCGATCTCGCGCTGCATTTCGCGAGCAAGCTGGTCCCAGCCACCTCCAGGCGCAGCAGGCGCAACGATGGTCAGCGAGCGCAATGCAGGCAGCGGCGGGGTGGGTGGAGACTGCTGCGCGGCCGCGGCGATGATCGCGCAGGCAATACCGGCAGCGGCTCCGCCAACGACAGCTCGTCGGCCGCTCGGCACGCCGATGCCTGGCGAACGGATGGTCAAACCACAGAGATTAGCGCAAAGCGGAGCGGAACGCGGATTCGCTGCTATTGATGCCGCAGCGCGTTCAGCGGATTGGTCCGCGCCGCGCGCCAGGCGGGAATGAGCGTGGCGAGCACCACGCCGCCCAGGACGATGACGAGCGCGCGCGCGAACGAGCCGGCATCGGTCGCACTGACGCCGTAGAGCACGCCGGCCAGAAACCTCGTGGCCACGAGCGCGGCGACCAGGCCGAGCGCCGCGCCGCTCGCGCCCAGCCACAGACCGCGTTTGAGAAACTCCTGGACCACTGACCGGCCTGATGCCCCGAGCGCCATGCGGATCCCGATTTCGTGGGTGCTCTGCTTGACCGTGTACGACACCAGACCGTACGTGCCCATCGCCGCGAGCGCCATGCCGGCCACCCCGAAGATGAACAGCATCGTCGCCGCCAGGTTGAAGAAGACGAGCGTGCCGGCGATCCGTTCGGTCAGCGGCTTGGCATCCATCGGCAGATCGCCGTCCAAGGCCGCGACCTGGGCGCGCGCCTGCTCGACCAGCAGATCGACAGGCGCCGCGCCCCGGGTGTGCAGGATCATGCTCGACCGGTACGACTGCAGGAACGGCAGATAGACGTAGGGGCGCGGCGACTCGTTGACCTGCAAGTACTTCACGTCGGCCGCCACGCCAATCACGGTTCGCCAGTCGCTCTCGCCGACCTTGATCCGCTTGCCGATCGCGCCGGCTGCGCCGCCCCAGAATCGTTCGGCGAGGGTGGTGTTCACGATCGCGACCGGCACTGCCCTCTCGTCGTCACCGTCCGCGAACGTTCGACCGGCGTTGAGGTTGATGCGAAGCGTACGGAAGTAATCGGGACCGACGGTGTTGGTCATGAACGCGAGGTCTTCGTTTGGCCCCGGTTCGTAGCCCTCGACCGCCGCACCGAGCGCACTCGTCTCTACCAGGTTCATCGGATTGTAGGCGGCCAGCGTGACCGACTCGATCCCCGGAGCCTCGCGCATCGCTTCCAGCAGACGACGATAAAAGAGACGCCCGCGCGGCTGGTCGTAGCCGTTCTGCCTGAGATCCAACTTGATCGAGGTGACGTGGCTCGCATCGAAGCCGGGGTTGACCCGGCGCGCCGCGTCGAAGCTGCGGCTGACCAGGCTCGCGCCCACCAGCAGCAGCAGCGACACGGCCACCTGCGCCACGACGAGACCGGCGCGCATCCGGCCGCGCGCCGCGCGCCGCGGCGACGCGTCTTCGTTGATGACCGACACAAGATCGATCTGGGAGCTGCGCAGCGCGGGGACCAGTCCGAAGACCAGCGCGCTCAAGCAGGCGACCAGCGCGGTGAAGCCGATGACCAGGCCGTCGACCTCGATGTTGAAGAACAGCCGCTGCGGGGCGGCGAGCCACTCGCCGTAGCCGATCAGCACCGGCAGCGCTCGCGATGCCAGCAGGACGCCGAACACCGCCCCCGGCAGAGCGAGGACCAGATTCTCGACGATCAACAGGCGAACGATCCGGCTCCGCGTCGCGCCGAGCGCCAGACGCACGGCAAGCTCACCGCGCCGAGACAGCGCCCGGACCAGAACCAGCCCGGCGATGTTCGCGCACGCGATGGCGAGCACCAACAGCCCCATCACGCTCAACACCAGTACAGGTCGGCAGCAGATAGGACTGGGGACTGTTCGGCGCCTTCCAGAACGGCACGATGCGCAGCCGTTCAGTCGCATCGTCAAGCGGCCGATCGCGTGACAGCGTCGTCCAGAGCGCATCGGACTGGGCCGCGGCGCTTCCCAGGCTGGTGCCTGGCCGCAAGAAGCCCTGTATGGTGCCAATCGTCTCGAGTCTGAAGCCGAGCTGCGGCGCCATCGTCACCGGGATGAACACTTCGTTGTCGTAGCTCAGGGTCGTGCCGTGGAATCCGGGAGCGGCGATGCCAACGACGGTCAGCGGGTAGTTGTTGATGTCAATGGTCCTGCCGATGATTTCCGGATCGGCGCCGAAGTCGTGCCGCCACAGCCGATCGCTCAGCACGATGACCGGATGACCGGCAGCGATTTCGTCCGACGGCAGGAGGGTGCGCCCGAGTTGGGCGCGAACGTCAAGGACTTGAAAATAGTTTCCCGTGACCAGTTCGCCCGAAAGCGATCGGGAGTCGCGGCCTCTGCCCAGACCGACCGTTGCCAACGTCGTGCCGAGCACTCCCGAGAACGCCTCATGATGATCGCGAACGTGCTGGTAGTCGGTATAGGACAAGGGCACGGCCCGTCCGGTGCTGGTCTCTCCGAAAATCTCGTGGAGCCGGGCCGATCCGGCGACGCCCGCGAGGGGGGTGAGCGCGGTCCCCTTGAGCATGGTGAACACCGCCGCGTTCAGACCGATGCCGAGCATGAGCACACCGACCACGGCGATCGAGAAGACCGGATTCTTCGCGAGCGCACGGATCGCGTAGCGGACGTCGCGCGCACAGTCGCGTATGACGTCGAGCCAGGACGGCGTCCAGACGCGGCGCGCCGCTTCGGTCGTCAGCGTGACGTTGCCGAAGTCCTTCAGCGACGCGAGCCGCGCGTTGCGTTGGTCGGCGCCATCGGCCATTCGCTCGGCGGCCGCGATGGCCAGGTGCGCGCGGATCTCCTCGTCGAAGTCCTGCTCGTCGAGGCGGCGACGTTTCAGCCACGACCATATCGGCATGGTCATCACACCACGCCGGCAGCAGGGGCCGTGAGGTTCGCGCCCTTCATGAGCAGCCAGGCGCCCAGACCCACCTCGTAGAGGCCCATCGGACCAAAAGAGGCGATTTGCAGCGAACTGGCCGCGGCCGGAAAGACGATGGTCAAGAGCGCGCACGTCGCCAGCATTAAGGAGGCAAAGATGCCCCAACCGGCGAGCATCCGCGGAACGTAGCCAGACTTCAGCAGCAGGTAGGCGAACACCGTCGATCCGCAGCCAAGAAATATGAACCCCGCGTTGAATCCGATCCCGTGGCCGATCCGAAACACTCTCGCCAACCCATCCAACTGGTTCCCCTCGAACGCGTTGAGGTAATCAGGCTGGCCGATCAGTGACAGGCCGACCAACAACGCGACGGCCATGACGCCGAGCATGGCATTCTCGACAATCCGGAAGAGCGCCGCCAGCAAAGCCAGGTCGCTGCTGACCGGCTTCAGCAAGACGTACAGCGCCCACGTGAGCTCGACTACCGCGACAATCGTCACCAGGTCGGCGACGATGGACAGGCGATACAGCCGTTCGGCTCGGAGGATGTTCTGCGCGGTCGCGGCGGCATCACCGGGCACACCCAACGACCAGCGCACCAGATAGCCGGCGACCGCCGTGGTCATCTGCAAGAGATACATCGCGCCGGCCAGCGTCGCCGCTCGCGTCTGCGCGACCTCCCGAACCGCCGTCATCTAGGCAGCCTCGCGGACGGTGATGCCGACCAAGCCGCTTGACGTCCGTCTCCGGAGGCGCCACAGCCAGTAGAGCATCGTGAGGAGCACCGCCACGACTGGCAAGGCGCGGAGTGCCGGGGCGCGGAGCGCATCCGGGAAGACGTCGGCCTGACCCAGGAAGAACGACATCACGGCGATGAACAGTGCGAAGGTCATCCGCCACAGGTGGCGCACCACTCGAGCGGCGCCCGTGAGACGACGCTGCCCACGACGCAGCCGCACGTCGCCCGCACCCGCCAGCAGTCCGACGACACCAAACATGAAGAACGGAAAGGCAAAACCGCTCCTGCTGCCGCCGCGGGCGACCGCCTCGACGCCAAGCACGATGCAGGTGAGGCCGACGGTGAACGCCACGGCCATCCCGGCGAGATCCAACCAGCGCGACTGACGATCGGCGGGGCGGACGGTGGTGAGAGCGGTGATCACCAGGTAGCCGGTGATCAGCGCCGCCGGAATATTGATGGCCGGGGCCGCGCCGAGCACTGCCGACAGGATGAGCCCGCCGAGACACAGCGCGAGCATCGAGTAGACGAAGATCGTCCCGCTGCGGCGGTGCAGTGTGCCGCCTTTCGCAGCGTAGAGCGCGACAAAGCCGGCTCCGAGTCCGATTCCTCCCGCGAGGACGTGCGCCAGCAATAACGCTTTCATGGCAGTCGTCATTTCTCCGTTTCAGGCAGCGGCGCCGGCTTCATCACCCGCGCGATGGCGTTCACCAGCTCGGTCCAGCGCGACTCCTCGCGGACGAGCTGCTTCCTGCCTTCGGGCGTGAGCCGATAGAACTTGGCGCGCTGGTTGGCCTCGGTCTGCCCCCACTTCGCGGTCACCCAGCCCTTTTTGGCGAGGCGCTGCAGCGCCGGATAGAGCGACCCGGCCTCCACCTGGAGAACCTCCGAGGACTGCGCGCGAATCGTCTGACCAATCGCGTAGCCGTGTTGCGGTCCCCACTGCAGCGTCCGGAGGATCAACATGTCGAGCGTGCCGTGCAGCAGGTCGGTGCGGGCGTCGGGCCTGGAGGAGTGCAGGGTCATTGGTTATAGACAGTCTATAGCCTAAGACGTAGAGAGTCTATAGCCGGTTCCCGGCCGGCGCCGCCGCTCGGCCAACGGGCCGCGTCACCCCCGCCGCGTTGGCGCTTTCCACGATGTGCGTTAGCATGCCGGCAGCTGGACCTTGGCGGGGTGATGGCCGATCCTGCAACCGTTGACCGGCGGGGCATGAACAACGCGCGTGGCGCGGCGGCCGCCCATGCGTTGTCGCTCGCCGCCCTCGCCTCGGCAGTCCTCCTGCGCGGACTGCTGGATCCGCTGATGGGTGACACACTGCCGCTGGTCACCCTGTTCGGCGCCGTCGCGGCGGCGGTCTGGCTGGGCGGCGTCCGGCCAGCGGCGATTGTCTCGCTCGTCGGCTACCTGGCCTGTGACTACCTGTTCATTGAGCCGAGGGGCCGGCTGGGGATCTACAACATCGGCCACGTCGTCGGCATCGTTGCCTATCTCTTCACCTGTTCGCTGATCATCACTTTCGGCGAGAGCGCACGGCGCGCTCAGCTTCGCGCGGCCGAGCGTCGCGAATTGCTACGGGTCACGCTGGAGAGCATCGGCGACGCGGTCATCACCACCGACAACGACGGACGTGTCACCTATCTGAACGCCGTCGCCGAGTCACTGACCGGCTGGACACATGCCGACGCGCTAGGCCAGCCACTCGACGCCGTGTTCCGGATCGTCAACGAGGACACCCGTCAGCCGGTCGTCAACCCCGCCAGCACGGCCCTCCGCCAGGGGATCGTCGTTGGTCTGGCCAATCACACGGTGTTGATTCGCAAAGACGGCGGCGAGTGTCCGATTGACGACAGCGCGGCCCCGATCAGGGACGACCTGGACCAGGTGTCCGGTTGTGTGCTGATTTTTCGTGACGTCACCGCGGCGCGGCGGATGGAACAGGACAAGGCCAGGCAGCTGCGGACGGCTGAATTGCTCGCGTCGATCGTCGAATCTACCGATGATGCCATCATCAGCAAGACGCTGGGCGGCGTCATCCAGACCTGGAACGCCGCGGCCACACGTATCTTCGGCCATAGCGCTGAGCACGCCATCGGCCGTCATATCTCGCTCGTCATTCCTCCCGAACGTCTCGCGGAGGAGGATCACATCGTCGCCAGCCTCAAGGCTGGACGACGGATCGAGCACTTCGAGACCGAGCGACAGCGTGCCGACGGCCGGCACATCCTGGTGTCCCTGACCATTTCGCCGATCACGGACGATGCCGGCAACGTGGTCGGCGCGTCGAAGATCGTGCGCGACGTCACCGGGCAGCGGCAGGCTGACCAGCGCGAACGGCAGTTGCTGGCGGACGCCGCCGGCGCGAATGCCAAGTTCCACGCGTTCTTCGAGCAGGGGGCGCTCTTCGCCTTGATCATGGACGTCGACGGCACCATCCTCGAGCCGAACCGCATGTCGTGGGAAACCTGCGGCTACAGCCGGGATCAGATCCTTGGCAAGAAGGTCTGGGAAGGGCCGTGGTGGGCGACCGCGTCGGAGGTTGCGCAGCGCATCAAGGCGGCGACGGCACAAGCCGCCGCCGGGCAGAGTTTCCAGGCCGAGCTGCCCTACTCCGTCGCCGACGGCAACGAGCGGATGGCGGCCATCATCATTCAGCCAATCAGCGGCGATGGCGACCGCATTCTTTTTCTGGCGCTGACGGGCACCGATATCACCGACCGCAAGGGGGCCGAGGCCGACCGCGAGAAGTTCGTCCGGTTGGTCGAAACCAGCACCGACTTCATCGGCATGTGCGATCTGAACGGCATTCCGTTCTTCGTCAATCGCGCCGGCCTCGACATGGTCGGGCTCGACGATCTGGATCGGGCTCGCCGCACGCCCCTCCAGGAGTTCTTCTTCCCGGAGGATCAACCACGAATTTTGCAGGTGTTCTTGCCGTCGGTCCTGAAAAACGGCCACGGTGAGATCGAGATCCGCTTCCGGCATTTCAAGACCGGCGAAGCCCGCTGGATGGCCTACAAGGTATTGAGCCTGCCGGACGCCGCTGGACGGCCGATCGCGTTCGCGACCGTCAGCCAGGATGTCACCGAACGGAAGCAGCTGGCCGACAACCTGCAGCGGTTGGCCGCCGACTTGTCCGAGGCAGACCGCCGGAAGAACGAGTTTCTGGCGATGCTGGCGCACGAGCTGCGCAATCCGCTGGCACCGATCGCCAATACTGCCCGAGCGCTTCGCATGGCGGCCAATGATGGCGACGACGTGCACTCGGCGTCCGAAATGCTGGAACGCCAGGTGACCCAGATGTCCCGACTGGTGGATGACCTGCTCGACATGAGCCGCATCACGCGGGGCCGGATCGAGCTCCGCAAAGAGCGCGTCGAGCTGGCACCACTGGTCACCCAGGCCGTCGAAGCCGCGCGTACCCTGTTCCGGAGCATGAACCACCAGCTGACGGTGTCGATTCCTGACGAGGAGATTCTGCTCGACGCTGACCCGACGCGACTCGCGCAGGTGATCGGAAACCTGTTGAACAACGCCGGCAAGTTCACCGACCGGGATGGCCACATCTGGCTGACGATCGAGCGGGCCGGGGATCGTGCCGTCATCCGGGTGCGGGATGACGGGATCGGCGTCGCCGCCGAACATCTGCCCCACCTGTTCGAGATGTTCGCGCAGGTCGATACCTCGCTGGAGCGTTCACGCGATGGCCTGGGCCTCGGTCTCACACTGGTGAAGACGCTGGTGGAGATGCACGGTGGAACCGTCGACGCGCACAGCGGCGGCCTCGGTCGCGGCAGCGAGTTCGTCGTCAGGTTGCCGATGCTGGCCGAGACCTCGCGGCCGGTGGCACAGCCGGTCGTCAGCGAACCGGCGTCGGGCGGCGGCCGGCGGATTCTGATCGTCGACGACAACGAAGACGGCGCGGAATCGCTGGCGATGCTGCTGGAGATTGGCGGTAACGAGACGCACCTGGCGCACGACGGTTTTGAGGCGATCGAGGCTGCCGAGCGGCTCCGTCCCGATGCGGTGCTGCTCGACATCGGCCTGCCGCGATTAAATGGCTACGAAGTGTGCCGGAGGCTCCGCCAGAAGCCGTGGGGGAAGGAACTGGTGCTGGTCGCCCTGACCGGCTGGGGGCAGGACGAAGATCGCCAGCGATCCCAGGACGCCGGTTTCGATACCCATCTGGTCAAGCCGGTGGATCACAGCGTGCTGATGCAACTGCTCGCGTCTTTGTCTTCGATCAGAGATGCGAGTCCGCGGACCACTCATCGCTGACCTCTGACACGTGGACAACGGTTGGCAGAGCTCCGCCGGCGCCTGGATCGCCGATATGGGTCAGCGCGGCGACTTCGGCCGGCGCTACGTGCTCGATCCGGTGATGACCGCTCGTGCGCTGGCGCGGTCACCCAGGAAAGCCCTCGATGTCGGGTGCGGGGAAGGCCGTTTCTGCCGCGTGCTCAAGGACACACGGCGTCGAGGTCGTGGGCCTCGACCCGACGCCGGCGCTGCTGTCCGCGGCGCGTGCTCGCGATCCACGCGGGCTGTATCTGCAGGCGTCGGCCGAGCGGCTGCCGTTGCCAGACGAGGCATTCGATCTGGTCGTCAGCTACCTGTCACTCATCGACATTCCCGACCTTCATGCCGCCATTCGAGAGATGGCGCGCGTGCTCACGCCTGGCGGCACTCTCCTCGTCGCCAATCTGACCAGCTTCAACACCGCCTGCGCCGATCAGGGCTGGATCAAGGACGATGACGGCCGGCGGCTCTACTATCCGATCGATCACTACCTCGAGGAACGTCCGATGTGGATCGAATATCGAGGCATCCGCATCGTCAATTACCACCGGCCCATGCGCACCTACTTCGCCGCGCTGCTCGGCGCCGGGCTGGTCCTCACCCACTTCGACGAGCCGGCGCCCTCCGCCGAAACCCCTGCATCACGAGCGGCCAACTATCGTCGCGTGCCGTGGTTTCTGGTGATGGAGTGGATGAAGCCCAGCTTGGGCAGGTGAGGCCGCTTGCGCTATCGTTGCCCGAGGAGGGATTCATGCGATCTCCGGTCGTGCTGGTGGCGGTGATGTGTGGTGTGGCGCTGGCGGCACAGACGCCGAATCCCCGGCAGCAACCGGGCGCGGCCGTGCACATCTTCGCGCCTGAGCAACACGATCTCTACGACGGGCATTTCGTGATCTCTGCGAACCGGATCTACATGGTCGGCGGGCTGAACGACCCGGAGGGATGGGATCACCTCGACAACGAGGCGAAAAACGTCCGGCCAGTCGCTGGGACGGCCGAGATCGACGTCAACGAGATCAAGAACACCGGCACGTTCCAGGTGCGGCTGAAAATCCCCGAGGGCGATCTGGTCCTGGCGGTTGACAAGTGGAACGAATTCAACCCATGTCAGAACGGCGGGATCGTCGCCTACATCCACGAGCACGGCACCGACTCCGGGTGCGGCGACAACAACTGGCCGAAGACCGTCGGGTTTCTCGCCGGCTGGGGATTCGGGTACGCCACCCTGAATGGAAAGCCGCTCTATCAGGACTACGAGATGCACTTCATGGTGACGCAGGGACTCCGCGACCGGAAGACGCTCCGCGTCAACTATCCGCTGGCGAACAAGAAGCTGCCTGGCGGCGAGACAAATCCTGCGACACAGCAGATTGACTTCTACATTCGCAGCCCGCAGCAGAACCCCAAGAACCGTCCGAATCGCCAGGTCTTCCTGCACTTCTTCGGCATGGAAATCACCTGGAAGTAGCGCCCGCTTGTGTGACGTGAACCGCGAGGTGCGTGTCTTCGCAGACGCGGACGAGCTGGGCCTTCGGGCCGCAGAGGCTGCTGCAGAAGTGCTCAACGAAGCCGTCCAGGCAACCGGCAGCTGCTCACTGGTGCTGTCGGGCGGGACGACGCCGCGCCAGCTCTACACCTTGCTGGCAACACGATTTCGAGATCGGGTTCCGTGGCACCTGCTGCACGTATTCCTGGCGGACGAGCGCTATGTGCCGTACCAGGATCCGCGCAGCAACTATCGGATGATTGCAACCACGCTGCTCGACCACGTGCCGTGCCCACCCGAAAACGTGCACCCGATGCCGACGGATTTCTCGAGCCCCGAAGACGCCGCCCGGGACTACGACGCCACACTGAGGCGGCATTTCGACGGTCCGACGCCACGCTTCGACCTGGCGGTGCTCGGACTTGGAGCGGACGGCCATACGGCGTCGCTCTTCCCGGGTTCGGCCGCTCTCGAAGAGCGAACGCGTTGGGTGGCCGCCGCGATCGCGCCGGTTGACCCGCCACGGCGGTTGACGCTGACGCTGCCGGCGCTGGCGGGCGCGGCCCGGGCCTTCTTCCTCGTGACCGGCTCCGACAAAGCAGACGCGCTTCGACACGTGCTCACACCAGCCCCCGACTGGAGGGTCTACCCCGCGGCCGCCGTCGAGTCACCGGGCATCTGGTGGGTCGATCGTCAAGCCGCTGCCGACCTGAACACCTGACCGGGCGTCGACCTGGAGGAATCATGCAGATTGGATTGATTGGCCTCGGCCGGATGGGTGCCGGGATCGCTCAGCGGCTCCTGCGAGAGCAGCACACCGTCGTCGGCTTCGACATGTCAAAGGCGCAGGTCGAGCAGATCGTCCGCGCGGGGGCGTCTGGTGCAGGGGCCATCGACGATCTCGTCCGCCAGCTGACAGCCCCACGTCTGGTGTGGGTGATGGTGCCGCACGGCGCTCCAACCCGATCGACGATCGAGAAGGTGCTCCCGCTGCTGACCCCGGAAGACATCCTGATCGACGGCGGCAACTCGCGCTACCTCGATTCGATGGCACATGCCGCCGCGTGCCAGACGCGCGGCGTGCACTTTCTCGACGTCGGCGTCAGCGGCGGCGTCTGGGGATTAGCCGAGGGTTTCAACCTGATGGTCGGCGGTCCGCCGGCGGCGTTCAGCCGCGCCGAACCGATTTTCCGGGCGCTGGCCTCGCCCGGCGGCTACGCGCACGTCGGGCCGAGCGGCGCCGGCCACTTCGTCAAGATGATTCACAACGCAATCGAGTACGCGATGCTGCAGGCGCTCGGCGAAGGCTTTGAATGCCTGGAGCGCGCCGAGTTCAAGCTCAATCTTGGACAGATTGCCGGGTTGTGGCAGCACGGCGCGGTCGTGCGCTCGTGGCTGCTGGAGCTGCTCGGCCGGTCGTTCAAGGAAGACGGGAACGCGCTCGACCACATCGACGCCTACATCGATGACTCGGGTACCGGCCGCTGGAGTGTCGAGTACGCTCTTGCGGAGGGCATTCCAGTTCCCGCGATCAGCACTGCGCTGTATGAACGCTTCGACTCGCGGACTCCCAAGCGCTTCGCCCATCAGGTGATTGCCGCGCTGCGGAAACAATTCGGCGGGCACGCGGTTCGACAGAAGTCAGGGCTGCGATGAGCGTGCCATCCGCCTTCGACGTCGAGCAACGCGGCCTCCGCCCTGGCACCCCCGCCGAGCCATGTGTGATGGTCATCTTCGGCGCGGGCGGCGATCTCACCCGGCGCGAGCTGGTGCCGTCTCTCTACGAACTGCACCGCAAGCGGCTGCTGCCGCAGGCGTTCGCGGCGATCGGCTTCTCGCAGAGCAAGTGGGACAGTCCGACCTTTCGCAGCGAAATGTGCCAGGCGGTGCAGCAGAGCTGCGGCGGCACCACGGAATGGGAAGCATTCGCCGAGCGGCTCAGCTTCGTGCGCGGCGACGCCGCGTCGGGGCCAGGCGAAGATTACGCGTCACTGGCGAGGGAGATCGAGCGCGTGCGATCCACGTTCGCGATTCCGGGCAACGTGTTGTTTCACATGGCCGTCCCGCCCGCGCTGTTCAGCACCATCGCCGACCGCCTCGGAGCGTCAGGTCTGGCCAGGAGCGAGGACGGCTGGCGTCGGTTGGTCGTCGAGAAACCGTTCGGCAGGGATCGCGCGAGCGCGCGGGACCTCGATCGGCAGCTGCAGCGAGTGTTCGGCGAGGATGAGATCTATCGAATCGATCACTTCCTGGGGAAGGAGACGGTGCAGAACATGCTCGTCTTCCGCTTCGCGAACCCCAGCTTCGAGCCGGTGTGGAACCGGAACTACATCGACCATGTCCAGATCACCGTTGCCGAGGACATCGGCATCGGCACACGCGCGGCCTTCTACGAACAAACCGGCGTCGTGCGCGACATGGTCCAGAACCATCTGCTCCAGCTGTTGTGCATGACGGCGATGGAGCCGCCGGGCAGCTTCGACGCTTCGTCGCTGCGCAACGAGACCGTCAAGGTGCTGGAAGCCGTCACGGTCGCGAGCGGGGCCGTCCGCGGGCAATACAAACCCGGCGTCGTGGCCGGCCAGAGGCTCGCCGGCTACCGTCAGGAGGCTGGCGTCCCCCCGGACTCGAACACCACGACCTACGCGGCGCTCAAGCTCACGCTCGACAACTGGCGCTGGGCAGACGTGCCGTTCTATCTGCGCACCGGCAAGCGGCTGGCGCGAAAGCTCTCGGAAGTGGCCATTCAGTTCAAGCCGACGCCGCACCTGATGTTCAGCGGTCCCGGCAGCCGGCCGGATCACAACAGCGTCCTGGTGTTCGAGCTGCAGCCCGATGAGGGAATTGTCCAGACGGTGGCGGCGAAGCAGCCGGGGCCCGACCTCGCCATCGGTCCCGTGACGATGCACTTTCGCTATGCCGAAGCGTTCGGGGTCGAGGAACCGCCGCGTGCCTACGCGTGGCTGCTGCTCGATGTCATGCAAGGAGACCAGACGCTGTTCGCCCGCGCGGACTGGGTCGACCAAGCGTGGCAGATCATCGATCCCATCGTGGCGCGCTGGACGTCTGACCCTGCGCCCGACTTCCCGAACTATCCAGCAGGCTCCGCCGGTCCCGTGGCGGCCGACGAGCTGATGCAACGGGATGGCCGGCACTGGCGCCCTCTATGAGGCGCCCCAAACCACTGAGGACAGGCAGCCTGGTCAGCGCGGCCGTTGAGGACCTTGATCTCGCGGTCTGGCGCCTGCGGAAAGCAGCAGCTCGGTCATCCGTTGGCCGCTGACCGCTGCCTCACCGAGCGGCGTCCCTCCGAACCTGGTCTCCGCATTGACGTCGGCGCCGCGCGCGATGAGCACCCGGGCGGCGCCGATCTCTCCGTATCTGGCCGCCAGGTGAAGGGCCGTGTAACCGGCAGGCTCGTCACGCGCTCGCACATCGGCGCCACCGGCAATCAGCAGCTCCGCGAGATCTTCGCGGCCAAATCGGGCGGCGGTGTGCAAGGGGGTCCAGCAGAACGCCCCGAACAGCTCGTTCACATCACTCTTGTTGGCCGCCAGCCACCGCTCGAGATTGACCCGGTCGCCGGGCTGCCGCGCCCGGTTGGTGAGCGACCAGTCCTTGACCGCGGCCGGCGGGGCGGCGCAGTGGCGGCGTCCCCGGACGGGATCGTAGTAGTCGCCCTCCTCGAACCACCGTGCAGAAAGGACGGCGAATATCAGGGCGGCAATCGCGAGCGCTGCCTTGTAGACCATTGAACCGTGCGGGGCTGGCACCCCCCTCGCCTCTTATCGGCCGATTACGACTGACGGGCGAATGCCGTGAGCCACTTTTCCCGTGGCTGACGCGTCCTTGGTCATGACTCCCAGCACTTTGCGCACCAGCATCCGCTCGTTCCTGGTTCTTGTGGCCATCGGCGCCACTCTCTGGACCCTGCCGTTGCAGGCCCAGTCGCAGCAACGCCCCGGCGCCCGCGGGGCGGTTCCGTCCAAGCCTTCGACGCAGAAACCGGCCGCGCCCGCACCGGCAACACCAAAACCGGTCGAACCCGCTCCGCCGCCTCCGGAGGACGTCCGCTTCAGGACCATCTACACCACCGGCGATCAGCGGACCGAAAGCGTCACCTACATCAAAGGTGCGCGGGAGCGTTTCGAGTTCCAGGACATGGTGCTGCTCAAGCAGCACGACCAGAAGCGGATCGTCCAGATCAGCCGGTCGGCCAACACCTATCTCGTGGCGCCCGACAATCTGCCGCCCGCTGCTCAAGTCTCCGGCGTGGACCGGCCGCTGGGCGTCGTCATGGTCGCGACGACGATCGTCGACACCGGAGAGCGGAAGGTCGCGTTCGGGCGAGAAGCACGTCATGTCAAGACGATGATCGACCGGCAGCCGATGGCTGGGGCGTGCGACATGTCCAGGCAGCGCATCGAGACGGACGGCTGGTACATCGACGCCGTCAAAACGCCGACCGCGGCGCCGTCGGACACCCCGCCTTCAGCCGGCGGCTGCAACGACCAGATCAACGCCACTCACAACGGCGACCCCAAGGCACTCGGCTTCCCGATCGCGTATACGTCGACGGTCGTCGGCGAGGACGGCAAGCCGTCGGTGGTGTCGATGGAGGTCAGCGAGTTCGAGGTGACGACGCTGGACGCGTCACTGTTCGAGATCCCGCAGGGATTGAATGCGGCGATGAACATCGGCGAGTTCGGCAGAGCCTTGAGCGACGCGAACGAGGAAACGCTGGAAGCCGAGGTTATGGAAACGCCGGCGCGAAAGCCGGGAATCTTTCGCATCGGCGTCCCTGAGCTGACCAACAAGACGGCAACGGCAGTGGACACGCGCGCGCTGCGCGCCGAACTCGTGGAGAATCTGACCGGATCGAAGTTCGAAGTGGTGGCGCTCACCGCTGCGCCACAAGCGGAGCTCCAGAAGCGCGCCGCCGAGCGCGGACTCGACTATCTCGTCGTCGCCGAAGTCACCGAGCTCAAGGTCTCCAAAGGTGGCGGCCTGGGCGGGCTGATGAAAGCGGCGTCGAGGGTCGCGGCGCCCGCCGCCGGTCCGCAACAGGAGTCGACCGAGGCAATGGTGGCGGTGAAGCTGGTTCAGCCCGATGGCAAGCAGCGGCTGGCGGCGACCGCCAAGGGCAAGGACGGCAATGGATTCAGCCTCAAGAGCGGCCTGGGCCTCGTGCAGTTTGCGGGAACGATGTACATGAGCATGTTCATGGGCCCGCAGATGATGAGTCGGATGTACCGCGCCAATGCCTTCGCGGGCGCGCAGATGGGCGGCCTCGGCATGCTCGGGAATCCGGCGCTCTTTCAGATGCAGACGCTGGGGATGGGCGTCAGCATGGCGCGAGGCATCGGTGTCGATCAAACGGCGGGCGCGGCCTCGTTCGTCATGCAGCAGGCGATGGCGATGAGCGATGCGGCCAGCCTGGGCGTTCCAGGCGGACCGTCCTACGCAGAATCGCTGGGCGAGGCGCTCGACAACGCGGCCAAAGCCGTGCACAAAGCGCTGGAGAAGCCGTAGGGCCGGTCGGATGTAGGCCGGGTCCTTTCGGACCCGGCTCGCGCTCTCTCTGAGGCGGGTCCAAAAGGACCCGCCCTACATCAGCTACAGGACCCGCCCTACACGCGCTTACGGCAGACCGAACGAATAGAGCTTGTCGTTCGCCGTACAGGTGTTGAATCCATTGGGGCAGGCGCCATTTCTCGTGTAGCCGGAGCCCCAGAACAATCGCCCATGCACGACCGCGGGTGCCGAGAACACCGACCCGCCGCTGGCAAAGCTCCACAAGACCTCGCCGCTCGTTGCGTTCAACGCGTACATGTTGCCGCCGGATCCGGCCGCGGATCCGGCGTAGACCACGCCGTTGGCCACCGTGACGAATCCCGGGTTCTTCGAGCTTTGCGGATCGGGGGTTTGCCACAGGATGGCACCGGTGGCCGGATTCAGGGCCGACCAATAGCCGCTCGTCACCGTCATGCCCGCAAACTTGCCGGACCCGCTCAACGTGAAGGGCAACTGGCTGCTGTTGGCCTCAGCCACGAAGATGCGCTCGCCATCGGTCGCCGTCCCGAACTCTACTCCGCCGCCAAGGCCGCCGGGCCCGACTTTCGTCTTCCAGACCACCGAGCCGTCGTCCGGGTTGAGAGCCCAATAGTCGCCGCTCTTCTGACCGATGCCGAGCACCTGACGCGGTCGACCGGTGCCGGGATCGGTCGTCGTGAACAGGTTGGGCGCCGCGCCGAAGTCGAGGTCTGGACCGCACAGGCACTGCGCGGAAAACACGTCGGCACGCAGCGTTCGTCTCGCCCAGACGATCGCGCCATCGCTCAATCGTAAGGCCACAATCGCATCGAAGAGGTTCTCCGGTCCAGACACTTCGCAGTCGGTCTGCTCCGGCGTCAGGCAGTCACCCGGCGGCGCGGAGAAGTTGTTGGCGGTCCCGACGTAGAGCAGTCCGCGCTGCGTGTCGACGACCGGTGACGATCCCCAGACGCCGTTGCCGCTGTAGAAGCCCGGCAGGTTGATGTCGCTGCCGTTGTTGTTCGAAGGCACCATGTAGGTCTTCCACAGCATCCGTCCGGTGCGGACGTCGAGCGCCACGACCGCGCCGCGAAACGTGCAGCACTCGTAGCCCGCCTGTCCGGCCACCCCTTCCTCTTTGGAGGCGATGCCGACATACGCCACGTTGCCGTGAACAATCGGCGAGGCGGTGACGATTGCCGTGATGTGCTCGTGGACCTTCGTCAGCCAGAGCAGCTCACCACTCTTCTGGTCGACGGCAAATACGTGCGCACCCGCAGTGACGTTGTTGCGGATCCAGCCGTCGCCGAGAATCAGGGCGCGCCCGGCAATCGCCGGACTGGTACGGGAGACGTCGTTGGCGATGCCCGTGTAGCTCGAGATCGCGCGCGACCAGCGGACCTTGCCGCTGCCGGCAGTCACCGCCCAGAGTTTCCCCCCCATGTCCGGGACGTACAGCACCCCCTGGTAAACCGTCGGCGTCGCTGTCACGTTGCCGGCGGTGGTGAGGGTCCACTTCTCGACCAGCGTCGCCGCGTTCGCCGCGGAGATCTGATCCTCCCCCGGTTGCGAGTGGGTGTTGAAGAGATTCTGACCTGCAAATGGCCACCAGGTGGTGTTCTGCGCGGTCGTCACGGTGGCAATCACCAGCACGCCCACCAGCACCGCGGCGAACAATCGAACGATCGAACTCGTGCGCATCGTTTCCTCCGTAGTCGAGCCGGATTAGCTCCAAGCCGTCAGCACGGCGACGGTGCGACTGCAAATGAGGAGCCCCGCGAGTTCGAGGTGTATTCCGCGGAAAACTTCATCGTGACGGCTCAGCCATCAGTCAGCAGTTTTTCGAGACATGTAAGCGGTTGTTTCCAACGATGAAAGCCACAGATGAGCAGAGGAGCGGTGCCGGTCTACACTATGCCGCGAAGGAGAACCTCGCCATGAGCCTGGAAGCCACCGCGGCCGCGTCAACCGTGCCGTTGGTCGTCTCTGCGCGCGACGGCGCGGTCGCGACACTGACGCTGAACCGCGGCGAGCGGTTCAATCCGCTCTCGTCCGAGATGATTGCGGCGCTGGTTGCCGCTCTGGACGAAACGGCCGCCGACCCCGACGTCCGCGTGGTGATTCTCGGCGCCGCAGGCCGCGGCTTTTGCGCGGGGCACGATCTGAAGGAGATGCGCGCGCACGCCGGCGATCACGATTGGCAGCGGCGCCTCTTCGACGATTGCGGCCGGCTGATGATGCGACTGACGGAGCTGCCGCAACCGGTCATCGCGCGGGTGCAGGGCATCGCCACCGCGGCCGGCTGTCAGCTGGTGTCGATGTGCGATCTGGCCGTCGCGGCCGACACGGCGACGTTCGCGCTGCCCGGCGTCAATATCGGCGTGTTCTGTTCCACGCCAGCCGTGGGCGTCGCGAGAAACGTCGGCCGCAAACGCGCCATGGAACTGCTGCTCACCGGTGCGCCGGTCGATGCTGCGACGGCGATGGCGTGGGGCCTCGTCAACCGCGTGGTGCCCGCCTCGGCTCTCGACGCCGAGATCGGCCGTTTCACCGATATCATTCTCGCCCGCAGCGCGGCCACGATCGGGCTGGGCAAGGCCGCCTTTTATCAGCAGATCGAGCGGCCGCTTGCCGTCGCCTACGATCTGACCGCTGAAACGATGGCCGGCAACATGTCGCTCGACGATGCCGCCGAGGGGCTGGACGCCTTTCTTCAGAAACGTCCTCCGGTGTGGCGCGGGCGATAATCACGTGAGACGCGCAGGTCAGTGGTCGCATGTAGGCAGGTAGGCCGGCTCTTTTCAGACCCGGCTTCTGAGTCGGCGGAGGAACAAGCTGTGAGCGAGCCCGAGGAAGATTTTGCCGCGATGTTCGCGGCGTCGGTCAAGGCGAAGCAGTTCGAGCGGGGACAGACGATCGAAGGCACGATCGTCGGAATCGGTCCCAAGGTGGCGTTTGTGGACGTCGGCGGCAAGGGTGAGGCCCTCGTCGACGTCGACGAGCTGAAGAACTCGGATGGGGTGATCGAGGTCGCCGTCGGCGATCGCATCCAGGCGACGGTGGTGTCGACGGCGGGTGGGCTGACGCTGTCCCGGAAGCTGGCGCGCGGCGCCGTCACCGACCGGGCGCTCACTGACGCGTTCCAGGCCGCTCTCCCGGTCGAGGGGAAGATCGAACGGGTGGTCAAAGGCGGTTACGAGGTTCGCATCGGCCGCCAGCGCGCGTTCTGCCCGTTTTCCCAGATCGATATTGCGCGCACCGCCGACCCGGCAGTGCACGTCGGCCGCGTCTACCCGTTCCGGATCGTCGAGTACAAAGACGATGGCCGGAATCTGGTGGTGTCACGTCGGGCGCTGCTGGAAGCGGAGCAGGACGCGAAAGGCGCCGAGGTGCGGCGATCGATCGTCCCCGGGGCGATCGTCCGAGGACGGGTCGTGTCGGTCCGCGACTTCGGCGCATTCGTCGACCTGGGCGCCGGCGTGCAGGGCCTGATTCACGTGTCCGAGATGGGATGGTCGCGGGTGGTCGATCCGACAACGCTCGTGGCCGCCGGCGACGAGATCACGGCCAAGGTCCTGCGCGTCGACGAGGACACCCAGAAAATCGCGCTCAGCATGAAGCAGCTCGCCGACGATCCGTGGTCGATGGTTCCGGCCACCTACGAAGTCGGCCAGGTGCGCACGGGGCGCGTCACCCGCATCGCCCAGTTCGGCGCGTTCGTCGAGCTGGAGCCGGGCGTCGAAGGCCTGGCGCACGCGTCCACCTTCACGTCGACCGGGCCTTCCGGCAACTGGTCGCGTTCGGTCCCGGTGGGTTTCACCGCGCCGTTCGAAATCTTGACTATCGATCTCGAGAAACGGCGAATTGGCGTCGCGCTCGCGGCCGCGCGATCGATCGCCGCCGGTCGGGCGTCAGCGGATGCGCAAGAGGCCGACGAGCTGCGCGACTACAACTCGCGCCCGGATGCCGGTCCGGCTGAAGGCTTCGGCCCGCTGGCCGACAAGCTGCGCGGTGCGCTCACGCCACGGAAACCGTAGGGAGCTGTCGCTCCCCGCGGCGATCGAGGAGCATCGCGATCGCTGCTGGCGCCGTGACGAATCGCTGCGGCTCGACACCGCGGCCGACGCCGAGCGCTTCATCGATCAGGCCGGCTTCGCCGCGTGCCTCACCGATGCCCGCCGTCCGGGGCCGTCGCTCTACATCGCGGTCTGCGGACGCCGCGATGCGGTAATGCCGCGGCACGTGCAGCAGGACGAAGAGGCCTCACACACCTGGGTCTTGAAAGACGAAATCCTGGCGCGCGGCCGCGTCTATTACGGCAAGCTGCTGCGCGGCAAAGCGACCTTCGTGGCACCGCGCCTGGTCGCGCATTTCCACGCGGTGTGGGGGCTGCGCCGATCCGACGAGGCGCGGCGTCTGAGCCGGCCGGCCCAGGCGCTGCTGCGCGTCCTTCGCCGCGAGTGGGAAATCGCCACGATCGACCTCCGCCAGGAATCAGGCGTGAAGGATCGGAAGGTCTTCAACCAGGCGATCGACGAGCTGCAGGCGGCGATGCTCGTCGTGCCCAGCGCGGTCGTCTATCGGCCGTTCACCTACATCTGGACGCTCGCGATCGGACGGTTCCCCGACCAATTGCGCCGCCGCGTGAGCCGGCCGATCGCCGTTCGAGAGATCGCGCGCGCCTACCTGGCCGGCGCCGGGATGACGTCGCCCGGCGAGCTGTCGCGAGTCACGGGACTGTCGCGGCCGGAAGCCGGTCTAGGCAATCGCGCGCTGGTTGCCGAGGGCTTCGCGACGATGCCCGCGCGAGGCGTTTATCGATTGGCCCGATACACCGACTCTTTCGGGAAGCTCTTGTCCTGAATGAAGCCCCGGATGTCCTTGGCGACTGACGTCGCCTTCTGCAGCATCACCCAATGATCGTCCTCCGGGTAGAGCCTGATGCTCAGATTCGGCACCCATTTGTCGAGGCCGCTCAGATGGCCTGACAGAATCGCGGTGTCCCGCAAGCCCCAGATCACCAGTGTCGGCACGTTGATGATGGTCGACTTGGCGCCTTGCGTGACCGCGTTCGCCGACCAGGACGAGGGAATCGTCGACGCGGGATGCAGATCGTTGAACGGTGCGTTGCGGTGATTGGCGCGATAGTAATTGAGGCCGGCCGTCGTCGAGCCGGGCTGCGACCAGGCCTCAATCCAGGCCTGGCGGTCTTTTTCCGTGTAGCGTCCGCTCCTCACCTCCGCGTCGACAAAGCCGGTCTGCGCGCGGCGGAAGGCGCGCTCGCGCGTGTCGTTCTCATCGACGGGCTGCTCGCCCGGCGCCAGAAACTTGTTGAACACGAAGAAGTAGTTGCTGGCGTAGCGCTGCGCCGGGTTCTCGCGCAGCTCGCGCTCGGAAATGAACGGGTGCGCGCCGTTGACGATGATCAGCTTCTCGAGCATCTCGGGGTGAAACATGGCAAACACCCACGCGACGTTGGCGCCCCAGTCGTGGGCAACCAGGGTGAACTTCTGGTTTCTGCCGGCGACTTTCTCGACGAACTGCCGCACGTCCTCGACCAGATGCGTCATCTTGTAGGCATCGACCCCTTGCGGCCGCGACGACAGGTTGTAGCCGCGCATGTCCAGGCCGACCGCGAGGTGATCGCGCCCCATCTCGGCCATCTGGTCCTTCCACTGGTACCAGAAGGCCGGGTAGCCGTGCAGGAACAGCACCAGCGGTCCCTGCCCGACGCTCACGTAGTGCAGACGCATGCCGTTCACGTCCGCGTAGTGGTCCTGAAACGCCGCTCCGGCGGCTTGCGCGTGCGCAGTCGAAGGCAAACCGACCGTGATGAAGCAGGCCACAATCAAGGCCGCGTGTCGCATCTTTCTTCCTCCCAATTTGGACACAGCATCATGCCATCATCGGGATTTGACAAGGGGATACGGCACGGCGGCGAGGGCTCACGCCACTTCCTCCGGCACCGCCTGGCTCATTTCAGCGAACGGATTCTCGTCGGCGGTTGGGCCATAGACCGACGGCACGGATTGATTGAGGAGCCGCAGATAGACGAGCAGCTGGCCGCGGTGGTGATACCAGTGATTCAACATGATCGCCCGAACGAGCGCGACGCGCGGCATCGCCATGACCTCACGCCCGTCGATCTGCAAACGCCACATCGCCCCCATTCTAGCGTCGTCGAATCCGCCGAGCGCTCGCTTCGCCTTCGCGACGCTCTCTTTCAGCGCGGGCACGAGCTCCGACACGGTGGCGGCTTCAGCTTGCACGAAGCTTGGTGGCGTGGGAACCGTGTCCATGGCCGCAAGCTCGGCGACGCCGCCGGGCACGGTGGCCACGTGCAGCGCGAGCTGGCCGAGCGACATCGATTTGGGATGCGGCTTCCAGGACAGATGTTCCTGTGGAATCCGCTCGAGCACGCGGCGCGTCGTTTCGGCTTCCTGGTCGAGCTCAGCGAGCAGCGCTTCGATGATCGTCATGGGATGCTCCTAACTCGCGGCGGCTTCTGCCGCCTTGCGGACACGTGCGTGCAGAGCCGTCCATCCAGATGCCAGCCGCGGCCGGTGGTCTTCAGGGAACGGTCCGACCAACGTGTGGGTGAACGTGATGAGTGTGCCTTCGGGTGTTTCGCTCAGGCGGTAGAGCAGGTTCGAGGTCGCCGCCGTCGACATGAACAGCGGACCCCAAATCTCCAGCAGGGTCGGTCGCTTGATGCTTTGCACGAAACCCCACAGGTGGCCGTTGTCGCCGCCCAGTTCGCGGTACCAGCGGCCGCCAGGATGGGCCTCCAGAACCATCGGCAGCGGCATACCCTCGGGATTTTCGTTGAGCCGCCCCATCTGCGCGAGCAGCGACTGAAAGGTTTGCTCGACGGACGCGCGCACGGCGATTTCTTCGGTGATGGTGAACGTCTGATTCTCTGAAGCGGTTGCTGTCGTGGTCATCGTTTCTCCTCCGCGTGTGCCTTGATGCGCCGCAGCTGGCCGCGCCAGTGCCCGGCAAACATCCCGCACCAGTCGTGAATGGTACGAAGCGTCTCTGCGTTGGTTCGATACAAGGTCCGCCGGCCGTCACGCCGCACCGTGACCAGACCGACGTCGAGCAGCACGTGCAGGTGCTTCGACACCGAAGGCTGCCCGAGCTCGAGCGCGTCGGCGATCTCGCCCACCGATCGCTCCTCGGCCGCGAGGAATTCGAGAATGTGGCGACGACGCGGCTCGGCGACCGCGTTGAAGGGATCCGAGGTTGTCGAGGCGCGCGGCATGTGGGGTCTCTTATATATTCCTATATAGGAATATGTCAACCCGCCGGAGGCGGCCGTTTTCCGCGCGACCTTCGCGCGGCGCAGCACGAGCTTCCTCGCCCGCCGCAGCTTCAGCGCGGACGAACACGGCTCGCCGACGTCTCGCTCATGTCGGCGGACCTAAAGAGGTCCGCCCTACGTACGCTTACGAAGCTGACGTCAATGATTGCGGAACGAACGCTGCTAGGGAGTGTTGTTGCCGACCAGGCTGAAGCTGATGGCGGCGCCGCCCGGTGTGGCCACCGGTGCCACGGCGAAGCGCTTGTTGCCGCTGCCGATCGTGACGGTGCGGCCCGCCACGATACCGATCGCGGCGCCGAACGCGACATCGCTGAGAAAGTGCTTCTTCTTCTCGATGCGTGCGGTCGCCACGTAGCTCGCGGCGGCGAAGGCAGGGATCCCGACCTTCCAGCCGAACTCGCGCTGGAGGACGGTCGCGGACGCAAAGCTCACTGACGTGTGACCCGACGGGAACGAGCGCGTGTCGCTGCCGTCCGGCCGCTGCCGCTGCGCGGTCTTCTTGATCACGCCGGTGACGGTCTGCGCGAGGATCTGCGCACGAAGCACCTTGCCGGCCACGTCGCTCACCCGCTCGTTGCCCGAGATCTTGCCAACGGTGAACGCCGCGAGCGAGGCGCCGAACTGGAATTCCTTGCCGCCGATGATGTTTCCGGCGCGGAACTGCTCCATCGCCGGGGTGGTCGACACCTGACGGGTGACCGTCGTGTCAACCGACCGGGAGACGCTGGACGCGACGGCACCGATCGTCAGCCATGCAACGGTGTCCCGCGATGACAGGTTGCGGAAATCGTTGAGCGTCGCTTTGAAGAAGTTGGGGGTCTTGGCAGGCCGCCATGTCGCGGCCGGTGAACTCAGGAGGTCGGCGTTCTGGACATCTGTCTTGATGGCCGAATCGTGAGACGCGAGATCGCTTTCAACCGCCGGCGGCGTCGAGTGTTCAAAGTCAGGCGTCTGTGCCAGGACCACCTGTCCACTCAGACAGGTGCAGACGACCAGCGCGCTCGAGACACAGATTGACCTCAGTGAACCGCTCATCGTCCTCATTCGTTGGATACCTGGAGAATGATTCCTTTCGGACCTGTCCCGCAGCCGAGGGCACAAACAGTATACGGGCGAAACCCAGGCCTTTCGTCGCGCATTCCTGTGAAAAAAAGGTGATTACGGCTGCCGTTCGAGCCCAACGGTCCTCCACCCGGCGCCCTCCCGCCGGAAGAACGCCCGGATGGGCTGGGCCCAGGCCGGGCGATCGGGGTGCGAAGTTTTGACGGTAACCGCTACAAATTGGCCGGTTTCCAAGCCTTGGGGGGCGCGCGCAGTCGGCGACTGGGCCGTCGTCTCCGATCCAACCGTTTGGTGGGTATCGGTGGCGTTGTCGAAGCGCGACCAGGTGATGGCGTAGCCGGTGGGAGGCGTCGAAACCTTTGCGTTCACGGCCGCATTCTCAAAGGTGAGCGTGCCGTCCTGGGCGAGCCTGAAGTCGATGAGGGGATTTGCCCCATTCAGCCAGGTCTGGACTACCTTGTCGCGCCGCTTGACCAGCGTCGACTGGATGTAATCCGCCGCGCGCGCATCCCGGAACTGTGCCTTCTTCACGATCGCACCGATCGCCTCGTCGCTGAACTGCGCCACGATCCGTGCGGCCCAGAACGCGTCGTCGGTCCTCATGTTCTTGAACGCCTGGTTCGGGTAGGACGGCTTCCAGGTTGCCGGATCGAAATCGTCGGCCTCGATCAGTCCGACGTACGGGTAGAGATCCCGGCGATAGCTGGCGAATTGCCACGAGGGCACCCACAAGCCCAACGTGAAGAGGCCGGCGAGCGTGGAATCCCTCTCGATCATGTACTCGAACCCTGACGCCCGACGATCGGCGGAGCTGCCCAGAATGGCTCCGAAGTCGAACATGTAGTGCTTGATGAACGACTTCCCTTTCTGGCCGACGAGCATGTCGAGCGTATTCAGGGCGCGCGAATCGTCGTGGTTGATCCACGCCGCGAACACCCGATTGGCCCGCAGCTCGCGCCGATGCTCGTGCGGGTAGATATCGTTCGGATCGTCGGGACGCGTGCCGAAGTGCGTGAAGTTGCCCATCGGCCGCCCCTCGACGAACCGGCTCGCAGACATGCGGTAGGTGCCATCCGGATTGGGCGCCCCCAGCTTGAAGATCTCGTCGACGTCGCGGCGCGTCAGTGGCCGCACACCCGACGCATCGCGCAACGTCGCACCCGCCGCGACGCTGACCTTCTGCGGATCGACATTGACGAGATAGGTATCGACGACGTTGTAGCCGATGGCGTGGTAGATGGTGGTGCCGATCATCTCGCTGCTGGTCGCCAGGTCGGGATAGTCTTCGGTGTCGAGCTCGAGCTGATAGATCGTCCGTTCGCCGATCGGCCGGGTGTCGCGCGCGTTCACGGCGCGGAAGCCGGGCTGGAAGCCGGCGGGCCCTTTGTCATCGGTCACGATCCACTCGTCGATGTCGAGGCGCTCTGCGGTGTCCGGGCCGCGCACGATTTCGGTGACCGACATCGGGCGCTGGCCGATACGATTGGTGAACCAGCTCGAGTCCGGCACCTCGTCGAGCGTGTTGATATTCACCGCGCGGATGGCTTGTTTGTCGCCGGGATCGCCGAACTGATTGACCAGGTAGTCGAACCCCTCGCTCAGATTGCGGGGCGCGGCGCCGCTCGCGTCGAACGCGGTGTCGTTATCGGTCGTGAGCGGATCGTCCGGATAGAAGCGCGGTGCCGCGCCGTGGGCGGTCAACAAACTGACCGCGAGAAGGCACGCGGTGGCGGCCCCGAATCGGGCGCTGGCGTCGTCAAAAAACATCGCCGAACCTCAGAGCAAACACTGTTCCTTCGTCGCCCCCGAGGACGACCTCGGCGCGCATCGCGGCGATGCCCGCAAACCCGAAACGGACGCTGAAGCCGTAAGCGTCCCGCATGTCGTCGAGATTCCAGAGATCGTCGCGATCGAACGCGACTTTGCCGGTGTCGTAGAAGACCGCCCCGGTCATGAAGTCGTTCAGCATGAAGCGGTATTCGGCCTGCAGCAGCAGCGAATTGCGATCGCGGAACCGCTGCACGCGATAGGCGCGAACCGAATGGGATCCCCCGAGCGCCGGCTGCAGGTAGAAGGGTACGTCCTGACCGGCATCGGGAATGACGCCCGCGGCGTGCGCCCGCAGCGCGATCAGACGTGCCGGCGTGAAGATCGGCAGATACTGCTGAAGGTCGACGTCCCAGCGGTTGAACGAGTAGCGATCCCCGGTCTGGTCGAGGTATCGGTTCAACGAAAAGAGATACCGTCCGCCAACTGGCGCGCCCTGTGGGGCGTCTTCGACGTCGACATACGCCTGGCCGCCCAGCCTGACGAAGTCGAGATCGGTCTGGAACGCCGGCGCGGCGACGTCATCGTAGAGCGCTTCGATCGAAGACAGCGTCGGATCTTCGCCGGGGCCAGGACGCTCGGTCCGGTACTCGGCGGTGCCCGACAGCGTGAACCAGCTCACCGGCGACACGCCGGCGGTTACGTCGGCGCTGCTTTCGTCGAGCAGGTAGCTGGTCCGCCCTGAGGTGTTGCTACCCATGCCGAGGCCGTAGAAGTCCTCCTGCGGCAGCCGGTGATAAAGCCCGCCGATCGACAGAAACCTCGGTGCCGGCTCGAGCGTGGGGCGCGGGAACTCGAGCCGTCCGGCCACTTCCCAGGCACGTCGAACCGAGAACGCAGATGTGACGGTGAAGCTCGCGTCGTAGTTTGAATAACGGTAGGCCGGGCCGACGGACAGACCTTGTCCCTCGGGCATCCCGCCCGTCCGAATGAAGACACCGCGCGGCGGGTTGAAAAACCGCTCGGCCAGATAGCGATCCTCGATGGCCAGCAGCGTCCGTTCGAGCCTGCCGGGCGCGTACGGCTCGAGCTGCTTGGCCTTTTCGGCGCGCTCCTGCTCGGCGAGGCCGGCGCGGGTGGTCGAGTCCTGAGCGAGCGCGGGTGAAGCGGTGGCGAGGGCAACAACGAAGAGAACCAACGTCAATCGCATGGCGGCTGGTGAAGGCTGGTGAAAAAGGTTAATTCTACACGCTGCCAGCTGCCCGCTATCCCAGCCGTCTGGACTCGCCGAACCCCAGTGTCCGAAACCTCGATGACGGGATATTTCTGGCGCGGAGTGCCTCGTCCAGAGCGTGGAGGGGCTCGTCGATGCCTTCGGCGGTCATCTGGAACGTCCCGTAGTGCATGCCGATGCTCTCCTTGGCTTCCAGATCGAGATGCGCCTGCACCGCCTCCTCCGGATTCATGTGCACGGCCTGCATGAACCAGCGCGGCTCGTACGCGCCAATCGGCAACAGGGCCAGATCGATGTCGCCCAGCCGCTGGCGCACATCACGGAAGAAGGATCCATACGCTGTATCGCCCGCGAAATAGATCCGGACGCCGCCGGCAACCAGCCGGAATCCGCCCCAGAGCGCCCGGTTACGATCGAAGGGGGTCCGCGCCGAAAAATGGCGCGCCGGCGTCAGCGTGATCGGCAGCGGCGCGGTGGTGGACTCCTGCCACCAGTCCAGCTCCTCGACGCGGCGGATGCCGCTCGATGCGACCAGCGCGCGGTTGCCGAGCGGCGTCACAACGATCGGATCGAAGCGTTTCGCGAGCATCCGCAGCGTCCGCCGATCGCAGTGGTCGTAATGATTGTGGCTGAGCATGACGATCGAGATGAACGGCAGATCGTCGAACCGTACGGCAGGCTCTCGCACGCGGCGGGGTCCCACGATGTTCAGCGGACCTGCGCAGTTGGAATACATCGGATCCGTCAGGATGTTTCCGGCCGCGGTCTGGATGAGAAACGTCGAGTGGCCGACGAATGTGACCACCGCGGCAGCCTCGGCCATTGCCGGCGGCTGCCGGGGTTGATCCTCAATCCAGCGCGGCCATGGCTTCCGTGGCTCGCGCAGCATCCGCGGGACGGCCGTAAACGGCTGCCCCGCTGTGCCGTCGGGATTGGTAAATCGTCGGCCGTTGAAGTGATCGCTCTTCTGTTCCATCAGTACAGACGTGTCGGGAGGCCAAGTTCGCCTCCCGCCGGTTGGGATAGGACCTTGTCGCAACCCAGATTGGGTCGCAAGCGATGTGCACATTTTGACAGCAAGGGTAGTGCCAAGAATTCGGGCTGGCGGCCATCTTGCACTCGCGCAGGGCGTATGGAGTCGATTGCTGGAGGGCTGACGATCGTTCTGTCACTCGGTCTGAGTCTGATCGCAGGGCGCGGCATGTTGGAGGCTGCCTTCTTCGTCATGAGGCGCTCGGTGGTGCGTCACATCGAAGTTCACACCGACAAGTAGTCCCGTGTGAAACGTCGCGTAGTCGGCGTGTGACGTCGCGCCCTACTCGCAGCGAATCCGCACCTGCTTACCCTCGTCGTCGTCGACGTCGACCGAGATTTCGCCCAGGTCTTTGAGCATCGCTTCGAACTGTGCGGGGTCGATCTTCAGCAGATCAATCTCTCCGCCGTTGCGGAGCCGCAACTTGCTCTGGCCCAGCATGCCGGGAATGAACGCGCCCAGCCGCAGGCCTCCCCGCACGACCGTCAACGGCACCCGGATATTGACCGTCTCCGCTTTCCTGCCCGCCCGGTCCGGCTGGGTCACCTGGATGCGGATGTAGCGCGGGTCGGGCTTCTTCGCGTCCGACGCGCCGGTCGCGCCATTGACGGCGTGCAGCAGCTGCTCCGCTTCGAGCACGCTCACTTTGCCCTCCGACAGCATCTCGAGCACACGACGTGTTTCGTCGCTCATCGCGTTACCTCTCATCGCTCCTTCAAACGTTGGAGAGCTTGCGCCACTGTCAGCTCACCGCGCGACAGGCGCTCCAGGATTTGACCCGCGGGGTCGGCCGCGTCGCCGGCCTCGATTTCCACGAACGACAGCTGGCTGCCAATCTTGTTCAGGCGGTTCTTGATCGTGGGGTAACTGACGCCGAAATACTTTTCCATCTGCTTGATGGAGCCGTGACACCTGACAAACGCCGCGACAAAGACCTGATCTTCGGCGGGAAGCTGCGCCAGAGGCGGGAGTGTGAACGGGCCCTCGATCGCCACCCCGGTATCGACGAGCCGGACGCGGTCGACCTCGATGCGATTTGTGCCGACGAGCTTAGTAAGCTCCTGCCAGTCGTGACCCATCTCGTTTGTTCACATAATGTCGCTCATCAGATTGATTTTGTCAATATGTATCTTAAGTTTTTTAATATACCGAGGGACATCAGCGCAGAATCTCAGAGAGCGTTCGCAGGTACTCGCGGATCGACTCAATCTGACTGTTGTCCGAGATGAACTCGAAATCAGTCCGGCTGACGGTCAGTTTTCGCGGACCTCGGGCGGCATCGATGCAGGCGTGCATGACCGGGCACTCGGCAATCAGCCCGAGCAGCGTCACCCACGCTGGCAGGTCGAGAATCGCCATCACTTCCAGCGCCTCTTGGGCGTGCCATGGCGCGCCGGCCCGCCACTGTCTCGTCAGTTCGGATCGAAGCGCGTCGAGTCCAGCCTGGGTTTCGCGATCGCCGCAGCGCAGACGGGTCAGGACCTCGATCAACCGTTCCGCCGCATACATGCCGACCTGTTGATGCAATGTCGCCCAGCCAACCTGGAACACGCTGACCAGATCATGACCGACGAGGAAATCGTCGGGCAGCACCGTCGGCCAGTTCTCCAGGCCCAGGTTGCAAATCGCGACCGCCGCATCCGAGGCTTCCTGCGCCGTAAACGGCCTCGCCTGAATGGAACATCCAGCCATCATCGTGTTCGCAAGATAGGCGAGCTCCTCGTGTCTCGTCGAACAGGCCGCAGCATCACGGTCGAGCACGACCTGCATCTGCGACTCGATCCGCGCGAGACGCGACGGGTGATCGGGCGACGCCTGGAGCAGTGCGCGAGGCGGCTCCGCCAGAACGCCTGCCCCGCGGAGGATGTCGAGGACATCGACCATCGCGGCAGCTGCGTCCGCCTGTGCGGCTGCGTCCGCCTGTTCTGTCTGGGTATGCGCCGCGTCCGATGCCGCAGGCTCCTGCGGCGCCGCAGTCTCGGCGTCGGCCGCCGCCGGCCGGTCGATGGCCCGGAAGTAGGCGCCGGCGACCGCGTTGGTGGCAGGCGTGCCGTCAGGCTCGATTCGAACATCGCGCGACATCTGAAGGAAGGCGCGTGCCTGGGCGGCGGTCACGTATCCCTGCCGCTCCCGGCGGCGCTCGCGGTCGAAGCCCAGGTCGAACATGGCCTGTTCACGGTCGTTGAGAAGATCGCGCAGGCCATCGACCTCGGCCCCTGCGTTGGAAAGCGACCGGCAGCCACGCATCACTTCATGGAAAAAGTGGGGATGGTCCGCGTCCAGCGCCATGAGCACAGTGACGATCGCATCCCAGGGCGTCGAGCCTTCGTTCCGCCGGGGGATGAGCCGGTAGCCGCCCACATCGCTCGCAAGATTTTCGTCGACGCCGGGCGTCGCGGCCGACAGCTCCCCGTCGGTCGTCATGAAAGGCGTAATCGAGGCGCAGTCGAAGACCCGAGCGTGCCGGGAAATCCCTGCGACGACGAGACCGACGTCCATGCCCGCGAGCTTTTCCGCTGCGACGGCGGCACCGGCCTCCACGAGGACTTCGAGCCACAAGCCGAAGCGCTCGGCGTCGAACTGCTCGTCCCGGCCAGGTTGCGCGCTGCGCCACAGGTCGAGATCGAACACCCGCGCGAGCTGGGCGGGGGTGGTCAGCGCCACGAGGTCGGCACAATCCTCGAGTCCGCAGCTCTGGATGACCCGGTGCAGCAGCTCGGGCTGCAGGCGCGGGACGACCCGCGCGAGGTGCGGTGTTTCGAGAACCCGATCGATCAGGCGGTCATGAATATCTCTGCGCGCCGGAGTACGAGCGTCGGACTTTGGCATGCACCTCCAGAAGCCCAAGAGATTGAGACGCGGCGGGACGCCAAATCTAACGGAGGTTCAATTTGAGCGGTAGTCTGTTTTTACGGACGGGTGCGTCGTAGAATAGAAGCAGGTCGAAGGTCGCCGTCGATCGTTCCGCCGCTGCCGCCCCCGATCGACGTCATTTCCACATCTCAGGAGGTCGCGAATAGCTTCGGCCCGGCGACCAGTTCCGGCGCATGCCTCTGCCACCACTCGCGCGCCTTGTCCTGAGTCCAACGCTCGGTCGTGGGAACGTCGGCAAGCTGAGCGTCGACCTCCAACGCTGATTTGAAGCGATTCGCCGGGTCCTTCTCGAGACACTTCATCAGGATCTGGTCGAACTGCTTGGGGATCGGCAGCTCGGAGACCCGCGACGGCGGCGTCGGCGGTGTCTGCGCATGATGCAGCAGCATGTCGGCTGGCGTCGCGGCTTCGAAGACCAACTGTCCGGTGACCGCCCAGTAGGCCGCGCACGCCAGCGAGTAAAGGTCGGTTCGACCGTCGACGCGACGTTCGCCGAAGACGACTTCCGGCGCGATGAACGCCGGCGTGCCCTGCAGGATCCCCTGGGCGGTCAGCAGGCTGGATTCCTTTCGGCTCGGGCGATCTTTCACGATCCCGAAGTCGAGCACCTTCAGATAGTCATACTCGTGCCCGAGACGGGTGACGAACAGATTGGCCGGTTTGATGTCTCGATGCACCAGGCCACGCTCGTGCGCCTCGGCAAGTGAGCGGCACGCCTGCCGCCACAACATGATCACGCGTTCCACCGACTGCGGTCCGAACCGGTCCACCAGCTGGTGCAGGTCCAGGCCCTCGAGCAGCTCCATAACGTAGAAGAAGTTGCCGGTGTCGGTCACGCCGAAGTCGTAGAGCTGGACGGTATGCGGCGACCGCAACGACGCGGTGATTTGCGCCTCCCGTTCGAATCGTTGGACGAGCTCCTCCCGCGTTCCGCCGGCCGGCGCGGTCTGGCGAATCAGCTTCACGGCAGCGGGACGAGCCAGCAGGCGGTGCTGGGCACGCCACACCTCGCCCATGCCCCCCGTCCCGAGTTGCTCGGTGAGACGGTAACTGCCGACCGACAGACGCTCGTCGAGCAGTTCCTCGTCGATTTCCAGCACTGAGCTTTTCGAGAGGACCATCGCGCGCTCGAGGACGGTCCGCAGCTCACGGATGTTGCCGGGCCAGGCGTACGCCTCCAGCCGGCGCATCGATTCCGGCGAGACACGGTCGACGATCTTGCTCATCTGCCTCGCCTGCTTGCGCACGAAGTGCTCGACGAGCGCGGGAATGTCCTCGCGGCGATCGGCCAGGGCTGGAACGTCGATGCGATTGGTCATCAGCAAGCGGCGGAACGCCTCATGCAGTCCACTCATATCCCGTGTCAAATCGCGGGTCGTCGACGCAATCAGCCGCAACGGCGCAACTCCCGACCTGCTTCCTGCGACAGCGAATTCAGTGACGATCTCGAGCAGCGCCTGCTGGAGGCCCAGTGGCAGCTCGTGAACGGCGTCGAGAAACAGGGTGCCGGCCGCCGCAAGATCCAGCTTGGTCCGGAACACGGTTGCGCCGCCCGGGCCGGCACCATCGGACGCGTGTTGTGCCTGCAGCTCGGGGCAACTCACGAAAATGAATGCGCCGGTGCGGCGGGAGGCGACATGCACGGCATGAGCGGTGGCCTCCTTGCCGGCCCCTGGCGGGCCGGTCAGGAGCAGCGGTTCCTGGCGCGACGCCTGCGCCTCGACGGCCGCTCGGAGCGCATGAACCGCCGCGCCGTCGCCGAGCAAGGGACCTTCGACCCGGCCGCGGACGTCCTTCAGAAGATCCTCGGCCACCCGCAACTCGCGCTCGAGAGCCGCTGTTCGCTCGGCGACGCGCTCTTCGAGCGACGCGTTGACCGCGCGAAGCTGTTCCGTGACCTGGCGCCGCTCGTCGTAGAGCCGCGCGTTGTGGATCGCGCTGGCGATGTGCTCGGCGATGATCGAGATCAGCGCCCGGTCGTGTTCGCTGAACGTTCGCCGGGTCGGCGTCTCAATCGAGAACACACCGATCAACTGATCGCGAATCAGCAGCGGAATGGCGAACTGACTCTCCGCGTTCTGCAAGCCCGGCACGGCCACGCTGTCGCCGAGCTCGGTGCCGCGCCCCGCCCTGATCATCTGCTGTCGCTGCGCCGCCGCATAGGCGCGCTGCTGCGCCAGGTTGGTGACGTGCAGCATCTTGCGCTTCTGCGCGACGATGCCGATCACCCCCGTCCCGACGCGCACGCGGCCGCCAGTGGCCTGGCCTTCGTAGCCGCGGCTGGCGACGACGCTCAACGTCTGGTCGTCGGGGTCGAGCAGCAGAATGTTCGCGTGATGGAACTCGAACAGGTCGGCCATGGTCCGCAGTGCCGCGTCGTAGATTTCGTCGAGCTCGAGCGTCGAGTTGAGTTCCGACGAGACGCGTTGCAGGATCTGGAATTCGGTCGTCTTGCGCTCGAGATCCGCGGACAGCCGGGCCGCTTCCTGAGGACCGTCGCTCATCTGTGCACCGCGCCATCGCCGTAGCGCTGCTTCTCGACCGAGAGCACGCGGTAGATGTCGGCGGCCCGCAGTTTGAAAATCCCGGACATTCCCGTGGCCGACGCAATCGCTTCGATCTGCATGTCCATCGCATCGAAGATCGGGCCCTCGGTTTCCGAACGCTGAAACGCGAGGTGCAGAATCCACTCGGCCTGCCCGGCGATATCGGAGACGCAGACGTAGGCGTGCGGATTTTCGCGCACGTTGCTGATCGTCTTGCTGAAGAACTGGAATGACAGGGCGGCGTGCTGCTCGTCGACGTAATACACCTGCGAGATCACGGTGACGTTGGGAATGCCGTCGGCCGAGCAGGTCACCATCACCGCCGGCAGCCCGTTCTCGAGTACCGGGCGGATTTCCGCGGGGAGCGTCGTCATGCGCCGGTCACCTCGACGGGTGGGACCAGCCGCGCGCCGGCTCCCGGTCCCGGTGTCTGCACGAAGATCTCCCGCACCTCGAACTCCACCGCCCGGGCGGGCGCGTGAATGTAGGCCTTGAGCATCAGATCCGGAGCCTCGCTGAACACATGCCGAACGGCTTTGGCAAACCGCTCGCGAATCCGGTCGACGACCGCGAGGTCCTCGGACTGCACGGGTCGGTCGCGCCGATACCGTCCCTTGAACTGATAGGTTTCATGTGACGGAAATTCTTCGACCGTGAGCGCCAATTCGCCGTTGTCGCGAAGCGATTCGACGAGATGGCTGGTGAAGTCCTCGGCAATCAACGCCGTGATCGTGCGGCCGTCGGCATCGACAAACCACCCTGAGACGCGGTGCCCGTACGGCACCAAGTCCCGGCTGCGCGTCCCGGCAAACCCCAGGTTGGCGTGATGTTCCAGAAACCTGAGAATTCGTCCCGGTATGGTGATCGCGGTCATGGGTTTAGTTGAGCCGGGCGAACTCGACCCACCAGTTCAACACCACTGTGATGGGCGCGTTCGGGACGTCACTCTGGCGCTGCCGAACCACCAGAAACCGCTCGCCATTCCCTGCGACGTCGTAGCCCACATTGCCGAAGAAGGTGTCGATGTCGAAGACTTTCCGCGCTGCGCCTGCTGGGAGGGTGTCGCCGAGTGGCACGTCCACGGCCATTAATGTTGGAGATCCAGATACCTCTCGCGCTGGCGCGATAAAGAACAGTTCACGACCTGAAGCACTCCAACGGGGTTGGACTCCGCCGCCGGCCGATATTTGCAGCCGCCCTGTTGCCGGCGGCACGCGCTCTAAGACCACCTCGTATCTCCCGCCATCATCCGACGCGTAGGCGATGTAGCGTCCATCTGGAGAGAGGCGGCCGTCCCTTGCTGAACCGTTGGGGGCCCCGATAGGGATCGGACTGCCGCCGCCGAGCGGCCACAGCAACAGTTTCCGGTCTGGCGTTTCGTACAGAAGGAACCTGCCATCTGAGGACCACGACCGTGGGATGCCGTTGATGTCGGCAAGCACCGTTTCCCCGGAGCTCCCGTCCACGTCTTTGACGTAAATCCTGCCCGATTGCAGGAACGCCACCTGACGGCCGTTCGGTGACCACACTGGAGTTCGTCCACCTCTTGCCATGAGTGATGTGACCCCCCGTGTCAGGTCCGTGATCCGCACGTCTCGCTCACCTGCTGTTGGATTCGAGTCAAACGCAACCAGACGTGCGTCCGGCGAAAGCGCGAAGATCGCAGGTGAAACGTCACCCGGCACGTCCCCAAGAAGCTTGCCGGATCGATCGAGCCAGCTCAGGCCGGTTTGCGTAAAGTCGCCGCCGACCTGGTAGGCCAACACTCCGGCGGGGGAAACACCAACTGTCGGCAGGATGGGAGGATTGGCGACCCTGCCAATACTATCGACGAGCAATCGAGGCGTCCCCACGACCTCGCCCGCGGTTACGTCGAACTCATGCGCCACTAATGCGTCGTCCCTCAGATAGAGCAGGTAGGTCGCGCCTCGAGGTGTCGGCGCGATGAGCACGGCGCTGTCGATGTGGTCGAGTAGCAATTTCCTGTCAGGTGATTCGATCGACGCAAGGTAAATTCCGCCGCCAGTCTCTTTGTTGATGCGGACGAGAAACCGCCGGCCATCCGGCAGGAAGACGGGATGGCCGGAACCAATCTCGCCGGCTGTGGCGTCGAGTTGTACGGCGGGCGTCGCTCTACCGCCCTCATCGAGTACGCGCGACACGCCGTTGAGGGTGAAGAGCACATCACCAAACTGACCCCATGACCCATGCCAGGGCCCGCTGACTTGCGACACCAGTTCACGAGCCGTTCCGCCTATGCGATCGATGCGCTTGAGAACGCGATTGCTGACGAACGCCAGCGATCGACCGTCAGGCGACCAGAATGGATGCACGGCATTCTCAGTGCCAGGAAGCAATCGCGACTCCGTGGAATGGATGTCTTGAAGATGGATGCCGCTCGCCCCGTTGGGACCATCCATCCGGTAGGCCAGCGTGCGTCCGTCCGGAGAAATGGCAGGCGTCCCCGGTTGAATTTTGCTCCCCGCCGGCGGATGGATCTGGAAGCGAACGACCTCGGGTAACGTTCGTGGTGGACCTGACCACAACCATACGAGCAGCGCGGCGATAGTCGACACAGCGGCGACGCCCCACGGAAGCGCAAACCGCCAGCCTCGTCGACCGGCTTGCGAAACCCTCGCAGACGACTTTACGAGGTCCGCATCCAACGTTCCATCGAGGGCGAGTCGAGCTTCGCCAATATCGCGCAACCGCAGTCGCGGGTCCTTTTTCAAACACCGCCGCAGGCACATTTCGATCGCTGGCGGAAGCGCTGGGAGCGCGCGCCAATCCGGGTCAGACTTCATGACCTCGGCGAGCGTCAGCGACACATCTTCGGCATCGAACGCGCGCTTGCCCGTGAGCATTTCAAACAACACGCAGCCGAAGGCCCAGATGTCCGTGCGTCGGTCGACGGGCTTGCCTCGCGCCTGCTCGGGACTCATATACGCCGCACTACCGAGGATCACCCCGGCTTGCGTCATGGCAGGTGTCGTGATGGTGGGCGACAGGGACGCGCTCGAGGGGGCAGTCGCGGGGGCGATCGCCTTGGCCAGACCGAAATCGAGGACCTTGACGGCCCCGTCGGCTCGCACCTTGATGTTGGCCGGTTTCAGATCACGGTGAATGATGCCCTTCTCATGCGCGGCCTCGAGGGCATCCACGACTTGCGTGGCGATGGCCAAGGCATCGTCGAGCGGGATGGGGCCGTGTGAAATGCGCTCGGCGAGCGTCGGCCCCTCGACAAGTTCGAGCACCAGAGCAGTGATGCCCTGGTGTTCATCGAGCCCGTGTATCGCCGCGATGTTGGGGTGGTTCATCGCCGCGAGCGTCATCGCTTCGCGCTGGAACCTGGCGATCCGCTCGGGATCAGTGCTGAATGCGGCCGGTAAGACCTTTATCGCAACGTCACGACCCAGCCTGGTGTCACGAGCGCGGTACACCTCGCCCATGCCGCCAACGCCGACCAGCGCGCCGACTTCGTAGACGCCGAACGTGGTACCAGAAGCGAACGCCAATCGGACCCTTGAAGAAACTCGTCTCTCAGGCCTGCAGCCTCATTCTCTCGCGGCTAGTCCTGTTGCTGCTGGGTGTTCGCCGAACGCGCTCGCCGGCGCTCGTCCACGATCTTCTGATAGTCCTCGTCGGTCAGGTAGGTGACGTTCACGTGCGCGTGATACATGTCGTCGTAGCTGCGCTGTCCCCAGCCGACCCACTGCGTCGGATCCGGATTCGCCGGGTTCGAGGCGGTATTGTCGTGCCACGCGGTGATCTTGATGATCGTGCCCTTCGGCAACACCGGCGCGACGTCGTCGGCATAGACGTAATTCACATGCCAGTTGAAGTCGAAGCGATCGACATGGTTCAGCATCTCGACGCGTCCGTCCGGATAGATCGCTTCCATCGACATCGCCTTGCCGCGCACGTGCATGTGCGGCTGGTAGTTCTCGAGGCGCGCCGGCTGCGGGAGCGCGACGTAGGCAAAGTGCTGCGTCACTTTTCCCGGGGGGATGTCCATGGTCGCCATCGCGTGCTGCACGCCCATCGCTTGAGGGAACACGCGGTACTTCGGCGTCTCGCCCTTGGGATAGAACCAGATGGCGACTTCGCTGGCATCGGTCAGCTCCTCGCCCACCGAGTGATAGTGGATGTCGAAGCGGATTTTCGAGCCGGCCTTCATCAGCTTGCCGGTGTTTTCGCGGAACACGTCGCCGATTTTGCCGACTGCGAATTCGCTGAAGTAGCCGCCCATCCCGGGCACGTCCACGGCGCCATACCGCTCTTCCTGCTGCACCAGATAGGTGACGACGTGATGCACGACGCGGCGGCCTTTCGCCGACGGACGGATTTCGATGCCCTTCACCCATCGATCCTCGGTGAGGCCGGTCTCGACCAGCGGCTGCCACCACTGATCCTGTCCCTGTGCCTTCTGGGTCCACGGGTTCGCCTTCAATACCAGGTCCGGCTGCCGATCGTAGACCTCGGCGAGACGCCAGATGTCATCGCCTGGCCACTGCACCGGCGGCGGCATGTCCTGCTGGTCGCCCTGTGGTGCGCCGTCGTCGATCCACCGCACGATCCGGTCGACTTGCTCGTCGGTGAGCGAGAGGTCGTTCTTGAACTTCTGAATGCCGACGCTGCGATCCAGATGCCACGGCGGCATCATGCGAGTGCTGACCTTGCTGCGAATCGATCTGAGCCAGGGACGTGCGTCCTGATAGGTCAAGAGCGGCATCGGCCCCATCTGCCCTTGCCGGTGACACGTCTGACACTTCGCCTGGAAGATGGGCGCGATGTCTCTGGTGAAGGTGAGGCGTGCCGGGCTTTGCGCGGAGGCGGTCACTGGTATGACCAACGCGACTGTCAGACCGACGCCGAAGCTGACTCTGTGCAATGTGGTCATAAAAGTGGCCTCACTGTCCCGCTGCGACGTTCACCTTGACGTAGCCGTTGGTCCAGCAGCAGTAGAAGCCGCCGGCCATGACCGCCCCCTGCGCGCCGGACGAGTCCCACGCGAGCACGCGCAGCGTGTACTCACCCGGTTCGCTGAACGAGGCCGTCGTCGTGGCGTGGCCTGTCGCGTCCGGCCTGGGCGCCGCCTCGGCAAAGGTTACTCTGCCAGGGCCTCGATATTTCGACCAGTTGAATCCGAACGCAGGGCCCGAGCGACCCTCTGCCTCACGCTTGCGCACGTTGTCGTCGCTTCCCCACACGGTGAGGGTCGCGGAATTCGGAAGAGTGACCTTCAGCGTCGCCGCCAGTCCGGCATGGCCCTGCCCCGACTGGCCAGACGAAGCGAACCGGATGAGCGGCGGGGTGTTGCCGCTGGTCACTTCCTTCATCGCGTCGATTTCCCACTCCGGGCGCAGGTGGCCCGGGATCGAGTTGGTCTGGCCATGCGCTGTGATCGTCCACGTCAGCGTCTGCTGCGGCTTGAAGTCCTTCGGCACAGTGACGGTGAACACGCCAGTCTGACGCCGCGTCAGAAAATGTGTCGGCTGCCCCTGGTCGGGCACGCCCGGCTCGATCCGGTTGTTGGCTCCAATCGGGATGTCGAGCGTTTCCTGGTAGTTCCGGTTGAAGTACCCGAACGAGAGGCTGTAGGTGCCGTCGGGATTGCGGTACCACCCTTCGAAGGACGGCGTCACTCCCTGGCCGACTGCATGTGGAATCGGCGCCGGCTGGATGACTTGTGACCGCGTTTCCGGCGCAGCGACGGCAGCGCCAATCCCCAGCATCACGAGCCAGCCCGGGGTCATCCGCATGCTCATACCTTAACCCAAGGCGATGAAGACTGACAGCCGGCTGACGTCCTGGTCACTCAACCTGTCCGGCCGCAGGTAACGGCACGGAAGGGTGGCGTAGAATCCCATCGGTGCCGAACCGCCTCGTCGGAACGATTGTCCTCTCGTGCCTCTCGGCTGTGCCGGTGGTCGCCGAGAACTGGCCGCAGTTCCGCGGGACGCAGGCGGGCCTTGCCGCGGACCATCCCTCGCTGCCCTGCCAGCTGGAGTCGGACACAGAACGTCGTGTGGAAAGTCGACGTGCCTGGACGATCGTGGAGCTCGCCGGTCGTCTGGGGCGACCACGTCTTCGTGACGAGTGTCGTCAACGTCAACGCTCCCGTCCAGGCGCTGAAGCCGGTTCCCGAATACCGGGGTCGCTCATGGGACGGCCCGCTGGACCAGACGAGCATCGCCACGACGTCGGACGTTCACCGTTGGGTGCTCTACGACATCGACTTCAGCAGCGGGCGCATTCGCTGGGAGCGCGTCCTGCACACGGCCGTTCCGTCTCAGCCCGTCCACCAGAAGAACACCTACTTCTCCGAAACGCCGGTCACCGACGGCGAGCGCGTCTACGTGTATTCGGGCAGCATCGGACTGTTTGCCTTCGACATGTCGGGTCGGCCGGTCTGGTCGAAGCCGATGCCCACGGTGAAGTCACGCATGGGCTGGGGCACCGCCGCGTCTCCCGCGTTGCACAACGGCCGCCTCTACATCGTGAACGACAACGAGGAGCAATCGTATCTGGCGGCCTACGAGGCCCGCAGCGGTCGCGAGTTGTGGCGCGTCAATCGCGACGAGCGCACCAACTGGAGCACGCCGCTCATCTGGGAAAACGAGCTCCGCACCGAGATTGTCACCACCGGCACGGGTCGCGTGCGGTCCTACGACCTGAACGGTCGTCCGTTGTGGGACATCGTCAGGATGTCGGTGCTGACGGTGCCGTCACCCCTTGCCCGTCACGGGTTGCTGTTCGTCAGCGCCGGCTACATCCAGGATCCGCACAGGCCGGTCTACGCCGTCCGTCCCGGTGCGGCCGGCGACATCTCGCTTCAGGCTGGGGAAAGTCACAACCAGTTCATTGCGTGGAGCAACACGCAAATCAGCTCGTATCAGCCGTCACCGATCGTGGTCGGCGACTACTACTACACGCTGCTGGATCGCGGGTTCCTCACCTGCCACGACGCGAGGACCGGCAGAGAGATCTACGGACGTCAGCGCATTTCGGCCGAGTCGAGCGGATTCAGCGCGTCACCCTGGAGCTACAACGGCCGGATTTTTGCGCTGAGCGAGGACGGGGACACCTTTGTCATCCAGGCCGGACCCGAGTTCAAGATTCTCGGCAAAAACTCGCTCGACGAGATGTCCATGGCGACACCCGCCGTCGCAAACGGCAGCCTGATCATTCGTACCGCGAACACGCTGTATCGCTTCATGGAGCGCTAGCCGCCAACTCCAGCGCTCACTTCGGTTGCAGGGCCGTCCGTTCGGCCTTCGCAAACTCGCCGACCAGAAACGCGTAGAAACGCGCCGCCCGTTCGAGGCCGGGCGTCGAGATGCTGTCGAGCGTGTCGCCGCTGGTGTGATACATCGGGCCGGCATGAATCGCCTGGACCCGCGGGACGCCGAGCGGCGCGTAGCCGCCCAGATCGCCGGCCGTCGAACTCGAGAACTGCGGACGCAGGGCGAATCCATAGCGCTGCATGCCGCGTCTCGCCATGTCGGCGATGGCCGGCGCTTCGTTCGAGATTCCAAAACCCATCGACTGTTCTGTGGCTTCGACGCGGAAAGGATCGTTGCTGAAGGACAGCTGCGCGATGTGCTCGAGATTCAGCACGAGCACCGCCTTCTTCACCAGCTCCGGATTCATCGTCACAAGATTGCCGGGCCCGTTCATGCCGCCGCCGTGATGGCCGCCGCTGGCCACGAACAGCAGGGTCCGCTCGGGCGGCGGCGCCTTCGCGAAGTGACGGGCCAGCGCGATCAGCACCGCCAGACCATCGGCGTTGTCTCCGGCGGCGTCGAACCACCCGTCGGCGTGCGCGTTGACGATGACGTTCTCGTCATCTCGCCGTCCCGGGACGATGCCGATGGTGTTGTGCCCCTGCAGGCCCTGCCGCATTTCGGTCTCGAGATTGATGGCGACGCGCAGATCGCCGGCGGCACCTGCGGCACTCGCACGCTCCGCCACGGTCTTCACGAAACGCCCGTCGTCGGTCCCGAGATTGAAGCAGGGCACGCCGCAGTTGCTGAAATCCCTGACGTGCATGTTGCCGGCCTGCTCGACGACGTTGAGCACCGCCAGCGCGCCCCGCTTCGCGAGTTCGCGGGCGCGCTCAGTCGTTCTGGTGCGCTCGGAGAATGCGCCTGCTTGTGGGTGGAGCGTCTGGACAGCGACCTTGCCTTTAACGTCCACATCGGGCAACGCCGCATCGGTGGTGGCACCGACGAAGACCAGCGGACCGCTGATCGGGCCACTGGGCAGCTGCGAGCCGCTGGTGGGAAATGCCGACTCGAGCACGACGTCGCGGCTGCCAGGCCCGGCCTTTGCCGTCGCGACCAGCTTCACCTCCCACGACTTCGGGTACCAGGTCGCCTGCGTGGCGTTATAGGTTTGCATCTGGGGGTCGCGCAGTCCGGCAGTCTTGAACTGCTGCAGCACCCACGCGTGCGTCTCGTCAGCCGCACGGAATCCGGTAATCCGACCCCAGGCCTTCTCGCCTCGCGCGCGGTCGGCGCGCGAAAAGCCGACGATCGCTTCGAGGTGTTTTCGCACCGCGGCGCCGGTCAGCTCGGCATGGCGTTCTTCGCCGGATGGCACGACGGCGGCAACGGGCTTGACCGTTGACACATCGAGGATGGGGCGATGCGGATCGCCCAGGCCGGCCGGAAGACGGACGCCAAACCATGGAGCCGACGGCGTCTGCACGCCGGACGATCGTTCGGCGGCGCTCTGCTGCGCGAGCACGGTGGCCGCTGTCAGCACGCTGAGGCCGAGCAAGACAAGCAATGGATGACGCATAGGATGCGGATTGTACTCGTATAATCCGCGCATGATGCCCTCATCCCGTGCCCTGCTCCGCACGTGTGCAGTGATTGGTTTCACAGTCCTGGCGGGCAGTCCGAGCGGGCCGCTCCACGGGGCACCCGGCGACACGACGGTGACGCCCGGCGAGTTCGTGGTCGAAAATCCGACGCTCATCAACCTCGGATTCGAGTGGCACATCGACGGCGACGCCAATCGGAATGCGCGCGTCGAGGTCTCGTTCAGGAAGCAGGGCGACACGGCCTGGCAAACAGGCATGCCGCTGGTGCGGCTTCATGGTGAACAGGTCTTCCAGCGGAACGTCTTCAATCTCGTGACGCCGAACATGTTTGCCGGAAGCATTCTGGATTTGGAGCCGGGCACTGCATACGAGGCACGTTTCGTCATGACGGATCCGGACGGCGTCACCGGAGCGGCTGCCAACGCGACCAGGATCGTGACCGTGCGGACGCGTCCCGAGCCGGTGCCGGCCGCGGGCGGCAAGACCTACCACGTTTACCCGACGAAGTGGCAGGGGCCGAAGATCGAACCGGCCTTCGAAGGCATCATGTGCGCCTACAACTACTACTGCGGCGCCGGCGATACCGCGCCCGGCGGTCGTCCCCGCGTGAAGCCGGGCGACACCATCCTGGTCCATGCCGGCACCTACGCGTATCACTACGAGTTCTACGCCAACCAGACCACCATCAACGCCACCACCACGTTCGAGGGCACGTACTACCTCACCGCTGACGGCACCCCTGACCGGCCGATCGTCATCAGGGCCGCCGGCGACGGCGAGGTGATCCTCGACGGCCGCGGCAATTTCAATCTGTTCAACGTCAAGGCCGCCGACTACAACTACTTCGAGGGAATTACCTTCAGGAACACCGACATCGCGATCTGGGCGGGCACGCAGTTCATCGCCGGCTCGAAAGGGCTCACCGTGAAGCGATGCCGCTTCGAGCAGGTGGGGATGGGGGTCTTCTCCAACTACTCCGGATCGAGCGACTTCTACATCGCCGACAGCGTGTTTCTCGGCAGAAACGATCCGAAGCATCTGACCGGCTGGAACGGCGCGTTCTGGCAGCAGTTCGAGAACGTCGAGGGCCAGGAGTTTCCGCCGGTGATGAAGTCCTATACGGCCGTGCGGTTGTATGGCCCCGGCCACGTCGTCGCCCACAACTACGTCGCCGACTTCCACGACGGCATCGACACCGAGATGTACGGCATGCCGGACGGATCGCATCCGATCGATGGACCCAACTACCCACCGCGTGAGTTCTGGGACCGCCGGCCGACCGCCATCGACATCTACAACAACTACATCACCAACGCGCACGACAACTCGATCGAGATGGATGGCAGCATGCACAACATCCGCGTCATGCGGAACATGCTGATCAACTCGGCGTCGCATCCGATGAGCACGCAGCCGTCGACCGGCGGGCCGGTCTACTTCATCCGGAACATCGCCTATCACGCGCCGGGAGGGTCGACACGCTTGACGGCCGGATCGCCGGGAGTGTTCTTCTACAACAACACGATCGTGACCGAGACCAACGCCGGAGCATCGGCCAACGTGCACTGGCGGAACAATCTGATGCTCGGTCAGAACGTCCAGCCGGCGATTTTCAGCGTCAACACCAACACCAACTACAGCTCGTCGGATTACAACGGCTTCCGTCCGAATGCCGGGGGCGAGTCGTTCCGATGGAATTCGCCGCCGGCGAACGTGCCGGCGATGTTCGCCGACGCCAACGGCCCGGCCAAGCTGGAGCAGCGCACGTTTTCGACACTGGACGCCTACGTGCAGGCGACCAGGCAGGATCAACACAGCGTCCTGGTGGACTACGACGTCTTCATGAATGTGACGATGCTGGACGCGAAGGATCTGGCGACCGTGCAGCGTCTCTACAAGGCCGAAGATCTCGATTTCCGGCTCAAGCCGGGATCGGCGGCCGTCGATCGCGGCATCGCCCTGCCGAACGTCACCGAGGGTTTCACCGGCAAGGCTCCCGATCTCGGCGCCCTCGAGGTGGGCCGACCGGTGCCGGTCTACGGGCCGAGACCTCGCTAGCCCATCGCGAGACGTCGCAACGACCGGCACAGCCCGACGGTAGCGGCCCCAAGAACGATTACGCCGGCTGCTGCCACGAAGAAGGACGCATCCACACCGTTGTCGGTGACGAGTTGCGGCGGCGGCGTCGAGAGCTGCCACTCGGGCCGGCCCGTTGCCCATAGCCGCGTCAGCGACCAGATATCGCCGCCAGCGTGCAGTGCCAACGCGGGCAGGATCGAGTTGGTGGCCCAGGTGAGCCCGCCGTACACGGCCGCCACGGCGATGTAATAGGGCAACATCGAAATCACGGCGCCGGGATGGTTGGGGAAATGCAGGAGGCCGAACATCGCGCCGTTGACCAGGATGCCCATCGCCAGGCCGTAGCGTCGCTCGATTGGGCCTTGCATGTAGCCGCGGAAGCCCGCTTCCTCGGTCACGCCGGCGACAATCGACGACATCGCCAGCAGCAGCAGCAACGTCAGCCTCGGCATGCCAGCCGGCGCCACGATGGGCGCGGCTTCCGGCAGCGTCATCAGGCGCGCCATGACCGCGACCAACGCCAGCAGCGCGGCGAAACCAACCAGGCCGGTCAGGATCGCCATGGTCCAGACATCCGGCGCCAGCGGATTGGCACGCAGGCTTGTCCGGCGCATGTCCGCGCTTCCGGGGGATCCGATGCGACCGCCAATGTAACGCCAGTACAGCAGCAGATAGACCGCCATCGGCGCGATCGCCCACGGCACAACCGGAAGCAGGCGGAGATTGAGCGGCGCCAGGAACGCAACCCATGGCAAGTTGCCTGCCAGCAGGACGGCGACACCAGCGAGGATTGCCGAAGCGATCGTGGTCATGCGCCGCCGAATAGCGATTGCACGTCGCGAGCAATCGTCGAGAGCTCGGCTACGACGTCAGCGAGCTTCAGCGTGGTGAAGTCCGTTGTCACTTCGGTCATCAGGGAGATCGATACCGAAACAATAAACCCGCATCGGTTGAGCCGGAAATCTAACGCCAGAGGTTACGATCGCGCATGACCTTTGCTACGAAAACGCCAGCTCATGGGTAGAGCCCGCGGCACTCCGGCGCCAACGACCATCGAACTGCTCGGAATTGAGCCGCTGGAGGAACATGCGCGCCGACTGGCGGCGCTGTTCACGGTGTCGCCTCGACGCCGGAACAGCAGCGAGCATCTGAGGAGAGTTCGTCAGCACTCGCAGGCGCTTCGACAGGTCTACACGGCATTGGCTGGCGACGCGGCCGAAGGCGAACCGGCGTCGCCCGCCGCTGAGTGGCTGCTCGACAACTTCCACATCATCGTGGCAGCCCTGCGCGACATTCACCATGATCTGCCGTCCGGCTTCTTTCGCCGGCTCCCGTGGATCGCCGCCGACGAGTTCGCCGGTCTGCCACGCATCTATGCGATGGCGCTGGAACTGATTCGCTGCAGCGCGGGCCGCCTCGACCCCCAACGTCTGCACCGCTTCGTCACCGCCTTCCAATCGATCACGCCCTTGACGATCGGCGAGCTCTGGGCGTGGCCGTCGGCGTTGAAGCTCGCGCTCGTCGAACACGTGCGAACCCGGGCCGACGTGATGGCGACGAGCCGTGGCCATCGACTCGAGGCCGATCGCCTGGTGGGTGCGCTCTCCTCGTCGGGACGCGGCCGCCACCGCTGGCCGTCACAGGTCCACCCCGCATTCGTGATTCGGCTGCTGCAGCGCTCCCGTGAACACCAGGCCGCCGTGCCGCTTCGGCAACAGCTGGAAGCCGCGCTGACGGCGCGCGGGCAGACCATCGAGGACGCCATCCGCTCCGAGGCACGGCATCAGGCCGCCGAGCAAGCCTTCATGGCCAACCTGATCGGCAGCCTCCGTCTGGTCTCGACGTTCGACTGGAGCGAATTCTTCGAGAGCGTCAGCCTGGTCGAGCAGGTGCTGCAACGCGATCCGGCGGCCGTCTATGGACGGATGGACTTCACGAGCCGCGATCGCTACCGGCATGCGGTTGAGGAACTGTCGGAGCCGACTGGCGACGGACAGGTGCGTGTGGCGCTGAACAGCGTCGAACGCGCCCGGCAGATCGCGGAGCGGACACCGGGTGCGCGCGAGGCGCACGTCGGCCACTATTTGATCGGCGCCGGGCGCCACCAGTTCGAACGCGGCATCGGCTGGCACCCGAGGGTCGCGGTCCGTCTCAGACGCGCGTTCTTCCGCTGGGCCACGCCAGGCTACCTCGGCACGATTGGCCTGTTGACGACGGGGCTGATCGCCGCCGCCGTCGCCTACGCCGCCGCCCAAGGATGGCAGTGGCCGGCGCTGATCCTCGTCGTCCTCCTGACGCTGGTGCCGACCAGCGAACTGGTGATTCAGGTCGTCCAGCGGTTGATCGCCCGCTTCGTCCCGCCGCGCCGTCTGTCCCGGCTCGACCTCGCCCGCATTCCGGAATCGGCGCGCACGATGGTCATCATCCCGACGATTCTCGACAGTGTCGAGCGGGCACGGGAACTGGCGGCGCACGTCGAAGTACAGGCCCTCGGCAACCTCGACCCGCACATCCACTTTGCCATCCTCAGTGATTTCCGGGACGCCGATGCGGAACGGCTGCCGCTCGACGCAGAGATTCTCGCCGCCGCCGCCGACGCGATCGGCGCGCTCAATGCGAAGCATGCCGACGGCGGACCAGACCGCTTCTTCCTGTTCCATCGGACGCGGCAGTGGAACGCGCAGGAAGGCCTCTGGATGGGGTGGGAGCGCAAGCGCGGCAAGATCGAGGAGTTCAACCGGCTGCTGCGCGGGGCCACGGACACCAGCTTCGTGCTGACCGTCGGGGACGCGGCGATTCTGCCGCAGGTGCGTTACTGCATCACGCTCGACAGCGACACGCGCCTGCCGCGCGACGCCGCCAGGCACCTGATCGGCACCATCACGCATCCGCTGAACCAGCCTTCGTTCGATCCGGCGGTCGGGCGGGTGACGGAGGGCTACGGCATCCTCCAGCCTCGCGTCAGCGTCACCTTCACGAGCGCCGCCGGCTCACTGTTCGCGCGGCTCTACTCCGGCCACACCGGCGTCGACCCCTACACCACGGCCGTGTCCGACACCTACCAGGATCTGTTCGGCGAGGGCATCTTCACAGGGAAGGGTTTGTACGACGTCGACGCCTTCACCGCCGCGCTGGAGGACTCGGTCCCGGAAAACGCGTTGTTGTCACACGACCTGTTCGAAGGTCTGCATGCGCGCGCCGCGCTGGTCTCCGACATCGAGCTGGTCGACGACTACCCATCGAGTGTTCTCGCGCACGCGCGCCGTCAGCACCGCTGGATCCGCGGCGACTGGCAGATCCTGCTGTGGCTGTTCCCGTTCGTGCCGACTCGCCATGGCATCAAGCGGAACTCGTTGCCGGCGATCTCACGGTGGAAGATCCTCGACAACCTGCGCCGCAGCCTCGTTCAGCCGATGCTGCTCGCGCTCCTCGTCGCGGCGTGGACGATTCTCCCGGGCGCCCACTGGGTCTGGACGACGCTGGTCCTGGGGGTGATGGCGTCACAGCTCCTGCCGCTGGCCGCCCAGATGCTGGTCGGGCCGCGCCGCGCGCAGTCGTTCCCCGTGTTCTGGCGGAATCTGCGGGCAGACACCGCCATCGCGCTGGCGCAGGTCCTCCTCGGCGTGACGTTTCTCGCCTACCACGCCTGGGACACCGCTCATGCGATTGTGTTGACGCTGGTCCGGCTGACCATCACCAGGCGCCGCCTGCTGGAGTGGGAAACGGCCGCCGCGGCCGCCGCGCGGGCGGCCGGCATCGTCGGCGGGCGCGCGCTGCTGCGGTTCATCGCCGACATGATGGCCAGTCCGATCATCGCCGCCGCCCTCACGTTGATCGTCTCGTTCACTCACCCGGACGCCCTGCCGTCGGCGCTGCCGTTTCTGCTGCTGTGGATCGCCGCACCGGGGGTCGCGTACTGGCTGAGTATGCCGGTCGGGCCGCGCGAACGGCCGATGAGCGATCGCGAACGGCGGCTGCTGCGCAGGACGGCCCGGAAGACGTGGCGCTTCTACGAGGCGTTCGTCACGGAGGCCGACGGGTGGCTGCCACCGGACAATTATCAAGAAGGCGAGGAGCCACGCATCGCGCGACGCACCTCCCCCACCAACGTCGGCATGACGCTGTTGTCGACAGTGGCCGCCCACGAGCTCGGGTACCTGACCACGGATGCGCTCGTCCAACGTCTGGATCGCACGCTCACGACGCTCGAAGGGCTCGAGCGGCACAAGGGCCACTTCCTCAACTGGTACGCCACTGACACACTGGCGCCCCTCCACCCTCGGTACGTGTCAACGGTGGACAGCGGCAATCTCGCGGCGTCTCTCATTGCCGTCACGCAGAGCCTGCTGGCCCTCGCCGAGCGACCTCAGGCGCGCGCCCAGTTGCTCGAGGGCATCATCGACACGGCCGACCTGCTGGCGCTCGCCTCGTGGTCGAGCACCGCAACAGATCAATCCGACCGCGAGACCGTCTCGCGGATCAATGGCCTCGCCCGGGCGATCGTCACGGAGGCCGGACGCGAGCTCGCCGGCGGCAGCTCCGGCGCACTGATGACCCTGCGTGATGATCTCGGATCGACAGCCTGGCCTGCCGTTGGTGGCGAGGCCCTGGGTGAAGCCGTCAACGAGATCGCGTTCTGGACCCGGGCGGTTACTGAGAGCATTGATGCGCTAAGGGGCCCAGCGGCCGGACCCATCGTCAATCTCACGAGTCTCGCCCGACGGGCGGCGGCGCTCGCCGACAGTATGCGGTTCGAATTCCTCTACGACCGGCGGCGCCGGATTTTCTCAATCGGTTACCGTCTCGCGGATGCCGAAGGCCCCGGGCGCCTTGATGCGTCCTTCTACGATCTGCTGGCCTCGGAATCACGACTCGCCAGCTTTGTCGCGATCGCGAAAGGCGACGTACCGCAGCATCACTGGTTCCATCTCGGCAGGATGGTGACCAACATCCACGGCCACGCCACGCTCCTCTCGTGGGGTGGGACGATGTTCGAGTACCTGATGCCGCAGCTGCTGCTGCGCGGGTATCCGGGGACGTTGCTCGACCAGAGCTGTCGTGCGAGTCTGCGCCGCCAGATGGAGTACGGAAAAGAGCGCCGGGTTCCCTGGGGGATCTCGGAGTCCGCGTATGCGTTCACGGACCGGGCCGGCAACTATCAGTACAAGGCGTTCGGCGTCCCGGGCCTGGGGCTCAAGCGAGGGATTGCCGACGATCTCGTCGGTGGCGCCCTATGCCACGGCGCTGGCCGGCCTCATCGATCCCCCGGCCGCGGTTTCGAACCTCGTCCAGTTGACGCGACAGGGTATGGATGGACGGTTCGGCTTCTACGAGTCGATCGATTACCGGCCGGGCCGACCCGCGGCCGATGACGAATCGTCGTCACGCCACGCCGCTCCGAAAATCATCCGTGCCTTCTTCGCCCATCATCAAGGCATGTCGCTGGTCGCGATGGCCAATGTCCTTCGCGACGATGTTTTTGTAGAGCGATTTCATGCCGACCCGCGGGTCAGGGCGACCGAGCTCCTGCTGCAGGAACGGGTCCCGCGAGAGGCCATTCTTTCCGAAGCGCGGCCGGCCGAGGGGGCCACTGCGGTGCCGTCGATTGGCGTCGTTCCGTCGAGGCGCTTTCGGACACCTCACACGACCAGCCCGCACACGCATTTCCTGTCGAACGGTCGCTACACCGTGGCACTCACGCATGCCGGAGGTGGCTCGAGCACCTGGCGCGGTGTCTCGGTCACCCGCCGGCGTGAGGACCGCACCTCCGACGCGGGCGCGCATTTCATTTACCTCCGCGATCCGTGGTCGCGCGAGGTGTGGTCGCCGGGCTACCAGCCAATCTGTCGCGAAGCGGACGAATACGAGGCGGTGTTCGAGCTCGAGAAGGCGACCTTCCGGCGGCGCGATGGCGACCTGGAAACGCAGCTTCAGGTCGTCGTCTCACCTGAAGACGATGTAGAGGTTCGCCGGCTGTCGATCACGAATCGCGGCGATCGGCCACGGGAGGTCGAGGTGACGAGCTACGCCGAGATGGTGCTCGCCCGTCCCGAAGACGATCTCGCCCACCCGTCGTTCGCCAAGCTGTTCATCGAAACGGAGTACGACACCCATTCGATCGTCAGCTGCCGGGCCAGATCCCACCGCGTGGCGCCAAGCGCGGTGCGCACGGCGAGCTCACGGCGACGCGCCAGACCGGACGCGAGCAATAGATTGGCGACGTTGGCGCAGGCAATCAGCAGCAGAAGACTCACCGCGCCCATCAGCACACGAAGTGGCTGCTTCACGCCGGCGACAACGATCTCCGGATACGACTGCACGTCGATCCCGTGGTTGTGTCCAAACTCCCTGGCGAGCGTCGCGCCGAGCGCCCGCATCTCCTGCTGCGCCTGCGAGAGCGTGACGCCAGGCTTCATGCGTCCATAGGTCGCCAGGAAATGATTGCCGCGGTTCTTCGCATCGAACTGACGCTGGACCGGCACGAAGAACTCGGCTCGGCGGTGCGCGAATGTCGCCGGCATGACGCCGACGATCTGGTACGGCTCGCCATCGATGTTGATCGACCGTCCCAACACCTGCGGGTCCGAGGCGAAGCGTCGCCGCCAGTAGCCGTCGGTGAGCACCACCACCTTGGGTCCGCCGCTTTGACCTTCGGCCGCGGAGAACCAACGGCCTATCGCCGGATTGAGGCCGAAAACCTCCTGCAACGACGCCGTCGCGCCCGCCGCCTGCACCCGTTCCGGCTCTCCCGCGCCGGTGACGACCATGAAGTTGGTGAACGACCCGCCAAGCGCCGCGAAGGCGCTGCTCCGCGATTTCCAGTCGTGATGCTTTTCAAACGACGCCGGGCAGGTCGAGCACGCAGGCTGAGTGTCGTAGACCATCACCAGTTGCTCGGGATTGGGGAACGGCAGCGGCTTCAGCAGGACGCCGTAGAAGAGGCTGAAGACCGCGGTCGTGATGCCGATGCCGAGCGCGAACGCCACCACGGCGAATGCATTGACCGCGCGCAGGCGCATCAGCGATCGCCAGGCCAGCCGCAGATCCTGGATTGTCCGGTTCATGGGCCGTTAGACGGAGGAAAGGCCGCGGGCGTTGTTGGCATTCGGGCGCGGCCACCGTGAGTTTTCGGCGATTCGGCGGTTCGGACGGGCGTAAGAATCGCCGCGAGGTTCCCCATGAAAACGGCTGTGTCGTCAGCTCTGCTGCTCGTCGTCGTTCTATGTGCCTCCTGTTCGCAACCCGCCCCGCCTCCGCCTGCTCCGCCGCCTGGACCCGATCTCGGGGCCGCGGAGCGCGCGATCCGCGATGGTGACGCCCGCTGGCTGAAAGCCGCGCAGTCGCGCGATGCGGCTGGCGAAGCCGCGTCGCTCGCGTCGGATGGCATCGCGTATCGGGAACACCACGAGCCGCTGGTTGGTCCGGCGGCGTTCCAGGCGTACCTCGAAAAGGAATACGCGGCCAATCCCAAGTCGAGCACGTCGTGGACCACGGATACGGTGCGGGTCGCGGCGTCAGGTGACGTCGGGATCCAAACCGGCACGTACCACACCAAGGGCGTTGGGCCGAAGGGCGCCAGCGAAGATCGAGGACGCTTCGTCACGGTGTGGAAAAAAACCGGCAACGACTGGAAGGTCTCACACGACATCGCGACGTCGACGGTGCCCGAGCCGGCGAAGAAGTAATGAGCGTGAACCGGGCGGCAGCCGTCTTGCTGCCGCCCGTCTCACTGCCGGCTCACCCGGATCGACATGATGCAGTCGTTGAGGCCACCCTTCCGGCAATCGCCATTCACGAGAACCAGGTTGGGTGTGTCCGCGACGACGTTCAGGAACTGACCGCGATAGTTGGCGCGGTCGTAAATGGTCGCGCGCCAGCCCGGCGCCACGCGGATAGAGGAAATGCAGGAGGCCCACGAGTCGAGATCCAGCTCCTGTTGCTCGCGTGTACAGGGACCTTTGTAATCCTCGAGGTTCGCGATGTCGTCATCTACATGCGCGGCGGCGCCCTGGTACTCAGCGTCCTGATAGATGACGATGCCTTCCGTCAGCTCGGTCGGCGCGGTGGGTAACTTGAGTTGACAACCGATCGAGAGACCGGCTGCGATCAGCACGGTCCCGAGGTGCCTGTTCGAAATGGGGATCATCCCCTCCATTAAACACCTCGGGTTTCTTTTTACGCTTTTCGTAAAACGACTCCCGGAGTCTTTTTCATGTCGCTGGATCTGCGGATCCTGCTGAGACCGAAATCCACCTTTCGGGAGCTGGCGGAGGCGCCGTTTCCGGCCGGGTTCCGGATTGGCTGCCGGCGGCCGCTGTTTCTGACGTTCGTCCTCGCCTGCCTGGTGTCGCTGTCGACGACGAGCACCCTCACGGCACGCATCGCGCTGCCGTCGATTCCGGTCTGGAGCCACGTCGCCATCGTCGAGCTGCTGGCCCTCTACGCGGTGATTTACACGCGCCGCGCCCGGCTCCCGCTCTCGCGTGCGATTGATCTCTTCTTCGCCGGGCACGCCGCCTGGACGTTGCTCCTCATTCTCATCGTCGGGCTGATCGCCAGTCTTCCGCCCGTGCACTGGTGGACGATCATGATTCGCGTCGCAACCACCGGAATGGTCGTCGCGATCGTCTGGTCGGCGTACATCGACTTCTGGTTCTACCGGTTCGTCTTCGGCGCCCGCCCGGCGCGCGCGATTGGTGATTTGCTGCTCCACCGCGCGGTGACCTGGCTCGCCATGTTCACGATCTTCGCGGCGCCCGACATCTCGCCCACGGGCTTCGCGCGAGAGGTCACGGAAGCCGTCGCGGAGATTCTGCGATGAGCCGTTTGCGGATCGCTGGCGCGGTGCTGCTCGGCGCGGCGATTCTCGCCGGGACGGTGACCGATACCAGACGTCCGTCGCCCGCGCGGGTGCTCGGTGACTTCCACGTGCTCGCCGCCGACTTTCACGTCCACATGTTTCCACTCGGATGGTCGACGCTGGCGCCGTGGGACACGATCGTCGAGGCGCGCCACCAGGGCCTCGACGTGATTGCGCTCGTGCCGCACAACATCACCTGGCTCGCCAAGATCGGAGAGTGGGTTGCGCAGTTCATTGATGGTCCGATGGTGATCGTCGGCGAAGAGATCACCGCGCCGGATTACCACCTGCTCGGCGTCGGGATCGATCGCGCGATCTCGGCACGTCTGACGGTGACCGAGGCGATCGCCGAGGTTCACCGGCAGGGCGGCGTTGCGATCGCCGCGCACCCGTACGAGAACGCCGCGGCGGCGTTCGAGGTCGCATTGCGGGACCTGGATGGCGTCGAGGTAGTTCGGCCGGAAGCCCAGAACGATCCCCGGCTGGGCGCGCAACTTCGCGCGTTCCACGACCGGGCGCGTTTGGCGAAAGGCGGGATCACCGCCGTTGGCGATTCCGACTATCACGGCACAGGTCCGATGGGTTATTCGCGAACCTATGTTTTTGCGCGCGAACGCACGACGGCTGCGGTTCTCGACGCAGTTCGCGATGGACGCACGGTCGTCTACGATCGCGACGTCGTCTACGGCGATCCGGCGATGATCCAACTTGCCGCTGAGGCGGGCGGCCTGCCCAACGACGTGCCGGTGCTTCCGGCTCCGGGTCCGGCTGCTGCGTTCAGCCGCGTCGTCACACTGCTCCTGCTCGTCGGGGTCCTGCTGTTCAATCGATGGGATTGAGATGTGCGACTTCGGACACATTCCGCGAAGAAATCAACCTCAGTGCAACTTCGAACACCGTGATACCGTCGAATGCCGCGAGGATTTCATGCACAGACGAACGTTTGGTCTAGCTCTGGTTCTGGCCACCGCGACGATGGCGTCCACATTCGCGCAGACGCAGACGCCGCCGACGGCATCCGCCGCCGGGAAAAATCTGGCGGTCACCGTCAACTACACCGGCAAGGGGCCTGTCGACGCCACCCACGGCATCCTGGTGTTCCTGTTCGATACGCCGAACATCAGCGGGCAGAGTCAACCGGTCGCGCCGCCGCAGCTCATCAACAAGAACGGCGGCACGGTGACCTTCACCAACATCGGTGCGGCCACCGTCTATATCGCGGTCGTCTACAACGAGAAGGCCAACTATGACGGCACCGGCGGACCGCCTCCTGTCGGTACACCGGTCGCGATTCACTCGAAGGACGTCAAAGATCCGAATTCGCCTCCGCTTGGTGTCGTCCCGGGCCCCAAGGCGACGGTCAAGATCTCCTTCAGCGACGCAAACCGGTTCGGCGGGTAGTTCGGTCCGCAAAGACCTCGGGTTTCGTTGTCGACGGGTTTTCACGGTCGACTTCAATCTTCACGAAACCCGAGGTCTCTTTTCACTTACCGTTCGAACTTCGACAGATTCTTCGCGAGCAACGACCCCACGGGCGCGCCCGCCGTGGCGCGCTGCCGGTGCGCCGCGGCCGTCGCGCCTTCCTGCATTAGAAACGCCGCGAACTCCATCTCCGCATTCGCACCCGCCACCTGAATCGCCTTCCGCACCAGGCTGTAGCCTTCAACAGCGGCGCGGTTGTTGCGGAAGTCTGGCCAGAGGAGCTCGGCGCCCGCCAGCATGTCCCGACCGATCGCCGCGTGCCGCATCTGCCCGTACGACTCGATGAGATAGCCCGCGTCGAACCACGGCATCGGGTCACGCGAGTCCTTCGGAGTGGCCCTGGCGCGGTCGAGCACCGCCTTGAGCAGCGCGTCGGCGACTTTTACATCCTGGCTGGCGTAAATCGTCGCCCGGCGCATTGTCTCCATCCGCGCCAGGACCGGCGTCGACGGCGTGAGCAGCCGCAGGGTGTCCGCGGTCAGCTTCTGGAGATCGTACGAACGGTCCGGCGTATTCCAGCCCGGTCCCGGCCCCCAGGGCAACATCGCGGTCGACCCGGTATCGAAGGGATGGCAGATGAGCGGCGGCCCCGCCTCCGCGGTGCCCGTCATCGTCACGAACACGGCGGCCGTCGCGGCCAGTTTGAACAGACGTTCTACTGTCTTGAGCATGTGTCGTCTCCTTACACGCTCAGACGACAGGCGACGCTGCGTGTCAGGTCAGCTGCGACGTCGGGACCGTGACGTAACGGTTACTTACGCTCCGCAAAGGCCTAAGGGCGCAAAGGCTCAAAGGCGCAAAGGCTCAAAGGCGCAAAGGCCAGGAGGCGTGGTCGGGCGTCGTTGGTTTGGGGAGCCAGCCACGAACGAGAGTTGGGATCTTCCTTCGTGAAGGGATTCGCGGGATAGTGGGACCAGTGCCTACTGCAGATCAGATCAAGGCGCAGCTCGAGCGCATTCTTGCGAGTGCGGGCTTTGCTGGGTCGGACAGGCTTCGACGGTTCCTCAAATACGTCGTCGAGCGTTCGGTCGCGGGTGAAGGCGGGCAGCTCAAGGAGTACGTGATCGGGCGCGAGGTGTTCGACCGCGACGATCAATACGATCCCCGGATCGATTCGATCGTTCGGGTCGAGGCGGGCCGCCTGAGGACGAAGATCGACGAGTACTACAACGGTCCTGGTCGGGAGGATTCGGTCGTCATTCGATTGCAGCGCGGCAGTTACGCGCCAGTCTTTGAGGTACGGGTCCCGGAGACTGGACGAGGGGCGGCCGCGATTGCCGCAGCCACGCCAGAGGTTGACGCGCCACCAGTTCCGGTGCCGGCGCGGTGGCGGCTGCGAGTGGGTGTGATTGCGGCCGCGCTCGTGATCGCGGCGGTGGTCGCATGGCGTGTCGGCATCTGGGCCACGCCGGTGCGTCCGGTCCCGGAGCATTCGGTCGCGGTTCTGCCCTTTTCGAGTTACGCCAGCGACCCAAGTGAAGAACGGCTGGCCGCGCAACTCACCGATGGCGTGACCGGCGAGCTCGCGAAACTCGGAACGGTTGGCGTCGTCTCGCACACGAGCGCGATGCAGTTCGCGGGTGCGCGCCGGCCAATACGCGAGATCGCCAAGACGCTCGACGCGGACTACATCGTCGAAGGCTCCATCCTGCGCAACGACGGCCGTCTTCGCGTGCAAGTGCGGCTGGTGGACGCCGCGACTGACCGCAAGATCTGGGTCGAAGACTTCGAGGGCCCGGTGTCGAGCACGACGGACCTCCATCGACGCATCGCGGCGGCGGTGTCGACTGCGATTCCGCGCCGGCGCGATTGACGCCTGCCGTGAGGCGGGCTACAGCCCGCCGCTACGACTGGCCTCGCGGCTTCCTGGCCGGGACGATCGACGCCGCGACCCGCCCTGACGCGACGCGTCCCCACGCCGACGCGTACCACCGGTACCTGCTCGTCATACTTCCGCTGCGCCTCGGTGTTGCCCGGATCGAGGTCCGTCTTGTAGTCGGTGATCCGCCAGCCGTCGTCGGTCCGGTGGACGAGATCGATCGTTCCGGTAATGACGCGCGGCAGACCGGTCGAATCGTCGCGGATCGCGAACGGCACTTCCTCGTGACACTCGGATGACGCGCGCGCCTCCCGCCAGAACTCCGCCGTCGCCACCGCCTGGACGGTGTCGAGGGCGTGGTCGATGACGACCCGGAGCTCAGGCTTCTCGATGGTGAGCCACATCGCCAGCCGGCGGAGATTGTCGCGCGCCGCATGCCGGTGACGCATGGCGTGTTCGAGCAGGCCGTGGATGAGGGTGCCCCACTCGACGCCGGCATCGGCGCGCCGGCTCGGCGTGTCGTCGCTGACGCTGCGTGTCGGGTCATCGTCGCGGACGTCGTCCGTTCCGATCGTCACGCGCGGAAACTGCTTCAGCTCGGCGGTCACCGAGGTCGCCGACCACGACGGTTGCCGTGCGTGAACGTGAGCAGCGGTGGCTGACGCGACCGCGCGATCGAGCGCCGCGGTCGGAAGGTCGACGCGCGCGTCCGGCGGCGCGGCGACGATGTCCGGCACCGTCAGCGGCGTCGCGTGCCGAAGAAAAGGCTGAAGCTCGCTCCACGCCGGTGTGCCACGCCTGCTGGAGCTCCGGCAGACGACGAGCATGTCCTTGGCCCGGGTGGCGGCCACGTAGAGCAATCGATCGGATTCAGCGTCGAGATACTCGAGCTCTTCCGCGGCGAGCCGATCCCAACCCGGTGGCAACGCGATCGGCC
>CAVSLA010000006.1:0-699131 GCA_963728825.1 uncultured Acidobacteriota bacterium
CGAACCCTGGGTACAGGTTTTAGCCCGTACAACGGTTTAGCAAACCGCCGCCTTCAGCCTCTCGGCCACCTCACCCTTCGACTCGCTTCGCTCGCTCAGGGCAAGCCCCGCGACCTCGCCTTGCTCGCTCGGGGCAAGCCGCAAACGGAAAGTATACGAGAAATCAGCACTTGCCTGCTCCCACTTTCAGTGGGAACGCTACAGCCCCATCGCCGCGATCACGTCCGCTGAAAACTGCGTGATGTTGAAGCCGGGGCCGCGATCGAGCCCGCGGCGGACAACGATCACGCCCCTCGACGGAACGATCATCGCGTACTGGCCTGCGGCGCCGTTCGGACTGTAGGCGTCGGGCGGCAGGCCGTTCCGTCCACCGTAGACCCAGAACTGCGCGCCGTAGGCCGGATTGGCCGGCGAGGGCGTCGCGACGTACTTGGCCCAGCTCTCGGGGAGAATGCGCTCGCCGTTCCAGACGCCGTTGTTGAGGTACAGCAGGCCGAAGCGGCCGAAGTCTCTCGCCGTGCTCCAGCACTGCCCCGACATCATGAAGTCGCCGTTCCAGTCGGTTTCCGGAATCGTCCGCGTCATCCCGATCTTCCACAGGATCTCCTCGAACGGCATCGCCCAGAAGCGCGGGTCGTCGTTGATCGCCTGGCGCACAGCGCGAACAGACAGAATCGTGTCCGATCCGGCATAGACGAACCGCGTGCCAGGGACGGAGTCGACGATGTTGAGCGCGGACCGCTCGGCGGCGGCCGCTCCGCCCTGATAGAGCGCCGGCTGCGGATCGCCGGCGTTCTCGGTGTAGAGCCCGCTCGCCATGTGGAGCATGTCGTTGAGGGTGATCTGTCCACGAGGGTCGCCAGGCCGGCGCCATTCGGCGAGCGGCGCCTTCTTGTGGATGTCCACCAGCCCCTTCTTCACGCCGACGCCAACGACCGTTGCCGCCAGGCTCTTGCACATCGAGTTGGTGCGCGCCGGCATGTGCAGGTTGAAGCCGCTCTCGTAGCGCTCAGCGACGATCTTGCCGTCCTTGATCACGACGACACCCCAGGTGGATCCCCGGTAGGTCTGACCGTCGAAGGCTTTCGACACGACGGCATCGAGCGCGCTCTTCTGCGCCGTGGGCAGACGCGCGGTGGCCTGAGCATCGCCGATCGGCCAGGCGCGCGCGTCAAGGTTGGGCGGCGTCATCGACGCCGGCAGTCGCGGCAGGTACTTCACCGCGTCGAGGGAGGCGCCGATCGGCAGCTGCGCGCAGCCGAGCGATGGACGCCAGGCCGCGATGCGCGGCGGCATGTCGGAACGGTAGGTCACCGACACGATCTTGTTCGCGCGATCGATGTCCGTGTTCATCGATGCCGCGGCGGGGGCGCTCCGGTCGGTCGCCGCGATCTGCTCGAGGCTCATGCCGGCCGTGAAGAGGCCGCCGCAGTAATGGAGCGCGCGCGAGGCGGCCGCCTGCGCGGCCGCGTGACGCTCGCTGGTCATGCGCGGGGTCGCCTCCTGCGGCGCTGCAGCCGCAGGCCGGGGCGGCGCGGGTTCCTGCCCGCGAACCGCCAACGTCGACATCAGAGTTGTCCCCGCGATCATTGCGGCCGTCATCATCCGCATGAGAAGTCCTCCTGAAACGTCGCGCGCTACGGCGCCTTGCACACGAAGTTTGCGGCTTCGTCGATGCTGCCGGTGCCCTTGTATGAGGCCACCTGCGGGTACGGACACAGCGGGCGCGTCCGATCGACCACGCCCTTGGTCGCATGCGACGCGACGATCTGATCGGGCGCGCGTCCCTGCTCGACCCACTGCTCGAGCGCGCTGACCGCATCGAACGTATCGGGGCCGACCCCGCCGCTGCAATGCGCCATGCCCGGCGCCATGAAGAGGCGATAGCCCGCGTTCACCTTCGACAGCCCGCCGAGCGCCTCGACCACCCGCTGATGGTGCAGCGTGACGTTCAACGGCGAGATCTGTGGATCGCTCCAGCCGTGATAGGCGATCAGTTTCCCACCGCGGTCGATGAACGGCTTCAAGTCGGGATTCAGCGCGTTGATGATGTCGCGATCGACGTCTTCCGCCCGGACGACATCGGTGTCGAAGTTGAACTTGTCGACGGTCCAGGCCGGATCGCCAAACACGATGAAGCGGAATTGATCGAGGCCGGTGGCGCGAGCCGACGCGGTCCACCCGAGGTCGGTCCACCCGAGCTCGCTGCCCGGCGCCAAACCAGCAATGACGCGTTTGGTTTTGGGATTGACGGCGCCGGCATACATCAGGCGCGCGGTTTCGACCTGCGCTTTCGAGAGACATGAACCGTCCGCCGACGACCCACGGCACTCGAGGACGCCAGGATCGAACTTGCACTGCTGCGGGTTTTCGATGAGGCCATCCTTCACGCCGTCGTGCGCATCGCATGACGCGACGACAGCGGCATGGAGAAGCTGCCGCGCCGGCTGAAGCAGGCGGGCGTCGGCATTCGACTGGAGCACCTGCTCGACCTGCACGGCGCGCGCTGCCCGAGAGGTCCAGTCGAGGCCGGGCGAGCCGGCAATGATGCCATTGAAGTCCTGGGGAAAGCGCTGCGCGGCTGCCATCCCCTGGCGCCCGCCGGCCGAGCAGCCATTCCAGTACCGAGAACCGTGGCCCCTGATCGTAGTGGGTCGTGATGATCTGCTTCGAGGCGGTCGTCATCTCGTGGACCGCCCGCCATCCGAAATCGATGACCTTCTCGGGATGGCCGACCGCCCAGCTCGCGGTGTTGCCGGTGTGGCCCGTGTCCGTCGAGCTCGTCGCGTAGCCGCGGGTCAGGGACGCCGCCATCGCGGCGTAATTGATGCTCCCGTTGAAGGCGCCGTTGCCGACTGCCAGAAACTTCCCGTTCCAGCCGGCGGCCGGCAGCCACACTTCGACTTTGATGTCTGAATCGCTCGAGGGCTTCAGCGTCGCCGCTACGCGGCAGAACGCCGGCAGGGCACGAAAGGCGCGGTTCTCACCAGTCGCTCCGGGCGGCGTGAACGCCCCGGCCTGGACCAGTTGCGCCCCGGTCACCGTGCCATTGGGCACGGCCAGCGTCGCCAGTTGTTCGCACGGTGTGCCGGCAGCCTCGGGATGCATCGGCAACATGCCCGCCAGGACCACCGCCGCCAGACAGGCCTTCACGATTCTCATGGCCGCTCCTCTCCCCGGCACGAGATTACCTCCACCGCAGCTGGTTCGCGATGGGAAATCAGTCGCGTCCCTATCGGGGCGGCGGCTACGCGGCGGAACGCCACCGTCAGCCCGCGTGCGCCTGCCGATGACGTTGACAGGCCGCAGGGCGGCTTCTACCCTGACCCTGCGCGCCAGTACGGGTAATCGGAGGGACAGCTCATGCGAATCGCCCTGCTGCTCATTGCGATTTCCACAGCCGCCGCGTGTGACGAGGACTCCCCGACCGCGCCGTCAGGTCCGTCCGCAAGCTTCTTCGTGACGAGCGCGACGAGCGTCACTGGCAATCTCGGAGGACTGGCCGCAGCGGACGCGACGTGCCAGCGGCTTGCCGCCGCCGTGGGCTTGGGCGCGCGTAGCTGGCGCGCCTACCTCAGCGTCGAGCGGGATCCAGCGAACGGCAATCAACCCACCCATGCACGAGACCGCATCGGCACCGGGCCGTGGCACAACACCCAGCTCCAGCTGATCGCGAATAGCCTGGCCGACCTCCATACCCGCCCCGGTGATGCGGCGTTGTTTCTCGATGAGCGCGGGCAGCGGGTCAACGGCCAGTGGACCGGTTCGCCCACTCCGAACGAGCATGACATCCTGACCGGCTCGAACGCTGACGGGACGGTTGCAGCGGGCCTCACCTGCGCGGATTGGACGAGCGACTCCGCTGTCGTCACCGCCCAAGTCGGGCATTCAGATGGCATGGGCCCCAACCAGAGCACGGCTGGCACGTTGTCGTCCTGGAACGCGGCGCACACGAACCAGAACTGCGCGAACACGGTGCCCCGCGGCGGCGCCGGCCGCTTTTACTGCTTCGCCCGATAGGTCGGCCTCGTAAAGCGGTAGCGCCGAAGGGCACGCAAAGGCATGTATCGTGCGTCTCAGCTTCCCCAAAAGGAGGGGGCATGCCCACCGCTACCGTCGAGCAGGAAGTGCTCGAGCTCGAGAAAACATACTGGCAGGCGATCAAGGACCGGGACGTCGAAACGGTCACGCGTCTGAGCGATGACCCATGCACCATCGCCGGCGCGCAGGGCGTGCGCAGCATCGACCGGCGCACGCTGGCCGGCCTCATGAAGGACACGCCCTACACCATGCACTCGTTCAGAATCGGCAGAAACGCCGAGGTGCGGATGCTCGGCAACGACGTGGCGATCATCGCGTATGAGGTTCACGAGGATCTGACCGTCGACGGGAAACCGGTATCACTTGACGCCGCTGACACCTCGACCTGGGTGCGCCGCAACGGCAGCTGGGTGTGTGCGCTGCACACTGAATCGTTGAGAGGGGACCCGTTCGGACGGTAGTCGAGAGTCGAGAGTCGATAGTCGGGAGTCAGTAGTCCGTAGTCGAGAATCAGGCTACCGACTCTCGACTACCGACTCTCGACTATCAGCGTTTGCGGCCGGCTTTGCGCTTGCCGCCGCGTTTCGCGGCGCCTTTTCGGGCGCCCTTTCGCATGCTCGCACTCCGGCCGCCCTTTTTCTTCTTGGCGGCACCCTTGGCCTTGCGGGCGCCTCCGCGCTTGGCGGCCGCCTTGCGGGCGGCTGGCTTGCGGGCCGCGGGCTTGCGCGCAGCAGCCTTGGGCGCAGCGGCCTTGGGCGCTGCCGCCTTGGGGGCCGGGGCCTTGCGCGGCGCAGCGCCGCCGCGTGCGCGAGCGCCGCCGCTTACCCGGCCGGTCGATTCGCCGCCTGCCATATCGAGGTCGGCATCGGTCTCGCCGGCGGCGTCGATTTCCGCCATTTCGGTGCCGCCACCAATCTCGTCGTCCGGCAATCCCATCCCGTTATCGTCGAAATCATCCTGCATGGAGCGCCTCGTTGGGGGTCTTCAACCCCGTGTATAGAGGGCTTACTGTTGACCAGCCTGCACGCGCGTGTCAAATCGCGCGCGAATAGAGATCGAGCACGCGCTCGATCGCCCGCCGGCAGACCGCGCAGAACGGCACGGCATCCCGGGTGAACATGATGCAGTCCGCTTCCGGGCGGAAGAACCCGCGGGCTTCGTAATTGGCCCCTTCGTACGCCCCTACCACGCCCGGTCGCAGCAGCGCCGTATCGTGTCGCATCTGCTCGCGGAACAGATCGTCCATCTCGCTCTCGGGGCGATTTTCGGCGCGAATACGCCGGCGCCGCTCCTGGATGGCGCGCGAGTGCTCCTCGAACTGATCCTTCGGCCACGGCGTCGGCAGCGGTGTGCCGGGCTTCATCAGGTCCCGCCATTTGAGTGCCGCCGGATCGAGTAACGCCGTGACGTTCGGTTCCCACGGCTCGACGCGATCGGTCGCGGGCAGATAGGCGACATCGGACGTGTAGTACTCGTCGGCAAGCGCCGCGAGGTGGTGGCCGAACTCGTGAATGAAAACATACGGCGCCCACGCGCTGTCGGCGGCCACCGTGCTGTAGAGGCCATAGATGCCGCCGCCGCCGTAGGTCGCGCTGTTCGTCAGGATCTCCACGACGTCGTACGGCGCGTTGGCGGCGATCTCGCGAAAGGCACGATTGTCGAAGGTCAGGATGTAGCGCTCCGAGTCGAAGGCATCGTAGGTGGCGCCGACCGGCGAACGCCGGTGAATGCCTTGCGACGGCCGCGACACGCCCGACTGCGGCGCCGCCGGCACGAGACCCCAGACGTTGATGTCGCGCTGACGTTCCTTGAAGGGCGATGTCTCGAACAGCACCCGCGTCAATCGTCTGGCGTCGCGTTCGAACTTGCCACGTTCGGCGGCGGTGTAGCCGTCGCCGAGGATCAGCAGATCGAGCTTGTCCGTCGGATCGCCCGAGACGTGGATCCGCATCAACGAACCGGCCGGCGCGGGCGACGCGCCGCGCACGATGAACTTGTCGCGCGGGTCGACCGGCAGCGTCCAGATCGATTGAAAGACGTTGCGGGCATCCCGCTTCTTGACGACGACGCGCGCCGGCTGTTCGACCGCCGGAAAGCGCAGCGACTCCGAGAAGGTCCGGTTGATCGTGGTGGCTTCCGCGGTCGTTTCCCACTCTCCGTAGATCGAGCTGAATCCGCGTGAATAAAGCAGCTTGCCGCTCGCCGCGTCGACCACCTCAAAGAAGTACTTGCCGAGGTTCGTGTCATCGATCGTTCGCTTCGAGTTGCCGGGCCACGGCAGCGGTTCGATGACCATCCGATCGAGACTGAAGCGTTCTTCCTTGCTGTTGCCGGTGTGGTAGTAATCGATGCGCATCGTATCGGCGGCCGCGGCGGGGGCGGCGATCGCCAGCACGGCAAGAAGCATCGCGCCTATCTGTGGCCTCACGTCGTTTCCTCCACGGGTCCCCACGCACCATCGCGCAGGGCAAATCGCCGCTCATAGGCCGTCGCATCGGGGGCGTCGTCGACCGGCATGACGAGAATGCGCCCTCCGCCCTGCTCGACGACCGCTGGTTCGCGGCGCACCACGCGCCGCCGAGCGGCCCACTGCAGCGCGGCGTCGACGCTGGTGTGCCGTTCGAGCTCGCGCAGGGTGACCCAGGTTGGCGGCGGCAACACGATGTCGCGGCGCCGCGCCGCGCGAATGGCCTCGGCCGGAGTCAGCCACACGCCGTCGGTCGTCTCGCGATCGTCGTGAGCCGGCACCTGGTCAATCGGCACCCGCGTGACGAAGAACCTGGTGTCGAAGCGCCGCCCCTCGATTGGCAGCGGCGGTGTCACCCAATGCGAGAACAACACGAGCGTATCGAGCGCCAGCCGCAGCGACTCCCGCTCGGCAATCCAGCGCAGCGGGCGAGTGCCGGCGTGAACGTCCGCCCGGTAGTGCGTGAACCGGCCGTGCGCGTCGACGTCGGCGAGCGACACGAACCGGTCGGGCGCCGCGCGCGCCAGCAGAACGCCCGCCTCCTCGAACAGCTCGCGGACGGCGGCCACATGGAACGCTCTCGCTTCGTGGGCGGACAGCTCAGACAGCTGGCGATCCGCGTGATCCAGCCCGTCGCACCAGTTCTCGGTCGCGCTTCCTCCGTCTGAGGCGTCGACCCGCCCGCCGGGAAAGACATGCGCTCCGCGAAACGCTGTTCCAGAATGACGGCGGACCATGAACACTTCGGGACCGGCATTGCTGTCGCGGAGCACGACGACGGTTGCCGCCGGCCGCGGCGTGTCCTCCACCACGTCTGAACCATAACACGGCGCTCGATTTGCTTGAGGTAGCCGCGTGGCCAAGCCGCCAGCCGACACCAACATCCTGATCGCGTCGCTGCTCCGCGATCTGGCGTCGGTCCAGAAATCGGCGCAGAGCAAGTGGGGCTACAAGCGCGCGGCGTCGGCCATCCTCGAGCTCGACGAACCGATCGAACGCCTGCGCCTGCCGGACGGCACGCTCCGCAAGATCCCGAACGTCGGCCCGTCATCGCTGCGAGTGATCATGGAGGCGCTCGAAACCGGCGGCTCCCCGATCGTCGAGCGGGCAATCGCGGCCGCTGGACGAGGCGACGAGATCGTCAAGAGCCGCGCGCTGCGCAGCAACTTCCTGAGCCGCGCCCAGGTGGTGGCCGCCCTCCGCAACACGAAACTTCGCGGACCGCGTCCGGCCGACTATCGCGGCGACCTTCAGATGCACTCGGTCTGGAGTGATGGCTCCAACACCCTCGAAGAGATGATCGCGGCGTGTCTCGAACGCGGCTACAGCTATTGCGCGATCACCGACCATTCATACGGATTGCCGATCGCTCGCGGCGTATCGATGGCCGATCTGGCCCGCCAGCATCTCGAAATCGACGCGTTGAACCGGAAGTTCGCTGGACGGTTCCGGATGCTCAAGGGCATCGAAGCGAACATCCGTGCTGACGGCGGTCTCGACATGCCGCCGGGCGAACTCGCCGGGCTCGAGCTGGTCGTCGCATCGCCGCATTCCAGCCTCCGGTCCCCGACCGATCAGACGCCGCGAATGATCGCGGCCGTGACGACGGCCGGCGTCCATATCCTCGGGCATCCGCGCGGGCGGATGTTCGGATCGCGGCCCGGCGTCAGCGCCAGGTGGGACGACGTCTTTGCCGCGGCGGCCCAGTCGCGGGTGGCGATCGAGATCGATGGCGACCCGGCGCGGCAGGACCTCGACTTCGCGCTCGCCCGCCGCGCGGTCGATGCCGGCTGCCTGGTCGCGCTGGACAGCGATGCGCACTCCACGCGCGAGCTGCGATACACCGAGACCGCCCTGGCTCACGCCCGTCTTGCCGGTGTTCCGACGGATCGGGTCGTCAACTGCTGGCCGATCGATCGGTTGCTCGACTGGTTACGGGAGCGAAGTCACGGCCTGGTCCGCCTGTAGCCCGACTTCGGCGCAATCCACAACGATCGTGCGGTCAGCTCGCGATGATCGAGACCGGCAGCGCGATCCAGCTTGGCCACGATATCTGGCAGCTTCGTTCGAAACCGCCACTCATCCCCCTGCCCGCCAACGGGAGCGAAGGCGGACTGCCAGGCGGACCACCACGGCGCGACCGCTCGTGCCAGCGGCTCGACGATCAGGATCGCGTTCCCCCGCCCGGCGCGATCGAGCAGCCGGGTCAGCAGACGATCCCGCGCCGCATCGGAGAGCTCGTTGATCGTGAAGCCCGCGAGAAAAGCCGCTTCCGCCGGCCAGGGGGCGGCAGTGGCGTCGCCCTGACTGGTCCGGACCGAAACGGCGAAATGCCGGCAGGTGCGAATGGCCTCAGCCAGCGCCCATGAACTGCGGTCGATTGCGAGCACTGATCGGATCGCCGCCGACTGCTCGGCCCACGCCACGGCGGACGCTCCCGTCCCGCAACCGAGGTCGACCAGTGTCCGTGCACCTGGTGCGGCCCCCAGGCGTTCGACGACCGTCCTCAGCGTCAGGTAGTGAAGAGGAGCGTAAAACAGCGCGAAGGCGGCGCGTTTGCCAGCGCCCGACAGCGCGGCGCCTTCCTGAATCTTCCCGCGGCGTTCCACATACGTGGCAGACAGCGCGCGCAGTGCCCGCGACACCTCGGCGAACCGAAGCTCTGCCAGATGGCGTGCTTCGAGGTCGCGGACCCACTGATCGAAGGGCGACATAAAGAGATCAGGCCCCGGCGACGATACGCTTGGGGGTTCGACCTTCAATTATCCGCGTGCACGGTTGAGCCCTTGGCGGTATCTTGCTTGCTTACCGTTGAGGTTTTGCTTCGATGGAGGTTTGGATGCGCATGTTTCGAATGTCGGTCGTTGTACTCCTGGTTGCCCTGACAGCATTTCCCTCTCTCGCGTCCGCTCAGCAGCGTCACGCCGTCAGCCCCGCCACGATGGCAGCGGCCGTCGCGGACCACGCCGAGAAACAGGACGCCGACCGCGAGGCGATTCGCGAGGCGCTGAGCCGGCCCGAGGTTCGGGAGATCGCCGACAAGACCGGTGTCGACATGGCGCGCATGACGGCGGCGGTCAACACGATGTCGGGCGCCGACCTCGATCGCGCGGCCGAAATCGCCCGGCAGGTCAACACGTCGCTGGTCGGTGGGGCCTCGACGGTCGTCATCTCCACCACGACGATCATCATCGTCCTGCTGATCGTGATCCTGATCGTCCTCGCGGCCGATTGAGGTTGGCGCGGGCGTGACAGCCCTCTCGGCGCTTCTCGCGGCGCTGACGCTCAACGTTCCGTTTCTGCCACAGACGCCCGCGCTGTGCGGCGGCGCGTCTGTGGCAATGGTCTTCCGTTATTGGGGCGACCGCCACGCTGACGTCCAGCAGTTCGCCCCGCTGGTCGACCGCCGCGCCGGCGGAATCGCCGACACCGTGCTCGTCGAGGCGGTTCGGCAGCGGAACTGGCGGGCGACGCCGCTCGTCGGGACCATCGACCTCCTCCGCGAACGCATCGCCGCCGGCCAGCCGCTCATCCTGCTCCTCGAGGATCGTCCCGGCCGGTTTCACTACGTCGTTGCCGTAGGCGCCGACGAACAGACGATCGTCGTCCACGATCCGACCTGGGGCCCCGGCAGGCAATACCCCAGCGGCGAGCTCGCGCGGCGCTGGGCGGCGGCGAATTACTGGGCGCTGTTGATTGAGCCGCAGAGTACACCTTCTTCCGAGCGTAGGGCGGGCCTCTCAGGTCCACCAGTTGAAACAGAGCCCCCCAGATCGGCGACGCCCTGCGATCGACTGCTCGACGCTGCGTTGGACGTGATCGCCAGCGACGGCCTTGACAAGGCAGACGTGCTGCTCGATGGAGTGATACGCGCCTGTCCACGATCTGCAGCGGCAGTTGCTGAACTGGCGGCGGTCCGATTCGCGCAGGATCGCTGGCACGACGCGCAGACGCTGGCTGAACAGGCGGTCGCGCTCGACCCCTCGTACCAGTACGCCTGGGAGGTGCTCGCCTCGACGCGGTTCGTCCAGGACGATGCCCATGGTGCTTTGGGCGCCTGGAACAGAACGGGCAAGCCGCAGCTCGATTCCGTGGTCATCGACGGCCTGTCACGCACCAGATACTCCCTCGTAGCACAGGTCGCGGGACTGACTCCGAACACCACGCTGACCGCCTCGGCCTATCGGCTCGCCGAGCGGCGTCTCAAGGCGCTGCCGAATCAACTTGCCGTGCGGGTCGACTACAAGCCGGATGCTGACGGCTATGCCACGGTTCACGTGGCGATTGCCGAGCGAGCGCAGCGACCACAGGGATCCGCTTCGTGGATCGCGATGGGCGTCCGCGCGATGGTCACGAAGGAAGCACGAATTGCCTTGCCTGGATGGACCGGGCAGGGAGAAGTCTGGAGCGGCAGCTGGCGATGGTGGTCAGGACGGCCGCGCGTGGCGATGGAGTTTGCTGCGCCAGTGGTCGGTGGGCTTGGCGGGGTTTCCCGCGCGGGCGTGTCGTGGGAACAGCAGACCTACTGGCAAAGACCGGATGTGTATCGAGAGGAACGTCTGCGCGGCAGCTTCACGACCGCCAACTGGCTGACGCCGGATCTTCGATATGAAATCACCGGCGCTCTCGACTCATGGGACCGCAGCCGGCGCACGGCCTCAGTCGGTGGCGTCCTGGAACGTCGGCTGGTCGACGATCGGCTGACATTGGAGGCGCGTGGCGAGACTTTCGGCACCCTCACCGACGGCCGCCCATTTTCGGCTGGATCGCTCACAGCCATCTATCGAACCTCGCGTGATGATCGTGGATTGGTCCACTTCGTCGACGCCGGCGTCGACGTCGCGAGCGCCCATGCACCCAGGGCGCTCTGGTCAGGCGCTGGCGACGGCCATGCGCGAATGCATCTCCTTCGAGCGCATCCGCTGCTGGTGGACGAGGCGATCGGCGGAGCCGTGTTTGGACGCAGAGTGTGGCACGTGACCACCGAGAGCCGGCGCTGGCTCGAGCAACCGGCGTTGATACGCCTGGGGATTGCCGGATTTGTGGACGCCGCCGGCTCATCTCGCGGCTCGAACGTTGACGGGACCATGACCAGCCAGGTCGATGCTGGAGCCGGTTTGCGCATTCGGCTGCCGGGCATCGGCGGGCTGATCCGGGCCGACTACGCGCGCGGCATTCGCGATGGCCGCAACCACTTCAGCGTCGGGATTGTCGCCGATCGTTTTTAGGATCCTGTTTATCGGGTTGCGGCAATCATCACGTAGACGGTGAGCAGCAGGAGAGCATTCGGGACCGCCGACCACCAGAAGGCTTGCCGCCATTCCCGCCGCTCGAGGCCAGGCCTCGGCGCCCGTCCGGTCCAGCGCACCATCAGGATGGCGACCGTTTCGATGGCAAGCGCCGACACCAGGCCGGCGATGACTGTCGACGCACCGAAGTCGTCCGGCATGGCGCCCCGACGGAGAAGGGCCTGATTGATACTGGCGATCCACAACCAGCCAATCGACACGGTCCAGCCGGCGGCCAGCCAATGCAGTGATTTCCCGAACACGCGAACGGACGACGGCTCCGAGAAATCGGTCATGAAGAGGCGACGGGCTTCAGCGAGCGGGACGGTCAGAGGGATAAACGGAAGCGAGCCACCCGCGTAGTCTGCCACGAATTGCGGATCACGGCGGGAATGGCGAGTCGTCGGCTGCACGCGTCTCGCCACTGCAAGTTCGCGTCCGCTTTTGCCGCCCGCAAACAGCCGGCAACAGTCGCGCTTCGCCAACAAACGGTGGAGGTGTCACGGGCGGCGTCCCGTCGAACGTCGCCACGATTCTACGTTCTCTTCGAGACGGAGGTGGCCGCTGCTGGCGGCGGCATCTTCACGCTGACGCGCCGGCCGACGCGGCGCTTACGCTGTCCAGGGACACGGACTGCCCCGCTGCGATGGAGTTCGACGAGCTGTTCGACCAGGTCGATCGAGTAGGCACCTTCTTCCGCTTCGTCGCGCATCGTCCGGAACGCGGACGCCGTCGTCATGGCCCGGCGGTAGGGCCGGTCGCTCGTCAACGCATCGAAGACATCCACGATCGTGACGATCTGCGCGACCAGCGGGATCCGATCGCCGGCCAGTCGATCCGGATAGCCCCGGCCGTCGAGACGCTCGTGGTGATGGCGAACGATCGGCCGAACCGGATCGAGCGACTTCACCGGCCGGCAGAGGTCGTCGCCGACAATCGGATGGGTCTTCATGACCTCGTACTCGCTGGCACTGAGACGCGATTTCTTGAGCAGCAGGCGATCGGGCACCGCGATCTTGCCGACGTCGTGGAGCAGTGCGCCGCGCTTCAGCGTATCGACATCGCCGGCTTCGAGGCCGAGACGTTCGCCGAGGGCAGTCGCATAACACGCGAGGCGTTGGCAGTGTCCTTCCGTGGATGAATCGCGGGCCTCGATGACGCGGCCGAGCGTCATCACGAGGGCTTCGGCGGACTCGAGTCCATCCGTCACTCGCTTCGTCCGCACCAGCGATCGAACGCGGGCGACGAGCTCCTCGGGATCCACCGGTTTTTCGAGAAAGTCGTCGGCGCCGGCAGCGAGCCCCGCCATTCGGGCCCGGCGGTCGGCGGTGCCGCTCATCAGGACAACCGGAATGAGCCGCGTGTCACTCTGCTGCTTCAGCTCTGAACAGACCTCGAGGCCGGACATTCCCGGCATCACCACATCGAGGACGACCGTGTCAGGAGATTCGTCCCTGGCAATCTGCAGCGCCTCGCTGCCACTCGTAGTCGTCACCACGTTGTATTCACGCTGAAGGAAAGAGCGCAGGCCGGACAAAATGGCCTCGCGATCGTCGACAACGAGAACTGTCGGCGGCTTGATCACCCGTGCCTCCCTTTCATAGATGTTGGAGGCCACTTGAAGTCTCAAAGGCGGGTCCGGATCACAGTTTTGACGCGGCGCGGCTAAGACGCCCAAGGTCAGCAGTTTGAGAATGTCCCTTACCGAGGCCATGTTCAAAGTCGATCGGCCCAGCCGTATGAAACGGCAACGCTCGGCATGGTAGAGGTTACATGGCGAATTTTGTAAGCCTGCGGAGGATGCCCGAGCGGGGACGGACGGGCACGAATCGACGTGCCCGTCCGTCAACGAGCGTTACGGCATCAGCAGGACGAGCCTGGGGTAAATCAGGTTTTCGTTGGCGACACGATCGCGGTTGAGATCCCAGATTTCTTTCCACCGGTTCAAGTCTTTCAACTCGGTAGCGGCGATCCGGCTCAAGGTGTCACCGGCCTTGACCGTGTAGGTGCGGCGGCCCGGAACCGGCTTCATGAACGTCTCCGACGAGCTCGACAGGTATTCGCGCATCAGCTCGCCGTATTGCGGCGTCGCCTTGATCTTGTCGATCGCGTTGTTCACTTCGAAGACGAGATCGAAATTCCCTTCGGGGATACCGACGGCATACCTGGACTGATTGAGGTTGTATTTCACGATCATCGTCCGCGGGTGCTCCTTGATCTCCTCGGCCGCGAACGGGTAATCGTAGATGAGGGCGTCCGCCTGATCCTTCTCGACCGCCTCGAACCAGCCGTCGTCGCCCGAGAACTTGCTGATCCTGGCGTTGGGGATGTTCTCCTTCACCCAGCGTTCAGCGGCCGGATCGTCGTAAATCGCCACGCGCTTCCCGGCCAGGTCGGACGGCGATCGGAAGGTCGATGACATGCTTTCGTTGACGATCATGCAGAGGCCGAAGTCGAGATAGCCGTTCGACCAGATCACGCCGCCGATCGACGGGTCTGGCACATAGCCGGCCATGATGATGTCGATCTCGCCGTCGCGGAGCTTGTCGGGCAGCTCTTCGTAGTCGGCTTCCACCACCTGAACGCGTTTCGCGCCCAGTGACCCGGCGACGATGCCGGCCAGACGGAAATCGAAGCCGTCTTCCTGCTTGCGGTCGTTGATGAAATGCAGCGGCGGGGCGTCTTCCTCCATCCCGACGCGCAGTACGCCCGTCTGACGGACGGTGCCCAGCACACCTCTGCGGGCCGCGCCTGCCGCCGGGCGCGCTTCGCTCGACGCGGGCGTCGCCGTGGCCGGTGCGGCCGTACCTACCGGTCGATCCCGAACCGGGCATCCGCAAGGGGATCCGGTCGCGATAGGTGTAGCCCGCGAAACCGAGCACGGCGAGGCCTACGAGAAACAGCAGGAGCTTGCCGGGGCCGGTCAATCGCATCCCGCCCTGTGACCCATCTGGTGCCACGTCCACCCTCTCTTTCAAGCCGTTCGTGCGAGGCGCGGGAGCCATGCCGTGCTGCCGCTCACCTTCGCCATCACCGCTTTGGCCGTATCGGCGCCCGATTGTGCAGCGCCATTCATGTAGCCCTGAAAGTCGTAACTGCAGTGCTCGCCGGCGAAGAACAGGTTGCCGGCGGGCAGTCCCTCGGAGCCGGCAATGGTCGTCCACTGCCCCGGCTTGTAACAGGAGTAGGAGCCCTTGACCCACGGGAATGTCGGCCAGTGGAAGCGCGACACCTTGCCGTTGCGCGTGCGAGTGGAGCCGGGATACGCGCGCTCGATGCCGGCCATCAGGCGAACCGCCGCTTCTTCCGCGGTCCCCTGACCGGCGTCGTGGGCGAGCTTGCCGCCCGAGTAGAGCGTCAGCCCGCCCGACAGGCCCGGCTGCATGAAGCTGTTGTCCCAGGCCAGCTGAAACGGCTGGTCGCTGTAGGTCGCGCCCGTGTAACCCAATTTCTGCCAGACACGGCTGTTGAATCCGACCAGCACCTTCGCATTGGCCCCGTAGCCCAGCTCGTTGATGGCGCGCTTCTTCAACTCGGGCAGCTCGACCTGCATCTTCACCTCGCGCAGCAAGGTGAACGGAATGGTGAGCACGACGATGTCGGCGTCCTCGTCGATCGCGCCGTTGCCGGTCTGGAAGGTCAGGGTGAAACCGTCGCCCTTGCTGCGGATCGCCTCGAGACGGTGCCGGCGTCGAATCTGCGGCTCGAGGCGCTTGGCGAGCTCGTCGACGACCTGCTGGTTGCCGCCGCGGACCTTGTAGCGCTCGTCGCTTTCACCCAGCAGCAGGAACTCTTCGGGGTCCTCCAGCTCGCCCGTCTCGATGAGAAAGATGAAATTGAGCGCCGATTGCTCGGCGGAGTCCAGACCGTACTCCGTCACGTAGGCGACGTCGAGCAGTTCCCGCAGCCAGCCGGTCGCGCCGATGCCGTCGAGATATTGGGTGATCGTCATCCGATCGAACTTCGCCCCGCCGCCCTCGTGTGCGTAGTCGACAACGTCGCCCATCGACTCGGAATCTGCGAAGATCCGCTTCGCAATCGGCACGAACGCACGGGCGGCTTGTGCCTGTGTATAGTGACGTCCGTTGATGAAATAAGTTTCAGGCTTCAGCGATCCGAGCTCGGGGGCGCGCGTATCGAGCCGTTCGAGCTTGAACTCGTCCATCAGGGCGAGCATTTCCTCGTGCGAGCTGTCGATGAATTCGCCGCCCAGCTCGGTGGTGAGGCCGTCGGCCAGCAGGTTCGAGGCGGTGAACATCCGCCCGCCGGTCCGGTCGGCGGCTTCGAAGATCGTCGCGCGCAGGCCGGCTTTCTGCAGCTTGTAGGCCGCGTTCAGCCCCGCGATGCCACCGCCGACGATCGCGATGCGCGTCTCACGTGCACCGGCCGGCGCAGCCGGCGGCGGCGCGTCAGCGGGCGTGGGCGTGCCGCTTCTGCAGCCGGCGCTGATCACCAGGCCGGTCGCCAGCATCGAATCGCGGATGAACCGGCGGCGCGTCAGCGCGATGTCAATCAACTCGTCGAGGGGGGGCACGCCCGGCCGCTCGCGCGCGGCGAGCGCCGCCACGCGAATGGCCTGCCGCAACGAATCGAACAGCGGGCTCCGCGACACGTTTTACCTCCCGAATCTCACAATGGGGCGAGCGTCTTAGAGTATCAAGAATTCAACAGCGCCCTGAGCTCGTTGATCCGCGCGAACACCGTTTCCCGGTCCATCGCCCGGTAGCTGGCCGGCAGCACCTCGCGCGACGTGCATTCCTGGACCGCCACGAGAATCTGCAGCTCCCGCTCGAGCGGGCTGGTCGCCGGAATGAAGTCGGCGAAGGCGCGCCGCAACGCCTCGATCGACACCTCGGGCTCGCCATCGCCGGGCGTCGAGTCGGCGACCAGCAGCGCGCGCGCGAGAATCGCCTCGATGTCGGCGCCCGACAGGCCTTTCGGATCGTCGGTCACCTGCGTGATCGACGTGGCGCTGGTCTTCAGGCCGCTCTTCTTCAACATGATGCGAAACAGCGCATCGTGCTCCTCCGGGGTCTCCGGGTAGAACAGGCCGAGATGCTCTTCGGCACGTCCCTGACGTTTCAAGTCGACCGGCAGCAGATCCGGCCGGCAGGTGATCAGGAACCACAGAATCTTGCCGCGGTACTCGGTGTTCCCCATGAACGACGACAGCTGCGCGAACACCCGGTTCGACGTGCCCGAGTCGCCCTGCTGGTTCCGATCGCCGAGAAACGCGTCGGCCTCGTCAATGATCACGCCGACCGGCCACATCGCGTGCAGCAGCTTGAGGATTTTCTCGAGATTGCCCTCGGTCACCCCCTGCCACTGCGATCGGAAGTTGAGGAACTTGACGCACGGGAAGCCGATCTCGCCGGTGAAGCAGTTGACGAGAAACGTCTTGGCCGATCCGACCGGCCCGACGATCAGATATCCCATCGGCACGCCGCGCAGCCGGCCGGCGAGAATCGCCTGCGCCGCCCGGCGCAGGCGCTCCTTCACGCCCTCGTGGCCGGCGACCATGTCGAGGGCAAATCGCGACTCCACGTATTCGAGCAGGCCGTAGCATTCGGCCTCGATGACCGCCTTCTTCTGCAGCCGCAGCGCCGTCGCGTCGAGCCGCGCGCCGTGTTCGTCGACCGATGCCAGAATCTGCCGCAGCTGAATACGGGTCAGGCCGGACGTGAGCTGCGCCAGCCGCTCCGCCGGCAAATCCGATTTCGTCTTGAACCACGCTTCGTCGCGGATCGCGCGCAGGAACCGGAGCCGCTCGCCCTCGTCCGGCCGCTCGACCTCGACCTCCACCGTCTGGGGCGAGCGAACGATCCGTGTGCTGATGTCGGCGAGGTTCTCGGTGATCAGCACGAAGGTGATGTTCGCGGCGAGCAGCGCCGGGTCGGTCGCCCACTTCTGCAGGAACACGCGGACGGCCCGGTCTTCGGCACTCGACTCGCCGCTCGACTCCGGGATGAGCGTCTCGACGTAGGGAAAGATCACCGCGACACCGAGCGGCGGCTGGCGGTGCATCGTCTGCTTCAGGAACGAATCGAGCAGCGACAGAAACGCCATCGGTTCACGCGGCAGCGACCTGGCGAGGTCGGTGCCGTGCACCGCGTCGACGACTGACACGGCGTCCGTGAAGTACTGGTGCGACTCGCGCGTATGAAAGATTGCGCCGTTCGCCCGCTGGTACTCGATGACGATGTCGCGCTGGCCGAAGATCCAGTCGCCGATGAACTTCGCGAGCGGGACGAACTCCGGCCCGTCCGCCGGCTTCGGCACTGGCACGAGGTCGTGGGTGTTGCCGTGCAGCACGAAGGTGTTGCCGAGCCGCGCCCGGATGCCGTGCGCCAGCGTACGGGCCCAACGGGGATACTGTTCGAACGAAGTCGTCGTCACCGTCTCTTCACCTTCTCGCGCGCCGGCCCACCCTGCGAGGGGGATCCTGCTCCGGGCAGCCTGGTCTCTATGCGTGGGAGCTCGGCGCCCCAGGCCGCCGCGTCGCCGCGCAGCAGCGACTCCATCTCCCGCACCACGCGCTCGGAGTCTTCGGACTGCCGGACGATCGTGTCGAGCTCTTCGGCAATCGCCTGCGGGTCGCGCAGCGAGATCGAGTTCTGGTGCAGCACTTCGAGCAGCGAGGCCATCGAATCCAGCTCGGTAGCCAGCGCCTTCATCGTCCCGCTCACCTCGGACGAAGCCTCCAGCAGCCGCTGCTTGAGCTCGAGGTTCTTCTGCAGCGCGGCTCGGGCGCGATCGTTGAGATTCGACAGCCCGAGCTCCTGCTCGAGGGCGGCGATCTCCCGTTTGATTTCCGCGGGGCTGCGGGTGACCGGCATCTTCTCGTAGCGCTGCATCGCGAGCATGCGGTGCAGGCACCCTTCGAGGATGTAATCGAGCTTGCCGCGCTGCTCGGCCAGGTACGCCTGCGAGATGCCGGTGAGGCTCTGGTAGTTCGCCTCGATGAGGCGACAGAGCTGCTCGAGAGCGTGGTAGCGCTTGACGTGCGCCGGATCGAATGAGGCGATGAGGCGGGCGCGGTTCGCGGCAGCCACGGCGCGCGACGCCTCGCGCCGGCGCCTGGCCACCAGACGCCGCAGCGGGCCGGAGTCGAGAATCGGCAGCAGCACCATCTCCGATCCCAGCCACAACAACAGCGGCAGGGGATTGAGCGTGAGGGCTGACGCCAGCGCCGCGCCGCCGGCGACGATCGCCTGGTACTGATTGAAGATCAGCTCGCGGAGGATCGAACCGGCCGAAAGCTCATCGTTGGGAGGTGCCATCCCCTGCGATTACGAGCCCTGCTTCTCTCCGACACGTCCGCCGACGCTCGGCGCCGTCGTGGATTCGGCCACGGCGGCGGGCTTGGCGATGCCCATCTCGACCTCGAACTGGTGCAGGATGCCGGCCGCCTTCACCTTGCGCGACGTCCGTTCCCGCTCGATGGACTGGGTATCGATCGAACCGGTCGCCACTTCGACGGCGGCCTTCGACTCGGCAACCTCCTGCTTGATCTGTTCGAGGAACTTGTCCGCGGTATTGGCGACGCCGTAGGACTGCAGCTCGACGATGGCGTCGACCGCGGTCTTCATGACCTTCGCTTTCTGACGCTCCTTGAGCGCGCGCTGGCAGGTCTCGATCTTCGTCTTCAGTTTCTCCTTCAGCATGTCGACCGACATCTTGGCCGTGGCATGCGCCTTCTGCGCCGCGGCGAACTGCTCCTCGGTGCTCGCCAGGTCGGTGCGCAGCTGCTGGAGCTGGATGGCGTCTTCTTCGGCGACGGCGCGCGCCGCCGCGGTCCCCTCGCGCAGGGCGGCCTGGATGGAGGCGGTGAGGTTCTTGTCCTGCCGGCGGAGGCCCTGCAGCTCTTCGTCGAGGCGGATCTCGGTGGCGCGGGTGGCCACCAGCACCGAATTGAGCCTCGGCATCATGATGCGCATCTCCTCGATGGCATCCTGCAGCATCACCTCCGGGTCCTCTGCCACCGAGATGAAGAACCCCATCCAGGCGCGCAACAGACGGGACAGCCTAGCGAACATCGGCGTCTCCTTTAGCCTTGACCGGCGAGTTGGCCGTGGTAATCGGATTCTGTGACACGAAGTAGCCGACGGCCTCGGCGATGCGATTTTCTTCCTGCCGCTTCCGCACGCGCCACGCCGCCAGGCTTTCCTGCTCGCGGTTGATCTCCGCGTTGTTCTGTTCGACGCGGGCGCGCAGCTCGGCGACGCGCTGGTTGACCTCCGCTTCGAGCTGCTGGTTCTCGGCGGTTTTCTGGGCGCGCAGCTCCTCGAGATGCTTCTGCAGGACGCGCTCGAAGGTATCGAGGGCGCGGTCGCGCTGCAGCGCGTCTTCGACGATTTCCGCGACCTTCACCCCCGCCGCGTCGAGCGCCACCAGCACCGAGCGCTGCCGCACGTCGGCGGGGAGCTCCATGATGTGCTCGCTGCGCAGCATGTCGGCGACCTTGAGCACGGTGTAGCCATGCGCCGGCGCGGCAATCTGCGCAGAGGTGTAAATCTCCGGGAAGTCGGCGGGGCTGGTCACCGGGGTTTTGAAGGTTGTATCGGCCTCAACGTCCGGGACGAGATCGGCGGCACGCTGCGGCGCCGGAGCCGGAGCCGAGCCAGCGGGCGGCTTCTGCGGCGTGGCGCCCCCTTGGGCGCCGCCCTCAGTGACAACGAAATAGTTGTACCACTTCTTGCTCACAGCGCATCCGTCTCCAGAAGTGTCGGAATTGTAGCAGTCGCCGGCAGATCGATGTTACAGCCCGCGCCCGTCTTTCCCGCCTCTCCAGACAGGAACAGTTCAGAGGAGGGTTTATGAAGCCAATCGTTCACACCATCCGGTTTGCGGCTGTGGCCGCGATGGCAGCGGCCTTGACAGCCTCGGCCTGTGGCCGGGAATCGGTCACCGAACCGACGCCGATCGTGCGGGATCCCGCGCCTGCCCCGATCGTCACCTACACGGTGTCCGGGGTCATTTCCGAGATCACGGATTCGGGCGAAATGCCGCTCGAAGGCGTCCACGTCGAAAATTCAGAGTCACATGATGTGACGATCACCGACGGCGACGGGTTCTACAGCCTGGGGGGCTTCCGCGCCGGGATGGCACGGCTCAACCTTTCCAAGGAGGGCTATGAGCTGCAGTTCCGGGAGGTTGCGGTCGAGGGCGACGTGCGGTTCGATGCCGTGATGATCCCTCAGGACGGATCGATCTCGAGTGAGTCGAGACGGTCGCGTTGATCGCTTCGACTGAAACCGGCGCAGACGGATCCGCATCCTCTGCGCCGGCTGCCGCCGCTTGCCGGGTCTGAAAAGACCCGGCCTACACGCGCGTCGGGAGCGCTGACGCAAGGCGTTCTCGATTAGAGTTGTCGACCGATGCGCACGCCGTCGCGAATCGACCGAGCCCGCGTGATCGGCCTGTCGATGCTGCTGCTCGCCGGGACGACGCGATCGGCAGACGCGCAAATCTGCGCCGGCCGCGCGCCGTTCAACCTGGCCTCGACCCAGTTCGCGCTCGATGCCGGCTGGAACCGCGCGGGCCAGGGGATCGGCTTCAGCGCGGGCCACGGCATCGACCAGCTCTTCGGCATCGGGACGCTGGTCCTGCAATCGTTCGACGAAGACAGCGCCCTCCACATGATCACCGGCACGCTCGGTACCGATCAGCCGCTGTCGCCGGACAACCGCTTCCACGTCTGCCCGACGATCACGATGGGCTACATCTCCGGCCCGCACGCTGCGCCTGACGTCGATGGCCGCTTTGGTTTGGCAGTCGCGGGTGACGCGTCGCTGCTGGTCGTCAACGGGCCGCGCGCGAGGGTGACGGTGACGATTGGCTTGGACCTTCGCAAGCATGTTGGACGCAGCGCCAGTCTCTTCGTGCAGGACGCGCGAGAAACCGATCACACGTTCAGCGGCGGCATCGGGTTTCTCCTGGCAAACCGATGGTCGGTCGTGTCACGTGCGGTGTTGCCGTTCGGTTCGATCAGCGACACGGGCCTGCAGGTGACGTTCGGCTACAACCTCCGGCGTCGCTAGTTCCTGGCGGCCGCACGCGGGCAACAACCCTAAACGGTTTTTCTTCACCGCCGAGCTGTACTTGGCGCGTGAAACCGTGCTACCTTCGGCCACCCGCCCTTTCATCTGCAGTGGTGCATCCATGCGAAGCCTCGTGTCTGGGATCAGCGGCCGAATTCTCAACGTGGAGGCGAGCGAGCGCAGGCGGCTTGCCTCACATGCGTTCGCGGTCGCTCTGGTCGCCGCGGCGGCAGTCACGCGATCGCTGCTCGATCTGCCGGGAGAAGCGTCGCAGTTCTGGCTGTTTTCTGCGGCAATCGCCGTGACCGCCGCACGCGGCGGAGTGGCGGCGGCCGGCACTGCCATCCTGACGTCTTTTCTCATCGCGCGCATGGTGGACGGCGCCTCCCTGGTGGCGGGCCTGCTGTTCGTCGCCGAGGGGCTCGCCGTCGCGCTCGTCGTGATCGCACTGAGCAGATCGGTTGACAAGGAGCGGGGCCGGATGTCGGCGCTCGAGCCGTGGATGCGCGATCTCAAATCGACCGAACGACAGGGCCGCGTGGTCAACTCGGCGCTCGATCAGCTGGACGAAGCCGCCGAAACGGTGGTCATCCTGCTCGATCGCGGCGGACGCATCAGCGACTGGCGGGCCGGCGCGACACGCCTGTATGGACGGTCGGCGGCTGAGATCGTCGGGGAGTACCCGCTCGTGCTGTTCGAAGATCTGTCCGAGGATGGCCTGGCCCGTATCGTGTCCGAGGCACGGGTCACCGAAGCACGCATGACGCGCCGCCAGCGCCGGAGCGACAACACCACGTTCGAAGCCGACATTCGAATCAGTCCGCTGTCGCGCGGCGGGTTCGACGGTTTCGCGATGATCGTCCGCGACCTGGCGCCCCAGCAGGCGTACTCGCAGCTGCAGGAAGAGGCCGATGTCGCGAACCGGCAGCTGTCGACGCTTCGTCACATCGCCGATCCGTCGCTCAATTCGCTGGCGAGCAGCGAGTTCGTCGTCACGCTGCTGGATCGGCTGCGGGCGACGATCGACGCGGAGGGTGTCGCCCTGGTCTACATGGACAAGTTCCGGCGCCGCGTACTCTGCTCGGCAAGCGGTCTGCAGTGCGCGCGCGGTGTCCACCGCCCACCCCTCGATCTGCGCCGATCGGACCCGAGCCGCACCCTCATGATCCACAACGACCCGGCTGGCGTCCTGGAATCGAGCGCCGCGGGATGGCCCGAAGAGGTGTCGTCGATGATGGCGGTGCCGGTCGTGCGTGCCGGTTCGCCGCAGGCGGTGATGGAAGTCGTCAACCGCACCGGACGCCGCGCCACCGAATGGGAAATCGCCCTGGTGCAGGTTGCCGCCGCCCGGATTGCCGGCGTCCTTCAAGAGGATAGCTACGCCGACTCTGGCGCGGTCGCGTAACTGCCTCACACCCGAACGCGAATCCGCCAGCGATACAAGCGTCCAGCGAACCCGACCCACACCGCCGTGAAAGCCGCCGCGTAGGCGAGCGACGCCCACTCCGCCGGCCGATTACCGAATGCCGGCGCGAACATCTCCCAGAAGAGCCAGGCCTTCGGCGTCGCCCGTGTGTCGGCGATCACGAACGACACGTGTTCCATCAGCCTGCCGACGACTTCTGAGCCCACGTAGATCGCCAGCGGGTTGACGCCCAGCCACAGAAACGGCCGCGACCACCGCCGCTGTCCGCGCAGGTCCACGATGAAGTGCGTGGCAGAGAAAGCGAGCGTGGCGAGCCCGGCAGCGACCAGCACGAACGATCCGGTCCACAACGGCTTGCTCAGCGGCAGCACAGCCGACCAGACGACGCCGAGACCGAGGGCGGCCGCGCCATACACCGACAGCAGACGGACCGATGCCGCGTGGCCTCCGCTGCGCCGGATCAGCTCGCCGGCGACCGCTCCGAGGAGGGCGGTGGCGACGGTCGACATCGTGCCCAGCAATCCTTCCGGATCGGTCGGAGTCGTCAGCGCGTGGCGGCCGAATACCAGGTTGTCGAGGTAGCGCGCCAGGTTGTGGTCGGGGGTCAGGGAGCCAGCCGGAAAGCCATCGAACGGCACCAGGGTGAGGAGCGCCCAGTGCCCGAGCAGCAGCGCCGCAATGGCGACGAACCATCGCCGGACGTCGAGAGACAGCACCAGCGGGCTGGCGATGAGATAGACGAGCGCAATCCGCTGCAGCACGCCCGGCAGCCGCAATGGTCCGGGCTGGAACAACACCACGACGGCGTTGAGGCCGATGCCGAGCGCGATCAGCAGGGCGGCCCGACGGCCGATGCGCCAATAGAGATCCCCAGTGGAGACGCCGGCCGCGCGACGGCGCGCAAACGCCAGCGGCATCCCGGCGCCCATGACGTAGACGAACGCGGGGAATACCAGATCGGCGAAGGTCAGGCCGGTCCAGTAGGCGTGATACAGCGGCGGGAACACGGCGTTCCAGTCGCCGGGATTGTTGACGAGGATCATCGCGGCCACCGCCAGACCGCGCAGCGCGTCGATCGAGTCGACGCGACCGCTAGTGTCGCGTGGGTCGACGATCAGCGACGTCGTGTTGATGACTCTTCCTTCAGCGGTCGGATCTTACCGTTCCGTCCACTCGACGAACCCGGGCGGCACCTCGTTCTTCACGATCATGACGCGCAAAACCCGCTCGTCACGAAGCAGCATCGCAGTACCGAGCCGCGCCGCCTCGATCGTCGCGTAACGAGCGGAGGCGCCGGCAATACTCGTGGCGGATCCCCGCCTCATCGTCGCAATCAGCCTGAACATGTGTGATCCTCCCAACACCGATCACGTGTTGCAGCGCTATCGTCGTTCCTGTTGGATACTCTCCGACATCGTCTGCCCCGGGACCCGCCACAACCACTGAAGGATGACGACTGAGGTGAAGGCCATGGCGGCCAATGCCAGCCAGGCAGAGGCGGCTGTGAGTCCGGCGGCGAGAACTAAACCGCTCAGCGAAAGGACCCAAGCGGCCGTGACGGTTTCTTTCGCGGGTGTGAATCTCATGAACTGAGTGTACAGAGCGTCGCAGATCGGGACTGTTCAAGAGCGCACAGCAGCGGAGTGCCGACGGCGGTAGGCTGGGAGGGCTGCTGCTCTCGAAGGGAGTCTATTCCGTCCGATGATGCGCTACGTCGAGGATGGAGCGTTGGCGATACTCGTCGTGTTCCTGTTCCCGATTCTCATTCTGCTGGTCGGGGGTCCGATCGCGCTGCTGGTGCGGGTCGTGATTGAGATCGCGGAGCGATTCCTTTAAAGGACGCCGCGGGATTGCAGGCAGGCGCCAGCGTGGTAATAAGGGTCTGCTGCCGGGCGACGCGGTCCGCGGCCGGGATGACCTCGAACGAGAACGAGAGAGGGCCCCGCTGCTCCAGACAGGCGCCCGGCTCGTTCAGATGTCCAAACAGGCTTCGCTGGACATCGTCGCTCTCGCCAACGTACAGCCATCGCTGCGACGTGTAGATGGTGTAGACACCGGAGGCGCTCGGCGCCTTCTCCTGCACCGCCTGGTAGGCAAACGCGTAGGTGGCACTGCCCTCATTCGCCGCGCGCAGCTCAGTGGTCGTAGGCATGCGTGGCTCCGTTCTGCTGGTCGGGGAGCTGCGAGATGACGGCTTCGGTCGTCAGCAGCAGCGACGCGATCGACGCCGCGTTCTGCAGAGCCGAGCGAACGACTTTGGTCGGGTCGATCACACCCGCCTCGGTCAGGTTCTCGTAGCGTTCCGTCTGTGCGTTGAAGCCCTCATCGTCTGCCATCTCCCGGGCGCGCTGGACGACGATCGAGGGTTCGTGACCGGCGTTGGTCGCGATCCACCGCATCGGCTCCTCGATGGCGCGCAGAATGATGTTGACGCCGACCTGCTCCTCGGCAACAGCCGGCAGGTTCTTCAGGGCCTTCGACGCCCGCAGCAGCGCCACACCCCCACCCGGCACGATGCCCTCTTCGACGGCCGCCTTGGTCGCGTGCATCGCATCCTCGACGCGCGCTTTCTTCTCCTTCATCTCGGTCTCGGTCGCCGCCCCCACTTTGATGATCGCCACTCCACCGACCAGCTTGGCGAGCCTCTCCTGCAGCTTCTCGCGGTCGTAGTCGGAGGTCGTGTCCGCGACCTGTGCGCGCAGCTGCTTCACCCGGCCTTCGATGGCCGCCGAGCCGCCGGCCCCTTCGATGATGGTGGTCGTGTCCTTGTCGATCGTCACCTTCTTGGCCTGACCGAGATCCTCGAGCTTCAGCGACTCGATTCTGATGCCGAGATCCTCGGTCACGGCGCGACCGTTGCTCAAGATCGCGATGTCTTCGAGCATGGCCTTCCGCCGATCGCCGTAGCCCGGCGCCTTGACCGCCGCGACCTGGATGGTGCCGCGCAGCTTGTTGACGACGATGGTGGCCAGCGCCTCGCCCTCGATGTCCTCGGCAATGATCAGGAGCGGGCGGCTGGCGCGCGCCACGAGCTCCAGCACCGGCAGGAGATCCTTCAGCGCGGTGATTTTCCGCTCGTGCACCAGGATGAAGGGGTTGTCGAGCACCACCTCCATGCGCTCGGGATCGGTGACGAAGTACGGCGACAGATACCCGCGATCGAACTGCATCCCTTCCACGACCTCGAGCGTCGTTTCGAGCGTCTTGCCCTCTTCGACCGTGATGACGCCGTCCTTGCCGACCTTGTCCATCGCCTCGGCGATGATCCGGCCGATGGCGTCGTCGTGGTTGGCCGAGATGGTACCGACCTGGGCGATCATCGGCCCGGTCACCGGCCTCGACATCCGCTTCAGTTCGACCGTGATCGCGGCGACGGCCTTCTCGATGCCGCGCCGGATGGCCATCGGGTTGGCGCCGGCGGTGACGTTCTTCGCTCCCTCGCGATAGATCGCCTGCGCCAGGACCGTGGCGGTCGTGGTGCCGTCGCCGGCGACATCAGACGTCTTGCTGGCCACTTCCTTCACCATCTGGGCGCCCATGTTCTCGATCGCATCCTTCAGGTCGATTTCCTTGGCGACGGTGACGCCGTCCTTGGTGATCGTCGGCGAACCGAACTTCCGGTCGAGGATCACGTTGCGTCCCTTGGGTCCGAGGGTCACTTTCACCGCATTGGTCAGGCTGTCGATCCCTCGCAGAATCGCCTGGCGCGAGCTGTCGCCGTATGTAATCTGCTTTGCCATGATGTGCTCCGTTAAAGAGGGCGCACGTCGCGCCGCTCAGGGGCTTCAATTTCTGCTCAGGCGCGTTTCTTGGTAGCGTCCGTACTTTTCGTGACGGCGGAGCCCGCCTCTTCGATCGCCAAAACGTCGTCCTCTTTCATGATTAGATACTCCACACCATCGAGCTTGATCTCCTGGCCGGAATACTTGCCGAAGAGGATGGTGTCGCCGGCTTTGACATCGAGCGGCAGCCGTTTGCCGTTCTTGTCGGCCTTGCCGAGCCCCGCCGCCAGCACCTTGCCTTGTTGCGGCTTTTCCTTGGCGGAATCCGGAATGATGATCGCGCCGGCGCGCGGAGCGGATTCCTCGAGGCGTTGCACGATGAGACGGTCGTGGAGCGGTCTGACGTTCATGGGTGCACTCCGAAAACTGTTGTACGGGTAATGGCCGGACTCGAGCCGGTCCCTGCGGCAAAGCCTGCCGACTGGGCGTCCGCTAATCGCGCAACACGACGCTGAGCAGCGAGCTGTTGATCTGGATTCCGGCATCGAGATCGCCGTCGTACTCGATGAATCCCAGTTTCTTGAATTTGTTCATGAAGAAGTTGACGCGCGAGCGCGTCGTGCCAACCATTTCCGACAGCGTCTCCTGCGAGATCTTCGGCACGATTTGCCGCGGCTTGGCCTGCTTGCCATAGCGCGCCAGCAGCAGCAGCGTCCGCGCGAGTCGCCGCTCGCTGGAGTTGAACAGCTGATCGATCAGGTCCTGTTCGATGCGGACGTTGCGCGACAGCATGTGCGCGATGAAGCGGTCCGACAGCGCAGGCTCGTCGTGCAGCACCCTGACCATCTGCTTCTTTTCAATGACCAGAACGCTGCTCGGCGTGATCGCCGTGGCACTGCCGATGCGCAGCGGCTGCCCCGCCAGGCATCCTTCGCCAAAGAAGTCGCCCGGGCCCAGCATCGCCACCACCGCCTCTCTCCCGGTCTTGGAGAGCACCGACAGTTTCACGCCGCCCTTCTGCACGATACAGGACGGCGTTGCAGCGGTCGCCTTGCGAGAAGATCGTCTCGGCCCGCCGGTATTCCACGATCTTTTTCGAGAGGCCAGCCGAGTCGAGAAACGCCTGTGCGTTGAAGCTGGCGCTGCGCTTGCCCATCGCACGAGCATACGTCCCCTCGCCGTGGCCACTGTGTTCACAACAGCACAGCGAGTCTTCACCTTCAACCGTGCTTGGTCCCGCGCCCGATGTTCCGAAAGCCAGAGTTCGGCCAGCGTGGCCGGACAGCCTTGACGTGGAGCGGCCGCACGTCGATGATCGGCGGTCCCTCCGCGGTCGACGGGTGGACGGCTCCCCTGCCAAACAGAAGAATCGCCGCCGCGGCCAGCCCGCTGCTGAGCAGAAGGCCCGTTGAGACCATCCCCGACGGCGCCGCGAACACGACGATGAGCGCGCACGCAAGCAGCCATACAGGTACGACGAAGCTACGGGTGATGAGGATCGCCATATGAACCTCCCGGTCCTTCCAAGTCAGCGGCGATGTGGCTCGTGGCTGTACGCTACACCCTGCATGGCGATGGGCGTGTGCACAAGAGAACAGCCCAGCCGAAACTCAGGCGTGCGGTGTGTGCAATCTGGAACAGCGCTGTTCGCCACCTTCACGTAAGCTTGCAGCATGCACAATCTCGTCGTGCCCGCACTCCGCGAGCTGGTTGACGCCCTCGATCGACGCGTCGCCCACGTCGAACGGCTCGGCGAGGCACACATCGCGCGTGAGGCGGCGACACTGCGTGAGGAAGCCGTGAAGCGAATCCAGGAGCTCACCTCGGCCCCGTGCGATCACGACAGCCGAGAGGTGTCACAGGCCGCCGCGGTGATGGCTGACGACGGCGGACCGCTCTAGCGATACCTTCCCCACCAACAGCAGAGATGACCGGCCTGCGGCCGCTGCAATGCTTGTCGTTTCAAGACGGCAGCGGGCGACCCGTTGTACTACCGATGAGAGGCGGGTCGAAGCTGAGACAGATCATGCGGATCGATCGGTCCAGAAATAGCGACTCTGCCCCGGCACCGCCGGCATCCTGGAGATACAGATCGAGCACACCGCCGCGCCGATTGCTCGAATCGTCCGAAAACAAGACGGCCACCGACTGGTCGAAGGACGGCCGCTAGATCCTCTACGAGAACTTCACGAAAACACGGACCGCGCTCGACCTGTGGGCGCTGCCGGGAGCCCAGTGGCGCGCCGACGGCCGCGAACTGTTCTATACGGGCCTGGACGACCGTGTCATCAGCGTCGCCATTGGGATCGATCGAACGCCGGTAGAAGTTGGACCGCCTGTTGTTATCTTCACCAAGCCAGCCGGGTCGATGGTCGCGCGGCACGAGCCGCAGCGCTTCATGCTCGCGGCCACGACGCAGGAAGCGTCGCCGATCACGTTGCTGCTGAATTGGGCCGGCCCCACCGGCGCGCGATAGCTGATCCTCCCAGGTTCACGGCACGTCCCTGACAAGTCTCTGCGGCAACTATCGCTGGCTTGAACTCGTCGAATGATGGCGGGATGCACCAGGACTTACTCTTCGCGTTTCGACAACTAGTCCGACAGCCCGGCCTGTCGGTGGTCGCGGTGCTGACACTCGGCGCCGGCCTGGGCGCCTCGCTCGCCGTGTTTACGCTGGTCAATGCCCTGTTGATCGAGCCGCTGCCGTATCCGAATTCAAGCCGGCTCATGGCCATCAGCCGCGCCCCGCAAGGCAACCGTGGGGCAGGTGCGCACCGTGATGTCGACTTCCTTCGCGAGACCATTCGGACCTGTGGTCCGGTGGCCGCCTTCGTGGGCGGTTCGGGCCTGAATTTCAATCTGAATGGCACGGTCGGTTACGCACAGGATCTTCTCGTCTCGCAGCAGTACTTCGACGCCATCGCCGTGCCTCCCGCGTGGGGCCGTGCCTTTACTTCGGCTGAAGATGCGCCCAGCCCCGCGCCCGTCGTGATTCTCAACGAACGGTTCGTCCGACAACACCATCGCGATCCTGCCACCACCGTCGGGCAACAGCTCGAGCTTGGTGGACGTCCGCACACGATTGTCGGAGTCCTGGGGGTCCGGCATACGCGGCCCTCCGACTCCGACATCTACCGCCCGCTTGGACGCGATGCGCGGGGCGGTGGACAGAACCTCCAGATGATCTGTCGGTTGCGGGATTCCGCAACCGCATCGGCATTGAACGCGGAGCTGGGGGCGGTGCTCGAGGAAGGACGCCGGCGAGGCCTCTTCAGTGATCGCGTCAGCGTGGCGTACAGTGCGATGACCCGGCACGAGTTCGAGTTCGGGACGTTCCGCCCACAGCTGAACACGCTCCTCATGGCGGTGTTGCTCGTCCTGGTGGCGGCAGCCGCGAACACCACTGGACTGTTGCTGGTCCGCGCGTCAGGACGCCGGCGCGACATCGCGGTCCGCTCGGCCCTCGGCGCTGCCCCGGCGCGCATTGCGCGCTTGCTGATCATCGAGGGACTGATGCTTGGCGGCATCGCCGGTGTGGTGGGTGTGCTCGGCGCACCGCTGCTCGTCCGGGGCTTGCTGGCGATCGCGCCGCCCTTCTACGCCGAGCTCGCTCAATTCGAGATCAATGGCGTCGTGATGGGAGTGGCGTTGCTGCTGTGCCTGGCTGTCGGATTCTCAGTCGCGCTGCCGTCGGTGGCCGAAGCGCTGCGCGTCAATTTGCGTGACGCGCTGCAGGAAGAAGGACGCAGCGGCACACCGAGTCGTCGTGCGCTGTTGATGCGGCATCTGCTGATCGCCGCGGAGACGGCCGTCAGCGCGGTCCTGCTCGTCGGCGCGCTGCTGCTCCTGCGGACGTTCATCAATCTGATGAACGTCGACACCGGCGTGGAATCCCGGGGGGTTGTCACCGCGCGTATCTCCCTTCAGGGTCCGCGCTACGATGACGTGTCGCAGGTCATTCGGTTATTCGAAGAGGGCATTGCCCGACTGCAGTCGTCGGGTGCAATCGCGACGGCCGCTGTCGGCGCGAGCCTTCCTGGTGAACGTGCCCTGAATCTCCCCGCAGTATTCCCGGACGCCGGCGATGCGAGTGCGCCGTCAATCGTGAACTGGCGCTACGTCAGCTCCGACTACTTCACATTGTTGAGGATGCGGAGGCTCTCAGGCCGCCTGTTCACCGATGCCGATCGCCCGGGCGCCCCATTGGTCGCGGTTGTGAACGACACCTTCGCTCGTCAGGTCTACGGCGAATCAGCCAAAGCGCTCGGCCGCCTCGTCTCGGTCGTGAAGGAGCCACCACGCGAGATCGTTGGTGTCGTGTCCGACACAATCGGCTGGACGATCCAGGACCCATCGCGACCGATGATGTTCGTCCCGCTCGCGCAGGTGGATGCTGCGCCGTTGAGAATTGCCCATTCGTTCTTTCCGCCACGGTGGATCGTGCGTGCGGCACGCGATGTTGACAGCGCGCAACGCGAGCTCCAGGCCGTGATGCGGCAACTCGATCCGGCGCAGCCGTTCATCGAAATTCAAACGCTCGATCGGATGATGGCGACCTCAGTCGCGATGCATCGCTTCTATCTCGCCGTGCTGTCGGCGTTTGCGCTGTTTGCGGTGCTCATCGCCGCGGTGGGCATCTATGCGACGTACTCCTACTCGATCGCCAACCGCACGGCTGAAATTGGTGTGCGGTTGGCGCTAGGGGCTTCTCCAGGATCCATCGTCAAGGACATCGTCGTCCGTTCGCTCGCGCTCGGTGTCGCCGCGACCGTGGCAGGATTGGCGGTGGCCGCCGTCAGTGCCAGGATACTCAGCTCGCTGCTTTTCAATGTCAGTGCGACCGATCCGCTCAGTTACCTGGCCGTCGCCAGCGTCCTGATAGGAACCGTCGTGCTTGCCTCGATCATTCCTGCCGCACAAGTCGCTCGCATCGATCCGCTCATCGCACTACGGCGGTGACGCGGACGTCAGCCGGCTCCAGCGTTGGCAGGAACCCTCCCGACTGATGTGCCCACAACGACGCGTAGACACCTCTCTTTGAGAGCAATTCGTCGTGCGCGCCGCGTTCGACGATGCGGCCGGCATCGAGGATGATCAGTTCGTCCATCCGCCGGACGGTCGACAACCGATGGGCAATGACGATCGCGGTGCGCGTTTCGAGCAGCGTCCAGAGCGCCTCCTGGATGAGCGCCTCGCTCTCGGAATCGAGCGAGCTGGTCGCCTCGTCCAGGATCAGGATCGGGGCGTCCTTCAGAATCGCGCGCGCGATGGCAATTCGCTGCCGCTGCCCGCCCGACAGCTTCACGCCGCGTTCGCCAACGAGCGTGTGGTAGCCGTTCGGCAGCGCTTCGACGAACTCGGCCGCGTGCGCCAGCCGCGCCGCCCGGCGCACCTCATGATCGCTCGCGTCAGGACGGCCGACACGGATATTGTCCGCGACGCTCCGGTGGAACATCGACGGATCCTGCGGCACATAGGCGATGACCTTGCGCAGGTCAGCTTGTCGTGCGCGATCGATCGGCTGGCCGCCGATCAGGATTGCGCCGCTTTCGACATCCGCGAAACGCAGCAACAGCCGCGTCAGCGTTGTCTTGCCGCCGCCCGAACGGCCGACCAGGCCGACCCGCGCGCCCGGCGCGATGCGCAACGAGAATCGCTCGAGCAGCAGCGGCTGGCCAGGGCTGTACCTGAAGTCCACGTCGCGCAGATCGACCCCGAAATTCGCCGGGCGGAAGGGCTCCGGCGCGGCCGGATCCGTCACACTCGGTGGATCGAGCAGGAGCTCGGCAAACTGCGCCGCGTCGGTCAACGAGCTTTCGAGGTTGCGGTAGACGCGGTTGAACTCCCACATCACCCGCGTGGCGGTGCCGTAATAACTGAACGTCAGGAACACCGCCTCGAGGCTCACGCCGGTGCGGTTGCCGACGGCCAGCGCGACGAGCAGGCCGCCGAGGTTCGTGAGCACGAACATCGGCGAGGCCAGCATGTCGACGCGCGTGTTCTGGTAATCCCACGACCGCAGCACCTTCGAGCCGAAATCCCTGACGTTCTGCTCGTGCATCGCCGCTTCTTCGGCCTCGCGCGCGAACGCGCGCACCGTCTCGGCGTTGGCAATCGAATCCGCCAGGTGCCCGGCGAGGACGTTCGACGCGGTTTCACGGATGTCGACCAGGCTCCGGCGGCGGCGAATCAGCGGCACCATCAGCGCGAACGTGGTCAGCAGCAGTCCGACCAGCACGACGATCAGCCAGGGTGAGTACTGCCAGAGCACGACCCCGGCAAAGCCGAGCGGCAGGAAGCTCGCCGAAACCTGGAACGCCATGACGTCGAACACATCTTCGAAGCGCCGCGCGAAGCCGAGCGCGCGCTTGGTGAGCGATCCGGCGTAGTTGTTGTGGAAGAACGCGAGATCCTTCGCGAGCAGCTCGTCCATCGCCTCGACGTATAGCGCTTCGAGGCACCGGATCTCGATCCGCATGATCATCGCCACGCCGACGCGCCACGCGATCTGGCCGGAGATCCACAGCGCGAGGAACGTGAAGATGTATGGGAGCAGCTCGTCGGTCGTCAGCTGACGGTTGTTGGCGAATGCGCCAAGCAGCTTCGCCACCACGAGCGCCGGCGCGTAGAGCGTCAGCACGTCGCCAATCGCCGGCAGCAGGAGCGCGCCGGCTGCCATGAACGGCCATCGGCGGACCTGGGCCAGGTAGCGGCGCAGCACGAAGCGCAGCGCCGCGCCAAGACGTTCCGGGTCGCGTTCCTTCTCGGGGTTTTCAGCCATGGCGGACTCGATTCAGCGGAAACACGGCGTACAAAGGAAAGGGCCATCACCTGCATCCAGGTGATGGCCCTCGGTGAAACCCTTGGAATGTGAGCTACATCACCTGCGTACGTTGATACCGGCACCGATGCGCGACATCGGATGGACCTGGTATTCCGACACGTGGGTGAATTTCATCGGAAGATCAGGAAACCACAGAGCTCGGGCGGCTGTCAACTGCGGAGCGCGTCGCCGGCAGGACGACACCTGAAGGCGTACCAGCGGTCTATTTCGACCCTGATGAAACCCGTTTGCCAGCCAGGACCGTGCCGGCAGGGAAGAGGCGCTGCTTGCCGATGCGCACGTTCTTGTAGTTGTCGACGAACTCAAAGGCGCCCTCCCGGAGCTCGAGGATCGCGACGTCGCCCGGGGCGCCCACGTTGAGGGTGCCGCGATCGCGGAAGACCTCGAACGTTCTCGAGGGGTTGACCGTGGCCCGGGCGATGACCTCGGCGAGTGGCATGCCAAAGTCGAGGAACTTCGAGAGCACGTTCGGGAAATCGAACACCTGTGTCGTCCGCCCTTCGACGGTCCAGTCGGTCGAGAACGTATCCGGCCAGAAGCCCGCCTTGAGGACCTGGTCGACCGTGTCCCAGCGTAGATGACCGGTGCGGCCGTGCCCGACATCGAACCAGACACCACGGCGCCGCGCGGCGAGCACCTCCGGCTCGATGCGGCCGTTGGCGTCGACGATGCTGTTCGGCGGCGGGGCGAACATGTGCGTGACGATGTCGCCCGGCTTGAGCAGCGGGAACACCTTCGAAAGCGGCGAGAGCGTCTGCCCCATGTGGATCATCACAGGAAGATTGAACGGGGCGACGATTTCCTGAGCGCGCCGCAACACCTCGTAGTCGTTCGCTCCCGCGACTTCCCGTGAGAGACGAGCCTTGACGCCGACGATCATGTCGCGGTTCTTCGCGATGACGTCGCGGGCCGCGCCGACATCAGCACGGGTGATGTCCATCGTGTCGCCGCCGGGCAGAATCCCGGCGCGCCCGATGTTGACCAGCACCCGGTTCGGCTGCGGCGCCGCTCGCGTCACGGCCAGGACGTCGTTGATGCGATCCGCCCCCTGCGATCCGGCATCGATGAACCCGGTGACGCCGTCGGCCAGGCAGATCGCCGGCCCATCTTTCACCCGTCCGGCATGCGTGTGAATATCGAGGAGACCCGGCACGACGATCCTGCCGCGTGCGTCGATCGTCTCTGCGGCATCGGCGCGGATGTCGGGCTCGACGGCCGCAATGCGGCCAGCGCTGATCGCGACGTCACGGATCGCGTCTATTCTGAGCGATGGATCGATGACGCGGCCGCCCTTGAGGAGCAGGTCGTAGCGCGCTGACTGCGCAAGCAGATCCGCGCCGCGCGCGAACATCGCCGCCCCGGTGGCGGCAGCCGAGCGAAGAAGATCGCGACGAGTCATGGGCGTCCGCAATGTTACCGCCGTTGGCCATGTATGCGCGCGGCCGTCAGCCGAGACTCGAGGCACCCCTCGACCTGAGCCGATCAGCTTGCGGATCTCGCATTTCAGCGTGGAGGTCGTGCGGCGGCGGCGGTAAGCCATACGACGCGGAGTCGCATGCCGATTGGAGGACGTTATGAAATGCCGATTCGTGATCGCCGCTGCGTCAACCATCCTCGGGGTCATTGTCTTCCTGCCGTCCACGGCGGCGTCACAGCCGCTCGATCAATCGCGCGCTGTGGGCAAGCAGGTTCGTATCACTGGAGTCGATGGTTCGCGAGAGACCGGCCGGCTGGTGTCGCTCTCCGACACCGAAGTCGTCTTTCGACGGAACGGCCCGGAAGAGCGCGTCGCCCTGACGACCATTGAACGTGTCGAACGTGTCAGACATCACGCGCGCAACCTGACATTCTGGGGCGCGCTGATCGGTGGTGGCGTCGGTTTTCTCGCAGGAGCGAGTTCGGCGCGCGGGGCCGAGTTAGCTGAGGGCATCGTGATCCTCGCCGGCATCGGCGGCGCTGGTGGCGCCGGAATCGGCGCCCTTATCGCGAGGAACACGGCGGACACCAATCTTCTTTATCAAAGGCCGACGAGCGCGGTGTCCGTTCGGTTGTCACCGATCGTGTCACCCGCGGACAAGGGTGTCGCGTTGACACTGCGATGGTGATCGCCTTGCCGGGAGAACTGCGATGACTACGATCTCGTGCGTCCTTTGTCTGCTCGCACTGAGCTCTAATGGATCAGCGCAGACGGTCAAGTCGAAGGATGCTCAATGGAGTTCGCGCAGGTAGCGATATTCAGCAGTGGAAGCCAAGTGTGTAGCCGAGACGCTCGATCATTGCCACATCGCCGAGCAGCGCGTAGGGCGTTACCGCTGCCATGGCCCACTACACGACGCTGCGGCTATCGGTCGAAGGTTCGAACATCGCAGGTTCGCCGGTTTCAAAGAAGCGACGCGCCCATTGACTTCCCACCAGCAGCTGGCGAACACCGCGTCCGCCGCAACAGAAGACCTTAGCCGCATTTCCTCTACGTGTGACGGGTAGTCCCGCCGTAACGTCCCTTGTTCACGCGTTCCGGAGTCGCGACCCTCCGGTTAACAGGGCTATTCAGCCGAGGAGGGCCACCAGCCCTCCCCAACTCACACCAATATTCGCGTGAATTGGCATACGATTCGGTGGCTTTCGCATCCAATCGGCAGTGCTTCCCGAACAAAACGCGGACACCTGGGAACTTCGAAAAGCTGCCTTAAGCGAGCTACTGCGCCCTGGCACGGAAGGCTGCGGCCTGAATAGCCAAAAGTCAGTCTGCCGCACAACGAACAGCCGTTATTCGTCAAGCCGGGACAACCAGTGCATCACGTTCAACGCGAGCTGTCTGTTATCGGCACCGGGGCTGTTCATGCCGAATCGGAACTCTTGTCTGCCCTCTTTGAGGAGCTGAGCGGAAAAGAGCGCGGCTTCGCCAGCCATCACGACTCGGCCCTCTCCCAAGGGCATTGCGATAGCCTGAGCAGGACCGCTTGATGGTATCCCGAACGGTGGTGAGACTCCAGCGCGCATTGCCTGCACCACCGACCGAACGTCTTCGGCCAGAAGAGGCTCGACCGCAGTAGGCGACAGCCTCAATAAGGCCGTCGCACCAACGGGGACGGTGACCGATTGCCCCGAGAAGGTTAGAACACGCCGAATGGCTTCAGAAGAGTTTCGTCCGCGCATGATCCAGTGGTTGCCGAGCAACCCGTTCTCGTTTGAAAAGACGATTGTCGAGGTGTCGGGCAATTCAGTGTGTTTTGGATCGAACACGTAGCCCAGACCCATCTTGACACTGAACCTCGTCGCCAACTTGGCGGCTGCTTCGCCCGCTGGGGCGTGATCGGAGATCAGAAAAAGAGATCCGCCTTCCCGCACCCACTCTGCGACCCTGTCGCATTCCTCGTCCGTAAACGCAGACTGCTGGGATTGATTCGCTGCCGACATCGCGTTGGCGATTACGAGTATCGAACTGCTCTCCAACGTCTTCGAGGAAAATCGAGAACGCCCCGGTTGTATCCGATAGCCGTCATTCACCAACAGATCCGCAAACGGTTTATAGCCACCTGCGGCGGTGTGGCGGTTCGCGTGCGCTTCATCGACAACTACAATTGGACCCCTGTCACGAGCGTATGCTGGTCGGGTCACTGCCACGTCGAAGGCTGGATCAGCTATCTGCTGTGCGCCAATGTTGGCGAAGGACACCAACGGAACCCCAATGAGAAGCGGAAGCAGAAGTCGCTCTTTCATGTGTCTGAGCCCAATTTAGTGTTTCGCCGTTCCCTCTTCGTCCGCGTCCACCGATGCTGACAAGCGGGGCATCAGAGGTTCTCAGCCGAGTGCGCTTCCCGTTACTAACCGAACGTTCGCCAGTAACCCGGCCAGACCGTTCCGTATTCGCTTGAGGGGCGGCGGACCCCAGTCCGCCTACAGGGCGCGTTTGCCGCGCAAGACGGCAACTTCGTCAATCGCGGCCCTCATCTCGTCCCTCATTCCTCGAGGTTCTCGGACGGAATCTTCGTCGGAGACCGACGTCTGGAAATCGCACCGATCACGATCCCCGCCACCGCTCGTCGCGATACGCCTGCGCCTATTCTCAACGGTGAGCTTTATCTCGTAGTTCGCTTCTCGTACGAATCGTGGCAGCTCAGCGATCTCGAACGCAAAACGGGGTCAAACCCCTAAGCCACTCGACGGCGGCGACAACGAGTTCGTCATCGGCAGAGGCTATGCCGGGTTTTGTCATTAGGCTCGTCACCCGCTGCTCTGGATCGATAGGGCCGCCGTACGCTCGGCCGGTGCGATCGCTCATCAACCGCACGGTCAGGGCGAGCGTCCCGCCGTCTGGAAGCGGAAATGCCCGGTTGACGGTCGTCTGGCCAGCCGTCGGGGAGCCGAACGAACGTGAACGCGGGCGGCCGACGAACGACAACGCAATCGCTTCGCCAGCGCTGGCAGTCCGCGGGCCGATCAGAATTGCAACCGGGGCTGCCTCGAGTGTCTGCAGCGGACGAGGGGCGCCGGCAGCGTCGAGGAACCCGCTAAGCGCCTCCCTCATCGGCCCGACGTTCCCGCCATCGTTCTCCCGTAAATCGAGGACCCATCCGCAGACCGAGCGCGGCAGGGCGGCGGCTATTAATTCTTGGGCGCCGGTGACGTACCCGCCGATCGCGGACGGGTCGCCACCCACGTATCCTGGCAGGTTCATGTATACGACGTTGTCGGCGAGAGCGTTGACGCCGACCACGCGCCGTTCGGCACCGCCGCGCATCACCACGTCCGCTTCGGCGCGGTCGAGCAGTAGGCTGTGGCCGTCGCCAAGCGCGTCAATGACGTAACGAATGGCGGGGTAAACGTCGATCGGGTCGACGGCGCCGGACGCCAACGTGCGCGCGATCGTTTCGACGCGTGCATCGAAACGGTTCCGGTTCATCGCATTCGCGCGAATGAGCTCGAACGCAGTGTCGAGGACGTTCTTCGCGGCCGCTGCGATCGGTGTCGCCGGGTCCAGCGGTTCGCCACGAGCGAAGCGGACGTTCCGCGCGGTCACGAGGGCCTCACCGGCAGACATCCCGGCAACGCTCAGCGCAAGCCCCACCACCAGGCTCGTGGCATCGGGAGGCACCGGAATAGATATCGACTGCGTGCGCCAACCAGCATCGCCGCGCAGCCGCTGCGAGTAGCCGCTCTGCGAGATGACCCCGCCGGATGTGCGGTGCACGTCCAAGAACAGCCAGGCCCCTGTTTCCGCGCGGATCGTCTGCAACTCACCGGTGAGGGTAACCCGGTGAAGCCGCAATGGCTCCGCGTCAAGGATGAAGGTGGCGCGATCGGAGACGAACGTGGTCGGAACAGCGGCTCGGATCGCGACCGTGCTGCCCATGACCGCCGTCGGCAGACCGCTACTTTCCAGCCAAAATCCCGGCGCTTCTCGCGTGAGCTTCCAGGCCGGCGGCGCGGCCCGGTTCGCCTGCTGTCCGTGGAGTGCCGTGATGCAGGTCGCGCCGATGAGCACGACGACGAGAGGGCTGCGGAACATGCACGGATTGTAGTTCGGACTCCCGCGTTCCCGAGGGGCAGAAAACGACCGATACCTGGTTATGCATCCGCTTCAAATCGACACCTGTTTCGATGCGTCGGTTTCACCGAGCGCCAGGATCACTTGTACAACCCGGTGAACGGGTGCGCCGTCCTGGGTTCCGCGGCACCCACGATTCACGGGTGTTGAGGTGAAGAGTGTCTAGCGAATCGGCGTGGACGGCGTGCTTTCGGGCACGACCACCAGGAGGTCGTAGCCGAATACGAGGCTCGCAACGTCCAGGCTGGCGTTCGCGCTGAGGTGCGGCCGGAATGGACGCAGGTCGAACATCGTCCAATCCGACGGGAGAAGGTTGTTGAAGATCGACGGCAAGGCTTTGGTGGGCATCAAGCGAATATGCAGCGACTGAGTACCCTCTCCCTCAGCGAGCTCGGCGATATAGTTGCCAATGCCGCTGCCATGAAACGGATTCAACCCCCGGTACCCGTGAAACGCGCCGAACTTCAGCAGGACCTTCGGCGGTGCCGCGGCATTCCGTGATGCGCGCGCGTAGTTGGCCGCGAAGAGCGTCTTCATCAGGCGCTCGCGCCGGCGGGCGTTCCCGTACTCTGACGGAGGCGTCCGATTGATCTCGTGACTCTCGATGAGCGCCGCGAACAACGATCGCGCGTCCGGGCTGCCATCCTTCTGAAGCAAAGCCGCAGCGTGGGCGAGCTCCTTGTCGTCAGCCGTGAACATGAACAATTCGAAGACGTTTCCGCTCTGCACGGCCTTGCGCGAGGCCTCCTCATTCTCTTGGAGGAGCTGCAGGATCGCGGGGCGGGCTTCCCCGCCAACGCCACTGGCAAGCACGCGCGACAGGATCAGACCGGCGGTGCCGAACATTTCCTGGTTCAAACCCCACACGCGAAATTCGCCCTGGCTGGCGCGCGCGCAACGTTGCAGCATGTCGAACTCTTCGCGTGCGCTGGAGACGTTGAGCGATTCGGGATGTGTCTTCGCAAAAGCCGCGAGCTGCTCGACGCCGTTTGGCTGTCGGGCAAAACGCTCCAGTTCCGCCGCGATCAGGGGACCCTCTTCGACCGCCATCGTGTGAAACTGCTCGGGACCGGAGGCGTTGCAAACGGCGGCCCAGAACGCTGGCGCCTGCGCATTGCCATGCTCCTCGCCCAGCAACACAAAGCGCGACTGCGCGATGGCCGATTGCAGCAGTCGCGCGCCAGCGCCGGAAAGCTGGCCATCACGAACGGCGAGCGGATAGCGGTTCTGCAGGAGGCGGGCGGTAAATCGGTCGGCTGGAGTCGACGGCGCCTGCGCATCGGAAAGAACACTGAGGGGAAGGAGAATCAGAGCGGCCGCGACGGACCACCACCCAGCTGATCGCGTAGACATGAGCATCTCCAAAGCAGAACGACCGTGAACCTTGAACTAGCAGCGCAGCACAATCCTCTTGTCCGGCCTACCGCCGATGGATGGCCGGTCCGCCCGTCCTTCGCTCCGCCCCACTGCGCGCTGTGGGCCGTGCCGCGCGTAGCACGCCGCCGGACAGATTGACGAACTGCAATGCGAACATCGGACCGTCGGACGCGAGCAGCTCTAGGACAGCTGTCGCTGTCGTCGCTCTGAGAAGGTCCAGTCGTCTCGTTGCGTGCGCCGGTGCCAGACGACGAGACCCCAGGCGACGAGACCGGACGCGAGTGCTGCTGTCAACAGGAACCAGAACACCGACGGCAGCCCGAGCGACACGATCAGCACGCTGCCGACGACGAAGATGAGACCGCCGGCGTTGCCGCCAACGTCAGTCGATGAAAAATTGATTTGCGGCGAGTGCCAGTGCTTTTCAGAAACCAATGCAATCTCGGACGGATGCCGTTCATGCCAGGTGTGAATCAGGAACGCCACGAGTGTTCCGGTGGCCACGACGAGCCCCGTCCAGGCACCCACGGTGATAACCATCAGGAGCGCGACGACTGCCGAGGCGACGACGAGGCGAGCGGTGGCGAGGTCGGATCGATTGTCGGACCACGAAGCGAATGGCGCGAGAACAATGAGCGTCCAGAACGCTGCGTAGCCACCGAATAGCACACGCAACCGTTTTGCGCAGGCCGCGTCGGCCGCGTCGAACTCGGATTGAAGATCCGCAATTGTTGGCTGAACGACGCTTGCGATGAATCGTGTGTTGAACAACAGGGGCGCAATTTTCAACAGGGTCGTTCCCGGCCTCACGGCTTCACCTCCCACGCGACTTCGCGTGTGAACGTCGCCCATGCTCGAAGCATTCGCTCTCCCAGAGCCGTCGGACGATAAATCCGCCGGGGTAACCCGATGGCACCAGGAGCAGGCGGCTCCTGCTCCGATTCCACGATCCCTTTGGCCTCCATGCGTCCGAGCGTCACATAGACAGTGCCGCGCTTGAGAGCGCCGGCGGACCGCTCCACCAGTTGCAGGCCGTACAAGGGCCCGTCCGCGACGAGCCTTTCGAGAATCAGCAGTTCCTTATTCGAGAGCACGGCATAGGCTTACACAAAGTAAGACCCATGTCTATTGAATTATTCGGCTACCAGCCGCGCAGAGGGCCTGCAAAGGGTCATGGCGGAGGTGGCGCATTACCGCTGGTAGGAGGAGCCGTGCGGCTAGTTCGGCTCCCTTCGAGGCCCACGCCGCAAAAGCGCGGTGCTGGCCTCGAACAGCCAGGTGTACGGCCCTGGGGCTGTTCCGACAAGCCAAAGGCGGACGTCATGCGGCTCGTTGAGCAGCTCTCGCGCGCGTGGAGCCAGCGCTCCCGCGCCTGGCGCAGCGGCTTGCGTGGGGATGGCATTGAAGTGCGCGACATCGAGAGCCAGCAGATGGTGCTTCGGGTCGACCAAGGTAGAGCGTGAGGAGCAGCCTGCGGTGATAGAGATTCTTCGCGTGCGCGATGAGCGGCTACACCTCGTCGGGACGGAGCGCCACCGGGAGCCGCAGTCGCTCCTTCGGATACGGCAGGTCCTCACGCAGGTCCGACAGATCAAGACGTAATGACGCTTTACAAGTTTCCGCTAACCCTATTGCCGGTGGCGACCCGACCGTTCGAGTAGCCGGCGCGATCCGGGCGTCCGTTGCACTGCCTTGCGACACACAGCGAATGAGGGGCGAATTGTGGGGGTCAATCGAATCGTCACGTTTTCGCTCATCAAATGAGGCAATTCGGCGGACAGCCATCTGCGCAGGCCGCGCCAGCTCGGGTATTGATCGCGGTCGGAAGATGCCGGAATGCGCGCCCGCCCGACTAACGTCGCAACTCCGTGTGGCGCTGTGAGACGTTCCTGTCAGGTTTTCGGGCCAAGGTGCGTTCTGATACTTAGCAGGGTGCTGAAAAAGTGACTCTGAAGGGATCGACATGCTGATCTCCTCGTACTACGATGCTCCCGACCGGTGGGAAGGGAGCGTGCCTATGCGCGGCGATGATCCGCGCAACGATTCGATGTTCAGCTACGTCACGCCGGAGGCGCGGGTTCGCCCAGATCACCCGCTCCGGCCGATTCGCCGCATGACGGACGCGGCGCTGGAGCGGTTGTCGCCGCGGTTCGATCGGCTGTACTCGACCACCGGCCGTCCCTCGATTCCGCCAGAAAAGCTGTTGCGGGCGTTGCTGCTGCAGATGCTGTACAGCATTCGCAGCGAGCGGCTCCTGATGGAGGAGCTGGATTACAGCGTGCTGTACCGCTGGTTCGTGGGCTTGAGCCTGGACGATGCGATCTGGGACGCGACGACGTTTACGAAGAATCGCGAGCGATTGCTGTCGGGCGATGTGGCCGATGCGTTCTTCGCCGAGGTGCTCGCGGCGATCAAGCAGGAGGGCCTGCTCTCGGACGAGCATTTCACCGTCGACGGCACGCTGCTCGAAGCGTGGGCCAGTCACAAGAGTTTCAAACCGAAGGACACCCCAGGGCGACCACCCGATGATCCGAAGAATCCCACGGTGAATTTTCACGGGCAGGCGCGGCGGAACGACACGCACCAATCGACCACCGATCCGGACGCCCGACTGTACAAGAAAGCGAGTGGGCGCGAGGCCAAGCTGGGGTATCTCGGCCACCTGCTGACCGAGAATTGCCACGGCTTCATCATCGATCCGGCGGTCACTGCCGCGAGTGGGACGGCTGAACGCGACGCGGCGATGGTCATGCTCGGCGAGTTGCCGCTGACCACGCGGCGGATCACGGTGGCTGCCGACAAGGCGTACGACACGCGCGCCTGGGTGGCGGCCGTGCGACAGATGGGCATCACGCCCCATGTCGTCCCGAATACGTTCGGTTTGGGCGGCAGCGCGATCGACGCCCGGACGACGCGCCATCCGGGATACCGGCTGAGTCATCGCAAGCGCCAGCTCGTCGAGCAAGCCTTCGGCTGGCTGAAGACCGTCGCGCTCTTGCGCAAGCTGCGGCATCGCGGCGGACGCCTCGTCGATTGGCAGCTGGCGTTCGGCGCCGCCGCCTACAACCTAGTGCGCTGGCGGAATCTCGTCGCGCAACGGGCCTGACCCGTGGGGCAACCGATGGATCCGAATCATCGCAAGCACCGCATTACCGTTATCGACAAAGGCAATCGGGTGCTGACCCATCGTTTTTCAGCACCCTGTTAGGATTAAGCGCAGAGAGCCGTGACGTTGGACGTGTCGGTGGCGGAGGGAGAGGGATTCGGTCGCAGTGAACCCGCTCCCCTCAACACCTTACGCTCGTTTTCAATTGCTCAAAACGCCAGAAACCCTCAATACCTGAGCAGCAGGTACCAAACAGGTACAGCACCTAGCAGCTAGGGGAATCCCGTGCGATTATCTCAACGGGTCTGATGTTCCGACTTCTCGTCGCGCGACGTCCGAGAAGTCCGAACGACGCGGGCGAGCGGTGAGAAGCGTGATCACGGCATCCGGATCCACAGGCTTCACCAAGTGAGCGTCGAATCCGGCGTCCATGATTCGATGGCGATTCTCGTCCTGGTCCCAACCAGTCACGGCAATCAACACGATATCGCGGCCCCACGGTGTGGAGCGGATTTTCCGGCACACTTGCTCGCCGTTCAACCGCGGCATTCCAATATCGAGCAGAACCGCGTCAGGCCTGAATCGCTCCGCTACCTCCACGCCTTCGACCCCATCATAGACGGCGCAGACGTCGTGGCCCATCAGTCGCAGGAACGTCGCAAACATGTCGGCCGAGTCCCGGTTGTCGTCCACGACGAGGATCCGGCGTCTGGCCACCACGCTCCTTGGGTTGTCGTCTAACTGCGGCAACGCCGGGGCCTGCGATTCCTCGACGAGGACCGGCAAGCGTACAGAGAACTCGCTGCCCTGGCCCGGACCTTTGCTGCGGGCTTCGACGGTGCCGCCGTGAAACTCCACCAATCGACGCACCAGCGACAGACCGATGCCGAGGCCGCCATGGGCGCGCTCCAACGATGCGTCCACCTGGTAAAACATCTCGAACAGGCGCGGCAGCTTGTCAGGGGGGATGCCCACACCCGTATCCTTCACGCGCACGACCGCGTGGTTCTGTTGCCGATCGGCCGTCAGCCAGATCCGCCCTCCAGGCTCAGTGTATTTGGCGGCGTTGTTGAGCAGGTTGAGGAACACTTGCGCCAGCCGCACCAGGTCGCCGTTGACGTACACGGGCTCCGGCGGCAGAGTCACCGTCAACTCATGACCGCGCTGCTCGATGAACGATCGGCTCGACTCCACTGCGCCGGTGATGACTTCGGACAATTCGACCGGCTGCTGGCGGAGTTCCAGTTTATCGAACGTAATGCGGCTGACGTCCAGGAGGTCGTCGATGAGCCTCATCAGGTGTTCAACCTGTCGATCGATGATCTGTCGAGCGCCGCGTGCCTCCGGCACGTCGGATCCTTTGAGGTGAAGCACTTTCACCGCGGTGCGAATCGGCGCGAGCGGATTGCGCAGTTCGTGGGCCAGCATCGCCAGGAAATCGTCCTTGCGCCGATCGGCCTCTTTTAGTTCTGTCAAGAGGCGCAGCCGCTCGTATGCAACAGTGACGTACTTGCAGATCGTTTCGAGGAACGCCACTTCGTCCGCGTCGAACTGATCCTTGAGGCGGCTGGCGAACGACAGCGTGCCGAGCAACCGGTCGCCGGCCAGCAAAGGATTGCACGCGTACGCCCTGATGCCGAACGCCTTCACCAGCTGCACCTTCGCATCGGCTGATTGCTGGATGCAGGTTGCGATGATGGGCCGGCGGTGCAAGGCGACGGTACCGCAGACGGCTTGCCCGAATTCCAAGTGTGTAATGTGACGGGCCTCCTCGACCGAAATGCCACCGCACGACGTCAGGCGCAGCGCAGCGCCGCTGCCGTTGACCATGTGGTTGAAGTAGACGTCGACGCCGACATGCTCACCAATCTTGGCAAACAGCCCTCGTAACATGACATCGGGGTCCTCGGCAGTCAGCAGCACCGCCGCCGCTTCCCATAACAGACGCAGCCGTTCGGTTTGTCTGCGTAAGGCTTCCTCCGCCCGCTTGCGTTGCGTGATGTCTCGGGCAATCTTCGATGCTCCCTGAATCCTGCCCATCGCATCGTGAATCGGCGACACCGTCAACGACACATCCACCAGCCTGCCGTCCTTGCAGACGCGCACCGTTTCATACTGCTGAATCCGCTCGCCACCGGCAAGCCGCTGCATGATCACCGGGAAATCGTCCTCGTGGCCCGGCGCGATGAGAACCGAAATCGGTCTGCCGACGATTTCTGCGGCGGCGTAGCCGTACAGCTTTTCCGCCCCGCGATTCCAGCTCGTGATCGTGCCGTCGAGAGCCTTGCTGATGATGGCGTCCTCAGACGATTCGACGATCGCCGCCAACCGCAGGCGTATCTCCTCTTCACGCCGTTGTTCGGTGATGTCACGGGTAAAGCAGCGTGTATGAATGAAGTTGCCGTCCTCCCACAGGACGCTGGAGTCTATGAGCACGTGCTTGATCGATCCATCCCGACATCGCATTCGGGCCTCGTGGTCCCGCACCTCCTTGCCGGCCCACAGCCGGTGCAAGATGTCCGTGATCACGTCCGCATCGACGTGGAATTCAGCGATGTGATGACCGATATACTCCTCGGCGGTGTAACCGAGGAGATTCAACTCTGCGCGGTTCGCCCGGATGATCGTTCCATCCGGACCAACCCAGTGCAGCCCGATGGTGGCGTTGTCGAAGAAATCCGCCAATTCCTGCTCACTGCGACGGACGCGAGCTTGCGAACGCCGTTGTTGCAGCACGATCGCGGCTTGGTTGGCCGCAACCCCGAGCATAAGACGGTCCGTCGGAGTGGGAAAGTCCGCCGACGGTGACGCGCCGATCAGAAACCCGCAGTCGCCGTCGTACCCGAGCGGCGTGATGACGGCCCGGAGGCTTTCTGCTCCCAGAGGATTAGCGATATCGGTCGCGGAGGTGGGGTTGCCGTTCTCCAGCAGCGGCTCCAAGATCCTGCCTATGGCATGGGCCTGACCGGCAGGAATCGGCCCGTGCGGCGTGCGCGCGGTCTCGAAAGCGACGCCTCCACTCAGGTCGTTGACGCGAACATATACGAGATCGAGCCGCAGTGAGCGGAAGAGGACGCCACTCAGACCTTCTGCGATTTCTTTAGGTCCGCTTCCGCTCCAGGCGGCAGATAACGTCGAGAGTGCCGCCAGCTCCCGTACGCAGTGTCGAAGCGTCTGCTTGTCGTCGGGGCTGGCGTTCATCGTCGGCCCCGAGGCTTACTCCGCAGCGGTTCGCGGCTCACGCCGTCGCATTTCCTTGAGCATCTCGTCGGGCGGTACGAAAAACGGGTTCTCCTGCAGAATGCCGCCGATAATGACCATCGGGTGCGTGCGCATGATATCCATCACGACTTCTGCGCCAAACTGGCGCAAGTCATATGTTCAACACACCGCGTCGTCGTACTTGGGCAGGACGTAATTCAACCGCGTTTCGTACTCCACGATGTCGTCGACGCCCGGCCGATCTTCAAGCGCCCACTCCATGTTGGCGACCAGGCGGGTGAGGGGATAGCCTGCGGCCTTGCCGGCTTGCAGGACTTCCTCGATCAAGGCGAGCATCCGATTCTGATCGAAGTGGCCGTCCCGCAAATATGCATCTTCCCACCGGCGGATCTCCAGTTGCCCCGAGCGTTCGCGCTCTTCGACCGCAACACCAACGTCCTGCAGGCGGCGGCGATGCTCGGTCCTGTGGTCGTCCTTCACGATGTGGAACGCCTTATCGCCCTGCTCGAAACCTTCCTTGATGAAAGGGAGCAGCACGCGGTACTCTTCGTCCTTGCTGTTGAAGAAGGCGCAGACGTGCCGGGAGCGGCCGAGTGCTGCTCCGGCCAACCGCACCTGCCGCCCCGCTTCGCCCATCACGTCGCTCCTTTGGAAGACAGCGTGACCAGCATAACGCGTCGGCGCCCTGTGAAACAGAGTTCTGCCCGAACCGATGTTCTACGAGTGCGCCATCACCCCAAATCGCGCAGGGTCGAATTGTTGAGCTAGCCTCGCTTTTTTGCGGCGCTCCACGCGTCCAACTCGAACACCCCCGGGAACTAATCGCGGCGGCGACGGTGCCAGCGGGAGACAGCAAGTCGATGGCATCCCTCATCGCGGTCGGCACTCGATCTCGGGTCTGCTCACCACCTTCGTAGCGGTGGGTCAACGCAAGACGACGTCCTCACGTGATGACGTAGCTTGTGATATTGATAACGGCTAAACCGAAGGCTGGCCAGCGTCGGCCGACACAAGATTCACTCGATTTGAGTCGTCGCGATCAGCAGCCGAGCGCGTACACCACAACCTCCCGCGACGTCATCGTCCGACCCTGTCTCCACAATCGATCGAGATCCTCCTGGCGAAGCGCCGTCCGAACCGCCCCCACGCCTCGTTCGTAATCGTCGCGGTAGAACGACACGATCGACGCACCGATCGACTCGCGGAGCGCCTCGGCGGCGCCAAACAACCGCGCGGCGCTCGCAAAGTCCTGCTTCGCCGCCAGTGCCTCGGCAAGACTTTCGACGCTGCGCGACACGAACCATTTCTCGTCGAGATCCTGCAAGACGACAAGGCTTTCCTTCAGCCACGCGACGGCACGGTCGCAGTCGCCGCGGCGAAGCGCCATGATGCCGAGGTTTCGCAGCGGCAGCGCCATCGCCCATGGATCACCGATCGTGCGGCACAGATCGGCACTCTCGTTCAGCAGCGGCTCCGCGGACGTGTAGTCGGCGCGAATCATCTCGATCACACCCAAGCTGGGCGCAGGCCAGCGCGACGCCCCAGTCGTCGCCCTTCGCGCGATGGATGCTGACGCCCTCGCGCGCCAGTGTCCGGGCGAGCGCAACGTCATGCTGGGAGAGCACCTCCATGCTCAGGAAGTGCAGCGCGAGGCCGAGGTTGCGGCCGTCGCCCAGATCGCGCCAGAGCGCGACGCTCTCCTCCAGCCGGGGGCGGCCGACCCGGTGATCGCCCATCGTCCACGCGAGCAGACCGTCGCCGAAGAGGGCCGCCGCGCGCATCGGCGAGTCGCGGGTGTGCTCGAGCCGCAGCGCCCCGGCAATCCACGCGCGGCCGTCGCTCCAGTGATTGCGGTGAAACCACACCCAGACGAGCGTCCCGGCCAGCCGCAATGCGGTGGCGGCATCATTGACGTCGATCGAGAGTCGCAGCGCGGCGCGCAGATTCGGGTGATCGCGTTCGAGGCGGCCGAGCGATCGGGTCCGCTGAGCGGTATTGATCGCGGGCGCTTCGCGTTCCGCGATCGCGAGGTAAAACGCGGCATGGCGAGACCGTAGCCCGTCGAGCTCGCCGGCGGTGAGCCTTTCCCGAGCGTATTGACGAATCGTTTCCAGCAGCCGATAGCGGCACCCGTCGGGATCGGGCGCGTAGGAGACGTCGACCCACGACTTGTCGACGAGCCTGGTGAGCACATCGAGGATGTCGCTACTGTCGATCCCGTCTGCGCCCGCGACGCGTTCGGCTGCCTCGAGAGTGAACGGCCCGGCGAAGCCGACAGCCGCGCCAGTACCAGGCGTTCGACGCCTGAGAGCAGGTGATGGCTCCAGTCGAAGGCCGCGCGGAGCGTCTGGTGGCGCGGGAGGGCGGCGGATCCACCGGTCAGGAGCTTGAAGGTATCGCCAGCCGATCGGCGATCTGATCGGGCGTGATGGCCTTGACGCGCGCGGCGGCCAGCTCGATCGCGAGCGGCATGCCGTCGAGCCGCCTGCAGATTGCCGCGACCGAGCGCGCATTCTCGCTGGTCAACGCGAAGCCGGGAAGCGCTGAGGATGCACGATCGACGAAGAGCTCGACGGCTTCGAACGCGAACAGTTCGTCCGGATGCAGCTCGCTCGTCGCGTCGGGAGACGACATCCCCGGCAGCGACCACGTCACTTCGCCGCCGATGCCGAGCGGCTCGCGGCTGGTGGCGAGGATCTTCAGCGACGGACATCGCTGCAGCAGCGGCTCCGCAACCGAAGCGCACGCCTCGGTCACGTGCTCGCAGTTGTCGAGCACGAGGATTGGCCGGCCCGTCAGCTGCGCGGCAACGGCCTCCAGCAGCGGCCGGCCGTACGCCTCACGAACGCCGACCGCTCGCGCGACGGCCTGCGGCACCATCGACGGCTCCGCGAGCGCGACGAGATCGACCCAGAACACGTCGGTCGCCGCACGATGTAGCTCTGCGATGGTTTCGACGACCAGCCGCGTCTTGCCCGACCCTCCCTCACCGGTGACGGTCACCAATCGCGCGCTGTCGAACAGCTCGCGGATCGTCCGCTTCTCCGCATCGCGTCCGATGAAGCGCGTCAGAAGCACCGGGCGGTTCGTGCCCTGTACCTCACCAACGAAACGGTAGCCGTAGCGCTGCGCTGTCTCAATGAACTGCGGGCGGGCGGGATCGTCGCCGAGCGCCGCGCGGATCTCGCGCACCGATACTTTCAGCACGGCGTCGGTGACGCTCGTGTCGGGCCACAGCGCCTCGAGCAGCTGATTCTTCGTGACGAGCACGCCGGGCCGCTGCAGCAAGTACTCCAGCAGCGCGAGCGACTTCGGACGAAGGGCAATTTCCTCCTGGTCCCGGAACAGGCGCCGATTGACCGGATCGAGGGCGAAGGGGGGAAAAACGATCACGCTGCACCCTTACCGTCATTTTACCAATTGCTTATGACCCGGCCGCCGCTCGCGTCCTATCGTCTCGTGCCGATGGTTGCCCAGAGGTTGTTTGGACAGGACAACACGCGAAGGAGGACACGTGAGCGAACACCTCAGCTTGAACACGCGGTTGACCCGCGACTACGGCGTCCGCTATCCGTTCGTCAGTGCCGGCATGGGCTTCATCGCGCTGCCGCAACTTGTGGCGGCGGTCTCGAAGGCAGGCGGGATCGGCGTGATCGGCGTAGCCCCCGAGAACGCCCAAGGTATGGCACGCATGATCCGCGAAGTTCGCTCGCACACCGGTTCGATCTTCGGCGTAGATCTCATTCACGAGACGTCGGGGTTCGGCGCGTTCACCACCGACGAGCACGTCGACGTGTGCGCCGCCGAGCGCGTACCGCTCGTCGTCTTCTACTGGAATCCGCCGCCGCATCGCTGGGTGGACACGCTGCGGCGGGCTGGATGCCATGTGTGGATGCAGACCGGCGTCGTGGACCACGCGAAGCAGGCGGTCGATGCGGGCGTCGAGGCCCTGGTCGCGCAGGGGCTCGAAGCGGGCGGGCATGTCAAGAGCGAGGCGCCAATGCTCCGGAACCTCGAGCGCGTGCGCAACGCCGTTCCGCCGTCGATCCTCGTGCTGGCCTCCGGCGGCATCTGCACCGGTCGTTCGGTGGTCGACGCCCTGTCGCATGGCGCAGATGGCGTGTGGGTCGGCACGAGCCTCGTCGCGTCGATCGAGGCCAACGCCCATGCCGAGTACAAGCGGCGGCTCGTCCAGGCCACCGCCACCGACACGACGATCACCACCATGTTCGGTCCGGATTGGCCGGATCAGCCGATGCGCGTGCCGCGCAACCGCGTCGTGTGCGAATGGGCTGGACGCGAGAAGGCGATCCCAAATCCGCCGCCGCTTCCGGCGGTGATCGGCCACACGAAGCTCACGCCCTACAGCGCGCCCGAGGGCGTCGACTATCCGATGCCGACGTTCGCTGCCATCTTGACCACACCCGACACGACCGGCGACTTCGAAGAAATGTGTCTTCCTGCCGGTGAGGGGGTGACGATGATCACGCGAATCCGTCCGGCCGCTGAGATCGTCGAGGAGATGATGGCGGCGCACGGGCCATCTTCGAGACCGACCAGCTGTCCGCAATCGTCGGCCGCATGCCTTCCTTGTCGGGGACGTGATATAAGCTGCGGCGGTCATCGACGCCGCCGCGGTCAAGCCGCTGCTGATGGTCGTGACCGGTGGGCGGGCTCGCTGGGAACGGGAGGTCATCGTCCATTGCGCCGATGCCGCGGAATAATTGAATGTCCCGGAGAACTGGCTGAGTACTAACAACGGCTAGACGGACGTGACCTGAAGGGTGTGTCCCGCTGAGCTTTACCTACACCCCCGCGCTGTTGTTCGCGACCGGAGCCGGCAAGAGCAGATGGCGGATCTGGCGGCCAGCACAATCAGGTCGCACCCCTTTGATCGTGCCGGAGTCCCTCGTGACACAGGTTGGCTCAATTGGATTCCGAGCTTCATAAGTTCCCCGTGAATTCTCGACGCATCGACATGGCAAGGGCCGAATTGCCGAAAAGGGTCCTGCGCAATCGTTAGCGGCTGGGATGTGGTTCCTTCCTCGGTTCTGATAGGGCGGGCGCGAGCAAGCGTACCTTCGCGTCGAGGTCGCGCGCTCGGGTGAGGCGCAACGAATTCACCGCCGCATCGTAAAATGGATTTCTTTGATATCGTCCGGCGACCCGCGCGATCGGATGCGTGGCGATCGCGGCGTCCAGGATGCGCCGCGGCGTTCGCCGCCGATGAAACAGGCACAAGCCTGTCGCGCGACTCGAAGCGAATAGGGTCTTCAGCAGCGCTTCGTAGGCAATTAATCGGTTCGCGCCGCCAGGCTCTGGTCTGGGGTAGAGAACGATGTGGGTTCGGATCCGCCGCACTGGACCCGAATCATTTGAACGCCAATTCAGGGACCAGAGGCCAAGGGGGCGCTGACCCGTTTGTCCGAACCGGTCGGACCGAGTGTCTTGGCTGGTTGTTCACGTCCAAGGCGCATCTCGAACGGACGCTGGCGTTGTTATCGATTCACTACGAGGCCAGCGTCCTCACGAAAGCCGGGATCTGGCGCCACGCAGGCGCGGCCGGACCGAGAAGTCGCCAACTCGCAACTCGGCCAAAAGCCGGCGCTATCGTCTGGGGGGGAGTTGTGTATTCGGTGACCGGCCATGTAGGAATGGACTTGCTGCTGACCGTTGGCGTCGGGGAAAGCACGTTCGAAGTGCTCGTTGCGCCAACTGACTGGCTCGATCGGAGCAACGTCGTGCTCCGCGCAGGCGAGACGGTCGAAATCGTGGGCGCACCTGACCCCACCACGCCGAATACCATCGTGGCCCGCGAGATCCGAAGCCCAACCCAGACGATCGTGCTGCGCGACAGCGACGGGAAGGCGCTCTGGAACTAAGGACGTCTTCTGAGATCGAGTCTCATTCTTCGGATCAATCGAATTTGTTTCGTGAGATCGAGTCTCGTCACTGCGCCGCCGTCGTCGTGTGCTAGCGTGGCCGACAACCCGCAAACGCCCGGAGAAACATACTGGTTATTGCGACTGCCTTCCTGCTCTTTATTTTCACCGCGAGCACCGTATGGGCTTCGCCGCCGGCCCAAGGGCCTGGCCAAGAGAAGGGAGCGGACCTGTACCAATCGGCGTGTGCTGCGTGTCACGGTGCGGACGGCCGCGGCGTGACGCGGCCGCTCATCGGGTTCGACACGCCTCTCCCCGACTTCACCGACTGCAGCTTTTCGACGGTCGAACCGGATGCCGACTGGATGGCGGTGGCGCATGATGGTGGTCCCGCGAGGGGTTTCGATCGTCGGATGCCCGCGTTCGGCGACGCGATGACCGATCGGGAGCTGCAACGGGTGCTCGAGTACCTTCGGGGCTTCTGCACCAGCAAGGCTTGGCCGCGCGGCGAGCTCAACGTACCGCGTGCGCTGGTGACCGAGAAGGCCTTTCCCGAAAACGAAGCAGTATTAACCACCACCGTCAACACGAGCGGGCCTGGGCACGTCGCCAACGAGATTCTGTACGAGCAGCGACTCGGATCCCGGACGCAGTTCGAGCTGGCGGTCCCGCTGCTGGTCCAGCAGGCTGTCGGAGGATGGGGTCGAGGTCTTGGCGATATCGCGGTGGCGATAAAGCACGTCGTGATGCACAGCCTCGACCGAGGGCACATATTGAGCGCTGCGGGTGAGATTGTTCTGCCAACGGGGAAAGAAAACGCCAGCCTGGGCGGTGGCGTAACCGTGTTCGAGCCGTTCCTCGCCTTCGGTCAGCTCCTCCCTGCAGACAGCTTCCTGCAATTCCAGGGCGGATTCGAACTGCCGTTCGATTCGGCGGCAGAGCGCGAGGCCTTCTGGCGGGCGGTCGCGGGGAAGAGCTTCTCACAGGGGCGCTTCGGCCGCTCGTGGTCGCCGATGGTGGAGTTGCTGGCGCAGCGCGAGCTCGAATCCGGCGCGACCATCCATTGGGACCTCGTGCCGCAGATGCAGGTCACGCTCAACAAACGTCAGCACATCATGATCAACGCGGGCGTGAGGTTTCCAGTCAACGAGCGGGAGGGTCGTAGCACCGAGGTGATCACCTATTTCCTCTGGGACTGGTTCGACGGCGGGCTACGAGACGGATGGTGATGAGGTGATCCGACACAGAAAGGCCGCAGCGCTGCTCACGCCTCTCGCTGCCGCATACCTCTCAGTCCTCTCAGTGTCGTTGCCGCAGGCCGCTGGGCAGGTGTCGGATCAGCCGGCCAAAGTGCCATCGGGTAACCCCGACCGGCTGTTTCTCACCTCGCACGACTGCATGGCGTGCCACAACGGTCTCACGACGCCAGCTGGCGAAGATGTCTCGATAGGCGTGTCGTGGCGCGCGTCGATCATGGCGAATTCGTCGCGCGATCCGTACTGGCAGGCGGCCGTGCGCCGAGAAATCCTCGATCACCCTGCCGCCGCCGAAGCAATCGAAGACGAATGCGCGATCTGCCACATGCCGATGTCACGAACCAAGGCGCGCGCCGAAAAGCGTCACGGCAGAATCTTCGACCACCTGGCCATTGCTCGGCGGACGTCTACGGACGATCGTCTCGCTGCTGACGGCGTCTCGTGCACGGTGTGTCATCAGATCGGACCGGAGCGCCTCGGTACATCCGACAGCTTCAACGGCGCGTTCGTCCTCGGCGAGCCGACAGCGAGCGGAGACCGGCGCGTGTTCGGTCCGTTTGAAATTGAAAACGGCCAGCGCAGCGTCATGCGCTCGGCAACCGGAATGACTCCTGAGGAAGCCACCTACCTCCGCCAATCAGAGATATGCGCCACGTGCCACACGCTCTTCACTCAGGCGCTCGGTCCGAAGGGTGAAGTGCGCGGCAGGCTCCCTGAACAGGTGCCCTACCTTGAATGGCAGCACAGCGCCTTCCGGCAGGAGAAAAGCTGCCAGTCGTGCCACATGCCGGAAGTGCAGCAGCCGACGCGAATGTCGTCGGTGCTCGGCGAGGAGCGGAGAGGCCTGGGCCGCCACACCTTCGTCGGCGGCAACTTCTTCATGCTCCGCATGCTCAATCGCTATCGAAATGATCTCGGGGTCGAGGCGTTGCCGCGAGAGCTCGAAGCCGCCGCCGCTGCGACGGTGGCCCAGCTTCAGCGCGACACTGCCAGCCTCTCTGTAGTTCCAGACGCGAGTGCGCCGGGGCGCTTGGGAGTGGTGGTATCCGTCCGAAACCTCACGGGACACAAGCTGCCGACTGCTTATCCCTCTCGCCGCGTATGGATACATCTCGCCGTCCGCGATCGTGACAGTCAGATCGTCTTCGAATCGGGCTCGGTAGACACGTCAGGCCGGATTCAGGGCAACGACAACGACGATGACCCGGGTCGGTTCGAGCCGCATCACGACGAGATCACCAGTCCGGATCAGGTCCAGGTCTACGAATCGATCATGCGGGATGCAGACGGCCTGGTAACAACCGGGCTGTTGCGAGCCATCAGTTACCTCAAGGACAACCGCCTGCTCCCGCGAGGGTTCGACAAAGCCAACGCACCGGGTGAGATTGCCGTTACCGGTGAGGCGAGGCAGGACCATGATTTCAACGCCGAAGGCGATCGCGTGAAGTACTTCGTGGATACGGCGGGTCGTACTGGCCCTTTCCAGATCGATGTTGAGCTGCGGTACCAGCCTATCTCGTACCGGTGGGCACAGAACCTTAAGGAGTACGACGCCTCGGAGACGAAGCGCTTCGTCACTTGGTACGAGGCGATGTCGAGCGGATCGTCAGAATTGCTCGCGCACGCGAGGGTGTCAATTCCCTGATTCGGCTGTGCAACATCTACGTCAGAGTCCCTGTAGAAGCGACCTCATCCTGACACCACCTGACTGATTGCCTCGACCGAGATCTCACCACGCAAGAGAACTGGGGCCTTCAAGGAATTAGAAATCAAGCACGCGCGCTCCGCTTTCTCGAGGCATGCCGGGCCAGATCCTTACTGGTTCCGCGGGCACTTCGAGGTTGACGGACAGCTCGAACCTGGTGAACTGCATCACTCCCTCCACGCGATCGAGTGTGCCCACTGCGTTGCAGTGGATACCAGTCCACAACAGCTTCGATGTACCCGCGACGGCCCTGAACGTGAGAATGAGACAGTCGGCCACCGCGCCGACCACAAGCGCCTCGGGATGACCTGCCCCCGGTAATCCGCCACGCCATAGAATGAGGCCCTCCGTTCCGAGGAGGACCGATGAAACGGAGCAAGTTCACGGACGAGCAGATCCTGGCGATCGTCAAGGAGGGCGAAGCCGGGCGCAAGGTCGCCGACCTGTGTCGAGTCCACGGCATCACGGAGCAGACGTACTACCGGTGGAAGGCGAAGTACGGCGGGATGGAGCTCAGTGAGTTGCAGCGGCTGAAGCAGGTCGAGGATGAAAACCGGCGGCTGAAGCACATCGTGGCCGAGCAGACGCTCGACATCCACGCACTCAAGGCGGTCGTCGCAAAAAAGTGGTAGGCCCCATCGCTCGGCGCGAGGCGGTGGGGTGGTTGCGGACGCGCGGGACCAGCCTGCGACGCGCGTGTCGAGTCGTCGGGCTGAGTACGGCGACGTGGCGGTACCAGCGGCGGACAGCGCGATGAATGCGCGGGTGCTGGCCCGCTTGCAGGCGCACGCGGCCGTGCGAGCCCGCTTCGGGTATCGACGGCTGCACATCCTGCTCGAGCGCGAGGGGCTCGTCGTGAATCACAAACGGGTGCACCGCCTCTATCAGGCCGCGGGCCTGCAGGTGCGGCGCCGGCGGCGGAAGCGCCTGACGCGGGCGGAGCGTGCACCGCTGCCGACCCCGAGCGGTCGATGCGAGCGGTGGTCCATGGATTTCACGGTCGATACCCGGGCAGATGGCCGCGGCTTTCGCACGTTGAACATCGTCGACGACTTCACGCGCGAGTGCGTCGCCATCGAGGTCGATCGCTCGTTGCCGGGCCTGCGCGTCACGCGCGTGCTCGATCGACTCCAGGCGACCGTCGGGCTCCCGCAGACGATCGTCGTCGACAACGGGCCGGAATTTGCCGGGCGCACACTCGAGGCGTGGGCGGATGCGCACGGCGTGGCGCTGCGCTTCATTCGGCCGGGCAAGCCGATTGAAAACGCATACGTCGAGAGCTTCGACGGGAAGTTTCGCGACGAGTGCTTGAACGAACACTGGTTTGTGAATCTCGTCGACGCGAAGGACACGATCGAAGGCTGGCGAATCGCCTACAACACCGTCCGGCCGCACAGCTCGCTAAACGGGGCGACGCCGGAGCAGTTTGCAAGGATCGCTGCGGGGGCTCGCCGGCTGACGCCGGCTCGCCCTGAACAAGAAAACGAAGACCCAAAAATGACCCAAAACCCGGAAATCAGTACAGCGGAAAGGTGACATCGACGCGATCTGTGATTTCCTAAGCAGGCCGGCGAGACCGGCCAGGGAGACGCAGACGATGCCCCGCAAAGGCCGCAGCAACGAAGAGATCATCCACGCCCTGCACCAGGTCGAGGGCGGCGAGAAAGTCACCGAGGTCTGTCGCCGCCTGGGCGTCAGCGAGCAGACGTTCTACCGCTGGAAGAAGCAGTTCAGCGGGCTGGGGCTGCAGGAGCTCCGCGAGTTGCGGTCGCTGCGCCACGAAAACGCCAAGTTGAAACAGGTCGTCGCCGACCTCACGCTCGATCGCCACATCCTGCAGGAGGTGGTGCGAAAAAAGCTCTGAAGCCTCGAGCGCGCTGCACACTGGCGGAATGGGCGCAGACGGCCTACCGTCTAAGCCAACGCCGGGCGGCGAGGCTGATTCCCGTGCACAACGGCACCTTGCGGTACCGGTCGACCCGCGACCGTCAGGACGCGCTCCGCCAGCGGCTGCGCGAGTTGGCGGCGGTCCGGGTGCGGTTCGGTTATCGGCGGCTGACTATCTTGTTGAAACGCGAAGGCTGGCGGGTGAATGCCAAGCGGATCTATCGGTTGTACTCGGACGAGGGATTGACGGTGCGGACAAAGCCCCGCAAACGGCTGGCGAGCCGTCCTCGGGTGCCGCTGCCCGCACCGACCCGGCCGAATGAGCGCTGGAGCATGGACTTTGTCAGCGCCCGCCTGGGCGATGGCCGCTGGTTCCGCACGCTGACGGTGCTCGATGTCTATACGCGCGAAGCCTTGGCCCTGGTGGCCGACCGGTCGCTCACCGGCATCAAGGTGGCCGCGGCGCTGACACCAATCGTCGCCCAGCGTGGCACGCCGACGGCGATCACGGTCGACAATGGCGGCGAGTTTGTCAGCCGCGCGATGGACGCGTGGGCGTACGCGCATGACGTGCGCCTCGCGTTCATTCGCCCGGGCAAGCCCGTCGAGAACGCCTTCATCGAAAGTTTCAATGGACGGCTTCGCGATGAATGCCTGAACGCCCATGTCTTCGTCTCGACGACCGAAGCCCAGCGCGTCCTCGACCAATGGCGCCTTGATTACAATCATGTTCGCCCGCATAGCGCCTTGCGGGATCGAACACCGGTAGAGATGGCTTCTCTGTGGGTCGACTCACGTGTGCCACGTGAGTCGACTGCCATGAAGAACGACGGACCGAAAACCGAGATCGCAGGTCGTTTGGTAACCATTCCGCCGTACTAAATTTGCGGGGCGGGTCAAAAACCGAGGTCCTCACACTATCCGTGTAGCGGATTGTGGGGGCAGGTCAGTCCCAGATCGAAGAGGTGAGTCGACCGCCGCATGAACGCGCGTCTCGGCTGCTGAACTGTAAACAGCGGGAGTCCGCGTTACATCGGAGGACGCCATGTTCGAACTCATTTCAGGAGGACCACGACACCCATTTCACGACCGCACAGTCGCGCCAGCGGTGATAGCAGTTGTCGGACACGGTGTCATCATCCTGGGCGTTGCAGCGGCTTCGGTGTTCGTGAGCACGAACGTGCTCCCCGCCGTTCCAGACATGATGGCATTCGTTGCCACGGCGCCCCCGCCTCCTCCACCGCCGCCACCCCCGCAACTGCGGCGTGCCACGCCGGCCAAACCTCAACCGGTCCCGGTCAGCACGCGCGCGGCGGCGCCTGTCGAAGCGCCCTCGTCAATCGTGGCGGAACCCTTTGTCCTCTCGACCGCGGACGAAGAGGGTATCGAAGGCGGAGTGGAAGGCGGCATCGCTGGCGGGATTCCTGGCGGCATCGTTGGCGGGTTACTGGCGGTGCCTGCGCCGTTACCTCCGCCGCCTCCTCCTGCTGAGGCGCGACTGATACCTGTCAGAGTCGGCGGCCAGGTGAACACACCAGCGCTCGTACATCGCGTGGAACCGGTTTATGCAGCCATTGCCGTGCAAGCGAAGGTCACCGGCACGGTGATTCTCGAAGCCACGGTTAACAGTGAACGCCGAGTGGAGCATGTGCGCGTGCTGCGCTCGGTAGGACTCCTCGAAGCGGCTGCGATCGATGCGGTGAAACAGTGGCGATATTCGACTCTGGTGTTGAACGGGATCTCGACCCCGTTCATCTTGACCGTCACACTCACGTTTTCGCTGAAGTGACTGTAGCGGCCACCAATGGGAACTCAGAGATTCGCATAACAAGCGCCTGGAAGGAAGAGGAGAACGGTCATGAGAACCTTCACACGGACCATTCTGACGGTTGCGTTCGCGGCGGGCACCGCGCTGCCTGCTCAGGCGCAGTCTGCCAATCGTTCGTCGGCTCCCTCCGCCGCGGCGCCGTCACCAGTTGGGCGATTCGTCGAGACCGCCGCACATTCACGCTGCCGCCATCACTGCGCCTCGCTCGCCGCGAGCGCGCCGCACAGGATGATGCCCCATCAGTCGGTTGTCGAACGGCAGACCCGAAATGAGCGGTGCTCCAGAGAGATGATTCGTGCTCGGCGACCGGCGCGCTCCGTACTAGCGGGGCGGTCAGCGAGGGGCGTCCGTTAACCGGCTCTTCAGCGATCAGCCTGCCGTTCGGAGTATGACAGACGCATTTTGGATGATCGCGGAGCGGCGTTAACCTACGTCTATAGCACCGGCCAGTATCCCCTCGCCCGCAAGGAGTCGGCCTATGCCCAAGCCTTCTTTATGGCCGCTTCCAGCGCCTTCTGCCGCGATTTCACGAACGCGGAATAGTGCTTGGCGACGATGGTTGGTGTGTTGCCCAAAACGGTCGCGACGGTTTCGATAGGGACGCCTTCTTCGAGCATCGCAACGGAGAATGTGTGAAGGAATCTGTGGAAGTGCGCGTTGTCGACGCCCGCAAGTTTCGCGAGCGACACAAGACTCCTGCGCCAATCCTCAAGCGCCGATTTGAGCTTCCCGTTGCCTGACCAAAAGAAATACTTCTTTCCCGGCAAAATGCTTCAGCGCAGCAAGCGTCTCGCCCGGCAGCGGGCACCAGACCGGCGTCCCAGTCTTGCTCGTGTACATGAACAGCTTAACGTTCTTGACCGGTCACGAGTGAGGGACACCGCATCGGCAATGCGGAGCCCCGAGTTGCGGAGCAACATGATCATCGCGCGCAGCCGGTTACCGTCCCCGCGGAAAACGTCACATGCGTCAAGAAGCTTTTGAACTTCTAGCGGTGTGAACGGTTTCACTTGAGTGCGTTGGACTCTCGGCAGCTTGACCGCCTTGGCCACATTCCGGCTTATCCAGTCCGACGCGTTGCAGAAGGCCATGAATGCGCGCAGATATTCGAGCTTCTTCTGTTGCGTTATCGGGGAGTGGCGTAGGGAGTCCCGGAATTCACGGAGGAATTCGACGGCCAGCCGGTCTAGCGCCGCGACGTTGTGCGCCGCACAGAACGGAACGAGCTCGCCCTCGAGGAGCCTCCGGTATTTCTTGAGGCTCGATTCCTTCAGGTTGCGGGATTTGGCGTCTGCAAGAAATTTCTGAACGGCCTCTTCGACGCTCGCAACCTTGACGCGCGGCTGGTCGACCTTGCCGCTCGACTCCTACAAACGAACGAGATCCGTAGCGGCCTCCCACGCGCGCAGATCCAGAGAGCGCCGCACGTATTCGCCGCCGAGTGAACCCTGAACCCAGATGGGGCACTTGCAGTTGCGGAATCGGCGTGAGGTGTATCGGCACGGCGGCGGGTGCCGCCGGTGATGGCCAGCACCGCCAAAGAATAGCGGGAGGGGACAATTCAAGTACGTTTTATCAGCGTCCTCTATTAAGTTCTTTCTAGTCAATATTTTACAATGGCGGAGGGAGAGGGATTCGAACCCCCGGAACCCTTACGGGTTCAGTGGTTTTCAAGACCACCGCCATCGACCACTCGGCCATCCCTCCGCGTCACAAAACCGGCCAGAATCTGGCGTTTTCCTGTAACGACAACTCGCTGCGGCGATGCTGTGTCACCGAAAGTGTAGCCATCGTTGAAAGGCTCGACTTCGGACGGCTGCTATTGTACCGCTCACCTCGAACCATCCAAATGAGCCAACGCGAAACGCGCGCGACATGACTGTCGCGCCAAGATTGGCGCGAGCAATCGGAAGCACCGCAGATGGCGCTGTCGCACGTTGAAAAGACCAGCTGGTCGGCGGCCGCATCTCCCTGCGATAGTGGGCAGTGCCTCGCCTCCCCCCTGAGCCGTGTGAAAGAAATCGTCATGCCAGGCACCCTCCTGCTCCTGTCAGGGTCCTCGGTGGAGCAATGACGTCTCCTCGTGACCATCTACGTCTACGAAGAGCCAGCATTCAACGTCGGTCGACCGACGAATCCATCTTCGTGCCGTCGCCGAACCTGAGCGCGTACTGGTCGCCCGTACCCGAACTCTAAGTCGCATTGTGTACTCGTCGCGAAGCCGTCAGTGAGGTCCTGCTCCGCTGTCATTTCCCTCACGCATTCGACACCTCGTCAGTCCTGGCGCGGGGATATGCGGTGACAGGCGTATGATCGCGGCAGAATGGCAATCATGCGCCGCGTGTTTGCAAATGTATTGGCCTTGATGGTAGTCACCTCGACCGCCACGCACGGCCAACGCCAAAGTGCCCCTCACAGCAGGACGGGCCTTCGCGGCGTCGAAGTGGCACGCGAGACGTTTGAAGCGAGCGTCGAAGCGCGGGTGAGAGACCGCCGGGCGAAATGCATGAACGCGTTCGGCAACCTCACGTTCTGCAATTGTTTCAGTGCATCTTTGCCGTTGAACGTTGATTTCCAACAATACGTCGCGGTGACAATTAGTAATGATGACGCCGTTACGACTGCTTCGCAGAACCAGCTGCGGGATGTCATCATCGCAACTCGTGATCGTTGCGTTGCCGCGGCATCCGGACAACCGTAATGGGTTCCCGCTAGCGCGTCACACCCTCTTCATCAGGGCGCGGGATCGACGCGCTAGTTTATGCGCCCGAACCCAGCAGGCCGAAGCGACACCGCAATCAGCGCGAGTGGACGGCGGTAAGACGACGGCATCTAGAGTCGTCGACGGGGAGTCTCTCGGATCAGCTGACTCGTTTTTCGTTGTCGACGATCGCCTGCCACCTGAACGGCGGATCTCCGGCGCTACGTGTCCACACCGTCGCCGCCAGGTTGCGGGGAGACAACGCCCTGGTGGACGAGCTGCTCAGGTCTTTGGCCGCCGGGCGGATGCTTCAGTCCGCCCTGTGCGACGAATCGCTACCTATCATCTATCCAGTATCGCTCGGCATGAGCTGGACCAGAACTCTCAATCCGCCCTCCCGATTAGATTCACATTCACTCGCCGTGAGTCATGATGGCTGAAAGGAGCAGGCATGGGAGACAAGGGTGGAAAGAAGGACAAGGAAAAGAACAAACAACAGCAGCTGACGAAACAGAAACAGGAGGAACAAAAAAAGCAGGACAAGGTCCGGCCAAAGGCTCCATAGCAGAAAGTTCACCGACAGCAGGCGGTCGTTGGTAAAGCCAGCTGTCAGACGATCTCCGTTCACTCGTAATCACGAATTGCGCAGGCCGACAATCCGGGGCGCGACGAGCGCCCGGGGCCTGATCGACGAGCACGCTCAGCCGGCCAGTTAGCGGATTCCAGACCGACGCCGGCGGTGCAGTCGATCGCCCGTTAGGGAGAATCATGAGCGAAGACGCACACGCCCGACCGACACGCGACGCGCCCGAGCCGCTGTACGACATCAATATCCCGACACCGACGCACGCGGAGCGCGCGCGAACATTGGTCGCCCAGATCTCGACCGGGACCCTGTGCACCCTGGCCCTGGAGCCGGAAGGTTATCCCTACGGCTCGTTCGTGACCGTCGCCTTTGACAACGAAAACCCAATCTTCCTTATCAGCGGACTCGCCGAGCACACCAAGAACTTGGAGCGGGATCCTCGCGCGTCGCTGCTGGTGGCCGAGGGAGGCTCTGCAGATCCGCTCGCCAACGGCCGCGTCACCATCCTAGGACCGTGCACGCGCGTCGAAGGGGATTGCGGAAGCGCGCGTGCCGCATTCTTCGCTGCTCATCCGAACTCACGCTACTACGCTGACTTCCGCGATTTCGCGTTCTGGAAGCTGCATGTCGATCATGTCCGCTACATTGGGGGCTATGGCCGGATGTCGTGGATCAGCAAGGCTGACTGGCGGGCCGCCGAACCGGATCCCCTCGGTCCGTCGGCCGTCGACATGATTGCTCATATGAACGCCGATCACGCCGACGCCATGGTGCTTTACTGCAAGGCCTTTTCAAAAGCGACCGAGATCACTTCCGCGAGCATGACGGGCGTCGACAGGTACGGCTTCGACCTGTCGGCGATGACCCCAACGGGACCACGACTCGTCCGACTGGCGTTCGGCAAGCCGGTCAGTACCCCGGAGCAAGTGCGCGCCGCCCTGATCTCGATGTTGAAGGACGCCAGATCCAAGCTGGGCTGATGGGCACGAGAAGCTGCCGCGCATCGCGATGGCAGCTCAAGGTTCTGATGTGCTGCAGAATGAGCCCCCAATGGTCTCAGCACATCGCATAGCGGGTTAGGTCCTCGGTAAGTCCGTACTGTTTACAACGCAGCCGACCCGCCCCTCATGATTTGAATTACCTGAGCAGGGCGACAATGAGCGCGATGAGCGCCATGAGCAGCGCGGCGCCCGCGAGGGCGTATGCCACCACCGGCGCCGCGTGGGACGGCGTCGTACCGACGACGAGGTTCGCCTCCGGCAGCACCAGTGCCTCGCCCGCATACAGCGACTGGCGCATGACGCGCTTGCCGGCAATCACTTCCTCGATGCTCACCTCGAAGTGGTGCTGGCAAATCCGTTTCGCCGAATCAGGACCGGGTTCAGCCGCGGCCGCAAGCGCGGCCTTCAGCACCGCGTTCCGGATGTCGCCGCCGCTCACCTCGTACCGGCGGGCCAGCGCTTGAAAATCGACGTCAGCCGCGAGCGGCGTCCGCGCGGGATGCACCTGCACGCGCCAAATCTGCGTGCGTTCCGCCTCCCCTGGCATCTCGAACAGGACGTGGGTCCGGATGCGTCGCTCGAATGCCGGATCCAAGTTCGCCGCGAGGTTCGTGGCGAAGATCACCACGCCGTTGTACCACTCGAGCTCCTGCAGCAGCACGCTGACAACGGTGTTCGATTCGCGCTGAAACCCGTGAGCGACTGATGTCGATCGCCGCGCCGCGATGGCGTCCGCTTCGTCGAACAGCAACACGGTCCGCTCGTCGCGCGCCGTGCGGAAGATGGCGGCAACGTTCTTCGGCGTCTCGCCCATCCACAGCGATTCCAGCTCGGCATAACGTACGCGCAGAAGCCCGCGGCCGAGCGAGTGCGCGATGGCTTCGGCACAGATCGTCTTGCCGGTACCCGGAGGACCCGCGAAGTTGAAGGCGAGCGCAAGCCCGGTGGGATGGCGCTCGCCGAGGCCCCAGCGGTTGAAGATGAGGTCATGCTGGGTGACCTGCGCCAGGGCGGTGTCGAGGGCGCGGCGGGTCGAGGGCGGCAGAATCACATCGTCGAATGTCCGACGCGGCACGATCGACTCGACGGCCCGGCGGCCACTCGTGCCAAACAGACGCGTGAATGGGATTGGCGGCACGCCTCCACCGTACCCCCTGTGCCGGGCTGTCGGCAATAGACGGCGCCGCCGCGGTCGCTGCCGGGTCTCCGCCGCAAACCGAATCGGTAAACAGCAGGCGGCGCGCTCAATCAAACGGGAGTGCATTCGCCGTAGGACGGACCCTTCAACGCACCAGTGTGGGCAGTATGTACGACACGGCCGCGCCGGGTCCGACCGGGATTTCGAGCGCTACCCAGATCGCCGTCAGGGCGGCGCCTCCGAGGTAAAACGCGATACTTAGGGGCAGCAGCAACGCGATCAGCGAGCCAAGGCGGAAGTCTGGAATCCAACGCCTGCAAAAGGTCAGCGTCAGCACGACGTAGGCATTGAGCGGCGAGATCAGATTAGTGACGGTGTCGCCGACCCGGTAGGCCGCGGTGGTCATTTCAGGGGAGATGTCGAGCAGCATCAGCATCGGTACACCCACCGGTGCCATCGCGGTCCATTTCGCCGAACCGGAGGCGATCAAGAAATCCAGCCAAGCCGACATGGTCGTCAACATCGGCAGCAATAGCGCCGGGGGCGCATGCGTGGCGCGCAGCTGGTCCGCGCCGACGATCGCCGTGATCGGCCCCAGATTCGACCAACCGAACATGGCCACGAACTGGGCGGCGAAGAACACGAGCACCAGATAGGGCAGCATGCCTTCCAGGCCCTTCGCCATCATCGCCACGACGTCGCGATGGGATCGGATCGTGCCGGCGACCGCGCCATACGCCCAGCCGGTGGCGAGAAAGAGCAGGAAGAACCCTGGCACCAAGCCGCGAAACAGCGGCGTGAGGCGCTGGCCCGGCGCGGCTGCCTCGTCATACAGCGGCGTGAAGCCTGGCCAAAGCGACAGCGCAGCGAACAATGTAGCGACGCCCAGTGCAACCAGTCCCGCTGCCCGCAGGCCTCGCCGTTCCACCATCGTCAGCGGCGCGGCGTGCCGCTCGCTCGCGGCCGGGCCGTCACCCTGCCAGGCTCCGAGCCGCGGGGCGACGATGCGCTCCGTCACGATCCAACCGAGGCCGGTGAATACGACTGCGATCCCGAGGCAGAACCACCAGTTGCCGATGGGATTCATCGTCCAATCGGGCTGGATCAGCCGAGCACCGGTTTCAGTGATACCCAAAATCAGCACATCGTACTGGCCGGGCAACAGATTGCCCGCGAGACCGACGCACGCACCCGCGAAGCCGACTATGAGTCCCAGGATGGGGTGCCGTCCCACGCTAGCGAAGATGAGGCCGGCCAACGGCACGAACACGACAAAGCCGGAATCGCTAGCGTGGCTGGTCAGCATACCCGCCAACATCACGACGGGCACGAGCAAGCGCTCGGGGACGGCGCTGAGGCTTGCGCGCACGAGTGCGGCGAACAGGCCGCTGCGATCGGCCACACCCGCGCCCAGCATGATCGTCAGCACGAGGCCCAGCGGCGGGAAGGCGGCAAAGGTGCGCGGGGTCTCAGTAATGACCAACTGCAGCGACTGTTCCGACAACAGGCTCGTCACGCTCAGCGTTTCGCCGGTGACGGGATTCACAGCCGACCAGCCCGCAGCGGCGCCAACCGCCGACAAGGCCATCAGAACCGCGATCAAGCCGACGAAGATCAAAGCCGGATCGGGCAGGACGTTGCCCAAACGCTCCACGCCGTCCAGGAAGCGATTGCGGCCCTGGATGGGGATCACTTCATATGGACCCGGACCAGTGACGGTGATGAGAGCCACGTGTGGCGCGATTATACGGGCGGGGTGTAACTCCGGGGATTACTTCTGATTAACGTCGAAGGGTCGATCTGGCCGCAGCCGGGCCGGATTCCTCGACACATGGCGACTACACAGAGGATCTCTCTGTTGCAGAGATTGTTCGGCGAGCCCGGTTTGGCATTATGCTGCGAAACGTCGCAGGTTGCCGAGACGCACCGCTCGGCCTCCGCTCGCGAAGCATCTTGTGAGCGATGTGCAGGCGCACACCTCAACTCCCACAGAAGGAGCAGGTCATGGCATTTATGCTAGTCAGGAGCAAAGTCAGGGACTTCAAGACGTGGAAGCCCGCGTACGACGCTCATTTGCCAGCGCGCAACGACGCAGGGCTCACGGAGAAGTACCTGCTTCGTAATGCGGATGACGCCAACGAGATTGTCATTCTTTTTGAAGCACAGGACCTCAATCGAGCGAAGGCGTTTGCAGCGTCCGCAGACCTCCGTGAGCGGATGCAAGAATCTGGCGTGGTCGACAAGCCAGACATCTACTTCCTCGATAGGTAACCGCTGGGTCACTCTCACGCGGCTGCCGATGCGGGCGCGAGGAGGCATCCTCGAGCGCTCGCCGCCCGCCGAGCCGGTGCCGCCGCAGCCACTTGTACGAGGAAAGAAAGATCGCGCTCGTAAGTAACGTGTGACGCCGCAGTGGTTAGTGAAAGGCTTTGAGGTCGTAAATGGCGGCGGACTAGACGCCGAGCTGTCGGTGTGTCTGTGTCACCGGAAGTGTAGCGGTCGGGTCAGAACGGGACGGTCAGGACGCCACGGGACATGCTCCGATCGCAAGGCAGTATCCGCCGGCACGTGCGGACTTTACAGGTGAAATCGCGAATTCCACAAACGTTCCGTTCAGTTTTTCAAGACCACCGCCATCGACCACTCGGCCATCCCTCCGCGCCGGTTACGTAGAATCACGATCCTACACGACGTGCTATTTCCGCTCGAAGCCGTCGCAGGCGACGACGGGGAGCGCAGGGTACTTCGGATACCGCGGATCGCTAGCCGCCAGCCGACACAGAATGAACACCGACCCTCGCACCGACGTAACTGGCGCTGCGTGCGCGCAGGCCACGCAGAGTCCCGTCGGGACGTCGGGGCGAGTCACCGGGTCTGCGGTCATTGCTTCTCGACTTTGATTATCCGTTGAGCGTCCGGCAGGGATTGAGAAGGTTCCGGCTGGGCAGATTATTGTCGGGCTTGGGGCAGAGCGCCGGCGCTTTATCTCGCGCAACATCAACGAATTGCGGTAAATTACCGCCCGCGCGTTCCGGGTACCTGATTGTGCCCGCGAGCTCCCCCATGCTGCGTGCCGTCATCATCGTCGGCGTCTGCCTTCTGGCGGCCGGAGTCCCCCTGCAGGCGACGCAGTACAAAGTCCTCATCAAGCGGCTGGATTCGAACACCTTTCAGGCACAGGCCTCAAAGGTCATCATCGAGACCAGCCGCTGCGCTGACTGGATGCCCGACAACGATGTGGAAGAGGCGATCCTGAACTGGGAAGGGTCGTTCGGGAACAACTGGATCGTGTTCACTGCTTCGGGCACGAAGTGCGACGTCTCGAAGATCCGCTGATTCAGCGCCGACCCGACGCGCCGGGTCTGGAAAGACCCGGCCTACATACTACCAAGACTACTGCGCGAGAGGGATGCGGACCGTAAAAGTTGCGCCGCGGCCGGGGCCGTCGCTGTGCGCACTGATCCGGCCGCCGTGCAGCTCGACGATGTGACGCGAGATGGCGAGGCCGAGCCCGAGGCCTTTGCCGCTGTTCTGTCCGTCCGCCTGCCGGAACTCCTCGAAGACGTGCGGCAGGAACCGCGGCTCGATCCCGATCCCTGAATCCTTGACCTCGATCACGGCCGCGTCGTCCTCGCGATCGATGGTCAAGGCGACATGCCCGTCGGGGTCCGTGAACTGCACGGCGTTGTTCAAGAGGTTGGTGACGACCTGCTGCAGACGGGCCGGATCGCCCTGGAGGTGCATCGGATACATCGAGACGGCCAGCTCGAGGTTTTTGCGAGCGGCCTCGGGCCGCACCAGCTCGACGGCCGCGGCACCGACCATTTCGAGGTCGACGGTCGACAACTCCAGCCGCATCTTGCGCTGCTGGATGCTCGCCGCGTCGAGCAGCCCGTTGATGAGCGCCCACTGCTGGCGCGTGCTGCGCTCGAGCGCCTCGAGAGCGCGCGCCTGTCGCTCGGCGTCGAGCGTGCCGCCCTTCATCAGGGCGATCCAGCCGACCGCCGCGTTGAGCGGCGTCCTCAGTTCGTGCGACAGCGTCGCGAGAAACTTGTCCTTGATGAGATTGGCCTGCTCCGCCACCTGGCGCGCGCGCAGCTCCCGCTCCAGTGCGGCCGACAACTCCTGCTCGGCACGACGGAGGCGCAGCAGCGCCTTGACCGTTGCGATCAGCACTTCCGGGTGGGTCGGCTCGGTCAGGTAGGCGTCGGCGCCACCGGTCAGGCCGGCCACGCGATCGGCGTCGGACACCGCCGTCGATGACACCTGCAGCACCTGCACCGCCGTCAGCGCCGTGTCCTGCTTGATGCGGTTGCAGACCTCGAGGCCGTTGATGTCCGGCAGGTTGACGTCGAGCAGGACGAGATCGATCGGGCGGCGTTTGATCGTTTCGAGCGCCGACTGCCCGGTGCTCGCTTCGATCACGCAGAAGCCGGCGCGCCGCAGCAAGGTGCTCTTGGCGAAACGGTTCGACTCGTGGTCATCGACCACCAGCACGACCGCCGGAGAAGAGCTGGCGTCTGCCATCGTCACATCCGCCGTTCGGCGGTGATCGCGCTGGCAATCGCCGACCGCAGCACGTTGCGCGTCAGCGACGACTTCGACAGCACGGCCTGGGCGGTCGACAGCTTCTTCTGCTCTTCGGCCGACAGACGCTGCGACGTGACGACCACCACCGGCACCCTGGCGGTCGCGGGATCCTCGCGGAGACGTTCGAACACGTCGAATCCGGTCATGTCGGTCAGCCGTAAATCGAGGAGGATGATGTCGGGCGGCGTCGCGTGCGCCTTCGCGAGGCCGTCCTGGCCTGTCGATGCTTCGACCAGCTCGTGCTGGCGATCGTTGAGGAGCTGCCGGATGATGTAGCGCGACGCTTCTTCATCGTCCACGGTCAGGACACGGACCGCCTCGCGCGTCACCACCAGACCGTCGAGCGTGCGCACCAGTCCCGCCGCATCGATCGGCTTGATGCAGTAGGCGTCGGCGCCGAGCGCGTATCCCTTTCGCTGATCGTCAACCGTCGACACGACCACGACGGGCCGCTTCGCGGCCGCGGGATCGCGCTTGAGCCGCGCCAGAAAATCCCACGACTCGGTGCCATGCAGACGGATGTCCAGCAGCACGGCCGCGACATCGACCGCGGCGAGCATCGCCTCGGCCGAGGGAACCGTGTGGGCATGCATCACCTGATAGCGGGTCGGTGCGAGGGCGCGCTGCACCAGCAGGAGATCCTCGTCGTTGTCCTCGACGACCAGCACGGGAATGCGATCGGGATCGACGGCAACCGGGGCGGCTGTTTCGGCCTTCAGCGGATCGCGATAGAAGAGCGGCACCACGACAGAAAAGGTCGAGCCGACGCCGTGCGTGCTCACCACTGAAATGCGGCCGCCGAGCAGCTCGGCGAGCCGCTTGGAGAGGGGCAGGCCGAGGCCGGTGCCCTTGACGCGGCGCTGCAACGGGTTCTCGATCTGCACGAACTCGTCGAAAATCCGCGACAGATCCCGCTCCGGGATGCCGATGCCGGTGTCGGCGACGAAAAATTCCACTTCGTCGCGTCCGGGCTTCAGGCTGACGCTGACCCGAACCTCGCCGCGCTCGGTGTACTTGAGAGCGTTGGAAATGAAGTTGCGCAGGATCTGCGAGAGTTTGCTTTCGTCCGAGTAGATCGGCGGGATGCCGTCGGGCTCCTCGAAAGTCAGTGCGAGCGACTGGTTGATGAGCAGCGGACGGAGCATGCCGCGCAGCGCGCCGAACAGGGCGCCGACCTCGAACGTGGCCGGCCGCACCTCGATCTTGCCCGCTTCGACCTTCGCCAGATCGAGCAGGTCGTCGACCAGGTCCGACAGCTGCTGCCCGGATTTGCGAATGAAGAACAGCTCGTCCTTGTCGTCAGGCCGCGCATTGAGCCGCTCGGCGAGCAGATTGGTGAGCGCGAGAATCGAGTTCACGGGCGTCCGGAACTCGTGGGTCATGTTCGACAGGAAACGCGTTTTGATCTCGTCGGCCCGGCGCAGATGATCGGCGCGCTCGTCGAGCTCGGCGTAGAGGGCGACGACGCCGCGATTGGTGTCCTCCAGCTCGCGGTTCAGCCGGACCAGTTCCTCCTGCCGCGCACTCAAATCGTCCAGCGCGCGGAGCAGCTCCTGGTTCTGCCGCTGAACTTCGCCGATCAGCCCGTCGGGCCGTTCCGCGATCAGCGCTTCCTGCAGGCGGGCCACGTCAGCGACCGTCAGGGCGCTGCGGCGCGACGTCAGCAGCTTCTTGAGAATCACCGTCGTCCCGGAATCGCTCGAGCTCACGGTGAAGTGATCCATCAGCCGCCGGGCGCCGATAATCCCGAGACCCATGCCGGTGGCCGACTTGTACTCCCCGGACAGCACCTGTTCCAGCCGGGCGATCCCGCGGCCCTTGTCGGCCACCGTGACGCTGAGCACCTGCGGCGCGAGCTTGCCCTCGAGCGCGAACAGCACCCGGCCACCGCCGGCATAGGCGTAGGCGTTGCGGGCGATTTCCGACACGGCGGTGGCGATTCTGGTCTGTTCGGTGGCATCGAACCCGAGGACCGCGGCGATCTGTCGGGCGCGCTGTCGCGCAAGCACGACGTCATGCTCACGGGCGATGGCGACGGAGAGCAACGGCTCGCTCACGCCGCCTCCCCCGCCACCACCACGGTCACGTCGTCGCGGCCGCGGTTGAAATCACGGTAGAGGACACCCGCCACGACAGCCGGATGACGCGTCGCCAGGCCGGGATAGCTGGCGATCGACCAGTGGGACACCAGGCCATCGGAGTGCATCACCAGCAACGCCTGCGGCGGCCATGGATAGGTGTACTCGCGGAAGATGCGCGCTTGGTGCCCCAGGGTGCCGTTGTGAGACACCGCCTGGCGAATCGTGCCGTTGCACACAACCGCGGCGCTGATGTTGCCGACGCCGGCAAAGGTCATCAGACGACGCGGCAGGTCGACTGCCGCGACCGCGGCCGCGGCACCGCGGGTGTGCCGGATGCGATCGTGCATGACGGAGAGCAGTTTCGCGCAACCGTTCCCGGCCGTCAGATCGGCAGCACCGATCGCGGCATGGGCAGCTTGCGCCGCGAAGTGGCCGTGGCCCAGGCCGTCGGCCACGAGCGCGGCAAAGCCTTCGGCACCCTGCGAGCGGGACCATGCGTCGCCACATTCGGATTCGCCGATCATGGCGACCGAAATGCCTGAAATCGTAAAGGCGCGCTTGGGCGGCACCGAAGTCTTCGGCCGAATGCGGGCGAGAATGACCGTCCCGGCTGGAACGCTGGAGTAGATGTCGAACTCGTCGGCCATCCGCCGCGCGGCCCCCAGGCCGATGCCGGTCGTGCCGGCAGTCGACCGGCCATCAGCGAGCGAGGCGGTGACGTTGGCCATCCCGGGCCCTTTGTCGATCGCCAGCAGCTCGAGCTCCGGAGTCTCGCCGGCCGCCGCGCGCAGCAGCATCTGGCCGCCCTGGGTATGCTTGACCAGGTTGGTCGCCAGCTCTGTCGCGACCAGTCCGGCACGGTACGAATCCTCTTCCGGAAAGCCGATCTTGTCGACCAGCTCGCGCGCGGCAAAGCGTACCGCTGACGCCTGACTCGCTTCGACGACCGGGATCTGTGCGTGGCAGGCTACTTCCATCTGGTAATGACCACTCGAGTGCCGATGCCGGGCGTCGACGTGATGGCGAAGTCGTTCGACAGGCGCTTGGCGCCTGACAGACCCAGCCCGAGACCCCCAGCCGTCGTAAAACCGTCCTTCATCGCCTGCGCGATGTCCGCGATGCCCGGCCCCTGATCCTCGAAGGTCAGACGCACGCCCCGGCGAGGACCATCGTTAATCGCTTCGAGCAACGCCGTGCCGCCGCCGCCGTGCTTGATCGTGTTGCGCGCGAGCTCGCTGGCCGCTGTCACGATCTTCGTCTGATCGACCAGGCTGAACCCCAGGCCGATCGCCAGCTGCCGCACCGTCTGGCGGACGATCACCATGTGTTCGTCGCTCGTGAGCGGCAGTCGATCAGCCGAGAGCAGGACCATGTCCGTCAGCGCTGGCAGGGGAGGACGCTGACAGCAACTCCATGCCCTTCTCCACGTTCAGGGCGGTCCGTACGCCGGCGAGCGACATCCCCAGCTCGACGAGCGTGATCGCCACGGCCGGGCGCATGCCAACCACCACTGTCTCGGCATCCAGCACACGCGACATCGCGGCGATGTTGCCGAGCATCCGGCCGATGAACGAATCGACCATCTCCAGCCCGGAGATGTCGATGAGCACGCCGCGCGCCGCGGTCTGGGCAATGCGGCCCGTCAAATCATCCTGGAGCTGCATGGCGAGCCGATCGTGCATGTCGACCTGAATCGACACGAGCAGGCAGTCGCCGAGCTTGAGGATCGGGATGCGTTCCATCATGCCGCCGGGGCGGGAGTTGGTGCGGACGTCTGTTTGGTGACCGCGAGCGACAGCCGCTTGAGCGCGACGGCAAACGCGTCAGCCAGCGTGGCTTTGGTGGTCACAGCGTTCAGATCGACGCCGAGATGGACGATGGTCTGGGCGATCTGCGGGCGAATCCCGCTGATGATGCAGTCGGCGCCCATCAGCCGCGCCGCCGCCACGGTTTTCAGCAGGTGCTGCGCCACCAGCGTGTCGACCGTCGGCACGCCGGTGATGTCGAGAATCGCGATCGACGAGCCGGTATCGACGATTCGCTGGAGGAGGTTCTCCATGACAATCTGCGTGCGCGCGCTGTCGAGGGTGCCGATCAGCGGCAACGCGAGAATGCCTTCCCACAGGGTGACGACCGGCGTCGAGAGCTCCATCATTTCCTGCTGCTGGCGCATGATGATGCCGTCGCGGCTCTTCTGGTACACCTCGGTCGAGTAGAGGCCGAGCGCATCGAGCAACGTCGTCGTCGACCACATGTTCCGGGCGAGCGAGGCGGTATCGCTGCCGTTGGCGCTGAGCCGGTTGAACAGCGGCTGCTTCAACGAAAACACGAATGTGGCGGTCTCGCTGGGTGTGAATCCTTGACGCGCCCGGCTCTCGGATATCCGGGAAATGAAGTCGCGGACCTGCCTCCAGACTGGTCCATCCGTCTCGAATCGCTCGCCCGTGCCGATCGCGGTCGTGAAGGCGGACAGAAAATCGCGCGACTGCTGAGCCAGTTCGTTCTCGCTCATCAGTTCCCGTCGAGTCGACAAACCGTCGAGCTGCAGCTTCTGCCATTCATTGAGAATGGTCTGCTGATCGCGCCGGAGAATATCTGCTAGCATGTCGGTTCCTGTCTGCGCCATCGCGTCCTCTGGAAAACAGTCATCCTACACCGGAATCGCCAGTCGACATCAGGTTGTCGGCGCGGTGCGCTATACTCGCGTCACTCCATGCCGGATCGAAAGAAACGCGGCCGGCCGCCGGGCGGCGATCGACCGGGCGAGCGCGTCGTCGACTATCCCCAGCTGTCGGTGCGCGTGCCACGTGAGACGCTGCGCAAGCTGCGCGCGGCGGCGACCGTTGAAAAGCTGTCGCACTCGAAGGTGCTGGCCAACGCGCTCGACCGCTACCTCGATGCGATGCCGTACGATCGGCGCTCGCTCGTCGAAGGGTTGCTGGAGCGGGCCACCGACGTGTTCGAGCAACCCTCGAAGCGCGCGAATGCCGATCGCGCCGCCAAACCGATCACTGTTTTGAACGTGGACGACAACGAGGCGTCGCTCTTCGCGCGCTCGACGATCCTGCGAAAGGAAGGCTGGCACGTCATCGAGGCGCAGACCGGCCGGGCGGCGCTCGAAGCGGTGCGGCGCAGTCACCCGGACGTGGTCCTGCTCGACGTCCACTTGCCCGATATCAACGGCCTGGAAGTCTGCCGCCGGATCAAGGCCGACCCGGCCACGAAGAGCATCAAGGTGGTGCAGGTCTCAGCGTCGGTGCGCGCGCCGCTCGATCAGCTGCATTGCCTCGAAGAAGGCGGCGCTGACATGTACCTGACGGAACCCCTCGCGCGTGGCACCCTGCTCTCCGTCATCGACCGCCTGCTGAACGGCACCGCCGCATAGTTGACTGTTGACTGACCACTACGGCCGACGGATTACTTCTCGTTGGTCCATGTACGGTCGCAGCGCGGCCGGGATGATCACCGACCCGTCCCGCTCCTGGTAGTTTTCCAGAATCGCGATCAACGCTCGACCGACCGCCAGCCCCGATCCGTTCAGGGTGTGCACGAATTCGGATTTCCCCGTCCCGCCGGCGCGGTACTTGATGGCGGCGCGGCGCGCCTGGAAGGCCTCGGTGTTGCTGCAGGACGAGATTTCGCGATAGGTCTTCTGGCTGGGCAGCCAGACTTCGATGTCGTAGGTCTTGGCTGACGCAAACCCCACATCACCCGTGCAGAGCATCATCGTCCGATACGGCAGATCGAGACGCTTCAGCACTTCCTCGGCGTGCGCGGTCAATCTTTCCAGCTCCTCGTACGATTGGTCGGGCGTCGTGAACTTCATCAGCTCGACCTTGTCGAACTGATGCTGTCTGATGAGCCCGCGCACGTCCTGTCCGTACGATCCTGCTTCGCTGCGGAAACACGGCGTATACGCGGTGTAGGAGATCGGCAGCTGGCGTCCGTCGAGGATTTCACCGCGATGCAGGTTGGTCAGCGGCACTTCGGCGGTCGGCACGAGGTAGAGATCCCAGTCGCCGGCGATCTTGAAGAGGTCCGCTTCGAACTTCGGCAGATTGCCGGTGCCGGTCAGCGAGGCGGTGTTGACCATGAACGGCGGTTCGACCTCGCGGTAGCCGTGTTCGCGCGTGTGGAGATCGAGCATGAAGTTGATCAGCGCGCGGGCGAGGCGGGCGCCGTCGCCAATCAGCACCGAGAAGCGGGCGGCGGCGATCTTGACGCCGCGCTCGAAATCGAGAATGCCGAGCTCGGGCCCGAGGTCCCAATGGGCCTTGGGTTCGAAGTCGAATGACCGCGGCGTGCCGTGGCGGCGCACTTCCTGGTTATCCGCGGCGCTCTGGCCGATCGGGACCGTCGCGTGGGGCAGATTGGGCAGCGTCAGCAGCGCGACTTCCCGCTGATGCTCGATCGAGTCGAGTTGAATCCCCAGCTGCTTGATCTGTTGGGAGCGGTGCCGGTTGGCTTCCTGAATCGGGGCGGTGTCGTGCCCCTGCCGCTTGGCGCGGGCGATCTCGTCGCCCGACGTGTTCTGCTGCCGCTTCAGCCCTTCGAGCTCGGGGATGATGCGGCGCCGCGCGGTCTCGAGCGTCGCGATCTCTTCGAGCGCCTTGTCGGGATCGAGTCCGCGGTTGCGCAGTCCGGTGCGGACTTCTTCGATGTGATCGCGCACGTACGCCGGGTCGAGCATGCTGAAATTGTATTCTGAGACCGAAGGGACCCTCTGATACGATTCGAAGCGTGACGAATCGCGTCCGCAAAGCCGTGTTCCCCGCCGCCGGCCTCGGCACCCGGTTTCTGCCAGCCACCAAGGCGCAGCCGAAAGAGATGCTGCCGCTGGTCGACAAGCCGATCATCCAGTACGGCGTCGAGGAAGCGCTCGCGTCCGGCGTCGACAACATCATCCTGGTCACCGGCCGTGGCAAGAACGCCATCGAAGATCACTTCGACCGCTCGGTCGAACTCGAAACGTTTCTCGAAGCCCGCGGCAAACGGGAGCAGCTCGACGAGATCCGCAAGATCTCGAACCTGATCAACTTCGCGTACGTCCGGCAGGGTGAACCGCTCGGGCTGGGTCACGCGGTGCTGGTCACCCGCGAACTGGTCGGCGACGAACCGTTTGCGGTGATTCTCGGCGACGATGTCATCGACGCGGATCCGCCGGCGCTGCGGCAGTTGATCGACGTGTTCGGAAAGGTCGACGGTCCGGTCCTGGCGGTGGAGCGCGTGCCGCGCGACGAAATTTCCAGTTACGGGGTTATCGCACCCGATCCCTCTGCCAATCTCGGCAACGGGGTATATCGGGTGCTGGATCTCGTGGAAAAGCCACCGCAGCGGGAAGCGCCGTCAGACCTGGCGATCATCGGACGGTATATCCTCACGCCCGACATCTTTCCGGCGCTTGCCGCGACCAAGAGCGACCGCACCGGCGAAATTCAGCTCACCAATGGACTGCGTGAGCTGTTGAAATCGCGGCCGATCTACGCCTGCGAGGTGCAGGGCGTCCGCCACGATACCGGCAACAAGCTCGGGTTCCTCAAGGCCGTGGTCTACTTCGCGCTGCGGCGGCCGGACCTCGCCGACAAATTTTCGGCGTACCTCAGCTCGCTCGGAATTCCAGAGAAGACGAAAGTCTGAGTCAGCTGTCCGACTTCGACGGCGCCGCGTCAGATTTCGAGGACGAGGTGTCGCTCTTGGCGGCGGGCTTGGCGTCTTTCTTGGCGTCGTTCTTCGCGTCCGCTCCGCTTTCGGTCTTGCCTTCGGTTTTTCCCTCGGTTTTCCCCTCGGGTTTGCCTTCGGTCTTGGCGGCGCTCTTCGGGTCGTCCTTGGAGGCGGCGGAATCCTTCCGGGCGTAGTCGGTGATGTACCAGCCGCTGCCCTTGAGATGAAAGGCCGGCGCGGACTGAAGCTTGTGGACCACGCCGCCGCACTTGGGACACTCGGTCAGCGGCGCATCGGAGAATTTCTGAATCGTCTCGAAGCGATGCTCGCAGGCCTCGCACTGATACTCGTAAAGCGGCATTACTCCAGAAGGTCCCCTTCGTCCCCCCCGAGCATCAGATTGCGATGCAGCCAGATCGGCGCCGTGCCGTGTCCGAGCAGCGTGTCGTGAAAACTTCTCAGGGAGAACGACTTGCCCTGCTGCTGCTTGCAGTCCTGCCGCAGCTTCAGGAGCATCAATTTCCCGACGGTGTAGACGAGATAGGTCGGATCGAAGGTGCCGCGCTCGGCTTCGCGGCGGGCGCTCGCCTCTTCCATGTAGGCTTCTTCGCGGAACATGCGGACGCCCTGCTCAACGGACATGTCCTCGCTGTGCAGCCGGATTCCGACGATGAAGCGGACCAGGCGGATGAGCGATTCGGCGAGCTGGCCGAGCTTGATGCCATGATCCTGCCGGCCGAAGCCCGCTTCCAGCATCATCTGCTCGCAGTAGTGCGCCCACCCTTCGACAAACGACGCCGGCGCAAACATGATCGACTTCCGCGCCTTCGACTCGACCTTGCGAAGATGCTGGTAGTGCAGGAAGTGACCCGGATACACCTCGTGGATTGAGATCGACCACATCGTCGGGTAGTTGTAGTCGCGCAGGTACTCGTGCTGCCGCTCGGGCGGCCAGGACGGATCGACGTCGGTCAGGTAATAGTAGGCGCGCGTCGGTTTCGTTTCGAACGGACCCGGTGTCCACATGCTGGCAAACGACCAGCGATAGAAATCCGGAGTCGGCGCCACGGTAATCGGCTCACCGGGAGGGACCGAGATGATCGACTGACGCTCGAGGAACGTCCGCAGCTCGTCGAGCTGCTGCCGGCCGACGTCGACGAGCTCCCCCGGCGCCGGATGGCCGGCTTTGGTCTTTGCCCAGGTCTCGAGCGGATCCCCGCCGTTCAGGCGCCCGGCGACGGTCTTGAACGCCTCCTGCGTCTCCTTCAGCTCGCGCGTGGCGATCGCCAGCAACCGATCGACCGACAGCGAGAGCCCCTCGTCGAGCCGCACTTTCTGCTCGAACCGTTCGCGCCCGAGGCGGAACGAGGCGCGGGCGCGCGGCGCCAGCTCGGTCTCGAGATACTCGACATACGAGTTGATGGCCTCTGAGGCCTCGGTCTGCGCGTCGGCGAGATCGGCCAGCAGGTGCATGTCGTCGACGCTCGAAAACGCCCGCGGCAGATCGTGATCGATGAACTTCTGGGCGCCGCGAAACGTCTCGATGCCGACTTTGACGAAGATGCCGGGCGGATCCTTGACGTTGTCGCGCGCCGCCTGGATCAGGCGCGGCGTCTGACGCAACTTCGACAGCACGCGGCGGGCGCGCTCGGGCGCCGCGGCATGCGTGAACAGCGCTTGGCCGGCGAGACTCGACGCCACGATATCGGCGTAGAACTGGGGATTCTTCTCCCAGGTCCGCACTTCCTCGAGCTCGAACATCCGGGCGCGCACGTGGCTCGAGAGCATCCGGTGCTCGAGCCGCTCGACGGCGGTCAACGCCTCGGGAACGATCTCGTCGAGGCGACGCAGGTACCCGGCGAGGGCGTGCGACTCACCTTCAATCGCCGCGCGACTCAGATCCTCGAGCAGGTCGTCATGCGTGTGGACGCCGTCGAGGGTCGCGTAGGTGGGATGCGTCTCGTGCAGATAGCCGAGGAGGTCGTCGACGAAATGCGGCAGAGGTTCGGAAACGGGCATGGCTCCCACAAATCTGGAAAACACCGGTCGGGCGCGCACCTGACGGCCACGATCCGCCAATGGTACAATAAACGCCCTCCGTTCCATGCCCGGCACGCTCTTCGTGGTCGCCACGCCAATCGGCAACCTCGAGGATGTCAGTGCGCGGGCGTTGCGCGTGCTGCGTGAAGCGTCGGTCATCGCCGCGGAAGACACGCGTCGAACGGCTCAGTTGCTGGCGCGCTACGGGATCACGACGCCGACGACCAGCCTCCACGAACACAACGAAGGTCGAAAAACCGCGGCGCTTGTCGAGCGCTTGAAACGGGGCGAGAGCATCGCGCTCGTATCCGATGCCGGGACACCGACCGTTTCTGACCCGGGCCGGTATCTAATCCAGGCCGCGGTTGAAGCGTCCGTCCGGATCGAGCCGATTCCCGGACCCAGCGCGGCGCTCGCCGCCCTCGCGGTTTCCGGCTTTCCCGCAGACACGTTCACATTTCTAGGGTTCCCCCCAACTAGGGCTAAAGACCGCAAACAATGGTACTCAGACGTCCGGGCGGCCGGTCGCACCGTCGTCTTCTTCGAGGCGCCGCATCGAATCCGACGGACGCTCGAGGAACTGCTTCAGTCAGTCGGGGACTGCCAGGTCTGCGTATGCCGAGAATTAACCAAGACCCACGAAGAATCGGTCAGAGGCCTTATTTCTGATGTACTTGGCGCGTCTGATCGCTCACGTGGCGAGTATACAGTGGTAGTCGATATTGGTCATAAGACAGAAATAGAAGGGCTGGCGGCGCCTGAAGCGGAAGATCTCAGCATAGAATTTGGTGTATTGACCAATAAGGGCGGTTTGAGCCGACGGGAAGCTATTTCCACGCTCGCGAGGAAGTATCAGATGTCCGGACGCGCTGTGTATGCGGCTATAGAGCGAGCCAAGACATCTGGCAAATGACAGAACTTGGTCGTGGCGGCGGTCATGGCGCTCCCGGGCTCCCTTGACCGCTTAAAGCATCATTTGCTAGCGTAGCGCGCTCGAGGCCATCAGCTCATGGCCAAGCAGCGGCCCACGGCGAAGTCGAAAGGATCCGGACCCGAACCTCGACGGCCGGCCATCGTCAAATCGCCCTTAATTACGCCATCGACCACTAGCGCGCCCGCAAGGCGCTCGACCTACGTCGAGGCTGTGGCGTTGTACGAGCGCGGACTCGAGGCTCTGCAGCGTCACGACTATCGAAAGGCTGTCGAGCTTCTCGAATCTGTCCTCCGGCTTTATCCCGAAGAAAAGGAACTCCACGAACGGGTCAGGCTCTACCTGAACATTTGTCAGCGCCAGGCGGCGCCGCGTGAAGAGACTCCTCAAACAGTCGACGAGCGGCTCTACGCGTCCACCCTGGCCATCAACGGCGGCAAATACGACGAAGCCATTTCACATCTGCGCCTGGTCCGCGACGAAGATCCGGACAACGACCACGCTCTCTACATGCTGGCGGTGGCTCACGCTCAACGCGGTGAGCACGCCGAGGCGATTGCGCATCTCGAGCGAGCGATCGCGCTGAATCCCGAGAATCGCGCGCTGGCGCGCCGCGATCCCGATCTCGAACCGCTGCGCCAGGACGATTCGTTCCGGGCAACGCTGGACACACCCGCGATTGACAACGGCCCCCGCCTCGACCGGCGCCGGCCGATACGCAGCAAAACAGGGCGATAATCAGGAGGTGCGCTCCCTTCACGTCGTGATCCTTGCCGCGGGCATGGGCACACGCATGAAATCTGCGCTGCCGAAGGTCCTGCACCTCGTATCCGGGCGTCCGATCATCGAGCACGTGGTGGCCACCGCCCGGCTTCTCGACCCGGCGACCATCACGATTGTGATTGGGCACGGCGCCACTAAGGTTCGAGAGGCACTCTCGCAGCAACCCGGCCTCACCTTTGTGGTCCAGGAGCCACAACTGGGCACGGCCCACGCGCTGTTGACGGCCGAGCCAGCTCTGCATTCGGCCCAGGGGACGCTGATGCTCCTGTCGGGCGACGTCCCGTTCCTGGCGTCCGCCACGCTCAAAACGCTTCTGAATCACCACGCTGCCAGCACTTCTGCGCTGACGGTGGTCACCGCCGTCGTAGACGACCCTGAGGGCTACGGCCGGATCGTGCGCAACGGCGAGGGGATTGCACGTATTGTCGAGCAGAGGGATGCCAGCCCTGCGGAACGCCGCATTCAGGAGATCAATTCCGGGATTTATGCGTTCGACCTGGATGGCTTGTTCGACGCCGTGCGGAGTATCGCCTCGGAGAACGCCCAGCACGAGTACTACCTTCCGGACCTGGTGCAGATTTACCGCCGCCGCGGGCGGGTGGTGGAAACCATGAGCGTGACGAACCCGAACGAGATCCTGGGGGTCAACAGCCGCAGCGAGCTCGCGACGATGAAGCGGTTGATGAGAGAGCGGAAGAACGCCCAGCTGATGGCGGCTGGCGTCACGCTGGAAGATCCGGCAACCACCTACGTCGACGACGGCGTGCAGGTGGGCGCCGACACGGTGATTCATCCGGGCGTGTCGCTGGAAGGCGAGACGGTGGTCGGCACCGGCTGTGTGATTCACAGCGGTGCGCGAATCGTCAATGCGACGATCGGCGATCGCACGAGCGTCTTCAACCACAGCATCGTCACCGATGTCACGATCGGCAGCGATGCGTCGATCGGCCCGTTCGCGCACGTCCACAAGAAGTCGGCGGTCGGTCCACACGCCAAAGTCGGCAACTTCGTCGAGGTGAAGAACACGGCGCTCGGCGCCGGTTCCAAGGCGGCGCACCTCACCTATCTCGGCGACGGCGTGATCGGATCGAAAGTGAACATCGGCGCCGGCACCATCACCTGCAACTACGACGGTGTGCGGAAGTCGACGACGACGATCGAAGACGGCGCGTTCATCGGCAGCGATTCGCAGCTGATCGCGCCGGTCACCATCGGCCGCGAGGCGTACGTCGGCACCGGCACGACAATCCGCGAGAACGTCCCGCCCGGCGCGCTCGCGGTCAGCGCCGGCAAGCAGCGGAACATCGAGGGCTGGGTGGACAAGAAGAAAAAGAGCCGGGACTAGGGCTGGGGGCTGGTTATGTGCGGGATTATCGGTTACATCGGACCCAAGGACGTCGTGCCGGTTCTGATCGACGGGCTGCGACGGCTCGAATACCGCGGCTACGACTCGGCTGGGGTCGCAGTGGTCCGCGCCGGCGCCGTCGATCTGCGGCGCAGCGCCGGCAAGCTCTCCAACCTCGAGCAGGTGATCGTGTCCGACCCGCTGTCCGGCGAGTACGGCGTCGGCCACACGCGATGGGCGACCCACGGCCGGCCGACCGAAGAAAACGCGCATCCCCACCGTGACTGCACCGGAAAAATCGTCGTCGTCCACAACGGGATCATCGAGAACTACCTCGATCTGAAGCGCGAGCTGCAGCGGCAGGGGCACGAATTCGTCACCGAAACCGACACCGAGATCGTCGCGCATCTCGTCGAGCGCGAGATGAAGGACGACGGGCTGGAAAATGCCGTCCGCCGGGCGCTGCTGCTGATGCGGGGACTGTTCGCCATCGTGCTCATCTCGGCCGACGACCCGGAAAAGATCGTCGCGGTGCGAAACGGGCCGCCGATCGTGGTCGGCCTGGGAGACGGCGAGTTCTTCGTTGCCTCCGACATCCCGGCCATCCTCAGCCACACCCGCGACGTCGTCTTCCTCGGCGACGAGGAGATGGCGGTGATCACGCGCACCGGCGTCGCCTTCACCGACTACGCCGGACGCCCCGTCTCGAAAGCGACCCAGCGGGTACTCTGGGATCCGGTCATGGCCGAAAAGGCCGGCTACAAGCACTTCATGCTGAAGGAGATCTTCGAGCAGCCGACGGCGGCGCGCGAGACCATCCTCGGCAGGGTGTCGCAGGATACCGGTCGGGTTTTCCTCGAGGAGATGAAGCTCACCGAGAAGCAGCTCGCGGCGATCGATCGCGTCACGATCCTGGCGTGCGGGACCTCCTGGCACGCAGGGCTGGTCGGCAAGTTCATGATCGAGCAGCTGGCCCGGCTGCCGGTGGAAGTGGACTACGGTTCGGAATATCGCTACCGCGACCCGATCGTCACGCCCAATACGCTGGCCATCGTCATCACGCAATCGGGCGAAACGGCCGACACCCTGGCCGCGCTGCGCGAGGCGAAGCGCGACGGCGCAGCGAGCATCGCGGTCTGCAACGTCGTCGGCAGCATGGCGACGCGCGAGACCGACGGCACGGTCTACACGCACGCCGGGCCCGAAATCGGCGTCGCATCGACCAAGGCCTTTACGTCGCAGCTGGTGGCGCTGTACCTGCTCGGTCTGCGCCTCGGCCAGGTTCGTGGCGCGCTGTCACCGGCCGAATCCCGGCCGCACGTCGACGCGCTGCTGCAGCTCCCGCTGCTGCTCGAGCAGGTGCTGAAGATTTCCCCGGAGGTCGAGGAGGTCGCCGCGCGATTCCACGCCCGGACCGACTTCCTGTATCTCGGCCGCGGCATCAACTATCCGATCGCGCTCGAAGGGGCATTGAAGCTCAAGGAGATCTCGTACATCCACGCCGAGGGCTACCCGGCTGGCGAGATGAAGCACGGCCCGATCGCGCTCATCGACGAACAGATGCCGGTCGTCACCATCGCGCCGCACGACCACGTGTTCGAGAAGATGATCGGCAACATGCAGGAGGTCAAGGCGCGGGGCGGTTCGGTGATTGCCCTCACCACCCGCGGTGATGACAAGCTGTCGTCGATCCTCGATCCGAAGCGCGACGTCATCCTCGAAATCCCGAAGACGCCGTCGCTGTTGACGCCGATCGTGATGGTCGTGCCGCTGCAGCTGCTCGCCTACGACATCGCGGTCCGGCGTGGCTGCGACGTCGATCAGCCGAGGAACCTCGCCAAGAGCGTCACGGTCGAGTAAGACTTCGACACTGAGGGCAGTCGACGACGATGCTAAGCTGAGATCGTCTTGCAGTTCCTCGAAACGCTCAATTCCGAACAACGCGCCGCGGTCCTTCACGTCAAAGGACCGCTGCTGATTCTCGCCGGCGCCGGCTCGGGCAAGACCCGCGTCATCACCAGCCGCGCGGCGTTCCTGGTCGGCGACGGCCACGCCGAGCCGCACGGGATTCTGGCGGTGACCTTCACCAACAAGGCCGCCGAGGAGATGCGCGCCCGCGTGGCGTCGCTGGTCGGCTCGGACTGCAGCCGGATGTGGATCTCGACGTTCCACTCGTTGTGCGCGCGACTGCTCCGCCGCGAAGCCCCCGCGATCGGCATGACCCGCGACTTCGTCATCTACGACTCGTCCGACCAGCTCAGCATCATCAAGCAGGCGTTGAAGGATCTGCACGTCGACGACGGGTTCGTCCAGCCGCGGGCGGCCCTGTCGCGCATCAGCCACGCGAAGAACCGCATGGAAACGCCCGAACAGATGGCAGCCTCGGCCAGCTGGAACCGCCGCGAGGAGCACATCGCCAAGATCTATGGCGTCTACCTCAAAGCGCTCAAGGAGGCCAACGCCCTCGACTTCGACGACCTGCTGCTGCGGACGGTCGACCTGTTCGAGATGTCGCCGACGGTTCGCGCCAAGTACTCGGGACAGTTTCGCTACGTGATGGTGGATGAATATCAGGACACCAATCGGCCGCAGTACCTGTTGATTCGCCGACTCGCGGAAACTCACCGCAACCTGTGCGTCGTCGGCGATCCCGATCAGTCGATCTACAAGTGGCGCGGCGCCGACCTGCGAAACATCCTCGATTTCGAACAGGACTTCCCCGAAGCCGCCACCGTCAAGCTCGAGCGCAACTACCGATCCACACAGGTGATTCTGGATGCGGCCTCTGCCGTCATCAGCCAGAACCGCAACCGCAAGGACAAACATCTCTGGACCGATCGCAAGGGCGGCGGCCGGATTGTCTACTTCCGCGGCGGCGACGAGCTCGAGGAAGCCGACTTCATCACCCGGAGCGCCCGGAGCGGGCTCGCCGACGAGGTCGAGGCCACCGTCGCCGTGTTGTATCGGACCAACGCGCAATCGCGGGCCATTGAAGACGCGCTGATGCGCGAAGGACTCGCCTACAAGATCGTCGGCGGTGTGCGGTTTTACGAGCGCAAGGAAATCAAAGACGCGCTCGCCTACCTGCGCCTGGTGATCAACCCGCACGACGACGTCAGCTTGCGGCGGGTCATCAACGTGCCGGCGCGCGGCATCGGCAAGGGCGTCATGGAGGCGGTGGAGCATTTCACGCCGGGCGACGATCCCGATGCCGCGGCGGACTTTCCGCTGCTGGCCGCCGGGCTGCAGCCGGCGCTGGCGGCCAACTCGCTGTGGGCCCGGCTGGTGCGTGGCCTGGAGCAGCGGGCCTTTACCGGCCGCGCCGCGGCGTCACTGGCGACCTTTCGCGATCTGATCATCAGCCTGACCGACATCGCCCGGCACGATTCGGTCTCGATCGCCATCGGCAAGATGCTCGATCGGAGCGGCTATCTGCAGGATCTTCGCGACGATCGATCGGAGGATGCCGAGGGACGAATCGAGAACCTCGCCGAGCTGGTGTCCGCAGCGCGCGAGTACGAGAGTCGCGAGCCGGAGCCGACGCTGACCGGGTTCGTCGATCGACTGTCGCTGCTGTCCGACGTCGACGAGGAAGAAGGCACGCGGGACGCGCGCATCTGGCTGATGACGCTGCACAGCGCCAAGGGGCTCGAGTTCCCGATGGTCATCCTCGCCGGACTCGAGGAGGGCCTCTTCCCGCATTCCCGATCCAGCGAGGACGAGGAGGAGCTGGAAGAAGAGCGTCGCCTCTGCTACGTCGGCATGACCCGCGCCAGGCAGCGCCTCATTCTGACCGGGGCGGCGCGCCGGCGGATCTTCGGTGAGTACCAGTCGAGTGAACCATCCCGGTTCGTCGACGAGGTTCCCGCCGAGCTCGTCGAGCGTGTGGCGCCAACCTATTCGGCATCCGCCTACCAGGGGAACTTCCCACACTACGAGTTCCGCACGAATCCCTACGGGCGCGGCCGCCGCGGCGGTCGAATCCGGGAGGAAGAATCGAGCTACGCCTACGAAGACGAGGATCAGACGACCGGCCTGGCGCTCCGACCGGGCATGCGCGTGCGGCATCCGCAGTTCGGCGTCGGAAGCGTGATCAGCGTGGAGGCGCTGGACGACGATACCAAGCTCGTCGTCCGGTTCGCCGCGGTTGGACAGAAAACGCTGCGCGCAAAGTACGCGCGTCTGGAACCTGCCTGATCGGGGTCAGATCTTGATTCTTGACTCGCGGTGTGACCGGCGGTCAAGAATCAAGATCTGACCCCCCTGTCTATTACGACGTCTTGCTCTCCGGCGACGACGTCGCATCGCGGATGCCGGTGATGATCCACTTGCCTTCGGCGGCCGGCTCACCCTGGAGAATGGCGCGCTGCATGGTGACCACCAGCGTGCGGTCGACGCTGTTGCCATCCGGCGTGCGGACCGGCGCGGTCACCGTGACGTCCTTCGAGACCAGCTCGCCAGCTCGCTTGGTCGGGTCGACCGGATTGGCGGGGTTCTCGAGACTCAGCCGGACCATGGCGCTCTCGGCCTTGAGCTTGCGCTGCGCCTCCGCCACCTTCCGCGCGTGCTGCGAGCTCTCCTCCCGCAGCTTGCTCCATTCGGCCTGAATCTCGGCATCCTTGCCGCCGACCGAGGCCTTGACGCTCTCTGCCTTGAGGACCCTCGTGATCGCTTCCTGGTTGGCGAGGTAGAAGGTGTCCTTGCGCTTGGTGAACGTCGCTTCCTCCGCTCGAATGCCATCGACCTCTTCGACGAGCGCGGTCAGCCGCAGCGGCTCGCGCCGCTCGGACGAGACGCTGACGATGTCGAAGCTGGTGATGGTGCCCTGGGTTTGCGGTTGGAAGCTGGTGGTGGCGAACCCGGCAAGCGAGGTGGCGTCGTTGAGCCGCGCGGCACGGAAGAACTGCTGCAGAATCGGCTGCTCGGGCGCGCTCGAGCATGCCGCCAGCGTCGTCAGCGAGAGAATCGCAATCCGGGCTGCCCCGCGCATACGGCCTCCTGTTCTACGCGTTGGTCACGTCCTCGTCGTCCCGTTCCGCGAGCTTCGCGATCGATACGACCCGATCTTCTCCTTCGATGTCGATGAGTCGCACGCCCTGGGTCGCGCGGCCGATCGCGCGCACATCGTTGGTCTGCATCCGCAGGATCATCCCCTGCTGCGTGATGAGCAGCAGCTCGTCGCCATCCTGCACGTATGCGACCCCGACGACCTTGCCGTTGCGCTCGGTCGTGGCGATGTTGATGATACCCACGCCGCCGCGGGACTGCACGCGGTATTCCTCGATTTCGGTCCGTTTGCCGTAGCCCTGCTCGGTGACCGTCAGCAGGGTGCCGCCCGGCCGAACCTCGGCCATGGCGACGACGAAATCATCGCCGCGCAAAGAGATTCCGCGGACGCCGTATGCGGTCCGGCCCATGGGCCGGACGTCGGTTTCCGGGAACCTGATGGCCATGCCGTCGCGGGTGCCGATGAACACCTCGGCTGAGCCGTCGGTCACTTCGGCGGCTATCATCGCATCGCCGTCTTCGACCCCCATCGCGATGATCCCGCCAGCCCGCGGGTTGCTGAACGCCGAGAGGGTGGTCTTCTTGACGACCCCCTTGCGGGTGCCCATGACGACGAAGTGGTTCTCGTCGAACTCCTTGACGGCGACCAGCGCGGCGATCTTCTCGCCCTCCTCCATCGACACCAGGTTGGCGATCGACTTGCCCTTGCCGCCCGGCCCGACATCCGGAATTTCGTGGACTTTCAGCCAGTAGGCGCGGCCCCGGTCCGAGAAAATCATGATGTAGGCGTGGGTCGACGCGACGAACAGATGGCCGACGAAGTCCTCGTCGCGGGTTCGCATGCCGATGCGCCCCTTGCCGCCGCGGCGCTGGTTCCGATAGGTGGAGATCGCCGTCCGCTTGATGTAGCCGGTGTTGCTGACGGTAATCGCCATGTCCTCTTCGGCGATCAGATCTTCGACGCTGATCTCGCTGCTCTCGCCTTCGAGGATGGTCGTGCGCCGCTCGTCGCCGTACTTGGTCCGCACGTCGCGCAGCTCGTCGACGATGATCTGCATCAGCAGGCGTTCGCTGGCCAGGATGGCGCGGAGCCGCTCGATGGTCTTGAGGAGGTCCGCGAGCTCGTCGAGAATGCGCTGCCGCTCGAGGCCGGTCAGCCGCTGCAGCTGCATGTCGAGAATCGCCTGCGACTGGAGCTGGCTGAGGCCGAAGTTGGTCATCAGGCCGTCGCGCGCCTCGGGCACGGTCTTCGACCCGCGAATCAGCTTGATGACCGCGTCGAGGTGGTCGAGGGCAATCTTCAGGCCCTCGAGGATGTGGTAGCGCGCTTCCGCCTTCTTCAGCTCGAACTCGGTCCGGCGGCGGACCACTTCGCGGCGGAACTCGACGAAGGTTTCGACCAGCTCGAGCAGGTTGAGAACCTTCGGCCGCCCGCCGACGATCGCCAGCATGATGATGCCGAAGCTCGATTGCAGCGGCGTGTGCTTGTAGAGGTTGTTCAGCACGACCTCGGGCACTTCGCCGCGCTTCAGCTCGATGACGATCCGCATCCCATCGCGATCCGATTCGTCGCGCAGGTCGGAGATCCCTTCTATCACCTTGTCGCGCACCAGGTCGGCGATCCGCTCGATCAGGTTCTTCTTGTTGACCTGATAGGGAATCTCCGTCACCACGATCGAAACCTTGTCCCCTTTCTTGTTGGACTCGATCTGCGACTTGGCGCGCATCTGGATGGCGCCGCGGCCGGTGGAATACGCCTGGATGATGCCGCTGCGCCCGATAATGAAGCCGCCGGTCGGAAAATCGGGGCCGGGAATCAGTCGCAGCAGCTGTTTGAGCTTGCCGCCGCGCGTCAGCGTCTCGGCGTCCTCGGCATCGTCAGCGGCTTTGAGGTAGGTTCGCTCGATCAGCCAGATGCAGCCGTCGACGACCTCCTGGAGGTTGTGCGGCGGCACGTTGGTGGCCATGCCGACGGCGATGCCGGCCGAGCCGTTGACGAGCAGGTTCGGAAAGGGAGCCGGCAGCACCGTCGGCTCCTCGGTGGTCTCGTCGTAGTTGGGCGCGAAGTCGACGGTCTCCTTGTCGAGATCCGCCATCATCTCGTCGGCGAGCGCCCGCAACCGCGCCTCGGTATACCGCATCGCCGCGGGCGGATCGCCGTCGACCGATCCGAAGTTCCCCTGCCCGTCGACCAGCAGGTAACGCATGTTGAAGTCCTGCGCCATGCGGACGAGCGTGTCGTAGATCGAGGCATCGCCGTGCGGGTGAAAGTTGCCCATCACCTCGCCGACGATCTTGGCGCACTTGCGATAGCCGCGCGTCGCCGACAGTCCCATCGACTTCATGCCGTACAACACGCGGCGATGCGCCGGCTTGAGGCCATCGCGCGCGTCGGGCAGCGCTCGTCCGATGATTACGCTCATCGCGTAATCCATGTACGAACGCTTCATCTCGTCTTCGATGTTGACGGGGTGTTGGGAGGCGGCGAATTGATCAGCCATTGTTCATAAGGGTGCCGGGGGCAGCGTGCCGCGGTGCCGGGTGCTAGTGCCTGGTGCCTGGTGCTCGGTGCTCGGTGCCAGCACGCCGGCCCCCTGCCCCCGGCCCCCTTGTGTCCTCAGACATCGAGGTTTTTGACGTCGAGCGCATTGTCTTCGATGAACTTGCGGCGCGGCTCGACCTGATCGCCCATCAGCGTCGTGAACATCAGGTCCGCCTCGGTGTGGTCTTCGGCCCGCACCTGCAGCAGGGTCCTGACCTCCGGGTTCATCGTCGTTTCCCAGAGCTGCTCGGGGTTCATCTCGCCGAGGCCCTTGTAGCGGTTGACGGCGATGCCTTTCTTGCCGGCGGTGATGAAGTAATCGACGAGATCGTCGAGGGTCTTCAGCCGCACGACCTTGCTCGCCGCCGCGGACGCCGCCGGCTTGACCGGTCGCTGCCGTTCCCGGGGTTCGGCGGCAAGCCTGGTGGCCTCGTCCGCCGGAGCGCCGCCGATGGCGCTGCCGTCGCTGGCGGCGGCCGGGGCATCGGCCTCGGCGGCTTCATCGGCGAGATCGGCGGTGGCAGTGATGACGATGTCGCCCGACACCGCCGGGATGTCGCGGCGGCTGGCGAGCAGCGCGCGGTACTCGGCGGTCGTCACGAAATCGACGCCGATCGCGTGATGCCGTGGATAGCCGTTCGATCGATCGTCGATCTGCAGCAGGTAGCGGTTGTGCTCTTCGTCGCGCTGCACGGTCACCGCACGGTTCGGCGTGGTCATCATCCAGGCGAGACGCTCGAGCTTTTCCTTGTCGGCGAAATACTCGCGATCGGCGCCCGCGGCGACCAGCGCCTCGACGATCTCGCGGGGATGGCCGCGCCGCTCGACCACGTGCAGCAGTTTCTGGTGCCCGATCATCTTCTGCAGCAGCCGTTCGAGCTCGGCACCCGACGCTTCCGCCCCGGTCGATTCGAATCGGACGACGCGCGCTTCCGCGGCCCGCTTGATCAGATAGGCCTCGAGATCGCGCTCGTCCTTGATGTAGGTCTCCGATTTGCCACGCTTGACGCGAAACAGCGGCGGCTGGGCGATGTAGATGTATCCGCGTTCGATGAGCGCCGGCAGTTGACGATAGAAAAACGTCAGCAGCAGCGTGCGGATGTGCGAACCGTCGACATCCGCGTCGGTCATGATGATGATCCGATGGTAGCGCACCTTGTCCGGATCGAAATCCTCGCCGCCGATGCCGCAGCCGAGCGCGGCGATCATCGTCTTGATCTCGTCGCTGCCGAGCATCTTGTCGAAGCGCGCTTTCTCGACGTTGAGGATCTTGCCCTTGAGGGGCAGGATCGCCTGGAAGCGGCGATCGCGTCCCTGCTTCGCCGAGCCGCCGGCCGATTCACCCTCGACGATGTAGAGCTCGCTCAACGCCGGATCGCGCTCCTGGCAATCGGCCAGCTTGCCAGGCAGTGAGCTGCCATCGAGCGCGCCCTTGCGCCGGACCAGATCGCGAGCCTTGCGGGCCGCCTCGCGCGCCCGGGCGGCGTCGATCGCCTTGCCGACGATGCGCCGCGCCACCGCGGGGTTCTCTTCGAGATAGGCGCCAAGCCGATCGTTGAGGATGGTCTCGACGATGCCCTTGACCTCGGTGTTGCCGAGCTTGGTCTTGGTCTGCCCCTCGAACTGCGGATGGGGAATCTTGACGCTGACGACGGCGGTGAGCCCTTCGCGGATGTCGTCGCCGCTGACGCTTTCCTTCAGATCCTTCGCCAGATTGTTCTTGGTCGCGTAGGTGTTGACCGTCCGCGTCAGCGCCGAGCGGAAGCCCGAGAGGTGCGTGCCGCCCTCGTGCGTGTTGATGTTGTTGGCAAACGAGTAGATCGTCTCGACGTAGCCGTCGTTCCACTGCAGCGCGATTTCGACGTCGATGCCGTCCTTCTCGCCGCGCATGTAGATCGGCTTCTCGTTGACCGCCGCCTTGCTCTTGTTCAGATGCTGCACGAACGAGACGATGCCGCCCTCGTAGTGGAACTTGTGGTTCTTCCCGTCGCGCTCGTCGTCGAGCGTGATGACAATGCCGCCGTTCAGGAACGCCAGCTCGCGCAGCCGTTGCGCCAGCGTGTCGAAGCTGAACACGGTCGTCTCGAAGATCTCCGCGTCGGGCTTGAAGGTGACCTTGGTGCCGCGCCGCTTGGTGGTGCCGGTGCTCTCGAGCGCGCCGGTCGGAGCGCCGCGTTCGTAGATCTGCTGATAGACCTGCCCGTTGCGCCAGATCTCGACCTCGAGGGTTTCTGACAGCGCGTTGACCACCGAGACGCCGACCCCGTGCAGGCCGCCCGAGACCTTGTAGCTGTCGTTGTCGAACTTGCCGCCGGCGTGGAGCACCGTCAGGACGACCTCGGCCGCCGACTTGCCGCTGGCATGCTGGTCGACGGGAATGCCGCGGCCATTATCGATGACGGTGACGGAGCCGTCGATGTGAATGGTGACGTTGATCTGGTCGCAGAACCCGCCGAGCGCTTCGTCGACTGAGTTGTCGACCACCTCGTAGACCAGATGGTGCAGACCGGCCGGGCCGGTCGACCCGATGTACATGGCTGGTCGCTTGCGCACCGCCTCGAGGCCTTCGAGGACCTTGATGCTGTCGGCGGAATACGCGTCTTTTTCCACTCCAGGGGCCCCTGCCCCCTGGAGTTCTTCCCGTCCAGGGGCCCCTGCCCCCTGGAGTTCTTCCCGTCCAAGGCCTCCTGCCCCCTGGAGTTCTTCCCGTCCAAGGGCTCCTGCCCCCTGGAGTTCTTCCCGTCCAGGGGCTCCTGCCCCCTGGAGTTCTTCCCGTCCAGGGGCCCCTGCCCCCTGGAGTTCCCCATCGAGACCCGGCCCATTGCCGTTGTTGTCGGCCGGGACGTCCGGCGTCTGCGGACGAGTGCTGTCTCCGGCGCTGTCTTTGTTTGTCTGTTCCATTCGTGGTTCGAGTTTCGAGCTGCGATCCCCCGGGCCGGGCGTCACACGCGCATCGGCATGATCACGTAGGTGTAGTCGTAGCCCTCGGCACCGACCGGTTTCATCACCGCCTGGCTGACTTCGTCCTTCAACTCCAGCGCCACGACATCGGTCGTGACCGCCGCCAGGAAGTCGAGCACGTACTGGGCGTTGAAGCAGATCTGCATCGAGCTGCCCGAGTACTCGACTGGCAGCGTCTCGTGGGCTTCGCCGAGATCGGGACTGCTCGACGTCACATCGACCTTGCCCTTGTCGATCTGGAACTTCACCGCGCGCGACCGCTCGTTCGACAACAGCGCCACGCGCCTGACGGCATTGGTCAGCCGATCGCGCTCGAACTCGATGTGCTTGTCGTTCCCCTTGGGGATGACCCGCTCGTAGGCCGGGAACTGTCCGTCGATCATCCGTGAGATCAACACCCGGTCGCCGACGTTGAAGAACAGATGATTCTCACCGCGTTCGTACTTGATGTCGCTGTCGCCCTCGGCCAGCAGCCGCGCCAGTTCGCCGAGGGTCTTCTTCGGCAGAATCGCCTTGTTCTCGCCCTCGTCCTTGTCCTTGGCGCTTTTCCCGTCACGATTGACGTTGACCAGAGCGAGGCGATGACCGTCGGTCGCGACCAGGCTCATCGTGTCGGTCCGGAGGACGAACAGCGCGCCGTTCAGGAAAAACCGCGTGTCCTCGCCGGTGATCGCGAACTGGGTCTTGGACACCATCTCCTTCAGCGCCGAGGGTTGCAGCGCTGCCACCGGACCGCCGGCGCTCTCGGGCAGCGTTGGGAAGTCTTCCCGCGGTAGCGTCTGCATACGGGAGTCGAAGCGATCGGCGGCGACCTTGACGCCGTTCTTGTCTTCGGTGATCCGGATATCGGTCTCAGGCAGGCTCTTCACGATCTCGTAGAGCTTTTTGGCCGGCAGCGTCAGCGATCCGGCTTTGCTCACGCTCGCCTTGCACTTGCTCCGCAGCGCGACCTCGAGATCGGTGGCCAGCAACCGAACCTCATCGTCTTTGGCTTCGAGCAGCACGTTGGCCAGAATCGGAATCGTGTTCTTGCGCTCGACGATTCCTTGAAAAAGTTGCAGTTCTCGCAGAAGGTCGTTCTTACGGACGACAAGTTCCATGGCTGTGCTGACCTCGAAATGGGCGGGGGTGCGATCGCCCGCGATCCCCTAAGGAGAGGAGTGATTCGAGAATAAGAAATTATATAAGAATAGAGGCTGTGTTGAAAAGCGGGACAGGGCTATTAATCCTTGTTTTTGAATAATTTACGTTGTGCAAAAAACGTGAATTCCTCACGGCATCCAGCCCCCGAAAAAGCCAGCTCAACCGTCACTCATCCCTTTTCCTCAGACGTCCACAAGACGGCCTGTGGAAAACGACGGACCGGGATATTTTCGACGGATCAAAACCTGGAAAATATCTCCGTTCCCGTTAACGAAAGCCCGCCAGAAAGTTATTGACCAGGCTGTTGAAATCGCTGTCTCGCTTGCGCAGATCTTCGACTTTGCGGATGGAGTGGATGACCGTCGAATGATGTTTGCCGCCGAAGCTGCGGCCGATTTCGGGCAGTGAAGCATGCGTCAACGACTTGCAGAGATACATGGCGATCTGCCGCGGCATCGCCACTGACTTCGAGTTGTTCCTCGACTTCAGCTCAACGAGCTTCAGGTTGTAGTAATCCGCCACGAACTTCTGGATGATTTCGATCGTCACCGCCTTTTCCTCGTGGTCGAGGATGTTCTTCAGCACCTCCTGGGCGAGCGTGAGCGAAATCTCCTGGCCGGTGAGCGAGGCGTAGGCTATCAGCCGAATCAGCGATCCTTCCAGCTCGCGCACGTTCGACTTGATCCGCCCGGCGATGAAGATCGCGACGTCGTCGGCCAGCGGCACCGCTTCGGTCTCCGCTTTCTTCTTCAGAATCGCGGTTTTGGTCTCGAGGTCCGGCGACTGGATGTCGGCGATCAGGCCCCACTCGAACCGCGATCGCAGTCGCTCTTCGAGCGCAGGAATCTCGTGAGGCGGACAATCGCTGCTGAGGACGATCTGCTTCTGTGAGTCGTAGAGGGCATTGAACGTGTGGAAGAACTCGGTCTGCGTCCCTTCCTTGCCGGCCAGAAACTGAATGTCATCGACCAGCAGGATGTCGACCGTCCGGTAGCGCTCGCGAAAATCGATGACCCGATCGTAGCGGACGGCGTTGATCATCTCGTTCATGAAGCGTTCGGACGAGATGTAGGTCAGCTTCATGTTGCGATCGTGCTGGAGGACGTACTGTCCGATGGCGTGCATCAGGTGCGTCTTGCCGAGCCCCACGCCGCCATAGATGAACAGCGGGTTGTAGGAGCGCGACGGCGCCTCGGCCACCGCGCGGGAGGCCGCGTGCGCGAACTGGTTCGACGGCCCGACGATGAACGTGTCGAACGTGTAGCGCGGGTTGAGACCGGCGGGATCGCGTACGGCGACCGGCGCGGTGCGCTCGAGCGTGGCTGTTTCATCCACCGTCAGGGAGATCGCCGGGGTATCGGGCGGCGTATCGGCGACGAAGTTCACCGCGAGGCTGCCTTTTCGAACTTCGCCGAGGGCCTCGCTGATGACGCCGGAATAGTGCTTGGTCAGCCAGTCCTTGAACAGGCCGTTCGGCACGCGAACGGTGACCGCGCTCGCGTCCTCCGCGACAAAACTGGTCGGCTTGAACCAGGTGTAGAAGCTGTGTCGGTTCACCTTCGTTTCGACGCGGGAGAGAATCTGGTCCCAGAGATTCATCGAAGGCGCACGATCTTCGTTAGATTTTCGCCAATAAGCAGATCAATTGAATTTCCACAGTTTTTTCCACAGGTGTGGAAAACTTTGGGGAGAGACCAAACGCGCATGAGGCCTGAAGGGGTGCTGCCGGACTATCCGAAGGGAGGCGACTGTAGCACAAACCACTGTGCATTGACACCTTCCAAACGCCGACGCTAACATTGACGGTTCGATTCGAAGCGGACGTAACAGTGAGGGGATATGAAGGGGAAGAGGACGTTTCAGCCCAACACCCGGCACCGCCGAAAGGCGCACGGCTTTCTCGTGCGGATGAGCACGAAGAACGGTCGCCTGGTGTTGAAGAGGCGGCGTGCGAAGGGCCGCAAGCGGTTGACGGTCAGCACCAGATAGTCGTTGCCTGCATTCCGGCCGGATGAACGCATCAAAACCCGCGCGCAGTTTCAGCAGATTTATCAGAAGGGCACGCGCGTTCACGGCCGCTACGGCACGGTGTTCGTCCTCGCCAACAACCTGTCGTTTGGCCGCTTGGGCATCGCGGCCACAAAGAAGCTGGGTGGCGCGGTCGAGCGAAATCGAGCTAAACGACTGATTCGAGAGGTTTTTCGTCGAAATAAGGTGGCTCCGGGCTTCGATGTCGTTGTCATACCGAAGCGGGAGCTCCTCGATGCCAGCCTGGCAGCATTTGAAACCGACTACCGAAGCACCCTCGAGCGCACCCTCCGTCGCGGCCGCACTGGTCCTGGCGCTGCTTCGAGGCTATAAGCTGCTTATTTCACCGTATTTTGCGGGATCCTGCCGCTTCCTGCCGTCCTGTGCCGATTACGCCCGCGACGCAGTGATGCAGCAGGGCGCGCTCCGCGGATCGTGGCTCGCGCTTCGCCGGTTGGCCAGGTGTCACCCGTTTGGCTCCCAGGGGTACGATCCGGTGCCGCCCGGCGGCAGGTGCGGCGCAGGCCTCTAGGCCAGCCTCGTCAACATGGAACGGCGCGTTCTCCTCGCCATCTTCCTCGCGTTTCTGACGCTCTATCTCTGGCAGGCGTTCGTCATGCCGCCGCCCGAGCCGCCGCCCGCTTCGTCAGGAGCGACGCCGGCGGCCGTGAGCACCCCGGCGCCGACGACCACACCGGCAACGCCCTCGCCCGCGCCGGCTCCGCCGGTCGTCGAATCGACGGCGAGTGCGCTGGTCTCCGATGCCGCCGAGCGTGAGATTCGCGTCGAGACCGACGAGGTGATCGCGACGTTCACGAATCGCGGCGCGCGCCTCAAGAGCTGGCGGTTCAAGAAATATCGGGACAGTTCCAACGAGCCCTTCGAGTTCGTGCTCTCGGATCTGGCCGCGACCCACGCGCTGCCCTTCTCGCTGCGCGTCGACGACGAGGCGACGACCCGCACTCTGAACAATGCGCTCTACGCGGTACGGAGCGCGCCGCCGGAAGGCGTGATGTCTGCGCCCGCGCGGATTTCTTTCGAGTATCGCGACAGCGCCGGTCTGCAGGCCGTCAAGGAGTTTCAACTCGAGCCCTCGTCGTACGTCGCCAGCCTCAGGACGACAGTGCAGCAGGGCGATCGCGCGCTCACACCGGCCATCGAGTGGGGCCCCGGTCTGGGGCGCGAACCGTCGGCAACCGGACAGTACATCCTGCTGCCCGAAGGGATCGTGTCAGTTGCCGACGAAGTCGAACGGATCCCCCCTGGCGACGTTTCTGCGCAACCGACCCGGCAGGGTGATTTTCAGTTCGCCGGCATCGAAGACCACTACTTCCTCGCGACGGCGTTGTCGCCCGGTCCGTCGACGATCACGTTTCAGCCAGTCACCGCACCCGTACGCCCCGGTGAAGAGGAAGGCCGTCAGCTGATGGCGTTTTCGATTCTGCCCGGGAAGACGGCCGAGCCGCTGCGCGTCTACATCGGCCCGAAAGACTTCGACAGGCTGGCCGCGGTCGATCGCAGCCTCGTCCGCGCGATCAATTTCGGGATGTTCGCGATCCTGGTCGTGCCGCTGCTGCGCGCGTTGAACTGGGTAAACGCGTTCGTCGGCAACTACGGCTGGTCGATCATTCTGCTCACGATCCTCATCAACGCGCTGATGTTTCCGCTGAAGCACAAGAGCGTGGTCTCGATGCGCAGGATGCAGGAGATCCAGCCGGAGGCCAAGGCCATCCAGGATCGCTACAAGAATCTGAAGGCGACCGATCCGGCGAAACAGAAGATGAACCAGGAGCTGATGACGCTCTACCGCGAGCGGGGCGTCAACCCGGCGAGCGGCTGCGTGCCGATGCTGCTCATGCTCCCGGTGCTGCTCGCGTTCTATTCGCTGCTCTCGACGGCGATCGAGCTGCGCGGCGCGCCGTTCATCGGCTGGATTCGCGATCTCTCGCTTTACGATCCCCTCTACATCACGCCCGTGCTGATGGGCATCACTCAGATCTGGCAGCAGCGGCTCACGCCGCAGACCGGCGTCGACCCGGCGCAGCAGAAGCTGATGATGTTCATGCCGGTCATCTTCATGGTCTTCTTCCTGTGGGCGCCGGCCGGCGTGGCGATCTACTGGTTCGTGAGCAATCTCTGGGGTATCGGCCAGCAGTACCTGACGAACTATCTGATCGGTCCGCCCAAGATCCATACACCCCGTCCGCCGGCCGAGCGGCGCATGAAGAAGGTGGGTTCGGGCAAGACTGACGCGGCGGCGGACAAGCAGTAGGAGCGCTGGGGGTGCGGAGGGCCCCAGCGCCAGTGGAAAAGCGCCTGCGGCCATGCCGCGCCGAGGAACCGGTTCTGATCCGAGGCACGGCATTACCGTAGGAACGCGCTGGGGGTGGGGCCCCAGCGCCAGTGGAAAAGCGCCTGCGGCCATGCTGCGCCGAGGAACCGGTTCTGATCCGAGGCAAGGCATTACTGTAGGAACGCGCTGGGGGTGGGGCCCCAGCGCCAGTGGAAAAGCGCCTGCGGCCATGCTGCGCCGAGGAACCGGTTCTGATCCGAGGCAAGGCATTACTGTAGGAACGCGCTGGGGGTGGGGCCCCAGCGCCAGTGGAAAAACGATGAACGCTATCGATCCAATTGTCGAGTTCCTCACCCGGGTGACCTCCGCACTCGGCTTGCAGACGCCGATCGATGTCGAGCAGTCACCCGACGGGCCGCGGCTGAATCTCTCCGGCGAGGATGCCGAGCTGCTGGCGCGGCATCGCGGCGAGCCCCTGAAGGCGCTCCAGCATGTCGTCGACATGGCGTTTGGGCGGACGCTGCCGGACGACCAGCGCGTCTTCATCGATGCGCTTGGCTACCGCAAGGGCAAGGACATCGAGCTGCGGCACATGGCGAAATTCCTCGCCGAGAAAGCCAAGCAGACCGGCGCCGACCAGCAGCTCGGGCCGCTCAATCCGTACGAGCGCCGCATCGTGCACATGGCCGTCGCCGAAGTGCCCGGCGTCACCACCGAAAGCGTCGGCGACGCGTTTTCGAAGACTGTCAATATTTCCTTACGGAAATAAATGAGTCATCAGTCGCCAGTCGCCAGTCGTCCGTTGTGATCGCGAATGTTGATTGACGACTAACGACTGTTGACTGCCGGCTGTTGACTGCCGACTGCCGACTGAAGTGTTTTCTACTTCCGACACCATCGTCGCGATTGCGACGCCGCCGGGCCGCGGCGGCATCGGGATTGTGCGCCTCAGCGGTGTCGACGCTCACGACATCGCCCGTCGGCTGACCACGCACAGCACCCCCTTTCCGCCTCGGCAGGCGACGTTCACGATGGTCCGCCGTGACGCGAAGGCCGTCGATTCGGCGCTCGATCATGCCGTCGTCACGCACTTTCCCGCGCCGGCGTCGTACACCGGTGACGATGTGGTCGAGATCAGCGCGCATGGCAGCCCGGTCATCCTGCGAGCGATCGTGTCGTCCGCGATTGAAGCAGGGGCACGCCTCGCACAGCCTGGCGAGTTCACGCTGCGCGCGTTCGTCAACGGCCGGATCGATCTGATGCAGGCGGAAGCGGTTGCCGATCTGATCGAGTCGGTGACGCCGCTCCAGGCTCAGACCGCATTCGATCAGTTGAACGGGACGCTGACGAAAGAAATCGGTGCGATCGACGCGGCGTTGTTCGATTTGATTGCCCGCCTCGAAGCGTCGGTCGACTTTCCGGACGAGGGCTACCATTTCATCGATCCCGGATCCGTTGCGCAGGCGATCGACGGAGTTGTCTCGCGCACGCACGCGCTTCTCGCCACCGCGAAAAAGGGCCGGCTCGTTCGCGAGGGGCTGCAGCTGGCAATCGTCGGCGAACCCAACGTCGGCAAGTCCAGCCTGTTCAATGCGCTCGTCGGCACTCACCGCGCCATCGTCACCGACATTCCCGGGACGACCCGCGACGCGGTGACGGAGACGATCGATCTCGACGGGCTCCAGGTCACGGTCGTCGATACTGCCGGAGTCCGGGAAACGGATGATCCGATCGAATCGCAAGGGGTTACCCGCTCGCTTCAAGCAGCCGCAACCGCCGATCTGGTTCTGTTACTGCGGGATCGATCCAAGCCCGTATCGGAAGCCGCAGATATATTCGCTTCAGCGAATATAAAACGGTGCTTGATCGTCGCAACCAAGGCGGATCTCCCCTCAGCATGGGACGACGCGGAGGCCGCGAGCGTCTCGGCCAGGACCGGGGCTGGTCTTGACCATCTTCGGCGCCGCATCGCGGCGGCCTTGGACGTCGACATGCTCAGTGACCGGCCTGAGATAACCAACGTCCGTCACATCACGCTCGTCCAGCGCGCCCATGCCGATCTGGTGCGCGCGCGCCAGGCCGCATCGGTTGATGGAACACTGTCCGAGGAGTTCGTGCTCGCAGATTTGCAGAATGCGCGTGCGGCACTCGAAGAGGTCACAGGCCGACGGGCCCCTGATGATCTGCTGGCCCACATCTTTTCGAGATTCTGCGTCGGGAAGTAGCAGGGGGCATGAGCAATCGGTTCGATGTCATCGTGATCGGTGCGGGACACGCCGGCGTCGAGGCCGCCTACGCCGCGGCCCGCCTTGGAGTACGCGTGGGCATCTGCACGCTGTCACGCGACACGGTGGCCCACATGCCCTGCAATCCGGCGGTGGGAGGAACGGCGAAGGGTCACCTGGTTCGGGAGATTGACGCCCTGGGCGGGCTCATGGGCCGCGCGATCGACGAGACCGGCATTCAGTTCAAGCTGCTCAATCGGAGCCGGGGTCCGGCCGTGTGGTCGCCTCGCGCTCAGGCGGACAAGAAGATTTACAGCGCGTGGGTTCGTCACGCCCTCGAAGCAGAACCGAACATCGAGTGGCTGATCGGTCAGGCAGGCGCCATTCTCACTGAGAGCGATCACGTCGCGGGCGTCACAATGGAGGACGGGGACAGATATGCATGCTCCGCCCTCGTCGTCACGACCGGCACATTCCTGAACGGATTGATTCACATCGGTCCGGAGCAGCGGCCGTCGGGACGAGCAGGCGAGCCGCCGTCGCACGAGCTCGCTGAATCCATCAAGGCGATCGGCTTCGAACACGGGCGCTTGAAAACCGGCACACCACCCCGGCTCGATCGATCGTCGATCGACTTCGCGCGGCGCGTGTCCGACGGGACGTTCGCGATCGAGCGTGGCGACGATCCGCCGGTGCCGTTCTCGTTCCTCACCGGCGCGATTCGGCGTCCGCAGATTGACTGCTATCTTCTGCACACGAACGATCGCGTACGACACCTCGTACGAGCGAACGTCGATCGGTCTCCGCTCTTCAATGGTCAGATTCAGGGAATCGGTCCCCGCTACTGTCCGTCGCTCGAGGACAAGATCGTTCGGTTCCCCGACAAGGAGCGTCACCAGATCTTCCTCGAGCCGGAGGGACTCGAGTCGCCCGAGATTTACGTCAACGGCTTTTCCATGAGCCTCCCACGTGACGTGCAGGAAGCGCTCGTGCACGCGCTGCCAGGGCTGGAGAACGCCGTGATGCTTCGACCGGGGTATGCCGTCGAATACGACTTCGTTCAGCCCACCGAGCTGACACGGACGCTCGAAGCCAAGCGGCTCGGCGGGATGTTTCTCGCCGGGCAGATCAATGGGACGTCAGGGTACGAAGAAGCCGCGGCCCAGGGGGTCGTCGCGGGAATCAACGCCGCGAAACGCGCTCGACGAGAGTCGCGTTTCGAGCTTGGCCGCGACGAAGGGTACATCGGCATCCTGGTCGACGATCTCATCACCAAAGGCTGTCTCGAACCGTATCGCATGTTCACGTCTCGGGCGGAACATCGTCTGCTCTTCCGGATCGACAATGCCGATCTTCGAATGACGCCTCGGGGCCGTGAGGCAGGCCTCGTCGACGACCAGCGCTGGGAGACGTTCGAGGCGCGCCGCGGACGCTTCGACCGCAACCTCGAAACTCTGGAACGCTCTCTCGTGCGCGCGGCAGACGGCAACCGCGTCCCGGCGGCGCAGCTGCTGCGTCAGCCTGATGTTCATCTCGTCGATCTGATTGGCGCTGACCGAGTGCGTTTGGAGATCGATCCTGAGTCGGCGGCGATCGATGTTGCGAGCGTCGAGACGACGGTGAAGTACGCCGGCTACCTGCGAAGACAGGAGGCCGAGGTCGAGCGTGCCCGGCGTGACGAACGCCGGCGGATTCCTTCGAACTTTCCGTTCGATCGCGTTCCCGGGTTGTCGCGCGAGGTCGTCCAGCGCCTGTCACAAGTTCGGCCGGACACACTTGGCCATGCGCTCAGGATTCCGGGGGTCACCCCCGCCGCTGTGGCGGTCCTTTCTGCGTTCGTTGGCCGGGTCCACTCCGCAGAGTGACGTGAAGCCTGCGGGTTTTTCCAGCTCGCTCCAGGCGCGTCTCGCCGGCTCGGGCCTGGCCCTCGAGGCCGATCAGCTGACGCAGCTCGAACGCTACTGGCAATTGTTGGAGCACTGGAACTCACGAATCAACCTGACCGCTCTGCCGCTCCGAGGGTTTCCTGCACAGAGCCTCGATCGGCTGATCGTTGAACCGCTCCTGGCGAAACCGCTGTTCGACGCCGGAGTCGCGACGTGGTTCGATCTCGGCTCAGGAGGGGGGTCTCCGGCGTTACCGCTGAAGATTGTTCTGCCCCAAACCCGGCTGGTCATGGTGGAATCCCGGTCGAGAAAAGGAGCGTTCCTACGGGAAGCCGTGCGCAGTCTTGGCCTCAATACAGCTGAGGTTGTGGCGAGCCGATTCCAAGACCTGAAACGTCCAGATCCGCCGGCTGACTACGTTACGGCGCGAGCTGTTCGGCCGGACGAGGACTTCGCCGCCGTTGCAGCGCGCCTGTTGGGTCCGCACGGCCAGCTGATCCTGTTCGGTCAGGTCGCCCGCCTACCAGCTGTATCTGGGTTCGAGCTGAGCCGACAGGTCAGCGCACCTAACGACGTTGCGATTCGAAGCTATGTTCCACGTGGAACACATCACGATTGACCGGCCGGCCGGCGAGGCCGTATCCTACAGGCGCTCAAACGGTTAGTCCACGGGAAATAGGTCATTCGCCATACATGGCCAGGATCGTCGCCGTCGCCAATCAAAAGGGTGGCGTCGGAAAGACCACGACCACCATCAACCTCGCAGCATCACTGGCGTTAGCGGAACAACCCGTCCTGCTCGTGGATATCGATCCCCAGGGCAACCTCACGAGCGGCGTCGGCCAGAAGGGCAAAGCGGGCGAGCGTGGCACCATCTACGACGCCCTCACGACCGCCGAGCCCACTGAGGACGCCGCGCCTTTCATCATTCCCACAATGGTCGACCGGCTCGCGCTGATCCCCGCGGACCGGAACCTCACCGGCGCCGAAATCGAGATGGTGACGCTTCCCCGCCGCGAGGAACGCCTGCGCATTCTGCTGACGCCGCTGCGCGATCGGTACGCCTACATCTTCATCGACTGTCCACCCTCGCTCGGCCTCATGACGCTGAACGCGCTCGTGGCGGCCGATGCCGTGTTGATCCCGCTCCACTGCGAGTACTTCGCCCTCGAAGGGCTGGCTGACCTCGTGGGAACCATGCGTCGCGTGCGCGCCGCGCTCAACCCGTCGCTCGACATCGAAGGGGTGCTGCTGACGATGTTCGACGAGCGCACGAACCTTGGGCAGCAGGTGGCGTCCGACGTCCGCGACTTCTTCAAGGAGAAGGTGTTCCAGACCGTGATTCCCCGCAACGTGCGGCTCGGCGAAGCGCCGAGCCACGGCCTGCCGGTCATGTTGTACGACGTGAAATCGCGCGGCGCGGAAGCGTACCTCGCGCTCGCGAAAGAGCTCCTCGAGCGGCACGCCGCCACCGCGGCCTGACGGAAGGAAGTGAGTTGATGGAGAAGCGCCCCGCTCTCGGTAAAGGCCTCAGCGCGCTCATTCCCGATGCGCCCGAACCCCGGATGTCGACACTCGAGGTCGACATCGATCGGATTGTCCCGAACCGCTTCCAGCCGCGCGCGCAGATGGACGACGCCCGCCTCGGGGATCTGGCGCAATCGATCAAATCGAACGGAGTGATTCAGCCGATCGTCGTGCGCCGCGACGGCGATCGCTATCACATCATCGCCGGGGAGAGACGCTGGCGTGCCGCGCAGAAGGCCGGCTTGCTGCGGATCCCGGTGGTCGTCCGCGACGTGCCGCAGGGCCAGGATCGGTCGCTGCTCGAAATGGCGCTGGTCGAAAACATCCAGCGCGAGAATCTCAACCCGATCGATGAGGCGCTGGCCTATCGTCGCCTGAGCGAGGAGTTCCAGCTCACGCAGGAGGCCATTGCCGCCGCCGTCGGCAAAGATCGCGCGTCGGTGGCCAACTTCCAGCGTCTGCTCCGGCTGCCGGCCGAGGTCCAGGCGGAAGTGGCGGGCGGGACGCTTTCGATGGGTCATGCGCGCGCGCTGCTGTCGCTCAGCGACGAAGCCGACCAGCGTCGCATCGCGCGCGACGTGGTCGCTCGCAGTCTCTCGGTTCGGGAAACCGAGGCGCTCGTGCGGAAGATCAGCGAAGGCGAGCGGCCGAAGTCGATGCCGACAGCCAAGCCGGCCGACGTCCACACCCGCGCCGCCGAGGACCGCCTGCGTCTGCGTCTCGGCACGCGCGTTCGCATCGTCCGACAAGGCAATCGCGGCCGCATCGAAATCGAGTTCGGCTCCGAAGACGAATTGATCCGGATCTTCGATCAACTCACAGCGTCATAAAGCGTCCGCTCCAGCGCACAGAAGCGCCTGCGGCCATGCGAGCCCGAGGACCACTGAATCCGACCCTTCGACAGGCTCAGGGTCGTCCCGAACAACGTCGAGGGACGAGGGCGAGCATCATCGTAAGAACGCGCTGGGGGTGGGGCCCCAGCGCAACTGAAGAAAGGAGCACACATGCGCCTGACTCACATGGTCGCCTGCGCCGGTTGAGCGAGCAAACTCGCCGCTGGCGAGCTCGCTCAGGTGCTGAGCGCCATCCCCGCCGACCCTGACGACCGCGTCCTCGTCGACTTCCGGACCGCGGACGATGCGGGTGTGTACCGCTGGGAGGGAGGACCGGCGCTGGTCCAGACCGTCGACTTCTTCACGCCGATCGTCGACGACCCGTACACCTATGGCGAGATCGCCGCGGCCAACGCGCTCAGTGACGTCTACGCGATGGGCGGCCGGCCGCTGACCGCGCTCGCGATCGCGGCGTTTCCGAAAGAAGGACTGGAGCGCGACACGATCAAGAAGATCTTCCAGGGCGGGTTCGACCAGCTCAGGAAGGCAGGCGTCGCCCTGCTCGGCGGCCACACCATCCAGGATCCCGAAATCAAATTCGGCTACGCCGTCACCGGCGCCGTCGAGCCCGATCGGATGCTCACCAATAGTGGCGCGCGCCCGGGAGACGTCCTCTTTCTCACCAAACCGATCGGCACGGGCATCGTCGCCACCGCGCTCAAGTTCGACCGGATCGACGCAGTCCGGGCGGACGCCGCGATCCAGTCGATGCGGACTTTGAACCGGGCCGCGGCCGAGGCGATTGGATCGTTGCCGCCTGGAGCGGTTCACGCCTGTACCGACATCACCGGGTTCGGACTGGCGGGGCACGCCACGGAAATGGCCGCTGCGAGCCGTGTCACGCTGGTCGTTCGGGCGGGCGACGTGCCGGCGTTCGAAGGGGTGGCCGCGATTGCCGCGCAAAACCGCTCGGGAGGGCTCACGACGAACCAGGAATATTTTGGTCCCGGGCTCGAGATCGCCCCGGTTGTACCGGAGTCACTGATTAGTCTGTTGTTCGACCCGCAAACCTCAGGGGGTCTGTTAGTTGCGGTGTCACCCGAGACGGAGGGCGACCTGGTGGCGGCGTTCGCCCGAGCCGGCGTGCTGGCGGTGCGCCTTGGATCGGTCAGCCCGGCCGCTGGCGATACCCGCGTCCGCGTGATATAAAATGGCTGTTTCGTCCCGACGCCGCGAGGCCCGAAAGAACGCTCCTCACTGACAGATGAATCGCCTGGCACTCAACTCTACGTTCCGGCCGCGCCGCGCTTGTGAAATACGGCGCAAGCTCGCCGGGCGCCGCCGAAACGCCCGGCGCGCGAGCCACCGATGACGAACCGGACCGCTGCGAAGCGCTACGCGCGCGCGCTTTTCGACGTGGCGTTGAAGGAGCAGCAGGACCTCGCCGCGATCGACCGTGACCTCACGGCCTTCATCGAGCTCGTCAAGCAGCATCCGATGTTCGAAAAGGTGTTGTTGAATCCGGCGATTCCCGCGCCGCGCAAGCGCGCCGCCGTCGCGGCCGTCATCAGCCGCGAGACGCTGGCGCCGGCGCTGGCCAAGCTGCTGGTGCTGCTGGCGGAGCGCGATCGTCTGGTGCTGCTGCCCGACCTGCTGGCCGCGTTTCGCGATCGCATGCTCGATTTCCAGAAGGTGGTGCGGGCCGAGGTGGTGACCGCCGAACCGCTTTCCGCGGATCGTGCGACGGCGGTCGAGCGGGGCCTGGCGCAGCTCTCCGGCCGGAACGTCGTGATGGAAACGCACGTCGATCCAGCGATTCTCGGCGGGGTCGTCGCGCGCATCGGCAGCACGGTCTACGACGCCAGCATCGCCACGCAGCTGCAGAAGATGAAACAGAGGCTGATCGACAACGTGTAGGGGCCGCCGGCCTCTCAGCCCCGACAGGATTGAAAGATGGACATCAAAGCCGAAGAGATATCCAAGATCATCCGCGAGCAGATCGGCAGCTACGCCGTCGACGTCGACGTCGCGGAGGTGGGCAGCATCATCTCGCTGGGGGACGGCATCGCGCGCATTCACGGCGTCGACAACGCGATGGCCGGCGAGATGCTCGAGTTCCCGCATGGCGTGATGGGCATCGCGCTCAATCTCGAGGAAGAGAGCGTTGGCGCGGTGCTGCTGGGCGAGTTCAAGGAAATCAAGGAAGGCGATACGGTCAAGCGCACCGGCCGCATCATCTCGGTGCCGGTCGGCGAGGAAATGCTCGGCCGCGTGGTGAACGCCCTGGGTCAGCCGATTGACGGCAAGGGACCGGTCGCCACCAGGCAGTTCTCGCCCATCGAGCGCCTGGCGCCGGGCGTCGTCGATCGGCAGCCGGTCAAGGAGCCGCTGCAAACCGGCCTCAAGGCGATCGACGCGATGGTGCCGATCGGCCGCGGCCAGCGCGAGTTGATCATCGGCGATCGGCAGACCGGGAAGACCGCGGTCGCCATCGACGCGATCCTCAATCAGAAGGACACCGGCGTCATCTGCATCTACAACGCGATCGGTCAGAAGCAGTCGACCATCGCGCAGGTGGTGAAGACCCTCGAGGACGCCGACGCGATGCGCTACTCGATTGTGGTCGCCGCCGGCGCCTCCGATCCCGCACCGCTGCTCTATATCAGCCCGTACTCGGCGTGCGCGATGGGTGAGTTCTTCAGAGACAACGGCAAACACGCGCTCTGTATCTACGACGACCTCTCGAAACACGCCCAGGCCTACCGCGAGATTTCCTTGCTGCTGCGGCGACCGCCGGGGCGCGAGGCCTACCCGGGCGACGTGTTCTATCTGCATTCGCGTCTGCTGGAGCGGGCCGCCAAGCTGAAGAGCGATCTCGGTGGTGGATCGCTCACGGCGTTGCCGGTCATCGAGACGCAGGCGGGCGACCTGTCGGCCTACATCCCGACCAACGTCATCTCGATCACCGACGGGCAGATCTTCCTCGAGTCGGACCTGTTCAACCAGGGCGTCCGGCCGGCGATCAACGTCGGCAACTCGGTGTCGCGGGTCGGCGGCTCGGCCCAGATCAAGGCGATGCGCCAGGTGGCCGGCACGCTGCGGCTGGACCTTGCCCAGTACCGCGAGCTGGCGGCCTTCGCGCAGTTCGGCAGCGACCTCGACAAGGCGACCCAGGCCCAGTTGACGCGGGGCGCGCGGCTGGTGGAAATCTTGAAGCAGCCGCAGTACGAGCCGCTGTCGGTCGAGCGCCAGGTGGCGATCATTTTCGCGGGCACCAACGGGTATCTCGACGCCATCCCGACCTCGGAGGTGCGCGCCTTCGAGACCGGCCTCTATCAGTTCCTCGACACGCGGCACCCGCAAGTGCTCCGCGGCATTGCGGAGAAGAAGCAGCTCGATGATCAGCTGAAGGGCGCCCTGCGCGGGGCGGTCGAAGAGTTCGCGAAAGACTTCGCGGCGAGAACGGCGACCGCCGCCTGACGTATGCCATCACTCATTGACCTGCGGCGCCGGGTTCGCGCCGTCAAGAACACGCAGCAGATCACCAAGGCCATGAAAATGGTCGCGGCATCGAAGCTGCGGCGCGCCCAGGAACGGATCATGAGCGCGCGCCCGTATGCCAATCAGATGCAGCGCGTGCTCGGCGGCCTGGCCGGCCGCGTCGACGCCGCGATCCATCCACTCCTCAGCGTGCGAGAAGCGTCGCCGTCGAGCCGGACGCTGGTGATCGTGGTGACCGCGGACAAAGGCCTGTGCGGCAGCTTCAACACCAACGTCATCAAGGGGGCCGGCGGATTCGTGACGACCAGCACCCAACCGTGCTCGTTGGGGCTGGTCGGCAGAAAAGGGCGCGACTACTTCGGCCGTCGCGGTTTCGAGGTGCTGTTCGAGCAGGTGAATATCTTCCAGAAGCTCCGCTTCGAGGATGCGCAATCGATCGCGAAGACGGCGATGGAGGAGTTCACGTCCGGGCGGGCCGATCGCGTGATGCTGGTCTACAACGAGTTCAAGTCGGTGATGTCGCAGCGGGTCGTCGTCGAGCAGCTGCTGCCGATCGTGCGCGAGCAGGTCGATCCGGGCCCGGCCAAAACCGGTCAGCCCGGCCTTCTCGTGAATCTGACGGACTACCTCTACGAACCGTCGCCGCAGGAGATCTTCAACCAGCTGCTGCCGCGCTACATCGAGGTGCAGGTCTACCGCGCGCTGCTCGAATCGAACGCCGCGTTTTTCGCGGCGCAGATGACGGCGATGGACACGGCGACCAAGAACTCGGCGGAAATGATCGGCAGTCTGACGCTCTACATGAACAAGGTGCGCCAGGCGGCGATCACCAGGGAAATCATCGAGGTCGTATCGGGCGCGCAAGCCTTGTAATCGGCGAAGAGAACTTATGGCTGATAAGAAACAGGTTGGACGCATCGTTCAGGTGATCGGTCCGGTCGTCGACGTCGAGTTCGAGGCGGGCCACCTGCCGGAGATTTACAACGCGCTGAGAATCTACGGCGACGCCGCCGGCGAGAAGATTGACGTGATCGCCGAGGTCGAACAGCACCTTGGCGAAAACCGGGTGCGCGCCGTCGCGATGAAGGCGACCGACGGCATGCAGCGCGGCATGAGCGCGACCGACCTGGGCGAACCGATTTCAGTGCCGGTTGGTCCCGCCACCCTGGGCCGCGTGCTGAACGTGCTCGGCGAGCCGGTCGACTTCCCGGACCGGCCGGTCCAGGCCAAGGAGCGCTGGCCCATCCACCGGCCCGCGCCCACCCTGGAGAACCAGTCGACCGAGCTGAAGATGTTCGAGACCGGCATCAAGGTCATCGACCTGCTCGAGCCGTACCTGCAGGGCGGCAAGATTGGCCTGTTCGGCGGCGCCGGTGTCGGCAAGACGGTCGTCATCATGGAGCTGATCCACAACATCGCGCTCAAGCACGGCGGCGTGTCGGTGTTCGGGGGCGTCGGCGAACGCACGCGCGAAGGCAACGATCTCTGGCTGGAATTCCAGGAGAGCGGCGTCATCGACATGAACGATCCCTCGAAGTCGCGCGCCGCGCTCGTCTACGGTCAGATGACCGAGCCGCCAGGGGCCCGGCTGCGGGTCGGCCTCTCGGCCCTGACGGTCGCCGAGTACTTCCGCGACGCGGAAGGCAAAGACGTGCTGCTCTTCATCGACAACATCTTCCGGTTCACGCAAGCCGGTTCGGAAGTGTCGGCCCTGCTCGGCCGCATGCCGTCGGCGGTCGGCTATCAGCCGACGCTGCTGAGCGAGATGGGCGAGCTGCAGGAGCGCATCACCTCCACGAAGAAAGGGTCGATCACCTCGGTCCAGGCGATCTACGTGCCGGCCGACGACTACACCGATCCGGCGCCGGCGACGACCTTCGCGCATCTCGACGCGACGACCAACCTGTCGCGGGCGATCTCGGAGCTGGGCATCTATCCGGCAGTCGATCCGCTCGCCTCGTCCTCGCGCATCCTCGATCCGCGGGTGATTGGCGCCGACCACTATCAGACGGCGCGCCAGGTCAAACAGATCCTGCAGCGCTACAAGGACCTGCAGGACATCATCGCGATTCTCGGCATCGACGAGCTGTCGGAAGACGACAAGCTGACCGTGTCGCGCGCCCGCAAGATTCAGAAATTCCTCTCGCAGCCGTTTTTCGTCGCGCAGCAGTTCACCGGTCTCGAAGGCAAATACGTGACGATTGGCGACACGATTCGCGGCTTCAAGGAAATCGTCGAAGGCCGGCACGACGAGATCCCGGAGCAGGACTTCTACATGGCGGGCACGATCGACGAGGTGCTCGAGCGCTTCCGCAAGCGTCAAGCGGCCTGATGGCGTTACCGACGCACTTACAGCTGCAGATCGTCTCGGCCGACCGCTCGCTCGTCAACGAGCGGGTCGACGAAGTCGAGATCCCGGGCGCGGACGGCTATTTCGGCGTCCTGCCCGGTCACACGCCGTTGCTCGCGCTGCTCGGCGCCGGGGAGCTGTGGTACCGGCAGGGCCAGGAGAAGCACTACCTGGCGATCGCCTTCGGCTTCGCAGAGGTATTGCCCGACCGCGTGACGATCCTCGCGCAAATCGCCGAACGCGCCGACGAAATCGACGTCGCGCGCGCCGAGGCGGCGAAGAAGCGCGCCGAGGCGCGGCTGACGTCGGCGGCGGTCGACATGGATTTCGAGCGCGCCCGCCTCGCGATGCTCAAGTCCCTGGTCAGGCTGCAGGTGGCAAGTCGGGCTAGAATTCGTTCGTAATTGCTAGCCAACCTCTCACAACTGTTCCGCTACCGCGGTCTCATCTGGAGCCTTGTCGCGCGCGAGCTGAAGGCACGCTACCGCGGCTCGGTGCTCGGCTTTCTCTGGTCGTTCATCAACCCGCTGCTGCTGCTGGCCATCTACTCGTTCATCTTCACGACCATCATGCCGAACCGGATGACCGGCGTGCAGCCCTACGCGCTCTTCCTGGTGTGCGGCATCCTGCCGTGGAACTGGTTCGCGACGTCGCTCAACGAAGCGGCCGGCTCGCTGATTGCCGGCGGCAATCTGATCAAGAAAGTGCTGTTCCCCGCCGAAGTGCTGCCGATCGTCACCGTGGTGGCGAACATGATGCACTTTTTCCTGGCGCTGCCGATCGTGATCGCCGTGCTGCTCGCCTACCGCCACTGGCCCGATCCTGCCGGCCTGCTCTGGTTCCCGCTGGTCGTCCTGGTTCAGCTGATCTTCTCGGTCGGCCTCGCGCTGATCCTCGCGGCGCTGACCGTGCATTTTCGCGACATCCGCGACATCCTCAGCAACGTGCTGATGTTGTGGTTCTTCATTACACCGATCATCTACTTCTACGACCAGCTCGAGGTGCGGCCCTACAAGTGGCTGTTCAATCTCAATCCGATGACCCACCTCGCCATCTCGTACCAGGAAATCCTCTTCTTCAACGGACCGTTCGGTCACTGGAAGTGGCTGCTCGCCCTGGGCGCCGCGTCGATCGCCGTGTTCCTGGCGGGCTACTGGCTGTTCGATCGACTGCGGGATTCGTTCGCCGAGGTGGTGTAGTGGGAGGACGCAAAGGGTGAATCTCCGATGAACGCCATCACCCTCTCGAACGTCTCCAAGATCTACCGCAAGTACAGCGGGCGCCAGTTCGCCACGTTGAAGAGCGCCCTGCTGCAGCGCAGCATCCTCGCCGAACTGAGTCCGACCGAGACGTTCCCGGCGTTGCAGGACGTGTCGTTTGCCGTCGCGGCCGGCCGGACCTGCGGCGTGATCGGCCGCAACGGTTCGGGCAAGAGCACCGCGTTGAAGCTGGTCGCCGGCATCACCAAACCGACCAGCGGCACGGTGACGGTTCAGGGACGGGTCTCGGCGCTGATCGAGCTCGGCGCGGGGTTCCACCCGGAGATCTCCGGCCGCGAGAACGTGTTCATCAACGGCATCATGCTCGGTCTGACGCGCCGCGAGATCGAGCGCCGGTTCGACGAGATCGTCGAGTTCGCGGAGCTGCGCGAGTTCATCGAGGCGCCGGTCAAGACCTATTCGTCAGGCATGTACATGCGGCTCGGCTTTGCGGTGGCGATCCACGTCGATCCTGACGTGCTGCTGGTCGACGAGGTGCTGGCGGTCGGCGATGAAGGCTTCACGCACAAGTGCCTGGACAAGTTCGCCGAGTTCCGCCGCACCGGCAAGACTATCCTCCTGGTGACGCACTCGCTCGGTCTGGTCGAGCGCTTCTGCGACGAGGCGATCTGGCTCGACGAGGGGCGCCTGCGATCGCAGGGCGATCCCAAGCGGGTCGTGGACGCCTACCTGGCGGCGGTCGAGAAGTCCGAGGACGCGCTGCTCGCGACGACGACGGCGAAAGCGGTGGCGGCTGCGGCGCCCACCGAGCCGCCGACCGCCGTTCCCGACCAGAGCGAGCTGAAGAACCTCTTTCAGGCCGTGGAAGGCCGCTGGGGGTCGCGGCAAATCGAGATCACGCGCGTGACGCTGTTCGGGCGCGACGGCGAATCGTTCATCTTCCACACCGGCGAGGCGATGCGCGTCACGATGCGGATCGTCGCGCACGCCCCCGCCACCGACTTCGTCTTCGGTGTCAGCTTCTTCAACGCCGACGGCGTGTGCTGTTACGGCACCAACACCTACATCGAACAGATGGACCCGCTCCGCATGGAGGGCGAGGTCGAAGTCACCTTTGCGATCGACAGCCTCGATCTCGTCGAGGGCACCTACAAGATCGACGTGGCGGTTCACACCTGCGACGGCTACCCCTACGACTATCATCGGCTGCTCTACACGTTCCGGGTCAAATCGCGGACCCCTGACGTCGGCATCTACCGGCCCAAACACCATTGGTCGTTCTCTCAGGGGATTGCGTTCAAGGACCAGAGCTCCTGATGTTGACCAGGTTCGAGGCGGTCGCCTTGGCCGAGCGGCTGCGGCGCGAAGGCACGCAGGTCGTTTTCACCAACGGTGTCTTCGATCTGCTGCATCCCGGCCACGTCCGGTATCTGCAGCAGGCGCGCCGGCTGGGCGGCGCGTTGATCGTCGGCCTCAACTCGGATCGATCGGTCCGGGCCATCAAGGGCGCCGGCCGGCCGATCACGTCTCAGGAGGAGCGCGCCGAGATTCTGGCGGCGCTCGACTGCGTCGACGCCGTGGTCGTGTTCGACGAAGAGACCCCGCACGAGATCATCGCCGCCCTTCAGCCGGATGTGCTCGTCAAGGGCGCCGATTGGGCAGAGAACGCCATCGTCGGCCGCGATACCGTCGAAGCCCGCGGCGGCCGCGTCGTCCGCATGGCGATCGAGCCGGGCCATTCCACCACGGCGATCATCGAGAAGATCCGCTCGCACGCTGAGTAATTGGGTAATCTGGTGATCTGGTGATTGTTACGAGCGTTAGGTCCTATTACCCGATTGCCCAATTACTCGACTAACCGATTTGACCACCTCGACCTCGCTGAATCTTCGCGCTGTCCTGAAGACGGCCATCGCTCGGGCCGGCATGGATGCACCCGCACGCGGTGTCTCTGGTCTGACGTCGTCGACCAAGGCTCTCTACGTCGCCGCCGCCGCTCACGCGCTGCCGAAAGGCGCCGTCCTGTATGTGGTACCGACCGATGCGGACCTCGACGAGTCGGTCGCGGACGCTCGGTTCTTCCTGGCGGCGCTCGAGGGGCTCACCGATCGGGCCGCGGATGCCGCGGTTCTGCCGTTTCCGTCACACGAAGTCGACCCGTATCGCGGGATGGTGCCCCATGTCGGGGTCACCTCCGAGCGAGCGCGCGCCCTGCATGCGCTGGCCAGCGGCACCGCCCGCGTCGTGGTCGCCTCCGCGGCGGCGCTGTTCCCGCGAGTCAGTGCACCGGGGCGGCTGCTGCAGGCCTCGGTCGAGCTGCGGCCGAATCAGGACATCGCTCCCTCGGACCTCGGCGAGCTGCTGGTCGATGCCGGGTTCAGCCGGGAAGACCCGGCAGACGAACACGGTGAATTTGCGATCCGCGGCGGCATCCTGGACGTGTATCCCGCCGGCGACGAGCACCCCGTTCGTCTCGAGTTCATCGGCGACACGATCGAATCGCTGCGGACCTACGATCCGGCGACGCAGCGTTCGATTCAGCCGATCGATCGGCTGACGATCGTTCCCCTCCGCGATGTGCTCGGCGACGACCGCTCGGCGACGCTCGTCGACTATCTGACCCGCGTCAAGGAATCGCGCGTGGTCGTGTCCGAGCGCGACGAGGTCGACGCGAGCGCGCAAAAGCTCCTCGAATCGGTCCGCCGAAGCTACGAAGAGGCCGCGGCGAAGAATCCGACCGCCACGCCGCCGCACCCTGACGCGCTGTTCGCCGATCCGATAGACGTTGAGGCCCGCCTGGCTCATGCCACCACCGTCGCCCAGATCGCGATCGACGATGATTCCCTCGACTCCGCTCGGGACAGGTCCCTCGACTCCGCTCGGGGCAGGTCTGGCGCCCGGCACGTCCGGTGTCAGCCCGCCGTCGAGCTTCACGGGCGCATCGCCGATTGGGTGGCCGACATCCGCCGGTTGCGCGACGAGGGCGGGACCGTCCTGTTCGTGGCGGCCACCGCCGGCAGGGCCGAGCGGACGATCGAACTGCTCAAGGAGTACGACGTCTTTGCCGTCCCGGTCGAACGGGCGGACGACGCGCGCTATGCCGCCGTGCTGGTCGCAGTTGGCAGGCTGTCGCGGGGTTTCAGGCTGCCGGACGCCGCACTGCAGGTTTATGCCGAAGCGGACGTGTTCGAGGAAGAGCGCCGGGCGCCGGAGCGCCGGCGGTCCGCGACCAAGGCGTTCCTGTCGGACCTGCGCGACCTGAAAGCCGGCGACCTCGTCGTCCACGTCGATCACGGCATCGGCGTCTTCGTTGGCTTGAAGCAGATCGGCGTGGGGGATGCGCTGCAGGAGTTTCTCGAGCTGCGCTACGCCGGCGAGGACAAGCTCTTCGTGCCGGTCGAGCGGCTCGATCTCGTTCAGAAGTACACGGGAGCGTCCCGCCCGCCGATCGATCGGCTGGGCGGTGCGTCATGGGAGCGCGCCAAGACGCGGGTCAAGAAGGCCATGCGCGACATGGCCGAGGAGCTGCTCAAGCTCTATGCCGCGCGCAAGGCGGTGCCCGGCCATCCGTTCAGCCCCGATACGCACTGGCAGAAGGAGTTCGAGGACGCGTTCGAATACGAGCTGACCCCGGACCAGAAGTCGGCGATCGCCGACATCAAGCGCGACATGGAGTCGCCGACGCCGATGGATCGCCTGCTGTGCGGCGACGTCGGCTACGGCAAGACCGAGGTCGCGATGCGGGCGGCATTCAAAGCGGTGATGGATGGAAAACAGGCCGCCTTCCTGGCGCCGACCACCGTGCTGGCGTTTCAGCATCAGAAGACTCTGAGAGAGCGGTTCGCGGGGTTTCCGGTGCGAATCGAAATGGTCAGCCGTTTCCGATCGAAGGCCGAACAGAAAGAGGCGCTCACCGACCTCGCCGCCGGCAAGGTCGACGTCATCGTCGGCACCCACCGCCTGCTGTCGAAGGACGTCGAGTTTCGCGATCTCGGCCTGCTGGTGGTCGACGAGGAGCAGCGCTTCGGCGTCGCTCACAAGGAAAAGATCAAGCAGCTGCGCCGGAAGGTCGACGTCCTGACGATGAGCGCCACGCCGATTCCCCGGACGTTGAACATGTCGCTGGTCGGCATTCGCGACATGTCGATCATCGAGACGCCGCCGAAAGATCGCCTGTCGATTCAGACCAACGTCGTCAAGTTCGATCAGCAGGTGATCGGCCGGGCCATCCGCCACGAGATCGAGCGCGGCGGCCAGGTGTACTTCGTCCACAACCGCGTCGAGTCGATCTTTTCGATTGGCAATCTGGTGCAGCGGCTGGTGCCGGAAGCCAGGGTGGTCGTCGGACATGGGCAGATGGAAGAGGAAACGCTCGAACGCGCCATGCTCGAGTTCGTCGATCGAAAGTTCGACGTGCTGCTGGCCACCACCATCGTCGAGAACGGCCTCGATATCCCCAATGCCAACACGATCATCATCAATCGAGCCGACCGCTACGGCTTGTCGCAGCTCTACCAGCTGCGGGGCCGCGTCGGCCGCTCGGATCGTCCGGCCTACGCCTACCTGCTGATTCCGCCCGAAGACAACCTGTCCCCGGTCGCGAAGAAGCGGCTGGCGGCGATCAAGGAGTTCAGCGATCTCGGCAGCGGATTCCGGGTGGCCGCCCTCGACCTCGAGATCCGCGGCGCCGGAAATCTGCTCGGCGGCGAACAGAGCGGCCATATCGAAACGGTCGGATTCGAGATGTACATGAAGCTGCTCGAGCAGACCGTCAAGGAACTGAAGGGCGAGGAGCTCGACGACGACCTGCGTGCGACGGTCAATCTCAAGGTCGACCTGCGCATCGAGGACTCTTACATTCCCGACATGAACCAGCGGCTGATGTTCTACCGGAAGATTGCGGCGGCCCGTCGCGAAGACGAGATCGACCGGGTGCTTGACGAGGCCGCGGATCGGTACGGACCGCTGCCGCCGTCGGTCCTGAACCTTGCGGACTACGGACGGATCCGGGTGATGGCCGATCAGCTGAACATCGATACCATCGACCGCGAGGGCCGCACCGTCGTCTTAAAGTTCAGACCGCAGGCGAAGGTCGATCCGGTGCGGCTCGTCGCGCTGGTGCGGCAGCGCGGCGACCTGACGCTCGTCCCGCCTGCGGCCCTCAAGCTGGATCTTGCAAAGGCTGAGGGCGTACCGCCCACGGCGGTCGAGGTGTCGCGGCATTCGAGCCCTCAGCCCTCAGCTGTCAGCCCTAAAAAGGGCGCCTCACGTCACAGCGGCGCCGCTCCCAGCTGGTGGACCGCTCGCGCTCGAACGGGCGAAGTCGCGCCGGGATTCACGAAGCAGGAGATTCTCAAGCCGGCGAAGGAGGATCCTCGCGCGCCCGGCGGAGTGTTCGAACGGCTGGGCAGCCTATTGAGCGAGTTGGCGGAGCGAGTGTAAAATACTGGGTTCCAAGGATTTATGATGATCACAGCTGCTACGTTCCGTCGCGCGACCGCGGTCCTCCTGACGGTCGCCCTCGCCGGCATCGCCGCCCGGGCGGAGGTCATCGAGCAGATTCTCGTCCGGGTCAACGGCGAACTGTTCACCAAGACCGATCTCGAGACCCGCCAGATTGCCGCGCTGCGCGAGATGGGTCAGCGTCTCGATCCGACCAACGCCAATCTGGGCGACGCCCAGCTGCGGAAGATGCTCGACGAAGTGACGCCGAACCTCATGGTCGACGTCATCGACGAGATGCTGCTCGTTCAGCGGGGCAAAGAGCTCGGCTACAAGTTGGGCGACGAGCAATTCAACGGCATCCTCGACGGACTGAAGAAGGAAAACAAGATCGAGAACGACGAGCAGCTCAAACAGGCGCTCGAGCAGGAGGGCATCACCCTCGCCGATCTCAGGCGCAATATCGAGCGGCGGATGCTGGTGTCGCGGGTCGAGCAGAACGAGATCCTCGGTCGGATTGCGGTCTCGGAAGTGGAAGCCAAGGAGTACTACGACGCCCACTTGAGCGAGTTCACGACGCCGCCCAGCGTCACGCTGCGGGAAATCTTCGTGTCGCTGCCGACCGAAGCGCTGACGCCGGCGCAGGACGCGGCGGCGCGCGACAAGGCGGCTCAGATTCGCCAGCGCGCCACCGCCGGCGAGAGTTTCGAGGCGCTCGCCGCCGAGCTGTCAGATGCGCCGTCGAAGGCGAACGCCGGCCTGATCGGACCGCTCAACGTCGCCGACCTCTCGCCCGACCTGCGCAAGCTGGTCGAATCGATGAAGCCCGGACAGATCAGCGACACCCTCCGTTCGGCGCGCGGCTACCAGGTGCTCAAGCTCGAATCGTTGACGCCGCCGACCACCATGCCGTTCGATGAGGCCAAGGCGCAGATCAGCGAGCGTGTGTTCACGGACAAGCGGCGCGAGGAATACGAGAAATTCCTCGAGCGGCTGCGCGGGCAGGCGATCATCGAGTGGAAAAACGACGAGCTCAAGAAAGCCTACGATCAGGGCGTCGCGGCGCAGAAGAAGCAGCAGGCACAGCCGGCGCGCGGCTAGCGACCGTTGCAGAGCTGGTTCGCCGTCTGGACGCGCTCGCGGCACGAGCAGGTCGTGCGCGAACAGCTCGAGAAGAAAGCGATCGCGGCGTTCCTGCCGACCATCTCCAAGTGGAGCCGGTGGAAAGATCGCAAGAAGAAGATCGATTGGCCGCTCTTCCCCGGCTACTGCTTCGCGCGCTTCGATCCCGAGAACACTCTGGCGGTGCTGAAATGCTCGGGGGTGGTGAGCATTGTGTCGTTCGAGGGTAAGCCGGCGCCGATTCCGGAATACGAGCTCGACAGCATCAGGCTGCTGGTGACCAGCGAGCTCCAGTTCGACCCGTGCCCGATGATCAAGGAGGGCATGATGGTCGAAGTGATTCATGGGCCGCTGCGCGGCGTGATCGGCCGGCTGATGCGCAAAGACACCGCTCGAGCGCGGCTCGTGCTCTCGGTCGACTTGATCGGTCAGGCGGTCAGTGTCGATGTCGATGCGGCGGATGTGAAGGCGTATTAGTCGACGACTGTGGACTGACGACTATGAAGATTGGCACCGTCGACCTGCCGTCGCCGTTTGCCGTTGCCCCGATGGCCGGGATGACCGATACGGCATTTCGCCGGCTGGTGAAGCGTCACGGGGGCTGCGGGCTGGTCGTCACCGAGATGGTCAGCTCCGAAGGGCTGGTGCGCGGCATCGACCGGACGCTGGAGTACGCTGAATATACGGAAGAGGAACGGCCGATCTCGATCCAGATTTTCGGCGGCGATCCGCAGAAGATGGCGGACGCCGCCCGCATCGTCGAGGGCATGGGCGCGGATATCGTCGATGTCAACATGGGCTGCCCGGTGCCGAAAATCGCCAAGCACAACGCCGGCTGCAGTCTGATGCGCGAGCCGGCGCACGCCGCATCCGTGATCCAGGCGATGTCGAGCGCCGTCAGGATTCCGGTGACGGTCAAGATGCGCGCGGGATGGAACGATTCGGAGCGCAACGCGGCGACGCTGGCACGCATGGTCGAAGACGCCGGCGCCGCGGCGATCGCCGTTCATGGCCGGACGGCGGCGCAGAGCTACAGCGGCTCCGCGGATTGGGATCTCGTCGCCGGGATCGCGGATGCGCTGTCGATTCCGGTGTTCGGCAGCGGCGATTGCATCGAGCCGCAGCAGATCGTCGACCGGATGCGAACCGGTGTCGACGGCGTCCTGGTCGGACGCGGTGTGCTGCGCAACCCCTGGATCCTCGCCCAGGCGGCCGATCTGGCTGCCGGCCGCCCCGCCCGCACGATCGCGTTGGCGGATCGCGGGATGTTCCTCCTCGAATACATCGATCTCCTGACCGCGGAACGAGTCAGGGAGCCCGAGGGCTTCCGCCATCTGGCCGGCAGGGCCGAGCCGGCGTCGCGGGATCACTCGCGCCACGATCGCTGGGTGATCAACAAGCTGCGGGCACTGGGGTCGTGGTACACCAAAGGCCTCGAGAACGGGTCCCAACTGCGGACCGCCATCAACTCTGCGGAGTCGCTCGCCGATCTCCGTCAGATCATCCGCGCATTTTTTCTCGAAACTGCCACCGAGCTTCCCCGGATCGCGTAGCGGTGGACAGTCCTGCCTGGGCAGCGCCGACCGTAAGGGTGGCCGGCGCGGCGCTTCTGTCTGTCAGCCTGTCGCTGTCGGGGTGTCGTAATGCGGCGGACCGTCGGCGCGAGGCGGTTATCGAACCGGTCTACGACAGCGGCTCCGGACGCCTCCAGCAATTGAAGTACGACTCCGATAAGAACGGCAAGGTAGACACCGTGAGCTACATGGACGGTGCCCGGTTGCTGCGGATCGAGATCGACAAGGATGAAGATGGCCGCGTGGAGCGGGATGGCAAGGAAGACGCCTGGTCGTTTACTGATTTTGACCGCAGCGCTCTGGGTGATGCCGGCACCGGCCGCCGCGCAAACTTTCACTCCGCCGGATCCCGCGGCCATCCCGGTCCTGCTCGGTCCGCTGTGGATCACCCCACGTCTCGCGCTGGGAAACGCCGGCATCGACACCAACGTCTTCAACCAGCCTGACCGCGAAGGTCCAGAGCGCGACTTCACGATTACGGTGATTCCGTCCGCCGACCTGTGGCTGCGCCTGGGACGCACCTGGCTGACCGGCACCGTTCGTGAGGACATCGTCTGGTTCAAGGAGTTCGTCAGCGAGCGATCGGTCAACAGCACGCTGCGCGGCGCATGGGTCGTCCCGCTGGCGCGGCTCTCCTTCAACCTCGGCGCCGGGTGGCGACACACCCGCGAACGTCCCGGCTTCGAAATCGACGCGCGGGCCGATCGACGCGAGGTCGACTACAACGCCGCCGCCGAAATTCGGGTCCTGTCGCGCACGCGCGTCGGTGTTCGGGGCGAGCGTCGGTCTGTCGAGTTCGAGGAAGGGGAAGTGTTCCTCGGAACGGACCTGCGGGAGGAGCTGACGCGCACCGCGACCGCGGCCGCCCTCACGGTCCGCCACGAGCTCACGCCGTTGACCACGCTCCTCATCAATCTGGCGCGTGAGCAGGACCGCTTCGAGTACTCGCCGCAGCGCGATACCAACACGCAGCGCGTCGACCTCGGCCTCGAATTCGATCCGTTTGCGCTCATCGCCGGCACGGCGCGTCTGGGCTTTCGACGCTTCGATCCGCTGGCGAGTGATGTGCCCGGCTACTCGGGCGCGACGTTTTCGGGCAACCTGACCTATGTGGCCCTTGGTTCGACGCGACTGGCCGTCCAGGCGCTGCGCGACGTCGAATATTCGTTCGACATCAATCAGCCGTATTACCTCCAGACCGGGTTTGGCGTCTCGCTGGCCCAACAGATCTACGGACCGATCGACGCAGAGGCGCGGGTCGGCGCCCAGCGGCTCGCGTATCGCGCGCGCGAGGACACGGACACCATCCAGGATCGGGTCGATCGCGTCAGGAGCTACGGTTTCGGTACCGGCTATCACGTGGGGCGCGATCTGCGCATCGGCTTCAACGTGGACCACCAGCGGCGGACCTCCGACGAGGCAGTGCGCGCCTACGACGGTCTTCGGTACGGCCTGGCGGTGACTTATGGCCGCTGAGGACGTGCGCTAGAATCGATCGTTCATGCCTTTACGCATCGCCTTCGACATGGATGGCGTGCTCGCCGACATGGACGGCGAGCTCGCCGATCAGGCCAGACGTCTGTTTGGCGAGACGGCCGCGGGCCGAGCGGACGAAACAGAGCCGTCAGACGTCGACAACGGCGCTCCGCCGAGCGATGCACCCGTTTCCCGCCGGAACCGCCTGACCGCCCGGCAGGAGCGGCGACTGTGGCAGCACGTCGAAGGGATCGAGAATTTCTGGGAATCATTGCGCGAGCTCGAACCGGGAATGACGGCACGGCTCCATGCGCTGGCGGTTCAGCGACAGTGGGAAGTCATCTTCCTGACCAAGCGCCCTGCGACGGCGGGGGCGACGGCGCAGCGACAGACGCAGCGCTGGCTCGAGGCCAAGGGCTTCGCCTTGCCAAGCGTGTACGTTGTACAAGGATCGCGGGGGCGAATCGCGGCGGCGCTCGATCTTGATTTCGTCGTGGACGATCGACCGGAAAACTGCCTGGACGTCGCGATCGATTCAAAGGCCCGCCCGATTCTGGTGTGGCGCGACGCCGAGAGCCAGCTCCGCGCCGCGCCCCGGCAGCTGGGGATTGGCGTCGTGTCATCCGTCGATCGGTGCCTCGACATCCTCATCGCGATTGATACACCCGATACCGAGACCAGCATGCTCAGTCGCTTCTTGCGGCTGCTCGGGCTGAAGGAAGTCACGCAGGTCTAGCGGTACCAGCCGCGCGCCATGTAATACCCCAGTCCGAGGATCTCGTGCCAGACGTCACGGGCGAGATCGAGCCCGCCCTGACTCGGTATCAGCCAGGCGGCGCGCGGCATCCTGGGCGACGGCACCCGGGCGATCGCCGGCAGCGCGTCGATCCCTTCGGAGCGGAACGTTCCAAGCGATCGGCGCATGTGGAGATCCGACGTGACGAGGATGACATGCTGGACGTCCAGCTGACCGAGCATCTCTCGGACGATCACCGCCTCCTCGTGCGTGTTTCTCGACCGCGTCTCGAAGAGGACCCGTGCGGCCGGCACACCCAGCCGGATCAGCGCATCGCGCATCGTGACACCGCTCGCCTCCTCGAGGTCCGAAGGCCGCACCTGACCGCCGGAGCTGATGACCCATTCGGCATCGGTCAGCCTGAAGACGCGGAACGCTTCGAGCACGCGGCTGGCGCCAGCCCGATCGAGCACCGCGAACCGCGCTTCGTCCCAGTCACGCGCGGTGAAGGTACCCGACCCGAGCACGACGATCGCCGTCCGCCCTGACGGCAGATCGGCCTGCGTCAACGGGCGCAAACCGACCACCAGTAAACGCCCCGTGAGATAGCTGATTCCGTACGAGCTGAGCACGCCGTAGCCGATGGCCACGAGGAGAAGGCCATAGCGAGCCGCTCGGGAGTGTGGCCGGCGCCACAACCAGATCACGCCGACTAATGAAAGGAGAACGAGCCCGCCCGAGGTGAAGAGGTACGAGACGAGCGCGGTCACACGGAAGACTTGGGCTTTTTCGGCCACGAGCGCCGAGGGCGGCCCGGACCTTTCCTATGGATCTCGTCGATCTTCCGGCCCGCGCCGCTCTTCCGGTCCGCACCGATCTTCCGGTCCGGACCGATCTTCCGCTCCACACCGCTCGTCCGGCCCGCGCCGCTCGGTTGACTCTCGCCGCGCCGCTGGCTGTCGCGACGCTTCTGGAATCGGGCGCGCGGATCTTTGTGATCGCCCCCGGGTCGCCAGTCTCGGGTGCGCCGCTCGTTGGGTTTGGGCAGATTCTTGCCGGCCCACTGCGCCTGCTCCGGCGTGTCCCAGAGTTTCCCGCGCGCGAACCACTTCATCTCCGCATTCGGGTTGGTGCGCTTGAGTTGCTGCAGCGTCGGCAGCAGTTCTGCCTGATCGCGGGCGCGGAAGGCCGTCGGCTGACTGTCGATCAGGATCGTCCAGTAGGCAAAACGCGGCGGCACCCCCTCATTTTACCTGCGCCGCGCGACCGAGTAGTTGTGTGACGCAATCAACCCGTAGGCGACGTTGGCGCCGATCATCGTGATGACGGCCGCCTTCCGGTTGCGCTTCCACAGTTTTTCGGTGAGATAGACGGTCCCGGCGGTCGCCCCGGCCTTGACGGCCACGAACGCCGCCGGCGATCCGGCCACGCCGCTCATCAGCGGGTTGGCCTCGTAGCCGCCGCGTTGAAGGCCGTGGAACGTCGAGTGGGCGTCCAGCGCCTGGAGACCCGCAAAGGACACATACAACGGGACCAGGCTGGTCGGCCGCTTCTGTGTTTGGGGTGCGACGAGTCTTACGTTCTCCGGTCGTTCCTCAGCGCCCACCGCCTCTGGCGACGCCAGCAGCACACCCAACGCCAGGCACGGCGCAGCAAGCCACGTTCTCAGGTTCTTCACGTCAGGCATCTCCTTGTGCCGCCCGGAGGCGGCCCTTCCAGCGGAACAGGAGATCAACCGCAGTGCCAGACGCGGAGAGCCCGGAACGCGAGGAATTGGCGGGATTTCCGCGGCGCGCGGCGTGTGCGGGCGCGCTCATGCGGCACAGCCGCACGGCACACTGTGCGGCTCCGCCCCTACTTCGAGAGGCGCTTCAGCTTTTCGACCAGCGTCGTCCGTTTGAGGTTGAGGAGACGGGCCGCCTGCCCCTTGTTCCCACCGGTGCGCTCGAGCGAGCGTTGAATCAGGTCGCGTTCGATCGACGCGATGAACCCGTCGAGATCGAGCCCTTCGTCGGGCAGGGCCACCGCCGCCGCGACGGGACCTGGATCGGCATGCACCATTTCGGGCGGCAGATCGCCGACATCAATCTGTGAACGCCCGGCGCTGACCGCGACCGCACGCTCGATCGCGTTCTCCAGTTGCCGGACGTTGCCGGGCCAGTGATACGACATCAGCCGGCGCATCGCTTCCTGCGAAACGGTGAGGGGCGGGCGCAGCGCCGGTGTGCCGCCAGGCGGAGCGTTGAGATCGATCGGACGATAGCGCTCGAGAAAGTGCTGCACCAGCAGCGGGATGTCCTCTTTCCGATCGCGCAGCGGCGGCAGCTGCATCGGGATGACGTTCAGACGGTAGTAGAGGTCTTCCGCGGAACGTGCCCTCGGCCACCATGCGGCTCAGGTCGCTGTTGGTGGCGGCGATCACGCGAACATCCACTTTGATCGTGTGGGTGTCGCCGACCCGCTCGAACTCACGCTCCTGCAGGGCGCGCAGCAGCTTCATCTGCAGCGCCGGCGCTCATCGTGCCGACCTCGTCGAGGAACAGCGTGCCTTTGTGCGCCTGCTCGAAACGGCCCTGCCGGTTGCCGACGGCGCCGGTGAAGGCGCCGCGCACATGACCGAACAGCTCTGCTTCGAGCAGCGTTTCCGGAATGGCGCTGCAGTTCAGCGCGACGAAGCGATGCATCCGCCGCGGGCTGCTGTGATGGATCGCGCGCGCGACGACTTCTTTGCCGGTGCCGGTTTCGCCGGTAATCAGGATGGTGCTGCTGGTCGGCGCGACCGTTTCGAGCAGTTGAAAGAGCCGCTTCATCGCCCCGCTCTTGCCGATCAGCCCTTCGAAGCGGTAACGCGCATCGAGCTGCGCGCGCAGGTAGGCGTTCTCCGACTTCAGCCGCCGCTGCTCGAGTGCCGCATCGAGCACGTGACGGAGCTCCTCGAATTGAAACGGCTTGTTGACGAAATCCCAGGCGCCGCGGCTTGATCGCCAGATCGAACGCCTCTTTGTGCGTGCCGTAGCCGGTGATCACGATTGCCACGATCTCCGGATACCGTTCGACCGCGGCGTCGACGACCGCCGCGCCATCGATGCCCGGCAGGCGCAGGTCGGTGATGATGATGTCGAACGCAAACTCCGCGAGCCGACCGATCGCTTCTTCACCGGAGCTTGCCTCCGCGACGTGATAGCCGCGGTCCGACAGCTGTTCGGCGACCGCCTGGCGGAGCGCCACTTCGTCCTCGACGAGCAGCAGATGTTTAGCCGTATCAGTCATTTACGAAAGCGCCAACATTTTGACACACCTGCCCGGCGCGGACCACACAATCTGTGGTGTGCGGGGCCCTGCAGAGGCGTGCGGATCCCGCCGATACCAACCTCGGAGGCAACTCGTGGTTGAACGAAAAACAATTTCGATCATGAAGGCGTGCGAGCTCGTCGGAGTCAGCCGGCGCACCATCTACAACTGGCTGTCATCCGGGAAGATCGAGTACGTCCGCACGGCAGGCGGCTCGGTGCGCATCTTCGTCGATACTCTCTGGCGCGATCCGCAGCGCGGCGATCGTCCTGCCGTAGAGTCGATGTGGCAGGCGGAAGAGCGGAAACCCGCTTGACGTCTGGTCCGCGCAGCGTTGAAGAATTGCTTTCGCGTGGACCGATGGACGAAACGCCCGAGCTGAACTTGTTGTTCCACCGGTTGAACAACCAGCTCGGGATAATCCTCGCCCACGCGGAGCTGCTCGAAGCCAAGACCACCGACGAGATGAATCGCGCGCGCGCCGCACAGGTCGTGGCGAGCGCGCTCGATGCCATGGGTACCGCCAAAGAGATCCGCCGCCTGACGACTTTGACGCAGAGCTAGTCCCTGCCTTCAGCCAGCTACCAGGACCGTCGCCCACTGATCAAAACCGTAGTACTGACGTCATTTTATTGACGTCCAGAGTGTTCATTTCGTCAACATCTTGACGAAATTTGCGGTGCAACGACCTATAATTTTGTGCTGCGTCGATTCAGTGCACGCAAATAAAGGCAAATAACTCAATGACTTAGAGTGCGGCAGAGCTTTCCCGTGCACCGGCGGGGTACACAGACTCGGCAATTGGTACCGCCGTTGCGATGATGCGCAACGCTCAGCAGCATCCACTTCGGAGCGCTGAGCGCAAAGGAGATTTTGAGATGCGCGCCCAGCCCGTTGCCGCCAGCCAGAATCGCCGTATCGTCGCCGGCCTGCCGTTTGTCGAAGCGCTGGCCCGCCGCATGGCCGCCTCGATGCCCAACTCGATTGACATCGGCGATCTCGTGCAGGACGGAGTGCTGGGTCTCATCGACGCCGCGCATCGCTTCGATGAAGAGCGCGGCATCAAGTTCGAAACCTTCGCGGAACGGCGCGTCCGCGGCGCGATGATCGACGCGCTGCGCCGCGATGCCTGGCCGCGCGGCGTTCGCCGCCAGCGCCGCGAGCTCGACGCCGCGCGCGAAGCGCTTCGTCGCGAGCTCGGCCACGAGCCGTCGATGGCCGACCTCGCCGCCCGCGATGGGATCTGACGAGAAGCGTCTGAGCCGCACCATCGTCCGCATCAATACGATTGAAGCCACCTCGCCGCTCGCGACCGGCGAACACTTCGACGAGTCGTCACTGCCGACCGCCCTCGTGCCTTCAGAACCGGATGCTCCAGACACCGCCTACGAGAAAGTCGAGACGCGCGAGCGCGTGCGTGCGGCGATCGCCTCGTTGCCGTGGCGCGAGCGGAAGGTGATCGGCCTCTATTACTACGGCGAAGTGACGATGAAGCAGATCGGCGCCGAGATTGGCGTCAACGAATCGCGCGTGTCGCAGCTCCATGCGCGGGCGATTCGCCGCCTGCGCGAGGCGCTCGGCGAGATGGGTCCGGCGCAGATGGTCGAACTGCGGCAGGCGCTCGTGGCGTTCACCCGCAAGCCGGTCATGGCCAAAGCCGAAATTGCCGCGAAGACGGCGGCAGCGGTGGGCGACAAGAAGGGCGAGGCGCAGGGCGTCGTGCTGGCCTACAAACCGGCCGACAAACGTCAACCGGCGCGCACGGCTCCGGCGCTCAAGGTCGCGCCGCCGCGGCAGCGCACGGCCATCGCCGCGGCCCGCTAGTGTCCCGGCCGGGACACTAGTCGTCACCAGGGCGCATCACCGGTCTTCTGCCAGAGACCGTCGCGCACGGTCTTCAACAGATCGGCGAGCCTGAATGGCTTTTCCAGCCACGGGCAGCCGGTTTCGCGCAGAAACTGCTCCGCCTGCGTACCGGCCACGTCGCCGGTGACGAAAATCATCCGGCTGCGCAGCTCCGGCACCGCCTCCACCAGTGACGCGTAGAACGCCTGGCCGTCGAGGCGCGGCATCTTCAGGTCGCAAATCACCAGATCGAACGGCTGCCGCTTGATGCGCTCGAGCGCCTGCTCGCCGTCGGCAGCATGCTCCACCACATACCCCGCATCGACCAGCGCATCCGAAACAGCTGCCGCGAGAGCGGCCTCGTCTTCGACTACGAGAATCGATTTGCCGGGCACCCCTTCGGTGGACACTTTGAGGGGCCGCGTGGTGCTGACTGACGGATACTGCCCGCCGCCGACCGGCAGCTCGACATAGAAGGACGCGCCGCGGCCGGCCCTCGATTCGAGCCTGATTCGTCCCGCGTGCTCCTGCACGATGGCATAGGCCACGGTCAGGCCGAGGCCGGTCCCCTGCCCCACTTCCTTGGTCGTGAAGAACGGATCGAAAATTTTCGGCTGCAGGTCGTCAGGAATGCCTGGCCCATCGTCATTGATTTCGAGGACGACCGATTCCTGGGACGGGTCGTGCCAGGTGCGCACCACCAGGGTGCCGCGGCCGTTTGACGAGAGCATCGCCTGCTCGGCGTTGATGATCAGGTTGAGCAGCACCTGCTGCACCTGATGCCCATCGGCAAACACCTGCGGCAGGCCGGCGGCAAGCGCGTCGATGACTGCAACGTTCGACACGTGCTGTTCGTAGGCGCGCAGCGCCAGCGTCTCGCGCACCACCTGATTGACATCCACCATCGCGCGCGTCGTCTGCCGCTTGCGCGCGAACGTCAGCAGGTTACGAACGATGCGGGCTGCGCGTTGTGACTCGCTGAGGATGGTGTCGAGTCCGCGCCGGAGCGACGGGTCGAGGGTCTCCTTGTCGGACAGCCGCTCGGCCCAGCTGTGGATTGTCGCCAGCGGGTTGTTCAGCTCGTGAGCGACGCCCGAGATCGTCTGCCCGAGCGCCGCCATTTTTTCGGCCTGCAGCAGCTGGTGGTAGATGTCACGCGTCTCGTCGTCGAGCTTTTTTCGCTCGCTGACGTCTCGGAAGAGCGCTTCGACGCGGACGCTGCCATCGTCTCCGGCCGGATCGGCGCGGCCGGTCACCTCCACCCAGACGGCCGTTTCGTCGGCGCGACGAAGCCGGAGCAGGTAATGTGCGACCGATCCGTCGCTCAGGAGACGCTCAACGAGCGCAACGCGCGCCTGCGGGTCGACGAAGCGATCGGGATCGAAGGGGCGGACCTTTTCTTCTGACGTCTCGCTGCCGTAGCCGAAGATCAGCTTCAGGTGGGGGTTGGCCGCAAAGGTGACGCTCGACTCGCTGCCGATCGTCCCTATGTACACACCTTCGTCGACCGCCTCGAACAGCCGTGCGAATGCCGCCGCTCGCCCATCCACGGGCTTCGGGGTCAGTGTGTACCGTGCGCACCTGCGGCAGGCGGTTTCGGCGTTCCCATCCGACCGCCAGGGGAGACAGCGCCGAATTCCTTGTCGATTGCCGCGCGAATGTCGCGGACCGAAGCGCCCGACTCGAACATCTGCCGGGATCGATTGGCGACGTCGATGCAGACCGCGCACTCGACGCCGTGCTCGTCCCACGCGACAACGTCACCCTTCTCGTCGCGCTGCTTGACGAAGCAGTCGGAATTCGCGCCGTGACCCGAGCGTTCGCAGCCGCAGAAGCACGGCACGTAGCTCAGGATCTCAGGATGATCGGCGGCGAAGCGGTATGCGGCCGTAATCACCTCTTGCGAGCGGGGCGGCGCATAGCCTTGAAACGGAATGGCCGGCAGCGAGGCATGCTTGCGTGGCCCGAGCTTGGCTGCCGCTTCGGCGCGCGCCACGGCGCGTGGATCGGCCTGCGCATTCTGATCGGCTGCGGTCGAGGTCGCGCTTGTCGAGTCCTCGCCTCCGCTGAAAACCAGCGCGCCGATGCCGACTACGGCGACCAGAACGGCGCCGATGATCCATGGGTTGAATGAGGACGTCGTCGGTGTGGGAGCCGCCGTCGTGGTGTTTTTGGCTTTCTTTTTGCCCATAGCGGCACATTGTATCGTGTTTGCCAGCCTCCCGGCTTCCGGCTACAGTCGGGGATTCCGTGACGCGCGCATACCTGGCGTGGGCTGCGGTGTGCGTGATCTGGGGCACGACCTACCTCGGTATCCGCATCGCCCTGGAAACGATCCCTCCGTTCCTCATGGGGGCGCTGCGGTGGTTAGCGGCAGGCTGCCTTCTGATCGCCATCCTGAAGCTTCGCGGGGAGGCCCTTCCCGGTCGACGTTCCTGGCCCTCGCTGGCGGTGCTCGGGATATTGATGATTGCGGTGGGGAACGGTGGCGTGGTCTGGGCCGAGCAGTCGGTGCCAAGCGGTCTGACCGCCGTCCTCGTTTCGAGCGCACCGTTCTGGATGGTCGGCATCGAACGGCTGCTGCCAAATGGAGAACGACTGACCGTCCGCCACCTGGTCGGACTTGCGATCGGGTTCTGCGGGATCGTCGTTCTGGTGTGGCCTGAACTGCGGCTCGGCGACTCGAACAGATTTCTGACGGGGATCGTGGCGACGCAGCTGTCCTGCCTCGGCTGGGCGGTCGGGACAGCCTACGCGAGACGGCGCAGCCGCGACGAAAATGTGCTGGCAGGAGTCGCGATCCAGATGATCGCTGCGGGCCTCTGCCTATGGATTCCAGCCCTGATCTTCGGCGAGTGGGCCCAGCTGTCCTTGTCGAATCGGACGCTGGCCGCGTTCATCTACCTGATGATCATGGGCTCGATCGTCGGATTCTCGGCGTACGCCTACGCGCTGAAGCATCTGCCGGTCGCGACAGTCTCGCTTTACGCGTACGTGAATCCAGTGATCGCCGTGCTGCTCGGGACGTTCGTGCTCCGCGAGCCGTTCAGCGCGCGCATCGTCGTCGCGTGCGCTTTCGTGCTCGCGGGCACCGCCATCGTCAAACGCGCCGAGGCGTAACGTCAGACGACGCGTCGGCCGGCAACCAACCTCACGAGGAAGAGGATGATCGCGATGACCAGCAGTACGTAGATGAAGTTGCCAAGAGTGTAGCCGCTGACCACGCCGAGCAGCCACAGCACGAGGAGAATAATCGCAATCGTTTCCAACACGGCTGTTTCCTCCTTGGGCGCGCTGTATGAGCGCGACCCGTTGAGCGTGGAAGTGCAACACGGGTGCCGCTGAACGGTCGAGGTGGCCGGGTCGGCCGTAGGCTTGCCTCCGTAGCGCGCGTCAGCGCGCGGAGGCCGGACCGAGGGCAAACGTCATCGTGCCGTCGACGACACGCTGACCGTCGACTCGGGCGATGCCCTTGAGCAGTCCCATGCGGCTGCGCAGGCGAATCACGGTGGCTTCGATCTCGACGACGTCGCCAGGACGAACGGGCCGGCGGTAGCGCACGCGCTCGATGCCGGCGAAGAAGGGCAGCCGCTGCCGATTTTCGGGCTTGGCGAGAACCAGGATCGCACCCACCTGCGCGATGGCTTCCGTGAGGATCGTTGGCGGCAGTGTCGGGGCACCGCCCGCCGTGTGCGACAGGTAGCGCTCGTTGAGCGAGACGTTCTTGATGCCGACAATCCGCTTGTCGACTTCGAGCTCGGTGATGCGATCCACCAGGAGGAACGGGTAGCGGTGCGGCAGAATCCGCTCGATGGCCGCGTAGTCCAGCGGCAGCGTCAACTCCATCGCCGAAGCACCCGCTCTGTCCTGCGCATCCATCATCGGGCATTATAGTAGGCATTCCGTGGCAGAAACTCCGACGACGAGTTCATCGCTGACGGCCTCGGCGCCTCCGAACATCCGGGAGGTGGTCGTCACGCTGTTCGAGCTGGGGCGAGAGGTCACGTCGGTTCTCGATCTCGACGAGCTGCTCGAGCGCATCCCGCAACTCATCGCCCGGCTGATCAAGTTCCAGGCGTTTGCCGTCTACCTGCTGGATCCGGCGGGCGAAGAGCTGCTGGTCGCCTATTCGGTCGGCTATCCACCAGATTCCGCACGAACGCTTCGGGTGAAGGTCGGCTCCGGCCTGGTCGGTGCCGCGGTGGCCGAAGGCATGCCGATTCTGGTCAACGACGTTCGCGAGGATCCGCGTTATGTCGAGGCCGTGCCGGGGTCGCTCGCGGAGCTCGTCGTCCCGCTGCGGCGCAAGGGCCGCGTGATTGGCGCGCTGAACGTGCTCAGCGATACCCCGGGTCAGTTCACCGACACCGACGTCATGATTCTCCGGCAGTTTGGCGCGCACGTCGCCGTCGGCATCGAAAACGCGCGGCTGTTCGAACAGCAGCGCGAATACGCCGGCACGCTCGAGACCCTCGCCGAGATCGCCCGTGAGTTTGCCGCGATCCTGAACCTGGAAGAGCTCTTGACGCGGATCGCCCACCTCGCGCGGCGAGTCATCGACTATCGCACCTTCGGCATTCTGCTGCTCAACGACGACACGCAGGAGCTCGAGATGAAGGTCGCGGTCCGCTACGGCGACGCCGTGGCGCTGCCGCGCATCAAGGTCGGCAACGGGCTGGTTGGCTACGCCGCCCTGCACAAACAGCCGGTGCTCGTGCCGGACGTGTCCGTCGATGCCCGCTACATCAAGGTGGTCGAAGATGCCCGCTCGGAGCTGGTCATCCCGCTGCTCGTCAAGGACCGCTGCATCGGCGTCTTCGACCTTGAAAGCCCGGAGCTGAACGCGTTTACCAAGAACCATGTCGAGATCCTGACGCTGCTGGCCAGCCAGTCCGCGGTGGCAATCGAAAACGCCAGGTTGTACGAAGAGATCAGCGCCAACGAGGTGCGTCTGGAGAAGGAAATCCGCTTCGCGCAGCGGGTGCAGGCCGCGCTTCTGCCGGCGGAGCTGCCGAAACGGATTAAAGGCGTTGATGTGGCGGCGCGCTTCGCCCCGGCCCGCGAGCTCGGCGGAGATCTCTACGACTTCGTGACGCCCGAGCCCAACACGCTCGTGGTTGCAGTGGGCGACGTGTCCGGTAAAGGAGTGCCGGCGGCGTTGTACAGCGCCTTTGCCGGCGAGCTGGTCCGCTCACGCACCTACCGCCGGAGATACGCGCCCGAGCGCTTCAGTCCCGCCGGCGTGCTGGCGTCGATGAACACGATCCTCCACGAGCGGCAGCTCGAGGAGTACGACTGTACGTTGTGCTACGCGGTGTTCGACTTCAAACGGCGGACGATGGCGATGGCCAACTCGGGGCTGCCGTATCCGATCCGTTCGGTCGCGCCGATCGAGGGCGGACCGTCAGAACTACCGGCGCAAATCGAACTGGCCGGCGTCCCGCTCGGATCGTTCGCCGGATCGACCTACGACGAGGTGACGTTCGATCTGGCGCCGGGTGATCTCTTCGTGTTCTGCACGGACGGCATCTTCGAGGCCTTCGACGGTCTTGGCCGGGAGTTCGGCGCGCGCCGCCTTACCGACGTCGTCGTGGCCACACGTGACCTGACGGCGCGTGAGATCGTCGACAGTATTTTCGCTGCCGTTCAGGAGTTCCGCGGACATGCCCAGACCAGCGACGACATGACGGCGGTGGCGATCAAGATAAGGGAAACAGAGAAGCTGAGGAGCTGAGGAGCTGAGGAGACTCGAGACTGTTCCCCAACTCCCAGAATTTAGTAGTTCCGACGAATGTCGAGGTCTTCTTCACGCAGGTGCAGGCCCAGTGCCTCGTCGCCGAAGACGCCGAGCTGGTTGACCTTTCCCTTGACTCGGACTCGCGCGCCGCGCGTCGGGATGTTGCGGTTGTTCGACAGCACCGTGACTTCGCCGGTTCCATCGTCGACTTTGTACATCTTCAACGGCATCACCGACACGCCCCAGGAGCTGGTGACGACGCCGTCGATGTTCACGCTGCGATCCTGATAGCGGCCCGGATTGTTCTTCAGCTCGGAGATGTTTGGGTTGCGAAGGCCCAGGCCGCACGCCGACACGATGGCGCTGAGCGCGACGATCAGGGCGGTGCGAGTCAACGTGGTCCTCATGTGCATCCCTTCGAGAAAAAGCCGCGCCGAATCGTGAATGAGCGTCGGGATACGGCGATGCCAGCGCCTGCCTGATGTTACGTATCCCGTGATCCGGCGCGACTCGTCCATCATCACATCAAATCGCGTACCGGCTCGGCGGGCGAAAAACCGGCCCAAAATCGCTGAATCCCCAGAGTCCCGTCCTGCGCCGAGTACGCCCGGCTGACCTTGAAACTTGACAGCGGTGCACATCCCGACTGGTGACTGACGACTGTCGACTGACGACTGCTGACTGCCGACTGTCGACTGCCGACTAATAGACTCCGAGATAGCGTTCGACTTCCCAGGGTGAGACATGTTTGATGTAATCGAGCCACTCCTCACGCTTCGCGGCGAGGAAGTGGTCGAAGGTGTGCTCGCCGAGCGTGTCGCGAACGAGGTCGTCCTTCTCGAGCTCGTCCAGCGCCTCACTGAGGTTTCCGGGCAGCTCGTCGATCCGCAGGTGACGCCGTTCGCGATGGCTCATCGTGAAGATGTTCTTGTTGATCGGCGGGCCGGGATCGACCTTCTTCTCGATGCCGTCCAGCCCTGAACGCAGCATGACCGCGAGCGCGAGATAGGGGTTGCACGATGGATCGGGCATTCGCAACTCGATCCGCGTCGCCGTGCCGCGCGCCGCGGGCACGCGCACGAGCGGGCTGCGATTCTTCTCCGACCACGCGATATTGGTCGGCGCTTCGTAGCCAGGCACCAGCCGCTTGTAGGAGTTGACGAGCGGGTTGGTGATGGCACAGAAGCCTTTGGCATGGCGCAAAATGCCGCCGATATAGTTCAGGCAGGTCTGGCTCAACTGCATCGGCGCTTTCGCGTCGTAGAAGATGTTGGCGTTGCTCGAGAAGAGCGACATGTGGGTGTGCATGCCCGAGCCGTTGATGCCGTAAATCGGCTTCGGCATGAAGGTCGCGTGCAGGCCGTTCCGGGTGGCCACGTTTTTCACCACGAACCGGAACGTGCTGATGTTGTCCGCGGTCGTCAGCACGTCGTCGTACCGGAAATCGATCTCGTGCTGCCCCGGGGCCACCTCGTGATGGGCCGCCTCGACATGAAATCCCATCGCCTCGAGCGCCAGCACAATCTCGCGCCGCACGTCCTCGCCCAGATCGACGGGGCTGAGGTCGAAATAGCCGGCGGAGTCGTGCGACTCGGTGGTCGGCTCGCCGTTCTTCATCTGGAACAGGAAGAACTCGGCCTCGGGTCCGGCCTTCATCCGGTAGCCCTTCGAGGCCGCCAGCGCGATGACCTTCTTCAGCGTCGTCCGCGGGCAGCCGGCGAACGGTGTTCCTTCCGGCGTGTAGATGTCGCAGATCATGCGCGCGACGGTTTCGCCGGTTGGCCCGGCCCACGGGAAGATCCGGAATGTCGACAGGTCCGGCTTCAAATACATGTCCGACTCTTCGATGCGGACGAATCCTTCGATGGAGGACCCGTCGAACATGATCCGACCGTCGAGTGCCTCCTCGAACTGCCGGTCGGGTATCTCGACGTTCTTGATGGTGCCAAGGATGTCGGTGAACTGGAGGCGCAGGAACTTGACCTTTTCCCGCTCGGTACGGGCCAGGATTTGTGCCTTGGTCTGACGGCCCTCCACAGGTTCGGGCCTGCTTTTTCGCATGGCCGAGATTCTACCAGCGCCAACTTTTCAGCCGTCTGGCCCGTCTCATGTGAACGGAAGCATTGTCTTCAGGAGAACGGAAATGAAGCTCATGAAAGCACTTTTCATCGCCACCGTGGTTGCCGGCCTGGCAGCCGTCAGTCTGAGGTTCGCCCCGTCGGCCTCCGCCCAGAGCCGGACCGGCGACTGGATGATGCTCGAGGGGCCAGGGTCGCGGATCGGCGTGACGGCCAGGGATTTGGAACCGACCGAGACAGAGACGCTGAAAGTCACCGGCGGCGTGTATCTCGAGACCGTGTCAGCTGACGGCCCGGCGGCGAAAGCCGGCCTGCGGGCCCAGGACGTCGTGGTCGAGTTCGACGGCGAACGCGTTCGGAGTTTGCGGCAGTTCACCAGGCTGGTGCGCGAGACGCCGCCGACTCGCGCGGTGCAGACGACAGTGCTCAGAGACGGCCGGCGGACCGAACTCAGCGTTTCGCCGGTGGCCGGAGGCCCACAAGACTTCTGGTTCGAGACGGGTCGCCTGCGGGATCAGCTCCAGGACCTTCGCGTGCGTATCCCGGAGTTCGAAGTCGGCATTCGCGACCTCTCCTCCCGGACGCGACTTGGCGTCAACGTTCAGGAACTGACACCGGAGCTGGCGGAGTTTTTCGGCGCGAAAGACGGCGTGCTCGTCGCATCGGTCTTCGCCGACTCACCGGCGTCCCGCTCGGGGCTGAGGGCTGGCGACGTCATCACAGCAGTCAACGGCCGCGCCATCACGTCCGGCGGCGACCTCGTGCGCGAGCTTCGGACGGTGTCCGGCGATGGCGGAGTGACGCTCGCGATCGTGCGCGAGAAGAAAGCCAGTACCGTGACGGCGAAAATCGACGTGCAGCCCGAACGCCGCGCCCGCCCCGAGCGGCCGCTCCGTCAGGCTCGCCCAATCAGAACGCCGGCGCTCTAGTCGCAGTCAGCACACAGACACGCAGGACACCACGGAACTCCGTCTCGTTTGTTCGTCAACCTTTGTGTCCTTCGTGTCCTTGGTGTTGAATCGACGAAGAATCGCCATGATGCTGACCGGCCTCTAATCGCGCATCTGAAGAAAGAAGATCGGAAGCATCGGCCGTGAAAGTTGCACGCAGTCGCCCGCGACTGATGACTGACGACTGCTGGCTGTCAGGCCGACGCGATTCTGTCGGCCGGCGCTTCGGCGGGCATGGCGGCCAGCGGGGCGAGGACGGAGGCGAGCTGGGCGGCGAAGAGGACGACGAGTGCCTGAGTCGTGTCCGAGGTTTCGCCCCGACCTTTGATTTCGGCGCTGAACGCGCCGATGCAGCCTTCGGGCGTGAGGAGCGGCGCCACCAGCGCGCCCTCCGATACTCCAGGTCGCGCCAGAACGATTTGCAGCGCGCTCGGTACGATACGCCGACGCGGCCGCGTTGTTGGCCTGCCGGGAAACGGCGGGCATCCGAGCGACCGTCTGCGGCGGATACCCGTATGCCAGCGCGGCTCGCAGATCGCCGCCCGTCATGCTCCCCATCCAGACGACGATGCCGCTGGCGTCCATCAGGAGGGCGGCGCGCCCGAGCAGCCGGATGAGATCGGCCTGATCGTTCACGCGGCCCAGCTCGGTGCAGATTTCCGAGGCGGCTTTCAGTGTCGGCGCCGAATGACGCGGCACATCATCTTCGATCGCCAGCGCCAGGTCGGCCTCCGGCGTTGACAACAAACGCGTATCGTGTTGGCCCGTATCCTGTTGAACAGGTTCGAGTTGTGCGGATTCGCCGCGCCGCGTCGGGATCGCCGTCAGCAGCAGCACCGCGCCAAAGCTGAAGAGGCCGGCTGCCCCGACAGCGTACGCCTGGAGCCGGCGCGCCTCACGTTCGGCAACGTCGGTCCCCTGTTGTTCGAGGGCCCGCGCGGCATCCACCTGGTTGGCCGCAAGTCCGATCGTGTGGCTGGCGTCGGAGTAGACGACGTCCGCCGCCATGACGTCCTGGTCGCTCTTCAGATAGTCGACAGCACGACGGTCGACCCGCGCGATCTCCACAATCGTCGCGGCCGCTTCCATCAGTGACGAGCGCGCGTCGCCAGTCGTGGCCGCCGCACGCAGATCGTCGACCGCACGCGCCGCTTCTTTCGACATCGTCGCCACTTTCGGGATCCATGCTTCGGCATGCTGGCCGGCGGCGACGTATGCCTGCTGTCCGGCACGTACGTCCGCCAGCGCGCGATCGATCGCGCGCACACGCTCTTCGAACCGGCGCGCTCCGTCACGACGGCTGACGATGGTCTGTTCAGTGTCGAGAACGAAGAAGGCCGCGGCGGCGAGCACGAGAACTACCAATGCGCTCAGCGTCAACCTGGCCGCACGTGATCGCATTCGATGCGCCTCGAGGGGTCGTTGGGGCTACGAGTGGACAGAGTACCACAGCGTACACGGCTGTTCATACTCTTTATGCTTGAGGATCGGATCGAAATGCGATGAAACGAAACGCGTGAGGGTTACGGTTTGAGTATGGCGTAGGTCGGAAGACCAATTCCGCCGACGTACTCGAGCACATCTTTGGCAGGTGACGCGTCAGGATCTTCCGCCTGAAACTTGATCTTCACGTACGACGCGAGTGCAGCGGTGACCTCAGGGTCTTTCAGCGTCGTGCTGTCCATGACGAGACAGTTCTTGCACCAGGTTGCCCAGAAGTCGATGAGGACCGGCTTGCCGTCGCGCTTCGCCTCGGCCAGCCCGGCGTTGAGCGACGAATGCCACCCCTCCTTGAGCTTCTGCTCGACGCTCGAGGCGACCTGCTCCGGATCGACCCACCGGTTCGCGAAGATTCCGTAGGCCGTGTAGCCGTAGTAGGCCGCGGTGGCCAGGATCACGATCCCGAAGACCTGCTTGATTCGCACCATCCACGCGCCCGGTTTCGGCAAGGCTGCGATGCCGGCGCCCGCAATCGGCCACGGAACCGCCATTCCGACACCCAGTAGAAACGGCAGGGCCAGCGCCGCCGTTGTACCGGTTGCGTAGAGATTGCTCGAGAAGAGCACGACCTGGATGACAACCGGCGCCACGCAGGCACCGGCCAGCAGGGCCGCGATCGCTCCCATGCTGAACGCGACGAGAAACGTGCCGCGCCCGGAGCTTCCGACGTTGAATCGGCTGGAAAACCGTGAGAAGTCGATGACGAGCACGTCGAACATCGCGAGCGCCAGCACGACGAACAGCGCGGCGATGCCCAGGTTGAACCAGGGGCTCGCATTGATCGTGCCGAACGTGCCGGCCGTGAGAATGACGATCAAGCCCAGCACGCCGTACACCAACGCCATCGCCGCCCCGTAGGTGGCGCCGAGCAGGAATCCGCGGGTCCGCGAGCCTGCTTGAGCGCCCGCACCGATAATCGCCAGATTGATGGGGATCATCGGCAGGACGCAGGGCGTCAGGTTGAGCGCCAGGCCGCCGAGCAGGACCAGCACGAGAATCGCGAAGAGGCCGCGATCCTCGAACATCCCTTTTTCCTTGATGCCGGCTTCGGCGTTGCGAATGAACTGCAGGAAGTCGGCGGTGCCCAGATAACCTGCGGCCGTAGCGCTGACGGTGAACTGTTCGACGGTTGAAGAAGAAGATGCGGGGGACGCCGCGGGCGGTGGCAGGACGGCCGGCACCGATGCCATGGCCGGCGGCGGCTCGCCGCTGCCGAAGCGAATGCCTTTCATCGCCGACGCGTTTACCGCACTGACCCGGCCTCCCGAGGGGACGACTTTGAACGTCCAGCTGGTTGGCAGCGTGACAGGCGGATAGCAGACCTTGTCGTCGCAGGCCTGGTATCGCAGCGACGCCGGGACAACGACGTCGCCGGGCGGAACGCTCGAGGCCACGTCCATCTGCACGCCGATCGCGAACTCACGCTCGAACACCGCCAGCGGCTGCGGTGAGCCTTCCTGGCGAAGGTCCTGCGCCTCGGGGTAGACGACCTCGGTCACCGTGATCCCGGACGGCGGCTGGAACGACAGCACGATCGGGATGAGCAGCGGGTCGCGCGGTTTGTTCGAGTTGGTGTGCAGTCCTTCGGGCAGCTGAATCTGCAGCGCTGCTCGCGCAGTGGTCCCCGCGCGCGCCGCGTCCGTTTCGAAAATCGGGATCAGCGTCGCGGACGCCGGGCGCCTGAGCTGGGCGTCGGCCACACAGCCACTCGTCAAGAGCAGCGCGAACGCCGTGGCAAGACGGATTGATGCGCGCATGACCCTGCGGCGGACCTGAAAGGTCCCCTATTTCACCTCTCTCAAGGGAATCAAGCCAGGCAGCGCCGTCTCGTCGACCGCGCCTTTCACCGGGGGCAGGTCCTGGAACATGAAATCCCACTTCCATCGCTCTGACGGGTTACTGGCCTGCAGCCAGTGCCGCGCGGTCACTGGGCGGGCGAACGCCAGCGTGGTCAATCCCTCGAAGCCCTCAAGGGCACTATAGCGGGCCGCGATATCCGCTCGCACGTGGGCCGGGCTCGTGTAGTCGAACGCCACGCCGAGCACCACGCTCAGATTCACCAGGATCTGCCAGTCTTCCATCGCGTCGCCTGGCGGCGGGATGACGCGCGCAGTCCCCTGCAGACGGCCCTGGTCGTTCGTATAGGACGCTTCTTTCTCCACGTACGATGCACCCGGAAGCACAAAATCGGCGGAGCGGGCCAGTTCGGTGAGAAGCGTCCCCTGCACGATGAGCAACGGTAGCCGTCCAGCCGCTCGAGCTTCCAGAAGCCACCGCACGTCTCCGAGCGAACCGGTCGGGCCCGGGTCGAAGACGTAGAGCGCCGAAATCTGTCCTGCCTCGACCGCGGCACGCAGCCGGCTGAGATTCGGCCCGTCCGACGCCACATCGCCGGCGGCGGCCAGTCCCAGCATTCGAGCCCCGGCCACGTTCGGCGCGTCCACCGCCGGCACGGTGAACTTCGTCTCCGCGGGCTGCGCCTTGGGCGTCGTCCGCCAGCTGACGGCGACTGCGCCGGGCCCCAGCAGTTCGTCGGCGAGCCTGCCGAACAGGAACAGCTCTTCGTGTGACGCGTGTGCGGACAGCAGGAAGCGCACGCCTTCAGGATTCGCGCGGCCGGTGACGGCGAGGCGATCGGCGAGCTTCGACATCAGATCGTGCCAGGCGACCGGCTGCTGCACGCCGTTCTGGTCGCGCATCAGGGGCCGCGACAGGCGATCGTCGCTCTCAATCCAGTGGTACTCGAACCGGCCGATGTCGCACATCCAGTAGCCGTTGACGTCCGGGTTGAATCGTGGCGTGAAGCGGATGAGGCGTGAGCCCTTGGCCCATTCGGGCTTGGCCTTGATCCACGCGGTCGTGTTGCAGCCCTTCGAGCACAACGTGCAGATCGTGTCGACGGCGTTGGGGTTGTCCCACGGCCGCGACTTGAACCGGTAATCGCGCGTGGTAATCGCCCCGACCGGACAGACGTCCATCAGGTTGCCGGAAATGAGCGAGTGGACGCCTTCTTCCTGGAAGGTGGCGATCTCGCTGCCGTAGCCACGGTCGATGATGTTGATCTGCGCGTCGCCGTCCACGTCGCGCATGAACCTGACGCAGCGCGTGCACAGGATGCAGCGCTGACGGTTGAGCATCAGCGTCGGACCGAAGTCGACGTCGCCGCGGACACCCTCGCCGTCGAACACGCGGCGTGGAAACTCCATCCGGCTCTGATCGGGCCCGAAGGTGTACGAGAAATCCTGGAGTGGACACTCGCCGCCCTTGTCGCAGACGGGGCAATCGAGCGGATGGTTGATCAGCAGGAACTCGAAGACCCCGGCCCGCGCCGCGACGACGTCGTCGCTGCGCGTCGAGACGACCATCCCGTCGGCGCAGATCGTCGAGCACGAGGTCTGCAGCTTCGGCATCTTCTCGATCTTGACGACGCAGACGCGGCAGGACCCGTCGATGCCGATGCCGGGGTGATAGCAGTAATAAGGAACGGTAATGCCAGCCTCAATCGCCGCCTGTAGAACGGTCTTCCCCTTGTCGACGGTGACCTGCCGGCCGTCGATCGTCAGCGTGACGGTCTCCATAGATGACGATCTTAGAACAATTGGTGAATTGGTGAGTTGGTGAATTGGTGATTGAGAGCAGAGAGTTGCGGAATCGGTGAATCAGGATTCACCAACTCGCCAATTCACCAGTTCACTGATTTCGCTTGATCTCGACCAGCGCGCCGTCGTCGATGTTGATGGAGGCGCTGCGGAGCACGCCTTCCAGCGGGACGCGCATCTCGACCGTGCGGTCGGTGACCGGCACCAGCACCCCGGTGACGCGGCGATCGGTGTACTGAAGGGTGACGGCGACCGGAACGTCGAAGAGGTCGCCCTCCTGCGTGAAGCGCAGGAGCACTTCCTGCCGGCCGCCGGAGGTGGGCTCCACCTGCCAGGCGAACGTCATGCGCGGCAGGGTGGCGCCGTAAATCCAGCGTTCGAAGAAGCGTTCGAGCGATCGTCCTGACTCGGCCTCCATCGCGGCGCGAAAGTCCTCGGTGCCGACCTTGATGAATCGTGCGCCGACATAGAAGCGCCGCAGGCCGCGCAGGAAGGCATCGTCACCAACCAGGCGGCGCAGCATGTGGAGCACCGCCGCCCCTTTGTTGTAGACCAGCGCCCTGAACACGGTCGGTTGATTGCGGATGTGGCCGAGCCGGTAGCCGAGATAGACCGGGCCCTGATCGGAGCGATCGATCGCCCATTTGCGAAGCTGGCGCATCATCGCGCCAAACACGTCGTCGCCGTAGCGGTGCTCGGCGTAGAGCGCCGCGAAGTACTGCGAGAACCCTTCGCTCAGCCACTGCTCGTGATAGTTGCGCCAGCCGACCGCCTGGCCCCACCACTGATGCGCCATTTCATGGGCCAGGAAGAATTCGGGAAACCCTTCGAAGTTCACCGGATCGGTCTGCCAGCGCAGCGGCGTGTTCGGCAGCGGCTGATTCAGCGCCGCAAAGTAGGCAGGACTGTGGCCGCCGGGCTGGACGTGCTCGATGAGCGCGAGGGTGAAGCTGGCGTACGGGGCGTCGCCGATGAGCGAATGGTAGAAGCGGGCGACGTCCGCCGCGTCGTTGATCAATTCCCGGCCGCGGGGCACCTGCAACGGGTTGGCGTCGACGGTGAGGGTGATGGCGTCGTAGACCGAGCCGGTCATCGCCGGGGCGGGTGTGGAACCCAGGGAGCCGTTGGCGCGGCCACCTTCGCTGGGCGCCGATCCGTCGAAGGCCACCGTCACGCGATCGGCCCGCACGAAACGGCTGGCGATGAAGGCGAGGTATCGCACGGGCCGGTTGGCCACGAATTCGAACTGGCGTTGCGGTTGCGCCCCGACCCGCGCAGACACGGCCATCGGCGTTCCGACCGGTTCCCCGGTGGCCACGCAGGCGAGCGTCGCCGGCAGGGTGATGCGAATCCGCGCCGTGGCGTAATCGGAGATCGGGGCCTGCGGGTACCAATGGCTGCGACTGCTGTACAGGTAGCTGCGTTCCCCGGTGGGAATGGTGATATCCGCCATCATCCGCTGGGACGGATTGTCGCCGCGCCCCGGCGGCGGCGTCTGCTGCACGGCGAGCGTTTCGCGCTCCGGTGCCTGCGGCGCGAGCCGGCCGCTGTAGGTGACGGTCAGCGTCAATTCCGCGTCCCGCGTCAACGTATAGGGCAGGTTCACCAGGACCGTGTTCTGGTTCCGGACCCGCAGGTTGAACAGGCGGCCGTACTGCTCGCTGATCACCGAGTGCACGGTGAGCGAGTCGGCCAACCGCAGGGACACCTGGGAAATCGAGCTCGTGGCGACCCTCAAGCGCAGTCTGGCGCGGCCTTCGAGCCATTGGCGTTCCGGCGTCGGCGAGGCGGCCACATCGATGTCGTATTCGAGGATGTCGTAGGCGGCGAGCTCGTCCTCGTTGTAGAACCGGCCGCGCGTGGCGAGCCGTTCGACTGACGGATACACCGAGATGTTCCGCCCGCGCCGCCGGTTGAACAGGCTGATGTCCTCGGGCTCGCTGCGGCTGCGCACGTAGGTGAGCGTTTCGAACCGGCTGGTCCGGACCTCGGCGAGAAAGTCGCCGGCCGACGGCGCGAGCGACCAGCTGTCGGGGGTCAGGTCGCCCAGCTCCAGCGCATAACTTTTCGCCGACTCGACCCGGAAGATTTCCTCGGCGCGGCGCACCTCCCGCGCGTCGAGCGTTGTCGCGACCAGCTGGTTGACGTCGGCGTGAAGCGAGAGCTCGCCGACGCGGACGAACGCCGCATCGAAGCGCGACTCGATGCGGGTGTCGCCGGCAAAGATGCGGACCTGACCCTTCTCGGATTCAGGCGTCGGCTCGAAGCGCATGTCGCCGCGGCCGATCAGGACCAGGCCGGTGACCCCTTGATCGGTGTCGACGGTGAAGACCGACCCTTCAGTCAGGTGCAGCTCCAGATCTTCGGAGCGGACGGTGAAGTTCTTTGCGCGAAACTGGCGCGTCGAATTGAGCGAGAGCCGATACAGGTTCTCGACGTTAGAGAGGCGCTCCTGATCGGCCAGCCGCCATTCGACGTCGTCGATCTTCTTGATATCGAACTGCCAGGTGGCGATCCGCGCGCGGTCGCCGTATTCGATGAAGGCGTCGACCATGATGCGGTGGCCGAAGCCGGGCAGCGTGCCGGCGAGCGGCTGCCGGTCACGCTCGACGACGACCGCGCGCGTCACGGCCGGCCGGAACTCGAGGGCCACGAAGTTCTGGGCGCGGGTCTGGTCGGCCGCCGCCACGAGCAGCGAAAAGTACCCGGTCCGGTCGTTCGATCGGAGCGCCTGCTCGACACGCCCGAGCAGCCCGCGCACCCGCGCCTCGTCGTCGGCCTGCAGCGCGGCGGCGCCCCCCTGCTGGAGCAGCACCGCGCAGAAGATCGCCGCGGACAGGACTCGTGCTTTCATGATCGACAAGCGGGACGGGGATATTTTCCCACCGAATCGACCGGTCAATATCCCCGTCCCCTTTTCCATTAGACACCAGCCGCGACCGCGCTGGACCGCCGTAAGAGAAGGATCGTCAGATCGTCGGCAAAGCGTACGTCGCCGGTGTGCGTCTCGACGGCGCGAACGACATTCTGTGCCAAATCGGGCACGCTCGCGGTCCGGTCTTTGACCAGCGCCGCTTCGAGGCCGCGCTCATCGAAGGGCCGTCCGGCCGGGCTTTCGGCTTCCGTGATGCCGTCGCTGTAGACGGCCAGCAAATCGTCGACATCCAGCAACGTTCGCCCGCTGGTGTAGCCGGCCTGCGCAAACATTCCCAGCGCAATCCCGCCGTCGCACAGTCGGTCGATCTCGCCGCCGGCGCGGACCACGAGCGGTTGGGTGTGCCCGGCGTTGACATACTGCAGCTCGCCGGTCGCCGGTCTGAAGACGCCGCAGAACAGCGTGATGAAGCGGTTGCCGGGCGCATGTTTCGACACCTGCACGTTCAGACGACGAGCGATCTCGGACACGTCCAGCTGTTCGTCCTCGATCAGCGGCACGAGCGTTCGGAACATCGCCAGCAGCAGCGCCATCAGCAGCGCCGCCGGACTGCCCTTGCCGGAGACGTCCCCGACCGCAATCACCAGACGACCGTCGCCAAGCGGCTGGATGTCATAGAAGTCGCCGCCGACGGTGTTGGCGGGCCGGCTCATGCCGACCACCTCGACGCCGGGGGACCGGTACAGCCCGGCCGGCAGCATCGCATTCTGGATCTCGCGCGCGACTTCCAGATCGTTCTTGAGCGACAACCGGTCGGCGACTTCGAGCAGCACCAGCAGATTGACGAGCAGGAACGCCAGCAGCAACCAGCCGGTGCCGTCCTCGATGCGATCGACGCCAACCAGATTCAGCAGCCCGACCAGCGCGGACGCCAGCGCAAACCCGTAGACCGCCCGCCGCGCCGGCGACAGCCGCATCGTGAAGTTGACAAAAAACACCCGGGTGTAGGCCAGCGCGCGGCGATACCACGGCAGCTTGTCGAACTGTCTGAAGTCGACGTGCCTGGCAAAAAATCGGTACGCGTCGCGCGTGTCCCGCGTGAACAGCCGATGCAGATCGTCGGTCGTCAGGTCGCGCGTGTAATCCTGGAAGAAGCCGGTTGGACGCGGACGACCGGTCACTGCAGGATTCCCAGCTCGCGGCCGACCTTGGCGAACGCGTCGAGCGCGCCCTGCAGCTCCTGCCGCGTGTGGGTCGCGGTCACGATCGTGCGCACGCGCGCCTTGTCCTTCGCGACCGTGGGAAATGCGATGCCTTGCGCGAACACGCCCTCGTCAAACAGCCGATCCGACAGCCGCATCGCCAGTGCTCCGTCGCCGACGATCACGGGAGTGATTGGACTCTCGCTGGCGCCGGTGTCGAACCCGAGCTGCTGCAGGCCGGCCTTGAAGAAGCGGGTGTTCTCCCACAGCTGATCGATGATCTGCGGCTCTTCCAGCAGGACGTCGAGGGCCGCGATGCAGGCGGCGGCGACGGCGGGCGGATGCGACGTCGAAAAGAGAAACGGGCGGGCGCGGTGGTACAGGAAGTCGATCAGCGCGCGGCTGCCGGCGACATACCCCCCGAGCGAGCCGACCGCCTTCGACAGCGTGCCGACCTGGACGTCGACGCGCCCGTGCACCTTGAAGTGGTCGATGGTGCCGCGCCCATTCGCGCCGAATACCCCGCTGGCATGCGCATCGTCGACCATCATGATGCAGCCGAACTCCTCGGCGAGGTCGCACAACCCCGGGAGCGGCCCGAGGTCGCCGTCCATGCTGAACACGCCGTCGGTAATCAGCAGCTTGCGCTGCGCCGCCGGCAGTGATTTCAAAATGGCGCGGGCACCATCGACGTCCTTGTGGGGAAAGACCTTGATGGCCGCCCGACTCAAGCGCGCGCCGTCGATGATGCTCGCGTGGTTCAACTCGTCGGACACGACGACATCGTCTTTGGTGAGGATTGACGACACGGTGCCGGCATTGGCGGCGAACCCGCTCTGGAAGACGACAACCGCTTCGGTCTTCTTGAAGTCGGCGAGCCTGCGTTCCAGTTCCATGTGGATCGCCATCGTGCCGGCAATCGTCCTGACCGAGCCCGACCCGACGCCGAACCGCTCGAGAGCGTCCAGCGCGCGGGCGCGAAGCTTCGGGTGCGTCGTGAGCCCCAGGTAGTTATTAGACGAGAGATTGACGACCGATCGCCCATCGAACGTCGTTGACGCCTTCTGTTCGCCGTCCAGCACCCGCAGCCGGCGGTACAGGCCCGCCTGCCGCAGAGAGTCGAGCTCCTCGGTGAGATAGGCGAGCGGATTGGGACGCATATAGTCGGCAGTCGTCAGTCGTCAGTCAAACAGTCGTCGACTGACATCGGTCAACTGGTCGGATTCCGATGGGACAGTCTAGCGCGACTGTTGATTGACGACTGATGACTGCCGACTGATGACTGCCGACTACCAGCTTGCGATGAGAAAGAGGGCACTCCACGGGGCGATTGCGACTGCAAGGTAAAAGGCGGTGAGCAGGGCGACGACGCCGTGGACGCGCAGCAGGTGGAGGATGATCCCGCAGCCGACCGCCAGCAGCTTGGCGCTCGTCAGTCCCACGCCGGGCCCGGCCAGGTCGACGGCTGAGCTGATGAGCGGGTTGGCCTCGATGGACGCGCCCCAGATGGCCATGCCGAGGTAGGTGAAGACGCCGTCGAGCCCCTGGACGATCATGAAGCTGACGACCAGCAAGTTGCCGTAAAAGTCGTTCGCTGCGTCCCAAGGTCGGCAGAGCCGTTCCATTTCCGCCCTCGGTGGGCGGAAACATCAAAACGGATGCCCGGGAGCTAGGTGATCCGTGACCCGCGCGCTTCGACCATGTCCCGTTCGTCGAGCAGCACCTGAACCACGACCTGCAGAATGGCGGCCGACGGGACGGCCAGCACCGCGCCGATGACCCCGAGGAGTGAGCCCCCGATGAGCAGGGCGATGATGACCGTCACCGCGCTCACGCCGACCTGCCGCGCCATGATCTTCGGCACGAGAAAGTGATTCTCGATCTGCTGTTGTGCGAGGAAGAAGATCAGGACGAACAACCCGGTCTGCGGCGAAATCGTGAAGGCCACCACCACCGCCGGCACCGCCGCGAGGATGGGACCGACCACCGGGATCATCTCGCCGAGCGCCGCGACGAGCGCCAGCACATAGAAGTACGGTACGCCGAGCAGATACAAACCGATTGCCGCGCTCACGCCAATCACGCCGGCCAGGAAGAGCTGGCCGCTCAACCAGGCGCTGACCTTGACCGAAATCTTTTCTGCGGCTTCCTGAACGCGAGGACGGTCGGCGCGCGGAAAAAGGCGGGCGAAGCCGGAAAACAGCGCGTCACTTTCGATGAGCAGGTAGAACGTCAGAATCAGGACCGTCAGGAGCGCGAAGACACCCTGAACGACCCCGGTGGCCGCCATCGCGACGGTGCCGACCGCATCGCCGGAGGCCGGCGCCCGTCGCAACGCTTCCTCGAGAGTGATTCGATGATCGAGCAGGCCGTAGCGGATGAGGAACGTCTGTCCCCGGTCGACCAGCCCGGGGAGCGCCGTCCATAACGCCTGTGCCTGCGTCACCAGCGGAGGAATCACCAGGAAGCCGACGACGATCAATGTCCCGACGATGAGCACGTAGACCGAGAGGATGGCCAGCCAGCGGGGCACTCGCTGACCCACCGGGACGACCTGTTGATGTTCGATGGCGTGCACGACCGGCCCGAAGCCGATCGCGAGGAGAACGCTGACGTAGATCAGCAGCAGGACGTCGCGCGCCAGATACAGCGTCCAGACGACCACCACGCCGAGCGCGGCAATCGTTACGGCCTGGGCGGCCGAGGCGATGCCGCGCGTCAGCCTACGATCGGGCAAGGTATTCCGCGGTGAACGCCCCCATCAACCGATAGATCTCTCGCAGTTCATCCGGCGATGCAAGAAACACGATGCGCAGAAAGCCACCGTCCGCCGGCATGCCGAAGCCCGATCCGTACACGCAGAGCACACCGGTGGCCCGCAGCAGACCCAGCACGTAATCCTCGTCGGTCTGTCCCGGCGGCAGCGTCACTTTCGGCATTGCATAAAACGCCGCTTGGGGTGCACTGCAGGTGACGCCAGGCATCGCGCGCAGCATTTCCACCGTCACCTCGGCGCGGGTCTTCAGTGCCGCTCGGAACGCCGCCTGATGAGAGCGATCACCATCGAGCGCCGCCGGAATCGCGTGCTGCATCGGGACCGTGCTGCACAGGCGACCATCCGCGAGCTTCTTCAGCGCGCCGAGAAGATCGTCCAGCCGGCGCGATCGTCCGACGCCGATCCAGCCCGTGCGCCAGCCCGGCACCACATATCCCTTCGACAGGCTCGAGAACGACAGCACTGCCGCCTCGGGCTCGAGGCTGCCGAGCGGCGCGACCGGACCGTCGTAGCCGAGATCTCCGTAGACCTCGTCGGCGAGGATCACCAGGCCGTGACGATCAGCTAACGCGAGCAGCTCACGACGCATCGACACCGAATACGACGCGCCCGTCGGATTGTTCGGATCGATCACGACGATCGCGCGCGTCGCCTGAGTGACGACGCTCTCCATGTGATCCAGATCGGGCTCCCAGCCGCGTTCGGGGTCGGTCCGGTAGAAACGCGCACGGGCGCCGAGCTTCGCGAGTACCGCCGTATAGAGCGGGTAGGTTGGCAGCGGCACGAGGATCTCGCCGTCGAGATCGGCGAGCGCGCTCAGCGCGAGATCGATGCCTTCCGAAGTGCCCGCAGTAATCAGCACCCGGTCTGCAGTCATCGGCCACCCGCGGCGGTCGTATTCCGCGGCGACCGCGTCGCGCGCGGCAGGGATGCCGGGCGAAGGGCCGTAGCCGTTCTCGCCATCGCGCATCGCGCGAACGACCGCTTCGATCATCGCCGCCGGCGGTTGGAAGCCAAACGGCGGCGGGTTGCCGACATTCAAATAGCGGACGCGCCGCCCCGAGGCCTCGACGCGCTGGGCTTCTGCGACGATGTTTCGGATTGCGTACGAAAAGTTGCCGACGCGTTTGGCGACGGGGATCGGCGTGGACTTGAGCACGTTGGTCGGCGTCACGATAGCCATCTTACGCCCCCCGTAAAGCTGGCGAGCAACCGTGTAAGTTCTACACGGTTTTCTCCTACAGTTGGCGCATATGCGAGCTCACCCGTAAACATGTAACTACCTCTAATTACAGGACTTCACCGTTTGGCAGGGTCCTTGGAACGTCTCCTGGAAGATGGCGAGGGGCACGCTCATCCTTAATATCGGTGTGACGACGGCATTGTTGCTGTCGGCGACACCAGTTCCTGCCGTCCAGGAGCTGCCAAAGCCGACGTTCAAGTCCGGCGTGGAGCTGGTCCGGGTGACCGCGGTCGTCCGGGACAACAAGGGTCGATTCGTTCAGAATCTGACGATTCGCGACTTCGAGGTCTTCGACGGCGGCATCCCGCGCCGGATCTCGGAATTCCGCAAGGATACGGGCGCCCTCAGCGTGGCGCTGCTGTTCGACGTGAGCGGAAGTATGGAAGGACGGCTGCCGGATGCGCGTGATGCCGCGCGGCACGTCCTGAGTTGGCTCGATCGAGAAGATGACGAAGCCGCAGTGTTCACTTTCGACACCCGTCTTTCCGAGGTGACGCCGTTCACGACCGGCCTTCAGAATCTTCCAGCCAAGCTCGACGTGCTCACGCCGTTCGGCGCAACGTCGCTCCACGACGCCATCGACGAGACGGCCGACAAACTCACGACACGCGCCGGCCTGCGCCGGGCAGTCGTGGTCTTCACCGACGGCAACGACACGGCCAGCCGATTGACGCCGGAACAGGTGTCGGCCGCCGCCAGCGCGATCGACGTGCCGGTCTATATCGTCGCGGTGGTCTCATCAATCGACAACCCGACCTCCGACAACACCGTGCTTCTCAACGGCAAGTCGCCGCTGTCGGGGCCGCTGGCCGATCTGGCCGCCTGGACGGGTGGCCACCTGTTCGTGTCGAGCGTCCCGGCGGAGCGCAGCGCGACGGCTCGCCAGATCGTCGACGAGCTTCGTCAGCAGTATCTGATCGCCTTCGAATCGAGCGGCAGGCCGGGCTGGCACCCGCTCGTGGTCCGTGCCCGTGGCAAGGACCTGACCGTTCGCGCCCGGAGTGGTTATTTCGCGGGGCAATCTCGCCCGATTTCGTGAGCAGGAGGATCGTCATGTTTCGGAAGTTCATCGTCGCTGGCTCTCTCGTCGCCTTCGCCGTCGGCTCGACGGCCTGCGCGACGAAGGGCTTCGTCCGGCAGAATGTCGGCGAAGTGAACGACAAGGTCGATACGCTGGGCCGCTCGGTCGAAGAGACCCAGGAGCGGACCCGACGCAACGAAGGTCGGATCGGCGAAGTCGACACACCGCGCGGGTGCCGCAGAGCAGGCCGCGGCGCGGGCGAACACGGCGGCCGGCGAAGCCCAGAGCGCCGCCAACGCGGCGGGCACCGCGGCGAACGCGGCGGGCGCCAAGGCCGACCGGATCGAGGCCGCCTCGCGTCGGCTCGTCTTCGAAGTTGTGCTCAGCGAGGATCAGGGCAACTTCCGGTTCAACAAGGCCGAGCTTCCGGATGAAGCCAAGGCCCGCCTCGATCAGCTGATCACCGATCTGAAGGCCGACCCCAAGGGTGCCTACTTCGAGATCGAAGGGCACACCGACAACGTCGGCGACACGCTGATCAACACCAAGATTGGGCTCGAGCGCGCCGAAGCGGTGAAACGGTATCTCTACGAGCAGCACCAGATTCCGCTCCACAAGATCAACGTGATCAGCTACGGCGAAGACAAGCCGATCGCGCCCAACAGAACGCGGGACGGCCGCGCGCAGAACCGCCGGGTGGTGGTGAAAGTACTCGCGTAGTTGCCCCGCACCCGGGAGTCGGACGGTCGACAGTCAGTAGTCGTCGGTCGTCAGTTGGTTCGCCAGCCGCGGTCAAGACTGGGGGACTGAAAGCTGACGAACCGCTGGCGACTGACGACTGGTGACTGAAGACCGACGACTTCCGGGTCCTCCTCTGGTAATCTCCCGCCATGGCGATCCGCACCGAGCTCAATCTTCGTCTGCCCAATAGCCCCGGCGCCCTCGCGGCTGTCTGTCGCGCGCTCGCCGACGAGCGCGTGAACATCCTCGCCATGTCAGTTGAATCGACCGGACAAGTGCGCCTCGTCGTCGACAACCACATCCGAGCCGCGGGCGCGCTCCGCGAGCGGCATCATCAGGTGACGGAGCGTGAAGTGCTGCTGGCGGTTGTCGGCAGCGGCCCCGGTGCGCTGGCCCCCGTGCTGGCACTGGCCGCGGACGCCGGCATCAACGTGGAGTACGCCTACGGCACCTCCACCGATGGTCCGGGACGGGCGTCAATCGTCCTGGGCGTGGAAAACGCGGCGCGCGCGGCTGCCGTCGCCGGCATCTAAAGTTCACGACGATGCGTTTGTATGTCGAGCCGATGGACAGTACCGTCGTCGAGGTCTCTGCCGACGGGCGACTGCGGTATGAAGGGCAGACCGAACTGACCGCCCCCACACTCCAGGAGCGCCGTGCCGTCATCTACGCGGCGAAGAACGAGCTGGCCGCACTGACCGAGCTGCTGGAGATTCTCGACGCGATTTAAGACGGACCGTAACGGCCCGCCCTATCAGCCGTTTTTCTGTTCGAAATCCCGCATGAACGCGACGAGCGCGTCGACGCCTTCTTCAGGGAAGGCGTTGTAGATCGAGGCGCGCATCCCGCCGACCGCGCGGTGGCCCTTCAGTCCATCCAGGCCTGCGGCGGTCGACTCCTTGATGAACTTGTTCTCGAGCTCTTCGCTCGACAACCTGAACGTGATGTTCATCAGCGAACGGTTTTCTTTCGCGGCAGTCCCGCGATAGAAGCCGGTGCGATCGATTTCGGCGTACAGCTTTCCCGCCTTGCGCTCGTTGAGGACGGCCATGGCCGGCAGTCCGCCCTGTTGGAGGAGCCATTTCATGACCAGCCCCAACGCGTAGACGGAAAAGGACGGCGGTGTGTTGTAGAGCGAGCCGTTCTCCGCATGGACCGCGTAGTTGAGCATGGTCGGCAGCGAAGCCTTCTTCGCCGCCGCCCGCTGCAGCAGGTCTTCCCTGATGATCACCACCGTCAAACCGGCCGGGCCCATGTTCTTCTGAGCGCCGGCGTAGATCAGGCCATGCCGGCTGACATCGATCGGCCTGCTGAACATTTCCGACGACGTGTCGTTGACGAGCGGCACGCTCCCGGTATCGGGCAACGCGTGATACTGCGTCCCCTCGATGGTGTTGTTCGAGGTGATGTGAACGTAGGACGCGCCGGGCGTGAGTGTCAGCTCGGAAGCCCGCGGCAGTCGCGCGTAGTTGTCCGACTTGCTCGACGCCGCCACGTTGACGGTGCCCACTTTCCGCGCTTCCTTGATCGCCTTGTCGGCCCACGATCCGCAGTCGATGTAGTCGGCGGTTGCGCCGGCATCGAGCAGATTCATCGGCACCATCGAGAACTGCAGGCTGGCGCCGCCCTGCAGAAACAACACCTGGTAATTCGCCGGTACGCCGCCGAGGCTGCGGATGTCGGCCTCGGCCTGCGCCAGAATCGACTCGAAGGCCTTCGATCGGTGGCTGATCTCGATGACCGACATGCCGACGCCCGGCAGGGCGAGGAGATCGCGCTGAATCTCCTCGAGGACCGGCAGCGGCAGCACCGCCGGCCCGGCCGCGAAGTTGAACACACGATGGAGGGTCGTCGTCGCCATAAGAAGTCCTTCTAAATTGTTACCACATGAAGGTCGAGGATGTCGTCGTTGCCCTCACGGATTGCCGCCAGCAAACGCTCGGCGGGAAGCCCGTCGACGCTGATCCGCGCCACCGCCGCTTCGGCGCCTTCGAAGATGACGTTTTCGGTTTCCTGGACGTTGATCTGCCCGCTCTTGAGGAGGTCGAAGACATGCGCGAGCACGCCCGGACGGTCGCGGTGCCGCACGATCAGGCGGTGGGTGGCGGGCGTCTTGGTCGCCAGGTTGACGACGTTCGGCACACGCCCGGTCGTCTTGTACGCCGTGATGACCCGGACGGTCTCGGCCGCGATCGCCTCCTGCGCCTGATCGGTGGATCCGCCAATGTGGTGTGTTCCGTACACGTTCGGAAGCGCCACCAGCGGATCGCTGAACTTACCGGTCCCCCCGGGCGGCTCGGCCGCGTACACGTCGAGCCCGACCCGGATGCCGCGCTCGCGCGCGGCACGACCGAGCGCCTCGTAATCGACCACTTCACCACGCGCCGTGTTGATGAAGTACGAGCCCGGGCGCATCCGGTCGAATACCGACGCATCGACGAACCCGCGCGTGTCCTTAGTGAGCGCAAGGTGCACGCTGACGATGTCGGCGGCCTCGGCGAGCTGCTGAGGCGACTCGGCGATACGGAACGGCATCGAGGAATCCGGCGGCGTGGTGGTAAACCGGCGACTCCAGACGATCACCGGCATCCCGAAAGCCTGGGCGCGGCGGGCGACTTCGGCGCCGATGTTGCCGAATCCGATCAACCCGATCGTTCGTCCGAAGAGACCACGGGCGTTTGAATACTCCTTCTTGTTCCACTTGCCCGCGCGCAGGTCCGCCACGTTGTCAGGCACGCGGCGGTCGAGCGCCAGGATCAACGCGAAGGTCAGCTCGGCGACAGCGATGGCGTTACGTCCCGGGCAGTTGGAAACGTAAATGCCGCGGCGTGAGGCGGCCGCCATATCGATGGTGTTGTAGCCGGCGCCCGCTCTGACGACCAACGCCAGATTGCCGGCCTCGAGCGCCGCCGCGCTGACGCTGGTGCCTCGCACGACCAGCGCCTCGGCGCCGCTCTGCCTGATGGCTTCGACCAGCGCCGCGTCCTTGAGATCCGGCTGGTAGACGACCGCGCAGCCGGCCGTCATCAGACCATCGATCCCGGACTGCTCGAACTTGTCGGCGATGAGGACTTTCACGGGGTTGACACAGAGGTCATATCAGATGGATCAGAAGGCCGTCTCTCAGCTTCGGCTCGAACCAGGTGCTTTTCGGCGGCATGATCTCGCCCGCATCGGACACGGCCATCAAGTCGGCGACGCTGACCGGAAACAGCGAGAAAGCGACCGCCGCAGCGCCCGAATCGACCAGCCGCTGCAGCTCGGTGGTGCCCTTCGCGCCGCCGACGAAATCGATCCGCTTGTCGGTGCGGACGTCGAGGATGCCGAGAATCGGCCCGAGCACCGCCTCCTGCAGGATGCTGACGTCCAGCGACCCGATTGGGTCCGAGAGGTCTTGAGCGGCCAGCGGGCGAAGTGTCCGCCACTCCCCCTGGAAATACATCGCGATGTCGCCCCGGCGCGCCGGTCGAGACGGGCCGGGCGAGATGGCGAAGCGGGCCCTCAGGGCCTCGATGAACGCGGTCGGAGACAAATCGCCCAGGTCCTTCACGATCCGGTTGTAAGGAAGAATCTGCACCTGCTCGTGCGGGAATGCCACCGCCAGCATCGTGTTGAAATCCGCGCCGTCGCCGAGCACCGTTCCGGTCATTTGATGGTCGCGGATGTGCGCCCGCGCCCGTGCCGCGCTCGCGGCGCGGTGATGACCGTCGGCGATGTACAACGCCGGAATCGCTCCGAATGCCGCCACCACCGCCGCGGTGTCGGCACCGGTCGTCTTCCACATCATGTGGCGGACGCCATCATGAGCCTCGAAGTCGACCAGCGGCTCGCCGCCGGTGACCCGCGCGGCGACTTCGTCGACTGCGGTCGATGTCCGGTATGTCAGAAACACCGGTCCGGTCTGGGCTCCGAGGGCGATCATGTGGCGCGTCCGGTCGTCCTCCTTGTCGGGACGCGTTCGCTCGTGCTTCTTGATGACGTCGCGGTCGTACTCGTCCAGCGAGAAGCAACCCGCCAGTCCGATCTGCGAATGCGGACCCATCTGGAGGCGATAGAAATACAGAGATGGCTCGGTCTCGAGGACGAGCGCGCGGTCCTTGAGCGTGACAAAATTCTGCTGCGCGCGCTGGTACACCTCGTCGCCGTACGGGTTCGTCCCGTCCACCAACTCCAGCTCCGCCCGCGAAACGCGCAGGAAACTCAGCGGGTTGCCATCGGCCAGCGCCCGCGCCTCGGCAGTGCTGACGACATCGTAGGGAACCGCCGCGATTTGCGCTGCCTCCGCCGGTCGCGGCCGCAGCGCACGGAAGGGAAAAAGAGCCGCCATAGGGGCTCGAATTATCTCACGGCCGGAAGGCAGGTCCCCGAATCAGAGCTCTTCGAAGACGATTCGGAAGCGTGGCAGCAGTCGCGACAAAGACGGAAAGCGCTTCGACCGCTGCGGCTCGACGCGGACGGTCCGCGACCGCGCGGTCGCGCGATGAGTGGCCGCGCTGCGCCCGGCGGTGAGCAACGACGAACTGGGCGTTGGGACGACGATCGGCTGAGGAGTGATCAGAATCGGCCGGCCTGGGAGTGGCCCCGCCGCCGCCCGCTGTGAAGCTGGCGCGGCCGGCAGCCGGTCGCGGCTGAAGTGCATCGTTTCGCCCGCTCCGATCAGTGCGAGGCCGGCCAGCACCGCCGCGGCGAACTGCATGCTGACGGCGCCCTTCGCGTTCGACGGGCTGAGCTGCTGGTTCGCCGCTCGCGCCACCAATCCACGCACGACTTCGGTGCGGACGCCAGTCTCGAAGCGTCGCAGCGTCTGTGAAAACGCCTGCAGCGAATCGTAGGGCGGGGCTGCAACCTCGTGCAGTGCGCGGCCCAGCGCGTAGCGCAGCGCGCCCGGTACGTGGGCCTGTCCCGGCAGGAGGCGGTCGAGAAGCATCGCGACCTCGAGTGCGGTCGGCGTGACGGCACTCGCGCTCGAGGTGACCCGACCGTCGACGTGGAGGACGATGTTCTGGGGCGACGGAAGCCCGAACGGCGGCCGCGCCTCGTCGTCGCTCGTGTTTTCGAGCAGGGACTGCGTCACTGCAAGCGCCTCGCCGGTGGTCAGCGCCACGCCACGCGTCAGAATCTCGGTGACGGTCATGGTTGAGGCTGCCGGCTGCATGGCGCACCGACTTGCCAAAATTGCGCCATCGTCGATTGCGCGATGGCGATGAAAATCGGAGCGAAATTGCGGGCTGAAGCCGCTGAGGGGGCGAGATCTGTCGGTTACTGCGACGCCGCGTGAGCTAAATCAGGCACGGCCGCTTCGAGGACAGCCGGCGCCGCGAGCGCCGAGAAAACTCGATCCCGGGTTTCGAGGAACCTCTGCCGATCGCCGGCTGGAACGGGATCGCCGGGCGGCATCGCGCGATGCGCGGTGACGGGGTTGATGTTCACGCCGTTCTTTCGGAGCGCGTAATGAAGGTGTGGTCCAGTGGCGAGGCCCGTCGAGCCCACGCGCCCGATCAACTCGCCCTGCCCGATGCGCGCACCACGGCGGACGGCAATCGACGACAGGTGAAGGTACTGAGATTCGAATCCGTTGGCGTGACGCAAGTGCACCATCCGCCCCGATCCGCCGCTCGTTCCCGCGAACAGCACGGTTCCGCTCGACACCGCCACCACCGGCGCGCCTCTCGGCGCGCGGTAGTCGACTCCCTGGTGGGCGCGGTATTGATGCAGCACCGGATGAAACCGACGCCGGGTGAAGCCGGAGGTGATGACCGGCTCGAACTTCAGGGGCGACCGCAGGAAGAACTTGCGCAGGGAACGGCCCTCTTCGTCGAAGTAGGCGGCCGGCCCGTTGTCCGGCTCGAAATGGACCGCACGCAGCCGGCGGCCGTCGTTGTGCAGTTCGGCGGCGAGAATCGGACCATAGCCGGCGAACTGATCGTTCTCCCGGTACAACTTCTCGACGAGCAGCTCGAAGCGATCGCCGGGCTGCAGTTCGGTGTTGAAGTCGACGTCGCTGGCGAAGATGCCCGCCAGCGCCAACGACAGGTCGACGGTTTCGCCCGCGCGATCCATCGCCGCGATCAACGACGCAGCGTCGCCGCCAATCGCGCCCCGGACGGTCACGGTGCGCGCCGTCTTCTCGATCGGCACGATCTCGGCCACGAACCCCGCCGCGGCTTCGTCCGCGGCGCGCGCGATCTTCAGAATCTGGTTGTTGTCGATTTCGTATTCGAACCAGCGCAACGCCCCATCGAGGGCCTGGGCGAGGCGATAGGGCTGATGGACTCGGACACGGCGCAGGTCGAACACCGTCGACGCGCGAGTCACGAGCGCACTCACGTCGGCTTCGGCCACCTCATGCGTGCGCAGCAGCGACGCCAGCGTCGCACCGGGCACGACGCGCGCCGAGATCGTCTGGATATCGGCGGGGAGGTAGACGTCGACCGCGTCGACCGCGCGGACCGCAAGCTCTGCCGTTTGCTCCACAGCCGTAGAACAGGCCGCGGCGAGAGCCGAGGATAGACCCAAGGCGACCAGCCGGTTCAACCGCGCCAGGCGGCGTGAGATCGTCACGGGATACGGCCAGGATTATACGCGGCCATATCGCTCCGCCAAGCCACGCAACGCGCGCTGCCGTTCCGCCGCTTCGGGCACATCGCTTAGACGATCGACCGGCCACGGCAGTCGGAACGTCCAGTTCTGTTCGTCGACTTTGGCCGGCTCGTTGATACGGTCGCGCCAGCCGAACACATCCTGAATCGGAAAGAGGAGCAGATCCGACCCCGCTGCAAACAGCGATTCGAGAAGCACGTCGCGAACGGACTCGTCGAACGCGCGGCCGGCGATGTCGCCCTGTGCCAGCCGCGCAATCGTCGGCAGCTCGGCGACCAGCCGCCGCTCCTCGTCATCCGCATGATCCCACCAGCTGGCCACGGTCTCGGTATCGTGCGTGCCGCTCGTCGCGACCGACACCGGCGGGTAGTCGGTCGGATCACGAAACGGCTCGCCGCTGTCATGCCAGAACCGCTCCCAGCGGAAGACGCGGAAGCCCGGGACGCCGATCCGCTGCAGCGACGCGCGCACGTAATCGGGCACAGTCCCGAGATCCTCGGCCACGATCTCGGCGCCGGCCTCCCGGAAGATCGCCAGCACCTTCTCGCCCAGAGCGACCTGCGCCGCTTCATCGGCTGGCGTGAAGAAGGGATCGCCTCCGCCGCGCGGCCGGCCGTAGGTCCGATAGAGACCGACGAGGTGGTCGACGCGATAGCCGTCGTACAGATCGGCACTGCGCCTGGCGCGATCGCGCAGCCAGCGAAAATCTTCCGCGGCGATCGCATCCCAGCGGTAGACCGGCATCCCCCAGTCCTGACCGGTGGCGCTGAAGGCATCGGGCGGAACACCGAGCGAGGCATCGAGATCGAACTGATGCTGGCGGGCCCAGACGTCCGCCGAATCGCAATCGACCATGAACGGCAGATCGCCGAAGACCTCGACGCCGCGCGCATTCAGTGCGGCGCGGGCGGCCTGCCACTGCGCAGCGGCCAGCCACTGCAGGTATTGATAGAACAGCACCTGGCGGGACAGATCGCGGCGGAGTCGATCGATCGCGGCCGGCTCGCGGCGGCGCAGCGGCTTTTCCCACTCCATCCACGGCCGCTCACCCTGATGAGCGTGGATGGCACGAAACAACCCGTAGTCTTCGACCCACCAGGCCTGGCGCGCGAGAAACTCGCGAAAGGTCCGCGCGCGCGCCGAGTCGCGGCTCCACTCGGCGTCGCGGAAGCGCTCGAATGCCGCGGCCAGCGCGTCGTGTTTCAGACGCCGCACCGTCGCGTAGTCGACGCGGCTCGAACGTCGGACGCCTTCCAGCCCCTTGCGGTCGTCGCACGACAAACCGGCCTCGCTGCCGAGCGCCATGACCTCGTCCACGTCTGACAGACGGATGAACACCGGATCGATGGCCATCGCGCTGAGCGCGGAGTACGGCGACTGCTGGCCCGGCGCCATCTCGTTGAGTGGCAGCAGTTGCAGGACCTGGCACCCGGCATCGGCGACCCACTCCCCGAGCCGGGGCAGGTCTCCGATGTCGCCGATTCCCCAGCTGCTGGTCGAAGGGGCCGAGAAGAGCGGAAGGAGCAGGCCGGCGCGTCGGCGACCGGCGGGCACTGTCATTTGCAGTCCATTCTGCAAGCAAAATGCCGGACGATCCGCGTGACGCCGGCTCGAAAGGCTTCGTCGGGCGGCAGGAGACTGACGATCAGGAACGCTTCGGTGCGGAAGTCAAAAAAATATCCGGGATGTGTCAGGACTCCGTCGCGCTCGAGAAGCGCCAGCACGAGCTCCTCCTCGGCTGCCACCGCCGGCACACGGAGGACTGCATACCAGCCGCCGTCGGCGTGGAGCACGGCACATCCGGAGTCTGCCACCGCGGCGCCGACGAGGTATCGATAGTTCGAGGTGACCCGGACGCGAATCTGCTCGCGAACCACGGCGCCACGCTCGAGCAGTTCCCTGGCCGCAACCTGCACCGGCGTGGACACCGACAAGTATGTATCCGCGGCCAGCTCGAGGCGCGACAGCGCGTCCCGGACAATCGCCGCGGGCCCGGCGGCGATGATCCAGGCGAGCTTGATCTGCGGCAGGCCGATCGATTTCGACAATCCGCCGAGGCTGAACGAGAGACACGTGTCGCACTGCGCCGGCACGCCTGCAGCGCGATCGACGTCCGGCGCCAGCGGGTAGTCGACGAACACTTCGTCGGCAATCAGCGCCGCGCCGCGCGCCGCGCAGAGCGCGGCGAGCCGTTCGAGCTCGTGCCGCTTGATCCGCGACCCGGTCGGGTTGTTGGGCGACACGGTCACCACCGCGCGCGTCCCCGGCGACCACGCGCGCTCGATCGAATCGAAGTCGATCGACCAGCTGCCGTGGTACTCGAGGTCGTAGGCGCGCGACACGACCGCATCGAGCCGGGTGAGATGATCGAGCAGCGGATAACCGGGGCGCGGCACCAGCACCACGTCTCCCGGATCGCACAAGACTTTGAACAACAGCGAATACGCTTCGCTGGTGCTCGCCGTCAGGACGATCCGTTCGTCCGGCACCCGGATACCACGGCGCAGACAGTCGGCAGCCACGGCCTGGCGCGCTTCCGCAAGACCGAAGGGTTCGGGATGGTAGACCAGGCCGCGCGGTGCGGCCAGCGGATCGAGCAGGTCGGGAGGATATTCGAGCCCGGCGCTGGTCGGATTGGAGAGCGTCAGATCGATGACCGGGCGGCCTTCGGCGGCCATCGCGCGGACGGTGGTCGTGAGCGCGTTGGCGGTGAGATCTCCCTCGACCCGCCGCGACCACTTCACGGGAGGATCTCGATCGTCTCGATCACGTCGCCCTCGAGTATCCGCTCGACGACCTCGAGGCCGTTCAGGATTTGCGCAAAGACCGTGTACTCGGTGATCGAATCGCGGGTTGTCGACCAGGTCGACGAAAAATTGCGCGTCGCCGGTATCGCGGCCCCGCGTCGAAATCCCGACCGAGCCACGCACGTGCGGCCACAGCCCGACCTCATCCCGCATGAACTCGGAGATGCCGACGTACTCGTTGGCGGCCGGGCTGCCTCCTTGCACGACGAAGTTCGGGACGACCCTGTGGAACGTGAGGCCGTCGTAGTAGCGCGCGTCGGCCAGCGCCGCGAAGCGCAGCACCGTCAGCGGCGCTTCAGACGTGAACAGCGCGATGTCAAACGAACCGAGATCGCGGATGGTGATGCGCGCGCGCGGCGCCGCCAGCCGCCGGAGCTCCGCCACCGACAGGACGGTCTGGGTCGTCGAGGGACGCGCCGGCTTGGCGGCGGGCGGCGGCGCCCCGAGCCGCGTCAGCGTCGCGGCCAGCACTGCCCGGGTGTCAGCGGAGTTCGCGCGGTCTTCGTCGACCAGCCGCGTCCAGGCCGCCCTGAGCGCCGGCACGGCATCGTCCGTTTTCGGAGTTTCGTCGAGCGCGGCCGCCGCCGCGCGAATCGCCTGGTAGCCGGTGCGTGACAGCGCGCGGATGTACAGGCCGTCGCCATCGTGCCTCGCGACCTTCGCGAGACCTTCGATCGCCGCTTCGACGACGTTGTCGTGCGGGTCGGCGGCGAGTGTTTCGAGGACCTCGCGATGTTGGAGCACCGCCGCGGCCCGTGCCGCGTAGACGCGCAGCTGCCAGCGCGTCGACGACACGAACTGTCCGAGCGCCGCGGCGCCCTGTGACGGCGCCATCGCGGCGAGCGCGACGATGGCGTGCGCCGCTCGATGCCATCCGCGGGCCGACCCGGCGTTCGAGAGGTCGTTGACGGTCGCTTCGAGAAACCGCGCCGCCGCGACGTGTCCGGCGCATACGGACAGTTGATCGATGGCCACCAGCGCGATGGTCGTCTCGACGTCGCGGGCGGTGGCGATGAAGGTGTCGCACGCGCCGTCATCGCGACGCGGCGCAAACCCGCGCAGCGCCTCGAGCCGTACCATGGCGGCGGCATCTTCCAGACCGCGGGCCAGGACGCCGGTGCCTTTGCCGGACGTGGCCGCCGCGCGCATCGACAGACGCCGCACTTGCGGATCGGGGTCGGCCGCTGTCGCCACAATCAGGTCGTCGTCGACCGCGCTGGCGGCGATCAACGCCTCGAGAGAAAGCCGTCGGACGCGCGCATCGCGCCGGTGATCGACCTGGCCGGTCGTGGCGCCGTCCTCTTCGATGCTGGCGAGCGCGCGGAGCGTCGTGATGGCGGCGGGACTCGGCGATCGGTCGCGGTGCCTCCTGACGAGCGCTTCGAACCCCTTGGTGACGCCCAGTCGATCGGTGACGAGCTGGGTGCTCTCCGCCAGCTCGATCAGCGCGGTCTCAGCGCGCGCGACGAGCTCGGGGGCCTCGTAGGGCAGCCGGCCGATCGTCTCGGCCAGCGCCGCCCGGACGCTCGCCTCCTCTTCATCCGTCAGCCGGCCGATCAACGTGGCCTGCACGGCGGCGATGTCAGTGGCCGCCGGGACCTTGGTCACGGCGTTCCAGCCGCGCGCCGCCTGGCCGATGGCGTTGGCCGCCTCGGCACGTACTTCCGGCAGCGCGAACTGGAGCGCGGGGAGGAGATCGACGATGAGCGCGGGGCGCTCGAGACGGCCGACGGCGCGGATCGCCAGAATCGCCGCGAGCGGATCCCTGCTTCTGATTCCCGTGCGCAGCGTGATCAGATCGGCGGGCGTCGGGGCGCGCCGCTCCTCGGCTTGCAGGATGGCCAGCCGTGCCGGCGGCACGACGGCCCCCGGCTGGGCGTTCGCGCTCGCCGGCGACAGCAGCGCGGCGATCGCGCCGAGGGCACGGAGGGTGCGGAGGCCGCGGACAAATACGGACACGGAGTCACGGCGACACGGAGACGACACGGAGACGACACGTCGCGTGCGACCGGCGGCCGGCGAAGCTGGCCGCCATGCGGCGATGGAATCACACGCGAAAACGCGAACCACCTTGTCCCCCGGGTTTGCGTTTTCGCGTGTGTTTCCATCGCCGCGCCGCGCATCGCGGGGCGGTCGCGCGCGGCAGTGTGATTTCTCCGTGCGTCCTCCGAGGCTCCGTGGCTCCGTGTTGGTCTGTGACCTCCGCAATCTCAGTGTCCTCTTTATCGGAGAGGCCGCGTGGCCGCTGAGTACTCGAGCATCTGCTTCGTGAGGTCCATCGGGTAGGAGATGGTCACGTCCGTGATCTCTCCAGCCGGATTGCGGACCGCGTCCAGTTTCGGCATGACGAAGCCGGTGTAGGACGGGAGATTCAGCTGCTGCACGCGGGCGACGATCTCGTCGCGCAGCGCCGGCTCGAAGTGGATGCCGTGGGTCTCGAACAGCGAGTGTGCGGCCGCGTAGTCGCCTTCGGACTTGATCCGCTGCACTTCGGCGAGCAGCCGGCCGACGCCGTCGCGGAACGCCCGGACGTCGACCACGCCGTAGTAGGTCTTCCCGTCGCGCACCTGTTTATCGATCGCCTTGGTATTCGCGAGCAGCCAGTGGACGATCATCTGCCGGTTCCGCATGTGCGCTTCCTCGATCTGCGTTCCCTCGCGGACCCGGCGGAGCTGGACGAGCGCGTTGCGCGCGTAGTGCTCATACTCCGCGCGCACCACCTCGTCGTGATCGGTCTGAGCGATCAACCCCATCTCGACGAGCTTCGGGTCGGGCAGGAAGTACAGCGCCACCAGGTCGGCGCGCGATTCTTCGAGCGCCGAATAGTGCTCCTTCAGGACTCCCTGCGGGTTGCCCTGCAGCCGCTCGGCAACCTTTCCCGATGCGTGGCCGATGACTTCGTGCATGTTGGTCGTCAACTCGCCCGCGAAGGCGCCCCATCTGCGCCCGCGCTCCGCCTCCTCCGCCGACCACGCGAACTCGCTCCGCAACGCCGCGGGCTGCGATCGCTCATGCGCGTCGTTGACGTTGGTGAGCGACACCGACTTGCTGCCGTAGCGCTCGCGGACCGTCTGATCGTTCGGCAGGTTGATGCCGATCGCCGTGACCGGCCCCGCGTCGCCGGTCTCGATCACCACCTCGATTGCGTTGGCGGTAATCCCCTGGACACCCTGCTTGCGGTAGGCCGGATCCCACGGCATCCGCTCTTCGAACCACTGCGCCTCGCGGGCCAGCTTGCGGATGTCCTCGGTCTTGTCGTGATTGACGTAGAACACCAGCGCTTCCCAGGCCCCCTTGACACCCCGGGCATCCATGTAAACCTCGACGAAACCATTGATCGTATCGACCGGAGACTGCGTGTCCTTGACCCAGGCAATGTCGTACGCCGTCCGGTCGCCAGGCTCGCCGGTCCGGTACCACTTGATCAGCGCGCGAAGCGCGTCGGCCATCGAGGGGGTGGTAAACGGAATGGCCGCTTCAAGATGTCCGATGATGGCCGAGATCGGCGCAGCGTACAGTCCCCCCTCGGCGGCCCGGTAGACCTGCTCCTCGAGCCGGCCGTTGTGTTTGACCAGGCGAGAGTTCACGTCGTAGCGATCCCGGAAGCCTTCGAGGTCCTTCATCGTCACGCCGACGTACAGGTTGTTCGCGCTGGCCGTCAGGATGTCCTTGCCCGGCCCCGGCGTCTTGGTCGTCACCATGGGATCGAACGTCAGGTCGAAGAACATCGGTTGGAGTCGAGCCAGCAGCGCCTCGAGCGTTTCGCCGCGCCGGGTTGGAAAGGTCGCACCCGCCCGCGCCGCAGCGTGCGCCGCCGCCGCCAACGCCTCGGGCGTGCACTTCAGGACGAACTTGCGGGCCGTCAGGTTGTTGTAGGGGCCGCTGTTGATCCAGAACAGTTTGGTGTAGCGCTCGATCTCGGCGCGCGTCGCCGGCTCGACGCTGCCGGCCTGCGCCAGGATTGCTTCGAGCACGTCGCGCATGGCGAGGTTGTGCGCGTAGCGCTGATCGTAAAAGATGTCGCGTCCGGCGATCGCCGCCTGGTACAGGTGCCAGATCAGCACCTTTTCCCTGAGCGGCAGCTCGCTGAACCCATCGGCATACAGCTGCACGACGGCAGCTTCGTCGACCTGTTCGAGGAGGTATTGCCGTTCGCTCGGCGCCGGCGTCGACGACGACGCGGCGCCGGTGGTGGAGGGCGCTGGTGACCCGCAGGCGCACGTCACGATCAACGACATGGACGTCAATAACCCCTTCATAGTCGCGCTCACTGAAGTTCATTGGGTCGCGGGTCCGCGTTCGCCGAACGCCGAACGCCGAACGCCGAACGCCGAACGTCGAACGACTGAGTGTCAGTTTATATCTCGACGCGTTGGTTATGGCCGGCGATATGAACGGGCCACTGACGCTCGCTGGCAATGCGATCGCGCAGCGCCGTCAGGGCGTGCGTTTCGCCGTGGACGAGATAGGTCGCGCCTGGCGCGCGCGTGAACCCATCGAGCCACCTCATGATCTCGCTGGCGTCCGCATGCGCGGACATCGAGTCGAGTCGCTCGATGCGCGCGGCCACCGGAATGTCGCGTCCCTTGATGCGCACCTGTGTCGCGCCGTCGACGAGCGCGCGCCCGCGCGTTCCGGCGGCCTGGTATCCGACAAACAGCACCGTGTGCTTTGGACTGGGCAGCGTGGCGACGAGGTGATGCAGGACGCGACCGCCCGTGGCCATGCCGCTCGATGCGATGACAATGGCCGGCTTCCCTGATGCGACCAGTTCGATTGACTGCTGCACCGAGCTGACGGTGGTCATCCGCGTCGTCGCGAACGTCTTGACGCCCGGCGCGGCCGGCGTCATGTCGGCGTCGAGCTCGTCGGTCCGACTGGCGTAGAACTGAAGCGCCCGCGCCGCCATCGGACTGTCGACGTAGACGGGCAGAATCGGAACGCGCCTGGCGTCCTCGAGCCGCTTCAACGCGTAGATCACTTCCTCGACACGTCCGATCGCGAACGCGGGAACGATCAGCTTGCCGCCTCGCGCCGCAACGTCGTTGACGATGTCGGCCAGCCGTCGGCCGTCGTCATCGGGCTCGTGCAGCCGATCGCCATACGTCGATTCGAGAAGAAGAACGTCGGCCTGATCGACCGGCGATGGATCAGGCAGCACGGGACGGTTGTAGCGACCCAGATCCCCGCCGAAGAGAATCGTGCGCCCGTCGCATCGCACGCGCGCGTACGCCGAACCCAGCAGGTGCCCCGCGGGGAGAAACTCGACGTCCATGCCTGCCGAGACGGGGACGACGCGGTTGAAGCCGACCGGTTGCAGCTGCAGCAGCGCCCGCGCGGCGTCGTTGCTCGTGTAGAGCGGGAGCGCGGGATGATGCTTGGTGTAGCCCTGCCGATTGGCGTCGCGCGCATCTTCTTCCTGAATCTTCGCGGAATCGGGCAGCACCACCGAGCAGAGGTCCTGAGTGCCGGGCGTGCAGAAGATCCGTCCGCGGAATCCGTCTGCCACCAGTCGCGGCAGATATCCACAGTGGTCGAGGTGGGCATGCGTGAGGACGACCGCGTGAATATTGGAGGGCGCGATGGGCAGCGGCTGCCAGTTCCGCTCCCGCAGCTCTTTGAGCCCCTGAAAGAGCCCGCAGTCGATCAAGACAGGCACGCCGGCGGCCTCGAGCAGGTGCTTCGAGCCGGTCACCGTGCCCGCCGCCCCGAGGAAAGTTATGCTGGACATCCGTAAATGGCCTATATGCTATAGTTTATGGCTGCGTTGGCGGCTTGACGGTTGCCGGCCAGTTCCTTGGACGGTCAGAACGTAATCGATATTGAACCGCAAGCTGTATTCGGATTATCTTGTCGCTTCATTTTCCTGCACTTGACCGGATAGGTGTCCGCACTGAGAGGTGATTCTGCAATGGAAGACATAAAGATGATGGAAGACACACCCCACGACGTCTCACGACGCAACTTCATCAAGGGTGTGATCGCGGCGGGGGCCGCGGTCTCGTCGGCCGCGTATGTGTTCCGGGGCAGTCCACTGCTCGGACAGCAGACGTCGGCGCCGGGGGCGGTGGAGCGGCTGCTGACGCTGACGGTGAACGGGCAGGAGCGGCGCGTCGACGTGATGAAGCAGGAAACGTTGGCGATGACGCTGCGCTACAAGCTGGGGCTGACGGGCACCAAGCTGGGGTGCGACCGCGCGGAGTGCGGGGCGTGCACGGTGCTGGTGGACGACATCCCGCGGTATTCGTGCTCGACGCTGACGCACTCGGTGCGGGGCAAGCGGATTACGACGATTGAAGGGCTGGCGGCGGCCGACGGGACGCTGCATCCGGTGCAGCAGGGCGTGATCGCGGAACAGGGGTTCCAGTGCGCGTTCTGCATGCCGGGGTTCGTGATGGCGACGGTGGGGTATCTGAAGATGAATCCGAACCCGACGCGGCCGCAGCTGGCGCACGGGATTTCGGGCAACCTGTGCCGGTGCCAGGACTACGACAAGATTCTCACGGCGATGATGCACGGCGCCGAGTTGATGCGGAGGGCCTGAAGAAATGCCAACTAAACTCGTTGGACAGAATTTCACGACGCAAGACCTCGAAGCGAAGGTCACCGGCAGAGCCAAGTACTCGGAAGACCATCGCGCCGAAGGGATGCTGTTCGCGAAGCTCCTGCTGAGCCCGATGCCGCACGCGCGCGTGGTCAGCATCGACACCAGCGCGGCGCTGGCGATGCCGGGCGTCAAAGCGATTCTCACGGCCGACGAACTGCCTGGCTCGCAAGCCGGCCAGACGTTGGGCGAGGGCGTTGTCTCGACGGTCCAGGGCGAGCGTCCGCTGACGATGGAGCCCGTGTACGAGGGCGAACCGATCCTCGCAGTCGCCGCCGTCGACGAATACACGGCCGCCGAGGCTGTGGAAGCGATTCAGATCGAATTCGAGCCGCTGCCGTTCGTGGTCGATCCGCTCGTCAGTCTACGACCCGGCAGCCCGAACGCCAGACTGCAGGGCAACACGTGGCGTCCGCCGACGCCGCAGGCGCCGGGTGGCGCTCGCGGTGGTGCGCCTGCGCAGGCCGCTGCCGGCGCGGCCGGAGCCGCAGCTCCTGCCGCCGGACAGCCTCCCGCGGCAGGTGCGGCGGCACCTCCCGCACAGGGCGCACGCGGCGCCGAGGGTGGCGCAGCGCCAGCACGCGGCGGAGAGGGACGTCAGGGAGCCGCTGCCGAAGCGGGTGGCGGCGGGCGCGGTCGCGGCGAAGGTCAAGCCGCGGCGGGTGGCGAAGGTGGCGGTCGCGGGCGCGGTGAGCGCGGCGCCGCTGCCGGCGGTGGTGCGGCGGCCGGTGCCGCGGCAGGCGCGCAAGCGCAGGCCGGTGAAGGGGCCCGTGGGCGCGGCGAAGGACGCGGCGCCGAGGGTCGGGGCGCAGAAGGTCGTGGCGCCGAAGGCGGCCGCGGCGGTCGTGGCGGCCCTGGTGGCGGCGGCGGCGGTCCGCAGGTGGCCGAGCTGAAATGGACGCAGGAAGTGTTCGACGCGGCCGAAGACGGTCAACTGCCGCTCGGCGAGCACACCGGCGAGTTCGTCTACGGCGATCTCGACGCGGCCATGAAGCAGGCGGATCTCGTGCTCGACGAGACCTTCAACGGTTCGTCCACGGGACATCAGCCGCTCGAGTCGCGCACGGCGATGGCGTATTGGCAGAACAACAAGCTCTACATGCACGCTGGCACGCAGAGCACGGTGCAGACCGTCAGCTCGATTGCGACCGGCGCCGGCATCAAGCCGGAGGACGTGGTGCTCATCAGCGAGTACACCGGCGGCGGCTTCGGCAGCAAGATTCCGGGCGCGATCTTCTACGCGATTCCGGCGCTGCTCTCGAAGAAGGCCAACGCACCAGTGATGATGCGCATCAGCCGCGAGGAAGAGCACTACATCGGTCGTGCGCGCCCGGGCCTGCTGTCGCGCGTCAAGGTCGGGTTCCGCAAGGACGGAAAGATCCTCGCCATCGACGGTTACGCGATCGCCGAGAACGGTCCGTACAACCAGCAGGGCGATGCCGGCTCGGCGGGTCAGACAATCTCGCTCTGCTATCAGCCTGACGCGATGCGGTGGCGCACCATCAGCGTGCTCACCAACACCCCGCCGAAGGTTTCGCAGCGCGCGCCCGGCGGAGCGCAGGGCAACGGGCTGATGGAGCCGGTCATCACGAAGGCTGCCAACAAGCTGGGCCTCGATCAGGTCGAGATTCGCCGGATCAATGCGCCGGAAGGCCGGGCGCCATTCGGACCCCCGGGAGGCAACGGTCAGCGCAACCGCGTGACGGACTCTCACGTCAAGGAGGCGCTGGTCAAAGGCGCCGAGCTGTTCAACTGGACGGAGAAGAAGGCGCGCAGCGGCCGCCGCGTCGGCACGAAGGTGCGCGGGTCGGGCGTGGCGATCAGTTCGTACACGGCCGGATCGATCGGCTTTGACGGCTTGATCGTGATCCGCCCCGACGGCAAGATCCAGATCCAGTCGGGCATCGGCAACCTCGGCACGCACTCGGTGATCGATGTCCACCGCGTGGTCGCCGAAGTGCTCGATACGCCGTGGGAGCAGTGCGAGGTCGTCTGGGGCGACACCGCCAAACATCTGCCCTGGTCGTGCATTTCGGCAGGTAGCCAGACGGCACATGCGATGACGCGCGCGGCGCACGCGGTCGGCACCGCAGCGAAGGCGCGATTGCAGGAGATCGCCGCGAAGACCTACGGCGGCAATCCGGCGAGCTATCCAGTTGCGAATGGACGCGTCGGCCGCATGACGTTCGCAGAGGCCGGCAAGAAAGCCATCGAGCTGGGTGGGATTTACGACGGCCACGAGGTTGCGGAAGGCAACAACATCAACGCCTTCACGCGCCGATCCGTCACCGGCCTTGCCGGACAGGGCCTCGTCGTCGCCGCCCGCGACAACTACCCGCGCAACGGCGCGAGCCAGTCGTTCGTGGCCGGCTTCGCCGAAGTCGAAGTCGACGTCGAAACCGGGGCGTTCAGCATCCTCGAGTTTGCGGCGATTGCGGATTGCGGCACCGTGCTCAACCCGAGGAGCCTCCAGGGTCAGACCTTTGGCGGCTTGATGCTCGGCATCGGTCACGCGATCGGTCAGAAGTGGGTCTACGACCAGCACTACGGTGTGCCGCTCGCCAAGCGCTTCTACCACAACAAACCGCCGACCATTCTCGATGCGCCGCTGACCTACAAGTTCGCGGCCATGGACATCGCCGATCCGGAGACGCCGGTCGGTGCGCGCGGCATCGGTGAGCCGCCGGTCGGTGCGGGGATGGGCGCCATCCTCAACGCGATCGCCGCGGCGGTTGGTGACGAGGTGTTCCGGCGCGCGCCGGTCAACGCCGACATGATTCTGACGTCGCTCGAAAACGGGCAGCGGACAATCGAAGGTCTGACTGCGCACATCTAGGCTAAGGGCTTCAGCGCCTGCGGCCATGCCGAGCCGAGGAACCATTACTTATCCGAGGCGAGGCATCATCGTAAGAACGCGGCGGGGGTGGGGCCCCGCCGCCAGTGAAAAAAAGTGAGGCGGTAATGGCAGTCATTCGCGACGTGATGCCGGTGTTCGAGCTGTTCCAGCCGGCCAATGTGGCTGACGCGCTGGCGTTGTTGGATCGGCACGGCTCGGACGCGTGGATTCTGGCGGGCGGGTTGGACACGTTCGACTGGTTGAAGGACCGGTCGAAGCGGACCAACGTGGTGATCGACCTGAGCCAGGTCGACGAGCTGCGCGGGATCAAAGAGCTGAATGGCGGGGTGGAGATCGGGGCGCTGACCACGCTGACCGAGGTGGTGCGGCACGCGGTGGTGCGGGAGAAGTTCGGGCTGCTGATGGAAGCGGCCGAACTGGTGGCGTCGCCGCAGATCCGGAACCAGGGGACGCTGGGCGGGAACGTGTCGCAGGACACGCGGTGCTGGTATTACCGGAGCGGGTGGACGTGCTACCGGGCGGGCGGGAACATCTGCTACGCGGACACGCCGACGGCGATCAACCGGGAGCACGCGATTCTGCAGGCGGACCGCTGCGTGGCGGTGAGCCCGTCGGACACGGCGCCGGCGCTGATCGCGCTCGAGGCGGAGATGGTGATCCGCAGCGTCGGCGGGGAGCGGGTGGTGGCGGCCGAGGACTACTTCGTGGGGCCGGGGGTGGACATCCTGCGGATGACGGTGCTGCGGCCGGGAGAACTGCTGACGGCGATCCGGATTCCGGGGACGTGGGCGGGGGCGCAGTTCTACTTCGAGAAGGTGCGGGACCGGCAGGTGTGGGACTTCCCGCTGGTGAACGTGGCGTCGGCGCTGAAGGCGTCCGGGCGGGACGATTCAGGCGGCGCGGATCGCGGTCGGGGCGGTGGCGGCGCGGCCGCTGCGGCTGACGGCGGTGGAGCAGGCGGTGGCGGGCCAGCCGCGCAACGAAGAGACGGCGACGCGGGCCGGCGAGCTGGCGATTCAGGGCGCGCAGCCGCTGCGCTACAACGGCTACAAGATTCCGTTGATGCGCAACCTGGTCAGGCGCGCGATCCGCGGCCAAAGCGCCGCCACGACCTAGAGGCGGCGTCCCCGAGGACGCAGAGGAAACAGAGGACGCAGAGCCCAACCAGCAGCGCCTGCGGCCATGTCGAGCCGAGGAACCGGTTCTTATCCGAGGCGAGGCATCAGCGTAAGGACGCGGCGGGGGTGGGGCCCCGCCGCCACTGAAAAAAGGTCAATAGGGGGGAACATGGATTTCCTGACATGGGGACGCAATCCCTGGGGACAACAGGTCCTCACGCACATCTCGTGGGACCTGCTGTGGGCGTCCCTCCTCGCGGGCATTATGTTCCTCGTCGCGCACGCCAGCTACATGGTGCTGTCGGCGCACCGGAAACGCAGCGCGGCTGAAACCGCCGCGCTCGAAGCGGCGCACAAGAACCTTCCCGATCAGATCGAGCGCCACACGTTCATGGCGCGCATGTTCCACTGGGTGATGGCCGCGTCGATGTTCGTGCTGCTGTTCACGGCGTTCCTGCCGATCGCCGGCTTCAGGTTCCCGTGGGTCACGTGGCACTGGGTGGCGGGGCTGGTGCTGACCGCCTCGATCATCTACCACATCGTGCATGCGACCTTCTGGCTGGACTTCTGGTCGATCTGGGTGGGCCCGAAAGACATCCCCGAGTTCAAATCGGAAATCATGCTCGAGCTCGGTCGCGAAGTCCCAGGCTATCGGCCCGGCAAGTACCCGCTGGGCAACAAGCTCTATCACCTGGCCATCGTCGTGGTCGGCTTCGCCGCGGTGATCACCGGCCTGCTGATGATGCCGCGCATCCGGACGCCGTTCTTCACGCGCGACCCGTACTGACATGGCCGACGCGACGTGGGGCTTTACCTACGTGCTGCACGGCCTGGCCGGAGTCGGCCTGGTCGGTCTCGTGATCGCGCACGTCTACTTCGCGGTGCGGCCGGACAAGTGGTGGATCACCAAGGGCATGATCTTCGGCTTCATTCCGCGGCGGCTGTATCTCGAGCACCACGATCCGCAGCGCTGGAAAGTGGACGCTGACAAGGCGCACCCCGCGAGCCGGGCGTGAGCCCTTCGACCGACGCCGCTTCTCTCGAAGCAGCGCGCTCCGAGCTGAAGGGCCGCTGCGACGCAATCGAGTCGGCCTACGAGTTCCTGCTGGCTTACGCCGCGCAGGGCCTCACGAGCGATCAGGGCAACAGCCAGGTCCGCGAGTTCCTGCGCAAGTGCGATCAGGGGCTTGCGGATCTGGGTGGCTTCCTCAATCGCTTCGTCGCGCAGCTGAACGTCGACGTCGCTCCCTACGCCGCGTTCATGGCGGTTCTGGATCGCGATGCCCGCGACGCCCAGGCCGCCGTCCAGCTCGTGCTCGCGCAGCCAGCCATCAGCTCACAGCTGGTCGACAATCTCAACGCCTCGATTCACCTGCGGGCCCTGCTCACCGACCTGTTCCTCATCGACGAAGTGCTCAAAACTCATCGCCGCTCCGCGTGACGTCTGCCTCGCGGCGATTCGGCAATTTACAATTTACAATTGGCAATGAGGAATGTCGGAGAGACAGGGCGTCACTCCGTCATTGTAAATTCCCAATTGTAAATTCCTAATTGCGTGACTGTCCCCGATCTCCTGACCGCTCTTCGCGCTGACGTCCCGGTCTTTGCGGCGGAGCTGCGGCCGCCACGCGCGGAGCTGGCGGCGAGCGAGGGGATGGACGCCTGGATCGACACCTATCACGCCGTGCGTCGTCTCACCCGGCAGGGAACCTTCGTCTTCCTGACCGACAGCGCGGTCGGAGCGCAGGAAGAGGACAACCTCCGGCACCTCGTGATCAATCTGGGGCGTGACGTGCCGCGCGAGCGGATCGTTCCGTTCATGACCGCGAAGCACTCGCTCGAGTACTGCCTTTCCTACGCCGAGCGGGCGCGCCAGAGCGGGTTTCCGGCGCTGGTCGTCCTGGGCGGCGACAAGATCCTCGGGACGCCGCGCTGCGTCGATCATGCGTGGCAGCTGCGGCAGATGCTCCGGCAGCGCGATCAGGCCCTGACGCTGGGCGGCTGGGCGAATCCTCATGGCGACCCGGAGCGTCAGGCCGACTACCTCATCGCCGGCAATTTTTCGCGCGGAGTTCTATCTGACGCAGGTGGTGAGCCACCACGATGGCGCCAAGGTGGAGCGATTTGTCGAGGTGGCGCACCGCCGCGGCGTGCCGATTCCGGGCGTGTTCGGCGTGTTCTACTACCGCAGCGCCAACCCGCGAACGCTCGCGGCCCTGAAGGACTTTCTGCCGGTGCCCGCGGAGGGGCTGACCCGCGAGTTCGGTGCCGGTCAGACCGCCGAGGATATCTGCGCCCGGACGATACGGACGCTGGTCGACGCCGGGGCACGGCATTTCTACATCAGTAATCTGCCGATCGGCCGGGCGCCGTCGGTCCTGAGCGCAATTCTGGACAAGGCCGGCGTGGCAGAACCGAAAACTCAGAAGCTGACCTCCTGAGGGTCAGCGGCGACGGCCGCCACTCAGCTGAGCTTGATGCGGCTGAACTACCTCAGATGGCGGCCGCCGTCGACGCGGATCGTCTCGCCGGTGACGAAATCACTTTCGATGAAGGCGAGGACCGTCTTCGCGATTTCGAGCTCGCCACCCCATCGACCCAAGGGTGTCGCATCCTCGACGGCCTTGAACTCCGCGTCCGTCGTGTCCGGCGGCGCCAGGATCGGTCCGGGTGCGACGGCGTTGACCAGAATGTGATCAGCCGCCAGTTCCAGGGCCAGTGCTTCGGTGAGGGCGATCACGCCGGCTTTCGCGACGTAGTAGGGCACGAATCCCAGATAGCGCGGCCGGCCGCTGCGCGCGATCCAGTCCGCGAAATTGATGATCCGGCCGCCACCCTGCGCGCGCATGAACGGCACCGCCGCCTGGGCGCAGAGAAAAGACGCACGCAGATCGATCTCCAGAGGCCCGTTCCAATCGGCGACCTGCAGTTCCTGCAGCGGCTTTCGAATGTAGACCGACGCCATGTTGATGAGGATGTCGAGTCGCCCGAGTGCTTCGGCGGCGTCCGCGACGGCGCGGCGGCACGCGTCCGGCGACGACAGATCGGCCTGCAGCGTCGCGGCCTTCTGCCCGGCGGAACGCACACGCTCCGCGGCGTCCTCGGCTTCCGCGCGCGATCGCGCGTAAGCAAGCGCGACGTCGGCGCCGCGGCGCGCCAGTTCCTCGGCAATCACGAGGCCGATTCGCTTGCCGCCGGTGATCAGGGCCGCCTTGCCGCGCGCGTCCATATCAGCTCGGCGTCGGACGAAATCGCCGGCGTCGTCGGCGCCGCCGCCGTCTGACGGGACGCTCCGCCTGCTCCTCGATATCGGCCGCCGCCGGAGTTCGCTGGCCGACGATGGTATTCCAGTGGTCGACCAGGGCAGCGTCCGCGCCGTGGACGTCGAGCCAGGTGAGCGCCTCGCGAAAGACGCTGCGGTGGGTCAACGCGTTCTGCGCGCGAGGATTGGCATTGGCATCGCGCAGCCGCCGCTGCAGCTGCAGAATCTGGCCGAGTCGTTCGACATCGCGCCGCGCGAGCGGAAGATCGCCAAGCCGGGGTCCGGGAACGCGCGCCGCCCGCATGCCGTCGGGCCGGCTGTCCGTTGCCGTCTCCCTGCTGTGTGCACGGGGCGTGAAGCCGAGCGGCACGAGCATGCTGCCGAGGAGCACAGGATTGGAGAGCGTGTCCGGCGCGGTGTCGAAGCGCGCCCGATAGGCGTCCAGGGCCGCCAGCGAGCTCCAGAGCGGCTCGTCTGCTGCGCGATGGAGCTCCACTGAGATGGGCTCGAGCAAGCCTGTCGCGGAAAGCCCGCGAAAGATTCTCTCCGCGCATCCGCTTCGCAGGATCTTGTAGTACTCATCGAGCAGTCGCGCGGGCGAGCTGCGTGCGATCTCGTGCCGGAGGACGCGAATCGCGTCGATGATCGGCGGATCGATCGCGAAGTTGAGCCGCGCCGCCAGCGCGACGGCGCGCAGCATCCGGACCGGGTCCTCGCGAAACCGGACTTCGGGGTCACCGATCGAACGCACCAGGCCGGCGCGCAGGTCGTCCATGCCCTTGACGTAGTCGATGACGGAGAACGTGGCGATGTCGTAGAAGAGCGCGTTGATCGTGAAGTCGCGCCGGAAGGCGTCCTCCTCCGGCGTACCGAATGTGTTGTCGTGGTGGACGGTGCCGTTGCCGTCTTGATTCGGGGCCGGCACCCCTTCCTGAACAATTTCCTCGCCGGGCTGAACCTGACGACGGAACGTGGCGACCTCGATCACTTTCGGACCGAACTTCACATGCGCCAGCCGGAAGCGACGTCCGATGATCCAGCAGTTACGGAAAAGCTTCTTGACCTGATACGGATGTGCCGATGTGCCGATGTCGAAGTCCTTGGGACGGCGGCCCAGGAGGAGATCGCGCACGCTGCCGCCGACCAGGTACGCGATGTGGTCGAACTGGCGAAGACGATAGAGAACTTTGAGCGCGTCGGGGTCGATATCGCGCCGCGAGATCACATGCTCGGCGCGGGGGATGACCCTCGGTTCCAGCATCGCGGCCATTGTACCAAAGAGCGCAAGTGCCTGTATTTTCAGTATGTTAGTTGTGCTACCATCGGCCGAATGTTGGGTTTCCGGCGGGCTGACGCCTGGAGCATCGCTCTAGCGGCCTGTCTGTCCTTTTTGAGTGCCACTCAGGTCGACGCGGCAGATCCACGAGATCCGCTGGAGCCTGCCCGCGTCTTCTACAATCAGCGCCAATTTGAGGCCGCGATTGCTGCCGCCGAAGAGGCGGCCGAGCAGGTGCCGGCACGCGCTGACAGCGCGAGCCTGATTGCGGCGCGGGCCTACCTCGAGCAGTACCGCGAAAGTGCGGTGTCGGACGACCTCAGCAGCGCGCGGGACCGTCTGCGCCGGCTCAACCCGGACGGATTCAACCCGACCGAACGCGTGGAGTACGTGATCGGCCTGGGAGAAGTACTCTTCTTCGACGGCGCGCCCGGCGCCGCGGCCACGATTTTCGGATCGGTGCTCGCGGGCTCTGACACCCTCAGTCCCGCTGCGCGCGACGGCCTGCTCGACTGGTGGGCGAGCGCGGTCGATCGCGACGCCCGACGCCAGCCGGACATCGAGCGCCGCGCGATGTATCAGCGCGTCATCGATCGCATGCATCTCGAGGGCGGCAAGAATCCCAGCAGCACCGCGGCGGCGTACTGGCTCGCGGCCGCCGCGTGGGGCCAGGGCGATCACAACGCGGCCTGGGATGCGTCGCTGGCGGCGTGGGTCCGTGCTGCCCTGTCGACGGAACGCAACGCAGAATTGAGAGGCGACATCGACCGCCTGGTCCTGCGCGGCATCATCCCGGATCGCGCCAAGGTCACGGCTCAGCCCGTGGATGTGCTCCGCGGCGAGTGGGAGCGCTTCAAAGAGCAGTGGACGAGATAGCTACTCTTTCGCGTCCTTCCAGTTTTCTCCGATTCCAACATCAACGGTGAGCGGGACCTTCAATTCGGCAGCGCGCTGCATGCTGTCCTGGACCAGGGCGGCGATCTCGTCGGCGCGGGCCCTGGGCACTTCGAACAGCAGCTCGTCGTGAACGGTGAGAATCATGCGCACGTCCGGCATGCCGGAGACGGCGCGGTCCACGTCGATCATCGCGCGCTTCATGATGTCCGCCGCCGTCCCCTGGATCGGCAGGTTGACGGCGACGCGCTCCGCGGCTGAGCGCATCTGACCGTTCTTGCTGTTCAGCTCGGGCACCAGGCGGCGGCGGCCGAACAGGGTGTGGACCGCTCCCGAAAGCCGCGCTTCGGCGAGGGTTTTCTCGATGAAGGCTCGAACCCGCGGGAAGCCTGCGAAATACGCATCGATGAATTCCTGGGCCGCCTGCGGCGTCACACCGATGTCCTTCGACAGCGTGAACGGTGTCTTGCCGTAGAGGACCGCGTAGTTGACCATCTTCGCAGTGGCCCGCAGCTGGTGCGGGTCGCGCCCGCTGTTCTCGCCGAACAGCCTCAGCGCGGTCTGCTCGTGGAAATCCGCGCCTTCGCGAAAAGCATCGATCAATACGTCTTCGTCTGCGAGATGTGCGAGCACCCGGAATTCGATCTGCGAGTAATCGGCTGAGATCAGCAGGTGGCCGCGGTCGGCGACGAAGGCGCGCCTGATCTCGCGGCCGAGCTCGGTGCGGATCGGAATGTTCTGCAGGTTCGGATCGCTGCTGCTCAGGCGACCGGTCGCCGCGACGGCCTGGTTGAAACAGGTATGGACGCGGCCGGTCTCCGGGTTCACCAGCTGCGGCAGCGCGTCGATATAGGTCCCCTTCAGCTTCTGCAGCGCCCGCCACTCGAGAATCAGTCGCGGCAGCTCATGGCCGAGCGCAAGCTCTTCGAGCACCTCCACGGCGGTCGAGGCCGTTCTGGTTTTGGCGTTGCGCTTGAGCGCCGGCAGCTGCAGCTTCTCGAACAGGATCTTCGACAGCTGCGGCGGCGAGTTGATGTTGAACGCTTCGCCGGCCAGATCGAAGATCTGCGCGCTGCGCTTGTCGAGCTCGCGTTCGACGTGCTCGGATTGCGCGGCCAGCGCCTGGGCATCGACGCGAACCCCGGCGCGCTCCATGCGCGCGAGCACGGCAATCAGCGGCTGCTCGATGTCTCGATAGAGCGAATCGAGATGATCCGTGACGAGCAGCGGCGAGAGCCGATCGGCCAGCTGCAGCGCCAGGTCGGCGCGCTCCCCCGCGTAAATCAGCATGCCTTCGGCGGGAATCTGCGCGAAGCCGACCGCCTTGACGCCTCGACCGCACACATCTTCGTCGGTGAGCGCTTTGTAGCCGAGATGCTCCAGCGCGGTCGCTTCCAGTGGATGCCCGGACCGCGTCGCGTCCAGCAGGTAGCTGGCGAGCATCGTGTCCATCCCGAGACCCGCGAGCTCGATCCCGTGGCGTGCGAGCACGATCGAATCGAACTTGACGTCGTGGCCCACTTTCTCGAGTGACGCATCCTCCAGGACGGGCCGGAGAATGTCGAGGACGCTCTCCAGATGCAGGCCAGGTCCTTTCGGACTCGCCACTGGCTGCAGGTCGAGTAGGCCGGCTCCTTTCGGACCCGGCACCGGCTGCAGATCGAGCAGGTCCCGCGGCGGGTCCAAGAGGACCCGCCCTACATGCCCTTGTCGTTCAGGCCCTTGTCCGACATCGAGGCCGTCTCCGATCGGCACGTACCACGCCTGACGCGGCCCGATTGAGAACGCCAGGCCGGCAATGCCCGCGCGCACCGCCGCTTCAAAATCGGGTATCACTCGGAGGGCGAAGCGGCCGGCCGCTGTGAGTTCCGCCGCGACCGCCTTCACACCATCCAGCGTCGTGACCAGCAAGTAGTCTTTGGCGGTGGTCTCGGCGGTGGGCGCGTACTCCATGACCAGCGACCGGAAGCCGAGCTCCGAGAACAGCTCGTAGCACGCTTCGCGCGACGGTCCGCGATAGCGGAAAGCGCTGACCTCGAACTCGACCGGCACGTTGGTGTGGATGCGAAGCAGCTCGCGACTCTGACGCGCTTCGTCCGCGTGCGCCAGGAGGGCCTCGCGGTACTTCTTCTGCGGCACCTCGGCGGCCCGCTCGAGCAGCGCGTCGAGCGTGCCGTAAGCGGCAATCAGGTCGCGCCCGCCCTTTTCGCCGATGCCGGACACCCCTTTGACGTTGTCGATCGTGTCGCCCATCAGCGCGAGCACGTCGACGACCTGATCCGGGGTGACGCCGAACTTTTCTTTGACACCCGTGGCGTCGTACCAGGTGCCCTCGTCGCGCGGGTTGTAGACGCGGATGCCGTCGCGGACCAGCTGAAAGAAATCCTTGTCGCCGGTGACGATCGCCACACCGTAGCCTCTGCTGGCCGCCCGCTCCGTCATCGTGCCGATCACATCGTCGGCCTCATAGCGTTCGTGGGTGAGAATCGGCACGCCGAGCGCTTCGCAGGCGCGATGCACCAGCGGGATCTGACCGGCGAGTTCGTCGGGCATCGGCCGGCGATTGGCTTTGTAGTCGGAGACGATGTCGTCGCGGAAGGTCCGGCCCGGCAGATCGAACGACGCGGCAATGAACTGCGGCTGGTGCTCCTTCAACAGCTTCCGGAGCATGGTGACAAAAATGTAGACGGCGTTGGTCGGAATTCCCTGCGAGTTGCGCAGCAGCGTGCCTTCGGTGGTGCGGATCGGCGCGTGGAACGCGCGGTACATCTGCGAGCTGCCGTCGATCAGATACAGGACTGGCTTCACTGTATGACAGCAGAATTTTTTACTATATCATCCGCAGAATGCGGGTCGTCGTGCCTCTGTCGTCCTCGTGGGCGCAGCCGTCGCCTGCGGCGGCACGAGCGCCCTTTTCGACAGTACGAATACGAAGAGGAAATGTATCTGTCGCTCGACGGCAGCGCGACGCATCTACGTGAACAGCTCGATTCAGGCGTTGAACGCACTCCGCGGCACGTCGTTCGACGAGCGCCCGAACGTGCGCGATCGATCGCGAGGCCATTCGCCAGCTACTTCACGACGCCGGTCGACGCGGGTGACTCGAGTGAGCACGTCGCGCCGCGGCGGGCGGCAGTATCGTCCACGTCCGGCTCGAAGCCGACGACGTGCGGCAGCTGAGCAGCGCCCGCGCCGTTCGCCTGGTCGGCTATCGTCTCGGTCAGGAAGGTGACGTCGTCGTCTATCAACAGGCCGTCACGGCGCCGGCGGTCGGGGCCCCGGATCGACCGGCGGCGAAGAAAACGGACTGGGCAGGCGACGAGCTCGACGGCTTTTCGCATTCACATCCCAAGCGTCGTCGAGTATCACAATGCCGGCGCCGGCAACCTGCGCCGCGGCAACATCCTGGTCTGGGAACAGCCGCTCGCCGAGCGGCTGAGCGGGACGCCGGTCGAGCTCGAGGTCCGGATGCAGCCGCAGTCGATTCTCTATCGGACGCTGATTCTGTTCGCGGCGATGTTCGCGGCGGTAGCGATACTGTTCGGGGGCGATCATCTGGTGGGTGGTCCGAAAGGGCCGAACAGGGCCTTCGGTCGCCGCGGCCGTCCTCTGCCCCCTCTGCGTCCTCGGAATAGGCTTATGCAGAACGAAGACTTCGGCGCCAAGCCTGCGGTGCTGCGCTGCTCGCGGTGCGGCAGGTTCGTCGACTGGGCCGATGCGCGCGTGCAGATCGTGTGTCGCGTGCCGGGCCCACCTCGAGATGCCCCCGGTGCTCGTTCGTGAGGCGACCGACGCCGATCGGGCCGCGGCGCGCGAGCTGTTCGAGCAGGATTTCGGCCGGACGAAGATCGTCGCGTTCGGCGAGGTGATGGACATCGACGCCATGCCGGCGCTGGTGGCCGTCATGTACACCGATCCGTCCGGCGCGCTTGCCTACCGGCTGCTGGGGGACGCGCTCCACATCGTGGCGCTGGCCACCGATCCGATGTGGCAGCGATCGGGGGTTGGTGCCTACCTGGTCGCCGAGGCCGAACTCCTGGCGCGGCGCCTGAACCTGTCTCGCCTCGTCGTCTCGACGACCAACGACAATCTGCCGGCTCTGTATTTCTATCAGCGCCGCGGCTACCGGCTGACCGACGCTCGTTCCGAACAACGTCATCGCCCACACCCACCAGGAGCAGCCCGGGTTTGCGGGAATCCCCGTCAGAGACGAGATCCGGCTGGAAAAGAAACTGACTTAGCCCTCGCGAAGAGCGGCGGTCGGCTCGATGCTGGCGGCACGTCTGGCAGGAATATAGGTCGCCACCCCAGTCACGAGGCACATCAGTACCGCGACGCCCGCGATCGTCGCGGAGTCGTGACGGCTGACGCCGTACAGGATCGTTTGGAGCCAGCCGCTGAAGAGCGCGGCGATCGCCGCGCCGCCGATCATGCCGATGAGGGTCATCGTCGCGCCTTCGAGCAGGACGGCTCGGAGCACGACACCCCTGGGCGCGCCGAGCGCCATCCGGATGCCGACTTCGCGGGTGCGCTCCACCACGTGGGCCGTCACGACGCCGTAGAGTCCGATCGTGGACAGCAGCAGGCAGATGGCGGCAAACCCGACGAACAGAGCGGCGGTCACGCGCGAACGCGCGAGCGGCTCGGACGTGTAGCCGTCGAGCCGCCGCAGGGACGTAAACGTCGCACCCGGCCACATCGCCTGGCCGGCGCTACGAATCGCTCGAGCGAGGCCGATCGGGTCGCCAGCTGTGCGCACGGCGAGAAAGAGTGGCGCGACCGCGAACTGCGCACGCGGCCGGTAGACCGTCGGCCGAATGGCGGTCAGCTCTCGATAGCGGGTGTCGGCCGCCACCCCGATCACCGTGGCCCAGGGCGCGCCGGAGATCTTCATGCGCTCGCCGACCGCGTCCTGGTTGGGCCACGCGAGTCTTGCCGCGGATTCACTCAGGATAAGGACCGGCCGGCCCGCGGCGCTGTCCTCGTCGGTGAACGCGCGCCCGCGGACGATCTCGATGCCGAGCGTCCGGAAGAAGGCGGGTGACGCGATCTCGAGACTGAGAAGCGGCTGGCGTGTCTCCTCCTCCGGAGCCTGACCTTCCAGCAGATATCGAGCATCCCAGCCTGCCATGCCGCCAAACGGCTCGCTGAGGATCGGCGCCACACCCTGCACTCCGGGGAGCGGCGCGATGGCCTCGATGACCCGGTCCAGACCGGCGTTGAATCGCTGCGGATTCGCGAAGTCGTCCTGCTGCGGAGGGACGACTTGGACGACCAGGATGCGATCACCAGCGAGACCCAGATCCAGTGTTTCGAGATTCAACTGGCTGCGCGCCACGAGCCCCGCGCCCAGGATCACCGTGACCGCCAGTGAGACCTGGGCGACCACGAGGGCCCGCTGGGTTCGCCGCGCCGCCCGCGTGCCCGTGCCGCCGCGAGTCGCCGCGTTGAGCACACGCGAGGGCTCGGCATGCCGCGGGCCGTGCACGCAGGCGATCGCGAACGCCACGGTGGCCACGACGGCGAGCGCCACGGCGAAGGCGAGCGTCATGCCGTTCACCTCGATGGCGTCTGCGCGCGGGAGCTGCGTGGACGCGAATGACACGACCACCCGCACCACGCCATAGGCGATGGCGACGCCAAAGACAGCACCCGCGGCCGCCACAATCGCTGCGTCGTTGAATGCCAGCAGCAACAAGCGCCGCCGGGTCGCGCCCAGGGACTCCCGCACGGCGAGCTCCTGCTGCCTGGTGAGCCCCAGCGCGAGAAAAAGGGCGCCGACGTTGACGATCGCCACGACCATCACGAGGGCGCTGGCGACCAGCAGCAGGCGAATGACGGGACCCACGTCGCCGAGCAGGTCCTCGTCAAGGGTTTCGGCCGACGCGGTCATGCCGCGCAGCGTCGAAGGAAGCTCCGCGAGACTGCTGCGCAGGTAGTTCGTGAACTCGGACGCGGATTGTTCGACGGTCGCGCCGGGCGCGAGACGGCCGACTGCGTATACAAAGAAGTCTGGCGGGCCGCTCTCCGCGATGGGTCTGAACGGACGCGCCGTCGCCCACACCTCCGTCTGAGCGGGAAACGCAAAGCCGCGAGGCATCACCGCGACAATCGTGCCCGGCTGCCCGCGAATCGTGAGCGCGCGACCCAGCACCGAGGGATTCCTGCCATAGCGACGCTGCCACAGCTCGTAACTGATCGCGACGACCGGCGCCGCGGCGACGCGGTCATCTTCCGCCCGGATGTTACGGCCAAGCAGAGGCGTCACGCCGAGCACGCTGAACAGATTCCCCGTGATCAACGCGACCTTGAGGTTCACGCCGTCCGCTCCCTCGCGAACGGGAAGGGTTGCCGCGCCGTGATAATCGACCCCGGCGACGGCGGACAGCGTCTTCGGCGATGCGTCCACGAATCCCTTGAACGCGCCGTAAGGGACCGGCACGCGCTGCGACCCGGTGGCGTGATCGACGCCCCACAGCACCGACAGCGTCCGTTGCTCATGCACGGGCAAGGGCCGCATGAGCACGCCATCGGCGATGCTGAACGTCGCCGTGGAGGCGCCAATACCGATCCCGAGCGTCGCAATCGCGACGAGACTGAAGGCCGGCCGCTTCGCGGCCGTGCGGAGCGCACGCGCCAGTTCGCGGCCCATCTCGCGCAGGTGATCGGACGGACTGTGCGGCACAATCAGCTCCCCTGATGGGTGGCCGCCCAGTGTCAGTGAAAAAAGCCCACGCCGCCAACAAAAAAGGGCGGGTAGGTTGCCCCACCCGCCCTTGCTCGGCAGACCTGAGAGGTCCGCGCCCTGCCTACTCGGCGGACCTAAGAGGTCCGCCCTACGTACTCGGCGGACCTGAGAGGTCCGCCCTACGACCCGTCTAGAACCGGAATCCGGCCGCGATCCGCCACGTCCGGCCGCCCGTTCCGCCGATCGACGGAACCGGGAACTGGTTGTTGTTGTTCGCCAGCCCGTGAATCGATCCGCGGGTGAAGTCGGTACCGAGGCCGTTGCTGTCGACCGGTGAGTTCGGGTCGGGGTTCACGGTCGTGTTCCAGCGCGATCAGCTTCTGGTTGTTGAACGCGTTGAAAACGGCGAAGTTGAGCTACGGGCGCAGCGTCCTGAACACCGGGATGTTGTAGGTCGCGGCCGAGGTCGAACACCTGGAAGCCCTTGAACCGGTTGGCGCCGCGCTCGCTGAAGTACACGTCCTGGCTGTCCGGCGCGTCCGGATAACCAGCCGCCTCCAGCTTGTCTCCCTGGGTCGCGTTGATGTCCTGGCCGCAGCGCGATGTAGCTGTAGGACGTGCCCGAGTCGATGCGCCACAGGGCGGACAGCGCCGCGTCGCCGAAGCGCCCGATGCCGAGGTTGTAGATCGTCCACAGACGCACCTTGTGGGGCTGGTAATCGTACATGCGGCCGTCAGGGAAGTGCCGAGCTGCGTTGAAGATCTCCGGGTAGTCGCCGATACGGCCGGTGACGCCCGGCTGGTTCGCCGCCTCACCCTCGTAGTTGCCGTCGTTCTTCAACTGCAGCGTGTAGTGGCCGTTGAGCGTCCAGCGGTTGCTCAGGTTATAGCGACCCTGGAACAGCAGAGCCTGGTACTGGCGCCAGGCCAGGTCGGTGTTGCGGTAGAGGACGTTGGTGAACGTGCCGACTTCGAACCCGTCTGACGACCACGTCCGTCGTGCCGTTGTCGATGTCGATGAGGTCCTCGATGATCCCGCCGAAATCGCGCTGGACGTAGGTGCCTTCGGAGTAGCCGCGGCCGTTCATCACGTCCATGCCGTACGACGCGGAGAACTCCTTGACGACCGGTGACGACAGGCCGCTTCGAAGAAGATGTTCGTGGTCGGGAACTGGCCCAACACGTGACGTAGTTGGCCGGGTTGAAGCCCGGCGGCAAAGTTGCGGCCCTGTCCGGCCGGACCGGCGTAGATGCCCAGCAGCAAGTCGGGGTTGCCGACGTTGTTGTTGTCGCCGACCTGCGCCTCGTTGTAGCGGCCCGCGTAGCGGCCGTAGGTCGCGTGGACGATGTGCTTGCCGTTGCCCTGCACGTCGTAGGCGACGGCGAGGCGCGGCACGATCGTGTCGGTGTCGACGCCGATCGAGACCGCCGGTCGCTTCGCTGCGGGCGCGCTCGTAGCGGAAGCCGAGGTCCGCCGACCAGTGGTTGTTGACGCCCAGTGGTCCTGGGCGTAAATCGAGTTGTTGTCGACGTTGAGCTCTGCGCCGCGGACTCGGCAGCCAGTTCTCGATCAGCGTCTTGCCGGGGACGAACAGCGGGATGGAGGAAGCCCTGCGCGTCGAACACCGGGTTGCCCGCCGGCGTCGGTCGCGTAGTCGGCGTCGAACACGTAGCCGGTCGACGACTGCGAGTTGCCGCCAGTCCGCTGGCTGCGGAAGAACTCGTAGCCGCCCTTGATCTCGTGACGGCCCGCACGCTGGCTGTTGAGGAAGTAGGTCAGGTTGCCGGTGAACTGGATGTTGTTCCGGTTCTCGGGGTCGGTCGCGTCGAAGTACTGCGCGTTGTAGTGGCCGAGCGTCTGCGTCGAACGTGATGAACGGCGACTCGACGATGTTCGTCAGGCTGCCGCCTGAGTTCTCGAACCCGAAGTTGCGCTGCGAGAACTGCGCCTCGACCAGCAGGTCGTTGCGCAGAATCCCGCGGTAGTTCGCATAGGTATACCAGTTCGGCAGCGTGCGATCGCCGACGGCAAACTGGTCGATGCTGAAGGCGAAGGTCGGCCGGCTCGCCTGCTCGGTGCTGTTGTTCAGATAGCCGCCCTGAATGGTGTGGTTCGAAGCGACCGTCCCGGTCAGCTTGATCTCACCGCGCTTGTTGGTGTCGGTCTGTGTGTTGGCGAGGTTGGTCTGCGGCAGCGGCGTCGACGTCGACGGTCTCGCGACGGCCGCATCGCGCCGAAGAACCACAGTTTGTCGCGCATGATCGGTCCGCCGAGGGTGGCTTCATGCGAGAACTGCAGATCGTCGAGCCGGGCCGCCGCCGCCCGGCAGGTCGCGGGCGTGACGCCCGGCTCCTCGCAGCGCTCGAGCGGCGTCGTCTTGGTCCACGACGGGTTCGAGAGGTTCGGTCCGCCAGCTGCCGCTGAAGCTGTTGCCGCCGCACTTGGTCATGGCGTTGACGACGCCGCCGGTGAAGCGGCCGTACTCGGCGGTGATGCCGGAGGTGAGAATCTGCGTCTCCTCGATCGCGTCCTCGATGAAGAGGTTCTGCGGCGAGCCGAACAGGTTGTCGTTGACGTCCACGCCGTTCAGCATGAACACGTTGTCGAACGCGAACCCGCCGTTGATGGCGAGCTGGCCGGCGTTCGGCGTGTTCTCGGTGATGCCGGGTGCGAGCTGCGCGATGCCCTGCAGGCTGCGCGGCGTGGCAAGCGACTGGATCTCCTCGTGCTTGTAAGTTGGCGCCGACGGTCGGGTTGACGATTGGCGCGGGCGCGGCCGCGACGACCTGCACTTCTTCGGTGCGGCCGGCGGCGGTCAGCGTAATGTTCTGCTCGACGCTGAGGCCGAGGAGCACATCGGTGGTGCGCTTGACCGGCGCAAACGATGAAATTTCGTACGTCAACGCGTAGCGTCCCGGCGGCAGCCGCAGGAACGCATACGACCCGTCGCCTTCGGTCGTGGTGCTGCGGATGCCCTGCAACGCCGGCGATTGGATCGTGACGGTGACGCCGGGGACGGGCAGGTTCTGTTGATCCGACACGGTGCCGCGGATCGAGCCCGTCTGTACGCCCTGGGCGGAGCTGTCGACGGCGAAGCTGCCCAGCATGACGGCCAGCAGCGCCGCGACGAGCGTGGTCGTTCGTCTCATTGTGTGCGGTCTCCTTCTTTTGAACAGTTGTTCAGCACCCCGTAGAGCATTCGTAATGCCACCCGAAATCATAGGTAATTTGTTCAGCCGGTACGCCACTTTTTCACGGAATTTGACCGTTTGTTCGAAAAGTGCGGAAATCCGGAAACCCTGATTATCCAAAAGATTAGAGGATTTCCGTCCAATATATTGGATTCCTCAGGCTAAGCTCGAGCACGCCTTTTCGGGGCGCTTCGGGCCTCCGATTTCATCGGTTCCGCCTTCCGCGACGTCGCGCTGATACTGTCGAGGCTCTTGCGCAGGGCGTCCATCAGGTTCACCACTTTCGGCGGCGCCTCCACTTCGGGCGCCGTCACCTCGCGCCCTTCGATCTTGGCGTCGATGATCTCGCGCAAGCCCGACCTGATAGTCGTCGCGGTACTCCTCGAAGTCGACCTCGCCGGTCGAACGTTCCCATCACCTGCTGCGCGAGCTTCACTTCGTCGTTCTTGACCGTCGCCGGCATGTCCGCCAGCTCGTCGATCGCGTCCATGCTCCGGATCTCGTTGGCGTGCCGAAGGGTGTACATGATCAGCCCCTTCTCGCGCGGCTGGACCTTGATCAGATATTCGCGCCCGTAGAGCGCGACCTTGCCGATGCCGGCCTTGCCCTTCATCCCCTCGCGGATCACCGCAAAGGCTTCTTTCGCAATCGGGCCGTCCGGTGCCAGGTAATACGGCCGCTCGAGGTAAATCGGATCGATCGCCGTGTCGTCGGTGAACTTCTCGAGATTGATCACCCGCGTCGACTCGACGCGCACCTTCTCGATGTCCTCATCGTCGATGACGACGTAGTGCCCTTTCTCGAACTCAAAGCCCTTGACCAGGTCGGTGTTGGGCACTTCGCGCTCGCATTTCGGGCACCAGCGTTTCTGCTGGATGCGCGACTGACATTCGGCGTGCAGCTGGTTGAAGCTGAGGGTGGCGCCGGGATCGGTCGCCGGGAACACCTTGATCGGGATGTTGACGAGGCTGATCTTCAAATAGCCTTTCCACGTGGGTCGAGCGGGCATGGCACTCCCTATGGGGTCAGATCTTGATTCTTGACCGTCAGTCCCATCGATCGGAGATAACAGCTGGCGGCATGGGACTGACGGTCAACAATCAAGATCTGACCCCGGTGTCGGCAGATCGACCTTCTGGTCGACGTGAACATGGAACTGCCGGAATTTTCCGTAGACGGCCGTGGCCTCGATGTGTCTCCAGTACTGGCCCGGAGACATCGTGCGCGCCGCCTGCAAGTTCGCATACGTCTCATGCATCGCAATCGGCACGAGCAGGCCAAGCAGCGGCTCCGACTGGTAGCTGACGGTAATTTCCGCCCGCACTGTCGGGTGGTTCGACCGTATCTCACTCATCAGGACACGACCGCTGTGCGGTTCGATCCAGAACCGGCCCTGGCTGGGGACGTCGCGCCGGTTGATCGGATCGCGGATGATGGTCGGCCGATCGCGCTCCTCGAAGCGGACGACCCAGACCTCCGTCGTGACTCGGAAGTGCCCGGTATCGGTCGGCGGAACGGCCGGACGCTCCCCGTCGGGCGCTCGTCTAAAACGGAATCGCTGCTGAATGTCCGGCTCGAGAATCATGAGCGGCATCAGCGGCACATTGATCGTGCGCAGAAGCACCCCGACGTTGTAGCGGCTGCTTTCGGTCGAAATCCGTTTTGCCTGTTCGACACCGCTGCTGGCGGGCTCCAGAAACAGCCGGGTCAGTCGGTCGGCCCGGTCCCGCACCGCCTGGCCGTCTACCTCGAAGGTGTCGCGAAACTGCAACCAACGGGGGAACGTTCCTGAGCGGACGAGCAGCAGATCGGATCGACTCTCGCGCCGCTCGCCCGGCGTCGCCTGCTGGACGTAGGTTTCTTCGGCGACGATCCCGGAGAGCTGATCGCGGAACTGCTCGACGTAGGCGGCGGCACGCGCCAGGACGGTTTTGAGTTCTGGCGCCGGTTGCGCGGCCTGTGCCGGGAGAGCGACGGCCAGCCCGGCCGCCAGTAGCCCCCCGAACAGCAGGCGTCCCGGCATCCCAACATCCTCCTGCCGCGGAAAGCGCCGGTCAAGCTAGAATCCACCGTTACAGAAAGGACCGCCATGTATTCCTTGCGTTCTCCACGGGTTTTGATCGCGCTGGGCTGCGTGTTCGCCTGGCTTGGCGTCGCGTACACCGCGGAACAGTCGGCCGCTTCGATGGCCGACGCCGCCGGCAAGTTCCTGTCGTCGCTGACGCCCGAACAGCGCCAGAAAGCCGCCTTCGCGTTCGAGTCCGACGAACGGCTGAAGTGGCATTTCATTCCCACCGAGATGTTTGCGCGCAACGGCCTGACGGTTGGCGAGATGACCGAGGCACAGCGCAAGGCGGCGCACGGTCTGCTCCAGGCGGGGCTCAGCCAGCGCGGCTATCTCACCGCGACGGCGATCATGGACCTCGAAACGATTTTGAACGTGATCGAAAGCGCCGCCCGGAAGGCCAACCCCGGCGGGCGCGGCAACGTGCTGGTGCGGGATCCGGTCAGGTATTTCTTCTCGGTGTTCGGCACGCCGTCGCCGCGCGGCGCCTGGGGCTGGCGCGTCGAAGGCCATCACGTCTCGCTGAACTTCACCGTCATCAACGGCAACCTGGTCGCCTCGTCGCCGACGTTTTTTGGCTCCAATCCCGCCGAGGTGCGCGAAGAAGGGCCGAAGAAGGGCCTTCGGATCCTGGCGTCGCAGGAAGATTCGGCGCGCGCCCTTCTGATGGCGCTCGACGAGGCGCAGCGCAAACAGGCGCTCTACGACCCGGCCGCGCCGAATGACATCGCCACCATGAACGCGCTCGACATCAAGCCGCTTTCACCCGCCGGCATCACCGCCGACCGGTTGACGCCGCCGCAGCGCGACATGCTGATGGCCGTGATCGACGCCTACACGGGCGCGATGGCGGCGGACATCGCGGCCGAGCGGCTCGACAAGATCCGGAAAGTCGGCGTCGAGAAGATCTCGTTCGCCTGGGCGGGCGACGCGGCTCGTGGACAGCGCCACTACTACCGGGTGCAGGGCCCGACGTTTCTCATCGAGTTCGACAACACCCAGAACAACGCGAACCACGTCCACTCGGTGTGGCGCGACTTCACGGGAGACTTCGGGAGAGACTTGTTGCGCGAGCACCTGAAGGCCGTCGCGCACTGATAACGACGCGGGGTCAGATCTTGATTCTTGACCGTCGGTCCCGAGAGTCAAGAATCAAGATCTGACCCCTAGATCTCCTCAGATCTCTGAAGCGATCGCCGCCGCCAGATCTTTCGTCTTCGCCTGTCCCCCGAGGTCTGGCGTCCGGTTCTTTCCCGAGGCGACCACCCGTTCGATGGCACCGAGGATCTGGTCGTGCAGGGCCCGGTGGCCGAGGTGGTCCAGCATCATCGCGCCTGCCCAGATCGCACCGATCGGGTTGGCGATGCCTTTTCCCATGATGTCCGGCGCGGAGCCGTGGATCGGCTCGAACATCGACGGGTAGGTCCGCTCGGGATTGATGTTGGCTCCCGGCGCGATGCCGAGGCTGCCGGAGATCGCCGAGCCGATGTCGGTGAGGATGTCGCCGAACAGATTCGAGCAGACGATGACGTCGAGCGACGCCGGGTGGGTGACCATCCGCGCCGCAATCGCATCGACGTGAAACTTGCGATACTCGACCGACGGATAGTCCTTCCGCACGACCTCGGCGACCTCGTCCCAGAACACCATCGAATGACGCAGCGCGTTCGACTTGGTCGCGCTGGCGATCAGCTTGCGGGGCCGCTTCGCGGCCACTTCGAACCCGTAGCGCAGGATGCGCTCGATGCCGGTTCGGGTGAAGAGCCCGGTCTGCTCGGCCGCCTCGAAAGGCGTCCCGACGTGAATCCGACCGCCCAGCCCCGAGTATTCCCCTTCGGAGTTCTCACGGACACACACCATGTCGATGTCAGCGGCGCCGCGATTGGCGAGCGGCGATGACAGGCCAGGCAGCAGCCGCATCGGCCGGAGATTGACGTACTGCTGAAACCGCTGCCGGAGCGGCAGCAGCAGGTCCCAGACCGCGACGTGGTCGGGCACCTTCGGGTCGCCGATCGCGCCGAGGTAGATGGCGTCGAAGCCGGCCAGCCGCTCGAAGCCGTCCGCGTCCATCATCCGTCCCTGCCGCAGGTAGTAGTCGCACCCCCACGGCAGTTCGGTGAACTCGAGCGTCACCCCGGCGCCGCGCGTCGCGCGCTCGAGCGCCGCGATCCCCGCCGGAATCACTTCCTGCCCGATACCGTCGCCGGCAATCACAGCGATTCTGTGTACAGACATGTCATTGAGAATTAGGAATTAAGAATGAAAATCAGGAATGCAGAATTCTAAATTCAATCACGAATTCCTAATTCCTCATTCTCAATTCCTAATTACTCATTTCAGATCTCTGACCGCTGTGATCCCCGCGACGCTGGTCGCCTGCGTGGCGGCACGAATAATCGCCTGAGACATCGCCTCGGCCGCGAGCGCGCCGATGGTCGTGATGCCGGCCGTGCCGTCCCATCGGCCAGTGGCCAGCGCGAAGATCGTGTCGCCGTCGCCTTCGGTGTGTGACGGATAAATCGCGCGCGCATAGCCATCGTCAGCCATCAGCGCCATCCGGTTGGCCTCGGCCTTCGACAGCCGCGCGTTGGTGGCGACGATGCCGATCGTGGTGTTTTCGCCGGCGGCGGGGCGTGGGATGGACTGACCTGATTGAAGGATCTTGCGCGCGTCGGCGAGCTTGCCGTCGGCGCCGCGAACACCCGCGACAATCTTCCCAGTGGCAGGGTCGATGATGTCTCCGACCGCGTTGACGGCCACGATCGCCGCGACCACCAGCCCGTTCGAGTGCACGATCGCCGCCGATCCGATGCCAGCCTTCATCGGGCGCCCGCCGCCGAACTTGCCGACCGTCGCCCCGGCTCCGGCGCCGAGACTCCCTTCCTGGACCGGACGGTCTGACGCGGCGGTCGCCGCGCGATATCCGCAGTCGGCTGTCGGCCGCACCTTCGGATTGCCCCCCACGCCGAGGTCGAACAGGATCGCACCGGCCACGATCGGGACGCGTCCTGCCCCGGTCGGCCAACCGACGCCTCGCTCCTCGAGGAACTGGACGACCCCGGTCGCGGCGTCGAGCCCGAAGGCGCTGCCGCCCGAGAGCACCACGGCATTGACCTTGTCGACCATGTTCAACGGATCGAGGAGGTCGGTTTCTCGCGTGCCCGGCGCGCCGCCTCGCTGCGAGACGCCGCCGACGGCGTCGCCATCAATCAAGAGGACCGTGCAGCCAGTCGGTCGCTCGGTCAACGTATGGTGACCAACCCGTATCCCGGCAACGGCCGTGATCGTGCGATGGGCCGGGACGGCTGGCCCGGCCGACTGCAGCAAGCCGAGCAGCGCGGCGATGAGTGAGGTTCGCATCATTGGATCTTCAATCGGTTATTGTAGTCTCCATGTCGAAGATCGCTCCATTTCTGGCCGTCTGCCTGGTCGTGGCCGCTTGCTCTTCTCCCGAGTCGGCTCCGCCGAGCGACACCTCTCCAGGTCCGACCCCGACCGTTCAGCGCACGCCGGTTGGCGAGCTGCCGGATGTCGACGCGGATGCCGTGCTGGCCCACGCCAAGGTCCTCGCCTCCGACGAATACGAAGGCCGCGGCCCCGGGACCAAAGGCGAGGAGCTTACCGTCAATTATCTGGTCGAGCAGTTCAAGAAGATCGGTCTCAAGCCCGGAAACACCGACGGCTCGTACGTGCAAAAAGTGCCCCTGGTCGGCATCACGGCTGACGGAGCACCGCTGGTCGTCAAGGGCGGTGAGAGGGAGCATCGGCTGGCGTGGGGCACCGATCTGGTGGCGTGGACAAAACACGTCGCGGACAGCGCAGCGATCGAGAACTCGGAAATGGTGTTCGTCGGCTACGGTGTGGTCGCGCCGGAATTCAATTGGGACGACTACAAGGGCCTCGATCTCAAGGACAAGACGCTGGTCATGCTGGTTAACGATCCGCCGGTCCCCGATCCGTCGAATCCGTCGCAGCTCGATCCGAAGACGTTTGGCGGTCGTGCGATGACCTACTACGGCCGCTGGACCTACAAGTACGAGATCGGCGCGGAAAAGGGCGCGGCGGGTGTGCTCATCATCCACGAGACGGAACCTGCGGGATATCCGTTCGAAGTGCTGCAGGGCGGCAATCTGGGCGAAAAGCTGGATCTGGTAACGCCCGACAAGAACATGGGTCGCGCGGACATCGAAGGATGGATCACCGTCGATCAGGGGCGGCGCATTCTCGAGATGGCGGGGCACGATTTCAACGCGTTGAAGCAGCAGGCCGCGACCCGCGATTTCAAGCCGGTGCCGCTCGGTCTGACCGCTTCGATCCGGCTGCGCAACAAGCTGCGCACGATGGCCTCGCAGAATGTGGTTGGGAGGCTCGAAGGTCGTGATCCCCAGCAGCGAAACGACTACGTGATCTACATGGCCCACTGGGATCACCTGGGCGTCGGGCCGGCGGTCAACGGCGATCGCATTTACAACGGCGGGGTCGACAACGCCGTCGGCACAGCCGGCATCGTCGAGATCGCGCGCGCATTCACCAAACTGCCGCAGCCCCCGAAGCGATCGGTGCTGTTCCTCGCCGTCACCGCAGAAGAGCAGGGACTCCTGGGATCGCAGTACTACACGGTGCAACCGATCTACCCGTTGGCGAAGACTGCAGCGGTCATCAACCTGGACGGGCTGAATGTCCACGGGCGGACGAAAGACCTGACGCTCATCGGGTTCGGTGCGTCGGATCTCGACGACTACGCCCGCGACGCCGCGGGCGAGCAGGGACGTGTCCTCAGGCCGGATCCTGAGCCAGAGAAGGGCTTCTATTACCGCTCCGATCACTTCAATTTCGCGAAGCAGGGTGTGCCGGCGCTCTATCCGGACGAAGGCGTCGACTTCGTCGGCAAACCGCCCGAGGTACTCGGTGAAGGTTCGCAGCGAGTACACCGAACGCGACTACCACAAGCCGTCCGACATCGTCAGGCCCGACTGGGATCTGAGCGGTGGCCGCGAGGACCTCAAGGCGTTCTTCGCCGTCGGCTACCGCGTGGCCGAGGCAGACAAGTTCCCGGAATGGAAGCCGGGCAACGAGTTCCGTGCCAAACGCGAAGCCATGCTGAAGCAATGAAGACATTGATTGCGATGACAATCGTTGGTGTGACGACGGTGGCCGTGCTGGCCGACGAGGCGCACGTCAAGCAGGTGGAGGCGTGGCGCGCGAAGCACGAGACCGATTACACGCGGAACTATGTACCGCTGGTCGGCCTGGCGTTTCTCAAGCCAGGGGTGAACGCTGCGGGAAGTGCCACGTCGAACACGGTCGTCCTGCCGAAGCGGCTGCCTTCGTCGGTCGGCCGGTTCATCTACGAAGGCAGTCGCATCCGCTTCGAACCGGCCGCTGGCAGTGCCGTCACGCTGAACGGCAAGCCGGTCAGCGGGCCGATCGATCTGCGATCGGACGGCGAGAGCGAGCCGGCCGACCAGCTGCGCATCGGTGAGGTCGCGTTCTGGGTGCACAAGAGCGGCGACCGTCGTGCCATCCGCATTCACGATCCGCAAAGCGAGATCACGAAGGCGTTCGCCGGCTACCGCTGGTTTCCGATTGACGAGAAATACCGGGTCGCCGGGAAGTTCATCAAAGATGCGGCTGCGCGCGAGCTGAGAATTCCGACGCTGGTCGGCGATTACGACATCTACCGGACAGAAGGGCTGGTGGAGTTCACCTTGCTGGGCCAGACACTGCGCATGCGGCCGATGACGACCCGCCCGGGTCGGCTGTACTTCATCTTCCGCGACGGTTCGAGCGGCAAGGAAACCTACGAAGCGGCGCGCTTCCTGTATTCAGACCTCGCTGCCGACGGCACGACCGTCCTCGACTTCAACGAGGCCTACAACCCGCCGTGCTCGTTCAACCCGTACACGACCTGTCCGATTCCGCCGGCCGAGAACCGGTTGACGATCCGCATCCTTGCCGGCGAGCGTGACTACGCCGGCGTGCTGCCCAAACCCTGATAGTCGTCAGTCATCAGTCTTCAGTCGACAGTCATTAGTCGATTGCAACTGTTGACTGCTGACTGACGACTGTTGACTGAATGAAGCTCTCGCTCGTTCACCACGGCGACGCCGTCGGTCCCAACGTCGATCCTCGTCGACCCCTGTCGGAAGACGGCCGTCTCGCCGTGGAGCGGCTCGCCGCCGCGGCGGCGGGGAACGGTGTGCTGCCGTCGGTGGTCTGGCACAGCGGCAAGCTGCGGGCGAAGCAGACCGCCGAGATCTTCTGGCGCGCGTGCAACGCCCTGGCCGACTTCTCCGCGGCACGGGATCTCCAGCCTGAAGATCCGCCCGTCTGGATGCGCGATCGCCTGCGGCACGAGCCGCGCGATCTGCTCCTCGCCGGACACTTTCCCCACCTGCCCGGCTTGCTCCGTCTGCTCGCCCCGGAAGCCGCCGCTTTTCCACTTCACGGCATCGTCGGTACTCGAGACGAACGATGACGGTGAAACGTGGACAGAGCTGTGGCGGCTCGAACGCGCCCCGCCCACCCCTTAGCGGATGGTCAACCCGATCGAGGCCCGCCAGAAGTCGACGTTGTCCGTGTCGAGGAAATCGATATCGCCCAAGCCGGCGCGGAAGTAGCGCAGGTCGCCACGAAGGCCGAGCCGATCGCCGAAGAACACGTAGACGCCGCCACCGGCGTTGATGCCGAAGTCGTTACTCGAGACTTCAAGCTCGAGGAGATCGGCCTTGGACCTGATCAGGCCGATGCCGCCGGTCACGTAGGGACGGACGCCGAACCCTTGAGAGCCGCCCAATGGAATGCCGACGACAAGGTTGCCGACCATCGTGAGCACGTTGTTGCTGCCGAACCCGTCCTCCTCGTCGCCGAAGAAGTTCGGCGAGTAGCCGAAGTCGAACTCGCCGCCGATGACACCGCCAGCCATCCCGGTCACGCTGAAGCCGAAACTGGTGCGGCCCTCGGCAGGCGCGTTCGCGAAGTTGACACCCAGCCACGGGGTGAACAGACCGTCGGCGAACGCCGGCGCCGGGATGGCGAACCAGAGCGCGGCGAGCAAAAACGCTAATCTCATTCGGTGTGTCATCGTGTTGCAGCTCCTTTGTCCGCGTGATCGACGACGAGTTGCCAGGCGCGGCGTATGTCGGCTTCCTGCGTGCGCAGGTGGCCGATGGCCAATCGGATTACGACGACACCGCGCAGCCTGGTGTGTGAAAGAAATACGTGCCCTGTCTGGTTAACCGCATCAACGAGCTGTTCGTTCGCCGCATCCAGGTCAGACCCCGAAAGCGCCGTGTTGGCCGGCCTCCAGCGAAAGCAGACGACCGAAAAGGGCACCGGCGCGACCCGTTCGAAGTCTGGATGGTCATCAACCCATTGCGCAAACAGTCGGGCTAACTGCAAGTGACGGTCCAGGTGCGTGCGAATGCCACGCGCTCCATACGACCTCAGCACCATCCAGAGCTTGAGCGCGCGAAACCGGCGTCCCAGCTGGATGCCGGTGTCCATCAGGTTGCGCGCCTCCGGCTCGGTGGTCCGCAGGTAGTCGGGCGTCAACGAGAACGTTTCCCGAACCAGATCCATCCGCCGGCAGAAGAAGGCGCTCAGATCGAACGGCGTGAACAGCCACTTGTGCGGGTTGATGACGAGCGAGTCGCCGCGCTCCGCTCCGTCGAGCACGTGGGCGTGCGACGGGAGCATCGCCGCGGCGCCGCCATACGCCGCGTCGACATGCAGCCAGATCCGTTCCCGTTCACAGATGTCAGCAATCGCCGACACCGGATCGATGCTGGTCGTCGCCGTCGTGCCGACCGTGGCAACGACCGCGATAGGCAGGAGGCCCGCCACCCGATCCTGTTGGATTGCCGCCTCGAGCAAATCGCTCCGCATCCGGAACGCCTCGTCGACGGCAACCTTGCGGAGCGACTGCTCGCCGAGGCCGAGCGCGATGGCCGCCTTGTCGACCGATGAATGCGCTTGTTCCGAACAGTAGACACGAACTCCCGTCAGGTCGGAGCGGGCGACGAGACCTCGCCGCCGCACCTCCGGGATCGCCGCTTGCCGCGCCGCCGCGAGGCCGTGGAAGGTCGCGACCGACGCCGTGTCGTAGATGACGCCTTCGAACGTGTCCGGTAATCCGATCAGCCGGCGCAGCCAGGTCATCGTGACGAACTCCAGCTCGGTCGCGGCAGGCGACGTACGCCAGAGCATGGCCTGCTGGTTGAGCGCCGCAGACAGGAAATCGCCCAGCACGCCCGGCGGGCTCCCGCTGGTCGCGAAGTACGCGAGGAAGCCCGGATGATTCCAGTGAGTCAGACCAGGTACCAGCACGCGCTGGAAGTCGGCCATGATGGCTTCGAACGGTTCCGGATCTTCCGGTGCATGCGAGGGAAGGGCCGCGGCAATCTCGCCCGGTTTCACCCGGGCGAGAACCGGATACCGTTCGGAGTGTTCGAGGTAGTCGGCGATCCACTCGACGAGCTCGTGGGCATGCCGCCGGAACGTCGGGCCGTCCATCGTCCGTCAATCGAACAGCGCTCGACCGAAGTGCGGTCGCCGCGAGCTCTGGAATCGACCTACTTGCGCGTGCTCACGTAGTTGGTGGCGAACTGCTTGAGTGGTGCGCTCGACAGCCCCAGCGCCTCGGCTTCCTTCATGGCGCGATCGCTGTCCCATCGATCGATCTGCACCCGCTTGATGAACCACATCGCGGCGGCGCGATTGGCGCTGGCGCAATGGATATACGCAGGCTGATTGCCCGGCTGCTTGATCGCTTCGAGGAAACGATCGGCGACGGCCGGATCAGGTGCTGCGGCATCGAACGGGATGTGGATGTAGTTCAACCCGGCCGCCTTCGCCGCGGCCTGCGCCTGGGGCACGTTGGCGCCCGGCTCGGACGCCTGGCGCAGGTTGATCATCGACACGAATCCCATCTTCTTCACGTTGGGGATGGCTTCTACTTCGGTGGCGCCCGCACACGCGACGGTCGTCTCGAGACGGCTGAGGTTGCGAATGCCGGCGACCTCTTCCTTCGTGACCTGCTGTGCGGCGAGCACACCCACGGAGGCGACGACGAACGCGGCGATGAGATGGCTACGCATGAAGAACCCTCTCTTTCAAGAGCCCTATCATATCGTCCTGCCGCGAAACCGGTGTGACGTTCGAGGTGAGGGCGTTCTTAACGCTCGACGGTGATGGCGACGGGAGACAGAATCCGTGCGGTCACTTCCGTGCCCGACGGGAACGTCGCGGCTTTCGGGTCGCTCGCCATGACCGCCGCGGTCCCGCCGCCGGCACCCGCGGTCGCCCCGACCGCCGCGCCCTTGGCGCCGCCGATGATCGCGCCGAGAATCGCGCCGGCGACTGCGCCGCCGCCGATTTTTGCCGCGCTCGAATTCCCCGGCGCATCGCCGGACCGAAAGATGGTTTCCGAAGTGATCGGCAGCCTGGTGCCGTCGGCGAGCACGAGCGTATGGAAGCGGATGCCGAGTCGTGACCGCTCCTTGAACTTGCCGCCGCGCTCGACCAGCATCACCGAGCCCAGTGCGCGCGCTCCCGCCGGAATCGCCACATCATTTCCGACCCGCACGTCGCGGACCACGCGCGCTTCGACACGGTCTTCGACGGTCGCGCGATCGCTGGAGATGGCGCCGTCGAGCTGAAGACCGATTACCGAATTCGAACTGACCACCAGCTCTTCAAAGACCTTTTCGGGCGCGCGCGGCGGCTCGGGCAGTCGCGCCGCTTCCGCGGCGCTGGCCTCGACGATCGGTTGGGCGGCCGGCGGTTCAGGCGAAGGTTGCGGTGGTGTCGAATCCGCCGGCGCGCTGATTGGCCATGCGGATTGTGGCGCCTGCGTATTTCGAGCCTGGGGAGGTTCGGCGCGACGAGCAGGGCGTGCCGGTGCGCTGCGTGGAGGCGCCGCGGCGGGCCGCTCCTGAACGACCGGTTTCCGCGTGTCGACCGGTGGCGACGGGGCTGGCCGATCGACGGGCTTCGAATCGGCGATTACGGCTTCTGTTTCAGTAACAGCCGGCGCCGCCGGAGAGGGGGCGGCGGCTAGTTCGGCTGTCGAGGCAGCGGCCGCCGGTTCGACGGCGGCGTTGTGACGCGCTGCCAAATATCCGCCTCCGGCTGCCGCCGCGACACAGGTAATGCCGAGCACCGCCAGAGCGAATCGATTGGGGATCATGAAAGCTGATACTCCTTGCTTCGGTGTCGACTAACGCAAGGCCCGTACCCGTCAATTTCGGCGACTCCTCAACTCAAGTTATTGATAAATAGACACTTATCGGATCGTCACTGAACAGCCTGACTGTCCCCTGTTCGCGACCCTGTCCTTGAGGGAGAGCATACAATCCGCCTATGCCGATCCGGCTTGCCATCGCAGGAATCCTGGCTTCGAGCCTCGTGCTGGCCGCGCAGACCGGTCAGAACACCGACGAAAAGTACACGCAGCTTATCAAACAGCACCTGCAGGATCCGCGGATCACGACCGAGCTGGTCGATCATCTGCCGGCGTCGGAGACCGTGCCTTCGCCGCTCGAGTTTTTTGGCCGGGCCGTCGGCACCCCAGGCGAGCTGACCTACGCGAAAGACATCCATCGCTATTACCAGGCGCTCGCGAATGCCTCACCCCGAGCGAGATTCTGGACGATCGGCACAACCGAGGAAGGCCGCGATATCGTCGTCCTCGCGATCGCCGATGATGCGACGATGGCCACGCTCGAGGCGCAACGCGCGACGCTCGACGCGCTGACCGATCCGCGGCGCACCAGTGAAACGGCGGCGCAGAAGCTGCTCGATACCGGAAAACCAATCTACTACCTGGTGAGCGGCATGCATTCGCCCGAGAACGGCGGGCCGGAAATGCTGATCGAGCTCGCCTTCAGGCTGATCGTCGAAGAAACGCCGTTCATCCAGAACATCCGGCGCAATGTCATCACGCTGATTACGCCGGTCCTCGAGGTCGACGGCCGCGAGAAACAGGTCGACACCTACTATTTCAACAAGAAGCGCGCGCCTGGTGAGGCGCGCCTGCCGTTGATGTACTGGGGCAAGTACGTTCAGCACGACAACAATCGAGACGGGATGGGGCAGTTGCTCGAGCTGACCCGCGCCATCACGCGACTGACGCTCACCTGGCATCCCACCATCCTCCACGATCTGCACGAGGCGCAGACCTACTTGTACTCGTCCACGGGTACCGGTCCGTACAACGACGCGCTCGATCCGATCACGGTGAGCGAATGGTGGATGCTGGCGCAGAACGACGTGCTCGAGATGACCAAGCGCGGCGTCCCCGGCGTCTGGACCTATGGGTTCTACGACGGCTGGGTGCCGAACTACATGATCTTCATCGCGCACAGCCACAACGCCGTCGGCAGGTTCTACGAGGTTCAGGGCTACGGCCCGGACCCATATGACGTGCGCCCCGGTGCCGGCCAGTTGAGCAAGGAATGGTTTCGCCCGAACCCGCCGCTGCCGTTCATCCGTTGGGGCCCGCGCAACAACACCAATATCCAGCAGTCGGCGGTGTTGTTCTCGCTGCAGCACGTCGCGCAGAACCGCCGGATGTATCTCGAGAATTACTGGCTGAAGAACAAGCGGGCGGTCGAGGAGGGCGTGAAGGGGCCGGTGCACGGCTGGGTGATTCCGGCGCGCCAGCGCCGCAAGGCCGATGTGGCAATCGCCATCAACGACCTCCGGCATCAAGGGCTCGAAATCTCCCGTGCGACCGCGGCGTTCAAGCTGGGGGGCGTGGCGGTCCAGGAAGGGGATTTCGTCGTTCGCGGCGATCAGCCGTTCCGCACGCTTGCGGAAATGTACTTTTCGATTCAGAACTACGCGCCCCAGAATCCCGCGCCGTACGACGATACCGGCTGGACGTTCCAATTGATGCGTGACATCCGGATCACTCCCGTGACAGACAAGGCGCTCCTCGAGCAGAAGATGACGCTCATCTCTGCCGAGGTGAAGGCGCCCGGCGGTGTCAGCGGCGCCGGCCCGGTGGTGGTCGTCGAACACACGGCGGATACCAATCTCGTCGCATTCAGATTTCGGCACAGCGGCGTCCGGATGCTCGCGGCTGAGGAGGACTTCGATCTGGCGGGGCGGAGATTTCGTGCCGGCTCCATCGTCATCCCGGAGGCGGACCGAACCAGCCTGGAGCGTTCGCTGGGCGAGCTCGGTTTGTCCGCGTGGGCCGTGCGCACCGCTCCGAAGGTCAGGACCCACGAGCTCGACGTCCCGCGAATCGGCTACGTGCACAGTTGGACCAGGACCCAGGACGAAGGGTGGTGGCGGGCCGCCCTCGACAGATATGGAGTGCCGTACACCTACTTCGCCGACCAGAAGCTGCGGGAAGGCAACCTGCGCGCGAAGTACGACGTCATCCTCTTCCCTCACGTCGGTGGATCGGCGGTGGCGCAGGTAAACGGGATGGCGCAGACCGGCAAATCGCCGCTGCCGTACCGGAAAACCGACGACACTCCCAATCTCGGGTATCTGGACTCGAGCGATGACATCCGCGGCGGGATGGGACTCGAAGGGCTGGCCGAGCTCGCCCGGTTCGTCCGCGAGGGGGGCACGCTCATCACCGAAGGCTCGACCGCGACGATCTTTCCGGAGTACGGCCTGACCAGCGACGTCACGGTCGAGCAGCCGGCGCAGCTGTTCGTGCGCGGCTCGATCGTCAGGGGCCGCCTGGCGGATCGATTCAGTCCGATCGTCTATGGGTACGAGGGCTCGGAGTTACCGGTCTATTTCAGTCAGGCTCCGGTCTTGAATGCAGGCGGGACCGCGGCCGCCGGCCGTGGCGCGGCGCCGCCGCAGAATCCCAACGTCGGGCTCGGCCAGATCGTGACGCCGAACGTTGCCCCGCCGCAGATCTCGCCATTCGAGGCAGAAGCCGCAGCGCGGCGCGAGGAGGAGCGCGATGCTCGTCCCCGGCCGGAAGATGCCGCCGAGCTTCGCGACCGCGGCCAGGGTGGTAGTTCCAACGCCCGCGAATCGCAGCGGCCGCGCGTCGTGATCCAGTTCGGCGCCGAGCCGCGCGAGCTGCTGTTGTCCGGCAGTTTGGCGAACGGTCAGTTCCTGGTGAACCGCGCTGCGGTCGTCGACGCCCGACTGGGTGCCGGGCACGTTGTCATGTTTGCGATCCGCCCGTTCTGGCGGTGGCAGACGCACGGCACCTACACGCTCGGCTTCAACGCAATCATGAACTGGAACGATCTCGACGCCGGCCGATGATTCGACCTCCGACCGCCTGTAGGCCGGGTCTTTTCAGACCCGGCGTCAGATCCGCTATCCGCAGAGGCGGGTCCACACCCGCCAGCCCCACTTTCAGAAGCTGCGCGTGAAATTGATCATCGGCACGAGATAGCCGCCGCCGTACAGCGGGACGGCGAGGGCCAGTTCGGTCGAGAACCGTTCACGAAGGATGCGCGCCCCGCCGCTGACAAACCCGTCGCGCGGACCAAACAGCCAGCTTTCGGTGAACCATTTGACCCGTCCGGTTTCGCGCAACTCGCCGCCGAGCATCAACAGCGGCCGGCGCTCGTTGCCGCTGAACGCGTAACCGAGCGCCAGAGTCATCGCGTTGTCCGCCGATCCGAGCGTCGTCACGCCGTAGACGAGACCGGTCGGTCCGCTGTCGTCGACGTTCAGGAGGTGAATCGTTCCCGCGGCCACCTGAACCTTCTCACGGCCAAGCAGCTGGATCTTGGGCGTCACGAGGATCGGGTAGTACTCGCCGAACATCATCAGCGGCGTGACGGTGCCAATCGACACACGATCGGTGAGCCCCACCTGTATCGACGGCACGGCGAACTGGTGAAAGGTCACGTAGCCTTCGCCGCGGCGCAGGCTTCGAGCGGTCGGGCCGATCATCAGCCGCGAGGTGTGAGGATCCTTGAAGCGGAATTCACCGTTGATGACGCGTCCCTCGACCAGCCGCAGCTCGACGAGCTGGGCATTGTCGACGATGATGAGCACGCCGGCGATCGTCCTGAAGTCGACCGAGTCGTCGTCGACGGCTTCAACCCTTCCATACAGCTGCGAACCGTCACTCATTCGCAGACGCTGGATCGCTTCAGCAGGCGGCACGTGGACGTCGATCGACCGGTGGTCCTGGGCAGCGACGCTCGACACCGCCACGAGGCAAAAGACCAGCGCCATTAGTACGCGACACATGGTGTTACTCCTTGCGTGTGTGAAGTGCGGATTCGGCCTGTTGCGGTTCGACGCCGATGCGCGGGTAAAGCCAGGAATACGAGAGATCCGGATGTCGGTGCCCATATCGAGCAGGGATATCGCGCGTGGCGTCGCTCGGAATGACCAGCGCCAGGACGACGAGCGCCGCGAACGCGAGGCGCGGAACGCCCGGTGCATGACGACCTTCGTCGCGTCCTGAACGGACGGCCACCTGACCTGGCGTGTCCGACACGGGCCAGCAGATGTTCTTGATCAGCAGCGCGACGCCGACGAGCAACATGATGACGTTGAAGGTCTGTCCTGCCGGCAGCCACAGAAACGAAATCGGGTAGTCGCGCAGCATGTCGATCGGAATGCGCAGGCCGGCGTAGAGCAGCACGAACAGGCTCGCAATCCGTCCGGGTGGGACGCCGCGCCTCTGGACGGCCAGCAGGATCGGCACCAGGAGAAAGTTCTTGAGACCGTCGTACAGGACCACTGGATGACGGAAGCCGTCGGCGTCCGGGAACTGCACGCCCCACGGCAGGTCGGTGACGCTGCCGACGATCTGCCCGTCGACGAAGTTGCCGATGCGGCCGCATCCGAGGATGAGCGCCGCCGGGACGGCGAGCGCGTCGAAGATCGGACGGAACGCCCGGCGGCGGAACAGGCAGAAGAGCAGCACGCCGGCGAAGCCGCCGATGATCAGGCCGTGGGTCGCGAGTCCGCCGAGCCAGACCGCGGGAATCAACGCGACGTGTTCGCGATAGAACCACCATTCATGGCGGAACGCGACCAGTCCTCGTCCACCGACGAGCACGCCGATCGCGAGCAGCGCCGACAGCTCGTACACTTCGCGAATCGACAGACGGAGGCGCTGCCGGTTGCGGCGCAGGAAGAAGTGTGCGTTCAGGAACCCGAGCGAATAGCTCAACCCGTACCACCAGAGGTGCAGGCCGCCGATGGTGGCGATGATCGGGTCGATCTGATGGACCAACATAGCGGGGCCCTTTCAGTGAGGACGAATGCCGTTCCACTCGAAGTCCGCGAGCTGCTCGGCCAGCGCGTCGAGATCGGCGTCGGGGTCGTGCAGCACGAAGGCATTGAGGAGCTCGTCGAACATCCCGATCAGCAGGTGCGCCATCAGCACGGGGCGGATTGACGCGCGCACGAAGCCGAGCTCCTGAAAGCGGCGGTAGCGCGCGGCGAAGAAGTCGACGGCCGAGCGGCGAAGCTCGGCGAATCCTTTCTCGAAGCGCGGATCGATGGCCGAGGCTTCGCGGAGGACGACGATCGCCGCATCGCGGTTGGCGGCGAAGAAGCCGAGCCATTGGCGGAAGCTGGCACGCAGCAGCGCCTCGGGTCCGCCCGCGTCGAGCGTCGGTGTCTGATTGACCGCGGCAATGGCCTTGGTGATGCGGCCGTGGAAGTCTTCGACGATCGCGAGGAAGACCTGCTCCTTGCTTTCGAAGTAGAGGTAAAACGTGCCGCGCGCCACGCCCGCCCGCGCGATGATGTCGCTCACGCCAGCCCGGCGGTATCCCTTGCGTGCAAACACCCACGTCGCGGCGGCCAGGAGCTGATGGCGTCGTTCGTCGGGTGGGAGGGCGGTTCGCGTCTTGGGCACGTTAGCAGCAAGCATAGACTGACACGTCAGTCTAGTCAAGTGGCAGCAGTGTCAGAGTGGTGTCGGAGGGGTGCCGCAGCGGTGTCGGAGCAGCGTCGGAGCAGTGTCGGGGGAGCGGCGGGGCGGAGGTTACTTCAGGACCACCAGCAGGTCGCGCGCTTCGACGACGCTGTTAGGGGTGACCAGGACGTCCGCGACGACGCCGTCCCGTGGACTGTAGACGGCAGTTTCCATCTTCATCGCCTCAATCGACAGAAGCCGCTCGCCCTCGCTCACGGCTTGCCCCGCACGGACCGGGACGGTGGACACCTTGCCGGGCATCGGCGCGACGACGTGATCGCGGTTGTCGGGGTCGCCCTTGGGATGCTGCTTCAGCAACCCCTCCACCGACCGATCCAGCACCCGGATATCGCGCGGCTGGCCGTTCAGCTCGAAGAACACCGTCCGCTTGCCGTCCTCACGCACCTCCCCGGTCGTGAGGTACCGAACGATGAGCGTCTTGCCGCGTTCGATTTCGACCGAGATCTCCTGCCCCGACTGTAGCCCGTAGAAAAAACTCCCGGTCGGAATCGTCGACGTATCGCCGTACTTCTGCCAGTGCTCCAGATACTCCAGGAACACCTGCGGATACAGCAGATACGACAGGACATCCTCTTCGCGTCCCTCGCGCTTGACCTTCTTCTGGATCTCCGCAGCGGCCGCCGTGAAGTCGGCCGCTGGCAGTGCCGCGCCTGGCCGCCCGACGATCGGCTCGACCCGCGCCGATCGCAGGACGATTTCCTGGAACCGCTTCGGCCAGCCGCCTTCCGGTTCGCCCAGCAGGCCCTGCATCATCTCGACCACGCTTCGCGGAAAGTTCAGCGGCGCGCGGGCGCTCAGCACATCGCTCGCGCTGAGATTGTTGGTCACCATGAACAGCGCCAGATCCCCAACGACCTTGCTCGACGGCGTCACCTTGACGATGTCGCCGAACAGCTGGTTCGCCTCGGCATAAGCGCGGCACACGTCGTCCCACCGGCCCTCGAGGCCCAGGTTCCGGGCCTGCTGACGCAGGTTGGTGAACTGGCCGCCGGGCATCTCGTGCTGATAGACATCGGCGCTCGGTGCCGGCAGCCCCTCCTCGAACGGGTAATACAGCTCCCGGACCGCGGCCCAGTAGCGGTTGATGCCGTCGAGCGACTCCGAATCGAGACCGGTGTCGCGCTCCGTGTGTCGCAGCGCCGCCACGATGCCATTCAACGACGGCTGACTGGTCATGCCGCTCATCGACGCGATCGCGGCGTCGGCGATGTCGACCCCCGCATCTGCGGCGCGCAGAATACTGCCGGCGTTGATGCCGCTGGTGTCGTGCGTATGAAAGTGAATCGGCACCTCGATTTCGTCGCGCAGCGCCTTGACCAGCGCGTATGCCGCGTACGGCTTGCACAGCCCGGCCATGTCCTTGATGCCGAGGATGTGAGTGCCCATGCCGACCAGCCGCTTCGCCATCCGCACGTAGTAATCGAGCGAGTACTTGGTCCGCGCCGGATCGAGGATGTCGCCGGTGTAGCAGATCGCCGCTTCACAAATCGCGCTGGTATCGGTCCGGACCGCGTCGATCGCCAGCTGCATGTTGTCGGTCGAGTTCAGCGAATCGAAGATGCGGAACACGTCGATGCCGTTCGCAGCGCTGCGCTTGATGAACGCGCGCACGACGTTGTCCGGATAGGTGGTGTAGCCGACCGCATTGCTGGCGCGCAGCAGCATCTGAAACAGCAGGTTCGGCACGCGGTGGCGCAGTTCGACGAGCCGCTCCCAGGGATCCTCCTGCAGAAAGCGCATCGAGGTGTCGAACGTCGCGCCGCCCCACATCTCGACGCTGAACAGCCCGGGCATGCTCCGCGCCATCGCGTCCGCAATCGCGAGCATGTCGAAGGTCCGCACGCGCGTGGCCAACAGCGACTGATGCGCGTCGCGCAGCGTGGTGTCGGTCAGCAGCAGACGCCGTTCGCCGCGAACCCAGGCCGCGAACCGTTCGGGCCCGAGCTCCAACAGCTTCTGGCGGGTGCCGGGCGGCGGTGGGTCGACTGTGGCGATCGGCGGCGCCACCGGCACGGTCAACCGGCGATTCGTATCGACGGCACCTTTGACGTCGGGACGGCCATTCACGATCACGTCGCCCAGGTACGACAGCATGCGCGTCGCACGGTCGCGCGGCGCGCGGATCACGAACAGCGCCGGCGTGTCATCGATGAACGTCGTCGTCGCGTCGCCCGCTCGAAACGTGGGGTGATCGATCAGGTTCAGCAGGAAGGCGATGTTCGTCTTCACCCCGCGGATCCGGAACTCGCGCAGCGCCCGATCGCCCCGCTGCGCCGCCTCCTCCAGCGTCCCTCCCCAGGTCGTCACCTTGACGAGCAGCGAGTCGAAGTACGGCGTGATGACCGAGCCGCCGAAGCCGTTGCCACCGTCCAGGCGGACCGCGAAGCCTCCGGCAGAGCGGTAGGTGGTAATCCGCCCGTAGTCGGGCACGAAATGCCGGTCCGGATCTTCCGTGGTGATCCGGCACTGCATGGCCACGCCGCGTCGCTCGATCGCCGGCTGTGCCGGGATGTTCAGCGGCGGTTCGTGAAGACGATGACCATCGCTGATCAGCAGCTGGCTGCGCACGAGGTCGATCCCGGTGACGACCTCGGTCACGGTGTGCTCGACCTGGATCCGCGGATTGACCTCGATGAAGTAGAACTCGCCGCGATCGACGTCGAGGAGGAACTCGACTGTGCCTGCGTTGCGGTAGCCGACCGATCGACACAGACGTGCGGCGGCCTCGCAGATCCGGTTCCGCAGCCCATCGTCGAGCCCGACGCTCGGCGCTATCTCGACGACTTTCTGATGGCGCCGCTGGACGGAGCAATCGCGCTCCCACAGATGCACGAGGCCGCCGTGTGCGTCCCCGAGAATCTGCACCTCGATATGCTTGGCCCGCGGGATGTAGCGCTCGAGAAACACATCGGGCCGCCCGAATGCCGCGTCTGCCTCGCGCCGGGCCTCCTCGAGCTTGTGCTCGAGATCCTCGGGCCCCTGGACGATGCGCATGCCGCGGCCGCCGCCGCCGAAGCTCGCCTTGATCATCAGCGGGTAGCCGATCGTTCCCGCCAGGGCGCGCACGTCGTCAGCGCGCTCGACGGCGGTCTCGGTGCCAGGAATCGTCGGCACGCCGGCCTGTTGTGCGACGCGCTTGGCCGCCGTCTTGTCGCCGAAGGTCTCGAGCTGCTGAATGGTCGGGCCGACGAACTGGATACCGGCCTCTTCACACGCGCGCGCCAGCGCGGCGCTCTCGGCCAGAAAGCCGTAGCCGGGGTGAACGGCGTCGGCGCCGTGCAGACGGGCGATGGCGATCAGCGCGGGGATGTTCAAGTAGGAGCGGACCGGCTCGCCTCCCTCCGGTGGTCCGATCAAGAACGCTTCGTCGGCCTTGAAACGGTGCAACGAGAACCGATCTTCGTAGCTATAGACGGCGACGGTGCGGAGACCGAGTTCGGTGGCGGCCCGGAAGCAGCGGATCGCGATCTCGGATCGATTGGCGACGAGCAGTTTTTTCATGAACGCAGCCTGAGGATCTTACCGGATCTCACCGGACCGTCCGGGCCAGGGCGGCCCTCGGCCCCGCTCAGGGCTGGTAAGATGGCCGCACGTGGCAGCTCCGAGCGACATCGTTGTCGTCGGTGCGGGAATCGTCGGCTGCGCGGTCGCCTACGAACTGGCGCGGCGCGGCTCATCGGTCCAGATTGTCGACGATCGACCTGCAGGTATGGGTGCGACGCAGGCGTCCGCCGGAGTGCTCGCGCCGTATATCGAGGCCGACGAGGGTCACCCGCTGCTCGATCTGACGACCCGCAGCCTCGACCTCTTCGACAAGTTCATCGCTCGCGTCGGGTCGGCTGGCGGATCGCCGCCGACCTACCGGCGAACCGGCACTCTCGAAGTCGCGCTCGAGGCGGACGGGATGCGGCGCCTCGAGGCGTGCGCACAGATGCTGCATCGCCGGGGTGTGCACGCTCGCCTGCTCGACGCCGCCGGCGCGCGGAGTGAGGAGCCGCACCTCTCAGAAGCGGTGGTCGGCGGCCTGCTGATACCGACCCACGGCTACGTTGCGGCGGCGGATCTGACGCGTGCGCTGACGGCCGCAGCACGCCGTCACGGCGCACAACTCATCGAACATGGCCGTGTGCGCCGCGTCGTGCGCGCCGGCAACGATCTGCGCGTCGAGACCGATCGCGGGTCGCTGTCCGGCAACGGCGTCGTGGTCGCCGCCGGGAGCTGGTCGGGTCAGATTGCCATCGACGGCGTTGAAGCGCGCGTGCCGGTGCGTCCCGTCCGTGGACAGCTGCTGCACCTCGCCTGGATCGGTCCAACCCTCAGCCGCGTCATCTGGTCGGAGCGCTGTTACCTCGTGCCGTGGGAGGACGGGACACTGCTGGTCGGGGCGACGGTCGAGGAGGCTGGTTTCGACGAGAAGACGACGACGGCGGGCGTGCGGGATCTGATCGAAGCCGCGGCGGAGATTGTGCCGCATACCTGGACGGCGGGATTCATCGCCGCCAAGGCGGGCCTGCGACCCGCCACGCCCGACGAGGTTCCGGTCATTGGCGCGTCGAGCGTGATGCCCAACGTGATGTACGCCACCGGCCACTACCGCAACGGCGTGCTGCTGGCGCCGCTGACGGCGCAGATGGTCGCCGATGCGATGCTTGACAACAAGATCGATCCGCTGCTGAAGCTGACCAGCCCGCAGCGTTTTGGAGCGCTCTGACGACCGACGTCACTGTTGGTGGAACGGCGTATCGGCTCATCGCGACCCGGCGGGACGCGACGTGGGTGGCCTGGGCGACGCGTGCTGAAGACGATAGCCGATTCGGCATCGAGTGTGCCGGTGCGACAGAAGCCGAAGCCGTCGATCGCCTGATGGGATGGCTCACCTGGCAGCACGATCACGCGGCGGCGCTGGCCGAGCTGCAGGAGGCGGAACGCGACTATCATCGGACGATCGCCGGCAGCGCATTTGCCACGCCGGCCGATGCGCCGTCGCCGCTCGAGATGCAGAAAGAAGGGCTGAACGCCGTCGAAGCCGCACGACTGCGGCTCGACGAGATTCGCGCCAGAAGACCGGAGTAAAACGATGGCCAAGCTGTCAATGTCCGAGGCCGAGCAGCACCTGAAAAACATCGCCGGCTGGCGGCTCGAAGGCGACCAGATCACGAAGCAGTTCACTTTTGGCGGCTTTCCCGAAGCCGTGGCGTTCGTGAATCGCCTCGTTCCCGAAGCTGAAGGAGCCGATCACCACCCCGACATTCAGATCAACTACAAGCGCGTGACGCTGACCTACTCGACGCACAGCGAGCGCGGGCTGACCGACAAAGACTTTGCCGGGGCCGCCATGGCGGATCGCGTCGCCCATGCGGCTGAAAAAAACCTATAGCTCGCGCGAGGTCGCCGCGCTCACCGGCCTTTCCGCGCGCCAGCTGCAGATCTGGGATGCCGGCGGCCTGCTGTCGCCGGCGATTCCGCCGCGCCGGACTTCGGCGGGCGGCTACACCGAGCGACGCTACACGCCCATCGAGCTGTTCGAGCTGATCGTGCTCGCCGATCTCCGCCGGCGCGGCTTCAGCGTGCATCAGCTCCACCTGATTCTGGATGCGCTGAAATCGCATTTCTCGACCAGGCTGTTCGAGGCGACCGGTGGCGGCGGCCAGGTCCAGCTGCTGACGGACGGCCGCGAGATCTACGCGCGCACGACGCGAGGTGAGTTCTACAACCTCCTGAAGGCGCCGGATCAGCCGTTGCTCGTCATCGGCAACGATGGACTGTTGAAGGAGCTTGGCGGGAAGGTGCGGCCTAGGAAATCGGGAAAATCTTCTCGAGGTCGTCGGCCGGGCGCGGAATGACGTGAACGCCGATCAGCTCGCCGACGCGGCGAGCCGCAGCGGCTCCGGCATCGGTGGCGGCCTTGACCGAGCCGACGTCGCCTCGCACGATCGCCGTGACCAGTCCGGCATCGACTTTCTGCCAGCCGACGAACACGACGTTCGCGGTTTTCACCATGGCATCCGCGGCCTCGATCATGCCGACCAGCCCGCGCGTTTCGACCATCCCCAGCGCGTCGCCGACCTCACGTTTCTCGCGCTCTGCCATGCGGCCCGTACTCTATCACGGGTCACGATCGGCGTTCGACGGTCGTTACCGCCCCTCGAACGTCGAACGACGCGTAGAACGTAGAAGGAACGTAGAACGTAGAACGACAGATTTCAGGCGAAGAGCCCCGGAAAATTTGCCGCGCGAATCGCATGCCCCGGGAACACGGCCTTGGGATCCTGCAGACCCAGATGGCGGACGACGATTTCGCCGAAGACGTCGCGGAAATCGGTGGTGACCGCCAGATCGCGGCCGTCGTAGCGCTGTTCGCGGGCCAGCCCCGGCCACTTGCCATATACGCGGCCACCGCGGACGCCGCCGCCAACGATCATCATCGCGTTCCCGTGACCGTGATCCGTACCGCGATTGCCGTTCTCGTTCACCGCCCGGCCGAACTCTGACATCGTCAAGACGACGGTCTCGGCGAGCCGATCGCCCAGATCGGCGAGCAGCGCGGCGATCAATCGGCTGAAGTCGTCGAGTCTGGTGGCGAGCTGCCCCTGAGCGCCTCCCTGGTTGACATGAGTGTCCCAGCCGCCAAGGTCTGCGAACGCCACTTCGAGGCCGACGCCCGCCTTCGACAGCTGGGCGATCTGCTTCAATGCCTGGCCGAACGGACTCCGTGGGTAGTCAGCGCCGTGCTCCGGCTGGTAGCGGGTCGGGTCGGCGGCCTTCAGCGTCCTGATAGCGTCAAAGGTATCGCGGCCGGTCCCGTTCAGGACGCGGTCTGCCGCCGCCGCGTACTGCTCTTCGAACGACGCGCCCATTCGTTCGCCGCGCACCCCGAACTGTCCCAGCTGACTCATGGCAACCGCCGGGGCGACACCCTGGAGCGCGCGCGGCAGCTGTTGCGTCAGCGAGACGGCGCGGAACGCCGCGGCATTTTCGGCTTTTCTCACCTGCAGGTATCGGTTCAGCCAGCCGTCGTCAGTCGACTTCACGCCGGGCGTGGCCGATTCCATGAAGTCCTGCGCGTCGAAGTGGGACCGCGTGGCGTCGTGCGACCCGCAGGCGTGCACGATTGCCAGCTCCCGCCGATCCCAGAACGGCTTCAGAGCCTGCAGTCGCGGATTCAGACCGAAGAACCCGTCGAGGTCCAACGCACCTTCGTCGGGCCGGGCGGCCGATGCGCCGCCGAAGCCGACGCGCGGCGAACCCGGCCGGCCGATCGCAATGCTCGGACGCGCGCGGTAGTACTCCGGGTCGGCGAACGGCACGATCATGTTCAGGCCGTCGACCGCGCCGCGCTGAAAGATCGCGATGAGCTGCCGGCCGCGCCCTGCGGCAAACGCAGTACGGGCGAGGAACGAGGGCGCGAAGCCCAGGCTCACCATCGCGAACGCGCCGTTCTTGAGGAACACTCTGCGCGAAACCATAGGTCACCGTTTCTGGAATTCGGGAGAACCGAGCGTCAGCGCGAGAGCCTGTTGCGACGTCGTGGCGCGAGAGATGGTGGCGCGGGTCGCGTCGGACACTTGAAGACCTGCCAGTGGATCCGACCCAGGCAGTGTCGCTCGACGCTCGGTCGTTCGAGGTTCGGTCGTTCGACGTTCGGCCGAGCCGCCGGATGGTCCGGCGGCGAGCGTCTGCGCGAAGTTCATCCGATTGACGAGCGCGCCCGTGTTGACCCACGCGTCAGCGGTGTCCTTGTAGCCGGTGGGCGGCTGACATTGGTAGAGCGGCATCCCGAGCTGCTGCAGCGACCGGACGATCGTCTGTGCGTCGGCGAGGTCGGTGCCGGTGGCACGGATCGCGCTGACGACGAACTCGAACGGCGTTTTGATTTTGGCGCCGTGCGCGGCGGGCGTCAGGAACTCGGCGGAGGTCAGGAGCGTCCGCATCACCTCGCGCAGGTCGCCGTCGGCCGCGGTGAAGCGCGCCGCCATCCGATCGACCAGCGACGCCGGGGGCGTGTCGCTCACGAACCGCCGTGCCAGCTTCGTCGAGATGAACCGCGCCGTCGAAGGGTGCCTGGCGAGGAGGTCGAGAACGGCCTCTCCGTCTTTGATGCCGCCGGCATCGATGCGCCGGCCGAGCACTGTTTTCACGCCATCACCGTGCATCCGCGGTTCGAAGCGGAACGTGCCGCGAGCCCTCGGGTTCTCAATCGTCCAGCCCGTGAACGCGCGAGCCACTTCGGTGACGTCCTTCTGGGTGTAGCCGCCGTCGACGCCGAGCGTGTGCAGCTCCATCAACTCGCGCGCATAGTTCTCGTTCAACCCGCGGCGCATGGCGTTCGGTTGCTGCGCCGGCGCCGGCGGCAACTGTTGCGGCCGTGGGGGGCGGCCAGCATTCGGCCGCCGTGGATTGATCCCCCGTGCCCGCTGCTGCGGCTGGGCGTTCGGGTCGGCGCTCATCCAGTTGTCGAGATAGAAGAGCATCGCCGGGCTCTTGGCAGTCGCGCCGAGCAGATCGCGGAAGCGTCCCAGGACGTGCGGTCGAATTGCGTCGCGCTCGTCCTCGATCAGCATGTAGCGGACCGGTCCCTTGCGCGAGTCGACGTTGAAGTGGTTGAACCAGAAGTCGGTCAGCACTTCTTCCAGCTGCCGGTCGCTGTAGCTGGCGCGCAGCACTTTCTGCTGTGACAGCTCGAGGAAAGGCTGATTGCCGCGCTGCTGCGCCGCGTCCGGCATCGGCGGCCGCATCGTCGGGTCCGCGTTTCCCCGGGCAGCCGCCTGCTGCCGCTGCCGCCTTGCTTGAAGCAGCGGCTGCTGGTAGTTGGCAAGCAGCTCGGAGGCGGACAGCGAAAGAGTGGTCAGACCCGCCAGCCGGGCGCGCATGTCCGCGTCGGGGATTCGCTCTGGATGAAGCTGCTGCTCGATGTAACGGTCGACACCGAGCTCCCGAACCCGTTCGACGTCACCCGGTCGGGCGCCGAACCCGATCCGGTTGAGCACGTGCACGATTGCAGCGGTATCGGCAGGCGGGGCAGCGTGTGGCGACACCACCAGCGCGGCAATCAAGACGGCAATGAGGGCGGCCAGTCTCCGCATGCAAGTTCCTCTCAGCAGGGTTAGACCGGCTCCGGCACGGATCGTTAAATACCGCTAACGGGCAACCCGCAGGTCGATGGCCTTCGTCTCCTCTTCGCGAATGGTGAAGCTGGTGGCATTTTTGCTCAGCTCTTCCAGATAGCCAGGATCGCCGCCGCGGCGGTTCGGGTCGAGATATTCGACGGCGACCGCATAGTAATCGCCCGGCTGCAGCCGGGTGCGCAGCGAATAGCGGCCGTTCTGATCCGGCCGGCCGGTCGCCGTCGACGAGGCTGATGCCGGTCGCGGAAACCAGCGGTCGCGATCCTGCGGGAAGACGAAGACCGTGACGTCCGTGACGACATCGCCGCGCTGGTTGGTCACCACACCCGACACGGTCTGGAAACGGTTGGTCAGGACGACTTCGACGTCCTTGACCGTCGAGCCCGACGCGGCGGTCAGGCCCTCTTCGGTGATGTCGCGGTTGTCGTGCATGACCGATTTCATCGTCCAATTGGGGTTGTTCATCGGCGTCACGCGCACGACCAGCTCGCCAGGCGGGCCTTTCACCTCGAACGTGAAGTCGTCGTTGACGATCGGTGGTCCGGTCATCGGCATTGGTATCATCGTGCCCGGCATCTTCGGCGTCGCCATGACGCGAACCGCGGAGGCCTCGAGCGCCTGCGTGGGGGGATCGAAGAGAATCCGGCCGGTGATCGTCACCGGCTGCTGCGGTGACAGGATGACATCGCTCACGTCGTCGCCGGAAACGGTGACGGTCGCGATGAGCGCCTCCGGCGGAGCTCCCGGGGTCGAATTTGGCGTCATCGCACGCACAACATAATTGCCCGGCGTGACGCCGTTGATCGTGAACGTTCCGTCTGGCCTGATTGGTCCTGTGCGAGGACTCATCATGCCCATCGGTTCCGATCGCTGCGGCATCGCCATCGCCATGCCCATTTTGAGCGGTTGGCCCCGCGAATCCATGGTGCGGCCGCTGATGCGCGCCGTTCGTGTCGGCGAAAGCATGATCTCTAGGCCGGTCACCGTCTGTCCCAGCTCGACTCGGACCGTCTGGGCCTGTGCCACATCGGTTGCGTTCGGGAAGTAGGTGGGCGTGTAGCCGGATCGATCGTCCGTTTCAAACGGTCCGCCCATGTTCATGACGTTCGCCTGGACGACGTAGTCGCCGGGAGCAAGCCCCCACACACGAAATTCGCCGGTGTCGGGCGTCTGCATCATTCCGCCCGGGCCGGTCATCTGCGGCTGTTGACGTCCGTTCACCCACCGCAGCTGCATCGGCTGAACGCTGACGCCCGCGACCGGTTCACCAAATTCGTCCACCACCCGGCCGGTAATGGCCGCTCCGCGCGGCAGCGCGAAGTTGATGCGATCGACAGTCTGTCCGGCCTTCACGTCGAGCGGTCGTCCCATCTCGTTGGGCCGGGTCTGACCGTGGCTGATCGTCACGAAGCCTGCCCTGGAGACCGTGACCATGTAACGGCCGGCGGGAAGGTCCGCCAGCTCGTACCGTCCCGAGGCGTCCGTCATGGCGGCGCGCGGTTCGCGGAGCTCGGGAGCGCTCACGCGCACTGCGGCGCGGCGCAACGGCCGGTTATCTTCGGAAGATACGACGAGGCCGCTGATTCTGGCTGTGCCGGTGGTCTGCTGCGGCTGATCGCGGGCCGGCGGCCTGGGAGGCGGTTGCGGCCTGTCGGGCACCGCGACGCCTGGCACGGTGCCGCCTTGAACCTGGGCGTTCGCCGGCGGGACCGCGGAAAGGACGAGGGACGCCACGAGAACCGCAGAAACTCGAGACATGGGCGCTCCCTGACGGCGGACCTGAAGGTCCACCTGACGTTTCGTACTATCGATTAGACGCTGGATCGGCTCCGGCTGTCTCTGAGAATTTCGCGCGCCGCCAGCGCCCCGGACCTGCCGTCAAGGCCGGTTCCTGGATGGGTGCCGGCTCCGCACAGGTAGAGATTGCGGAGCGGCGTCCGATACCGTGCCCAACCCAGAAGCGGCCGCGCCAGATACAACTGGTCGAGTGCGAGCTCGCCGTGGAAGATGTGGCCGCCGGTCAGGCCATAGGTTCGTTCCAGGTCCAAAGGGGTGACGATCTGGCGTCCGACAATGGATCGCTCGAACCCCGGGGCGCTCCGCTCGATCGCGCGGATCGCCTGCTGGCAGAGCCGGTCCCTTTCAACCTCCCACGTCGTGTCGCGCAACGCGTACGGCGTGAACTGCACGTACGCCGAGACGACATGCTGGCCTGCCGGAGCCAGGGATCCGTCAGCGATGGACGGAATCGTCAGATCGATGGCCGGCTGCTCGGCGAATGCGCCGTATTTCGATGCGTCAAACGCCCGGTCGATGGCGTTGATATCGCCAGAGAGCCGGACCCACCCTGACAGCGCCGCGACCTGTTGTTCAGGCGGCAGACTTGCCAGTCCCGAGAACTTTGGCAGGGTCGACACCGCGAAATTGATTTTCGTGAGCGTCCCACGCATGCGTATCTGCCGGACCGATTCGCGGAAGTCCGGCGGGAGATGAACGGGATCCATCAACTCGAGCAACGTGCGCCGCGGATCGGTGCTCGCCACGACCAGGCGGGATCTCAGTTCTTCGCCGCTTTCGAGGACGACACCGGCTGCGGCTTCGCCGGCGACGGCGATTGATTTGACGCGCGCGCCGGTGCGAATGTCAGCGCCGGCCTGACGGGCGGCGCTCTGGAGCGCCTGGCTGATTGCCCCGGCGCCGCCGCGCGCCGTCCAGCCGGCCGCCAGCGGCTCGCTGTGTCTCGCTGCCAGAAGGAGGAAGACGGCGGTGCTGCCGGCCGAGCGCGGCCCAAGGTGCGATCCAAATACGCCGGCCGCGGCGATCGCCGCCTGACTCTGATGGCTCTCGAACCATTCGGCTGCGAAATCGGCGACCGGCATCGGCAGCCACCGCAGCAGCCGATACGCATCGCTTCGGCCGAGCGCGCGGAACCGGCGGCCGGTCTTGAGCAGCTCGAACAGATCGCCGGCAGCCGGCGCATCGATTGGCGGTGCCGGTGACGAGAGCAGCGGCCGCAGCACTCCACCGATCGCCGAGAGACTTCTCAGAAACTCCGGGTAGCGTGACGCATCCTGCTGCGACAGTGCCGCCAATGCCCGTTCGGTCTGCGCCCGGTCCCGCCAGATGGTCAGCGCCGGGGCGTCCGCCGGTGCCACGCTGCCGATCGCATCCGTGCTGACAATCTTCAACCCGTGGCGTTCGAGGCCGAGATCGCGAACGAGCGCCGCATCGAGCGCCGCCCAGTGGGACAGCGTCGGACACCGGAATCCCGGAACGAGTTCACCCGTGATGGCACACCCGCCGACCTCGCCGGCGGCCTCGAGCAGCAACGGCTTCAGGCCGCCCTTCGCAAGCATGGTGGCGGCGACCAGGCCGTTGACGCCGCCGCCGATGATGATGACGTCACGCATGGGGGGCCGTTCTGCGTTCTACGTTCTCCGTTCTACGTTCTACCTGGTTCGTTCTACGTTCTACGTTCTTCGTTCTACGTTCTACCGCCGAGAGATTGCGCGCAGAACGATGTGCAGGCCGGTCATGTCGGTACAGCACATGGGTACCATCGCCGCATGGTCGTGCGCAGATTTCAGGATCTCGAGGCATGGCAGCTGGCAGATGCCTTGAAGCTGGAAGTGTATCGGTTGACCAAAACAGGGCCGGTTACGAGCGATCGAGATTACTCCCGCCAGATCCGTCGATCGGCGGCGTCATCATCGCGCAATATCGCCGAAGGCTTCGGACGTTTCCGTCCGCGCCCATTCGCGCAGTACATGGAGTTTTCGATCGGCTCGACCCATGAGACACATGATGCCCTGCTGGACGGCGTCGACCAGGATTATTTCGCACTGCCCGCTGTCGCTCCTGCGTTGGAGCTGGTAAAGCGCTGTTTGCAGGTTTCCACGAAGCTCCTTCTTTATCTCAAGCGCTGCGACGAACGCGACCTGCGATTCTTCATTCCACCTCGAACGTAGAACGTAGAACGTCACTGTTTTCGCAAGATCCTGAGTGCTGCATTCCTCCCCGGCGCGCCCATGATGCCGCCGCCGGGATGGGCGCCGGAGCCGCACATCCACAGGTGGCGGATCGGCGTGGTGTACTGCGCCCACCCCGGTGCCGGGCGCAGGAAGAATAGCTGCTCGAGGGTGAGCTCGCCCTGAAAGATGTTGCCTTCCGACAGGCCGAATTCGCGTTCGAGGTCGAGGGGGGTCAGGACCTGGCGGTGCAGGATGATGTCGCGGATGTTCGGCGCGAACTCTGCGATCGTGTCGACAACCGCGTTGCCGAACGCCTCGCGCTGACCGTCCCATGTGCCGCTCGCGAGCGCGTAGGGCGCGTACTGCACGAAGCAGGACAGGATGTGCTTGCCGGGCGGCGCGACCGACGGATCGGTCAGCGTCGGGATCACCATGTCGATGTACGGCCGCCGCGAGAACTCTCCGTACTTGGCCTGGTCGTAGGCGCGCTCCATGTGATCCACGCTCGGCGAAATCGAAATGGCTCCCCGGAGATGGGGGCCTGGTCCGGGCAGGGCCCGAAAGCTCGGCAGCGAATCGAGCGCCAGGTTGACCTTGCCCGACGAGCCGCGGAACTTGAAGCGGCGCACTTCATCCACGAAGTCGGTCGGCAGCTCGGCCGGCTCCAGCAGCTTCAGAAACGTGAGCCGCGGATCGACGCTCGACAGCACCAGGCTCGCGTCGAGCTCGTCGCCGTTCGACAGCGTCACGCCCGTCGCCGTTTCACCCTTCGTCCGGATGCGCGCGACGCTCGTGTTGGTCCGGATTTCGACGCCGGCTTCGCGAGCCGCCGACGCAATGGCATTCGAGATGGCCCCCGTGCCGCCGCGCGAAAATCCCCACGAGCGAAATGCGCCATCGATCTCACCCATGTAGTGGTGGAGCAGCACGTAGGCCGTGCCCGGGGACCGCACTCCCAGGAAGGTGCCGATGATGCCCGACGCCGACATCGTCGCCTTGAGCACGTCGGTCTCGAACCACTGATCGAGAAAGTCGACAGCGCTCATCGTCATCAGCTGGAGCTGATTGCGGCGGTCCTGAAGCGGCAGCGCGCGAAAGCGCTGGCCCAGGAACAGCAGTTTTCCGAGATCGCGCGGATTCAGCGACAGCGGATCGGGCGGAGTCATGTTCAGGATCGGCTTGACGAACCGCGCCATCTCGACCATCGCCTTGCCGTATTCGTCGTAGGCCTCGGCGTCGAGCCGTGAATGCCTGGCGATTTCGCGGCGGGTTTTTGCGTGGTCGTTCACCCGCCAGAGGTAGTTGCCGTCCGGCATCGGCGTGAAGGTGCCGTCGAGCGGCAGGATTTCGAGACCATGCCGCGGCAGGTCGAGGTCGCGGATGATCTCGGGGCGGAGCAGCGAGACCACGTACGAGCAGACCGAGAAACGGAAGCCGGGGAACACTTCCTCGGTGACCGCGGCGCCGCCGAGCACGTGGCGGCGCTCGATCACCAGCACCTTGCGGCCGGCCTTGCCGAGATACGCTGCGGCGGTGAGCCCGTTGTGCCCGCCGCCGATGACGATCGCGTCGTAGCGCACGCGCTTTAATATAGTTCGCGCGCGACCGTTTCATCAGCGGCGGCGCCGCTTTACTTGATCGCCGGAAAGGGTTATAGGTGTCGAACCATGCCGATCGGCACTGCCGTTCACGAGCGGACCTTTCAGTTGTGCGAAAGCCTCAACTACCGCGAGTGGTCCGGCTATTACGCGGTGAGCGCCTACGAGGCGCACCACGAGCACGAGTACAACGCGATTCGCAACGCCGCAGCGCTCATCGATGTCTCGCCGCTCTTCAAGTACCTCCTCACCGGGCGCGACGCCGCGCTCGCCGTCGACCGCATCATCACGCGCAACGCGCAGGCGCTCGCCGTCGGGCAGGTGTACTACACGCCGTGGTGCGACGAGCGCGGCAAGGTGATCGACGATGGAACGGTGACGCGGCTCGCTGAAAACAGGTTTCGCTGGACCGCCGCCGACCCGAGTCTGCGCTGGCTGACGCAAAACGCCGCGGGACTGGCCGTCCAGATCGAGGACGTCTCGGAGCAGATTGCCGCGCTCGCGCTGCAGGGGCCAACCTCGGCGCAGTTGTTGAGCGTCGCCGCCGATGCCGACCTTACCGGTCTCAAGTACTTCAGGATGACCAGCGGCGTGATTGCCGGCGTCCCGGTCGACATCTCACGGACCGGCTACACCGGCGATCTGGGATACGAGATCTGGGTGCAGTGGGACCGGGCCATCGAGGTGTGGGATGCGCTCATGGACCACGGCCGCGCCTTCGACATCCGCCCGGCGGGTATGCTGGCGCTCGACGTCGCGCGCGTCGAAGCAGGGCTTCTGCTGATCGACGTCGACTTCCACAGCAGCAAGAAGGCGCTGATCGACTCGCAGACCTATTCCCCGTACGAAATGGGCCTGGGGCGGCTGGTCCAATTGGACAGCGGGCCGTTCGTCGGCCGGCCTGCGCTCGCCGAGGAGGCCAGGCAGGGATGGAGCCGGCAGATCGTCGGCCTCGAGGTCGACTGGCCCTCGATCGAGCAGCTGTACGATCGCCTCGGCATGGCGCCGCAAGTGGCCGCAACCGCCTCGCGGGTCGCCGTACCGGTCTACCAGGACGGTGAACAGGTCGGCCGGGCGACGACGACCACCTGGTCACCGGTTCTCAAGAAACTGATTGCCCTGGCCACGATCGACGCGCCGCACTATGCGGAAGGGACGGCGCTCCAGTTCGAAATCACGATCGAAGCGGTCCGACATCTGGTCCCCGCCACCGTCGTCAGGACGCCGTTCTTCAACCCGCAGCGGAAGACGGCCGCGACCGTCGAACGGCGAACGTAGAACGTAGAACGTAGAACGACGAACGTCACTTTTCTCCCATGAACGGGTAGCGATAATCCCTTGGCGGGTTGAAATTTTCCTTCACCGTCCGTGCGCTGACCCACCGCACGAGGTTGAGCTTCGAGCCGGCCTTGTCGTTCGTGCCCGAGGCGCGCGCGCCGCCAAACGGCTGCTGGCCGACGACCGCACCGGTCGGCTTGTCGTTGATGTAGAAGTTGCCGGCCGCGTTGCGCAACCGCGCCGCGGCCTCGGTGACGGCCTTGCGATCCTGCGCGAACACCGCGCCGGTCAGCGCGTATGGCGACGTCTGGTCCACGAGATCGAGCGTTTCCAGCCACTGATCATCGTCGTAAACAAAGGCCGTGACCACCGGGCCGAACACTTCCTCGACCATCAGCCGGTGGCGGGGATCGGTGGTTTCGACCAGCGTGGGACTGATGAAGTAGCCGGCGCGGTCGTCGCACTGCCCGCCGTGGACCACTCTGGCGGTTTCTTTGGCCGCTGCAATGTAGCTGGCGATTTTCTCGAAGGCACGCTTGTCGATGACGGCGCCCATGAAGTTGCGGAAGTCCTGGATGTCGCCCATCTTGAGGTCCGCCATCATCGCCACCATCCGATCGCGGACCCCGTCCCAGAGCGAACGCGGGATGTAGACGCGGCTGACCGCCGAGCACTTCTGACCCTGAAATTCGAACCCGCCGCGTACGATGGCGACCGCCAGGGCATCCATGTCGGCCGACTGGTGGGCGAGCACGAAGTCCTTGCCGCCCGTTTCGCCGACAATCCGTGGGTATGACCGGTAGGTCGACATGGACGCGCCGATCGTCTTCCACATGTCGTTGAAGACCCCGGTGCTGCCCGTGAAATGCACGCCCGCCAGATCGCGATGAGTCAGGAGGACCTTTGAGATCAGGCCCGCATCCCCGGAGACGAAATTGATGACGCCTGGCGGCAGGCCCGCTGCCTCGAGCAGTTGCATCAGGTAGTGGGCCGAGAACATCGCACTCGACGCCGGCTTCCAGACCACGGTGTTGCCCATCAGCGCCGGCGCGGTCGGCAGGTTGGCGGCAATCGACGTGAAATTGAAGGGGGTGACGGCGTAGACGAATCCTTCGAGCGCCCGGTAATCGAGCTGATTCCACATCGTGTGGTCGCTGAGCGGCTGTTCGTCGAGCAGTTCCTGCGCGAAGTGGACGTTGAACCGCCAGAAGTCGATGATTTCGCACGCCGAGTCGATCTCGGCCTGGAAGACCGTTTTCGACTGCCCGAGCATCGTCGCGGCGTTGACCGTATCGCGCCAGCTGGTCGTCAGGAGCTCGGCGGCCCTGAGGAGTACTGCGGCGCGATCCTCAAACGCCCACTGCGACCACTCGCCGTGCGCTGTGCGGGCCGCATCGATCGCCTTCGCGACGTGATCTTCGGTTGCCTTGTGATAGGTCGCCAGCACATGCCCGTGATCGTGCGGCATCACCGACCGCTCGAGCGCGCCGGTCCGCACGTCCTTGCCGCCGATCACCAGCGGGACGTCGATCACCTCACCCGCCATCTGCGCGAGCCGGGCTTTCAGCGACGCACGTTCCGGCGATCCGGGTGCGTACGAACGAACCGGTTCGTTGACGGGGGGCGGAACACGTCGGCGGCCATTGAACATATAGATGTGATGTCCGGCCGTCAGCCGGACCGGGACGGCTGTAACGGCTCGTTGAGAAACCGGATCAGCGGTGCGACGTGACGGAAGACTTTTACGACTCCCGGATAGAAGCTGGCGCTCGTGGCGAAGGTCGCCGGAAACTCGCGCCCGGCCAGGAACTGCCGGTACTTGAGGTAGGTGGCCGCCTCGTGATCCCTGGAAAATCCGCGCGGCACGCGCTGCAGTTGCTCGCCGTCCAGCGTGCCGACCGTCTGCCGGAACGCCGGCGACTCGACGATCGCGCGAAACTGCCGCAGGTTTCCGGCAATGTGCTCGCGAACCGCGTGCAGCTGTGAGGTTTCCGGCGCGTACATGCCGCCGCCGACCCACACCCAGCCCGGTGACACTTCGAGGTAGAGCCCGGCCCCCTGGTGTTTCGGCAGCCCGCGGCAGGGAAACACCGCGGCCACATGCGTCTTGAGCGGCGCCTTGTTCGACGAGAAACGCGTATCGCGGTAGATGCGGTACAGGGAAACCTTCGGGCTGGCCACGAGATCCGGCGCGAATCCGCGAAAGTCCTCGTCAAGCCGCTCGATCAGCTCGAGCATCGGTGCCCGCAGGAGCACGTCGTACTGCTCCTTCCGCGCCTTGAACCACTCGCGCCGGTTGTTCCGTTTGAGTGCCCGCAGAAACGACAGCGCCTTCGGACTGAACTGCATCGCTCGCGCAGTGCCTGAGCCATGCTCCTGCACGCGGTCGCACCTCCTTCGCAACCGCCCACTATACTCCACCCTATGCGCTTCACCATCGTCGGCTCGGGTGCGGTTGGCGGCTACTACGGCGCAAAGCTGGCTCGCGCCGGACATGACGTCACGTTCATCGCCCGCGGCGCGCACCTCGAGGCGATTCGGGCGCGCGGCCTGACGGTGAGGAGTCCGCTCGGCGATTTCACGGTCCAGGTGCGCGCCGAACAGGATCCGTCGAACATCGCGGCCGACGTCGCGATCTATGCCGTGAAGGCTTACAGCAACCCGGAAGCGTTGCCGCTGCTGCGACGCGCGGTTGGCGATCGGGCGGTGGCGTTGACGCTGCAGAACGGTGTCGACAGCGTCGACGAGCTGGCGACCGTCATCGACACGACGCGTGTCCTCGGCGGCTCGACCTATATCGCCACGGCGATTGCCGAGCCTGGCGTGATCGAACAGACCGGCACGCACCGGCGGATCGTGTTTGGCGAAGTGGCAGGCGCCACGTCGCAAACATCGGATCGCGTCCAGGCGTTGCACGCGGCGTTCTCGCAGGCCGACATCGAATCGGAACCGGTCGCCGACGCGCGGGTTCCGATCTGGGAAAAGTTCTGTTACCTCGTGCCGTTCGCGGGCTTCACTGGCTCGGCACGCCTGCCGATCGGTCCACTCTGGGCCGATCCGTTGATCCGCCAGAGCATCGGCGAAGCGGTCGCCGAGGTCGAGGCGGTCGCGCGCGCGGAAGGGGTTGCAGTACCGGCCGGGATCGTCGGGCGCGTCGCGAGCTACATGGAGGCGATTCCGGGCACGACGCGGTCTTCCTTGCTGATTGATCTTCAGCAGGGTAAGCCGATCGAAGTCGAGGCGCTGGTCGGGGCCGTCGTTCGACGGGCGGCACGCCACGGTGTCCCGGTCCCCATCATGTCGACGCTCTATTCCGTGCTGAAGCCGCACGCGGCCGGTACGCCTCAGCTCGCTCAGACGCACCGGCTCTGAAACGCCTGCAACGCTTCGTTGCGCTGCTCGACTGGTACCAGCGGAAACGTGCTGAGGACGTACGAAAATTCCGCCTCGGTGAGCTGGTACAGCTCGGCGACCAGCGCGTTCAGCTTTGCGAACGCCGGCCCCGGCCGGTCGGGTCCGGCTCGTCGTGCGAGCAAAACGGCGAGGGCGGCAATCTCGCGGGTGATATCAGGTGCGACGGTGCGCGTCGGCACCGGCAGACGTTCGACGATTGCCGTGGTGACGTGCGTCGTGACCCGGAGCCGGGCCAGGTAGTTCACCACCAGGCTGTTGAAGAGCCCGCACAGCAGATGCTGGTCGGCGCGTGACAGAGCCGTCCGCAGGCAGAAGATTGTGTGGGTCGTGACCGCGTGCGGCGGGATGAGCGCCGCAATCAGCGTCACTCGATTGGTGGCGCTGGCCACGTCGCGATACCCGAGCCGCCATCTCCGATAGCGCGCGCCGAGCAGGCGGTCCGCGTGCCGTGTCGGGATGCTCCAACGTGCCGTGGCGATGTGCGCGCTGAACGGGTTGATCAGCTTGCCCTCGATGACCGGCAAGCCATTCCCCGGGGGCGCGAAGCATGCACGATCGTCCGTGGCGTTCAACTCGCGTCCGAAGCTGGCGCCCCAGCCGGCGGCGTCGGAAAGCGGCGGAAACAGCGACGCAGCGCGCTCGGCGATCGTCAGGTCGAGCGGGGAAACGAGCGCCGGGAGCGAGACGTCAGGTCCAGTGATTCGCTCCAGAACCGCCGGCGTGACGCGCACGGTAAACCAGCGGTCGTCGGTGTCGGCTTCGCCCGATTCCAGCGCCGCCGGACTGCGTTCGCCGAGCCGACAGGCAATCTCACCAGTCCGCGTCCCACCGGTTGCGGTGAGCAGCACGAAGCGAACGCTGCGATGGATGGGAAACACGCCCGATCGATTGTCGAACCCGACGATCGCATCGACGCCGCACTGGTCGAAGAGCAGGCGCCGGAGCTTCGCACTACCCTGATCGGCCATGATCCCCGACGGCAGCACCAGCCCGATGCGGCCGCCGCGGCGCGTCAGATGGATGGCGCGTTCGAGAAACAGCTGGTATCGGTTGGCGTGGCCGTCGGACTGCGCCGCGTAGACGCCAGAGTCGCGCGTGAAACGCACGAGCGCGGCGGCATCGGTCCGGAGCTCGGCGCGAGCCTCAGACGACCCGAAATCGGCCCGAATCATGTCCCACGGCGGATTGCCGAGGACCGCGTCGAAACCGGCGGCGGCCCGGCGCGCCCCGCGTGCATCGAAGAACACCTCCGGAAATTCGAGCTCCCAGTGAAAGAACCGGTGCTCGACGGCAAGCGCTTCGCCGCGTTTGAGGAAGGGCTCGGCAAGGTTGCCGGGCAGGGCCGTCGTTCCCGTGAGGATGGCATCGGAGAGTGCGCCGAAGGCGGACGGAGGAGGCGCATCTTGCTTCCGAAACCAGCTCGCGCACCACAGGTCTGCGACGCGCTTCCACTTCATCAACGCCGCATCGCGTCGCGTGAGCGCCGTCAGCAGCCGCTCCTTCTCACGAACCTGCTCGACGGTATCGGCAGCTGTAGAGGCCAACGCAAATCGTCCCGGCAGTGTCTCACGCAGCGCTTCGCCAAGCGCTGGGGTGTCGAACAGGGTCAAACCCTCCACTCGCGGAGTGCGCTGCGGATGCGGCGCGAAGCGCAGGTTGGCGAGCCACGCGCCGATCAGGCTGTCGCCGGTCTGCAGGTGGTGGTCGAGAAACGTAAGGGGACGGTCGGCCGCCAGCGTCGTGAGCCACAAGGAGAGCCGTGCCAGCTGGACCGCCATCGGGTTCAGATCGACGCCGTACAGGCATCGCTCGGCAATGCGCCTGCGGATGGCGGCCTGCTCCGAAGGCCCGAGATCCGCGGGATGGCAACCGCCGGATCTGACGAGGGCCGCTCCGTAGGCGGCCGCCAGGTATTCGCAGGCGGCAACGAGAAACGCGCCGCTCCCCATCGCCGGGTCGACCACCTTGATCTCGAGGATGTTCTCCGGCGTCGCCTGCTCGACGAGCGGGGCCAGAGTCCGGCGAACCAGGTAATGGGCGAGTGGCTGTGGGGTATAGAAGGTGCCCGTGGCCTTCCGGATACCGGAGCTGCGTTGCAGCGTGACCGCTGCAGATGCGGCTGCGCCCGGCTCGATCCCCGGTTCGTAGTCGAGCAGCGTTTCGTACACCGCGCCCAGTTGCTCGACGCCGAGGTCGCGGTACACGATCCGCTCGCGTCCCGTACCGTCGGCCGCGGCACGGGTCGACAGGGACAGGACCGCGGATCGGATTGCCTGATTATCGAGGTTGCGGCGTTCGATGAGCGGGGTCCGGCCAGGCGCAAAGAGGCGTCCGTTGAATGCCGTGACGCGCAGGTCGCCGGCGGTGCAGCCGCTGTGGGCCATCCGACTGAGCGCCCGCAGCGCGTCCCACAGTCCGCGGACCGAGTCCGTTCGTTCGGCCGACAGGCGCAGCGACTCGACGCTGTAGCTGTCGCGATAGATGGGATGCCACATCGGCACGAGCGAGCGGGCTTCGGCAAACAACAGGAACAGCAATCGATAGACAATCGTCAAAGCCTGTTCGAAGCTGTCGCGCGGATCGCGCCGCCGGCCGGCCATCAGCGCCCGCAGAATGCCCCCTGACGCCTGCAACACGCCGTTGCGAAGTCCGCGGCAGACGCCGACACCATGTCGCTCGGAATCAGCGATCAGGCCGGCCACCCTGCAGGTCCCTGCCCGGGGGCCGAACGCTTCCAGTTCGAACATCGTCCACAGCGCGCGCGCTGCCATCGCATCGTCAGCGGCGACATCGAGATCGATCTCGACGTATCGCTTCGAATAAACGCGGCGGGCATCGACCAGCCGCACGGACTGGCCGTTGAAGAGCAGACACCATTCAGCTCCCAGTGCGCGCGATTCCACGACCGCCGGCCGCCAGTAGCTGTCGAGTGGCTCAGCCCACGCCGTCACCAGCAACGCAACGGGACGAGGCGCTTGGAGATGTGCGATCGCAACATGATCGAGTTGACGTATCCGATCCACGCCCGGGAAGCCAAGGAGACGAACCAGTGGCTCGGCGCCGAGCTCGATCAGAGCCCGGAAGCTGGACGCCGGTCCAAGTGCGGCGGTGCCAACTCGCCACTCCGCGAGTTGACGCGCCGACTGAAGGTCGGGACCGCTGGCCTGTCGAAGTTGTTGTTCCAGGAACTCGCTCGAGATGAGGTGGCCGCAGACACCGGCTACCATCGATCCGCCGGGATCAGGAATAGAGCAGCCCCCATCGTGAATTCCTCTGAAACCGTGTCGGCGGCCGATGCCATCCGCGCGGAAATCTCCTCTTTCAGTTCCGCAGTCTGCGTCATTCGATCGGCGGCCTCTCGGAGCGAGCGCCGATCGAAGAGCCCTGGTTGTGCGGCGGGCCGATCGCGATCCAGACCGGCAAGAATCGCGAGGTCACGTTCCCGCCTGGCGGCGAGGAACGCGCGGTAGATCTCGAGTGACACGAGTCGCTCTTCATCGCCCGCGCCGATCGCAGCCGACGCAGCTGACATGAGGCGCGAGAGGTGAAGTTGGAAGTCGGACGCCGTCAGCTGAACCGCTGGGGCAATCAGCAGCGAGTGAAGCAGGGACGCAATCTGCCGGCCCTGCGCGTCGGTGATGAGTGTCTGAACAACCGTCAGCAGGTGCCTCCCCAGTCGTGACCGCGTCTCGCGGCGCCTCGTGCGCGTGATGTACACGTCGGCGTCAGGCAGCGTCGAACGTCGATTGGCCGCGTTCTGACATGAGGCGGGCCAGCTGCAGGCGTGCCGACTCCCGGTTCGCTTCCGGTACGAGCCGAGCCAAAGGAGCGGACGGCGCCGACGGCAGGCGCTCGCTGGAACGATCGAGACCGGCAATCTCGCGCGCGATTTCCGCTTCGTCGTGCTCCGCCTCGGCGCTATCGAATGGATTCGACGCGCTGATGTCGGCGCGCGCACGCGCCAGCTTCGCCTTGAGGCGGTCGAGAATCTGCATTTCGGCGGTGGCTGACGCGATGAGGTGGAACACATGGACGCGCCGCGTCTGTCCGATCCGGTCGACACGACCGATCCGCTGCTCGAGGCGCATGGGATTCCAGGGCAGCTCGAGGTTGACGACCACCCGGCAGCCCACGTGAAGATTCAGCCCTTCACCGCCCGCGTCAGTGGCCAGCAGAACTCGGCAGTGAGCGGTGGCGAAGCGCTCGAGCTCCACACGTCGCTCGTCCCGCGTGAGGCCACCGTGGAGGATCGCGCAGTCGCACCTGATGTGGCGGCGCAGGTGCTCGAGCGTGTCCCGGTACTCCGTGAAGACGATGGCCGACTCGCCGAGACGTCCAAGGCGATGGAGCAGACGATCGAGACGCCGCACCTTCGACTCAGCCAGCGATGCCGCCGCCGCACGCCTGGCGAGCCGGGTCATCAGACGACGTTCTTCAGCGGCGTTGGACAGAACGGCAGCGATCCATGCGGGCGATTCATCGCTGGCATCGAGCTCGCCGGCATCGACGAGCGGCAGACCAAGCTGGCAGGGCAGGTCGGCCTCGTGTGGATTCAGCGATTCGAGGCGACGGGCGACCGTCAGCGCGAGGGCATGGGCGCTCGACAACGATCGTTTCTGCAGTACGGCGATGGCGAGCCAGACATCGCGCGAGCGGCGATCGTCGCCGGCCGTGGCGCCGGCGACTTCCATCAGCGTCGCGTGCATGTCGCGCTCGGCGTCCGTCGGTCGCACGTGCGAGAGGTGCACGCGCCGGTCTGCGGACAGGGCGACTTGTGCCCGGCTGCGGCGAAAGATATACAGACGATCGTCCGGCGGTGCGCCGATCGCGCACAACGACTTGAACGCCGCCGCGCTGCCGCTGTGCGGCGTCGCGGTGAGCAGCACCACGTACGATGCCCGTCGGCAGAGTGCATCGACAGCGGCGCGCCGATCGCTCCCTGCCGTTACGTTGTGCGCCTCGTCGACGACCACGAGGTCCCATCGGCACGCGGCCAGCGCGGGCTCGACGTCCGGCTGTTTGACGTAGTCGTATGACGCGATGGCCAGTGCGACCGTCGCCCACGGATTGACGCCGACCGGCAGCAGCGTGGAGCGTTTTCGCACGCTCCACTTATCCATGATTTCAGGAGCCAGCTCGAACCGGTGTCGCAGCTCGTGTGCCCACTGCTCGCGCAGACCCGCCGGCGTCAAGACGAGCACCCGGTCGGCCGCCTGCCGGGCCTTGACCTCCGCAACGATCAGCCCCGCCTGAATCGTCTTGCCCAGGCCGACTTCGTCGGCGATCAGAATGCGGCACGCGAGCCCGCGCACGATTGCCAGCACCGGTTCGAGCTGATGGGGCAGCAACTCGATCCGCGCATGCAGAGCGCTCTGCAGCCGGTCCGCGGGACCGTGCGAAGCGAGCAGGGCACGGCAGCGGTGGCGCCATCGCCGCACCCCCACGAGGCGCATTCGTGGGGCGCTGGCGGCAACCTCGACCCGATCGAACGGCGTGATGACGCGTGCCGTGTGGCCGGCGTTGGTCGCCGCCGCGCCCGTCAGCGAAACGACTTTGCACGCAGGGTAAGGCCGAACATCGACGATCCGCCATCGCTGGCCGCGGACCAGTGCGAGGTCGCCAACGCGTGGGAATTGCTGTTTCGGCATCGCCTCCGCTGCGTGACGCGCAGAAATTGCAGCGCGCCTGCGAAAACGCCTGCGAAACAGCGCAGGCGCAGTCGAATCAGCACGGAGGCGGCAAGGGATGTGCCGCGGTCGTCTATTCTTCCGATAGCAGGGCCCAGATACTGAAGGCCGCCGCCGAGGCAAGCAGCAGGACACCCGCCACGATCGCCGCCATCACGGTCGGTGAGGGTGCGGTCTGTGGAAACTGTCGTGACAGCCAGATCAGCAAGGCGAGGGCGCCGACCAGTCCGATGCCGACCTGCACCCGCTCGCCCACGTCGATCGGTGCCGCTGCCTTGCGTTGTGCGTCCCATCGCCGCAACAGCTCGGCCTTCTGCCAGATCTCTGAGGCGGTTGCCGGCGGCGGTTCGTGGATCGGCTCGTTGGCGAGCTCCTCCATCAGACGCGCCAGCTGGGATTCTGTCTCAGCGTCGATTGGCCGGTTCCACATCACACGTCTCCGCCGGCATCGGTGGCCTTGGGCCGCAGTCCCGCTTCCCTGAACAGGCCAGCGAGCTTCTTCTTGGCCCGGTGCAACAGTACGCGAACGCTACGCTCACGAAGTCCGAGCGCCGTCCCGATCTCTCGGTGGCTCGCGCCTTCCACGTAGGCGAGCCACACCAGCTGCCGCTGTTCGGGCCGGAGCGTCTCGAAGACGCGCGCGACGTCGACGCGCAGGCCGACGTCAGGTCCAACCGTCCCGCGCTCGGGAGGCGCGTCGGACTCCGGCCGGTCGCGGCGGGTGCGCCGCCAATGGTCGATCATCAGGTTGCTGGCAATTCGAATCAACAGGGCCCGCTGTGCGGCCGGGTCGTCGGTCGGCCGCTTCATCCGCAGCAGACGAAGGTAGCTTTCCTGGACGATGTCGTCGGCGTGCGAGACGCTGCCCATGACCCGTACGACATACCCGCGAAGGGGTCCGGCCGTGCGGCGATAACAGGCCTGAAACGCCTGCTCATCCATCGTCGTGGATGAGTCCGACGCGCCCAGTAACCCGGCGGCGGCAATCGGTTCGGCGGCCATTTCGCGCCCCAGGCTCACGACCTCCATCCTGCATCGTCAAGAGACGTGCGAATCCCCCGGAAGGTTTGCCGAAGTCAGCAGGCCGAGACGGCGGCTCAGGCCATAGGCCGCTCCGGCCGCGATCAGGAAACCAATGCCCAGCGACAGGAGGATGACGCCGGCCACCGTGAACAGGTCGGACGCCTCGTCCCGGAACATGCCCGACAGCAGCAGGAAGCCGACTGCCACCGAGGCGAGGACGACACCCGTCTGGACGGCGCGCAGGATCCGCTCGCGCGACCCGGTGGGCCCTTTGTCGGCGGTAATGGCATTCATGAACTGGATGCCGCCGGGTGTCTGGAGAAAGTCGTTGAAGTCCTTGATCGATCCCATCCGGTCGATGATCCGGGAGTGAAAATGCGTCATTTCCTTCAAATGACGGGTTCGCTGCCAGTTGGTGGCGACGGTCCAGAAGATGAACCCAATCGTGGCGAACATCACGGGAACGATGATGACTTCGGGCATCGGCTGGCTCCTGTCGTTTTGACGTTCTGAACCAAGAACGTCCAGAACGGTCAGCAGGTTAACGCCCCGTCACAGGTTTAGTAGCTGGGGATCGCTTTTGTAATCCGGAGCCCGTCGTCACTTACGCCGGTGCATGCGTTTGCACGTGGCGAAGTGGTTGCAGAACAGCGCGGCATGGCAGCCGTGTGCGCGCCTTCAGCGCCGAGCGCGGCAGCAGACCGCGAGTCTCACGCCGCCTCCTTTCGCGATCCGAGCGGGTTCATCTTCGTTCGTGACGGCGTCGTCTATCGGCAGGTGCAGCTCGCGTATCGCGAGCACTACGACCGGCTGGTATCGTCGGGGCTGCTCGGGCTGCTGGTGCGGGACAAGCTGCTCGTCCGTCACGAGGAATGCGCGCCAGATCTGGCGGCGGCGCCTGGCGCCTACAAGATACTGCGCCCGTCGCCCATCGACGTCATTTCTTATCCGTACGAGTGGAGCTTCAGTCAACTGAAAGACGCCGCGCTCCTGACGCTGCGCGTGCAGGCGCATGCTCTCGAGCACGGCATGGTGCTGAAAGACGCGACCGCCTACAACGTGCAATACCAGGACGGCCGTCCGATCTTCATCGACACCTTGTCGTTCGAGTTGTACGAGTCGGGCCGGCCGTGGGCGGCCTACCGGCAGTTCTGTCAGCACTTCCTCGCACCGCTGGCGTTGATGGCGAAGGTCGACGTGCGGCTCGGACAACTGCTGCGCGTGCATCTCGACGGGATTCCGCTGGATCTCTCGAGCCGACTGCTGCCACGGAGCACCTGGCTGCGGCCTGGATTCGCCATGCACCTGCACGCCCACGCGGCAGCGCAGCGGCGCTACGCAGAGCCTTCGACTGGCGGCGGGTCACAGCCCGCCACGACGGTCAGTCGTCAAGGGCTGCTCGGGATACTCGAAAGCCTGCAGCGCACGATCAGCGGACTCGAGTGGCAACCGGCCGGAACGGAGTGGGCGGACTACGAGTCGACCCATCGCTACGCGCAGACCGCGCATGACGACAAGCGCGAGCTGGTCAAGACGTGGTTCGCATCGCTCTTACCGGTCCCGGCGCGGGTGGTCGATCTGGGCGCCAACGCCGGCGCCTACAGTCGGCTGATCGCGGCCGGCGGTGCCACCGTCGTGTCGGTGGACGGCGACCCCGCGGCCGTCGAGCTGAACTACCGGCGAACGGTGGCAGAGCAGACCACTTCGCTTCTGCCGCTGCTCGTCGATCTGACGAACTCCGGCTCCGGGGCAGGGTGGGACGGCGAGGAGCGGTCGCCGTTGTTCACCCGGGTGCAGGCGGACGTCGCCCTGTGCCTCGCGCTGGTGCACCATCTCGCCATCGGCAACAACCTGCCGTTCGATCGCATCGCCGCCTGGCTGGCCCGGATTGCGCCGCGGCTGATCATCGAGTTCGTTCCCAAACACGACGAACAGGTCCAGCGGTTGCTGGCCGGCCGGGTCGACGTGTTCGACGACTACACCGCCACTGCCTTCGAACGATCGTTCGCCCGCTTCTTTGCGACCGAACGCCGGCAGCCGATTGCCGGATCGGACCGGGCGCTGTATCAGATGCGTAGATTGAGGACTAGCGATGAATAGTTACGCTCCGTTCCGGTGGGTCCTTGCCGTGCTGTTCCTGTTGGTCGCCTCGTCGGAAGCGCGGCTCGAAGCCTATATCGATCCGGGCACCGGCAGCATGGTCGTGCAAGGGATCATCGCGGCAGTGGCCGGCGCCGCGGTGATGATCCGGCTGTCATGGGCGAGGATTCGCAGCCTGTTCACCCGGAGAACGGATTCGACGCAATGAGCCGCGGCGCGTGGCATCGCGCGGCTGCCTGCCTTCCGGTCTTCGGCTTCGCCGCCTATCCGATCCTCTTCATCGTCACGGTCAATGCGGGTGCGCAGCCGCTCGACGGGACAGCCATCGTGCGCAGTCTCCTGGTTGCGTGGGGCGGCGCCGCGACGCTGCTGCTCCTGCTGCGCGCCTTCCCCTGGGATTTTGACGCGCGCGCCGCGTGGGCCGGTCTGGCGATGCTGTTGTTCGTCTTCTACCAGCCGCTGCTGGCCGTGCTGGTGGCGGCCGGGTGGTCGGTTGTCCCACACGATCCGCTGGTCAGCGCCGGTTTCGTGATGGCGATTCTGGCGCTCGTGACGGCGATGGTCCGGCCCTGGCAACCGCGGCCGCGCAGTCCTTTCGCGCTGAACGCCACCCTGGCGGTCCTCGTCAGCGTCAACGTCTACAGCGAGATCGCCCACGACGCGTTCGGCGGGTGGCGGCCGGACGTCGAGGCGCGCACCGCCGGCGTGCTCGCCGATCAGTCGGTCAAGCCGCCAGAGCGGGATGTTTATTACATCGTCCTCGACGGATTCGGGCGCGCCGACATTCTCGAAACGAAGTATCAGGTCGATCTCGCGCCCTTTACGCAGTTCCTGTCGACCAAGGGCTTTTCCGTCCCTGCCGGCGCCCGGGCGAACTATTCGCAGACCTATTTGTCGTTGGCGTCGGCTCTCAACCTGAGCTACCTCGACGATCTGGTCGCGACGCTCGGTGAAGCGAGCAACGATCGCCGTCCGCTCAAGCACCTGATCGATCGGAACGCGCTGATGATGGCGGCGCGAAGGGCGGGCTACCGCGTCTTTGCGGTCGGATCGGCCTATAGCGCCACCGAAACGATCGAGCTCGCCGATGTCTGTCTGTGTGAGCGGCGTGGTTTCGGGGAACTGGAGTACCAGGCCCTCATCTCGACGCCCTTTGCGGCGCTGCCGCTCTCGCGGTGGACCTACGACGCCCACCGCGCCAAGATTCTCGAAGGCCTCGAGGCGGTCGAGACGCTCTCGAAGGAGCCGGGCCGGAAGTTCGTGTTCGCGCACGTGATCGTGCCGCATCCGCCGTTCGTCTTCAACGCCGACGGCACACCGCGCCAGGCGTCGCGACCGTTCAGCTTCCAGGACGGCGATCAGTTCGAAGGCACGACCGAGGAGTACGTCGAGGGCTATCGCGATCAGACCCGGTATCTGATCGACCGGCTCACCACGCTCGTGAAGCGGCTGAGTCAGCAGCCGGGGCCGGCGCCGGTGATCGTCATGCACGGCGACCACGGCCCGCGATCGGAAATGCGATCGGGACGGTTCTCCGACGCCGACCAGCACGAGCGGATGTCCATCTTCATGGCGTACGCCTTCCCCGGATCGCCGGAGGCCGTTCTGGATGCCGACGTCACCCCGGTCAACATGGCGAGATCGCTGGCGCGGCGCTACATGGGCCTCCACGTTCCGGATCTTCCGGACGCCAGCTACTTCTCGACGTGGGAGGAACCCTACCGCTTCATTCCGGTGACTGCGGCTGACGGCGAAGCATTCAGAGCCGGCCGATGACGCGGCAGCCGTTGACGCTGACCTTCGAGCGATTCGCCACGCTGCTGTTCTTTCTGGCCATGGCGGCCGCCGCCAGCCTGATGCCGGCGCAAAGCGACACCTGGTGGCAGCTGCGAGCCGGTCGGGAGACGATCACCACCGGCATCATCCCGTTGCGCGACGCTTTTTCGCACACGGTCAACGGTGGCTACTGGCCGAACCACGAATGGCTGTCGCAGGTCGTCCTCTACGGCGTGTATGCCGTTGGCGGTCTGCCTGGCCTGACCGCGTTCGCCGCGGCGATCGTCACATCGGCATGGGCCATCGTCTGGCGGCTGACGCCGGGAAGCACGATCACCCGACTGGTCCTGTCGGTGCTGGCCCTGGCGCCGTTCGCCACCGAGTGGTCGCTTCGTCCGCAGATCTTCACCCTGCTCGGCATGGCGATCACTCTCTGGCTGCTCGTCAAACGCCGGTACTTCCTGCTGCCGCCGCTGTTTGCGGTTTGGGCCAACATGCACGGCGGCGTCATGCTGGGCGGCATCGTCGTGGCCTCGCACGGCATCGCGTCGGTCGTCTCGGAGCGGCGGCTGTTCACGCGGCCGATGATTGCCGGAGCGCTGTGCGCGCTGGCGACTGGCGTCACGCCGCTCGGCTTCTCGCTGTGGACAGAGGTGCCCGCGATGCTCGGCCGGCTCCAGTCGTACGGCGTGCGGGAGTGGCAGCCGCCGAGCCTCACCGACCGCTTCCTGGTGACGTTCTGGCTGATGCTGGCGGCGTTCGCGTTCCTGGTGGTGCGGCGGAAGCCGTGGCGACACGATCCCGCTCGAGCGGTCGCCTTCTGGGGGGCGGTGGCCCTTCTTCCCGTGGCTCTCAACGTCTCTCGCAACGTTCCGGTCTTGCAGATCCTCCTGGTGCCGGCCCTGGGCATGCTCGTCGAAGGGTTGTCGCTGGTCTGGGACCGCTCCAGTCGGCGTGAGCGCCCGGCGTTCAATGCCGTCGTTCTCTCGACAGGGTGCGCCGCGGCGCTGGCCGCGGTCGTCTTCGCCTGGAGTGCGCCGCTCCCCAAGCTGCAGTGGCGCCCGCTGAGCACCGGCGTCATCGCGGCGCTGGAGTCCTGTCCCGAATCGCTCTACAACCGGTACGACGAGGGGGGATATCTGATCTGGTTCGTTCCAAGCCGGAAGGTGTTCATCGACAACCGCCAGGATCCCTATCCGCCTGCGCTGATGCACGAACACATCCGGGTGGAGACGACTGGCGACTACCGCGATCTCTTCGAACGTCACTCGATCCGGTGCGCGTTCGTTCCGACAGAGACTGTCCTGGCTCAGCGCCTGACGAGAGACGGCTGGACAGCGCTTTATCAGGATGGCTTGTGGGCCGTACTCGCAAAGCCCGGGCTACCTAACGCGATCTCGCAGGCGGCTCGGCAGTCGCGGTGGTGAACAGCGCGTTGAACAACAATCGAAACGTCGCGTGAGATTGACCGCGATGCTGGACGCGGAAGCCGAATAGGACCACGCGGCCGGCGCCCACCTTCGCTTCCACGACCGCCGACTGACCCGCGATCGCTTCCTCACCTTCGATCCAGCCACTCAGCAGGAGGTCTTTCATCCCGTAGATACCGACCGTCTGCGCGCCTCCGTAGGGCCGGTAGGCGGCGCTGAAGGCGAAGAATCCGGCGGTCTGCTGGGGCATCCCGTAGGCCAGTGGGTGCGCGGTGTCCAGCTCGATCCGGACGATCGATCCCGGACAGAAGAATTTCTCGCCAGCCTCCCGCGCCATGTCGCGAATCTCGAGATTGAGCGCGCTGATCGCGAGCTCACACGACGAATCGAGGCAGACGAGCGTGCCCCCCTCCTGAACGAAGCTTTTCAGCGCGTCGATTCCGGCCTGACCGAGGCCGCCGGCATATTCAGGCGGCATGGTTTCGGGAGCATGTCCGGCCATGAGCCGTTCCGGCGACCCGCTCGGAAGGATGATGGCGTCGAATTGTGTCCGCAGCCCTCCCGCCCGGATCTGCGCGTCCGTCAGGCTGGCAAACGAGAACTGATGTTTCTCGAGCAGCCAGCGCGTCCATCCCTCGTCGATGTTCTCGATCCAGGGCTTGTACAGTGCAACGCGCGCCCGGCCGACCGGTCGGGTGTTGGCGGGAGGTTTGCCGCGCAGGCTGTCGACCCGCAGCCCCAGCTCGCTCGCGATGCCGGCGACGACCGGCTCGATCCCTTTCATCGAGGTCACTGCGATCGAACCCGGTTCGTAGCGCACGCCGCCGACCGTCAATGTGGAAGTGATCCACGTCGGCGCTGCACCGGCGGCGACCAGACGATTGACGGCGATCGCGCCACCGTTCCCGCGGCCATCTATCAGGTAATAGTCCGAGCGGCGCTCGCCCCACACGTTGGCCGGCGGCACGACGGCGGATTGCAGTCGCGACATCGGCGGCGGCTCGAAGTAGCGTTCGATGGTGAGTACCTCGACGCCCATCTGCGCAGGCAGCGTCCACCCCGCCACATCGTAAGGACGGTCGTATGAGCCACCCGGGCCGGTGCGCCGGCCCGGATAGCGCTGCCGCTCGAGCAGCGTCTTGACGTAAGCGCGGAATGGCTGCGCCATCAGGATGATGTCGGTGCCGGCCGGGTAGGGCTCGCCGTCGGCGCGAAACGGTTCGAGCGCGCGCTGCACCTCGACCCCCCCCTGGATGAGCAGCTCCTCCAGCTTCGCCGTGGCCAGGGCGTCGCGCTGCTCGGGCAGGATCAAGAACGCGAACGGCCCGCCGCGGCGGCCCGCCTCGACCGCGCGCCGTCCCATGTCATAGAAGTTCTGAACGATGGTCTCGCGATAGGCGGAGACGGCGTGCAGCAGCCCGCGAACCGCCGTCAGGTCGTACTCGACGATGTGGCGGAGCGTCCAGTCGCCTCCCGGCCACGGATCGGGGAAGTTGATCTGCGGCCGGTAGTCCGGCAGCCCTTTCTGACCTCCGCGCAGTTCCGCTGCCGGGATCGAAACCGGCGTCGCCACTTTGGCGGTCGCGACCTCGGTCAGCAGACAGACCACGTTGTGGCCGAGCGGTGCCGAGTCTTCGTAGCCGGGCCAGTAATAGTCGTACATGGCGTTGGACACGACGCCGCTTCTGCCGTCGCGCTGCAGCTCCAGCGCCATCGCACTGCCGAGCAGCCCTGCCGTCCGCCAGATCAGCGGGTCGTAGTTCGCATCGATCGGGTCGACGTTCGGCGGCACGAAGAACCGCGGACCGTTGGCTCCCATCTGATGCATCGTCAGGAACACCTGCGGATGCCACTGCGTGTAGAAGAACCGCGCCAGGTTGCGGTTTTCCACCATGTTCATCATGAACGCATCGCGATTGATGTCGTGGCCCGCGTACTTGTGGTACAGCCACGGCATCGGCCCACCTTCATAGGCTGTGCCCTTGTGTTTCTCGTACCAGTCGACCACCAGCCGATGACCGTCGGGGTTCAGCGACGGAATCAGAATGACGACGACGTTCTGCAGGACGGTCAGGATTGCGGGATCGGTGGATGTGGCCAGCGTGTGGAGCAGCTCGCTCGATGCCTGCGTGCCGCCGACTTCAGTGGCGTGAATTCCAGCTCCGATGGCGACGACGGCTTTGTGAGAGGCCGCCAGTGTCCGGGCATCCTCCTGCGGCAGGGTACGAGGATCGGCCAGCCGCTGATTGGTCGCCCTGATCTTGGCAAGATTCTGGATGTTCTCTGGTGACGTGACGACGGCTGCGATCGTCCGGTTGCCTTCGGTGGTGGGACCGATATCGACGAGCTCGACGCGGTCCGACGCGGCGGCGATCAACTCGAAGTAGCGTTCGATGGCGACCGCGGACGCCAGCTGACGATCCGCCCCCATCCGGAAGCCGAAATGGGCTTCAGGGGTGGCGACGGGCGCCGCGATCTGCGCAGCGGCCGATGCGCAGAGGACCACGATCGCGGCTGAAAACGCCAGCGCGAGTGTATGACTGGTGTGATGTGATCGGGACACGCGCCCGCATGATAACAAAAGGGGCGCCCACGCCGCGGCAGTTCAGGCCGCGTCGTCGCTCATCTGATCGAGCTTGGCCAGCAGCGCCGCGAAGCCGCACTGCTCGGGATCGAACGTGCGCCATTCGGTCTGCGGCTGGATGGCCTTGCCTTTCTTCTTCGGCCGGGATGGTTCAGCTGCTTGAGCGGGATCCGCAGCGGCGGTGCGGTTTACCTGCGAGGCTTTTGTCACACCGCCCTCGATGTGCGGCCATGCGGTGGCACCGACCAGCGGCATGTACAGTTCGCTGTCGGCCTGTGACTCGCCGCCGGGTCGATTCGGTTCATCCTCCGGGGCGGGTTGGTCCGAGGTGATGACTTCGAGCGCCTGCTCGAACTCCGCGAGGACGTCGTCGCGGTGGCGCTTTACCTCTTCGCGTCCATCGCGAGCGTTCTGGACCAGCTCCTGCCGTGGCTGTCCGGCCTGCTCGAACTGCCCTGCGAGCTCGTCGACGAACCGTTGCAGATCGATCGGTTCGGAAGTGAGCTCAAGGCTGGTCGCTTCGTCATCGTCGGTCTGCCGAGCGCTCCGACCCCTTGCGTCCTCGGCTCCGTCTGCGTCCTCCTCCCCGAGGGCGATCTCCGACCACGGTTCGCTCTCGGCTTCGTCCCCCGCGGATGACGAGGTTTCGTAGGGTGCCGCATCCACCGGCTCCGGCAGCACGGCCTCGACTTCGAAATAGACGGGCGTGTAGGCGGGCGTCTGTGCCTCGGAACGATCGGGGGTCCAGGTGGGCGCGGCCGGGGGCGCTGGTGGCGTCGGTCGGTGTTCGGAGACCGGCGGTGCCGCCGCGATCGCGAGATCCTCGGCGGCGGTGCGGCGCTCTTCGGCGGCGTGGTCGAGGTATTCCCGGATCTGCGTGGCGAACATGTCCGGATCGCAGCCATCGGGCGCCGCGTCGTCTTTGCCGCGGCCAGTCAGGCGCGAGAACAGTCCGCCGCCGTCGCTCGAACGTGACGAAAAAGCCAGTACCGGAATGACCAGGGTCTGCACGTTCCTGCCCGCGGCGTCACTGTCGCGCAGCCAGTCCGCCAGCGCCGCATCGTCTTTCGGCGAGAGCAGCAGCGAGGTCAGAATCAGGTCGGGGATCCGTCCGGCGAGGGCTTCGATGGCGTGTTCGGTGCTGTCGGCCGACACGAGCTCCGCATGAAGTTTGTTTTTCGCGAGCGCCGCAATCTTGGAAGCCTGCCTGCGGTCTGGTTCGATGGCGAGAATCAGCGGCATGTCACGTTCGCGTCATCCACACCACGAGGACGAGGGCGGCGACTGAAAAGATGAACAGCGGAGCGTTTTCGACGCTCTGGTCGACGACCGCCTGCCAGGTGACGGCGAGCAGCTGCTGGAATTCATTCTTGACCGTGACGATTTCGCCGGTAGGCGGGTTGCCGCTGAAGACGCGCGCCAGCTGCAGGCGCACGCGCTCGTCGACGGCGGCCAGGCCGAACAGCAGTCCGGCGATGCCGAGCAGCGCCGTGAAGCCGCCGAACATCGACGGTCTTCGCATCGTGGTGCCTTGCATGTGCAACGTCTCTTTATCGCAAGGCTTGTTCCGCATCGAAGCAGTGCGGTCCAACCACTTACAACTTCAGTCGTTTCTGCCACTTACTCCGCGCTCGCGACAGATCCGTTGGTCGTTGTTCCGTTTCGCCACAAGCGCGCGGCCCACGAAATTCGAAGCGACGCTTACGAATGTGCTCGGTAGTGTCGGCCCCTTCAGCCGTCCGCACCCCCCGCTCAACCCCAGCTGAAGCACGGGTAAACGGCCGGTCGAACAGGGGTTTGCGCCGGCCCCGCGTGGCACGACACGCCGCCGTGGCACAGCCGTTGCCCTACATGGGTCGTCCACCGATTCCGCGATTAACGCGTGATCGAAATTTCGTAATACGGACAGGCGCGTCAGAAATCGACGCGCGGGAGGATCCAGAAATGTATCTGATCAATCGACTGCGCGCCCTCGTGCGCGACGACTCCGGCCAGGACCTGATCGAGTACGCGTTGCTCGCGGCGCTCATCGCGCTCGCGTCGGTGCTCGCGATCACGGCCGCCGGCGACCAGGTCAACCTGGTGTGGCAGCAGATCGTCGGAATGCTGACGAACGCCATCTAGTCGACGAACAGACAGGGTGTGGGGTGGGCAGATGCCCACCTCACGCACGTCAAGCGGTTGTGAAAGTGGTGACGCCAATGACACTCCGGATGCTGCGGACGAATGGATTCGATGGCCTGCGCGCGCTCGTCCACGACGAGTCGGGCCAGGACCTGATCGAGTACGTGATGCTCGTGGCGCTGCTGGCGTTGGGGACCCTGGTCGCGACGCAGACGATGGCGGGCGCCGTAATCGACACCTTCTGGCAGCGGATTGCCGGAATGCTCGCCGGCCTCCTGTTGGCATAGGGCGATTGAATCAGCATGTTTGAAGGATTGAACCTCCCAGTCGTCACGGCAGTCGCGGGCAGCGGCGCGGCCAGCGCTCTCATCGACCTGAGAACGCGGCGGGTGCCGAACCCGTTGACGCTTGGCATCGCCGTCACCGGCCTGGCGCTCGCCGCCACCCGGTGGAGCGGTCTCAGCGTGACGAGCGCCGCGCTCGGCTTGGCGGTCGGCATCCTGCTGATGCTGCCTGCCTACGTGTTCGGCGCGATGGGCGGAGGAGATTTGAAGCTGTTCGCGGCGCTCGGCACCTTGCTCGGCCCGGCGGCGACGGTGGCGGCGTTTCTCTACACGCTGATTCTCGGAGGGCTGCTCGCGGTGGTCGTGGCGATGCAGCGCCGCCGGCTGCGTGACGCCGTGCTGAACACCGCCGTGCTGGTCGGCACTGCCGGAGCGAACGCGGCGCTGATCGAACACCCGACGACCAACAACCGGTTCGCGTACGCGCCAGCGATTGCCCTCGGCACGCTGGCGGCGGCGCTGGGAATCTGACATGAGCAAACCTTCTTCGATCCTCAGACGATTCGCCGGCGCGCGTGGCCAGGCGCTGATTGAAACGGCGCTGACGCTGCCGATCGTGCTGGTCATCTCGATCAGCATCTTCGAGTTCGGCCGCGCCCTGCAGGTCTGGCAGCTGCTGACCAACGCCGCCCGCGAGGGCGCGCGCGTCGCCGTGCTGCCGGGCTCGACCACTGCCACCACCCAGGCTCGTGTCCTCGAGTACATGGCCGCCGGCGGCCTCGAGCACCGAGAGCTCAACCAGATCACCGTCAATTCCGGCGCCGAGATCGACATGGGCGGTACGCCGGTCAGCGCGTCGCAAATCACCATCGACTATCCGTACACGTTCATGGTGTTGAACCCGATCATGCAACTGATCGCGCCGGGGTCGGAGGTGGGCGCGCCGATCACGATGACGGCCACCGCGCTCATGCGCAACGAATCGCCGAACTAACGAATCGTCGAACTGAAGGGGAATTTATGGCCCGCATGCGTGTGTTTCTGGTGCTCTTGCTGGCGGTCACCGCGGGTGGCGCGCTGGCATACGGCACGTATAACTACGTTCAAAGCTCGCCGCAGACCACGACGGTTGCCGTGCCGAGCCGTCCGGTCGTCGTCGCGGCGACCGATCTCCAGCTCGGCGCGGAGCTGACGGCCGATGACGTGCGCGTCATCGAATGGCCGGCCAGCGCCGTTCCGGCCGAGGCGATCAGCGATCCGAAGGAAGTGGTGGGCCGCGGCGTCGTGATGCCCATCATCCAGTACGAGCCGATCCTGCCGCTCAAGCTGGCATCCAAGGAAGCGGGCGCCGGCCTGCCGCCGGTGATTCCGCCGGGGCTGCGGGCCGTCTCGGTGCGCGTCAACGAGGTCATCGGCGTCGCCGGCTACGTCGTGCCCGGCACCCGCGTTGACGTGCTGACCACGATCAATCCCGGCCAGCAGACGCAGACGATGACCTCGAAGGTCATCCTGACCGACGTGCAGGTGCTCGCCGCCGGCACCAAGATCGACAACACGACCGACAAGGACAAGCCGGTGCCGGTCAGCGTCGTCACGCTGCTCGTCAACCCGGATGAAGCCGAGCGTCTGACGCTCGCCGCCAGCGAGGGCAAGATTCAGCTCGCGCTGCGCAATCCGCTCGATCGGAGCGCGCCCGCCACGCGTGGCGTGCGTCCGGCGATTCTGCTCGGTAGCGAACCCGCCATGCGCGTCGTCCCCTCACCGCGCGCTGCTGCCTCTGTGGCCCGTGCCCTTCCTGTTCCAACGGAAGTGGCCGCACCCACAGTCGAAATCATCCGCGGAGACAAGCGCGCGCACGAGGTTGTGCGCTAAGCAGGAGCCACTGACATGAGCAGTCGTCATAAATTCGTCTGGACCGGCGCAGGAATCCTGCTGGTCGCACTCGCCCAGAGCGGTTCGATTGTCTGGGCCCAGAATCCGGTGCTCTCGGCGAGCGCCGTCGCCGCCCCGAACGCCGGCGCGGCGGTCGACGCCGAGCCCAACGCGGTGCGCCTTCTCGTCGGCCGCTCGACGGTCCTCGACGTCGGCACGCCGATCGCTCGCGTCTCGTTGACCAGCGCCGAAGTCGCCGACGCGCTCGTCACGTCGCCGAGCCAGTTGCTGATCAACGGCAAGATGCCCGGCACGATCTCGATGTTCGTGTGGGATCGCGCCGGCGCGCTGCGCCGCTACGAGCTGACCGTCCAGCGCGACCTGGCGCTGCTCGCGGAGCAGATGAAGAACCTGTTCCCGAACGAGGCGATCGCCGTGCACGCCAACGGCAAGAACGTGGTGTTGACCGGCAGCGTCTCGAACAAGGACATCATCGAGAAGGCGGTCAACGTGGCCGCCGGCTATGTCGACAAGAAGGAAGAAGTCACCACGCTGCTGCAGCTCGGCCAGGGTGCCGCGACCAATCAGGTCCTGCTCCGCGTCCGCTTCGCCGAAGTCAGCCGCAGCGCGCTGACCGAGCTCGGCGCGTCGTTTTTCACGAGCCCGACCGGCGTCGAGAACACCATCGGCCGTGTGACGACGCAGCAGTACGCCGCGCCGGGCTTCGAGCGCCTGGAGTGGACCAAGAACTCCTCTGAGTTCGGCAGCGACGTCACCAGCGCCAAGGGTGAATTCACCTTCAGCGACTTCCTGAACATCTTCCTGTTCAGCCAGAAGTACGACCTCGGCGCGATGATTAAGGCCCTGTCGAACAAAGGGCTCTTCCAGAGCCTGGCCGAGCCGAACCTGGTCGCCGAGAGCGGCAAGGAAGCGAGCTTCCTGGCCGGCGGCGAGTTCCCGATTCCGATCGCGCAGGGCAGCGGCGCCAACATCGGCGTCAGCGTCAGTTTCAAGGAGTTCGGTGTCCGACTGAACTTCACCCCGACCGTCAACGGCGACCGCGTCCACCTGAAGGTCCGGCCGGAAGTGAGCTCGCTCGACTTCAACAACTCGGTCGTGCTCAGCGGATTCCGGATCCCCGGCTTGACGACGCGCCGCACCGAGACCGAGCTGGAGCTGCAGAACGGTCAGACGTTCGCCATCGCCGGTCTGATGAACAACACGCTGCTGACCAGCCTGCAGAAGGTGCCCGGTCTGGGCGACATCCCGATTCTCGGCTACCTGTTCCGCAGCAAGGCAGCGCAGAAGAACCAGACCGAGCTGGTGGTGTTGATCACGCCGGAAATTCTGCCGAACAACTCACGCGGCGTGACTCCGAATTTGCCGCGCCTGCAGGAACGGTTCATGGAGCCGATGCCTGAGCGCAACACGCTGCCGCAGCCGCCGCCGCCGTTCCCGCCGCAGGCCGCCGTCCCCGGCGCCCAGGCCCCGGTGGCCGCCGCGACCGTGGCGGTGGGTGGTGCACCAGCGCAGAACCAGTCGGCGCAGTCCGCTGCCGCCGCCGTGTCAGCGCTGACGCCATCAGGTCCGCAAGTGGTTCAACCGGCCGCCGGTCAGCCGGCCGCTGCGACCGTCACGCCCTCCGCTGCCGCCCCGCCGCGTCAGCTGACGCAGCAGGAACAGAAGGAAATGGAGCAGCGCGCCCGTGCCGAGGCGCAGGCGTATGCCCGTGCGCAGGCCGTCGAAGGCCGGCGCATCGCCGAAGAGCGCGAGAAGCAGGAGAAGGCCGCGAAGGAACAGGCCAAGCGTGACGCCGAAGCCGGCAAGAAAGCGCAAGAGGCGGCGAAGAAGCAGGCCGAGATCGATCGCGAGCGACAGAAACAGATCGACCAGGCGGCGGCTCGCCTGAAGGCTGCCGAAGCGGCCTATCAGAGCGAGGTTGCCCGGCAGAAGCAGTAAAGCGTCGGCCGATTACCTACCAGCCCGCGCGTGCCGGAGGAGCGCGCGCGGGCTGGCGTTTCATCGAGTGGGGTGATGCCCCGAAGGTGGAAGAAGCCCATGACTAGCATTCACAACCGACTGACGACGCTGCGCCGCGACGAGCGGGGCATCTCGAACATGCTCGTAGGATTCGGGTTCGTCGGGTTCATGGCGTCGACGGTTCTGGCGCTCGACGTGGGCTGGTGGCTCGTGGCCCGGAGCCAGGCGCAGAACTCGGCCGACGCCGGTGCACTGGCCGGCGCCGTTGCGCTCGTGTTCAACGATTACGACGACCGCAGCGCCGGGGGGCCGGCCGTGACCAGCGCCATCGACGCCGCCCTGGCGAACAAAGTCGGTGACGACGACGTGGAGGTTCTCCCCGCGGACGTCACGTTTCCGGTCGGTCCGACCGGAATCAGCAACCGCGTGCGGGTCCATGTCGACACGCCGATCCCGACCGTGCTGGCCAGCCTGTTCGGCATCGACAACATGCTGAGCGCGGCGAACGCGACAGCCGAAGCGTCGCCGGCGAATGCCGCCCGCTGCCTGCTGCCGTTCACGATTCCCGACAAGTGGGACGAGCTCACGGACGCTCCGTGGGACACGGACTCGATGTTCGAGATGTACGACAAGCGGGGCACCCTGCTGAGCCCCCGCGATCGCTATCGCCCCGGTCCGAACGGCAGCGGCTACAACGCCGAAGTGGACAAGGGCACGCTCATCAAACTCAAGACCAGCAACACCAGCCAAGTGTCGCCGGGCATTTACAACCCCTGGGCGATTCCGGGCAGCACTGGCGCCGACGATTACCGCGAAGCGATCGCCGGCTGCCGCACCGGGACCATGGAGACCGACCAGATGCTGGTCCCTGAGCCGGGCAACATGGTGGGTCCCACCAGCCAGGGCGTTCAGGATCTCGTCGCCAAGGACTCGGGCGCGTATTGGGAGCCGTTGCCAGGCTGCAACTGCGTCAAGGGCAGCGACCCAAAATTCGGCGGCATGAGCCCCCGCATCCGGCCGATCCCGCTCTACGACCCGGTCTTCTACGAAAACGGCAAGCAGACCGGCCGAAACGCCGATTTCAAGATGGTGAGCTTCCTGGGCGTCTTCGTCGTGGGCATGCAAGGCAATGAGCTGCTCGCGCGGGTGCACCCGATCAGCGCGGAGACGACCAGCAACCCGACCACCGCAAGCTCGTTTGCGATGGCGATTCGACTCGTGGAGTAGCCAGGTAGGCGGAGAAACATGGCCCATATCGCCGGATTGATCATCACGACGGACGACACCTTCAAGAAGCACGTCGGCCGTCTGCTCCGCTCGAGCCCCGTCCCGGTCGGCGTCATCGACGCCATCCGCGACGGGGCGCCACCCGAGCTGGTCGTCGTCGACATCCGCGACGATGCCGCGTCGGGTCTGTCCCATCTCGAACGTCTGCGCGTCACTGCTCCGGCCGCCGCGATCTTCGCGGTGGCCAATTCGGCTGATCCGGACTTGATTCTGCAGTCGATGCGCGCGGGCGCCAACGAGTTCTTCATCTGGCCGCCGGCCGACGAAACGTTCCACGGGGCGATTCGCCGTACCGCGACCCGCCGTGAAACCGCGCACGGCTCGCGGCCGTCGGCGCAGACCTTCGTCTTTTTCGGCGCCAAGGGCGGCGCCGGAACGACGACGGTGGCGGTCAACTGCGGCGTCGAGCTGGCGCGCCTCAGCAAGCGATCGACCCTCATGATCGACCTCAAACCCGGCCTGGGTGAGGTCGCCCTGTTTCTCGGCGTGCGATCGCGCTACAGCCTGATCGACGCGATCGACAACCTGCATCGCCTCGATCGCGAGTTTCTGAAGGAGCTCGTGGTCAAACACAAGTCGGGCCTGGAGATCCTGGCGGGCTCGGATAACTTCGACCGACCCGGCGCAGCCGACGGCACCGGCATCGAGGAACTGTTCCGGCTGCTCAGCCGGCAGTACGAATACCTCATCGTCGACGCCGGCAGCCAGATCAACGCCTGTTCGGTGGCGGCGATCTACGCCGCTGATCGCATGTTCCTGACCGCGAATCCCGACGTGCCGTCGGTGCGCAACGCGCAGCGGCTGCTCGAGCGCGTCCGCGAGCTCGGCGCCTCAGGCGATCGCGTCAGGTTGCTGCTCAACCGCGCCGCCGAACCATTCCCGATTCCCCCGAAGCAAATCGAAACGGCACTCGGGCATCCGATTCACCACATGTTTCCGAGCGACTACAAGACGGTGTCGACGGCGCTCAACTCGGGGGTGCCGCTGTCACTGGCTGGAGACTCGGAGATTGCCTCGCAGTTCGATCTGTTCGTCCGTCGCGTGCTCGATCCGGGCGCCGGCGGTGATTCGGCAGGCGGCAAGAAGGGCCTGCTGAACATCGATCGAATCGCGTCGCTCTGGTAGTCGCGGGACGCCCCTCCGGGGCGCCCGCGGCAATTGGCTGAAGCGCAGGCCTGCGGGCCTGCTGTCCTATTGGAGTCCAGATGAGCAGCGCATCCGCCGTGCGACAATCGCTTCCGACCGCCACCCGGCCGCAACCGCAGCCGCCGCGCGCCGCCTACGTCGAGCTGAAGGCCAACGTTCACCGCAAACTGCTCAACCGCCTGAATCTCGAGGCGCTGGCGAGCGCCGACCGGTCCCGCGCCGAGAGCGAGATCAAGACGCTGGTCAACGAGCTGCTCGGCGAAGAGAACACGCCGCTCAGCATGGGCGAGCGCGATCTCCTGTTCGGTGAGCTGATCGACGAAGTATTCGGACTCGGCCCGCTCGAGCCGATTCTTCGCGACCCGTCGGTCAACGACATCCTGGTCAATACCTACAAGAACGTCTTCGTCGAGCGCCGCGGCATCCTCGAGAAGGTGCCGGCGACGTTCCAGGACGACGGACACCTGCTGCGGGTCATCGATCGCATCGTCAGCCGCGTCGGGCGCCGCATCGACGACAGCTCGCCGATGGTCGACGCCCGTCTGCAGGACGGATCGCGCGTCAACGCGATCATCCCGCCGCTCGCGGTTGACGGACCCCTGCTCTCAATCCGCCGCTTTCCGGCCGAACGGCTGAAGGCCAATGACCTCGTCACGCTCAAGGCGCTGACCCAGCCGACGCTCGACTTCCTCGCGCATTGCGTGCGTTCGCGCATGAACATGCTGATCAGCGGCGGCACCGGCGCCGGCAAGACGACGCTGCTGAACGTGCTGTCGAGCTTCATCGGCGAGAAAGAACGCGTCTTGACGATTGAGGACGCGGCCGAGTTGCAGCTCCATCAGGAGCACGTGGCGCGGCTCGAGACCCGGCCGCCGAACGTCGAAGGCAAAGGCGCCGTGCGGCAGCGGCAGCTGGTCATCAACGCCCTGCGTATGCGTCCCGACCGCATCGTCGTCGGCGAGGTGCGCGGCGAAGAAGCGCTCGACATGCTGCAGGCGATGAACACCGGTCACGACGGATCGTTGACCACCGTCCACGCGAACACCCCGCGCGACGCCCTGGCCCGTATCGAGACGATGATCGCGATGGGTGCCACCAACCTGCCGGAACGCGCCATGCGGCAGCAGATCGCCTCGGCGATTCAGCTGGTCGTCCAGCAGACCCGTCTCAGCGACGGTTCGCGCAAAGTCACGAGCGTGTCCGAGATCACCGGCATGGAAGGCGACATCATCACCATGCAGGAGATTTTCCTGTTCGAGAAGATGGGCGTGACGCAGGAGGGCAAAGTGATCGGCCGCTTCCGGGCGACTGGCGTCCGCCCGAAGTGCTGCGAGCGCCTCAAGGCGTCCGGCATCCACCTGCCAGCCGACATGTTCGAAGGCGTCTTAGAGGTGCGGTAATGGGTCTCGCAATCCTGATGTTTCTGGTCGGAGCCGGGGTGGTCATGGGCGGCTACGCGCTGTTCGTGAACCTGCCCGCCGCGCTCGAGCGCCGGCGCCTGAACCAGCGTCTGCTCGATATCTCAGCGGCCCCGTCGCTGGAAGAGGGCGAAGAGAGCCTGGTCAAGCGCGCACCTTCCGGTCCATTACCCGCCATCGACAAGATGTTTGCGGAGAGCAAGGCGGGCACGGGCCTGTCGCATCTCATCGAGCAGAGCGGCGTTCATACGACGCCGAGCGCAATCATCGTGATAAGCCTGGGTCTGGGGCTGGTCGCGGCGATCCTGACCAGCCTGTTCGTCCGCGTGCCGTTTGCTCCGATGGTGGCTCTGGTGGCTGGCGCCGTGCTGCCGACCTGCTATCTGAAGTTTTGCAAATCGAGACGCATGGACAAATTCGAGGAGCAGTTCCCCGAGGCGCTCGATCTGCTCAGCCGTGCACTGCGCGCCGGCCACGCGTTTCAGACGGCAATGGGCATGGTCGCCGACGACCTGAAAGAGCCGGTCGGACCCGAGTTCCGCAAGACATTCGACCAGCAGAACTTCGGTTTGCCGCTCCGCGACTCGCTCTTTCAGCTCGCCGACCGCATTCCGCTGCTTGACGTGCGCTTCTTCACGACGGCCGTCCTGATTCAGCGCGACACCGGCGGCAACCTCGCCGAGATTCTCGACAACCTGGCGCACGTGGTCCGTGAGCGGTTCAGGATTCGTCGTGAAATCCGGACCAAGACGGCGCACGGGCGGTTCACCGGTCTGGTCTTGCTCAGTCTGCCGGCAGGCCTCGGCGTGATCCTGACGTTCATCAATCCGGATCACATGGACCTGCTCTTCAACCATCGCACCGGTCAGATGATGATCGGCGTGGCCATTGTCATGCAGGTGATCGGCTTCTTCTGGATCCGGAAGATTCTCGATCTCGAGGTGTAGTCGTGACGTTGCTCCTTCCGCTCCTGGCGTTTCTCTTTGCGTCGCTGCTGATCGCAGGCGGCGCCCTCTATTACTTCGGGCGCTCGTCGGTCGCGATCGAACAGCGTCTCGGCGAGGTGACCGGCGCGTCTCTCAAGGGCCCTGTCGACGCGGGCTACGAGAAGATGGTCGTCGACACCCTGAAGCGTCTCGGCAACATGGCGCCCAAGTCGCCGAGCGAGATGGGCAAGATGCAGCGGCGACTCGTCGCCGCCGGCTATCGCCGGACGGAAGCGCTTCTCATCGTCGCCGGCATTCGCGTGGGCTTAGCGCTGCTGGTCTTCCTGGTCCTGTCGACGCCGCTCCTGGTGCGGCCCAACCTCGGCACCGCGCTGTTCGGCGCGATCATCGCCTACATGGTGCCGGGCTTCGCGGTGGCCAGGATGGCGGGCAAGCGCCAGCACAAGATTCGGATGGGCCTGCCCGATGCGCTCGACCTGCTGGTCGTCAGCGTCGAGGCCGGACTGGGCCTGGATCAGGCCATTCAGCGCGTTGGCCAGGAGTTGGAGTTCGCGCACCCCGACCTTTGCGAGGAGCTGCGGCTGGTGAACCTCGAGCTGCGCGCCGGCAAGGCACGTTCGGAGGCGTTGGCCAATCTCGGCGAGCGGACCGGCGTCGACGACGTCGTGTCGCTGGTGGCGATGCTGGTGCAAACCGACAAGTTCGGCACCAGCGTGGCGCAGTCGCTGCGCGTGCACTCGGATACGCTGCGCACCAAGCGGCGGCAGCGTGCCGAGGAGAAGGCGGCCAAGCTCGGCGCCAAGATGGTGTTTCCGCTGGTCACCTGCATCTTCCCGGCAATCTGGGTGGTGACCATCGGCCCGGCCGCGATCAAGTTCATCGAAGTGTTCTCGCCGATGGCCAACCAATAGGACGAGTCAATGTCAAACGCGACCTTGTCCATTCCCGATTCAATCATGAAGGCGCCGGTGCCGCCGGCGCCGGTGACCGTCGAAGACACCGGCATTCCGGCAGATCGTCTCACGCAGCTGCTGCTGAAGACGCTGTATACGGGAGAAGCGACCGGTACGGCCGCCGCTGATCGAATGCGACTGCCGTTTTCGGTGCTGGCGCCGATCATTGAGAACGCACGCGCCCAGCTGTATATCGAGGTGCTCGGCACGACGAGCGCCACCGCCGGGGCCGCCGGCTACCGCTACGCGTTGACCGATCTGGGCCGCGACCGGGCCCGGCAGTACCTTGACGCCAATCAGTATGTGGGGCCGGCGCCGGTTCCGCTCGAAACCTACGTCGCTTCCGTCCTGGCGATTCGCAATTCACGCGGATATATCGACCGTGACCGCCTGCGGGCCGGCTTCTCACATCTGATCGTTTCCGACGAAGTACTCGAGCAGGTCGGCCCGGCGGTGAACGCCGGCAAGGGCGTGTTCCTGTACGGCCCTCCCGGAAACGGCAAGACCGTCATCGCCGAAGGGATGGGCAAAGCGCTCGGCGGCGATCTCTACGTCCCGTACGCCATCGACATCGATGGCCAGATCGTCACGGTGTTCGATCCGGTGAACCACGAGTCACTCGAGACCGCCGAGGACTCCGGTCAGAGCGCCGTGGTGCGGACCGCCCCACGCGACCGCCGCTGGGTGCGCATCAAGCGGCCGGTCGTGATGGTCGGCGGCGAGTTGACGCTCGACATGCTCGATCTGTCCTTCAACCCGATCGCCAAGTTTCACGAAGCGCCGCTGCAGATGAAGGCCAATGGTGGCGTCTTCCTGGTCGACGACTTCGGACGCCAGCGCATGCGTCCCGAGGACCTGCTCAACCGCTGGATTGTGCCGCTGGAAAGCCGGATCGACTACCTGACGCTGCATACCGGACGCAAGTTCCAGGTGCCGTTCGAGGTCCTGATCGTCTTCGCGACGAACCTCGATCCGCTGACGCTGGCCGACGAAGCCTTCCTGCGCCGGATTCCCTACAAGATTCCGATCGGCGACCCGACGATGACGCAGTTCACCGAGATCTTCGAGCTGAACTGCAAGCGGAAGGGGCTCCGCTTCCACCAGGTGATGGTCGCCTATCTGATCCGTAGACACTACACGCCGATTGGCCGTCCGCTGCGTGCTTGTCAGCCGCGAGACGTGCTCGACCAGGTGATTGCGCTGTCCAGGTATCGAGGACATGAGCCGGTCATCACCCGTGAGCTGATCGATGCCGCCTGCCGGGCCTACTTTGTGGACGACGATCTCCCGTCCGGCACGCCGCCGCGGACGACGGTCAAGAGTTCGCACAACCACCGGCTGGAGGTTCACTGATGCTCGTTAACGCCCGCACTGACGTGCCGCTGGCGCAGTCCGTGGAGCTCGCGGTGACGAGTGCCGAGCGCCGGCAGGGACTGCTCGGGCGCGACGGGATGGCGCCGGGGTCGGCCCTCGTCATCACCCGCTGCGCCGCCGTGCATACCTTCTGGATGCGGTTTCCGATCGATGTGGCGTTCGTCGACGCTTCGGGCGTCGTGAAGAAGGTCGTCGAGGGGCTGGGGCCCTGGCGGATGACCGGGGCGCTGTTCGCGTCGACCGCCATAGAGTTCCCGGCGGGCACGCTGAAGGACGGCTCTCTGCGCGTCGGCGATCGCGTCTATCTCACGGCCGAGGCTGGCCGGAAACCGCTCTGGGCCGCCTGACGGACAGCGACTCTCCGCTCTGGCACCTCTCGGACACCGCTCTGGCACTACTCCGACACGTCTCCGAGACGCAATTTCGCGATAGTCGCTCCCAGATGGGCGCTTGGATCATCCCAGAAGGTCACCACCGACGGGTGCCGTTCGAGCGCGGCCTGGACGATACCGCGCTGAATGCCGCGGCCGCGTCCATGGACGATTCGCACTTCCGTCAACCCTGCCTCCGCGGCCGCGATGACGTACTCCTCGACAACCGACGCGACATCACGCGGCGCGAAGGGGTGAAGATCGAGCTCGCGTCCGATAGGGATGTGGACTGGCTCCATCCAATTTCAGACCTTCTGATAGGTGGCCGTCACCACCGTCTTGATCCCGCCGCGCACTGAAAAATCTCCGACCACGGTCATGCGTCGTGGCTCGAGGGCGGCCACCAGGTCGTCGAGGATCTGGTTGGTGACGTGTTCGTAGAAGATGCCGCGGTTACGGAACTCGATCAGGTAGTACTTGAGCGATTTCAGCTCGATGCAGCGGCCCTCCGGCACGTAGCTGATGCGAATCTCACCGAAATCCGGCAGACCGGTCTTGGGACAGACCGAGGTGAACTCCGGACAACTGATGGCGATCTCGAAGTCACGCTCCGGACGGGGGTTCGGGAACGTCTCAATCGTCGCGCTTGACATAGGCCCAGAATTACAGCAATCAGGCCGGAAAACCACCAATTTGTCGGTTGAGCTCGATTGACAGTGGTGAGAAGGGCGCGCTAGCATACGGCGTTTTTCAGTAGGTCACCGCGATTGCCGCCGTACGCGCCCGCGGATCGCCAGGAAAACGACGCGCGTCAAGTGAAGGGGGACACGATGGCTGACGCCCGCAGGATGGGCAAATCGGAGCTCTTTTCGAGCTTCGCCGAACGCTTCGAGGTGAAGCGGACGCAGGCCCGTGAGTATTTCGACTATCTGACGGAGCTTGCCGAAAAAGAGCTGAAGCGGTCGGGCGAGTTCGTGTTGCCCGGCATGGTGAAGCTCGTCGTGCAGAAGCGGAAGGCCCGGATGGGCCGCAACCCCGCGACGGGAGAGGCGATCAAGATTCCGGCTAAGACGGTGGTCAAAGCGCGGATCGCCAAGCAGTTGAAAGACGCGGTTCTACCGCGGAAGTAACCGAGAGAGAGACCCCCAGCTCCCCACTTGACGTTTCGAGCCAGGAGCGCGCGGCGGCGACGACTCGCCGCTGCGCCCGCTCATCACTGCTGAAACTCGATCAGGCCGCCGTCACCCGCGCCAGCATCCGGCTGTAGACGGTTGCCGGAACCAGCCGCGTCGTCCGTGCTTCGAGGTTGGTCAGCGAATCGCCGTCCAGGATGATCCGATCGTCGGGGCCGAGCATAATCTCGGCGCTGAAGCGGCAGGCGCCGCGTCCGGTCTGCTGCTCGAAGTAACGCACGCGATACGTGTGGTTCTCGACCGCCACGCTGTCGGTTTTGATGAGTGTCCTGAACATCTCTGCTCCTTGCGTTCCAGACTCTGGGCTCCCGGCTTTCGACTCCCGACTCTCGACTCTCGACTCACGACTCCCGACTTTACGAGGCTTCCGCTTGCGACTGCACGTCGCGGGCCGGGAAGCGCAGCGTGAAGGTCGTCCCGCGTCCGACCTCGCTCTCGACGGTGATCGTGCCGTCGAGCTGTTCGACGATCCGCTTTGAAATCGCCAGGCCGAGTCCGAGGCCGCGGCGTTTGGTGGTGACGAAATCATCGAAGATCTTCGCGAGCCGGTCCGGCGGAATACCCGATCCGGTGTCGGTGACGGTGACTTGCACCCGATCGCCGACGCGCGATGTGACGATCGAAACGCGGCCGCCCGGTTCGGTTGCCTGAATGGCGTTGGTGATCAGATTCCGATAGACGCGTCCGAGCGCAAAACGATCGCCGTCGATGGTCAGCGGTCCGTCGGCGTAGTGAGCCTCGACCGCGATGCCGTTCCGTTCGCCTTCCGGCCGCATCGGATCGACGATTTCCGCGACTGACGTGTTGACGTCCATCGCGAAACGTTCGATCGGCTTCGGCTTCGCGATGTTCCGGAGGTCGTCCATGAACCGCTTGAGCGCGGCCACCTCGCGCTCGATGGTGCGCTGGAACGTCTCGCGCGACTCGGCGTCGAGATCCGCACGGGCCAGCAGCCGGGCGCTGTTGCCGAGGTTCTGGATCGGATGCGACAGGTCGTGGAACAGCCCGGCCGCGATCCGCCCGAACATCGCCTGGCGTTCCTGGCGCTTGACGTTCTCCTGCAGTTCGACCAGCCGGTCGGCCATCGAGTTGAACGCGTTGCCCAGGTCGGCGAACTCGTTGCTGCCGGGGATGTCGACGCGCGATTCCAGGTCGCCGGCCGCGACCGATTGGGTGGCCCGCTGCAGCGTGAAGATTGGCGCGATGAATCGCCGGCCGAACACCAGGCCGACCGCGACCATGGCCAGCAGGGCGACCGCAATCGCCACCGATAGCTGTTGCTGTAACGCTCTGGCGCCGGCATAGGCTTCGTCGGTCGGCTGTTCGACGATCAGCGTCCAGCCAAGTGACTCAATTTTCGCCGCCACCGCGAGCAGCTCGGTGCCCGAGTCGTCGATGAATTCGCGCCAGGGTTGCTCAGGGTCGGGCGTGGCGATGAGTGGGTGGCCGCTGATATTGGCCGCCTGCGCCACGAGCGCCTTCTTGTCGGGGTCGCCGTGCGCCACCAGGGCGCCGTCGGGCGCGACGACCAGCGCAAATCCCCGCTCGCCGATGCGGATGCCGTCGACCACCCGCCACATCTCCTCGAGATTGAGCTCGCCGACCAGCCACCCGGATGGTTTGTTGAGACGTCTCAGGCTCACCGCGAACACGCTCGTCGGCAGCGAATCTTCGTCGACGCGCAGCGGCGCCATGGCGACGCCCTCGAAAACGAGAGGCGCGTCGGCCGGAACCGCGACCTGCGGCGCGCCGACTCGGCTGGTTGCGACCGGCTGGCCGGTTTCGTCGAAAAGCGTCAGCTCGCGGAACTCGCGGAACTGCAGGACGTAATTTCTGAGAATCGTCGTCTGCTGCCACTGCTCCAACCCGGTGTTCTGGAGCTGCGACGCGAGCGCGCGGAGAATCTCCGCGTGTCCCGCGACGTAACGGCGAATTTCTTCAGCCGCCCGGCTGGCCGAACCCAGATTGCCGGCGCCGACCGAATTGCGGGTGCCGCTTTGCAGCGAGAGGATCGAGATGAGGCCGTAGCCAATCAGGGGCAGAATGGCCGCCAGCGCCAGAATCAGCGCAAATTGGCCCCGGATGCCGCTGATTCGAAGGGTGGCCATGATCAGTTGGGGCCCGCCATCTCCTTATCGGCCGCTGGGCGCCAAAGCCTCAGGGTGCTGAGGATGTCCCGGCCCGGCTCGACAGGCACCTCGAATCGGGTGCTGACGGCGCGGGCCCGCCGGCTCCAGGCGAGAAAAATTGCAGGTGGGTCGGCGAGGATGGCCTCTTGAAACGAGGCTACACCCGCCTTGTACTCAGCCTCGTTCAGGGCGTGCTGGATCCTTGCAAGCGCAGCATCGACTGATCGATTGGCGTACCGAGCGTAATTCAGCGGACCGTTGGAATGCCAAAACAAATAGGGACGCACGAGCGGTCCGTTCGCGACGTCGATCAAGAACGCGTCAAATTTTCCTGAATTCAGGCGATCAAGCCCTGCATCAACTGGCAGCTGTTCGACAACCAGTCGAATACCGACCTCCTGGAGTTGCTGTTGCAGCGCTAATGCGATTCGCTCATGCGATCGCTCCACAATGAGGCATGTGAACTCAATCGCACCGATCGGTGTTGGGTTGTATTCGAACCGAGGTGTCTCATCGCTGAAGGCCCAATGACGCGGCCAAACAGGTCCATCGGCTGGTACTCCGTGTCCTTCTAACGCATCGTCAATCAATCGCTGTCGATCGACTGCTCCATTCAGGACCCGGCGAAGCGAGGGATCACGGAGAACACTCGACCTGGTATTCAAGATGACCGTATAGGCATACGGGCGGTCGAAGGTGAAGAGCGTTGTGTTCCGGGATGGTTCAATCAAATCGAGCGCATCGACACCCACCTCATACAACATGTCGACTTTGCCACGCAGCATGTCTGCCCAAGCTGCGCGCACCGAAGGGTAGCGCCGGAGCACGAGTCGATCAATCGCTGGCTTTCCCGCATAGTGAGCTTCATGGGCAACCATTTCGAGCTCTTCACCATTCAGTGAATCGGTCACTCGAAACGGCCCCGTCCCGATTGGGGTCTCGCCAGGTTGGACGGGCTTTTGGATCGGAACGTCGAGACTGTCCATCAGGAATGTGGAAGGCCGTCTCAGTCGAAACTCGAGTGAATCAGGGGACGTGGCGACAATTTCGGTGATGTCTTGAAATGCCGGCCCCATGTGCCGTGGGAGATCTCGGATGAGCACTTCGCGGACATCGGACGCGTTGAGACGGCCCCCGTCATGAAATGTGATGTTCGGTCGGAGCTGAATCTGCCAAGTCAATCCGTCGGCAGAACTGTTCCAGTGCTGGGCCAATCGCTGTTCGGGTCGGCTCGCAGTCGAGTGCGCGACCAACGTTTCAAGGGCGATCAGGCGAGCCGTTGAGGGAATGCCGGCGCCGGTACTTCCTCCCGGCGCCGAGCCGAGCCCCACGGTCAAAGTCAGTACTGTTTTGAGTCGCGGTCGGACTCTCCCGCTGAATGCATCCGACCGCGCTTACCAGCACAGCCGCGATGAGCACGAAGGTGCTACTCACGCGGTGAAGAGAGGGTCGAACGTCGATGTGCTGTCCTCCGACAATAGTCTACTTTTTCGACATCGGCTGATCGTCGATCAAAACCGGGCAGTATCCCTGCGGCTTCGCATTGACGGTCGCCTTCTTGATCACCGTGATCTTCGCCATTCTAGTCTCTCCTAAGCCGCGCTGGCCGCGGTATGCGCCAGCGAAATGAGTGCCGATTCGTAGCTGGGCTTGTGACATGTCGGCAGATTCATGTCACCGAGCTGTGTGTGCGATGCCACCAGGCATCCTCCCGCACAGACGGGGATGAACGCGCAGTCTCCGCATTCTTTCCAGGGATGCAGGCGTTCGAATCGTTCGCGGGCGCTTTCGCGCCACGCTTCACGTCGGTCGTCGATGTGACCGGTCGAGAGCCCCTTCTCGCCGGTGAAGCCCGGGCACGCGTAGAGCGAACCGTCGGGCCCGATCGTGTGGGCGTGCTTCGAGTGCACGTGGCAGGGACCGTTGTGGACGCCGTCCGGGGTCGGGAACCCGCGGCGGACGGTTTCTTCGCGCAGGAACGACATCTTCTCTGCGGCGAAATTGCAGGAATCGCAGGCGCCCGACGTCGACAGCCCCTCGCCGACCGACGTCATGCAGGTGCCGCCGAGCGGCTTGGCCGGTGCTCCGCTGGCCGCCACCGGCGTCAGCGGAATGATGCCCTTGGCCTTGGCGGCCGAGACGCTCTGCTCGGGGCCGCGCACGACCGGCTTGAAATTCACTTTGACGAGCTTGTCGGCAAACTCCTGCGCCTTCAGATAGTCGAGCAGCGCGGGGTAACTGTCGACACTGCTCTCGTCGAAATTGCCGCCAATCGCCACCGCCACGCGGTCGGCGACCGCCCGGACGTTTTCGATGATCCGGTCGAACGTGCCCTGGCCGCCGCGGAGCGGGCGCATGCGGTTGTGGGTGTCGCGGTCGCCGTCGAGCGTGATCTTCACGCTCTGCAGGCCCAGCGGCAGCATCCGGTCCACCACCTCAGGGGTCAGCAGCATCCCGTTGGTGATGATGCTGATGCCGAACTCCACGGCGCGCGCCCGGGCGGCGCGCTGCAGCCGCTCGGACAGGTAGTACATGACCGGAAGGTTCAGCAGCGGCTCCCCGCCGAAGAACATCAGCGTGACGTGCTCGGGCGAGACGCGGTCCATCTCGCGCTCGACCCAAACGGCCGTCCGCACCGCGGTTTCGAGCGTCATCTTATCGGCGAACTTGTTGTAGTCCCCGTGATCGCCCTGGAAGCAGTAGTCGCAGGCGAAGTTGCACTGCAGCGTCGTCAGCACCGTGATATGGAGCTCGGAGGAGTCATTGGTGACCCGGGCGAAGTAGCGGTCGAGGGCCTGCTCGTCCGCCTGGCGACCTGGCACGAGAAAGCCATGCTCGGTCAGCAGTGCGGCGGTCTCGCGATCTTCCGAACCGAGGCTCTCGAAGGCCTCGGGTCCGTTCAGCCGATCCAGCAGCGACACGACGTCCGGCGACACGATGAGCTGTGCGTCGGTCAACGTGTTCATCAGGAACACGTCGTCGCGGCTGGCGAGAGGCACACGGACATTGAAAACGGAAGGCTGCATTCCTCTTCAGAACCTCGCCCCGCGATCTACTGCGGTGGAAATCTTCGGGACCGAATCTTGTTTGCGAACGAACTCGAAGTGTCGATAACGTCAGGCTGCAACGCGTGTTCCAGCGTAAGTGTGCGCGGCAAAACAAGAAAGTTTCTGAAGGAATTCATCGCCCGCGAGATCGACCATCTTGATCCCGTGCGGAATCCGCACGTACCGCTCAGGCAACCGGTTGCCTCGGCACCTCGATGCGTGACCACCGTCAATCGTTTTACTGTCGCTGAATCAGAGAATTGCGGAGAGCAGTCAACCGCTTGGCCGGCGCGGCCAGTTTTCTGTTGGGCTCAGGCGCCGCGTAGACGCCGCGCCAGCTGGCGGACTTCGAGCTTGTCCATCTTGTACTTCAGCGTACTCAATGGAACTCCAAGGTACTCGGCTGTGCCGGTGACGTTCCAACCGTTCTTTTCGAGAGCTCGAAGGATGAAGTTCCGCTCGAAGGTATTGGTCGCGTCTTCGAACAAACTCTCGGTTCGTCCGCCCTGCGGCTCCAGCTGGGCGAAGTGGAACTCCAGCGGCAGGTCCTCTTCAGAGATGTAGTCCTTGTCGCTCACGGCGACCAGGCGCTCGATCAGGTTCTCGAGCTCGCGGATATTCCCCGGCCACCAGTACTTCTGCAGCAGCGTCATGGTCTGTTCGCTGATGCCCTGAATGCGCTTCCGGAACCGCGCGTTGTAGCGGCGGAGGAAGAAATCGGCCAGCTGGGGGATGTCGTCGGCCCGTTCCCGCAAGGGTGGGAGCTTGATCGGGATGACGTTGATTCGGTAGTAGAGGTCCTCCCGGAACCGCCCCTCTTTGACCGCTTTTTCGAGGTCGACGTTCGTGGCGGCGATCAGCCGGAACTCTGTCTTGATCGGCTTCGTCCCCCCGACCCGTTCGATTTCGCCTTCCTGTATCGCGCGCAGCAGTTTCGCCTGGAGGTCCAGGCGCAGGTCGCCGATCTCGTCCAGGAACAGCGTGCCGCCGGAGGCCAGCTCGAATTTTCCGAGCTGCTGGCGATGCGCGCCGGTAAACGCTCCCCGCTCGTGGCCGAACAACGTGCTTTCCGCCAATTCTCTCGGAATTGCAGCGAGGTTGACGGCAATGAACGGCGACTCGGCGTCGCTCGAGTCACGGTGAATGAGCCGCGCCAGCAGCTCCTTGCCGGTCCCGCTCTCGCCAAGGATCAGCACGGTCGCCGACAGCTTTGCAATTTTGTGCACCAGATCGACGATGTCGCGCGTCACCTTGCTCGGACCGACGATGAACTCGCGTTCGGTCTGGTCCGCGACCTGCGCCGACAGCATCATGACCTGCCGGTTGAGGTCCTGGCGCTCGCTCGCGTTGCGCACGAGGGAGCGGAGCTGGTCGTAGTCGAAATCCTTGGTGATGTAGTGGTAGGCGCCGTGTTTCATCGCCTGCACGGCCGTTTCGACATCGGTGATGGCCGAGATCATGATGACCTCGAGCAGGCTGTAGTTCTCTTTGAGGATGCGCAGCACCTCGAAGCCGCTGATGCCCGGCAGGCGGACGTCGAGCAGCACCAGATCGACGTCTTCGCGGTTCAGGATGGGCAGCGCGGCCTCGCCGCTCGCCACCCGCAAAACCCTGTAATCCCGTTTGAGGATGGCGGTCAACGTGTCGCGCATCCCCTCATCGTCGTCCACGATGAGGACGGTCTTGGGTTTCTGGCTCATGTGACCGGGGAGCGCGTATTGTGGCAGGCGGTTGACACTGTTGCAAGCCGTTCGATAAGGTGAGTTTTGTTGACTGTCCAATCCGTGTTCATCGCGGCGGCCATCGTGATCGCGGTGGCGGCCCTGCTGCGAGCGCGGCGGATTGCACGGCGGCTGGACCAGATCGTCGAATCGGTACTGGGAGCTGCGCTACGAGAACGGCCAGCTGCGAGCGCGGCTCGACAAGCTGCAGGGCACCTCCGACGATTCGCCCCCGTCCGGCGCCACCGCCTTCGTTCCCCTGTCCCGCCTCCGCACCCTGACCACACCGGGGGAAACCACCGCGAGCTTCGACGAGGCCCGCCGCAGCGACGACAGCGTCCAGGCGGCAGCGATTAGGCGACCATGAACGAATACGACGTGGTGGTGATAGGCGCCGGTACCGGCGGCTATGTAGCGGCGATCCGCGCAGCCCAGCTCGGGTTGAGCGTCGCCGTGGTCGAGAAGCAGAAAGCCCTTGGCGGCACCTGTCTGCTGTGGGGCTGTATCCCGACCAAGGCGCTGCTCGAACACGCCCATGCGCTGAAGATCATCCAGAACGCCAAGGAATGGGGGGTGACGATTGCCGCCGGTAGCGCGCCGGCGATTGACATGGCGCAGGTCCAGGCGCGCAAGGACCGCGTGGTCACCGGACTCACCAAGGGCGTCGAGTTCCTGTTCAAGAAGAACAAGATCGAATGGATCAAGGGCACGGCGCGGCTGACCGGCAGCGGCCGGCTTGAGGTGGTTGACGGCGCGGCGCAGACGCTGCGCGCTCGAAAGGAAATCATCGTCGCGACCGGATCGTCGCCGCGAAGCGTCCCTGGCATTCAGATCGATCGCAAGCGCATCATCACCAGCGACGAGGCGATCGGCTTGCGCCAGGTGCCGAAGTCGATCGTGATCCTGGGCAGCGGGGCGGTGGGCGTCGAGTTCGCCTCGATTTTCCGTCGATTCGGCAGTGAAGTCACCATCGTGGAGCTGCTGCCGCGGCTGGTTCCGGTGGAGGACGAGGCCGTGTCGGCGGAGCTCGCCAAGTCGTTTCGAAAGCAGGGTATCACCGTCCATACGGGGGCGCGGGTCACCAGCGCGGCGATTGCCGGTGACATGGTTGAAGTGGGGGCGCAGCTTGCCGATGGCGCCACGCAAACGATGCGCGCCGAATACCTGCTGGTGGCGACCGGCCGGGGTCCGGTGACCGATGGCCTCGACGTGGAACGTGTCGGCCTGGAGCTCGAGAAGGGCTACATCAAAGTCGACCCCGAGTATCGTACGAACGTTCCCGGCATCTCGGCGATCGGCGATGTGATCACCACCGGCAAGGCGGCGCACCCGCAGCTGGCGCACGTCTCATCGGCCGAAGGGATTATCGCCGCCGAGCGCGTGGCGGGACGAGCGGTCCGGCCGTTGAACTACGATCACGTGCCGGGCTGCACCTACTGTGATCCCGAAATCGGCAGCGTGGGCCTGACCGAACGCGAAGCGCAGGCTCGCGGCTACGAGGTCCGGGTCGGGACGTTTCCGTTCGGCGTGCTGGGACGTGCCAAGATGGCCGGCGAGACCGACGGGTTCGTGAAGATCGTGGCGGACAAGAAATACGACGAGGTCCTCGGCATCCACATGATTGGATCCCGTTCGACCGAGTTGGTTGCCGAGGCGACCCTCGCGTTGCGCCTCGAATCGACCGTCGAGGAGTTGATGCAGACGATTCACGCCCATCCGACGATGGCCGAAGCCGTCGGTGAGGCTGCGCACGCCGTTCATGGGGCCGCTATTCACATGTGAATCGGGCCATTGGATAATCGGGTGATTGGGATATTGGAATTGAGCCGCTATGCCTACTGACGTCGTGATGCCGCAGATGGGCGAGTCGATCGCCGAGGGCACGATCGTTCGCTGGATCAAGAAGGTCGGCGAAAAGGTCGAGCGCGACGAGCCGCTGTTCGAAATCTCGACGGACAAGGTCGACGCGGAAATCCCGTCTCCGACCGCCGGCGTCCTGACCGAGATCCGTCACAAAGAAGGGGAGACCGTTCCGGTCAACAGCGTCGTTGGGGTGATCGGTGCGGCTGGCGCCAAGCCAGCCGAAGCGCCGGCTGCCGCACCGGCTGAGGCGCCGGCCGGTGCGCCGCCGAAAGCACAGGCCGCCGCTCCTGCTGCTCCCGCACCACCCGACCCGAAGCAGCAGGCGGACGGAAGCTCTGCGCCGCAGTCGGCAACCCCACCCCCGACGCAGGAATCCAAGGGCCAGCCGTCGACCGAAGAGGCGCTTCGGCAGCGCTCGTCACCGCTCGTCCGACGGATCGCGAAGGAGCACAACGTCGACATCGGGCAGATCCGCGGAACCGGAATGGCCGGTCGCGTCACGAAGGACGACATTCTCGGCTTCATCGACACGTCCTCACGGCCGGCCGCTTCTGCGCCGGTCCAGGCCCCGGCCGAGGCTCGCGCCAAACCCGCGCCCGCGCCGGCGCCGTCGTCCGCACCACTCGCCGGCCAGAAAGTGCCGATGTCGGTGATGCGTAAGAAGATCGCCGAGCACATGATCGCGAGCCGCCGGACGTCGGCGCACGTTCACTCGGTGTTCGAGGTGAATTTCCACCGGGTTGCGCAGATTCGCGAGGCGAAGAAGGCCGACTACGAACGCGCCGGGGCGAAACTGACCTACCTCTCGTTCATTCTCAAGGCGGCGGTGGATGGCCTGCGCGCCGTCCCGATCGTCAACGCGTCGGTCGACGGCGACACGGTCGTCTATCACAAGCAGATCAACGTCGGGATTGCCGTCGCCCTCGACTGGGGGTTGATCGTACCGGTGGTGAAAAACGCCGACGAGAAGAACCTGCTTGGCCTCAGCCGCGCCGTCGCCGATCTCGCGAGCCGTGCCCGCAGCAAGCAGCTGAAACCCGACGAAGTGAGCGGCGGCACCTTCACGATCACCAACCCCGGCGTGTTCGGCGCCCTGTTCGGGATGCCGATCATCAATCAGCCGCAGGTCGCGATTCTCGGCGTGGGCGCGGTCGAAAAGCGTCCAGTCGTGGTCGACGACGCGATCGGAATCCGGCCGATGGCGTACCTCTCGCTCGGCTACGACCACCGCGTCATCGACGGCGCGGTCGCGGACGAGTTCCTCGCACACATCAAGAAAACTCTGGAAAATTGGGATCCGAACGACGCCTGACCGTCCGGCGTCTGGGGCGCGTGCCGTACGGCGAGGCGCTCTCGCTTCAACGCGAGCTGGTCGAAGATCGGCGGCTGGGGCGCATCGACGACGTCCTGCTGCTCGTCGAGCATCCGCACGTGCTGACGCTCGGCGTCAAAGGTGATGGCGGCCGAGCCCATATCCTCGCCTCGGCCGACGTGCTTGCTGCCCGGGGCGTTCACGTTCACGAGGCTGGGCGGGGCGGCGACATCACCTATCACGGCCCCGGACAGGTCGTCGGCTATCCGATCATCGATCTGAAGCCGGATCGGTGCGACGTCCACCGGTACGTCCGGGACCTGGAGGAGGTCCTGATTCGCACGGCCGCCGATTTCTCCGTCGACGCCGGGCGGGTCGAGGGGCTGACCGGAGTCTGGACCGGTCCGGCCCGCCGCTCGAAGCTGGCGGCGATCGGCGTTCGGATTTCACGTTGGGTGACCAGCCATGGATTCGCGCTCAACGTGTCCACGGACCTGACATTATTCGACCTGATCGTCCCCTGCGGCATTGCCGATCGAGCCGTCACGTCGCTTCACGCGCTCGGGACGCTGGCGACGACGCCTGAGGTCGAGGGTCGCATCGTCGAGCACTTCGGCCGCGTCTTCGATCGAACGATCGTTCGACAAGAGGCGACCATAAGTGCTTGACCAATAATTACTTACAATACGACCTGCCAGGTCGGAATTTTCTGGGGCGCAAAGGGGTTAATACCCGCAGCGAGAGGACATCTCATGCGGGAAGACGCCCTTTTACAACGGCTTCAAGCCGGCGACGAGCAGGCCATCGGCGACCTGGTCGATACCTACGGACAGCGCATTTATCAACTGGCATTTCGGTACCTCCGCAATCGGGAAGACGCGGAGGAAGTGACCCAGGACGTGTTGTTCAAGGTCTATCGGAAGGTGGCAGCGTTCCGCGGCGACTCGGCACTGTCTTCGTGGATTTACCGGATCACCTTCAATACCGCGATGTCGCGGCTGCGCACGGCGCGGCTCCAGCCGCTGCCGTCGGACGAGACCACCAACCGAGAGCGGGACGGGCAGCGCCCGGTCAAGCGGGAACCCGCGGACTGGTCGCAGATGGCCGACGAGCAGGTGTTCCGCTCACAGCTGCGTCGACGCGCTCTGCGCGCCATTCTGGCGCTGCCGGCGATTTATCGAGCGCCGGTGATGCTCCGCGACCTGCAGGGGCTCTCGACCGAGGAAGCGAGCGCGCTCTTGCGCGTCAAGGATCAGACGTTGAAGTCGCGTCTCCATCGCGGTCGCGTGATCCTGCGCCGGCAGCTCGCGGATTTCGCCGGCGGGCTCAGTCTCTACAGAGAGGCGGCCTGACAGCGATTGCTGGCTAATCAGAGCAGCGTCGCGTTGTCGAGTGCAACTCGGTCGTGGACGCTGAGCGTGGGCGTCTCGATTCGCGCGATGCCATTGACGTCCAGCCGGACCTGCGACGCTGCCGCCCTCTCGCGTCGCCCGGCGGAATCGTCGGGCGACACGAACGCGCCAATCAGCTGACGCGATCCACCCAGCACACCACGAACGGCCTTGGCCGCTGCCAGCGCGAGCGCCAGTGGACCCGGCGGCCAGAGCTTCCCGGTTCGTTCCGTCAACCGGCGCCGCATCGGCTCGGTCAACACCGAGACCGCCGCACGCCCGCCAATGGTCGCTTCACCCCATGGGATGACGAGTTGTGACGGAGGGACGCCCAGCACTGTCAGCGCGACGTCGCGCGGCGATCCATCGGCTTCGAGTGCCACCAGCGCGCGCACGGCTCCGATGAGCGCTTCGGGTGCCGTTCCGAACAACCGCTCGCGGCGGTAGCCGAGCTCCCGCACCCCGCGCTCCACGATCTCCCGGTGGGATGCGCCCGCGCAGATCACCACGCTCTCTTCGGTCGATCGCCGCAGCCGTTTCAGCATCAGCAGCGCGTCGTCGCCCAGCCATTCGCCGCCGTTGACGCGATCGGCCAGGACGACGACGCTGGCGCCGAGACCAGACACGATGTCCTGGTGTCCGGTGAGGATGGTCGCAAACTGCTCGATCGGCGCCGCCTGCATGATGTCGAGCGCTTTCCCCGCGGCGACCTGCCCGGCGTCGTCGATGAGGCGAATCGCCGACGCGGCATCGGTCCGCGCGACGGCATGCGCCAGCGTGCCGCCCAGCGCGCCGGCGCCGAGAATCGCGAGGTCCCGCATCGGTCGGGTATTGTAATGGCAGTATGAATACGGATTCGCTGCGCGGACGAGTGGCGGTCGTCACTGGCGGCTCGCGGGGCATCGGGCTCGCGATCGCTCGAGCGCTTGTCGGACAGGGAGCTCAGGTGACGATCACCGGGCTCGACGAGTCACATCTTTCCGAGGCGCGCCGGCACATCGAAGCCGCCGGTCCCGGATCGGTCGAGGCGCTGCGCGCCGACGTCCGTCATTACGACGAGGTCGAGCGCGCAATTGCCGCAACGGTGTCACGATTTGGCGGGCTCGATTATCTCGTCAACAACGCTGGCGTCGGCGATTTCGTGGAGGTCGCCGACATGACCCCAGCGCAGTGGGCGCGGGTCATCGACACCAACCTGACCGGGGTGTTTTTCGCGTGCCACGCGGCGATTCCGCATCTGCGCCGCCGCGGCGGCGGATTCATCATCAACATCAGCAGCCTGGCCGGCAAGAACGCGTTTGCCGGCGGAGCCGCCTACTGCGCCTCCAAGTCAGGGCTGAACGCGTTCAGCGAAGCCTTGATGCAGGAGGTCCGCTATGACGACATCAGGGTCAGCTATGTGATGCCCGGCAGCGTGGCCACCGGCTTCTCCGGTGACGAGACGCGCGGCGCCGACTGGAAGATCTCAGCTGACGAAGTGGCCGAGGTCGTCCTGAACCTTCTGCAGCATCACCCGCGCAGCCTGCCAAGCCGGGTTGAGCTGCGGCCGTCCAAGCCGCGAAAGTGATGTGGCTATGACCGCGGTTTGAGGCTTTATGTCTGTATTCGACAAGCATCGCGACACGCTCGAACAGCACGAGACGATGATGGGCAGCGCCCGCGGCCGGCTGGCGGTCGCGCTCGACCTGCTGACGGACTCCCTCGCACTCGTCGGACAGCACGGCGTGTACTGCCGAAGCGAACGGTATCCTGGCAAGCCGAAGATGGACATCGCGCTGGTGCTCGAGCAGCTCGATGACGCCAAGCAGCTGGTCCAGAGCGCGATGGAGGAAATGCGCGCGAAGCGGCCCTGACCGTCCGAATCAGCGGATTCGATCCTCGAGCACTTCGTCTTCCGGGGCCGGCGCCGCAGCGACCATCTCCGGCTCCGGCGATCGTCCCCACCGTGATTCGATGATCAGCCACACTACGCCCGGCACACAGAACAGCGCGCCGAGCGCGAACGACATCGTGCGGGGGCTCCAGCCGGCGCGATCGAGGCCGTACGCGGTGAGATAGCTGGACGCGGACGACGTCAGGGTAACCAGTGCCAGTTCGGCCGCGAACACGCGCCCCCGGAATCGATCGGGCACTTCCAGTTGTAGAAGGACGGTGCTGAACACCCACAGGATCGCCCCGCCAAAATGCGCGAGCAGCACACAGAGCGCGGCGACCGGCAGCGTCGGCGCGAACGCCAGCGCGACGTAAAAGCCACCGACAATGAAGTAGGCGGGGCCGATCGCGCGCCTGAGACCGGCGGGGTGCTGGCCGAGAATCCAGCGAAGGGCAATGGGCCCCAATGCGGCGCCGATGCCGCGTGCGCCGTACAACACGCCGATCCCGGCTGCCGTGCTGCCGCCGACCGGAAAGATCCGCTGACCGAAGACCGACAGCAGCAGCAACACCCCGCCTGCCAGGCCCCAGCCCGCCTTGACGAACATCAGCGCCGCGACATGCGATCGGGCCCTGACGTAGCGAAAACCCTCGAGCAGATCCGGGACGCCGGTCAACGCCAGCCAGCCGGTCAGCCGCGGCGTCGGCGGGGGCGTCGAGTCGTAATGTGTTCGCCCGATGAAGTAGGCCGACGCAAGAAAGGAGAGCGCGTTGATCACAAAAGCGACGTTCCGGCCAGCCAGTGCGGTGACGAGGCCACCGATCGATGCGCCGAGAGCCAACATCGCCGACCAGGTCGCGCTCGACAGCGCGTTGGCAGGCATCAGCTCCTCGTCCGACGTGATGTTCGGGATGGTGGCCGTCCGCGCGGGCTCGAAGAATGACGTCGCGCTGACCGTCAAGGCCATCACGACGTACGCGATCCAGACGTGCTCGGGCCGGCGGACGAGCAGCAGGCCGAGAATCAGGGTTCCTCGCAGGATATCCGAGGCGATCATCAGGCGGCGGCGATCGACGCGATCGACGATGACGCCTGCCACCGGACTGACCATCGCGACCGGCAGGAACTGCACGATCAGCATCCACGCGACCATGGTCGCGGAGCCGGTCAGGTCGAGAATCAGGGCGAACACCGCAACCGTGTTGAACCAGTCTCCGAGTTGTGAAATCGTCTGGCCGATGTAGAGAAGACGGAAATTCCGGTTCTGTCGAAGGAGTGCGAGATAGGGATTCACGCGCGGCTATAATTCTCGCCGATTCATGCTCGAGACGCTCGGCCACTACAAGCTCCTCGACAGAATCGGCGCTGGCGGGATCGGCGAGTTGTTTCGGGCTCGCGATACGCGGCACGGCAGAACCGTCGCGATCCGGGTGGTGCGGCCCGACCTGCTGGCGGATTCCGAACGGCGCCAGCGGCTGCTTCGCAACGCCGCAGCGAGTGCGGCGCTCTCCCATCCCAACATCGCCACGCTCTACGAAGCCGGCGAGGATCAAGGCCAGCTGTTCCTGGCCTCGGAATATGTCCCCGGCATGACGTTACGGGCGGCCATTGGCGGTCGCCCGATCAATCCCCGGCGGGCGATCGAATGCGCCGCCCAGATCGCCGACGCCCTCGCCGAAGTCCACGCCGCCGGCGTGGTTCACGGTGACATCCGCCCCGACAACGTGATCGTCACGCCGAAAGGCAACGCGAAGATTCTGGAAACGGGCCTGTCATTGTGGACCACAGGTGGTGCGGCTCGGGCCCGCGCCGGACAGGCGCCAGCGTCGGCAGCTTTCCAGGATCAGGCCGTCGGGCGGACGGCACCGTATATGTCTCCTGAACAGGCGCTCGGCGAGGACGTCGATCACCGAACTGACGTCTTTTCGCTCGGCGTCGTGCTGTTCGAGATGTTGACAGGCCGTGTGCCCTTCCAGGCGTCGACAGCGGCCGAAATCACCCAGGAAATCGTGCATGGCCCCCTCGCGGCGCCAACGGCTCTCAACAAATCGATTCCTCGCGAGATCGATCCCATCGTCGAACGGATGCTCGCCAAACGGCCGGGCGAGCGCTATGAATCGGCGGCGACCGCGGCCGCAGAGTTGCGCGCCGTGTTGACGATTCTGGACAGGCGGGACGTCGCCGCAGAGCCACCGGTCATCATCGGCAGCTCGAAGCGGCGTTCCAGCGTCGGGTGGATTGTGGTCGGGGCGATCCTGGCGGCGGTTTCTGTTCTGGTCTGGCTCGCGACCCGCCCGTAGCCGTTACTGGTCGCGACCGACCCTGCCGAGAATGTCCGGGAGTTGCTGGGTAAACGCCGAACGCGCCATGACCTCGTCGACGCCGGCCTGCCGGGCCGCTGCGATCACGTCGGTCTGGACATGAGACGCGAAACCGACGGTCGGGATTTGTGCGAGCGCCGGGTCGGACTTCATGGCCCCGACCGTCCCGAGCGGATCGGTGCGCGGATTGTTCAGATCGAGAATCACCAGTGCCGGCTGATTCGTGCGCATGTCGGCCAACGCGGCCTGGGACGAGCGCGCGAACGACACCGCCACGCCGAGCTGGGCGGCCGCGGCCCTGATTTTCGAGGTGAACATCAAGTCATCGAGGATTGCTAGAATCACGTCGTGATCATAGTCGAGACGCGAGCCGTCGAGCCGTTCTTCAAGAACGGCTTCGTCGTCGCCTGTCGCCGCACCCGCGACGCCGTGCTCATTGATCCCGGCGACGAAGTCGACCAGCTGCTTCAGATCGCGAAGGATCAGACGCTGGCGATCCACCACATTCTGCTGACGCACGCGCACGTCGACCATGTGACGGGAGTGGCCGCCGCGAAGCGGGCGCTCGGCGTCGAGGTGTCTCTCCATCGCGACGACCTCTTCCTGTACGAGCGGGCCATCGAAATGGGCCGGATGTTCGGGTTGAACGTTGAGCCGCAACCGCCGATCGATCACTTCTACGCGCCGGGAGAGGCGATTCGCTTTGGTGATTGCGTCGCGATACCGCATCACACGCCGGGCCACTGTCCCGGGGGCGTCTGTCTGCAGGTCGGTGCACCTGACGGCACCGGCAAGGACCTGTTCGTCGGCGACACCCTGTTCGCCGGCTCGATCGGCCGGACCGATCTGCCCGGCGGAAATCACCAGACCCTGCTGGCCTCGATCAAGAAGGTCCTGTTCGCGTTCGGAGACGAAGCGCGCGTCTATCCGGGGCACGGGCCGGAGACCACGATCGGCAAGGAACGCCGCACGAACCCGTTCCTGCAGCCATCGTAGGGCGGTCCTTTCGGACGCGCCGCGTGTCAGAGTCCGTAGGGCCGGTCCTTTCGGACCCGCCGCTCAGGCGTTCAGCGCGCGTTCGATCGTCAGCTCGACGCGGCCGATGCGCAGGCGATCCCCGGTCTTCAGTCGGGCGCGGTCCACGCGCTTGTCATTCACGTAGATCCCGTTCGTGCTTTCCAGGTCGATCACCTCGAGGTTGTGGTCGCCGGCTTCGAGACGGCAGTGCAGCCGCGAGACCAGCGCGGCCTCGAGAATGAAGTCCGCGCGCGGGGCGCGGCCGACGGTTTTCGTGGAGCCGGGGAACACGCGAAACGTTATCGGACCGGCTTCTGAATCCGGGCTGTGCAGAATCCACATTGGGCGAGTTATCGGGGGCTGGCCAGAATCTTCTCGAGCCAGCTCCTGAGGGCATCGGTCAGCTCGCGGCTGATGTTTCGATCCGTGAGGGTGCCGTATTCGTCGATTTCACCGGTGGTCGCCGGCACCAGCAGGTGGTTGACGCCGGCTACCCGAACGACTTCCGTCGAGCCCCGCCGCCGTGCCTTGGCCAGCTGCTCGAGGCTGTCGGCGTTCGAGGGCATGACCTGGGCGTCCAGCAGACCGTGCATGACGAGCAGCGGCTGATCGATATCGCGCATCACCCTGGCCGGATCGAAGGACAGATAGCTGTGAAACCACGGTGTGTCGGCCTGGCGCCTGATCTCGACCGAGATCGCGCCCCAGCCAAATCCGGTCATGACCGCAGCCTGAATCTGTTTTTGCAGGTCGAGCGCCGACTGTTTCTCGGCGTCGGTCCGCTTGGAGCGCTCGAGCGTTCTGGTGACCTGAGCGATGTTCGCGTCGGCGCCCTTCACGCCGATCGACGCGACGATGGCGACGGCCGCAATCCGGTCTTCTTTGGAAGCGGCCACCATGGCCACCGGCCCGCCGTCGCCATAGCCGACGACCGCGATGCGCCGGCGGTCGATCTCTTTCCGGTTCGAGAGGAACCGCACGGCGGCGCGGAGATCTTCAGTGTAGTCGTCCAGCGTGGCCGATTCCGGCCGCCCGCCGCTCAGGCCGACCCCGCGCTTGTCATAGCGCAGCACGTAGAAACCGCTCTCCGCCAGCCGCCCGGCCAGCTGTCCGAAGATCGGGATCCCGAAGACCGTTTCGTCGCGATCGGTTGGCTCGGCGCCGCCGACGAGCACGACCGCCGGGCGCGGATGGCCGGCGGCATCCGCAGGTTTGGACAACGTGCCGGCCAGCGAAAAGCCGTTGGCCTGCACGCGCACCTGTTCGTCGCCGGCATGCGACACGGTGACCCGCCGGGACGACACCGAGGCGATGTCCTCGCGCGCGACCTCGAGGCTCTGCGAGGGGACACTGACGCGCAGCAGCCGACCGGACTCATCACCCCAGATCTCGGCCATCAACGGTGGCCCGTCCGGCATGGCCATGGTGATTGGCGTCCGCCGCGCGGTAATCACGCGACTGACCGTCTGGATCTGCTCTTGTGCGGGCGTTCCGACGGTGATGGTCATCGAACCCAGTGGCGCAATGTAGGCGGGCAGCGTCGCGCCAGGCTCAACGCTGTGCAGCTTCGCGGCAAGCGCTTCATACGGGGCGAAGATCAGGTTCGGCAGCAGAATCGCTGATTCGTCGATCGTGTCGGTTTTTCCCGAGGCCACCCCGCCGTTGTTCATCTCGCTTGTCGCGGTCGTGCCCGAGACGACCGTCTTGAGCGTGGTCAGCTGCCCGCGCGTCGTGGCATCGATTGTCAGCGAAAGCGGCTTCCACGCGGCGTCGTAGCGAACCTCCAGGCTCCGCGTGATGACGTCAACGGGAGGGCCCATGCGGCCGTTTCCCGATACCGTCCAGCCCGTGCCGGTTCGCTCAACGGAAACCTGCTCGCTGCCGACTGCAACGGATCGAAGGAAGACCGTGAAGGTGCCGGAGGGCGCTGAGGAAACCGGTGCGGTCTGCTGTGCGGAGATGCCCGATGCCGCTGCGACGGCTCCCGCAAGAGCGAGAGCAGCAGCCCGGCTAAAATGAAACGAGGGCATGTCTCAGCATAGCAGCTATCAAGCAGCGCGCGCCGCGGTGGCGGCCATCGACCGCTCCGACCGGGCGTGGCTGGTCGTCTCGGGCACCGATCGCCGGACCTATCTACATGGGTTGTTGACCAACGATATCGTCGCGCTGCAGGCGGGCCTCGGCTGCTACGCGGCATATCTGACGCCGCAAGGGCGGATGATCGCCGACCTCTGGGTCTACGAGCTGGGCGACGTCGTGCTGCTGTCGATGGCGCGCGAGGTCAAGACCACCGTTCTCACCAAGCTCGATCAGTTCGTCTTTACCGAAGACGTCCAGCTCGGCGATGTCACCGAGACGTTTACGGCCATCTCGATTGTCGGGCCGGCTGCGGCGAAAACCGTTGCCGGATCCACGACCGGACCCTCAACCGAAGCGTTGACGGCGCTGCCGATCCACGGGAACCTCCGTTGCGAATTCGGCGGCCAGCCGGCGATTGTCCTGCGCGCCGACGACAGGGGTGTCGACGGCTTCGACCTGCTCGTCGGCCGTGAGCGGTTCCCGGAGCTGATGACCGCCGTTCACGCGGCCGGCGTCGTGGACGTCGATCCGGCAACGGCCGAAGCGCTCCGCATCGAAGCCGGCATTCCGAAATTTCATCGCGATATGGACGAGGACACGATCCCTCTCGAAGCCGGCATCGAGTCACGCGCCATCAGCCTCACCAAGGGGTGCTACGTCGGGCAGGAAGTGATCATCAGGGTGCTGCATCGCGGTCACGGCCGGGTCGCCCGCCGGCTCGTCGGCTTGACCTTGGACGGGAGCATCGTCCCTGTCGCCGCGGCGACGGTTCAATCCAATGAACGGCACGTGGGGTCGATCACCAGCGCGGCACTTTCGCCGGCGCTTGGCAAACCCATCGCCTTGGCGTATCTGCACCGGGATTTCGTCGAGGCCGGGACGAGCGTGACCGTGGACGGCACCCGGGCCGTCGTGACGGCAGTCCCCTTCACTCGCTAGACGTATCTCGCGCCAGTCGTTTCACGAGCTCGGCATCAGCCGGCGGGAATTGCAGCGTGTCGAGCTCCTGTCGAAGTACCCATCGCAGGTCCTGACCGAGCTGCGGCCGCGGCTCTCCATGAAGCCGGCAGCGAAAGAAGTGCAGCTCGACGACACGTTCGCCGTAGTCGTGTCGCGTCGTGAACAGCTCCGGCCCGACGCTGGCGTCCACGGCAAGTTCCTCCTGCAGCTCCCGAACCAGACATCGCTCGAGCGTCTCGTCCGGTCGGCACTTGCCGCCGGGGAATTCCCAGTGGCCCTCCAGGTGGACGCCCGGCTGCCGTCGCGTGACCAGGATCCGGCCGTCCTGCTCGACGACGGCCGCGGCGACGAGGAGCGTCATTTGCGATGGGCGGTGAGGGATGAACGGCAATCAGCCGCCATCGGACAGACGAGGCACTTCGGATTGCGCGCCACGCAGACCATGGCGCCGAGATCCATGAGCGCCTGGTTGAAATCGAACACCTCGCGGCGCGGCACCAGCGCTTCGGATACCGACCACAGGTGACGCTTCATAGCGTGACCTTTCGGGTCGCCCTTGGCGACGAAGACGCGGAACAGCACGCGCGCGACGTTGGTGTCCAGAATGGCGGCCCGCTGCCGGAACGCAAAACTGCGAATCGCCCCGGCCGTGTAGGCACCGATTCCCTTGAAGGACAGCAGCGTTTCCTCGTCGGCCGGCAGCCGGCCGCCATACCGTTCAACAGACTCCCGGGCGATTGTCTGGAGACGCCTGGGCCGGATGTTGTAGCCGAGCGGATACCAGGTCTCGGTCACCTCGCCTTCCGGCGCCGCGGCCAGCGCATCGAGCGACGGGAACTTCTCCAGCCACTCGGCATATTTCGGCAGCACCCGATCGACCTGCGTCTGCTGCAGCATGATCTCCGAGACCAGGATGTGGTACGGGTCGTCGGTCCGACGCCACGGCAGGTCGCGTCCATGGCGTTTGTACCAGGCGAGGAGACGGCGGCGAAACCGCCGGCGCGCCGGTGTGGATGGAACCGGCAGGGATCGATCGGCCTTCCGCTTCACGGGCATCTCGTATACTTTCGTTCTACGTTCTTCGTTCTACGTTCTGCGTTCTCGGACTGCCGAACGTAGAACGTAGAACGTAGAACGTAGAACGTAGAACGTAGAACGTAGAACGTAGAACGTAGAACGACATGAAGATCTACACCAAGACCGGCGACACCGGCCAGACCGCGCTGTTCGACGGCACGCGTGTCAGCAAGGCCGACAGTCGCGTCGATGCCTACGGCGACGTCGACGAGCTCAACGCCTGGCTCGGTTTCGTGCGGGCGGCGGGCCTCGATTCGGATCTCGACCTGCCGCTGATCCGCATCCAGCAGGATCTGTTCGCGCTCGGCGCCCAGCTCGCCGACCCCGCCGACAAGATCGCCGACCGCGTCACCAAAGCCGCGCTCAGCGATGCGGATGTCGTCCGGCTCGAACAGCTGATCGATCGCCTCGAGTCGGAACTGCCGCCGCTGCGGCGGTTCATCCTCGCGGGCGGCGCGCCCGCCGGGGCTGCCCTGCATGTCGCCCGTACCGTCTGCCGGCGGGCGGAGCGACGCATAGTATCGCTTACGCCACCACCCGACGCGACTCTCGTCACCTACATCAACCGCCTATCGGATCTGTTGTTCGTAATGGCGCGCGCCGTCAATCATCGCGCCGGCGCCGGTGAGACAGAGTGGTGAGCCGCCAGCAGCGTCACGCGGGATCGAGCGTCCGCTTGACCGCGTCGAAGACCGCCCGGGCCAGCTCCTGAGACACACGCTCACGAATGGCGCCGCACTCGACCAGCACGGTCCCCGTGAGCGTCTCGATGGCGACGTCCCAGCGATCCCGCGCGATTCCTTCGGGACGGTCCTCGAATGCGGTGGGCGCCCGATTGCTGCGTCCGGCATGAGCGCGCGAGGTCACCGCGGCGATCGGCGATCCGTTGATCAAGACGCGCACCGCGACAATCAGATCTTTGTCAATCGGCTGGTCGCCGTAGTAAAAGCGTTTGGCGTCTTCGCTGAACAACACCAGATCTTCGGCGGTCGGCAGCTCGGCAACGATTGTCCGTCCGAGCGCGCGCTCGGAGTCCTGCGCGCGCTGCCGCCGCCGCCGGTAGTACTGGAGAGTCGTGGCGAGACTCGCCGCGACGATCAGCAGGACCAGCGCCAGAATTCCCGCGAGGAGATCACGCATTAAAATGCCCGTTGTGCCCCGGTGGCCCGAGCCGCTTGCCGGCGCCTATGCGATGTGCGAGCGCCTGGCGCAGTCACATTATGAGAATTTTCCGGTCGCGTCACGTCTGTTGCCCGGGGCGATGCGGCCGCATGTGGCTGCCGTCTATGCGTTCGCGCGTGGCGCGGACGACATCGCAGACGAAGGCACGGCGACCGCCGCGCGGCGGCAGGAACAGTTGCAAGCCTGGCGAGAGCGGCTGCACGATGCGGCCGCCGTCGATCGCAGCGGAAGCGCCCGGAGCAGTGAGGACCTGGTGTTTGTTGCGCTCGGCCACACCATCAGATCGTTCGATCTGCCGGTGTCGCTGTTCGATGATCTGCTGAGCGCGTTCGGTCAGGATACCATGACCAATCGCTACGGCTCGTGGCGCGAACTGCTCGACTACAGCCGCCGCTCGGCGAATCCAGTCGGCCGGCTCGTGCTGCGGATTGCCGGCTACCGGAACGACGCGCTCGATCGATCATCGGACGCGCTGTGCACGGCATTGCAGCTGACGAACTTCTGGCAGGACTTCGGACGGGACTGGCGGGCCGGCCGCCTCTACGTCCCGCAGGAAGTGCTCGACCTGACCGGCGCCCGCGAAGCGGACCTGATCGGCCCGCACCTCACCGCCGAGTGGGCGCGGGCGATGCGCGCCTGCGTCGACTTCACCGCGGCGCGCTACCTCGAAGGGCGCGCGGTGTGTGACGGCATCCGCGGCCGGCTCCGCTACGAACTGCGTCTCACCTGGCTGGGGGGCCGCCGGATTCTCGATCAGGTCGATGCCCACCGCGCCGCGCTGCTCCAGTATCGACCGGCGCTCGGGGCGTCCGACATGCCGGCGCTGGCGTGGCGTCTCTCCACCTGGCGGGGCGCGGCCGCCTGATGGCTCGAAAGACCAGCTTCTACTACTCGTTCCTGGTGTTGCCCGTCGAGCAGCGCCGGGCGATCATCGCCGTCTGGGACTTCTGCCGGGCGGTTGACGATGCGGTCGACGAAGCGGCGGGGACTGACGCGCGGGAAGCCATCTGCCAGTGGCGCGCCGAGCTCGCCCGATGCTTTGACGGTGGCGCGCCGCACACGTTGCCGGGCCGGCGGCTGCAACCCTTTATCGCCACGTTCGATCTGCCACGCGATGCCTTCGCAGACGTGATCGACGGCGTGGCGATGGACCTCGACGCCCGGCGCTATCAGACGTTTGACGATCTGCTCGAGTATTGTCGCCGCGTGGCGTCGGCGGTCGGCATGATCTGCATCAGGATCTTCGGGTGCCGCGATCCGGCGGCCCGCGACTACGCGCTGAACCTGGGGATCGCGCTGCAGTTGACCAACATCGTGCGCGATCTCAAGGACGACCTGGCCCGCGGCCGGCTCTATCTGCCGCTTGACGATCTGGCGGCGGCCGGCTGCACGCTCGACGAACTGGCGGCCGGTCGCATGTCCGAAGCGGTGCGCCGGCTGATTGCCTTCGAGTGCCGCCGGGCGCGAGAGTACTACCAGCGCGCGGTCGACGCGCGGCCGGAACAGGATCGGCGCCGTCTGGTGGCAGCGGAGATCATGCGAGCGGTGTACTTCGAAACCTTGAGGCGCGTCGAAAGACGCAACTACGATGTCTTCTCCGGCTCGACGCGCGTGCCACGGGCGATTCAGGCCGTCATCGCGCTGAGGCAATGGATCTGGCCGCAATGACTTACGACGTGATGGTGATTGGCGCCGGCTTCGCGGGTTTGAGTGCGGCAGTGCGCCTGACTCGTGAAGGCGCGCGCGTGCTGGTCGTCGAGGCGCGAAGCCGGCTCGGCGGACGCGCCACCGCGTTCAGCGACCGTGAGACCGGAGAGCTGGTCGACAACGGCCAGCACGTCCTGCTCGGCTGCTACCGCGACACGCTGAGTTTTCTCGACGAAATCGGCGCGCGCGGCCATGTCACCTTTCAGCCGACGCTCGGCGTGACGATGGTCGATCGCGACGGCCGTTCGAGCCGGCTGTCGATGTCGAGCCTGCCGCCACCGCTCCATCTGATCGCGGGTGTCTTCGACTGGGAGGCGCTCGCCTGGAAGGACCGGCTGTCGATTCTCCGGATGCGGGCGCCTCTCGAGATCGCGCGCCGGGCACTCAGCTCGGGAAGCTACGGGATCGCGGCGTCGCCGGGCGAAACGGTCGAGAACTGGCTCATTCGCAACGGTCAGACCGCCCGGATCCGCGAGATGCTGTGGGATCCGCTCGCGCTCGCGGCGCTCAACCAGCCGCCGTCACACGCCGCCGCGCCACCCTTCGCGCGCGTGCTCGCCGAGATGTTCGGGCCGGACGCCAGGGCAGCGTCCATTGGCATACCCAACAAGCCGCTCGACGCGATGTACGCTGAGCCGGCGCGAGCGTACATCGAGCGCCACGGCGGCACCGTGCGGACCGGTGCACCAGCCACGGTCCACGTCAGCCAGGATCGTGTGACGCACGTCTCGGTTGGAGCGGAACGGATCGAAGCGGCCGCTGTCGTGTCCGCCGTGCCCTGGTTTGCGCTCGCCAGCCTGTTCGACGGCAGCCGGCATCCGCTCGCCGAGATCGCGGCGCGGGCCAGCGACATGCGATCGATGCCGATCGTCACCGTGAATCTGTGGCTCGATGGGTCGATCTTCGAAGAACCGTTCGTGGGGCTGCCCGGCCGGGACATGCAGTGGGTGTTCGACAAGCGTCAGGCATTTGGTGCCTCGGCCTCTCATCTGTCGCTGGTCTCGAGCGGCGCCACGAGCATGGCCAACCGCACCAACGACGAGTTGATTGGCGCTGCCCACCAGCAGCTGCTCGAGGCGTTTCCGCAGGCGCGCCGCGTGAGCCTGCTGCGCGCCACCGTGATTCGCGAGCCGAAGGCCACCTTTTCGCTCGCGCCCGGTCAACCCGCCCGGCCGGGCACGGCGACGCCGGTGCGAGAGTTCTTTCTGGCGGGCGACTGGATCGATACCGGGCTGCCGGCAACCATCGAAGGGGCGGTCCGTTCCGGGCACATGGCCGCTGATCTGGCGACGCGCACACACGCATGAACTCGATCGTCGTCCACTACAAGGAGCTCGCGCTCAAGGGACGGAATCGGCCGTGGTTCGTGCAGACGCTCGTCCGGAACCTGAAGACGGCTCTGAGCGGGCTGCACGTTGCGGGTGTGCGCTCGATCATGGGACGAATCGAGATCGAGCTCGGGCCGGCGGCGGCATGGACCGAGGTCCGCGATCGCGTGAAACACGTCTTCGGCATCGCGAATTTCTCCTACGCGTCCCGTGGTCCGCACGACTTCGATGCGCTGGCCGCCGCCATCCTGCAGGACCTCGGCGACCGTCGTCCGGCGTCGTTCCGGGTACGGGCGCGGCGCTCCGACAAGCGGTTTGCCTTCACCTCACCGCAGATCGAGCGGGAAGTAGGCGGCCGGATCAAGGACCGGACGGGGTGGCGTGTCGATCTGACCGAAGCGGAGCTGAGCATCTACATCGAGATGCTGCCGGAGCACGCGTTCTATTTCTTCGGCAAAGAAGCGGGCGCCGGAGGGCTGCCGACCGGGACCGGGGGGCGCGTCGCGTGCCTGCTGTCGGGCGGCATCGACTCGCCGGTGGCGGCGTACCGGATGATGCGGCGCGGTTGCTCGGTGCTGCTGGTGCACTTTCACAGCTATCCGATTCTGTCGCGCGCCTCTCAGGACAAGGTTCGCGAGATCAGTCGGGTGCTGACCAGCTATCAGCTGCGATCGCGCCTGGTGCTCGTTCCGTTCGGCGAGCTTCAACAGCAGGTGCTGCTGGCGGTGGCGCCGGACCTGCGCGTGGTGATTTATCGCCGGCTGATGCTGCGGATCGCCGAGCGTCTCGCGCGGACATGGCGCGCCCGCGCGCTGGTCACCGGTGAAGTGATCGGTCAGGTGGCATCGCAGACGCTGGAAAACATGACCGCGATTGCCGAGGCCACCGGATTCCAGATCCTGCGGCCGTTGGTGGGAATGGACAAGGACGAGATTTCGGCTGAGGCCCAGCGCATTGGCACGCTCGCGATCTCGAACATTCCGGATCAGGATTGCTGTCAGCTCTTCACGCCGCGCCATCCGGCGACCCGAGCGCGGGCGCAGGATGCGCTTGCCGCCGAGGAAGTGCTGCCAATCGAGGCGATGGTGGAAAGCGCCGTGTCGTCGGCGTCAATCGAGGACTTTCGATTCCCGGTCTTGCTAGAATATCCGGCTGGTCGGCCCGTCTGAAGTCGGAGCCTGTTCAGACCGGACCCTGGAGGATCCCATGTTCGCCTCAGTCAAGGAAATGACCGACGCTGTCGGATCGGCAGCCACTGTTCTGAGCGATCGCGTCAGCGTGACGAACCCCGCGGCGATCAGCGGCGACACGATCGACCAGCTGGCCTGGACCGCGGCGTTCGGCGCGGAGGCGGAGCTGCGCGGTACGGCCCGCTGGATCGTCCGCAACCTCGCGGCCAGTGCCGGCATCCGACCGGCCTCGATCCACGACCTGTACATGGCGATGGGACGTCGGGACGCCGGCGGGTTTACGGTGCCGGCGATCAACGTGCGTGCGATGGCCTACGACACGGCCCGCGCCGTCGTGCGGTCGGCCAGGTCGCTCAACGCCGGCGCCTTCATCTTCGAGATCGCCCGCTCCGAGATCGGCTACACCGAACAGCGACCGCATGAATACGCAGCGATCGTGCTCGCGGCAGCGCTGCGCGAGGGCTTCAGCGGCCCGATCTTCATTCAGGGTGACCACGTCCAGACCAACGCCAAGAAATACAACAGCCCCGAACGCGACAAGGAGATCGACACACTGCGCGCGCTCATCAAAGAAGAGATGGCGGCGGGGTTCTATAACATCGACATCGACACGTCGACGCTGGTCGACCTGTCGAAAGCGACGCTCGACGAGCAGCAGGAAGTGAACGTGTCGCTCGCTGCGGACTTTGCGGCGTTCATCCGCACGCACGAGCCGCCGGGCGTGACCGTCTCGATTGGCGGCGAAATCGGTGAAGTCGGCGGCAAGAACTCGGACGTCGATGAGCTGCGGACCTACATGAATGGCTTCAACCGGGCGCTGCAGGACCGTGGTCCCGACCTGGTCGGACTGAGCAAGATCAGCGTGCAGACGGGAACCGCGCACGGCGGATTCGTCAACGCGGACGGTTCAGTTCGCACCGACGTGAAGATCGATTTGCAGACGCTCGAGGAGCTGTCACGAGTGGCGCGCGACGAATACCGTCTGGCGGGAGCGGTTCAGCACGGCGCGTCCACGCTGCCGCCCGACGCGTTCGACGCCTTCCCGCGCGTCGGCGCCTGCGAGATCCATCTCGCCACTGATTTTCAGAACATGGTCTACGAACACGGGCAGTTCCCGGCCGATCTGAAGGCTGAGATGTATGCGTGGGTCCGGGAGAACGCCCTCGAGGAGCGGAAGCCGAAGGACTCCGAGGAACAATTCATCTACAAGGCGCGCAAGAAGGCGATCGGCCCGTTCAAGCGCCGGATGTGGGGGATCGCCGATGCGCCCCGCGCCGCAATCGGCCAGGCGCTGCAGGAGCGCTTCACATTCCTGATGCGCCAGTTGAAGATCGACGGCACCGCTGCCGTGGTTGCGCGCGTCGTGACCGCGCCGCAGGTACCGATCGACCGCGAGGCCGAGATCGTGGCCGCTGGCGGAAAAATCACCGCGGCGGAAAAGAAGGCCGAAGGCCTCTCCGACTAGTCGGGTATCCCACCATCGGGCACATGGCCGGGCGGCGTCACCGGCCACCAGATCACGCCGAGCGGGACACCGGGCACGTCGAAGTTCGTGTAGATGTCTACCGCCAGCCAGCCGCCGTTCAAAAAGATCGTCAGCTTGTCGAGCGAAATGGCGCCCGACGGGTTCCGCTGACGCCCCGCCTGGAAGCCCGCCAGCTGAAGGTGCCAGATCGTTCGGAGCAGGAGCTGCTCGGTCAACGCGATCTTCAGGCCGACATCATGATGCGGCGCCGTGTTGTACGGAAACTCGGCTGCCGTGTTGTTGATCACTTGCTGGGCTCGCACCTCCGACAACGGACCATCGCCGACGTGATAAGCGTTCGGCGGCGGCGGTGCATCGGGCGGCGGGGGAGGTGGGGGTGGCGGCGGCGGTGGCGGCGGCGGTTCCGGGTCCTTCTTGGTCAGCGTCTCGCTCCCGGAAACCGGTCCCACGCAGGTCGTGCCTGAGTAGTCCACCCGCATCGACTTCTCGCTCAGGATGTGCCCGGTGCCGGTCAGCGAGAACGGGCAGCTCAGGCCATTGCCCGTGGCCTGTCCACTGGCGCTCATCGGCACGGTGGCGCCGTTGATGTGTCCGGATGCCGATCCGCGTACTTCGACGGCGCCATTCAGGCAGCTCGCCGAGAAGTCGCCGGCCATCGACGTCGGCGTCTGGCTGGTGATTTTCCATTCGAAGTTGCCGCATGACTTCGGATCGGGCAACGCAAAGGATTGCGAGGTCCACACGCCCTCGGCCGCGGGCGAGAGTCCGCCCGGCCCATTGGTCGGGACGACGACGTTGTGAGCGGTTTCGAACCCACAGGCGCTGGCGCACAACGCCGTGGCGGCCAGAACACTGACGAACCTCAATCCTCGCTGCATCTTCGCCTTCCCAGCTTCTCTCGAGCGTACGGGTGCCATCGATTACAGGATCGTTCGCGCATCCACAACCCTGATCGGTCGGGTGGCAAACGATCGCAGTTTTTCCCAATGAAACGACTTACGTGGCAACAGGATGCAGAAGGCCCGCCAGGTAGTCGCGCAAGCCCTCTTGAGTGCTTCGGAAGGCCAGATTGTCCCAGGGGAGCGAAGATTTGTCGAACTCAGCCGTTTCGAGGCACTCGTCGTCGATACACAGCGCGCCGCCGATCGCCGTTGCCGCGTAAACGACAATCACCGGGGCGCGCCCCGCGTACGAGTAGATGTTCACCAGGCCGTCGAGTCGCACCTGCAGACCGCACTCTTCCTGCGCTTCCCGGACCGCGGCGGCGGTCAGCGTTTCGCCGCGGTCGACGTAGCCACCCGGAAACACCCACTTGCCGTAGCCAGGATCGATGGCGCGACGAACCAGCACGAGGCGGTCACTCGCGGAACGGATGATCGTGCCGACAGCGATCTTGGGGTCGAGATAGAAGACGAAGCCGCAGCCGCTGCAGACCAGCCGCTCCGGTTCGGTCGATTTCAGCAGACGTCGCTCGAGCGGGCCGCCGCAGCGCGGGCAGAACCGGTAACCATGCGATTCGTCGTGCGGGTGGAGATCCAGCTTCGTCACGTGCTGAAAAGTATAATTCCGGGGATATGTCGATCCTGAAGGTCGCGCGCATGGGTCACCCGGTGCTTCGCCAGAAGGCGCGGCCGCTCGAGCGCAGCGACGTTCGCAATCCGGTCGTCCAGAAGCTGATCGACGACATGATCGAGACGATGATCGAGTATCACGGCGTTGGTCTGGCCGCGCCGCAGGTGCGCGAGGGCGTGCGGTTGTTTGTCGCCAGCCTCGATCATGACGATGCGGGCGAGTCGGCCGGCGAGCCGATCGCGATCATCAATCCCGAGATCTCGCCGATCGGTCCTGAGGTCGAAGAGGACTGGGAAGGCTGCCTGAGCATTCCCGACATCCGCGGCCGAGTGCCGCGGGCCAGGGAAATCAAGGTCCGCGCGTGGGACCGTCACGGCGAGCGCATCGAGCTGCACGCGCGCAACTACCCGGCGCGTGTCATCCAGCATGAAACCGATCATCTCGACGGCATCCTGTTCTTCGATCGGATGCGATCGTTCGACTCGCTGACCTTTCTCGACGAGGTACTCGCGCTACTGGGTCAAAGACTGACGAACCGACGCGAGCCGCTTCGCCTCGAGCGCGCGCTCGGCCTGCAGGCGTTCGAGCTCCACCACCGAGTGATCGGCGAACTGCATCGCCTCGGCGATGGCGCGGTGTCCGGCGTCCTCGGCAATCGCGCGATGCATCAGCTGGCAGACGCGGCGATAGGACGGATGTCCCTGCGGCGCCGTCCGCAGTTCGATGACGTGCATTGCTTCGCGCGCGTTCATGTCCATGTAGAAACGCACGCGGTAGGCCATCGAGACGGCATAGGGAGCGGCCTCCTCGAGGCCCTGATCACGCAGGGCGGAGTAGAGCGCCGCCGAGCGCTCGAGGACCCTGCCCCAGTCGTCCTGGGCGCCGGCCTCTTCGATGGCCGCCGGCTCGGTGTAGCCGTGCTCGGTGCCGAGCGGCTGCCATTCGAGGGTCAGGAGACGGTGCCGCTGCAGATCGCGGAACGCCCCGTAGTCGGCCAGGATATCGAAGCGATACGAGGTGCGCTCGAAGGCGCGCCCGGGCTTGTGGCGGCGATTGGTCCGCTGTCCGACGTAGGCGCGGAGCAGCGACGACCGTTCGGCCACGGTCATCCGTCGGGCCAGGTCGATGAGCTGATCGTCCGGCAGGCGTGAGACGGCATACAGGGCTGCCGCGACCACCTTGAGCTCCCCATCTGGATCGAACGACGTCAGCGTCACTTCCGGCCGTGCCGCGGCGGTCTCGGACGTGAGGAAGGGCCGCGCCGCCGCCTCGAAGTGTCGACGTGTGTCTGCCAGGTATTCAATCCAGCGCCCGCCGCGGTCCGGCTGATCGACGCGGGCCAGAAATGCCGGGATGACCTGGCGGAGCTCGGTCAACATCAGCGTCGCGCAGTCGCGGACTTCTTCGAGCGGGTGGGCGAACATCCGCAGCAGCAACGCCTCGAATGCCTGCCCGGTGCCAAACAGCCCCACATTCGACGTGGTCGCTGCCGGCAGGAGTCCGCGGAGCGTGTCGAGCGCTTTGGCCCGGATGACGGATCGGTAGACGGCGTCCGAGTCGTCCGGGGCTTTGGGGTAGCGTGCCCGGAAATGCGCCTCCATCGCCGGAATCCAGCGGGTGTAGGTGTCGAAGGCGTCATCCAGCGTCTGTCTGAATTCGGCGGCGAGCGGTGATCGCTCGATTTCAGCCGGCACGTGATACTTCCAACGGCCGTTCGGGCGATCGGTGTACGGGACGTACCTGGTGGATTGCTCGAGGTAGGCCATCAGGCGACCCCACTCGAGGACCTTGGTGAGGACGTTCGAGACACCCTCGCAGGCGAGATGCGCGCCGCCGAGCTGGGCGACGGAGTCGTCGCCGTATTCGTTCAACACGCGCGCGTAGAGCTTGTCGGCGCGTGCGACGCCGACGCCATCCGCGTGGCCGCTCGGGGCGGTGTGCAGCTGATCGAGGAACTCGTCGAGGAACAGACGTCGCAGCGACTTGGCCGATCGCGAGTAGCGGGCGAACAACGCGCCTTTGACCGTTTCGGGAAGATTGGTGAGCGCGAAGACGGGGCGATCGGTGTTGGTGAAAAATGGTGCGAGGGCGCGTGCTTCGTCGGCGGTGAACGTGTCCTGACCGAGTGTCGGCGTGTTCACGGAGGGCGTCATTGTACTTCCTCACGGGGATGTCAGGCACACCTCCGATGTGTCTCGGACACCGCTCCGAGCGACCTCCGAGTTCGCTTCGACACTGCTCAGCGACGTCTCCGACACCTCTTCCGCACTGCCAAGGCCATTTTCAACCAGGGTGACCTCGACCTCGGGGAGCGGCTGGCCGCACAACGCTCGGTAAGCGATCTGTCGTTGGTGCGGCGTTGCCCCCAATGAGTCATACGCCGCATGTGGCACCAGCCACTCGAGGCCTGTGCCGGACGCGTGAAGAGAAAAGCTCGACCAGCGATACGCTTCCGGCGTAGCCACCAGACCCGCTCGGACGGGGTTTTGCTCAACATAGCGTAGGCATGTCAGCCAATATCGTTCTGTGTCTATCAAGAAGGACCGGTACCTACCGTTCCAGAGCGATCCCGTTCGCTGGTGTGTGCGGTTGAAGTACCTCACGTACCGTGAGCCAAGCGTCTGCATCAAACAGGCAAGGGCCATCTGACGGGTCGGAGTCACGAGTAAATGCACATGGTTGTTCATGAGTGCGAACGCATGGACATCGACTCCGGTTTTGGGCGCGGTCCTTCTGAGGATCGCCAGGAACACTTCAAAATCGGTGTCCTGACGATAGATGGCGGACGAGTTGTTTCCTTTCTGAATGACATGCGCGCTGCATCCCGGAATGAACAAGCGACAAGGTCGTCCCATAGTCCCTCCTTCCACGATTGTCAGAGCAACGTTCGATCTCACTGAATTTCTTCGAAAAGCCTGACGGAGCAGCTGAAACTTTGCTATTTCTGCCAGTCCGGTGATTTTCTCGACTGGTCGAAATTGCCACCACCTTTGATCTCGAAGTGGTGTCCAAGCGATGTCAGGGCAGTTCCTGAGAGGAGTCGGAGCGGTGTCAGCGAGGTGTCAGGACAGTGTCCGAGCGGTGCCAGAGTAGTGTCGGAGCGGTGCCAGAGACAGTATCCTACGACCTATGTCGGAGGGCGGGTTCTGGTTTCGACATCGACTGGACGTGCGGTTCAGCGACTGTGACGCGATGGGTCACGTGAATCATGCCGTGTTCTTCACCTACTTCGAGCAGTGCCGTTTCGCGCTCTGGCGCCGCATGGGCGGGGCGACCGGCCTGCCGGGCGCGGGGACGATCCTCGTCCATGCCGAATGTGACTACCGCGCTCCCGCATTCATCAACGATGCGCTGGAGATTGGGCTGAAGATTGGCGAACTGGGCCGCTCCAGCTTCGCCTTCCACTACGAAATCATCAACCCGGCGAGCGGTCAGCACCTTGCAGAAGGCAAGACCGTGAACGTGACATTCGATTACGCCGCCGGCCGGACGATTCCCATTCCCGACGTGACGCGGCAACTGCTCGAACAGGCGAGGGCGGAACGATGGTCGTAATCTACGGCAAGGACACCTGCCCGTACACGCAGAACGCCCGCGACGATCATGCGCGGCGCGGCATCCCCTTCGAGTACATCAACGTCAAGAAGAATCCGGCCGCCCTCGAACAGATGCTCGTCCTGAGCCACGGCCGCCGCGCCGTGCCCGTGATCGTCGACGACGACGGGCGCGTCACGGTGGGCTTCGGCGGCACCTGAGGGGTCTGACCGTTCGGCCCTGGAAGGGCCACAAAACCAACCGAACCAGGCCGGTTTCATCGATTTTGTGAAACAATTCACATAATCAGCTACAATTCGGACACCCATGATCGAGCTCGATCGGGTCACCAAGCAGTTCGACGGCAAGCGCGATGTGACCGCGCTCAGAAACGTCAGCCTCTCAATCGCCAAGGGCGAGATGGTGTCGATCATCGGCCCCTCCGGCTCCGGTAAGTCGACGCTGCTCAATCTCGTCGGCGGCCTCGATCGACCCAGCTCCGGCGAAGTACGGGTCGGCGGCGCCGCGCTCAGTGGCCTGTCAGACGATCAGCTGACCAAGGTCCGCCGCGATTCGATCGGCTTCATCTTCCAGTTCTTCAATCTGCTGCCGACGCTCTCGTGTCTGGAAAACGTCGGCCTGCCGCTTCACCTCCGCGGCTGGCCGCGCGCCAAGGTCCAGACGCGCGCGACCGAGCTCCTGACGCTGGTCCAGCTTGGTCACCGCCTGGGCCACCTGCCGGAAGAGTTGTCGGGCGGCGAGCGCCAGCGCGTCGCCATCGCCCGCGCGCTGTCGATCTATCCGCCGATTCTGCTCGCGGACGAACCGACCGGCAACCTCGACACGCATACTGGTGAAGAGATCCTCGCGCTGATTCGCGATCTCCATACCCGGCTCGGCGCGACCGTGGTGATCGTGACACACGACATGAACGTCGCCCGCAGCTGCGGCCGCACCATCATGCTGCGCGACGGAGAGATCGTCGAAGACGTCAGGCGGACCGCGTGATCCTGCTGCGGCTGATCAGCTGGCCGTACTTCCGCAAGCACGTCGTCCGGACGATGCTCACGACCGCCGGCATCGTACTGGGCGTCGCGGTGTTCGTCGGGATGCACACCGCCAATCAAAGCGTGCTGTTCGCCTTCAACCGCACGGTCGATCGCATCGCGGGGAAAACCGAGCTGCAGGTGTCGGCCGGCGAGACCGGGTTCGACGAGTCGGTGCTCGAGACTGTTCAAGCGTCGGCGTCGGTCGGCGTGGCGGTGCCGGTCATCGAGGCGACAGTCAAGTCGCCAATCACCGGACAGGGCAGCCTGCTGATTCTCGGTGTCGACATGACCGGCGATCGCAGCCTGCGGGACTACGACCTCGACTCCGCCGACGAAGCCATCATCGACGACCCGCTGATCTTCCTCGCGCAACCGGATTCGATCATCGTCACGAGAGAGTTCGCGGACCGGAACGGCATCGCGGTGCAGAGCCGGATCTCGCTCGGCACGGCGCTCGGCGAGCGTCCCTTCACGGTGCGCGGGGTGATGAAGTCGTCGGGTCTGTCCAGCGCGTTCGGCGGCAACCTCGCGATCATGGACATCTACGCCGCGCAGAAGATGTTCGGCCGCGGCCGGACCTTCGACCGGATCGACCTGGCGGTGCGGCCGGGACGTGCCATAGAGGCGACGCAGGACGAACTGCGCTCGCTGCTTGGCCCGGGATTCCAGGTGGAACCGCCCTCGGGACGAGGCCAGCAGTTCGAGGCCATGACCGCCGCCTACTCCGTGATGGTGAGCATTTCGAGCCTGTTCGCGCTGTTCATCGGCATGTTCATCATCTACAACTCGTTCGCCATCGCGGTGACGCAACGACGCTCGGAAATCGGCATCCTGCGCGCGCTCGGCGCAACGCGACGCCAGATCCGGACGCTGTTTCTCGCCGAAAGCGCCGTCACCGGGCTGATTGGCTCGCTTGGCGGCCTGCTGTTTGGTTTGCTGATCGCGAGGGGGATTGCCGCATCGATCGGCACGCTGCTGAGCGATGTCTACGGGGTCGCCCAGCGCGCCGACGAAATCGCGACGAGTCCTGGACTGCTGGCGCTGGCGATGTTGATCGGCATCTCGACGAGCGTCGTCGCCGCGTTGATCCCGGCGCGCCAGGCGGCGCGCGTCGATCCGGTGCAGGCGCTGCAGAAGGGCAAGTACCAGGTACTGTCGGCGGGCGAGAGCCGCAGCCGCGCGATCGCGGCCGCGGTGCTCGGCGCGGTCTCCCTGGCCTGTCTGGCCGGTGGCGAGTCGCGGATCGTTTTCTACATCGGATACCTGCTTGCAGTCCTGGCGGTGCTGCTGCTCGGCCCGCTCCTGTCGCTCGCGCTGGCGCGGGCCATCCGCCCGTTGCTGAAGGGGCTGCGACCGGTCGAAGGCGCGCTCGCGGCCGACAGCCTGATCCAGTCACCGCGTCGGACCTCGGCCAGCGTGGCGGCGCTGATGCTGTCGCTGGCGCTGGTGGTCGCCTTCGCGGGAATGGCCCGCGCGAGTTATCGATCGATCATCGACTGGATGGACGCAACCCTCAATCCGGATCTCTTCGTCGCGCCGAGCCAGGACATCGTCATCAGGACGCTGCGCTTCCCGCCCGAGATGGAGGCCGAGCTGAGCAACATCGACGGCATCGCCCGCGTCCAGCCGGTGCGCAACGCCAGGGTGGTTTTTCGAGAGACCCCGGTGATGATCGTCGCCACTGACATCGCGAGTGTTGCTGACACGGTGCGCCGTGACGCGATCAGCGGTGACCCGGACACGATGTACGCGCGAACCGCCGAGGGATCCGGCGTGATCGTGTCGGACAACCTGGCGCAGCTGCAGCGCCTGAAGCTGGGTGAGGTACTCGAGATCCCGGCGCCCCATGGGCAGCTCCGCCTGCCGATCGTCGGCATCGTGCTGGACTATTCGGATCAGCAGGGATCGATTCTGATCGATCGCAAAGTCTTCGTCCGCTACTGGCGTGACGACACGATCAATCTCTTCAGGGTCTACCTGGACGACGCGACGCAGGTCCCGGACGTCAAGCGCCGCATCCTCGAGCGCTTCGAGAGCGAGCGACAGGTATTCGTGCTGACCAATGGTGAGCTGCGCGACTACATCATTCGCGTCACCGATCAGTGGTTTGCGTTGACCTCGGTGCAGATCGCGGTGGCGGTGCTGGTGGCGATTCTCGGGATCGTCAACACGCTGACCGTCTCGATCACCGATCGCCGCCGCGAGCTGGGCGTCCTGCGGGCGGTGGGGGGGATGGCGGGCCAGATTCGCCGCACCATCTGGATGGAAGCGTTGAGCATCGGCGTGCTCGGCCTGCTGCTCGGCTTCGCGTTCGGCGCGCTGAACTTGTACTACATTCTGCAGATCGTCCATCAGGACATCGCCGGCATGCGGCTCGACTATTCGTTTCCGACACCGACCATGGCGATGCTGATTCCGACCATCCTCGTCGTCGCCTTCGTCGCGGCGATCTGGCCGGCCGAGTCCGCCGTCCATGGCTCTCTCGTCGAGGCTCTCGAGTATGAATAGGAGCATGACAAGCGCCTGCCGCCATGCCGACCCTTCGACTTCGCTCAGGGTCCCGAGCAACGTCGAGGGACGAGCCGGGGACCGTGAATCCGAGGCGAGGCATCATCGTCAGCATGCGCCGGGGGTGGAGCCCCGGCGCCACTGGAAAAAAGTAGGCGTCGCCCTTTGTTTCGCCGCCACGACTCTCACCGCGCAGGACGTGCGCCAGATCGTCGACGAGGCGCAGCGCCGGACCACCACGACGTCGCAGCGCTACGAGGGCTTGTTGCAGGTCTTCGAAGCAAGAGGCAAAGTGTCCGACAAGCGTTGGACATTGGAACGCCTGGGCTCGCACGGCAACAGTCGCGTGGTGCTGCGGTTCACGGCGCCGGCGGAGGTCAAGGGCGTCGCGCTGCTGGTCGTGAACCACCCCGATTCCGCGTCGGATCAGTGGATGTGGACACCGGCGATCGAGCGCGATCGCCGCATCGCTCTGCAGGATCGTTCGACGAGGTTTTTCGGCACCGATTTCAGCTTTGAAGACCTCGAGGAGCGGGACGTCAACCAGTACAACTACACACTGCTCGGCGAAGAAACGGTCGCTGGAACCGCTGCCTGGAAGATCGAGTCCGTCCCGAAAGAGCGTAAATCCTCCCAGTACACCCGCTCCATCGTCTGGATCCGCAAAGACAACTACGCCTTTGTCAGGATCGAAAGCTATATCAAGGACATGGCGGTGCGGCGGCTCGACTACAGCGACCTCCAGAACGTTCAAGGTATCTGGACGGCGAAGCAGCTCGAGATGACCGATCTCCGCCGGGGCAGTCGAACCCGACTCACCCTCGACAAGCTGCAGTACAACGCGCCGATGAAGGAGGAGGACTTCACGCTGCAGGCGCTGCGCCGCCAATGAAGTCGGTGGCGGCGGCCGCGGCCGCGATCGTCCTCGCGGCATCACCCGCCGCCGCGCAGCCTTTCAGCTACCGCGGGTTCGTCGAATCACGCGCTTTCTGGTTTCCGCAGGACGCCCCAATCGATCGCCAGAACGTCATCGTCGATCTCCTGGCGCGCGGCGAGCTGGTGGTGCGGCCCGCGGAGTGGCTTCAGCTGGCTGGCGGCCTCGACTTCCGCGCCAATACCGGCGATCAGGTTGCCGACTCGTGGGAGCCCGACCTGTCGGATCGGGGCATCAAACGTCCGATTCTCACGGCGCGGCGTCTGCTCGCGACCGTGACCCATGGCCCCCTCACCGTCGAAGCCGGCAAGCAGTTCATTCGCTGGGGCAAGACCGATATCGTGACGCCGACCGATCGCTTCTCCCCGCGTGACTACCTCAATGTCATCGACAACGACTTTATCGCCGTCCGCGGCGTTCGGGTCGTTGGCCAGCTGTCGAACCACACGATCGATCTGGCATGGGTGCCGTTTTTCACCCCAAGCCGGATCCCGCTACTCACCAAGCGCTGGACGGTCCTGCCGCCGGATGCGCCGCTCCTGGCACCGATCGATCGTGCCCTGCCCGAAGGCTCCCAGGCGGGAGTCCGGTGGGGCTACCTGACCGACGCGTACGACGTGTCCGTGTCGTTCTTTGACGGCTTCAACCATCTGCCGGTCGTCGAGGCCGCTTCAGCGCTCACCATCGGACTCCGCTTCCCGGCAATACGGATGTACGGTGCAGACGCGGCCATTCCGACGCGGTGGTTCACCGTCAAAGTCGAGGCCGGCTACTTTACGACCAGCAGCACCACAGCGGATGAGTATCTGCTCTACGTGGTCCAGTTGGAGCGCCAGCAAGGCGAGTGGCTCATGCTTGGCGGGTACGCCGGCGAGGCCGTCACCTCACGCCAGGCGATTGGCCGGTTCGCACCTGACCGTGGCATGACGAAGTCATTCGTCGGTCGAGTGTCCTACACGATCGATCCCAATCGGAGCGCGGCGGTTGAAACCGCGATTCGCGAGAACCTCGATGGAGTGTACGTGAAGGCGGAATATTCGCAGGCGCACGGCGATCACTGGCGTTCGACGCTGACGCTCGCCGTGCTCGGCGGCGAGGAGGACGACTTTCTCGGGCAGTACCGGCGCAATTCACACGCGATTCTCAGCGTTCGATATAGTTTCTAGACGGTGCTGACGCCGATCCTGCTGCAGGCGCACAATCCGGGCCCGATGACCGGGAGCGGCAACAATACCTTTCTGATCATTGGCTCGAACGGGGGCGCCGTCCTGATCGATGCCGGCGTGGGCGATCCCCGTCACCTGGCCGAGCTGGCCCGCGAGCTCGACGGCCGCGATGCACGTCTCGAGCGTGTGCTTGTCACACACGGTCACGCCGATCATTCAGGCGGCGCACCGGCACTCAAGGCGGCCTACCCCCGCGCTCGCTTTCAGAAGTTCCTGTCGGCCGAGATGGATGGCCCATCAGCGCTCGTCTGGGAACCGCTGGGCGACGGCGATGAGATTCCGATTGGTGAGGACCGGCTGACGGTCGTTCATACACCGGGCCATTCGCCCGATCACCTGGTTTTCTGGGATGCCGCCGGCCGCACGGCTTTCACCGGCGACCTGGTGGTCAGCGGCAGCAGCGTGATGATCCACACGAGCCGCGGTGGCAATCTCGGTCAATACATGGCGTCGCTCGAGCGGGTGCTTCGTCTGAAGCCGGCCCGCCTGCTGCCGGGGCATGGCGCGGCTGTTTCGGATCCGGCAACGCTCATTCAGGGATACCTCGACCATCGGCGCGATCGCGAACGACAGGTGATCGGAGCGCTGGCGGCAGGTCATTCGACGGTGCACGCGATTGCAGATTACATCTATGATGGGCTGAATCCGGTGTTGCTGCCGGCTGCGCGCGAGAACGTCCGCGCGCATCTCGAGAAGCTCAAAGCCGACGGCAGCGCCTTCGAGGACAACGGCACATGGACAACGTCATCGACTTCATCAACGTCAACCGCGATCGGTACATCGAAGAGCTGAAGGGGCTGCTCGCAATTCCCAGCGTCAGCGCCCTACCGCAGCACAAAGCCGATGTGCGCCGGTGCGCCGAGTGGTGCGCCGACGAGATGCGCCGGATCGGCCTGCAGAACGTCCGGCTCATCGAGACACCGGGCAACCCGGTGGTCTACGGCGACTGGCTGGGAGCGACCGACTCCCCGACGATCCTGTTCTACGGTCACTACGACGTTCAACCGGTCGATCCGCTGAATCTATGGGAGTCGCCTCCCTTCGAGGCGACGATTCGCGACGGTGAGATCTATGCCCGCGGCTCCGCCGACGATAAGGGGCAGGTCTTCATGCACCTCAAGGCCATCGAGGCCTACCTGAAGCAGAACGGCCGGCTGCCGGTGAATATCAAGATCATCCTCGAAGGCGAAGAAGAAGTCGGCAGCGAGAACCTCGACGACTTCATCCGGGCGCACAAAGCCGACCTGAAGGCCGATGTGGTCGTGATCTCCGATTCCGCGATGTTCGCCCGCGGAGTCCCGTCGATCTGTTACGGCCTTCGCGGCCTCGTCTACTTCCAGATTGATCTGCGCGGCAGCAGCACGGATCTTCACTCTGGTTCATTCGGTGGGGCGGTGGCCAATCCCGCGTTCGTGCTGGCGCAGATGATCTCGCAGATGAAGGATCGCAGCGGGCGGATCAAGATCCCGGGCTTCTACGACGATGTGAAACCGCTGCAGGACGAGGAGCGGCAGGCATGGGCCTCGCTGCCGTTCAACGAGAAGAAGTACAAGAAGGACTTCGGGATCCCCAAGCTGTTGGGCGAGACCGGCTTCACGACGCTCGAGCGGACGTGGGCGCGACCCACCTTCGAGGTCAACGGGCTGCTGTCCGGCTTCACCGGCGAGGGCGCCAAGACCGTACTGCCGGCAGTGGCGATGGCGAAAGTCAGCATGCGACTCGTGCCCAACCAGGATCCGAACAAGATTGCCGATCTCTTCCAGAAATACGTCGAGGACATTGCGCCGAAGACCGTGGAGCTGAAGGTCACGCGGATGCACGGCGGCAAGCCGTGGATGACCTCGTTCGACAACCCGTACGTACAGGCCGCAGGCCGCGCCATCGAGAAGGGCTTCGGCCGCACCCCGATCTTTACGAGAGAGGGCGGTTCAATTCCGGTCGTGTCGACGTTTCAGGAAGAACTGGGTCTGCCGTCGGTGCTGTTCGGCGTCGGCCTGCCCGACGAGAACGCCCACGCCCCGAACGAGAAGCTCGACCTCGGCAACTTCCACAACGGGATTATCGCCTCGGCCTACCTGTATGAGGAGATCGCCTCGACGTAGATGAGGACGCCGAGGAAGCAAAGGACGCAGAGGAACCCTGGGTCTTTGTCTTTGCGCCCTCTGCTGCCTCTGCGTCCTCGTCTCTGTTAGAAGCCGACCACCACTCCCACTCTGAAGATTCGCGGGCTGAGGTTCTGTGACAGGGCGTTGAAGTTCGACGCGCCGATGTTGTTGACGCGGACCAGTTCCGTGTTGGCGTTGAAGGCGTTGAACAGATCGCCGACCAGCCGGAGCGTGGCGTGCTGGAGCCTGAACGCCCTCGCCACTCGCAGGTCGGTGGTCCAGAGATTCGCCAGGCGGAACGTATCTACTTCCGGCGAGACGAGCACGTTCAGCGTGTCGCTGCCGAGCGACTGCGAGCGGTAAATCGGGAAGGGATAGCCCTGACGTGCGAACACGCTGGCGGCTACCTCGAGGCCGTACGGCGCCTGATACATGCCGTTGGCCGAGAACTGCCACTTCGCGTTCAGGTAGGTCCCGACGCTGGCCTGCGGCGCATGCTGACCGCCGTCGACCAGCGGTTCGTTGACCGTTCTCGTCGGGTTGCCGTTCGTGTCGTACAGCCCCTCCGCCGAGCTGAAGTGCTCGCGCGAATCGTTATAGGAGAAGCCCACGCGGCCCATCCAACGCTGCGACAGCCGCTTCACGAGCGTGAGCTCGAGGCCGTTGTAGTCGACCGTGTAACCGGGAATGTTCGCCAGCACGAAGCCGCCGCCGCTCGCTGCAACTGCTGCCGCCGACGGCACGAAGGTCGGCACGCTGTAAGGCATCCCGTCGGGCAGGGTGCCGGTGAGCGTCGGCCCCGCCGCGTAGCCATCGAACGAGACGCTGACGCGCGGCGTGACGTTGCCAGCGAGATTGCCGAACAACCGGCTGGTCTGGCTCCGCGTGTAGCTCACCCCGACCGCCAGATTGGCCAGAAGCTCGCGATCCAGTCCGGCCACGAAGCTCTGGGTAACCGGCGCGCGCAGATCGGGATCGATCTGATTGGCGGAAGTGATCGCCGTCGGATTCGCCGGGTTGAACCCGCCGCCGGGGCTGCCGACCTGCTGCGCCAGGTTGACTTCATCCGCCTGCGCGAAGTGATCGCCGTTGGCATCCGCCCAGCGGAAGGTGACCGATCCGGCGTTCGAGCTCGGGTTCACGTAACCGACCACGGTTGACGCCAGCTGCGCCGCGAAGCGGCTGTAGCTCGCACGCGCCATGGTCCGGCGCGAATCGTCGAGCGCGACGTTGATGGCGGCGCGCGGCGAGAGGTTGTTCCAGGTGAACGGCGTGTCGTAGCCCGGGAAGTTCAGACCCGGCAGCACCTCCGGAAACGCCGGATTGCCGGCCGTGACGCTCGGCAGCGCCGATCCCCACTGACGGTCGTAGCGCAGCCCGAGGTCGATCGTCATCCGGTTCAGCGAGATGCTGTCGCCGACGTACAGATCGAAGTATTTCACGCGGTTGCCGCCGTTGCCCTGACGGAAGACCTGCGCCCGCAGGTCGGTGCGCGATTGCTCGAGGCCGAGGATCTGGTTGCCGGGCCAGAGATTTTCCGTAAACGCGTCAATCTTGCGGTAGCCGGCGCCGTAGCGGACGCCGTGCGTCATGCCGAACAGCCGCCCGAACCAGTTGAGGTCGGCGTTGACCGTGTGCTGGGGCCGCGCGCTCACCTGTCGCTGGAATGACCCGTACGACCGTGAGTCGGGGACGCTGCGGCCGGCCTGCAGATCCATGCCGCCCATTGGCGTGAGCGCCGTGCCAGTGTTGTAGTAGGCGTACTTCGCCGAGAGAAACATGCTCGAGCCGATCACGCGGTCGTCGCCGATTTTCCACAGCCCGTGCAGCGGGAAGTCGCTGTACCAGTTGTCCTGATGGAAAGTGGCCGTCGGCGCGTCGAACTGGACGAGTCCCGGCGCGCGGTAGTCCTTGATCTTCGACCCGTTGAAGTACAGGAAGTTGATCATGTCCTTCGAGGTGGCCTGCCAGTTCACCTTCAGCGTCGAGTTCTCCAGTTTGGTCTTGTCGACCAGTGCACCGGCGCGCCGGACGAGGCGGATGTCCTGCACCGAGTACGAGCCATAAAACCAGGCGCGGTTGGCCACCAGTGGACCGCCGAGGTCGAACCCGTAATCGGAAATCTGCTTCGTGTGATCGGCGGTCGCCGCGGTGACCGGCGTCGCCAGCTGTGTCAGCTCCTCTGGCACGTTGGACGACTCGAGGGCGTCGTTCGTAAAGTAGCCACGCACGTCGCCGCGGTACTGATTGGTGCCACGCTTGATCACGAAGTCGAGTCCGACGCCGCCGGTGCGCGCCCGGATGTCCTGGCCGGCGGTCGACACGTGGACCTCTTCGAAATTGTCGAAATTGAAATAGGTCGGCGACTGGCCGGCGGCGGCCATATCGGTAATCTCGACGCCGTCGAGCGTCCAGCTGGTGTCCTGCTGACGCGAGCCCTTGGCGGTGACCAGCGGTTGCTGCCCGGTTTCGTTGCCGCCGACGTTGACGCGGTCGAGCAGCACGCCCGGAACGGTGCGTGCCAGCGAAAACGGATCGCGCGCCGTCGGAATGCCGGCCAACTCGCCGGCCGTGAAATTCGTCGCCGTGCCGGCCGCCCGCGGATCGATGATCGGCGGCGCCGCGCTGACGCTGACCGTTTCGACGACCGTCGCCACATGAAGCTGCACCTGGAGATCGCTGGTCTTGCCCACTTCGACGATCGCTTCGCTGGCGGAATCGGCGAATCCGGAGAGCGTGGCGATCACGTCATAGCGGCCGGGGGGCAGGTTCAGAAAGCGGAACGCGCCGGCCGCATCAGTGGTGAATGTGTATTTCGCATCGGCGGCCTGGGCGGTCACGTCGGCGCCCACGACCACGCGTCCCTGCGGGTCGAGCAGCGAGCCGGTGATGCTGCCAGCTGGAACCTGGGCAGCGACCTCAACAGTTCCGATGAACGTCGCTGCAATCGCGACGAGTACGTACCTCATGATGCCTCGTTCTCCTCAGCCGGGGGGCTAGAGGGACTATAGCACAATAACGGTCATAATATGACAATACAGGACATTGAGGACAGGGCTTCACCTGACACTTTTTTCCGTCAACTTACTGAATTGCAACGGTTTTACGGCCTGCTGGCGCGCCCACCGGCCGACCCCTTCGCGTTGTTCGTCTGGGAGGTGCTGTCCTTGAAGGCGACGCCGAGGGGCCGGGATGTCGCATTCGCCGCGATGCGGCGCGGCCACATCCTGACGCCGGACGCCGTGGTGCGCGCACCCCAGGCCAAGCTCGAGTCCGCTGTTGCGGCCGCTGGAGGGTCAACCGCGCTGCGCTTGAGCGCCCTCCGGGCGGGAGCGGAAGAGTTCCGCCGGCAAAGGACCTTTGGAGCGGTGCTGCGTGGATCACTGCTCGCCGCGCGGCGGATCCTCAGGCTGCTGCCGCAGCTCGATCAGGCGGCGGCGCATCGCATGCTGCTCTTTGCTGCCGACCGCCCGGTGCTGCCGGTCGATACGCGGGTGGACCGAGTCGCCCGGCGACTGGGATATGGATGGGACGGAACCGCCAAATCTTCGGCCCGCCTCGTTCGTCGCGCGCTCGGCCAGATGCTCGAGCGTGATGTGGAAGCCTGTCGCCGCGCTTTCGTCTATCTCGAGCACCATGGCGGGGTCACATGTACGGAGGGCGATCCGCACTGCGCGATTTGCCCGCTGCTCGCCGACTGCCCCGATGGACGGCGCAGGTCCGAGATCAGCCGGGTCTGAAAAGACCCGGCCCGTTTCAATTGAGGGATGCGACCCTGCGCCTGAGGGTTTTGACGTGCTCCCAGATCTGCTCGTGCTCGCTGCGTTCTTCCTCGTCAAGGTTGGGTTTCGCCGACAGCCGCAGATACTCCTGCAGGTCGCGCAGCGCCCCTGAGAAGTCGTTCAGGTGATAGGCGAGCAGGCCGCGATCGCGGAGCTCGTTGGTCGCCGTGGGGTCGACCGCCAGCAGCAGTTCGGTGATGTCGCGCGCCTGCGGGAACGAGTACATCTGCACGTAGACGCGCTTCAGGTTGACCAGCATGCGCGCCAGAATCTGCGGCTTGGTCGCTCTCGCCCGAAGATGCGCATCGTCCCACACCGCGCCTTCACCGGCGTGACGCCGGAGCAGCTGCAGGCAGCCGTCCTCCGACAGGAGCGCTCCCCCATGGAAGGCGTCGATGATGAGGTCGTTGTAACGGCCGCGCCGCATCGGACAGCGCACCAGGAAGTGCCCGGGAAAATTGATTCCTTCGACGGTCACACCGGCCCGCCGCGCGACCTCCATGTAGACCAGCGCGAGGGTGATCGGAATGCCGGTGCGACGGTCGAGCACTTCGTTGAGAAAGCTGTTTCGGGGATCTTCGTAGCGATCGGTGTTGCCGACGAAGCGCTGCTCGCGGAACAGGTAATCGTTCAGCGCGCTGACGCGGGCAAACAGATCGGGATCGACGCTCGGGGGGATCTCACCCGACGGTCGGGCCGCGGCGATGCGCGCGGACGCTTCGCGGCCCATCGCGTCCAGTTCGTCGATATACGGCCGGGCGTCGAGCCGCGGATATTCGAGCCGCGCGATCATCAGTGCGGCGATGGCCAGATCCGGATCCGGACTGAGCGCCACGCGTGTGAAATTGGCGACGGCGGTCTCGGAGATCACGATTTCAGGATACAACGGGCCGAAAAAAAGGGCGGGGCCGAATGCCCCGCCCGGGTGTTTCCTGCCTGACCTATCGACCGGCCTGACTGACCGGCCCCTCGTTAGAATCGGACGCCGAACGACAAGCGGAACATCCGGGGCGTCGTATAAGCGAATTTGTTGTTGGCTTTGCCGAACGCCGGTCCCTTCGACCAGTGCGTGTTCTCGACGGGCGTCGTGGTGAACGGATTGAACGTCGGGTTGGCCGCAGTCGTGACGTTCGTCCGGATCGTCTGATCAACGTAGCGGGCCTGCGACGCGCCGCCGTTGTTGAAGACGCTGGCACCGCAGCCGCACAGCTGGAACTGGTTGAATACGTTGATGACCTGCGCGTTGACGAACAGCCCGAATGTCCGGCCGCCGGCGTTGATGTTGAAGTTGTAGTTGGCGGCCGCGTCGGTGCGCCGCTGTCCTTCGGTCCGAAACTCGTCGCGCGGGCCGAAGAAGTAGGTGGTCGTGGTCCCCGACGGCGGATTGACATAGCCCGGGTTGGTGACCGACGGCCGGGGATCAACGCCGCTCGTCGTGCTGGCGCTGTAGGGCACACCACTTTCGATGGACTGCAGGGCGCTGAGCGTGAGCCCCTCGAGCCGCGGCACGCCGTAGTTCACCCAGAGGCGGGCCCGGTGGCGCTGGTCGGTCGCCAGGTCTCCCTCCGGGTAGTTCCACGATTCCATCTTGTACTCGGGGTACTGGTAAGCACCGCCGGTGACCGGCCCGTTCGCGACCGTCTCGCCGTCGAAGTTACCCCAGTTCTTCGAGATCGAATAGTTGCCGCCGACGTCGAATCGGCTGGTGAACCGATAGGTGCCCTGCATCGAGACGCCGGAGTACCGCCGCTTGTAGATCTCCTCGGTGTCGTTCTCGATCAACGTCAGGTCAAAATTCTGTCCGACGCTGTTGGTCACTCGACCGGTCGAGAGGTCGGTCCGCGACACGTAGAAATCCTTGAAATTGCGGTAGACGTAATCGGCGCGCAGCGCCGCACGCGCGCCGAAATTGCGGCTGACTCCGACCGCGTATTCGATGTTGCTCGGGGTCGTCAGGTCGTCCCCGATCCGCTGTGCCACGCCGGGAATCACCGGGTTGCCGTTGGTCGGCAGATTCGGCTGGCAGGTCTGATTCGGCGTCGCCGTGCAGCCCGACGTCGAGGCGAACCATGCCCAGAGCGCCGCCAGTGCCTGGGGTGTCGCCAGCGTCGGGACCGCGCCCGGGTTGATGTCGGGACCACGGTAGATGTATTGCCACGTCTGCGGATTGCCCGCCGCCGACGACGAATCGGCGATGCTGTTCGCCACCGCCGCGACGTACTGGGCATAGCTAGCGGTGATCGACCAGTCGCCGGTGCCAGTTGGATCGTAGATGACGCCGAGGCGCGGGCTGATGGCGTCGTCCTTCGCAACCAGCTCACCACGCTGGTTCGTGCCGTGGTTCTTGTCGTAGCGGACGCCGAGGTTGGCGGTCAGCTGGTTGCTGATGCGCCAGCTGTCGTTGAAGAACACGCCATGGGTTCGGAAATCAGAGCCATCGCTGAGAATCGGAATCGGGTTCCACTGGATGATCGTCGAGCCATCTCCGAGGAATCGCGGGTAGATGTCCGTGCCAACCAGGACCGTGCCGGTGCCGAGGATGCGGTAGTCGCTGCCCGACTGGCGGTTGTTCGCTTGACGGATGTCGTTGAAATTGTCGTAGCCGAGGACGAAGTTGTGCGAACCGTAATCGCTGGTCGACAGGAAGTACGAACCCTTGACGAAGATGTTCTGATTGTCGCGTTGCTCAGCTGTGCAGACGCCGCAGAACGTCGCGGCCCAGTAACGACGGTTGCTGTTGTTGCGGTCGATGAGCAGCGTCCCGTCGATGATGTCGGTCGACTTGGAGCCGGACCCGATGAAGCTGAAGTTGCGCTGTGAATACCGGCCCTCGATGAAGAAGTTGGGCGTCACGATGCCGCTGTAGTTGATCGTGAACAGATCCTGCGGCGTCGAGCGGTCCTCGAGGCTGCGCACGTCCATCGAGAGCGACTGGTCGAAGGTGTTATTGAGCTGGTCGAGCGTTTCCTTGATGAACGTTCCCTGGAAGCGATGGTTCGAGTTGAGCGAGAAGGTGGCGTTTCCCTCGTAGCGCTTCGAGTCCTGGGTGAACGAATAGGGAATGTTGGTGGTCACCAGCTGGCGCGCCGACTCCTGGTTCTGGAAGCGTCCGGCGGTGAAGAACCACAGCCGGTCGCGGACGATCGGCCCGCCGACGGTGTACTCGTAGGTCGGCACGAGTTTGTCCACCTTCGTGTCGGCGGTAAAGATGTCGCCCGGCCTGCTCGGCGTCAGCGCCCGCCAGTTGTCGTTGTGCAGCGTGTCGCGGAAGGTGAGCTGGAACTGGTTGCCGCCGGATTTGGTGATCATGTTGACGACGCCGCCGCCGAACCGGCCGTATTCGGCCGAGACCCCGGCGGTGGCAATGGTCGTCTCCTGGATGGCGTCTTCGATGAACAGGTTGTTCGCCTGCCCGCGCAGGTTCTCGTTCACCGTGACGCCGTTAATCATGAACAGGTTTTCGAACGACATCGACCCGGCAATCGAATAGGCGCCGGCCGGCCCGGTCGGATGCACCGACGGAGCGAGCAGCAGGGTCGCGTTGATGTCGCGGTTGGTCGGCAGCGATGCGATCAGGTCCTGCGAGAAATTGGTCGCGACCTGAGCGGTCTTCGTCAGCACGTCAGCCGAGCGGCCGACGACCTCGACGGTCTCGGTCACGCCGGCGAGCCCCATCGTCACGTCCACCGGCACGACCTGCGTCGGCGCGACCGTGATGGTGCGCTGCTGACGCTGGAAGCCGCTCAACTCGAACGTGATGGTGTACTGACCTGACGGCAGCAGCGTAAAGATGTAGTCGCCGTTCTCAGAGGTGACCGCGGTGCGGACGCCCTGCAGATTCGCCGACTCGACCGTCACGGTGACGCCCGGAACCGAGCGTTCCTGCGTGTCGTTGACGCGTCCGGAAATCGTGCCGGTCGTGCTCTGCGCACTGGCCATGCCTGTGAGCGCCAGCATCGCAGCAGCCAGCCAGACCCCCAACTTCAAAGATCGCATCGATAAGCCTCCCACCTGAATATCGGTTGTGACGACTCGGAAAAGTATGACGCACGGCCACGCGCAGGATGTCGCAGATCTGGCCGACGCTTCGCGAATTCAGCGTAAGTATTCAAAAAACCGGATTTGAAGGGCTTTTGCGGCTTGCCGTCCGGTCGTTCAGGTTGCACAACGCTTCCCAGGTCAGCGCCGACAGCCGATCCACGACGACGTCCGCATCTAGTGCGTTGGCTGGGTAGGTGTGGGTCACTGCGATGGTGCGCAGGCCGGCGAGACGCGCCGATTCGAGGCCCCACGGCGAGTCCTCCACGGCGGCGCACTCTCCGGCTGTCAGACGGATGCCGACAGCATCCGACCGCGAAAGCCGTTCGACTGCCTTCAGGTAGGGATCGGGCGACGGCTTGCTGGCGCCGCCATCGTCGCCCGAGACGATCACGGCAAAGTGGCGTCCCAGGCGCTCCCGATCGAGCGTCCGCTCGATCTCCGACCGCAGCGCGCCCGAGGCAATCGCGAGCGGGCACTTCGTTGCGAGCTGCTCGATGAGCTCCCGGGCACCTGGAAAGAGAATCGAACCATGACGTTCGAGTTCGGCGGTCAGCACGGCTTTGCGCGCGGTGAGGTCCGCAACCGTCCGATCGTCCCATCGGCGTCCGTGCTCGACCGCAATTTCCTGAAAGGCCCGCTCGTCGTTGAAGCCCAGATATCGTTCGTAGTACGCCGCTTCGGTGAGCACGATGCCCTGGAGAGCGAGGACGTCACGAAATGCGCGGAAGTGCAGCGGCTCGCTGTTCGCGATGACGCCGTCGAAATCGAAGACGACTGCCCTCAGGTCTTCACCTTGACGCGCTCGCCGGCTTCGACGCGGACGGGCAGGCGATTCTCCTTGGTCGGCACCGGACAAACGTACTTGATGCTGAAGTAGCAGTACGGGTTGTAGGCGAGGTTGAAATCGATCTGATAGAGGCCGGATCCCGTTCGATCGAGATCCAGATAGCGTCCGGTGGTGTAGGTCTCTTCGCCGCTCGTGAGATCGCTGAACGGGACGAACAGGCGGGTGACCGGTTGCCCGGCCGGCACATACGCGGTCAACTTGAGCGGCTGGCCCTTCAGGACGAATTCGAGATGTCCAACCCGCTCGTACTTTTCGATGCTGCCGGTCGACGTCACCAGATCGACCGGTTCGAACTTCTGGAACGACTTGAGCGCCGCCGGCACGCTGTGGGTTTCATCGATCGGGAAATACTCCAGAGGCACGAGCGTGCCCTTGAGATCTTCAGGAACGGGGCTCTCGCGGTCCTGCTTCATCCAGGTATCTCTTTGCTGCCGCGCCAGGGTGAGCCGCGCGACATAGTCAACCGGATCGGGCGCGGGCGGATTGCATCCAGCGGCTGCAATGACCGCCAGCAGGACCATCAACCCCGCCGCTTTGACTCGGCAACCCTTCACAGGCGTATTTTACTTTTTTCACTCGCGCTGGGGCCGCCGCCTCCGCTCGCTGGCCATCGACGAGCTACGGCGGCCAAGCCCGTCCCTCCGGCTTAAAAAATGTAGCCGCCCCGAGCGACGGTTTCGTCCGCAATCCGGCGGCGAAGCACTGCCGTATTGACGGGTTGTGACTTGAACAGGCGGCGCAGGGCCGCGGTCATCGTGCGCAGCGTATCGCCCTCGACCATGATCGCGAGCGCCTGGCGAGCGGACCCTTCGATTCGAAGCCCCGCGTCGTTCACGAACACCCGGGCGGCGTCGAGCTGCAGTTCACGCCGCTCGTTCGGCGCGCTCGCGGACGCCCGGAGCACGGCGCTGTCCGCGGCGTAGGTGTCGATCAGCATGTCGGCGAGGTGCATCAACACTTCCTGCTGATCGGCCAGCTTGTCGCGATAGGTCTGCATCGCCAGGCCGAGTCCCATCACTGCCGCCTTCTTGAACGACTCGACCGCCCGCCGTTCATCGCCGAGCACGGCGTCATCGGTCGACCCCTGAAGCGATGGCGGACCCATGAGCTCCTCCTGGAGCGCCCGGGCCGCGGCGATAATCGCGATTTCGTTCTTGGCGGCGCGGCGCGCCAGCATGCCCGGGATCAGCAGCCGGTTGATCTCGTTGGTCCCTTCGAAGATCCGGTTCACCCGGGAATCCCGATAATGGCGTTCGGCCGGATAGTCGCGGACATAGCCGTTGCCGCCGTGCACTTGAATGTTCTCGTCGAGCACATAGTCCAGCATCTCGCTGCCCGCCACCTTCGCGATCGAGGCTTCGACTGCGTACTCCTCGAGCGTCGCGAGCGCAGCCGATTGATCGCCAGGCTGGTGGGGCATCGACTCGATGCGGGTGTCAATCATGCCGGCGGTGCGGTAGGCGAGGCTCTCGACGGCATAGGCGCGCACCACCATCTCGCCGATCTTGTGCTTGATCGCTCCGAAGGACGCGATCGGCTGGCCGAACTGCTTGCGCTGCGCGGCGTAGCGGGCCGCTTCGCCAATCGCGCCCCGCGCGCCGCCGACGCCCATCGCGCCGAGCTTGAAGCGCGCGAAGTTGAGGACGTTGAACGCGATCTTGTGTCCCTTGCCGACTTCGCCCAGCAGACTTTCCGCCGGGACGCGGACGTCCTGGAGGATGACCGGCGTGGTCGAGGAGCCGTGCAGTCCCATCTTGTGTTCTTCCTTGCCGTTCGACACGCCGGGAAACGCGCGCTCGACGAGGAACGCCGAAAAGTGCTCGCCCTTGTCGTCAATCACCTTCGCGAACACGATGTAGAGGTCGGCGAAGCCGCCGTTGGTGATCCAGGCCTTCTCGCCGTTCAGCACGAAACTGCCATCCGCCTGGCGGATGGCTCGCGTCCTGGCGCCGAGCGCGTCCGACCCGGAGCCGGGCTCGCTCAGGCAGTAGGCGCCGACGATTTCACCCGCGATCAGGCGGGGCAGATAGCGCTGCTTCTGGTCTTCGGTGCCGAACAGCGACAGCGGCAACACGAGCAGATTGGCGTGCGCGCCGAAGGTGGCCCCGAAGGATGCCGACAGCGACATCCGTTCGCTCACGATCATCGACGAGACCTTGTCGAGCTCCACGCCGCCGTACGCCTCGGCGACGTCGACGCCCAGCAGACCGAGCGCGCCGCAGCGCTTGACCAGCTCGCGCGACAGGTTCCAATCCTTCTGTTCGAGCCGATCCAGAACCGGCAGCACCTCGTTCGCGACGAAGTCGGCGACGGTCTGCGCGATCAGCTTGTGTTCGTCGCTGAGTCGCGCCGGCGTGAAGACGTCGCTGGGACTGGTCGGCTTGAGCAGCCATTCGCCGCCGCGCAGTGTGGCGGGGGCCGGCGACGCGGTCGTTGATGTCATCGTGAACTCCTCTTTTCCACTTGCGCTGGGGCCCCACCCCCAGCGCGTTCTTACGCTGATGCCTCGCCTCGTCCCTCGACTTTGCTCGGGACGACCCTGAGCTCGTCGAAGGGTCGGAGCCGCTCGTCCTCGGCGCGGCATGGCCGCAGGCGCCGTTACAGACGTTCGAAAATCCCGGCGGCGCCCATCCCGCCGCCGACACACATCGTCACCAGGCCGTAGCGCGCCTGGCGGCGCTTCATTTCATACAACAGCGTGGTCGTCAGCTTCGCTCCGGTGCAGCCGAGCGGATGACCGAGCGCGATGGCGCCGCCATTGACGTTCAGACGGTCGGGATCGATCGGCAGCTCCTTGAGGCACGCCAGCACCTGCGCGGCAAAGGCCTCGTTCAACTCGACCAGATCGATGTCTTCGAGAGTCAAGCCGGCCCGTTTGAGCACCTTGCGGATGGCCGGCACCGGGCCGATACCGAACCGCTCGGGCTCGACGCCTGCCGTCGCGTACGCAACGAATCGTCCGAGCGGAGTGAGTCCACGCTCTTTGGCTACTGCCGCCGACGTGACGATCACCGCCGATGCCCCGTCGCTCGTCTGCGAGGCATTGCCGGCCGTCACTGTGCCATGGGCGTGAAAGGCCGGGCGAAGCCTGGCCAGCGCCTCGAGTGACGTGTCCCGCCGCGGTCCCTCGTCCGTCGTCATCGTGATCTCGGTGGCGGTCGGCCGCCCGCCGTTCTGCGCCTGAACGATGCGCGTCGTCACCGGGACGATCTCGTCGGCAAACCGGCCGGCGTCGATCGCCGCCACGGCCCGCTGGTGACTACGCAAAGCGAAGGCATCCTGTTCGTCGCGCGAGATCCCCGACTCGCGGGCGTGGTTTTCGGCGACCAGACCGGTGCTCAGGTAGACGTCTGGATAGGTGTCGACCAGCACCGGGTTGGGCGCCACCTTGTGACCGCCCATCGGGACCAGGCTCATCGACTCGGTCCCGCCGGCGATGATCACATCCGCCGAGCCGCACATGACACGCTCGGCGGCGAAGGCGATGGCCTGCAGGCCGGACGAGCAGAATCGATTGACGGTCGTGGCCGACGCGGTCACTGGAATGCCGGCGCGAAGGCTGGCAATGCGCGCGACGTTCAGTCCCTGCTCGGCCTCGGGCATGGCACAGCCGAGGATCACGTCCTCGATGTCGCCGGGTGCGATGCCGGTCGCGCGGCGCAGCGCGTCGGCGATGGCCGTGGCCGCCAACTCGTCGGGTCGAGCGCCACGCAGGGTTCCGGTCGGCGCCTTGCCGACCGGCGTGCGCACTGCTGAAACGATTACGGCGTCATTCATAGTCACCCAGCAAATCTTCGATCGCATCCGACACTTCGCCGACCTTGCCGTCGAACAGGTGATCGGCGGCGTCGATGACGACCAGCTCTTTGGGTTCGTGGGCCAGCGCGTAGAACTCGCGGACCTCCTTCAGCGGACAGACTTCGTCACGCTCGCCGTGAATGACGAACTTCGGTTTGGCGCTGTCGCGGACCGCCGAAAAGTCATAGCGATCGATGGGCATGGCAATGCCGATGAGTGCGCTGACGCGTGAGTCGGTGGCGCCGGTCGTCAGGGCAATCCACGATCCGAACGACATGCCGGCTGCCCACAAGCGGGCATCGGGGTAGCGCTGGTGCATGAAGTCGAGAGCGGCACGAAAGTCCTCCCGCTCGCCACGTCCCTCGTCAAACGCGCCATCGCTGCTGCCGGCGCCGCGAAAGTTGAACCGCAGCACGGAACAGCCGATGCGGGCCAGCGCCTTCGCCGCCTGAAAGACCACTTTCGTGTGCATCGTGCCGCCGTATTGCGGATGCGGGTGTGCAAACACGACGGCCGCCCGCAGTCCCCTGTCCGTCCGACCGATTTCGAGCAACCCATCGGCATTCACGCCGCGCGCCGCTGCAGGTTCATCGAGCAGCGCTTCGAGCCGGCCGGCCGGTCCGGTGATTTCACGCAGCATGGTTCTGCCATTGCAGCGAATCGACGAAATCCCGGACGAGCGCGGCGAAGCCGTCGGGTCTCGTCACACAGCCGATGTGTCCGGTCCGATCAAGCGTGACCGCCTTCGCGTGGCTGATGACCTGCGCATACGCGGAGGTCGTGTCCGCCGGCACGACGTGGTCGAGATTCGGATCGCCACTCATGACCAGGGTCGGCGCCGAGACCTTCGAGGCCTCGCGCATGAAATCAACCGTGGCGATCAACTCGGCGCGCTGCGCCATGCGGCCGAGCATCACCGGCGCGCTGACGATGGTCTTCAGCTGCCACCATGCGAAGCGAAGCCGCGCGCCGCGGCCGGGAATCGCTCGCGCGATTTCGCGCCGCAGTCGCCGCGGCGTCTCGGCGAGAAATACCGGTGCAAACAGCCAGGGGAGACGCGCATACAGCTGATGGCGCTTCTTCAAGTGCCAGCCGGGCCCGGGCGTCGATACCAGAATCAGCGCCGCCGTCCGTTCGGGACGCTCGGCGGCAAAGCGCAGCGCGGCCACGCCGCCGAACGAGACGCCGCAAATCACCGCCCGCTCGACGCCGCGGGCATCGAGAGCGGCGGCAATCTGCTCGGTAAAGTTGTCGATGCCCCGCCGGCTGTCGATCCGCGGGCAGCCCAGCTCGCCGCACAGCGAGAACGTGATCACGCGAAACGAGCGCGCCAGCGCATCAACGGCCGGCGCGAAATACTCCCAGCGCCCTTGAACGCCGGGCACGATGACCAGCGGAATTCCCGATCCTCGATCGACGATGTGCATGGTCGTTTCCGACGGCTCCTTCGTTCCCGCCGGGTCTGAACAGACCCGGCCTACATACGCCTCAGTTCTTCAATGTCTTCCCCGTCTTCAACGTGTATTGAATCCGCTCCAGCGTTTTTCGCTCGCCGCACAACCTGACGAACGCTTCGCGTTCGAGCTCGAGGAGATAGTCTTCAGTGACAGTGGTCTGATGCGGCAGCGAGCCGCCGGCCAGGACGCGAGCCAGCGCGCGCCCGACCACGGCGTCGTGATCGCCGATCCGGCCGGCCCGCCACGCGAGGTGCACGCCGAGGTTCAAGGCCGCCAGCAGCGTGTCGCCGCCGACCGCGACCGAGGTGCGCTTCGGCGGCGGATGGAATCCATCACGCGCCCGCGACAACGCCAGAGCCTTGGCGTCCGCCATCAGCCGCTCGCGATTCATCGTGATGCCGTCGACCTCTCTCACGTAGCCGAGTTGCCGGGCGTGCGCGGCGCTGGTCGATACCTTGCCGAACCCGATGGTCTCGAACACCGGCTGCACGATGTTCAGGAGATCACCATGCCCGGCGCCGTTGGCAGTGGCGCGGGACAGCATTTCCTTGGTGCCGCCGCCGGCCGGAATCAAGCCGACCCCGACTTCGACGAGACCGATGTAGCTTTCCGCGGCGGCCTGCACTCGATCGGCGTGCAGCAGGATTTCGCACCCGCCGCCAAGCGTCATCCCGGCCGGGCAGACGACAACCGGTACGGCCGCATAGCGCAGAGCCTGCGTCGTTCGCTGCAGACTCCGCACCATCAGATCGATCTCGTCCCAGTTGCCTTCCTGCGCCTCCAGCAGCACCAGCATCAGGTTGGCGCCCACCGAGAAATCCGGTGCGTCGTTGCCGATGACCAGTGCCGCGAAGTTCTTCTCCGCCTCCTTCACGCCGGCGTCGAGCATGCCGACCGTGTCGCCACCGATCGCGTTCATCTTCGAATGGAATTCGACCGCGAGTACGCCGTCGCCCAGGTCGACCAGACTGGCGCCCGCGTTGCGCCGGACGATGCGCTGCTGATCCTTGGCGGCGCGCAGGATCTGCAGATCGGGGGCGGCCGGTGGCAGCGAACCTTCGCGAAAACGATCGCGGCCGCGGCGCAGCAGGTCCTCGAGCAGCGGCGGGACACTCGGCAACGCGAGCGCGGTGACGACTTTCTGGACGCCGAGCGCATCCCAGATCTCGAACGGTCCCAGCTCCCAGCCGAAGCCCCACTTCATCGCGCGATCGACGTCGTCAATCGAGTGGGCCACCTCGGGCGTCACCTGCGCGGTGTAGACCAGCGTCGAGCCGAGGGTGTCGCGCAGGAACGCACCGGTCTTGTCGGATGCGAAGAACAACGTCCGCAGCCGTTCACCGACGTCGTCGATGGTCTTGGCCGCTTCGAGAGCGGGCAGACGTGCCGGCTGTTGTGCCCGATACGTGAACGTCTTCGGATCGAGCGTGAGAATGTCGCCGCCTTCTTTCCGGTAGAACCCGCTGCGCGCCTTCTCGCCGACCCAGCCCCGTTCGATGAGCCCTTTGATCAGTGCGGGCAGCGCAAAGGCCGCACGCGACTCCCCTTCGGGTAACCGTTCGGCGAGATTGGCCGCGACGTGTCCGAGCACGTCGATGCCGGCGATGTCCATCGTGCGAAACGTGGCGCTCTTGGGCCGGCCGATCGCCGGGCCGGTGATCGCGTCGATCTCCTCTATGGAGAATTCGCCGGATTCGAGCACGCGAAGCGTCTGCATGACGCCGTACAAGCCGATGCGGTTGGCGATGAAATTCGGCGTGTCCTTGGCGATGACGACGCCCTTGCCGAGCTGATGATCGGCGAACGCGGAAACCCGCGCGACAACCGCCGCGTCGGTCTCCGCCGTGGGAATCACCTCGAGGAGGCGCAGATATCGCGGCGGATTGAAGAAGTGCGTGCCGAGCCAGTGTCGCCTGAACTCGTCGCCGCGGCCTTCGGCGAGCGAACCAATCGGGATGCCTGAGGTGTTCGACGAGACAATCGTTCCGGGCCGGCGCACGCGTTCGATCTGCTCGAGCAGCGTCCGCTTGACCGCTGCCTGCTCGATGACCGCCTCGATGATCCAGTCGGCGCCGGAGAGCGATTCCATGTCGCGATCGAAGCCGCCGACGCTGATGAGCGCCGCCGCTTCCCGCGTGAAGAACGGGTCGGGCCTGAGCGAGATCGCCCGCTTCAGCCCCTCGCGCGCGATCTCCGCGGTCATGTCGAGCAGCCTGGTCACCATCCCGGCGTTCGCCAGGTGGGCGGCAATCTGTGCGCCCATCGTGCCGGCGCCGAGGACCGCGACCGATCGAATATCCGGCGTCATCGAGCCGCCGCCCCCCGGAGAAAGAGATCGACCACCTGCTCCGCTTCGGCTTCGAGCGAATAGCGGCGGCTGCTCAGAATCCAGTTGGTTGCCATCTCGTCGAGCGCTCCGAAGAACATTTTCGCAGCGGTCGTCGGATTGAAATCGGGGCGGAACACGCCTGCGGATTGGCCGTCGGCGAATGCCGAGCGGATATGTCCCAGGTAATCCCTGAGCAGGCTCGACGACAGGCGTTCCATGAACTTGACCGACTGCCGCAACTCGACCTGGAAGACGATCGCGAGATTGCGGTCGCGCCCGAGCCGGGCCAGGTGCAGACGCGCCAGCAACCGCAGCCGCTCCGCCGGATCGCGCACGTCCGCGGCTGCCGCCCGTACCTCCGCAAACGCCTCGCGCATCGTCCGCTCGAACACTTGGATCAGCAGGTCGTCCTTGCTGCGGAAGTAGAGATAGACGGTGCCGGCCGCCACGCCGGCGGCGCGGGCGACATCAGCGACTTGCGCATTGAAGAAGCCGCGATCGGCGAACACGTCGATGGCGGCGCGCAGAATCGCGTCGCGTTTGGGTGCGGGTGGCGCATCGGCGCGGCGTCGCGCGGATAATGTCGGCATACGCTACTGAATGAATGTTCATTCAGGTGCGGGGAGATGTCAATATCCTCGGGTGCCGGGTGCCGGGTGCCGGGTGCCGGGTGCCGGGTGCCGGGTGCTGGGTGCTGGGTGCTTCAATGCGTGCAAAGAGTTTGGATGGGGGTTGGTTCCTGGCTGGGTTGGAGGTGGGTTGCTCCGTGCGGGAGCATGGTTGTACGGCGATATCAGGATCTGGTGTGCTGGCAGCTGGCGAACGATCTCAAACGGGAAGTCTATCGACTGCTGAACGAGTCTCAGACGGCGCGCAACGACTTCGACTTCGTGAGTCAGCTGAGGGACGCTGCGAGTTCGGGACCAGCGAACCTCTCTGAGGCGTTCGCCTACTACCGTCACAAGGAAGCCGCTCGATTCGCCCGTATCGCGAAGGCGTCTTTGACCGAGACTCACAATCATCTCGCCGACGGCGTCGACCGTCAGCACTGGACTGCCGACCGTTGCAAGCCCGCGCGCACCCTCGCCGATCGCGCGCTTGGTGCCACAACCCGGTGGCTTGCTTACCTGTCCTCTTCAAACGAGCCGGAATCTCATTGGAAGCGCTAGCACCCAGCACCGCGAAGCACCCTGCACGCGGCCCCCTGCACCCGGCACCTGCTCTACCGCCACCTGATGAGAATCGTCTCCCGATCGAACACGGCGACGCTCAGCATGGCGAGCAACAGCCAGAGGACGAGCAGACCGGCACCGATTACCAGCAGCATGCTGGCGGAGAGCCACAACGTCCCCGCGAACTGGGCGACGAGCAGGGCGGAGAGCGGCACCACGAAGAACACGCCGAACTGCTGCGCCGTACGGGCGTCGTTGACGCGTGACGAGATCAGGATGGCCAGCTGCAGTGACACGAGCGCCGCCGCCGGACCGACCAGCAGGATCAGGATGGCGCTGCGCAGGTCGCCCATCGCTCTGAGGACGCCGGGCTCGGCGAATAGCGCAATCCCGGCGAAATAGAGTGCCAGCCCGGTCAGCGCAATCACCAGCGTCGGCAGGAGCGCGCCGAGGACCTTGGCGACCAGAAGATCGAAGGTGCCAATCGGCGTCGCCAGCAAGGGCTCAAGCGTCCGCGCTTGTTTCTCGCCGACCACTGAATGGGCCGCCAGCGCCATTGCGCCCGTAATGGGCGTCAGCAGAAAAAGCATCAGGAACTGCTGCAGCAGAAACAACTGGATCCGTGCGTCTTCGGGCAGCGCGCGCCCCGGGTCGACCACCGCGCTGAGGCGGACGAGGTCTGAATCGCTGCTCAGTCGTTCACCAGTCGCCGTAGGGATGGCAATCGCGACCACGAACGGGATCACGAGCGCGATCAGGGTGACGATCGCAACCGGCAGCAGGGCAGTCACGGTTCCGCAAGAGATCGATCAGTTCCTTGCGAAGCAGTGCGCTCGTCATTGACCGTGTCACTGTTCGGCTCCACGGCGATTGTCGGTGAGCAGACGAAGGTAGACATCCTCCAACGCCGGCGTGTCGGGGCGGACTTCGACCACCTCGGCATGTGCCGAAACCAGCGCGCTGACGAGGGCTGGAGTCTGCCGGTCCGGATCGGAGACGACACAGGTGAGTACCGATCCGTCGGCGTCGACGCGTGACGCGATGCCACGCACCACGTCGACGAAGCGCTCGGCCGTTCCGTTGACGCGGACGACGACCCGCCCTGACGTCAATCGCCGTCGCAGCGACGCCGGTCGGTCGATGGCGATCAGCCGCTCCTGCAGAACGGCGACACGATCGGCAATCCGTTCGGCTTCGTCAAGGTTGTGAGTCGACAGCAGCAGGGCGCATCCGGCGGTGCGCTGCTCGGCGAGCAACGCGCGAACGGTCCGCGTCACTTCCGGATCGAGCCCCGAAGTCGGCTCATCCAGCAGCAGCACGTCAGGGCTGTGCAGGAGCGCTCGCGCCAGAGCGACCTTCTGGCGCGTGCCTTTCGACAGCTCGGCGGCGCGTGTGGCGATGTGGTCCGTCAAGTCGAGCGCCTCGATCAGCTCGCTCAGCCGGCGCGGCGTCGTCTCCAGCTTGTAGAGACCGCTGTAGATGCTCAGGTTCTCCCGCACCGTGAGGCGATCCCACAAGCCGGGAGCTTCGGTCAGGAAGCCAATACGGCGCCGCAGCGCCGCGCCTGACGACCGGCTCATCACGACACCATCGATGGCGACCTCGCCGCTGGTCGGGGCAATCAGGCCTGCCAGCATGCGAAGCGTGGTCGTCTTTCCTGCCCCGTTCGGGCCGAGCAGCGCAACGATCTCGCCGCGCGCCACGTTGAAGGTCACGTCGTCGACGACGAGGCGCGCGCCGAATCGACGCATCAAGCGCGACGCCGCGATCATGGTCGGAGAGACTGGATTCGGGGGTGCCTCACCGCTGTCCTGAGCGGGGCTGAGTGGGACGAGGCTGACGATCGGAGCGGGAATCGAACTCGAAAAGCCCGGGGGTGACCAGCAGCCGGCCCTCCGTGGTGAAGAACAGACTGGTAGGTGCGATCAGATCGACGCCTTTGAACTGGACGGTTCTGATCTTGTCGCCTTGCTGGTCGAACACATACGTGAACGGGTCCGCAAACGACACCCAGAGATGCCCGTCGCGATCGACCGCTGCGGCACGGACGGTCGGCCGGATCACCGCCACTTCGCCATCCTGGCGCGGCCATCGCGCCGGAAGCCGCTCGATCAGGACGTCGGTCTCGGCGCCCTGCATGCGCCGCTCGAATATCAGCCGGCCGTCGCGATCGTATTTGCGGAACACCGGCAGTCCGGCGTGGAACACGAAGAAGAACCCGCCGGCCGGATCGATCAGCGGAATGCCGCTGTTCAACGCCAGGTGGAGGTCGCGGTCGTTTTCGTGGCCGGTCGCTCGCAATTCGCCAAACGTCCGGCCTTCCTGGCCGGAGATCGCGTACTCGGTGACCAGTCCGCCGTTTTCGGGCTGCGAAATCAGAATCGCGGTGCCGGTGAAGAGGATCGAGGCAACGCCGCTGATGACCATGTCGTCCGAGGCCACGCGGGCACGCGCGCGGATCGGCAGCGTGAATCCGGCGACCCGAACGCCGACCGGGTTGAAGATCTGCACGCGCGGCCGCCCCTCGGGCGCGTCGGCGACCGCGAAACGACCGTCAGGGGCGGCGGAAAAAGCGGTCGGCCCGATGATGCGGCCCGGTTCGGCGCCAATCTGGACGATCTGCCAGGTGCTGTCGAACGCGTCATCGACGCCGAAGACGCGATGCGCGCGCCGATCGAACACGTAGTGCTGGCCGAATGCGGTCTGCTGAAAGGCCCGCACGTCCCGGAAGCGTCCGGCGACATGCGGCGCGACGGCGCGCACCGGAATGAGGACGTCTGGCGTCAGAGCAAGCAGCGAGGGCGCGAGCAGGCTCGAGATCGCCAGTGAACGGCAGAGAAACCGGACCACGCTGGCCTCAGTATCTGGCGGTCTCTTGAATCGCAGCGAGCAGGTCGGCCGTCTGTGGCAGGATCTCTTCTTCGAAGTCAGGACAGTAGGCGACGGGCGCGTCGAGCGCGCCAACCCGGCGCACCGGAGCGTCGAGGTACTCGAACAGTTCCCCGGCGATTCGCGCGACGATTTCCGCGCCGAAACCGCACGTCACCTGATCCTCGTGGGCGACGACGACGCGGTTCACCCGTTTGACGTGTGCGGCGATCGCTGCCCAGTCGTACGGCATGATGGTACGCAGATCGAGCACCGTCGTCTGGACGCCCTGCTGTTCGGCCTGGTGCGCCGCCACCAGCGTGCGCTGCACGACCGCGCCCCAGGTGACCACCAGGACGTGTTCTCCTTCACGCCGGACCGCCGCGTTCCCGAAGGGCAGCATGAAGTTCTTGCCGGGGTACTCGCCCTTGTTGTAGGTCTGGCGATACAGATGCTTGTGCTCGAGAAACATCACCGGGTCGTCACACCTGATCGCCGTGCGGAGAAGGCCCGCCGCATCGACAGCTGTCGAGGGATAGGCGATGCGGATTCCCGGACAGTGCGCGAAGATGCTCTCTCCGGACTGGCTGTGGTACGGCCCGCCGCCCCGGAGGTAGCCGCCGATCGGCACGCGCACCACCATCGGACACGACCAATGGTTCGCCGACCGATAGCGCAGCATCGCCATCTCGTTGCGCAGCTGCATCATCGCCGGCCAGATGTAGTCGAAGAACTGGATCTCGACGACCGGCTTCAGGCCACGGATCGCCATCCCGACGGCGCGGCCGATGATGTTCGCTTCGGCAATCGGCGCGTTGAACACGCGATCGTCGCCGAACTGACGCTGCAGGCCATGGGTCACCTTGAAGACGCCGCCCTTGCCGGGCACGACGGCGAGCGCGTCGCGGCGACTGGCATCCGCCACGTCTTCGCCGAAGACGACGATGCGCGGGTTGTGCGCCATCTCGTCTTTCAGCGTGCGGTTGATGGCGGTCACCATCGTGTCGGCCTTCCCTTCGGGTTCGGCCGCGGTCTCGAAGGCGGGCGCCGTCGGATCGACGTCGGGCGAGTAGACGAAGGTCGTGGCACTGTCGCGGGATGGCCACGGCGATCGCAGCGCTTCGATCGCGGCTTCGTCGATCTCGCGCTGGATCTCGGCATGTATCGCCTCGATCTCAGCGGGGGTGGCCAGGCCGTTGTGCCTGAGAAACTCCGCAAAGCGCGTGATCGGATCGCGCCGGGCCTCGGCCTCACGCTCCGCCGGCGTCTTGTAGAGCTTTTCGTCGTCGGACAGTGAATGCGAATACGGCCGGATCACCTTGGCGTGCACGACCGCCGGACCGTTCCGGGCGCGCACGTAGGCGACGGCTTCGCGAAGTACCCGCAGGCTGGCAAAAAAGTCGGTGCCATCGACCGCAGTGACCTGCAGGCCGGGATATGACGCGAGCAGCCGCGAGATGTCGCCGCCCGGCGTCTGCACTTCGACCGGCACCGAGATCGCGTAGCCGTTGTCTTCGATCAGATAGAGCACGGGCACCCGCCGCGTGCAGGCCGTGTTGAGCGACTCCCAGAACTCTCCCTCGCTGGTCGCGCCCTCGCCGAGCGAGGTGTAGATCACTTCGTCGCGCTGGTATCTGGCGTCGCGATCGGAGATCGCCGTCACGCGGTCGTAGATGACACCTGCTTCCGCGCCGCCGACGGCGTGCAGCACCTGGGTCGCGGTGGCACTCGATCCCGGCACGATATTGAGCGCGCTGTGCCCCCAGTGGGACGGCATCTGGCGTCCGCCGTTGCTCGGATCGGCGGCGGCGCCGACCGAGGCGAGCAGCATCTCGAGCGGCGTGACGCCGAGCTGCAGGCAGAGCGCGCGATCGCGGTAGTAGGGGTGAAACCAGTCGTAGCCGGGCTTCATCGCCAGTCCGGCCGCGACCAGGACCGCTTCGTGACCGGCACCGCTGATCTGAAAGAACGCGCGGCTCTGATTCTTGAGCTGGATTTCCTTGTCGTCCAACCGGCGTGACCGCACCATCACGCGGTAGACATCGAGCAGGGCGGCCCGATCGAGACCGAGATCCTCTGCGCCAGCGGACTGATTCGTCTGCGCGCCAGGCTGGCCCGCGCCGTTGACGACCGAGGCCTTCATCTCCGGCCAAATTATAGCATTCGGTCAGATGGTATAGTCTCGTGCCGAATGGGTTCGCCGAGCGTGCGGCTGCATCGATGGGACGAAATTGCGCTCGACAAAGTCACCGAGATGCTGTCGCGCAAGATCGTCAGCGGCGAGCGTGAGATGCTCGTGCAGGTGTATGTGAAGCGCGGCTGTCTCGTGCCGTTGCATGCGCACGACAGCGAGCAGATGACCTATGTGCTGCAGGGCGCGCTCAAGTTTCTGATCCGGGGCGAGGAAATCACCGTTCGCGAAGGCGAGGTGCTGCACATTCCTTCCGGCGTCGAGCACCAGTCGGAAGCGCTCGAGGACACCTTCGAGCTCGATGTGTTCAGTCCGATTCGTCAGGGGTGGCTGGAAGCGGCGGAAGAATTCCCCCGCCGGTGACTTGTGGTGCTGGAACCGGCGGAACAGTTCCCCCGCCGGTGATCAATCCGGGACTACGTAGCGCTTGACATCGCCATTGAGCGCGCCGAGATCCGGCTGCCGATCGCGTGGCAGGCTGAGAAAATATTCGGCGAGCGGCCGGTCGTCGGTCAGGAGCGGTCCTTCGCCGACGAACGCACGGATCTCGTCGGGTCCGGCCGTGAACGTCTCGAGCAGCGCTTCGAAGCTCTCGATCCGCACATCCTTCAAACTCTCTGCGCGTCCAGGGACGCTCAGCTTCCAGTCGAAATCACGGCGTCGAAGCCGCAGCGGCTCGACCGAGCCGATGAACAGCGAGCCGCCGGCCCAGGCGGTGGTCTCCGGAAAGACGGTCAAGAACGTTCGAGCGATCAGCTTGTACTCGGCCTCGGTCCCCGGAATCCACTGCAGCACCACGCCGCCCGGCTTCAGAACGCCACGCATCAGACGGAAATATTCCTCCGAGTAGACGTTGCCGGCACCGGCAAAAATCGGCTGGATGACGTCGGCGGTGATGACGTCGTAGCGCTTCGACGTCAGCATCATGAAATTGCGGCCGTCGTCGACGCGCAGCTGCACGTTGGGGCGGCTGATGACGTCGTAATTGATCGACCCGAAGAACGGCGCCGCGTTGACGACCGCTTCGGCCAGTTCCACGACGTCCACGTGAACGCCGTCGTGCGCGCTGACCGCGCCCGCGGTCGCGCCTCCGCCGAGGCCGATGACGAGAGCGGTCTGCGCTCCCGGATGGACAATCATCGGCAGGTGGCCGATTCGACGGTGGGTGAATGTCGTCGGGAAATCGCTGCCGGCCTGGTGGTTGCCGTTGATGGTCAGCAGCAGACGGCTGCCGGCGCCAGTCCCGAGCTGATGGACGACCGCCGTCGCCTCGACACCTTCTTCCTTCCACACCATTCCCGTGCCGGGGTACCGCTGGGCCATGAACTGCTCGAACGGATCCGGTGAAGAAAAGACCGCCCAGGTAAAGACGATCACCCCGACGCCGGCGATCAGGGCACGGCTGAGCGCCGGAGCTTGCGCGACGGCGAGCAGCGCCAGGCCGCAGCCGAAGCTGACGGCCGCCAGCAGAATCAGCGACGATTCGCTGCCGAAGTGGGGGAGCAGGAAGAACCCGCCGGCGAGCGAACCGACGATCGCGCCGCCGACGTTCAACGAGTAGAAGAGGCCGACGCGCTCGGCGGTATGGCCGGGCTGCGAAGCCCATAGTTGCAGGCCGACCGGGAACGCGATACCCATCAGGAGTGCGGTCGGGAAGATCGCGAGCAGGCTGCCGGCGATCGGATAGACAAGATATTCGGGCATGACGCGCGACAGCGTCGGCGCCATCTCGCTCGTCAACTGATTGAGATAGACGAGCGGCCGGAAGGACAGCACGATTGCCACGCCGACGGCAATTTCCAGCGCGGCGAGGATTGCCATCCAGCGGAGACGGCGGCCGAGCAGCGGCGTGACCAGATAGCTGCCGATCGAGATGCCCGCGAGGATCGTCGCGAGCATGATCGAAAATCCGTAGACCGTGGGCCGCAGGAAGAGCGTCAGGACCCGGAACCAGACGACTTCGAGCGCCAGTGAGACCGCGCCGGACAGTGTGAAGACCGCGAGGACCAGGCCGAGGCCCCGCTCACCCTCGGTCAGCGGCACCTGCGGGATCGGTGATGCCGCGTCCGGCGAGGGAGTCGACAGGGGCTCGCGGCCGATGATTGTCGAGAGCGCGAAGGCGCTGCCGCCGACGAGCACATTGAGGACGGCGGCGACGAGGAACGTCCGCTGGATGCCAAGGGCGGGAATGAGGTAGAGGCCGGCGGCCAACGTTCCGAGGATCGCTCCGGCGGCATTGCTGCCGTAGAGCACACCGACCTGAGCGGCGAGCGAGCTGGCGCGGAAGGTCGACGCCTTGAGGACCAGCGGCAGGGTTGCACCCATCAGGACGGTCGGCACGATCAGCACAGCAAACGCGATGACCAGCCGCGCAACGGTCAAGGCGCCCAGCGAGTCGGGCAACGACGGGTAGATCCGGACGTAGACATTCTGCAGGGCGGCGAGCAGCTGCGGCGTCGCCAGCGCGGTGACGCCGATCAGCATTTCCGTGACGCCGAACCAGCGCAGTGGGTTGCGCACGCGGTCGCCGGCGCGGCCGGCGCCGTAACTGCCGATGGCGAGTCCGGCCATGAAGGTGGCCCACACCGCGCTCGCGGCGTAGACCGTGACGCCGAACACCCAGCCGAGCATGCGCAGCCAGAGCACCTGATAGACCAGAGCGCTGACACCCGAACAGAAGAAGAAGATGGCGAGAGCGAGCAGGAGCCAGCGATGGCTGGCGGCGCGGGCAGCGTTCAACGAACGCGAGTATAGCTTAGTGGACCCGCCGGTCCCAGTCGTTGGCGCGTCCGCCGGAGTAGACGTCGAACTTGCGACGGACGCGATTGATCTTCCATTTGAGGTAGCGGTACTTGAGTTCGGCGAGCGGATCGACGCGCGCCCCCTTCAAGTAGAGGTATCCGATGACGAGGCCGCCGAGGTGAGTGGCGCTCGCCACGCCGCCGGTCGCGCCGAGCGACGAGTAGAACGCGATCGCGCCGATGATCATCACGAAGTACTTCGCCGGAATCGGAAACAACAGAAACATGAGAATCGGGCGGTTCGGGAAGTACAGACCGTAGGCCAGCAGCAGGCCGTAGATTGCGCCCGACGCGCCGATGACGATCGAGCCGCGCAGCGCTTCGGCGAACCCGAACGGCAGCAGCGAAAACAGCACCGTGAGGATGCCGGCGCCGACACCGCACACCGCGTAGAACTTCAAGAAGTAGCGAGTGCCCCACATCCGCTCGAGCTCGGTGCCGAACATCCACAGCGTGAGCATGTTGAACAGCAGATGGCCGAGACCACCGTGCAGGAACATGTAGGTGGCCGCCTGCCACACGCGCAATTTGAAGATGAAGTCGGACGGGCTGAGCGCCAGCCACCGTTCCAGCAGGCCAACCCCACCCGGATCGATCGACTGTGCGATGAACACCAGGACGTTTCCGGCGATGAGCGCCTTCATTGCGGTCGAGAGCGGTCCCGGACCGAATGAATAGGAGGAAACGGACGGCGAAGGATAGCGGCGCATCAAAGTTCGAATCGTATCACGCCGAGCGAGCTGTTCTGTCAGCCGTGGAGCAACTTCTGTACCCGCTCGCGCAGCCGTGCTTCCGCCTCATCGAATTCGGCGATCCGTAAGAGCCGGCCGGCGGCCGCCAGCACGACCAGCGCCGCGACGATCGCCAGCACCAGGCTGATCGCTTGAGCGAAAGTGTTCTGATCCTGAATCGCCCGCGTCACCGATTCATGCGTCAGCTGTGCAGTCCCCGCCATGGCGATCGACGCCGCCAGGCTCTTGACGAACGTCGTGGCGAGCCGGCCGCCACCAAGCCCACCCAGCACTCGCCACAGCGTAATCAGCAGACTGCCGCCGTGCGCCAGCGCCGCGATCGACGTGGCCAGTGCCAGACCGCGGTAGCCGAGCGGGCCGACCAGCGCAACACTCGCCGCAATGTTGATCGCGATCGAGGCGACGCTCACGATGACCGGGACACGATTTCGCCCGACCGCGTAGAACACCGGGGAGATGATCCGCGCGGCCGAGTAGCCGACGAGGCCGATCGCATACAGCCGCAGTGCGGTTGCGACGGCATCAGTATCGGTCGGTTGAAATCGCCCGTGCTCGAACAGCACACGGACGATCGGCACCGCCAGCGCCATCAGTCCAACCGTCGCCGGGATGTTGAGCGCCAGCATCAGTCCCAGTCCGCGCGACACGGTCCGGCGGACTCCCTCCGGATCGTCGACGGCCGCCTGGCGGGCGGCGAGCGGCAACACGACAGTGGCAATCGAGACACCGAACAGACCGATCGGCAGATACATCAGTCGGAAGGCATAACTCAGCCAGGAAGCCGCGCCGGTTCCCTCGCCGGTCGCCAGCAAGGTGTTGATGAACACGTTCACCTGCGTGGCCGCCAGACCGACGGTCCCGGGACCCATCAGCACGAGAATCTGGTGCAGTCCGGGATCACGCCAGTCGAGCCCCACCCGATAGCGGAACCCTTCAGCATGGAGCGCGCGCCACTGAATCAGAATCTGGCCGACCCCACCGGCGAGTGCGCCCACCGCGATCGCGGAAATCGGTGGCCACCCTGCGTTGACCATGACCGGCGTCAGGCCGATCGCGGCGAGGATCGTGGCGACGTTGAACATGGCCGGGGACAGCGCCGGAATGAAGTAGTGATGCAGCGAGTTGAGCATGCCCATCATTGCGGCAGCGATCGCAGCCAGCGTGAGGAACGGCAGCATCAGACGCGTGAGCGCGATGGTCAGCTCGAGCTTGCCGGGCACTGCCGCGTAATCTCCGGCAAAGAGCGCCGCGAGTGGCGTGGTGAACAGCATCCCGGTGAGCACGAGCATGCCGGTGACAACGACCAACGCGGTGACGACGTTGCTGCCGAGCCGCCAGGCGGCGTGCTTGCCGTGCAACGTCAGGTGGCGGGTGAAGGCGGGGACGAACGCCGCGCTCATCGCGCCTTCGGCGAAGAGATCGCGGACGAGATTCGGGATGCGGAACGCGATGATGAAGGCGTCCATGTCGTTGCCGGCGCCGTACAGCGCGAGCACGACCTGATCGCGAATCAGCCCGAGGATTCTGCTGGTGAAAGTCGCGAGCCCGGCGACGCCGGCGGAACGCGCGAGACCTGACTCGGCGCTCAAGCGCCGGCGAGCTTCCTCTTGACGAGCTCGTTGACGAGCTTGCCGTCCACGCTCTGTCCACTCAGCTTCGCCATCGCCGCTTTCATGACGCGGCCCATGTCCTTCGGCGCGGTCGCGCCGGTCTCGGCAATCGCATCGCTGACCGCGCGCTCAAGCGTCGCGGCATCGACAGGCGGAGGAAGGTACGTTTCGAGGATCTCGATCTCAGCCGCTTCTTTCGCCGCGAGATCCGGTCTGCCGCCGTTGGTGAACTGTTCGATGGAATCGCGGCGCTGTTTCACTAGCGAGGTCACGACCTGCCGCGACTCGGCGTCGTCGAGGGCCCGCGACTTTTCAACCTCGCGGTTCATCAGCGCGGCCTTCAGCATGCGGAGCGCGCTCAGACGCGCGGGTTCCTTCTTCCGCATCGCGTCGGCAATTGCCGAGCTGACCTCGTCAATCAAAGCCACTTAAAACGGCTGATCGGGTCGGCCTGGAATCGCTCCCGGTTGTCCGGGTTGCGGCTGCGGAGCCGGCACGATCATCCCCGGCGTCGACACGCCTACGGGAACTTGCCCCGCTGGCGGACGTGCGCCGAAGCCTGGGCCGCCCGGGGGTGGCTGCGTGCCAGTCGGCATCACGCCGAATGCCGGAGACCCGGGATTCGGCAGGACCACATTGGGTGCCGGATCATCCTGCAAATCGTCGTCGTCGCCGACCGGTCGAGGCTGCGGGAATTGCGGCGGGAACTGCGGGGGAAATTGTCCGGGAGCCTGTCCAGGGAACTGCGGCGGCTGAAACGGTTGAGGCATCCCTGGCTGAGCGAACCCGGGCTGGGCGAACCCGCGTTGTGGCGGCGGCGCCGGACTCGTCGGCGTGCTCGTGGGCATCACGAGTATCCGGTCGTACATCGACGCATTGGGCACCCCCACTGCCCGCGGCGCCACGACGTAGCCAGCGACCGAGCGCAGAATCACTTCGAGCGCCTGCTCTTCCGTCACGCCAGTGAGCTCCAGGCTGACCGGCCCGCCTGGCACACGATCTCCGTTGACGACCTTCGTCTGGCCGATTCTTGCCCACTCCGCGAGGATGTCCCGCACTGTGGCGTTGGTCGCCTTCAGCGAGACCTGGCCGTTTTCGATTCGCAGCAGAACCTCGGCACGTGCCGGAGTGGCCGCTGAAAGGCAGACGACGCCGACCAGAAACGCAGTCGAAAATCGCATTCGTCAAGTATACGCGCCCCTTGAGGGGGGTCCAAGCGCGGCCTTATTTGCGACGGAAGTACTCGATCACCTGGAGAAGGATGTCATCCAGGTTGTATTTCGGCTGGTAGCCGATGAGTCGCGTCGCCTTGCGCAGATCCGGTACCCGGCGGGGCATGTCTTCGAATCCCGACTCGTAGGCCTCGTCGTAGGGAACGATCTTGATCGGCGACGATGACCGCGCGAGGTCGCGGATGCGTTCGGCGAGCGCGTGGATCGTGACCTCCTGCGTATTGCCAAGGTTGATGACCTGGCCAATCGCTTTCGGTTCTGCCACCAGTTTGAGGAGCGCGCCGACGACGTCAGCGACGTGCGTGAAGGATCGCGATTGTGTGCCGTCGCCAAACACGGTGAGCGGTTCGCCGGCCAGCGCCTGGCGGACGAGATTCGGGATGACCATCCCGTATTGGCCGGTTTGCCGCGGCCCGACGGTGTTGAAGAACCGCACGATGATCACCGGCAGCTTGCGTTCTTTCCAGTAGGCCAGCGCCAGGAATTCGTCGATCGCTTTGCTGCAGGCATACGCCCAGCGATGCTTCGGCGTCGGCCCCATCACCAGGTCGGAGTCCTCACTGAACGGCACGTCGTTGCTCTTGCCGTAGACCTCCGAGGTCGAGGCGATCACGACCAGCTTCTTCTTCTTGTTCGCGTGCTTCAGGACCACCTCGGTGCCGTGCACGTTGGTCTCGATGGTGTGGACAGGTTGTTCGACGATCAGCTTGACGCCGACCGCGGCAGCGAGGTGGAAGACGACATCGCTGCGATCGATCACCTCGGCCAGCAGCGGCTCGTTTTCGACCGAATCGATGAAGTACTCGAAACCGCTCCGCGTCTTCAGATGAGCGATGTTATCGATTGATCCGGTCGACAGATCGTCGAGGATCAACACCTGATGCCCGGCATCCAGCAGGGCTTCGGCGAGGTGTGAGCCAATGAAGCCGGCTCCGCCGGTGATGAGTGCACGCACAGTGGGTCAGTCCTTTGTCGGCAGACGACGGATCGCCTCGGCGACCGTGACGACGGCGGTTTGATCGAGTGCCGGATGAAGCGGCAATGACACGACCCGCGCGCAGACGTCCGCGGCGCGCGGACAGTCGTCGGGGTGGTCGGCCGCGAATGCCGGCTGTCGAGGAATTGGTATCGGATAGTGGACGAGCGTATCGATTCCGGTGGTGCGCAAATGCTGCTGCAGCTTGGAGCGCCGATCGCCCTCGCCCGATACCAGCACCGGGAAGAGATGATAGACGTGGCCACTATCGTACTCCGCCGGGACCACCACCGGTCCTGCCAGCAGACGCCGGTAGTCGGCGGCCAGGGCGCGCCGCCGTGCGATCCAGCCGCTCAGAAACGGCAGCCGCGCGCGCAGAATGGCCGCCTGCAGCTCGTCGAGGCGTGAGTTCACGCCGGGCTCCTGATGGCAGTACCGTTCGGTCTGACCGCCGTTGCGCAGTCGTTTGATGCGGCGCGCCAGCATTTCATCCCGGGTGACGACCGCACCGCCATCGCCGAGCGCACCGAGGTTTTTCGTCGGATAGAAACTGAACGCGCCCGCCGAGCCGATCGTGCCCACCGGACGCCCGCCAGCGGTCGCGAGGTGCGCCTGACAGCAATCTTCGACGATGGCCAGGCCGTGTGCGGCGGCAACCTGTTCGATCCGCGTCATGTCGGCCGCCTGACCGTACAGATGAACGGGGACGATCGCGCGGGTCCGGGCGGTGATCGCCGCCTCGATTGCCGCCGGATCGATCGTCAACCGCCCAGGATCGATGTCGGCAAAGATCGGCCGCGCGCCGCTCATGACGATCGCCAGCGCCGTATAGGCAGCCGACAGGGGGGTCGTGATGACTTCATCGCCGGGGCCGACCCCGAGCGCTCGCAGCGCCAGGGCAATGGCATCGGTGCCGCTGCCGACGCCGACGGCCTGCGGCGCGCCGGACGCCGCGGCGAACTCCCGCTCGAACGCCTCGACCTCGGGTCCCAGGATGAACCAGCCGCTGGCGATGACGCGATCGATTGCCGCACGGACCGCGCCAGCATCTTCCTGCAGCGCCGCCGAAGCAAACGGGATGCGCAGGCTGGTCACACTCGCTCCGCCGTCGGCCGCGGTTGCTCGACGTAGCGGTGAAAATGCTGGCGGTAGTAGGCGATGGTGGCGCGCAACCCGTCGCGGAGCGGGACGGTCGGCCGCCAGCCGGTCGTGTTTCTGAGCTTGGTCGAGTCGGCGTAGAAGTCGCCGATGTCGATCGCCTTTTTCTCTTCCGGCCAGGCGACGTATTCGATGCGGCCGGTCCCCGCGACTTCGATCATCAGTGCCGCGAGCGCCGCATGGGCGACCGGCTCGTCACCGCCGACGTTGAACACTTCGCCGTTGCAGGCCTCGCTGGCGCCGGCCCGCAGAAACGCGTCCGCCGCGTCGTCGACGTGGACGAAATCGCGCAGCTGGGATCCGTCGCCGTAGATCTGGATCACGCTGTCTTCGATGGCCCGGCGGATGAACCAGCCGATGAAACCCTGGCGGTTGTGGCGGATCAGCTGCCGCGGTCCGTAGACATTCGTCAGACGCAGGGAGCAGGCGCGGACCTTGAAGACATTGTTGTAGACCAGGTGGTAGTACTCGCCGGCCGCCTTGTTGATGCCGTTGACGTCGGTCGGCTTCACGAGATGTTTCTCGTCGACCGGCAGCGAATCGGGCCGGCCGTAGACCTGGCGTGTGCCGGCGTAGACGACTTTCGCGTCCGGGCTGTTGTAGCGGCAGGCCTCGAGAATGGTCAGCTGACTCCGGCAGTTGATTTCGAGATCCGAATACGGATCGCGGATGCTGTCGATGTGGCTGACCTGGCCGGCGAGGTTGAAGATCACTTCGCGGTCGCGCACGAGATAGTTCATCGTGCTCTGCTGCCGGACATCGGCGACGTTGACGCGCACCCGGTCTTCGATGCCGTCGATGTTGAAGAGATTGCCGCCGTAATCGGGAATCAGTGAATCGACCAGCAGGATGTCGGCGCCGAGCGGCACCAGTTGGCGCGCGAGGTTGCTGCCGATGAACCCCAGGCCGCCCGTAATCATCACGCGGCGGCCTCGATAGAACTCGCGGTAGTCCACGATCACGGACGGGGGGCGCTGGGGTAGATCCGATTGGCCGAGTCGGGCGAGCGCCGCGCCAGCGGGGTCAACCCGGCGCGCAGATGCACGCGGCGGATGACCAGCGCGTGCCACAGCAGCAGCAGATCGCGACCGGTCCGCAGCAGGCGGCGGAAGTTGAAGAACTGCGACTTGCCAAAGGCCCGGTGATAGTGATGGACGGGCACCTCGGCGACGCGAAACCCACCGTCCTGTACCTTCTTCATCATCTCGACGCAGATGATGCCGCTGGTTTTTTCCAGATTGATCCGCTCGAAGATCGTCCGGCGCATCAGGCGGAAGTCGCAATCGACGTCGCGCAACGTCAGTCCGAACAGGATGCTGACCGTGTAGTGGTAGACGCGGCCGATCACGATGCGGTGGAGTGGATCGGCGCGGCTGATCTTGTAGCCGTTCACCAGATCGACCTCGGGCGTCATCTTCGTCCAGAGGACCGCCAGCTCCGACGGGTCGTATTGCGCATCGCCGTCGGTGTAGAAAATCAGTTCCTTGGTGGCGGACCGGAATCCGGTCTGCAGCGCCGCTCCATAGTCGCGGTTGATCGGATGGTGGACCGCGCGAACCTGCGGATAGGTGCGCGCCAACTCGTCGGCGATCTCGGCGGTCCCGTCGGCGCTGCCGTCGTCGACCACGATGATCTCGAAATCCGGAGTCAGTTCGGCCGCCGCCTTCACCGCGCGGATCACCATGCTGGCGATGGTGCCGCTGTCGTTGTATGCGGGGAAGAAGACGCTCAGGCTCGGAGGTTTACCGGATGAGCGATCCATGTAAAAAAGCCGTTAAACGATAGCACGAAAAGGCCTGAACACGAGGCGCCACGGCGTGATCGCCGACTCGATCAGCACCCGCCGCGAGACCTTGGATTCCCCCTCGCGCCGCTCGACGAAGGTGATCGGAACTTCGGCAATCCGGTACCCGCGCCGTGCGGCGCCGAACAACGTTTCGATCTGAAACGCGTAGCCGTCCGAGATGAAGCGATCGAGCGGGAGGGCGGCGAGTGTCTCACGCCGCCAGCAGCGGAAGCCGCTCGTACAGTCGCGCGGCTGCAGCCGAGTGATCCGTCGAACGTAGACGTTGGCAAACCGGCTGAGGATTTCGCGACGGCGCGGCCAGTTGACGATGGCGCCGCCCGGGATGTAGCGCGATCCGATCACGACGTCTGCGTCGGCGGCCGCGGCGAGGAGGGAGGGAATCTGGCCAGGATCGTGAGACAGATCGGCGTCCATCTGGCACACGAGCTCGATTGGTTCGGCGAGGGCGTGCTTGAAGCCGTCGACGTAGGCGCGGCCCAGACCCCGTCGGCCAGTCCGATGCATCACTTGAATCCGGCCCGGATATTCGGCAGCCAGCGACTCGGCGACATCGCCCGTGCCGTCCGGCGACGCATCGTCCACGACCAGCATGCGCACGTCCGGATGGACCATCAGGCCGGCGACCAGGACCGGCAGGTTGCCGCGCTCGTTGTAGGTCGGGACGACAACGATCGCGGAGACACTCACTGTCTTCGCCCTTCGAAGCGGAGCGCCGAGATGACCGACGTGGGCCGGGCCGCCGTCATGTGGCGAATCGGAAGTTGATGATGTCGCCGTCCTGGACGAGGTACTCCTTTCCTTCGAGCCGGACCTCTCCATGATCGCGACATACGGCCATCGAGCCGCGGTTGATCAGCGCGTCGTAGCTGACCACTTCCGCCCGGATGAAGCCGCGCGCGATATCGCTGTGGATTTCGCCCGCGGCCAGCTGCGCGGGCGTGCCTTTCGGGATGGACCAGGCGCGGCACTCGTCTTCACCGACCGTGAAGAAGGAAATGTAGCCGAGCAGATCGTAGCTGGCGCGGATGACGCGGTCGAGTCCCGACTCGGCGAGGCCGAGATCGGCAAGAAAACTGCTGCGATCGGCAGCTTCGAGCTGGGCGATCTCGAGCTCGATCTTCGCGCAGACGGCGACCGCCGCGGTGCGCGCGTGCGAGAGAAAGGGCGTCAGCCCGGTCGCTTCGGCAGCCCGTTCGACGTGTGTCGCGCCTTGCCCGGCGGTCAGCTGCTGTTCATCGAGATTGATGACGATGAGCAGCGGCTTTGCGGAGAGAAACTGGAAGCCGCGCAGCCGTTTCAAATCATCACCGTGCAGGTCGAGCGTGCGGAGCGATCGGCCCTCTTCGAGCGCTGTTCGGCAGAGGGCGACAACCTCGCGTTCGCGTTCGAGATCGGCTGATCGGCTTTTCTTCAGGTCTTTGTCGAGCCGCTCGAGGCGCCGCTCCGCGACGCCGAGGTCGGCGAGGATCAGCTCGTCCTCCATTCCCTGAGCGTCGCGCGCCGGGTTCACGGAACCGGCGGGATGCGGGCTGGTCGGATCCTGGAATGCCCGGACGACGTGGACCAGCGCGTCCGCGTTTTTGTAGGCAGCGACATCAACCAGCGTCTGGGCGGCGCTGGTCCCGCCCGGAGCCGCGAAGTCCGAGAACTCGACGGTCGCCGGTACGTGTTTGCGCGGGTTGTACACCGAGGTGAGGCGATCGAGCCGGGCGTCGGGGACCTTCGATATCCCGATGGTCGCTTCGCCCTTGCCATGAGCGGCCCGTCCGGACTCTCTGGCGCTCGTCATCAACTGGAAAAGCGTGGTCTTTCCGCTGGATCCGAAACCTACGAGCGCCGCCTTCAGCATGACAAACCCCGCATCCTAGCATGCGTGCTCCGACGTTTCTCCGACCTCGGTCGGAGCGGTGTCGGAAGGAGGTCGGAGGCAGGTCGCAGCGAGGTCGCAGCCATGTCGCAACGGTGCCGGAGCGGTGCCGGAGCGGTGTCAGAGCGGTGCCGGAGCTGGAGGGCAGGGCGATGGAAAGGCGAAAATTTAGCGTAACTTACTGATGTGCCTTGACATCGGGGGGATCGTCACCTACTATGCCGGTGGAAAATTGTGGTTGGAAGTGGAGTAGTGTCGCGTGTTTAGGGGCAACGCGCCTGCTCGCATCGATGACAAGGGCCGACTCAAGGTGCCGAATGCCTTCCGTTCCTTGCTCGAAGGCAAGTACGGCCGAGAGCTCTTCTTGACGAGCGTGACGGGCGAATACGTCCGCATGTACCCAATGCCCGTCTGGCTCGAAATCGAGCAGAAACTCGGCGAAATGCCGTCGACGCATCCTTCGCGACTCCGCTTCCTCGACCGCGTGAATTACTTCGGGCAGGCCGCGGAGCTCGACGTCCAGGGCCGGGTCCTCATCCCTGTCCGTCTTCGCGATGCCGCCACGATGACCGGCGACGTCGACGTCCTCGGACAGTTCAATTACCTCGACGTCTGGAATCACGAGCGCTTCCTGACCAAGCTGCAGCGCGAAGTGTATACCGACGATGACGCCCGCGCGCTGTCGGAGTTCGGCATTTGACCAGGCACCTTCCCGTCCTGACGACCGCGGTGCTGCAGCATCTGCAGCCGGAGCGCGGCGGGCGGTTCGTCGACTGCACCGTCGGTCTCGGCGGCCATACCCGCGCGCTGCTCGAGGCGGGCGCGACGCGGATCCTCGGAATGGATCGCGATCCGCAGGCACTGGCGATCGCCCGGGAAACGCTCGCTCCCTGGACCGATCGCGTCGAGTTGGTCCACGCCGACTATCGCTCGATCGACGAGGTCCTCGATCGCCAGGGAATCACCCTGGTCGACGGGACGCTGGCAGATTTGGGCATCTCGTCGATGCAGCTCGAAGCAGACGGCCGCGGGTTCAGTTTTCAGCGCGACGAGCCGCTCGACATGCGAATGGACCAGACCTCCGGTGAAACGGCGGCCGATCTGGTGGCTCGGTCGACGGAGCGCGATCTCGCCGATGCGATCTTCGCCTACGGCGAAGAACGCTTCTCACGCCGCATCGCCCGCACCATCGTCGAAGCGCGCGCCGACGCGCCGATCACCACGACCGGCCAGCTCGCCGCCCTCGTTCGCCGGTCGGTGCCACGCCGCGGCTACTCACGCATCGATCCGGCGACGCGCACCTTCCAGGCGTTGCGCATCTGGGTCAACCGCGAGCTGGAGGGGCTCGATCGTTTCATCGAGGCGGCCGCCCGCCGCCTGCGGGCCGGCCGGCGGCTCGTGATGATCACGTTCCACTCGCTCGAAGACCGCATCGTGAAACACACCTTTCGAGCGCTCGCGCGCGGCGACCACGCAGTGATCAGAATCCTGACCAAGAAACCGTTGCTGCCGAGCGACGACGAAGTGCGCAGCAATCCCCGGGCGCGCAGCGCCAAGCTGCGCGCTGCCGAACGTCTCGCATGAGGACGTCCTGAGCCATGCCTGAGCCATTCGAATACGCGATCAAGAAGGACGTCCGCAACAACCCGATCGTCCGGGAAGTCGACGAGGCGCGGCACCGGGAGTTGTGGAAATCGGTCGGCCTCGCGGCGTTCCTGGTCATCGTCCTGCTGTTCTCGGCCTGGCAGCACTTCGAGCTGCTGCGGCACGGCTACCGTGTCGAGCAGATGCAGCGCGAGCGCGCCGCCGAAGAAGAAGCCGCGCGCCATCTCCGCCTGGAGATCGACACGCTGCGTGCGCCGCAGCGGATCGAGGCGCTGGCCACCCGACGACTGCGGCTGGTTGCCCCGTCGAAGGACGAGGCGGTGGTCATCGAGCGCGTCGTCCCCAGCGATCCGCCCGCATCCTCGGTCGTGGCGCGGCGCTAGCCCATGCGACCGGCGTCCTTCGATTGGCGAGCGACACTGAAGCGACGGCTGATCGTCGCCGTGAGCGGGCTCTGCCTCTGGGCGGGCGCTATCGAAGTCCGTCTGGCCTATCTCCAGACGGTGATGCGTCCCGACCTGCAGGCCCGCGCCGAGAGTCAGCACAAACGGACACCGCCGGCGCCGGCCAAGCGCGGCGATCTGGTTGATCGCCGCGGCAACGTCCTGGCGACCAGCGTCGACGCTGACTCGATCTATGCCGTGCCCTCCGAGCTGAAGGACCGTGAGCAGACGGTCAATCGACTGTGTCAGGCGCTCGGCGACTGCACGGCCGTGGAGCGCCAGCGGCTGCTCGCTCGCTTCAGCAATCAACGCGCATTCGCCTACGTGCGCCGTCGGATTGCGCCGGACGCGGCGCGCCGCATTGCCGCGCTCGATCTCGACGGCGTCGGCTTCATCAAGGAAAGCCGCCGCTTCTACCCGAACACTCAGCTCGCCGCGCATCTGCTCGGCTATGTCGGCACCGATAACAAAGGGCTGAACGGCATCGAATCCGCCTACGACTCGCAAATCCGCGGCAAAGACGGCACGATGCTCGTCACCACCGACGCGCGCGGCCACGTCTTCAGCCGCGTCGAGCGGCCGCCGACCGCTGGATCGTCGATCGAGCTGACCATCGACAAGTACCTGCAGTACATCGCCGAGCGCGAGCTGCGCGCCGGCGTCGCCGAGAATCGGGCCGCCGGCGGGTCGGTCATCATCATGGACCCGGCGAGCGGTGAAATCCTGGCGATGGCCAACGAGCCGACGTTCAACCCCAACGTCTTCGGCGAATCGTCTGAAGCGGCGCGCCGCAACCGTGCCGTGCAGGATCTCTACGAGCCCGGCTCGACCTTCAAGATCGTGACGGCATCGGCCGCCATCGAGGAACGGGTGATGCCGACCACCGCGCTGATCGACACCAGTCCGGGCATCCTGCACATCCGGCCAGGCCGGTTCATCGACGAGTTCCGCGGCGCGAACCACGGCGTGCTGTCGTTCACCGACGTCATGGTCAAGTCGAGCAACGTCGGCGCAGTGAAGATTGGCTTCAGGATCGGCGCGGAGCGGTTCAGCCGCTACGTCGACCGGTTCGGCTTCGGCCGGCCGGTGTCGCCCGACTTTCCCGGTGAAAGTCCCGGCATCGTCTGGAGCGCCGACAAGTGGACCGACGACGCGATTGCCTCGGTGTCGATGGGCTATCAGGTGGGCGTGACGCCTCTGCAGATGGTGGCTGCCGTCAGCGCCGTCGCCAACGGCGGCGAACTGATCGAACCGCGCATCGTTCGCGCGGTCTACCGCGACAGCCGGCGATATGCGGTCAAGCCCAAGGTGTTGAGGCGGCCAATCGAGCAGAGCACCGCCGCGGCGGTGACGACCATCATGGAGGCAGTGGTCACCGACGGCACCGCCAAGCTTGCTCAGCTCGACGGCTACACCGTCGCCGGAAAGACTGGAACGGCGTCTAAGCTGATCGGCGGCCGCTATTCGGCGTCGGAAAACAACGTGTCGTTCGTCGGCTTCGTGCCGTCCCGCAAGCCGGCCGTCAGCATCATCGTGATGATCGACGCGCCTCATGCCAACGGCAACAGCGGCGGCGGCGTCGCGGCGCCGATCTTCCGGCGCATCGCCGAGCCCACGATGCGCTACCTGGGCATTGCGCCGACGATCAACCCGGCGCCGCCGGTCCTGATCCGGCGAAGTGAGCCGGCGCGCCTTGCCGCTCAACCGGTGGTCAATCAGGCGCCGGTCGTCAGCCTGGTCTCGAACAGCAATTCCCAGACGATTCCCGACGTACGTGGCCTGAGCGCTCGAGATGCCATGCGGACGCTCATGAAGCTCGGGTTGTCGGTACGCCTTTCGGGACAGGGATTCGTGCTGGCCCAGCACCCGCCGCCCGGCACTCCCTTCGAGGGCGGCGAAACGTGCCGTCTCGAGCTCGGTCGCAAACCCGCAGTCGTTCAGACATCGGACCCGCAGCCATGACCTGGGCCGAGCTGCACGGAGTGCTTCGCGGTAAGGGGTTGATTCGCGCCGACGACGCGATGCGGGCGGAGGCGGCGGTGGGCGCCGTCCGATCGATCGCCTACGACTCACGACAGGTCCAACGCGGCGATGTGTTCGTGGCCTTGAAGGGCGTTCACGCCGACGGCACCCAGTTCGTCCGGGACGCGATCGAGCGCGGCGCGGTCGCGGTCGTCGCCGAACAGCCGGCTCCGGACGGTGTCTCGGTGGCCTGGGCGATCGTCGAGAACGCGCGATATGCACTCGCCGTGCTGGCGGCCGCCTTCTACCGGCATCCCAGCGCGGAGATGCAGGTGATAGGCATCACCGGCACCAACGGCAAGACGACGACCGCCTACCTCATCGCGTCGATTTTCGAAGCGGCCGGGTTGCGATGCGGTCTGCTGGGGACGGTTGCCTATCGCATCGGGTCCGAGCAGCGCGATGCGACCCGGACGACACCCGAAGCGCCCGATCTGCAGGCGATGCTTCGGGAAATGGTCGATCGCGGCTGTCAGGCGTGCGCGATGGAGGTGTCCTCGCACGCGCTCTCGCTGCGGCGGGCCGACGCCATGACGTTTGCCGCCGGCGTGTTTACCAACCTGACCCGGGATCACCTCGACTTCCACGCCGACATGGAGGACTACTTCCAGGCGAAGCGTCGGCTGTTCGAGCTGTTGCCGCGCACCGCGCCGAGCCTCATCAACCTCGACGACCCTCGAGGTGACAGCCTGGCCGACGCCGGCGGCAGGCCGGTGAGCTACGCCATCAACCGCCCGGCGGACATTTCGCCGGGCGCGCTGTCGTTTTCACTCGAGGGTCTGCAGTTCGACGTGCGCACGCCGCGCGGCACGGTCCGCGTGACGTCACGGCTGGTCGGCCGCCCCAACGTCTACAACATCCTCGCGGCCGTCGCGACCGGGACAGCGCTCGACTTGTCATTCGACGCGATCGAGCGCGGCATCGCGGCCCTCGACGGCGTCCCCGGCCGTTTTCAAGTCGTGTCGAGCGCCAAGGATGAAGTCACTGTCGTCATCGACTACGCACACACCGACGACGCGCTTCGCAACCTCCTGGAGACCGCGCGTCCGCTGGCGCGCGGACGGCTGATCACGGTGTTCGGCTGCGGGGGCGATCGCGATCGGACGAAGCGGCCGCTGATGGGGGCCGTCGCCGGTCGCCTGAGCGACGTCATCGTGATCACCTCTGACAATCCACGTGGCGAGGACCCGGCGCGGATCATCGAAGAGATTCAACGCGGGCTGACGCCGGACACGCGGCGCGACAGCGCCCAGCGCCTGCTGGCGATCGCCGATCGGCGATCGGCCATCACGTCCGCCGTCGAGCTGGCCCAGCCGGGCGACCTCGTGCTGGTCGCCGGCAAGGGACACGAGAAGTACCAGGTGATCGGTGCCGACGTGCTGCCATTCGATGATGTCGCCGTCGCGCGTGAAGCGCTCGATCGCAGGCGGACCAACTCCGGTGTTGTCTAGAAGCGATGCTTTTTCACCTGTTGTACTCGCTGCAGGATCAATTGTCCGCGTTGAACGTGACGCGTTACATCACGTTCCGGACGACCATCGCGAGTTTGTCGGCGCTGGCGCTGAGCCTGCTGCTCGGCCCCTGGATGATCCGGAAGCTGCGCGAGTTCCAGGTGGGCCAGGTGATTCGACTGGAGGGGCCCACCTCGCATCGACCCAAAGCCGGCACGCCGACGATGGGCGGTCTGCTGATCCTCACGGCGGCGCTGGTTCCGACGCTGCTGTGGGCGGATCTGCGCAACGAGTACATCTGGATCGCGGTGCTGAGCACGGCCGCGTTCGGCGGTGTCGGCTTTCTCGACGACTATCTGAAGATCGTTCGACGCGATCATCACGGCCTCTGGCCGCGCTACAAGCTCGCCGGTCAGGCGACCATCGCGCTGGCAGTCGGCATCGTGCTGCTGATCCTCGCGCAGCAGGGTCAGTACAACACCCGCCTGATCTTTCCGTTCATCAAGTGGCTGATTCCCGATCTCGGCTGGTTGTACGTCCCGTTCACGGTGCTGGTGTTCGTCTGGTGGTCGAACGCCGTCAACCTGACCGATGGCCTCGACGGGCTGGCGATCAGCACGTTCGCCATTTCCGCCGCGACGTTCACCGGGCTGGCCTACGTGACGGGGCACCGGGTGCTCGCCGATTACCTGCTGCTGGTCCACTTCGAACAGGCCGGCGAGCTGACGGTGTTCTGCGGTGCCCTGGTCGGCGCCTCGCTGGGATTCCTCTGGTACAACGCCTACCCGGCGGAAATCTTCATGGGCGACGTGGGATCGCTGGCGCTCGGCGCCGCCCTCGCGACGGTCGCCGCGTTGATCAAGCAGGAGCTGCTGCTGTTCCTCGTCGGCGGCGTGTTTCTGCTGGAAGCGGCGTCGGTCGTCATTCAGGTCGCGTCGTTCAAATTGACCGGCAAGCGGGTTTTCAGGATGGCGCCCATCCACCATCACTTCGAGCTGATCGGCTGGAGCGAACCGAAGGTCATCGCGCGCTTCGTGATTCTCGCCATCATTTTTGCGCTGTTCAGTCTGACGACGTTGAAGCTGCGGTGAACGAACGCAAGCTGGACGCTCGGGGCTCGGGGCTGGAGAGACGAAGTTGGCATTTTCTGTCGAGGGCAAACGTGTGACGGTCGTCGGCGCCGCCCGCAGTGGCATTGCTGCCGCCCGCCTGCTGATTGAGCGCGGCGCCAGCGTGACGCTCTCAGATACGCGCGCCGACGTGCCAGAGGCACGGCCCCTCGCGGATCTGGGCGTGGCACTCGAGACCGGCGGCCACCAGACCGCGACGTTGAGCACGGCCGATCTGGTGGTGTTGAGCCCGGGCGTGCCGCCGGAACAACCCGCCGTCGCCGCCGCCCGCGCCAGCGGCGTGCCGATCGTCGGCGAAGTGGAGCTCGCCTCGCGTTGGCTGCTCGGCCGCATCATCGCGGTCACCGGTACGAAAGGAAAGTCGACGACGACGGCGCTGACCGGCCGGATGCTCGAGGCCGCCGGCTTCAAGGTCACCGTCGGCGGCAATATCGGCGCGCCGCTCAGCGCCCAGGTCGCCGATTCGACGCGCGACACGCTGCATGTGGTCGAGACGAGCAGTTTTCAGCTCGAGCAGATCGAGACGTTCCGTCCGTGGATCGCCGTGATGTTGAATTTTTCGCCCGATCACCTCGATCGTCATCCGACGGTCGACGCCTACGCCGCGGCGAAGGCGCGGATCTTCGAGAACCAGACGCCCGACGACTGGTCGGTGGTGAACGCCGACGATCCGTTCGTCCTGCAGCTGGCGCGGCGCGGTCGGGCGACGCCGCGCGTGTTTGCCCGCACGGCGCAGGTCGAGCACGGCACCGCGATCGCGAATGGCTGGATCGTCAATCGAAGTGGTACCGCCGTGAAGCGCCTGGTGCCGCTCGACGCGATTCACCTGATCGGACCGCATCTCGTCTCGGACGTCATGGCGGCGGCAACGGTCGGTGCCATTGCCGGCGCCGAATCGGCGGCCATGACCGCGGCGGTCGATGCCTTCAAGGGGCTCGAGCACGCGATGGAGCTGGTGGCCGAGATTGGCGGCGTCCGATTCGTCAACGATTCGAAGGCGACCAACGTCGAGTCGGCTCGCCGTTCGATCGAGAGCTTCGCCGCCAACCTCGTGCCGATTGTCGGCGGGCGGTTCAAAGGCGGCGATCTCAGCTTGCTTCGGGCGCCAATCGCCGCACGGGCCCGTGCCGTCGTCGCGATCGGTGAGTCGCGCCTGCTGGTGCAGGAGGCGCTCGAAGGCGCTGCCGACGTTCACCCGGCCGAAACCTTGGAAGAGGCGGTCCGGATGGCGTTTCAGCTCGCGAAGCCGGGCGGCGTGGTGCTGCTGGCGCCGGCGTGCGCGAGCTTCGACATGTTTCGGGATTACGCCGAACGCGGGCGGCGGTTCAAAGAGGAAGTGGCGCGGTTGGCGCGTGGCGAAGGTGAACGTCTGTGAGTGGTGAGCAGTCGTCAGTCGGTCTCTTGCGGTAGAGGACTGGCTGCTGGGAACACAGGCTGCCCCGGCCTGTGAAGCTGGTGCCCCTTCCCGAGGCCGACTGACGACCGCTGACCGCTCACAGTATGTCGGGTGATGTGGGGCTGGGCTTTATAGATCCGAATGGCACGGAAACTCAAGTCCGACCGGATTCTGTTTCTGACCACCATTCTGCTGGTGGCGGTCAGCATCGTCATGGTCTACAGCGCCTCCGCCGTGATGGCCGACGAGCGCTACGGCCAGCCCTATTTCTTTTTGATCAAGCAGCTGATGTTTGCCACGCTCGGCGTTGCGCTGCTGGCCGTGGTGATGCGCATCGACTACCGCATGTACCGGGAGCCGGTCTTCATCTGGTCGTTTTTCGGCCTTGTCTGCCTGGCGCTGGTGGCGGTGTTGTTCGCCCCGAAGATCGCCGGCGCGCGCCGATGGTTCTCGATCGGCGGGCTTGGCATCCAGCCATCCGAGCTGGCGAAGGTCAGCATGGTCGTCTTCATCGCCGCGCTGCTCGAACGCCGCATGCACCGGATCAACGAAGTCACCTACGCACTTCTGCCGATCACCCTCATCGTCGCGTCGTTCGTCGGCTTGATTCTCCTGGAGCCGGACTTCGGCACCGCGATGTCGCTGGCGCTCATCGCGGCGGTGATGGTGTTCGCCGCCGGGGTGAGCTACGTCTACGTCGCCGGGGCGGCGCTGACGATGCTGCCGCTGATTGCGACGCTGGTCATGGCGTTTCCGTACCGACGCCAGCGGCTGATGGCCTTTCTCAATCCCTGGGACGATCCGCTGGGCAGCGGTTTTCAGATCATCCAGTCGCTGATCGCCGTCGGCACCGGCGGGATTACCGGCCGAGGGCTGATGAACGGTGTGCAGAAGCTCTTTTATCTGCCGGAAGCGCATACCGACTTCATTTATGCGGTCATCGCGGAAGAGTTGGGCTTCATCGGCGCGAGCTGCCTGCTGTTCTGCTTTTGTGTAATGACCTGGCGTGGGTTGCGCATCGCGCTCCAGGCTCACGATGCGTTCGGCGCATTCCTGGCGCTCGGCGTGACCACGATGTTCGCCATTCAGGCTTTCGTCAACATGAGCGTCGTGCTCGGAATACTGCCGACCAAAGGCATCCCGCTGCCGTTCGTCAGCAGCGGCGGGTCGTCGATGCTCGTCAATCTGGTCGGCATGGGCGTCCTGCTGAACGTGTCGCAGCACACGACGAGCGAGGCATGAACAGGAAAGGGGACGGGGATATTTTTCGTCATGGCAGCCCACGGCCGGCCGGATCCGAAACAGATCCCCGTCCCCATTCGGGTCGTCATTGCCGGCGGGGGCACTGGAGGGCATCTGTATCCGGGGATTGCGGTGGCGCGCGAGCTGCTGTCGCGGTACCCGGCTGCGCAGGTCTCGTTCGCCGGAACGGCTCGCGGCATCGAAGCGCGCGTGCTGCCGCGAGAGGGGTTTCCGCTCGACCTGATTCGCAGCGCCGGACTGAAGGGCAAATCGATTGCCGAGCGGGCGCGCGGAGCCGTGCTGGTACCGCTTGGCCTGATCGACGCCGCGCGGATCATCGCCTCGCGACGTCCCGCTCTGGTGATCGGCGTCGGGGGGTACAGCTCCGGCCCGGTGGTTCTGGCGGCGGCGCTCCGCGGCGTGCCGACGATGCTCCTCGAGCAGAACGCTGTGCCAGGGCTGACGAATCGGCTGCTCGGACCGCTGGTCCGCGCGGCGGCGGTTTCATTCGAATCGACACGGAGGTTTTTCGGAGCGAAGGCGTTCGTCAGCGGCAACCCGGTTCGACCGGAGTTCCTGCAGGCGGTCGAACCACCACAGGAGTCGGGCGCGAATGACGATGCATCGGGCGTCGGGATCCTAGTTTTTGGCGGCTCTCAGGGCGCGCACGCGATCAATCTGGCCATGGTGGAGGCAGCGCCGCAGCTGGCGGCCGGCGGTCACCGTCTTCGTCTCGCACACCAGACAGGAGAGCGAGATGTGGAGATGGTGCGCGCCGCCTACCGGGAGACGGGGCTGGCGGCCGAGGTCGAGCCGTTCTTCTTCGACATGGGACGGCGCCTCCGACAAGCGGACCTGATCGTCAGCCGGGCTGGCGCGACGACGTTGGCCGAGATCACGGCCGCCGGCAAGCCGGCGATTCTGATCCCGCTGCCGACCGCGACCGATGACCACCAGCGGCGAAACGCCGAGGCGCTCGCATCAGCCGGCGCCGCGGAACTGCTGCTGCAGTCCGATGCCGCCGGCGGCGCACTGGGCCGGAGGATTCTGACGCTGGCGACCGACGCCACTACGCGCCAACGCATGGCGACGGCAGCTCGCAGACTGGCAAGGCCCGATGCGGCGAAAGAAATCGTCGATCGAGCGCTCGAGCTGATCGGGACGTAGGGGCGCAGGTGCTTGGCAAGACGCGGCGGGTGCACTTCATCGGGATTGGCGGAATCGGCATGAGCGGGATTGCCGAACTGCTCGTCAACTTGGGATACATGGTGACTGGCTCAGACCAGAAGCAATCGACTGTCACTGACCGGCTCGCCACCCTCGGCGTGCGTGTCGCGATCGGTCATGCGAGCGAACACGTCGGCGGCGCCGATGTCGTGGTCGTGACGTCGGCGGTGCCGCGCGGCAATCCCGAGGTCGCCGAAGCCGTGCGGCGGCAGATTCCGGTGATTCCCCGCGCCGAGATGCTCGCCGAGCTGATGCGGCTGCGCTACGCGATCGCGGTCGCCGGCGCCCACGGCAAGACCACGACGACGTCGATGATTGCGCTGATGCTCGAACGGGCCGGCCTTGATCCGACCGCGGTGATCGGCGGGCGGCTCAGCGCCTTCGGCAGCAACGCACGGCTCGGCCGCGGCGAGCTGATGGTGGCTGAGGCGGATGAGAGCGATCGCTCGTTCCTGAAGCTGTTTCCGACGGTGGCAGTCATTACCAACATCGATCACGAACACCTCGAGAGCTACGGCAGTTTCAGCGACCTGCAGCAGGCGTTCGTCGACTTCGCCAACAAGGTGCCGTTCTACGGCACGGTGATCGCGTGCGCCGATGATCCCAACCTCGCCGCGGCGCTGCCGCGGATGACGAGGCGCGTGATCACCTATGGGCTCGACGCGCCGTCGGCGGACCTCACCGCCAGCGACGTGCAGCTGGGACCGCTGTCGGTTCGAGCGAGAGTGCTGCGCCGCGCGCGCCGCTCCGACGACCCGGCCCAGGCGGTGATCGCGCTCGGCTCGATCGTGCTGAACGTCCCCGGCCGTCACAATCTCTTGAACGCCCTGGCGGCGCTGGTGGTCGGCCTCGAGGTCGGTCTGCCGTTCGACCGGATCGTGCCCGGGCTCGAGGAGTTTCGCGGCGCCGAGCGGCGCTTCGAGGTGCGCGGCGAGCCGCACGGCGTGCTGGTCGTCGACGACTACGGGCATCACCCGACCGAAATCGCCGCGGTTCTCGAGGCAGCCCGGCCGCTCCAGCGGCGCACGATCGTCGCCTTTCAACCGCACCGCTTCACGCGCACGGCGGCGCTGCTGGATGCCTTCGGCCCGGCGCTCGCCGCCGCGTCGCACGTGGTCTTGACCGACATCTACGCCGCCGGCGAGGAGCCGATGCCGGGCGTCACGCTCGACGCGCTGGCCGAATCTGTGCGTCGCTGCGTTGCCGGGCCGGTCGACGTGGTGCCCCGGCTCGATGATGTTCCGGCGGCTATCGCGAAGATTGCCAGGCGCGGCGATCTGGTGATTACGCTCGGCGCCGGCTCGATCGGCACGGTTGCTGACCGCTTGATCCAGATCCTCGCGGCGCGGGGTGACGCATGAGCCGCGTGGCCGCGCCGTCGGACCGGCGCTTCCGTCGCGTGCATGTCAAGCCGTCGCGCAAGCGGGGGCGGCTCGCGGCGGCGCTGCGGCCGGCCCTGAAGGTGCTCGCGCTCGGCGCGCTGATGGCCTACGCGCTCTACCGCGGCGGCAATGTCGTGGCGCACGCCCGCGTGCTGCAGATCGACGACATCGTCGTGCGCGGCAACGGCCGCCTGTCGAGCGGTGAAGTGCTGGCGGTGCTGAGCGGGCTGCGCGGCGAAAACATCGTGCTCACCGATCTCGATGCCTGGCGGCGGCGGCTGATGGCATCGCCGTGGGTCCGTGACGCGGCGCTGCGCCGCTCGCTGCCATCGACCGTCGAGGTCGTTGTCACCGAACGAGCGCCGATCGCGATCGGCCGCATCAGCGGTGAGCTCTATCTCGTCGACGAGCGCGGAACGGTAATCGACCAGTACGGCCCGCACTACGCCGACCTGGATCTGCCGATCGTCGACGGGCTGGCGGCGCTGGCAACCGGCGGGGCGATGCTCGACGAAGCACGCGCCGACCTCGCCGCCCGGCTGATCGAGTCACTGCAAGCCGAACCGGAGGTGGCGACCCAGCTGTCCCAGGTGGATGTCAGCGACGTGCACAACGCCAAGGTCATGCTGAACGACGACCCGGCGGTGATCTTCGTCGGACGGGATCGATTCCTGCCGCGCATCCGCACCTATCTGCAGCTGGCGGCGACGTTGCGCGAGAGGGTGCCGGATATCGACTACGTCGATCTCCGCTTCGACGATCGGATTTATGTGAGACCCAGGCGTGCGACTCGGTAAACGGGAGGCAGATGGCGCGTAAGGAGCGGTACCTGGTCGGCCTCGACGTCGGGACGTCCAAGGTGACCGCGGTCGTCGCCGAGCTGATGGAGCGCGGCGGGCTCGACGTGGTCGGCATCGGCGTCGCCGAATCGCGGGGCATCCGGCGCGGCGTGGTGGTCAACCTCGAGGCGGCGGTCGATTCGATCAAGAAGGCGATTGAAGAAGCGGAGCTGATGGCCGGCGTCGAAATCGACTCGGTGCATCTGGCGCTGTCGGGCCCGCACATCAAGGGCTTCAACAGCCGCGGCGTGATTGCGGTCGCCGGCAAGAACCGGGAGATCACGCGTGAAGACGTGCGCCGGGCGATCGACGCGGCGAAGGCGGTCTCGCTGCCGACCGGCCGGGAAATTCTGCATGTGCTGCCGCAGGATTTCGTCGTCGACGAACAGGACGGCATCGGCGCGCCGGTCGGAATGACCGGCGCGCGTCTCGAGGTCAACGTCCACATCGTCACCGGCAGCCAGAGCTCGACGCAGAACATTGTCGCGTGCGTGAACCGGGCGGGGGTCAACGTCGCCGAGACGGTGGTCGAACAGCTCGCGGCGAGCGAGTCGGTGCTGACCGACGACGAGAAGGAACTGGGCGTGGCGCTGGTCGATATCGGCGGCGGCACGACCGACATCGCGATCTACGAGCGCGGCAGCCTCTGGCACACCGCGGTGATCGGCATCGGCGGCGACCATTTCACGAACGACATCGCGGTCGGCCTGCGCACCCCGGTGCCTGACGCGGAAAAGATCAAGCGCAAATGCGGGTGCGCGCTGTCCGGCATGGTCGACGAAGACGAAACGATGGAGGTCGCCAGCGTCGGCGGTCGCAAGCCGCGCGTGATGGCGCGCCGCATCCTGTCGGAGATTCTGCAGCCCCGGGCCGAGGAGATCTTTCATCTGGTCTGGGACGAGATTCGCCGCGCCGGCTACGAGAAGAGTCTCAATTCCGGCATCGTGCTGACCGGCGGCGGCGCGATCCTCGACGGCATGCCGGAGATTGCCGAACAGATTTTCGATCTGCCGATCCGGCGCGGTTGTCCGGGCGGCGTGGGCGGCCTGGCCGACCACGTCAACAGCCCGACGTTCGCCACCGGCGTCGGCCTCACGTTGTACGGGTATCGGAACGCCAGCGGCGACGCAGGCCGCGCGCCGGTCGGCGCCGGCGCGCTCGTCAGAGTCGCCGGCCGGCTCAGAGGGTTGTTTCGGGAATTTTTCTGAAGGGAGCGACGAATGGGCCACTTCGACTACATGCCGGATGCCGATCAACTGCTTGATGCGAAGCGCCTGCGACTGCGCCTCGAAGAGGAGGTGTGCTCGGGTGCAAAAATCAAGGTGATCGGCGTCGGCGGCGGCGGCGGCAACGCCGTCAACCGAATGGCGCGGACCGGCCTCGATGGCGTCGAGTTCATCGTCGCCAACACCGATCGGCAGGCCCTGCAGAACAACATCGCGCCGATCAAGCTGCAGATCGGCAGCAAGCTCACCAAGGGGCTCGGCGCCGGCGCCGACCCGAACGTCGGCCGATCCGCGGCGCTCGAGGACACCGAGAAGATCATTCAGGCGCTCGATGGCGCCGACATGATTTTCGTCACGACCGGCCTGGGCGGCGGCACCGGCACTGGCGCGGCCCCGGTCATCGCCAGCCTGGCGAGCGAGCTCGGAGCGTTGACCGTGGCGGTGGTGACCAAGCCCTTCAAGTTCGAGGGCAAGAAGCGCCAGCTCCAGGCCGAGCGCGGTCTGGAGGCGCTTCGCGACTGCGTCGACACGATCATCACGATCCCCAACGAACGGCTGCTGACGATCATCGACAAGACGACGCCGCTCATCGACGCGTTCGCCACGGCCGACGACGTCCTGCGACAGGCGATTCAGGGGATTTCGGACCTCATTCTGGTGCCCGGCCTGATCAACCTGGACTTCGCCGACGTGAAGACGATCATGAACGGTATGGGGCTGGCGATGATGGGGACCGGCGTCGCCGAAGGAGACGACCGGGCGATCGAGGCAGCGCGGCGGGCGATCTCCAGTCCGCTCCTCGAGGGCGCCTCGGTGAATGGCGCCAGAGGCGTGATTATCAACATCACCGGCGGGCCGGATCTATCGCTGCTCGAGGTGAGCGCTGCGTCGACCATCGTGCAGGAGGCGGCTGACGAAGACGCCAACATCATCTTCGGCGCGGTCGTCGACCCCGAGCTGAAGGGGAAAGTGAAGATCACGGTGATTGCCACCGGCTTCGGCGCTTTTGCGCCAGCTCGACCCGCCACCTCGACCGCGCAGACACCCGTGGACATGACGCCGTACGCCGAGGTCGCCCGTGCCCGACCCGAGCTGCCGGTCCCACCGCCCATGCCGATGCAGGCAGCAGCGGCGCCGCGGCTGACGCTCGCGCGCCGCTCGCTCCTCGATCTGCCCTTGTCCGCGGCCGGCGCAGCCGCTGCCACCGCGGCGATCGACAACGGCTCACCCGAGCCGGCCACCGACTTCGATGCCGGCGGATCGTCGTTCGACATCCCGGCCTTCCTCAGGCGGCAGGAGAGCTGAACGGGCGTTCACAGCGCCCGATGGTAGAGTAGATAGATCCACGGCACGCGCGAACGCCGACGAGTGAGCGTCAGCGGCCGAACGACCGCCTTTGAGGGCGGCTGCACTTGTGAAGTCCTGGCAACAACGGGAACGGGCACTGGCAACTCTCGCGAAGGAAACCGGCTTCGTCCGCAAGCCGCACGGCGGACGCCTGCGCGTCGCACTCGCCTTTCCGAACACCTACTGGGTTGGCATGTCCAATCTGGGTTTTCAAACCGTCTATCGCCTCTTCAACGCGCAGGACGACATCGTCTGCGAGCGCGTGTTTCTGCCGCCCAAGCAGGAACTGTCAGAGCTGGTCGCGACAAGAATTCCCCTGCTGACGCTCGAGTCGCAGACGCCGGTCGGGGATTTCGACGTGCTGGCGTTCTCCGTCTCGTTCGAGTGGGACTACGTCAACGTGCTGACGCTGCTGCGCCTCGCCGGAATCCCGCGCTATGCCGCCGAACGAGGAGCGCACCACCCACTGGTCGTCATCGGCGGTGCGATTACGTTCGTCAATCCAGAGCCGCTGGCGCCGTTCGCTGATGTCATCGCCGCTGGCGAGGCCGAAGTACTGGTGCCAGATTTCGAGCGGGCGTTCCGCGAGGCCACCGATCGTGCGACCCTGCTGCGCTCGTTGACGAAGCGACGCGGCTTCTACATCCCGGCTTTCTACGAACCTCGCTACGGCGCGGATGGCACACTCGCTGGCTACGAGACGGTCGACCCGGAGGTGGTGTGGCCCGTGCGCAAGGCGGCGGTCCGCACGACGGACGCCCTGGATCCGCCTGCGACGAGCATCTTCACTCCCGAAACCGAGTTCGGCTCACGCTTTCTGGTCGAAGTCGTCCGCGGCTGCGCCAACCTGTGCCGTTTCTGCTGGGCCGGCTACAACTACCTGCCGGTGCGCGCCTTTCCGGCGGATCGCATCCTCGCGCTGGCGGAAGCGGCGCGCCCCTACGCGACACGCGCGGGCCTGGTGTCGATCGCGCTGTGCGACCATCCGGAAATCGAGCGGATCCTGTCGCGGCTCCACGAGATGGGTTACGGCATCAGCCCGGCTTCGCTGCGCCTTGACGATCTCACCGAGCCGATCGTGCGGGTTCTCCGCGCGAGCGGTGAACGGACCATCACGATCGCTCCAGAAACCGGCTCGGATCGGCTGCGGCGCGTCATCAACAAGACGGTGACCAACGACGAGATTCTCGACCGCGCCGAACTGATATTCGCCAGCGGCATCGAGAACCTGAAGCTCTATTACATGATTGGCCTCCCCACTGAAACAGACGACGACCTCGTGGCGATTCGCGATCTGACCGTCGAGATACGGCAGCGAATGATGAAGCACGCGAAAGACCGCGGCCAGGTCGGTCGAATCGTCGGCAGCGTCAATCCCCTCATTCCAAAACCAGGCACCGCCTACCAGTGGATTCCGATGGAAGATCCCGCGGTTACCGATCGCAAGATCAAGCGGCTGCGGAGCCTGATGGCGGGCGTCGACAACGTCTACTTCAACATCAAATCCGAGCGGCACTCCTATTACCAGGCGCTGTTGTCACTGGGGGACCGCCGCGTGGCGCCGATTATCGATGCCGCCGAGCAGAACGGCCAGAACTGGCGCGCCGCCGTGGCGGACACGGGAGTCGACGCCGACTTCTTCATCTTCCGCGACAGGAGCGGTGACGCCGTCCTCCCGTGGGACATCATCGACGGCGGCATGAAGGCCTCGTTCTTCCACACGGAGTACGAGAAGTCGCTCCGCGAGGAGTGGACTCTTCCGCCGAAACGGCAACAGGAAAACGCCCGGCTGCTCCCGGTGATCCCCTGAGCCCTGCCCGCTTACGAGGCGATCGCCGTTCGCTCCTCGTGCTCCTGATAGGCCTCGAGGATCAGGTCGCGGATCCGGTTCTGAGCAGTCGAATCAACCGTCGGTCGAAGTAACGCGAAGCTGCGCCGCTCGCCGTTGATGCTGTAGGAGCGCGCGGGAAACGTGACGTTGCGGCCGTTGCCGCCGCGCCGTTCCCAGATCGAGAAGCCAATCAGCTTGAGTCCTTCGAGCGGACCTTCGGTGAAGTGCAGCTCCGCGTCGGCGAGCTTTCCTGGCGGGTTCCCCTTGTCATTCGGCGCAATCTTGATCGTCATCGCTTTCTCCTTCGCATGAGCGGCCCGCGGCAGGCCGCTTCGTCGCCATCCGGTACTGGAATGATCAAGGCGAGGGCCGACCTGGGCGATCGCGCGGCGATCCGGGAAGCCGCTGATCGAAGAAGACTTACCGGCCGGCTCGCCCGGCGGTCGTCAGCGTGCCGGGCGAACCCGCGTCAAAACGTCAACGGCGGTTTACGCGCGCAGAATCAGGACCTGGGCGAAGGCGAGCGCTTCGGAGTGGGTGATGGTCAAAAGCGAGGAGTGTCCGCCGATCGCGGCAAAACGCCGGGCCGCTCCGCCGTGAAACAGCAGCTGCGGCGGACCGCCGTGGCGCACGACTTCGATATCCCGCCAGAGCACGTTCTGCGTGTGGCCCGTGCCCAGCGCCTTCATGGCGGCCTCCTTGGCAGCGAAACGGCCCGCGAAGTGCACGGCCGCCTGGCGGCGTCGCCGGCAGTAGGCGATCTCGCCCTCGGTGAACACCCGGTTGACGAAGCGTTCGCCGTAGCGCTCGAGCGTCGCGGCAATCCGGGGGATGTCGGTGGCGTCGATGCCGAGCCCGATAATGTTGGACATGACGGATCCGTTCCCACAGCCTAGCGGGCGTTTCCGGTGGGTGCAAGCCGCCGGCGTCCGGCCATTCGCGGCGGCGGCCCTGGTCTGCGAGCCTCTCCTGGATTGGGCCGACCACCTCTTTACAACGCGAGAGTGGGCGCTCGGACGGCGGGCGCCGGGCACGGACGATTTTGCGTGGGGAGAGATCGCTGAAGCTGCCGGCGTCGCCCGCTCTCATCTGAGGCGGCTCCATCAGGTGCATGGCGCCGCGGTCGCAGTCGCTCGCGTCGATGGCGATGGTCTGCCTGACGCCGACATCATCGTATCAACCCAACGAGAGCTGGCGCTTGCAGTGCAGACCGCCGACTGTGTACCGCTGCTCGTCGCCGACCGGCGTACGGGAGCCGTGGCGGCGGCTCATGCCGGCTGGCGCGGACTCGCCTCGAGAGTCCCGATGCTGACCATTCGTGCTTTGGAACGCGAGTGTGGCAGCCGTCCGCAGGATCTCGTTGCCGCGATTGGTCCGGCGATCGGTCCGTGTTGCTACGAGGTGGGTTCGGATGTGCGTCAGGCGTTTGCCAGCTCGTTCGCGCCAGAAGAAGCCGAACGCTGGTTCCGGCGAGCCGCCCACCCGGACAAGTGGATGTTCGACACCTGGGCGTCGACGCGTTCACAGCTCGAAGCGGCGGGGGTTCCGGTCGTGCAGATTTTCGAGAGCCGGCTCTGCACCGCCAGTCACCCGGCGGTGTTCTGTTCGTACCGCCGCGACGGATCGCCGGCCGGCCGGATGGCCGCGGCGATCAAACCGCGAGACGTTTAACGTTCGGCGGCCAGGTCCATGGCGGCATTGGCCAGACGGTCAGCGTGCCTATTCGCCTCCCGCCGGACATGCTCATACCGGACCTTCCCGATCTGCTGCGCCAGCAGCCGCGCCGTGACATGCAGCGGCTGCAGGCCGGGATGCTTCACCTTGTAGTTGCCGAGCATCTGCTGAACGAGGAGCAGTGAGTCCGATCGAATCAGCATCTCGCGTTCGCCGTGGGCGAGCGCCCACTCCAGCGCGGCAATCAGCCCCCGATATTCGGCGACGTTGTTGGTGGCGACGCCGATCGAGTCGTGAAACTCTTCGACGAGCGCCTCGTCGGGCGACTCGAGGCGCACGCCGTAGCCCGCGGGACCGGGATTGCCGCGTGCCCCGCCGTCGATATACGCGATGATCATGATGGTCCGGCCGATCCGATCAGGAGGTTGGCGCGGCTGCGGCCGCCACCGGGATGAACACGAGGATGCGGTTGCAGCTGTCGCATTGCAGGATTGCCTCGTTGCGGCGAACGGTATTGAAGACCTGGGGCCGCAACCGCACGTGACAGATCGTACAGATCCCGTCGCGTGCTTCAGCGACTGCGACGCCGTGCCGACGTCTGGCGACCGACTCGAAGGTTGCCAGCACCGGCGGTGACAGCGCCCGGACGAGCTCGGCGCGCTCGGCGATGAGGCGTTCGAGCGACTCGCGCACCCGCGTCAGCTCAGACGCGAACGCCTTCCGGTCGGCATCGACTGCCTTCTGTTCCGCGGCGGCCTCGGCTTCTGCTCGTTTCAGGGCAGCCGTCAGGTCGTCGGCCTCGAGCATCCGCTCGAGGATCCGATCCTCATGCGATTTGATCTCGGTTTGCGCGAACTCGATTTCCTTCTGCATCGCCTGGTATTCGACGTTGGTCTTGACCGACATCAGCTGATCGCGGAACTTCGACAGACGGCCTTGATGGACCGCCATCTCTTTCTCGATGGCGCGCCGCGCGTTCTGATTGTCGGCCAGCCGTTCCTTGGCCGCCGCGACCCGGCTGTTGGTTGTCTCGAGCCTGACGTCGAGCGATTTCTGCCGCTCCGGCTCGTCGGCGATTCGCCGCTGCGCGTCGTGCGCCGCGGAATCGAGTCTCTGCAGCGCGACGACCCGCTCGAGATCAGGCAACATGCAATCCTCGTCCACAAATAAAAAAAGCCCCGGCGCTCGCGCACCGGGGCTCATGAGCAGCGGGTGTCGTCCCGCCCGCTCGTGTTCCTGCCAATCTGCTTTGGAATCGTGAATACGAACTGAGCACTCTGAAATTCCCAGCCTTCGCCTGTCCGCCTTCGCCGCGACCAGCCTTCGCCTGTCGCCTGCCTAGCCGTAGCTCGCCGCGGAGCGGCGAGCGAAGGCTGGGCCCACCAGGATTCGAACCTGGAACGGGCCGGTTATGAGCCGGCGGCTCTAACCGTTGAGCTATGGGCCCGATACAGTCTAACGAACATTGCGAATGGCAGATTGCAAATTGCAGATTTATTGGAGATTTGCTTTATCGGGACCATTTTTCCACTGCAATCTGCCCTCTGCATTTTGCAATCTGCGATTACGAGGTTCTGCCCTCGAGGAACGCCCTGAGCTTCCGGCTGCGCGACGGATGGCGCAGCTTGCGCAGCGCCTTCGCCTCGATCTGGCGGATCCGTTCGCGCGTGACGGCGAAGCTCTGGCCGACCTCCTCGAGCGTGTGCTCGCTGCCGTCGCCCACGCCGAAGCGCATCTTGATCACTTTCTCCTCGCGCGGCGTCAGCGTCTTCAGGACCGACTCGGTCTGCTCCTTCAGGTTCAGGTTGATGACCGCTTCGGCCGGCGAGACCACCTGGCGATCTTCGATGAAATCGCCCAGATGCGAATCTTCCTCCTCGCCAATCGGTGTCTCGAGCGAAATCGGTTCCTGCGCGATCTTCAGTACCTTGCGGACCTTGCTGACCGGGATGTCCATCCGCTTGGCGATCTCTTCCGAGGTCGGTTCACGGCCCAGCTCCTGGACGAGCGCCCGCGAGGTGCGAATCAGCTTGTTGATCGTCTCGATCATGTGCACCGGGATGCGAATCGTCCGCGCCTGGTCGGCGATCGCCCGCGTGATCGCCTGCCGGATCCACCAGGTCGCGTAGGTCGAGAACTTGTAGCCGCGGCGGTACTCGAACTTGTCGACCGCCTTCATCAGCCCGATGTTGCCTTCCTGGATCAGATCGAGGAACTGCAGCCCGCGATTGGTGTATTTCTTGGCGATCGAAACGACCAGCCGCAGGTTGGCTTCGACCAGTTCTTTCTTGGCCTGTTCCGCCTGATACTCGCCGCGAATGATCGTGTCGAGCGTTTTCTTCAGGTCGGCGGGCTCCTGCTCCAGCGTATCGGTGAGCGACTTGAGCTTGAGCTTCTGTTCCTTGTGCTGGCGCAGCAGGTTCTTGCGATCTTCTTCGCGCAGTTTGTGCTTGCGATTCTTCGGGTTGAGCAGCCTCTCGATCGATTCGATCTCGCGCTGGACCGACTTGACCTCTTCGACGGCGGTCTTCATCTCCTCGATCAGCCGGCGCTTGACCGCCTCGGTGAACTCGATTTCGCGGATCCGCTGCGACAGCTCGACCAGCGCGCGCATCGCGGTCCACCGGCACTTCCGGTACTTGCGCTTCTCACGCGTCGTCGTGCCCTTCGGTGTATCGGCCAGCTTCTCGAACAGTTTCTCCGACGCCTCGCGCGCCTTGCGGACCGCCTCGATCTGACGCTGGACCTGCTTCGACCGCTCCTGAATGCGTTCGTCGGTGATCTCCTCGTCGTTGAAAATGACCAGCTCGCGGATCGTGCGATCGCCGCTGCGCAGCTGATCGCCGAGCAGGATGACTTTCTTGGCCACCAGCGGGGTCCGGGAGATCGACTTGATGACGGCGAGCTTGCCGCGCTCGATGCGCCGTGCGATTTCGACCTCGCCTTCGCGGGTCAGCAGCGGCACGGTCCCCATCTCCCGCAGGTACATCCGGACCGGGTCGTTGGTCTTGTCGAGGGCGCCCGGCGTCAGGTCGAGCTCGATCTCCTCGGCGCCTTCGCCAGTCCGGTCGATCGCCTTTTCGTCCCTGAGGTATTTCTGATCCGAGTCGATGACCTCGATGCCGGCGCTGCCGAAGGTGTTGAACAGGTCGTCGAGCTCGTCGGACGAGGTGATCTCGGACGGGAGCAGCTCGTTGACTTCGTCGTACAGCAGGTAGCCTTTTTCCTTGCCGATGTTGATCAGCTGCCGTACTTCGTCGTATTTTTCTTCAATCGACATTCATTAATCCTCGTGGGGCCCCACCCCCACTCGCTGACGCGCGCGCACCGCCGTGCGCACGCCTACCCCAAAAACAGGACGCTTACGCCAAACCCTGGATGCGCTGGAGCAGGACCTTCTTCTTCTCCCACAAGACGATGATTTCGTGATCGTGCTGAGCGGCGCCGTTGTCCTGTAGCCGGTCGATTTCGCGCTGTAATAATGCCTTCTCGCGTTCCCAACGGATCAGTTTAAGCGCACGGACACATTCGCTGACAATCAATGCAGGGGGGGCCTTTTCGGCTGCGACCCGGGTGACAAGCTGAGCGCTCATGGTACTTAGACGCTGAAGCAGCCCCAAGGGTAGAAGACTCGGGGATTCTGGCTGCAGGGTACGCGCCAGTTCCAGGATTTCCTGGGTGGCCAGCCCGTCCAGGTCCTCGGGATCCACCTCTTTCAAAGCAATTACCGCATCAACGGGGTTGTTGACGATCCACCAGAGAAGCGCCCGTTCCGCGTCCCGCACCTGCCCGGTTCCCCCGCCGAGCCCGACTTTCGCCACCTGCGTACGGCGTCCGGCGGCCGCCTTACGGATTTCCGACCGGACCACCTCTTCTGTAATTCGCGCCTTATGGGCAATTCGGTCGGCAAACTGGTCCCGTGCCGCGGCGTCGGGAATGTTCGCCGCAACCGCCAGCATGTTCGACAGGAACCGCCGGCGACCTTGCTCCTGCCCGAGGTCGATCCCTTCAGCGGCGCGATCGAGCAGGTACTCCAAATACGGTCGTGAGCCGCGCAACCTTTCACGATAGCGGTCCACCCCTTGTTTCCGGATGAACGTGTCGGGATCTTCCCCTTGTTCCAGCACGACGACATTGACGTCAAAGCCTTCAGCTGACCAGCAGTTCGCACGACCGAGCCGCGGCGCCCTGCCCCGCGGCGTCGGGGTCGTAGCTGAGGACCACCTTGGTGGTGAAGCGCCGCAGGAGGTGGGCCTGCTGGGTCGTGAGGGCGGTGCCGCACGACGCGACCACGGGTGCCGCCTGGGTCTGATAGACCTGAGCGAAATCGAAATAGCCCTCGACGAGGACCGCGTAGCCGAGCTTGCGAATGCCACTCTTCGTGAGGTTCAGCCCATATAACGTCCGGCTCTTGGAGTAGATCGGCGTTTCGGGCGAGTTCAGATATTTCGGCTGCTGGTCGGGGTTCATCGCCCGACCACCGAACGCGATCACCGATCCCGCATCGCGGCAGATCGGCACCATCAGCCGGTTCCGGAAACGGTCGACGACCTCGCCCCCGTCGCGCTGGACGACCAGGCCGCTCTGCATGACGACCGGCTGCGAAAACCCCTGCTGCAGGAGCACCGACCGCAGACCATCGCGCGACGCGGGTGCGTAGCCGAGTCCAAGCTGCTCCACCGTCTGCGCGCTGACGTCGCGGTCCGCGAGCTGCTGCCGGGCGCGTGCACCGGCCGCGCCGGCCAGCTGCTCGCGAAAATAGGCCGCGGCGGCCTCGTGCACTTTCATCAGCTCTTCGCGCAGGCGCGAGTCACGCCGCGATCCGTCCGCCTCGGTCTCGGTTTCCTCCGGCAGCGCGACCCCGAACTTCTGCGCCAGCAGCCGGACCGCATCCTGGAAGCCGACTTTTTCGTACAGCTCGACGAACTTGAAGACGTCGCCGCCGGCATGACATCCGAAGCAGTGAAAAAATCCCTTCTCGGGGTCGACGTGAAACGAGGGGGTCTTCTCCGAATGAAAGGGACAGATCCCTTTGTACTTGGTGCCGGCGCGTCTGAGCGGGACGTACTCCTGCACGACCTGCACGATGTTCGCCTGCAGCCGGAGATCGTCAATGAAGCGCTGGGGAAAAAGCAACGATCAGTCCTTCAACTCGACCACCGTCACTCCGCCGCCGCCCTGCTCCGGCGGTGCCTGGGCGAAGCGGGCCACCAGCGGATGCTGCTGCAGCAGGCCCGCGAGCGCGCGCTTCAGCTGTCCCGTTCCGTATCCGTGGATCAGGCGAACGACCCGCTGATCGTGCAGCAGCGATTCGTCGAGGAAGCGCTCGGCTTTGGCCAGCGCTTCGTCGACGCTGCAACCGATGACGTTCAGATCGGCCAACGTCGCCTCGCGCGGCTGCAGCGCGACATGGACATTCACTTTCGCGACCGGTGCCGCGCCCCCGACCACGCGAAGGTCGCGGACGTTGGCTCGCATGCGTTTTCCCCGAACATCGATCTCGGCCCAACCATCGTGCAGCGCGGTCACGACGCCCTCGAGCCCGAGGCCGCTCAGCACGACGCGCTCGCCGATCTGCGGCGTGACGCTCGGGGCGGGCTCGACAGCCGGCGGCGCCACCGGCTCGAGATAGCGCTTGATCACCGAATCGACCGCGGCGCGCGCGTCGCTCCGCGCACCGCCGGTCTCGCCGGTCGCGATCATCGGCCGGGCGCCGGCCTGCGCTTCCTGAGCGATGGAGGTCGTCTTCACTTTCAGGTCCGCAATCACGTCGTCGATTTCGCGCCGCGCTTGCCGGACCTGGGTGTCGAGCTCCTCGTTGAGGCGCCGCCGGAAGGTCTCTTCCCGCTGTTTCAATCCTTCTTCGCGCTGGCGGATCCGGGTTTCCGCCGCTTCGAGCGTTTCGCGCTCGCGAGTGGCGAGACGTTGTTCGTGCTCGAGCGCCCGCATGTCGCGATCGATCTTCGCGAGATGCTCGGCCAGTTGCGCCTCGCGCGCGCTCAGGTTCTGCCGCGCCGCCGCGATCACCGACGGATTCAGCCCCAGCCGCGCGGCGATCTCGAGCGCCAGGCTCCGTCCCGGTGACCCGTACAACAGCTGGTAGGTCGGCGCAAACGTGTCGGCATCGAACCCGAACGCTGCCGTCACGACACCGTCGGTCGTCGACGCGTACGTTTTGAGGGCGTCGTAGTGGCTGGTGGCAATCACGGTGGCGCCACGCTTCCGGAAGTGGTCGACGACCGCGACCCCCAGCGCGCCGCCTTCAATCGGGTCGGTACCCGAGCCGACTTCGTCCAGCAGCACGAGCGCCGGAACGGTCAGGTTGCGATCCATCGCGGCCAGGTTGGCGACGTGCGCGGAGAAGGTGCTGAGGCTGGCCTCGATCGACTGCTCGTCGCCAATGTCCGCGAACATCGATCGGAACACCGGCAGCCGTGATCCGTCAGCCGCCGGCACGCGCAGCCCGGCCTGCGCCATCAGCGCGAGCAGTCCTGCCGTTTTCAGGGCGACCGTCTTGCCACCGGTGTTCGGACCGGTGATCAGCAGAACCGTCGCCGGCGGCAGAATCTTGATCGTCACCGGCACGGCCTGCTTCAACAGCGGATGCCGGGCCCCCTGAAGCTCGAAGCTGCCGTCGCTCGACAATCGCGGTTCCGCCGCATCGATCGACTGGGAGAACCGTGCACGGGCCTGCCGCACGTCGAGCTCGGTGGCGGCTTCGATCGTCCGGTGCAGATCGCCGGCCCGGGCGCGGAACGTATCGGTCAGCGCGAGCAGGATGCGGCGGACTTCCTCGGCCTCCTGTTCTTCGAGCGCCACGATGTCGTTGTTGATCTCCACCGTGCTGAGCGGTTCGAGAAACAGGCTGGCGCCGCTGGCCGAGGCACCGTGCACGATGCCCGGAATGCCGGTGCGGTGTTCGGTCTTGACCAGCAGCACGTACCGGCCGTTTCGCTCGGTGACCACCTGATCCTGCAGGTACTTCGCGGTATCCTTCCCCCGCAGGTACGATTCGAGCGTGCCGCGCAGCCGGGTGCGCTGCTTGCGCAGCCGATCGCGGATGATCTTCAGCTCGGGGCTCGCGTGATCGACAACGTCTCCGGCCGGGTCGATCTTGTCGCGCGTGCTGGCGATCTCGCCTTTGAACGACGCGGCACCCGCGCTCGCCTGATCGAGAAGCGGGAACGCCGCAGCAACCCGACGAATGGCGGTGCGCGTTTCCTCCATCGACTCCAGAAACGCCGCCAACTGCAGCAGCCGCGGCGCTTCCAGCGGCCGCCCCTCGATGGCCAGCGCACCCAGAATCTGCGGCAGCTCCGCAGCCGCGCTGAGCGGCAGGACGCCTTGTCTGGTCAGAAAGGTGACCGACTCGGTCGTGGCCGCGAGAAGCTGCGCGACTTTCTGCGGGTCGCTCGATGGCTGCAGCCGCGCCAGGCGCTCGTCGCCCATCGGGGTCGAGGCAAAGCCGCGGACCGCCTCGACGATGCGATCGAACTCGAGCGCCTTCAGAACGGCTGGATGCATCACTGAAGAAAAGAAACCGCCAAGGGCGAGAGGCGGGGAACTGTTCATTCTATCGCTCGCAGCGCCGAGGGCAAAGAGCCTTGAGCCAGCCCCCTGAGCCCTCGCAGCCCTTACAGGTGATTGATCAAACTGGCGATGTTGGCGGCCCCGAACCCGTTGTCGATATTGACGACAGAAACGCCTGAGGCGCAGCTGTTGAGCATTCCGAGGAGCGCTGCCAGTCCGCCAAAGCTCGCGCCATACCCAACAGAGGTCGGCACGGCGATGACGGGGACCGCCACCAGGCCGGAGACCACGCTCGGGAGAGCCCCCTCCATGCCCGCGACGACGACGATCACACGGGCGGCTTCCAAACGGGTCTGTTCGCCGAGGAGCCGGTGGAGCCCCGCCACACCGACATCGTATAAACGATCAACCTCGTTCCCCATCAGCTCAGCCGTGTGGGCGGCTTCCTCGGCCACGGGCAGATCCGACGTCCCGGCGGCGACGATCAGAATTGTTCCCTTGCCGGGCGTGACGTCCTGCTGACGCAGCGCGATGATGGCCGCATCGGCGTAATACGCAGCCGCTGGCGCCACCCGGCGGACCGCCTCGTACGCAGCGTCATTCGCCCGCGTGACAAGCAGCGTGGATCCGCGTCCGACGATTTCGCCGGCGATAGCCGCGATCTGGGCAGGTGTTTTGCCTAAACCGAGGACGACTTCCGGGAAGCCGTTCCGGATCGTACGGTGATGATCGATACGGGCGAACCCCAGGTCTTCGAACGGCCTGGCTCGCAGCTCGGACAGGAGGGCCCGTTCGGCTGCCTGCGGATCGAGCACGCCCTGAGCGACCTCGTCGAGCAGTGCGCGCAGCTGGGATGGGTTCATCGTGGAAGGAATGCGCTGATTTGTGCCAAAATCTTATGGTTGACGTCCGCCGATGACTCCCAGTGAAACCTTCACGCTCGCCGCGTATTTCTTCGTTCTGATTATTCTCGCAGTTTACGGGTGGCACCGCTATTACCTCGTCTACCTGTACATGCGGAATCGGGACAAGGATCCCCGGCCCGGAGTGCCCCTTAACCCCTTGCCGGCCGTGACGGTCCAGCTGCCGCTCTACAACGAAATGTACGTCGCTGACCGGCTGATCGACGCCGTCTGTGCCATCGAATATCCGCGGGAGCTGCTCGAAATCCAGGTCCTGGACGACTCGACCGATGAAACCCAGGCCATCGCCGAATCGGCCGTCCGGCGGTTTGCCGCTCAGGGGTTCGACATTTCCTATATTCACCGCGCGGACCGCACCGGCTACAAGGCAGGGGCGCTCGAAGCGGGCCTGAAAGTCGCGCGGGGGGAGTTCATCGCGATTTTCGACGCCGACTTCCTGCCCCGGCCGGACTTTCTGGGGCAGCTGCTGCCGCATTTCGCCGACCCGCAGGTCGCCATGGTCCAGGCACGGTGGGGCCACATCAACCAGGACTACTCGCTGCTGACCAAGATTCAGTCGATTCTCCTGGACGGCCACTTCGTCCTCGAGCACGGCGGGCGCAGCCGGGCAGGACGGTTCTTCAATTTCAACGGCACCGCCGGCATCTGGCGGCGGATTGCCATCGACGATGCCGGCGGCTGGCAACACGATACCCTCACCGAGGACCTCGACCTCAGTTACCGGGCCCAGCTGCGCGGCTGGCGCTTCGTGTTCGTCCCGAACGTCATCGCCCCGGCCGAAGTCCCGGTCGAGATGAATGCCTTCAAATCGCAGCAGCACCGCTGGGCGAAGGGATCGATCCAGACCTGTCGCAAGCTCCTGCCGCGGATTCTCGCGGCCAACGTGCCGCTGGCGGTGAAGGCGGAGGCGTTCTTCCACCTGACGGCGAACTTCAACTATCCGCTGATGTGCGTGCTGTCGGTCCTGATGTTTCCGGCAATGCGGATCCGCTACAACATGGGGTGGTACGAGATGCTGCTCATCGACGTGCCGCTGTTCTTCGCGGCGACGTTTTCGGTGTGCAACTTCTACATGATCTGTCAGCGCGAGATTCACCACGACTGGCGCGCGCGGATGAAGTATCTGCCCTTTCTGATGTCGATTGGCATCGGTCTGAGCATCAACAACACCAAGGCGGTGCTCGAGGCGCTGTTCAACAAGCACACCGAGTTCACGCGCACGCCGAAGTACCGGATCGAAGGGGAAGGAGACGACTGGGTCGGCAAGAAATATCGCCAGTCCTTTGTCGTGCAGCCGCTCATCGAACTATTCCTGGGCCTGTACTTCACCTGGACGGTGTTTTACGCGCTCGCCAGCCAGATATACGCAACCGTCCCGTTCCTCGTGCTTTTCCAGATTGGGTTCCTCTATACTGGTCTCCTCTCCCTCGTCCAGCAGTTCGCCGAGGATCCCGTAGTGCTCAAGACACAGGTTGCCAGCGGTAAATGAAATCCAAAGTTGCAGTTCTGCGTGTCACGCCTGATTCCATCCTCACCGACATCGATCGCCTCGTGGAGCTCGCCGGTGTTGCCACGGCCCTCGACTCCACCAAGACGACGATCCTGAAAGACAACATTTCCTGGCACTTTCCCTTTCCGGCGGCCAACACCACGCCGTGGCAGCTGGAGGGAACGATTCAGGCGCTGGCGCGCCGCGGCTTCAACGATCAGGTCTGCGTCCAGAACAAGACGGTCGTCACCAACGCGTTCAAGGGTGAGGACCTCAATCACTACGTGCCGATTTTCAAGCAGTACAACATTCCCGTCCTCTACAACTTCAAGGACGAGGACATGTCGTGGATCCGCTACGTGCCGAAGGCGAAGATGCGGGTTCTCAACACCATCTTCCCCGAAGGCATCACCATCCCCGACTACTTCTTCGGCAAGAACATCGTCCACCTGCCGACCACGAAGTGCCACATCTATACGACGACCACCGGCGCAATGAAAAATGCGTTCGGTGGGCTGCTGAATACCCGCCGCCATTACACGCACTCCTGGATTCACGAAACGCTCGTGGATCTCCTGGCGATCCAGAAGGAGATCCATTCCGGCCTGTTCGCGATCATGGACGGAACCACCGCCGGCAACGGTCCCGGACCGCGCACGATGTATCCGGTCGTGAAGAACGTGATGCTGGCCTCAGCCGATCAGGTGGCGATCGATGCGGTGTCGGCGAAGATGATGGGCTTCGATCCGATGTCGCTCGACTACATCCGTCTGGCGCACCAGGATCGACTGGGCGTCGGCGATCCGCGCGACATCGAGATCGTCGGCGACGTCGATGCGGCGCGCGAGAACTGGCAGTTCCACGTCGGCAAGAACCTCGTCCGGATCGGCGGCGGCGACTTGATCTGGTTCGGACCGTTGAAGCGTTTCCAGAAGCTGTTCTTCCGCACGCCGCTGGTCAATGGATTCATCCTGGCCAGCGACGTCTACCACGATTTCTACCGCTGGCCGTTGCTCGATCGGCGGGTGTTCGAGCGGTGGTGCGAGACGACCCCCTGGGGTCAGATGTTCCTGCGCTACGCCCAGATGGGTCCGCAGGGAGTACTGCCGACCGCTGGAGAAGCCGTCACGACCGTTCCCGCCTCGACCCGCGTGCACTAGGCGGCTGAACGCCGTCGTCGAACGGCACGGTATCATTAAACATGAGCACCGCGGCGAAGCCCAAGGCCGGCCTCGAAGATATCGTCGCCACCTCTTCATCCATCTGTTATCTCGACGGCGATCGCGGCGTACTCGCCTATTGCGGTTACGACATCCACGATCTGGCGCGCCACTCCACCTTCGAGGAAGTCTGCTACCTCCTGTGGCACCGCCGGCTGCCGACGCGGGCCGAACTCGGCGATCTGCAGTCGCAGCTGGTTGCCAGCCGTCCGCTGCCGGACGCAGTCGTCCGTCTGATGCGGATGCTCCCCATCGGTGACGGAATGGATGCGCTGCGGACGCTGACGTCGGCGCTGGGTCACTACGACTCCGATGGTGGTGACAATTCGCCGCAGGCCAATTACCGGAAGGCCGTCCGTCTCACTGCGCAGCTTGGATCGCTGGTCGCGACCCTCGGGCGACTGAACGCGGGCGGCGGCCCGATCCAGCCCGATCCGGTCCTCGGCCACGCCGCGAACTTTCTCTACATGCTCACGGGAGAGCGGCCGGGCTCGCTCGAGACCCGTGCGTTTGACGTCGCGCTCATCCTGCACGCCGACCACGAGCTCAATGCGTCGACGTTTGCCGCGCGCGTGGCGGCCGCCACCCTCACCGACATGCATTCCGCGATCGTCGCGGCCGTCGGGACACTGAAGGGCCCGCTGCACGGCGGCGCGAACGCCGATGTGATGCGGCTGCTGCTCGACATCGGCAAAGACGCCGGTCCCGATCGGGCTGCGGAGGTGGTGCGGGCGAAACTGGCGCGCAAGGAAAAGATCCCGGGCTTCGGCCATCGCGTCTACCACACCGAGGATCCGCGCGCGACGCACTTGCGCGAGATGTCGCGCGAACTCGGGCGCCGCGCCGGGCAGCCCGAATGGTTCGAGATGTCGCAGCGGATCGAGGCGGTCGGCAAGGCGGAGAAGCAGCTGAACCCGAACGTCGACTTCTATTCCGCCTCCACCTATTACGTGCTGGGTATTCCCATCAATCTCTTCACGCCGATTTTTGCCGTCAGCCGCATTTCCGGCTGGACCGCCCACGTGCTCGAGCAGTACGCCAACAACCGCTTGATCCGCCCGCGGGCCGAGTACCTCGGGCCCGAGTTTCCACAGCGCTACGTGCCGCTCGAATCGCGCTAGACAGCCGGGCTCGTCAAACCGGGGTCGCATGGCAACCTTCGCGGTCGGCGACGGATGTTTCAGAGTGCGCGATACGACACCTGACGCTGACGGCGACGGCAGTTGCGTCGGTCGGCAGGCTATGAAGACGACTGTGCCGTCTCGCTGAGCAGCTGCTCGACCATCCGGCGGATCTCGTCACGGGTCTCCGTGTAAAAGCGGCCGCTGGCCTTGCTCGGAAATCCGGCGTGCACCTCGCGGACCAGGCCGTCGCGGCCCAGGAAGATCGTGGTCGGGAACGCGTTCAGATTTTCGATTTGCGGCACCTTGTCGGTGAGCTCGTCGGGGATGCCGGCCAGCAACATCGGATAGTCAATCCCGTAGCGAGCGGCGTAGGCGCGCAGGCGTGCCGGGTTCTGCAGCTGCGCCGCTTCTTCGAACGACAGCGCCACCACCTCGAGGCCCAGGGCGCGGTACTGATGGTAGAGCTCCGTCAAGAACGGGGCCTCATCGTGACAATTCGGGCACCAGGTGCCCGTGATGCTGACGATGACGACCTTGTTGCGGAAGCGTTCGTCCTCGCTCGAGATCAGGCGCCCGTCCGCATCGGGAAAACTGAATCGGAAGCGTTCGGTGGGCGTCCGCGCGAACGAATGGCGGGCGGGATCGGTCGGCGCGGCCACGTGATGCTCGCGCGCTGTCTCCTCCCGGAACGCCGTCATCTTCATCCTCTTGTTCTGGAGGAGGGCGAGGGTTCCGTCGGGTTCGAGCGTGATTTCCATCAACGCCGGCCGCTGGCCTGAAAAGTGGCTCAGGACGAACGTCCCATCCCGATAGCGGCCGGTCAGCGCACCAGTGTCGCCGTCGACGCGCAGGATGGCGGCGGACACATCTGCTCCATTCTGATGGACGATGAAACGCCAGGCTGCTTCGCCTTTCGAGCTCTTGACGGGAATGTGCCACAGGCCGCCAATTGAGGGGACTGTGGCGGAAGCGGAAGCCGCCGCCGCGGCAGGGCTGGCGCGGAACGGATACGGTGCGCCACGCGCCCGCTCATAGCGTCCGTCGAGCCGCCGTCCGTCGATCAATCGCGCCTCGAGTCGTGTCGCGTAGTGATCGTAGGTCAGCGTGAGGACGTTGTCGCTGAACGTTCCGCTCGTCGACTCGACACGCTCGTCCCCGTTGAACAACGCGCCGCTCACGCCCGATGCGCTGTGTGTGAGATCGAGTCGAAAGGGAATCTCGACGTCGTTGACGACGACCACGGCGTCCCAGCGACCCTCAAGCGAGGGGGCGCCCGCGCCGCATCCGACCGAGACGATCGCGGCTGCAACGAGGGCTTTCAGGCCGCTCCGCCGACGATGATCGGGCCGCATCGGACCTCCCTTCACGCTTGCCGCGCGAGCGGCGATCATTGCACTCCGTGAGGAAGCTGGCAATGGCGGTGTGGTCGACGTCTGGCTTGCCGAGCGCAGGGCAAACCCGTAGATTAGGCCCGTGATTGCACGGCTGGCACTGGCCTGGATGCTCGTGGTCGAGGCGGCGCCCGCGGCGTTTGCGCAGACGATTCCGCTCGATCGATTGCCTCCCGCGGTGCTTGACGTGACGCCGCCCACCGCCCGGGTCGGCGGCGCGCCCGGCGCAATGACCATCCGTCAGCGGCCGTGTCGGACGCTGCCAATGGCCGACCTTCGTCGACGGATCGTCGACGTTGCAGTACAGGAGTGGGGCTTTTTCGGTTTTCCCGTCCGCGACGAGGCCGCCGTGTCACCGGCTGAATGGGCGCAGGCGGTCGGGGCCGATGGCGATCGTGAGCCGTCGTTCCGGCGCGGTTTCTTTCCGCGTCTGAGCGACGAGGACGCGGCACGTGTCGCGACTTCGGTGGCCGGCTACTGGGCCGTCACTCCAGAGGCGACGATGATGGTCGCCAGGCAGAATGCGGCATGGAGCTCGCCAGACGCACCGCGCCGGTCCGATCCGTGGTCGGCGGCGTTTGTTTCGTGGGTCATGTGCGAGGCCGGACTCGGCGAGACCAGCCGCTTCCAACGCGCCATCGCCCATCACGCCTACATCGATCAGGCGATTCGCGCCCGTCAGGGCGGCGCGCCGCAGTCTGCATTTGTCGCCTACGACGCCGGCGAGGCCTCGGTCGTCCCCGGTGATCTGTTGTGTTCGGCGCGGCGACCCGTCTATCGCACGCTCGCTGAGCGCCGTCGTCAGCTTGGTGTCGGCGCACGGACGCACTGCGATGTGGTGGTGAAGGTCGACGAGTCCGCCGCCCGCATCTATGCCATCGGTGGCAATGTGGGACGCGCGGTCAGTCTCAAGTTGCTGCGGGCGGCGCGCAGCTCGGCGGGACACCTGCAGGCCACAGCGCTCGACGAGGGGCGGCCGGTGTTTGCGCACCTCAAGCTGCGCGGCGTGCCGATCGAGGCGCACGCGTTCGACAACAGCCCGACGGTCAGGGCGATGCCTTGCGGGCCCGACATCGTTCCCGCAGCCGCGGCAAGCCCCGTTGCGCGCCGATGCTGACCTTCGTGTTCGCATTGCCTGCTCGAGCTGACGAACACGACACGTCTCATCACCCGATCGTTCCAACGCATCAGCGGCGGTAACCGGCCGGACCGTACGCGCCGATATAATAGGTAATTCGCCCCATCGGAACGCATGGACCCAAGCCGCATCAGAAACTTCTCGGTTATCGCCCACATCGATCACGGCAAGTCGACGCTGGCTGATCGCTTTCTCGAGATCACCGGCGCGCTGCAAGCCCGGGAGATGGAAGCACAGGTGCTCGACGCGATGGACCTCGAGCGGGAGCGGGGCATCACCATCAAGGCGCACCCGGTCCGCCTGAATTACACGTCGAAGGCGGGGGATGACTACATCCTCAACCTGATCGATACGCCCGGGCACGTGGATTTCTCGTACGAAGTGACGCGCTCGCTCGCCGCGTGCGAAGGAGCACTGCTGCTGGTCGACGCCTCGCAAGGCGTCGAAGCGCAGACCCTGGCGAATGCCTACCTGGCAGTCGACAACGGTCTCGAAATCATTCCGGTCATCAACAAGATCGATCTGCCTGGTGCGCAGCCCGAGGAATCCCGTCGTCAGATCACCGAGATCATCGGGTTGGACGGCAGCCACGCGCTCCTGGCGAGCGCCAAACAGGGGACGGGCGTCCCGGAAATCCTCGAAGCGATCGTCGCCCGGTTGCCGCCTCCGGGCGGTAACCCGGAGGCACCACTCAAAGCGCTGATCTTCGACTCCTGGTACGACCCGTATCGAGGGGTCGTCATCGTCGTACGCGTGATCGATGGCATGGTCCGCAAGGGCATGAAGCTGCGGTTCATGGCCGAAGGGCAGGATTACGAAGCCGAGCAGCTCGGGATCTTCACGCCGAAAGCGGTGCCGATCGATGAGCTCGGTGTCGGCGAAGTCGGTTTTCTCGTGGCGAACGTCAAGAAGATCAGCGACGCGAAGATCGGCGACACGATTACCGAGGCCGGGCGCCCGGCCGCCGAACCTTTCCCGGGTTTCAAAGAATTGAAGCCGATGGTGTTCGCCGGGTTCTATCCGGTCGAAGGGCATCAGTATCCCGAGCTGCGTGACGCGCTCGAGAAGCTGCGGTTGAACGACGCCTCGTTCTTTTACGAGCCCGAAACCTCGGTGGCGCTCGGGTTCGGGTTCCGCTGCGGGTTTCTCGGGTTGCTGCACATGGAAATCGTCCAGGAGCGGCTGGAACGCGAGTTCGACGTCGACCTGGTGACGACCGCACCGGGGGTGCTCTACCGGGTGACGACGACCGACGGGGTGGTGGAAGAGATCGACAGCCCGGCGAAGCTGCCGGACGCGGGCCGAATCGAGAAAATCGAGGAGCCGGTCATCACCGCCATGATTCTCACGCCGGCCGAACACGTCGGCGGGATTCTGCAGCTCTGTCAGGATAAACGTGGGGTCCAGAAAACGCTGGAGTACCTGGCCGCCGATCGGGTCCTCGTCACCTACGAGCTGCCGTTCAACGAGGTGGTGCTGGATTTTTACGACAAGCTGAAGACCATTTCCCGGGGCTACGCCTCGCTCGATTATCATGTGACCGGTTACTGGCCGTCGCCGCTCGTCAAGCTGGACATCCTCGTCAACGGCGACCCGGTCGACGCGTTGTCAATCATCGTGCACCGCGACATGTCCTACGAGCGGGGCCGGGCGCTGGCGTCGAAGATGCGCGAGCTGATCCCGCGGCAGATGTTCGAGGTCGCGATCCAGGCGGCGATCGGCGGCCGGATTATCGCGCGTGAGTCGGTCAAGGCGATGCGCAAGAACGTGCTCGCCAAGTGCTACGGCGGCGACATCACGCGCAAGCGCAAGCTGCTCGAGAAGCAGAAGGAAGGCAAAAAGCGCATGAAGCGGGTCGGCAAGGTCGAGATCCCGCAGGAAGCCTTCCTGGCGGTTCTGAGAATGGGTACGGAAGGCGAATGAGCGACTTCAAGAAATCGACGATCCGCGAGTATTTCGAATCGATCGTCGTGGCGGTGATTCTCGCGCTGTTCATCCGCACCTTCGTCGTGCAGGCGTTCAAGATCCCGACCGGATCGATGGAAGAGAACCTGCTGATCGGCGATCACCTGCTCGTCAACAAGTTCGCGTTCGGACCGAGTGCGTCCGGGCTCGAGCGGACGCTGCTGCCGACGGCGGAGATCGTGCGCGGCGACGTGGTGGTGTTCAAGTACCCGGTCGAACCCGAGCGCGACTTCATCAAGCGGGTGATCGGCTTGCCCGGGGAAACCGTCGAAGTGCGCGACCGGAAGGTCTATGTCGACGGCAAGCCGATCGACGAGCCGTATGTCCACTATCTGCTGCCCGCCTCGTCGGCTGATTATCACGAGGTCACCTCGTTCGACGTCCGCGAGCGGTACGGCCCGGTCACGGTGCCGCCCAACCAGTACTTCGTGATGGGCGATAATCGCGACAATTCACAGGACAGCCGCTACTGGGGATTTCTGCCGCGCGAGCTGATCAAGGGCAAAGCGCTGGTGATTTACTGGTCCTACGAGTCGGAGCGCGACGACTACGAGGAAGCCGGCGCCGGTGCGACGATCCGCAACGTGGTGTCGGTGTTCACGCACTTCTTCACACGCACCCGCTGGTCGCGGATGTTCCAACAGATCCGCTGATGATCAAGCTGGTTCTCAAGCTCGGCATCGCCGCGCTGATCGCTAACGCGGCATGGCAGGCGGGCAGGACCTTCGCAACCCATTATCAGTTTCGTGACGATGTCCGGCAGGCGGCGCTCGTCCGCGGCCAATCCGACGGGCAGCTGCAGCAGCGCGTGCTGGAACTGGCCGCCGCCAGCGGCATTCCGCTTTCCCCCGATGCTTTCACCATCCGTCGCGAGGATCGGCACATTTACGTGCAGGGTGTCTACGAGCGGATGATCCCCCTGGCGCCGCGCTTCGAATATCCGTGGCGATTCGAGTGGGAAGTCGACGCCTACCTCATCGATCCCATGAAGATCGGCGATCAATAGTCGACTGTCGACTTACTGTCCGATAGCCGCAATCGCGTCGCGAACCAGTCCCAGCATTCGCCCGGCGAGCCGCTCCGATTCGGCTCTGACCGCCTCGACATATGCCGTGTCACCCACGCCGCCCAGATTGACGCTGACATTGAGTCGTGCGCCTTCGAGGCCCGCTTGCAGCAGCGCCAGCGCAACACCCACGTCGCTCGCCGCAGCGCGATGGCCGTGACGGGCCACCGCTTGAGCGTGTTTGAGGGCGTCGACCGACAAGCGCATCACACCGAGAGGAACGTCAGTGGCTGCGCGCAGGGCACGTTCGATGGCTGTCTTCCTGGCGTTGGTTTCGAGCTCGGTCGTTTTCGGCTGCCGATAGGCGGCGACCACTCGGTTGTAGGCGGAGGTATCCGCGTCAATGGCCTCGGTGAGCTGATGCTGCACGCTGGTCAAGGCGCCCGCGGCGAACGTCAACGCCACCCGATCATCGTCCGAACCTGACCGCGACTTCGGCAGGCTCGCGACCATGACGAGGAGAGATGTGCCGACCGCTGACGCCAACGCCGATGCCGATCCGCCGCCCGGCGTCGGCTCGGAAGACGCGAACGCGGCAATGACGTCGCGAACTGATTTGGAGGTGATCATAGGCCAGGTTGGTCGGGCCGCGTGGCGCCTACACGACCTCGATAATACGTCCTTTCTTGATGACCGCTCGAATCGGCTGCGCGCCGACGCGAATCAGCTCGATCGCCGGGCCGCCGAGGAGAACCGCATCCATCTGTTTGCCGGGTTCGAGACTGCCAACGATGTGATGCCGATCCAAGGAATAGGCCGCATTGAGCGTGGCTGCGACCAGCGCCTCTTCGAACGTGAGGTTCATGGCGAAGCAGGCCAGTGTGATCGCGAAGGGCATCGACGGCGAGAAGCCGCCTCCCGGATTGACGTCGGTGGCCAACGCGACGGCGACGCCGGCGTCGATGAGCATTCGCGCCGGCGCATAACGTCCGAGTTTCAGGTAGAACGCCGCCGACGGGAGCAGCGTCGCAACGGTGCCGGCGCGGGCCAGTGCGCCAGCTCCTTCGGCATCCACGAAAATCAGATGGTCTGCCGAGCGCGCGCCAACCGCTGCGGCGACCGCCGATCCACCGGTCGGGCCGAGCTCGTCGGCGTGAATTCGCAGCTTCATCCCCGCCGCGCGTGCCGTCTCGAGGATGCGGGTCGCCTGCGCCGGCGAAAAGACCCCCTGCTCGCAGAACACGTCGCACCATTCAGCCAGACGCGATTGTGCGACGGCCGGGATCGTCTCGTGGCAGATCGACGAGACGTATGCCTCGGGATTGTCGCGAAAGGCGAGCGGCACTTCGTGGGCGCCCATGAAGGTGGGCACGACGTCCATGGCCGATGACCGCTGGAGTCGCGCGATGACGCGCAGCAGCTTCAGCTCCGCTTCGGTCGTGAGTCCGTAGCCGGTCTTGGCTTCGCAGGTCGTGATCCCGTTGCGCAGCATCTCCTCGAGCCGCGCGGCGGTGAGCTCGACGAGCTCGTCCTCGCTCGCCGCACAGGTGGCGGCGACTGTGGCGAGGATCCCGCCGCCGTCAGCCGCAATCTCGGCGTAGCTCGCCCCGGCCAGCCGGCGCCGCAGCTCTCCTCTCCGATCGCCCGCAAACACGACGTGGGTGTGAGGGTCGACAAAGCCCGGCAGCACGGTGCCGCCGCGCGCATCGATCTTCCTGGCGTCGGGGGTCAGCGAACCGGCACGCTCCCACGCCGGCTGCGGCCCGACGTAGACGATCGTGCCGCGATGCGACGCAACGATGGCACCAGGCAGGACGCCCGCGTCCGCCTGCGCTGGTCCCCGCCGGGGAGCGGGGCCGGCGCAGCTGAAGACCTCGGTGGTGTTGTGGATCAGGAAGTCGGCAAGCACCCGGCCATTCTACGGGCCGTCACGCCATCGATGGCGCCGGTTGCCTGACTCAGCGGGATTCGGCGATGAAGTCCTCGGGTCCATCGAAGGCGTCGAAGTGGCGCGGGCGATGGAGCAGAATCTTGTCCTCGCGTTCGCGCACTTCCTGCTCGCGCACATACTCGAGCGTGTTGCGCAGGGTCTGAATGGTGGCTTCGATGGAAGTTTCGACGTCCTTGCGCTTGAGCTTGAGGCCGTCGATCTCGCGCTGGACGTCCTCGAGCCGGGCCTGCGTTTTCTCCAGCAACAGGTCCGACCGTGACTGCGCCTCGCGGATGATGCGGCGCGCCTCTTCGTCGGCGTGGGTCTTGATGTCGTCGGCCAGTTTCTGAGCGGCCAGCAGCGTGCCCTTCAGACTACGCTCGTGCTCACGGTGCTCGTTGAGCACCGCTTCCATCCGGGTCAAATCCGTGCGAAGACGGTCCGTTTCGCGCAACGCCTGCTCGTAATCCTCGGCGACGGCCATCATGAACGACGTCACCTCGACCGGGTCGAAGCCTCGGAACGCTTTACTGAACTTCTGCTGCCGCAGGTCCAACGGACTGACATTCATCGATGTACTCCAGAACGGGAGGTCGCTGCTTTGTCATATCGGCCCCTCGGCATCTCGCCGATAGCCGCCGCTCAGTCCCGGCTCCGCTCGCCGAAGATGGCCGATCCGACGCGCACCAGGGTCGCCCCTTCCTCGACGGCGACCTCGAAGTCATGGCTCATGCCCATCGAAAGGTCGGTGAGCAAGGCCCTGTCGGTTCCGCGCCGCCACGAGGTCGTCACGCAGTTGGACCAGCGCCTTGAAATACGGCCGTGCGGCCGCCGGCTCGGAGACCGCAGGGGGAAGCAGCATGAGGCCCGAGATTCGGGCAAAGCGGCAGCCGCCCGCTGCTGCCAGAATGCCCGGCACTTCATCGGGCCGGGCGCCGTGCTTCGTCGATTCTCCCGCGAGGTCGACCTGAATCAGCAGCTTGAGCGTGCGCCCGGCATCGCGCGCGGCCTCATCGAGCTTCAGCGCCAGGGCGCCGCTGTCGACCGAGTGAATCACGTCGAAAGACTGCGGCAGCCCTGCGGGCCTTGTTCGATTGGAGGTGGCCGACCAGATGCCATGTCACGGCAAGATCGGCCGTGGCGTCGATCTTCTGCAGCGCTTCCTGGACTTTGTTCTCGCCAAAGTGAATCTGGCCGGCCTGTGATGCGGCACGCACGTGTTCGGCAGGAAACGTTTTGGAAACCGCGACGAGTTGGATGGCCGAGGGGTCGCGACCGGCCCGGCTGGCGGCGCGCGCGATACGTTCGCGAACGCCGTCCAGCCGGGCGCGGAGCGCGGCAGGATCGAACACGAGCGAGCTTACTTCTTCAACTGTGCGAGCAACGACTTCGCCGTGGCGGCATTGGGACCGCTCGGCGCGAGCTTGAGATACGTGTCGAACTCGGTGGCCGCCCCGGCCAGATTGCCTTCGTTCACGAGCGCCATGCCCAGCTGATAGTGCGCTTCGGCATGGCTCGGGTTGGCCTGGACCGCCGCTTCGAACTGTTTCTTGGCTTCGGCGATCTTGCCGGCGTTCCAGAGGATGACGCCCTGATTGAACATCGCATCGGCACCAGCACCGGGGCCGCCGGTGGCCGACAGGTTCGTCGACAGCTCGGTGGCCTTCGCGCTCGCCTTTGTGGCTTCGTCGAACTTCCGCTGCGCGTTGTAGACCGTGGCCAGCCCGTTCCACGCCGCGGCATCGTCCGGCTTGATCTCGGCGGCCATCTTGTACGCGGCTTCGGCTTTCTCGTAGTCCTTCTTCTGCATGTGCGCGAAGCCGATGTTGTCGTAGCAGTCGTAGCACTTCGGGTTGATCTGCAGACCGGCGTTGAACTTCTCGATCGCCAGGTCGTGCTGGCCGGCATTTCCCGCGGCCACCCCTTCCTCGAAGAGCTTCTTCAGCTCCGCGCCTTTGGCGGCGAGTTCTTTCGCGTCGGCGGCAGCGGCGGATGCAGAGAGCGCGCCCAGCACCAGATCGATGATCGGCCGGTCCGCCAACCTTGACGCCAACTTTCTCGGTCGACGAGGCGAGCTAGTCTTTCTCCGCCTGTACGGTGTAGGCGCCGCCTGACAGGCCAATCTGCAGATACTCGCCGCGGCGGTTTGTCTTGACGGTGAATTTCCGGCCGGTGTCGGTCATGGTCATGGTGACCACCGCACCTTCGACCGGTTGACCCTTGACGTCACGTACGATGCCCCTGATCGTGCCGCCCGGCTGTGCTACCGCCGGTGCGGCAACCGCCAGAGCCAGCAGAACAGTCAGCAGCAGCCACATCGGCCGGCCATCTCGGCAGACCATATGTCCTCCAATCGTCCCTGAGAGAAAAAGACCTTAACTACTAAGCGGATTGTATCTTACACGATTGAGAAGAACCGTTCGACGGCGGCCAGCTCATGGACAACCGGCGCGGGCGGCAGCGACGCCAGAAATCGGCGGCCGTATCCCTTCGTGCGCAGCCGGGGATCGAGAACGGCGAGCACCCCCCGGTCGCGGCGATGCCGAATCAGCCGTCCCAGACCCTGCAGCAGCGTGAGGATCGCAAGCGGCACCTGATACTCGTCGAACGGCTCGCCGCCGCGCGCTCGAATCGCGTCGATCCGCGCGCTCGTAATCGGATCGGCCGGCGAGGCAAACGGCAGCTTGTCGACGATCACGCAGCTCAACGCGTCGCCGACGACGTCGACTCCCTGCCAGAACGACGCGGTCGCGAACAGCACGGCGTGCGGCGTCTCGCGAAACGCTGCAGCAGCTGCGTCCGCGGCGCCGTGCCCTGGGCGAAAATCGGGTAGTCGAGCGCCATCTCGGCAATCGCCTGCACCGTCCGCATGGCCGCGTAGCTGGTGAAGAGCACGAAGGCGCGCCCCTCGGTCCGCTTCAGGATCTCGATCACCTCGCGTCCCGCCGCACCGATGAAGTCGTTCGAGCGCGGATCGGGCATCCGCGGCGGCAGGTAGAGGATCGCCTGCCGGGCGAAATCGAACTCCGACGGCAGCCGCACCTCGTCGGCCGCTCGCGATGCCCAGCCGCTCACGGATGTAGTCGAACCTGCCGTCGACCGTCAGCGTCGCGGACGTGAGGACGGTCGTCTCGCATCCGGTCGAGCAGCACGTCGCGGACGATGGTCGAGACGTCGATCGGCGCCGCCCTCAGGAAGATGCCCTCTGCCGCGGAACTCGACGAAGTAGACGAAATCGGGATCGCGCAGCGCGGAGCAGGAACCGGAGCTCTGTCGCGGAGCTCGCGCGGCGCGCCGCGCGAGGGTCGCCGTCTCCTGCATCGGCCGCTCTCACTGTCGTCGTCGCGCTCGGACGGCGGTTCGATCAGCGCGAAGCGTCGCTTCGAACAGATCGAGCGCGCCGGTCAGGGCGGCCGCGGTTTCGCGCGGCCTCGGCGAGCGAGCCATCGGTGGCGCGCACCCGCTCTTCGCTGCGCAGCCGATCGCTGGTCCGATGGGCGAATGCGATCGCTGCGAAGAAAGCGCGCGCGCTGATCGCGAAGTCGCTCGACGGCCCTGGCCACGTCGTCGGTGGTGCGGCGATCGACCGCAGCCAGCGAAGCGGTCAGCCGTTCCGCGTCGCGCGCGAGGTCCTCGAGCCGATAATTGCTGACGGCGATGCCGAAGTACTGCGTGGCCACGTCTTCGAGCTGATGCGCCTCGTCGATCACGAGATGGTTGAACGCCGGAATCACCTCGCCGTACGCGCTCTGCCGGACAGCGGCGTCGGCGCACAGCAGGTGGTGATTGACGATCGACCACGTCCGACGCTGCCGCCTGCTGCCGCATCCGGGTCACGAAGCAGTCGTCGTAACGCGGACACTCGGTGCCGAGACAGGTCTCGGCGGTCGCGGCGACCTCGTTCCAGAACGGCAGATCTTCGGGCAGATCCTCGAGCTCCGCTCGATCGCCGGTGGCGGTGCGCCCCGACCAGTCGCGGATGATTGGCAGGAAGACGTCGTGTGGCGCGGCCCCGGCGCTGTCCTTCAGCTGGTCCAGACGATGCAGGCAGAGATAATTCGAGCGCGCCCTTTCATGTAGGCCGCCGTGAACGGCACGTCGAGCGCTTCGCGCAGCGCCGGGATGTCCTTGAAGAAGATCTGTTCCTGCAGGTTTTTCGTGCCGGTCGAGATCAGCACGCGCTTGCGGCTCAGAATTGCCGGCACCAGATACGCCAGCGTCTTCCCGGTGCCGGTCCCCGCTTCGGCGAGCAGGACGCCGCCGTCTTCGAAGGCGTGCGCCGCAGCCGCGGCCATCTCGACCTGGCCGTGCGCGCGGCTCGAAATCCGCAATCCGGCGCGCGAGAGCGGCCCGTACTGGAGAAAGACTTTCGCGACCGCGGTCGCAAGGTCGGCGGCAACAGCGCTGGTCGGTTTCAGGCCTGCGTTCGGGGTACAGCGGGAATTTCCGGCACAGCCGTTCGACTTCGGTCCGGACCATCGCCAGGGCGGCATCATCGTCGGGGGTTTTCAGGGCGCGCGCGATCGAGCTCGCCGATCAGATCCATTTCCGGCTCGCGCATGCCGCGCGTGGTGACGGCCGGCGTCCCGACGCGGATGCCGCTGGCGACCATCGGCGGATTCTGATCGAACGGGATCGCGTTCTTGTTGACGGTGATGCCGGCCTTGCCGAGGCACGCCTCCGCCACTTTTCCGGTGATGCCTTTCGAGAAGACGTCGACGAGCATCAGATGATTGTCGGTGCCGCCACTGACCAGCCGGAAGCCCGCCGCTGCGAGGCCCTGCGCGAGCCGGCCGGCGTTGGCGACGATCTGCCGCTGGTAGGCCTTGAACTGCTGGTTCTGCCGCTTCCTTGAAGCAGACCGCCTTGGCCGCGATGATGTGCATCAGCGGGCCGCCCTGGACGCCGGGGAACAGGCTGCGGTCGAGATCCTTGGCATACTGCTCGCGGCACAGCACCATGCCGCCGCGTGGACCGCGCAGCGTCTTGTGGGTGGTGGTGGAGACGAAGTCCGAGTGCGGCACCGGGCTCGGATGCAATCCGGCCGCGACCAGGCCCGCGATGTGCGCCATATCGGTGAACAGCACGGCGCCGATGCGCGACGCGGTCGCGCGGATCCGTGCGAAGTCGATGATGCGCGGGTAGGCGCTCGCGCCGACGATGATCATCTTCGGCCGGTGGCGATCGGCGAGTGCGTCGAGCTCGTCGTAATCGATCCGCTCGTCGTCCTGGCGAACGCCGTAGGGCACGATGCTGTAGAGCAGACCCGAAAAGTTGAGTGGATGACCGTGCGTGAGGTGGCCGCCGTGCGCCAGGTTCATACCCAGCACGGTCTCGCCCGGTTTGAGGGCGGCCAGGTAGACCGACATGTTCGCCTGCGCGCCGGAGTGCGGCTGCACGTTGACGTGGTCGGCGCCAAAGAGCGTTTTGGCGCGTGCGATCGCGGCCCGCTCGGCGACGTCGACGAACTCGCAGCCGCCGTAATAGCGGCGGCCCGGATACCCTTCCGCGTATTTGTTGGTCAGCACCGACCCGGCGGCCTCGAGGACCGCGCGGCTGACGAAGTTCTCCGAGGCAATCAGCTCGAGGCCGTTGTTCTGCCGATCGCGTTCGTTGCGGAGCACCTCCGCGATTTCCGGATCGGCGTCGGCCAACGCGCGCCAGATGGCAAGGTGAGTGGTGTCAGTGGGCATGCCCGTCGTGCTTCTCCAATTGGGAAATCTGGTCGATTCTCCGCTGATGGCGTCCGCCTTCGAAGCCGGTTTTCAGCCACAGCGCGACGATTTCATCGGCCAGCCCGAAGGCGACGATCCGACCGCCCATCGAGAGGACGTTGGCGTCGTTGTGCTCGCGCGACAGCCGTGCCGTGTAGAGGTCGTTGCACAGCGCGGCACGGATCCCCCTGACCTTGTTGGCCGCAATCTGCTCGCCCTGCCCGCTGCCGCCGAGCACGATGCCGCGCTCGGCGCGGCCCTCGGCGACCGCCTGCGCGACCGCAAAGCAGATCGGCGGATAGTCGGTCGATTCCTCGCTGTGAGTGCCGTGATCGTCGATCGTGTGGCCGAGTCGCTGCAGCGTGACTTTCAAGTGTTCCTTGAGCAGAAAACCCGCGTGATCGGCGCCTATCGCGATGCGCACAGGAGAACAATTGTACTATCGTTCTTTGTTCTGCGTTCTGCGTTCAACGTTCCGAGAATCGAACGGAGAACCGAGTACTGAGAACGTAGAACGTAGAACGTAGAACGTAGAACGTAGAACGTAGAACGTAGAACGTAAGAACGTAAAACGTAAAACGAGCCATGCCCCCCACCGTCGTCATCTCCTCCCGCGGCGAGCAGCGATGGCGAGGCGGCCATCCCTGGATCTACCGCACCGACGTCGCCGACGTCCAGGCCAACGCGGGTGATCGCGTCGCCGTGCTGGGTCCGCGTGGCCGACTGCTCGGCCAGGCGCTCTACAGCGATCGATCTCAGATCGCGATTCGAATGCTGTCGCACGGCGACCGACCGGCTGACGATGCCCTGTTGACGAGCCGCATCGAAGCGGCCATCGGCTTCCGCGCGGCGCTCGCCATCGACGCCAGCGCCTACCGGCTGGTTCATGGCGAGGCCGACCTGCTGCCGTCGCTGATCGTCGACCGCTACGGCGACTACCTGGTCGTCCAGGCGCTCTCGCAGGGGATGGATCGACTGCTGCCGCAGGTGGTGGACATCTTGAATCGGTTGCAACAGCCGCGAGGAATTCTTGCACGCAACGATCCGCGCGCGCGGGTGCTCGAGGGGCTCGAGCAGCGTGTGGACCTGTTGAGCGGCGACGTTCCGGAGACGGTGACCGTCCACGAAGCGGGCATCCACTACGAGGTCGACCTGCGGCATGGTCAGAAGACCGGCCTGTTCCTCGATCAGCGCGAGAACCGCGAGGCGGCGGCGCGCTACGCCCGCGGCCGGCTGCTCGACTGCTTCAGCTACCACGGCGGATTTGCCTTGAAGCTCGCGGCCGGCTGCACCGAGACCATCGCCTTCGATATCTCGGAGGAGGCGGTGGCCCGCGTGCGCGCGAACGCTCGCCGGAACGGACTGTCGATCGACGCGCGGGTCGGCAACGTCTTCGACGAGCTGCGCGGCCTCGAGCGTCTGCGTGAGCGGTTCGACACCATCGTGCTCGATCCGCCGGCGTTCGCCAAGACCAAGGCGGCGGTGAGCAAGGCGGGCGCTGGCTACAAGGAAATCAACCTGCGGGCGCTCAAGCTCCTCAACCCGGGTGGCACGCTCGTCACCTGCAGCTGCTCGTACAACATCAGCGAAGCGGCGTTCGCCGAGATCGTCTACAGCGCCGCCGTCGACGCGCAGGTCCAGGTGACGGTCGTCGAAAAGCGGATGCAGGGGCGCGATCATCCGGTGCTGCTCGGCGTGCCCGAGACGTACTATCTGAAGTGCTTCATCCTGCGGAAGGTCGGCTAGTGGGGAGACCGTGACCAGTCACCGACCAGCGCAGGCCGCGCGCGCCGCACGGCGAGAGCTCGCACGACTCGCGCGGCCGTCAGCCGGCTTCGACGCCAGCCGCTACTTCAGGAACGCGGGTGATCTCGGTTTCTATAACGTGGGCGCCAGCCGCGTGCGTGCGATGGCCCGAGCCATCGTCCTCGCTCACCAGGAGTCGTGGACCATTGCAGACGTCTCGACATTCGCGAACCAGCTGATCCAGGATCGCCACCTCGAGGTCAAGGGCGTCGGCATCGAAGCGATGGCGCGCTACCGTCGTCACTTCACGCCCGGGTTACTGACGATGTGGAAGGGTTGGCTGGAGCGGAACGACTCCGCCAACTGGGCGACCACCGACGCCATCTGCGGGCTGTTGATCGGTCCGCTGGTTGCCGCGCAGCCGCGTCTGGCGCCACGGCTTGCCGCCTGGGCCGGCAGCCGCAACATGTGGGTGCGGCGCGCCTCGATTGTCGGTCTGATTCCGCTCGCGCGCCGCGGCCAGGCACTCGACCTGCTCTATCGCACGGCGCGGCGCCTGCACCGTGATGACGAGGATCTGATTCAAAAGGCTGTCGGCTGGGCATTGCGCGAAGCCGGCAAGACCGACATGGCGAGGCTCGAGAAGTACCTGCGCGCGACCGGCCCGATGATTCCGCGAACGACGCTGCGCTACGCGATCGAACGCTTTCCGCCCGCGAAACGGAAGCAGCTGCTGTTGGCGACTCGTAGATGATGTGCCACGTCATGACTCCCTTCGGAAAGCGCCTGCGGCCATGCCGCGCCATTGGAAAAAAGTGAAAGATGGGTCTTGAAGCACTCTGCACGTTTATCGTCGACGGCAGCTCCGAGCGTGGCAAGGCACGTCTCGAGATGGATGTCCTTCAGTTGCGCGGTGAGAATCTGAAGCTGTCGGTGCCGTTCAGGCAGATGAAGAAAGTGGCGGCCGCCGACGGATTACTGTCGTTCATCAGCCCGCATGGCCAGGTGGTGCTGAAACTTGGTGCGGCTGCCGCCAAATGGGCCGAGAAGATCGTGCACCCCCTCTCTCGACTGCAGAAGATCGGCGTCAAGCCGGAGTGGCGCACCGCAGCGCTGGCGATTGACGATCAGGAGTTTCTGCAGGAGCTCGAAGCGTCGGTGGCGTTCCTGTCAGTGGGCAGGACGGTCAGAAATTGCGATGCGATCTTTTTCGGAGCGACCAGAGCCGCGCAGCTGACCCGCCTCGAGAAATTGAAGAAATCGCTCAAACCAGACGGCGCGTTGTGGGTGGTAAGACCGAAAGGTCGTCCGGAAATCAGCGAAGCGGCCGTCATGGCGGCGGGGAAGGCGGCAGGGCTGGTGGACGTAAAGGTCGTCAGCCTCTCTCCTATATATACGGCGGAGAAGTTCGTCATCCCGATCAAATCACGCTGACAGATCCAGGCTTCCGGATCGACGGACGATTGCGGTAAGCGTATTTCTCTGCAGGTAACCCAGCCGCTCCAGCTCGGCCTGTCGTTTTCGAGCGAAAACTTCCGACCTACTTCTGTCGGTTGTGGTCCGCAGCTTGCGGACGCGACGGGATGCGATGGTCGCGTTCGCTGATCGGGAACCTCTGCATTTCTGCCCTTCTCGCGCCTGTACCGCTTTTCGCACAGGATGACGACCCGTCCGCTGCCGGGCCCCAGCACACCGAGCAAGCCGATGATGCCGTGCTGCGCCTTGCCGAGCCCGACTACCGGGTCGTGAACATCCCGACGACGCTCGTCCTGCCGCGCAACCGCCTGAGCTTCGAGCTGACGCACCGCTTCAACGAGAACCTGGCGCGCGGCAGTTTCGGGAGCCACGCAGGCCGGTTGTTCGGCCTCGACGCCGGCGCCGTCATCGGCTTCGAGTTCCGGTTCGGCATCGCACGCAGAGTGCAAGCGGCCGCCTACCGTACGTCGAGCGACCGCACCTTCCAGTTCCATGGACAGTACGACGCCCTCCAGCAGGGGGCCCGGTTCCCGCTGTCGGTTTCGGCACTGGTCTCCGTGGAGGGTGTCGAGAATTTCACCGACGACTACGCTCCCGCGCTCGGCGCCGTGGTCGCGCGCACGTTCGGTGAACGCGCGGCCGTTTATGCGTCGCCCATCTGGGTCCACAACACCAGCGCGCTTACCGACCCGGGAACCCGTGAGACAGGGATGCTCGGTCTCGGCGCGAGGGTCCGCCTCACGTCGAGCGTCTATGTCTCCGGCGAAGTGACGCCGCGCTTCGCCGGCTATCGACCAAGCGAGGCCGAGTTCGCCTTCGGCATCGAGAGGCGGGCCGGCGGCCACCTGTTTCAGTTGAACTTCGCCAACACAACCTCGATGACCTACCGCCAGCTCGCGCGCGGCGGACCGCCCGACACCTTGCTCCTCGGCTTCAACATCGCTCGCAAGTTTTTCTGAAACCACAAGGAGAAAGAACACCATGAAACGTTTCGCGTTCCTGCTCGCCGCCGTCGCGCTGTTCACCCCGGCCTGTGACGACGATCCGGTCGCACCCTCGAACCAGCCGGCCATATTCACCGCCGACCTCAGAGCCGCTAATGAAGTGCCGCCCGTCACCAATGCCGACTCTGCAGCCACCGGTACGATGACGCTCACCATCGAACTCACCCGGGACGCTGCGGGCAATGTCACCGGCGTGACCTCCAGCCAATTCCAAGTGACGATGGCCGGGTTTCCGGCGGGCACTGTCTTGACCGGCGCCCACATTCATCCTGGCGCCGCCGGCGCAACCGGGACAATCGCGATCAACACCGGTCTACTCAATGGCGAAATCACATTGGCGACCGGCGCCGGTTCGTTTACAAAGCCGGCGACGCCGCCGATAACCCTCGAACAGGCGCAAAACCTGATGAACACGCCGGCGAACTTCTATTTCAACGTGCATTCCCAGCTGAATCCAGGCGGCGCGATCCGGGCGCAACTGGTGCGCACGCAATAGGAGGATCCAGGGCTCCGGATTCAGGCTATAGTCGTCGGTACCGCCAGGGGTATCCCACTGGGATTGAGAGCACACCCTTGGAACCTGATCCGGTTGAGACCGGCGAAGGGAGTGCGGTCCCCGCCGCACTTCCCGCCAGATTCTGGAGCTCGAGATGCACGATTTCTCTGACGCCTATCCCCGCTCGCTGAAGGTGTATGTCGACGGTCCGCAGGGAGTCCGCGTGCCGATGCGGGAGGTGTCGCTGTCAGGCGGCGAGCCGCCGCTGCGCGTCTACGACACCAGTGGCCCACACGGCCAGGACGTGCAGCGCGGCCTGCCGAAGCTGCGCGAGCCCTGGGTGCGCGCGCGAACCGGTGAGTGCGTCACCCAACTTCACTATGCGCGGCGCGGCCAGGTCACGCCCGAGATGGAATTCATCGCGCTGCGCGAAGGGCTGCCGCCCGAGTTCGTCCGGGACGAGGTGGCGCGCGGCCGCGCGATCATCCCGGCGAACATCCGGCACCTCGAGCTCGAGCCGATGATCATCGGGCGCAACTTCCTGGTGAAGATCAACGCCAACATCGGCAATTCGGCCGTTTCCTCGTCAATCGAAGAGGAAGTGGAGAAGCTGCGCTGGGCGACGTTGTGGGGCGCCGACACGGTCATGGACCTGTCCACGGGCAAGAACATCCACGAGACCCGCGAGTGGATCGTCCGCAACTCGGCGGTCCCAATCGGAACTGTCCCGATTTATCAGGCGCTCGAGAAGGTCGGTGGCCGGCCCGAGGACCTCACCTGGGAGATCTATCGGGACACGCTGGTCGAGCAGTGTGAACAAGGCGTCGACTACTTCACCGTCCATGCCGGCGTGCTGCTGCGCTATGTGCCGATGACGGCGCGCCGGGTCACCGGGATCGTGTCGCGCGGCGGGTCGATCATGGCGAAGTGGTGCCTGGCGCATCACCAGGAGAACTTCACCTACACGCATTTCCGCGACATCTGCGAGATCATGCGCGCCTACGACGTGTCGTTCTCGCTCGGCGACGGCCTGCGTCCGGGATCGATCGCCGACGCCAACGACGAGGCGCAGTTCGCGGAGCTGAAGACACAAGGCGAGCTGACCAAGATCGCCTGGGAGTACGACGTCCAGGTGATGAACGAAGGGCCCGGTCACATTCCCATGCATCTCATCAAGGAGAACATGGAGAACCAGCTGGCATGGTGCGGCGAGGCGCCGTTCTATACACTCGGTCCGCTCACCACCGACATCGCGCCCGGCTACGATCACATCACCTCCGCGATCGGCGCGGCGATGATCGGCTGGTACGGCACGGCGATGCTCTGCTATGTCACGCCGAAAGAGCACCTCGGCCTGCCGAACAAGGACGACGTGAAAGCGGGCGTGATCGCCTACAAGATCGCCGCCCACGCCGCCGATCTGGCCAAGGGGCATCCGCGCGCCCGCGAGTGGGACGACGCCCTGTCCAAGGCGCGGTTCGAGTTCCGGTGGGAGGATCAGTTCAATCTGGCGCTCGATCCGGTGACCGCGCGCGCCTATCACGATGAGACCCTGCCGGCTGACGGCGCCAAGGTGGCGCATTTCTGCTCGATGTGCGGCCCGAAGTTCTGCAGCATGGAATTGACGCAGCAGGTCCGCGACTACGCCCGCGAGAAGGGGGTTGAAGAGAGCGCCGCGGTGGCCGCCGGGCTGGAAGAGAAAGCGCTCGAGTTCCGCCGCCGCTCCGAAGTCGGCGCGTCGGTCAAGAGCTGATCGCGTACCGATGCGGCTGCATTCGATCGTCCTTGCAGTCGCCGTCGTCATCAGTCATCCGACCACCGGCGCGGCCCAGGATGCGCCAACCTGGCGCTGGACCTGGGACGCGAACGTGTTTTTCGGCCACAACCATCAGTCGCGGCGGTTCGCCGACATCTCGGCGTGGGAATCGCAGAACTGGGCGATGCTCGCCGTCGACCGTGATATGCGGTCGACGGATCGTCTGACGCTGACCGCGATGGTCTCTCTCGAGGCCTTCACACTCGATCCACAGGGCTCGCCGCAGCTGTTTCAAACCGGCGAGAGCTACGACCAGATCCCGCTCATCAACTTTCAGCACCCGCACGATGTCCTGATGAACCTCGGCGCGACTTATCGCGTCGGCCGGTACTTCGCCGGCCTCGATCTGGTGGGATCGCCGACGCTCGGTCCGCCGCCGTTCATGCACCGCGCATCGGCGCGTGACAACCCACAGGTGCCCCTGACGCATCATTACCTTGATTCGACGCATAGCACACCGGGCGTGGTCAGAGGCGGTATTGCGGTGGGCGCCTTCACCGTCGAAGCATCGGCTTTCCGCGGCGAAGGTCCGGACGAGGATCGTCTCAACCTCGAGGAGCCGCGGCTCAATTCGTGGGCGGCGCGTGTCAGTTGGCGCCGTGGCCCCTGGTATCTGCAGTTGTCAGGTGGCCATTTGAAGCAGCCGGAGTGGTTCGAACCTTACGACGCCACGAAGCTCACGGCATCGATCGGATTCGACGGGCAGCTCGGATCGCGCCCGCTCGCGGCGACCATCGCGTGGGGAGAGAATCGGCAGTTCAACGGGTTCAACGGCAACGTCGACGGATATCTGGCCGAAGCGAACGCCGGCCTGACGTCGCGATCGAACCTCTATGGTCGGGCCGAGGTTGCGGCGAAAGAGCTCTTCGGCGTCGGGCCCCACGACAAACAGTTCGCGCACCGCCACTGGTTCTCGACCATCGGCGCATTCACGCTGGGTTACGTTCACGAGCTGCCCGGTCTGCCGTTCGCGGGCGGTGGCGATGTGACCCTGTACCACATTCCTACCGACCTCGAGACGTACTACGAACCGTCCCGATCGTTCCATGTGTTTCTCCGGTGGCGGCCACGGCCAGGAGGGACGGCGCACGTCCATTGACGCGGTGTGGCGGACCTGAGAGGTCCGCCCTACGTACACTCAGCGTACGTAGGCCGGGCCTCTTAGGCCGGCGACATCGTCTCAGGCCCGGCGACATCGGCTTAGCGCCGGGAGCCCCCCATGATGCCGCCCAACGCGCCGCGAAGAATGGCGCGGCCGAGGCTGGAGCCGACCGATCGGGCGGCGCTCTTGGCTGCCGCTTCGATCATCCCTTCCCGCCGCCCGCCACGTGGACCAGTGGATCCGAAGAAGATGTCCGACAGCGATCCGGAACCGGCTGCCGTTCCTGGCTGGCGCGATGCGGGTGTGGGTGTCGATGCTGGCGGCGCCGCTGCGGCATCGGTCCGGGCCGCGGCGCGCGCTGTCAACTTCTCATAGGCCGACTCGCGGTCGACCGCTCGTTCGTAATGGCCATAGGTGCTCTTGCCGGTACTGCGCAGCCGTTCTCGATCCATGTCGCTGATCGGACCGATCTGCGACGCCGGCGGGACAATCCAGGCGCGTTCGGTGACCGCAGGGGTGCCTTTCGCGTCGAGCAATGAAACCAGCGCCTCGCCGACGCTGAGCTCGGTGATCGCCCGCTCCACGTCCAGAGCGGGGTTGGCGCGAAGCGTCGCGGCAGCTGCCTTCACCACCTTTTGATCGCGCGGCGTGAACGCGCGCAGCGCGTGCTGAATCCGGTGGCCGAGCTGGGCCTTCACCGCATCGGGCAGGTCCGACGGGTTGTGCGTGACGAAAAAGACGCTGACCCCTTTCGACCGGATCAACCGGACGACCTGTTCGATCCGTTCGACGAGCGCATCCGGCGCATCGGAGAACAGCAGGTGCGCTTCGTCGAAGAAGAACACCAGCCGCGGCTTGCCGGCGTCGCCGACTTCGGGCAGCCGCTCGAACAGTTCGGACAGAATCCAGAGCAGGAAGGCGGCGTAGACCTTCGGCCGGTTGATGAGATCGGCGGCTTCCAGGATGTTGATAACGCCGCGTCCCTGCGCGTCGGTCTGCAGCAGATCGTCGACGTCGAGCATCGGCTCACCGAAGAAGCCGTCGCCGCCCTGCTCCTCCACCTCGAGCAGCGCGCGTTGGATCGCGCCGATCGAGGCCATCGACACGTTCCCATAGCGCGTTCGGAACTCCGCGGCGTTGTCGCCGACGAACGTCAACATCGCGCGAAGGTCCTTCATGTCCAACAGCAGCAGCCCCGCATCGTCGGCAATCTTGAAGGCCATCGTCAGGACGCCCTGCTGGGTCGCGTTCAGCCCCAGGAGGCGCCCGAGAATCAGCGGACCGAGATCGGAAATCGTCGCGCGCACGGGTACCCCGCGCTTGCCCAGGACGTCCCACAGCGCGACCGGATTCGCCCGCCAGGCGGGCTCGCCGAGGCCGGTTGACGTGAGCCGCTCCTGCAGTTTTGGCGTCAGCGTGCCTGCGGCGGCGAGGCCGGTGAGATCGCCTTTCACGTCGGCCAGGAACACCGGGACGCCGATCGCGGAGAAGTGGTCGGCGAGCACCTGCAACGAGACCGTCTTGCCAGTTCCTGTCGCGCCGGTGATCAAACCGTGGCGGTTCGCGATGGCCGGGTCGAACGCTATGTCGTGACCGGCAGCGGTGCGGGCGACGATGAAGGGGTCAGCCATCGCGTGATCATAATCTGCGTAAGGAGTTCCTCGAAATTCGACGCCGCACGGACGATGCTAAGATTCGCCCTCCGATGACGATTACGCGCGAGGAACTCCGGGAGGAACTGGGCGGGTACCCGACCAAGGAGGACCTCCGGACGGAGCTGGCACGATTTGTCACCAAGGAGGAGCTTGGCGCGCTTCGGGAAGAGACGGCGCAGGGGTTCGGCGATCTCCGGCGATACATGGAAATACTTGTCGAAGATCTCAAGGCCTGGACGAAGGTGCTCTTCGACGGCACGAACGCCCGCATCGATCAGATGACCCGCCACAAGTAATCACGGTTCACGGGTGTAGACATCCGACACCTCTGGGGTGTAGTCTGGCGACACCCATGGCCAGGCTGCGCCACCAGAACCACATCGAACTCCTTCAAGGCACGCTCGACCTCCTCATCCTGCAAACGCTGCAGGCCGGACCCCGGCACGGCTACGGCATCAGTCAGGCGATCCGCCTCGAATCGGGCGAGCGACTGCAGGTCGACACGGGCTCGCTCTACCCGGCGCTGCATCGCCTCGAGCGGCAGGGCTTCGTACAAGGAGAGTGGAAACTCTCGGACGCGAAGCAGCGAACCCGGGTCTATTCGCTGACGAGGGCCGGCCGGAAACAGCTCGCGTCCGAGCGCTCCCGCTGGTCGCAGCTATCAGACGCCATCGCCGGAATCCTCAACCGGGGCGGCGGACGAGCGAGACATGACCGGCTGGTGGCGGCGCGGTCCTGACCTCGACGAGGAGATCGCCACCCACCTCAAGATGGCGACTGACGATCGCCGTGCCGACGGCACGGCGGCACACGAAGCGCAAACTGCTGCCCACGGAGTTCGGCAACGTCGCGCTGGTGAAGGAAATCACGCGCGAGATGTGGGGCTGGTCGTGGCTCGATGGCATCGGTCAAGACCTGCGCGTTGGCAGTAGTGGGGCTGTCACGGCCAGGGTCCGCCGGCCGTTGATTCGGATCGGTTGTCGAATCTAGCGTTCCGACGCCGGCACGGGCACGATCTGAATGATGGTCGGGAATCTCGCTGGCTGGGCGCCCGGCTTGGGATTGGGGAAGCCTTGCGACACCTCGGACTGGAAATCCTTCACGGTCAGGCTCGGCGGAAACGCCATTGTCTCCTCCCGGAAGCGCCCGAGGTCGAACACATGGGTCCCCGGCGCATCGAACACCAGATCGCCGCGCTGCTTCAGGATCTCGCGGTAATACGCGACGATGGCGACAAACGAGGCGGTCGTGCCGAAGATGTAGAACCGCTGGCCGCGCCCTGCGTCATAAGAACTGAGGAACTGCGCGCTCGGATAGATCGCCACACCCAGCTCGGGTGGCAACGACTCGCGAGCGGGCGCTGGACTCTGCGGCGCCGGAGCGGTCGGCTTCGCCGGCTGCTGAGGAGGAGGCTGAGTCGGTCGAGGCGACGGCGGGGCGCCGGGAAACGGTTTCGGGACTGGCGTTTGGACGGTGAGCGCCGCCGCGATGACGAGCGCGGTCAGAAGCATGATCGAATTATAAGGTGCTTGCCGTGACCGGTGACGCCGGGGTGAGCGGTTGAGGAATAAGCGGCGGCGAAATCGGGTTCTATCGAGTGGAGCTAAGATACCGGTATGCCTAATGGACTGAAGACGGCCCTCCTGCTGGGCGTGTTGAGCGGCCTCCTCCTGTTGGTGGGTGAGGTGATTTTCGGCGGCGCACAAGGCCTGATGTTCGGCTTCATCATGGCCGCCGTGATGAATTTCGGATCGTACTGGTTCTCGGACAAGATCGTCCTCGCCATGTACTCCGCGAAACAGGTAGACGCCGGTCATCCGCTCTACCGGATTACCGCCAACCTGGCGCAACGCGGCGGGCTGCCGATGCCGAAGGTGTACCTGATTCCGCAGCCGTCGCCGAACGCCTTCGCCACCGGCCGCAACCCCGAGCACGCTGCGGTGGCCGCGACCGAGGGGATCATGCGGATTCTCGACGAGCAGGAACTCGAAGGCGTCATCGCGCACGAGCTCGCGCACGTCAAGCACCGCGACATCCTGATCAGCTCGATTGCTGCCACGCTGGCGGCGGCGATCATGATGACCGCGCGCTTCGCCATGTTCTTCGGCGGGTCGCGGGACGACAATCGCGGCAGCAACCCGATTGCGCTTCTGGCGATGATGATCCTGGCGCCGATGGCCGCGATGCTGATTCAGGCGGCGATCTCGCGTTCGCGAGAGTTCGCGGCCGACGCCGGCGGCGCCGCCATCGCCGGCAATCCCACGGGCCTGATGAACGCGCTGAGAAAGATCGACGCGGCCTCGCGGCAGGTTCCGCTTGATGCCAACCCAGCCACGGCCCACATGTTCATCGTCAAGCCCTTCTCGGGGGCCGGGTTGATGTCCCTGTTCAGCACCCATCCGCCGACCGAGCAACGCGTCCAGGCGTTGATGCAGCTGACCCGGCTGTAAGAACCGATTTCCGCGGAAAGCGGGCCTAAATCTTTCTCCTTCCTGCCCTTCACCCGTTTTCCACTTTTTGAGTCGGCGCCATGGTGTGGCTGGAAGGCCACGCCAAGTGCCTCCCACTTTCGGCCTCGTTCCGCTGGCCTAGGTCTTGCTCCACTGACGGTGACGGAGGCGATGCGTGCACGTAGAAGATCTCGACATCTCACCCAGCAAGATTGCTGACACCGCGCAAAGGATTGTCGACCGGGCGCTTGAGGAGGCACGACGTCGCGAGCATGCGCAGTTGACCAACGAGCACATCTTTCTGGCATTCGCTCAGGTCGAATGGGACACCTTCGCAGAAGTCATGCGGGACGTCGAGCTGAACCCGCACACGATTCTGCAGGCGATCGAAGAGCACCTGCACATGATGCCGGCGTTTGCCGGACGTGAGCTGAGGGTTTCGCAGTCCACCAAGCTCGTCTTCAAGCTGGCGCTTCACCACGCGAGTCGCGCCGGGCGGCAGACGATTGAGGGAGCCGATCTGTTCGCCGCAGTATTCGAGGAAAGCCAGGGCGTTCCGGTGTCGATTCTCCGCCGCAACGGCGTCGAGCCCGAGGTCCTGACGACGCGCCTCACGGCGCGGATGCGCGATCTCGAACTCCGCGAGGAACGGCTGAAGAAGCGCTTCGAGCTGCCGCCGTTCCTCAAGCACTTCGCCACCAACCTCAACCTGCTCGCCCGTCAGGACAAAGTGCCGCCGGTCTTCGGCCGCGACAAGGAAATCCAGCAGGTGCTCGAAATCCTCTGTCATCGCGAGCGGGCGAACTCCGTGATGCTGATCGGCGAGCCTGGCGTCGGCAAGACCGCGATCGTCGAAGGGCTCGCCCGACGAATCGAGTTCGAGCCCGACACCGTTCCGGTCCGTCTGCGCGACTGCCAGGTCGTCAACCTGCAGATGAACACGATGGTCGCCGGCACGATGCTGCGCGGGATGTTCGAAGACCGCATCCAGAACGTGATTCGCGAGCTCAAGGAACGGCAGAACCTGATTCTGTTCGTCGACGAGGCCCACACCATGGTCGGGGCCGGCTCGGCGCTCGGCGCGCCGTCGGACGCGGCGAACGTGTTCAAGTCGGTGCTCGCGCGCGGCGAAATCCGGATGGTCGCCGCGACCACGCTCAGCGAGTACAAGGAGTACATCCAGGAGGACGAGGCGCTCGCCCGCCGCTTCAGGTGCGTCACGGTTCAGGAGCCGTCGATCGACGAGACTCGCCGCATCCTCTACAACCTGCGGCCCCGGCTCGAGCGCAACTACTCGGTGCGCCTGCTCGACGAGGCGATCGAGACCGCCCTCGAGCTGTCGCCGCGCTACATGCGGCATCTGCATCTGCCCGACAAGGTGATCGGCTGGCTCGATACGGCGTCAGTGCGGGCCGAGATCGATCATCGTTGGGAAGTCAAAACCGACGATGTCGTCGCCGTGATTTCGCACGCCGCTCAGATTCCGGTCGACATGGTGTTCCGCGACGTGACCGATCGTTTCAAGGACATCGAAAGCAAGCTGCAGAAGCGGGTCATCGGCCAGAAGAACGCGGTCCGCTCCGTCGCGAAGCGCCTGGTGCTGAACAAGGGGCCACTGAAAGACGGCTTCGACCGTCCCGACGGCGTGCTGCTGTTCCTGGGGCCGACTGGTGTCGGCAAGACCGAGCTGGCCAAGGCGGTCGCCGAGTTCCTGTTCGGTGACGAGAAAAAGATGGTCCGCGTCGACATGTCCGAGTACCAGGACGGCTCGGTGGCTGTCGACAAGCTGATTGGCATGCCGCGCGGCATCGTCGGCAGCGAGCGGGGCGGCATCCTGACCAATCAGCTGAAGGACAACCCCTACACCGTCGTGCTGCTCGACGAGGTCGAAAAGGCCAGTCCGAATCTGCTGAATCTGTTCCTGCAGGCCTTCGATGAAGGGTGGCTGACCGACGGCCGCGGCAAACGCGTCTACCTCAGCGACGCTGTCGTGATCATGACCTCGAACATCGGGTCTGAGCACTTCCGCAAGCTGACCAGCCCGCTTGGCTTCCTCGCTCAAGAGGTCGGCGTGCAGCAGGTGCAGGCCGAGGTGACGCGCGAGCTCGAACGTCGATTCCCCCCGGAGTTCCGCAACCGCATCGACGAGGTCGTGCTGTTCGCGCCGCTCACCAGGGACGAAGTCCGCGACATCACGAAGAAGTACCTGGAAGAAGTAAAGCTCACGCTGGCCAGGTCCGGCAAAGCGATCAAGGTCAGAGACGATGCGCTCGAGCTCCTGGTGTCCCAGGGCTACAACTTGTCATTCGGCGCCAGATTCCTGAAGCGGGTGATCGACGAACGCATCAAGTTGCCGATCAGCGAGCGATGGAAGGAAGGCGACCTGTTCGAGGTCAGCGTCGAGGGCAAGGAAGTCGTCGTGCGCTCCTCGTCGAAATTGATGGCCGCAGCCGACGCCGTCGCTTACGGGGACGTCGCCTAGTCACCACGCAAACCCGACCTGCTCGGGATCGACGATGGTCGGTCCCGAGCCCTCTGTGCGGTCCGCTTCCTCGCGCTTGGTCAGTCCGTATCTCGCCTGAAGCAGGCGAACCAAGGCCTTGACTTCCTTGCGATAGCTGTCGGGCGGGTACTTCCGGGTGTAGAGCCGCTCGAATCGAGGGCGCATCGCGGGAAACTCCCGTTCGATGAACTTCATGAAATGCGTCCGAGTGCCGTCCTGCAGGTACATCACGTTACAGCCGACGAACCGCGCACCGTGATCCGCGATCGCCTTGATGGTCCGCTCGAGCTTGGTCCGCGACGAGGAAAACCCTGGAACGATCGGCGCCATCAGCACGCCGGCATTGAGACCCGCATCGACCAGCTCGCGGACCGCTCGAAGCCGCTGTAACGGGTGAGCGGTCCCCGGCTCGAGGATGCGCCAGGCGTCTTCGTCGACGGTCGGCACGCTCATGCAAATCGTGCAGGAGGCGGACTTCGCCAGATCCTGCAGCACGTCGACGTCGCGGACGACCATCGGCCCCTTCGTGACCAGCCCGACCGGCGTGCTCGCGCGACCCAGGACCTCGAGCGAGCGGCGGGTCAGCTTGTAGTGCCCCTCGATCGGCTGATAGGGATCGGTGGCGGTTCCCAATGCGACGTGTTCACGCTGCCAGGCAGGGCGATCCACCTCCCGTTGCAATACCTCGACGAAGTTCTTCTTCACCAGGATGACCGAAGCGAACTCGTCGTCCGAGTTCATTTCGAACTGCACGTGATAGCGGCGCGCAAAACAGTAGTGGCATCCGTGCGTGCACCCGCGGTAGGGATTCAGCGTCCATGCGAAGGGCATGCCCTCCACGCTGTTCAGCGCTGAGCGGCAGGTTACCTCCTGATAACTGGCCGCGTCGGCGCGACGCTCAGCTTCGGTGAGCGCCGCCGTGCCGCCTTCCTTCACCAGGTTGGCGATGTCGCGCGTGGTTGGCTTTTGCTTTCCGAGATCAAAAAGGAGGGGCTGGGTCGACATTCGCCTTTTCTTCGTCAGGAATCATCGTCCTCGAGGTCGGATGTGTCAAGCACGGCGGCAGGAACGCTGCGGTACACTCCGCCTGCCAAATGCGAAAGAGCGGTGTGCCTCTCGTCCTGGCTGGTGCGATTGCCAGCCTGGCAGTGGCGGTCGCTGTATTTCTGGGTCTTACCTACGACTGGCGGCTCGGTCCAATCCGCCTCCGCATCACCGATCCGGTCCGGCCGTTGGCCGTCGCCGCCATGTTCGCCAGCGCCTCGCTGTTGACCGCCAGAACGCGCGCCGTCGGTGTGGTTGCGCTGCTGGTCAGCGGCGTCCTGGGGCTCGTCGTTTACGCCCGCACGGCCGATGGCGCCTTCGCGCCCGCCGGCGACATCGCGCTCATCGAAACCTACACAATCAACGCGACCAGCGGCCAGCTGTTCGTGGGACCGTACTCACGGTTTGGCTGGAACCATCCCGGGCCCCTCTATTTTTTTCTCCTGGCGCCCTTCTATGTAATGAGCGAGCAGCGTAGCGCCGGTCTCTCGGCCGGCGCGCTGGTCATCAATCTGTCCGCTCTCGCCGTGCTGATTTGGGTCTGCGTTGGCAATACCGTCCGTGGAACTCTCGCTGTCGCCATCGCGCTCATGTCCGTGTTGTTCACCTGGCAGGCAGCCGAGATGCTTGCGAGCCAGTGGAATCCGCATGTCCTCGTCCTGCCGACGATGGCGATCGTCGTGCTGAGCGCGGCCGTAGCGGCTGGACGAATCGGCCTGCTGGCAGTCGTCGCCGCGTTCGCGAGCTTTGTCGTCCAGACGCACCTTGGGCTGGGACCTACCGTCTTCGCCGTCGGTGCTGCGGCCACAGGGGTCGCACTCATCGCGGCGCATCGATCGCGCCATGATGAGTCACCCCGGCGCGTCTGGCCGGCGCTCAACGCCACGCTGTGGGTGATGTTCCTGCTGTGGCTCCTGCCAATCGTCGAGGAGCTGTATCAGCCGGACGGCAACCTTTCGCGTCTGTGGGCCTTCTTTGCGCTCGAACCCACACCGGGACAGCCCTTTCGAACGGCATTCAGGGTCTGGGCCGATATGGTCTCAGCGTTCGCACGCATGGATATCCACGTCGGGTGGGGTACGCGACTGCGAGTGACGACCAGCCCGTGGAGCCAGGCCTGGGCAATTGTCGAGACGCTGGCCGTGGTGGGAATCATGGTGCGCGCCCTCGTCACCGGAGACCGCTTTCGCGCCGCCATCGCGCTGATGCTGTTGATTGCCTCGGGGACCGGCCTCTGGTCGATCATGCGGATCGAAGACGACCTCTACGATCACCTCGTCTTCTGGCTGACCGCGATTGGCGCGTTGAACATCGGGCTGATCCTCGACGCCGTCGTCGAAGTGGCGTTGCGCGGGCGCTGGACCATCACGCGCCGGCAGTCGGCGGTGGCCTGCCTGCTGCTGTGGATCCTCGCCGTCGCGGCGGGCTTTCAGCAGCTGCGTGTCGTGGTCAGCCGATCGTTCCGGCCAGGCCTCGAGCAGCTGGCGTCGCGGCGCCTGGCCGATGTGTTGGCCCCCGAATTCGAGGGCAGACGTATTGGCCGGCCGCTGGTGAAAATCGATCAACCGATCTGGTCAGTCACCGCCGGAGTGCTTCTGCAGCTCCAGAAACAACACATTCCGATCGCGGTGGAGGAAGGATGGTGGTTCATGTTCGGGCAGCCGGCGCGCCCGACCGGCCACGAAACCGCCACCTTGATTTTCGCGGGGCCCGAGCTGCGGGTGCGGTTGCAGGGGCAGCCGGGTCACGAGCTGCTCGCCGAGCGCGATCGGATTGCTGTCTTCCTGGTTGCCGGTCAGCCCTGACGAGGGACGCTGCGCCAGTAGGCGAGCAGGTCGTCGAGCGTGGTGTCGAGCGGAATGCCGGCGTTCCACCCCAGCTCGGTCTGAATCCGACGAGGATCACCCAGCACCAGCGGCTGGTCGTTCGGTCGATAGCGTGCCGGGTCGGTCACGACGCGGATCGGCACCCTGGCGCGGGCCAGCAGCATGTCCAGCACTTCGCGCATCGCGACCGCTCGTCCTGAACACACGTTGTAGGGGCGGCCCGGCTGGCCGCGTTCAGCCAGCAGCTGATAGGCTCGCACCGTGTCCCGCACGTCAGTGAGATCGCGGCGCGCGTCGAGGTTGCCCACGGATATCTCAGGACTCCACTGCCCCCGCTCGATATCGGCAATTCGCCGCGCGAACCCCGAGGCCGCGAAGAACGGATCCTGGCGCGGCCCGATATGGTTGAACGCTCTCGCCAGCAGCACCACCGGCCCGCCGGTGTTCTCCACACCGACCATCTCCTGACCGAGCTTGCTCAGCGCGTACGGGCTGTCGGGCATGATCTGGTGATCCTCGGCGATCGCCTCGTTCGAAGCTGCGTAGACCAGCGACGAGCTCGGAATCAGCACCCGGCTATCGGAGCAGCCGGCCGCTCGAAGTCCCTCAATCAGGTGATGGGTGCCGCGGACGTTGGTCGCAAACGTCGGCTCGGTCGAATGCCACGCCCGTCCGACGTGCGCGGCGCCGGCGCAGTGGTAGACGATGGCCGGCCGCACGCGCGCCAGCTCTCGGCGGACAGCATCTCTGTCGAGAATGTCGATGCCCTGCCATTCAACGCGGTCGCCGATGGCGTCGGCCCAGTGCGGCCGGGGCGGGCGAGGCTCGCTCGCAGGCCGCTGCCATGCGACCAGCGTTGTGTCCGCCTGGCGCGCGAGCAACTCGACGAGGTGACTGCCGGCGAACCCGGCGGCGCCGGTGATGAGAATGGCGGACAAGGACCTAGCGCGGCACGTTCGCGAGCGCTCCGCTGAACGGCGAGAAGTTGCCCAGTCCGGCGAGCGTGAAGGACATGAAGAAACGGTTGTCGGCCGGAATCCCCGACGAGGTGCCGTAATTGAACCGCTGAAACTCGAGGGCGATGCCGCAGCACTGCGCGTTGTAATAGCCGTTGATGCGCTGCTGACGCAGCGTCGAGTTGAGCACGTCGAAGTTCATCGAGTAGCTGCCGCCGAACCGGTTGTTGACGGTCGACGTCCGCGCGTCGAGATTCAGGTAGTGATCGAGAAAATCGGGGTTGTCGAAGCCGGGCAGCCCCTCGATGAAATACCGGCGGCTCCAGCCGACGTTGGTCTGCAGGCGCGACGTCAAGTTATAGCCGGCAGAGAGCGAGGTCGTCCGCAGCTTGCGGTGCGTCGGATCGAGCTCGGCCCGGAATGTCGTGTTGAACGTCAGTGAGGGGGTCGAGCGAACGCCGATTGACAGCGGTGAAAAATTCGATCGGACGGCGCCGTTGTTCACCGTGGAATACTGCGAGTCGAACTGGGCAGAGTTCTGATCGGTGTAATAGGTCTGCCGCAGCTCGACGGTCATGATTTCCTGCGCCACGCTGGTCTGGGTCAGACCGGTCCGCCGCCGCGCGTAAATCCGGTTGTTCAACCCATAGGTGTAGTTGGTGGCGTCGCCGACGACATTGTCGGTGGCGTCGGTGCGGATGATCCGGTCGAAGTTTTCGATCGCCGTCGTGCGCTGCACGGTGACAAACGGCTCGATTGTGTGCTTGAACCGCTCGGCGTAGCCGTTGTCCGGGGTGTTGAAGACCCGATTGAAAACCGGCCCGACCGCGTGAGCGGTGAGCGTCGTGAACTGCCGGTTGAGGCTCTCGTCGACCGTGGTCGTCTGATCGCCGTTCGCGTAGGTCCGGGTGTAGAAGGTGTTGCGCCAGCTGGCGGTCGAGTTGACGGTGAACCACTGCCACCGTTTGAACGGATAACGGATCTGCGGGTTCAGGTCGAAGCGCGCCACGCCGGTATCGGTAATAAAGCCGTCGTTGCGGCTCTCGCGCTGGTACTGCACGAACTCAGACCCGATCGCGAAGTAGATCGCGGCGTCGCGGAACAACGGTCGCTCGCCGCGTGTGACGTTGAGCCGTGGCGCCGTGCCGACCAGGGACGAGCTGGTCGTGCTGGAGAATTGCTCCATCCGATCGAAGGTGCCGCTGATGGCGGTTCCCCGCAACGAGCCGGCGACGTTGCCGCCATACGAGCGGCGGCTGTTGGCCGCATCGTAGTAGCTCGAATGTATCGTCTGGTTGGTGGCGAGGCTCGAGAAGTAGTCGATCCGGCCCCGTGCCCGGAAGTTGCCGGCCAGCCGCTGATTCGCGCCGCCACGGAGGTTATAGCTGCGGCTCGGCAGGTTGTAGTCGTTGGCGACCTGGTTGAGGACGTTGCCTTCGATGGTGCCGTCGCCGCTCAGCGTGACGTAGCGGTATTCGCCGTTCAATCCCTGGTCGCCCTTCGAGTACCAGTCGTGCTTGACGGTCGCGTCGTGACTGCGATTGATCGCCCAGAAGAACGCGTTGCTCAACTGGTGCCCTCTGAGGCTCGTCGACCCGTAGGTCGGCAGCAGGAAGCCGGTGGCGCGCCCTTCTTCTTTGGTCGGGTAGTAGAGGATCGGCAGATAGAGCAGTGGCACGTTCTTGACGTTGAACACCGCGTTCTTGAGCAGCGTGTAGGAATCGATGTTGAGGACGACTTCGCCGGCGCTCAGATCCCAGCGCGGGCTGGGTTGCACGCAGGTCGTGAAGCCGCCGTTGGTGATCTTGTATTTCTTCGGCCCGATCTTCTCGACGATCTTGCCGTAGAAGTAGACGTCGGTGTCCTCACCGGTCAGCTGCGGCGCGACGAAAGCGCCGACCGCCGCCGCCGGCCGCTGCGGCTGGATGCCGGCGACGCCCCACGCGTCATGGAACGTGCCGAGCCGGGTGTCGGTATCCATCTCCGCGCGATCCGACGAGATCTGGTTGTTGCCCTGAATGTAGGTCACGTTGCCGGAAGCGACCGCGCGCTTTTCGTCCCCGAAGTACCACACCTCGTCTGCGAACAGCGTCGTGTCGTCCATCGTCAGCTCGACGTCGCCGAGGCAATGGAGGGTGGTCTCCTTGATGATCTCTCGCTGTCTGCAGATCAGCGTCGACGCTCCGCCGGACGGCGAGCGGGCGGGCTGCGCCCATACCTCGACGGCGATCAGTACCGCGCAGGCTGTGAAGAGTGCGCGCATGGTCCGAGGGTATCACGACCGATTGAGGACGTTCATCGCGTCGCCGAGAAGGAAAATCGATCCGGCAACGACGATCCGCTTCGACAGCTGCCAGGCCGCCGCGAGTGCCAGGTCCACCGCCGGCTCGACGATCACCGGGAGTGCCGGCGAGAGACGTCGTGCGGCCTCGGCGAGCGCGGACGGATCGGTCGAGCGAAGGTTCGACGTCCGGGTGATGACGAACGCACTGGCTGCCGCGGCCAGCAGCTCGATCATCGTCGTGGCATCTTTGTCGCGCATGGCCGCGAACACGATCGGGCGGGGCGAGTCGGTCAGGAGGAAGTCCCGTAGCGCGCGAGCGCCGTCCGGATTGTGCGCCGCGTCGAGCAGCGCTTCTCGTCCGTCGGCGAGTGTCCGCGTTTCGAGCCGGCCCGGCCAGACGACCTGCTCGAGCCCTGCCTTGATCGCCGATGCCGGCACCGGGAGGCCCAGGCTGTCGACTTCTTCCAGAAGCTTCACGGCGATTGTCGCATTCGCCAGCTGGTGTGCCCCGGGCAGGGCCAGGCGCAGCGGCTGGTAGCGCGCCAGAGCGTTTTGATCGTCCGCTCGAATTACCGGCGCTCCGAGCTCGGAGGCCGTTGCCTCCACGACCTGCCGCGCATCGGCAGGGAGCGGCCCGACGATCACCGGGACACCTTGCTTGATGATTCCCGCTTTCTCGCGTGCGATCGACGCGAGGCTGTCGCCGAGGTACTGCTGGTGGTCGAGCCCGATGGTGGTGATTGCTGTCGCCATCGGTTCGAGAACGTTCGTCGCGTCGAGCCGGCCGCCGAGGCCGACTTCGCAGACCGCCACCTCGACGTGGTGACGCCGGAACAGGTCGAAGGCGAGCGCGGTGGTTGCCTCGAAAAACGTTGGCGGCGCCTGCAGCTGTCCGCCCGCCATCAGGCGATCGACTGCGTCCCTCAACCCGGCCGCCGCTGCCTCGAGCGCCGGCCGATCCACCGCCCGACCGTCGATGACGAACCGCTCTGACAGCTCAATCAGGTGAGGCGAGGTGTAGCGGGCAGCGCAGTGGCCGGCAGCTCGGAGGGCGGCGTGAACCATTGCCACGACCGAGCCCTTGCCATTGGTGCCGGCGACATGGACGGAGCGAAACGACCGCTCAGGGTGTCCGAGCGCCGCCATCAGCGATCGCATGTTGTCGAGGCCGAACTTGATGCCGAACTGCTCGAGGTCGAGCAGCCAGTCGATCGGGTTGGCCCGCCCGCTAGCCAGCGTTCCGACCTTCAGGGCTGAGGGGCGGGTTCGGGTGCGAGCGCCACTGAGCTCACGACCGGAGCAGCGGCTGGGACGGCCCCCATGAAGCGAAGCGCCTTGGCGAGGAGCGCTTTCAGCTCGCGACGATCGATGACGAGATCGAGCATGCCTTTCTCGAGCAGGAACTCCGATCGCTGGAAGCCTTCGGGCAGTTTCTGACGGATGGTCTGCTCGATGACGCGTGGGCCGGCGAAGCCGATCAGCGCCTTCGGCTCGGCGATGTTCAAATCGCCGAGCATGGCGAAGCTGGCCGTCACCCCGCCGGTCGTCGGGTCGGTCAAGACCGAGACATAGGGCACGCGTGCGCGATCCAGCCGCGCCAGCGCCCCGCAGATCTTCGCCATCTGCATCAACGACAGCGCGCCTTCCATCATCCGCGCGCCGCCCGAGCAGCACACGATGATCACCGGACAACGGGCCGCCAGGGCGCGTTCGATGGCGCGCGTGATTTTCTCGCCGACCACGACCCCCATGCTGCCGCCGATGAATCCGTAATCCATCGCCGCGACGACCACCGGGATCTGCTCGATCGTCCCCGAGGCGACAATCACCGCATCCTTCAAGCCGGTCGCCGCCATGCTGGTCTGGAGCCGCGTCTTGTACGGTTTGGTATCGGTGAACGCCAGCGGATCGGTCGACATCAGGCTGGCGTCGTGTTCGATCCACTCTTCGTCCAGGAGCATGCGGAGCCGCTCCGCGGCGTTCACGCGGAAGTGGTGGGCACACTTCGGGCAGACGCTGAGGTTGGTCGCCAGATCTTTGTTGTAGATGATCTGCGAGCACTCCGGGCACTTCACCCAGAGGCCTTCCGGCACCCGGCTGGCCTTTTCCTTCGCCAGTTTGATCGGTTTGCGGGCCTTCTTGAACCAGGCCATTGCGGATCAGCTTAACAAATTGCTCACCGGAGGGGGCGACCGGCGTGTCGGCACGCCACTACTGCCGTGTCCGCGGCACATAGTATCTGGTCCCCCCGGTCATGCCGCGGATCTGTTTCACGAGGTCGTCAAGCGCCTCGTCGCTCGCCTCGGAGTCGAACTCCGACGTCTCGACGACCAGCAACGGCGTGGCGTTGTAGTGAAAGAAGAAGTGATGGTAGGCCTCGTTCAGCTCCCGCAGATACTCCGGGTCCGCGTCGAGTGGCGACGCATCGGGGTCGGCCGGCCGGGCGCGCAGACGACGGAGCAGGACCTCGGTCGGCGCCTGCAGATAGACGACGAGATCCGGCGGCGGCACGTCGCGCGACAGCAGGTCGTAGAGACGCTGATAGATGAACAGCTCGTTGTCATCCAGATTCAGATACGCGAAGATCTTGTCCTTGTCGAACAGGTAGTCGCTGACGGTAATCTGGCTGAAGAGATCGGCCTGCCGCAGCGATGTCTGCTGGCGGTGGCGATTGAGCAGAAAGAACAGCTGGGCCTGCAGCGCGGCTCCGGCCCGGTCCGCGTAGAAATCTCCGAGAAAGGGATTCTCCGCGTCTTCCAGCACGACCGTCGCATCGAGCCGCGTTCCGAGGCGTTCGGCCAGCGCCGTCTTGCCGGCGCCAATCGGACCTTCGACGGCGATGTAACGGAAGTTCAAGACGACCCCGATGATAACATTCACGATCGGCTCTCCGGGTGAGCCGCCGTCTCAGATGCGCACGCTCTTCGCGATCATCCTGGCCCTCGCGGTCTCCGCCTGCGCGAGCACGCCGCCGCCGCCGGCGGCCATCAAGCCGCTCGAGCCCTCATTCGAGGAGAAAGCCGCATGGATTCTGCGACTCGAAGACCAGCGCGTGTTGCGCGATCCGGCGCCGGTCGCACCGCCGCCCGCGCCGGTCGCTGCAGGGAAACCCGCCGCGGCCCCACCGCCGCCGCCGCGCGCCGATCTGGTCCGTCTGCTGAGCGACGGTGAAGCGCGCATCCGGCGCCGCGCGGCGCTCGCGATCGGTCGTGTTGGACTGGCTGAAGCGGTCCCCTCGCTCGTCACACTGCTCGGCGACACCGACCCGGAAGTTCGACAGATGGCCGCGTTCGCGCTGGGGCTGATCGGCGACGCGAGCGCCCGTGAACCGCTCGTGGCGGCGCTCCGCGATCCGTCGCCCCTGATGAAGGGCAGCGCCGCGGAAGCACTGGGTCTCATTGGCGACACGTCGGCCGCCGCTGCCGTCGCGGAGATGGCCACTGAGATCGTGGCATCCGGAGCGCTGTCCCAGGGTCTTCCCGTTGAGGCCGATGCCGCCCGCGACACGCCGGTTGCCGCGTTCCGTCTGGCCGTCTTCGCGCTCGTTCGCATGAGTGCCTACCCGCAACTGGCCACGGTGGTGCTCGACGGCGCACAACCCCGCGTCCGCTGGTGGCCGGTCGCGTATGCCCTGCAGCGTCTGGAAGACGCCCGGGCGCTGCCGGCGCTCTTGACGCTGGCGAACGATCCGCACCCCTACACACGGGCGTTCGCGGTGAGAGGACTCGGCGCCTTGAGGGATCGATCGGCGGTGCCGCTGCTGCTGCCGATGGTGACGGGACCGGATCGCGTCGTGGCCATTCAGGCCATCCGCGCGCTGGGCCGCATCGGCGATCCCGCGGCCGGACCCGTGCTGCTGAAGCTCATTGCGGCGCCCAAATCCGACGCGACCCTCCGCCTCGAGGCGGTCAGCGCCGCCGGTGGTGTCCGGGCCGACGGGGTCATCGACCTGCTGCTCGATGTTCTCGCCGACCCGAGTCCGGCGGTGCGCGCCGCCGCGATCCGGTCGATCGCGCAGCTCGATCAGGAAAACTTCGTCACCGTGTTGTCCGGTCTGGACCCCGATCCACACTGGAGCGTCAGATCCGCTTTGGCGACCGTCCTCGGCACCCTGCCTGCCGAGATCGGGCTGCCCCGGCTCACCGCGATGCGGGACGATCCGGACGAGCGGGTCGTGCCTGCGGTGATTGCCTCGCTGGCGGCGCTCAAGGTGTCAGATGCCATCACGACGATCGTCGACAAGCTGAGGACTGGTGATCCGATCGTGCGGGCCGCGGCCGCTGCGGCGATCGGGCAGCTGAAGCCGTCGAACGGGCCCGAGCTCCTCTCCGATGCGTATCAGAGAGGACAGAAGGACACCACCTACGTGGCGCGTGGCGCCGCGCTCACCGCGCTCGCCGGCTACGGACGCGATGCCGCGACCAAGCAGCTGACGGAGGCGCTGGCAGACGAGGACTGGGCGATTCGCGTCCGCGCCGCCGAGCTGCTGAAGCAGCTCGATCCATCGACCGACGCCGCGTCGCGGATCCGTCCGGCGCCGACCGGCCGTACCCAGCAGGCCTACGAGGAAAGCCGCCTGATGTCACCGCCGGTCTCCACCCAGATCTTCATCGATACCGATCGCGGCACGATTCAGCTCGAGCTGGCGGTCATCGATGCGCCGTTGACCGTCGAGACATTCATCACGCTTGCGCGGAAAGGGTTCTACGACGGTCTAGCGTTCCACCGGGTCGTTCCTGATTTCGTCATCCAGGGCGGCGATCCTCGCGGCGACGGTGAAGGGGGACCCGGCTTCACGCTGCGCGATGAGCTCGGCCAGCAGCCCTACCTGCGCGGGGTCGTCGGGATCGCACTCGACTGGGAAGACACCGGCGGAAGTCAGTTCTTCATCACGCACTCACCCCAACCGCACCTCGATGCGCGTTACACGGTCATCGGTCGCGTGCTGACGGGAATGGAGGTCGTCGATCAGATTCAGCCGTGGGATGTGATCCGCCGGATGCGCGTGTGGGACGGGGTCAAGTAGCAGACGTGCTCAGGCAGGTGCCGTAAAAGTTAAAAAGGGGGCGACGGCCGCCCCCTTTTTTGACGGGCGAGGTCAGCTTACCGCTTCTTGCCGGCCTTCTTCTTCCCGCCCTTGGCTTTCTTCGCCATTGTCTGTTATCCCCCCCTTCATGTGGGTTTCAGTTGCGAGAACGCTCACGACTCACGATGGCTGCCGCCTGGCACGCTCACCCGATATCGGCGCTCGTCGCTTCGGGGCACCTTCCGCCTGCGTACCGTACCGGCTGCGGTATGGTTCAGCTCCGCGACCGGGGCGAAAGGGCGAGGTCGAACATTCGCAAACCTCACTAGGGATGGCCTGAGTTTGCCACCCTCATACCAGATGTAGATTATGGATGAGAACTTTTGGATGTCAAGCACAAATCTCGATCTTTTGTCAAAAATTTCTTCGGAGCGCGGCACGGGCACGCGCGCGGATGTTGAAGACATCGCGGTCGGGTGTCGTCGCGATTGCCGCGCGGTACTCGCGGTGTGCTCGATCGCGCGCACCGAGCCGATCGTGTGCGTCGCCGGCGAGTAGATGCGCCAGCGCACGCGCTGAGTACACGGCATCGACCTTCGCATCAAGTACCGGCACGAGAACCTGCAAGCTGCGCTCCGCTTCTGACGTCGCGTTGAACGCTTCAGCGAGTCCGAGACGTGCCCGTGTCTCGGCAATCAGTCGTTCGCTGACGCCACCGGCCGGTGCGCGCTCCAGCAGTTCGTGCCAGGCCCTGGTCGCGGCCGGCCAATCCTGAAAGTAATCCCTCCGCACTTCGGCGATCCGCTGGAGAAACAGCGGATTCGATGGATAACGCACATCGAGTCCTTCGAGGAGCTCGAGTGCCCGGTCCGGGCGCTGCTCGTACCACAGATACAGCCAGTGCAGTTGGAAATCCGCTTCACCGCGCAGCAGTTCGCCGCGCTCTCGTGTCGCCAGCATCTGTCGCAGTCCGTCGGCGCGGTCGCCGCCCGGCAGCAGCAGAAGCCAGCGCAGGAACTTCAGCGCCGCGGGAGCCACGTCTGCGTAGTAGCGGTAGAGGCCGATGCCAAAGTGGGCATCGTGCAGTGAATCGTCCAGTGCGAGTGCCCGCTCCAGCGCATCTTTGATGCGCTTGCCGTCACGCGCCGCGGACATGCGCTCGCCACGCAGCACCTGCCACTGCGCTCGAGGTGCAATCGCGCCGGCCAGGTAGAACCACGCCTCGGCGCGGTTCGGCTCGCGCGCCACCCACCGTTCGGTGGCCGAGATCGCCCGCGCCGCCGCCTGCTCGAGGCGGTCGTCCCACGCGCGGCTGTTGACGTCCAATGCGATCCGCCACCAGACGACGACCACGCGCAAGGTCTCGCAGGCTTCAGCCGGCGCCGGCGGGCAGGCATTGGCCAGCCGTCTCTCCGCCTCCTCGAATTGCGCGGCGAGGATCCTGTCGTAGATCGCCGCGAGGCGCGGCCCTTCGGTCAGCGCGGCATGTGCCGACTGTGCGAACAGCATGCAGCAGGCAACACCGACAACCCGGATTGATACACTCGACGTCGATCGATGTCTCAATTTACCTTCCAGGTCACGCATACCGACGGCGCCGCTCGTCGCGGCGTGATGTCGACGCCCCATGGCGTGGTCGAAACGCCCGCGTTCATGCCGGTTGGAACCCAGGGCGCCGTCAAGGGCGTTACGCACCGCGATCTGGAGGCGGCCGGTGCGGCCATTCTTCTGAGCAACACCTATCACCTCTATCTACGGCCGGGCGATGATCTGATCGCGCGTCGCGGCGGTCTCCATCGGTTTATCGGCTGGAGCAAGCCGATTCTGACCGATAGCGGCGGCTATCAAGTCTTCAGCCTCGCGACCCGCCGGACGATCGACGAACAGGGCGCGCGCTTCAGCTCGCACCTCGACGGCTCGTCGCATCTGCTGACCCCCGAGAAGGCGACGGACATTCAGGCTCAGCTCGGATCCGACATCGCGATGGTCCTCGATGAGTGTCTGGCCTATCCGTCTCCACCGGCAGAGACCCGGGTGTCGATGGAGCGGACGCTGCGCTGGGCGGCGCGCGCCCGGCATCGCCTGCTGCAGCTGCGCGCCGGGGCGGTCGATGGTGTGGTCGTCTCCAATCCCGGTCAGGCTCAGTTCGGCATCGTGCAGGGCGGCCTCTTCCCCGATCTGCGCGCGGAGAGCGCCGAACGGACGGTGGCGTGCGACTTCGACGCCTACGCGATCGGTGGGCTGAGCGTCGGCGAGCCGATCGACGAGCTGTACGCGATTGTCGCGCGCACGACGCCGCTGCTGCCCGCCGGGCGGCCGCGGTATCTGATGGGTGTCGGCACGCCGGAAGATCTCGTGGAATCGGTCGCTCGCGGCGTCGACCTCTTCGATTGCGTGCTGCCGACCAGGAATGCCCGGAACGGGCAGCTCTTCACCGGCGGCGGTCGTATCAATATCAAGAACGCGCGATATGCAGAGGACGACCGGCCCCCCGATCCCGAGTGCGGGTGTTATACCTGCCGCACGATGTCGCGGGCCTATCTGCGTCATCTGTTCATGGCCGGCGAGATCAACGCGGCGACCCTTAACACGTTGCACAATCTACACTTTTACCTTGACACCCTCGGGCGGATTAGGGAGGCTATAGCGTTTGGGCGGTTCGAAAGCTTCAGGCTAGCGTTCCACGAGCGCCTGTCCCGCGTGTCGGATTCCCCGGAGTGAGTTTCGAGCCCCACGTTCAACGCGTGACCTATGTCTTCGACGTGGCTGACGCTCGTCCCGTACATCCTCATTCTCGGGATTTTCTATTTCGTGATCCTGCTGCCGATGCGGCGGAAACAACAAAAGGTTCAGCAGTTTCTCGAGCACCTCAAGCCAGGCGACCGGGTGATCACCACCGGGGGCATCTATGGCCAGATCACCAAGCTCGGCGATCAGTCGGTCCAGCTCCAGGTGGCCGAGAGAATCCGGATAGAGGTCGCCAAGGCCGCGATCGGCGGCTATCAGGGACAACCGCCGGTCGTTGACCGTTCGGAGTAGCCATGCAGAATCTCCGCTGGAAGATCATCACCTGTGTCGCGACGTTCATCATCTTCGCCGCGGTCGGCGTCTATCCGATGGTCGCGGCCCGCTTCGGCATCACCTCGCCCAAATGGCTGATCGATCGTCAACTGGGGCTCGGGCTCGATCTGAAGGGCGGCGTCCACCTCGTCCTGCGCGTCCAGACCGAGGAGGCCTTGCAGCACGAAACCGAGGCCGAGGCGGAACGGATGCGCGAGGCCCTGCGCACCGCTGGCATCAACGGCAACGTCACGGTCGACAGTGCCACCCAGTTCAAGATCGACGGGATTTCGCCGGACCAGGATGCGGCGTTTCGCCAGGCCGCGGTCGGGTCGGAAACCAACTACGACCGCAATCCGGGTGGCGGCGGCATCTACACGTTCGTCCTGCGGCCCAACGTCCAGGTCCGTCTGCGTGAGGAGTCTGTCCTGCAGGCGCGCCAGACGATCGAGCGGCGCGTCAACGAGCTGGGGGTCGCCGAGCCGACCATTGCCCAGCAGGGGGCCAACGGCGATCAGATTCTCGTGCAGCTCCCCGGCGTCTCGGACGTGAATCGCGCCAAGCAGATTATCCAGGCGACCGGTATCCTCCAGCTGAAAATCGTCGAGCAGGGGCCGGTGGCGTCGCGCGAGGCGTTGATGGTCAACGGCCAGGTGCCGGCCGGAATGGAGATCGTGCCGGGCAGCTCGGGCGCGCCCGGCGACGCGTCGACGGTGTATTACCTGGTCAAGCGTGCGGCGGCGGTCGAGGGGCGCGACTTGCGGAGCGCCCGTCCCGGGATCGACTCGAACGGACGGCCCGCGGTGAACTTCACGCTCAACAGCGAAGGCGCGCGGAAGTTCGGCGACGTGACCGGCGCCAATGTCGGTCGTCAGCTCGCGATCATCCTCGACAACCGCGTCCACTCGGCGCCGACCATCAACAACCGCATCAATGCCGACGGCATCATCGAGGGGGCATTCACCCAGCAGGACGTCCAGGATCTGTCGCTCGTCCTCCGGTCGGGCTCGCTCGGCGCTTCGCTCACCTATCTGCAGGAGCAGACCATCGGCGCGACGCTCGGCGCCGACTCGATTCGTGCCGGCGTGCTGGCGTCGGTGGTCGGCCTGCTGCTGGTCGTCGCGTTCATGCTCGTCTACTACAAGCTGTCGGGCATCAATGCGGTCGTGGCGCTGATTTTCAATCTGGTCATCCTGCTGGGGCTGATGGCCTACATGGGCGCGGTCATGACGCTGCCGGGCATCGCCGGCTTCATCCTCACCATGGGCATGGGCGTCGACTCCAACGTCCTGATCTTCGAGCGAATAAAGGAGGAGCTGGCCGCCGAACGCGGCGTGCGCGCAGCGATCAACGCCGGGTTCAGCCGCGTCTTCCTCACACTGCTCGACACGCATATCGCCGCGCTGATTGCGGCGGCATTTCTCTTCCAGTTCGGCACCGGTCCGATCCGGGGATTTGCGGTCACGCTGTCGGTGGGTCTGATCTCGAACATCTTCACCTCGACGTTCGTGTCGAAGACGCTGTTCGAGATGATGCTTGCCAATCGCCGCCAGGTGTCGACGCTTTCCATCTAAGCCATGCCAATACTCAAGACTCCTCATATCGACTTTCTGCGCTGGAAATGGCCGGCGCTGGCCCTCTCATGGGTGATCATCCTCGCCGGTCTCGCGGTGATCTGGACGCGAGGGATTCCGGCCGGCATCGAGTTCGCCGGCGGCACGGCGGTGGTCTACAAATTCGAGCAGGACGCGCCGCTCGACCAGGTGCGCGCCGCCGTCAACAACGCCTTCGGCGGCGAGAACGTCGTGCAGACCTTCGGCGATCCGGCGGACCGTCAGGTGATGATTCGCGTGCCGCAGGTTGGCGCCGAAGCGGGGACCGCCCTCGGCGAAGTCGTCGACAAGATCACCGCCGCCCTTCAAGGCGCGGGTCTCCCCCAGGCCTCGATTGAGTACCGCGAGGCGGTCGGTCCGGCCGTTGGCCAGGAGCTTCGTCGACAGGGCATCTGGGCCGCGGTCCTGGCGTTGACCGGGATCCTGCTCTACATCACCTTCCGCTATCAGTTCAGCTTCGCGCTCGGCGCCATCATCGCGACGATTCACGACCTGCTGGTCACCCTGTCGTTCCTGGCGTTCTTCCAGTACGACATGACGCTCAACGTGATTGCCGCGCTCCTGACCATCGCCGGCTACTCGAGCAACGACACCATCGTCATCTTTGACCGCGTGCGCGAGAACCTGCGCGGCATGCGGCGCGATGCGCTGAAGGACATCCTGAATCTCTCGGTCAACCAGACGCTCAGCCGGACGATCATCACGTCGGGGACGGCCCTGTTCAGCGCGCTGGCGCTCTTCCTGTTCGGCGGCGATGTGCTCCGCGGCTTCGCGTTCACGCTGATCATCGGCCTGATTACCGGCACGTATTCGACGGTGTTCATCGCCATCGCGGTCGTGTCGATGTGGCGCGGTCAGGGTCCGCTCAAGGCCGCCGCCCGCGCTCCGGCCGCCGCCCCGACGACGCCGCAGCAGCCGACGCGCAAGTCGAAGCCGACGCGAAAAGCTCGAGCGTCATAATTGCCGGCTGCGGTTCAGGCTGCGCTCCTTGGCGTTGTCCAGGGTCTGACCGAGTTCCTGCCGGTGTCGAGCTCAGCGCACCTGATTCTGGCGCGCGTATTTTTCGGGTTCGACGAGAACAAGTTCGGGCTCGCCTTCGATGTTGCGATTCACATCGGCACGCTGCTCGCCGTGATCGTCTACTTTCACCGTGATCTTCAGGCGCTGACCCGGTCGCTGCCGCAGCTGTTCCGGCCCAGCAGCCCGACAGCGGGTCAGCACATCCCGATCGAACGGCAGGACGTTCGTCCCGGCGCGGAAGGGGCGCGCCTTATCTGGCTGATCGTGATTGGCACGATCCCGGCGGTGTTGGTCGGGTTGTTCCTGGGCGACGCCATCGAAATGCGCCTGCGGACGCCGCACGTCGCGGCGGCGATGCTGACCCTGGGCGCCCTCGGGTTCTTCGCGGCAGAGCGCATCGGCGGCCAGCGTCGCAATGAAGAAAGCCTGACTGCCGCCGAGGCGCTGCTCATCGGCTGCGCGCAGGCGGCGGCCCTCGTGCCCGGCGTCTCGCGCTCCGGCGCGACGATCACCGTGGCGATGTTCCTCGGCCTCAGACGGGCGGAGGCGGCCCGCTACACCTTCCTGCTCGGCATACCGGCGATCCTCGGCGCGGCCACCTTGAAGTTTCCCGACATGCTCGAGCAAGGGGTCGGACCCGAGGGGGCGAGCTTGTTCGTGGTCGGCATCGTGAGTTCGGCGATCGTCGGATATCTGGCGGTGAAGTACTTCATCCGGTTCCTCGCCAGGCATTCGCTGGACGGGTTTGCGTGGTACCGCCTCGGTCTCGCGGCGGTGACGGTGGTGTGGGTTGCAGTGGCTGCGTCGTAGCTTCATCGCCGGCTTCTTCGTGACCGTGCCGCTCTTCGTGAGCGTCGCGGCGTTCATCTGGCTGTTCGGCGTGGTCGACGGTCTGACGGCGCCGTTCTACGAGGCGGTGCTCGGACGGTCGCCACGCGGCCTCGGCATCCTCACGACGGCCGCCGTCATCCTGGCGGCCGGGGCGATTACCACCAACGTCATCGGCAAGCGGTTGCTGCAGCGGACCGAGTCCTACCTGTTGCGGGTTCCGGTGTTCCGCACCATCTACGCGCCGGTCAAGCAGCTGATTGCCGCCTTTTCACCCGACAACGAATTCGGGTTCAAGCGGGTGGTGATGATCGAGGACAAGAACGGCTACTCGCTCGGCTTCCTGACGAAGGAATTCACGGTCGACCGGGGCCACGGTCCGGAGGAGATGGTGGCGGTCTACGTGCCGACCAATCATCTTTATCTCGGTGACGTCCTCGTCTGCGATCGGGCCCGCGCGTCGTTCCCAGAGATGACCGTCCAAGAGGGAATCCGGGTGTTTCTCACCGGCGGGATGGCACTCCCGTCCCGGCTCGGGAACGCCCCGCGCCACGATATATAATCCGGACCTTTGTGGCCGGGCCGGCGTGCCCGGCATTAGGTGATGTGGACGGGGATATGTTCCGGGACACCCTGGAAAATATCCCCGTCCCCTTGAGAGGCGAGATGAAGGTGATGTTGCGGAAGGTTGTCGGGCGAGTGGCGGTGGTGGTGCTGCTCGGGCTGTCGTCGCCGGCGTGGCTGCTGGCACAGCCGGCCGAACCGGGGCCGGCGCGCACGGCGGGCGGCGAGGCCAACCTCGTTGTGCCCGATCTCTCGGTGGTGGAGTTCGGCGGGATCGACGGGCACAGCTTGTTGATGAGCGGTCTCGTCATCTGCGCCCTCGGCCTGTTGTTCGGACTGACCACCTTTACGGGTCTGAAAAACCTTCCGGTGCATCCGTCGATGCGGGAGGTGTCGGAGCTGATCTACGAGACCTGCAAGACATATCTGATCACTCAGGGGAAGTTCATCCTCATCCTGTGGGGCTTCATCGCCGCAATCATCACCGCCTACTACGGCTGGCTGAATCCGATTCCGGACAAGTCGATCGCGACGACCTTGCCGATCATCCTGGCATTTTCGCTGGTCGGGATCGGCGGCAGTTACGGCGTGGCGTGGTTCGGCATCCGCGTCAACACCTTCGCCAACTCGCGCGCCGCGTTCGCCAGCCTGCGCGGGATGCCGTTTCCGATCTACGCCATCCCGCTGCGCGCCGGCATGAGCATCGGCATGCTCCTGATCAGCGTCGAGCTGCTGATCATGCTGTGCATCCTGCTGTTCATCCCGGGCGAATACGCCGGCCCCTGCTTCATCGGCTTCGCGATCGGCGAATCGCTCGGCGCGGCCGCACTGCGCATCGCCGGCGGCATCTTCACGAAGATCGCCGACATCGGCTCGGACCTGATGAAGGTCATCTTCAACATCAAAGAAGACGATGCCCGCAATCCGGGGGTGATCGCCGACTGCACCGGCGACAACGCCGGCGACTCGGTCGGTCCGAGCGCGGACGGCTTCGAAACCTACGGCGTCACCGGCGTCGCGCTGATCTCGTTCATCCTGCTGGCCGTCACCGACTCCCGCGTGCAGGTGCAGCTGCTGGTCTGGATCTTCGTGATGCGCATCATGATGATCGTGGCGAGCGGCCTGTCGTACTTCGTCAACGAAGCGATTGCCAAGGGACGCTACGCCAACGCCACCAAGATGAATTTCGAGGCGCCGCTGACGTCGCTCGTCTGGCTGACGTCGATTGTGTCGGTGATCATCACCTACATCGTGTCCTACTGGCTGATTCCCGAGCTTGGCGACGGATCGCTGTGGTGGAAGCTGTCGACGATCATCACCTGCGGCACGCTGGCCGGTGCCATCATCCCCGAGGGCGTCAAGATATTCACCTCGACCGAATCGGCGCACGTCAAGGAAGTGGTGACCTCGTCGCGCGAGGGTGGGGCATCGTTGAACATCCTGTCCGGCTTCGTCGCCGGCAACTTCAGCGCCTATTGGCTGGGCCTGAGCATCGTGGCGCTGATGGGGATCTCCTACTGGGTGAGCGGTTACGGCCTCGCCGCGCTGATGCAGGCGCCGGCAGTGTTCGCGTTCGGACTGGTCGCCTTCGGCTTCCTGGGAATGGGCCCGGTCACTATCGCGGTCGATTCGTACGGCCCGGTGACCGACAACGCGCAGTCGGTCTTCGAGCTGTCGGTCATCGAGCAGGTGCCCGGCATCAAGCAGACCATCAAGCGCGAGCAGGGATTCGACGTCAACTTCGAGCGGGCCAAGGATCTGCTCGAGGAGAACGACGGCGCCGGCAACACCTTCAAGGCGACCGCCAAGCCGGTGCTGATCGGCACGGCAGTCGTCGGTGCGACGACGATGATCTTCTCGATTATCGTGATGCTCACCGAGGGCCTGACGGCGAACACCGACAAGCTGTCGATTCTTCATCCACCGTTCCTGCTCGGCCTGATCACCGGCGGCGCGGTGATCTACTGGTTCACCGGCGCGTCGGCGCAAGCGGTGACGACCGGCGCGTATCGCGCCGTCGAGTTCATCAAGGCGAATATCCGCCTGGACGGCGTCGAGAAGGCGTCGGTCAGCGACAGCAAGAAGGTCGTCGAGATCTGTACGCAGTACGCGCAGCGCGGCATGTTCAACATCTTCCTGACGGTGTTCTTCTCGACGCTCGCGTTCGCGTTCCTCGAACCGTTCTTTTTCATCGGCTATCTGATCTCCATCGCGCTGTTCGGCTTGTATCAGGCCATCTTCATGGCCAACGCCGGCGGCGCGTGGGACAATGCCAAGAAGATCGTCGAGGTCGAGCTCAAGGCCAAAGGCACGCCGCTCCACGCCGCCACGGTGGTGGGGGACACGGTGGGTGATCCGTTCAAGGACACCTCGTCCGTGGCGATGAATCCCGTCATCAAGTTCACGACCCTGTTCGGCCTGCTGGCCGTGGAGCTGGCGGTCAAGCTGACCGCCGACGCCGGCGCGGGGCTGAGTTTGATGCTTTCGGCGATCTTCCTGGCCATTTCGATGCTGTTTGTCTACCGATCGTTCTACGGCATGCGGATCGGCTCAGCAAAGGCTTAGCAATGATGGACTTCCGCGGAACGGTCGCGCTGACCTCTGGCACGCCCGAATCGCCCGTTCCGGTGTCTAAGCTGTGTGGGAGTTTCGTTGACTCCCCGAATTTCGTCTGACTATAATCCCCGGCCTTGGCCAGGACGCGCTAGGAGGGAAGGTAACCGTGCCACGCGATATGTTCGGCGACGTCGTCGACCCGTCCATCAAGGTGGGCAGCCAGAAATGGTATACGGTCCCGCTGTCGATCGCGGTTCATACGGCCGTCATCGGCGCCGTAGTGATCATCCCGCTGATGGCGGCCCCGATGCTGCCCGGCGTGCCGCAGATGATGGCGTTCGTGGCGTCGGCACCACCGCCGCCGCCGCCACCGCCACCGCCGCCGCCGCCGCAAGCCGCGCAAGCGCCCAAGCCGGTGGTCGAATCGAATCCGACGGCCGCGCCGGTTGAGGCGCCGAAGGAGATCGCGCCGGAGACTGGCATCGAGACCGGCGTCTCGAGCGCGGTCAGCGGCGTAGAGGGCGGTGTCATTGGCGGCGCGATTGGCGGTATCGTCGGCGGTCTCGAAGCGGCGCCGCCTCCACCCCCCCCACCGCCACCGCCGCCAGCTCCGGTCCGCGTCGGCGGCGCGATCCGCCAGCCGACTCAGCTCAAGAAAGTCAATCCGGTCTATCCGCCGATCGCACAGTCCGCGCGTGTGCAGGGCGTGGTCATCATCGAGGCCATCATCGGCCCGGATGGCCGCGTCACGGAAGCCAAGGTGCTTCGCTCGATCCCGCTGCTCGACGCGGCGGCGCTCGATGCCGTGCGGCAATGGGTCTACACGCCGACACTGCTCAACGGCGTGCCGGTGCCGGTCATCATGACGGTGACCGTCAACTTCACGCTGCAGTAGACATTTCGAGTTCCTTAACTTCGTTCGAGGAGGATGGACCGTGGATTTCATGGAAATGTGGGAAACGATGGGGTACACCGCGAAGGGCGTGGCCTTCGTTCTCCTCATCATGTCAATGTGGTCGATTGGCGTCGCCGTTGAGCGGATCTTCACCTACACCCAGGCACGGAACCAGTCGAAGCTGTTCGCGCCGCAGGTTGCCAAGCACCTCAGGGAGGGGCGCCTGAAGGATGCGATCGCGCTCGCTTCCTCGAAGAACTACCGTTACAGCCATCTCGCCAAGGTCGTGCTCGCCGGTCTCCAGGAGTATCAGTTCCAGCAGGAAAGCGGCAGCGGGTTGAGCCGTGAAGACCTGCTCGATACGGTGCGCCGCGCGATTCAGCGCGCCTCGGCGCTGACGGCGTCCGACCTGAAGAAGGGCGTGTCAGCGCTGGCGACGATCGGTTCGACCGCTCCGTTCGTGGGGCTGCTCGGCACGGTCGTCGGCGTCATCAACGCGTTCACGGGTATCGCGACCAGCGGTTCGGGCGGCATCGGCGCCGTCTCCGCCGGTATTGCGGAAGCACTCGTCGAAACCGCGCTCGGTCTGGTGGTCGCGATTCCGGCGGTGTGGTTCTACAACTACCTGACGGGCCGCATCGAGTACTTCAACGTGGAGATGGACAACTCCTCGTCGGAGCTCGTCGACTACTTCATCAGGAAGACAGCATAAGGGTGCCTGGTGCCGAGTGCCTGGGTGCCGGGTGCGGCAACGCACGCGGCACCCGGCCCCTAGCACCCGGCACGACAAGCGTTAGGAGAAATTCCCATGTCAATGGATCTCGGCGGCGCCAAGGGCGGAGTCAAATCCGACATCAACGTGACGCCCCTGGTCGACGTCATGCTGGTGCTGCTGATTATCATGATGATCGTCGCGCCGATGCTGCAGCAGGGCGTGCAGTTGCGGTTGCCCAAAGCGAACAATACTCAGAGCAAGCCCGAATCGGCTGAGCAGACCGTGCTCGCGATCGCGGCCAACCGTTCGCTGTATCTCAACTCCAGACCGGTCCAGGAGGCCGAGCTGGCAACCAAGATCAACGAGATTCTCGAGACCAAGAGCGAGAAGATCGTGATCATCCGGGCGGACGCGGAAGTCGACTATGGCACCGTGATGGCCGCCATGGATCAGCTCCGCACCGCCGGCATCGAGGACATCGGTCTCATCACCGACCCGACCCAGGCCCAATCAGCGCAGGGAGTCCACTGATGGCTGCACATCATCACCTCGGCGCCGACAAGGTCGTACGCGGTGAAGTACCGGTCGCCAGCTCGGACATGAACGTCACGCCGCTCATCGACGTGCTGCTCGTGCTGCTGGTGATCTTCATGGCGACGCTGCCGCTCAACCAGCGCGGTGTCGACATCAACCTGCCGGCGGAAACCAAGACAGCCAATCCGGAACAGTCGACGGTCAGTCAGATCATGCTGTTGTACGACGCCGAGCGGCGCATCTCGGTCAACAACAACGATGTGCCGGTCGCCGAGCTCGAGCGGCGGCTGCGCGACATCTTCGAGTCGCGCCGTGACAAAACCCTGTTCCTCGCCGGGGCCGGGACGCTGCGCTATGCCGACATCATCCAGGTGATCGATGCGGCCAAGGGCGCCGGTGTCGAGAAAGTCGGCATCGTGACCGAAGCGATGCGCCGCGCCGGCGGGGCCACGACCGGCAACTAGAGGCCGGCCGCCCGCTCGAACGTCCAGTAGATTGCCATCCCCGCGATCGCGAGCGACGCGGGGATGACTATCCGCTGGCGGTACCAGACCCGATCGCCGCACTGCCAGCCTACCAGCAAGAACGCCGCGCCAATTACCGTCAGCTGTCCGAGTTCCACTCCCAGATTGAACGCCACCAGTGCCGTGGCGAATTCTCCGGACGGCAGTGCCAGTTCGCCCAGCACCCCGGCAAACCCCAGCCCGTGCAGCAGCCCGCACGCAAAGACGAGCACGATCCGACGCCGCTTGAGCTCTGACCGGAACAGATTCTCGACGGCGACGTAGGCAATGGACGCCGCAATCAACGGCTCGACGATCGACGACCGGAGCGTGACGAAGCCATAGATGCTGAGCGCGAGGGTGATGGAGTGAGCGATGGTGAAGGCGCTGACCTGCCAGAGCACCGGGCGGAGACGCTGGTTCAGCAGGAAGATGCCCAGCACGAAGAGCATGTGGTCGAGCCCTTTGGGCACGATGTGCGTGATGCCGAGCCACATGTATTCGACTGCGGTCGCGAGGCGGCTTGGCTGATTATCTGGCGTCGCCACGAGGACCGGGCTGCTCGCCTCGCCACCCTCGAGCCACTCGCTGCTTCGGGCAACCTCGTCGCGGTTCACGGTCAAGGCGTAAGACGCGAACGTCCATCCGTATGACCACGTCAGGAAACGGACGCCCGCCGGCGGCGTTCCGAAAAGCCGGATCGTGGCGCCAGCGGGCGAGAAGTCGTCGGCCGGCGGTTCGATGATGTAGTCGATCTCCGGGACGACATTCGCGCCGTCGAACGAAACGTTCACCCGGGTTCGAAAGATGCCGTCCAGGGCACGGAGTCGTGCCGCCAGGCTGTCACGAGGGCCGGCATCGCTGCTGGTGCCGGCTGCTCTTTCGAGCTTTTCGACGAGCGACTCGGCGTCGGTCTCGACGTCGATGCGATAGGTCGGTCCGGCCTCGAATGACACCGAAACCCGTGTCGTGCCGATCTCGTGGGCCTCCACATTCATGACCGTGAAAGCGACGAGCAGCGAGCACGGCAGCAGGCGGCGAAGCGACCGGCGACTCATCGCCGGCTTTCGGTGCGTTCGAACGTCAATGACGCCCAGATGCTTTCCCAGTCGGCGCCTGAACCGGCAGGCGCCGCCATCATGTGAACCGCCTTGATCAACCACATCCCGGCACGTTGCAGGGGGAAGCTGACGCGGCCCTGCGAATCAGTGCGCATCGTCAGCTTCGCCGAGGGATCGTTCCTGTTCACGGCGACGACCAGCGCACCGGGCAGCGGACGGGATTCGAACAGCAGTTGAAAGGCCGCGCGTTGGTGAGCGTCGAATGGGTCGCCTCGCGCGACGAGCTCGAGTCTGAATCCGAGGGCGCGGTCGCCTTGGGACCCATTCGACTCACCGGAGCGGACCAGGCTCTTGGCCGCGCGTGAGAACAACTCGCGCCCTTCAGCGCCGGTCTGGTTGCGGACGGCGCGCGTTGCCGCGATGGCCTCGAGCCCTTCCTCACCGAGGTACTGGTTGAATTTATTGGCGGGCAGCACCACCGTGCTGGGACGGCTTCGGTAGCCGATCACGATCACGCCAGGCGAGTCGACGCGCAGCACTCCGGCGGGATCGCCGCCATCACGACCGGCAATCGGCCGTTTCGCGAGCTGGTCGACGGCAACGAACTGGTCGATGGCCGCCGGGTCGCGCGGCACCGGGTCGCCGACGAGGTCCTGTCCGACGCGAAGCCGGACGGCGACCACCTGTCCGGGGCTGGTGAAGAACGCGGACGGCTCGATCCACAGATCGTGGGCCGCCGTGGACCGCGCGGACAGCGCAAGGGCAACGAACGCGAGCTGAAAGACTCGTGTCATGGCAGTAGCGGGGCCATCGAGCCACGCGGCTCGATGGCCTTCCCATCCTCGTCGTGTTACTGGTGCGTCGGGTTCGGAGAGCCCGACAAGGGAGTCTGGAGATAGGGGAACGTGTCGCGGAACAGCCGGAACGACTGGTCCTGCGTGATGACGCCGTCGGGCGTGTAGGCGATGGTGGCGTTGACGAACGCGCCATCGGTCACCGGCGGAAAGACCGCCGGGTTGGGGGCCAGCAGGATCCCCTCTGCCGCCCGCAGCGCGATATCGACCACGTCATCGCCGACCCGCCGGCCATTGGGAAACCCGGCAAGGTCTCCGCCGAGGACGCCCAGCGGGTTCTGCGCCGCGGGGCCGATGGGAAGGATGCTCGTGTTCAGACGCAGCATCTCGGAGGCCTTGACGTTGGCGGGGCGATTCAGCCCCGGCACGCCGGTGAGGAACACCTGGACGAGATCGTTGCGCGGCGCGGCCGGCGCCGGGACGCCGAACAGTGCCTGCACCAGCACCGGCAGCGTGGGATGCGTGACGTACTGCGCGAACTGCGCATCATCTTTCGGCTCACTGGCGTTGAACGTGTCCTTGTCTTTCAGGCCGATGACCAGCTCGTTGACGAGCGGGCTGCCGAGCCGCGAGGTCTGCCAGAAGAATGGCAGGTCGAGCTTCGGGAAGAGCATCTTGCTCGACGTCGCCCACGCACCGATCACCGGATCCTGGCGCGAGAGGCAACTGATCGGCACTTCGACGGCCATGGTCGTGACGTTTTTGTCGGCGACGGCGTTTTCCTCCGCATCGACCGGTCCCAACGGATTCGTGTTGATCAGATCGAAGGCCTCGGCCAGGTTGACGACGAATCCCTCGCGTCGCTGGCCGACGAAGACGCGTCCGGCGCCGCAGCCGGGCAGACTGACGTTGTAGATGTGGTTGTTCGCGTACTGTTCGTAGATGGCCGGATTGTTATCGCGCACCGACTTGTCGCCGATGCGGTCGACCGGTTTCCGGAACGTCGTCCGGCCGTCGGCGACGTTGCGAATCGCCGAGCGCTGTCCGGTGCGCCGATCGCCGCGGACCATCGTGACCGTGTAGGTCTCGAGGACATTGAGATTGGCCGTGTCGTCAGCAGCCGGACCGATGCCGCCAATGTTGATGAGCGGCACCGCGACCTCTTTGTCGCCGACCGGAACGGTGAGGTTGCGATAGCGATTGCGGAACTGGAACTGGAAGGTGAGGTCCTCGCGTGCGTCGCCATTGTTGTCGACGTGAATCTCGTAGATCGCGTCCGGGTCGAGCGTGAAGAAGTTCGGCCCGCCGTAGACGTCCTGGAGCGGCACGAAGTTCGCGATCAACGTCACGAACTCTGACCGTCCCGGCTCGTAGCTCCGAAACATGTAGAAGTCGGTGCCGTCGAGCTTGGGTGTGTGCGTGATACCGGGCGCCTCGCGGTGGCTCGACGCCTGAATCGTGGTGCCGGCTGCCGCAATCAGCGCTGCCGCGATCCAGCTGTTCGATCTCCGTCTCATACCCCCTCCTGTCGTTGCGTACGTAGGGCGGACCTCTTAGGTCCGCCGTCCAAGAGCGGACCTCTTTAGGTCCGCCGTCCGAGGGCGGACAACTCAGGTCCGCTGTCCGAGGTCGAACCTCTCAGGTTCGGTCCCGACCCTCTCTACGTGCGGGTCGTCGATTCGGATGGGGGGAAAGCGTTCCGCACCTGGCGTGCCTGCCAGATGTGCCGCCGTTCATGGGAGAGGACCAATGCGAACATCGTCCCCAGGCTCCACTTGACGAGCGGAAAGATGGGCGATCGCTGCCGGGCGCGACGCAGATCGAGACCGTCGGCGCGCTGGACGCGCTCTGCCAGCTGGTCCTGCCACTGGAGGAAGCTGTCCATTACCTCGCCGGGCGTTTTCCGCTCTGCGGGACGGTACGCTTTGAACGCGCGAAAACGCCGCTTCGGAGGAGGTTCATTCGACTGGACGAAGAGCCGCTCGAGCAACGGATAGACGAACGGGCCGCTGGCCGTCAGCCCGCGCGCCTTCGCATCGGCAATTGCTCGATCGATGGCCGGGACGAAGCCAGCGGCCGTCAGGTTGAGATGGTCGAAACACTGAGCGATAGACCAGCGGTCTGCAGCAGGCCGCCAGTTGAACTCGTCGATCGTGAGATTCGCGACGATGGCGGCGACGTCCTGCCGGATGTAGCGGATCTGTTCCAGGTAGCCTTCGAGCTCAGGAGTCACGCTTTAGCGGGTGCCGCAGCCGGGTGCCGTAGCGTCGGGTGCCGAAGTGCCGGGTGCAGGGGGCCGCGGTGCTGGTGCCGGGTGCCGGAGTAGTGCGCGCACCGGGTTGCAGCACCCTGCACCCCGGCACGCGGCACCACGGCACCCGTCTGTGAACTCAGAACCGCACTCTCGCGCCGAACTGCGCCTGCCAGCGCGACCGCAGGTTGTCGATCGTGAACTTGCGGAAGTTGGGCGAGGTGAACGTGCCGATGTCATAGATCGGCTTGCCGGTCGCGGCGTCGATGCCGCCGTAGCCGAGCGCGTTCAGGGTCTGGAAGTCGAGGAACTCGTAGCGGCCCCACTCGTCGTTCAGCAGGTTCATGAAGTTCAGGATATCGAAGGTGAGCTCGACTCGGGCGCGACGTGCGGGCAGCCCGACGGCGAACTTCACATCGACGTTGTTGGTGAACGGCTGACGGCCGCAGTTGCGCTCGGTGATCTGGCCGCGGCTCTGACTCATGCAATCATCCGAGTTGATGAAGTCCTCGAGCTGTTGCGCCGTGCCGTTACGCAGGACGACGTCGCTGGCGCTGTTCGGGACCCAGAGCAGATCGTTGAAATTCTGTGCGTCGCCGTTGACGTCGCTGTTGTTGTAGCTGATCGAATATGGCCGACCGGACTGGCCGTTGTAGAACATCGACGCAGTGACGCCGAAACCCCTGGGCAGATCCCAGATGTACGACGCGGCGAAATTGAGCCTGTGGCCGACGTCGAAATCGGAGCGCGCCATCGGCAGGTTGTTGGGATCGCCAGGCGTTCTGGCGTTGCCCCAGTTCGACGCCGCCTGCGACGATTTCGCATCGAGTACCGACCGCGTCTGACCGTAGGCATACGATCCTGATGCGAACCAGCCGTTGCGCAGTGGCCGTTCCAGCTTGAAGCTCATGTTCCACTGGTGGCCCTGGTCGGTATTCTGCAGCAGGATGGCGTTGCTGATCGCCGTCGACACGCGGCCGCCGAACACCGGCCGGCCGTCGAACGGGCGGGTGCCGTTCTGGAACATGTTCACGTTTGCGTAGGCGACGTCCTTGACGGTCCGCGACGCGATGAATTCCGCAGATCCGACCAGCCCCCACAGCCCGAGCTGACGGTCGTAGCCGACGTTGCCACGCCACAGCGACGGGAAATCGTACTCCGGGTCGATGACGTCGATCTCGTTGCCGAGCACCCTCGAGCCAGGAACGGTCTGCGGCTGATTGTTCACGTCGGTGACGAACGGGATGCGATTGGCGGCGTTGTTGGTTACGCTGATGCGGGTGAATTCGTTGCCGGTGTTGCCGTATTGATTCGACAGCCAGACATAGGGTGTTCGGCCCGTGAACAACCCGATCCCGGCGCGCACCTGCTCGCGGCCGTCGCCACGCAGGTCGTAATTGAAGCCGATCCGCGGCGACCACATCGTGCTTTCAGGCACGATGTCGGTGCGATAACCGAAGGTGGTTTCGGAGAACGGATTGCGCGTCGGCTTGTCGGGGAACACCGGCAGGTCGATGCGCACGCCGTAGTTCACCGTCAGCTGATTCGAGACCCGCCACTGATCGCCGGCGTAGAACCCGAACTGGCGGACCGAAAAATCTGCCGATTCGAGCGGGTCGCCGGTCACCGAGTAGCTGAAGTCGTAGGACTGCGCGAGACCCTGATCGAAGAGGTCGAGGTTGCCAAACTGGTAGTTGCCGTAGTTGTCGCGGATGAACAGGTTGTCGAACTTGAAGAACTCGTTGTGCGTCCCGAAGGTCAGCGTGTGCTGGCCCCAGACCATCGTGTAGTCGTTGGTGATCTCGATGATGTCCTGATCGAGCCGGTTGCGCGACGAGAAATTCTCCGTGCCGGCGCGCAGCGAGCTACCATCGGGCAGGAAGACGCGAACGAACGGGAATTCGCCGGCGTTGGTCCGGTTGTCGCGGATGCGCTGGTAGGTCACCCGCAGCTCATTGAATGATCGGCCGAGCGTGCTGTTCAACTGGCCAACGGTCGAATGCTGATCGTTGTTGAACCGATAGAAGTTGTCCGGGAAGTAATACAGGATGTTCGTCGGAAAGCCCACATCGTTCAACGCGTCGATGTAGTTGTGCCGCACGGTCATCCGGTGGTTGCTGCTCAGATTGAGATCGGCGCGGACGAATATCTTGTTGTTGTCGGTGGTGCGTACGAATTCGCGGAACGGGTCGTCGCCGGCGCCGGGATTGTAGTTATATCGGTTCTGAAGGATGCTGACGAACCGCTGTGCCTCGGCGGTGCGTCCGAAACTCTGTCCGGTGCCGATGATCGAAAATCCCGATGGCGTTTCCCGCCGTCCGAAATCCAGGTTGGCGAAGAAAAAGGCGCGATTGCGGACGATAGGTCCGCCGACGCTGAACCCGCCCTGCTGGTCGCTGAAGGGACCGAGCGGGATGACGGCGCCGCGATCGGAAATCTCGCCGACCAGTGCCTCCTCGCGGCCGAAGTAGTAGCCAGTCCCTGACACGCGGTTCGAACCCGATCGGGTGACGGCGTTGATGCCGCCGCCGGTAAACATGCCCTGCCGCACGTCGTACGGCGACACCACCAGCTGCAGCTCTTCGATGGCATCGAGGCTGATCGGCTGTGTCTCGGCCGCGCCGCCCGGCGCGCTGGCGTCTGAAATCGCAAACAGGTCGTTGTTCACCGCGCCGTCGATCTGGATGCTGTTGTAGCGATTGTTGCGACCGGCGACCGAGATCACCGTCGCGCCCTGGCCGGTCGACGTCGAAACGAAGTTGGGATCGAGTCGCGCAAAGTCCGCAAGACTCCGCGAGATTGTCGGCAAGGTCTCGATCGCCTCGGTCCGCACGTTCGACGCCGTGCCGGCCCGCATCGTGTCGATGACCGGCACTTCGGCGGTCACCGTAATCTGCTCCGACACGGTCGCCAACTCGAGCTGGACATCGACTTTCTGATCGGCGCCGAGGGTCACGTTGACACCGGTGACGCTCTTGTCCCGAAAGCCCGGCATCTTGATGGTGACGGTGTACGGGCCGCCGACCCGGGCGTTGAGAACCTGATACCGGCCATCGAGGCCGCTGGCCGCTTCGTAGGCCGTTCCGGTCGGCGTGTGCACGGCGACGACGACGGCACCTGGGATGCCGCCGCCCTGCTGGTCGATCACCTCACCGCTGATCGAGCCGGTGGTGACCGTCTGCGCCAGCGCCGCGCTGCCACTCGCGGCGAACAGGATCACCAACACGAGTGCTTTCAGATGTCGCATGGGTAAGAACCTCATCAAAGCCAACTGTCGAAAGGGAACAGCCATTCTACTGTGCCGCCATAACGGCGGTAAGACGAAAAAAAGGCCGCCGGCAAGCTGCCGGCGGCCTTCATCCCCAGTCTTCCGAGAGCGACTAATTCCCGACGCCGCTGACTTGCCGTTTGCGGAGCTCGTTGGCCTTGTCGCTGAGCCCGGTCGCATCCTTGATCAGCTGCTGCTGCACCTTCGGGTCTTTTTCGAGCAGCGCCTGCTGGCGGAGCAGCAGCCCCTTGAAGGTCAAAGCCTCGACGTAATCGCTCTTCAGCGAGAGCGCCTTGTCGGCCGCTTCCAGCCCCTTCTGCACGTAGTCGCGCTTCTGCTGATCGTTCAACCGCACGTCGCGCTGCGTTTCATCCCAGTAGTAGCCGGCGATGGTGTGAAACGCTTCCGGGTTGGTCGGTTCGAGCTGCGCGCGCTGCTCGAGCGCCTCGATGGTCTTGTCGAACTGGCCCTGGCGGTTGTAGTACGCCGCGAGCTGGAGGTAGACCGCCGGGTCCTTCGGCTTGATGTTCTTCGCGTTCTGGTAGGTCTGCTCCGCCTCGGTGTAGGCGCCGGCGTCCTCGTACAGCCGCGCCAGCCGGAAGTAATAGGTGGGATCGCTGGGATCCATTTGAATCAGCTTCTGGATCACGGGTTCCGCCTTGGCCGGGTCGTTCAGCTTGTCCGCGCCGTAGACCTCCGCGAGGAACTCGAGGCAGCGGCGCGCCAGCAGCTTGTTCTGATCGTCGGGCTGCGCGTTGAGCTTCTCGAAGCCCGTCTGATAGTTCACCACCGCTTTCTCGAGCAACGCGTCGTTGTCGGCCTCTCCCTTTCGACTCGGCCGGAACTGCTGCTCGTAGCTGTTGGCGAGGTAGAAGTACGCGTAACCGAGCTCGGGATCGGCTTCGATCGCCTGGTGATACTGCTCGGCCGCCTCCTGGTAATCCTGCCGCGCATACGCCTGGTTCGCCGCCTTCGCCGCGCGCCGCGCCTGAATCACGCCGAGCTGTGAACAGCCTGCGCTGGTTAAGATCGTTGATGTCGCCGCCAGGGTCAGCGCCACGGTCATCGCGATCGGCGCTCCCGAAAAAGCACGCATGCAGCCCCCTTTGTAGCCGAAACTATAGTTCGGGTCCTTACCGGCCGGCAAGCGCGTCCCGTATGATTCAGAACGCACCCCGTCCGCTGGTTAGACACCGGTTTTCATGATTCGATTCGAAGATTTGCTCGAGAAAGTCCGGGCATACAGCCCTGATGCGGACGTCGAGCTCCTGCGCCGGGCCTATGTGTTTTCGGCGTTTGAGCACCGGGGACAGGTCCGCCATTCCGGTGAGCCATACCTCATCCATCCCCTGGCGGTGGCCGACTTCCTGGCCGACATGAAGCTCGACGTGGTGGCCGTCGCCGCCGGGCTGCTGCACGACGTCGTCGAGGACACCCTGACCACCATCGAGCGGATTCACGAGCTCTTCGGGCCGGAAGTGGCGCACGTGGTGGAGGGGGTCACCAAGATCAGCGCCATCCGATTCGCGTCGAGCGAAGAGCGGCAGGCCGAGAACTTCCGGAAGATGCTGCTGGCGATGGTCGACGACATCCGGGTGATCCTCGTCAAGCTCGCGGATCGCCTGCACAACATGCGGACGCTGAATCACCTGTCGGAAGAGCGCCGCACGGTCATTGCCCAGGAGACGCGCGACATCTACGCGCCGATCGCCAACCGTCTCGGCATGAGCAAGCTGAAGAACGAGCTCGAGGAGCTGTCGTTCCGGTATCTCGAGCCGCAGGCCTACGAAGGCCTCCGCATCCGCGTCGAAGCCAAGCGGCGCGCGACCGAAGGACTCGTCGAGCAGCTGCGCGGGACGATCGATCGCAAGCTGCGCGACCAGGGGGTGCCGGTCCTCGAGATCGACGGCCGGATCAAGCGGCTCTGGAGCATCAACCAGAAATTGAAGCGGCAGCGGATCGAGCTCGATCAGGTGTACGACTTCATCGCCTTGCGCATCGTCAGCGAAAGCGTCAAGGACTGCTACGCGGCGCTCGGCATCATTCACCAGACCTGGTCGCCGGTGCCGGGACGCATCAAGGACTTCATCGCGATGCCGCGACCGAACGGCTATCAGTCGCTGCACACCTCGGTGATCAGCGAGCACGGCATGCCGTTCGAGGTGCAGATCCGGACCCAGGGCATGCACCGGATGGCGGAAGAGGGTATCGCCGCACATTGGAAGTACAAGGAGGGCCGGATCGGCGATCACAAGGACGAGCGCTACTTCCAGTGGATGCGCCAGCTGCTCGACTATCAGCAGGAAGTTCGAGATCCGCAGGAGTTCATCCAGAACCTGAAGGTCGAGCTCTACCCCGAGGAGGTCTATACCTTCACGCCGAAAGGCCAGGTCAAGGCGTTTCCGCGCGGCGCTACACCGATCGATTTCGCATACGCGATTCACACCGATGTCGGGCATCAGTGCGTCGGCGCCCGCATCAACGGCAAGATGGTCCCGCTGCGCGCCCGGCTGAAGAACGGGGACATCGTCGAGATCATCACCGCGTCCGGCCACAAGCCGAGCCGCGACTGGCTGAATTTCGTCGTCACCGCGCACGCGCGCTACAAGATCAAACATCTGATCCGGCTCGAGGAGCGCACGCGCGCCATCGAACTCGGCTGGAAGGTGTTCGAGAAGGAAGCGCGCCGCTACGACGTGACGCTGAAAGGCATCAAGGAATCCGAGGTCTTCGTGACGGCGCAGGCGGAGATCGGCGCCAAGACGCCTGACGATGTGTTTGCGCAGATCGGCTACGGGACCCTGTCCGCGAAACAGCTGTTAGGGCGGCTCGTGCCGTCTGATCGGCTGCGCGAGAAGGCGCCGGAAGGACCGATCACCGCCGCCGTGAAACGCGCCTTCGGCGGCGGCCAGGAGAAAATCAAGGTGCGCGGCTCCGACGACGTGCTGGTGTTCCGCGCGCGCTGCTGCAATCCGATTCTCGGCGAGAAGATCGTCGGCTACATCACCCGCGGCAAGGGAGTCTCGGTGCACTCCGCGACCTGTCCCAACGTCGTGAACCTGATGTACGACCCCGAGCGTCGCATCGACGTCGAATGGGACAAGGCTGGCGCGTCAGGCAGCACCGCGAATTACACCGTGCGGCTGACGATGGAAGTCGAAGATCGCAAGGGGGTCCTGGCGGCGGTCAGCGCCAAGATCGCTGACATCAACACCAACATCAAAGACCTGGAAGCGCGGACCGGCGACGACGACAACCGCGCCCGCATCGACGTCACCGTCGAGATCAGCGATCTCAAGCACCTGGAGCGGGTGATTCGCTCGTTGAAGTCGGTGAGCGGTGTGCTGGATGTGGAGCGGGCGGGACGGGCGGGGTAGTCACCAGCAGGCAGGCGACGTCGTCAGACAGGATCCAGCGCCGGTCAATGCAGCGCCAGTTTCACCACGGGCGGCTAGTGTCCCGGCCGCGTGATTCGCGGCATAAGTCCCGGCGCGCGGCGCCCGGCTGGCAAGGCGTGAAGAGCGAGCTTATTGGGCATAAGTGAGCGATGAGCAACGCAGCCAGACGGGATGCCCCGCCCGGGACTTATGTTGCGAATCACGCGGCCGGGACACTAGCTCCCGTAGCTCGCGATCGCATCAATCTCGACGCGTGCATCACGCGGCAGGCGTGCGGCCTGCACCGTCGAACGGGCGGGGTACGGCTCGACGAAGAACGTCGCGTAGACCTCGTTCATCGCCTGGAAGTCGTTCATGTCGGCGAGAAACACCGTGGTGCGGATGACGTGCGCGAAGGACAGGCCGGCCGCGTCGAGCAACGCCCGAATGTTTTCGAGCACGCGCCGCGTGTGGACTCCGATATCACCCTCGACCATACGCCCGGACGCAGGATCGATCGGCACTTGTCCGGAGATGAAGAGCAGCGTATCCGCGCGGAGCGCCGCGGAGTACGGGCCGACCGGCTTCGGGGCGAGCGGGCTGGAAATCGCTTGCTTCAAGCGGCCTTGATGACTTTTCCCGAGCGGAGGCAACGCGTGCAGACGCGAATCCGCCGCACCCCGCCGTTGATCATCGCCCGCACCGTCTGAAGGTTGGGCTCGAAGCGACGGGCGCTGACGTTATGCGCGTGGCTCACTTGCCGGCCGACGACCGGACTCTTACCGCAGATTTCACAACTCTTGGCCATGACTTATCTCTCGAGAATGTTTGGACCCTGACGAATCTCCAAGTATATCGGGCTGGTCAGGGCACTATCAAGCGCGACACCGGCGCGCTGTCCATGGTGGCCGCATCGCCCTGCGGTGCGTGGTCGGATTGACGGGCGACGCGCTCGATCAGCCCGAGATACGCGCGCGGGTTCGTCGGTTCGGCCTTCTGGGCAGTCCGCGCCGTCTGTTCGATGCGGTGCAACACGACGGCGGCGTCCCGTTCGAAGGCAGAGCCGCCGCTCTGTCCCGCCCTCAGCAGCAGCGTCCGAACGGCTCCGGCCAGATGTTCGGCCGAACGCGTTGAGGGTCGCTGTTCGTAGATGACGCCGCGCGAAGCGGTCTCGAACGTCGCGGCCAGCGCGGCGGCCGCGTCGATGACGTCGGCGTCGGTGATCGTCTGCAGTTCAGGGGGGACGTATTGCGCGATCACGCTGTTGATCGCCAGAAAGAGCTGCGACTGTCGTTGATTGAAGTCGCGAAGTGCGTCGATGAACAGCAGCAGGTCGCGCTGGTGTTGCCGGTGGGCGACAGCCGGCGGGTGCTCGCGCGCTGCCGCGAGATAGCCGCAATCCTCGGGGCAGCGGATCTCGGTCAGGCGCTTCGTCCCGCAGCAGACGGTACAAATTTCGTGATCGAGCGCGGGACAGGCACGACGTGCCTTCCGAACGCCGCAAAGTGGACAGGGCATAGCCGCGCACTATTGTATAATCTGGCCGAAAATCACCAGAACTCATCGGAACGCACCTTGCACTATCAGGGAATAGGAGTTCGTGCATGGGCGAAGCGATGTTCCGACCGGAGTCGCCCGTCGAGTACTTCAAGGAACTTGTCGACGGAGCGCTCGTACATCAGGGTCTCGTAGCGAACGAGCTCACTTCGTATTACGTCGTGCAGCTGCTGGCGGGGTTTCTCAAGCAGCGCGCGACGGAGCACGCCGGAGAACCGCTTGCCATTCAGCTGGCGCGTGCCCTGGAGAGCGGTGGTCTGGAACAGCGCGCCACTCTCAGGCAGATCGGCGACGTCTCGCTGTTTGTTTCCGGATTTTTTGCCGATTCGCTGCGTCGAAAGCTCGTCGATGTCGACTACTACGCGAACATTGGCGGCGTGGCTTACCATGCCCTCAGTCGGCAGGAAACCGACACGTTCTCCTCAGTCTTCGCCGAGTTGGCTGACAAGTTCATTGCCTTCGCGGACGTACTGTCCGAGGTCAGCGAACGCTCAGCATGCGCGTCCAACATGGATCTGCTCCGGTTGTACGAGCGCTGGCTGAAGACAGGGAGCCGCCGGAGCGGTCAGCTGCTCGTGGAGCGTGGCGTCGTGCCCAACTCCTCGCTCAAGACGACGAAAGTTCAATAAGCGCCACGGCTGACACTTTTTGACACGGTCATGCCCCTGTTTGTCCGATGGAGCCGCTCCGACACTTCTCTGACACCTCTCCGACACTACCCCGGCACCGCTCCGACCTGACTCCGACACAGGTCTGATACACGTCTGACACTGCTGCGACAACGCTCCGACACCGTTCCGACCTTCATCTGGCACCGCTCCGACATCGCTCGTGAAACGCTCCGACACCGGTCAGACACTAGTCGAAGCAAGGTGAGCGGACACCGTCCGCCGTGGTCGCGGAAGCACACCTCGGCAATTTTTCGTCACACATAGTCGTCACCCAAAGCGGACAAAGTTGTCGTGCTCGAGATCGAACCGATCGACGAGAACCGGCGTCTAAACGAGCATCAGTTTGAACGATTGGTCGACTTATGATGGGTCTGAAAGGCAAGTCGTTGCAACGTAGAGCTTTAGATAGTCAGTCGTGATAGGACGAGATTTGTGGCTGAATTACAGTTTCGACCCAGGACGACTTGGAATGAAGCACCGCAAGAGCCTGTTTCCGGTTGCGATATGACTTTAGCTCAGGATATCATTGGCAATTCATTTGCATAGCAGACGGCAATTTTAACGGCGGCAACGCCCAGGGCAATCCGGGCGACGGAAGGAGCGGCGTCATGAAGGACATCTCAAGAGCGGGCACGGAAACAAACGGACGGTCCCGCTATACCGAGCTCAAGCGCATGCTGGAAGAGCGGCAGCGAACGATTCAGGCTGAGGTTCAGGGCCGGATGCGCGATGTGCGGTCCGAGGGCACCTGGGGCGGCAAGCAGAACGACGTGTTCGATGCTGTCGAGAGCTCCGAAGCCGATATCCAGGACGATATCGAGTTCGCGCTCATCCAGATGAAGTCCGAGACGCTCAACAAGATCAACGACGCCTTGATGCGCCTGGAACAGGGCGACTACGGCAACTGCTTCGACTGCGGCTCCGAAATTGCCGAGAAGCGGCTGCGCGCTCTGCCGTTCGCGGTGCGTTGCAAGGATTGCGAAGAGGCCCGGGAAGTCGCCGAGCAGCGTGAGCGGCAGATGGCCGCGCGGCGCGGCACCTCGTCGCTGTTCCTCGACATGTAACACCCCGGCGTCCCGTAGTAGAAAACGTGGGGCTCCGCCGGTGGCGGAGCCCGCGTTCCCGCCACCCGCGTCTCCACTTACAATCTGGTCACTGGAGAGGTCGCTATGAGCGATCAACTCGACGATCTGAAACCCGAAGACATGACGACAGCCGAACGGCCGGTCGCGATACCGTCCGAGCTGCCGATCCTGCCGCTGCGCGACACGGTGCTGTTCCCCAACTCGTTCATGCCGCTGGCGGTGGCGCGCGAGAGCTCCGTGCGGCTGATCGACGACGCGATCGCCAATGGCAAGTTAATCGCCGTCTTCACGCAGCGCGACGCCGCGGTCGAGGAGCCGGTTCAGGACGACCTCTACGCGGTCGGCACGGCGACGCACATTCACAAGATGTTCAAGCTGCCGGACGGCAGCCTGCGGCTGATCGTCCAGGGCCTGGCCCGCCTCAGACTGGAGGAGGTCGTCTCGAGCCATCCCTACCTGCGGGCGCGCGTCGGCGCGGCGAACGAAGACACCAACGACGCCGATCGGCTCGAAATCGACGCACTCGCCCGCAATATCAAGACGAACTTCCAGCAGGTGGTGTCGCTGTCGCCGCTGCTGTCGGACGATCTGCAGACACTGGCGATGAACATCGCCGAGCCGGGCCGTCTCGCCGATTTCATCGCGTCGAGCCTGTCCACCATCAGCACCGCCGTGAAGCAGGAGGTCCTCGAGACGCTCGATATCCGGGCGCGGATGGACAACCTCAATCGCCTGCTCATCAAGGAGCTCGAGGTACTCGAGCTCGGTTCGAAGATTCAGTCGCAGGTGCAGTCGGAGGTCGGCAAGAACCAGCGTGAATACTTCCTGCGCGAGCAGATGAAGGCGATCCAGAAGGAGCTCGGCGAGGGCGACGATCAAACCAAGGAAATCGAAGAGCTCGGCGAGAAGATCGAAGCGGCCGGCATGCCCGAGGGCGTCAAGAAGGAGGCGCTGCGCGAGCTGGACCGGCTGTCGAAGATGCCGGTCGCCGCCGCCGAGTACACCGTGTCACGGACCTATCTCGACTGGCTCGTCGCGCTGCCGTGGGCGAAGCGCACCGACGAAGTCATCGATCTGCCGCGCACGAAGAACGTGCTCGATGCCGATCACTCGGGCCTCGAAAAGGCGAAGGACCGCATTCTCGAATACCTCGCCGTGCGCAAGCTCAATCCGGACGTGAAAGGGCCGATCCTCTGCTTCGTCGGACCGCCCGGTGTCGGCAAGACGTCGCTGGCCCGCTCGATCGCCGAATCGCTCGGTCGCAAGTTCGTGCGGGTCTCGCTCGGTGGCATGCGCGACGAGGCGGAGATCCGCGGTCACCGCCGGACCTACATCGGGGCGCTGCCCGGACAAGTCATCCAGGGCCTGCGCCGCGCCGAGTCGAAGAATCCGGTGTTCATCCTCGACGAGATCGACAAGCTCGGCTCCGATTTCCGCGGCGACCCCTCGTCGGCGCTGCTCGAAGTGCTCGACCCGGAGCAGAACAACACCTTCCGCGATCACTATCTCGACGTGCCGTTCGATCTGTCCGAGGTGCTGTTCATCACGACCGCGAATATCCTCGATCCGATTCCGCCGGCGCTGAAGGACCGGATGGAAGTGCTCGAGATCGCCGGGTACACCGAGGAAGAGAAGCTGCAGATTGCCACCGATCACCTGGTCGAGAAACAGGTGAAGAACCACGGCTTGACGGGCGAGTTCATCCGCTTCACGCCGGACGCGCTGCGGCAGGTGATTCGCGGCTACACCCGCGAAGCGGGCGTGCGGAACCTGGAGCGCGAGATCGGCGCCCTGTGCCGCAAGGTGGCGCGTCGTCGCGCCGAAGGCGACGAATCGGCCATCACGGTCACCCCCGACCTCGTCGTCGAGATGCTGGGCGCCCCCAGGTTCCTCGACGAGGAGATGGAGGAGCGGACGAAGGAGCCGGGCGTGGCGATCGGCCTGGCCTGGACGCCGGCCGGCGGCGAAGTGTTGTTCATCGAAGCATCGCGGATGGCCGGGACCGGCGCCTTGACCCTCACCGGACAGCTCGGCGAGGTCATGAAGGAGTCGACGCGGGCGGCGCTGTCCTGGCTCCGCATGCACGCGCGCGAGTACGGCATCGATCCCGACTTCTTCAAGAACGCCGAGATTCACGTGCACGTTCCCTCTGGCGCGATTCCCAAGGACGGCCCGTCGGCCGGCGTGACGATGGCCACTGCCATGGCGTCGCAGCTGACCGGGCGTCCCGTGCGCGGCGACATCGCCATGACCGGCGAGATCACGCTCTCAGGGCGCGTGTTGCCTATCGGGGGCGTCAAGGAGAAGGTGCTGGCGGCCCGCCGCGTCGGGATTCGCGAGGTGATCCTGCCGAAGCAGAACAGCAAGAACGTCAACGAAGATCTGACGCCGGAGTTGCGCAAGGACCTGATCGTCCACCTGGTCTCGACGATCGACGAGGTTCTGGCGCTGGCGCTCCAGCCGGTCTCGTCCGACGCGCGTCCTCAAAAAGCAGCTCCGAAGGAGCCGAAGGCCCGACCGCCGATCGTCGCGCGGCACTGAGTGGCGCTGCCGATCTTCTACTCAGCCCGGTATCACATCGATATCGGGCTGCACGTGTTTCCGACCCAGAAATACCGCCTCGTGCACGACCGGATCCTCGCCCGCCCGGACGCGGCGGAGCGCTTCACGATCATCGAACCGGAGCCGGCAACCTGGGACGAGCTCGCGCTCGTTCACACCACCGAATATCTGAACAAGCTGCGCGACGGCAGCGTGACCGCTGACGACATCGCACAGCTGGAACTGCCCTGGTCGCAGGAGATGGTCGACGGGTTTCGACTGATGGCGGGCGGGACCGTCCAGGCAGCGCTCGCCGCATGTCAGAAATGGAGACGGGGACAGTTTGCGCCGCCCGCCGCGAAAAGCATGCCCGTCCCCATTTCCGTCCACATCGGCGGCGGATTGCACCATGCGTTTGCGAATCACGGAGAGGGCTTCTGTCCGTTCAACGACGTCGCCGTGGCGGTTCGGGTGCTTCAGCAACGCGGGATCGACCGCGCCGCGATCGTCGACCTCGACGTCCATCACGGCAACGGCACGGCGTTCATTTTCGAACGCGACCCACACATCTTCACGTTCTCGATGCACCAGCAGCACAACTACCCGATGTGGAAGCCGAAAGGCTCGCTCGACATCGGGTTGCCCGACGGGATCCATGACGCCGACTACCTTGCCCGGCTCGAACAGGCTCTACCAACCGTGATGGGCAGTGCTCCACAGTGCCTGTTCTTTCTGGCTGGGGCGGATCCGTTCGAGGAGGATCAACTTGGCGGTCTGCGGCTGACTCGAGACGGGTTGAGGCAGCGCGACCGCATGGTCATCGCCGCTGCGCGCGAGGCGCGCGTGCCGCTGGTCGTCGTGCTGGCAGGCGGATACGCGCGGAGGGTTGAGGATACGGTCGGGATACACGTCACGACGATCGAGGAAGCGATCGAGTCGGCCACGAAAACGCGAAGTCACGAAGCAGGCTAGCCACGAAAACCGGCAAACACGAAAGAGAACCAACGATGCGTTCCGCGGGTACTATTGGCGAGCGTTATGGCTTGAACAAAACTATCGTGCGATTGCCGATCGGTTTCATCACATTGATGGGGAGTTTGTAACGGCGATCAGCACTCTGACACCTGCGGGCGGCAGTGCGGAAGTCGTTGTTCGATTCTACCCATGGTGGGAGCACCCGCTGTATCTGGCCGCCGTCCAGCGCGGCCAGCCATGGGGATTCACTGCTTACGACGCCGGTAAGCGCGAAGTTCGGGTCCGCGCAATCGACCCGTTCGTGGTTCGGCTCTCACCGAGACGTGAAGTCGTCGATTGGCGATTCGAAGAGCAACACCCTTTTGCTGTGGTCGTTGGCGAACAGTCAAACGCTGTACGTAAACGGCCCATTCGAACGAAGTGCTTTGGTGGACGGCTTGATGGCGTTGGATCTGCCGAACGTTTCTCGGGCTGACTTGCTCAATCACATCGATCTCGCCCCGACTGATACGGCTCCGTTAGGGATAGGGGTGCATTACCACTCGTCGATTCGGTCCTCACGGTATTGGGCTGCCTTGGTGTGCCGGTGTTTCAGCCAGAGCGCGTCGACGTTGCGGCTGCCGGCGTTGTCTTTCTGATGGACGACAACGACTACGTGATCGCCAGAGATTTTGAAGTTGACGTACCGGAAGTTGCTCACGACCCACAATGGTTCCGGCCGGAGTTCCGCTAGCCATCCGGAACACGTAGAGTTGTTTCGTGTTGTTGTGGTTTCGTGGCATTTTCTTTTCGTGGTTCGTGGCGCTCCTCACAGCAGCTTCAACCCATACGCTGTCTTCAGGTCGACGATCTCCCCTTGTAAGGCCATGGCTTTCGCCTGTTCGAGCGCGAATACTTGCGCGGTGATGCTTTCGTCTTCATCGGGCCGGTGAGACGAGTCCGGGGCCGGCGGGCGAAGATCGGTCGCGCGGAAGAAGATCATCTCTTCGTCGCAGAAACCCGGACTGGGAAACCATGCGCCCAGACGCTCGAGCACGTGCGGGACGAGCGCAATCTCCTCCTCGCACTCGCGGCGCGCCGCTTGTGTCTCGGTTTCGCCCGTTTCGATGCCCCCGGCTGGCAGTTCCCACGTTTCGCGAGCGATGCTCGCGCGGTACTGGCGGATCAGAATCACCCGACCTGGCGCCGGCAACGGAATCAGCACGACGACCGGCGCGTGACGCACGATAGCGATGTCGCGTTCGCGTTCGTCAGGAAAGCGGACCCGCGTCTCCTCGACCTGGAAGACGCGGCTTTTGTAGACAATCATGAAAACTCCCGGCTGCGCAGATCGTCGAGCACGCGCTGCAGATCGTCGGGCAGCTCGCTGCTGAACTCCATCGGCCGACCGTCGGTCGGGTGGGTGAACGCCAGCCGCGCGGCGTGCAGAAAGGGTCGCTCGAGCCGTGCCACCGCCCGAAGGTCACCCGGCACTCGACGGTGAACGCCGCCGTACAGTGCGTCGCCGACCACCGGATGGCCGATCGCGCTGAGGTGCACTCGAATCTGATGGGTGCGCCCGGTCTGAATCGCGACGCGCGCGAGCGTCAACACCCGTCCGAACGGCTCGACGCGGACGATGCGGGTCACGGCTTCCCGCGAGCGTCTGGCGCGAGCGGACATTTTCTTGCGGTCGTTCGGATCCCGGCCAATCGGTTCGTCGATCCGCCGCCCGGCGTGCACCGTGCCCCAGACGAGCGCGATGTACTCCTTTTCGACCTCCCGATCCTGAAACTGACGCGAGAGCTCTTCGTGCGAGGCGTCATGCTTGGCGACGACCATCAGTCCGGATGTTCCCCGATCGAGCCGGTGGACGATACCCGGTCGCTTCTCGCCGCCAATGCCGCTCAGATCCGACACATGATGGAGCAGGGCGTTGACGAGCGTTCCGCTGTCGTGGCCTGCTGCCGGGTGGACGACCATCCCCGCCGGCTTGTCGATGACGACGAGGTCGTGGTCCTGATACAGGATCGGCAGCGGCAGCTCCTCCGCTTTGACGGCGGTGTCGACCGGCCCGGGCACATCGACCGTCACCACCTGTCCGGCCTTGACCGGCTGGTTGGCTTTGCCGGCCCGCCCGCCGACTTCGACCAGCCCGTCTTTGATCAGGCGCTGAATCTGCGATCGCGAATGCGTGGCGAGGATCGAGGCCAGAAAGCGATCCAGCCGGGTGCCGGCGCTTTCTTCGGCCACGGTTACGGTGTGGAGAGCCATTGAAGGCCCCGGCTCCGACCGGTCAGGCGGCCCGCTGACGCGCCTGTTTGGGCTCGGGCTGGGTCCGCCGGCTCAGGTAAACGAGCATGACGATCGACAGCGGCGCCAGAATCACCGAGATGAACTGTGAGGTCGAGAAGATGTCGAAGACCATTCCCCGGCCCAGATCACCGCGGTAGATCTCGATCACATAGCGGGAGAGCGCGTAGAGCAGCATATACAGCCAGAACGTGCGACCGGGGAAGCGCCGCCCTCTCGATTCGGTCGCCAGCAGCACGAGCAGGATCAAACCCTCCGCTCCGGCTTCGTAGAGCTGGGTGGGATGGAGGGGCACATTGAGCGGCGTGCCGACGTTGCTGGCGGCGAATGGGTCGGTGAAGGTAATCGCCCACGGGACGTCGGTCGGTCGTCCAAAGCAGCAGCCCGCGAACAGGCAGCCGAGGCGTCCGACCACATGGCCCAGCGCGATGCCGGGAGCAAACACATCGCAGGTGGTCCACAACGGAAGGCCGATGCGGCGGATATAGAACAGCGCGACGATGACGGCGACGATCAGGCCGCCGTAGAACACGCCGCCCGACCGCGCCAGCGACAGCAGTTCGCGTGGATTCGAGGTGTAGGTGCTGAAGTCGGTGACCAGCAGCAACAGCTTCGCTCCGATCAGCGCGCTGATGATGATGTAGATACCGAGATCGAGCACGCGCGTCTGATCCAGACCGCGCGCTCGTGCCCGCACCATGGCCAGCTTCAGCCCGACCAGGTAGGCGGCCGCCAGCAGGACGCCGTACGTGTAGATGGTTGCGGATCCGACCAGTGGCAGATCCGGCAGCTCAAGCAGTCTTGGATACATGCGCGCCCACACCCAGCATGTCGAGGATCATCACACCCACACCGATCGTAATCGCTGAGTCGGCGACGTTGAAAGCCCAGAAATGATGATCCCGCCAGTAGACGTCCACGAAGTCGACCACGTAGCCGACGAGCACGCGGTCGATCAGGTTGCCGGCCGCTCCGCCGATGATGAGCGCGAGGCCGATCCGGGCGGCCAGCTGCTGGCTCGCCAGGCTGGCCGAGTAGGCCGCAACGCCGATCAATCCGGCCGATGCGATGACGACGATGAAGATCGTCTTGTATTCGAAATCGGCGCTGTTCAGGATGCCGAACGCTGCGCCGGTGTTCCGGACGTGCGTGAAGTCGAGGAAACCCGGAATGACGGTGACGCTCTCATGCAGCTCGAGCGAACGTCTGACCAGCTCCTTGGTGATCTGGTCGAGTGCCAGGATGACGAGCGGCAGCCAGATCTCCAGAGTCCGCCGACGCGCCATTGTCCCGGTCGAGCCGATCACCGCCTCAGCCATGAATGGTTTCCGCCAGCGCATCCTGGCAGCGAACGCACAAACCGGCCCATTCCGGCTCGTTCGAAACCGCCGGCACATAACGCCAGCACCGCTCGCACTTGACGCCGCCGGCCCGTTCAATCAACACGCGCGTTGTCTCATCCCCGCTCGGGCCGACCGTCACTTCGGAAACGATGAACAGCATCGGCAGGTCGGCGGCATGCCGCTGAAGCAGCGGCAGAAGGCTGTCGGGCGCATCGAGGACGACCTTGGCCTGCAGCGAGCTCCCGATCTGCTTGTCCTTGCGAAGCGGTTCAATCTTCGCGAGGACGGCCTCACGCACGGCAATCAATCGATCCCAGCGCTCCACGAGCTCCGCATCCGCCCAGGCGCGCAGCTCCTTGTCCTCGGGAAACAGCGCAATATGGACGGATGGCTCTTTGCGACCGGGCAGGTTGGTCCAGAGTTGCTCGGCCGTAACGGGCAGCAGCGGTGCGAGCAGCCGGGTCAGCCCGTCCGCCATGACGTACATCGCGCTTTGCGCGGACCGGCGCCCGCGCGCGCGCGCGCCGTAGGTATACAGCCGGTCCTTCGAGATATCGTTGTACAGCGCGCTCAGGTCGACGGTCGTGAAGGCGTTGATCGCCTGAAAAATCGTCGGGTAATCGTACTCGTCGTAGGCGGCGACGATGCGTCGGGCCAGGTCGCCGTATCGGGCGAGCAGGTAGCGGTCGACCTCCTCCATCCTGGCGACCGGCACCGCATCGGCCGTCGGATCGAAGTCGTAGAGATTGGCCACGAGGTAGCGCATCGTATTGCGGATCTTCCGGTACGCTTCGACGACGCGCGAGAGGATCTCCTTGCTGATCCGCATTTCCTCGCGATAGTCGACGCTCGCCACCCACAGCCGGAGGACGTCCGCGCCGCTCTGCTTGATGATGTCCTGCGGGTCGATGGTATTGCCGAGCGACTTCGACATCTTGCGGCCGTCTTCGTCGATGAAGAAGCCGTGCGTCAACACCTGCCGATAGGGCGGCCGGCCCCGCGTGCCGAGGCCGACGAGCAGAGAGCTTTGAAACCAGCCGCGGTGCTGGTCGCTGCCTTCCAGGTAGATGTCGGCCGGCCAGGTCAATGCCGGCCAGAACGGCAGCACCGCTTCATGGCTCGACCCGGAGTCGAACCAGACGTCCAGAATGTCGCGCTCGCGTTCGAAGGTCCCGCCGCCACAGGATGGGCACTTCAAACCATCGGCGACGAACTCCTCGATCGGCCGCTCGTACCACGCATCGGCTCCGTAGGTGTCGAAGACCGCCGCCGCGCGTTCGACCAGGTCGGCCGTCAGCAGCGCCTCGCCGCATTTCGTGCAGTCGACCGCCGGAATCGGCACACCCCAGGCGCGCTGCCGCGAGATACACCAGTCAGGGCGATTGGCGACCATGTTGTAAATCCGATCGCGGCCCCAGGCCGGGATCCATTTCACGTCGCGGTCGATGGCGTCGAGCGCTGCCTGACGAAGGTTCCGGTCGCCATCGAGACGAATGAACCACTGGTTGGTGGCAAGAAAGATGACGGCATTGTGACAACGCCAGCAATGCGGGTACTGGTGTGAGAACGTCTGGCGATGCCACAGCCGCCCGCGTTCTTTCAGCGCCCGCTCGACGTTCGGATTCGCGTCGAAGACCCGCTGCCCGCCGAAGAGCTCGACGGTGTCGAGAAAATGGCCGGTCGGGCCGACCGGCGCGTAAATCTCCAGCCCGTACCGCACACCGGTGTTGAAGTCGTCACTGCCGTGACCGGGCGCCGTGTGCACGGCGCCGGTGCCGGCATCCAGCGTCACGTAATCGCCGACCACCGCCAGCGAGTCGCGTTCGTAGAGGGGATGTCTGAACCGAAGATTCTCGAGTTGCGCCCCCTTCAGCCGTGCGACCGGCGATCCGAAGGGGCGACCGACCGCCTCGCCGACCTGCGCCGCAAGCGCTTCGGCGATGATGACCACGCGGGCCGGCCCCTGGTCGGGTGGGTCGACGGAGTAGGCCGCGTAGTCGAAATCCGGATGAAAGGCGACGGCCAGATTCGACGGGATCGTCCAGGGAGTCGTCGTCCAGATCAGGGTCGAGACGCGTTTACCGGAAAGGTCGGGCACCCGCGCGGCGAGCTCGGCGGCGCTCTGCTCGGCCAAAGGAAACTCGACGTAGATCGACGGCGACGCATGGTCGGCGTATTCGACTTCCGCCTCGGCCAGGGCAGTGCGGCAATGGATGCACCAGTGGACCGGCTTCTTGCCCTTGTAGACCAGCCCCTGCTCGACGAACCGGCCCAGCGCCCGGGCGATTGCCGCCTGGTAGCGGAAGTTCATCGTCACGTACGGGTGATCCCAGTCGCCGAACACGCCGAGGCGTTTGAACTCCTCCGTCATCACCCCGATGAATCGCTCGGCGTAGGCGCGGCAGGCGCGGCGGAAGTCCGCCATCGACAGGTCGCGCCGTTTCGGGCCGAGCTCGCGCTCGACGCGCAGCTCGATCGGCAGCCCGTGGCAGTCGTAGCCGGGGACGTAGGGCGCGTCGAAGCCGGCCAGCGACCGCGATTTCACGACGAAGTCCTTGAGAATCTTGTTCAGCGCCGTGCCGAGGTGGATCTGGCCGTTCGCGTAGGGCGGACCGTCGTGCAGCACGAACTTCGGGGCGCCGGCCCGGCTCGCCGCGATCTTCCCGTAGAGATCCATCGCCTGCCAGCGCGCCAGCCACTCCGGCTCGGCCGTCTGGAGGTTGGCTTTCATCGGAAAGTCGGTCCGCGGCAGGTTGACGGTGTCCTTCCACTCGGGCATGGGTATCCGGCAATTTTATAATGAACGCTATGCGCGTTACGACGCTCGACAACGGATTGAAGGTGCTGGTGCGCGAGGAGCACACCGCGCCGCTGGCCTCGGTGTGGTGCTGGTACAAGGTAGGGTCGCGCGACGAGCTTCCCGGGCAGACCGGCGTCTCCCACTGGGTCGAGCACATGAATTTCAAGGGGACGGAAAACATCCCGCGCGATCAGGTGAAGGGCATCATCGAACAGTTCGGAGGGAGCTGGAACGGCTACACCTGGATCGACCAGACGACATATCTCGAGACGGCCACACGAGACGCGCTGGATCGCATGCTGTTCATCGAAGCCGAACGGATGGCGCGTTGTCTGTATCACCCCGATGACTGCGAGTCGGAGCGGACGGTCATCATCTCGGAGTTGCAGGGAGGCGAGAACGATCCGGACGTCCTGCTCGACCAGGAAGTCACGGCGACGGCGCTGAAAGCACACCCGTACCGCCATCCGACGATCGGCTGGCTCTCCGATCTGCAAACGATGACGCGGGAGGACCTCTACGCCCACTATCGGCGGTTCTATATTCCCAATAACGCGACGCTGGTCATCGTCGGCGACGTCGACGTGGAGGACGCCCTCCGCCGTGCCGATCATCACTTCGGAAAGATTCCGCCCGGTCCGGTACCGGCGCGGCATTGGACCGCAGAACCAGAGCAGACCGGGGAGCGGCGCGTCACCATCAGCCGTGAGTCCACCGCGGCGTATCTGAAGGTCGCGTTTCACGCGCCGGCCGCCACCGACCCGGAATTCTTCCCGGCGCTGATTCTCGACGCCGTGCTCACCGGCGCCAAGGGCGTCAATCTCTGGTCCAGTTTCCGGGGGCTGCCGCCGCAGCGTCGGGCGCGGCTCTATCAAGCGCTCGTCGAGCGTCGCCTGGCGTCGGCGATTGCGGGTCAGCTGGTGCCGACCGCGCAGCCGTTCCTGTACGCAATCTCGGCGACCGCGATGGAGGGCACCGCCCTCGCGGCGGTCGAGTCGGTGCTTCTGGAGACGCTCGACGAGGTGCGTGCCCACGGCATCACCCCGGCGGAGCTGGCGCGCGCCAAGAAACAGCTGCACGCGCGGTTTGTGTTCGACAACGACAGCATCACCAACATCGCCCATCAGCTCGGCTACTTCGAAACGATCGCGACGGTGGACGTGTTCAGCGAGCTGACGCAGCAGGTGGAAGGGGTCACGCTCGAGCGCGTGGCCGAGGCCGCGGGACGGATGTTTCGGCCGTCGAGTCGCACGATTGGCTGGTTCGAGCCCACCGCGGCGTCGGGCGGCCGCTAAATGTCGCTGTCCACTGAAGCGGGACTCGCCCCGCGGCGCACGACACTCGACAACGGCGCCGTCGTCATCGTCAAGGAAACACATAAGACGCCCGCCGTCTCACTCAACGTCGCGGTCCGCGCGGGCTCGATCTGCGATCCTCCAGATCAGCCGGGCGCCACCAATCTCTTGTCGAAGGTCATCGACCGCGGAACCGCGACCCGGTCGGCCGACGAGATTGCGGAAGCGCTCGACAGCCGCGGCATCTCGCTCACCATCACCCTGAATCGCCATCAGCTGTCGGCGGTCTGCACCTGTCTCTCCGAAGACTTCGAGCAGGTGCTGGCGCTGATCGGCGAGATCCTGATGGCGCCAAGCATTCCCGACGACGAACTGGCAACCCGGAAGGGCGAGGTGATCACCGCGATCCGGCAGGATCAGGACAATCCAGCCGTCCGCGCCGTCGAGGGTCTGATGGCTGGATTGTACGGCTCGACGCATCCGTACGGCCGCCCGCAGAAAGGCACGATCGCCTCGGTCGAAGGTGCCTCGGGCGCCAGCCTGCGGCAGTTGCACGCGGAGCGGTTCGCGCCGAACGAGTTGAGTGCCGTGATCGTCGGCGATGTCGACGCCACCAGAGCGCTTGCCGTTGCCCGGCAGGTGTTTGGCGGTTGGCGGCTGCCGCCGCCACGGACCGTTGACGTGCCGCTGCCGCCGCCGAGCGCGTCACGCCGGCGCCTCGTCTTTCCGATGATGAACAAAGCGCAGGCCGACATCGCCTACGGATTCGTGGCCATCAGCCGCTTCGATGCGAGCTATTACGCGTGCCTGTTGATGAACAACGCGCTCGGCCAGTACGCGCTTGGCGGCCGGCTCGGCGACAACATCCGCGAACGCCAGGGCATGGCGTATTACGTGTCGAGCATCCTTGACGCCAACGTGATCCCGGGGCCTCTTCTGATTCGCGCCGGCGTCAGCGCCGCCAACGTCGATCGCGCGATCGCGGCGATCGACAAGGAGCTGGTGGCGGTTCGGACCGACGGGATCACGCAGAAGGAACTGACCGAGTCGCGCCAGTTCCTGATCGGCGCGATGCCGCGTGCGCTCGAAACCAACGAGGGGATTGCGCATTTTCTCCAGACGGCCGAGTTCTTCGGTCTCGGCCTCGACTACGATCGGCGGTTGCCCCAGCTGCTTTCGGCCGTTACCCTCGAGGCGGTCAACGAATCTGCGCGCCGTCTGCTCGATCCCGACCGCGCGTCGGTCGTTATCGCGGGACCGTACACCGAGTGACGACCAGGGCCGTCTTCTTCGATGTCGACTTCACGCTGATCTTTCCGGGACCGACGTTTCGCGGGGAAGGCTACCAGCGTTTTGCGGTGCGGCATGGCATGGCCGTCGACGTGTCCCGGTTCGACGGCGCCGTTTCGAGCGCCGCACCAATCCTCGACGAACCGCCGACCGCCACCTACGATGCCGAGATCTACGTTCGTTACACACGCCACATCCTCGAGCAGATGGGCGGACGAGGCGAGTGCCTCGATGCGTGTGCCCGCGAGATCTACGCCGAATGGGCGGCCTGCCAGCACTTCGAGCTCTACGACGACGTGGCGCCGGCGTTGCGTGAGCTCGATCGCGCCGGTGTCCGCATCGGCCTCATCTCCAACTCCCACCGCTGCCTGGCGTCGTTTCAGTCGCATTTCGAGCTCGAAGGGCTGATTGCCGGCGCGGTCTCTTCGTCCGAGCATGGCCTGATGAAGCCGCACCCGAGTATCTTCCGCGCGGCGCTCGAAGTGGTGAACGTGCCCGCCGCAGAGGCGGTGATGGTGGGGGACAGCGTCCGGCAGGACATCGAAGGGGCGCTGGCGGCAGGTATGCGGGCCGTGCTCCTGCATCGAAGTCCCCGCCCGCATCCATTGGCAGCGGCCCTGGCCGCTCGAGGCATTCCGGTGATCGGATCGCTTCGCGAGCTGCCGCCGATGTTCTAGCCGGGCGGCCATGCCATGTTCCGTCCGCCAATCAGGTGGAGGTGGATGTGGAACACGGTCTGCCCTGCATCGCGGTTCGTGTTGAAGATCGTCCGGTAGCCGCGCGCCTCGATGCCGCGCGCTTTCGCAATCGCCGCCGCTCGCCGGACGATCGTCCCGACCAGCTGATCGTCGCCCGGCTCCAGAACGTTCAACGACTCGATGTGACGCTTCGGTATCACCAGCACGTGCGTTGGTGCCTGCGGATTGACGTCCTCGAAGGCCAGGAGCTCTTCGTCTTCGAAAACGATCTTGCCGGGAACTTCGCGACGGATGATCTTGCAGAAAAGACAGTCCTGCATCCAGGTAACTAAAACACAAAGGACACCAAGGATTCAAAGGACACCAAGGAAGACCTCCGAGCGACGACCGTTCTCGGAATCCCCTGCAGGTCCTTACGCAGGTCGACGATTGTGAGCCCTGACGTTTCGGAGATCAACGTGCGAACCGCCTGGTCCTGACCGATACCAATCTCGAAAATCAGATAACCGCCCGGATTCAACCGCGTCACCGACTGCGCGGTCAGCCGGCGGATCACGGTCAGCCCGTCTCCTCCGCCGAACAGCGCGGCCGCCGGCTCATGTTCACGAACCTCCGGCGGGAGCGTCGACCGATCGGCCTCTGCCACATATGGTGGATTGGCGACGATCAAGTCGAACGTGCGGCCGTCGAGCAGCGGGCTGTCGAGCAGGTCGCTCACCACGAACGTGATCCGCCCCGCGACACCGTGGCCGATTGCGTTCGCCGCCGCAACTTCGAGCGCCGCGCCGGATATGTCGACTGCGACGACCTGCGCGCCGGCGCGCTCGTGAGCGAGCGCAATCGCCAGGCAGCCGCTTCCCGTGCCGATGTCGGCGACCTGCAGCGGACTGGCCTCCGGCAACAGTTCGAGCGCCGATTCGACGATGATCTCTGTTTCTGGTCGCGGAATGAGAACGGACGGGGTCACCGAGAACCCCAGCCCCCAGAACTCCTGCGTCCCGAGGATGTACGCCATTGGCTCCCGCCGCGCTCGTCGGTCGACGAGCGGCTCGTATGCCGAGAGAAACGCGCCGGTCGCGGGCCCGGTCATCGATGCGAGCAGCCGTACGGCATTCCATCCGAGCGCCCGCTGTGCGAGGAGCCGAGCATCGAGCTCTGCCTCGGCGTCAGGCACACCCGCCTTCCGCAGCCGGGCCCGTGCGGCAGCCAGACACGCTTGAATGGTCGGACCAGCCCCGCTAGGGAGTCACCGCGGTGGCGTCCTTCAGCTTTTCAGATTGGTAGAAGGTGATGACGTTGTCGAGCAGCTCGCCGAGGTCGCCGTTCAGCACCTCCGTCAGGCGGTGGAGCGTGAAGTTGACGCGATGATCGGTGACGCGGTTTTCCTTGAAGTGGTACGTGCGGATCTTCTCGGAGCGCTCTCCGGTGCCGACCTGGCTGCGGCGATCTTTGGCGATCGCCTCCTGCTGCTTGCGCAGCTCCATCTCGTACAGCCGCGAGCGCAGCACCTTCATCGCTTTTGCGCGGTTCTTGATCTGCGATTTTTCGTCCTGCTGCGAGACGACCACGCCGGTCGGAATGTGGGTAATCCGGACGGCCGAATAAGTCGTGTTGACGCTCTGGCCGCCGGGGCCGCTGGAGCAGAAGGTATCGACGCGGAGGTCCTTCTCGTTGATCTGGATGTCGACCTCCTCGGCTTCGGGCAGCACCGCGACGGTGGCCGTCGAGGTGTGCAGCCGCCCGCTCGCCTCGGTGGCGGGGACCCGCTGCACGCGGTGCACGCCGCTCTCGTACTTGAGCTTGCTGTAGACGCCGCGGCCCTCGATGGTCGCGATGACCTCCTTCAGGCCGCCGATCCCGGTGTCGCTCGACGACATCACTTCCATCCGCCAGCCGTGACGCTCGGCGTACTTGCTGTACATCCGGAACAACTCCGCGGCGAACAGCGCCGCCTCGTCGCCGCCGGTTCCGGCACGAATCTCGAGCACGACGTTCTTCTCGTCGTTCGGGTCCTTGGGCACCAGCATGACTTTGAGGTCGGCGACGAGCGCCTCGCGGCGGGCGATCAGCCCTTTGAGCTCCTCCTGGGCGAGCTCGCGCATGTCGGCGTCGCCGCCCGACGCCAGTTCCTCGGTCTGCGCGATGTCGCGGGTGACCGTCTGGTATTCACGGAACCGCTCGACGACCGGCTCGATTTCGGAGAGCGCTTTCGCGTGTTTCCGGTAGGCAGACGGATCGCTCTGGACGTCGGCCGACCCGACGAGCTGCAGGAGATCTTCGTACTGGCGCTCGATGGCCGCCAATTTATCAAACATAAAACCCGTCGTTCCGCTGGAAGTGCCTGCCGGGTCTAACGACCCGGCCGACATGCTTCAAGTGTTCTCATCCCCCTGACACTGGCGGCAGGAACGCGACCTCGTCGCCCTCGCTCACCGCCTGAGTCATGCGCGCATAATCAGCATTCACCGCCGTCGAAATCGTCCGCTCGTAGCGCGCCAGATCGGGGAATTCCTTCGTCAGCTGACTCCAGACCGACGCGATCGTCGCGTCAGGCGCCACGTCGCGCACCAGTTCGGCGCTGCCGACGATGTCTCGCAGCCGCGCAAAGAGCCGGATGGTCACGCGCATGCCACCCGCTCTGCCTCGGCCCGCGCGCGCTCATCTTCGGGATCGGCCGTGGCGCCTTCGATCCAGACGTCGCCCCCTTCGAAGAACTCGCGCTTCCAGATCGGCGCAATCTGTTTGACGCGCTCGATCGTGTAGCGACAGGCGGCAAACGCATCGGCGCGATGCGCCGAGCTGGCCGCAATGGCGACGCTGGCTTCCCCGATGGCCAGCCGGCCGACCCGATGGTGCAGTGCGAGCCGAACGCTGGGCCAGCGCGCCGACGCCTCGGCCGCGATCCGCTCGAACGCCTTGATCGCCAACGGTTCGTAGGCCTCGTACTCCAGATATCGGACGCTCCGCCCGGCGTTGTGGTTGCGAACCAGCCCCAGAAACGTGGCAACTGCCCCGTCGGCGCCGCTCACTTCGGCGCGGTTGCACACCGCCGCAATCATCGGCTCGAGCGCCAGCGGGGCAGGTCCAATCGCCAGAAGCGGGGGCACCGCTTCAGTATAAGGGGGCCGGGGGCCGGGTGCCGGGGTGCAGGGTGCCGGGTGCAAGAGTGCCGGGTGTGGCGTCTCATTCCCGGAATGAGCACCCGGCACCGTGCACCCAGCACCAGCACCCCGGCACCCGGCACCCGGCTGTCTAGCGCATCTGCCAGAAGTGATCGAGCGGGCCGTGGCCTTTGCCGATCTTGAGGCCGTGGCGAATTGCGCCCGCGACGTACGCCTGTGCCCTGGCGGTCGCATCCGGAAGCGGATGACCAAGCGCCAGGAACGCGGCAATCGCGGAGGCGAAGGTGCAGCCGGTTCCGTGCGTGTTGCCCGTCTGAACCCGCCGCGACGGGAACTCGATGAACGCGTCGCGATCGAACAACAGGTCCACGATGTCGTCGCCGGCTGCGTGTCCTCCCTTCACGATGACGGCGCACTTGCCGATGGCGTGGATGCGACGGGCGGCGTCACGCGCGTCGGCCAGGGAGCGGATGCTCGTGCCCGACAATATTTCTGCCTCAGGGATGTTCGGCGTGACGACCAGCGCCCGGGGCAGCAGCTCGGTGCGCATCGCCCGAATCCCATCCTCGTCGACCAGCGTGTCGCCGCTCTTCGCGACCATCACGGGATCGACGACGACCAGCGGCAGATCGAGATCTTCGATCGCCGCAGCAACGGCTTCGACGATCGCGGCTGACGCCAGCATCCCGGTCTTCGTGGCGTGCAGCTGGATGTCGGCGGCCACCGCCTCGATCTGGGCGGTCACGATGTCGGCGGCAAGGATCGAGACGGCCGCGACGCCGACCGTGTTCTGTGCAGTTACCGCGGTAATCGCGCTCGTTCCGTAGACACCAAGCGCGGCGAAGGTTTTCAGGTCGGCCTGGATGCCGGCGCCTCCGCCCGAGTCGCTGCCGGCAATCGTCAGCACGGCGCGCATCAGCGGATCATGGGGTCGCGGCACATCGCGAGGTGTCCCTGCCGAAGACCAGCAGGTAGACGAACGGGGGGACGGTTTCCCTTGCCAGGAGCTTGAGGCCGGCTGCGCCGGCTGTGGCAATCACCTCTTCCGGCGCGACCCGTTCGTTCGCCTCGGGCCCGGGACCGCCGTTGCCTGGCAGAAAATCGACCACCCCGAGACACCCCTGTGGGCCAATTGACTTCGCAACCTGCTGCAGTATCGGCCTTGGATTCTCGATCTCGCCGTATGCGTATGCCATGAGGATTGCGTCGAGACCCGTGGGGAGGCGTGGGTCGGTCTCCGTCCCGAGGACGGTTTTGACCCAGCGGAGGTTTTCTCTTTGAGCGCGCCGATCGATGAATTCGAGAAACACCGGCTGAATGTCTTCCGCGTAGACCACGCCGTTCGGCCCGACGCGGCGCGCGAGCTGCATCGTGAACCACCCGCCGGCCACACCTACCTCCCCGACTGCGGAGCCGTCAGCGATCTTCAGCTTGTCCATGATCAGGTCGGGTTTCTGCCACTCGACGCGATCCGGTGGCTCGATCAGGCCGAGGTCCTGCGATCGAAAGAGGCGAGGCCGCTCCTGGGCGGCAGCCGTGAGACATGCTGCGAACATCAGGGTGACGACAAGCAGCTGATTGACTTTCTGCGACTGGCGCCGGGCCACCTGACTATCCATCCTTCCGTCCCGCGATTCCCGGCCTGGTCATCGCTTCCACCGACAGGATCTCGTCGAGCTTGTGCTGGTCGAGCAGCCCGCGATCGAGCACGAGGTCGCGAATCGATCGGCCGGTCTTGACCGACTCCTTCGCGATCTCCGCGGTGGTGGCATAGCCGATGTACGGGCTCAAGGCGGTCGCTGTGGCCGTACTGCGATCGAGCAGCTCGCGGGCCCGTGCCTGGTTCGCGACGATGCCGTCGACCGTGCGAGTGCGCAGCGTGTGCATCGCCGTCCGGAGGATGGTCGACGCGTGCAGGGCGTTCCACGCGATCACCGGCATCATCACGTTCAGCTCGAGTTGCCCGGCTTCGGCCGCCATCGCGATCGTGGTATCGCACCCGATGACCTGATAGCAGACCTGATTGACCATCTCCGGGATTGACGGGTTCACCTTGCCCGGCATGATGGACGACCCGGGTTGTACCGCCGGCAGCACGATCTCCGCAAGGCCGGCGCGTGGTCCCATGCTCAAGAGCCGGAGATCGCTCGAGACCTTGCTCAACTCGACTGCGAGTCGCCGCAAAGCGCCGGAGTAGGCCAGGACATCTCCCATGCTCTGTGTCACGCGAAACAGGTTCTTGGCGGGCGTCAGCGGCAGCGAGGTGTAACGCGTCAGATGGCGGACCATCGCACGACGGAAGTCTTCTCCGGCGTTGAGCCCGGTGCCGACTGCGGTCGCGCCGATGTTCAGCTCGGTGAGCTGCTGGGCCGCTTGCGCCACATCTTCTGTGCCGCGCTCGACGCAGGCGGCGTAGCCACTGAACTCCTGCCCGAGCGTGATCGGCACCGCGTCCTGCAAATGAGTCCGCCCGGTCTTGAGAACGTCCTTGAATTCCTCGCTCTTGCGCGCCAGGCTGCGCGCCAGCTCCCGCCCGTCGGCCACCAGCGGTGCCGTGCCGAGCAACAGCGCCAGCCGCGTCGCCGTCGGAAACACGTCATTGGTGGACTGTCCCATGTTGACGTGGTCGTTCGGATGGACGCGGGTGTAGACGCCTCTGGCTTCTCCGAGGAGCTCCGCGGCGCGGTTCGCCAGCACCTCGTTCACATTCATGTTGTGGGAAGTGCCCGCCCCGGCCTGATAGACGTCGACGATGAACTGATCGCGCAGTTGCCCGCTGAGGATTTCGTCGGCGGCGGTCATGATCACCCTGGCGATGGAAGGGTCGAGACGACCGAGCTCGGCGTTCACTTCGGCGGCGGCCTTCTTGACGAGCACCGTGGCGATCACCAGTTCGGGCGCGGCCCGCAGGCCGCTGATGGGAAAGTTCTCGGCGGCCCGGTCGGTCTGAACGCCCCAATACGCGTCGGCCGGCACCTGCCGCTCGCCCAGTGGGTCGCGTTCGGTGCGGTACTGCATGTGTCAGAATTAAAGCATGCTTCCTTCCTTCTTCGATAGCGTGCTGCAGCTCATCGTGCGCACGTCAACGGATCTGCCGCCTGACGTCCGTGCGGCGATGAAAACGTCGCTGACCGCTGAGCCTGCCGGAACGCGCGCCTCACAGGCGCTGACGATCATCGCGCAGAACATCGATCTTGCCGTCGACCACGAAGGAGCCATCTGTCAGGATACCGGCATGCCGACCTTCGAAGTCAAGGTGCCGGTCGGCGCCAACCAGATCTGGATGCGGCAGCAGATCCGTGAAGCGGTTGCCGAAGCGACGCGGCGCGGGAAGCTGCGCCCGAATTCGGTCGACTCGATCACTGGCACGAATTCCGGCGACAACCTCGGGCCAGGGACGCCGATCATTCACTTCGACCAGTGGGAGCGCGGCGAGATCGAGATCAAACTGATCCTCAAAGGCGGCGGCTGCGAAAACACCAACGCGCAATATGCGCTGCCGGTCGAGCTGCCACACCTCGGTCGCGCCGATCGGACGCTCGATGGCGTGCGGAAATGCATTCTGCATGCGGTGTGGCATGCCCAGGGAAAGGGTTGCAGTCCTGGCGCGGTCGGCGTGTGCATCGGCGGCGACCGGACATCGGGCTATACCCACGCCAAGGAGCAGCTGTTCCGGACGCTCGATGACGTCAATCCCGACCCGCGCCTGGCGGAACTCGAAGCCGGCATCATGGCGAAGGTAAACAATCTCGAGATCGGCGCGATGGGCTTCGGCGGAAACGTCACGCTCATCGGCTGCAAGATCGCCGCGCTGAACCGGCTGCCGGCGAGCTTCTTCGTGTCCGTGGCTTACGACTGTTGGGCGTTCCGGCGCCTCGGGGTCGTGCTGGATGCTTCGAGCGGCACGATCGCGCGGTGGCTCTACCGCGATCCAGCGCATCCGATCATTCCGATGCTCGATCAGGCGGGATTCACGCGCACCGGCCGCGAGGTCGTGCTGCAGACGCCGCTCACCGAGGCGCACGTCCGGTCACTCAAGGTTGGTGACGTGGTGCTCATCTCCGGTCGGATGCTCACCGGGCGCGATGCCGTCCACTCGCATCTGATGAAGCACGAGCCGCCGGTGGATATGCAGGGATCCGTCCTCTATCACTGTGGTCCGGTCGTCGTGAAAGAAGCAGGCGGCTGGCGGGTCACCGCGGCGGGGCCCACGACGAGCATTCGCGAAGAGCCGTACCAGGGAGAAATCATCCGGCGATATGGCGTCCGCGCGGTGGTCGGCAAGGGAGGCATGGGCGCCAAGACGCTTGCCGCGCTGCAGCAGCACGGCGCGGTCTACCTGAATGCGATCGGCGGCGCCGCGCAGTTCTACGCACAAGCCATCAAAGGCGTGGACGACGTGTCGCTGCTGGAGTTCGGGACACCGGAAGCGATGTGGCATCTCCGCGTCGAAAGCTTCCCCGCGATCGTCACGATGGATGCGCACGGCAACAGCCTGCACAAGGACATCGAGCAGGAATCAGGCCAGCAGCTCGCTCAGCTCGTGTAGCCGGGGTCAGATCTTGATTCTTGACCCTGTGACTTACGGTCAAGAATCAAGATCTGACCCCGCGCTTGCGAAAGTCCAACAGCGACGGCCGCCGATAGCCCTTCTCCATCGCCATCATGTCGAGCTCCATCGTCTCCAGATCGGCGATGGCGAGGAGCGGGAACGGCGACAGTTCCGACACGTCGGCGGTCTTCAGATAGCCGCCGCAGCCGCCGCAGATTTCGATCCGCCGGTCATCGCTGCCGCCCGCGAAGGTGACGAACCGGTCGCCGCTTTCGCCGCAGTAGACACACCCGTAGGTCTTCAGTTGCCAGGCGTGAGCGCAGAATGAGCACGCGAGGATGCGGTGCGCGGCGTGGATCTCGGCGAGGGCCGGCCACGAGCCGCACGCGGGGCAGTAGCCATGCGCCCAGTTGGACAAGGCGGCGGAGAGTGTCGGCTCGTCGCTGACCGGGGTCAGCAGGACCCGTTGCAGGACGTGCGCGTACGGGCTGATCGCGAGCTCGGCCACTAGCCAGACCAGGTCCGGTGACAGGCCGCGATGGGTCGCGCCCGTGCGGATGGCACCTTGATCGCGCTGGAACGAAGCCGTGAGCAGCGACCCGGCATCCATGCGGGTCTCGACGATGGCGGTGCGGATGTGTTCGGCCGTTTCGCCGGCGCCGCCCGCGGCGAGCGCGTCGCAAAGGCTGAGCAGCGTGGGCGTCAGCATCTGGACCGGCAGCGGAATCGGCTCAGCCGCAAACGCCGGGACACCGCGGGCCAGTTTGGCGGCGAGGTATCTCGAAGGGAGCGACAGGCGAGGCAGCCTGGCATGCTCGACGACCTCGGCGAGGTCCACGACCAGTCCAATCAGCTGTTTTTGCAGGGCGACGGCCGGCTCGAGATCGGGCCGGACCGAGAGAATCTGCGTCCACCGGCGTGCGGCGGTCGCCATGCGGGCCTCTCGTGTCTGCGCGGGGGCCGCCAGGGTCATCGGAACCGCAATGGTATAATGGCCAGGAATCTGAGGAGAAATTTCGATGATTAACGTGTCGGAAACCGCCGCTGTCAAGATCAGCGAACTGCTCGCGGAAGAGAACAAGGCTGGCAGCGGCCTTCGGGTATTCGTGCAGGGCGGCGGCTGCTCGGGCTTCCAGTACGGGCTGATGATCGAGGAAAACGGCCAGGGCGCCGGGGACCAGGTCTACGAATCGCACGGCGTGAAGCTTTACGTCGATCCGATCAGCATCCGCTATCTCCAGGGCGCCGAGGTCGACTTCGTCGATACCGTCACCGGCGGCGGTTTTACCATCAAGAACCCCAACGCCACGTCGACGTGCGGCTGCGGTCAATCCTTCACCACCGATTAGTTGTGACCATTGGACCGCTCTCTTCCGGACATTGCGAGCCTGCGACCGGCGGGGGGCAAGCGCTCCAGTAAGCGCGATCTCATTCTGAGTGTGTTCCTGCGTCAGCAGGGACACCTCAGCGCGGACGATCTGTTCGACGTCGTTCGCCGCGAAGATTCCGGCATTGGTCGGGCCACGGTTTACCGCACCCTCCAGTGGATGCTCCGTGCCGGCGTGGCGCGGAAGGTCGACTTCGGCGAAGGGCGCTCGCGCTTCGAGCCGGCCTATCGTCATCCTCGTCACTTCCACCTGATCTGCAACACCTGCCATCGTTCGTCAGAATTCCTGAGCTCGGACGTGGAGTCGCTGGTCGAAGACATTGCCGCTGCGCGCAACTTCGCCGCGACGCAAACCGTCGTGCAGATCTTCGGCGTCTGCGAGGAATGCCGCACCGGCAAAGTGGTGTCGACGCTGGATGGCGCCGCCACCGAGCTGGTATTCGCCCGGGACGCGCTGCGCATCGCGATCGCGACCGAGCGCAGCGGGCTCGAGTTCTATCTGCGTGCCGCCAGCCTGACGACCGACGCGCGCGGCCGCCACGTCTTTCAGCGCCTGGCGGCCGAAGAACGCGAACACCTGGCCACGCTCGAGAAGCGCTACGCGGAGCTGCTCACCCAGGACCCCGAGCTCGAGTCGCGTCCGACGTTCCTGTTCTTCAAGGGCGCGGCCAGCGGGCTGTTTGCCGAAGGAACCGAAAAGCTCCGGCGCGGCGTCGACGATCAGGGCGCGCTGCTTATCGGCATCAAGTGCGAGCGGGGCTCCCACAAGTTCTTCAAGCGCTACGGCGAACGCTTCGAGGACTCCGAGGGTAAGCAGATCTTCCTCGAGTTCGCTGCCGAGGAGCGGGCGCACCTCGATCTGCTGATCGGCGAATATCGCGCCCTCCGCGAGCGTCTGAACCGCTCCCCGAAGAGCAAGGCGCGGCCGCTCCGCCCGTCGCCGGGCAAGGCCCTCCGACACCGTTCGTCGTGATCGATCTGCACACCCACACCACCGCATCCGACGGTCGCTGCACGCCGGAACAGCTGGTCGACCGCGCCCTGGCCGCCGGCGTCACCGTGCTGGCTGTCTCGGATCACGATACGGTGGCCGGCGTGGCGCGCGCCAGCGAGGCGTGCGGGCGCGCCGGGATCGAGTTCGTCGTGGGCATCGAGATCACCTCGATCGTCGACGGCCTGGACGTGCACGTCCTCGGCTACTTCATCGACGCAGACTCACCGACGTTGGCGTCTTTTCTGGCCGAGCAACGTCAGCGCCGCCTCGATCGCATCCGTCTGATCGTCGAGCGGCTCGCCGCGCGCGGGATCGTGGTCGACACTGCCGCAATCCTGGCGCCGGCCTTGGCCGATCCGTCGGTGTCGGTTGGTCGACCGCGGGTGGCGCGAGCGCTCGTCGAGGGCGGCCACGTTGCCGACATGGCGGAAGCGTTCGAAAAGTGGCTGGCGAGAGGCGCTGCCGCGTTCGTCCCACGAGCCGCTCCGGCGCCCGACGAGGTGTTTGCGCGAATCCACGAGGCCGGCGGAGTCGCATCCCTCGCCCACCCGGCTCTCATCGGGCACGATGAGTGGATTCCCGGGCTGGCGGCCGCTGGCCTGGATGCTGTCGAAGCCTATCACTCGGACCACGACGAGCAGGCGACGCGACGCTACCTGGCCATGGCCGACCGTCTCGGCCTGGCGGTTTCGGGCGGCTCCGACTATCACGCCGATGACGCTCATGGCGCCGGCGGCCCGGGCTGCGTGTCGCTGCCGCGCGACTGCTTCGAACGGCTGAAGGCCCTTGGCGTAAGGTAGATCGCATGGCGCAGGCCCTTCTCACCGCGGTAGCGCTCGGCACTCTCGGGCAGGCGGCGACCGCCGTCGTCGGTCTGCTCGGGACCAACCTCACGCGTCACATCACGTTCGGGATCTTCTCCACGATGATCACCCTGCTGGCGCATTCGATGATGATGTTTTATCTCATCGGCAAGGGGAAAGCGGTGAAGGACGCCATGGCCGAGGGAGGGTTGACCGGCGATTACTTCCGGCGGATTGCGGTGGCCCGTAAACCGGTCTTCTCGATCGGGACGCTGGCGATGGCGCTGACCATGACGACGGCGATTCTCGGCGCCAGCGTCGATACCGGAGTGCTGCCGCCAATCGTCCACGGGATGATTGCCTACGCCGCCATCACCGCGAACCTCGCCGCCGCCAAGATCGAGATCGACGCCCTCGGCGAGTCGAGCCGCGTGGTCGACGAGGTCAACCAGCGACTCGGCGCGTGAGCGCCCTTCTCGAAATCTCCGGGCTGGTCAAGGACTACCGCGCGCTTCGACCGCTGCGCATCGAACAGCTGTCACTCGCGCCCGCCGCGCACCTGGCCGTGCTCGGGCTCGACGCGCCCGCCGCCGAGATGCTCGTCAACATCGTGACCGGCGCGGTGCTGCCCGACGCGGGCGACGTCAGAGTGTTCGGCCGCTCGACCGCCGACATCAGCGACAGTTCCGACTGGCTGACGATCGTCAATCGGTTCGGCATCGTCACCGAACGAGCGGTCCTGCTCGACGGTCTGTCCGCCGTGCAGAATCTCGCGCTGCCGTTCTCTCTCGAGATCGAACCGCCGTCCGACGAACTCCGACAGCGCGCGATCGCGCTGGCGCGTGAAGTCGGACTTGCCGAGTCAGATTGGGATCGTCAAGTGGCAGCGCTCGATGGCGCCGCACGTGCCCGCTTGAGGCTGGGACGCGCACTGGCTCTTCAACCGAACGTGCTGCTGCTCGAACATCCAACGGCAACAGTCGGGCGTCCCTCGGTGGCCGCCCTGGCCCGGGACGTTCGGGCCGCCGCGACCGGCCGTGGCCTCGCCATGCTGGCGCTGACCAGCGACCTTGAATTTGCCGAAGCGGTCACCGCACGCGTCCTGACCCTGGAGCCGGCGACCGGCCGTTTGTCCGAACGGCGCCGGCGATGGTTTAGGTAGAATGATGCCGCAAAGGAGATTGCCCATGAGTCCGACAAACGTTCAGTGGCTGGCGATTGGTCTGGCCGCGGCCATTGTTTCCGCCGCCTGCGGCGGCAGCGAGCCTGCATCGACGAGTACGGCGACGTCGACGGCGGCGACCCCGCCGGCCGCGACAACCGCAGCAAAGCCGGCATCGAGCTCGCCGCGGGTGTTTTTCGTCGAACCGACCGACGGCGCCACGGTCAAGAGTCCCGTGAAACTCAGATTTGGGATCGAGAACTACGAGCTGGCGGCGGTGCCTCCGGGCGATATCACCGCGGCGCGCCCGGGCATGGGCCACCATCACGTCGGCGTCGACACTGAGTGTCTGCCGGTCGGGACCGTGATTCCGAAAGCCAATCCGTGGGTGCACCACGGCGGCGCTCAGACCGAAATGGACATGCAGCTCACGCCGGGCAAGCATCGACTGACGCTGCAGCTCGGCGACGATGCTCATTCCACGGTTGCTGGACTGTGTTCTTCGGTGACCGTCAACGTTGTCGAGTAACTGATCGATACGGTCGTTGATGAGCTTGGCGTGCGAACGGAACAAAACTTGATACTCCGCTCCTGGGCATCGCGCCCAAGGAGATTCGTATGCCGGGCGGCCAGATCAAGCGACTTGTTCGTGATCGTGGATTTGGGTTCATTCGCGACGACGGCGGGCAGGAGTGGTTCTTTCACCGCAGCTCGGTGGAGGGGAACTTCGATCAGCTGAATGAAGGACAGCGCGTCAGCTTCGAAGAAGAGCCCTCAGCCAAAGGGCCCCGGGCCGCGAACGTGCGATCGGAAAGTTGACAGCGCCGACCGCGAGATTCTTCGCGCTCCTAATCGCCGGATGAGTTGTGCCCACCGGAAGCGAACGGGGTCCGGTGGCCCTCCCGGTCTTCAAAATCGGCTGCTCCCTGCTCACGTGGGGAGGCTGGGTTCGACTCCCAGGCGCTTCCGCCAGTTCCGCGTGGTGAACGAAAAAAAAGGCCCGGAGCATCGAGCTCCGGGCCTTTGTTAAAACGCGCTGAAACCGTCAGCCTTCGATCAGGCGCACGTCGCCGGCGCGCGGTCCCTTGCCGGAATCTTCAGGCGTGAACTCGACACGCTGACCTTCGCGAAGCAACTCGAACACCGCACCTCTGACGGCGCTGCGGTGGAAGAAGTGTTCGATCCCACCTTCGTCGCGAATGAACCCGAACCCTTTGTCGATCAGGAGCCGTGCGATTGTGCCGGTAGGCATACCCGAAGCCCTCCGAATGGGTCCAGCTCTGATGAGCTGGAAAGCGGGGCCAGTCTAGGCACGTTCCCGAACCGAAGTCAACGCCTTCCTGCAACCTGCCAGGTCTCCGTTTCCTCCTCCTCGTCGTCGTCCTCGTCGCCGTCGTCGTCATCGTCCTCGTCTTCTTCGTCGTCGTCATCGAAGTCGTCTTCGAGATCGTCGTCCGGCATGGAGTGCATCATGTGGTGGGCTCCGTAGCCGGCTTCGGCTTCGGCGGGGCCGGCGGCGGGTACGTGGTCCAGAAGTGACGTCCGCACTGGGGGCACACCCAGAACTGGTCGGGGGTCCAGGGCATCCCGGGACCAGGGTCACGCATGTCCATCTGCGTGCCGCAGCGCATGCAGCGGATCTGCAGGTTGTGTTCGGTCATGGCAGGCGATTCTAGCGCATCACGCGAACCGGGCCAGAACCGACTACCATCAGTCGATGATCCCGGCCATTGTGCTTGCCGCGGGGAAATCGACGCGGATGGGGCGCACCAAGGCGTTGCTGCCGCTGGGCGTTCGTGACACCTTTCTCTCGAGAATCGTCGGGACGTTGCGCGCCGCGGGGGTTGAGGATGTCGTCGTCGTGCTGGGTCATGATGCCGATGCGGTCGCGGCAATGCTTCGCGAACGCGACGTGGCCGCGCGTGTGGTCGTCAACGATGCCTACGAGTCGGGTCAGTTCTCTTCGCTGCTGGCGGGGCTGACGGTGGTCGACCGCCCGGGTGTGTCGGCAATGCTGCTGACACTCGTGGACGTGCCGCTCGTCTCACCGGAAACCGTCCGTGCCGTCATCGCGCGCTATCGCACGACCTCAGCGCCTCTCGTGCGTCCGGTCAGTGGAAGCCGCCATGGCCATCCGGTGCTGATCGACCGGAGTCTATTCGATGCGATCCGCCGCGCGGATCCCTCGACCGGAGCCAAGCCAGTGGTGCGCGCGCACGCGTCGCCGGCCGGCGACGTTCCGGTGAGTGATGAGGGCGCCTTCGTGGATATCGATACGCCGGAAGAGTACGCCGCGATTGCCGGGTAAGTTACCTGCGCCGGCGATCTTGCTCAGGCGGGAGGGCTACAGAATCGTCGTCCTCGGAGATGTCCTCGGGTTCCCGCCGCATCTCGGGGTAGGCATAACCTTGAACGATGAGCCAGCTTCCGACCGTGGCAGACACATCGCAGACGGTCCCCGGCCGCAACAGCTCGAGATCAACCCCTTCAATATCGTGTTCTTTTGGTCGCTCTTTTATCCGAACCCGCACCCCGCCGCCTTTGTTACTAGCATCGAGCAACCCGTGTGCCACCGGCTTGAGGTTGTGATCGCGTCACGACTTCAAGCGCGACCACCGTGCCCCGAGTCGCAGCAGACAGCAGACCATGGCTCTTTAGCCCCTTCGGGATCGGTTCACGAACTGACGTACTCCTCGGTGGCATAGCATGATGACCGTGATCCACGGGAGAAACGATCCGGCGAGAATCGCGAGCAGCTCGGGACTGTCCGTAAATCTGCGGAGCGTTGCCCGCCATGGAAAAGACCAGCAGGTTACCGACGAGCACCGCGAGTACGGAAAAGATCGTCGCTGCCAGTAACGTCAGATACCAACCGTCGACCCCAGGTTGAGGACCACTGCTGTCCTGACCGGCTCAGGCGGGTTCATGGCTTGCTGACGAGGCTGAACGAGCCTCTGGAACAGGTTATCGGCGGATCCGGGCAAAAGTAACGCGGACTACTCTGAGGGAACAAAGGTCGCCGCGTGAGCGTCCGATCTCGTATGGACACCGCCACATCAGCCGACCCGATGTTTCGCAGGTCGCTCCGGCTGTGGCCGGGCGTGGTCATTGTCGCTCTGCAGTGGCTGCTCGTGTTTGTCGTGCCCGCCATTGCTCCTGACGCCGAAATCTTTTCCTATCCGATCGGAATCCTTTCGGTGCTGGGTGGGGCGCTCGGCGGGCTCGCCGTCGCCGTCTGGTGGCTGTTCTTCAGCCGCGCGCCCTGGGTCGAGCGTCTCGGCGCCATCGTCCTGATGATTGTTGCGGTTGCAGCGACGAGGCTCGTCGCGCACGAGTCCATCGCAGGCGCCGGCAACGGAATGCTGTTGTACGTGTCAACGATTCCGGGCCTCAGCCTCGCCCTCGTCGCTTGGGCGCTCGTCAGCCGGCAGCTCTCCGACGGACCCCGACTGGCAGCATTGGTCGCAGCCATCCTCGTCGCCTGCGCGCCATGGACCCTCATGCGGACTGCCGGCGTGATTTCGACCGGATCGGAATACCACTGGAGATGGACGCCAACCCCCGAGCAACGGCTGCTCGCTCAGGCCGATGCCGATCCGCAGCCGTCAGCCGCGCCAGCAGCAGAAATCCGGAACGAGCCGCTGGTCGTCCCGTCCCCGCCGCTCGTGCCGACTCCGGCATCGCCGAAGATCGAGCTGAATGATTCAATCGTGATTGGCGGCGAAGAGGCCGGGCACGAAGGCTCGCACGGTCACGACGCGGTCGAATGGCCTGGCTTCCGCGGAGCGGGGCGTGACAGCGTCGTTCGCGGCGTGCGTATCGGCACGGATTGGGCGGCCTCACCGCCAGTTGAAGTGTGGCGGCGGCCGATTGGACCGGGCTGGTCTTCGTTCGCGGTCAACGGCGACTTTCTCTACACTCAGGAGCAGCGTGGTGACGATGAGATCGTCGCCTGCTACAGAGTGTCCACTGGCGAGCCGGTGTGGCGGCATCGCGATCAGGTGCGGTTCTGGGAGTCCAATGGCGGTCCCGGCCCGCGCGGCACGCCGACCCTCAGCGACGGGCGCGTGTATGCGTTTGGCGCCACCGGCGTGCTGAACGCGCTCGACGCGCGCACCGGCAAGGTCAAATGGACGCGCAATGTCGCATCCGACACCGGACGGCGTGTTCCAGACTGGGGCTTTGCGAGCTCGCCACTGATCGTCGACGACCTCGTCATCGTTGCCGCCGCCGGTACCCTGGCCGCCTACGATCGCGCCACCGGCAACCCGCGATGGCGAGGCCCTTCGTACGGCGGAAGCTACAGTTCACCTCATCGCGTGACGATCGACGGAGTCGCGCAGGTCGTCTTGCTTGGCGGGCCGGGTGCGATCAGCGTCGCTCCTGGCGACGGCGCGGTCCTGTGGAAACACGAGTGGGCGCCGGGCCCCATCGTGCAGCCGGCGGTGACCGCTGACGGTGACGTCCTGGTGAACGCGATTACGGCGACCGGCGGAATAGGGACGCGCCGGCTCCACATCAAACACGCCGCGGGCGGGTGGAGCATCGAAGAACTCTGGACGTCAAACGGACTGAAACCGTACTTCAACGATTTCGTCGTGCACAACGGCCATGCGTATGGCTTCGACGGCAGCATTCTGGCGTCGATTGACCTCGAGGACGGCCGGCGCAAGTGGAAAGGCGGTCGCTTCGGGAACGGTCAACTGATCCTGCTGCCCGATCAGGACCTGCTGCTCGTCATTTCCGAAGAAGGCGAGCTGGCCCTGGTCAGGGCCACCCCCGACGAGTTCAAGGAGCTCGCACGGTTTCCAGCCCTCGACGGCAAGACCTGGAACCACCCGGCCCTCATTGGCGACCTGCTGCTGGTTCGCAACGGCCAGGAGATGGCCGCGTTCCGGGTGCCCCTCGCCAACCGCTGACGCGCCCCGTCGCTGTCGATTGAGATCAACGCTCCTCGTCACGCCAAGGGAGCTACAATCGACGGACTGAGAGGTCCACGATGGCGACACCAACCTGGCAGGTCAGCGGCCAGTACTACGAAACGTGCAGTTGCGACTTCGTCTGCCCGTGTCTTCCGGGCGGACTGGCCGTCAGGCCGACCAAAGGGTCGTGCACCTTTGCGATGGCGTTTGCCGTCGATCGAGGGAGCTACGGCACCGTCTCGCTCGACGGACTGGGATTCGTCGTGCTGGGCTTTACGCCGGAGGAGATGGTGAAGGGCAACTGGTCGGTCGGGCTCGTCGCCGACGAGCGGGCGAGCGTCGAGCAGCGGGACGCCATCACGGCGATTGCCAGCGGTGCCGCCGGCGGCCCGATGGCGGCCCTGTCCGGACTGATCGGAAAGTTCCTCGGCGTGGAGTCGGCTCCGATTCGCTTCGATCGCAGCGGCGCGAGATGGTCGGTCAAAGCCGCGGATTTCGTCGACATGGCTGCCGAAGGGGTCAAGGGGCTCAACCCGGATTCTGCGGAGCCGCTGCATCTTGATCACACCGGCCACCCCGCCGCCGATCGCTTCGCGCTCGCGCGTGCTTCCCGAAGCCGTGTGAAGGCGCTTGGCCTGAGCTGGGATGACGCGAGCGGCAGAAACAATGGACAGTACGCGCCCTTTTCCTGGCGCAGCTGACCGCGTCACCTCACCCACCCTCATCGAATCTGCGCTCGGATTCGATCGCACGCCCGCCGTGGTGGCGCTCGTCGTTGTGCTGGTGGTGTCCTGGATGTGGATTGTCGTGATGGCCCGCGACATGTACGGGCCGATGACCGGCGCCAGTGCGTGGATGATGACAGCGAACTGGGACGCCGGTCACGTGCTGCTCCTCTGGGCGATGTGGGCCGTGATGATGACCGCGATGATGCTGCCCTCGGCCTCGCCGCTGGTGCTGGTGTACGCGGCCGCTGTGCGGCGGTCGGCACCCCAGACGGCCAGCGCCTACATCTACGTGCTCGTGACCGGATACCTTGCCGTCTGGGCCCTGTTCAGTCTCGGGGCGACGGCGCTGCAGCGGATCCTCACCGAGCTGCTGCTGCTGTCACCAATGATGGAAGCCATTGGTCCGGGTGTGAGTGCGGCGCTGCTGATGGCGGCCGGCGTGTATCAGTTGACGCCGCTCAAGCTCGCGTGTCTCCGCGCCTGCCAGTCTCCACTGGGATTCCTGATGAGCCGCTGGCGCGGTGGTCCGTCGGGCGCGTTCCGGATGGGCCTCGAGCACGGGGCCTATTGCGTGGGCTGCTGCTGGGCGTTGATGCTGCTGCTGTTTGCCGGCGGCGTGATGAATCTGACCGTCATCCTGGCACTCACCGCATTCGTGGCGTTCGAGAAACTGGCGCCGCTGAATGCGTACGGTGCGCGGGTCAGCGGCGCGCTGCTGATAGTGGCTGGCGGGTGGATGCTCGCGACCTGACGAGTGTCCAGTCACAGAGCTCTCAGAAACGCCGCCAGGTCCGCGCGTTCCTCGTCCGTGAAGATAAAACCCAAATGGATTTCATAATGACGGATCGCGTCCTCGAGCGTTGCTGCGCTCCCGCTATGAAAGTACGGAGCACGCCCCGATAGTGCCCGCAACGTCGGCGTCTTGAACCGGCCAAGATCGTTCCACTTCCCCGTGACGTTGCCAGCGCCCGCATCGGTGAGTTGTCGAGTTTCACCGGTCGCCCGGTTCTGGAACGTGTAGATCGGGAGGTCCGGCGTGCGCGCCGGCGCCGACGCCGTCTGGATGTCGAACAGGAGGTTGTTGCTGTTGGTGCCGTTGTTCACCGAGTCGTGACAGGCGTTGCAGCTGCGTCCACTCGGGTTGACGGCGTTGAACAACGTCTGGCCGCGCGCGATTTGCGCCCGCCGCGGGTTTTGGTGGCCGGTCCAGACGTCGAACAGATCGAAACGCCCGGCCGCCTTCTGCATCGTGGCCATTGCCTCGGGGCCGCCGCGTGCACCGTCGGAGTCGAGCCGTCCGACGCCCAGGACCGTCAGCTGCGCAGTGAACAGCGAAGCCTCGAAGTCGACGATGTTGGCGATGACCTCCGGGGCGGGCAGCGGACCCTGCTGGGCATTCATGATGTTTCGTCGCGCCTGGTTTTCGAGCCCGGCTCGCTGGTTGGTTCCGACGCTGTTGCCGCCGTCCCAGTTCACGGTCGCGCTGCCGAGCGCGAAGTTGATGGTCGGCATCGCGCGACGCCAGTGAACGAGTCGGTCGAGGGTCGCGAACCCGTGCGGGTCTTCCAAGGCGACCAGATCCCACTCCCGCGGCTCCGCACGGAGCACCCCGCCTCTGCGGAAGACGCCGCGGCTCAGCAGCATGCTGTAAGCAGCTTCACGCGCCTCGACCGTCGACAGGTCTGCATTCGGGTTGTTGGCGTCCAGCGGGTTGAAGATGGGATGCGTTCCGCCGGTTTCGTCGAACACGCGCTGGATGGTTCCCGGGTTGACGCTCCACGCGTCCTGCGGGACGTGACAGGTCGCGCAGCTGCGCCCGTTGCTGCCCTGGGCTTGAAAGTACTCACCCGTCAGATCGACGGAGCCCTGCGTGCTGAATGTGGCGCCATGCCCGGCCGGGTTCCGGAATGGCTGATTGTTGTCGATGCTGGTCGCAGGCTCTTGCGCGCCCGGACTCGAATGGCTTCCCAATCCCAGGGTGACAAATAGTGCGAGCAGCCCAGCAATACGCGTTCTCTGGCTCTTCACCTTCATGGTTACCTCCCGGCTTCCAGTTGAGGCGACGGTAAATCTGCGCGGCGCACCTCACTTCACAGAACGGATTTCGCCGGGGGTTTTGGCGGAAGGAACGACGTCCTAGGCGATCAACGCGCGAGCTCGCGACGCAGCCACGCCCGCCCGGCGCGGAGCTCGTGCCGCACGACGTGGACCGAGCGACCGAGTGCGACTGCAGCTTCTTCAGCCGTCATTCCCCCGAAGTAATGCAGCTCGACCACCTGGGCGAGCGTCGGTTCGCCGCGCTCGAGCGCCTCGAGCGCGCGATGGAGATCCAGCAGGTTCAGGTGCTCGGTGGCGTCCTCGTCGCGGACCTCGATGTTGGTGTCCCAGGGGACGCGCGCGCCGCCGCCGCGTTTGATCGCGACCTGCGCCCGTGCGTGGTCGACCAGCACCTGCCGCATCACCCTCGACATCAGGGCCAGGAAATGCGCGCGGTCGGCGAAGGCCGGAGGGACGTCCTCGAACAGCTTGATGAAGGCTTCGTTGATCAGCGCGGTCGGCTGCAGCGTATGACCGGGCGCCTGCCGGCGCATGAACGATCGCGCGATCCGCCGCAGCTCGGTGTAGACGAGCGGCATCAGCTCGTCGAGCGCACCGGGCTCCCCGTCGCGGACCCGTTGAAGCAGGCGTGTGACCTCGTGAGATGCCATTCGGCGCGGCCCAATCCTACTGCTCTCACCGTCCGACTGTCCTCCTCGCCAACCGGTTGCAGCGATTCCGTTGTAACAGGCGAGGAGACCGAAATCATGTGGCGCGCAATCGTGGCAGTCATCGTTTCGGGCGATCTGTGGTTCCCGGCCGCTGCGAGCTCGCAACCGCTCGGTCACCAGGAGGTGGTGGCCGTCACCATCAGCGTCCACGCTGCGCCGAAAATTTCGCCGGTGATCGTCAACCGGGCCCTGGACGAAGCCAGCGCCATCTGGCGTCCGACCGGCGTCACGTTTCAGTGGCTGAGGGAAGACAGCACACGCGCGATTGCCACTCCGCCCCACCCGACACGCCCGCGCGTGATCATCGACGACAGCCGCGGCACACCGCGCGACACGGCCGCACCGATCGGCTGGGTCAACTTTGCCGGCGACGAACCGGACGGTGACATTCACATCTCGCACCGCAACGCCGAGCAGTTCATCCTGGCGTTTGGCGGCGTCGCCGGAGCGAGTCGCCGCGTCAGTCCAGCCGAACGGTTCGTCCTGGTCGGCCGCACGCTGGGCCGCGCGCTTGCGCACGAGATCGGCCATTACCTGCTGCGATCGAGGCACCACTCGACCACCGGCCTGATGCGAGGACGCCGCACCGTCAAAGAGTTCATCGATTCCGATCGCCGCGGCTTCGAAGTGGATGCGGCCGATCGCGAAGCGGCGGCGGGGCGCATCCGGCAGATTTCGGCGGAGGCCGGCTGATTCGACTTCTCAGACCGTGTACCAGAGGTGCCGTTCTTCAGCGCCCGGATCGTTGACGACCGTGCAGCTGTTATCGAACACCATCGTCGCCCGGGTCCGTGCGTCGTAGGCCGGCCAGGCCGGCAGATTCGGCGTGCCCGGTTTGCCGCTGCGGGCGAAGGCGATCCACGCCTCGCTCATCTTCGCGGCCAGCGCGGCGGGTTGCGGCCCGCCACCCGACATCGCCGGTACCTTCGTGGTGTTGTCGAACGCGAAGGTGATCTCGAGCGCATGATGTGCGAGCAGGCGGCCGCCCTGCGCCGGCGTCTCCCAGGCAAACAGATACATGTAAGCGGGCGCGCGGTTGGCCGCGGCCTTCCGCTGAGCGAGCGTGATCGAATCGAGACGATACGTCCGATCGCTCCGCATCAGGATCCACCGCACGGCTGGCGGCGCCGTCGGATGTGCCGACTTGTAGACCTGCATCACGCGATCGGTGGCGTTTCCGGCCATCGTCAGCACACGCGCCCGCAGCTCGTCTTCCGTGAGCGTCCGCTCCATGATTTTCGGATCGGACCGCAGGAAGTACGCGAGCTCGTGCCGGTTGGTCCCGATCAGGACGGGAACGTCGGCGGAGATCTCGGTGGCCACTGGATCAAATGCGTAGGCAGGCAGCGAGGGCACACCAACAGTGGGGACGAAGCCGCGCTGCTCGAAGACCCCCTTGTCGCGAGCATCCTCGTCCAGCCGTCCGTCGACCGCCGCCTGAGCTGCGATCAGGCCCGCCATCGGCACGGCCTGCAGCCGGTGGACGTCGCCAACCGTCAGTCCGAGCTCTTTGAACAGCGCAACCGTGATCTCGGTGGATTTGTCGCGCGGCTGCAGGTGAAGACCCGGCCCGCTCTGGATGATGGCGCGGTGGAAGAGCCCTTTCGCATCCGGCATCGCCAGCAGCGTGGAGACTTTTCGGCCGCCGCCCGACTCGCCGAAGATGGTGACGTTGTTCGGGTCGCCACCGAACCGCTCGATATTGCTGCGCACCCATTGCAACGCCTGGATGATGTCGAGCATCCCGGCATTGCCGGCGGCACCCCACTCGTCGCCAGCCACATCGCTCAGGTGCAGATAGCCAAACACGTTGAGGCGGTGATTCAGTGTGACGACCACGACATCGCCGCGAAGGCACAGGTTGCCACCGTCGTACATCGCGCTCGAGCCCGACAGGGTTGCGAAGCCGCCGCCGTGCAGCCAGACCATCACCGGCCGGCGTCCGCCGCCTGCCGCACCGCGGGACCACACGTTCAGGACCAGGCAGTCTTCGGCGCCGGAGGGCGTCTTCGCGGTCCCCTGAGCCGCCGTCGGTCCATACGTCAGCGTGTCCCTGACGCCCGTCCACGGAACGACCGGCTGGGGCGCTTTGAACCTGTTCGCGCCACCCGTTGGTGCGCCGTACGGAATGCCCTTGAAGACATTCACGCCAGCCTCCACCGAGCCCTGGACGCGCCCGCTCGAGATCTCGACGATCGGCGAGCGTGCCGGCTGCGTCGATCCCTGCGCGAACGCATGCGACCAGCCCACAATCGCGCTGCCCGCTGCGGCCCCTGACATCTGTGCGAGGAAGGTTCTCCGGTCCATCGTTGCCTCCGCGAGTGAATGTTCCGGGTCATTATCGACCTTTTTCCTGCATACTGACCGTCGCCGGCACGGGGCATTTCGGGGATTGAACCATGCGCATCCACAGTCTGGCCGTTCTGTTATCTGTCGCGCTCGCGATCGCGACCTCTGTGAGCGTGAGCACCCAGGCCGTCGTGGAGGCGCCGGGAGTCCGACAGCCTCGCGCCCCGAGCGCGCCACGGATCGCGCCACTGCCCGAATCCAAGTGGACAGACGTCGAGCGGCAGCTGGTTGAGAAATACGGGCGCGGCCAGGCGCCTGGCAATGCATTGCGGACATTGCTTCACCTGCCGCCGATCGTCGACGCGGTCATGCCGTACACGCTCTACCTCGAGGACGATTCGACGCTCACGCCTCGTCATCGTGAGCTGTTGATTCTCCGGGCGGCCTGGCTGGCTGGCAATCAGCCGATTTGGGCGACGCACGCCCCGCGCGCGCGTGCAGTTGGATTCACCCCTGCCGAAATCCGGCGCATCGCACAGGGGCCTGACACGGCAGGTTGGGACGCCTTCGAAGCCAACCTGCTTCGTCTGGCCGATCAGCTCTATCGGAACTCCGCGGTGACCGACGCGACCTGGAAATCGCTGGCCGCCACCTACGATCTCCTTCACCTGATGGACGCCGTGGAGACCGCCAACCATTTCATCGTCCTGTCGATGCTGTTCAACTCGATTGGTGTCCAGCCGGACGTGAGCGCACCCGACCGGCTGCCGGCGGACGTGCCGTATCGCGTCAACGTGCCGACCCGGGAACGACCGCTCACGGTTGCTCGAGTCGAGCCTCAACCTGGCAATGGGATCGCGGTCAGCCGGACTCTCTCGCGACACCCGACGATGAACCAGGCGCGGGGCCGGCGCACGAACTTCATCAACAGCGTGTCGAAGCTCACGCCCCGACACCGCGAGATGCTGATCCTCCGCATTGGCTGGAACTGCCAATCCGAATACGAGTGGGCGCAGCACGTCGGCTCGGTCGGTCGCGCGCGCGACTACGGCCTCGAGCCGGTGCGGATCGCGGAAGGCGCCACCGCCGCGGGATGGGATCCCTTCGAGCGAGCGATCCTGCGTGCGGTTGACGAGCTCTACCGCGACGCGATGGTGTCGGATGCCACCTGGGCGGAGCTCTCGAAGGGCTACGACGCGGGACTGATGATGAGCGCGCTGCTCACGGCAAGCTCGTACCGAGCGACGTCGATGGTGCTCAACGCGCTGGGTGTGCAGATCGAACCCGGCAACGAGCGTTTCCCGGTGCTCGTGAAGCGTTGATGGCGGGTGTTCGTCGACACCAACGCCCTCAGATCAGCGCGCCAATCAGCCGGATCACCCCGTAGATCAGCCCTGCGAGCACGCCGAGCAGGATCGCCCACGTCAGGATCTCCACCAGCAGGTCGCGAGGCATCGTGCCTCCAACCTTCCCGGTCCAGCCGTTGACGACGCCTTCGTAAAGGGTCCCGCGGTGCCGGTAGGTCAAGACGTACACCGGCACCAGGGCATGTTTGCCTTGCTCACCGCTCCACTTCGGCCAGGTTTCGAGCAGGTCGGGGTGACACTTCGAGTCGGCGCGCAGGGCGGCGTTCAGCTCGGTCTGCATGCGCGCACTGGCAGTGTCCCAGGCGTCCCACATGTTCACTGAGGAGACCTCCACGGTCGCGCCTGCCAGGTAGCGCGCGTCGTATGGACTGAGCTCCGCCAACGGAAAAGGTTGGATCGATTGAAGAACGTTGGGTGGCAGTGCGCCTGAGGCGGGCACCAGCATGTCAGCGAAAGTCAATTCGACCACCCCGTCGATTGGCACGTTGCGCGTCTCACCGTCTCGACCTTTGCGCACGATTTCGCCGCGATACCGGCAATGCACCTGCGCGCTGAAAGCCCAGTACAGGACGTATAACGTTCGCGCTGTCTCGATCGCTGGCCGTCGACGTTCGCTGCGAAAAAAACGGTGAGCGCCCAGCCACTTGCTGAATGCCGCCCGCGCCGCATCCAGCGTGACACGGCAAGGAAGCACGCCTCCCGGAGTGACGGGTTGCCAGTCACGTCCGCTGTCGGGCCGATCGGCGAGGCGTGACAGCAGCGGAAAGCCTTCGACCACGCCCGTCGGAGCGGGCGGCAACGCGACCGCGGCCCCGCAGAACGGGCAGACGAGCTCCTGGCGCCCGGGATCCCAGTTGGCGCCGCCGCCGCAGCCTGCGCACGCGTGCGCAGGAACAGCCGAGCGTACCTCGTCGGAATCGATCGTCGTCATCTGCGCAGGATGATAGCTCCGCCGCTGCGCGGTGTTCGAGCAATCGGTGGCAATGCGCGAAGTACATGCACTTGCTGAAGTTGCAGCTTTCAACCTGAACTGCAGCGGCCTGTTCAGGTCATCCCGTTTGCACCGTTACGGTCGAGGGAGCGGTATACCACCGCTTCACTGAACAGAGGGAGATCAACCATGACGGTTGGCAAAGCCGTAGCTCTGACCGCCGCATTTCTGGGAGTGTTCGCCATTGGCGTTGCCATTGGCCCGTCGGTGCATGACAGATTATTTGATGGAGACACTCGAGCGATGACGCAGCCCGCCGCGACGGTGGCCACCACGGCGCCGGCGGCAACCGCGACGCCCGCAATGCCTGCGAAACCGCGCCCCAGAGCGACGCCGACCCGAAAGGCGCCGACATCAAACACCGCGGCGTCGAGCATTGAGCGGCCGAGTAACGAAGCGGTGAGCAGTGTTTCGCCTTCCGAGCCGAGGCTCCACAACCGCTTGAAGCCGGTGCTGAATCGAGGAGCACGGATGGAAGTCGCGGCCGAAGGCTTCCGCAGCGCCGAAGAATTCGCGACCGTCGCCCACGCGGCGCGCAATACCAATGTGCCGTTCATGGTGCTGAAGCATCGCGTCGTGACGGAACACAAAACGCTGGCGGACGCCCTCGAGGAAGTGAACCCGCGTGTCGATGCGCAGGCCGAAGTCGCCCGCGCGGAGGCCGCTGCCAAGTCTGATATCGCCGCGATCGTTGGATAGCTGAAGTCAGCTGATCGCTCGGTGGCCGGGACGTTTCGGTCCCGGCCCCTCTCCTCCCGCACAACCCGCACGCACTTCGGCCCGGTGTTCGTCACGAGCGCGAACTGCAAGAGTCGACCGAGGCTATAATGCGCGCGAGGTCGACCATGATGTCACGTCGAGAATTCAGCAGCGCGGCGATTACCGCGCTGGGCACGTTCACGGCTGCCGATGCGGTGACCAGCGCGCAGCAACCGGCCCCTTCCGATCCGTCTCCCGCTCCGCTGAAAACCGAGTTCCTGATGGACATCGTTCTGGATGTCGCGGCGCCGCAGAGCCTGGGGACGCGGCGTATCGTCCCCGTCACCGGCGGCACGTTCGAAGGACCGAAATTGAAGGGAACCGCTCTCGGCGGTGGCGGCGACTGGATTCTGGTGCGGCCGGACGGCGCCAGCGAACTGAACGTCCGGGTCACACTCAAAACGGACGATGACCAGTTGATCTACCTGACCTATCGCGGCCTGCTCTACACCCCGAAAGGCGGAGAGCAGGTACTGGCGGACGACCCCGGTTTTCGAAACCGGTTCGCCGAAATACGACTGGCTGACCCGCATCATCGCCGTCGGCGTCGGACGCCGCGTGCCGAACAAGGCGGCCTACAGCATCTATCAGGTTCTCTAGCCGCCGAATATCCTTCCTCAGCGGTCGAACGGCGCGCGAATGAGGCTCTCGACGTAGGTGCTCATCCTCTGTTACCGGCAAACAGCGCTGGTATGTCTGACTCACCGACTCACGTGCCATCCGGGGTCGAAGGCGCCCACCTGGTTCTGTACGACGGCGTGTGCGGTCTTTGCAGCCGCTTGATCCAGTTCCTGCTCGAGCACGATCACCGGTCGGTCTTCAGGTTCGCGTCGCTCCAGAGCGCAACCGGCCGGGCGATGGTCGAGCGGTTCGGCGGCAACCCCGACGATCTGACCTCTGTTCGCGTCGTGGCGAACTATCGGGACGAGGCCCGGATGTTCAGCAGAAGCAGCGCGGCGCTGTTCGTGGCCCGGGAACTCGGCTGGCCGTGGAAGGCGGCCGCCGTGATGGGGGTCATGCCAACCGCGATCCTCGACCACATCTACAACCTCGTCGCACGGACCCGATATGCCCTGTTCGGCCGTCTCGACGTGTGTCTGACGCCGCGGCCAGAGTTCCGACATCGGTTCATCGACCCATAGGAGCCTGCGGCGCGCACTGCCTGACTCTCGTGATGGCTGACAATTCACCGGCCCCTGGAACTCACGCCCGCGAGTTGGAACGATCGTGATGCGTTACCTGCCCGAGCCCGCCCGCGCTCCCCCAGTGGCCCGCCTTATAGATGCGGATGCCGACGCCGCGCGTTTCCGAAATCAGGTTGCCGTCCGCCGTGTAACGCAGGTATCCGTTGAGCGTGTGCGCCTTGTCGTGCGTGGCGTGAATGACCATCGGCCGGACCGGCCGATCGCGCGTGTACGCGTACTGGCCGACCGCCCCTCCCGCCAGCTCGATGAACTCCGGCAGGTTGGTCGCGATGACGCGATTGCGGCTCTCCTCGGTGACCGTCGAGACACCCAGCCGGCTGCGGACACCCTTGGTGCGCCAGCCGTCCATCGGCCGCCCTTCCCGCGCGTCGCGGGAGCGCTCGCGCGGGCCGTAGCCGAAGTTCACGCTCGCGGTCCGCGTGCCGACCGGCAGCGGCTCCTCGTACGACCCGCGGCTGCTTTTCGGATCGTTGAGGATCGCCTCGTTCCCGTAGCCGAACGCCGCCAGGTAGTTCTGGTTACCGCGGATGTCGGCCTGCTCGGCGTCCGGATATCCGACTCCGAGGAAATCGGCCTCGTGAAAGATCGTGGACGCCAGCTGAATCGCCCACCGCCCGTCGTTGTTGGTCACCGAATACACCCCGTCGCAGCGAAGGAGTGTCCGGCCGTCGGGGGTGTAGCGCGTGAAGGTCAGCGAGATCACCGTCCCGACCGGACAGTAGAGGTGCACGTTCATGTGCTCGAGCAAATCGTAGGAGCCTGCCATGATGCGTGATTTGCCGCGGCCGGTGCTGTTCAGCGTCGGCGGCGGGTTCGACGCCAGCTCCGCCGCGCTCGGCACGACGATCGGCTCGATGTCTTCGTAAATCGCGAACGGAAAATGCAGCGTGCGTCCGAGGGCCGTCAGATCGCGCTGGCCGAGCGCCGTGAAGTACTCGGTCACCAGCTTGAAGCTCTCGGCGACCGGCGTCGCGAAGCTGACCGGAAAGCGCGAGTCGAGCTGCGCGCCCTGTCTGAGCGAAGCCGGCTTCGAGAACTCCGAAGGACCTGCCGCTGGCTGACGCACCGCCGCGCCCTGGGTGGCCTGTGCGGCCTTCGCGTGTGGCGCGACGATTCCCGCCATCCCGGCCGCGCTCACCGCGCGCACGAACGAGCGCCTGTCAATCCCGTGGGGCGTTTCCGATTTCATCCGATCTCGAGCCATACGTCACTCGCTTTCTGAAGAGAGCCATGCCGGTCACGGTAGTGCCGCCGCTCGCGTCCACGTCGGGCGAATGCCCCGGAGCACCGCCTCGTCCTGCCTCGCGCGCGCGCCCAGCGCTCGGGAGATCTGTTCGGTCGTCTCGAGCAGCACCGGGAGACAGACCTCCTTCAACCGCTTCATCGACAGTCGCGACGCGTGGCCGGCGACATTGATCGCCGCCTCCACTTCATGGCGGTGATTGAAGACCGGCGCGGCGATGGACCGCACGCCCAGCTCCGATTCATCGCTCGCCGCGGCCCAGCCCCGCCGGCGCGTCTCCTCCAGCGTCCGCTGGAACACGCGCTCGTCGGTAATCGTGTGCTGCGTCAGCGCCTTGAGCGGATCCATCGCCAGATATCCGACGAGGCGCGCTGGCGGCGCATACGCGAGCAGCACCTTGCCAATCGACGTGGCGTGCGCCGCCAGCCGGGACCCGAGCACGAGGTTGGCGCTCATGATGCGGCGCGCCGGCACCCGGACGACGTAGACGATGTCGGCGCCGTCGAGCACGGCGGCTGAGGACGATTCGTGGAGCGTCTCCACGAGCTTTTCGAGATACGGCTGCGCCACCCGCGCCACATCGATGCTCATCAGATAGGTGAACCCGATGTCCAGGATCCGCGGCGTCAGGGAGAACTGCGCGTCCCGCTGCACCAGGTAGCCGAGATCCCGCAACGTGAAGAGGTAGCGGCGCGCCACCGCCCGCGTCAAACCGGTGCGCTCCGAGACGCCGGCAATCGTCAGGTTCGGCGTCTCGTGTCCGAACGCCCGGATGACCGCGAAGCAGCGTTGCGCGCCCTGGACGAACTCTGGACGCGGCGCTGGTGTGCCCGCACTGGCGCCGCGTCCCGGCTTCGACATCAGAAGGTGAACTCTAGGCCGACGCGCGCGACGCGCGGCGGAAGGATCGCGCTGATCGCGCCGTACGTGGAGCTCGACACGTAGCGGATCGTCGTCGCGGTGTTGACGTTGAACAGATTGAAGACCTCCATCGAGAGCGACAGCCGGGTCGAGCCCAGCCGAATCGGCCGCATCGCCCGAATGTTCACGACATGCTGGTTGGGATCGCGCTGTGCGCCGAGCTCCTCGAGCGGAAGCGTCACGCTGGTGGCGTTCGTCACGTTGCGGAATGTATAGGTCCGCTGCCGCGGCACGCCGGCCAGGAAGTTGTACAGCGCGCTGACGGTGATTTCGTAGGGCGCGCGGTAGCTGCCCATCAGCTTGCCGCTCCAGTCCCAGGTGTTGTCGAGCGGGAAGAACTCGTCGTTCGGGCTCGACGGCGTCGCCGAGAGGCCGGTCCAGACGTGGTTCTTGACCATCTGGAACGATCCGAGCGCCATCCAGCCATTGCTTTGCCGCTTGGTCAGCGTCAGCTCGAATCCCTTGTAGGTATCGTCGTGAGCGCTGTTGCGGTTGACGGGACTGGTTGGTTCGAACGCGCCGCCTTTATATTTCGGGTCGAAGTCCCAGAACGTGATCAACCCACCGTCGTCTGCGTTGCCCGCGGTGCCGTCGACGCCGGGATCCCGGCGAGTGACCGGGATGTTCCACGCCGAGTACGGCCGCAGCACCTTGACGTTGCCGTAGGAACCGGCGACGTTCTTATAAACCACCAGACCCCGGAACGCCATGTCGGCGACCAGTTCCTGTTCGATGGTCAGCGATGTCTCGTCGGTGTGAGGCTGTTCCAGGTCAGGGTTGACGAGCGGCCGGGGCGTGGTGCTGATACCGGACGCGCTCGATCGCTGGGCGAATGCGACGAAGTCGTCGCCCTGCGGGTTGAGGTCGACTTCGCCCGGTTCATAGAGCAGGTTGTTGTTGAGATCGTGCCACTTGAACGTCGTGACCGTCGCGGTGGCGGGGTTGAAGCTGCTGCCGAAGTTCGCCGCGGCCATGTGCAGGTAGCGGCCCCATTGGCCCTTGAGCACGGTCCGGCCGTTCCCAAGCACGTCCCACGAGAGGCCGGCGCGCGGCGCGACGCCGTTCCACGTCAGGATGTCCATCTCGCCGTAGGTGGCCGGAGCGCCGAACTGGCTGGCCTGCTTCACGCCGCCGCGGCTGTAGAGGTCGTGGTGCTCGAAGCGCACGCCGAGATTCGCCGTCACGCGCCGGCTGACCCGCCACGTGTCGGCGATGAACAGATTCGGGTTGTTCAGCTTCGAGTCGGCATCGACCTGGCGATCCTCGGTGCGGATCTGATAGGCCGCGCCGTTGTCGAGCAACCGGGTGTAGTTGCCACTCGTCAGGTCGGTGTAGCTGACGCCGTACACCGAGATGTAGTACTGGAATCCGGCCTTCAGCTCGTGTCGGCCCAGGACCTGCCGTTCGGGGTAGTAGTTCATCGAGGCATTGACCTGGTGGTTCTTGTTCGGATTCCGCGCGATTGCCGCGGGACCCGACGTGTAGCCCGTGAAGATGTCGCTCGTCATCGGGTTGCCGGGGACGTCCGCTCCCGGCTGCGGCCGCCACTGAGCGAGGTACGAGCTGTCGCCGACCATGGCGTTGATCATCATGCGACTGGTCGGCGTCCATTGGTATTCGGCCTTCCACGGCGTCGGGTCGTACCAGTAATCCCAGGTCGATTCGAGCGGAACGAACCGGCTCGCGCCGCGCTGGCGCTCGTTCTTGATCGACCGGCTGACGAAACCGATGATGCGGTGCTGCGGCGCCGGCTGGTACGACAGCTTCAAGGTCTGGCCGGGGTTCCACATCGTGCGGGTCGCCAGCGGGTCGTCGGCGGTTCCGTACTTGTTGTCCGGCCCCTTGGAGGCCGAGAAACCGAGCTCGTTGGAGACCCGCTCGATACTGCGGAAGGCCGCGAAGAACCAGAGCCGATCGCGCACGATTCTGCCGCCGATCTGCGCCGTGGCGTCGTAATAGCGCTTGATGCTGTTCCCCGAGGGATCCAGGCCCTGGTTGATCAGCGCCTGGTCGACGTTGGTGGCCTGGAGCGTCGGGTACTGCCCGTCGTACGAGAGCAGGCCGTGGAAATCGTTCCCGCCGGACTTCACCACGCCGGTCCAGGCCACGCCTGGGGTCGCGAACTCGGCACTGCTGCCGACCGCAGTCACCTGGATCTCATCGAGCGCGCGTTGATCGAGGTAGGCCATCGAGCCGCCTTCGAACAGCCGTGTGTTGATGCCTTCCAGAAATGGCGACTGCTGGTCCGAGCCGAAGTTGTTGCCGCCGCTGGCGAACTGCCCTGTACGATTTCCGCCGACGTCGATCGCGCCCGAGTAGCGCACGCCGGGCGCCAGCGCGATGGCTTCGCCAAGGCTGCGCGACGTCGGAATCGTGTCGAGTACCTCGTGGTTCAGGTTCGAGCTGACGGTGGTGCTGGTCACGTCAATGACCGGGCTCTGGCCGGTCACGGTGATGGCTTCCTGCACCGTGGAGAGCTTGAGCATGACGTCGATGCGGGCTTCGAATCCGGCGCTGAGCTGAATGCCCTCGCGCAGCATCGTCTGGAAGCCGGTCAGCTCGAACTTCACGGCGTAGGTGCCGAGCGGCAGACCGCGGATCTGATACTCGCCGTCCTGGACCGAGACAGCGGCCCGCTCGCGCAGCTGCAGCGAGGGACTGCTGACGGTCACCGTCGCGCCGGGCACGCCGGCGCCCGATTCGTCGGCGACGCGGCCGCGGATCGTCGCCGAGCCGACGGCTTGTGCGTGCGCGCTGGCCGCTCCGAGCAGGAGCAGCACGCTGAAGGTCGCTCCGGAAACCACCCGCCGCCGGCACCTGACCGAGACCTGCGTCATATGCATCCTCCAACGTGGGCGAGCAAACATCGGCGCGATGTTCGGTATACGAACAAATGTTCGCTGCCGCCGTGCGGCGTAACCTAAGGCCGCACCCGGGCGGCGTCAAGATTTTTCTGATCCGTCTCTGACCTGCTTGTGGTCCCTTTTACGTCCCGTTATCCTGCCGTGGTGACTGACACATGACGCCAGTAGAGGAGTTCGCCGCCGCCCTTCACGCGCAGGATGTCGGGCGGGTCCGCACGCTGCTCGGGACCCACGCCGAGGTTCGCGCTGCGATCAACGCGCCGATCAGCCATTTCAACAGTCGTCCGGTGATGCGCGCGACCAAGAACCTGGAGTTGCTCGATCTCCTCCTGTCGTACGGCGCCGATCTCAATTTGAAGACTGCCTGGTGGGCCGGCGGATTCGGCGTCCTCGAGTCCGAGCTGACGGCCGCGGACGCGGCGCCGCTCATCGCCCGCGGCGCGGTCGTCGACGTGTTCGCGGCCGCTCATCTCGGCATGTTCGACCGACTGCGCGAGCTGGTCGAGAGCGATCGGTCTCTGGTGTACGCGCGTGGCGGCGACGGAAAGACCGCGCTCCACTACGCACGAACGGTCGACATGGCGCGCTATCTCGTCGACCGGGGCGCCGCGCTCGATGCCCGCGATGTCGACCACGAGTCGACGCCCGCGCAATATCTCGTGCGCGAAGCGCCGGATGTCGCCCGATACCTCATCGGGCTGGGCGCCCGCGTCGACATCTTCATGGCGGTCGCGCTTCGCGATCGACGGCTCGTCGAGCGCTGCCTCACTGAGGATCCCGGCGCTCTCGACTCAAGAATCGGCGAAGGGACCTTTGCCGTCAGGCATAACGGCGCGCGCGCGTCCAGCCCCGGAGAAATCGGCGACGGCTGCGGCGATATCTATCGCTGGGTGCTTGGGCACCACCTGACGCCCATCGAAGTCGCCTCTCGCCTGGAGTATCCGGACATCGTCGCGCAGCTGCTGGAACACGCCTCGCCGGTGCAGCGGTTGCTGGCGGCGTGTGCCGCCGCAGATCGACCGGCGGCTGAACGGCTCATCAACGCCGACCCGGACATCATCTCGAGTCTGTCCCCCCGCGACCGGCGGATAATCGCCGATCGCGCGTTCTGGAATGACACCGCTGCGGTCGCCCTGATGGTCGACCTGGGGTTCGATACCCGGGCGATCGGTCACGACAACGGCGACGCATTGCACTGGGCATCCTTTCTCGGCAATGCCGGGATGGTGCGCGCGCTGTTGACACGCGATCCGGCGATCGGCGTCCGCGACGGGTCGTACCATGCGACGCCACTGGGCTGGGCTCTCTACGGGTCGGTGTTCGGCGAAAAGAAGAAGTCCGGAGACTTCGTCGGGGTCGTGCGGTTGCTGCTCGACGCTGGTGAAGTCGTCGAACCCGACATGGTGCCCACCGGACGCGACGACGTGGATCAGGTGCTGCGTGGGCATCTGGCCCGCGGATGAAGGTCGCCCGGTTCGTCCTTATCTGACGGTGAAGCGCTGCTCGTGCAGCAAGTCGCCGGCCGCGCTCATGACTGCGACGCGCCAGTTTCCGACCGCATCGACGGTCTGCCGGCTGTAGGTGCGATAGCCTTCAGAGGCATTGGCGCGGGTCGTCAGCTTGACCGCCTGCTGCAGCTCATTCCCTCGATACCAGCGATGGACGACCGTCGCGTCGCGTGGCGATCGGACCCGCGTATACATGACGATCGGACGCCCGATGGCGACGGCGTCGCCCACTGGATCGCATCGCCAGGTGCTGCCGCTCGTAGAAAAAGTCCGGCACAGCTGGGCAGTGGCCAGGCTGACGGCGCCGGATGCGCGCGCGGACGGTGGCTTGCTGGTGACGACCTTTCGATCGCTGTCTGGCGTGACGACCTTCGCCGGTGGTGGCTCGTCCGCCGGCGGCGGGACAGGCCGGGAAGGTGGCGCAGGCTTGGTGGCGGCTGGCGCCGCCGTGGACGCGGGCCGTGGGATCTCGCGCGACGACCACTGGAGACCTGCGAACACAACCATCGCCATCAGGACGAATGCACCGATCGCGACGTACGCGAGCGAGCGCGACGATCTGCGGGGAACCGGCGGCGGCACGTGCTGTGCCGCCGTCGGTGCTGATTCCGTTGGCGCTGATTCCGTTGGCGCTGACTCCGTTGGTGCTGACTCTGTCGGGGCTGACTCTGTCGGGGCTGACTCCGTTTCGATCACCGCGTTCTGCGCCGCTGGCGGCGTCGTAACGACGGCAGGGATCGGCAAGCCGCGCTCCCGGCAGAAGCCTTCCAGGTTCTGTCGGCTCTCCGCAACCATCGGATGATCCGCGGGAAGCGATGCGGCAGCAATCGCCGCCGCACGTCGATAGCACGTTTCGGCTTCGTCGAACCGTTCGGTCTTCTCGGCGATAATCGCGAGGTTGTTCAGCGTGTTGGCCAGGTCAGGGTGAACGGGACCCAGCTCGGCTTCCTGAATGCGAGCGACCTCTCTCAGCAGCTCAGCTGCAGATGACAGTTGGCCATCGATGGCGGCGCGTTCCGCCACCTCGAGCATGTGTTGAACATTCGGCAGTTCCGGCATTCGTGTGGCGGCGCCTCGCGTGATGCGCGCGCGCCCCCGCCATTGTAGACCTCGAACGCGTTCAGAAACCTCAGAGTACCTCGAGCGGCACCTTGTGCGAAGGCGGCGGGAACTCGCGATCGAGGTCTTTCAGATCCTCGTCGGTCAACTCCACGTCGAGCGCCTGGCGATTCTCCCGCACATGGCCAAGGTTGGCCGACTTCGGGATGGCGATGATCCCCTCCTGTCGTAGGACCCACGCGAGTGCCACCTGCGCGCCGGTTGCGCCCCGCCTGGCCGCAACGGCGCGCAGCCTGGCATTCCGCAGCAGCCGACCCTGATCGACCGGCGAGTACGCCATCACTGGAACGCGGCGCCTCCGGCCCCAGGGCAGCAGCTCGAACTCGATTCCCCGCCGCGACAGGTTGAAGAGCACCTGATTGCTGGCAACCGAGTCGCCGCTGGGGAGATCGATGAGCCCTTGCATGTCCGCGGTGTCGAAGTTGCTGACTCCCCAGTACCTGATGTCCCCCGATCGAACGAGCGACTGAAACGCCTCGAGTGTTTCGGTCAGGGGAATTCGCTCGCGCCAGTGGAGCAGGTATAGGTCGAGACGATCGGTGCGAAGGCGCTTCAGGCTGGCGTGGCAGGCAGTCACGGTACCGCGCCGCGTCGCGTGATGCGGCAGGACTTTGCTGACCAGGAACACCTCGTGGCGACGCCGGTGGATCGCTTCGCCGACGACCTCTTCCGCGCCCCCGTCCCCGTACATCTCGGCGGTGTCGATGAGCGTCATGCCGAGGTCGAGGCCGAGTTGAAGCGCGGCAATCTCGTTCGCGCGACGGCTGCGATACTCTCCCATTCCCCACGTCCCCTGGCCAAGAGCGACGACACGTTCGCCTGCGGGGAGCGCCACGGTTAGCATCCTGGTTACTGAACGATGGCGAACGGCACCGTCGCCATCTGCCGGTCCCACATGAACGCCAGCGTGCCTCCCGCATCGCTGATGTCGAGAAAAGCCCAGGTGAGCTGCTCCATCGAGAAGGGCAGCGTCGAGAGCGTCATCCGCGCACGCGAGACATCCTTGTCTGGCGTGTAGCGGAACGCGCCCCAGAGCCGCTCGCGGTCTGCCGGGTTGAAGAACCGCTGCGGCTGCCAGTCAGAGACGATCAACGTCCAGTTGCCTGGCTGTAGATCGATGAACATCGTGTAGCCGCCAGGCTCGATGCGTTTGCCGTTGATGACGAGCGACGCCTGCGTCATCAGGTAGGTCGAGTTGTCCGCTCCCGCCCGCCACACGGGCGCGCCATTGTTCAGGCGTTTGCCGTAGTTCTCGCCAGAATCCCACAGGTCGCGGCCGCGCTTCACCGGCCGGCCGTAGCTGATCTCGATCCACTTGCCGCCGACGTAGACCGGTTCGCTGCCGACGTAACGGCCGCCCACTTCGGCTCCGGCGTGACCGTCAGGGCTCGGCTTTTTCTGCTGCGCCGCCACGATGCCGGCGAGCGCGACCAGGACCAGACCCACGAACGCAGCGGTTGTTTTTGGCATGGCGCGTCATTATGCACAATGCCGGTGCACCGGGATGACTCGGCGAACTATTCCTGGCGAAGCGTCCGCGTTGGATCGAGACGAGCGGCGCGGGCAGCCGGAATCGAGGCCGCCACCAGGCAGGCCGCGATGATGATCAGCAGACTCGCGGCGTAGGCGAGCGGATCGAGGACGTCAACGATCTCGCCGATCGCGGCGGCGGCTGGTGTCGCCAGCAGCAACCCGGCCAGGCCGGCGGCCGAAACGCCGCCGATCAAGAGGCCCAAGCCGACAGGCCGGATCGACTGCGCCACGACCAACCGTGTGACATCCCGGGTGGTCGCACCGAGTGCCATCCGCACGCCGATTTCCCGGGTGCGCTGCTCGACGAGGTACGACAGCACGCTGAACAGCCCCGACAGGGTCAACGCCAGGGCCAGCCCGCCGAGGGCGACCGTCAACCAGAACGCGAGCTGCAGGAAGTAGGTGTCCATCCTGGCCAGCGTCCGCATGGTCGCCACCTGGCGGGCCATGTCGGGATCGATCGTGGTCAATCGATTGAGGAGTGTCTGCCGTGCCAGTTCAGGATCGCCGTGGACGCGCGCGATGAGCGACGTCCCGGGCATCGCGGCGCTGGTCGGCACGTATACGACCTCCGCCTTGAGACGTGCGAACCGGAACCCGGCAACGTCTCTGACCACTCCGGTCACCGTGAACGTCCGCGAGTCGAGCGGCGGCTCATCGACACGCCGCGGTTCGGAGTTGACATCAGGGTCGAGCCGGAGGACCTGGCCTACCGCATCGCCACCCGGCCATAGGGCGCGCGCGGTCGCCTCAGAAACGATGGCGACCGCAAGATTCGACGTGCGCTCAGCGGGCGTGAACGCCCGCCCGCGCACCACCGCGATGTCCAGTACATCGAAGGTCTCCGGCGATACGAACTTGTATGCAACCGCAACCTTTGCCTCGCGGGTTTCCGCGAGTGCCGTTCGTGGCGCGACGCCGGTCGCGTCCGGCCACAACGCCGCCATGGCGGCGACCGACGGTTCAGCCGTCACCGCCTGCACGATGGCATTGCGGGTGGACTCGTTGACGATCTGGACGGCAACGGTATCGGAGGTCCGGATGCCAGGGTCGAACGTGGCCGCGGCAAATGCACTTCTCAAGAACACCGCCGCGCAGATCAGCAGCAGCGCCGACGCGCTCACCTGCAAGCCAATCAGGAAGCTTCGCGTCCGTCCTGGCCGGCCGTCCCTCAGCACCTCGCCCCGGATCGTTCTGACCGGTTCGATCCGGGTCGCTTGCAGCGCGGGGGCGAGCCCGAAGAAAACCGTCGAGACACTGGCGCCAACGATGAGAAACAGCACCACACGCCAGTCCGCGTCGGGTACCGACAATCGGATGTCACCCAGATCGGACGCCATGCTGGACATCAGCGCGTTGATCGTCGTCTCGAGCACCACGCGCGAGATCGCGAAGCCGGCCGCGGCGGCGATCAGCGCAAGCAGCAGACTCTCCGTCAATAACTGGCGGACGATGCGGCGGCGGCTGGCACCAAGAGACAGCCGGATGCCGATCTCGCGCTGTCGCGCCACGGCCCTGGCGAGGAGCAGGTTGGCGACGTTGGCGCAGCCAATCAGCAGGATGAGGCCGAACGCCAGCGACAGGGGCGCGAACACCATCAGCGCTTCGACCGGCTGCGGGACCGTACCGCGCCTGGGTACGAGCGTAATGTTCGACGCGTCTGTAATGTTCGACGCGCCGCGCTCGATCGGACTACCGGTCGGCTGGTTTGCATTCCAGACGGCGAGTCCTGCCCGCGCCGTCGGCTGCGACATGCCCGGCTTCAGGCGTCCGACGATGTCGAGGCCGCCATTCGCTGCGCGGCTCCGTTCGATCGGGCGAACCTGACCGAGCACCGAGAGCGGCGCCCAGTAGTCGTCGGGGGCGACGGTCAGCCCGCGAAATCCCTCGGGCATCACGCCGATGATCTCGAACGTGACCCCGTTGACGAGCAGACGGCGACCGAGAATGGCCGGGTCGCGCGCAAACAGCCGGTCCCACCCGCGGTGACTGAGGACCATCACCGCTGGTCCCGCGAATGGCTCGTCGTCGCCAGGCGTCAGCGGCCGTCCGATCGCGGGGCTGACGCGGACCACCTGGAAGAAGTTGCCCGTGACGAACGTGCCGAACATCAGGCGCCCGTCGACGTAGCTGCCGACATCGGACAGCTCTGCATAGGCATCGGCAAAGACGGTGGTCTCACGACGGAGCGCGTCGAACTGCTCGCGCGTGAAACGCAGGGGCGCACCGTCGGAGGTTCGCGTCCGCTCCACGGTGAACATCTCATGCACGTCCGGCACCCCATCGACGCGAAACAGCAATGCGCTGAGCATCGTGAACGCGGCGGCGACCAGCCCCAGTCCGAGCGCCACGGTTGCGACGATGGTGATGGCGACCAGGGGAGCGCGCCGGAAGGTGCGGAACGCGTAGAGGATGTCGCGAACCGTGTTGTCGATTAATGCGGTGAGGCGCACGGTCAGGTCCTAAGCAGCACGAGGTTGACGGCGGTCGAGCGGTTCTTTTGTAGATTGGCAGAGGGAAAGACGGAGCTGAACACGAAAAAGTTCACTCGATGCTGATCGGGAGCTCATCGGTCGTTCGTGAGCGGCGCCAGTCCATCGAGCATTTCGAGAAGTTCACGCCGCATCTCTTCAACCTCGGTGGGGCGGCCGCGTTTCAACGACTGGAATGGACGGTAAAAGCGGAATCGGCGAGGCCATGCCAATGGCCGGAAGACAATGGCCAGGGGGTTGAAGTCGCGCGTCCCTCCGAAACACCTGAACAGAGCCACCGGAAGTGAATACGGCCACTGCTTTCGCTCCGACCAGTTGAGACTAACCCCGCGGTCGCCTACCACGGGCAGAACCTGCTGTTCAAAATATTCCTGCCAGATTGGACTGTTCGAGTAAACCAGCAGGGCATACCGGCCGCGCGAACACCACGTCGCCCACACGCTGACCAGAAGAACGAGGGACGCAGCGAGCCACAGTATCAACGCAGCGGCCACCAATGGCAGCAATACGACCAATAGTGGCCACATCCACCATCGTGCTCGCTTCTCGGACGCAGTCATCGCCAGGACGCGCAATGAATCTTCACCACGACGTGGGATGTCATTGCTCAACAGCTCCGCGAAGCGGGCGAGCGGGATGATCGATCGACAAGGCGACCTCCTTTCATCGACACGCTCGTTGTCCGCACATCCGGCTGAAAGAAGGTGGCGAGACTAGCTGCTGTCAGGTGGGGCTTCTACCCTTTCCGCGGACCGGATGCGTCCTTTTACGCGAAGGCAATCTTATCTGATCGTCGCACCGGCGCCGTGTCATCGCCAGGACGGAGGCGTTGGCAGGGACACTCGCCGAAGATTGGAAGCTGAACGACGCCAGCCACCGAGGTTACGGAGGCCGCAGACCAACACGGAGCCACCGGAGAAACGAAGGACGCACGGAGGCTGCACGCTGGCGTGCGACCAGCGGCCGGCAGCGCCGGCCGCGCAACGCAGACAAAAAGAGCCGGTGAAAACATGAGCCCTGCATTCAGATGGCTCATGTTTTCACCGGCGTCTGCGTGCCCCGCATCGCGGGGCGGTCGCACGCCCCGTGTCTTCTCCGTGCGATCTCCGTTGCTCCGCGTCTCCGTGTTTGTCTGTGATCTCCGTACTCTCCGTGTACTCAGCTAAGCCTCACTCATCACGCAAGGCAATGAGAGGATCAATCCGGGACGCGCGGCGGGCCGGGAGATAGCTGGCGAGCAGCGCCACGGCGATCAGCACGAACGATACGGCCGCATACACAGCGGGATCGGTCGGCCGGACGTTGAAGAGCAGGGTCGTCATGGACCTGCTGAGGAGCGCGGCGCCAATCAAACCCAGCACGACGCCGATGCCCGCCTTCCACAACCCCTGTCGCACGATCACACCGGCAATCTGCCCCCGCGACGCGCCGATCGCGCTGCGCACGCCGATCTCACGCGTCCGCTGTGAAACGTCGTAGGCCAGCACGCCGTAGATGCCGAGGGCCGACAGGAACAGGGCCAGACCGGCAAACGCCGCGAGCAGCAGCATCACGGCACGACGGTTGTCGAAGGACGAGCCCACCGCCTCCTCCAGGCCGCCGGCCTCAAAAAGCGGCAGCGCGGGATCGATGGTGCGCACCTTGTCGCGCAAGGCCGCCACCACGTCACCTGCCGGCCGGGCGGTCCGCAGGAAGAGAGTCAATCCCGCCGGTCGTCCGCCCTGCATGATTTGATAGATGAAAGGGTTGCCGCTCTTCTCCTCAACCCCGTTGTGCGGCACGTCTTTCACCACGCCGATGACTTGCGGCCATTCTTCAGGTTTTGCCGGCCGACCGCCAAAGGCGAACCTTCCCCCGAGGGCGGGCCGATCGGGGAAGAACTTCCGCGCGAAGCTCTGATCGACGACAAACTGGCGCCGACCGGGAGCCATATCCGCTTCCTCATAGAAGCGACCTTCCAACAATTTAAGCCCCAGCGTTTCGAGGTAGCCCGGCGTCACGATCACCCGGAAGGCGCCCGGCTGCGGCGAACCTGGTGGCAGCGTATCGTTCTCCAGGGTGAACGCGTTGATCGGCAGTCCCCCCTTGAACGGCGTGGAAAAGGCAAGCGCCGCGGACGTCACTCCCGGAATCTCTCGCATCGCCTGTAACAGACGTTCGCGAATCTTGTTCGCAGCCTCGTCGCTGGCCCGATGCTCCCGCGTCAACGCGATGCTCGACGTCACAACGTTCGTCGGCTCGAGGCCGATATCCACGCGCAGGGCCTGGGCGAAGCTATGGATGAGCAGGCCAGCACCGGTCAGCAGCATCAACGCCACACCAACCTGGGCCACGACGAGCACGCCGCTCAGCGCACGCACGCCGCGGCTCGACGATGCGCCCCGCGAGTTGCTCTGGATCACCGCCGCCAGATTCGTGCGCAGGAGGTGCACCACCGGGATCAGGCCGATGAGCACGCCGACCACGCCTGAGAGCGCGACGGCGAATCCGAGCACGCGCCAGTCGAGCGACGCCGGCAGCGACTGGGGCAGCATCTTCGCCAGGTAGAAGTTCGTGATCCGCAGCGCGCCCCAGGCCACTCCCAGACCCAACACCGCGCCGAGGGAAGTGAGCAGCAGGCTTTCCAGCAGAAACTGCCGGGCAATCGTCGCACGCCCGGCCCCGAGCGCCGATCGAATGGCCAGCTCCGACTGGCGGGCGTTCGAGCGTACCAGCAGGAGATTCGCCACATTGAAACAGCCGATGAGCAGCACGAACGCGACTCCGCCCTGCAGCATCAGCAGCGTCTGCCGCACCGGCTGGACGCGCTGTTCCTGAACCCCGCCGACGTTCATCGTCATGCCGGAGCGCTCCACGAACTCCTTCAACGGTGGGGGTCCGCTATCGACGAAGCGCTTCTCGAGAGTCTTGGCCTCGGCGTCTGCCTGGCCTGCCGTGACGCCGGGCTTGAGGCGCCCGAACAACTGGATTCCGACGCCGTAGCGGCCCTGCGGATTCTCCGCGGCCTGCGGCCAGCTCAACGGCACGACGAATTTCATGCGCGCATCGAACGCTTCCAACACCCGCGGCGCCACGCCGATCACCTTGTACGCTTCCTCGTCGATCCGCACCTCTTCGCCCAGGACCTCAGGACTCCCACCGTACTGCGTCTCCCAGTAGGACTGCGTCAGCACGATGACCTTGTCGGCGCCCGGTCGGTTTTGTTCCTTTGTAAAGAAGCTGCCGATGACGGGCTGTATCCGCAGGATGTTGAAGAGTTCGGCGGTCATCCGTACGCCGGGGATACGGACGACAGAATCATTTTCTCCGACCAGGCTGTAAAAGAACGCCCACAGTCCCACGTTTTCGTAGGAGCTCGCGTTCGTCGAATAGTCGATGTAGAACGGGACGTTGGCCGGCATGCGGTTCAAGCCGGCCTTCACCGCCGACGAGTACAGTTCCACAATCCGTTCCGGCTCCTGATAGGGCAGCGGCTTCAACATCAGCGAATAGACCGTGGAGAAGATCGCCGTCGTCGCGCCGATGCCCAGCGCCAGGGTGATGAGAGCGGTTGCGGTGATGCCCTTGGACTTCCCGAGCAGACGGAAGGCATGACGCAAGTCGGTTGAGGCGGGGTGCGAAGACATCATCGTAATAGACTCGATTCGATTGAAAAAGTTAACAACGGGATGGTAACGGTTGCCGGGCCCCCGGTCCAGCGGATGCCTCGCCGCCCGGCCCACTACGGCATAGAATGCTGCCGTACCGAGCGCGCTTCAGATATTGGAGGTCGCAGGCGTTGGCTCACGCAGGTCCTGGCGATCGCGCCGCTGACGCAGTCGACAACGAATTCGGTCTTTGCCATCTCGTACTTCCGGCCGACGAACGGATCCTGTTTTTGAGTGATGAAGGTGGCAACACCAGTCGTTCTTTGTGTCGACGAACGAGCGCGACGCCCGGTACTTCGACCTCTACGAGATCACCGTGAACGGGTACGAGAAGACGCTGGTGTATCGGAACACCGAAGGGTTCGAGCTCGGACCGATCTCGCGGGATGAACGCTATCTCGCACTCGTGAAGCCGCGCACCACCAACGACTCTGATATCTACCTGCACGACCGGCAGTCAAACACGACGAAGAACATCACCTCACACACCGGAACCGTCAACAACTTCCCGGCGGACTTCTCGGTTGACAGCTCGAAACTGCTCTACATCTCAGACACGGGCCGCGAGTTCATGACCCTCTTCAGCCGTGTGCTCGACGGGGCGACCCTCTCGCCCGTTCAGTTCTCAGCGCCGCCGAATGGAACGGTTCGCGGCATCAGCGTGGCGCGCGACGATTCGGCGATTGCGTTCTACTCGAGCGATGGCAGCTTGCCCGACGGACTGTATGCGGGTCCCCTGACGGGCAGCCCGAAGCGCCTGACGAACACGCTGAATCCCGCAATCAATCAAGCGGACCTGGTTGTTCCGTCCGTCGTACGGTTCAACTCGTACGACGGCGTGGCGATCCCTGGTCTTCTGTACAAACCGCACCAGGCGTCGCCGCAGTCTCGGGCGCCGGCGCTGGTGCTGGTTCATGGCGGGCCGGGAGGGCAGGCCCAGGTCGGATACTTCCCCCTCACCCAGGCGCTGGTCAACCACGGTTACGTCGTGTTCGACATCAACAATCGCGGCAGCTCCGGCTACGGCAAGACGTTCTTCGCGATGGACGACAGGAAGCACGGCGAGGCCGACCTCGGCGATGTCGTGGCCAGCAAGAAGATGCTGATCGAGACCGGCTACGTCGACCCGGACCGGATCGGCATCATCGGCGGCAGCTATGGCGGGTACATGGTCCTTGCCGCCCTCACCCTGCAACCTGATGCCTTCAAGGTGGGTGTGGACTTCTTCGGCATCTCCAACTGGGTGCGCACCCTCAACAGCATGCCGCCGTGGTGGGCGTCCTTCAAAGAAGCCTTGTACGCTGAGATGGGCGATCCGAAGACGGACGGTGATCGACTTCACCGGGTGTCGCCGTTGTTCAACGCCTCGAAGATCAAGGTGCCCCTGATGGTGCTTCAGGGCGCCAACGATCCGCGCGTCCTGAAGGTCGAGAGTGACGAGATCGTCGCGGCCGCGAAGAAGAACGGCGTGCCCGTCGAGTACGTCGTGTTCCCTGACGAAGGGCACGGGTTCCTGAAGAAGGAGAACGAGATCAAGGGCTATACCGCCACCCTGGAGTTCCTCGATACTCACTTGAAAATCACGTCGGCGTCTCCTCTCGCTAAGCGCCTTCGGCCGGGACCGGATTCTGCTCACTCACTTGCGAACGCGACGACGCGGCCAAAGCGGTCCAAGGGGCGAATGCGTAATGACGCCCACCGATAGCCAGCCGGCGGCAACGCTCAGCGCGACGACAGCTAGCGCTTGCAGATATCCGTAATCCACGCCGCGTTCAAACGCATACCAAAGAAGGCCGTAGAACACCGCTGCCGCGATGAGCCCGCTCGGGTTGAACCGCATGAGTCATTGTAATGCGACGGCGGCGAAGTGATGGTGATTGCTCAGAAGGACCGACGTCTGCTTCTCTACTCTGGCAGGCCCAGCCACTTGCGGACCGCGGCCTCGAACGCAGCGGGCTGCTCTATGGGAATGAAGTGCGCCGCATTGGGCACGATCACCAGCGACGCGTTCTTGTTCTCGATGATCATCTGCTCGGCGATGCGTTGCGGCAGCGCCGGGCTTCGCTCTCCCCTCAGGACCAGCGTCGGACACTTCACCGCATTCCATCGCGGCCACTTGCGCGGATCGCGCATGGACCGCTCGCCTGCCGCGATCACCGCGGGGTCGTTTTTCCACTGCCACTGACCGCCGGCCCCCTGCTTTAGGTTGTATTCGACCATCGCCTTCACGAATGCCGCGCCGAATACCGCCGGCACGCGGGCGGCGGCGTCCTCGGGGCTCGTAAACGGACCCGCGGCAACCGGCGGAGGTCCGCCCTGCCTGCCAGCGGGCGCAGCCGGCGCTCCAGCCTCTGGCGGTTTCTCGCCAGGACCCGTGTCGACCACAATCAATCGATCGACCTCCTCCGGGTAGAGGCTGGCGTATGAATACGCCAGTGTTCCACCCATCGAGTTGCCGCATAGAATCGGCCGCTTCACTCCCAAGGTGGTGACGAGCGCACGAATGTCCTCGACGAAGCCGTCATCGCTGTAGGCCTCGCTCCACTGGCTGTCACCGAAACCCCGCGCATCAGGCGCGACGACGCGATAGTGCCGGGCCATGGCCGGTCCAAACGCGTCCCAGACGTGGGCATTCAGCGGGGCGGGATGCAGCAGCAGCAGTGGGCTGGAATCCCGGGCGCCCCACTCGAGGTAATGCAGCTTGACGCCGTTGACGTCGAGGAACCTGGACGCTTCGGCCCGGCCCGCTGTCTGGGCGGCCAGCGAAGCTCGGGACACCAGCCCGGCGAACAGAGCCATCGGCAATCCGAGGCCAAATGTGCGAAGCGCCTCGCGACGAGTCCGTTGACTCGCCTGGGCTAGATCGCGATTCCGCATCGTCTGGCTCATGCCCTCGGCTTCGTCAGATGCGGAATTCTAGCGCGGTTCAAGCAGCAGTATCATCAGGATGAGCGAAGACGAATCAACCCAGAGTTCGCGCCGCTATTCACGATCACAGGGGCGTGCGATCGGATTCGCGGCGCCACCAGCTGGCGGCTTCGGTGGCCGACCACTCGGCCTGAGTACGACACGAAGCAAGCGCCCACTCGAGACTGCGCGCATCCGCGAAACGGTCAGCTGGATCTTTGGCCAGGCACCGGAGCACGACCGCTTCGAGATCCGCGGACACATCAGAACGTCGTTCGGTAAGCGGTGTCACCGGTTCGTGAAGATGAGCGGCCAACGTCCGGATCGTCGACGCATAGACGAATGGCGGCGCTCCCGTCAGCAGGTAATAAGCCAATGCGCCAACGCTGTAGATGTCGCTGCGCCGGTCCACGTTCTGCGCACCGGTCGCCTGCTCGGGTGACATGTAGTCAGGTGTGCCGGCGATAGTGCCTTCCTGAGTCAGCTTGCCCTGCTCTGGGCCGGCGGCGACCAGCGGCAAGACGAGCCCGAAGTCGAGCAGTTTGATGACGTCGTGGTCGCCGCCGCGTTCACATACCTTGACGTTACCCGGCTTCACGTCCCGGTGAATCAAGCCAATCTCGTGTGCCTCCTGCAGGGCGCCACACACCTGCCGGAGAAAGTAGATCGCACGCTGCGGCGGAAGCGGTCCGTGACGCCGGACGAGTTCATCGAGCGTGGGGCCCTCCAGGTACTCCATCACGTAGTAGAAAACGTCGTCCGCGGTGTGGCCGTAATCGAACACCTGGATGGTGTTGGGATGCGTCAAGGTGGCGGTCAGGCGTACTTCGCGCTCGAACCGACGCAAGTGGATCGGATCACCGGCGCGTTCCGGCCGGATCAGTTTCACGGCGCAAGGCCGGCGGAGCAGGACATGTTCCGCCAGGTACACCTCGCCCATGCCGCCGGAACCCAACCGGTCTTTCAGAACGTACTGACCGAGCTTGCGTGCGTCGGCCGCTTCTTGACGTGACATCTCAATACGGTACGAGGTGAAGACGACAACCGCGACCGCAACGCCCATCCACAGGGTCAGGCTGCTGAGAATGCTGACGACGACCTCGGTTTCCAACGGCCGAAGCCAGAGACTGAGCATCAGAAACATCACCACCGGGCTCAGGGCGAGCACGGTGACGACGGCGGCGCAGCGCCGCCAGGTGTTCGGGATCAAGGCACCGTAGCCAACGAGCAAGGCAAACCATCGCAGCGAGATGAACTCCACGTAGACGCCGCTGAACGCCCGCTGTTCGAGCAGCGGTTGATCGGCAATTTTCCGCTCGAGCAGTCCGTACCATTCCTCCGGATACGCCATGCCCCACAGCATGACGCCGGCGACGGCTCCGACGATGAGAAGCTCGATGACGCGAAGTCCACGAGTCGTGGCGGGGGGCCGCCATCGCATGAGCATTGCCGACAGAGTCGCGACAAACAGAGGCAACCCGACGCTGAACAGGCCGAATCGGACGAAGTTTACGCCCCCGAGTTCATCGATGCGCCCGGAGGAAACGGCCGTGTACAGGTTCCACAGCATCAACGCCATCACTCCTGCCAGAACCACGGCCATGATCGCGCTGAAGATCCGCAGCCGCCTCGAGAGGAGTTGATAGAAATCGTAAGATTGCTGCCTGTCGAATCCCGCGATGACGGCCACGCGTCTTGCTTCGGACGGGGCGCGGGACGTGTCGCTCGGATCCTTTACCCTGGGATGTGTGGTCGCACGCGAGGCGTGTTCAGGAGCATGATGTCCCGGTTCGGCCTCCCCTGGCAGAGCGCCGAACGAACCGGGTGCGCCGTGTGTGCGGCGTCCGTCGACCAACGACGCAACCACGCCCCAGATGGAGCGATCCAGAAGGGCCGGTGCCGTTTCCGTACGCAGCAACGATTCGACCTCGAGGCGCAGCGCCTCGTCGCCTGCGCACGCGTCGGTTAGAAATGCGTCGCGGCCCTCCGCGTCCCGGTCGAGCGCCGCCTCGCAAATCCTGGCAATCCGCTCCCAGCGTTCGGGCGTCATGGTCATGACCTGGTGCCTTGCTCATCGAAAACGATGAGGCACGGGAGTACGTTTCTCGGGCGGGCCGAAGGGAGCTTACACCGTAACTGGAAGGCACGAGCACAGCGACGATTGCGGCGCTCCGAAGGGCTCAGACCTCCGGTTGCTGCGATATCAGACGCGCATCATGGCCAGAGGCCGTGCCGGCAAGTAGCGAAGGGAGGGGTTATGGACCAGAACAGCGCCAGTTGGAACCGGATCGCCGGTTGGCTGCGGCAGCTCGACCTCGTCCGCTCGGCAGCCTAACCGGGACTCCGGGTCAGGCCCCTTGTCGGAATTCGAGTACAGCTGGCCAGATCTGGCGCGCTGGTGCTTCGTATGCCTGGCGAGGACCGGCGGTGTCGTTGCCGAACCAGCGTACGAACTCCTCATAAAGCACCGCGGTAATCTCGTCGACGCTCTGAGCGTTCCCGACTCTCGGAACGATCGTTCCGATCTCGGGACTGTATTCGTCCGCAGGCGCGCCGCCTTCGAGCAGGCCGATCGGATCTGCGTCATGGATCGCCCGCTCGACGGCTGTGAGGAGAGCCTTGTAGCGCCTTTCCATCACCAAGACCCCAGCCACTGGAGCGAATAGGCAGACTCGCCTGGCAACGATCTCGTTCTCAACAGTTCAGCCGCCCGAGTAGTGATCTCAGTGCGCTGGCGACGGAGCCAGGCCCGATGGTTCGTCCTCTCGCGGTTTCGGCACTCGCGTTGTGCTCACCGCGTTCGTCCTGATCGGCGGACGCGGCACGGGCATCGCCATCGCGGCGGCCTCGGGTTCGTCATCATCATCCGGCGCGGCTTGGTAGTAAGCCTCCGCGGTAGCCGCGAGACTGTCGGCCTTGGCCGTCCGACCTCTGAGGCGGTGGTACTCGGCGAGTTCGGAATAGCGGTCGTAGAAGAAGAGATGAGAGTCGAGGATGCCGCCGTTCGGATCAACCGCCCGCGTAAACAGCGGCCCAAGCACCCACACGAAGACCTTCATCGACACGATGTCGAGAACCGTGAGAGTGTGTGACCAGGTGGACGGCATCTTCCTTCGCCAAGTATCTCACCTTCAGATCGGCCGGCCAACTGAGAGTCACGATTACAAAACCGCCAGACGGCAGGCTCGGTTGGTCGGGGGTCGGTGAGGCGCTGCGTGCAGCCGCCTGATACGATCCCACTCAGCGACATGAGCAAATCCTTCGCGGCCCCAGCCAGAATTCGTCGGATTGCTGCGCGCCGAGTCTTCAAGGCGCCAGGTGGCAAGCTTGTTGTCGTTACGCTTGGCGTGCCCAAAGCCGTTCCCGGTTCGGACTGGGGCTGCGCGCTGCAGATTACCGGCCTGAACACAATTTGGCGCAGACCGAAATACGTATTCGGCATTGACGGGCTTCAAGCGCTTCACCTCGCCATGAGCGGTGAACGTCTCGAAAGCCATGCTCGAAGGACTGTTCGCCGACGAACTCGCGCTACTGCAGCCGACACCGGGCTACATGCGGCTACTGAAGGAATCCGTGCTGCAGATCTGGAAGGCGCGGAAAGCGGTCGTTCGCGAGGAGCTAGCGAATGCTGGGCGCGCCGCGAAGGCGATCCAGGACAAGCTGGACCGCCTCGACGAAGCGTTCCTCTTCGAGCGCTCGATCGACATCGAAACGTACGACCGTCACGCCGAGAAGCTGCGCGAGGAGCTCACGCTCGCGCGGATCGACCGTCACTCCGGCCAGCTCGAAGAACTCGACGTAGAAGGCATCATGGCGTTCGCAGAACGGGTTCTGCCGCGCGCGGGCGATCTCTGGGTGCAGGCATCGCTCGACCAGCGCCAGCGGTTCCAACAACTGTTCTTTCCGGACGGAATTTCGTTCGACGGAAAAGGCTTTGTTGGAACCCGCGTAACTGCACCGGCCTTCAGCTACTTGCGGGGAATCCAGACCCGGAAATGAAAGGATGGTGGACCAGACCGGGATCGAACCGGTGACCTCATGAATGCCATTCATGCGCGCTCCCAACTGCGCTACTGGCCCACTTTGGAGTGGAAATCCATTATACCGCGCGCTTTGAACAGACTGGTTCGGAGGCTCGGCGTTCGCGATAATCGGCCGCCATGGTGCTCGATATCGTCGGCGGTCAGCTCTACTACGAGACGCACGGCGCCGGTGAGCCGCTCCTCTGGCTGCACGGGGGATTGGGCTGCGGCGCCGATTGGCGTCACATCTTTCCGACTGTGCCCGCCGGCTATCAGCTGTTCACACCGGACCTGCGCGGACACGGCCGCTCGTCGGGCGCGGCCCCGACCTATTCATTCCGGCAGTCCGCCCTGGACATGGTAGCGCTGCTCGATTCGCTGCGGCTCGACCGCGTCAAAGTCATCGGGCTGAGCGGCGGAGGCATCACGGCGCTTCATCTGATGACGCTGCAGCCGCAGCGGGTCGCGACGGCGGTCGTGATCAGCGCGCCGCCGAGGTTTCCCGAGCAGGCGCGCGCCATCCAGCGGCGATTCTCGTTGGCCTCCCTGTCCGACGAGGAACACACGCGGATGCGCGACCGTCATCGTCGTCAGGGTCAACTCGAGACGCTCCTCGCGCAGGTCAACGCGTTCGCGGACGGCAGCGATCCTGATTTCACCAGCGACGACCTGGCGACCATCACCGCCGATACGTTGATCGTGTTCGGCGATCGGGATCCGTTGTATCCCGTCTCCATTGCGACCGAACTGATGGGCGCGATTCGGCGGTCGTGGCTGTGGGTCGTTCCGAATGGCGGTCACGGGCCGGTGTTCGGCGCGTCGGCGCCGCTCTTCGTGCAGACGGCGCTGGCATTTCTGGGTGGTGCGTATGCAAACACCCGCCAGGACGAGGCGCTCAGGCTCGAGCAATCGCGGGAAGCGTGATCGCATCGTTTCGGAACACACGCCGACCGATCGTGAGAAACGAAGCACCCGCCAGCACGCACAGCACACCCGCAATCCAGAAGGCCGTCTGGTAATCGCCAACCGTGGTGCGGATCGCCCCGGCGCCGAATGCCGCCAGCGAGGCGCCCAACTGGTGGCTCGCGCTAATCCAACCGTAGATGACGCCGGTGTTCTCCTTGCCGAACGCTTCGGTGGTGAGACGAACCGTCGGCGGCACGGTCGCAATCCAGTCGAGGCCGTAGAACACCGCAAACCAGCCCAGCCCTGAGCCCTGCTCCAGCGTGAACGGCAGCCAGAGCAGCGCCAGCCCGCGCAGCGTGTAGTAAGCGAACAGCAGATGACGGCTTGAATAACGATCGGTCAGCCACCCCGATGCCGTGGTGCCGAGGATGTCGAAGATGCCCATCACCGCGAGAAGCTGGGCGGCACGCACCGGACCGATCCCGTGGTCGTGGCACGCTGCGATGAGGTGGGTCCCGATCAACCCGTTGGTGCTCGCGCCGCATACGAAGAAGGTTCCTGCCAGCACCCAGAACGCTTTCGACCGGATGGCCGTCGCCAACGCACGGATCGGTGCCAATGGTGGGGCGGCACCCGCGTCGGCGATCGGTTCGCGCGCGCCGTACGCCCTCAGCCCGAGGTCTTCGGGTCGGTCACGCATCGACGCGAGCACGAGCACGAAAACGCCGAGCGCCGCCGCCGACACGATGAATGCCGCTTGACGCCAGCCGCGTCCCTCGGCGATCGTGGCCAGCAACGGGAGAAACACGAGCTGTCCGGTGGCGTTCGCTGCCGACAGCGCACCGAGCACGAGCCCGCGATGGGTGTCGAACCAGCGCGTGGCGATCATGGCGGCCAGCACCATCGATGTCGCGCCAGTGCCCGTGCCGACGAGGATGCCCCACAGCAGGATCAGATGCCATTCGGTCTGCATGACCGTCGTGCCGGCGACCGCGATGCTGAGCAACGCCAACGCGCCGAGCAGCACGCGCCGCACGCCCCAGCGGTTCATGACGGCCGCTGCGAACGGGCCGATCAAGCCGAACAGCGCGATGTTGATCGCGACGGCAAGCGATATCGCCGTCCGGTTCCATCCGAACTCGGTTTCGAGCGGCACCATCAGCACACCGGGTGTCGCCCGGATGCCGGCGCCGACCAGCAGGATCACGAACGTGGTCCCCGCGACGATCCAGCTGTAATGAATTCGTGTCCGGCCGTTCATCGCTTCAGCTGCGGCGCCCGCACGGCATGCAGTGCGCCTTGAATGGTGCCGAACAGCACCATGTCTCCTGCGTGCACCGGACTCGTGATGATTTCGTCGCCCGATTCAATCGTGTCGACAATGTGGCCGTCTGCGGGATCGGCGACGAAGACCGAGAACTCGCCGTTGGCATATAGCCATCCGTCAAGGCTCATCGTCGGCGGTAGGAATCCACCGTCGCCTGCCGTCCAGCGCTCGATGCCGTTGCGCGTATCGAGCTCGACCAACTCGAATCGCTGCCGCCAGATGTTGGCGAACAGCTTGGCTCCGGCGGCCGAGACGCTGAGAATCTGGGGGAACGCCCCCTGATGCCACAACATCGTGCCACTCTCGAGATCGAAGCCGCGGAGGTTGCCCGGCCGGCGATCGCCCAGGACCAGCATGCCAGCCACCGTGACGGCGTGTTCGGGTGTGCCGGCGGATTCAGACAGCTCCAGAGCGAGACGCGGACCCTCCTCGTTTCCCGCCCATCGCCAGACGCGGGCGCCGAGACCAAACCAGCCGACCGATTCCGACGCGGCGATCCAGAGCCGGTTTGGTTCGGCCGGCGCGTCAGGGACGTCGAAGCGCCGGACCTGCCCGTCCGATGCGCGTATCGTCATGACTTGCCGGTCATGCTCGCCGACAAGCATCATGACGCCGTTGGCGGCTGCGCCACCGCGTGCGCAGCCCCCGGATTCGTAGACCTGACGCCACCGGGACCGTCCATCCGCTGGATCGTACCCTTCGATGACGCAGCGGGCTCCTGAATCCTGTGATGCGACCACGACGAGCGTCGTGTCCAGCAGAGCGAGCGGGTTTTCACAACGCCCGACAGGCCTCTGCCACTTCACGATGCCGTCGCTGCGCCCGATCGCGTAAACCGTCGCGTCATCGTTGGTCGAATAGCCGCCGCAGAAGAACACCGATTCGCCGTCGACGACCGGCGTGAGGGCTTGAGACGTCCCTGGCAGCCACGGCCGGTCGGTCTGCAGGGTCCAGACCGCGTCCGCGAAGCTCCGCGGTGCAGAGCACGCCGTATCGGTCAGCGCGCTGGCGGCCACCAACAGAGCGGCTACGGATCGCGTAAGCCCTGCTCCAGAAACGTCCAGACTCGATTCCAGGAATCACGCTGCTCGGGCGTATTCGCGGGCTCCCACGTCTTGGGATCGACTCTGCGGTCGAACGTGTGGCCGCCGGCTGGTGCATTGTAGATTTTCGTCGCCGCCAGGCCCGGTTTGCGGGCGCGCAGTGCGTCGACGAGCTGTATGCCTTCTTCGATGGTCACGTCCTCGTCGTTGTCGGCGACGTGAACAAGAACCGGAATCGTGAGCTTGTCGACCTGAAAGAGCGGCGACCGGTCGCGATACACGTCGCGCTTCTCCGCCGGCGGCCCGCCGAACCGGTTCTTGGGGTCGATCAGCTGTAGCTGACGCTCGACGCCCTTCCATGCCAGCCGGTGGAAAAGGTTCGTCACCGGGACCAGCGCGGCGACGGCGTTGAATACGCTCGGATAGCGTGTGGCCGCAAGCAGGGCAATCATGCCGCCGTGGCTCCAGCCGATCACAGAGACTCTGCGCCGATCGACTTGGGGATACTTCGCCGTCAACACGTCGACGGCCGACACGACATCGTCGATCTCGGCCCCGCCGTAATCGATCGCCTCGTAGAGCTCGCGTCCGTAGCCGATGCTGCCGCGGTACTCCGGCGCGATCACCACGTAGCCCCGCGTGGTCGCCTCGCGGATATAGGGAATGTAGTGTTCGTATAGACGCCCGCGGATATTCTCGTGGACCCAGACCAGCGCAGCAGAGCTGGCGAGAGCGCCGGTCTGCAGTGGCTGGAACACGAACGCCGGAATGTCGAGATCGCCGGCGCGGCTGCGATACGAGATCTTGTCCATGCGCATGAAGCCGACGCTGGCTTCACGCCACCGGCGCTCACTCTCCGCCTGCTCGCGCTGCAGGCGGTCGAAATCCGCCGTGCGCAGCGATTGTGAAGCTGCCGGGAGAGCCGAGACGAGGAGTATGACGAGCGCTGCCGCGTGGACGGCTCGCGGTCTCGCCGGGAATGTGGCCGCCATGGCCACAATCCTACACTCTGCGTACGCTGGCGTTGGCGCGTTCGTGGGCGCGGGTCAGCCACTCGCGCAGCAGCCCCGCCGCTTCGCCCGGCGTCGGGCCGTAAAAGGGCATCAGCGCCGTGGGAACGCCCGGTATCCGGACGATGTAGGCCCGCCAGCGGTCATCGGATACCGGTGACACCTCGATGAGGTACTGCTGGCCGGCAATGGATTCCTGGAAACGATGGATCGCAGTATTCACAGGCAAGTCTGTCTGGGATGTTCGGGAGCGCACGGAATTTACGGCAGCGTCACACGGCGATCAAGCGAAGCCCCCGACGAAAGCGCGTCCACAGCCACCCTTCCCTGCGTTTACCCAGCGCACCCGCCGAAAATATTTTTTGGCTGTCGGCACGTCCACAGGAAATTCACCGTTCGTCCACAGGTTTTCCACAGTCGGTTTTTGCTGCATTTCGATGTACGCTTGCCGGCATGCGGCCCCGGCGGCTTCCCGCCGCAATTTGCCTGTTGCTCGGCCTGTCGGCGGCCCTCGTGGCACGCACACCGGACGACGAGCCAACGAACGCAGCCGTTCAAGTTACGGCGCCCGACGGTGCGACGATCTACCGCGTGTATCTGACCGACGGGAGCTCGCTCGTCAGCTACGGGGAGCCAGCGCGGGTGGGCGATCGGATCATCTTCTCGATGCCGACTTCGCTGTCGCTCGACAACCCGCCTCTGCACCTGGTGAATCTGGCTGCCAGCGGAGTCGATTGGACTCGTACCGAGCGATACACGGAATCGGCTCGGGCGGCGAAGTACTACGCGACCCGCGGGGAAGCTGACTACGCCGTGCTGACCAGCCAGATCGCCACAGCCCTGGCGGATGTGGCCGGGACGTCCGATCCCGCGGCGCGGCTGGCGATCGTCGAGAAAGCCAGAAAGACGCTGGCTGACTGGCCGCGGACGCACTTCAATTACCGACAGGCCGAAATCGTGCCGATGGTCGGGATGATCGACGAGATCGTGGCTGAGCTTCGCGCTCAATCGGGAGCCGGGCAGTTCGATCTCACGTTCGTCGCCCGAGCTGAAGAGTCCACGGCCCGCGAAGCCATTCTGCCGTTGCCGACCGCACAGCAGACGATCGAGCAGGTCGTCAGGGCCGCAGCCGTCTCGGACACCTCCGCGGAGCGGCTCTCGCTCTTGTCTGCCGCCCTGGGCGCGATCGAACGGGACGGCGAGCGCCTTCCTGGCGACTGGCGGAATGACACCAGGAATTCCATCCGGTACTCGATTGCGGCCGAGCTCGAAACGGATCGCCAGTATCAAATGATGACGACGAGGATTCTGTCGCTGGCTGCGGCGCGCGCGAAAGCAGCCGACGTGCGAGGCGTCGAGCGTCTCACCCTGGACGTGGACGTGCAGGATCGCGCGCTCGGGACCAAGCGTCCGGATGTGGTCAGCGGTCTGCTCGCCTCGCTCGAGGCGCAGCTGGAGGCTGCGAGAAAGCTCCGCCTGGCGCGCGATCGCTGGGCGATCAGGGTCGACGCGTTCCGCGCGTATGGCGCCAGCATTACAGCGCCGTTGTCCAGGCTGGAACGGCTGCACGGCCACCTCGAGGACATCAAATCCCTGGCGGGTTCCTCACCGTTCGCGCTGGCGGCGATCCAGCGGGGCGCCGGTGAAGCCACGAAAAGGCTGGCCGCGATTGCGCCGCCGGACGAATTCCGCTCCGTTCATGCCATGTTGCTGTCAGCGGCCCAGCTCGCCGATACGGCCGCGAAGATCCGGATGGAGGCAGCGCTCACCGGCGACATTCGCCGCGCCTGGGATGCTTCGTCGGCGGCGGCGGGGGCGATGATGCTCGAAAACCAGGCTCGCACGGAGTTCAAAAATCTTTTCCAGGTGCCACAGCTGACGCAGTGATCACCCCTCGCCGGACGCGTCTCATCCGCGTCCCAGATCTGCACGCCTTCCGCCGGGCTATCACCGAGCTTTCGGGGCAGCCTGGCGCTGAGACGCTGGTGGTCGTGCCGAACCGCGCTGCCGCCTGGCAGATCCAGCGAGTGGTTCGGGCATCGGCATCCGGGGCGTCATTTCTGACGCGCGACGAGATGTATCGGGAGTTTCATGCCCGCCTGCCCGATTCGCCACGTCTGCTGACGGCAACGGAGCGTGAGGCGATACTGCAGGCGAGCGCCGCGGCGGCATCAGACGTCACGCCGCAGCTCACATTCCGGATTCGTCCCGGTCTGGTCGCGGAAATGCTTCGGTTTTACGATCAGCTCCGCCGCCAGTCGCAAACGGTCGAGCGTTTCGCGGAGCTCATCGAGCAGGCGATCGGGGCCGATCCGGCTGGCGACCGTGGTGCGGAGCGCATGCTGCGCCAGACACGATTCATCCAACAGGCGCTGTCTGGTTACGAGCAGAAGATCGACGCCATCGGGGCATACGATGAGCATCGGCTGCGAACGCGTCTTACCGAGAGACAGCTGTCAGGACCGGTTCGACGAATCGTCGTGACGGTTGCCGACTGGATTGCCGATCCCGACGGACTGTTTCTCGCCGACTTCGACGTCCTGACCCGCATGCCCGGTGTGCTGGCCATCGAGGTGATCAGCACCGAGGCGACCCTGGCGTCTGGATTCCATCAACGGATCCGCGAATGGCTGCCCGGACTCGACGAGGTGTCCGCGGCCGAGGTTTTCGGTGATGTGACCCGAGCGCGGCCGGTGCTGGTCGTTCCCGCGGGTGTCCCAGCGGACCAGCTGTGGTTCGTCCGGCGCGATCGCGAGGAGGAGCTGGCCGCCGCGGCGCGCACATTCAACGGCGGCCTCGGGGTCGTCTACAAACGACCCTTGCCATATCTCTATCTGGCCGACGCGACGCTCGGTGCGGCCGCCGTGCCTTACCAGACATTTGACGCGCTGCCGCTTGCTGCCGAACCAACCGCGGCGGCAGTCGACCTGGTGTTCGATGCCGTCGAGACGAGCTTTTCGCGAGAGTCGCTGGTCGCGTTGCTCCGATCGCCTCACTTCGACTTCAGCACGATGGTTCTTCCGGCCGCGGTGAGCACGTTCGATCGCCTGCTGAGCGAGAAGCGATACCTGGGCGACGTCGATCGATTGGCAGCAATGGCAGCCGCGTGGCCACAGGAGGACTCGCGCAGAGCGGCGGAGATGGCGTTGACGATTGCACGGTCGCTGGCGCCGCTCGCAGAACGAGCCGCCGCTTCCGCGCAGCTCGGACGGTTGAGGATATTTCTCGATCAGCATTGGAAGAGTCCGGACCAGACGAACCGATTCGCTGGCAGGGAGCGCCGCGCCCGGTCGGCCGTCGACGAAGTGCTCGATGCACTGACTGGCGCACATAGCGCGCACCACGATCCACAGTGGACGTTCGCGGATCTGGCGGGGACCGTGCGGCGCTGGATTGAAGAGAAGACATTTGAGCCGGAGGCACTTGCAACAGCCGCCGCCGCGCCGCGGCCGGACGCAATCGCCTGTCTGGTCGACGATCAGGCTGCCCGCTATGGCGACTTCGAGCATCTCGCGATCGTCGGGCTCATCGAAAACGACTGGCCCGAACGTCCGGTTCGCAACATTTTCTATCCTCCAGCGCTGCTCAAATCGCTGGGCTGGCCGTCGGAACACGATCGACGGGCCGCTGCAGACAGCCGCTTTCTCGATCTGCTCGTGTCGGCGTCGCGGAGCGTCACCTTGTCGACGTTTTCGCTCGATGACGAGTCGCTGGTCAGTCGCTCGACGCAGCTCGACGAAGTCGCCGCCGCCCGACTGGCCACCGTCACCGAAGAGGTTCGTGACTTGCGCTCGGTGCTGGTGGATGACGGGCTCGTCGGCGACCCGCCGATCGTCGATCGGCTGGACGAATACGCGTTGGATTGGCTTCGCCTGCGACAAATGCGTCCAGCGGCCGACCGGCCCGAGTTTCACGGCGTGTCGGGACGTCTTGCCGCTCCAGCGCGGACATGGTCTGTGAGCGCGGTCGAGACGTATCTCGGTTGTCCATTCAAGTTCTTTGCACGGCACGTGCTGAACCTCGACGAGGAGCCCGAAGACGAAGAGATTCTGGACCCGCGGCGCCAGGGCCAGTTCGTCCATGCGGTGTTCGAAGAGTTCTTTCGATTGTGGCAGTCGGCCGGCAGAGGAGGCATTACACCGGATGACCTCGACGCTGCCCGGGCGATGTTCAAAGACGTCGTCGACCGTCAACTGGCGCGATCGCAGCTTTCAGACGCGGAAGCCGGTCTCGAGCGGACGAGGCTCCTCGGCTCTCCCGCTGCCTCGGGGCTGGGGGAGGCGGTCTTTCGTATGGAGGCGGAACGGCCGGTGCCGGTTGTCGAGCGGCTCCTCGAGTACAGCGTCAGCGGCGAGCTGACGATCGCGACCTCGTCAGGTCCCCGAAGCGTGTCGCTGCGTGGCAAGGCGGATCGGGTCGATCTCCTCGACGATGGGACGTTCCGGCTGATCGACTACAAGCTGGGCTGGCCGCCCGACCGCGCGCGCGCGCTCCAACTGCCAATCTACGGCGTCTTCGCGGAGCAGCGTCTTCAGAATCATCGTGGCCGGCGATTCGTACTGGGGGAGGCGGCGTACCTCGCTTTCAAAGGACCACGGCGGGTGGTGCCGCTCTTTACTTCGGCGGCGCAGCGCGTCGAAGTCATGGCCAAGGCGCAGGAACGCCTCGCCGCCGCGCTCGACGCCATCGGCCGGGGCGAATTTCCGCCGACACCCGACGACGTCTACCGGTGCGAGTCGTGCGCCTTCACGTCGGTCTGCCGGAAAGATTATGTGGATTCCTGACGAAGCGGCCCGCCGCGACGCGGTCGATCCGGCGCGCAACGTCGTGCTCGAGGCGTCGGCCGGCACCGGGAAGACTCGTGTCCTGGTCGAGCGCTACGTCAATCTGCTCAGGGCCGGCGTCGAACCCGAACACATCCTCGCCGTCACGTTCACGCGCAAGGCGGCGGCCGAGATGCGCGACCGCATCATCGAGCGTCTGCGGGAGGCGAGCCGAACCTCCGAAATCGACCGCGCGCGGTGGCGGGAGCTGAGAGGTCGTCTCGGCGACATCTCGATCTCGACGATCGACGCATTCTGCCTGTCGCTGCTGCGTGAGTTTCCGCTGGAAGCCGACGTCGATCCGGGGTTCGACCTGGCAGATGCGACGGAAGTGCCGCGCTTGATCGCCGAATCGCTCACGCAGGCGCTGCGAATCTGCCGCGGCCTCGCCCGAGACGATGACGATGTGGCGCTGGTCTTCGCGCAGCTGGGCGAACGACGCCTGCGAGTGGGTCTCGCGTCGCTGATCGATCGGCGTCTGGTGGCGCCAGAGGCCCTGCGGCGCTATCTCGCTCGTGGACCCCAATCGTTGACCGCGCAGTCAGCCTGTGCAGCCGCGGCACGGCGCTTCCGTGACTTGTTCGAGGGCCTGCCGGGCGGACTGCATCGGTTCCTCGAGGACGGCCCGGTTCGCCATCTGCAGTTCGCGATGCTGGCGGCTGAGATCCAGCGGCTGGCAGGTCCTGCCGCGAGTGAAGTCGTGACCCGTGAGGGGCAAGCTGGCTTTCGATCCGTCATCGACCGGCTGCGAGGGTACTTTCTGACGCAGGACGGCCGGCCGAGGGGCGAAAAGTTCGGTGGCACCGGGTTCAGCGCTGACGACTGTTCGAGCGAGGCAGCCTGGAAGCGTCATCGTCAAACGGCTGCCGAGCTCGCACCGGCTGTGGCCGAGATCATCCGGTCGTTCAGGCGGGATCTCAACGTCGTCCTGTCGCGCGGCGTCTGGCGGATCTTTGCGGTCGCCCTGGCCCAGTACCGGCAGACGCTGGAGGCCCGCGCGCTGCTCGATTTCTCCGGCGTCCTGGAGCGGGCCGTGCAGCTGTTGAAGGACATGGACGAGTTCGCGCAGAGCCGCTACAAGCTCGAAGCGAGATATCGCCACGTGCTGGTCGACGAGTTTCAGGACACCAGCCGCGCGCAGTGGGAGCTGGTGGCACAACTGGTCAGAAGCTGGGGAGAAGGCGCAGGGGCCGGTGCCGACGCGATTCCGCCCTCGATTTTCATCGTGGGCGATCGAAAGCAGTCGATCTACGGTTTTCGCGACGCGGATGTCTCGGTTCTCGACAAGGCCGCGGGCTTCGTCGAAGCCCTTCGACAGGACGGCGACTCTCGCCGCGCCATATCTGCGAGCTTCCGGGCCGTGCCGGCGCTGCTGGCTTTCGTGAACGACGTGTTCGATGAGATCGACAAAGCGCCTGACCGGTCGGATGCCTTCCGATATCAGGAATCGGACCGGTTTCCTCTCCAGGAGCTGACGGAAGTCGCACCGGATGAAGCGCCGGCCGGAAGCGACACGCCACTCGGCGTCCTGGTTGGCGACAGCGTGACGGCGGCCGCCGACCGCGTGGCGGGTGAAATCACGAGGCTGCTGGCGCGGGTGACGATCCGCGATCGCGCGACAGGCGTCCGGCGCCGTGTCCAGCCTGCGGATATCGCCATCCTGTTCCGCTCGCGCGACAGCCATCGTGAGTACGAAACGGCGCTGGAACGGCTGGGTGTGCCCACCTACGTGTACAAGGGCCTGGGATTCTTCGATGCAGACGAAGTCCAGGACGCTGTCACCCTCCTGCGATATCTGGCCGACCCGTTTTCAGACCTGCGGGCCGCGGCGCTCTTGCGCTCGCGGATCGTCCGGCTGTCGGACGCTGCCATTGCGGCGCTGGCGCCGTCTCTGGCGGATGCGATTCTCAGCGCGGACCCGCCGGAGAAGAGGAGCGCGCCGCTCAGCGAGGACGACGAGCACGTGCTTGCTCAGCTTCGGGCACAGGTGCCGCGGTGGCTGTCCTGGGTCGATCGGCTGTCGCCGATCGAACTCCTCAATACGCTGCTGGCCGAGACCGCGTACGCGTTCGAGACGCGCGGGGCCGGTCGCCGGCAGGCCCGGGAGAATCTCAAGAAGCTGCGCGGGCTGGTGGCGAGATTTCAGAACCGCGGCTATGCGACCCTCGCTCGCGTTGCCGACCATCTGGACGAGCTCGCGATTGGCGACGAGTCGAATGCGGCCATCGACGCGCTCGATGCGGTCAGTCTGATGACGGTCCACGCGGCGAAGGGACTGGAGTTCCCGGTCGTGTTCGTCGTCAACATGGGCCGCGGCACCGGAGGCGTTCGCGCGCCGATTCGCGTGTCCGTCGATGCCGAGGGCAGCCCGTCGGTCGCGATTGCCGACTATCAGTCCGAAGCCGATGAGGACGCGCTGGCTCGCGAGCGTGAAGAGACGAAGCGGCTGCTGTACGTTGCGCTCACGCGGGCACGCGATCGCCTCTACGTGTCGGCGGTGGTGCAGGATGGTGCCTTCCGCGCCGGTCGCGGCAGTCTGGGAGAAGTGATGCCGCCGAGCCTGAAGGCGGTGTTCGTCCAGGCGGTTCCTGGTGTTGGTGCGGTGACGTGGGCGGCAGGTTCGACGTCCCACACACTCCTTGTCGATGGTCATCTACACGATCGGCCACTCAACACGCTCGTGGGATGAGTTCGTGGAGCTGCTGCGCGTGCACGAGATCGCACGCCTCGGCGACATCCGGACCATTCCGCGTTCCCGTCGCCATCCCCATTTCTCCGCAGAACATCTCGATGAATCACTCGGCCGACTGGGCATCGTCTATCGGCATTTTGCCGGTCTTGGCGGTCTGCGGAAGCCCCGTCGCGATTCACGCAACGGCGCGTGGCGTCATGAGGGGTTCAGGGGGTATGCGGACTACATGGAGACGACGGAGTTTGAAACGGCGCTTACGGATCTGATTGCGTGGGCCACCGATGCGTCTCGAGTCGCGATCATGTGTGCTGAAGCTGTCTGGTGGCGATGTCATCGTCAGTTGACGGCTGACGCGTTGCTGGTGAGGGGCGTCGAGGTACGGCATGTGACGAGCACCGGCCCGCCCGCCGTCCATGTGTTGACCGACTTTGCCCGCGTGGTGGACGGCCAGGTCCGCTATCCCGGCCTCCTCTGACACGTCTCCGACACCACTCTGGCACCGCTCTGACACTACTCCGAGACCGCCCGGACAGTGCTCGGAGAGGGGTCAGAGACGTCCGCGAATCAGTAGCGGGTCTGTTCGGCCCAGCGGCGGGCCCGGTCCTCGGCCTCGGCCTGTGAGGCGGCGACGAGGACGACCGATCGGTCAGGTTTTGTGTCGCCGGCCCGTGTAATCCAGGCAATCCAGTGCGGACCGCGCGCCTCCGTATGAATCTGATACGAGCTGCTGGTGGTCGTCATCGGGCGACAAAGTTAGCAGATTTGCGGCCGTTTTTGCGTCATTCCCGGTTTTTCGGCCGATTTCTCATTGCGCCGGCGGCCAACCAGCACATAGAATCAAGCTTTGCTGTGCCGCCTGGAGCGGCGCAAGGGGGATCTGGATTTGACGTTGACCTGTCCAAATTGCGGCAACGACCGGAACTTTCAGGTCAAGACGCTGCAAATGCACGTCGTGCACCTCGAAGACGGCCGCGTGGAGGTCTCGGAAGAGAGCCGTCCAGCTGTGCTCGAAGTGTTGTGCGACGAGTGTGAATCGGCACTGAAGTTCGAGGAGTTCGAGGATACCCTCCGCAAGGAAGTTCTGCTGACAATCGGCGCGCGCTAATCCCCTTCGGCTTCCTCGAAATAGTCGCAGTCAGGGCATACCCATTCGGACGTCGCCTTGGTCGTGTCCGAGGGATTGCCGGGCACGCGCGTGACGTGCTGTGTTTTTCTGAGGCGCATCGTCCCGCCGCAGAGCGGACAGTCGCGTACATCAGGCATGCTTTTTGTTCACGTTAACATCAGTGCGATGCCTTGACAACATGGGACCCCACTCCTATCGTTAGTTGGTTTTGCTGTGAGCCGCGACTATTCCGATCCCGCGCCTGTGCCGACGCTGTGGGACACCACCCATACCGCAACGCCGGCCGACGAGTGCTTCGCCGACGAGATTGCCATCGACTTTCCGTCGGTCGATCACCTGATGGCACGGGTGCGCGACTCGTTCCTCGGCGAGCCGGCTGATGCCGAGACGCTGACGACGGAAGTCTCGCTGTCGACGCGCGAGGCGTCACGCGGCGTCGTGCTGCCCCTCGAGGTGCCGCTGCGCGGAACCTGCCCGGTATGCGGGGGCCGCGGTGAGACCTGGACCGAGCCGTGCCGTCCTTGCTGCGGCACCGGACACAGGCTGCTCCATCATCCGCTGAAGGTCTCGGTTCCGGCCGGTGTGGCGCACGGCGCCCGCTTCCGGTTCCGCATCAACTCCCCGCATGCCGCACCGGTCCGCGTCGAGGTTCGCGTCGCGGTCAAAGAAACCGCGGCCTGATCGTGTCAAAGCCGATATCCTTGATTCATGCCAGTTGAGCAGTCGGCGGTTCTCGAGGCGCTGAAGGTCGTTCAGGATCCGGATCTGCATCGAGACATCGTCAGCCTCGGGTTCATCAAGGATCTGAAGGTCAGCGACGGGGAGGTCGCGTTCACCATTGAGCTGACGACGCCGGCCTGCCCGGTCAAGGATCAGATGCGCGACCAGGCGCGCGCCGCCGTGCAGCGCCTCCCGGGCGTCACTGCCGTTGACGTGCAGATGAGCGCGCGGGTACGCGAAGCGGTCGGCGGCGACGGTCCGCGTCAACCGCTGCCGGGCGTCAAGAACGTCATCGCCGTCGGCGCCGGCAAGGGCGGCGTCGGCAAGACGACGGTGGCGGTGAATCTGGCGATTTCGCTGGCGAAGTGCGGTAGCAAGGTCGGGCTCATCGACGGCGACATCTACGGCCCGAACGTGCCGATCATGCTCGGGATCAAGACCCAGCTCACCACGGACGGCCAGAAGATCATTCCGGCTGAAAAGTACGGGCTGCAGGTGATCTCGATGGGCTTTCTCACGCAGGACGATGCCCCGATCATCTGGAGAGGACCGATGCTGCACGGCGCGCTGCAGCAGTTTTTCCGTGAAGTGAAGTGGGTCGATCTCGATTACCTTGTCGTGGATCTGCCGCCCGGCACCGGCGACGTCGCGCTCAGTCTGAGCCAGACCGTTCCGGTGGCCGGTGCAATTGTCGTCACGACCCCGCAGCAGGTATCTCTCGCCGACAGTCGACGCGCCGTCGCGATGTACAAGAAGCTCAACATCCCGCCGCTCGGCGTCATCGAGAACATGAGCCATTTCGTCTGTCCGAACTGCAGTCATGACGCGGACATTTTCGGCAGCGGCGGCGGTGAGCGGATGGCGCTGGAGCTCGGCGTGCCCTTTCTGGGCCGGGTGCCGATCTACCAGCCGATTCGAGAAGGCGGCGACGCTGGCATTCCGCTCGCGGTGAGCGAGCCCGAGTCTCCCGCGGCGCGTGCGTTCATGACGGCCGCCGAGCGCGCCGCCGCACAGGTCTCGATCGCCAGCTACTCGCGGCCGACGATTCCGCTGACTGTCGTCCGATGAACATCCCGTTCGTCAAGCACACGCTGTCGAACGGGCTCGACGTGCTGATTCACGAGGACCGCGCCTGCCCGATCGTCGCGGTCAACGTGTGGTACCACGTCGGCTCGAAAAACGAACAGCCTGGCCGGACCGGCTTCGCCCATCTGTTCGAACACTTGATGTTCGAAGGGTCGCAACATCACGACACCGGCTATTTCGCGCCGCTGCAGGGCGCCGGCGGCTCGCTGAACGGCTCGACCAACTCGGACCGGACCAACTACTGGGAAGTCGTGCCGTCGAATGCGCTCGAGCTCGCGTTGTGGATGGAATCCGACCGGATGGGTTATCTGCTGCCGGCGCTCACCGAGTCCAAGTTCTCGAACCAGCGCGACGTCGTGCTCAACGAGCGCCGCCAGAACTACGAGAATCGGCCGTACGGCCTGGCGCCGATGGCGATGCTCGCGGCCCTGTTCCCGGCCGATCATCCGTATCACTGGACGACGATCGGTGAGGTTGCCGACTTGAACGCGGCGCGGCTGGAGGACGTCCGCCGCTTCTTTTCCACCTACTATCACCCGGCGAATGCCTCGCTGTCGCTGGCCGGCGATGTCGACGTCGAGGCGGCGATGAGTCTCGCCGAGACCTACTTCGGCGAGCTGCCGGCAGGCCCGAAAGTCGATCCGGTACGGCCACCGGTGCCATCGCTCGACTCGGAGACGAGACTGCTGCTCGAGGATCGAGTCGAACTGCCGCGCCTCTACCTGGCGTGGCTGACGATGCCGATGTTCGAGGCGGGCGACGCAGACCTCGATCTGGCCGCCGACATCCTGGCCAACGGCAAGACCTCGCGGCTCTACCGGCGGCTGGTTTTCGACCAGCGGATTGCCACTGACGTCTCGGCCACGCAGAATTCGCGGGAGGTCTCTGGCTTCGTGCAGGTTGCGGCGACCGCGGCCCCCGGCCACACGCTGGCCGAAATCGAGACGATCATCGTCGAGGAGATTGCCAGGCTGGCGACCGACGGCCCCACCGAGGACGAAGTGGCGCGCGGCCGCGTGCAGGCCGAAGCGCAGTTCATGTTCCGACTGCAGACGGTCGGCGGTTTCGGCGGCAAGTCGGATCAGCTGAACGCCTACAACATGTTTCTCGGCGATCCGGGCTTTTTCGATCGCGATCTCTCGAGGTACCGGCAGGTCACGACCGCTTCTCTCAAGGACGCGGTTGCGGGGTGCCTGAACCATCGCCGGCGCGTGGCGCTCAGCGTCGTCCCGAGCGGGCGCCGGGAACTGGCGCTGGCCGGCTCCAGTCCGGCGGACGTCAGATGAAGGGGGAAGTGCAGAGCCCGCTCCGTTCGCGCCTGCCCCAACCCGGCCCGACCCGGCCGTTCTATTTCCCGCCGATCGAAAAATCCTCGCTGCCCAACGGTCTGAGGATCTGGACGGTGGCGCACACCTCGATTCCGGTCGTCACCGTCATGCTGCTCGTGCGCCGCGGCTCGGCGGATGACCCGCCCGGATTGGATGGCCTGGCGGCGCTGACGGTCGACATGCTGGACGAAGGCACCGGCAACCGGTCGGCCATCGACTTTCACGAGTCGCTCGCGCGCATCGGCGCGCAGCTCGATTCCGACATCGGTCCAGACGCCGCGATTCTCACCATTACCGCCTTGAGCCGATTCTCACCGGAGGCGGTGCGTCTGCTGGCTGACATGGCCGCACGCCCGGCGCTGACCGGCGGCGACTTCGAGCGTGTCCGTCAGCTGCGGGTCCACCGGATGACGCAGTTGCGCGACATGCCGGGCGCGGTGGCCGATCGGGCATTCGTGAGACTGTTGTACGGCGCACATCCGTACGGCCACACGCCGCTCGGCAGCGAGCAGACGCTCGCCGCCATCACCGTGGACGACGTGCGGGCGTTTCATCGAACGGCGCTCGGACCGGCCGACGCCACGCTGATTGTCGTCGGCGATTGCCGCCATGCCGACATCGAGCGGATCGCCGCGGAGGTGTTCGCCGGTTGGGAGGGAACTCCCGAGGCCCGCCCGTCGCTCGTGGCTGCGCTGCCGAGACCGGCGCGCGTCAGCATCGTGCCGCGGCCTCGGGCGCCGCAATCGGAGCTGCGCATCGGGCACGTCGCCGTGGCGCGCGACACGCCCGACTACCACGCGCTGGTTGCCACCAATATGACGCTCGGCGGCCAGTTCGTCAGCCGCATCAATCTGAACCTGCGGCAGGACAAGGGATTCACCTACGGTGCGCGGACGTCATTCGACTTTCGGCGCATGCCCGGCCCGTTCACGCTGCAGGTGAGCGTTCACACTGCGGCAACTGGACAGGCGATCACGGAATCGCTGGCGGAGATCGACGGCATCCGGGGCGCGCGGCCGGTGACCGCACAGGAGCTGGCCCTCGGCGTGGCGGCGTTGACGCGGGGCTTCGCGCGCAACTTCGAAACCGCCGAACAGATTGCCCGGGCGGTGTCGCAGATCGCGCTCTACGATCTGCCCGACGACTACTTCGACAGGTTCGTGCCGGCGGTGGAGCGCGTGAGTCCCGACGACGTCACACGCGTGGCCGCCCGTTATCTGCACCCCGAGCAGCTGACGATTCTCGTCGTCGGCGACGTCGAGGCCATCGGCGCGGACCTCGCTGGTCTCGGATTGGGCGAGCCGCTCGTTCTCTCGGCGGAAACATTCTGATCCAGTAACCCGATTACCCAATTACTCGATTACCCGATTTACGTGAAAGCGATCCGTTTCCACGAGCACGGCGGACCGGAGGTGTTGCGGTTTGAAGAAGTGGCCGATCCGATCCTCGGACCGGGCGAGGCGCTGGTGCGGGTTCACGCCTGCGCGCTCAACCATCTCGATCTGTGGCAGCGGCGTGGGCTGCCGCGCGTCGTGATACCCCTGCCGCACGTCTCGGGCAGCGATGTGGCGGGGGTGGTCATCAAGTCGACGGCTCTGGGTGTGTCACTGGGCGCCCGCGTGATGCTCCAGCCAGGTATCAGTTGCAGCCGTTGTGCGGCCTGTCTGAGCGGCGGCGACAATGATTGTCTCCATTACGAAGTGCTCGGATATCGCCATCACCAGGGCGGATATGCCGAGCTCGTCAAGGTTCCGGTGCAGAACCTGATTCCGATACCGGATTCGCTCTCGTGGGTCGACGCCGCGGCATTTCCGCTCACCTTCGTCACCGCCTGGCACATGCTCGTGACGCGCGCACGGGTGCAGCGTGGCGAGGACGTCCTGGTACTCGCGGCCGGAAGCGGCGTCGGACAGGCGGCTGTGCAGATTGCCAGGCTCCACGGTGCCCGGGTCATCGCGACGGCAGGCAGCGAAGCAAAGCTGGCGCGCGCACGCGAGCTGGGCGCCGCCGAGGTGATCAACCATCGTGACCAGGACATCGCCGAGGAGATCAAGCGAATCACCGCTCGGCGTGGCGTCGACATCGTCGTCGAACATGTCGGCCAGGCCACCTGGGCGAAGAGCGTGCGTTCGCTGGCGCGCGGCGGCCGGCTGGTGACCTGCGGGGCCACCACGGGCGGAGCCGGGTCGGTGGATATCCGGGCGCTGTTCAGCAAGAAACTGTCGATTCTGGGTTCGTACATGGGGACCAAAGGCGAGCTCCTCCGTGCGGCTGAGTTTCTGTTCGTGGGCCAGCTGAAGCCGGTGATCGACCGCACCTTTCCCCTCGCGGATGCCGCTCAGGCACAGGAGAGGCTCGAAGAATCGGGGCAGTTCGGTAAGATCGTCCTCGAGGTCTAATGCGCCTGCAGGGCTTCGGCCTCGGTGTGTTCGGGGCGATCGCGATGATTGCCGTCGGTACTGGCGATTGCCACAGTCTGGCTGTTTCTCACCAATCCGGTGACCGTCGTGAACGCCGTGAACGAGGGAACGATCTCCCCGTTCGTCCGCGATCTGGCGGAAGTTCTGCTGGCCGCCCTCCAGGGTCTCCTGAAGTATCTATGACACCGACACCGGACGATTTGCTGGCTCGTCTCGAACGGTGGCGCGATGAGTCGCGTGCCGGCGTCGACAGCTTGAACGGGCTGCGGCAGCGGGCCGAGGAGAGCTCCTCCAGGCTCGAGAGCCCTCACGCAATCTTCGAGTTCATCGACTTCTTCTCGGGGTTTTTCACCGAGGTGGCGGCCACCCTCGATCGTGTGCGGAACGAGCTCGAGCAGGGACCGCAGCTGCCGCACGCCGAGGCGCTCCGGCAGATCGCGAGCAACGCCGCCCTCGAACAACGGCGTGGCCTGAAATTTCGCGACAAGTGGATCAACCGGCCGCTGCCCTACGAGGATGTCCGTCCGCTTCTGACGGAGATTTCCAACCACACCGGCCAGCGACTGACGTCATTCCGCGAAATGACTCAAGCCGCAGCGGATCTCGACACGTTGATCGGGCCGGTTCAGCCGGCCGGAAACGACGGTCGCGCCCTCGATCGGCGCGCGCTGTTCACCAAGTGGTTCGGCCGCTGAGCCGGCAGCACTTCACGTCCGCTCGAGCAGCGCGCGTTTCAGGAATCTCGTGAGAATCCATCCGTCGACGAATTTGAACGGTGTCTTGCCAGTGGTGTAGTGCCCACAGCGCAGCACCGCCACTTCATGCGGAATCTGCCGGCTCCGAAATTCACGCACCAGGTCTTCAGACAGGTCCGGTGGAAAACTGAGATCGTATCTCGCGTAGACGAGCAGCGTGCGCCGATCGCGTACTCGCTCCAGGTACCACTGCGGGCTGATCGGCTTCCACAAGTCTCGCAGCCGATCCAGGTCGATGTGGCCGTCGAGTCCATCCCGGACGTGCCTGGTCGAGATACCGCGCCAGACGACGTCGGCGAAATACGGCGAGATGTGATTGAGCGCCTGTGCGGCGATGCGAGGCTCGTGCGCGGTCGTGAGCAGCGAGAGGCAGGAGCCGAGGCTCGTACCGAGGATTCCGATCCGATCGAATCCCTGCCGGGCGAGCCAGGCGATCGCCCGCCGCGCGTCCAGGACCGCCTGTCGGCAGACCTGCACGGTCCTCGCGACGTTCGAGCTCACGATGAAGTCGGCGCGCTGCAACTCGGGCGGCATGCGGCGATCGTGGTAGGGCAGGCTCAAGCGCAGCGCGGTCATGCCGCTCATCGCCAGCAGCCGGCAGAGCCCGACGTGGCCGCCCGGGTCGGCGTTCCACTGAGGAAGCACCAGGACCGCCGCTGTGCGCCCGCTCGCTGCTGCCGGGACGAGTCGGCAATACACCGTGTTGTTCTCCGGATGCGGCGTGGTGAACGCAGAAGGGAACGAGAGCGTGCGATGACCGTCGCTGCCGGGCGCGCTCAGCGTGTAGTCGTCGGTCGGTCCCGGCGTGAAGAACGCATCGGTATCCTCCATGACGCGTCCCACCCAGTCGGCCAGTGCGCGCTCGGGAGACGCCGAGGGCGGCAATCCGTTCGGCGGCAGCCAGTCGAGGCCCCATTCGAATGGCCGGACGACGCGATCTTTCGACACGGACGCGAGGTAACGCTCCCACGCGTGGAAGAACGGCTGCAGCATTCCCTTCCATGCTATACTCACCGGTCGATGTTCACGTCTGACACGCGTCCCATCAAGACAGACGGACGAAAGCGGCTTGGGCGAAAGCGGGCCACCCGTGTCGGAGGAAGTGTGCTCGACCGCTAATCGTCCTTAACAAGCGAGCGTTCACCTGCCGACACGGTTCATCCGCGTCGGCTTTTTTTTTGTTCGTGCAGATGCCCGGCCCAGGAAGCCGGGAGGACAACCATGGCTTCGATATCTGTAGGCATCCTTGGCGCGACCGGCATGGTCGGCCAGCAGTTCATTGCGCTTCTCGCCGATCATCCGTGGTTCAAGGTGGACTGGCTCGGCGCCAGTCAGCGATCCGAAGGCAAGGCCTTCCGCGACGCCGCCGCCTGGCGGTTGCCCAACCGTCTGCCAGACGACGTGGCGAACCGCACCGTCGAAGCGGCGACACCCGGCAAGGCGCCGAAGCTGGTCTTCTCGGGGCTCGACGCCTCGGTCGCCGGTGAAATCGAAGGGGCTTTCGCGGCGGCCGGTCACATCATCGTGAGCAACGCACGAAACTACCGGATGTTCGCCGACGTACCGCTCCTGGTCCCCGAAGTGAACGCCGATCACCTGAAGCTGCTCGAGGCGCAGGCCGCCAGCCGCAGCTGGACGGGCCGCATCGTCACCAATCCCAACTGCTCCACGGTTGTTCTGGCGACGGCGCTGGCGCCGCTTCGCCAGTTCGGCCTCGAGACGACGATGATCACGACGCTGCAGGCCATTTCAGGGGCGGGCTATCCGGGCGTGCCGTCGTGGGACATCCTCGGCAACGTCATCCCGCACATCGGCGGTGAGGAAGAGAAGATCGAGACCGAGACCAGGAAGATTCTCGGCACGATGTCGAATGGCGCCGTGACGCTCCATCCCGTCCGGCTCAGCGCCACGACGACGCGGGTGCCGGTGCAAAACGGTCACACCGAATCGATCTCGGTGGGGTTGGCGCAGCAGCCGCCGCCGGAAGCGGTTATCGACGCCTGGCAGTCGTTTCGCGGGCGGCCGCAGCAGCTCGACCTGCCGTCGGCGCCGAAGCAACCGATTGTCTACGTGACGGAGCCCAATCGGCCGCAGCCGATCCTCGATGTCAATCGCGACGGCGGCATGACGGTGACGATCGGCCGGCTGCGCTCGTGCCCGCTCTTCACCTACAAGTTCGTCGCGCTCGGCCACAACACGATTCGCGGCGCGGCCGGGGCCGCCATCCTGAATGCCGAGCTGATGCACCGCGAGGGTCTGCTGTGAACGTCATCATGAAGTTCGGCGGCACGTCGGTCGCCGATGCCGAGGCGATGGATCGCGTCATGGCCATCGTCCGCGGGCAGCTGGACAAGAGCGCAGCCGACACGCCGCCGGTCGTGGTCGTGTCGGCCATGTCCAAGGTGACCGACCGACTGATCGAGTCGGCGCGGCTGGCCGCGGAAGGGTCCGGGGAGGAAGCCGCGCGCTTACTCCACGATCTGCTCGAGCGCCATATCGGCGTCGCCAGGACACTGGTCGCGGGCGATCGACTGGCCCCGCTGGTGGCGCAGCTGACCGCGGAGTTTTCGGCGCTGATGGAAACCGTGCGAACGCTGGCGCGTCATCGTGAGGTGTCTCCGTCGGCACACGACGCGATCGTCGCGATGGGCGAGCTCGCGAGCAGCCAAATCGTCGCCGCGGCGTTTGGCGCCAAGGGCATCCGGGCGATCTGGGTCGACTCGCGCACCGTTCTCGTCACCGATGACGAGCACATGGCGGCGATGCCCGACATGGAGGCGACCTGCCGGCGCACCACAGAGCTGGTTGGCGCGCGGCGGGCCGCCGGCGAGGTCGCGGTACTGGGCGGGTTTATCGGAGCGACGGCCGCCGGCGTCACCACGACGCTCGGTCGCGGCGGCTCCGACTACTCAGCGGCGATCTTCGGCGCGTGCCTCGACGTCGAGGAGATTCAGATCTGGACCGACGTCGACGGCATGCTGACGGCCGATCCCCGCGTGGTGGAATCGCCGCGGCTCGTGCCGCAGCTGTCGTTCGCCGAAGCCTCCGAGCTGGCGTATTTCGGTGCGAAGGTGCTGCACCCGAGCACGATCCTGCCGGCGGTTGCGAAGAACATCCCCGTCCGGATCCTCAATTCCCGTCGCCCGGAGGTGGTCGGGACGATGATCACCGCCGACGGCCGGGCGCATGACGGGCTGACGGCGCTCGCCTGCAAGCGTGGGGTGACGGTGGTCGACATCACCTCGACGCGCATGCTGATGGCGCACGGTTTTCTGCGCCGCCTGTTCGAGGTGTTCGAACGGTTCAAGACGCCGGTGGACGTGGTGACGACCTCTGAAGTGTCGGTCTCGGTGACGGTCGACAACCCGCGCCGTCTCGAGGACATCCTCAGCAATCTGCAGAAGTTTGCCGCCGTCGCGTGCGAACCGCAGATGGCCATCGTCTGCGTCGTCGGAGAGAATCTCAGATCAGATCCGACGCTGTTCGCGAGAGCGGTCACGTCGCTCGAACGGATTCCCTTGCGGCTCGTATCGCAGGCCGGTTCCCGTCGCAACATCACTTTCGTCATGCGCGACGGCGACGTCCCCGAGGCGATGAGCCGCCTGCACGCCGCACTGTTCTGAAGGACTGTTATGCGCATCTTGCTGGTCGGCCACGGAAAGATGGGGCGGCTGGTCGAGTCGCTGGCCGCCGAGCACGGCGGCACCATCGCCGGAATCGTCGATCCGGAATCACCGGCACACTCCGGGCCGATCGACGACCCCCGGTGGAACGACATCGATGTCGCCATCGACTTCACCGCGCCCGAGGCGGTCGTCAGGAATGTCCCGATACTGGCACGGCGCCGGATCAATATCGTGCTGGGCACGACCGGCTGGCAGCAGCACGAAGCCGTCCTGCGTCAGGCGATTGCCGACACCGGCAGCGGCATCGTCGCGGCTCCCAATTTTTCCACCGGGGTCGTGCTGTTCGAGGCGATCGTCGCGTCGGCGGCGAAGCTTTTCGCGACGAACGACCAGTTCGGAGCATTCCTGCACGAATCCCATCACGCCGCGAAAAAGGACGCGCCGTCGGGAACGGCACTCCTGCTGAAACGCGCCATGGAGCAGGCCGGATTCACGCGGCCGATCGACGTCTCGTCGACCCGGGTCGGTTTCATCCCCGGCACCCACACGATCGGTTTCGATGGACCATCGGAATCGATTACGCTGTCTCACACCGCCCGCGACCGCGGCGCCTTTGCGCGCGGCGCGTTGACGGCCGCCCACTGGCTGCAGGGCCGGCGCGGCTGGTTCACGATGCACGACGTGTTGGGGATCAGCTAGCCGGACTATTCTGGAGTGGGCCTGAAGAATCCGGCCGGAGGGGTTATGAGGACGATGTTCACCGGCGTGGGGACGGCGCTCGTCACCCCGTTCACGAAATCCGGAGACCTCGACGAGAAAGCGGTCCGCCGCCTGGGCCGCCGGCAGATTGACGCGGGCATTCATTTCCTCGTCCCATGCGGCACGACGGGTGAAAGCCCGACCCTCACCAGTGCGGAGCGCACCCGCATCGTCGAGATTCTCGTCGACGAGGCAGCAGGTCGTGTGCCGGTGCTCGCGGGCGCCGGAGGGTACAACACCCGCGAAGTCATTCACGATGCCGAGGAAATGCATCGGGCGGGCGCCTCCGGCCTGCTGTCGGTGACCCCCTACTACAACAGACCGACGCAGGAAGGGCTGTTTCAGCACTACCGGGCCATCGCCGAGAGCACGCCGCTGCCGATTGTCGTCTACAACGTGCCGGGACGGACCGGCAGCAACGTCGAACCCGCCACGCTCGCCCGTCTCGCCGAGCTGTCGAACATCATCGGCGTCAAGGAGGCATCGGGGAACGTCACGCAGATGTGCGATGTCTGCCACCTCGTTCCTGAGGATTTCCTCGTCCTGTCGGGAGACGACGTGTTGACGCTGCCGCTGATGGCGGTCGGCGGACGAGGGCTCATCTCGGTCGCATCGAACGAAATCCCTGGCGAGATGGTGGCGATGGTCGAAGCCGCCGGCCGGAACGATTTCTCGGCGGCGCGGGCGATTCACGCGCGCATCTTTCCGCTGATGCAGGTCAACTTCGTCGAAACGAACCCTGTTCCCGTGAAAGCGGCCATGGCGGCGATGGGTCTTCTCGAGGAGGTGTATCGGCTGCCGATGTGCGCACCGAAGCCCGAATCGCGCGACAAGATCCTCAAGGTGTTGAAGAAGCTGGACCTGCTGAAAGCGGCGATGGTCTGAGACCGCGCCGTCGCGTCGATACCATTCATGCTCGAGACCGAGATCAACAATCTGGTGGCCGCGGGGGCGTCGGCCGACAGGGAGTCCGCGCGCGCCGCGTTCGCGCGGCTGCGCGAGGCGCTGTCGGCGGGGACCGTGCGAGCGGCGCAGCCTGACTCGACCAGCCCGCTCGGCTGGCGCGTCAACGCCTGGGTGAAGCAGGGAATCCTTCTCGGATTCCGCTTCGGCGACCTGGCGGATGCGTCCATGGATCACGGACGGCTGCCCTTTTACGACAAGGACACCCTGCCGTTGAAGCGGCCCGGGCTCGAGGCGCGCGTCCGGATCGTGCCGGGCGGATCCGCGATCCGTGACGGCGCCTATCTGGCGCCGGGTGTCATCTGCATGCCACCGATGTACGTCAACATCGGCGCCTGGGTCGGACCGGAGACGCTGATCGACTCACACGCGCTGGTCGGGTCCTGCGCGCAAATCGGCGCGCGCGTCCACGTCAGTGCCGGCGCACAAATCGGCGGCGTCATCGAACCGGTCGGCGCGCTGCCGGTGATTGTCGAGGACGACGCGCTGGTCGGCGGCAATACCGGCGTCTATGAAGGCGTGGTGATCAAAACGCGAGCGGTGCTGGCCGCAGGGACCATCCTGACCGGATCGACGCCGGTCTACGACCTGGTGCGCGGCGAGGTGATCAAGCCGACTGCCGGGCAACCGCTCGTCGTTCCGGAAGGCGCGGTCGTGGTGCCAGGGGCGCGAGCGGTGACCGGCGGCAAGGGGCCTGAGTGGGGCCTGGCGCTGGCGACGCCGGTCATCGTGAAGTACCGCGACTCGCGGACCGACACTCGAACGGAGCTGGAAGCGTGGATCCGGTAGTCGATCTCGTTGGGCTGACCCGGGCGCTGATCGACATCGATTCGACCACCGGCCGCGAAGCGGAAGCAGGCCGCTGGCTCATCGAGTACCTCGGCTCGAACGGCTTCGCGGTCACGGCCCAAGCGGTCGACGAGACCCGGTTCAACGTGCTGGCGGGCCCCGCGAATCCGACGCTGGTCTATTCCACCCATTTCGACTGCGTCCCGCCGTTTTTCCCCAGCCGCCTCGAGGGGAGCCGCATCATCGGGCGGGGGGCGTGTGATGCCAAGGGCATTCTCGCGGCTCAGATTGCGGCCGTCGATCGGCTGCGCCGCAGCGGCGAGACGCGCGTTGGCATGTTGTTCGTCGTGGGAGAAGAGCGCGGCAGCGACGGCGCGCGTACCGCCAATCGGACGCCGCCCGGATCGCGGTTTCTCGTCAACGGTGAGCCGACCGACAACCGTCTTGCGGTGGCGACGCGCGGCGCGCTGCGTCTCCGGCTCTCGGCATCGGGACGCGCGGCCCACTCGTCGTACCCGGAGCTGGGCGACTCGGCCATCGACAAGCTGATCGACGCACTGATCGAGCTGCGTGGCATGGCGCTGCCGGCCGATCCCGCCCTCGGTCAAACGCATTACACGATCGGCCTGATCGCCGGCGGTGTGGCCCCGAACGTCGTGTCGCCGTCCGCCGAAGCCGAGGTGATGTTTCGAACGGTCAGCGACGCGGCGGCGGTGCGCCGCGTGCTCGAACCACTCGAGCGCCGCGTGCGGATCGAACATGTGTTGGAGGTCCCGCCCGTAAAAATGATCGCCGTGCCCGGATTCGACACCGCGGTATTTCCGTATACGACAGACATCCCCTTTCTCGAACGCTGGGGGAACCCGCTGTTGTACGGCCCGGGGTCGATCCACGTCGCGCACACCGCGGACGAGTACGTCGAGATCGCCGAGCTCGAGGCCGCTGTCGACGGCTACGTCGCCCTCGCGCACCAGCTGCTCGGAGTCGGTTCGTGATTCCTGACTGCCGCCGTCGACAATCAGCCGGCACGCCCTGACCCGATGACTCCCCGCGCCGAATACGAGCGGCGGATCGCGCGCTGGAGCGAGGTGGTCCGTCAGGAGGAGCGCAAGCATCTCGTCGTCTCCAACCTGCGGCTGGTCGTCTTCGCGGCAGCGGCGATTGCCGCGTGGCTCGCGTTCGGGCGCCAGGCCATCTCGCCGGCCTGGCTGATCGTCCCGGGCGTGGCGTTCGTCGCGTTGGTCGTCGTCCACGCCCGCGTGCTGCTGCTCATCGAGCGAGGTCAGCGGGCGCGGCGCATCTACGAACGCGGACTCCAGCGCATCGACGGCACGTGGCCCGGCAGCGGACCCGATGGCTCGCGATTCCTCGACGAACATCTCTACGCGCGCGACCTCGACCTGTTCGGTCCCGCGTCGTTGTTTCAGCTGCTCGACACCGCCCGCACCGAAGCGGGCGAAGAGACGCTGGCCGACTGGCTGCGCTCACCGGCGACGATCGACGAAATCGCATCACGGCATGCGGCGGTCCGAGAGCTGACTCCGGAGGTCGACTTCCGGGAGACGCTGGCGGTGCTGGCCGCGGAGGCCCATGTCGGGCGGACCAGCGCATTGAACCGGTGGGCCCGACTTCGTCCGGTCGGAGCCTCGATCGCGGCATTCGTCGGATTCGCGGCCTGCGGGGCGACGACAGCAGTCCTCCTGGTCACGGCCTTCCTGGATGTGATCCCCGAACAGATCGCGTTCGTCTGGCTGGTCGTTCAGGTTGGCATCGTGGTGCGGGCCAGACCATGGGTCAACCAGATCATTAATCGGGTCGAGGCCGCCGCCGACGATCTGGGCCTGTTCCGTCAACTGATTGAAACAGTCGAAACGCGCTCGTTTTCGTCGGAGCGTTTGAGGCGCTTGCGGGATCGTCTGGTCGTGGACGGCGCGCTGCCGTCGCGGCACCTCGCCGGCCTGCAGCGGCTGGTGTCGACGGTCGAGCAGTGTGAACACAATCCGTATGCACGCCTCATCGCGATGCCGCTGGTGGTCCGCGGGCAGTGCGCGGTTCTGATCGATCGCTGGCATGTCCGTCACGGACGGCAGCTCGCCGAATGGCTCGCGGTCGTCGGCGAGCTTGAAGCATTCGCCGCGCTGGCGACTCATGCGTATGAGCATCCGGCCGATCCGTTTCCGACGCTGACCGAGCAGGGCCCGGTCTTCCAGGCGATCGGCCTCGCGCATCCGCTTCTGACGGAACGCGGCGCGGTGAGAAACGACCTCGCCCTCGGCGGCGACCGCCGGCCACGGGTGCTCATCGTCAGCGGATCGAACATGTCGGGGAAGAGCACGCTGCTGCGGGCGGTCGGTGTCAACGCGGTGCTGGCGCAGATGGGCGCACCCGTCAGGGCAACCAGTCTGTTGCTGTCGCCGCTCGAGATCGGCGCGACCTTGAAGATCGAAGATTCGCTGCAGTCGGGCCATTCGCGCTTCTACACCGAAATCCTCCGCATTCGCGCCATCGTGGAACTGGCGCGCGGACCGCGGCCGGTGCTGTTTCTTCTCGATGAAATCCTGCATGGCACGAACTCACACGATCGGCGAATCGGCGCCGAGGCGATCGTCCGTGCGCTGGTCCAGGTGGGCGGCATTGGGCTGGTGACCACGCACGATCTGGCGCTGACGGAAGTGGTCACGCAGCTGCAGGAGCGCGCGGCGAACGTCCATTTCGCCGATCGGATTGAAGATGGCCGTATGGTGTTCGACTACCGCATGCGAGAAGGAGTGGTCGAGCGAAGCAACGCGTTGGCACTCATGCGCGCGGTTGGATTGGACGTCTGAATAAGCGGAGCGGGGCGCGTGGGGTCCCCGCGGAGCGTGACCGGGGGTCGGGGCCCCCGGAGTAACGCGGAGCAGGGCGTGTAGGGTCCCCGCGAAGCGCGACCGGGGGTTGGGTCCCCGGAGTAAAACTGGAGACGAGTTTGCAGCGACGATCGGCATGATCGAGCAGCCTTCACGTCCCGACTTCCCGCGGCCGCCGGACCCGATTGACAAGCCGCCGCCGGATATCAAGCCGATTCCGCCGCCCGACATCCCGCCGCCGGCGGGTCCCCCGGATATCCCGCCACCTCCTGGACCAGAGCGCGGTACTCCGCTGCCGGGCTAGCTGCTCCGAGACGTGTCGGAGGGGTGTCGGAGTGGTGCCAGAGCAGTGTCGAAGCAGTGCCAGAGCAGTGTCGAAGCACTAGCTCAGCACTTTTGCGACCGCCGCGGCTGTCGCGAGGAGGCCTTCAGTCTCGTCGCGCGCGCCGACCAGTTGAAACCCGCACGGGAGGCCTGCTGCGGTTGCGCCACACGGCAGCGAGATCGCCGGGTGACCGGTGAGATTGAACAGTTGAGTCAGCCGGAGCATGAGCGCACGCACCGATTCTTGTCGCCCTCTCACTTCCACCGACGACGCGCCGATCACCGGAGCAGGGATCGGAAGCGTGGGCAGGACGAGCGCTGCATTGCCGGCCAGCGCTGCGTCCACTTCGTGCCGTAACGCCTCACGCACCTCCTGCGCTCGCACATAGTCTTCCGCCAGGACATATCGGGCCAGCTCAATCCGCTGTCGCACCGCCGGTGTGTACAGATGCGGCACCGTTTCGATGCTCCGCGCATGATAGGCCGCGGCGTCACCGAACGTGATGTGCATGTACGCAGGCGACGTCAGTGGAGCATGTTCGATGCGCTGCTCGCTGACGCGTGCGCCGGCAGCACGGAGCGCGTCGAGTGCGTTCTCGAATTGACCCCCAACCTCATCGTCCAGCACGTCGCAGAAGTAGGGACCGAGGACGGCGAGCTTGAGCCCGGTCACCGGTGTCGGGGGAATTGGCCGCCCCTCGGACCGGCCGATCAGCGCGCGATAGGCGATCCACGCATCCATTACCGTCAGCGCGAGAGGACCCGCATGATCGAGCCCCCGGGACAGCGGCACCGCTCCTTCGAGGCTGATCTCTCCATACGTCGGCTTCAAACCGACAATGCCGCACGCCGCCGCCGGAATGCGGATCGAGCCGCCGGTATCGGACCCGAGGGTGGCCAGCGCCATGCCGGCTGCGACGCTGACGGCGGAGCCACCGCTCGATCCGCCCGGAGAACGCGTCGGGTCGTGAGGGTTCCGTACGGCGCCGAATGCCGAATCGTCGCTGGTCGTGCCGAACGCGAACTCGTGGAGGTTGGTCTTTCCGACGATGATCGCTCCGGCTTCGCGCAGTCGCACCACTGCCGGCGCATCGGCGGTGGCCAGGTGACCCTCACGCACCCGCGACGCCGCGGTCGTCGGCGTGCCGGCGATATCGAACAGATCCTTGACCGACACCGGGACCCCATGCAGCGGACCGCGGTCGCGTCCGGCGGCAAGCTCATCGTCCATCCGGCGGGCGACGCGTCTCGCTTCCTCGTCCATGACGAGAATGAACGCGTTCAACCGTGAGTGTTCGCGGGCGATCGCTGCCAGGCACTCGGCCGTCTGTTCAGCGGCGCTGAACTGCCGGGCGCGCAACCCTTGCGCGTACGATTCGATGGTGAGGGCTTTCATTGGTTCAACGCGGATCGGATTGCCGAGAATCAAGGGAATCCGGCAGGGCCGTGCTGCTCTCGAAAACGGTCTCCTCGGTCAGGATAGCCGCGTGCCTCAGGGCGTCGGTTGCCCGGGCGAACCCTTCCAGCAATGGCCTGAGTTCGGGCAGACCGCGTTGGTCGGCATCAGCGATCGCCGACCGGAGCCAGGCGTCGACGGTCATGCTGTTTTCACGGCGACCGCCAGACCGTCGCGCAACGGAAGTGTGGTGGTCATGAATCCCTGATGCGAGTTGAGGGCCTCATTGTAGGCGGCGATCGCCGCGGCCTCGTGCGGATCGCGCTGCGGCTTCTCGACGAAGCCGGGCACGACCTCGCCATTCCAGAGCACGTTGTCGGTCACCAATAAACCGCCCGGTCGCAGCAGCCCGTGGAGGCGATCGAGAAGTGGTGTGTACAAGTGTTTGTCGCCGTCCTGAAAAATCAAATCGAATGGCCCCGATACTTTGGCGATCATCCGCTGCGCGTCTCCAACGATGACATTGGTCGTCGTTGCGACGCCCGCCTCGGCGAAGTGCTCCCGAGCCACCCGTGCCCGCTCCGGATCCATCTCCATGGTCAGCAGCATGCCGCCGGGCGGCAGGGCGCGCGCCAGCCAGATACCTGAGTAACCGATGGCGGTGCCGATCTCGAGGATCCGCGACGCTCTGACCGCCCGGGCCAGCACCTGCAGCAGCGCGCCCACTTCGGCATCGATGAGCGGCAGGTTCTGTTCCTTTCCTTTGCGCGCCACCTCGGCGAGCACCGCATCGACGTTGCGATTCAACCCGCTCAGGTATCGCTCGACAGCGTCAGGAACAATCTGACCCATAATTGAAGCGATTCTACATGCGTCACACCAAGATCATCGCGACCGTCGGACCCGCCAGCGACACCGATCATATGCTCGACGCGCTCATCGCCGGCGGTGCGGACATTATCCGCATGAATTTCTCGCACGGGACCCGGCAAACTCACGAGCAGACGTTCGGACGAGTGCGTGCTGCCGCGCAGCGGGCACAACGCGCGGTCGCAGTGCTTCAAGATCTCGCCGGCCCCAAAATCCGCACTGGCCGCCTGCAGGACGGCAGGCCGATCGAGCTGCGCCCTGGCGATCATCTGACGATTGCCACCGGTGCCGGCGTCGGCGGCGCCGGCCGCGTCTACACCACATTCGCGGGGCTGGCGCAGGGGGTTCGAGAGGGTGACCGCCTGCTCCTCGCGGACGGCACGATCGAGCTTCGCGTTGAATCGGTCGCGGGAGAGGAGGTCCGAACGGTCGTCGTCGATGGCGGACCGCTGGGAGAGCACAAGGGCATCAATGCGCCAGGCGTCGACCTGCCAGCCTCGGCGATCACCGCGAAGGACGTGGACGACCTTCGTTTCGGACTGGCGCTCGGTGTCGACATGGTGGCGGTGAGCTTTGTGCAATCAGCCGACGATCTGCGGCGGGCCCGCAGCATCATGACGGAGGCTGGTGCCGAGGACGTTCCGATCGTGGCGAAGCTCGAACGACCGAAGGCCCTCGAACATCTGGACGAGATTCTCGCCGAGTGCGACGGAGTGATGGTGGCGCGCGGCGATCTGGGGCTCGAAATGCCGCTCGAGCGGGTCCCCCGTGCCCAGCGGGAAATCACGATCAGCGCCAGGCGGCACGGCATCCCGGTGATCGTTGCGACGCAGGTACTCGAGTCGATGACCACCGAAGCGCGGCCCACCCGCGCCGAGGTCAGCGATGCCGCCAATGCCGTCGCCGACGGTGTCGATGCGATCATGCTGGCCGGTGAAACCGCCGCGGGCGCTTTTCCCGCACGTGCCGTGCAGACCCTGGACGCGATTATTCGCGACGCGGAGGAAAGCATCGGCGCCGATGCCGACGGTTATACCGGCGTCGCCGCGGCCGTCCTGCCATCGCGCGATCACACGACGGCGCTCTGCGAAGCGGCGGTGACGCTTGCCGAGCGCGCCGGCGCGCAGGCCATCGTTGCGGTCACCCGGGGCGGCGGCACGGCGCGACGCCTGTCAGCGTTGCGGCCGCATGCGCCGATTCTGGCAACCACCGATCGGGATGAGACGGCGCGCCGCCTTTCCCTGTATTGGGGTGTCGAGCCAGTCTGCACGGACATCGCCGAGGCCGTCGAATCGGCGAGCTCTCTCATCGGCCAGCAGCTCGTGGCGCGCGGCCTGATCAAATCCGGTGCGGACGTGGTGTTCGTCAGCATCAACCCCGACCTGGCTCGGCGTGACGCGAACTATTTGAAGATCCAGCGCATATGAACGAGTGCCACTTCGTCTCGGAGTGGCGGGTGGAAGCGACCTGCGGCGAAGTGGCCGATCTACTCGGCGACCCGGTGCGATTCCCCGCCTGGTGGCCCTCGGTGTACTTGCGCGTCGAGGAGCTCGAGCCGATCGAGCTGCCCGACGGCGGAGGCCGTCGCGTCCGTCTGCTCACGAAAGGCTGGCTGCCGTACACGCTGACATGGGATCTCACCGTCATCGAATCCCGATACCCGCACGGCTTCACGATCGAAGCCACCGGCGATTTCGAAGGCGCCGGCGTCTGGGAATTCCAGCAGGATGGGAACTTCGTGAACGTTCGCTACGACTGGCGCGTCCGAGCCGAGAAGCCGTTGCTGAGAAGCCTGTCGTTCGTGCTGCGGCCGATCTTCGAGGCCAACCACCGCTGGGCGATGGCGCAGGGCGAGGAAAGCCTTACGCTGGAGCTGGCGCGCCGCCGCGCAGGGTCAGACGCACGACGACGGGAAGTACCGCCGCCACCAGGGCCGACGACCTTTGCCGGAGTCGCCCTGCTGGGAGCCGCGGCCGCCGGAATTGGCGGGCTGGCATACGTGCTGTATCGCGCGAGGAGACGGTCGCGATCGCGGCCGCGGCGGAACCAATCCCGCTGACGCCGGGCGCGGTCATTTCTCCAGCAGCATCTTCATCGATCGGAGCGCGCGTTCCCAGCCGACCGTGATGATCTCGTAGTAGCGGCGCCACCGCGTGCTCTCCTCGAAGCCGCTTTGCATCACGCGAACATCCGTCCCCGCGGCCACAGGCGTACAGCGCACTTCGAGCGCCATCGGTCCGATCGGATCGCCGTCAGGCGGCAGCCAGAACGCGTCGGCGACGAAGAAGCCGCGGCCGGCCTCGAACTGCATGACGGTGCCACGGAACACCCCGCCCATCCGGCCGAGAATCTCGTCCCGATATTCGGTCGGCGGCCATTCGACCGCGTAGGCGCCCAGGACGCGCGGGGTCGTGATCGACCGCGCGGCCGACCACCAGACGCCGATCGCATCGGCGTCGAAGAAGGCGCGCAGCACCAGCAGCGGCGGCGCGCCGATCGTCATCGAAATGTCCAGTCCGGGGGAGGTGTCGGTGTTCTTCGACGCCATCACGGTGCGGTGGTGCGATTCGCCTCACGCGCTTTGCCGACCATCTCGCGGACTTCGCGCAGCAGCGTCGGCACGTGATACGGGATGCCGTCCTTGATGGTCCACTCGATGCCGCCGCCGCGGACCACCTGCACGCGATCGCCGGCGGCCGGGGCGGTGTAGTTCGAAACCTGACGGCCGTTCACGAGCATGACGTCGGTGCCGTAGGGATTCAGCAGCTTGAGATCGTCGAGCGGATTGCCGTTCACGACCAGCAGATCCGCGGTGAACCCTTCGCGCACCTTCCCGATCTTGTTGTCGAGGCCGACCATCCGCGCGCCGTTCCAGGTGGCGTGCTCGATGACCTCGAGCGGATGAAAGCCCGCCTCCTGGTGCAGTTCGAGCTCCCGCGCGATCCCGAAGCCGTAGACCGAATAGATGTAGCCGGCATCGTCGCCGGTCGTAATCAGGCCACCCTTGCGACCGAATTCGCGGACGACATTCATCCAGATCCGGAATTGTTCCTTCCACTGCGCTTCCTGGGTCGCGGTCCAGCCGAGGAAGTACGAGCCGTGGTTGTCCCGTGACGGCCGGAAAAACGCCTCGAGCGAGGGATGCAGGTAGTCCTTGAACCACGGCAGGTTCTGCGCGCGCACCACGTCGCGGCTGGCTTCATAGATCGAAAAGGTCGGGCTCCACCCGACCCGCCGCTCGACCATCAGATCGACCAGCTCGCTCAGCTTCGCCCGATCCGCCTGCGCGAACAACCGGCCGGCACTGGCGAACCGGTGGACTTCGTCGTTGTAGTTCATGTCGGGGCGGAAATTCGGCACCCCGTCCATCACCGCGTCTGCGAAACCGTAAAAGTGCTCGATCGAGCTGACGCCGAGCTCGATGAAGTCCCTGGCGGTGGTTTCCTCGAGGCCGATGTGAGCGGTGGTGCGCAGCGAGAGGCGGTGGGCCTCGTCGAGAATCGCCTCGAGCTGATCGCGATCGACCGCGATGATCTTCAGGCCGTCCGCGCCGCGCGCGGCAACGTCGCGGATCCATTCGCGAATCTCGCCCGGTTGTCCCATCCGGCCCTTGCTCACGACCGGATACACGAGAATCCGCGGCGAGATGATGCTGTGCGCGTTGCTCTCGCGCTGCCAGCGCTTCGATTTCTCGAAGTCGCCGCCGACCTCGCGCGCGGTGGTGACGCCGGCGGCCAGATAGAGGTTGCGCTCGTACTGGATCGGCTGCGGGACGCCCGGCTGGCGCTCCTCATGCCAGTGCATGTGCGTGTTGACGATGCCGGGCATGACGTATTTGCCGGTGGCGTCGATCACGACGTCGGCACTGGCGCTGGCCCGGCTCGCCGTGTTGATCGATGAAATCAGCCCGTCTTCGATCATGATGTCGACCGGCCCGAACGGCGGCCGCGCGCTGCCGTAGATCACCATCGCGTTGCGGAGCAGGAGACGGCGGGCGGAACGTGCGTGCAGCGGCGAGCTGCTGTTGGTTTGCGCGGTCAGCGCGGGGGTCAGCGCAACGCCGGCGAGGAGCGCCGCCCCCAGCAACAGCACGAGCGAGCGTCGGGTGATCATTGCGCGGCTCCCATGGAAGACCCGCGATCATAACTGATAAAGTGGCGGGATATGTCCCAGCAGCCGATGGCGTACTTGTATCCGGAGTTCCTCGAGAGCGCCGAGGCCCGGCCGCTCCGGATCCTGGCGGAGTATCTCGAGCCGCTGCGCCGCTTCAAAGACCAGAAGATTCAGGACACTGTCGTGTTCTTCGGATCGGCCCGCGTCGACAGCCGGGAGCGCGCGGAACGGGCTCTGCGCACCCTGCGGGCGCGCGGTGTCCGCGACGCCGACGAGCTCTATGAGGCGGAGCTCCTGAAAACGCGAAAAGCCCTGGAGTGGGCGCGCTATTACGAGGACGCGCGCGAGCTCGCCCGACTGCTCACGGCCTGGAGCGGGACGCTGCCGTCGGAGAATCACCGGTTCGTGGTCACGTCTGGCGGAGGGCCGGGCATCATGGAAGCGGCCAACCGTGGCGCGCGCGAAGCCGGCGGCAAGACGATCGGCCTGAACATCCGCCTGCCGTTCGAGCAGGGCGCCAACCCGTACATCACCGAGGGGCTGCACTTCGAGTTTCACTACTTCTTCATGCGCAAGTTCTGGTTCGCCTACCTGGCGAAAGCGCTGGTGGTCTTTCCGGGCGGTTTCGGGACCTGCGACGAGCTCTTCGAGATTCTCACGCTGGTGCAGACCGACAAGCTGTCGAAGAAGATCGAGGTCGTCCTCTACGGCCGCGACTACTGGACCCAAGTGTTAAATCTCAAGCCCATGGAAGAGTGGGGCGCCATCGCCGAACAGGATCTCGAGCTGGTGACCTACGCCGACGCGCCGTCCGACGCATTCGAGCTGTTGCGCGACCATCTGATCGAGCACCATCTCGAGCCGCCGACCGCCCAGGAAGCTGCGGCCCCCGGCATCGCAAAGACGAGAGGATGAGCGCCTGCGGCCATGCCAAGCCGAGGAACCGGTTCGTATCCGAGGCGAGGCATCAGCGTCAGAACGCGCCGCGGGTGGGGCCCCGGCGCCAGTGAAAAAAAGATAGCGGGGACAGCGATGGATCGCGAAACTCGGACGAAGCTCATCGATCAGTACAAGGAGGGCTATCACGTCGTCGCCCGCGCGCTAGCAGGTGCCAGCGACGAGGAGCTCGATGCGCGACCTGGCCCGGGCAAGTGGAGCGCCCGGGAGATCGTGCATCACCTGGCAGACAGCGAGATGACCTCGGCGCTCCGGCTGCGGACGTTGATCGCGGTCGACAACCCCCAGATTTTCGGCTACGACCAGGACGAGTTCGCGCGGCGCCTCCACTACGACCGTCCGATCGAAGCGTCGCTCGAGGCGTTCAAGGGCGCTCGCCGCACGACGGCGGAGATTCTCGATCGGATGAGCGACGCCGAGTGGCGGCGCGAGGGAACCCACACCGAGCACGGCCGCTACGGAGTGGAGCGTTGGCTCGAGATCTACGCGGCGCACGCCCACCAGCACGCCGATCAGATTCTGGTCGCGCGCGGCTATGCCAAGAAGTAGCTAATACAGCAGGAACTTCTCTCGCAATCGTTCGAAGTTTGCGACCGCCGGTTCCCACGACCGCGCGATCTCCTCCGGCGCGGTACTGGCTTCGATCTGTTCCCGCAGCTCCGAAGATCCCGCCAGGATGTCGAACGGCAGCTTGTCGTGCTCATATTCATAGGGCGGCGGGCGCCATGCGAACGCCGGTTCGCTCTGCCGGAATGCCGCGACGAGTGCGACGCCGGTGAGCACAGGGCGGAACGCCTGCCGCTCGACAACGTGGATCTGACATCCACCACATCCCTGCCTGGCGTGTTTGTGGAACGTTGGCTCGAACAGGGTCGGACGGAAGTGCACCCCAGGCAGCTTGCGAGCGTTGAGGTCGTTGGCAAATCGCTCAGCGTCGACGCCTGGCGCACCGACCAGCTCAAACGGCCGGGTCGTCCCACGGCCCTCTGACGTGCTGGTTCCCTCGAACAGCACCGTGCCCGGATAGACGATTGCGCTGTCGAGGGTTGGAATATTCGGAGAGGGCATCACCCAGGGGATGTCCGTCCCGTCGTGATAGGCCTCGCGCCGCCAGCCGTCCATCGGCAGCACTTCGAGGTCGGCGCCAATCCCGAAATGCTCGTTGAACAGGCGCGCGAGCTCTCCGATCGTCATCCCGTGCCGCATCGGAATCGGATACAGCCCGACGAACGATTCGAAGCCGGCGACCAGCATCGGGCCTTCGACGCCCAGGCCGCCGATCGGGTTCGGCCGGTCGCAGACGATCGCTTTGACCCCGTGTTTGCGGCAGGCGGCCAGGCAATTGGCCATCGTGTAGATGTAGGTATAGATGCGCGTCCCGACGTCCTGAAGGTCGATGACCAGCACATCGAGATCGGCGAGCATCTCCGCCGTGGGCTCGCGGATTTCGCTGTAAAGCGAGTAGATCGGCACGCGGCGCCGGGCGTCGTGCCCGTGCGGCGACTCGATCATGTTCTCCTGCAGGTCGGATCGAAAACCGTGCTGAGGGCCAAAAATGGCAGCGAGGGTCGTGCCGCGGATGCCGGCGATCCGATCGGCGGCATGTCCGAAGCCATGGTCGACCGACGTGGGGTTGCAGACGACCCCCACGCGGCGGCCGGCCAGCGTCCCGCCGGCGAGCAGGCGCTCCATTCCAAGTTGCACACGCATTTTCGCTGGATTATTTCATAGGGCTCTTGCTCGGGGATGTGTTCGGGCGGTCCCCGAGCAGTGTCCGACACATGTCGGAGCGGTGTCGGATTGAAGTCGCAGCAGGGTCGGAGCAGTGTCGGAGTAGTGTCGGAGTAGTGTCGGAGCACATCCGACAGACGAGGTTGACTAGCGGATGTCCGGCCTCTCGCTTGCTTGTGTAACGGCCCGTTGATAGACTACGCGCCCTTGGTGGTTTGCCCCGCCTGCTTCGCCCGCGCCGAGAGCCAATCGAGCCTCTTTTGCCGACTCGTTCTTCCCTCCACGCCTCTGCAGAGCCGACGAGCCGCCACCGCCGTGCGTTCGTGGTCACCGCGGAGTGTCGTGTAGCCCCGGCCGTCGGCCGGGCGAGGAGACAGTATGGGTCGAAGGCTTTACGTCGGGAACCTGCCCTACACCACCGGTGAGGCAGAACTGCAGGAGCTATTCAGCCGAGCCGGCAACGTGGAATCGGTCCGCGTCATGCGCGATGCCGCAACCGGCCGAGCGCGGGGCTTCGCTTTCGTTGAAATGGCCACCGACGAGGAAGCCCAGAAGGCGGCCACCGAATTCAACCAGTATCAGATGGGTGGGCGCGCCCTCACGGTCAACGAAGCCCGTCCGAAACCCGAAGGCGGATTTGGCGGCGGCGGCGGCTACGGTGGGGGAGGCGGGAACCGCGGCGGTGGACGTCGCGAGCCGCGTTGGTAACGGCATGAAGGCATGGAGTAAAGGCGATCGCGTTGTGCAGCCGACCTACGGGGCCGGCACACTCGTCGAGGTCAACGAGCATCACACGGTCATCGACTTCGACGAGCACGGCCGGCGTGTATTCGCCACGCGCCTCGTCGCGCTGCAGGCCACCAACGAACCCGCACCGGCCAAGGCACCGCGCAAGCGCGCGGCCCGGAAACCGAAGGAAAAGGAAGCGAAGGCGTAGTCAGCGCGAGAGCCCGCGCGCAGCCGCGCGGGCGCTCGACCATGCCCACTGGAAGTTGAAGCCCCCGATCCGCCCGTCTACGTCCAGCACCTCTCCCACCAGATACAGTCCGGGGCAGACACGCGATTCCATCGTTGCCGGATCGATTTCGTTCAGGGCCACGCCGCCGGCCGTCACTTCGGCGTAGTTGTAGCCGCGAGTTCCGCTCACGGCGAGTGGCCACGCCGTCAGCGCGTGCACCAGCGTCCGTCGATCCTCTCGCGAGAGCCGCGTCAGCGGCAGCGTGGCGTCGATGCCGACGTTCGCCGCCAGCGCACGGACGGCCGACGCCGGCAACGTCGAAAGCCCGCCTCGCGACACCGTGAGCGCGGCTTCGATGGTCGATTTCGCGGTCCGCACTAGCGTATCAATCGCGTCGAAATCGGATCCAGGGCAGAAGCTTGCCGTGAGCGCGGCGGACCGCCCCTCGATCCGCGCGCGCAGCCAATGTCGTGAGGCGTTCAGGGCGAGCGGACCGCTGATCCCGAAGTGCGTCCAGAGCAGGCTGCCGCGAAGACGGGTCGCGACGCGTTCGTCGATCCAGACGGCAATCTCAGCGTGATGCGAAACGCCGGTCAGCTCCTGGTACAGTCCCGACTGGCCGCCCATCGTCAGGGGGACGAGGCCAGGTGTCGTGGCGACGATCGTGTGGCCAAGGCGTTCGGCAAATCCGTATCCCGCGCCATCGCTGCCACTCTTCGGGAGTGATTGTCCACCGGTCGCCAGCACCACGGCTGCCGCGTCGATCTCGCCGTGCGGCGTCACCAGACGAAATTCACCCTCTGTCCGCTCGACGCTCGTCACCCGGTGATCGGACAAGAGCGTCGCACCGGAGGCCGACGTTTCCCGAAGCAGCGCGTCCAGCACATCGCGCGCACGGTTGGAGTCGGGAAAAAGCTTGCCATCCGGCTCCTCGTGTAGCGGTATGCCGATGTCGCGGAAGAACGCGATCGTTTCGTCGACGGAAAAGCCGCGCAGGATTCGGCGGACGATCGTGTGTGGCCCGCCCCAGAAGTCAATGTCGCTGACGACTGCGTTGGTGACGTTGCAGCGCGACCCGCCGCTGACGAGGATCTTCGCGCCAGGCTTCCTGGCGCCCTCGAGCACCACGACGCGCCTGGCGGCGTTCGATCGCCGGACAAAAATAGCGGTCGCCAAGCCGGCCGCGCCGGCCCCGACGATGGCGATGTCACACGAAGCGGGAAGACTCAGCCGCGGAAGCAGCTCCCTATGCTACCTTCAGCGCGCGCCGGTCGATTTGCGTTACGTCGATGCGGCAGAGGCCGCAGGCGCCGCGGCCGACCGATTGGAGACGATCGTTGAGTGCGAGCCGCATGCGTTGCAGCGGATGATGAGCGTCTTTCCGTCTTCGAGCCGGCCGATGACCTGCGTGCGCTGGCTGCCGCACTTCTCACAGGGGGGCGGCGAAGGCGATTTCGGCAGTTCGGGACGTCCGTAGTGAACCATAATGTCGTATACAGTCGCAATGTGATTGCCAAGAGATCTGGTTTTGGCAAAGCATTGTTCGTGCATGAGTTAAGTCGATCGGAATCTGCCAGGGTGCTTAAAAGTGTGTTCCGAACCAGAACACACGTGTCATGAAAAAAGACCTGGCTCAGCCTAGCGGGCTTTCGTTGGCTTCTTGGCTGACTTTGGGGTTGGGCGTTCGCTCGGCATGTCGTCCGTATACGCGGCTGGCTCGTGCTCAACGGTTGATTCCCGGCAGAGGCATCGGACCTGCTCGTGCGATTGATCGGCCATCGTGCACAGGCGTCGAATCCTGCTGAGGCGTGCGGCGTGGGCCTTAGGGGGCACCTAACAGCAGGGTGCCTGATAACTCAGGACCCCGCTGTCGCATTGGGGACACCCGCATTGGGAATCAAAGTTTGACCACTACCAAAGACCTCTGAGCCATGGCGGATCTGCCTCTCGATGAATCACGCGACCTGGCCGCGGTCATGCTCCGGCTGCACGGAGAATTCAGGCGCCAGCACGGCCTGCCGCCGCTGCCGACGGTGTGGACGCTCAGCGACGATCTCAACGCGCTGCGGCGCCGCTCGTCCCTCACAGACACGGACCTCCTTCGCTCACGCGCAGCGTGGGTCGGGTCGGCGCTCACGGCGCTGCGCCGCAGCCTGTGGGACATCCTGAAGCCGCTGTTCTATCGTCAGACCGAAGTGAACCGCGATGTGATCCTGGCGCTCGAGGCACTGGCCCGCGAGCGCGAGCAGCATCGTCACGCCCACTACGTGCTGTCCGAACGCGTCGCTGAACTCGAGGCCGCGATCGCCCGGCTGCGCACCCGCCCCGAATGAACATCGCGATTGCCAAGCCGACTGCGCAGGCGATCGGCGGCTTCGAGATCGTCGTGGAGCGCATTGCGGCCGGCCTGCGGGAAAAAGGACACACCGTCGATCTCGTGCAGGTCGACGCCACCGCGAGCCCGGTCAGCCACCTGTCCGTTTCGATCGATTCCGCTCACCTCGCGCTCTTTCGCGACTTCTTCTTCCATCTCAACATGGTGGCGCGGTTCGAGGCGCTCGATGTGAGCGGTTACGATGTGGTGTTGTGCACGCAGCCCGGCTCATGGGCGGTTCGCCATCCGAAGAAAGTCGTGCTCTTCTATCACCACACCCGGACCTTCTACGACCTGTTCGAGGCCATCGAGAGCGTCCGCGGCCATGACATCGGACTGCATCATCTGGCCGCCTTCATCGTTCGCGACGTCGACGGATGTTTTCTGAAGCCTGATGTTCCCGTGCTCGCCGGCAGCCGGCGCGTCAAGCAGCGCCTGGCCGATCACAACGGGCTTCACGACAACGTCGAGGTGTTCAGCGCCGGAATCGACGAGGCATTTCTCGGGTATCGCGGGCCGACCTCCTTCGGCGCGCCGCTCTGCATCGGCCGTCACGAGTTTCCGAAACGAACCGAGTTGTTTCTGCATGCGATGGCCCACCTGCCTGAAGATGAGGGACGGGTGCTCGGCAGCGGCAGCTTCTCGGACCGCCTGGCGGCTCTCGATGGGTGGTTGCGGCTCCAGCATCTCGAACCACCCGCCAACGCACGGCCGACGCGGTCGGGCTGTCACATCGACGATGACCGGCTGTGGAGAGACGTTGCGATTCATCGTCCGATTGAAGAGCTCTCTGCGGCCGGTGCCGCAGCCTTCGCACGCGCCGGACGTTCCAACATCCGCTTCCTGGGGAAGCTCACCAGAGATGAATTGATCCGCGAGTACAGCTCGGCGCTGTGTGTCGTCTGTCCCGCCTTCGACGAGGACTACGGCCTGACGTGTCTCGAGGCGATGGCCTTTGGCAAGCCGGTGATTGCGTGCGTCGATGGTGGCGGATACGTCGAGCTGATAGAAGACGGCGTCGATGGATTTCTGGTGGAGGCGACCGGGCCGGCGATCGCGAACGCGATCACACGGCTCAAGGACGTGTCGCTGGCGCGGACGATGGGCGCGCGCGGCCGTGAGAAAGCCCAGGCCTACACCTGGGCGCGCGCAATCGAGCAGGTGGACCGAGCGCTAAAGGAAACGGGGATCTTTTCACGATCCTCGTAAAAAGATCCCCGTCCCGCTTTTATGGTCTGAAAACGTCGCGCATCGCATAGCCGAACTCGCGGAAGAGATGCGGCAGGCGCTGCAGGAACTCGCGGATCTCCGGGATGTTGTTCGACGCGACGTAGACGACGATCGACAGCCCGACCAGCCACACCACCGCATGCCAGAAGGCGAACCAGCTGGTCGCCGCACCAGAACCTGGATGCCAGGTCCAGCGCTGAACGGCGCGGAACGGCGACACGACGATCTGGTAGCCGATGAACAGTCCGAGCGCCGCCGCCCAGAGCGGCATGTCCTCGGGCAGGCGCCAGTAGAAGACGCCGCCGGTGTTGACCAGCGAAACCATCATCCCCGCTGCCACCAGAAACAGTGTCAGGTGCACCAGGCTGAACAGCGGGAAGACGACGAGGGTCCAGGCCGGCGGCGGCGGATAACTCGCCGCTGAAGCCCAGGGCCAGTTGACGCGCTGCCACGCGCGGCGCTGGCGCCACTGTCGCTTCTGGCGCCGCCATTCCTGGTTCCACTTCCTGCTGCCTTCGGCGTACTGCCTCGTCACTCGATCGACGACTTCCTTGGCGTTGAAAGGGAGACCGTCGGCAGCCGCCCGCTCCTCGGGCGTATTCGCCTCGGGCACCAGGAACATCATCACGACGTAGCCGATGATGGCGACGCCTTGGGTCAGGAGCGCTGCCGCGACGAACCCGATCCGGACCAGCGTGACGTCGACCTTGAAGTAGGCCGCCACGCCGTTGCAGACACCCGCGATCATGGCGCCGTCGGTAATGCGATAGAGCCGTTTCGGCTTGGGTGGCGAGCCGGCGGTGCTGTCGGCCTTGGCGTCGCTGCCTGATGGCCGGTCGCCCGATTCCTCCGCTGTACCAGCGGAAACGGGGCCCATCTCCCCGACGATCTGCGCGACTTCGCTGGCCGTGACGACGGTCTTGTGCGAGCCGAGATATTTCTGACACTTGTCGGCAATCGCCTGCTCCAGGTCGGCCATGATCTCCGCGCGATCGGGGTTATCGGCGAGCTCCCGTTCGGCGCTGGCGAGGTACTCGCCGAGCGCGTCGTAGCCGGTTTCATCCAACTGATACGCGTTCCCGTTCAGGTTGATGCTGATGACTTTCTGCATGGCTATCGTCCCAGCTGCGTGATCGTCGTGTTCAGGTGTTTCCAGTAGTCGTTCAGCTCGCCGAGCTGCGACTTTCCCTTGGCGGTCAGCTCGTAGTACTTGCGAGGCGGGCCGGCGTCGGATTCCTGCCATTCGTAGTCGAGCAGCCCTTCGCGCCGCATCTTGCTGAGCAGCGGATACAGCGTGCCTTCCTGCGTGGAGAAATCAGTGTCGGCGAGGCGCTTCAGGATGTCGGCCACGTAGACCTTGTCCGCGGCGACGATCTTGAGAATCAGATACTCGAGCAGCCCCTTCCGGATGGCCACGAATCGTTCGTTGACGCCCATGTTTATGTGAAGCTACCTTGTGGAGACAAGGTAGCAGGGTGGCTGAAGGATGTCAAGACGCTGCGTATACTGACGTCCTGACACCTTCTTCTCGATGGCGCCAGGGCCGAACATTGGCGCTTGTCGTTTGCACGCTGACGTTCACCGTCACGCTGTACATCCGCATCCGCGGGATCTCCACGCATTTCTGGATGCTGTGGGATCAGATCCGCGACTGGGACATCGCGCTCGGATCGTTTACAGAGCTTCCGCTGGTCGGCCCGCCGACCCACTTCCGGGGATACACCATCGGTCCGGCGTTCTACTGGATCCTGTGGGCGATTCGGGTCACGGTTGGCCCGTGGTTCGACAACCTGCCGCACGCCGGCGGGATTGGGCAGGCCATCCTTCAGTCGGCGGCCGACTCGCTGTTGCTGGTTGCGGTATGGCGCCGTACCGAATCGATCTGGATTGCCTTGCTCACGGTGGTCCTGCTCGCCACATCCGCGTACGACCTGTGTCTGGCGCCCCTTGTCTGGAATCCCGTGATGGGATCGATTCTCGCCAAGATGGCGACCGCACTCGTTCTCCTCGACTGGCATCGTCGCTCGCTCGGCCGTGTGTCGCTTGTCGCCGCGATTGCATGGGCCGCTGTCCATGCCTACACGGGGGCCGTCTACGTCGCGCTCGCCGTCTTCAGCGCGATGGTGATGCCAGGAGTCATTGAGAAGGCCTGGCGCGACGTCCTGACGCGGGCGGCCGTCGTCGCTGGGGTCGTGGCGGTGCTTCAACTACCGTACGTCGTGCACCGGCTCTCGAGCCGCGACGGCACGCCCGCGATGGGAGTCGTGACAGGAAGCGTCGGGCAGGTCCTGACCGGACGCGCGGACGCTCGCCTGACCGAGAGCGTCACGGGCTACGTCAACGCTGTCAGTTTCATTCAGGGGTTCCCTGACCGGTTCCCGGCTGTGGGCTGGCTGCTCCTCGCCGCCGCTGTGATCGTCGGGTTCAGTTATCGCAAGGATCCGGCCTTGGTGGTGCTGTTACTGCTGCCGCAGGCCCTCGCCGTCGTTGGTTATGCGTTGTTTCAGGGCGGACTGGATCACTACTACTACCTGTCGCTGATGCCGGCGGCCGTTCTCACGATTGTCCTGGCAATCGCATCGGTGCCAGTCACCGCTCTGGCACCGATGTGGCACTCCTCCGACACCACTCTGGCACCGCTCCGGCACTCCTCCGACACCGCTCGACTCTCCCGCGCCATCGTGGCGATCGTCGCGCTTGCGGTCGTGCTCACTCAAGTGCCCGAGCGCCTGGACTATTCGATGAGGATGCACAGGATGCCGGAGTACGGCCCCCTTGTGGAGGGTTCGCGACGGGCCGCGCGGCAGAACCAGCCGATGCGTCTGATCGAGACCGAGTTCACGCTTCCGGCCCCCAGCGACGTGATGTTCGTGTATCGGATTCTCGGCGGCCAGATCGATCCAGCCTCGCCCTGGATTGCGCGGATCAAACGCACGGGCGAGGTTGATTTTCGGAAAGTCGACTGAAGCCGGGTTAAAAAAGACCCGGCCTGCAAATGCCGCAGTACGTAGGCCTCTTAGGCCCGGCAATCGCTATTCGTATCGCAGCGCCTGCGTCGGATCTTGTCGGAGCGCCCGGCGCACCGGCACATACGCAGCCAATACGGCCACCGCCGCGAACACCAGGGCCGAGCCGGCCATCGTCAGCGGATCGGTCGGCGCCACGCCGAACAGGAACCTGGCGAGAACCCGGCCGGTCGCCAGGGTCAAAGCCAGACCTGCCGCCACACCGATGCCGACCGTGACGAACGTTTCGCGCGCGACCAGATTGATGACATCGGCCGGCCGCGCGCCCAGCGCCATCCGGATGCCGATCTCGTTGGTCCGCCGGGTAGCGTCGTACCAGACGACGCCATATAACCCGATCGATGCGAGCAACAGGCCGACGAACCCGAAAATGGTGGTGATCAGTGCAACGCTGCGTTCCGTATCGATGGTCTGGGCGATCTGATCCCGTTGGGTCTTGATGTCGATCAGAGCCAGGTTCGAGTCGACCCGGCGCGCCGCCTCACGTACGACTGGCACCAACGCCGCAGGATCGGGGGCGGTCCGCACTTCGAAGGTCATGGGGGCGACGGCCAGCTGCAGGTACGGCCTGTAGAAGGTGGGCGGCGCCGGTTCGTCCAGTCGTGCATATTTGGCGTCGGCCACGACTCCGACGACCTCGATGGGATTGGTCCGGCCCGCCGGGGGGTCCAACCAGAAGGGGCGGCCGAGCGGACTCTGCTCGCCGAACAGCTGCCGGGCCATCGTTTCGTTGATCACAGCAACCATCGGCGCGCCTTTGGTATCACCCGGCTGCAAGCTCCGGCCGATCAGGATCGGCATGCCCATCGTGTCGAAGAAATTCCAGCGGACATTCTGAATGAAGCCTTCCCGGGGCTGCGCGGCGCCGTCCGCGCTTACTTCGGCGCTCCACTCGCTCCGCGCAACGAGCGGCACGGCCGACACCGTCGCCGACGTCACCCCCGGAAGGGCTTCGAACTCTGTCACAAGGTCCTCGAACGTCTGGTGGTCGCGGCCGTTCACGCGGAACACCAGAAGGTTGTCTGCGTTGAAGCCAACATTCACGGCGCTGAAATTGCGCAGCGTGCGCAGGAGAAGACCGGACCCGACCAGCAGCACGAGACAGACAGCCACTTGGATGGCAATGAGCGCTTTTCTGGCGACGTTGCGCGACATGCTCTGATTCGGACCGACTCGCATCGATTGGCTCAGGTGCCGTCCAGTCACACGGAGCGCGGGCGCGATGCTGAAGGCGAAGGCCGTCAAGATCGAAAGAAGCGCCGTAAAGGCGAGGACACGGCCGTCGATGCTGCTGTCGATGACCGGCGTCTCGCCGCCCGCCGGCAGCCAGGAAAAAAAGTCCTTACCGCAGGTTGCCACCAGGACGCCCGCAATCGCGCCGCCGACCGCGAGGACTCCGCCTTCGGTGAGCATCTGCCGGACGAGGCGGCCGCGGCTGGCTCCGAGCGCGAGGCGGACGGCCACTTCCTGCCCCCGCGTTGAAGCGCGCACCAAAAGCAGGTTCGCAAGGTTGACGCACGCGACGAACAGAACGGCCGCGACGACCGCGAAGAGAATCGCGAGCAGTCCGAGCGCATCGAGCCGCGGGGCGTCGGCGCCCCGACCACCCGGCACGACACGCAGCTCGGGGACGGTGCTGCGCTCCGGATTGGGCGTGTTTGCCGGCCGGGCCGCCCAGCTCTCGAGGACCGTGTCCCTGAACATGGCTTGAAGTTCAGCCGACGCCTGCTCGCGTGTCACGCCCGCTCTCAGCCGTCCCATCATCTCGACCCACCACGCGGAAAGCGGATATGTGCGACCGGTGATGGCCTGAGCGTGGGCCATCGGCACGCTGACGTCGACCGATTCGGTGGCGCGCGTTCCGTGAAAGCCTTCAGCGGTGACGCCGACGATGGTGATTGCGACCCGATTGACCGTCATCAGGCGGCCAACGACCGCCGAATCGCCGTTGAAGCGCCGCTGCCAGAACCGATGACTGATGACCGCTACCGGCTCAACGTCGACACGGTCGTCTTCGGGCCCAAGCGTGCGGCCGACGTGGGCCGCGACGCCGAGCCCAGGAAAGTAGTCTCCGGTGACCGCCTGACCAGCTGCTGTTTCAGTGACGCCGTCAGCAACCACGGTCAGGCGGCTGAGTCGCGCGATGGCGAAGATGTTCGTCAGGCTCTGGCTGCGATCCTGAAAGCGTTCGAGCGTCAGCAACGAGAACGACGTGCGGATGCCGACACCTGGCTGAGACGCCGGGCGGCCGTATCCCGAATAGCTGGCGACCATGGCATCGGCGGTTCGGAGCCACTGGAACCCTACGAGTTCATCGGGGGAACGGACGGGCAGCTCTCTCAAGAGCACCGCGTCGGCGACGCTGAAAACGGCTGCGTTGGCGCCGATGCCGAGCCCGAGCGTGGCCACGGCGGCCGCCGCAAAGCCGCGGTTGCGAGCGAGCGTTCGCAAGGCGTAGCGGAAATCGGCGCGCAGCTCGTCGATAAGGCGAATGCCGTAGCTCGCGCGTCCTTGCTCCTTGAACTTCGCCATCGATCCGAACTCGATCCGGGCGCGTCGAACCGCGTCCGGCCGCGACAGACCGTGACGGGCCATCAGATCGTCGGCGCGAGCTTCGACGTGAAACGAGAGCTCATCTGTTATCCGCTGTTCCAGCTCCGATCGCCGGACGAGGGCATTCCACAGTGATCGCAGCCTTCGCAACGCCACGTCAGGCCTCCTGGGCGCGCAGTGCGGCATTGACGGCCCCTGACGTCTGATTCCACCGCTCGGTTTCCGCCTTGAGCCGCTTGCGCCCCGCCGCGGTCAGCGTGTAGAACTTCGCTTTGCGATTGTTGTCAGACGTGCCCCACTCCACGTCGAGCAGACCCCGATGCTCGAGTCGGTAGAGCGCGGGGTACAGCGCCCCCTGTTCGATGACGAGCGCGCCGGCGGTGATCTGCTCGATCCGCAGGAGGACGCCGTAGCCGTGTTGGGGGCCGAGGGACAGCGCCTTGAGAATCAGCAGGTCGAGGGTGCCGTGGAGAAGTTCAGCCTGCGGTGCCACGTCGGTCCTCCTATGACGTTTAGGAGAGACTAGAATTTCTCTCCTAATCTGTCAAGGAGAGAACGTGACATTTACACAGTCTCCTGTATGCTGAGACGTCACGCGATCGTCACATCGCGGGGCTATCGACGGGAACCGGATTTGCACCTGCGCAGCCAGAACCGCACATGATGGGCGACTTCGGACCACGGCTAAGGCGGGAGCGCGAGCGGCGCAAGATCTCGCTCGAATCGATTTCCGCCAATACCAAGGTCAGCATCTCGCTGTTCGAGGCCCTCGAGCGTGATGACATCTCGCGCTGGCCGTGCGGGATCTTCCGCCGCTCCTTCGTGCGGTCGTACGCCGAGGCCATCGGTCTGGACGGCGACGAGACCGTCCGCGAGTTCCTCGAGCGGTTCCCCGATCCGGTCGAGGCCGCCAAGCCCGACGCTCCCGCCAAGCCTGCCAGTCCTCATCGCCGCCCGGCGACATTGCGACTGACCCTGGCCGATTCCTGGTCGCCCTTCGCCAGGGGCGCCATCCTGTCCGCCATCGCCAAACGGTCGGCAGCCGTCGCCGTGGATGCCTCGATTACTGCCCTCGTCGCGGTCGCGCTGTTCCTGACACTCGGTTATTTCTGGATCCCCCTGACGATTTTCATGGCGTGTTACTACTGGGGCGGCATTCTTCTGCTCGGCAATACGCCAGGTGTCTGCCTCCAGGGCCCGGGCAAGGAACACGATCCGCCTGGAACTCCCACTTCCCGGAAGCGCTTCAGCCTCGATGCCCTTCGCGCTCGCTTCGCCGCGGGCTCCCGCGTCGCTTGATAGGCTAGACTCCCCATCTGCCGCCGCTCCCGCGGCGTAGACCCTATGTGGCTCCTTTGGGCAGTCGTCGACGTGTCCGGCCTTTCGGCCGCTGACCTGGCGGCGGTCACTCGCATGGCGCGTGGCGATCATGACGCCCTGGCAGAGGTCTACGACCGCCATGGGCGCCTGGTGTATTCCCTGGCGCTCAGGATTCTCAAGGATCAGTCGGACGCGGAGGACATCGTCCAGGAAGTGTTCTCGCAGGCGTGGCAGCAGGCCGCGCGCTATCAACAGGGCCGCGGCGCGGTCGTCGCGTGGCTGATGAACATGACCCGCAGCCGTGCAATCGACCGTCTGCGCCGGCGAACCAGCCAGCCGCATGCGCCGCTGGATCCGGTGACCGCCGATGAGGTGCCGGACCGCGCACAGCCGATCGACGAGCAGGTCGCCTGGGCGGGACGGGCGGCGGTCATTCGAGGGGCGCTCGACGAGCTGCCGCTGCTGCAGCGCATTGCGATCGAGCTCGCCTTCTACGAAGGGCTGACCCACGTCGAGATCGCGGATCGGCTCGAGGTGCCGCTCGGCACGGTCAAGACCCGGATTCGTCAAGGTCTGTTGAGACTCAAAGACCGTCTGGCGGGGGCGACGTGATGAACCAGCCGAATCACGACGCCATGCGGGAATTGACCGGGCTGTACGTCCTGGACGCGCTCGAGCGGGGCGAACGGCAGACGTTTGAATCGCATCTGGCGTCATGCGCCGTGTGCGCGGCCGAAGTGAAGGCGCTTGCCGGCGTCGCCGGAGCGTTGCCCCATGCACTGCCGCAGGTCGATCCGCCTCCGGGATTGCGCGACCGAGTGCTCGCGGCGGCCGCAGCGGCTCGAGTCCGACCCGAGCCGACAGCGGGTGAAGGAAGCCGCCGCGCATTCAACGCGGGATGGCTGGCTGCCGCGGCGATGTTCGTGGCCGCTGCTGGCCTTGGCATATACGCGGCGACACTGCGCCAACGGCTGGATGGTGTCGAGATTCAGCTCGCCGATGCCCTGACCAGACTGAACCGGAGCGAGCAGCAGGTGGCCGTAGCGGTGAAGTCCGTCGAAGCCGCGGAGTCGCGAATGGCCGTCCTGACCGCGCCCGATCTGCTGCAGGTGGATCTCGCCGGGCAGCCGCCGGCGCCACAGGCACGAGGCCGCGCGTTTCTGAGCCGCGCGCGTGGCTTGCTCTTCGCCGCCAACGCTTTGCCACCGCTGCCTGCGGGGCGGATTTATCAGCTGTGGTACCTGACGCCGACCGTTCCCGTCAGCGCCGGTCTTCTGCAGCCGGATGTCGGCGGACAAATCGTCACGGCGTTCCAGCCACCCGCTGACCTCGTCCAGCCATCCGGCTTCGCCGTGTCCATCGAGCCGGCGGGCGGTGTGCCCGCCCCGACCGGCGCGTTGTATCTCGCCGGGATGACGCAGTAACGCGACGCGCTCGCCGGATCCAGAAGGACTGGATTTATGGCTCGAAGATCTCCTCAATCCGGCATCCGAACAGCTCGGCGATGGCGAATGCCAGCGACAAGCTCGGCTCGTATCGCTCGCGTTCGACTGCGTTGATCGTCTGACGCGACACGCCGAGCTTGTCGGCAAGCTCGCCCTGGCTCCAGCCGCGCCCGGCGCGGAGCTCGGGGACCCGGTTCTTCATCGGTAGCGGCGCCACGCCATCATCAGACCGATCGGGTACGGGATCATGACGAGCGGCCACAGGTCTCGCGGCCGTTCGAACCCTTCGATCTGGATTCCCGCTCGCTCGAGAGAGCCGACGGTAAAGACCAGAAGGATGGCGAGCGGGAACGCCACCGCCAGCGCCTCGAGTTGAACCCGGCGATGCAGCTCGTCGAGCTGACGCACGAGGGAAATCTCGACCCAGAGGAATACCGCCATCGCGGCCGCCGGCAGGAGCGCAACAGCCGCGCGTTGACCCCGGGAGAGATTGCCGGCTTCTATCAGATAGACGGCGGCGACGAATGTGAACAGGAGGGCAGCGCTCGCGAGCAGAAACCGGACGCCTGCGGGTTTTCCTTCCATGGCTCAACTCTCCGCTCGAGACTGTAAAGCATGCTTGTCATATATGTCAAGCATGCTTTACAGCGCCAGCGGGGTGCGCCACGAAAGGGTGAGCGCCCTTTCCTAAGGCACGATCGAGGCGCGCGGGGCCTTGCCGCTCTCCTTGACGAAAAACGCGAGGAAGCGCGCGATGCGTTCGAGGCCGGGTGTCGAGATGACGTCGGCGACCTCGCCGGTGGTGTGGTAGAGCGGCGGCGCCTGCATGATCGTCACCCGCGCGGCGTTCAGCGTCCCGTATCCGCCGCTCTCGCCGCTCGCCATGTTCGATCGCTCCGATACGAAGTTGGTTCCGTACCTGGCGACGCCCTGTTCGACGAGACTGTCGAGGAATGGCGCGCGGTTGGTGATGCCGGCGTAGATCGGCGCTTCGCCCGAATCGGCAAGGGCCTGACGGTAGCCATCCGAGGCGGTGCTCCTGGCCGGCGAGAAATTCCGCTGCGCCACGTGCTCGATGTTGATCATCATCACGGCCCGCTTTGCCAGGTCGGGGTTGGCCGTGACGAAATTGCGCGGTCCGTTGATGCCAGGACTGTGGTGTCCGGCGCTCGCCACGAACACCAGCGTCCGATCGGGACGATTCTCCGGCTTCGCGAAGTGGCGCGCCAGGGCGACGAGCACCGCCAGGCCGTCGGCGTTGTCACCCGCCCCGTCGAACCAGCCGTCGATGTGGGCGTTCAGGATGATGACCTCGTCGCTCCGGCCCGGGATCACCGCGACGCCGTTTTCGGCCTTGAGGTTGGTTCGCGTTTCGGTCTTCAACGTGATCCTGACCCGGAGCTTGTCGGCCACGCCGGCTGCGGCGGCGCGGTCCATGACGGTTTCCAGGAAATGGCCATCGCGTCCGCCGAAGTTGAAGCAGGGATTGCCGCAGTCGCTGAAGTCACGCGAGCGTTCGTTGCCGGGCAGCCTCACCAGGTTGAACACGCCGACCGCGCCGCGCGCGACCAGATCGTCGGCACGCGAGCCGACCGGACCCCGTTCGAACAGCATGTGGCCCTGCGGGATCGTGAGCTGAACGGCGATCTTTCCCTTGACGTCGATGTTCTGCAGCACCGAGGGACTGGCCGAACCGACGTAGACGAGTGGCGCCGTCATCGTGCCCCCGGGGATGTCCGACGGTGACAGCGGAATGGCAGAATCGAGGATCACGTCCGCGCTTCCCGGTCCGAATGCCGGATCGGCCAGCAGCCGCACTTCCCAGGAAAGTGGAAACCAGAACCGGGCGTTGGCCTCCTGCACGATCGGCTGAACCTTCACGTCCGCGATTCCAGCCTTGCGGAACTGATCGGCTGCCCACGCCACCGTCTTGGTGCCTGACCGGAGGCCGGCAATCCGTCCCCACATCTGACCGCTGCCGATCTCCCGGCTGTTCCGGCTCTCCTTCGCGAACGCGACAATCGCTTCGACGTCCGTCTTGATGGCCTTGCCCGCAAGTTCAGCGGCCGGCGCTTCGCCCGCCGGCAGCGCAACGGGCCGCGGCGCGCGATCCCCGACAATGACCGCCGCGTCCTGGCCGAGTGGCGGCGGCACTGGCACGCCGAACCAGGGACCCGGTTTGGCAGCGCGTGATTCCTGCGCCAGCGCGTGTCCCGCCGAGACGACAAGCATCAAGATTGCGATCAGGGCACGAGCACGCATGGTGGTCAACTTTCTTCCAATGGCGCTGGGGCCCCACCCCCAGCGCGTTCTTACGATGATGCGTTCCCTCGGACAAACACCGATTCCTCGGGGGCGGCATGGCCGCAGGCGCCCTAGAGCATAACCTCGATGAGATGAGGTCCGCGCTCGGCCAGCGCCGACCGCAGGTGTCGCGCGAGCTCGTCGAGCGTCTGGGCGCGCGTGGCGGCGACGCCTTGTGCGTTCGCCAGCTTCACCCAGTCGAGATCCGGACGTCCGATCTCGAGCATGTCCTTAGCCTTCCGCCCGGCTTCGCCGGCACCGACATACTTGAACTCGCCTTTGAGAATCTCGTAGGTGCGATTGTTGAAGAGCACCGTCACCACGTCGAGATTCTCGCGCGCCATCGTCCAAAGGCCCTGCACGGTGTACATGCCGCTGCCGTCGGACTCCAGGCAGACCACCTTGCGATCCGGACAGGCGACCGCGGCGCCAATCGCGAGCGGCAGGCCGGTCCCAATCGCTCCGCCCGGATTGGTCAGCCAGTCGTGCGGCGGCGAGTTCCTCGTCGCCGGCAGCAGGCCGCGGCCAGAGGTGATCGACTCATCCACGACGATCGCCTGTTCGGGCAGAAGGGCGGCAATCACCGCCGCCAGTCCCGGCAGTGTGATCGGTCCGGTGGGCAGCGCGGGTGGACGGAGCGGCTCTCGGGTCGGTTCAAAGCGCGCTGCGCTCCAGCTCCTCCGCCAGGCGATCGATGGCGTCGACGCCGTCCTCGGCCGGATCGGCAAGCGTCAGTAGCTCGCACCCCGATGGCAGCAGCAGGCTCGGCTTGTTCGGATAGGCAAAAAACGCGACCGGCGCACGCGCGTTGACGAGCACCACTCGTTCGAGATGCTGGAGCCGCTTGAGCGCCGAATCAATGACGTAAGGGATTCGGTCGACGAACACCCGGCCGGCGCCGCGCTCGAGCCGCGGTACCTGGGTCGGCGCCAGGAGCTCCGCGCCGGTGGCCGCGGCGATGCGACCGCAGGTCTCGAGCGGTCCGCTGCGCAGCATCGGCCCGTTGAGAATGAGCGCCGCGTTTCCCTTGCGCAGCCGGTCCGCCGCCGCCCGCACTCGCCCATCGTCAACCCTCGACCGCGGCGCAACCTGGCGGTACGGCGCGCTGCGCTGCATCGACTCTCCCCACGCGGTATCGGCCGGCAGGATGAGCGTGCTGATGCGGCCCGGCGGCGCCGATCGCGGCGGCCACCGCGTCCGCCGCCGCGGCGGCCGTCTCATCTGGCGATTCGACCGACTTCACCCACGATGAATAGACGCTCGCCAGGGCTCGGATATCGGAGTGAAGCGGTGGATCGTACTGCCGATGATAGGTGCCGTGTTCGCCGACGATGTTGACGATCGGCGAGAGGGCGCGGTGGGCGTTGTGCAGGCTGGCGAGACCATTGGCGAGGCCGGGACCCAGATGGAGCAGCGTGCTCGCCGGCCGGCCGGTCATCCGCGCGTAGCCGTCGGCCGCGCCGGTGGCGACGCCTTCGAACAGCGCCAGCACACAGCGCATGCCCTCGACGCGATCGAGCGCGGCAACGAAGTGCATCTCGGAGGTGCCCGGGTTGGTAAAGCAGGTGTCGACGCCGCACGCCACGAGCGTACGAACCAGCGCCTCGGCTCCGGTGATGACCGAAGTGGCGGCGCTGCCGGTCATTTTGGGCAGCCCATCACGGCCTTCACCTCGAGGAACTCCTCGAACCCGAACTCGCCCCACTCGCGTCCGTTGCCCGACTGCTTGTAGCCGCCGAACGGCGCGGCGTAGTCGACCGTCGCGCCGTTCAAGTGCACGTTGCCGGTGCGCAGGCGCGAGGCGACGCGGAATGCGCGATCCGGATCCGCCGAGGACACGTAGCCGGACAGCCCGTAGGGCGTGTCGTTGGCAATGCGAATCGCATCCTCCTCGCTGTCGTACGGGATGATGCACAGCACCGGGCCGAAGATCTCTTCACGCGCGATGGTCATGTCGTTGCGGACATTCGCGAACACGGTCGGGCGCACGTAGTATCCGCGGTCGAGACCCGGCGGCCGGCCCGGTCCACCCGGCGACCAGGTCGGCGCCTTCGGCAATCCCTTTTTCGATGAGCCTCTGCACCTTCTCGAACTGCGTCTTGCTCGCGACCGGACCGAGGTTCGTCTTGTCGCCCTGGGGATCGCCGACCACGGTCGCCTCGGCGGTCTCCTTGGCGATCGCGGCGCTTTCGGCCAGCCGCGCCGCGCGGGACCAGCATGCGGGTCGGCGCGTTGCACGACTGGCCGCTGTTGTTGAAGCAGGCCCGCACGCCGTGCTTCACCATCCGCGAAAAGTCGGCATCGTCGAGCAGGATGTTGGCGGACTTGCCGCCGAGTTCCTGCGCCACGCGCTTCACGGTGTCGGCCGCGGCCTTGGCGACCTGAGTGCCGGCGCGAGTGGAACCGGTGAACGACATCATGTCGATTCCCGGATGCGCCGCCATCGCGGCGCCGACGACCGGTCCCTCGCCGTTGACCAGATTGAACACGCCGGCGGGCACGCCGGCCTCGTGCAGCACCTGCGCGGTCATGATGCCGCTGAGCGGGGCGATCTCGCTCGGCTTCAGCACCATCGTGCAGCCGGCGGCCAGCGCCGGGGCGACCTTGCACATGATCTGGTTCATCGGCCAGTTCCAGGGCGTGATCAGCCCGCACACGCCGACCGGCTCGCGCAAGATTCGCGTCGAGCCTTTCGCTTCGACGAACGGGTAATCCTTGAGAATCGCCATCGTCTGCTTCAGATGGCCGAGGCCGGCGGGCGCCTGTGCCCCCTTGGCCAGCGACATCGGTGCTCCCATCTCCTGCGAAATCGTCTCGGCGATCTCAGGGAGCCGCTTTTCGTAGACCGCGGCGATGCGCTCGAGAAGCGCGACGCGCTCCTCGCGGGAGGTCCGCGCCGAAGGTCTCGAAGGCGCGCCGCGCCGCGGCAACCGCCCGATCGACGTCTGCGGGGCTCCCGGCGCTGATGCGGGCGATCACCTGTTCGGTCGCCGGGTTGACGACGTCGAGCGTCTTGGCCTCGGACGCCGGCGGTACCCAGCGGCCGTCGATATAAAACTCGAGGTGTTCGGTCATGACGGTTCCAGTGTATGGCATACGTATGATTCGTTTGGTGCGTCGGACCCAAGACGTGACCTACGTAGGCCGGGCCTCTCAGGCCCGGCGGTTGGCGGACCTAAGAGGTCCGCCCTACGTACGAGACGTGACGTACGTAGGCCGGGCCTCTCAGGCCCGGCGATTGACGGACCTAAGAGGTCCGCCCTACATCGTGCTGAGCGCGAGCGCGGCCGTCGCCCAGCCGGTGGCCATCGACGAGATCCACTGGTCGTGCTCGTACGGGAAACCGCCGTCGAAGTACGGCTGGAACTTCGCCGATCGGCTGCGCACGTACCATGACCCGTCGGCACGCTGCGTCGAGAGCAGATACCGGCTGCCGCGATCGACGACCGTCGTCGCTGGCGCGCTGCCGCTTTCTTTCAACGCGTAGAGCATCAAACCGGTCGCATACGCGTCGCTTGCCATTTCGTCGCGCTGACCCCAGCCGCCATCCTGGCGTTGCAGGTGAACGATCGCCTGCGCCGCGTCGCGGCGCGCCGTTTGATCGGCTCCACCCCATGTCATCCCGAGCAGACGGAAGGCGTGATCTTCCGTCGTCACCGGCTTTGCGTTGAGCAGCCAGCCCGTGGCCCGTCGCACCCGCTCGGCGATCTCGGCCGATCGTCCGGGCGGCGCGTAGGTCTTCAAACCGCGAATCGCCAGCGCGGTTCTCGTGAAATCGCCGTCTTCGATTGGCGGCCGCGGAACGCCACCACCCAACCAGCGGCCGTCGCGCTGCTGCTGGGCGGCGACATTGAAGACGAGTGCATCCGTGGCGCGATCGGCCGGATGGGTCGACGCGGCGAATCCGGCCAGCGTATAGAGGAGGATATCGAGCGCCGGGCCGTCGAACCGTTCGTAAAGGCGCGTGGCCGTTGCCCCGAACGCCGCGGATGCCCCAGCCGAGCGCTGCGCCGCTCCCTTCTCGTCGAAGCGGATCCTCGCCGCGCGCGCGGCGGCAACGGTAATGTCCGTGATGTTCTGCGCGTGACACGACCCGCAGGCACCATTGGCGAAGAACGTGTTGGACGAGCGCTCGAGCAGAGCCACGCCTCGTTCAACGGCGGGCCGGACCGCGATCGCACCGACGGGCGGCACAGATTGCCCCGACGCGAAATCGACTGCAATCCCCGAGCTGCTGAGCAGCAGCGCAGCGAGCGGCGTCCTGCCGGCTTTGAGGGCCCAGTCGATGGCCGATTCACCCGCCGTGCTCTTGACCTTCAGATCAGCCCCGCGCGCAATCAGCAGACGCGCAATCTCAACGTCGCCGTGGTCGGTAGCCGCCGCGTACATGAGCGGAGTCATCCCGCGTGCTTCCTTCGCATTCACGTCGGCGCCGGCGTCCAGCAGCGCTTTGACGACCGTGACCGGCCCGTAGGCCGAGGCGAGGATGAGCGGCGTGAACCGGCCGAGATCGATGATGCCGTTCTTGACCGGGAAGGCAGGGTCGGCCGACACCTTGTTGACGCCTGCGCCGGCCGCCAGCAGCGCCTGCACTGCCTCGAGGTTGCCGTTGCCGGCGGCGAACATGAGCGGCGTCGTCCCGGCGATATTCGCGATGTCGACGGGCGCGCCCGCCTTCAGCAGCTGACGGACCGTGTCAGCGTCGTTGCCGAACGCCCCTGCCAGAAGGACGGATGTCTGCTCCCGGTCGACCACTTTCGGATCCGCCCCGCGCTCCAGCAGCAGGCGCACCGTAGCGGCGGATTGATCGCTCATCGCCGCCAACAGCAGGGCCGTCCGGCCGCTTTCGGACGCCATCTTGACGTCTGCGCCGCGCTCGACGAGGAGTCGCACCTTGGCCGGATCGGCAGCGGCCCACATCAGTGCGGTTGCCCCGATGGCACTTCGCGCATTGACGTCGGCGCCGTTGTCGAGGAGCAGCCGCATGGTGTCGAGCGAACCCAACGCTGCGGCGTACATCAACGGCGTGACCCCGCCGCGCCGGTCGCGGAGGTTCACATCGGCCTTGTTCTTGAGGAGGAGAGCGTCGAGCCGCGAGCGATCTGCGGCCCGCACCGCGTCGTACCAGGCATCGGTCGCCACAGGTGCCGGCGCCTGAGCGTCAAGCCCCACCACGATCACAAGACCGCAAGCCGCGGCCGCCAGCCATTTCATCATCATTGGAATCTCCAGGAACCGTCGATTGTATGATACGCGGCATGATGCGCGCATACGTTCTCGCCGCCCTCGTCGCAATCGGCGGAACGGTCGTCCTGACCCAGCAACCGGCTGTTCCGGCTGCACCGGATCCGGCCAATTTTACGGGACGTGTCACCGCCAATCCGACCGCCGACATCCGTCCGACCCGGTATACGTTCGATCCCGGCGCAAGGACCAATTGGCACAGTCATGCCGGCGGCCAGGTGATCATCGTCGAACAGGGCCGGTTGCGCGTGCAGGAGCGCGGTAGCCGGGGACGCGAGTTCGGTCCGCGCGACACCTACGCGGTCGGCTCCGGCGTCGTTCACTGGCATGGTGCGCGGCCCGAGGCGGCGCTGACGCAGGTCGCCATCAGTTTTGGCATGACGACCTGGCTGGAGAAAGTCACAGACGACCAGTACACTTCGGCGGCACCGAAGTAAGGGGCAGCCGATTCCTCACCGGATCACGCCGGCGGTCTTCCTGGCGGCCGGTGTGGTCGCGTATCTCGTCGTCTCTCTCCCGAATCTCGACCGCTATCCACCGGTCGGCGAGGACGAGCCGTGGATTGCCGCGGCGCCGGCGAAGCTTGCGACCGAGGGCATGCTCGGCAACGATCTGTTCGCCGGGTACTACTCGATGGAGCGGCATCATCTGCAGCACATGCCGGTCTATCCAGTGCTCGAAGCCGGCGTCTTCGAGCTTTTTGGCATCGGTGTCTGGCAGATGCGCGTGCTGTCAGTGGTGTTTGGTCTCGCGCTCCTGGTGACGGTATTCCTCGTCGGCAGGCAGACCGGCGACGTCCGGGTCGGCATCCTTGCGCTCTTCTTCCTGCTGCTGTTGAGGATTTCCGGCGGCAACGGCACCGGCATCCTGATGCTCGACCGCGCCCGTGTCAATCGATACGACATCGCCGTGCCGGTTTTCGGCCTGCTGGCCCTGTGGGTGTTCAATCGCGCGCGTCCGAGCGGGGCGGCCTCGCACCTGCTGGCGACCGGCGTGCTCGCCGCCTTATCGAGCCTCAGCCACCTGTTTGGTGGGTTCTGGCTGATCTCGATCCTGGCAGTGATTGCGCTGGAATCGATTGCATCGGGGCAGGCCCGCCTGCGAGCAGCGGCTCTCGTCGTTGCCGGCTTCGCGATCACGTGGATCCCGTGGATGTTGGTGGTCGTGACTCATTGGACCGATTACCTGGGTCAGATGAAGCCGGCCGGTGCGCGGTTCGATCTGCTGGATCCAGGCTTCTATCTTCGCAACATCGTCACCGCCGACGGGCCCATTTCGATCGACTGGACAATCGACACGGTCCGCGCTCTGCCGGCCACCCGTGTCGGAACCTGGCTGATGATCGTTGGCCTGACGCTGTCGGCCGCGCTGGCCGCTGTCGCGGTCAAGCGACGGGCGTTGTCGCGGAATGAGACCAGCCTGCTCGCAACCGCCGCTGTCCACTTCCTGCTCTTCACTGCCATGCTGGCGGTGAAGACGATGGCCTACATGGTGGCGTTGTGGCCGCTCGGCGCGCTGGTGCTGGCATGGGGTGTCGCTCGACTGTGGAGCAAATCGGGACGTGTTGTTCGAATAGCCGTCGTCGTGCTGATCGCACTCGCCGCAACCGAAGGCGTCACGGCGATTGCCAGGTCTCGGACCGCGGCCGCCGCGGTGAGCTCGTACTCATTCTTCACGGACCAGATCGCGCGTTGCATTCCACCAGACGCGCGCGTCCTCGGCCTGCAGCATTACTGGATGGGACTCCGTCAGTTCGAGTACAGAACGTGGCTGCTCCCGATCAACATGTCACGTCCCGGATGGTACGAGCAGCCGTTGACGTTGAAAGATGCGCTCGAGCGCGTCGATCCGGGCGTGATCCTGATCGATCGGTACATTGCCGCGTATCTGAGCGAGAACGAGTCGCCGGACAGTCGCTTCCATCAGGATGCCCTCGACGTGAAGCAGTTCATGGACGAACGCGGTGCCCGGCCGGTGTGCTCGATTCGCGATCACACCTATGGGCCGATGCTCGTCTACCAACTGACCACCCGATAGCGGCTTACGGCAGTACGTAGGGCGGGCCTCTCAGGCCCGCGGTACGTAGGGCGGATTCTTAGGCCCGCGGTACGTAGGGCGGGCCTCTTAGGCCCGCCGTTACGGCAAAGGATAAAGCCGGATGATCTGGCGCCCCGACTCATAGCTCAGGGCGCCGAGCAATTCGTCAGCCGGAGAGAGGTGAGTTGGCGGGGTCGCGTTTCCTGCAGCGAGCTGAAACGCCTCACCGGTGTCCAGCCGCAGGGCAGTCGCCTGTCGGTTCCACCATCCGGTCATCCAGCCGCTCGGCGCAGTTCCAACCTCGATGAAGTCACCCGGCAGCTCGACGATCGGATACACGCCCGCCTTGCTGCCCACGAACACCAAGCGGGTCCGCATCCCATCGGACGCGCTGCACAAGGCGTGGTCGGCGACGCTGACTCCCGAGCAGCGAACGTCCAGACGTGAGCGGACGATCTCCTTCCGGCCACCTGGCGTCGCGAGCCAGAATCGCGATTCCCGGTCGAACGTCGTCAGCATGTACGAAGCGGCCATCCGCAGCCGCCACAGACTGGTGCCGACGGCGTCGTAGCGGGTCTCGAGGACAATCGGGCCGCCCGGCCCGGCAGCGAGCGGCGTCAGGTATTCATCACCATCGATGGCCCAGCGTCGTTCCGGCAGCAGGTCTCCCCTGGCATTGCTCTCAATCGCAACCACCTCGTCGCCGGTCCACGCGACCAGTCGCCAGCGGCCGGCCCGGTCGACCGCGACATGTGGTTCGGAAAGGCCGTCGAAGCGATGCTCGCGAAGGAGATGCGGCGCCCCCGAGAGAGAGACCTCGGAAATGACGGTTTGGCCGCGTTCGAAGCCTACCAGAACAGCTGAATCCGCCCGTCCAAAGTGAACGGTGTTGGCGTCGAACGCGGCCAGCTTTCCGCCGGCCGGGCCCAGAAGCACACTGGTCGCGCGGCCGTCGCGCGACGCTGATACGGCCACGTGACGCCCGTCGTTGGACAGCTGAAAGGCATGCGCTTCGAGCGGCACATCGAACTCCGCCACCGGGCGGCTGTCGATCGCGACGATGGTCGCCCGTTTCGCGTCCACCAGCAGCGGATCGTTGGCAAACCGGTCGAAGAATGTCCGCGAGCCGATCGTCATGACGAGGAGGCCCGTTCCTGCCAGAATCACCGCGGCGGCTCGCCGCTGCCAGATGAGCGCGGCGGCGATCGCACAGGGCAGCACCGCTGCCGACGGCCACACCCGCGCGCTGTTGCTCAGCGTCAGGGCTTCGATCCGACCCGCGTGGACGATCGCCAGCGCCCAGACGACAGCCATGGCCATCCCCAGCACGGCGATCGACTTGCCGTCGGCGCTGACGCTCGTGGCCTGGCGCGCACGATACGCCATTACCGCGAGCACGGCGCCAATGATTGCGAGGATCAGGGCGACCGTGAGGTCCTGACCGGGGAGATGTTGCGGTCCGTCGCGCCAGAGCAGGAATGCCGCTGCCGCGGCCGCCGCTGCGGCGGCGGCCAGCACACGCGGCGCCGGCCTGACGAGCGCGAGTGCGGCCGTCAGCAAGGCGGCCCACTGCGCCGCGACCAGCGCGGCCAGCGCCAGGAGCGCGGCCGCGATTCGAACGGGAACGATCTGACTGACCCGTGTCGATGTGGCTGACGACTTCCCGAGCTGCGTGTCGACGATATCGAGCACTGCCTGGGTCGGTCCTACATCGTCGGCTCGCATCGGGATTTCCCAGCGACGCTTCGTTCGGTCGACGATGATGAGCGTCGTGGCGCCGGTTACCGAGGCGGCGACGCGCAGTTCCTCGAGCGCCTCGTACGCGACTGAATGGGTCGACCCATCGTCATCGGTCCACGTCAGTCGACGGTCGTCAAAACCGACCGATGCCGCGTCGCCGAGGGCAGCAAATCTCGCCTCCACACCCGGGGCGGCCAGTTCTGCGCCAGCCGCGGCGCGGATGGCTTGGATGCGGCGCGCCAGGCTGGGGTGCGTCGCGCGTCGTTCGACCTCCGTGTCCCAGCGCCTCGGCACGAGCGCGATGGCGTGCAGCTTGGTGAGGGCGCTGATGAGTGCGTCGGGGTTGCCAGTCAGGACCACGGCTCGAAGGTCGCTGGCGGTCTCGTTGGCTTGTCTCGTGCGACCCTGCAGGGCGAGCCCGATGACCACAACGACGATCCACGCGTAAGGAAGAAACGCCGCCGGGTCATACAACCGTGCCAGCGGCGCAGCCGCCGCACAGCAGACGATCAGAATGCCGGTGAGCAGGCGCTGCCGCCGAAGACGCCTCGGGTTGTAGTACTCAAGGTGCGCAAGCTCGTGTGCGGCGATGCCTTCGACCTCATCGGCGGTCAGCACGTTGAGCAGCGAGTCGGTGAAGACGACCGCTGAACCTCGGAGTGACGGGAGCGCCACCGCATTGGCCACCACACCGCCGGGAATGAAGATCCGTTCGAATCGCGGCAGCTTCAGCTGACACGCGGCCACGAGTCGGGCAAATCTCGACGAGAGGTTTGGATCCACGATGGGCCGCGAGCAGAGCAGCCGGCGCGCGATGTCGCCGTAGGCGGCCTGCCAGGCGAACAGGGCAATCGCCAGGCACACACCGACCATCCAGTCCCGCGAGCCGGTCATCGAGGCCAGCACCGGACCCAGTCCGAGGAGGATCCAGAAGCCGAAGACGGCGACGTACAACCGGGTGAAGAAGGCGAGATACGCGTTGAGCGACCACGTTTCGCCGTAGATCACCTTTCGCAGCGGGTAAAAGGCGGCCATCTCGCCGACCATCATCAGCGGCAGCGCCCAGAAGATGTGACGGCCGGCGAGCGTCACGATGATGGCGACCGCCACGCAGGTGACGACGCCGCGGCGCTGGCTGGTGGCGAAGAGCCGCTCCGGGAGGGCGGGGTCGTCGGCCAGGCGGATGAGACCGCGGCACGACCACCACGCGGCCGCCGCCGGCATCAGCGCCAGTGCCAGCGCGAGAAGCGGCGTAAATACAGAGTCCACCGCTTCATTTATCGGCTTGAGACCCGGTGAACTGTCGCCGGATTCTGCTAGCTTTACGGATATGGCAGCAGACACGTTCTTTCGGTCCGCCAATCCGGCCCTCAAGGAGCACACGTTCGACCGCGTTCAGGCCACCTCGCCGGCGGAGACAATGACACTCGGCGGCGCCGTCAACAAGACGGCGATGTCGCTGTTCATTCTGCTCGTCGCCGCGACCTACGTGTGGAACCGCGGCGTCGACGATCCGCGGCTGTTCACGTTCGTCATTACCGGCACGATCGGCGGGTTGATCGTCGCTCTGGTGACGGCATTCGTGCCGCGCTGGTCGCCGCTGACGACCCCTGTCTACGCCGCGCTCGAAGGCCTGGCCCTGGGCGGCATTTCCGCGGTATTCGAGTCGATGTATCCGGGCATCGTGAGCCAGGCGGTGTTTCTCACGTTTGGCACGCTGGCCGCTCTACTGATGGCCTATCGAACGGGGCTGGTCAAAGCCACGGAGAACTTCAAGCTCGGCGTGTTCGCGGCCACCGGCGGCATCGCCATCCTCTACCTCGTGAACCTGGTGCTCGGCTTCTTCGGGGCGAGCGTGCCGCTGATTCACTCGAGCGGCACCTGGGGAATCGTGTTCAGCCTGTTCGTGGTCACGATCGCGGCGCTCAATCTGGTGCTCGACTTCGATTTCATCGAACGTGGCGCCGAACAGGGTGCGCCAAAGTACATGGAATGGTACGCGGCCTTCGGCCTGCTGGTGACCCTCGTCTGGCTGTACCTCGAGATCCTGCACCTGCTCACAAAGCTTCAGGGAAGAGATCGCTAACGTCGGAAACCCATGACCGACCGGAGCGTCGAGATCACACGTCTGCTGCAACAGTGGCAGACCGGCAGCCCCGAAGCCTTTCAGCGGGTCGTTCCGCTCGTCTACGACGAGCTGCGGGCGATTGCCTCACGACATCTGTCACGCGAATGGCGGCACAATCACCTGCAAACCACCGCCGTCGTCAACGAAGCGTACCTCCGGCTGTTCGGGCAGCGTGAGGTCGACTGGCAGAACCGTGGGCATTTCTTCGCGGTCGCCGCGCAGCTGATGCGGCGCATCCTGGTCGACCATGCGCGGCACGAGCAGCGGCAGAAGCGGGGCGGCGGCAGCCTGCCGGTCGCGCTGCACGACGCCATCGTCGCCGCGCCGGCCCCACTCGATGCGGTCGAGACGCTCGATCTGGATCGGGCGCTGCAGAAGCTCGAACAGATCGATCCGGACGAGGCCAAGATCGTCGAACTGCGTTTCTTCGGTGGTCTGACGATCGAAGAGACCGCCGCTGCCCTCGGCATCTCGGTCGCGACGGTCAAGCGCGAATGGGCCATCGCCAAGGGCTGGCTGCATCGAGAGCTCGCCGGCGAGCGGCCATCAGATCCACCCGAGCCTTCGTCGCTCTGACCCGCACCCGCTCATGAGGGCCGCATGAACCGGGACCAGTGGCTGCGCGTGAAGGGAATCGTCGCGGATGCGCTGGCGCAGCCGGACGCCGACCGCGCCGCCTTTGCCGCCGCGCGGTGCGGTGACGACGCAGCGCTGTACGAGGAAGTCCGGTCGCTGCTGGAATCGGCGGCCGAGGCGGCGCAGCTTTACGAGACGCCACGCGTCACGACCGCGGGCCTGCTTGCAGCGATCGCTGACGGCGACGAGGCAGGTCAGGTCGTGGGTGGCCGAATCGGCGCGTACCGGATCCTCGCCGAGATCGGGCGCGGCGGCATGGGCGCGGCCTACCTCGCCGCGCGCGCGGACGAGGCGTACGAGAAGCGGGTTGCCGTCAAACTGATCAAGCGCGGCATGGACACCGACGCGATCCTGCGCCGGTTCCGTCACGAGCGGCAGATCCTCGCCAACCTCGAGCATCCGAACATCGTCATGCTGCTCGACGGCGGCACGACCCAGGACGGATTGCCGTACTTCGTCATGGAGTACATCGATGGCGTTCCCATCGATGAATTCTGCGAGGCGGGACACCTCTCGATTGCCGATCGCTTGAAGCTGTTTCAGGCCGTGTGCGCGGCGGTGCACCACGCGCACGAGCAGCGTGTGCTGCATCGCGATCTCAAACCGAGCAACATTCTCGTGACATCGAGCGGGGTGCCGAAGCTGCTCGACTTCGGCATCGCCAAGCTGCTCGACTCGGATCAGGGCTCGCACACCGTCGAACCGACCCTGCTGGCCCGGGCGATGACGCCGCAGTACGCCAGCCCGGAGCAGATGCGGGGCGAGCCGCTGTCGCCGTCGAGTGACGTCTACTCGCTGGGCGTGCTGTTGTACGTGCTGCTGGCCGGTCGTCATCCGTACCGACTCGATGGTCGATCCCCGCAGGACGCCGAGCGGGTGGTGTGCGAGGAAGTTCCAGCTAAACCGAGCGTTGCGGCCGCCGCGACGGGCGGATCGCAGGACGAGCCGGAGCCCGGACACCGGCGGCGGATGCTGTCCGGTCGTCTCGATGCGATCGCGCTGACCGCGCTCAGCAAGCATCCAGCGGCACGGTATCCGTCCGCGAAGGCGCTGGGCGACGACATCCAGCGCCATCTCGACGGTCTGCCAGTGGCGGCGCGCGCACCCCGGGGCGGGCCGCTCGCCTGGCTTTCGGCTGGCGGCCGTCGTCGAAGTCTGGCGGTTGCGTCAGCGATCGCCGCGCTGGTCGCGATCGTTTTCGCAGGAGCGACGCGCTTCAACCGGACGGCCCCTCCGGCGGTAGAGTCGCAGAGCGTCGCCGTGCTGCCGTTCACGAACGTCGACGGCGATCCCGAGCTCGATTATCTGTCTGACGGCATCACTGAAGACATCATCAACCGCCTGTCGCGCGCGCCCCACCTCAGGGTGATCGCTCGCGATTCGGCCAACCGTTACCGGGGCCATGGTGTCGACCTGCAGCAGGTGGCCCGCGAGCTGCGGGTCGAGTCGATTCTCACCGGCCGCGTCGTGCAGCGCGGTACAAGTGTGTCGGTGACCGCCGAGCTGGTCGACGCGCGCGAGCAGCGACAGATCTGGGGCGAGCGTTACGAGCGGGAATCGGGAGATCTGCAGAGTTTGCAGAGCACGCTGGCGCAGCAGATCGCCACAACGCTCCAGTTGCGCTTCACCGACAACGAGCGGACGCGCTTTGCCCGGAGCTACACGCAGGATGCCGAGGCGTATCAGGCGTATCTGAGAGGCAGATTCTTCTGGAACAAGCGGACCGCGAGCGGGTTCCGGACGAGTCTTGGCTACTTCAAGCAGGCGGTCGAGCGGGATCCGGATTTCGCGCTCGCGTATTCCGGCCTGGCCGATTCGTACGGACTGCTGACGGAATATCACGCGCTCCCTGCCACGCAGACCTATCCCGAGGTCAAGCGTGCGGTGACGAAAGCGCTCGAGCTCGACCCGGATCTGCCCGAGGCGCACATCTCAAAAGCGTACTTGAGCCAGTTTTACGAGTGGGACTGGGCGGCCGCTGAGCGGGAGTATAAACGGGCGCTGGAGCTGAATCCGAACTACGCGACCGGCCATCAGTGGTACGCGGAGTACCTCGCGGCGATGGGCCGGCATCAGGAAGCGCTCGCCTCGATCAAGCGCGCCCAGGCCGTCGATCCCCTGTCGCTCATCGTCAACGCCGTGGAGGCCAACATCCTCTACATGGGAGGCGAGTACGATCGAGCGATCGCGAAAGCGCACGAGGTCATCGCGATGGAGCCGAACTTCCCCGAGGTCTACGAGTACCTCAAGCGCTCGCACGATCAGAAAGGTGAATACCGCGAGGCCATCGCTGCACGGCAGATGAGAAGAAAGCTCCTCGGCCGGGACGTGACCGAGACGCCGGCGCTGCGAGCCGCCGCGGCGGCGACCACCGCGCGGGAATACTGGCAGCATCGGCTCGAACAGGAGATCCTCGAATCCAAGACCGAAGGTCGTCAGCCGTTCGAGTTCGCCGAGCTCATGACGCAGACCGGCGACAAGCAGCGGGGCCTGGAATGGCTCGAGCGCGCCTGCGTCGAGCATGACTTCATGATGATCTACGTCAGGGTCGCGCCGAATCTCCGGGCACTTCGATCCGAGCCCAGGTATCAGGACGTGCTCGAGCGCGGCTGCCGGGTGCAGGGATAGAGGCATGAGGCTGATTGGCGGTCGTTCGGTCGTCGTGGCGCTGTGCGCTCTCGTCGTGTGCGCCTCGGCGACGCATCTCTCCGGTCAGCTGCCACTCGGTCTGATGACCTTCAACATCCGGACATCAAGCATCGACGATGGTCCGAACGGCTGGCCACACCGCAAGGATCTGGTCGTGGGGGTTATCGAGCAGTTCGCGCCGCAGGTCGTGGGACTTCAGGAGGTCGTTCACGAGCAGATTGAGTACTTCGAAACAAAACTCCACGACTATCGCTGGATTGGCGTCGATCGTGGTCTGAACGGCGGGACAGGCTTGAGCGAGTACACGCCGATTTTCTATCGTCATGCCGAGCTGAGCGTCATCGAATCGGGCAACTTCTGGCTGTCGCCGACGCCCGACCTCGCAAGCACCGCCGAGCCGCGCCTGACGCGAATCGTGACCTGGGCGCGGTTTCATCATCGCGCGAGCCGCCGCGAGTTTGTCGTCTTCAACACCCATTTCTCACCGAGGGCCGGACAGGGCCAGCTCGACGCGGCACGTATCCTCCGTGAACGCACTCAGCGGCTGGCGCCCGGCTCGGCGCTGATCGTGCTCGGCGACTTCAATGCCGCGGCGGAGGAAAGCCCGGTCTGGCACGAGTTAACCGGCGATCGGCTGCGGGATGCCTGGACCCTGGCCGAGAAACGCCGCGGGCCGGCGGCGACGATGGGCGGGTTCGGTCCGCCGCGCGACGGCGACACGTCGCGGATCGATTGGATTCTGGTGGGCGGCCCGATCAAGGTCCGATCGGCCGAGACCGTTCTGTACAATGCCAGCGGCCGCTACCCGTCGGATCACTATCCGGTGGCGGCGCGAGTAGAGGTGGAGTAATGCAGATTCTTCTGCTGTCGATGCCCGACTCGTTCGAGCACACGCCCACCATCGCCATTCGGATGCCCAACGGCGCCCTGGCGTCGCTGGCCGGCAACGTCGATCCGCATCATCAGATCGCGATCGCCGATCTGGTGCTGGCGCAGTCTTCCGTTCGCCACACCCTCGAACGTTTGATGCGGGAGGTTCGGCCCGATCTCGTCGGTCTCTCCGTGATGACCTTTCAGCGCGGAACCGCCCGGCGGATCATCAGCTTCCTGCGGTCGATCGATCCTGACCTCCGCGTCGCCGTCGGCGGCTATGACCCCAGTCTGGCGCCGGAGGCGTGGACGCAGCCCGACATTGGCGTGGACTTCATCGTGCGCGGCGAAGGCGAGGCGACGTTCGGCGATCTGTTGCGGGCCCTCGAATCAGGAACACCGCTCTCCGAGGTTGGCGGACTCTGGTATCGACTCGGGACGACGGTGCACCGCAACCCGCCGCGACCGGTGGCAGCCATCGAGGATGGGAACATCCGGCTGCCGAACCGGGCAGCGCGTGTGCTATCCGGCTACACGATGCTTGGCCGGCAGGTCGACGTCGTGGAAACGTCGCGCGGCTGCACCTACGACTGCAGCTTCTGCTCGATCATCGAGATGCGCGGCCGCAACTTCCATCGCTTTCCGCTGGCGCAGGTGATCGACGACATCCGCGACGCGCGCGCCCGCGGCGCCCGCGTCATCTTCTTCGTCGACGACAACATCACGATCGACGTGCCGCGCTTCGAGGCGCTCTGCCACGCGATTATCGACGCCGGTCTCGACGATCTCGACTTCATGGTCCAGGGAATGACCGCGCCGATCGCCGCGCACGGTGCGACGCTCGGGCCGTTGATGCGCAGGGCCGGCTTTCGCTACGTGTTCCTCGGCATCGAGAACATCCTCGACGACGATCTCGCGTTTCTGAAGGCTCGTGCCAAGAACACTCAGCGAGAGGGCGGACGCCGGAGCGGCAACGCGACGCTCGACGCCATCGACGTCCTGCACCGCAACCGCATGTTCGTGGTTGGCGGGTTGATCGTCGGCAACCCTGACGACACCCCCTCGGCGATTGCCGCGAACCTTGAATTCGCCCGCCGGCATGTCGACTGGCCCTACATCCAGCACCCGACGCCGTATCCCGGCACGCCGATGACGCGTGATTTTCGCGAGCGGGGGCTGATCGTCAATACCCGCGTCGAGGAGTACGACGGCACGACGGCCGTCACGCGCAGTGCGCATCTCGATGCCGAAGAAATCGAGTTCATGCGCTGGCGGGCCGAGCGCTGGATGAAGGTGCGGCACATGTCGGCGGCGTTCTGGCATGACCCGGCGTTCGTGCTGCGCAACGGCTATCGCATGTTTGCGCACACATTCCGTGGCTCGACGTGGCGAACGGCGGTTGGCATCGAGAGTGCCCGGGACGCGTTTGCCCGATACCGTGCGATTCGCCGCCGCGAACGGGACTACTTCGACTGGCCCGATCCACTGCCGCAGGGCGCAGAAACCCCGCAGGGTGCTGTTATGAACTTCATCTCCGCACCGCCAGCTGCCGCCGCGCGTTCCATGTAGGCCGGGTTCCGGATTCGTGTAGGCCGGGTCCTCTTGGACCCGGCAATCAGAAATCGAACCGTCAAAATCGAATCCCACCGCCGAACGCGATGCGAAAGTCGTGCGCGAAGAAACCGCCCTCATGCGCCGTGCCGGCGCTGTCGCGCACGGGGCCCGGAAACGACAGGATGCGGTCGCCGGCGTCGATTCGAACGAAGGTCCGCCCGGTCAGCAGCAGCTCGACGCCGCCGCCGACGTCGACCGCGACGACCGTCCGGCCGCTGGCGAGCGTGCAGCGCACCGGTGTCGGGAAGATCGCGAGGCAGGCAATCGGCTCCGCAGACTGCCAGAAACGGAGGATGCCCGGGCGAAGTCTGGCGAACGGCCTCCATCGGCCGATGCGTGGTCCGACGCTGATGCCGAAGAGCGTCTCGACGTGGCCGCTCGAGAAAGCGGGGTCGGACCCTAGATCGGCTGGATGAACCACCACCTCGAGCTCCGCGCCGACCAGTGGCGTGGGGTGCCATGCGATCTGTACGCCGAGGCCCACCGTGGTCGTGTCGAGCTCGTCTGACGCGACGCTGGCGATGACCGCGCCGAGCCGAACCGGAGGTTCTGCGGGTTGCGCGGCCGCGGTACGCGGCAGCGCCACGCCAGCGATCACGAGCGCGGCGATACATCCCTTCGTCGCAACAATCCTTCCTCTGATTTCGATAGACTGCCTCCTGATGGTTGAGCTGGTGTCCATGGTAGGACGCTCCGCTTCCGCGGCGGGTCCAAAAGGACCCGCCCTACAAGATAGTGAATTCCATTAAGGAGTCTCGTGACACAGATTGAATTCAAAGCGCCGGGTCCCGGCTCCTGGGAGCTGGAACAGACGCATTTCGCCAGGCCGGCCACCCGCTACGTCAGCTCCCTCCTGGCGGAGCCGCTCGCTCGTGGCTTCGCCGAGGGGACCAAGCGCTACGGCCTGCTGCTCGATACGCTTCGGATGCGGTTCGTCAACGACTTCTGCTACGCGAAGTTCGTGGCGGTCGGGGCGCCTGACAACGCATCCGGACCGCCGCCCCGTCCGGTTTTCATGCTCCTCACGCGCTTACACCCGGAGATCCGCCGCCGGATCGCCGCTGCGCCCGCAGCAATCGCCGGCAGGCTCTGGCGCGAGGACATGCGCCGCTGGGACGAGGAGTACAAATCGGACTCGATTGCGAGGAACCGGAAAATCCAGAATACCGACATCCGTGCGCTCGGCGACGCGGAGTTCATCAAGCATCTCGAGGACGTGAGAGACAACGCGGTCGAGATGGTGTACCGGCACCATATCTTCACGATTCCGTGCATTTTCCCCGTCGGCCACTTCTTGTCCCAGGTGCAGCGCTGGACGGGCCTCGCCTCGGGCGAAGTACTCGGCGTACTCAAAGGCGCAGCGCCAATCTCCCGCGGCATCGGTGCCCCGGCGCTCGAGCGGCTGAGGGCTGCCATCGCCGCGGCCGGCGTCACGGCGGAAAGCGTCAAGGGCAGGCCGGCCCGGCAAGTTCTCGACGATCTGAAATCGAAGCCGGGTGTCGGCGAGCCGCTGCAGGCATACCTCGACGAGGTGGCCTACCGTCTCGTGTCCGGTTACGACGTCGCCGACAAGTACGCACTCGAGATGCCCGAAATGCTCGTCGGGACGATTTTCGGGGCCGTGGACACGGCGGATCGCAAGGGCGACTTCGCCCAACGCCGCGATGCGCTGCGCGCGAAGGTGCCGGAGGCCCACCGCGCCGAGTTCGACTTCTGGCTGGAGGAGGCGCGCTTCATCCACCGGCTGCGCGATGAGCGCGGCATGTACAACGATTCCTGGGGCACCGGTCTGGCACGCCGCGCGCTGCTCGAGGCAGGACGACGTCTCGAGCAGCGCGGCGTCCTGCCTGACGCGGCACTCGCCATCAACGCCAGCCACGACGAGATCGTGGCTCTGCTGGGGGGCGCCACGCAGCCAACCGTCGAGGAGCTGCGCCGACGGCAGACGTGGCGCGAAACCAAGACGGTCGCCGACGCGCCGGCGTTTCTCGGACCCGAGCCGAAAGGACCGCCCCCGGCCGACTGGCTGCCGAAGAAAGCACGAGCAAACGCACGGGCGATGGATACCGCGATCGGCGAGATCTTCAACGTCGTGGCGCGGCAGGCGCCGCCCCAGAGCGTCGCTGGCCTGCCAGTGCACCCGGGTGTCTACGAGGGCGTGGTCAGAATCGTCACCGGGCCGCAGGATTTCAACCGGCTGCAGCAGGGCGACGTGCTCGTCACGCGCAACACCGGGCCGTCGTTCAATGTCGTCCTCCCTCTGCTTGGCGCCATCGTCACCGACCGCGGCGGTCAGCTCTCGCACGCAGCGATTGTTGCGCGCGAGTACGGTATTCCCGCCGTTGTCGGCACGAGGGAAGCGACGACGATGTTCGCTGATGGTGCGCGAGTGAGGGTCAACGGCGACACCGGCGTGGTCGAGCTGGTGGGGACAGGGCACTGAGACCTTCACCGCTCGTCCAGGCGCTCGACGCGGCGCACTTCGGCGGCAAGGCGGCGTCCCTGGCGCGGTTGCTGCGCGCCGGGCTTCCCGTTCCGCCGGGGTTTGCGCTCGGCACTGCTCACGTGGAAGCCGTCCACGAACGTCAACCGGAGGCGCTGACGCATCTGCGCGTCGAATTCATCGGACTGGCCGGCCCTTGCGCCGTCCGCTCATCCGCCATCGGCGAGGACTCCCAAGGCGCCAGCTTCGCCGGCCAGCACGTGACGATCCTTAATGTTCAACACGAGGACCACGTGGTTGATGCAGTCCTCAGGGTGCGAGAGTCGGCGCACACAGAATCGGCTCGCGCCTACCGGCGGACGCTCGGCATGGACGAGACACCGCGCGTCGGCGTCGTCGTGCAGCGCATGATCGAGCCGGATTGTGCCGGCGTCATGTTCACGAGGAATCCGCTCGACGGTTCAGACGAGCGCGTCATCGAGGCGTCGTGGGGCCTTGGCGAATCAGTCGTCGCCGGTCTGGTCGTGCCTGACAATTACGCGCTCGACGCGCAGGGTCGCGTGTTGAGGCGTAGGCCTGGCGAAAAAGACATCGCACTGCGCGGTACGCCGGGTGGTGGCACCGTTGAAGAAGCAGTCCCCGACGACCTGGTCACGGCGCTCTGCCTGACCGATGGCATGCTGACCCGCTTGCACGACCTGGCAATGCGCTGCGAATCTCTCTTCGGCGAGGGGCTGGACCTGGAGTGGGCCATTACCGGCGACACGCTCTACCTGTTGCAGTGCCGGCCGATGACCCGCAACCGGTGAGCGTGTCCACCGTCGAACGCCAGCCAGAAGGCCTGCCGCCGGCCGCCCTCGCGGGCATGCTGATGGCCGCTTCACTTGCCCCGCTCGGCAGCACGATGATTGCCGTCGCGCTGCCCAGCATCGGCCGCGATATCGGCGCGGACGCCTCGGCGCTCACTCAGTGGCTCGTGTCGAGCTACCTGATCACAAGCATCGCCCTGCAGAGTCCGGGCGGCAAGTTCGGGGATCTCATTGGCCACGGCCGGGCGCTGGTCGCCGGTCTGTCGATCGTCGCGGCTGGCAGCATGCTCGGACTACTCGTCGACGACATGCACGCGCTCGGCCTGGCGCGCATTCTGATGGCCGCCGGCGGTGCCGCCACCGTGCCGGCAACGATGGCGATCCTGCGGAACCAGACGGCGGCCGACCGGCGCGCGCGTGTGTTCGGGCTGTTCGGCGCGTGCATGGGCCTGGCCGCTGCCATCGGCCCGCTGGTCGGCGGCGAACTGACCGAAGGATTCGGCTGGCGCGCGGTCTTCGCCGGGAATCTGCCAGTGGTCGCCGTTTCGATGCTGCTGGTGCTGACCTCGCGCCGGATGTACACGCCGGCGACGGCGCATCAGCCCTCCTTCGACTGGCTGGGCAGCGCGCTGCTCGCTGCCGGACTGACGCTGGTCATCGTCGCACTCCGCATCTCGGGCAGCGTGGGATGGTGGCTCGCGGGGAGCGGTGTCGTGCTGCTCGCCGCGTTCCCGTTCTGGGAACGCCGTGCCGCGTCCCCCGTGGTCGACTTCTCGCTGTTCAGGCGCGGCGCGTTTTTTGGTGGCGGCTCCATCATCGCGTTGCAGAACATGGCGATCTACCCGCTGCTCTTCCAACTGCCGGTCTTCTTCGATCGGGTCCGGCACCTGGGCGCACGACCGATGGGCCAGGCGCTGCTGGCGCTGACGGTGGCGATGATGGTCAGCTCGATCGTCGGCGGGCGGCTGGCGGAGCGCCTCGGCGCGCGGGCACAGACGTTCGCCGGTTCACTGGTCGCACTGGCCGGCCTCGCATGGTTCGCTGACTTCGAATCGGTGCAGACTCCGTTTGACGTCATGCCGGGGATGTTGTTGATGGGGATCGGCGTCGGCCTGACGTCGCCACCCGCGCAAGCCGCGTCGATGAGCACGGTCGGACGCGAGGAGTCGGGCATGGCAGGCGGCGTGGTGTCGACGCTGCGCTACCTGGGCGGCGTCGCCGGCACGACGACGCTCGGCGCGCTGCTCCTCGACCCGGCGAGCCCGGCATCGCATCAGCGGCCGCTGCTGGTCTACGCCGGGGCCCTCATCGTCGCTGCGGCACTGTCGCTGTTGCTGCCAGGGCAGTCGAGGAAGACGTAGTTTCGAGCGCGAGCACGCCACGAGCGATCAGCCGCGGCACGTCCCGGTTGCCGCGGAACTCGGTCAAGAGGGCGCGCCGGCTGCTGGTGTAGGCCTGGTCCATCACATAGTCGAGCACCGTCGCCATTACCATTCCTTCCTCACTTGCGGTCTCGCTGAAGCGTCGCCGGAAGTCCCTGAGGATCGGCTCGAAGGTTCGGTCGTCCCACCGTTCAGGGCCGGGCTCGAGGCGCATGAAGTCGTCCAGGACGGCCGAATACGACGGGGCGGCGGGGCGGCGCCAGAAGGCGACGTCAACACCGAGCTCGTCGATGAAGGTCGGAAGATACAGCGTGCCCTGAGCGGGAACCTGTTGCACAGGTGCCGGATTGAACCGGCGTACCTCATCCGGCGTGAGACCTGACCTCGAGACGATCTCGGCCAGGGCGATCGCTCGCGGCGTTCGCATCGCGTGGATGGACTCTTGAGGCGTCGACTCCATCAGGCGCGTGACGTTGAATGTGTTGCCGAAGACCATCTCGGCGTAGAAGTACGAGCGAGGGCCGTAGCTGCCGTGAACGTCCTCGTATTCCTTGCCCGGCAGGGCGCGCAGGTCGCGCGCCAGCCTCGATCCCAGAAAATACCGGTCGCGGACATCGTCACCGCCGAGGTGTTCGCCGGCGATCAACGTTCTCCCGACGTTGGTTCCGCCGGCGTTGTGCTCGGACAGCGCGGGAATGAACGATCCGTTATTGGTGGCGAGAATTGAAAGATAGGCAGCGCAGTACGGCGCCTGGGTCGTCTGGTTGCCGCCCTCGATGGGAATCGGTGAGAAGTGATTGAGCCGCTGCCAGTTCTTCCGCAGCCACTGGCAGAATCCCATGGCGTTGGCTTCCGAGCGGCGTGTGCCACTCAGGCCCGACTCGAGAATGACCTGCGCCAGCCCGATGTCGGCGGGGACGCCGAACCGTTCGTAGATCGCTCCCCATTCAGCGAGAAACTGCCCGTACAGATTGAGGTTCGGTATGAGGGCATCGCCCCGCGTCGAGTTGTGGAGCACCGGCCCGACTGCGCTTTCCAGCAGCAGCGCCACCTGATCGCGCCGCTCGCCCAGCTTGCGAGGCAGCAGCTGGCCGTCGAGGAGATCGGTGAGCGCGGGGTCTGACCAGATCGCTGCGCGTGTCCAGTCTCCCTTCGTCGGAAAAATCGCGAGGAGGCGGCCATCGACAGCGCTGCCGTAGGCGATCGAATGATCGGGGAGACTGAACACGTGCTGCCAGAACGAATAGCCCGGCCGGAAGGTCTGCATCGCGGCGAGGTCGTCACGCCGCCGCGCCGCGATGTAGTCTGCGGCATGCGATACCGGGCTTGCCTGGGGCGTGGAAAGCCTCGCATGCCCCGACCGCGTCACGATATTCGACGCAGCCACCGGAATCGTGGCGGCCAGCGCGACGAGTGCCAGGATGGCTTTCGGTCTCGAGGGCGTTCGGGTGTGGTGTTTGCGCATTGCGTGGCGTGAAACGCCGAGCGGATGTCTGCAATCGATCCGCCCGTGCAGCGGCGTGAAATTCCGGTCATCGGGACGAGGATCTCGAACGGGCGATCACAGACCTGAAAGTCAGTAGAATTTCGTGACGCGTTGGACTCGTTGTAGGCCGGGTCCTTTTGGACCCGGCATCCGTAAGCAAATCGAGGTGCCGGATGAAATCAACCACCGTCTCCACTCTCCTGTTGAGCGCGGTCGCGGCGACTTCGATGATGGTTCAGGCCCAAGCACCGGCCCAACGACAGGCGCCGGCGCGGCGCGAACCCGACCTCCAAGGCGTCTGGAACTACGGGACGATGACGCCGCTCGAACGGCCGGCCCAGTGGGCCGGCAAAGACGTCCTGACGCAGGCCGAGGCGGAGGCGTACGAAAAGCAGACCATCGAGCGTCGAGAGGGCAACGACGCGGTCACGGCCGGTCCGGACTGGTGGGAGCTGCAGAACAACGTCCTGAAGAACCGCCGCACCTCACTCATCGTCGATCCGGCGGACGGCCGGATTCCGCCGACGACCGCCGAGTACCAGGCACGCCAGAAAGCCGCCGGCCGCGGACGCGGCCGGGGCGGAAGCATCGACGACCCGGAGACGCTTGCCCTGCAGGATCGCTGTATCGCGTGGCCCGCCGCCAGTCCGCCCTATCAACCCACGGTCTACAACAACAACGTTCAGATCGTGCAGTCGCCCGGCTCCATCGTCGTGTTGAGCGAGATGATCCATACGGCCCGCATCGTGCGGATGGACGGCAGTCCACACGGATCGCTCCGCAGCTGGTACGGCGACTCACGCGGTCGCTGGGAAGGCGACACGCTCGTCGTCGACACGGTCAATTTCAATGGTCGTCTGAATTTCCGCGGTTCTGGCGAGAGTCTCCACCTCATCGAGCGGTTCACGCGAACCGGCCCCGACACGATGGAGTACCGCTATACGGTGGACGATCCGAGCGTCTGGACGAAGCCGTGGACCGTGAAGCTCGACATGACACGGATCGATGGCCAGGTGTACGAGTTCTCCTGCCACGAAGGAAACGCCATCAGCATGATTGGAGCGCTTCGGGGAGCCCGGCTTGCGGAGAAAGAAGGGGCGCGTCGCTAACGAAGCTTAGGAACTAAGGAGCTGAGGAACTGAGGAGCGATTTCTCGTTCCCAGCTCCCCAGTTCCTCAGTTCCTCAGTTCTCGTGCTCTAGAAGTCCCACTGCGTGCCGAACCGGATCGTGCGGCCGGTGAGCATCGTCGTCGGGTTCATCCAGACGCGCGTCGCCGGATTGGCGCCGTAGGTCGTATTGACCCCGGTCACCGTCCCGGCGTTCATGACGTTGAAGATGTCCACGAAGCCCTGCGCCCGGAAGCGGCCGAAGCGGAAGTTCTTGCCGACGCGGGCATCCACCTGGTTGATGCGGTCCAGGAAGAGCGTGTTCGGTTCGAGCAGGTTCACGCTGATCTGCTGGACGCCTGACGTGGCGAAGATCGTGCGTCCCGCAATCGCCGTTGTCACCGGATAGTTGGCGGAGACGCTCGCTCCAGGCCGGGACTGGATCGATCCGCTCAGCTGCACGTCGTACGGCAGCGTGTAGGCCGCCGAGCCCTTGAACTGCGTCCGGAACGGCGGGACGTTGTCGCAGAACCGGTTGCTGTTCGGGTTGTCGCGCACGTCGCAATTGAGCGTTTCGCTGCGCTCGGTGGTGATGCCGGCGAAGAAGAACCCGCGGCCGAACCGGGCGTTCGTGCCGACATCGAAGCCGTTGTAGATGTTGTTGTTCAACGTCGAGAAGGTCACGAGCGTGTCGGACGGCGTCCCGATCTTGTTCTGATTGAAGCTGTACATCGTGATCGCCTCGCCGCCGCCGGTCGGGAAGCGCGAGTCGGTCGGCCCGACGATGCCGAAGGGATTGAAGAACTCAGCATTCGGGCTGATGTTGAGGTTGTCGTTCACGCGCAGGTTGCCGAATCGCCGGCGATAGTAACCGCCGGTAACGGATACCTTCGGCATCAGCTCGTGCGCCACCGACACCGAGTACTCCCAGTTGTAGCCGCGCTTGAGATCCGGGTCGGGCCGGTTTGCTCCTGTCACCGTGCCGAAGTTCGATCGGCTGCTGGCCCCGACCTCGTCGTACTGGAAGTTGCCGTTGGCGTCCAGAATCGACCGGTTGCCATCGAGATCGGTCCAGGGGCGGGTGTCTGTGTCATTGGCCATCGGATTGAAGGTCGCCGCGTAGCTGGCGGCTTCGGAAGCGACGTATTTGGCCACATTCGCCTTCAATGCCGTCTTGCCCGTCCCGAACAGGTCGTAGGAACCCGCCAGGCGGACCGCCCAGTCGTTCCAGTTCGGCACGTTCGGGAGCTCCGCGAAGTCGCGGACGAACGGAAGCCACGGCGTCGGATCCGAGTAGTGCCTCGGCACATAGGAGTTGAAGTGATCGAACCGGCCGCCGTAGTTGAGCGTGAGCCGCTTCATCGTCCAGGCGTCCTGGGCGTAGAGGCCGAAGTCCGCCTTCAGCTTCTGCACGACTGAGTACGGCGTGTTGCGCACGACCACCGACAAGGGGTTGTTGTTGTTGAACCTGAGCTCCTGAATCTCGCCGTGCGCCGATCGCTCTGAAGAATTCGTGCCCCAGCCGAAGGTCATCCCGGTCTTGATGGCATGTGCGCCGGTCACGTAGCTCACCGAGGCGGCCGACCCGAAGTTGTTGGTCGCGCTGGTGTAGGGGTTCGTCGTCGCGACGGTGAGCTTGTTCGTCGTGGTCTCGAGATTCGGCAAGTCGTAGGGTCCGACGCTGTCTTGATAGGCGACTCCGTACGACAGATTGTAGAGGGTCCATCCGGCGTCGATCAGCAGCCTGGACGTCGGCGTGCTCGTCCATTTCACCTGCGGCGTCCAGCCGCCACCGAATGCCTGCTGCGCGGCTTCCGGCGCGATCGTGGCGCTGACGTTGTTGTAATCCTCGCCGTTGTACTGACGATCCAGGTACAGGCGGAACTTGTTGGCCTGAGTCGCCTGCCAGGTGATCCTGGTGATGAAGCTGTAGTTGCCCTTCATCGGGTGCGTGCCGACCGGCGTGCCGTCGGCGCGCACCGCTCCAGCCGCGAATCGCTCGTAGCCGTTGTACCGGCCCGAGAGGTAGAACCAGAGCCGGTCGCGCATGATCGGCCCGCCGAAGCTCGGGTTGAGCTGGTATTCGTAGTTGATGCCCGGGGGAACCGCGAGGAATGGCTTGACCTCGTCGGACCGGTTGTCGGCCTGCAGCGGCCCGGAGGCGCCCTGGGCGAAGAAGCTGCCCGCGAAGCGGTTCCCGCCGTCCTTCGGCGTGACGTTGATGCGCATGCCGCCGTTCGCCTGCTCCGCCGACTCGGAGCCGGTCGTGTAGGTGATCTCCTGCGCCGCCGCGTCATTCAGGTAGAACCCGCTGTACTGTCCCTGCCCGCACAGCGTGTTGATGCGCATGCCGTCGACGGCGAGCTGCGTGTCCTGGAATGACGAGCCATGAATGGTCATGGCGTACTGACCCAGGGTGATGAACGAGACCGACGACCCCGGAATCAGGGCCGCGCGCATCGGCAGGTTGCGCGAAGTCGTCGGAATCGAGTCGAGCACGTCCCGATCGAGGACGACCTGCGTTTGGTTGTTGATGACGTCGACAGTCGGTGAAGCGCCGGTCACCGTCAGTGTCTCCTCGAGCGCGCCGACCTGCAAGTCGGCGTTGACCTGGGCGGCGAACGTGCCCTGGATCTGGATGTCCTGGCGAACCACCGTTCGGAAGCCGGTCAACGTGAACGTCACCTGATACATGCCCGGCGGCAGATCGATGATCCGGTACTGGCCGGTGCCGTCGGTCACCACGCTCTTCGTTTTCTCGATCAGCGCAGGGCTGGCTGCCTCGACGGTTACACCTGGCATGATGGCGCCGGTCGTATCCTTGACCGCGCCGGTAATCGATCCCTGCGCGAAGCTTGCTCGCGGAGCGAGCAGCACAGCTGCCAGCAGGAACGCGAGACAACACACCTGTCGACGCATAAGTTCTCCTTTATCCTTGACTCGAAAACTTGGCCGGAGACGCCGCATGGGCAATCTGGCCAGACCATACCAGCTTGGCGGTAGCCAAACAATCCTGATAAGGGGCGATTCGTTCGGAACCTGCCGGGCGATCCAACAACCTGAACTAGCGGCCGGCGAGATCGTAATTGTTCGCTATTCTGGCGCCTTTTCAGGCGATCCCGAGCCCGGAAGGCGCCCGGGGAACTCCTTTTGGGGGCTCAGGAAGCCCGGCTCACAGACGTGGACTTAACCGGGGTCACAGGTGGATGTTTTTCAGCAGAAAAACGTGGTGCGCTTGCAAGGTACGTCGTGGCGGAGCGTGGAGCAGCAGCGGATGCATCAGGATGATATCGCCGGCCTCTGCCGTATTCTCGAGGATTTGCAGCCGGATGCCGTCGACCTCTTCAACCCGCGCGTGAAACCGTTCGATGCGGGCAGCCGGATGGCCGGCGGTGCAGAGATCCCGCAAGTACGGATGGCGATGTACTGACTTCCGCAGTTCGGCCTCGTGCGCGCCTGGCCGAGGCGGATTCTCGACGAACCACCGATGTACCAGCCGATGCGAGCCGCTGATGATGTTCATCCCGCCGGCGCGTGGCTCGACATCGCCGAACATCGCGTGGACCTTCACGCCGCTAGGCGGTGCGAGTGGCCCCGCGTAGTCCGCGTCGGCATGCCATCCGTCGGCCGGCACATTCCACGGCCGATCGGTCGGGAACACGATGAAGAACGCTCCCCAGTCCGACGGCTGTCGCCACGGCTGCCCGCCGAGGACTTCGTCGATGGCCGCCAGCGTGCGCTCGCTGCCTACGGCACGAAACACCGGATCGGCCTTCAGATGTTGCAGATGGTCGGGCCGCTCTTTGTGCCAGGTCGCCGGATCGTCGCGCTGGATTCCGGCCTCAGCGAGCGCGCGCCAGACCACCTCGCGCATCGCGGCTGCTTCGGCGGCGCCGCGATTACGAATCCAGCCGTGGGTTTGAAAGTGGTCGTGCGACATGACGCGTATCAAGCCGGCCATCCCCTAACATACGGGGTCTCATGAAGTACTTGTCCAGCCAGTTCGGCTTCCTTTTTACGGCCGGGGAGACGCGCACCAATCTCAAGGCCCTCCTCAATTACTTCGTCTTTCTCATCGTCATGGTCACGGCGTACGCCGTCCTGTTCCATCTGATCATGGGCCGCGTCGAAGGGCAGCAGCACTCGTGGATTACGGGTTTCTACTGGACGCTCGTGGTGATGACGACGTTGGGATTTGGCGACATCACCTTCACCACCGACGTCGGGCGCCTGTTCAGCATGGTGGTCCTCGTGTCTGGTGTGGTGTTTCTGCTCGTCATGCTGCCGTTTCTGTTCATCCGCCTGTTCTACGCGCCCTGGCTCGAGACACGGGTGCGGCTGCGCGCACCGCGCCACGTTCACGCTCGAACCACCGGGCACGTGATCATCACCGAGTACGACGCCGTGGCCGCTGGTCTGGTCGAGCGCCTGCATGCCGCCGCCATCCCGTACTTCATCGTCGAGCCGGACGCGGGGAAGGCGGCGCGGTTGATCAGCGACGACCTTTCCGTGATCGCCGGCGACAACGACAGCCGAGCAACCTACGAGCGCCTGCGCACGTCTGCCGCCCGTCTGGTCGTTGCCAACTGCGAGGACACCTCCAATACGAACATCACGCTGACCGTCCGCGAGGTCGCGCCGAGCGTGCATATCGCTGCGGTCGTCGAGGAGGACGACTCGGTCGACATCCTTCAGCTCAGCGGCGCCACGACAGTGCTGCCGCTGAAGCGCCAGCTGGGGGAGTCGCTGGCCAACCGTGTGGATACTGGTCGGGCAGAGGCACACGTCATCGGCTCGTTCCACGGCGTCCATCTCGCCGAGCTGCCGGTCCGCGACACGCTCCTGGCCGGTGCCCTCGTCCGCGACTCGCGCCTGCGCGAGCTGACCGGTCTGAGCGTCGTTGGGCTGTGGGAGCGCGGGCGCCTGCAACCCGCCTTCCCGCACACGTTGATTCGTGCCGACTCCGTGGCGGTGCTCGCGGGTTCGGCCCCGCAGATTCGCGCCCTCAACGCGCTGATCGGGGCCGATGGCGCGACCGCGCCGGTGCTGGTGATTGGCGCGGGAAAGGTCGGGCAGGCCGCAGCACGGGCGCTCAAACAGAAGGCCGTGGTCGTTCATGTCCTCGATCGCGACCAGCACGCACTCCAGACTCTTGCGCCGGACGTCGACGCGATCCATCCAGGCGACGCCGCCGACCGGCAGACGATCGAACGGGCCGGCATCGGCCGCGTCGCGTCCGTCCTGCTGACGACGAACGACGATGCCATGAATATTTACCTCGCCGTGTTCTGCCGCAAGCTCAATCCCGACCTGCGGATTGTGAGCCGCATCACCCACGAGCGCAACGTCGAGGCTATTCACCGCGCGGGCGCCGATTTCGTACTCAGCTACACCTCGCTTGGCGTCGACAGCATCATGTCGATCGTCAACGGCGCCGCCACTGTGGTGTTGGGCGAAGGAGTCAGGCTGTTCGAGGTTCGAGTGCCGCAATTTCTGGCGGGACAGCCGCTTTTGAAGACCGGCATCGGTTCTCGGACCGGTCTGAGCGTCGTCGCGATCGGCAACGAAGAGGCACTCACGACTCAGCTGACGGCGGAGACCGTGCTTCCCCCCGGCGGCACCCTTCTGATGCTCGGGAATGCCGCGCAGCGCCAGCGCTTCGCCGAGGTGTTCGAGCAGGGCGCGGTCTAGGGCCGGAGCCCTTCGATCAGTTCACACGCCCGCGTCACGGCCGCCACCGGGTCCATGCGCGACGCGTACTCGCGGCATCGCGCGCGCCCTTCGCCGTCGGCGAGAGTCGTTCTGATGGCGTCCGCGACACGGTCTGCTCGATAACGTGTCTGCGGAATGCTTCGACCGAGCCCGAGTTGTTCGATGCGCCAGGCGTTGTCGAACTGGTCATGCCCGTTGGGGACGACGAGATGCGGGATGCCCGCCTTGATCGTCTGCGCCAGCGTTCCGATGCCGCCGTGGTAGACGAGCATGGCGGCGTGCGGCAGCACATCGCTGAACGGCAAATAGCCAAAGGTCTTCACGTCGGGTGGAAGATCTTCAGGCACCTGTTCCGGGAAGTTCGTGACGAACATCGCGCGCACGCGGAGATTGCGCACGGCCTCTGCCGACTCCCGGAAATAGCGATGCATGGTCGCTCCCGCCGATCCGGGGGTGAAGACGATCGGCGGTTCGCCGGCCTCGAGAAACGCGCGCGCGTCGGACGGCAAGGTCGTCGTGCCGCTGTCCCAGAGCGGGAAGCCGACGAGATGTGTCTCGGGTGGCCAGTCGGACTGGGGCTTGGCGAACCAGTCGGGAAAGAACCCGATCACCAGCCGTGGCGAATGCAGCCAGCGATGCATCACGCGATCGACTGGTGGCAGGCCGAGGGTCGCGCGGAACTCGTTCACCGGACCCTTGAGCGCGCGATCGATCAGGAACCAGTCGGCCAAGCGAAAGAATCCGCGCTTGAACCACATCGGCTGGGACGCCGAGATCCGGATGTTGCCGGCCATACCCTGGTCGACGAGGCTGCGGATGATGCTCGGCTGGAGGTGGACCGTCGCCAGCGGCACGCCGAGCCGCTCCTGCGCGATGCGTGCACCGAACGCGATACCCGACGAGGCGACGATCGTGTCGGCATCGGCGTGCCGCTCGATGTGCTGGTAGACCTGCGCCAGCGCCGGCAGGATGGCGCGTCGCGCGACCACCTCGAACCCTCGGCGCCGGTGCCACAGATCCGGATCGGCGATCGTCGCGCGCGCATCGTCGAGCGTCCCGAGCGGAAGGAATCCGATGCCCTGTCCTTCAATCAACTCCTGAAAGAGCGGATTGGTCAGGATGATGGCCCGGTGCCCGCGACCCTGGAGTGCGATCCCGAGGGCTACGACCGGATGGACGTCGCCAGCACTGCCGATGGCCGGCAGGAGCAGCTTCAACCGCCTGGTCGCGCTCACGTGATTACTCTAGCCGAGGCGGTTTGGCGTGGCGGTCTGCCTCACTCCTGCCGGGCGCGGTGTTTACTTTGGCGCGTTTCGATTGATGAACTCGACGCCAGCGGTTCCACCGCCTGAAAACACGCTGGACACCTCTGGCGCTGCGCCGTTGACGGGTGACGACAGGTTGACTGTCTGTCCCGGTTTGGCGCGTGTGATTGGGACGACCTCGATGGTCTTGATGACGCGACCGTCCGACTGAGACACCACGACACTTCGCCGGTCGCGCGCGATGGAGAACTGATAACTGCCCGCGGGCAGCAGCAGGCCCGACACCTGGACCGGAGAGGTGAACGTGGCGTTGGTGGTGACCCGCTGGGCGATCGCGGAGTCGCTAAACGCCAAAAGCGAGGCGAGACAGAGCGCTGCCGTGCAGAAGATCCTCGAGTACTTTGACAAAGGCTGCCCCCGACAAGGGCTTTGCTGAAGTCTGGAACCGGCGACCGGGGAATGCCGGATCGAAGGCAACAGCCGCAGGAAAGGTGTGGTGAGAGTATAGACGAGATTCCCTTTCGGCTGACACCCTTTCCTGCGGCGTCCTTCTTGTCCGTGCCATCACTCACTCCTTCGCGGGAATTCTGCGGAGTCGGCGCGTGCGATGGCGGTATTCGAAGGAAACACGGCACGGCACGCATGTGAACGTGTCCCACTGCTCCGGTTGACGGTCGCTGACGCCGCCAACGTGACTCAGCATGAACGTCAGGTCCCGGTCGCATGATGGGCATCGTAGCTCGCGGGGCGGCATGGGTGGCGCTGTTGTTTCGAACGGTGAATGGGCCTTGACCGTTGTCTTCGGTCCTGACGAGACCTGTTTGGTGGGTCGCTGCCCAATCCGAAGCAACCGAGCGACGGTGGCAACAACCTCGTCTGGCGGTGTCGGTTTCACGAGCACCGCATCGGCTCCCGCTTCCCGCGCTCGGTCAAGTTGTGCCGGCCGCGCATCGCCTGTGATGACGAGAATCGGAACGGCCCGAGTCATGGAGTCGATGCGCAACATGCGACAGAGCGCGTATCCGTCGAGAAACGGCAGCGTTGTTTCGGTGAGCACGAGTGCCGGAACTCGCGACAGTGCTTTGGCGAGCGCATCGCGCCCATCCGACGCTTCGACCACATCACAGTTGAGGGTCTGCAACGCGGTAGCAAGCAGCTGTCGAGTGTCGTCGTCCGGGTCGACAATCAGAACGCGAGGGTGCGTCGTCGTACGCGGCATGCTTCGAACGGCGCTGAAGGTCGCGGGTGACGCGGAAGGGTGTGCAGCCGCGTTGATGCGGTTACGCCCACGGGCGCGCTTACGCGAAAAAGCATCGTAGCGCCGGTGCGCGGCGATGTCTGTCACCTACACGACAACGGACGAAACAGAAAATGTGCACGCTCCGCTTGTCGGGCGTGCGATGACGACAGTAAAGTCGTTCGATGCCGTTCGACCCAACACGTTCGAAGAACAAACTGCTTAACCTGCTGGAGCAGACCGCAAACGAGCGACTGCTGCCGTGCTTGAAACCAGCGACGCTCCGCGCGAAGCAAGTCCTCTACAAACCCAACCAGCCGATTCACGAGGTGTATTTCCCTGAAGATGCCGTCATCTCACTCATGGCCGTGATGGACAATGGTGACACGCTCGAGACAACCACCGTCGGGGTCGAAGGCGCATCATGGATTTCTGCTGACGTTGGTGTGCCGAGTTTTCCGTGTGAAACGGTCGTCGCGGTTGCTGGCCGTGCGCACCTGCTGAGCGTCGAAGATTTGGGCCGCGAGATGCGGGAAAATCGACATTTTCGTGACGTGCTGACCGCTTACTCTCACGCGCTTTTAATTCACAGCCTGCGCATGACAGGTTGCACCGGCTTGCATTCGCTGGAACAGCGGTGCGCGCGTTGGATTCTGCTGACGACCGACCGTGTCGCGTCGGGGCGGTTTTCAATCACGCACGAATTTCTCGCGATGCTGCTGGGTGTGAGCCGCCCGTCGCTCAGTGAGGTCATCGCAGACTTCCAGAAGCGCGGCATGCTGGCATTCCAGCACGGCTACCTCTCGATTCGCGACCGGGAGGCGCTCTGTCGCGTTTCGTGCGAGTGCTACGAAATCATCAAACACAACTATCAGCAGGTGAATGGCAATCGCTCGTGACTCTGTCTGAGCGTGGTCGAGCAACTTCGCTCTGTGCGGAGCTACCTCGACACCGGACTCTGCATCAAATTGAGAGCTTCGTTTACCGGTTCCGCCGCTCGTTACGAGTCGCCCGGCGTCGGTCTGGTGTCTTTCGACGCTCCACAAATTCTCCGGACTTAATCGACCACTCTGCATCGCACTTTCGGCAGCACCATTTCAGCGTCACGGTGTTGCCTGCGACGATGGTTTCCGCCTGGAGCGTCCCCGTCGCTTTGCAGAACCTGCACTGCTCCGGGACGCGCAATCTAAGCAGCGTATCCGGCACGCTTGCCCAGAACTGCACAGGAGGTGCCAAGACCGGAGCGGGCGCCCCTAAATGGCGGCAGGAACAGAAGAAGCCGGACGAAGGTCAATCGACCCACTAGCGAAAGCTGCGTAGGCTCGCGGAACAAAAAGGCAAGCGCACACACCGCCGCGATGAAGCGTCCCTGCCCGCAATGCAGCGAAAACGGACGGTTCAGCCCGCCAGCTTTCTCGCCGTTGCCGAAACGGAACCCGCAACTCGGCTTAAGGTCATTCGATAAACAGGCCGAGCACGAAGCCCTCTGAGCGCCGTGAAGGCTTCCTGCCCGAACGACCGGCAGAACGAACATCGCCCAGCGAATCGGCCACCATGTAAAAGGCCACCGCGCCCGGTCGGCCCTGCCCGTCCGGCCGGTCACGATCGGCGATCACGCCGATCAGACAAACCGTGGAAATCAGGACAGCCCGGCACAGACTGCGGACGCGCTCTTTCGTCAGCACACTGCCTTGTGATTCTTGGTGCCCACGTTAGCCGTTGGTTAGCTAATCATGCCTCAGGAAAGAGGCCCGTCATGCTGTTGACCGGGCCAGCCAGTCCGTCCACGTGAAGCCGGTTCGGACACGAGCCTTCTGGCTGACACCTGATAGAGCCGCAACGTCGCCTCGGACGAGCAACTTCTTCTTCTGCCGACTCCAGCGTTTGATCTGCCGTTCACGCTTGCACGCTTGCGGGCTTCTTGTCTCGAACTGTGCCTCTCGGCATAGACGATGCGGACTGGCCGCTTCCTGGCTGTGTAGCTGCCTCCACGTCCATCGTTGTGGTCCTGCTCGCGCGCCTGCAGGTTTGAAGTCTCGCCCACGTACAGACTGTTGTCCGCGCAACGCAGCAAGTAGACGTAATGCATCCCTTGACGACGATGCCATCGTCGGCGGGATGTCGGCAATCCTTCGACTCTCCTTCGACTCGCAATCGGCCAGCCTTCGGCCGGCCGATTACTCGCTCAGGACATTCGACGTGATCGATGGGCTCGCCATGAGCGAGCCTTTCGGCTCGCCGGAGGCGAGCTGAAAGGCGAGTCGAATGGTGCGGAAGAGGGGATTCGAACCCCTACGATATTGCTATCGCCAGCCCCTCAAGCTGGTGCGTCTGCCAGTTCCGCCACTTCCGCAAGGGCAGGAGGTAAGGAACTCGAAATTGGGAATTAGGAATTATGAATTAGGAATTCCGTTCAGTTCCTCGGATCAGCATTCTTAATTCCTAATTCCTAATTTCGCTGTTCTTGTCACTGCGGCGGTTTGGGTGTCTCCGCCGGTGCCGGTGTTTCGCTCGCCGGCGGCGTCGCCGGAGCGGGCGTCGCGGGGGTTGTTGACCCCGGTGTCGTCGTCGACTCCGGGCTCGTCGGCGTCGTCTGCGCCGGCGCGGGGGCCGGCGGGGGCGCCGTGCCGCGCATCAGCGTCGAGCTGCCACCGCGCTCGCCCAGAATTGCCAGGCCGAGTGCACCGAGCATGAACAGAGCCGCGAAACCAGCGGTGACCTTCGCCAGCAGCGTTGCGCCGCCGCGTGCGCCGAACGCGGTCTGGCTGCTGCCGCCGCCGAACGCGCTGGCCATGTCGCCGCCCTTGCCCTGCTGCAGCAGGATGACCAAGAGCAGAACGAAGCAGATGAACACGTAAAGAGCTGTAACTGCGTAGTAAAGCATGGGGTTTCTGGAAACCGAAATTATACCGCAGCCTGCCGGCTCCGCGTCACGATGTCCCTGAAGCTGCCAACCTCCAGGCTTGCGCCGCCGACCAGTGCGCCGTCCACGTCGGCCTGCGCGATGAGCTCGGCGATATTGTCCGGTTTGACGCTGCCGCCGTAAATCACATGGCACGCCGCGGCCGCGTCGGCGCCGAACCACTGTTTGAGCCGCTGCCGGATATGCTGATGCGCTTCTTCCGCCTGTGCCGCCGTCGCGTTTCTGCCGGTGCCGATGGCCCAGACCGGCTCGTAGGCGACGACCAGGTCCGCGACCTGCGTGCCGGTCAGACGATCCAGGCCGTCCTTGATTTGACGATCGAGGATCCCGAGCGTCTCGTTCCGTTCTCTCTCTTCGAGCGTTTCGCCGATGCACACGATCGGCGTCAACTCGGCGCCGATCGCTGCCATCACCTTGCGATTGACCGTGACGTCGGTCTCGCCGAACAGCCGCCGCCGTTCGGAGTGGCCGATGATCACGTACTCCGCGCCGGCATCCTTGATCATGGCAGCCGAGATCTCGCCGGTAAACGCGCCCTCGCGTTCCCAGTAGAGGTCCTGTGCCGCAACGCTGATGTTGGTGTTCCTCAGTGCCTCAGCTGCCGCATGCACCGAGGTGAACGGCGGGGCGACGACGATCTCGACGCCGGTCACGTCTTTGAGGACGCTGCGCAGCTCCTTGCTGAACACGATCGTCTCGTGCACGGTCTTGAACATCTTCCAGTTGCCGGCGATCAGGGGAGTTCTCATACGTACTTTCTGTTGCTGGCCGCAGGCTAGGCATCGGTAAGGGCGGCGACGCCCGGAAGCGTACGCCCGCCGAGGAATTCGAGCGACGCGCCGCCGCCCGTCGAGATGTGCGTGATGCGGTCGGCGACGGCCGCCTTCTTCACGGCGGCGATCGAGTCGCCGCCGCCGATGATCGTCGTGCCCTTGACCGACGCCACCGCGCGGGCGACGGCATTGGTGCCGGTCGCGAAGGCTTCGATCTCGAATACCCCCATCGGGCCGTTCCAGACCACGGTTTTTGCGTCGGCGATCAGCGTCTCGTAGGCCTTGATCGTCGCTGGACCGATGTCCACACCGAGACGGTCGCCGATTCGAGCGTCGCCAATCGCCAGCAGTTCGTTGGCCGCGCCTTCCTGAATCTTGTCGGTGACGACGTGATCGACCGGCAGCTCGAGGGCGACGCCGCGCCGGGCCGCCTCGGTGGCAATCGCGTTCGCGCTTTCGAGCTTGTCCTCTTCGACCAGCGACTTTCCGACCACGACGCCCCGCGCCTTGAAAAAGGTATAAGCCATGGCGCCGCCGATCAGCAGGCGATCGACCTTCGCCAGCAGGTTCTGGATGACCTCGAGCTTGTCCGATACCTTCGCCCCGCCGAGAATCGCGACAAACGGCCGCTCGGGCGACTCGAGCGCATGGCCGAGATAACGCAGCTCCTGCTCCATGAGCAAGCCGGCGGCAGCCTGCGGCAGATGATGCGTGATGCCTTCCACCGAGGCATGCGCCCGATGGGCTGCCCCGAAGGCATCGTTGATGTACACGTCAGCGAGCGACCCCAGCGAAGCTGGCAAACGCCGGATCGTTCTTTTCTTCCTCCGCATGGAAACGCAGGTTCTCGAGCAGCACGATGCCGCCGCCGCCCCCGTGAACCATCGTCACCGCGTCACTGGCGGCGCTGCCGATGCAGTCGCGCACGAACTCGACCGGCCGCGCCAGGATTTCACCGAGATGATGCGCGATTGGAGCGAGCGAGTACTGCGGATTGACTGTACCTTTCGGGCGGCCGAGATGACTGGCGAGCACCACGGTCGCCCCGCGATCGAGCGCGTATTGAATCGTCGGCACCGAGGCGCGAATGCGCGTGTCGTCGGTGATCCGACCGTCCTTCAACGGCACGTTGAAGTCCACGCGAACGAACGCTCGCTTGCCTTTCAGGTCCAGATCCTTAACCGACAGCTTTGGCATCCCGAAACTTACAGGCCTTTCTTGACGAGCAGACGCAGCAGGTCGACGCATCGGCTCGAATAGCCCCACTCGTTGTCGTACCACGACAACACCTTGACGAAGTCGCCGTCCATCACCTTGGTGTACGGCGCGTCGACGATCGACGAGTTCGCGTTGCCTTTGAAGTCGATCGAGACGAGCTCCTCGGTCGGAGTAGGCGAGGATGCCCTTTCAAATTGCCGTTGGCTTCTTCTTTCAGCGCGGCATTGACCTCTTCGCCGGTGGTTTTCTTGTCGACGAGCGCGGCAAGGTCGACCACCGAGACGTTGGGGGTCGGGACCCGCATCGCGAAGCCGTCGAGCCGGCCCTTCAGCTCGGGCAGCACTTCGCCAACGGCGAGGGCCGCGCCGGTCGTTGTGGGGATCATCGACAGCGCCGCCGCCCGCGCGCGACGCAGGTCCTTGTGCGGCAGATCGAGCAGCTGCTGATCGTTCGTATACGAGTGAATCGTGGTCATCCATCCTTTCCGGATCCCGAACCGCTGATGGATGACCTTGGCCAGCGGGGCGAGGCAGTTGGTGGTACACGACGCGTTGGAGATGATCTGATGCTTTGCCGGATCGTACTTCTCGTCGTTGACACCCAGCACGACCGTCAGGTCGGGTCCCTTGGCCGGCGCCGTGATCACGACCTTCTTCGCGCCGGCGGTCACGTGTTTGGCGGCATCCTCGCGGTTGGTGAACAGGCCGGTCGACTCGAAGACGATGTCGACGCCGAGATCCTTCCAGGGCAGCTGCGCCGGATCGCGCATCGACAGGACTTTGAACTCGTCGCCGTCGACCGAGATCGCGTCGCCCTTCGCTTCGACGCTGGCGTGCAGGTTGCCGAGCACCGAGTCGTACTTGAAGAGATGCGCCAGCGTCTTGGCGTTGGTCAGATCGTTGACCGCCACGAAGTCGATGTTCTTGTCGCCGAGCGCCGCGCGCATGATGTTGCGGCCGATGCGGCCGAACCCGTTGATGCCCACCTTGACTGCCATCGAAGCTCACCTCTCTGCACGGGTCCGGCTCACCGCGTACGCCGAGACGGCGGCGAGTCGCCGAAGCCGGACACTACCTACGCGTCTGGACAAACGCTCAATTCTACGTCAGACTTTTCGGCACACGCCAGCCGCCATGTACCTGCTCTATAGCTTCCTGACGCTCGTCGTGTTTGTGCTGGTCTCACCGTACTTCCTCTACCAGGCGGTCCGCTACCAGAAGTACATCGGCAGTCTTGGCCAGCGCCTCGGCTACCTGCCGATTTCGCTCAACGTCGACGGTGAGGAATCGATCTGGATTCACGCCGTGTCGGTCGGCGAGGCGCTGACGGCGCGTGCGCTGGCGGCCGACCTGAAGGCCCGGTATCCGCGCCTGCGCCTCTATCTGTCGACGACCACGCTCGCGGGACAGCAGGTCGCCCGCCGCAGCCTGCAGCATGTCGACGCCGTGTTCTATTTCCCCTTCGACTGGGCGTTCATCGTGCGGCGCACGCTGAACATCGTCCGGCCGCGCGTGTTCGTGATGATGGAGACCGAGATCTGGCCGAACCTGCTGCGGGTCTGCCGCGCGCGGGGCGTCAAGACGGTGCTCATCAACGGCCGGATTTCGTCGCGGTCGTATCCACGATACCGGCTGATCCGCCCGTTCTTCCGCCGCGTGCTCGGTGACGTCGATCGGTTCTGCATGCAGAGCGAAGAGTCGGCTCGACGAATCGTCGAGCTCGGTGCCGAACCCTCGCGGGTGACGGTCACCGGCAGTCTGAAGTTCGACTCACTCGAAATCCCGGCGATCTCGCACGGCAAGCCGCGGGAGCGGGTCCTGCGATTCTTCCGCCTGTCTCACCGCGTGGTGCTCGTGGCCGGCAGCACGGTGCGCGGCGAGGAGCCGTCGGTGCTGCGCGCCTTCTCGAGGTTGAAAGCCGTGGCGCCATCGGCCCTGGCCATCCTCGCGCCCCGCCAACCCGAGCGGTTCGGCGAAGTCGAGCGCCTCGCGACCACCGCAGGATTCGTGACCACCCGCCGCTCCGACTTGCCAATTGACGCGGAACCGCGCGCAGACGTCGTCGTGCTCGACACCATCGGCGAGCTCGCCCAGCTCTATCAGGTGGCCACCGTGGTCTTCGTCGGGGGGAGCCTGGTCGATCACGGCGGCCACAACATCTTGGAGCCGGCGATCTTCGGGAAGCCGATTCTGTTCGGTCCCCACATGCGCAATTTCACTGAGATCGCCGACGCGTTCATCGCCAATGACGCCGCCGTACAGGTCGGCTCCGAGCGCGAGCTCGAAGAGGCGATGGTGAGCCTTGCGACCGATCCGGTCCGGAGGGCCAAACTGGGTGCGGCGGCGCGCGCGCTCGTCGAAGCCAACCGCGGCGCGAAGGACAAGACGCTGGCGGTGATTGCCGACGTCCTGCCGCCGACCGGCAGCGGCGGCGTCGTGCGGCCGTTTCGGCTGGTGCACTAGGCGGGCTCAAAAGACCCGCCCTACATACGAAGGACGGTACGTAGGCCGGGCCTCTCAGGCCCGGCACCCATCGTGATACTCACCGCAGCGAGCAAGATTTACGGAGCGGCTGCCACGTGGCGGCGGCGATGGTACGCGCGCGATCCGTCGCGACGGCGGCGCCTCGGTCGCCCTGTCATCAGCATCGGCAATCTCAGCACCGGAGGCAGCGGCAAGACGCCTGTCGTGGCGCATATCGCGACGCTTCTGACGGCCCGCGGCGAGCGCCCCGCGATCCTGTCGCGCGGCTATCGGCGCAGTTCGCCGAGCGATGGAGTGACGGTCGTATCGGACCGGACGCGTGTACTGGTTTCGCTGGCGCATGCCGGCGACGAGCCGCTCATGCTCGCGCAGGCGCTTCCCGGCGTGCCGGTACTGGTCTGCGCCGATCGGTACCTGGCGGGTCGCAGGGCCGAACAGGACCTTGGCGCGACCGTGCACCTGTTGGACGATGGGTTCCAGCACCTGGGTCTCGAGCGGGACGTCGATCTGCTGATTGCCGGCAGCCAGGACCTTCTGGATCATGTGCTGCCGGCTGGTCGTCTTCGCGAGCCAGTGATCGCCGCGCGGGCCGCCGATGCCGTGCTCATCAACGACCCCGAATCGTCGGGTGGACAACAGGTGGGACAGGCGCTGGGTCTGTCGACGATTTTCCACTTACGTCGCGCGATCGGGGCACCGCGCTGGATGGAGACGGGGCTGCCTGCCGATATTCATGACGAGGTGGTGCTCGCGGTGGCCGGAATTGCGCGGCCCGAGCGGTTTTTCGCCGATCTCCAGGACGCCAGGGTTCGAGTGGCGAGCACGATGCCCTTCCGCGATCATCATCCCTACACCGATGCCGACGTCGAGCGCATCGCCAGCGCCGCCCGTTCGGTGAACGCCACCGTCGTCGTCACGACGGAGAAGGACGCCGTCCGCCTGTCGATCCGCCAGTTGCGCAACCTGAGAGTCGCCGTCGTGCCGCTGACAGTGACGATCGAGCCCTCGTCGTTCATCGATTGGCTCCTGAGCCGTTTAGCACCAAGCACCCGGCCCCCTGCACCCGGCCCCCTGCACCCGGCCCCCGGCACGCAGCCGAGCGCCCCCGGCACCCAGCCGCGCGCACCCGGCACGCGGCCCCCTGCACCCGGCACCCGATCGTGAGACACCACCTCGAATACCTGGCCGTCAGGCTGCTGATTGCGGTGATCCGCGCCATGCCGGCGCCGTTGGTCGATCGATCGGGAGCGCTCCTCGGCCGCGCCGTCTACCTGCTGGACGGCACGCATCGGCGCGTTGCCGAGCGGAACGTCGCAGCGGCTTTTCCGGGACGGCCGGAAAGGGAGCGTCGTGAGATCGTGCGCGGCGCCTTTGCGCATTTCGGCCGTCTGCTGATGGAGCTGCTCAAGTTCAGCACGTTGCCGCCCGAGGTGATGCTGGCGCGGGTCGAGTTCGAAGGCGAAGATCACGTGCGCGCCGCCTACGCGCAGGGCAAAGGCGTCCTGTTCGTCACCGGCCATTTCGGCTACTGGGAGCTGCAGGCGATGGTTCACGCGCTGCGCCTGCGGCCGATGGCGGTGGTGGCGCGGGCGCTCGACAACCCGTCGCTGAACGCGCTCCTCGAGCGAATCCGCACGCGCACCGGCAACAGCGTGATCTATCGTCAGGGAACGCTGCGCCGGATTCTGCGCACGCTGCAGGCGGGCGAGGGCGTCGGCATCCTGATCGATCAGCACATCATGACGCGCGACGCGATCTACGTCGACTTCTTCAATCGTCCGGCGGCGACGACTTCATCGGTGGCGATGCTGGCGCTGCGCACCGGCGCGCCGGTCGTGCCGCTGTTTGCGCTGCCGCGCGGCGCCGGCCGTTATCGCATGGTCTACGAACACGCGGTGGTTCCGCCGGCGCCGGACACCCCCGATGCGGTGCACGAGTTCACACAGCGCTGTACCGACGTCCTCGAGATGTACGTCCGCCGCAATCCCGAATTGTGGTTATGGATGCACCGACGCTGGAGAGACAACGAGGAGCCCGGCGGCCGGGAGCTGTTTCCGGCAACAGCGCCGGACTAAATAGTGATAGTGAAATTAGGAATTGCGAATTAGGAATTAGGAATTAGGCAAGGGGCATCAGGAATTCCTAATTCTCAATTCCTAATTCCTAATTACGTTGAAGCTCATTCCAGCCTGGCCGCGATGGGCATTCGCCATCCGGTCCCGAACGCTCGATCGGTGACCTTGAGGCCGGGCGCGGCCTGCTTCCGCTTGAACTCTGCCGCCCTCACCAGTCTCAACACGCGATGGACGGTCGCCAGCTCAAAGCCGGCGGCGATAATCTGGTCCGCCGGCTCGTGTCGCTCGATGTGCCGTTGCAGGATGTCGTCGAGCACGTCGTAGGGCGGCAGCGAGTCCTGATCCGTCTGGTTCGGCCGTAGCTCGGCCGAAGGGGCTTTGGTGAGGATCGCTTCTGGAATCACCGGGCTTTTGGATGATCCATTCAGCCAGTGCGCCACACGGTAGACCGTCGTTTTTGGTACGTCCGCGATGACGGCCAGGCCGCCCGACATGTCGCCGTAGAGCGTGCAGTAGCCGACCGCCAGCTCGGATTTGTTGCCGGTGGAGAGCAGCAGCGCGCCGCGTTTATTCGACAGCGCCATCAACAGGTTGCCGCGGATCCGCGCCTGGATGTTTTCTTCGGTGACGTCCTTTGCCGTCCCCTTGAACGCGTCGGCCAGCGTCCCGTCCATCGCGCGCATGACCTCTTCGATCGGCAAGGTCAATGTGTCGATGCCGAGGTTTCCTGCGAGCGCCAGCGAGTCGTCGATGCTGCCCCGGCTGGAGTATGGTGACGGCATCAACACGCCGAGCACATGGTCGGCGCCAAGGGCCTCGGCCGCAATCGCCGCGGTCAGCGCCGAGTCGATCCCACCGGACAATCCGAGCACGACGCGCGTGAACCCGCACTTGCGCGCGTAGTCGCGGGTGCCCAGGACCAGCGCCTGCCAGATTTCCGATTCGATGTTCACCGGCGATGCCGGATCGATCGGACGGCCATCGTCCAGATCGCAGATGACCACGTCGGAGGCGAAGGGGCGGCCGCGCGCGAGTGGTGCACCATGGCGGTCGAACGCACAGCTCCGGCCGTCGAAGACCAGGTCGTCGTTGCCGCCGAACTGATTGACGTAGGCGACCGGGCGCCCATGCTTGCGCGCCAGGCTGCCGAGCATGTCCTCGCGCAGCTGATGTTTGCCGGCGGTGAACGGGGACGCCGAGAGGTTGATGATGGCGTCGGCGCCGTCGGCGGTCAGTGCCTCGACTGGATCGTGGTGGTAGCGGCGCCGTTTCCAGAAATCGCGATCGTTCCAGACATCCTCGCAGATGCTGATCCCGAGTCGTCGTCCGCCCAGTTCGAGGATCTGTGGCCCGTGAAACGGCTCGAAGTAACGATCCTCGTCGAAGACGTCATAGGTCGGCAGCAGCGACTTGCGAAAACACTCCTCGACGCGGCCGTTGCGGATGAAGGCTGCGGTATTGAACAGCGCGCGGCCTTCCGCCGACTGGTTGGGCTCGGGAAGGCCGACCAGCGTCGGTGGACCGTCGGCCAGTTCGCCAGCGAGCAACCGCAGCTCGTGCCAGCTGCGCTCGACGAAGGCAGCGCTGAGCAGGAGGTCGCGCGGCAGATAACCCACCAGCGCGAGCTCGGGTGTGACCGCCAGGTCGGCGCCGCGCGTTGCGGCTTCGCGCGCCGCTTCGACGATCAGGCGCGCGTTGCCGGATGAGATCTCCCACCGTGGGATTGATTTGCAGGAGGGCGATCTTCACAGATGTTGTGCACCGATCCTGACCGATTCGCGCATGGGAATATCGACAACGTATCGTACGCGGCCACGGGTGTGAAGCGCCTGCTCGTCTTCGCGCCAAACTGGTTGGGCGACGCGGTGATGGCGCTGCCGGCCATTGCCGACCTTCGCCGCGGCGTGCGGCGCGTCAATCGACGTCGCGGCCCGGCCGAGCGTGGCACCGCTCTTCACGCTGGTCGACGGGGTCGGCCGGATCGTCACGCTGCAGCATCGCAGCCGCGTGACGAGGGACTTTGCCGCGGATCTCCGCGATACCGGCTATGACACCGCGGTCATTCTGCCCAACTCGTTTCAATCGGCGCTGACGGCGTGGCGCGCCGGGATCCCGAACCGCTGGGGCTACCGGACCGATTTGCGCGCGCCGCTCCTGACGAACGGGGTCGCAACGCCCGGAGCGGTGCACCAGGCTGCCTACTATCAACATCTGGCTCGTGCGCTTGGGTTCCCGAGCGGTCCGCTCGAACCGCGCATCGACGTCCCGGACGATCGGCGGCGGTCCGGTGCAGATCTTCTGAAAGCCGCAGGCTGGACAGGCAACTCGCCACTGGTGGCGCTGGCGCCGGGCGCTGCCTACGGCGGCGCCAAGCGGTGGCCGGCCGAGTCGTTTGCGGCGGTTGCTGACGGGCTGGCCGCCGACGGAGTGGGCACGGTCCTCATCGGCAGCGCGGCCGATCGTCGTGCAGGCGACGAAGTCGTACAGGCGGCGACGGGTGCACCGATCGATCTCATCGGCCGCACCGACCTGCCGACGCTCGGCGGCGTCCTGGTCAACTGTCGCGGGCTCGTGTCGAACGACTCCGGCGCGATGCACTTTGCGGCGGCGCTCGGTCTGCGCGTCACCGCCATGTTCGGCCCGACCGAGGAATGGGCGACCCGACCGCTGGGCCGTATCGCGCCGGTCGTCCTCATCCACGACGTCTGGTGCCGGCCGTGCATGCTGCGCGAATGTCCCATCGATCACCGCTGCATGCGAGGCATCACCGTCGACAGCGTGCTGTCCGTCGCGAGGCAGTCGTGACCGGAGCGGCGGTCTTTCTCGACCGCGACGGGACGTTGATCGAGGAGGTTGGCTACCTCGATCGGCCCGAGCGGGTCGAGCTCTACCCGTACAGCGCCGAGGCGATTCGCGCACTGAATCGTGCCGGCCTGCGCATCGTGATGGTCACGAATCAATCCGGGGTGGCGCGCGGATTCTTCAGCGAGTCGGTCGTGCACGCGGTGCACGAGCATATCGAGCAGCTGCTGGCCGGCGCCGGCGCGCACATCGACGCGTATTACTATTGTCCGCATCATCCCGACGGCAAGGTGGCGGAATACGCTCGCGCCTGTGACTGCCGGAAACCGGCACGCGGGCTGGTCGACCGCGCCGTCCGCGAGCTCGGCATCGATCCGCGCCGTTCGTTCACCGTGGGTGACCGGTGGCTCGACGTCGCGCTGGCGCGCACCATCGGCGCGCGTGGAGTACCTGGTGAGAACCGGCTACGGGCTGACCGAGGAGCAGCGCCCGGTCGACGGCCTCTCGGCCGACGCCATCGTCGACAACCTGGCGGCGGCCGCCAGCTGGCTGTTGCAATGCGTGAAATCATGAACCGCCATCTGCCATCTGCAATCTGCAATCTGCCATGCTGATCGGTCGATCTGTCCATCCCCTGCCGGGTGAAGCGGAGCGACGTGAGCGGCTCCTGCAGTTGATCGACGGCTTTTCCAGTCGCCGAGTACTTGTCGTCGGCGACGTGATCGCCGACGAGTTCATCTACGGCGAAGTATCACGCGTCTCGCGTGAAGCGCCCGTGCTGATTCTCAAGTACGACACCACCGAGATCATCGCGGGCGGTGCCGGCAACGCGGCGAACAACGTGGCGGCACTCGGCGGGCGCGCAATCCTCGCGGGGCTCACCGGGACCGATCCGCAGGGCCGCCGGCTGCTCGCCAGCTTCCCGCGTGGAGTCGATCGTCAGCTGGTCGTCCGTGCGAAGCAGTACCTCACGCCGGTGAAAACCCGGATCCTGGCCGGCGGTGTTCACTCGGCCAAGCAGCAGGTCGTGCGCATCGATCGCGAAACCGGCTGGCCAGTGTCGCCGGAGGTGAGTCGCACCTTCGGCGCCCGCCTGACGCGCAGCCTGGCCGAATGCGATGCGGTGCTGCTGTCCGACTACGGGTCGGGATTGATCACGCCCGCCCTCGCCGAGCTGATCAAGGCGCGATTGTCGAAGCGCAGTCGACGCCGTCCGGTCCCCGTGCTCATCGACAGCCGCTTCCGATTGCTCGATTACCGGCGACTGACCACCTGCACACCGAATGAATCGGAGGTCGAGCAGGTGCTCGGCATCCGCATCGACGACGACCTCGAGGTGCTCGAGCGAGCGGGACGACAGCTGCTGCGCCGGACCGGCATGCAGGCGCTGCTCATCACGCGCGGCAGCCGCGGCATGGCCCTCTTTCAGCCGCGGCAGGCGACGATTCACATTCCGATCTTCGGATCGGACGAGGTCGCCGACGTGACCGGTGCCGGCGATACCGTGAACGCGACGTTCGGACTGGCGCTGGCGGCGGGGGCATCCTTTTACGAGGCTGCCCGGCTGGCGAATTACGCCGGGGGGCTGGTCGTGATGAAACGCGGCACGGCCACCGTTTCGGCGGGAGAGCTCTCGGACGCAGTGACCGCGGACCACGACATCACCGCCGAAAGCTGGTCACAAGAAGGACACTCTCAGGGACGGAGATAGTCGACAGTCGGCAGTCGACAGTCGTCAGTGGGTAGTCGGTAGTCGGTAGTCGGTAGTGGGGCGTTAGAACAACGTGGGACGAGTGGTTTCAAGTGAGCAGCTGGTCGAGGCGATCGGACGGGACCGGGCGGCCGGACGGACGGTGGCATTGGCGAACGGCTGTTTCGACGTGCTTCACGTCGGTCACGTCCGCTACCTGCAGGGCGCGACGGCGGAAGCGGATCGACTGGTCGTGGGCATCAACGACGATCGATCGGTTGCCGAGCTGAAGGGGGCGGGGCGACCGATTCTGGCGGCCGCCGATCGCGCAGAGGTCGTCGCTGCCTTGCGCGGCGTCGATTACGTCGTGATCTTCGGCGAGCGAACGGTTGAACGCCTTCTCAGGCTGATCGAACCCGATGTCCACTGCAAGGGCACCGACTACACCGTCGACTCCGTGCCGGAACGATCGATCGTGCTGGAGTATGGCGGGCGGACCGCGATTGTCGGCGACCCGAAGAATCACGCCACACGCGATCTCCTGAAACGGATCGCCCGACCGGCGGACGGCCATCCTCGAACCACAGACGGCTGAACGGCGTGTCCCGACTTCTCATCGTCCGACTTGGCGCGCTCGGCGACATCGTGCACGCGATTCCGGTGGCCGCGGCGCTGCGGCGGGCCTTTCCGGCCGCGCGCATCGACTGGCTGGTGAGCGCCAAGCACCGCGAGATTCTCGATCTGGTGCCGGTCATCGATCGTCGTCTCATTGTCAACGATCGGGGTGGGGCGACCGGCGGCGCGACGCTCATGTCCGCGATTCGGCAACTGCGTGAAGCGCGTTACGACGCGGCGATCGATCTCCAGGGATTGATCAAGTCGGCGGTCATCGCCAGACTGTCCGGTGCCCGGCGGGTCATCGGTTTTTCCGCGCGGCACTTGCGCGAGCGGCTGGCCCGCGCCTTCTATACGGATGTCTACGATCCTGGAGGCGGCGGGATGCACGATCGCGCCGCCAGTCTTCACGTCGTCAGCCTGAACCTCGGCCTGCTCGGCGCGCTGGGGCTGAAGGTCGATAACGCCGAATTTCCCATCGATACAGTGACGTCGCAGGTCGCGACGACCCTCTGTCAGGCGGCGGAGGGCCGCTACGCACTGCTCAACCCGGGGGCGGCGTGGCCGAACAAACGGTGGCCGCCGGCGCGCCTCGCGAGCATCGCGGCCGCGCTGGCCGAGCGTCATCAGCTGAAGTCGGTCGTGCTGTGGGGCCCCGGCGAGCGCGAGCTGGCCGAAGAAGTCGTGTCGCACGCAGCCGGGGCGGCGCTCTTGTCGCCACCAACCTCTATCGCCGACGTTGTCGCCCTGAGCCGCGGCGCGCGCATCATGGTGTCGGGCGACACCGGTCCGACGCACATCGCTGCGGCGGTCGGCACACCACTCGTGGGCATCTATGGACCGACGCGTCCCGAACGCAATGGTCCATGGCATCCGCGCGATATCACCGTATCGCGCGCCAACGTTTGCGAGTGCCATCATCTGCGGCGGTGCCGGCGCGAGACGATGTGCCTGATGGACATTGAGGTGAGGGAAGTACTCGACGCCGTCGAGCGCAGGCTCGCCGGAGATTCTGCTTGATGCGGTTCTGCTCATGACGTGGTCCGCCCGCCTCGCTCGCCTGCGAACGAGGCTCGGCTTTGTCTTTGGCGCCGCCGCGTTCTGGTTTGCCCAGCCGACACCGCGCACGCTGGCAGCTGGCGCCGCGGTGGCGGCGCTCGGGGAGGTGCTGCGAGTGTGGGCCGCCGGTCACCTCAACAAGTCGCGCGAAGTGACTTCGTCGGGCCCGTATCGCTGGTTCGCCCATCCTCTGTATGTCGGATCGTCGGTAATGGGCGTCGGCCTTGCGATCGCGTCGGCGAGCCTGGTGGTCGCGTTATTGATTGCGGTCTATCTCGGCACGACCATCACCGCGGCGATCATGACCGAGGAGGCGTTCCTTCGCCGCCAGTTCGGTGATGCGTATCGCCGCTACCGCAGTGGCGGCGCCGATAATGTCGAGCGCCGCTTCAGTCTGCAGCAGGCGATTGTCAACCGCGAGCACCGCACGATGGCCGGACTGGTCCTCGTCGCATTGTTGCTCTTCTTGAAGGCAACGTATAATGGGTTGTTTTGGCGGGCAGCCGGCCGGTAGTTGTGTGGGGCGGTTAGCTCAGTGGTAGAGCACCGGCTTTACACGCCGGCTGTCACAGGTTCGAAACCTGTACCGCCCAATCAAATTGCAGAACGCAGATTGCAAAATGCAAATTGCATCTGCCGATTTCGATGTGCAATCTGCAATCTGCAATTTGCGATTTGCAATTGGTTTGGGGTCGTAGTTCAGTTGGCTAGAACGCCGCCCTGTCACGGCGGAGGCCGCGGGTTCGAGTCCCGTCGACCCCGCCAACCTTCGCTCACGCCTGCAACGAGTGCGTGAGCTACGGTTGGCGAGCCCCAGCAAGGTCTCTCCTCACCACATCGCGCCGCTGTCAGTCTCCGCCACCGCCGCCGCCGCAGCTACTGCCACAACTCGACGAGCAGCTGGAGCCTCCGTCCGAGGATCCGCCGCTGTCGCCGCTTCCCGCATCTCCATCAGCGCCTGCGCCGGAGTCTGCGGAGCTCTCCGCCTCGGTCCACGACGCCCCCGAACCGCCGCCGCCGCTCTGTCCGCCGTCGAATGCATCGAAAGCGCTCGACTGACCGCCGCTGCTCGACTCGAAATATGTGCAAAGCGGCGCGTCGCCGTAGACCGCGTCCGCCTGGTCATTTCGTCTTGATCGGGACGCGCGTTTCTTGACGGCAGCCGGCTGAAATTTCGGAATCAGCCAGATGTCGTCGGGCGGCTCCTGATTGAACTCGCTCCGGTACAGTTCGAGCGTGTCGATGTACTGCGCCTGATAGACGCCGGTCTGGTCGGCGAGTGGAAGGAGCTCCGGGTTATGGTCGAAGTGCCGGCCGAGCACCTCCGCGCAGAAGTTGCGGTAGCCTTGCGTGAACAGTTGATGCTCGTGCCAGACCTGGTCGAGAATCTTGGACGGCGTCACGTTGAACGGGCTGACCATTCCGAGATAGACGAACTTCCGGTATTCCCCGATCGCTCTCGACGCGAACCCCTTCGACCACCCAAGCTTGCGCGAGAGCTTGTTCGCGAACGCCTTGGTCGAGGCGTCAGCCCCGCCAAACGCCTCGACGACCTGACCCCAGAAATTCTGAGGGACGAGGTGCTCGAATTGATAACGCTTCAACCGGAGCCAGAGATCTTTCTTGCTCGTCTGCATTGTCGAACCGATTTTACGCGGTAACGAAGCGGAAACCAGCTCTTACCGGCGTGCGTCAGAATCGCGCAAGCTTTGCCAGGGAGGTGAGCAGGGCAGCCATCAGTCCACCGACCGTTATGATGCCGAGACCGATCACGAATCCGCGAAAGTGGTAGGCAAAACTCCCGACCGTTTCCTCGTGGGTAAGGCCTGGAACGGACAATCGCGTCAGGGCTCGTGGCCTGAGCACCAGCAGAACAAACCAGTCGATTACGACGAGGTCGAACAGGTTGAACAGGAAGAACACACCGAGAAAGTGCCAGAACGCCGTGGCGATTGACAGTGTTGCGCCGTGGCGGGCGATCAGCCGGACCGCTGACCAGACCGTTGCCACGGCAAATGTCAGCAGCAGGAGCGTGCCGACGATCGACCGTGCGCGACGCTCGACAGGGGTCAGGGGCGGTGCCAACTCCCTGACGCGAGGCGGCGCGTCATTGATCCACAGTCGCGGGTTATACAAGACCGAAGCGACAATCACCGTCGACAACGCCGCTGACAGAACGGCGCCGTCGATCAGGATGGGGATCATTTCGTGTTGGGGAACAACGCCGCAAAGCGCGGATCCTGTTGCCTTGCCCTACTTTACAGCTTGATGCGCAGGCAGGTAGTCGCCTCGAGGTTGCGCGGTCCACCACGCCCTCCCTTCGCCCGAGAACTTGTACCCATCAAGCCTGCGCGGACGAACCGCGGTGGATGTCCGTCGAACGGATCGTGCTCCAGCAGGTCCAGGACCTCCGGTGACCCTTCAAGCAGCCGATCGAGAAAGCGCCGGAACCAGGGCTCCTGGTCCGCCGTCGAGAGGGCTGCAAACCACATCTGCCAATCCAGTCGTGGCTGATGGGGAGCGGCCCACGGTGGGGGACGCTGAAGAGGGCCCGGCTTGTACTTGAACTCGTATCTCCGCCACTCAACACCGTCGTCGGATCCTTCGACGATGATTTCAGGCCGGGATGTCGTCATGACCGCGAACAGGCCATATCGATTGGCGATCCGGAAGGGCGCCAACGCTTCCTCCAGCGAAGCGAGCCTCCCGGCTCCTGGTGGGGCCAGGCCGAGGGACCACGTGAAGGCCAGGAGGGTGACCGGCAGCGTGATGGCTGCCGCGATCAGCACCGCGACGACTCCAGCCCGTCGACGTGCTGTCGCGGCCGGCGGCGAGTAGACGAGCAGCCGGTCGTCGAGGAGAAACAGGCACAACGACGCTGACAACACATTGAACCAGGCGTAGTTGCCGGTCAGCGCGATCATCGCCTGAAGGCCCACCAGCAAGCCACAGGCGGTCAGCCTCAGCGAACGTCGGCCGAATATCAGGAGCGGAGCGAGCAGCTCGATGGCGATGACGCCGGCGGTCATCGGCTTCAGGATCCACACCGGCAAGTGGTGCATGTACCACGCGACGGGAGTCGGCAGCGGCTGCGTCTCGAAGTGAAACGCGAGCGCCGTCAGGTCGCGCCATGTCTCATCGCCGCTGGTCAGCTTCACCCCGCCGGACGCGACATTCAAGCGCACCAACAGCCACAGCATCAGCCAGACGGCCGGTCTCGTCGGACTGGGCGCATCGTGCACGCGATCACGCCAGCGGAAGGGCGCGATGAATAGCGCGAGGAATCCTGTTTCGAGCAGCAACGCGTCCCACTGAAACGACAGGAAGTCCTGAGCGACGACGGATAGCGACAGGTAGACGACCCAAGCGGTCGCCATCGCCGCTAACGGGGCAACGCCTGCCAGCAGGAGAGCCGACGCCACGGCGCCGGTCACGCACACCACTTGGAGGAACAGGTCGCTGGTCGAGATCCAGAAGAGCGTCGGCACGAGGTGAAACCGCGCCAGCCCGATGCCTTCTGCGCCGGTCCACTCCTGCGCGCTCTGCATGAAGTCGCGGGCGGGCAGAATGCCGCGACTGCCCAGCAGGCCCGGCAGCTGCGTCAGCAGGGAGACGAACGCACACAGATAGACGAAGCCCAGCAGCCGGCGGAATACCCAGGCCGCACGCGCGTAGGACGTCACCGGATCCGCAGCCTCACCGCGGCCCATTTTAGGCACCGCCCACGCCGCAGTTACAATGCGGCGTGACCACCCCGTCGCCCCGATTCCTGAACGCGCGCCTGCACGACTGGCTGTACGAGGGATACGAACAGCAGGTCGGACCGCATGTCCGCGCCACGCACACTGCCGCGTGGTGGAAGGTGATGTGCCTGACCGGCGTCGACTATTTTTCGACGCTGGCGTATCAGCCGGGCATCGCGTTCTCGCCGCCGGCACACTGTCGCCGATCGCGACGCTCATCCTCGTGCTGGTGACGGTGTTCGGCGCGCTGCCGATGTACAACCGGGTCGCCGAGATGAGCCCGTACGGGCAGGGCAGCATCCTGATGCTCGAGAATCTGTTGCCGCGGTGGAAGGGCAAGGTCGGTCGTCCTCTGCCTGCTCGGCTTCGCCGCGACCAGCTTCGTCATCACGATCACGCTTGTCGGCGGCCGACGCCGCGGCGCACATCATCGAGAACCCGCTCGTGCCCGACTGGCTGCGACCATCCGGTGCCGGTCACGATCGTGCTGCTGCTCGGTGCTCGGCGGCGATCTTCCTGAAGGGGTTTCGCGACGCCATCACGGTGGCGGTCGTCCTGGTCGCCGTCTATCTCGTCGCTCAACGTCGTCGTCCTCGTGAACGGACTGCAGGCGATCGTCGAGCGACCCCGGAACGCTCGACGACGTGGCGAGCGTCGCTGCTGCAGCAGCACGGCCATCCGATGATGATGGTGGCGATGGCGCTGCTCCTGTTCCCGAAGCTCGCGCTCGGCCTCTCGGGGTTCGAGACCGGCGTCGCGGTGATGCCGCTCGTGCGCGGCGACGCGACCGACACCGACGAGCGCGCCGCTCGGGCGGATCCGCAACACCAAGAAACTGCTGCGCACGGCCGCGCTGATCATGAGCGTGATGCTGATCGGCAGCAGCTTCGTCACCGCTCTGCTGATTCCGGCCGAAGCGTTTCAGCCGGGCGGTCCGGCCGACGGCCGCGCGCTGGCGTATCTGGCGCACGAACGGTTCGGCCCGGCTTCGGCACGCTCTACGACGCTGAGCACGATCGCCATCCTCTGGTTCGCCGGCGCGTCGGCGCTGGCCGGCCTGCTGAATCTGGTGCCGCGCTACCTGCCGCAATACGGCATGGCGCCCGAATGGGCGCGCGCCAACCGGCCGCTCGTCATCATCATCACCGGCATCAACATCGTCGTCACGCTGGTCTTTCGCGCCGACGTCGAAGCGCAGGGCGGCGCCTACGCCACCGGCGTGCTGGTGCTGATGAGCTCGGCGGCGCTCGCGGTCGCGATCAGCGCCTGGCGGCGGCGTGGCGCGGTGGGTGCCGTTCTTGCGATCGCCGCGGTGTTCTTCTACACGACGGTCACGAACATGGTCGAGCGGCCGGAAGGCATCAAGATCGCGTCGCTGTTCATTCTCGGCATCGTGATCTCGTCGCTCGTCTCGCGCGACGCTGCGGTCGACCGAGCTGCGCGTCCACGGCTTCGTCCTCGACGAGGCGGCGGCGAGGTTCATCGACGAAGCCGATCGGCAGCGAATCGATCCGGATCATCGCCAATCGCCCCGACGATGGATCGATCCGCGAGTACGAGGACAAGGTCCGGGAGGCGCGAAACTCGCATCACCTGTCGCTGGACGATTCCGTGTTGTTCCTCGAGGTGCGGCCCGGCGACGCCTCGCAGTTCACCGAAGTGTTGAAGGTCGAAGGCGTCGCAGGTCGGCCCATATCGCGTGCTGCGCTGCCAGAGCCCGGCCATCCCGAACGCGATCGCTGCGCTGCTCCTGCACATCCGCGACACGGACGGGGCATCATCCCGCACGCCTACTTCGGGTGGACCGAAGGCAACCCGATCACCTACGTGCTGAAGATTCCTCGCGTTCGGCGAAGGCGATACGGCGCCGGTCACGCGCGAGGTGCTGCGGAAGTCGGAGCCCGATCCGCTTCGCCGTCCGCGCGTGCACGTCGGTTGAGGCACCCGTCCGCATGACGAATCTCGCCGTCAGTATTCTTCGCTCGATTACGCAATTCGGTGTCTCATCCCGACACACCGGCGGCCGGCCCGTCGGGTCAATGACCGGAAACTGAAGCTTGGCGATGGGTTACGCCCCGGCCTGGCAGGGGCGCCCGTCCGGTACTTCAGTTGCTGCAGAGCTGGTCGTTATGGCACCACGAAGAAAGGCCTCCGTCCGCTCGAGAACCGCGCGACGCACGAGAAAACCCACACACCGTAAGCCGTCGTCGCGCGCCAGCAAGCCGTCGCGCGTCACACAAGCGCCGCGCATTGAACCCACTCTGGCGCAGCACGTAACAGATTCGCCAGCAGTCCATCACGAGACGCCGTCGGTGGTGACTGAAATGTTCACGAGCCCGACGCGAGTGTTCGGCGGGTGGGCGCTGGGTCTTGCCGCGATCGCGGTCGTGCTGCTCGTCACCGGGCTTCCGTCTGGCGAAAAAGTGGAGCGAACGGACGTGCGGCCGGCGCCAGTCGCACCGCCTGTCACGCCGTCCCGCGCAGAGACGTCCCGGCCGAGACCCGAGGCAACAAGCGTGGTCGCGTCATCAGAGGCGATCGATCATGAGTTGCCAGCGTCGCGCCCACTTGCGGCGCGGCCGACGATGGTCGCCGAGGCCCATCCTGTCATGCCGGTGGAGACAGATGAGACTTCTGCCGAGAAGTCGCCGATCGCATCAGCGACAGCGATCAGGCTCGTGACGATTACTGGATGCCTCGAGAACGACAAAGCGGCGTTCCGGCTGAAGGACACTGACGGTGCCGAGATCCCCAAGTCGCGCAGCTGGAAGTCGGGCTTCCTGACGAAGCGCCCGGCGTCTCTGACCGTCGTCGACTCGACCGACAAGATCAGCCTGCAGGGCCATGTCGGGCGACGCGTCGCACTGACGGGAACCGTCACCGAGCGAGAGATGCAGGTCCGGTCGCTTCGTCCGGTCGCTTCTTCCTGCGACTAGCACGAGGCGGGTCCGAAAAGGACCCGCCCTACAAAGGGACGCACGACGTGCCGGCAGACCTCAGTGTTCCATGACCGTGGCGGACGCCACGTAGGCAACACCGTGCTGGGCGGCGAACGCCTGGAGGGCTGAGGCATTGGCTTCGGTGAACTCCAGGCCAGCACGATACCGGACCGGTTCGGTTTCCCGCGTTCGTTCAACCCTCGCCCAGACGACGCGCCCCTTGCACGAGAGCGGCCCTTCCTCACCCTGAAGCACGAAACGCACCGGACGGTTGGCGCGGACCGTGCTCGTCGACACGATCTGGGCGCCAAGCGTCGAGAGATCGACGAGCGCGCTGGAGATGCCGTCAATCAGCACTGTGACGCCGTCGTGAATCGGCACGCGACGAACCTGCCGTGCCAGCACATAGTGGGGCGATTCCGGCACGGGTGGTCCAGCAGGCTGAATGTTCGCCGGGCGCGGGGGATCGGGAAGGGGGGTCGCCGTCAACGGCTGCGCTCGCTGCAGGCGGAGGTTGACTCGATCGATCAGAATCTCGGCAATCTTCGTCAGCGCGATGCCGGCTTCCTCTGAATAGTCCCGGTGTATCTCCACGTAGGCGACGATCCGCACCCGGTCGTTGCTGACGAGCGGGAAGGCGGCGATGAGCCCGATCGATCGGACGCCCAAGGGAAGCGTCGCATCAGCGTGCATCGGATCGGTGACGACCGCGCGGCGCTGTTCGTAAGCCCGCGCCAGCGGCGACTCGCTCCCGAGCGGCACGATCGGCACGGCAACGTCAATCGAACGATCCTGGCTGCGGCCCCGCCAGAACTTGAAACCCTGACCGGTGACCGCAAACAGCGCCACCGTGGTGAACTGCTGGATCAACGAGTCGATCAGGATCGTCAGGATCTCGTCAGCCGACTGGCAGGTGTTGAGCGCCTGCAAGTCCCGTTGCAGCTGTCCGAGCGCTGCATGTCGGCGGCGATCGTCGGCTTGCTCGGTCGGAGAAACTGCGCGGGGCGCCGCCGGTGCCTCCTCGAATTTTGCCAGACGATCGGCCAGCTGCTCGGACTGGAGTCGAAATGTCTTCGCCTCGGCCATCGCCAGGTGTAGTTCCTCGCGGACCATTTCCATTTGAATGGCAATCGTCTTGCGCCGCTGCCGCTCCTCCTCGAGGTGCGCCTCGGCAACCTGTCTGGCCAGTGCCCACTGCGTGTGATCCGCTTCGAGAGTCCGGATGCGCTCGGCGGCTTCGTCGAGACGGCGATTCTGCTCCTCCCACGCCCGCCGCGCCGCGGCGATTTCGTGCTGGGCGTCCGCGGTCGCCGCTGCGGCCTGGTCACGCAACTGGTGGGCGTCGGTCAGTTGTGCTTCGAGCGCCGCACGCGTCGCGTCGGCCTCGCCGCGGAGACGCGCCAGCTCCTCTCGCGCTTCCGCGCGGGCGGCGTCGACATCGCGCTGGGCGGCCTGTTCACATTGCAGCCGCACCTGGGCGGCGGCTTGCGCGGCGCCATCGGCGGCGAAGCTCGCGAGCTGCTGGGCGACACGGTCGAAGAGGGCGTCGGTCTGCGTGAGGCTGGCGTCGAGGGTGTCGATCCGTTCGTCGATCGCCGCCCTGAGACCCTGCAGATCCTGTCGGAGGATCTTCTGGAGATCGCTGGAGACCGGTACTCAAGGACGTCTTCGCCTGGTGATACATGTCGTCGGACATACCGTACCCCAGCCCTCCAGGATCGAGATTTGGTCGAACGAAGGCAATAGATGTACCAGGACCCGGGCTGTGAGAATGGGTGGCGGCGTGCAGATTGACGACGAGTGTCCCTCAGGATTGCAAGTCGGATCTCGATCTTCGTCTGGACCAACGGAGCGGTTGCTCGACTACACTTTGCAGTTCAGAGACCGCGACGTGGACCAGCCGGCCATCCAGCAAACCTTCACGAAGGCGCTCGACTCGCTCATCGAGCAGATCAAGAAGGACAAGTCTGTGCTGGCGGCGGTCCTCTGCGGCAGCCTGTCGCACGACACGGTCTGGGCGAAGTCGGATATCGACCTCGTGCTCGTCACCATCGATGACCGAAAGGACCGTCACGGACGTCGCGCTGTACGCCGATGGCGTCAACGTCCACGGGCTGCTGATGCCGCGGACCGAATTCCGCAAGACGGTCGAGGGATCGTTGCACAACTCGTTCGTGCACTCGTTCCTGGCGAAGGGCCGTCTGCTGTACACGCACGATCCGACCATCGCCGACCTGTGTGATCGACTGCAGCGCCTCGGGAGCCGTGACACGGCGGTGCAGCTGCTGCGTGCCGGCTCGCAGGCGCTGGGCTGCATTGACAAGGCGCACAAATGGTTCGTCACCCGCGACGATCTGAACTACAGCGCTCTGTGGATTCTCTACGCCGCGACCGCGCTCGCCCAGATCGAGGTCATGTCGGCCGGCCAGCTCATCGGCCGCGAGGTGATTCCCCAGGCGGCCGCGCTCAATCCAACGTTCTTCGCTCTGGTCTATGCGGACCTGCTCAACGAGCGCAAATCGCGGGCACGCGTGCAGGCGGCGCTCGATGCGGTCGACGCCTACGTGGCCGACCGCGCGAAGCGCCTGTTCGCCCCGGTCGTCGATTACCTGCGCGAGGCCGGAGAGGTCCGCTCCTGTACGGAGATCGACGATCACTTCAAGAAGAACTTCGATCTCGAGGGCGCGATCGTCGCCTGCGAATATCTCGCGGACCGCGGTCTCGTCGGCAAGGCCTCGACCGCCGTGCGTCTCACCCGGAGAAGTAACGTGGATGTCCAGGAGCTGGCCTTCTTCTTCATCGACGAGCCGTCCGATGCCCGGTAGCCAGGCTTCGGCGCGCCGAAACGGCGTGAGGACGACCATCGCCGTCCAGGGAGCGCGCGTTCACAATCTCAAGGACATCACGCTGGAGATTCCGCGGGACAGCCTGGTCGTGGTCACGGGCCTGTCGGGATCGGGCAAGTCGAGCCTGGCGTTCGACACGATCTACGCCGAAGGGCAGCGCCGGTATCTCGAGTCGCTGTCGAGCTACGCCAAGCGGTTTGTCGCCCAGGTGTCGAAGCCTGACGTCGATTTCGTGTTTGGGCTGTCGCCGGTCATCTCGATCGAGCAGAAAACCATCGCCAGCAATCCCCGCTCGACGGTCGGCACGATGACCGACATCGCCAGCTACCTGAACCTGCTGTTTGCGACCATCGGCGAACCGCGCTGTCCTCGAACGGGCGAATCGACGCCGAGCCGATCGGCCAGCCAGATTCTCGAAGCGATCCTGTCGCTGCCGGAAGGCGCCGAGGTCGAGCTGCGCGCGCCGGTGTTCAAGGTTTACGGCGAGGAGCTCGACTTCGTGTTCACCGAGCTTCGCAAGAAAGGATGCCGCCGGCTGTTCGTCGACGGTAACGCGATCGATCTCTCCGAGGAGATCGACCTCGAAGCGTCCGATGTGCGGCACATGGACGCCCTGGTCGACCGGTTCATCGTCAGCCGCAAGCACGAAAAGGCGATCCGCGCTGGCATCGCGAACACGCTGCTGGTCGGCGACAGCCTGATGCAGGTGCAGATCGTCAGCGGTGTCGTCAAGACGCAGGCCGAGCGGTTCTACAGCACGCTGTGCAGCGCGACGCACCACTTCGTGTACGGCGACATCGGCCCGGTCTTCTTCGTGTTCAACGATCCGGAGAGCGCATGCCGCACCTGTGGCGGGCTCGGCGTCGACAAGCTGACCCATCCGGAGCTGCTGATTCCCGACCAGAAGCGCAGCATCGCCGGCGGCTGTTTCGTGCGCGAAGCGTTCAAGTACAACCCCGATACCTGGGACGGGCGGATGATGTTCAGTCTCGCCACTGCGCTCGGTTTCGGGCTGGACGTGCCGTGGAAGGACCTTCCCGACAGCGCGCGGAATGCCATCCTCTACGGGATCGAGCCGAAGAAGGTGGCGCTGATCACGCCGCCGGAGGCCAAGATCAAGCGCGATAAAGAAGAGGGCCGTGAGGTCGGCTTCGGCGGCATCGCGCGCCGCATCGAGCGCTACTACCGCCGCTATCGGCAGAGCGGCGAGGCGAACTCGAGAATGGAGGCCTGGCTCGACAAGGTGATGGTCGAGCACACCTGCCCTGATTGCAACGGCACCAGACTTCGATCGACGCGGCTGCTGTTCACGATCGGCGGCCAGACCATCAACGACGTCGGGCAGTTGAATTTCGACCAGCTGCACGCCTTCCTGGCGACGATCAAGCCGGTCGGCCGCGGCGCCGACGCCGGACGGCAGGTGCTGAAGGAAATACGCGGCCGGCTCGAACTGCTGCTCGGAATCGGACTGGATTACCTGAACTTCAACCGCCGCTCGAGCACGCTGTCGGGCGGTGAGTCGCAGCGGATCCGTCTGTCGACCCAGATCGGCTCGGGGCTGATGGGCATGCTCTACGTCCTTGACGAGCCGAGCATCGGCCTTCATCCCAAGGACAACGTGAAGATGATCGCGACGCTCGAAAGCCTCCGCGACATCGGCAACACCGTGATCGTCGTCGAGCACGACGAGGACACGATCCGCGCCGCCGATCACCTGGTCGAGATGGGACCAGGCGCGGGCGTGCACGGCGGCAAAGTGGTGGTGCAGGGGTCGCTCAGTGACGTGCTGAAGTGCAAACAGTCGCCAACCGGGCAGTTTCTGTCCGGCAAGCGTGTGATCGCGACTCCCAAGGCGCGGCGGCCCGGCAACGGCAAGTTTCTGCGCGTCCGGGGCGCGCGCGAGAACAACCTCAAGTCGCTCGACGTCGCTTTTCCGCTGGGCAAGCTCGTGGCGATTACCGGCGCGTCCGGTTCCGGCAAGAGCACGCTGGTCAACGAAGTCCTTTACAAGGCGCTCTGGAAGCGGCTGGTCGACACGCGAACGCTGCCGGGCGACCACGACGCCGTCGACGGCATCGAGCACGTGCGCAAGGTCGTCAACATCGATCAAACGCCGATTGGCCGGAACAGCCGATCCAATCCGGCGACCTACGTCGGCTTCTACGACACGATCCGCGATCTCTTCTCTCACGCGCCGTTGTCCCGCGAGCGCGGCTACCAGCCCGGCCGGTTCAGTTTCAACGTCAAGGGCGGGCGCTGCGAGGAGTGCCAGGGCGAGGGGGCGATCACGACGCAGCTCTACTTCATGCCCGACGTCGAGGTGACCTGCGGCGTCTGCAAGGGGGCGCGCTTCAACGGCGACACGCTCGAAGTGACCGTGCGCGGCAAGAGCATCGACGATGTGCTGAAGATGTCTGTCGAGGAAGGCGTCCGGTTCTTCGCGGCAGAACCAACGATCGGGAAGAAGATCGAGGTCCTCGGCCATCTCGGGCTCGGCTACCTCACGCTCGGCCAGTCGGCGACCACGCTGTCGGGGGGCGAGGCGCAGCGCATCAAGATCGCAAGTGAGCTGAGCACCTTGCAGCGCTCGAAGCACACCGTCTACATCCTCGACGAGCCGACGACCGGTTTGCACCTGGCTGACGTGGAGCGTCTGCTCGACTCGTTGAACAGGCTGGTGGATGCCGGCCACACCGTGCTTTTGATCGAGCATCACATGGACGTCATCAAGACCGCCGATTACGTGATCGACCTCGGTCCCGACGGCGGTCATGCCGGCGGGGAAGTGGTCGTGACCGGAACCCCTGAAGACGTCGCGAGGTGCAAGGCGTCCCACACCGGCCGTTTTCTGAAGACGCACCTGCGCGCCTGAGCTGAGCGCCGATCCTTGCGCGGAGGCCGGTCGTTCGGCTATAAAGGGTTTCTCTTCTTCGCACCGCCTCTCTCTCGGTCCAGCCTTCATTTCGTCACCCGACAATCCCGCACGGCCGCTGAGTTTCCATCAGGTCCTGAGGTCTGCCTCGTGAGGCAGTTCAGGAGGACACAGATGAACGACACACGTCACCCAATTACGTTGAAGAGACTGATCCGTCACCTCGATCGGATGGAAGACGCGCGCGTGCGATCTGACGTCACCTTCCACACATCCGCGGTTGGTCCGCTGACGATGGACATCTACTATCCGGCCGACCTGGCGGAAGGAACGGTCGTCCCGGCGGTCCTGATCGTGGCTGGTTACCGCGATGTCGGCGTGCCGCTGCCGCTCGGATGCCGGTTCAAGGAGATGGCCTTCGTCGTGTCGCTCGCGCAGCTCATCGCCGCCTCGGGAACCGCCGCGATTGCCTACACGACGAACGATCCAGGCGCCGACGCCGGTCGAGTCGTCGATTACCTCGAAGCGAACGGCGAGGGGCTCGGGATCGATGCCGGCAGGCTGGGCGTGTGGGCGTCCTCCGGCAATGGACCGGTTGGGCTCGCGTTGGTGATGGAGAAGCGGCGCGGCATTCGCGCGGCTGTGCTCTCGAGCGCGTTTACACTCGACATCAGCGGCTCCGCGGTCGCGGACGCCGCAGCTACCTATCGATTCGCGAACGCCACAGCCGGAAAATCGGCGAGCGATTTACCCGAGGGTGTGCCCCTGTTTCTGGTGCGCTGCGGCCGCGACGAGTTTGCCGGCCTCAACGAGGCCCTTGATCGCTTCGTCGCGACAGCCATCGCGGCTGGCGTACCGCTGACCCTCGTCAATCACGCGACGGCGCCGCATGCATTCGAGCTGTACGACGATACCGGTCGCTCGCACTACATTCTCGACGCGATGGTGACCTTCATCCGCGTCCATCTGAGCTCCTGACCCTTCTGCAGGGCGGACCTCTTTAGGTGCGCCCGGCACAGCGCTCCTACAGACGCGCGCATTTTCGGCGGACCTAAAGAGGTCCGCCCTACGTACGGGCGGAACCAAGCGGTCCGCCCTACGTACGGCGGAACCAAGCGGTACGCCTAATGGACTCATGCGCCCGCGGGGTTTCATCGTGGTAGCGTAGCGGGGGTGCGGGCATTTGGCCTGTCAGTGATGGTTGTGGTGGCAGTGGTCGCGCAGGCTGGAGCTCAATCCACGTCGGCTCGCAAACCAGACATCTTCTTCGCACCAACCCGGCAGACGATCGTCGACGCGATGCTGAAGTTCGCCAAGGTCACACCGAACGATGTCGTCTACGACCTTGGTTCGGGTGACGGCCGCATCGTCGTCATCGCGGCTCAGAAGTACGGAGCAAGGGGCGTCGGCATCGAGCTGGATCGCAGTCTCATCATGCTGTCGCGCGAGGTCGCCCGGCAAAGCGAGGTCGGTGACAGGGTCACCTTCATCGAAGGCGACATGTTCACCGCCGACATTTCCAAGGCAACGGTCGTCACCCTGTATCTCAACGCCTCAGTCAATCGTGATCTCGAACCGAAGTTGAAAGCGGAGCTCCGCAAGGGCACCCGGATTGTGTCGCACCAGTTTCCCATCGGGCGGTGGACGCCGACCGAGACCATGCGGTTCGAGGACGCGAACCTGTTCTTGTGGGTGGTTCCGTAAATTAGCGGGGCTACACGCGCTGTCGAACAGCGCGTGACGCGACCGGGTAGTCGGCGTGCGCCGTTTTGCTGACCGGCAGGGTGACGATGAAGGTCGACCCTTCGCCCGGCCCGGGGCTTTCGGCGCGGATCGTTCCGCCCTGACCTTCGACCAGCTGCTTGGCGATGAACAGTCCGAGGCCCAGGCCGCCAGGCGTCCGGTCCTCGCTGTTGGCGCCCTGCCTGAATCGCTCGAACACGAACGGGAGGAACGCCGGGTCGATGCCGCTGCCGTTGTCGGCGACGCGCACCTGCACCTCGGCGCCGGTGATCGCGGCGTCGATCGACACGCGCCCTGCGGGCGGCGTGAACTTGACGGCGTTGGTCAACAGATTCAGGAACACCTGCTCGAGCCGGCGCGGGTCGGCGCAGACCGGCACCGTCGGGTGGGCCCCGAGGCAGACCTCGATGCCCTTGGCTTCGGCAACCGGCATGACGGCCTCGACCACTCCGCGCAGCGTGTCGCGCAAGTCGACCTCGCGGAGCTCGAAGACCGCGCGCCCGCCGACCAGGCGCGAGACGTCGAGCAGCTCGTCGATGAGCTGCGCCTGACGCGTCGCGTTGGTGACGATCGCCTCAATCGCCCGGGCAATGCGCGGTCCATCGAGTGAACCTTTCCTGAGCATCGAAGCCCATCCGAGCACGGCGGTCAGTGGCGTCCGAAGCTCGTGCGACACGATGGACAGGAAGTCGTCCTTCGATCGATTGGCGGTTTCGGCCTCGATTCGCGCGTGCTGCGCCGATTCGTAGAGGCGTGCGCGGTCGATCGCCTGCGCCGAGTGGTGGGCGACCGAAATCAGCACGGCGCGGTACTCCGCATCGAAGCTGACCGGCGCGACGAAGTGGAACATCAGGACGCCCACCGGCGCGTCGTCGACGAGCAGCGGCAGCGCGGCAAGCGACGCGAAGCCGCAATCGGCGCCCAGCGGAGCTGACACCGGGAAGCGCGCCTGCCACTCCGAGAACGACGTGACGAACACCGGCTCCCGCTTGTGGATCGCCTCGCTCCAGCACAGTCCGGGCCCGACGGCGAACGATTGCCACGCCTCGGCGACATGATTGGGGTACTCCTCGGCATGCAGCGTGTCGAGCTCGGTACGGTCGTCGTTCAGCAGCGCGACCGACGCCGCCGACGCACCGGCCACATAGCGACTCCGGCTGACGATCGCTTTGGCCACCGCATCGAGGGTCAGCGACTCGGAGAGCGAGGCGCTGAGTGCATACAGATGATTGGTTCTGGCCGCGAGCGACCGATAGCGCGTCTCGCTCTCGCGGAGCGCCGCCTCGACCTTCTTCCGCTCGCGGAGCTCTTCGTCGCCGCGGCGCCGCAGATGTTCGGCGTCGTTGCGTGCGCGCTGAGCTCCTTCGTAGTGATCGGCCCGGACGATCGCTTCGGCGGTGCGCCGGCCGCCGGTCAGGAGAAAGTCGCGCTCGTCGGTCGAGAGGCTGCGCGTTGCCGGGAAACCGACACAGAACACCGCAATCGCACGCCCGTTGGTGATGAGCGGCACGATCGTGGTCGTTCCTCGCGCACCCGGCCAGGGAGTGCCGTCTGCGAGTTGGATCGCGTCCACAGGTTCGCCCGCCAGGCTGCGGATCTCGCGGTTGGCGATGGCTCGTCCGACGATCGTCTCGCGGTCGATAATCAAAGCGGCGTCAGCCGGCAGCGGCGGCTCGAACCCGACCGCGTGCGCGACGGTCGCATGGCGGCCGTCGTCACCAACCAGGGCGATCAGTCCCGTGCTGGCATCGAGCGGATGAAGGAACTCCGGTATCGAGACCGCGACGACTTCAGGCACGGTCATCGCACGGGACAGCGCGCCAGTCAGGGACTGCAGATGGAGCGTCCAACTCGAAATGCGTTCCGCCTCGAGCCGTTGCTCGCGATCGGCGCGGGCTCGTGCTGATACACTCGCGCTGCGAGCACGCAGACGATTGCCAGAGCGACTGCGAGTGCCGCCGCCCAGAACGGATCCGAGGCAGCCGGAGAGAGCCAAGGTAGATTTTTCACACTGTGTGTATAGAAAACGCGTCGTTCTTGCTGGCGGCGCGGGCCGCAGCGACGCTGGCGGGGCGTTACGCAACGCACGTACCATGAGCAGTACCGTCATGACACTGAAGGACTACGGACCAGGAGCGTTCCATTTGTTGGGACAACTGACGCTTTCCGAACAGCAGCAGCTCGTGGCCGAATGCCGAGCGCTCGCCGACGGTGACGTCCCTGCGTACATTCCCGTGGTTCGCGGCGGCGGCAAGATGCACGTGCGGATGTTGTGCCTTGGCCGCCACTGGAACGGCCGTACGTATCAATACGAAGCGCAGCGCAGCGATTTCGACGGTCTCACGGCGCCCCCCCTGCCTGACCACTTCAAGCGGCTCGCGAAAGGAATTGCCAGTTCGGTCGGGATGCCACTGGAGCCGGACGTCTGCATTCTGAACTTCTACGACGAAGAGGGACGAATGGGCCTTCACCAGGACAAGGACGAAGGCCCGCTCGCCCTTGCCGCGGGGTGGCCGGTCGTCTCGATTTCGCTAGGAGACACGGCGCGCTTTCTGTTCGGCGGCGAGCGCCGCCGCGATCCGGTCGAAGCGATTCCGTTGCAGTCCGGGGACGCGTTCGTATTCGGCGGCGCGGCCCGGCTCCGCTACCACGGCGTGTCACGGATCGTGCCCCATAGCGCGCCGACCGAGCTCGCGATGACCGGCCGATTCAACCTCACGTTCCGCCAATCCGACGCCATTCACCCAATTGGGTGATCCACTGAGACCTCGTCGCGTGCGACGATGCGGGCATGATGACCAACGATTTCGCCGCAGTGATGTCCAACGCGCTTGCCGATGCCGTTGAGCGCGCCGCGCCGGGCGTCGTACAAGTCCACGGTCGACGGCGGCCGGCGAGTGGACTCGTGCATGCCCCTGAAGTGATTGTGACGATGATTCGCGCGCTCGGCCGCGAGGATGGCATCCAGGTCCGCGATTATCAGGGACAGCTGCTCGAGGCTCAACTGGCGGGGTGGGATCCCGCGACGGGCCTTGCCGTGCTCCGCGTCCCCGGATTGAACACCACGCCGATGACGGTGGCGCAGTCGCCGGCCCGGGTCGGTAATCTTGCGATTGCGATCGCGCGATCGTGGAGCAACTCCGTGACCGCCAGCGCCGGGATGGTGTCAGTGATCGCGGGCCCGTTGCCGACCGGGCGCAAGCGGGCCATCGCCCAGGTCCTCCGGACGACAGCACCGATGCACGAGGGATTTGCCGGCGGAGCGTTCGTCGATACCTCCGGTGCGCTCCTTGGCGTCACCACCGCTGCCGCGATCAGAGGTCTCGGCGTCGTCATTCCGATCGGAATCGCATGGGCGACGGCCGCTCATATCCTGGAGCACGGCCGGTCGAAGCGCGGCTATCTCGGCATCGCCGGCCAGGCGGTGCCGCTGCCCGAGGCGCAGGCCGCGCTCGCGGGTCGCAAGGAGGGGCTGCTGGTGATGGGTGTCACGGACGGGAGTCCAGCGGCCGCCGCGGGTGTCCTGGTAGGCGACGTGCTCTTCGAGCTGGATGGGCACGGCGTCGACTCGCCTGATGATCTCTTGGATCTGCTCGGGGCCATCCCGGTCGGACGACCGACGCCGAGCCGCCTGCTCCGCGGGGCCAGCGTCTTCAACACCCCGATCACGATCGGCGAACGACCGGCGAGCTGATGCGCGTGGTGGTTGTCGGCTCGCCGGCGGAACGCAGCCGCCTGCGATCCGGGCTTCAGGCATCGACGACGATCGTCGGAGAATTCGAGACGTTGGCCGAGGCCCGCGCGTCCGGTATTTCGGCGGATGCCATCCTGCTGCCGCCGCCGAGCAGAACGCTGCCCGATGCTGAAGTGACCGCGGGCGACACGCTGACAGCCCGCGAGCAGCAGGTGCTCGAGCTGCTGGCGGAGGGATTGCCAAATAAGGCCATCGCGGCTCGGTTGGGGATCAGCGATCAGACTGTGAAATTTCACGTGGCGTCGATTGCCGCCAAGCTGGGTGCGACGAACCGGACGGAAACCGTCCGCCTGGCACTTCGGCGGGGCCTGTTGACGCTATGACGCCAGCTCGGTCGGAACCACCGTAAGCGTCCGGCGCTCGCCGCGGCGCAGTACCGCCAGGCGAACCGGGACGCCGACGCATTCGCCGGTGAGACGGCGGTGCAACGCGTCGACGCCACTCACCAGCTCATCGCCGAACCCGACGACGATGTCGCCAGCCGTCAACCCGGCGCGGACCGCCGGACTGTTGGCGTCGACGGAGGCGACCAGCACGGCGCTCGTGATCGCCAGCTTGTGAAATCGCGCCAGCGCCCGCGGCACGGGTACGGTCTGGCCGGCGACGCCGATATAACTTCGACGAATCCGTCCATCGCGAATCAGCCGGCCGGCGATGAAGCGTGCCGTGCTGCTGGCGATCGCGAAACACAACCCATGCGCAGGTTGAATCATCGCCGTGTTCACGCCGATGACCGTGCCGCTCGAATCCACCAGCGGCCCGCCGGAGTTGCCGGGATTGAGCGAGGCATCGGTCTGGATGACGTCTTCGATCAGGCGTCCCGACGAGGCGCGCAGCGAGCGGCCGACCGCGCTGACGATGCCCGCCGTCACCGAGTGGTGGAAACCGTAAGGGTTGCCGATGGCGATGGCGATCTGTCCGACGCGCACGGCACTCGAATCGCCAAGCGACGCCCACTTCAGCGGACCGCCGTCGACGCCGATCCGCAGCACCGCAAGATCGGCATGCGGGTCGCTGCCAATCAAGTCGGCGCGCGCAGTACCGGCCGTCCGGCAGCATTGCCGAGAGTTTGCTGGAGCGGGCCACCACATGATGATTGGTGAGGATCAGGCCGTCGGGACTGAGGACGACGCCGGAGCCGCCGCCGCGGTCGGCCTCGATACGGACGACGGCCGGGGCGGCGACGTCGACAGCCGACGTGACCGCGCGTGAGTAGGAATCGAGCAGCGCGTCATCCTGACGATCTGGCTGACGATCTGGAAGCACGATTCGATCGTACGACCGTCACCTCGCTTTGAAAATCACCCGAATGGGTGGGTGGTCCTCGTAGGGCGGGCCTCTCAGGCCCGCCGCTGCTATTCAGGCCTCGTAGGGCGGGCCTCTCAGGCCCGCCGCTACTCGGTAAACTTCAGCAGCGCGCGGACCTCACCGAGAAACTTGTCGCGCGGCGCGGCCTGCGTCGAGCGATCGAGCGACATCGAGGCCAGTGGCGAGATGTCCGCCGCCGCGCCGAACGCCCCCCGACCGCCGCCGAGCACGACCCACGTGTTCTCGTCCCGGGATTCATTCAAGAACAGCACGTAGCGACCACCCTCGCTGAACGCCGGGAAGTCGTTCTCGATGGTCGTCGCGGGAATACCATCAATCGAGACGGTGCCACTCTCGCGTCGCACGACGATCGTGCTGCCGGTGAGCAGCACGCCCGGTCGGGTGCGGTTCTTCACGATGTCGTGCAGCGTGAACGTGTAATCGGTGTAGATGTGCGTCTCGGTCGAATCGAGAAACGATCGGAGGGCGACCGCCGATCCTTCGACGACCAGATCCGCACCGCGCACCAGATCCCCGAGATGCATCGGCTTGTCGGTGTTGACGATGATTCGCTCGAAGCCACCGGTCTGCCGCACGTGCGAGACGATGCTGGGGGATTCGGCTGCGGCTCCGATACCGTTCCAGAGCACGCACGACGCGACCGCGACGATCCGAGCACGCTGCTTCACAAGTCCTCCAAAACTAGACGCCGGAGTACGTAGGGCGGACCTCTTAGGTCCGCCTTCTCGCCGGGCCTAAGAGGCCCGGCCTACGTGAATTCATCGCAAGCTTTCTGCCCGGTTCGGTCATACGACGTTAGTTGTTGATACTGCGGGCTTTGACGCATTGGACGCGGTTACGGAATCGTTGTAATTTGCTCCGTTTCGGAGCACACCGTTCTCAATACGGGACAGCCACATCGGATATTAAGAGGACACAAAGAGACAATATGACCGTTTAGACTCAGGCTGCCAGTCCGGAGCGTGTCGACCTCGATTCGCTGCAACTGACTTTCTGGCAATCACTGCGCAGCAATGCGTCCGTGCTCGGAAGAACGCCCTCGACGCGGCACATCATCCCCGGTGTTGCTGCGGATCTCCCGAACGAGCTCATCCGACCCATAACAGCTGAGTTCGTGCCTGGTTGACCTCGCTGGCACGTGAGATGCGAACGCTTGGGTGATGCGCTACTTCTTTGCGGCCGTGCTGATGCTATCGATGGTCGCTCCGGCTGTGGCGCAGGAAACGGATCGCAAACCACAGCCCGAAAGCCGGCCTTTCTTCCAAGAGCCGACTCGCATGAAAACCGCCTTCGATTTCGCGGGGAAGTATCTGGGCGAAAGTGGGGAACGGAAGGCGGGGTGGTACCCCGTCTTCAAGACCAACGTCACGGGCGACGGGTGGATCTCTGCGGGCTCGGGCTACCGGGTGAACGTGCTCAATCAGCGAGGCTGGCTCGACGGTTCGGCGGCCTTCTCATGGCGCGGGTATAAGACGGCGCAGGGCTCGTTCGAGTACATCGATCTTGCGAACGGCCGCATGACCGTCGGCACACAGCTTCTCTGGCAGGACCTCACCCAGGTCCAGTACTTTGGCGCCGGCCGCGACCGGACACGCGACATCCGCACCGACTATCGGGTGAAGTCGACCGACTTGATCGGTTTCACGACCTACCGGGTGCAAGAGTCGACCATGCTTGAAGGGACCGTAGGCTGGGTCACGCGACCGACGATCTCTGCATCTGCGGGCCTGTTCGATCGCGACTATCCCGATGCCACACTAATCTTCGCCCTCGAGCCGGGCTTCGAATCGCGGCGCCAGCCACCGTTTCTCCACGGGCAGGTTGCGGCAACCGTCGACACGCGGGATGCACCAGGCCATCCGACCCGCGGCGGCGTCTATCGCGCGGCCTCGTCGTTTTATTCAGACCAGGACACCGGGCAGTACAGTTTTCGTCGGCATGAGCTCGAAGCCCTGCACCTTATGCCGGTTTCGCCGGGGCGATGGACCCTCGCCTTCCACGGATGGACCGTCATCTCGGAGACTGGTGACGATCGACGGATTCCAGCGTATCTGCTGCCCAGTCTCGGCGGGTCGACAACGCTTCGTTCCTACTCGGACTACCGCTTCCACGATCGCCACCTGCTGTTGCTCAGCGCCGAGTCGCGGTGGGCGCTGTTCGAGCATGTCGACTTTGCCGTGTTTGCAGACGCCGGCAGTGTGGCTTCTCGCGTCCGCGATCTCACACTGAAAGAGGCCTCCTACGGCGTCGGTGTGCGTGCCCATGTTCGTTCATCGACGATCGCGCGCGTCGACGTGGCCCACGGCCGCGAGGGCTGGCGGCTGCTGTTTCGCCTCAACGAGCCGTTCCGTCTGAACCGCCTCACGCGGCGCCACGCGGCAGTCCCCTTCGTTCCCTAAGGAGCGTCAGATGGCCGAACTGTTTCTGATTGGTCGGATCATCTTCGGTGGCTACTTCATCTACAGCGGCATCAATCACTTTCTGAATACGGCGATGATGGCGCAGTTCACTGCTGGCAAAGGCGTGCCGATGCCGGAGCTGGCAGTGTTGTTCACGGGCGTGCTGCTGCTGGTCGGCGGCGCCTCGATTCTCCTTGGCTTCTGGCCTCAGATCGGCGTGCTCTGCATCGTGGTGTTTCTCGCCTTCGTCACCCCCATCATGCACAACTTCTGGACGGTGGCGGATCCGGCGGCGCGGATGGGCGAGATGGGGAATTTCTTGAAGAACCTGGCGCTGCTCGGCAGCGCGCTCATCATGCTTGGTGTCGAACGGCCCTGGCCCTACAGCCTCGACCAGCGTCGCGTGATCGTGGCATAGCTCTGGCGAGCGCAGTTGCGGCCGTCAGCTGCGGACCGTCGGTTCGTCGCTGAACCATACGACGAACACCCTGAACATCAGCACGAGAGCGGCAATCACCACAAAGGCGCCGGCGGCAAGCGGCAATGCCGCGATGCCGCCGACGATAGTGACGATGAGCAGCACGCTCAGTGCTGCCATGATCACGATGACCATGATTGGTCTCTAGAGAACGTCCGTGCTACGGCTTTGCCGGGCAGTCGCCCGTCACCTGCCGAATGGTCGTTGCCTGGATGTCGGGCAGATCGGTCGAGCCGCCAGCCGGCTTGTCCGTATCCTGAAGAGTTCCCTCAACCTGGACGCGCTTGCCCAGGAGCGGCTTCAGACGATCGTCGTTCAGCCCCTTCACGTGATACATCGCGGTCAGCGGCGAGGTGCCAGCCGTGCCGGTTGGCCGGTCAGCCGCCTGAGGTGCTGAACCCTTGACCATCTTCGAGCTCGTCAGGATGTAGTCCTCCATGATGCCCTGCCGCTCGACGATATTCGGCTTCCGCCCCGGGATCTCGTCTTCCCGAGCAAGACATCCTTCGAACGTCACCGTTGCTGACTGTGCGGTCGCGGCGGCCGGTGGCTGACTCTGCGGCGTTTGCGCTGCGCCCTGTGCCGCAACGCCGGCCGAGAACGCGGTTACTGCTGACAATGCACACGCACTTACTAAATACTTCATCGTTTCCTCCATGTTGTTGACCGACGCTTGTTGGACGCGTCGTAATTCAGTGCAAGTGAAGCGCCACGAAAGGGGACCGTCCCCTTTCGGGCTCAGGCGGCGGCGCCGCGCGCTGCACGAATCTTGGCCAACGCCCGTGCTTCGATCTGGCGGACCCGTTCGCGCGACAACGAGAGCCGTCGACCGATTTCGCCGAGTGTCATCTCGCGATCGATTCCGAGCCCGAACCTCAATCGGAGAACTTCGCGTTCGCGCTCGTTGAGTGGGGCCATCGCACGCTCGACCTCGTCCGCCATCTGTCCATGTATGGCGTTTGCCTCCGGTGAGCGCGCGGCCACATCGGTCAGCAGCGATCCAAGCGATGTCGCCTCGTCGTCGCCGACAGGCGTTTCGAGCGATGCTGTGGGCTTGGCCGCTTCGAGCAGCAGCTGGACCTTTCCAAGCGGCAGCTTCATCCGCTCCGCGAGCTCCTCTGGCGTCGGCTCACGGCCGCGCTCGCGGGTCAGCGCGGTGCGCTCGCGGTTCAATCGGCTGAGCGATTCGATGACGTGAACCGGCAGCCGGATGGTGCGGCCATAATCCGCGACCGCGCGGCCGACCGCCTGTCGAATCCACCAGGTCGCATAGGTTGAGAATTTGAACCCGCGCCGGAACTGGAAACGGTCGACCGCCTTCATCAGTCCGATGTTGCCCTCCTGAATGAGATCGAGAAGGGTGAGACCGCGGCCTGCGTAGCGCTTCGCAACGGAGACGACCAGTCGCAGGTTGGCTTCGAGCAGCTCACGCTTGGCGTCGAGTACCCGCTGTTCCTGTTCGCGCACGACCTTGAACCGCTCGCGAAACCGCTGAATAGTAAGGCCCGCGCGCTCCTCGAGATCGCGTCGGGCTGCACGACGCGCTGCGGGAATCTCGATCCGCTCGACCGCCTGAAACTCCCCGTCGAGGCGCGCGAGCTCAGCGACGAGATCGTCGACGACCGATGGGCGGATCGGCAGCTTTCGCAGAATTTCACCAATCGATGTCCGGGCCCGCTCGATCTCGCGCCGAAATCGGGCCCGCGACGAAGCGGTCGATCGCCGATCAGCGCAGTGGCGGCGCCAGCCGTCGATTCGGCTTTCAATCCACCGAACGCGCGTCAGCGCGCGCAGCACGGGGTCGACACTCTCGGGTTTGAGCTCGCCGCCGTCGGGCAGGAGAATCAGCTCCGCCGCCGGCGCCGATCCCTCGCGTACGCAGTCGGCGAGGGCGAGAAGCGTCTGGCGCGCCGCTGGAATCGTGGCGAGCGCGGCCAGCAGATCACCGCGGCCGCGCTCGATGCGTGCGCCGATTTCCTGCTCGTCGCGCGCCTTCAGCAGCTTGCGCCGGCCGATCTGTCGCAGATAGACGCGCACCAGGTCGACATCGTCTGCCGCCAGGCGTTGGACTTCACCCGGTTCTGGCTGCTCGTCAATTTCCTGCGACTCGCGAGCTTCGGGCTCCTCTTCCATCAGCAGGCGGTCAGGCGGCTCGACGATGTCACCATCGTCGGCGTCGTCAGCGTCGTCGCGGTCCACTGGAACGAGTCCGAATTCATGAGCCCGGTCGCGCCAGTCGAGGATATGGGAGTTTCTGGCCGGCTCGTTCCAATCGATGAGCGTCGAGCCACCTTCGAGGGAGTCGCGTCGTGCTCTGGGCATGGCTCTAGGCGGACACCCTTCGTCGCCGGCGCTCACGTGTTTTCGCAGCGCGTTTCGCTGCGGCCCGTCGGTTCCGTGGCCCCTTGGTTCGGACGGCGCGCTTCGCGGCCGTACGCCGCGCCGCGCGTGACCGTTGCCGCATCGTGCTCTTCGCGTGACGTGACAGCGCCCGGTGGGATGCGGCACGGCGGCTCTCGCGTTTCAGCCTGCGCATCGCCGCCTTCGATCGACGTGGCGAGGGACGCGCTCGCCGTCGGGCGGCTGCGGTTGCGGCCTTCGCGCTGCGCTTGGTTGAAGACTTGGCTTTTCGAGGCGTCGGCAATCGCACTCCCGCGCGGCGGGCCTTCGACAACCCGATCGCGATGGCCTGTTTGGCCGAGCGGGCGCCGTGCTTGCCCTCGCGAACGTGATGAATTTCCTCGCGCACGAACTCGCCCGCCTGCGTCGAGGGCGCCTTGCCTTGACGTTTAGCGCGGCGAGCTCTTTTGACGGTCGCTTTCTCAGGCATTAGCCCCTCCAGGTGAAGGGACGCAACTGCGGTGCCACCGCTACTTCACGGCGACGACTTCGACTGTTCCCTCGCGCCTGAGCACCGTGACGCTCACATCGTGAGGATGACGCTCGAGCAGCAGATCGACTGAGGCGTTGCCCACCACGAGGTTGCTCATCTGGACGCTGCGGATGTCCGCCGGGAGGAACGAGCGACGAAGCGTGACGCGCGCCGGCGATGCTTCGATCTCGAGACCCAGACATGCCTGAATGAGGAGGTAGACCGCGCCGGCCGCCCACGCTTGAGGTGCGCACGCCACTGGATACAGAGTTGGCCGCTCATCCGCGCGCCGGTGAAACCCACAGATCAACTCAGGCAGCCGCTGAATCTCGACTGCCTGGCTCAGGTCGAACATCGCGCTGAGAATGCGCGCAGCCTCGTGCGTAAAACCGTATCGCGCCAGCCCGGCGGCCGCCAGCGCGTTGTCGTGCGGCCAGATCGATCCGTTGTGATACGACATCGGGTTGTAGCCCGTCTGGCCCGACGCTACCGTGCGAATACCCCAGCCGCCGAACGACGCCTCGCTCATCAGCGCGCTGGCCGTGCGCAACGCCCGCTCCGGTACCTGCACGATTCCCGTGAACAGACAGTGACCCGGGTTTGAGGTCTGAACGCGACAGGGGCGCTTGGTTCCGTCGAGCGCGATGGCATAGGTGCCGATCTCTTCGCACCAGAATGCCTCTTCGAAGTGGCGCTGCAGCGCCGACGCGCGTGCCCGCCAATCGGCAGCGGCATCGAGGTCGCCGCGATGCTCGGCCAGTGCGGCGGCGCCCTGCCATGCGGCATAGGCGTAGCCCTGTACTTCGCACAGCGCGATCGGGGGTGCCGCGGCCTCGCCGTCTGCGTGAAACACGGAATCGTAGGAATCCTTCCAGCCTTGCTGGACGAGGCCCGTGGCACTGTGCCGCGAGTACTCGATGAACCCGTCGCCGTCTGCGTCGCCGTAGCGACGCATCCACTCGACCGCCGCGACGATATTCGGCCAGAGGCGATCGATCAGCTCGTCGTCAGCGGTTCTCCGATGATAGGCATGCGCCAGCATCACGAAGAGCGGCGTGGCATCGACGCTGCCGTAGTAGCGGCCAAACGGGACCTCGCCGAGCGCCGCCATCTCGCCCCGACGCATTTCGTGAAGGATGCGGCCCGGTTCCGCGTCCTGGAAATCGGAGTGGGTGGTGGCCTGAGTCGCGGCGAGAAACGACAGCACGCCACGGGCCAGTTCCGGATCGGCCCACAGCAGCTCGAACGCGGTGATCAGTCCATCTCGTCCGAAGGGCGTACTGAACCAGGGGATTCCGGCGTACGGGTAGAGGCCGTGCGGCGTATCGGTCGCCATCATCGTCAGGTCGGCGGTCGACCGCGTGAGCCACCGGTTGAAGCCTTCGCTCGACGTCCGGACGCGCGCACCAGCACCGACACGCGCGGCGAGGGTGTGTCTGGCTGACGCGACGGCCGGCTCGAACGACAGCCCATGGCCGCGTTCTTCGCCGAGCTCGCACATCACGTTCATCTCGATCGAGACGGTGTCACCGGGGTGGACGTCCAATTGGAAGATCGCCAGGCCCGGTTCAACCGCGTCCGGCAGACGGCTCCACTCGATCCGCGTCCGCCGCTCGACGCCATCGAGACCGGAGTAGCGCATCACCGGCTCGACGGCAGCTTCCATCGGCTGCAGCGTCCCGCGTCGATCCCGCCGTGTCCCGCGCACTTCGAACACATCCGCGAAGTCGGCGCTGAAACGGACCGACAGGGGCAGTTGGATGGCCGTCCGCCCGTAGTTCGAGACGCGGAGGCGATCGATGGCGCCGCCATTGCGGAGGATTCGCGTTCGCAGGAGATGAACCTGCCCGCGCGGGACGATTACCCCGCCGTCATGAATCTGATCGACGTTGGTCAGGTCCACGACCAGCACGGTGTTGTCGTCGGTCACGGTCGAGCTCAGAAGCAGCGGCCGTGTTCCACCGAGGCGGAGCTCGAGTCGTGACAGAAACCGGGTCCCATCGTGGTAGAGGCCGAGCTCGGCCGCTTCGGCCGGGATGATGTCGCCGTGCTGATCGAAAACTCCGAAGCTGTCTCCCTGCTTGAGCACCCGCTGCGGAGCCGGCAGCCGGTGTGTATCGGTGACAATCGAGTACCGCTCTTCCGGCCGAATCACGTCCTGCATCGCTCCGGCCTTTCAGGCTGCCGCGACTGCCTTCTTCAGCTCGATGACCTGCGCGTAGATGGCCACGTATTCTTCCGCCATCCGGCGCGCGGTGAACCGCTGCTCGAAGGCGCGGCGGCAAGCATGGCGATCGAGCGATGGTACCTGCCGCGTGGCCTCGACCGCGGCGTCCATGGATTCCACGACGAACCCCGTGCGGCCGTGGTCGATGATCTCGTCTACCGAGCCGCCGCGGAAGGCGACGACCGGTGTGCCACAGGCGAGCGCCTCGATCATCACCAGGCCGAAGGGCTCCGGCCAGTCGATCGGAAAGAGCAGCGCGCGGGCGCGTCCCAGAAACTCGCTCTTGCCCTCGTCGCCGATTTCGCCGACGAAGTCGACCAGTGGATGATTGAGCAGCGGCTCGATCACCCGTGTGAAATAGGCGACGTCTGCCGAATCGATCTTGGCCGCGATTTTCAGCGGCCAACCCAGTTCGACCGCAATCGCGATCGCACGATCGACGCGCTTTTCAGGTGAGATGCGCCCGAGGAATGCCAGGTAATCGCCGCCCTCGCGATTGAATCGGAAGAGATCGGCTGGAAATCCGTGATGGACGGTGCCGATCCAGTTCGCCTCGGGCAGAAACGTCCGCTGGGCATCCGAGATCGAAATCTGCGGTGCCTCCGCGAATTCACGGTACAGCGGGCCAAGCTCGGGCAAGTCGAGGCGCCCGTGCATCGTGCTGACGTGCGGGATATCGAGGCGCCTGAACAGCGGGAGGTGAATGCTGCCCGTATGGAAATGCACGAGATCGAAGCGGTCGATGAGCGCCGCGACGCGCTCGACCATCAGTACATGACATGCGACATGGTCGCGGCACGTCGGGTCGAGGCGGAGCGGCCGGGGAACCACCGGCACGAGCTCGGCGCGAGTCCGGGAATCTCCGCTGGCGAACAGCGTGACGTCGTGACCGAGACCGACCAGCTCATTCGTCAGATGTGCGACGACGCGTTCAGTGCCGCCGTAGAGCGTCGGCGGCACGCTTTCGAATAAAGGTGCGACTTGAGCGATTCTCATGTGGCCGTTTCAAACACCGTCGTGTCGTGATTCACCACGGCGCGTCTTCGTCCCTCCAGACGGGCTCATCCCCATAACCGGGAATTTTGGATTCGCAAGCTGATGCGGCTTTCGCAGTTGCAAGTGGAACGCCAGCGGCCGGCTCAACGCAGGGCTAGTAAGGGCTAAGGGCTAAGGGCTGAGGGCTGGGATGAATTCGCGTTCGGCCGGTCCCTATTGACCCAGGCGCGGTGCGAAGCTGATCGACACGCCGCCGCTCAGCAGGAAGGTTGTGCCCGTGCCGTCGCGGTTGCCGAGCGTGCGGCCGGTGCCGCCGAACAACGCCACGGATGGTGACAGGAAATAGGCCGCTGAGGCCGTGATGTCAGTGCGGCTCTTCGAGAGCCCGACGCTGTCAGCGGCGAGACTGTCGTTGGTGGACCGCATCGTCGTCAGGCCGCCTGTGGTGACCACTCGATCGCCGACCGGCACTTCCAGCGCACCCGCTGCAAACACCGCCCCCCGCGAGAAGAAGCCGGTGGTTCCAAACACCCGGAAGGACGAGAACCTCGTCTCGATGCTGACCGGGGCGCCCCACCCGAAAGTGCCGCGCCCGGGCGCAGGATCCTGTGAGAACTCCACGACCGGGGAGATCGCCACGCCGAAGCTGCGGTCGTCGTTGGCCTCGAGCAGCAGGATCTTGCCGCTCATGAACACATCCCCAAGTCCTCCGAAGCTGGTGCCGTCGTGAAAGCGCGCGCGGTAGTAGGGGACGGTAATGCCGAATTGCACACGTCTCGAGATCCCGATGCCGCCGTCAATCACGGGGAAATCCGTCTGGCTGCCGGCCAGCGATCCGTAATGGCCAAACGAGATCGACGTCCAGGCATCGCCCGGCGCGAGCAGCGAGGCATCGTCGAGCCATGCCCCGAACTGGCGGATGGCGACTCCGGCGGCCGCGGCGTCGCCGCCGGACAGAGGCGCCGCCGAGCCGCTGCTCACGGGCCCGCTGCCCGCCTTGCCTTTGACTTTGCCGTTTCCCTTGCCTTGCGCGTCCGCTGATCCGAGGAGGAAGGCGAACAGGAGAACGGGTACAAAGAGACCCGCGCGCACAAGCGGGCGGGTCCTGGTGGTGGTCATTGACCGGCCTCTTTAGTTGCTTGAGCGGTCGCTGCCGTGGCTTCGGCTTCGGCATCGACGTCGTTCCGGTACTGCTTGATGGCCTGTCCGAGGCTCTTGGTCGCTTCGTTGGTTTCAACGCCATCGAGCGTCAGGCCGGTCATCGCGGCCTTCAGATCGGCGAAGTCGATCCCCAGGTTCTGCGAAACGTTGACCGCTGCGTTGAGCTGTCCGAAGTTCTTGAAACCAGCCGTTGCGTCGTTGATGTCAGTTCCATCCGGCACAACCGCCAGCAACTTCGCAAGCTGATTCGGCTTGGTCATCAGCTTCTCGGCAACCGCGTTGGTCGGCTTCCAGGTCGTGCCGTTCGTGCCTGTCGAAGTCGGGGATGTCGTCGAGGCCGTGGTCGTCGACGCAGTCTTCTTCGTCGGCCCCTTGGCCGTGCTCGAGGACTTGCCCTTCGGCGAAGACGTCGACGTTGTCGTCGTTGTCGGCTTGGTCTTGGTTGTCTTGGGAGCCGATGCCGTCGACTTCGGAGCCGACGGTTTCGTGGTTCTTGGCTGAGCGTCCGCGTTCACGGATAGAGTAGCTGCGGCGAAAAACGCCGCCGGAAGTCCTATCCACTTATTGATTCGCATTGGCAGACGTGCCTCCTGCGAAACGGTTGAGCAAGCGACGTGCCTCAACGGATAGGAGTCGGGTTTCCGCTAAGTAATTGACCCGTGGGGGCTAGAGGCGACTTACAATCGTGTCAGCCGGCCGGTCGAGTTCCGCGACTGCTTGGGAAGTGACAGGAGTGAAATTGTTACTCAGCCTTTCGGAGGGGCCAGCTTGGGAACCTCGGTTTCGGGAGAGTGTTCCTCATACAATGCGCCGGTCGGGTCGACTTTGTATTTCGCGATCGCCTGGCGAACTTCGTTGCCGTACAAGTCGGGCGGCACCTCATGCCACGGAGTCGCGACTGCCTCATCCGAGGCCGGAACAATTGAGGATCGAAACGGGGTTACTTTTGCCGCGACGCCGGACACCATGAGCCCGATGAGCGTCGCTGCGAGTGTCCTCCGAATCCGAATACCCACGAGGTCCATCGGAAAAGTGCGGCTGCAACGCGAGTGCCACGACTTCGTCCCATGGCCTCCGAGTTGCAGAACTTGACGACCGACGAGGACGTGACGCTCGCGAAGAAGACCGAGGCTGTCGCAAAATGGGTTACCTCCAGAACCAGTTGACTCGTATTCGTTCCGCGTGGCGCGATCTCCACACGCAGTATCCGCGCGAGGTGCGAGCGGCGCTCAGCGCGGCAGCGGTCGTCGCGATCATCGGCATCATCGGGACCGGATGGTTCCTGCTGAGCCTGAGCCGATCGTTGCCAAATCACGAGTCGCTGACCCGCATGGGCGAGATGGACCAGGCGACGGCCGTCTACGATGCCAGCGACTCGTTGGCATTCACGATCTTCAAGGAGCAGCGCATCGAAGTCCCGCTCGAGTCGATTTCACCGCAGCTCGTCAAGGCGCTCGTCTCGGTCGAAGACCGCCGGTTCTACAAGCATCATGGTTTCGATCTGATTCGAATCGCCTCGGCGGCGTTGAAGAATGCCTGGAACCTGCGGGTCGTTCAGGGCGCGAGCACCATCACCCAGCAGCTTGCCCGGACCAGTTTTCTGACGCTCGATCGGACCTACAGTCGCAAGCTTCAGGAAGTCATCCTCGCCGCTCGAATCGAGCGCGCATTCTCCAAGGAGCGGATTCTCGAGCTGTACCTGAACAAGGTCTATTTCGGAGACGGACTGTACGGCGTGGAGGCCGCTTCGCGCGGGTTCTTCGCGAAGCATGCGGCCGATCTCACACTGTCGGAGGCGGCGACGCTCGCTGGCCTCGTCAAGTCTCCTTCGAGCTACGCGCCGACCGTCAGCCTCCAACGTGCAACCGCGCGCCGCAATCTCGTGCTGGGTACGATGCTCGAAAACGGGGCAATCGACCGTGCACAACTCGAGGCAGCCCGGTCGGAACAACTTGTGGTAAGCGACAACCTGCGCGCTGACGAGCCGTACGGCCAGTACTTCAAGGAGCAGGTGCGTCAAGAGCTGGTCGAGCGCTTCGGCTGGCAGCGCGTCTACCAGGGTGGGCTGCGGGTCTTTTCGACGATCGACATGACCATGCAGAAAGCAGCCGAAGCGGCGATCGCCGAGGGGCTGACCACGCTCGACGCCCGGAGCAAGAGCACCGATGCCGAGCCGCTTCAGGCAGCGCTCGTGGCGATGGATCCGGCAACCGGCCACGTGCGTGCCATGGTCGGCGGTCGCGATTTCGCGAAGAGCCCGTTCAACCGTGCCGTTCAAGCCAGGCGGCAGCCGGGCTCCGCGTTCAAGCCGTTCGTCTACGCCGCGGCCCTCGAGGCGGGTTACACACCGGCGACGCTGATTACCGATCTCGACGTGCCGATTGAGACGCTCGAAGGTGCCTGGACGCCCGAGGACGAGCACTCCAGCGCGACGTCGATGAGCCTGCGAGCAGGTCTTCGCATGTCCAGCAATCGGGCAGCTGTCCGGTTGCTTCAGGAAGTCGGCATTCCCAAGACCGTCGACTACGCGCGCTCGCTCGGCGTTGGCGACGTCCCGAGCGTGCCGTCGCTCGCGCTCGGGTCTGGCGAGGTGACGCTGCAATCCATGACCGCGGCGTATGCCGCCTTTGCCAATCGCGGCGAGGTTCCCAAACCGATGATGGTCCGTCGCGTCGAGGACCGCGACGGTCGCGTCCTGTTTGCCGAAAAGGAATCGTCGACGCGCGCCGTCAGCGAGTCGACGGCGTTCCTGATGTCGACGATGTTGTCCGACGTCATCAACGCGGGGACCGCCACCCGCGCGCGCCGCACCGGCTTCACGCTGCCGGCGGCCGGGAAGACCGGAACGACCAACGACTTCAAGGACGCGTGGTTCATCGGCTACACGCCGTCGATCATCGCCGGCGTGTGGGTTGGCTTCGATCAGCCGCGGACCATCATGCGGAACGGCTTCGCCGGCGATATCGCGGTGCCGATCTGGACGACGTTCATGAAGAGCGCCACGCGCACCCACAAGCCGCAGTACTTCAAGGCGCCTGCAGGGGTGACCTCAACGTCCGTCTGCCGTCTGTCCGGCAAGCTCGCCGACGATGGCTGCGAGGAGGTTGAAGTCGTCGAGCCGAACGGCGGTCTGTCGCGTCGCTCGATGGTCTACACGGAATACTTCGCGCGAAATACGGTCCCGACCGAAACCTGCGACCTGCACCCGAAACGCAATTTCTTCGGGACGGTCGCGTCGATCTTCCGTTCCGACAGCGAAGGAACCCCCGCCCGAGCGGACGAGGCGGTTCTGCCGCCACCGCCGGCCGGTCCGGCCGTCTCGGCGACCACCGGTCGTGCTTCGGCAGACGTCACCGAAGCGAAGATCCCTCCGTCAGCTGAGGAGCCGAAGAAGAAGCGCGGCTTCTGGTCGCGGCTGTTCGGCATCGGCGGGGACGAGAAAGACGACAAAAAGGACGCGAAAAAGGACGATAAAGATCAGTGATACGATCCGTCTCGAAGCGCGTGGATGCCGTTTCGAGACATCGTCGGTCACAGGCGGCTGGTCGGCCTCGTCGCGCGATCGGTACATCGCGCCACGTTGCCGCCGAGCCTGATCCTTGCGGGCCCTGAAGGGGTCGGCAAGCGTCTCCTTGCCTTTGCAACCGCCCAGGCGCTGAACTGTTCCAGCCCGGTCATTCCCGAATCCGGCGTTTCGAGCCCGGCCACCGACCGCCTCGACTGCGATGCGTGCGGCCTCTGCCCGTCATGCTTGAAGATCTCGCGGGCTGTTCACCCGGCCGTACACCTGATTGAGCCGGGAGATAACGGCTCGATCAGGATCGAGCAGGTACGCGAAGTCATCGACCGGGCCGGTTATCGCCCGTTCGAAGGACGCTGGCGGGTCGTCATCATCGATCAGGCCGACGCGCTCGTACCGCAGGCGCAGAATGCGCTGCTGAAGACCCTGGAGGAGCCGCCCTCGTCTGCGGTGTTCCTTCTCGTGACGTCGCGGCCCGATGCGCTGTTGCCGACGGTGCTGTCGCGGTGCCCCAGGCTTCGCTTTCGACCGCTCGATGCAGACGATGTCGCGAGCGTGCTGACAAAGCAGGGGCGCAGCAAAACAGAAGCGCATGCGATTGCTGCGGCCGCCGATGGCAGCATCGGTCGCGCCATGGCGGTCAGCGCTGACGATCTCGTGGAAGCTCGTGATGTCGCCGTCCGGGTGCTCGCACACGCCGCGGCCAGCGATGACGCGCGCCGGCGTCTCGAGAGCACCAGGGATCTGCTCGCAAAAACCGGCGCGGGCGGCGCGGGCGATCGGGAGCAACTGGCCATCAACCTTCGAGCGATGGCGTCGCTGCTGCGCGACGCCGGGCTGTTGTCAACCCGCAGCGACGCCGGCGCACTGGCGAATCCTGACGTCAAACCCGCCATCGAACGGTTGACGGCGTTTCGCGGCGAGCGCGGCATTCAGGCATTCACAGCGATCGATCAGGCACTGGTGGCGCTCGAACGGAATGCGGGCGTCAAGATTGTCGCGGACTGGGTTGTGCTGCAACTCTGAGATTGCCAATGAGCGCTTCCGAACCTGCACGCCTCGTGTCGGTCAAGCTGACTCCGGTCGGGCGCGCGCAGACCTTCCTGCTCGACGATCTCCAGGTGGACCACCAGCCGCGGGTCGGCGAGCAGGTCGTGGTTCAGACCGAGGGCGGACCGGCGGTCGGCACGGTGGTGCGCGGCGTTCCGCAACTGCTCGAACGGCGCCGTCCGCCCGAAGACTCGCCGCAGCGCGTCGTCCGACTCGCCACCCACGACGACATCGTCGCCCGCCTGAAGCACCAGCAGCGGGAGCGGGACGCCTTCCGCATCGCTACCCTGAAGGTCCGCGAGCGCGGCCTGGCCATGAAGCTGACGCGGGTCGAGCAGGCGTTCGACGGCTCACGTCTGGTGTTCTACTTCACCGCCGACACGCGGGTCGACTTCCGCGAGCTGGTGCGCGAGCTCGCCGCCGAGTTCCGGGCGCGGATCGAGATGCGGCAAATGGGCGTCCGCGACGAGGCGAAGGTCCTCGGCGGCTATGGCACATGCGGTCGTCCGCTCTGCTGCACGACGTTTCTCACCAGCTTCGAGCCGGTGTCGATCAAGATGGCCAAGCAGCAGGATCTGAGCCTCAACCCGTCGAAGCTCTCGGGGCTGTGCGGCCGGTTGAAATGCTGCCTGCGCTACGAACTGCCAAACGCCAAGGGACAGGTCCACGGTGGCTGCGGCAGCGAAGGCGGCTGCGACAATCCCGGCGGCTGCGGCACCGGCGGCTGCGGTGCCGGAGGGTGCGGCAGCGGTGGCTGCGGCTCGTGCGGCAGCCGACGCTGAAGTCGGTCGAATGAGAAAACCCCGCATCGCCATCACAGCTGGCGATCCGTCCGGGATCGGGCCGGAGGTCGCTGCCCGGGCGGCGAACGACACCTCGGTACGTGAGGTCTGCGAGCCCATCATTTATGGACCGCCGCCGGGGGAGATCTTCCGACCCGGCGAGCTGAGTGCTGATGCGGGCCGGGCGGCGCACGACGTCATTGTCCGGGCGGTTGCCGACGCGCAGCGCGGGGTCGTCGAGGCGATCGCGACGGCACCCATCAACAAGGAAGCCTTTCGGCTGGCCGGCCTGCCCTGGGCCGGTCACACCGATCTGCTGGCGCACCTGACCGGGGCGCCGCAGGTCGCGATGATGTTTCATTCGGAACCGTTGCGGGTCGTGCTGGCGACGGTTCACGTGCCGCTGGCTGCTGTTCCGGGTCTCTTGAACCGCGGCCTGATGGAGTCGACGATCGCGCTCACCGCCCGGGAGCTGCCGCGGTTTGGCATCGCTGCACCACGCATCGCCGTGGCGGGCCTCAATCCGCACGCGGGGGAGCATGGGTTGTTCGGCTGTGAAGAAGAGCGCGTGATCGGCCCTGCAATCATGGCGTCGAGAGAGCAAGGGATCGAGGTGAGCGGTCCGTTTCCCGCCGACACGATCTTCGTGAGGGCCAGCCGAGGCGAATTCGACGTGGTGATCGCGTGCTATCACGATCAGGGACTGATTCCGGTGAAGCTCATCGCCTTCGGCCGCGCCGTCAACGTCACGCTGGGATTGCCGATCGTCCGGACCTCGGTGGACCACGGCACCGCGTTCGACATCGCCGGACAAGGGATCGCCGACCCGGGCAGCATGATCGAAGCGGTCCGTCTCGCCGCGCGGCTCGCGGCGGTAAGTCGCGACGGTACGTAGGGCGGACCTCTTAGGTCGCGACAGTACGTAGAGCGGACCTCTTAGGTCCGGTTCGCAGTTGCGTTGACGTCAGCGCGGCGGGTCCTGTCGCCGAACAGCCCCACCAGGTGCTCGGCCGACAAACCCTGTCACGGGAGACGGCCTGCGCGCCTGGCGGGGCGCCCCGTTCGGAGCCACCCACTCGCGGCTGGCTGCGCACGTCAACCCAACTGCCTGTGGTGACGATCCGAGTTGGGTTGGCGTGCTGTGGCGCGCAGCCGTGTGGAGGCGGCCGTCAGGGATCAGGACCGCGCGAGGAGGCTGAGGGGCCGCGCGCGCAGGGACCCAACGCCGCACGATCACCAGGCGTTGGGCGCGAGCCGTCAGCCGGTCGTACCGGCCCCCACAGCGCGGTCCGGCCGCCGGAACCCGGCTGTGCGACGCAGCACGGCAACACAACACAACTCAAATCAGGATGAGGTCCGCCGAAAACAGACGATGAAGGAAAAAACCGAACGCGAGCTCGCCCAGGCCAACGTGGCCGAAAACCGCAAGGCGTACCACGATTACCACCTGCTCGAGACGTTCGAGGCGGGGATCGCGCTGCTCGGCACCGAGGTCAAGGCGATCCGCGAAGGACGGGTCAACCTCCGCGACAGCTTCGCGCGCGTTGAGGGCGGCGAGCTGTTTCTCTACAACGTCAACATCAGCCCGTACAGTCATCGCGGATACGTCGACCACGCGCCGCTGCGGGCCCGCAAGCTGCTGTTGCACCGCGAAGAGATCCGCAAGTTGATCGGCAAGACCGTCGAGCGTGGCATGACGCTGGTTCCGGTCCGGATGTACTTCAAGAACGGGAGGGTCAAGGTGGCCATCAGCCTCGCGAAAGGCAAGAAGGACTACGACAAGCGGGAGACGATCAAGCGCCGGGAGACGGATCGCGAGACCCGGGCGGCGATCAAGTCGCGGCGGTAGTTAGAATAGCTGTCCATGCCTACGACGGTTCCTCTACTCGACCTGCAGGCGCAGAACGGGCCGCTGCGCGACGAAATTCTGGCGGCGATCGCGCGGGTGTGCGACAGCCAGCGGTTCATCATGGGCCCTGAGATCGAGGCGCTGGAGAACGAGCTCTGCGGCCTGCTCGGCGCCAGGCATGCGATTGCGGTGTCATCCGGGACCGACGCCGTGCTGCTGGCGCTGATGACGCTCGGCATCGACCAGGGCGATGAAGTGGTGACGTCGACCTACTCGTTCTTCGCGACGGCCGGCGCGGTGGTCCGGGTGGGCGCGCGGCCGGTGCTCGTGGACATCGACCCGTCGACGTTCAACCTGGATCCGGCGCAGGTTGCCGCCGCGATCACGCCGCGGACGAAAGCGATCATGCCGGTCCACCTGTTCGGGTTGAGCGCCGATCTGGATCCGATCCTCGACGAAGGCGTCCCGGTCGGGTGTGCCGGTCGTCGAGGACGCGGCCCAGGCGATCGGCGCAACCTATCGAACCCGGCCGGTCGGCGCCTGCGGAGCGATGGGCTGCTTTTCGTTCTTTCCCAGCAAGAACCTGGGCGCGTTCGGCGATGCGGGGCTGCTCACCACCAACGACGCGGAGCTGGCGCGACGAGCGCGGCTGCTCCGGACGCACGGCATGCACCCCAAGTACTACCATCATCTGATCGGCGGCAATTTCCGGATGGATGCCCTGCAGGCCGCCGTGCTGCGGGTCAAGGCGCCCCACCTCGCGGCCTGGACCGAAGCGAGACGCCTCAACGCGAGCCGTTATCATCGGTTGTTCGCCGATGCCGGCGTCGCAGGACGCATCACGCTGCCGGTGGAACCTCCGGGCCGGCGCCACATCTTCAACCAGTTCGTGATCCGCACGCCCGACCGCGATCAGCTCAAGCAGCACCTCGACGCGCGCGGCATCGGCAACGAGATCTATTACCCCGTACCGTTCCATCTGCAGCCGTGCTTCGCCAACCTGGGACATCGCGCCGGCGACTTTCCCCATGCCGAACAAGCGGCCCGCGAGAGCCTCGCGATTCCAATTTATGGCGAGCTGACGCTGGAACAACAGCAGACCGTGGTCGAAGCGGTCGCGGACTTCGTGCTGGCCAGGGTGTCGTGATTCCCTTTGTGTCCTTTGTACCCATTGTGTCCTTTGTGTTTAGACGCTGATGCGCATCGCGGTCATCGGATCCAGAGGACAGCTCGGTGCCGCCGTCGTCCACGAGTTCTCCCCTCATCATGAGGTAGCGGCGTTCGCGCGTGCGGATTTCGATATCCTCGATTCGGACGCCGTCGAAGCGGCAATGGCACGGGTCGCGCCGGACGCCATCATCAATTGCGCCGCCTACAACGCGGTGGATGCCGCCGAGGACCATCCAGTCGAGGCGCTGCGCATCAACGCGCTGGCCGTTCGCACCATGGCGCGGACGGCAGCTCGGTGCAACGCGGCGCTGATTCACTGCAGCAGCGATTTCGTGTTCGACGGGACGATCGAGCGTCCATTGACGGAGGAGGATCGCCCGAATCCCCGAAGCGTCTATGCCGCCTCCAAGCTCCTGGGCGAGTGGTTTGCGGCGGATGCGCCGCGCGCCTACGTTCTGAGGGTGGAGAGCCTGTTCGGACGGGCGCCCGATGGCCCCCCGGCCAAGGGCAGCGTCGAGACGATCGTGGCCGCGCTGCGGCGCGGCGAAGCCCCCAGGGTCTTCGAGGACCGAACCGTCTCGCCGACCTACGTTCCTGATGCGGCTTTCGCGATGCGCGCGCTGCTCGAGCGCGGTGCGCCCGCTGGCGTCTATCACTGCGTCAGTTCGGGTTACTGCACCTGGCTGGAATTCGCGCTCGAGGCCGCGAGGAGGTTGGGCGTTCCCCCGCGTGTGCAAAGCGTTCGAGTCGCTGAGGTATCGCTGCGGGCCGAACGGCCCAAGGTACTGTGCCCTGTCGAATGCGAAGCTGCTCGACGCTGGCGTCGAGATGCCGCCCTGGCAGGACGCATTGCAGCGATATCTATCGGCGGTCAGCCACGATCTCGCTCACCAGTCGTCCCACCGCTAGGCACGAGGTCAACCCCGGGGATTCGATTCCCGCCGCCTGGACCAGGCGCGGGTTCTGCCGGTCGCGTCGGATCATGAAGTCGGCGAACGACTCTTCGGGAGGATGCAGCTTGGCGCGGATGCCGCTGCCGGCGATTCGCAGGTCTGACGCGTTGACGTTCTTCAGCAGCCGGCGTGCCGGCTCGACGAAGGCTTCGACCGGTAGACGATCGCTGTCGTAATCGTCCTTCCGGTCCTGAAATTTCGCCGTCGGTCCGAGCCAGACGCTGCCATCCACGGTTTTCAGCAGGTGTACGCCCAGCCCGTGTCCCGAGGCGAGCGGCGGCGGGTAGACCAGTGAATTGACCAGCGACCGCTTGGCCGGAACGAACTCGGCGTATTCGCCGCGGCAGGGATGAATGGTGAACTGCTCTCCGCCTATCAATCGTGACACCTCGTCGGCATAGAGGCCGGCGGCATTGACGACCTGACCGGCAACGATGGTTTCGCGTTCGGTGCGCAGCTCGATGCTGCCGTTCGCGTTCGTGGCGCCGAGCAGCTTCGTTCCGGGCAGAAAGATCACGCCTTGGGACTCACCGGTTCGAAGCAGCGTCTTGACGAGCGCTTCCGCGTCGACGATCCCGCTTTCCGGCGAGTAGAGGGCGCCGATCGCGTGCACCTCCGGTTCGCGCGCGGCGACGAACGCCGCATCGACCATCCGGAGGCCCTCGACGCCGTTGGCGGTGCCACGGGCATGCAGCCCTTCGAGCCCCGCCAGCTCCCGGTCATCGTTGGCCACGATGATCTTCCCGGTCTTGCTGTGCGGCACGCCATGCGCAGCGCAGAACTCGTAGAGCGCCTGCCGTCCTTCGACACATAGTCGAGCTTTGAGTGTTCCGGTCGGGTAGTAGATGCCGGCGTGGATCACGCCGCTGTTGCGCGTGCTCGTATCGAGACCGGGTCGCGGATGACGTTCGAGGACGCACGTCGACAGCCCGCGCGCGGCGATCGCCAGCGCCGCCGACAGACCGGTCACACCCCCGCCAATCACCGCGACGTCGATGCGTTCCATGCTCAGCACTATGATACGATTTCGTTCTCTTTCCCGGCATTGATGACCTCGCGCGACGGCTCGCGCCTTCGGCCTTCCGAATTGGATCGATATCGTTTCTTTATGCGTGTGGCGGCGCCGGCCGCCAGCGTCGCGCTCCTGGTCGCGATGATCGCGCTGTCGCGCGATTTCGGCGCGACCTGGGATGAGCGCGCGCTGCAGAAGCTCGGCGAGCTGATCTGGGATTTGTACGGCGGCCGCATCTCGCGCGCGGACTTTTTCGGCAGCTTCGAGCTCAACTTCGGCTACACGCGGATTTACGGTCTGCTGGTCGAGTTCCTGTCGGCCGCGGCGCAGCATGTCGTTCCGGGCGACTTGTGGGTCGTGCGGCACTATGTCAACGCGCTGTTCGGTTGGGCCGGTGTCGTCTTCGCATTTCTGATGGCTGCGCGGTTGTTCGGCGTCCGTGCCGGATGGCTTGCTGCCGCGCTGCTCGTGTGCATGCCGCGTTACATCGCCGATTCGATGAACAACCCGAAGGACCTGCCGTTTGCGGTCCTGATGCTCGCGGGTGCCTATTACATCGTGTCGATCAAGCCGCTTTATCCGTATTTCTCGTGGCCGCACGCGCTGAAGCTCGGGATCGCGATTGCTCTCGCGCTCAACGTTCGGTCGATGGGCCTGATGCTGCTCGGCTATGCGGGTCTGGCACTCGCGATCGCCATCACTGCCGCCCGTGATTTCGATCTTCGAAGGCTGGCGTCGACGGCGGGCCGGTTTGCGGTGATCACGCTCATCGCTCTCGTCGGCGGGACCGCCTTCTGGCCCTGGGCCCAGGAGCAGCCGCTTACCCGGCCGGTCGAAGCGTTCTTCCTGGCGTCGGGCTTCAGCTGGGGAAACCCGTCGCTGTTCATGGGCCAGGAAATTTCAGGTACCGCGGTACCGTGGTACTACCTGCCGACCTGGCTGGCGATCTCGGTTCCGGCGGTCGTGCTCGCCGGCATGGTGTTCGCGCTCGCCCGCCTCGCCTTCGCCGAACCGTCCCGTCCACGCCTCGCCGCTTTGTGGGCGCTCTTCCTGTTTCCGGCGGTCGCCGCCATGGTACGGCACGTCTCGCTCTACGACGGCATCCGTCACATGCTGTTCATTGTGCCGCCAATGGCGGTGCTGGCCGCCGCCGGTTGGGATTACTTGATCGCTACGGCGCAGCCCAACGTCCGAGCGATCGTCGCGCTCGCCTTAGCTGTGATGATTGCCGAGCCAGTGCTCTTTCAAGTGCGCAATCATCCCCATCAGGCCGTGTACTTCACACCCGTTGTCGGCGGGCCGCGCGGCGCCTTCGCGCGATATGACATGGACTACTGGGGCAACTGCGTTTTCGAGGCCACCGAATGGGCGTCGCATCAGGCGGAACGGGCCGGCGCGCCGCTGGGCGTGGCCTCCAACGCCTGGGAAGTGGCGGCGATGGATATCGGCCGGTTCAGCACGCTGTACTTCCGTCAGCAGCGCCATACCGGCTGGCATCTGAACATCCTGCTCCTCAAGGGGTCGTCCGAACACATCAGCGAGATTGCGGCCAATCCTGATGCGCTGTATCACGTGCGGACCGCGGATGGAACGCCGCTGTGCGTCGTGCTTCCCGGTCCGGACTATCCCCAGGTTCACGCCAGGCTCACGTCCGCGCCTGCCCCCTTGCGATGAGCAAGCTGCAGGCGCGCACCATCGCCGACTTCGGCGAACAGTGGACCGAGTACCCGGAGAGCGACGGGTTTTTTGGCTCGGTCGAGCTGTTCGACGATATTTTTCGTCCACTCCTCTCGGCCAAGGACGTCGCCGGCAAACGGATCGCTGAGATCGGAGCAGGCAACGGCCGGTTCGTTAATGTGCTGGCGGAGGCTGGCGCCGCTCACGTCGTCGCACTCGAACCGTCGGATGCCTTTGACGTGCTGCAGCGAAATTCGCAGAAGTTTCGCGATCGCATCACCTACCTTCGCAGTACGGGTGACCAGATCCCGCCGACCGCCGATCTCGATTACGTGTTCATCATCGGCGTGCTGCACCACATCCCCGACCCCGATCCCGTGGTCGCGGCGTCGCTTCGGGCCCTCAAGCCGGGTGGCCGCCTGGCGGTGTGGCTGTATGGCAGAGAGGGGAATTCGTTGTACCTTCTTCTCGTGCGGCTGCTCTGGCTGGTGACTCGTCCGTTGCCACATCGGGCGCTGGAGGCGTTCGTCGCGGTGATCTACCCGCTGTTCTGGCTGTACATGACGCTCTGCCGCTGGGTGCCGCTGCCGTTGGCGCCGTACATGCGGCGGGTGATGCTTCCCTTGACGCCCGCCAAGCGCCGGGTCGTCATCTACGACCAGCTGAACCCGGCCTACGCGAAGTACTACACGCGGCAGGAGGCGTTCGACGCTCTCGCCCGTCACGGCTTCACGGACATTGCACTCCATCATCGCCACGGCTACAGCTGGACCGTGGTGGGAACGCGAGCGTGACGCTCGTCAGCATCGTTGCGCCCGTCTACAACGAAGCCGCCACGCTTCCCGAGTTCGTTGCCCGGCTTCGTTCCGTCGTTGCCCAGCTCGAGCCTCGCTACACGTTCGAGTTCGTCCTCGTCGATGACGGCAGCACCGATGGGACGCTCGATGTCGCAAAGCGCCTCATGTCCGGCGAGCGGCGGCTGCGGGTCCTCGAGCTGCGTCGCAACTTCGGACAGACGGCCGCCTTGCAGGCGGGCTTGTCCGGCGCGCGCGGCGACCTCGTCATCTCGATGGATTCAGATCTGCAGCACTTTCCCGAAGATCTGCCGCTGTTCCTGAGCAAGCTTGCCGAAGGGTACGATCTCGTGTGCGGCTGGCGGCATCAGCGGCAGGAAGGCATTCTGAGACGTTGGCCCTCGAGCGCGGCCAATCTCTTGATTCGCCTCATGTCCGGACTGCGAATTCATGACATCGGAACGACCTATCGAGCGTATCGCGGAGACCTGGTCCAGCAGCTGCAGCTGCTGGGCGAACAGCACCGGTTCGTGCCGGTCCTGGCAGCGCTCGTCGGCGCGCGCGTGACCGAGGTCAAAATCCAGAACATCGAACGTCCGGCCGGCCAGTCCAACTACGGTCTGGGCCGGACGGTGAACGTGTTCCTCGACATCATGTATCTGTATTTCGCGCGCTTCTATTTCACGCGGCCGTTGAAGGCATTCGGGAAAATTGCGCTCCTGCTGATCACCACGGGCGTGCTGATTTCCGGGTCTCTCGTCGCGTACTCGATCATCACCGGCACCCCAACGATTCGCGAGCGCGGCGGCTGGTTTCTGCTGTCGTCGCTGCTGATGCTGGGCGGCCTGCAGACGCTGCTGACCGGCATTCTCGCGGAGATTCTCGTTCGAATCTATTACCAGGCGGGCAACACGCAGCAGGCGTACATCCGGCGTGAGTGGAATCACGAGTCGGATGTCGAAGCATCGGCGGTCGGCGGACCTAAGAGGTCCGCCCTACGTACGTGAATACCGGCGCACCTGAGAGGTGCGCCCTACGTACGATGTACGTAGGCCGGGCCTCTTAGGCCCGGCGAAAAGCGTTGTACGTAGGCCGGGCCTCTTAGGCCCGGCGAAAGTAACCCATGTGCGGCATCCTCGGACATTTCTCTTTCGGTGACCAGCGCCCCGACGCCGATCGATGGCGGACGCTCGTCAACCTGATCGGCCACCGCGGCCCGGATGACAGCACGTTCTGGCACGACGGCCCGTTCGTGTTCGGGCACCGCCGTCTATCGATCATCGATCTCGCCCAGGGTCATCAGCCGATGGCGACCGACGATGGGCGGTTGGTCGTGACGTTCAACGGCGAAATCTACAACTACATCGAGCTGCGTGAAGAATTGACGAAGTGCGGCCACCGGTTCCGGACCGGGTCGGACACTGAGGTCCTGTTGCATGGCTACCGGGCCTGGGGCATCGGATTGCCTGCCAGGCTCCGCGGCATGTTCGCGTTCGCCATCGCCGATCGCGGTCGCCGAGAATTGTTCGTCGCGCGCGATCGATTCGGTGAAAAGCCGCTCCTCTACACCCAGGATGGCTGTGGCGTTTCGTTCGGTTCCGAGATGAAGGTGCTTGCGGCGTTGCCCGAGGTGAGGCGCGAGCTCAACGAGGAGTCGTTGGCGTCGTACCTGTGCCTGAACTACGTGCCGGGAACTTCGACGATGCTGAAGGGGGTAAATCGCATCCCACCCGCGACCTGGCATCTCTGGAGTGCGGATGGAAGATCGCGCGCTGGCACTTACTGGTCCCCGCCCGATGCGGCGGAGCCGGATCTGGCGATACCCTTCGACCAGGCAATTGAGCGACTGGAAGCGCTACTCGATTCGTCGGCGCGGCTCGCGTTGCGAAGCGACGTCCCGGTCGGCATCTTTCTGTCCGGCGGCATCGACTCCTCGCTGATCGCGCGAAGCGCCTCTCGATCCGGACGCCTGGCGGCCGCGTACTGCCTGACCTTCGAAGATTCGAATTACAGCGAGTGGCCAAAGGCGCAGGCGACGGCGCGGCAGCTCGAGATCCCCTTGTTCGACGTGCGTCTCGGACCGCACGCCCTCGAAGACTTTCTCCAGCTGGTGGAGCATGCCGATGACCCGCTCGCCGACTCATCGGCGATTGCGGTCTGGACACTGTCGCGCGAGGTCTCGCGACGATGGAAAGTGGTGTTGAGCGGCGATGGCGGGGATGAGCTCTTCGGAGGCTATCTCACATATCCCGCGACGCTCATCCACGGCATGACGACGTCCCGATTGCCAGTGTCGGTTCGTCGGATGATCGCGACGGCTGGCCTGGGACTGGCGACCAGCGAGCGGAAGGTCTCATCGTCGTACAAACTTCGCCGCTTCCTGCGCGCGGTCGACCTGCCGCCGGGGGTTGCCCACTTCACGTGGAACGGCACCTGGCTGCCCGATGAAGCGCGGCGGCTGGTCACGAGACCTGCTGCTGCGGCGGCGGCGACGTCGGCGTTGACGCGCCTGGCGTCGGCGCACGGGCTCGGCGGTCGGCCTACGCTGCGTCAATTGCAGATCGCGGACGTCCGCGAATACCTGCCGAACGATATCCTCAGCAAATCGGATCGCATGAGCATGGCGCACGGCCTGGAAGTGCGCTCGCCGTTCCTCGATCCCGATCTGGCGGATTTTGCTTTGAGACTCCCGCGATCGTTCAAGGTATCGATGACCGGCCGGACGAAGCGCGTGCTCCGGCAGCTGGCGGCGCGCACCTACGGCGTCGATGTCGCCGGGGCGCCAAAGCAGGGCTTCAGCATCCCGGTGCACGCCTGGCTGCGGTCGGCTGCGCGGCCGCTGGTGGACGATCTGTTGTCGCCAAGGTCTCTGGCGGACATTCCGGCGCTGGATGCCCGGACGGTGGCAGCGGCCGTCGCCGATCACATGAATGGTCGACGATCGTTCGGGTTCGAACTCTGGGGGCTGATGGTGCTCGTCGCCTGGCACCGGAGGTTCGTACGGGATCGATTCATCGTGCCCCCTGGCCCCGCCCCGCGGTCCGTCGACATCACTGCCTGCGCCGCATGACCCTTCGACTTCGCTCAGGGCAGGACCCTCACACTCACCGCAAGGAGCTAGCTCACGACCGCCTCACCGAGCGCTTCGATGAATTGATGGACGACTACGATCTCGGGCGCCGGACCGAGATCCTCGTCGGTCGCTTTCTCGGAAGCGCGGTTCGCGGCAAGCTCGTGCTCGATGCGGGATGCGGCGTCGGTGGTGTCACCAGAACCCTGGTCGCGAACGGTGCCCGGGTGATCGCCCTGGACATCGGCCCGAAGCTCGCCGCTGAGACGCGGGCGCGGTGCCACTGCCAGGCGGTCGTCGGCACGCTGTCGGCCACCGGTTTTGCTTCGGACAGCTTCGACGTGGTGCTGTCGAGCGAAGCGGTCGAACACACGCCGGATCCGAGACGCGCGGTGCGGGAGCTGTATCGCCTGGTCAAGCCTGGCGGCGATCTGGTGATGTCGATGCCGAATCGCCTGTGGCAGGCCCCCGTGCGCGGGGCATCGGCGGTCGGGCTCCGACCGTACGATGGCCACGAGAACTTTCTGTGGCCGTCACAACTCCGCGCCGTTCTCGAAGGAGCTGGCGCGGAGATCGTCGAGCATCGAGGCATTCATTTGTGGCCGTTTCAGATCACGCCGCTCCGATCGCTCTCACGATGGGTCGATCGATTCGGCGTCGCGCTCCTGCCGCTGATGATCAATCAGTGCCTGCATGGCCGCAAGCCGTTGTACAATCAGGCGGTTTCCGCGTCGGCTCAACCATAAGATGGCCAAACGAGCACTGATCACCGGCATCACCGGGCAGGATGGGTCCTACCTGGCGGAGCTGCTGCTCGAAAAGGGCTACGAAGTCTTCGGGATGGTTCGCCGCTCGAGCGCGCCGAACATCTCGCGCATCGAGCATCTGGAGAAACGGATCACTCTGAGACCAGCCGATCTGCTCGATCAGCTGTCATTGCTGCGGCTCCTCGACGAAGTGCGGCCGCACGAGCTCTACAACCTGGCGGCGATGTCGTTCGTGCCGGCCTCGTGGGATCAGCCGATGCTGACGGGCGAGTTCAACTCGCAGGGCGTGACGCGGCTGCTGGACGCCATTCGGCGAGTCGATCCCTCGATCAAGTTCTATCAGGCGTCTTCGAGTGAGATGTTCGGCAAGGTTCGCGAAGTCCCGCAGACCGAGATGACGCCCTTCTATCCGCGCAGTCCGTACGGCGTGTCGAAGGTCTTCGCGCACTACATCACGGTCAATTACCGCGAGAGCTACGGACTGTTTGCCGTGTCGGGCATGCTCTTCAACCACGAGTCACCCAGACGCGGCATCGAATTCGTGACGCGCAAAGTCGCCGACGGCGTCGCGCGCATCAAGCTGGGGCTCGCCGACACGCTGCCGATGGGCAACCTCGACGCCCACCGCGACTGGGGATTCGCCGGCGACTACGTGCGGGCGATGTGGCTGATGCTGCAGCAGGAGCAGGCGGACGACTTCGTGATCGCAACCGGTATCAGCCATTCGGTGCGGGAACTGATTGAAATCGCGTTCGGGCGGGTCGGCCTCGACTGGCAGAAGCATGTCCGGATCGATCCGGCGATGCTCAGACCGGCCGAAGTCGACCATCTGCTCGGCGACGCGTCGAAAGCCCGCAGCCAACTCGGTTGGAAGCCACAGGTGGATTTCAAACAGCTGATCGAGATGATGGTCGATGCCGATCTCGAACGATTGTCGAATGCCTCTTCGGTCGCGAGGTTGACGGCCCGCTGACTATGCCAGGCTGCGCACAGCAGTCTCTTTGACCGTCCGGACATGGCCCGCGCCGCAAAGCTGCTCGTCATCGGCTGGGTAGCGGCGGCACTCGTGTTCGAGGTCTGGCTCCTCCGGAGTGCCTGGCCCGGACTGCCCGGCCTTGCCGTGCTGGGATTCCTTGCGGTCGTTGGTCTCGCAGCCTGGAACCTCCCGGCGGTTTCTCCCGTACTCGCCTTCGCCTATCTCTTTCCCACTCTTGCCCACCTGCAGATCGGGAACTACCACGCCCGATATTCCGTGTTGTGGATGCTGCTGCTGTTCGGCGCCATCCTGCCGCGAAGCCTGAGAACCGCATGGCACCTGTCTGCCCGCTGGACCACAGCGCTGTCGGGCTGGGCTCTCGTGGTGATGGTCGGCGCCTCGATCATCGTCGCACGCGAGCTCGATTTCACGCCTGGCCTGATCGACGTGACAAGCGTCGCGAACACTCCGGGCGGCGGCTGGCCGGCGTTCGTGATCGGCTGGGTTCTGCACGTTGCGCTGATCGTGTTGCTCGGGATTCTCTGGTTCGACTGGACGATCGCGGCAGACGATCGCGAGTTTCATCTGTTCGTGGTGGCGCCGCTGGCGGCCAGCTGTGCGGTCCTTTCGATCGTCGCCGGCTACCAGCTGTTCGTCGATCTCTCGTTCCTCAACCAGACGGTCTTCGCGAGCCTGGCGCGCGCCACCGGAACGATGCTCGATTCGAACGTCTGCGGCGCGATTGCTGCTCTGTGGACAGGAGGATTTCTCCTCTGGGCGGGCCGCCTTCAGGGGCGCTGGCGCTTCGTCGCAGTTGCCGGCAGCGTGGCGTCTTGGGTTGCGGTGTGGGCTTCAGGATCGCGGACCGCCTTCGTGGCGAGCGTCATCATCGTCCTGTTCAGCGCGATTGCCCTGGTCGGGCTGCGGCGCGAGCGGCCGCGCATCACGCCGGCAGGTGTCGGCCTTCTCGTATTGACGGCGGCCGGCGTGGCGCTGCTCGTGAACGCCGTCGACCTGACGGCCGTCGGCCCCGTTCAGCGGCTTTGGAACATGTTTCCATCCTTTGCTCCGGATGCCCTCCGAGCCGTCGCGTGGGAAGAGCTCTGGAACCGCAACCGGTATGGCGCCGCTTCCACCGCGATGATTCGAGAGTTTCCGTGGTTTGGCGTCGGTGTCGGGTCGTTTCAGACGCTCTTGACGGAGTTCAGCGCGCAGGCAGGTGGACCGCTCACGCCTGACAATGCTCAGAACTGGTACCGCCATCAGATCGCGGAGCTCGGACTCGTCGGCAGTCTGCCGTGGATCATGTGGCTCGTCGTGTTCGGATGGTTTCTCTTCAAGCCTCGAAAGGAATCAACCCCGGTCGTTTGGATCGCGCGCGGCGTCGTGCTGGCATTTGCGGTGATTTCGTTCGTTGGCATGCCCGGACAGGACACCTTCGTCGCGATTACGTTCTGGACGATGGCGGCGTGGTGTGTGAGGGTCGCGGGACCGCCCGCATACAGCCGTCCGACCGGCTCAAGTTGGGGGCTTGTGGCGGGGGTGTTAGCGGTGTTCGCCATCGGCACCATTCACGCGGCCGTCAATGAGCTGCGTGTGCCCGCCCGGGCGAAACGGGCCGGGTGGGCCTATTCCTATGGATTCTATCCGCCTGAGGTGATCGACGGCCGGGAGGAGCGGTGGACGGGCCGCCGGGGCGTTGCGGTGATCCAGACTCCCACGCGCTGGGTGGCGGTCACCGCTCGCGTCGATCACCGCCTGATTCAACCTGGTTCAGCCAGCGTGGCCGGCGCGCGGGCATCGACCCGGCCAGTCGACATCAAGGTCTGGCTCGATGGGCAACTGATCGTCGACCGCAGGGTTACCGACACGGCGCCAATCATCGAGTATGTGCCGGTGACGGATCGTTGGGTGATGCTCGAGACGTGGGTCAGTCGCGCGTTACGCCCGAGAGAGGTCGGAATAGCAGACGATCGCGAGCTCGGGATGCTTGTGAACTGGACGTTTGTCGAAGGTCGTCCTCAAGGCGCGACGGCGCCACCGATCCCCTGATAGCCGCTCGCGCCAAGGCCTCTCGGGTTGTCTTTACTGGTAAATCAATTGAGCAAGCCGCGCGTCGCTGCGCCGTCGTCCGCCACGAGAAACACCCCGGCGATCGTGGGTTCCGACATCGCGGCGGTCTTTCGGTGGCAGGGGCGTCGTGAGGTAGCCTGCGAGGCTGCGGGAAACGACCGCGCGCGATTCGTAGAATGCGCCTAACTCCTGCGCCTCTCGCGCAAGCACCAGGTCCTCGTCGTCGCCATAGACGAGGATGCTGATCGGCCCGCCCGCCATCCTCGCGAGATATGCAAGGTGCAGCCCGTTGTACGCGTCCAGCCGGATGTTCGTCACCAGCCAGGTGTACGGCGTTGTCAGGAGCCGGTTTCTGGCGGTGGGCATCCCACAATCGGTGTCTATGACCCCCAGGTCCGCAGCAGCATCGTGCAACTGCAGGCGCAAGGCGGGTTCGGGTTCAACCATGAGGATTCGATTGGATGGCACGGCATACGAGCTGAGCAAGAGGGATGCCCAAATTTGTCACCTGCTTGAAGTTGCGTGCAAACGGGCCGTCTTGGGCAACCGACCGGAAATCCCCTTGACTTCAATGGGACCGTCGCGGATAGTCTTAGTTTTTCGTAAAGGCAACAGATGACGACAGCAACTGGACGCCGTTCCCAGTCGGCGCTTGGTTGGGAAAAATCGTCCGCGATCGTCCCGCCCGAGGAGTTGAAGATTCTTCGATTGTGGCGGCCTAACGTCTTGATTCGTGGAGACAGCGAGTTCGCTGAGGCTGCGTTGGCGGCTCTTCGCAGCGGATTCCGCGCGCCGATTGTGCAGTGGCGCGCCGGCGATTCGCCGGTGCCATCCGAGTCTCCCGCTACCCTGATTCTCGATGATGTTTCGGTGCTGTCACGTGCAGATCAGGAACGCCTGTTCGCCTGGCTCCAGCAGCACTACGCTGACGTTCAAGTGGTCGCGAGAACCTCCCGGCCGCTGCTGCCGCTGGTGCAGGATGGCGAGTTTCTCGCGCCGCTGTACTACGCGCTGAACGTGATCCATCTGGAGGTTCCCGAGTAAGTCCCTGCCCGTTTTTCTGCTCTACGCAGGAGTGATGTCTCCGGAAGCAGGGATTTTGGTATAGATCACGAACAACGCCCGGCTCCGCACTGTTTCCCGCCCGCCCTTCGCGGCGCAGTGATTTTGGTATAGATCACGAACAACGCCGGGCTCCGCACTGGTTCCCTCACAGTCGCACGCATCACGATCATCTGAACGAACCGAATCTGTCGGGTGCCGGCAGAATTTTGCAATCTCGAAACTGTGTGCGCTGCAGATGAGCTGACCGCGAACGCGTGATTTCGGCAGCATTTCGACGATTTTCACATTACGAATTCGCACTGAGCACCCGGCGAGCCTAATGCAGTTCCCGCCGTGTGGCCCTTCGGCGTCGGCTTGCTCCGACCGTCATCACTGCGTTTGCGCTGACGACTTTCTTACTCGCTTCCCGCGACGTCGCGGCGCAAACCGTCAACCCCACGACGGCGGAGTTTCAGCCCTCAGCGGATCACAACACCATCCTCTCCGGTGGCGGCGCGGCCGTCACGCGATACGATCTCGAGTTCTACAACGTTGGCGCCCCGAGTCCATTTCAAGTGGTACCGCTCGGCAAACCGACGCCAGCCGGGGACGGGTTCATCCGTCTGTTGCTGACCAGCGTCGTCACGTCGTTCCCGTCGCCCGGGATCACCTACGAGGCCAGAGTCACCGCGGTGGGACCAGGCGGGATCGGTCGCAGCACTCCGTCAAACACGTTCCTGTTCACGGGGCCCTGTTCGTACTCCGTGTCGCCACTGGCACCGGCCCTGGCCGCGGCTGGTGGCGCGGCGTCGGTTGCCATCTCGACGACCACCGGCTGCGCGTGGACGGCCGTCAGCAACGCCAGCTGGATGACTGTCTCCGCCGGGAGTACCGCGGGAACGGGTAACGCAACGGTCAACTACACCGCCACTGCCAACACGTCGACAACACCGCGCACCGGCACGCTGACCGTTGCCGGCCAGACAGTCACGGTCACGCAGGCGGGCGCGTGCGCGTTCACCGTGGCGCCGACCACACAGAGTGTCGTCGCCGGTGGCGCGGCGCACAGTGCGACCGTGACAACGACGAGCGGCTGCGCGTGGAACGCAACCAGCAATAACACCTGGCTCTCGATCAGCAGTGGCGGCAGCGGCACTGGCAACGGGACCGTCAACTATTCAGCCACGGCCAACACGTCGACGACGCTACGCACCGGAACGTTGACGATTGCCGGGCGGACGCTGACGGTGACGCAGGCCGGCGCGTGCGCGTACACGATAGCGCCGACCACGCAGAGTGTGGTGGCCGGTGGCGCGGCGCACAGCGCAACGGTGACGACGACGAGCAGTTGCGCGTGGAACGCGACCAGCAATAACACCTGGCTCTCGATCAGCAGTGGCGGCAGCGGCACTGGCAATGGGACGGTCAATTATTCAGCCACGGCCAACACGTCGACGACACCGCGGACGGGGACGCTGACGATTGCCGGGCGGACGCTGACGGTGACGCAGGCCGGCGCGTGCGCGTACACGGTAGCGCCGACCACGCAGAGCGTGGTGGCCGGTGGCGCGGCGCATAGCGCGACGGTGACGACGACGAGCAGCTGCGCCTGGAACGCGACCAGCAACAATACCTGGCTGTCGGTGACGAGCGGCGGCAGCGGCACGGGCAACGGCACCGTCAACTATTCTGCTAGCACCAATAGCTCGACGACCCCTCGCACGGGCACGTTGACCATTGCCGGGCAGACGCTGACCGTAACGCAGGCAGGAGCGTGCGCGTACACCGTGTCGCCAACAACACAGAGCGTGGTGGCCGGTGGCGCGGCGCACAGCGCGACGGTGACGACGACGAGCAGCTGCGCCTGGAACGCGACCAGCAACAACACCTGGCTGTCGGTGACAAGCGGCGGCAGCGGCACGGGCAACGGCACCGTCAACTATTCAGCGACGACGAATACCTCGACGACACCGCGGACGGGCACGTTGACCATTGCCGGCCAGACGCTGACCGTAACACAGGCCGGCGCGTGCGCATATACGGTGTCGCCGACGACGCAGAGCGTGGTGGCTGGCGGCGCGGCGCACAGCGCGACGGTGACGACGACGAGCAGCTGCGCGTGGAACGCGACCAGCAATAACACCTGGCTGTCGGTGACGAGCGGCGGGAGCGGCACGGGCAACGGGACCGTCAACTATTCTGCGACCACCAATACATCGACGACACCGCGCACGGGCACGTTGACCATTGCCGGGCAGACGCTGACCGTCACACAGGCCGGGGCGTGCGCATATACGGTATCGCCGACCACGCAGAGCGTGGTCGCCGGAGGCGCGGCACATAGCGCGACGGTGACGACGACGAGCAGCTGCGCCTGGAATGCCACCAGCAACAACGCCTGGCTGTCAGTGACCAGCGGTGGCAGCGGCACGGGCAACGGGACCGTCAACTATTCTGCGACTACCAATACGTCGACGACGCCGCGGACCGGGCACGCTGACGATTGCCGGGCAGACGCTTGACCGTGACACAGGCGGGTGCGTGCGCATATACGGTGTCGCCGACCACGCAGAGTGTGGTGGCCGGTGGCGCGGCGCACAGCGCGACGGTGACGACGACGAGTAGCTGCGCCTGGAACGCCACCAGCAACAATCGCCTGGCTGTCGGTGACGAGCGGCGGCAGCGGCACCGGCAACGGGACCGTTAACTATTCGGTTACCACCAATACGTCGACGACACCACGGACGCGGGACGTTGACGATTGCCGGGCAGACGCTGACGGTGACGCAGGCCGGGGCGTGCGCGTTCACCGTAGCGCCGACGACCCAGATCATGTTGGCGGGCGGCGGCGCCGCGAACGCAACGGTGACGACGACGAGCAGCTGCGCCTGGAACGCCACCAGCAACGATCCCTGGATCTCCGTGACCAGTGGCGGCAGCGGGACCGGCAACGGCACGGTGACTTACGCCGTCACTGTGAACACGGCGACGACGCAGCGCTCAGGGACGTTGACGATTGCCGGCCAGACGCTGACCGTGACGCAGGCGGAGACGTGCGCGTTCACCCTCGCACCGACGACGCAGAGCATCGTCGCCGGTGGCGGCGCGGCGACCGCAATGGTGACCACCACGAGCAGCTGTTCCTGGAACGCCACCAGCAACGATCCCTGGATCTCTGTGACCAGCGGCGGCAGCGGGACTGGCAACGGGACCGTCAATTACTCCGCCACGGCCAACACGTTGACGACCCCGCGCACCGGAACGCTGACCATTGCCGGGCGGACGTTGACGGTGACGCAAGCCGCGGCGTGTGCCTTTACCGTGTCGCCGACGACCGAGAGCATCGGGGCCGCTGGCGGTGCGGCGACCGCAACGGTGACGACCACCAGCGGTTGCGCCTGGAACGCGGCCAGCAACGATCCCTGGATCTCCGTGACCAGTGGCGGCAGTGGGACCGGCAGCGGGACCGTCGGCTACTCTGCGGCCTCCAATACATCGACGACATCACGGACCGGGACGTTGACCGTCGCCGGCCAGACAATCACCGTGACGCAGGCTGGCGCGTGCGGATACACAATTTCGCCGACGATTCAGACCCTGGGCGCCAGTGGAGGTCCGGCCACGGCGACCGTCACAACCGACAGCGGCTGCAGTTGGACGGCGACGAGCCATGCCGCCTGGATCTCGGTGACGAGCGGCGGCAGCGGCACCGGTAGCGGCACAGTGTTATATTCGGTCGCTGCACATACGGCTTCTGCTCCGCGGACTGGCAGCCTCACGATCGCCGGACAGACACTGACGGTGACCCAGGACGGTACGTGCGCTTACACCATCTCGCCGACCATCCAGAGTCTGTTCGGAAACGGTGGGACGGGCAGTACCACCGTTACGACGGCGGCCAGCTGTTCGTGGACGGCGGTCAGCAATGACGGTTGGATTACGGTCACGAGCGGTGACACCGGTACGGGACCAGGAACCGCCGGCTACTCTGTCGCAACGAACACGACCGGCAGCTCGCGCACGGGCACGTTGACCGTCGCCGGCCATGTCGTCACCGTGAATCAAAGCTCGTGTGCGTTCACGATCAATCCGACGACAGCCACACCGGGCCCGGCCGGCGGCCCGCAGTCGGTTGCCGTGTTCACTGCAGCGGGTTGTCCATGGACGTCGACCAGCAACGCGCCGTGGCTGACGATTAACAGCGGGTCCAGCGGCACTGGTGGCGGCAGCACCAGCTATACCACGGCACCGAACTCCTCGACCTCGCCAAGGACCGGAACGCTCACGATCGCGGGCCGGACGCATACTGTGACCCAAGGCGCTGCCTGCAGCGTCTCGGTGTCGTCGACCACGGCAACCCTGCCGCTGGCCGGAGGAGCCGGCAATGTCACCGTGACGGCATCGTCAAGCTGTTCGTGGACCGCCACGAGCACGGCGTCGTGGCTGACGATCACCAGCGGAGCGAGCGGGACAGGAAACGGAGCGATCGCCTTCTCTGCCACGTCGACGTCGAGCACGCGCACTGCCTCGATCAACGTCGGCGGTCAGACCGTCACGGTCACGCAAGGTGGCACGCTGTCGGCGCCATCGGGGATGCGAATCGTGACGCAGCCCTGAGGGCGGATAAACACAAAGGACGCAAAGGACACAGAGGATCTGTGTCCTTGGTGTTCTTGAGTCGGCCTCAACGAATCGGAGCGGTGTGAAGGACCGACATGTCGGTCGTCCGCCGTCCGCCGCGAAACACACTACGCCGATCGACGACTGTGACACCGCGTCGATCGCGGTCGGGCAGGTTCCCCTGAAGAAAGGCGGTGACGGCAACGAGCACGGACGATTGCCGCTCGAAGAACGCTCCCGCCGACTGGATCTCCGCCGCCAGCATCCGATCGTTGGTGCCGTAGATCATCACCCGTGTGTCTGGCCGGTTATTCTTCGCGAGATAGGCGAGATGGATGCCGTTGAACGCGGCCAGTCGGAGACTGGCGATCAGCACATGGGGTCGGCAGAGGAGCAACTCGTGGCGCGCTTCGAGGAACTCGGTCAAGGCGACGCAGCGATAACCTGACGCCCCGACAATCGCCGCGAGCTGAGACACGAAGAGCGTGTCCGGGTCCACGACAAGCGCGCTCGCTGGCTGTTGAGCCGGCAATCTGCGCACATCCTTACAGAGGAGGCGGCCGACGTCAACAATAAGACGAGCGTAGCTGCTACGCGGCTGCGAGATGCTCTCGAAGACTGGGGAACTCGATCGGCTTCAGGAAGTACGCCGCTCCGGCTTCGGCCGCGGCGGCCCGCAAGACCGGGTCGTCGTAGCCAGACACGGCGACAACGACCATCTCCGGATGATTCTGCCTGGCCAGGTGAATCAGCTGGAGGCCGTTGTACTTTCCGAGGCGCACATCCACGATCAGAATATCGGCGGCCTTTTCGGTGAGAAAGGTCCGCGCGTCTTCAAACTGGCTGAACGGAAGCGGTTCGTATCCCCACGCCTTCAAGAGGTTCGCGAGCATACCCAGGACGCTTGGGTCGTCGTCCACTACTACGATCTGTCGGGACTTCCTTGGGGTCATTGATTTTCTTCAGACGCTGGCGGCTGCCGTGCGCCCCTGCGACTGAGTCGCAGCGCTACGGCCAGGAGCCACCCGGAACAGCTGGAACGGCAAGTGACAATCGTATTTTCGCAGAAAGTTGAGGAACTTCTTGTAGTCGTCGTCCCCCATGTTGAAGAGCTGAGTCAGCAGCCGATAGTTCCCGTTCGTGCTCTCGAGACCGATCTTGATGATTTTTCGAAGATCCGCCCGGGTGAGATCGCGCGACATGAAAATCGGATATACGACAGCCCAGAAAGACTCGCCGTGCTTCAGCATCCTGGCGGCAAGCTCGTCGACCTGGGAAGGTGTGGGCTGAGCATCACCTGATGTTTGGGCCGGCACCGCCGCCGCACGCGTGGCGCCGAATACATCGGACGGAAGATCCACGGCGCGAACAGCGCGGCCATTGACCTTCAGCACCACCCGCTCGACGACGTTCTTGAGCTCTCGAACATTTCCGGGCCACCGGTGTAGGAGCAGCTGTTCCATCGCACCCGCCGAGATCTCGGGGCGCGCCGCCCGATGCTGCCGGCTGTAAAAATCCAGAAAGTGATCGACGAGCAGGCCGATATCCTCCGCCCGTTCGCGCAACGGAGGAATGCACAGACGGATGACGTTCAAGCGGAAGTACAGGTCTTCGCGAAACGCCCCCGACTCAATCTGCGCACGCAGTTCTCGATTGGTCGCGGTAATCAGGCGGACATTCACGCGTGTGTGGGACCGATCCGCTCCAACGCGTTGAATCTCACCGGTTTCCAGAAACCGAAGCAGGACGGCCTGCATCCGGGGGCTCATCTCGCCGACTTCGTCCAGGAACACGGTGCCGTTCGGCGCCATTTCCAGCAGACCCGGCTTGTCGCGGTACGCGCCGGTGAAGCTGCCGCGAACGTGGCCGAACAACTCAGATTCGAGCAGCGAATCCGGCAGACCTGCGCAGTTCACGGTGAGAAGGGGCCCGGACGCGCGGCCGCTGCGTTGATGGATATGACGGGCGACGACTTCCTTCCCCACGCCCGTTTCGCCAGTTATCAGAACCTTTGCGTCGGAGCGGGCGGCGCACTCGATATCGGCTTCCAGCAATCGAATCGCTTCGCTTTGCCCGATGAGCGGCATTTCCTGTCGAGGTGCAAAAGACACGCGCGAGGTCCTTCTTGTCCTATCGTGCTGGTTTAGTCCAGGTGTGCCGGGCGAGCGCACGAAAGCTGATGCTGAGAAGACATCCTACCGGTACGGGACATTGTCGTCAATCGGAACGATCCCTTAGTGTCATATCGAACACGGTCGTTACACACCAGACATAAATGTTGCTAGATAAATCACTTAAAGAGGTTTCAAGATCACCAAACTGAGCAGTATTGTGTAGTGAAAGCATGCAACCCTACGCCGTCACCTGAGCCAGATTGCCAAGCCCAGGGGCGTCTTTGGACTTCTGGCTGTCAGCATAAAGTCAGCTCTGGGGCGGACTTTCTTCAGCCTCACGCCGCCCGCCGGCGGATGTTTCGCGTCCGTCGCTTGACGGTGCCGAGCGTCCGATTACCCGTTAATGCCCGCCGGATAACGACATGTACGGACGCCCGCCATCCGGCTGGGTTCGGGACGCTTCCTTGCACTCAGGCGCATCACCGTTTCACATGGACGGTGAGGCACGAATCCCGATGAGACAAAACGGTCACGTGAACTTGATTGGTACGAGTCCGGCGATGACGGAATTGGCCGCGGAGGTCGAGCGGGTCGCGCGCTCCGACGCCAAGGTCCTCATCACCGGAGAAAGCGGCGTCGGCAAGGAAGTGGTGGCGCGAGCGATCTGCGCCGCGAGTCCCCGGGCGGAGGCGCCGTTCGTGCCGGTCAACTGCGCCGGGATTCCCGAGACGCTGCTCGAGTCCGAACTGTTTGGTCACGTGAAGGGCAGCTTCACGGGCGCCTACCGCGACAAGCCCGGCAAGCTGGAGCTCGCCGACAACGGCACCATCTTCCTCGATGAGATCGGGGAAATGACGCTGCGCATGCAGGGTCTGCTGCTCCGATTCCTCGAGACGGGCGAAATTCAGAAAGTCGGCGCCGAGCGCGTCGGCATGTCGAAGAACGTCCGCATCGTCGCCGCGACCAACCGCAGCCTGCGCGAGCTGATCACGCAAGGTCAGTTCAGGGAGGACCTGTTCTATCGGCTGAACGTCATTCACCTCATCGTTCCGCCACTCCGCGAGCGCCGTCAGGATATTCCGACGCTCGTCGATCACTTCCTGCGCAAGTTCAACGGCATCGGCAATGGCAACGGGAACGGCCACGCCAACGGCAACGGGAATGGCAACGGACACGGAAACAGCCACGGCAACGGAAGGGACTTCGACTCCCGCTACGTGGTCCGGCAGTTCGCGCCCGAGGCGCTGACCGCTCTGTGCGAGTACTCGTGGCCCGGCAACGTTCGTGAGCTCGAAAACGTTATCGAGCGCCTGGTCGTGACCGGTCGCCGCGAAACGATCGAGGTCGGCGATCTGGGCCATGAAATCCGCACGCCCAGCACGATCGGTCTGCGCCCCCGACGCGAGCGGCGCCGCACAATCTCCGACGATCTGTTCAAGAAACTGGTCGACGATCGCGAATCGTTCTGGTCGACGGTCTACCCGCTGTACATGAATCGGGAGATCACCCGAGGCAACGTGCGCGATCTCGTGCACAAAGGGCTCGAGCAGGCACGCGGCAACTACAAGATCGTCCTGAAGCTGTTCAACATGGAGTCGCGTGACTACAAGCGGTTTCTGAACTTCCTGAGGAAGCACGACTGCCAGCTGCCGTTCAAGGAATATCGCTAGGTTTCCAGCCCGCTGATACGAAGGAATGAGCATGTTGCGAAGTGTACGCAGAAGTGCGTCCGGCTGGTGCCGCATCGGTCCTGGTGATTGTTGCGATGCTCACGTCGGTTGCGGCCGCCCAGAATGGAACGCCGGCAGTCGCGGCGGCGACAGGAAGCATTCCCGCGATCGTGCCACCGGCCGACTACGTCATCGGTCCGTTCGATCGCCTGTCCATCGTGTTCTGGCGCGAGAAGGAACTGTCGGCCGACGTCATCGTCCGTCCGGACGGGAAGATTTCGTTGCCGCTGCTGAACGATGTGCAGGCCGCCGGTTGACGCCCGATCAGCTCCGCCTGCGCGTCACCGAAGAAGCCAAGCGGTTCGTCACGGATCCGACGGCCACGATCGTCGTCACCGAGATCCACAGCCGCAAGGTGTTCATCACCGGCGAAGTCGAAAAGCCAGGCGAATACCCGCTCACCGGACCGACGAGCGTGCTGCAACTCATCGCGATGGCCGGCGGTGTCAGGGAGTACGCCGACAAGGAAAAAATCGTTGTGCTACGGACCGAGGGCGGAATCGAACGCGGCCTGCGCTTCAACTACAAGGACGTGGTCGCCCAGCGAAACATGCAGCAGAACGTCCAACTGAAACCCGGGGATACCGTCGTTGTTCCCTGACACAAACGCTCAGCCATTCCGCCCAGGACGAGGAGATCTGTTTGCCCTGTGCGCGGTCCTATGCGTTCAGCTCGCCACGCCCGCGCCGGCGATCGCTCAAGAGGTCGGGACTGAGCGTCCTTATCGCGGTCTGTTTGGCGGCGGCGCCGGCGGGCCCGAGCAGGGTCAGTCGCTCGAGATGACCTGGGCGCTGTCCGGCGCGAATGACGACAATGACACAGGCGGGAGTCTGGACGTCGACCGGGGGTTGTTTGCCGCAAACAGTGTCTACGGGACGACTGGGGCGAATCTGTCTTATACGGCCCGCGGAAAGTCGATGGCGTTTACGGCGACCGGCGGCTCGACTGGCCGATACTACCGAGACTATCCCAATCTCAACGCGTTCGACGCCGTCGGTGGCGCCCGTTTCGTCGCTGGGCTCGGCCGGCGGGTGACGTTCAACGCGTCGCAGAACTTCCAATACTTGCCCTATTACCAGATGGACTTTCTGGCCGCGATCGTGCCATCGAGCGAGCGGTCGGGCCGTTCGGAGATCGATCCTGTCGCGCCGCAGCCGTCTCGCGGGTACGATGGCAGCGCCGCATTGCAGAGCCGTTTCGGCGGCCGTTCGACGTTCTCAGTCAACTATGCGTATCGTCACACCAGTTTCGAGAGTGATGACGAGCAGTTCGACTGGCGGCTTGGCAATGTCGCGTTCAGCCACGGCCTGACGCGCTATGCGTCCCTTCGGCTTGGCTATGGTTATGGAACCTCGGCAAACACCTTCGGCACGAGCGGAGGGCCGAACCAAAGCCATCTGTTCGACGTCGGCGTCGACTACAGCCGTGCGCTGTCGTTCTCACGTCGAACGACGTTCTCGTTTCGCACCGGGTCGGCGTCGTTCTCGCAGGACGGCAGGCAGCAGTTCCTGGTGACCGGCGATGCCACCCTGACCCGTGAGATTGGCCGCTCATGGACGGGTGGCGCGTCCTACAACCGCGGCGTGCAGTACGTGGCGGGTTTTGCCGATCCGCTCCTCGCCGACACGATTCAGGCGAGTATCTCCGGCCTGCTGTCGCGCCGCCTGACGCTCAATCTCTCGACGGGCTACTCCTCCGGCTCGTTGGCGGCCAGCAGTCAGAACTATTCGACGCTGCATGGCGAATCTCGTTTGCGCGTCGCGTTGAATCAGTTTCTCTCGGTCGACGCCCGGTATGGTTACTATCGCTATATTTTTGATGAATCGGTGCAGCTTCCGCTCGAGCTGCCGCGCAGCCTCAATCGGCATGGCCTCAGGATTGGCCTGACCGGATGGCTGCCGCTCTATCGGTAGGCAGGTGATGGCGTGATTCCCGGTAAGCAGTACGGCCCAGAGGATTTCCTCCGCATCGCCTGGCGGCGAAAGTGGCTGATCGTCGTGCCGTTCGTGGTGATTGGCGCGGCGACGGTCGCTGCGACGAGCTTGTTGCCAAACGTCTACAAGTCAGAAACGTTGATTCTGGTCGTTCCTCAGCGCGTGCCCGAGTCCTATGTGCAGTCGACCGTGACGATGCGGATCGAAGATCGCCTGCAGTCGATTAGCCAGCAGATCATGAGTCGGCCCCGGCTGGAGCGAATCATTCAGGAACTGAACCTGTACGCCGAGCTCCGAAAAACCGCGCTGATGGAGGACGTCGTCCAGCGCATGCGGGAAGAGATTGATCCGCAGATCGTCAGAGGTGATGCCTTCCGGATTACCTATTTTTCTGGCGATCCAGCCACCGCCATGCGCGTCGTCGAACGTCTCGCGGACCTCTTTATCGAGGAAAACCTCCGCGATCGCGAGGTGCTTGCTGAAGGGACCAACCAATTTCTCGAGTCGCAGCTGGAGGATGCACGGCGGAGGCTCGTCGAAAACGAACAAAGGCTCGCCGAGTACCGGCTCAAGCACTCCGACGAGATGCCGAGTCAGCTGAATGCGAACATCCAGGCCCAGCACAATGCCGAGATGCAGGTGCAGTCCCTGATCAACGCGCTGGCGATCGATCGTGACCGTCGACGATCGCTGGAACGTCAGATTAGCGACTTGGCGTTGCCACTGGGTACCGAGGCCCCTGCGCAGCCTCCTCATGCCGTGGGCACCGAAGAGGCGGGAGCGAGCAGTGCGGAACGGCTGGCGGCGGCCCGCGAACAGTTGACGGGGCTGGAGAACCGCCTGACGGGTGAGCATCCCGACGTAATTCGCGCCAGACGCGCCGTCGCCGAGCTCGAGCAGAAGGTCAAGGACGACGCTGCCGCCGGTCCACGAGCGACGCCGGCACGTCCGGAGCCGCTCGCCGAGCGGGTCCGACAGAGCCGGCTGAAGGAATTGCAGGCCGACTTGGAAAGCCTGACCCGCGACATCACGGCGAAAGAAGAGCTCGAGCGTCGTCTGCGAAGCACGATTGCAACGTATCAACAGCGGGTACAGGCCGTGCCGCTTCGTGAGTCGGAACTGTCTGCGCTGACGCGCGATTACGAAACCATCAACGAGATGTACCAGAGCCTGCTGCAGCGTCACGAGGCGTCGAAGATTTCCGCCAACCTCGAGCGCCGCCAACAGGGGGAGCAGTTCAAGGTGCTCGAGCCGGCGAACCTGCCGGAGAGACCGTTCAGTCCGAATCGCTTCCGCCTCAATCTGCTGGGCGCCTTTTTTGGTCTTGCGTTCGGAGCGGCAATTGCCGGCGGTCTGGAGTTTCTCGACAAGACGATCCGGTCCGAAGAGGATGTGCGGGTCGCCCTCGGCTTGCCGGTCCTTGCGCTGGTGCCGCGCGTCGCGGGCGATGGCGGACCGGCCGTGGCCCGTCGATGGGTTCCGTGGAGCATCGCAGGCGCCGTGGTGCTGGCACTAGCGGCCGCGGTAGCCGGTGCCGCGCTGTTCATGAGGGCGTAATGTACGAAACCTTCTACGGATTGACCGCACGCCCGTTCGAGTTGACGCCAGATTCGCGCTATCTCTTTCTGACGCCGCAGCACACCGAGGCGCTGGCCCATCTCGAATATGGGCTGACAGGCCGGAAAGGTATCACGCTGCTCATCGGCGAAGTGGGAACGGGCAAGACGACGGTTCTGCAGTCCGCGCTCGGACGCAGCCGCCAGGCGCACGTATTATGCGCGCACCTCTCGAACCCGACGTTGTCGCGCGATGAGTTCTACCAATTCGTGGCCACTGAGTTCGGTCTCAGTTCCCAGGCGGCCGGTTCGAAGGCTCAGTTCCTGATCGAATTGAAGCAGCTGGTGGAAAAGCGGCACAACAACGGAGAGGTCACCGCGCTGATTGTCGATGAAGCGCAAAGCCTGCCGCTTGACCTGCTGGAAGAGATCCGGCTGCTGGCGAACCTCGAAAGCGAGAACAGCAAGCTCCTGCAGGTGGTGCTCGTCGGCCAGCCCGAGTTGGCGGCGCGACTGAACGAACCGGAACTGCGCCAGCTGAAGCAACGCATCGCGCTGCGGTGCACGCTCGCGCCGATGTCACTGCGCGAGACGGCGGCGTATATCGCCGGACGCATCAGGATTGCGGGAGGAGACGCGGCAAAGCTGTTTACGCGCGAAGCCGTGTATGAGATCTTCGAGTGGTCGCAGGGCGTGCCGCGCACGGTCAGCGTGATCTGTGACAACGCGCTGGTCAGCGGTTTTGCCTTGGGAATCCGTCCCGTCGATCGGGGAATCGTGAGAGAGGTCTGCCACGATTTCGACATGGAGAGCACCACGGACCAACAGTCGAACCTCCCAGGGATGTCGGCTGGGTCCGAGGAGCGGCCGGCGCCGGAGACGGCGGCAGAGGCAGCGGAAGCAGGCACACCGCCGGTTCCCGTTCAATCATCATCGGCGCGGGAGCGGCGGCTCTTCTCGATGTTCGGCGTCCGCCGCTCCAGGAGCCGTGCATGAGTCATTTGGAACGGGCATTGCGGCGTTCTCGCGCAGAGAACGCCGACGCCGATCATAGGGGAGGCGAGCGCACGCTGCCGCCCCGGACGCCCAATGCGGCGTTCGCCCCGCCATGGGCATTCGACGAAGTGCGCCCATCGGGCCCGTCCGTTGCACCGATTCGCGACGAAGCCGTCACCCCGCCGGCGTCCGCTGCGCCAGTAGGGCCACCAGCCGCCTTGCCAGGGCCCGTGCAGGGCCACCCAGACGTTAAGTTCGCCGACTTTGACAGCGCCGTTCGTTCCAAGCTCGTCGTTGGCGACAGGGCCTCGGCGGTCATGAGAGAACAGTTCCGCAAGATCGCGGCCTCCCTGTACCGGCTGCGCGAGCAGCGGCCGCTCGGTGTCGTGATGGTCGTCAGTGCTGTGCCCGGAGAGGGCAAAACACTGACGTCGACAAATCTCGCGCTGACGCTCAGTGAGTCCTATCTAAGCCGAGTCCTGCTGGTCGACGCCGATTTACGACGACCGACCGTTCACACCGTCTTCGGTCTGCCGAACAAGGTCGGCCTCAAGGACGACCTCGCTGCCGTCCCCGATCGCCCGCTCTCGACCGTCAAGGTGTCGACGCAGCTGGAGGTCTTGACGGCCGGTTCCGCACAGATGGATCCGATGGGCGCGCTGACTTCGGAGCGGCTCCGATTCCTGCTGCGACGCGCATCCCAGGAGTTCGAGTGGGTGCTGATCGACACGCCGCCCGCCGAGCTCCTGCCCGACGCGAAGATTCTCGCGAGCCTCGCCGATGCCGCCGTCCTGGTCGTTGAAGCCGGTTCGACCAATTGCGACCAGGCGCAGCGGGCGGTCGAGGCGATCGGCCACGACCGCATCGTCGGTGTGGTGCTGAACCAGGTGTCTGAGCCAAAAAACCTCGATCGCTACTATGGCTACTATGGGGATTCGCGGCAGCGTCAGGGCACGCACGAAAACGCCTGAATCCCTCGGACCTGAGTTCTTGCGAGTGCACCCGAATCCGGCCGCAAATCCAGCCACGCGCCGCGCCGTGCCCGCTGTCTAGAGAACGCTTCATTCATGTATCAGGTTGGCGGATGGCTTGACCACCTTCGAGGCGACCGCCAAGCAGCACCGGCCGCCTCGTCCGCCGTCTCGCTGAATGTCATTCTGTTGGGCTTGACCAGTCTGCTGACGGATGTCTCGTCAGAGATGGTGGTGAGCGTTCTTCCTCTGTATCTGATCGGTTTTCTCCACTTGACACCTGCTCAATTCGGACTCGTCGACGGCTTTTATCAGGGTGCCGCCGCCGTCGTGCAGTTGACCGCCGGCATGTTCACGGATCGCCTCGGCCGCTATAAGGAGATCGCAGGAATTGGCTACGGCCTGTCCATGCTTTCCCGGATCGGTCTGCTGATGACGACGGCTTGGACCGGCATCACGGCGCTGCTGACGATCGACCGCTTCGGCAAAGGCATCCGCACAGCGCCGCGTGACGCGCTGATCTCGCTGAGCACGACACCAGAACATTTGGGACTTGCCTTCGGCGTGCACCGGGCGATGGATGCGCTGGGCGCGATGCTCGGCCCGATCATCGCGTATGTGTTGTTGTACAGAATTCCAGACCGGTTCGATGTGGTGTTTGTCGTCAGCCTGTGCGCGGCAATCGCGGGACTGGCCGTGTTTGCCTTCTTCGTCGCGAATCCCGAGCAGGCGGTCGACCGGCGGAACCCGGTCGCCTTCGAGGGGGTGGCCGCTCTCTGGCGGGAACGCCGATTTCGTCATCTCGCCGCGACGGCATTCCTGTTTGGCGTGGCGACCATCAGCGACGCATTCGTATACCTCGCCTTGCAGCGTCTCGGGCACGTGCCGGCTGGGGCATTCCCGCTGCTGTTCGTGGCAACGTCCGCGTGTTACTTGCTGTTCGCCATTCCGGTGGGTAGGCTTGCTGATCGAGTGGGCCGTCTTACGGTCTTCATCGCAGGACACCTGCTGCTGGTTGGCCTGTACGTGACGCTTGCCACCAGCCTCGGGGGGATTTCGCTGGCCGTCGCGGCAATCATCTTGCTCGGCCTTTACTATGCCGCCAGCGAAGGCGTGCTCATGGGGCTTGGCAGTGGCATCGTGCCCGCCGCGATACGCGCCACTGGACTCGCTGTCCTCTCGACGGTTCTCGGCCTCGGACGTTTTCTGGGATCTGTCGTGTTCGGCCTCTCCTGGAGCTTGATCGGACTTGAACAAACGCTCGTGGCATTTGCAGTGAGCTTGTCGCTCGCCATCGCCGTGATTGTCGGAGTCCGTCTTCGGAGCACATCGTGAACCGTCACAGAGCGATCCTCTTTGCGATTGTCTTTGTCGGCAGCATGGCCGTTGCTGCGGCGTACGTGGCGAACGCGCTACGTGGACAGCCAACGGACCCGACCGACGTTTCGTCCGATCCGGCCGCGCTCGCGACGATCGTGCGGGAGCCCTACATCGTTTTTCGCAATACGCGGCAAGGCGCCGGCTACGGTCGTCTTGCGGTTGTTTCCCTTCAGGATCCTCAAGGGACACGCCATGTCACCGCGTTGGATTGCGAGCGAGTGGATGTCGCCGCGCTCACCGGTGTCTGCCTGGTGGCAGATCGGGGCGTCTTCACGACGTATTCGGCAGCAATCTTCGATTTGGCTTTCGCGGTGAGGCATACCGTCCAGCTTGCCGGCATTCCGAGCCGCGTACGCATGGCCCCGAACGGCCAACTCGCCGCGATTACAGTCTTTGTGAGCGGTCACTCGGTACTCGCAAGGCGGCTTTTCGACCATGACGACACTTGTCGATACGCAGGCTGGCAAAGTGTTGTCGGATATCGAGAGCTTTGAAGTGTCTCGGAACGGCGAGCCGTTCCGAGCACAGGATTTCAATTTCTGGGGTGTGACGTTCACCAGCGATTCGAACACTTTCTACGCGACCCTGAGCTCGGGCGGTGCCATCTATTTGATCCGTGGCGACGCCGCAGGGCGGCGCGCGACCGTAATCGGACAGGATATCGAGTGTCCCTCTCTCTCTCCCGACGGTCTGCGGCTCGCGTTCAAGAAACGTCGAGTTGACGGCGGCCGCGTGTCCTGGCGCCTGGCCATTCTCGACCTGCCGACCGGCAAGGAAACCGAGGTGTCCGGCGAATCGCGGAGTCTCGATGACCAGGTCGAATGGCTGGATAACGATCAGATCGTGTACTCGATGCCGGATCCGGCGGCTCCTGGATCGATGACGACCTACGTCGTCCTGCGAGATGGCAGCTCCGCTCGTCTCTTTATCGAGGGCGCCTACTCCGCGTCCCTCGGTCAACCATGAGCACGCCCGAGTCCTGATGCCAGCTCTCTGCTGAAGACGCGGCCTATTGTCGCCCTTCGAGCAGACTTCCCAAGCGGTCGCGGTGCGACGCCGCGTGGGTCGACTCCGTAAGTAACTGTTTTGTAAAGACTTGTAGTTTCGAATCTCGCTCACCATGGTGGGAAGGAAGTTTGCTTGAGAACGAAGCAACGACCCAGACTGACATGCGGGGCGACATCGCGAGCGGCAACCGTCCGCCGTTCCGCGCCTTGCCGGCTCATACCAGATGAAACGGATCGACGGAATCGTTCTCGCAGGCACCCACCATTGGGGTCGCTCTCTTTTCGAGTCCCTCTCTCCTCGTCCGCTTCTCCCGGTCGGTCAGAAGCCACTCATCACCTACGTCTTGCAGTGGCTGAAAGACGGCGGGATCGATAACACGATTGTTTGTGCGAACAGCTCGACCCGCGCGGTGCAGGCCCGTCTGCGGCACGAAGATCGCCTCGCGCCCGGCCTTCGCTACTACGAAGACGACTCGCCGCGTGGTGCAGCCGGATGTGCCAGAGACGCCGCGATCAGTTCAGAGGCGGACGCATTCATCATTGCGAACGCCACCGTCATTCCGCGATTGGATGTGCGGCACCTTCTCGCCGAGCATCATCGAACCGGAGCCGACGTCACGGTGGTCGTTGAGCGGGCGGCGAACGACGCACCGGATCACCAGAGCGCACCGGCCGGTATTTACGTGTTCAATCGGGACGTACTGCAGTCAGTGCCGGCGCTGGGTTTCCACGACATCAAAGAAAGCCTGATTCCCCGGCTCTACTGCTCTGGCAAGTCTGTGGTCACCTACCAGGCGGCGGTGCAGTCACCCCAAGTCCTGGACGCCGCCAGCTACCTGGCGGCGAATCATTGGGTGGCTGTTCGCGCGGTGTCGGGCGACCTCGATCTTCCGGGATTCGTCCCTTCGGAGACGCGCGGAGACTACCTGACGCACAGGACCGCACGGATCGATCCTTCCGCAATCGTCGTCGGGCCCGTTCTCATCGGCCCGGGTGTTCAGGTGATGCGTGATGCGGCCGTGATCGGGCCCGCTTGCATCGAGGCCGGCACCGTCATCGGCGCAGGGGCGGTCGTGAGCCGCTCGGTGGTATGGGCAAACAGCACGGTCGGCGAGCGGTCGTTTCTGGACGCCTCGCTCGTCGGTGCCCGCGTGAGCGTGCCCCCCGACTCCGTCGTGACTTCTCGTGTCTTCACGGAACCGCACCCGTCCGACTCGTTCAAAGCGCCCTCGGCCTTCCGTCCCGGGATGTTCGTTCGTCGCCTCGCGTCAGCTGCGAATTTCTTCCAGTTCTAACACTCAGCGCCCTTTGGTGCGTTTCTGGGGCGACTACCCGGTTTCGCTGTCCGCAATCTGTTGTCCCAAGCTGATAAAAGACCGCTGCCGGGATGACTTTTCTCCGTCCAACAGGAGACTGCTACGGAGGCGATTCCATAACACACTGATGTATCACGACTTAGTCGGCAAATCCGGCAGTGCGCTCACCGGAGAGCTCTTTGCTCCCCTCCGAGCGTGCAGATTTTCGCCTTCATCCTGGACGCGCATCCTCCGTTCCTGTCAGGTGCGGTCGACGGATCGCTGCTCGATCTCCCGTGGGGACGGGACCTGAATCTCCTGGAGGCCGTTCGGCGCGAGGCGATGTCGCTTCAACTCTCGAACGTGACGGTGGTCGCCCGCGTTGAGTCGACGGTGACGCGCGAATCCAGTGGCGGCGTTCCCACGATCTCCTGGGAGGATTTCCGCCTCCGGGTCTGGCAATTCGAGCCGTCCGATTGGGTGCTGCTGATCGATCCCGTGGCGCACGCAGCAGACGGCGGGGGGCTTGGGGCGTTGATCTCCGGTCTCGACGGCGGCCCGCGCGCAGTACGCCATCTCGTGGCGCTGGAGAACCACCCCGGGGGGACCAGAGAGTGTGTCGAAACCGACAGCGCCGGCCGCGTCCGGCGAATCCAGCGGTATTACGACACGCTGACGTGGACGTTCGCCTCGAGCGTTCTCGCGTCGCTCGTTCCAGTGTCGGCGCTGCGACAGATTCACTTTACCGCGTTCGGCTCGCTCGCCGAGCTACGCACGACCCTCACGTTGAGGGGCGTCCCCAGCCATGACGTGCTCGTTGACGGACCAACTCTCGATTTGACGAATGAAGCGCACGTGCTGCGTGTCTCGCAGCGCCTCGCGACGTCGTGCGCCGGAACGGGACCGGTCCTTGGTCCCTCCACCGTTCACCCAAGCGCAAGGATTCTGGGCCCGGTCGTGCTACAGGCCGGCGCGATCGTCGCGGAAGACGCGATGATCGTCGGTCCGAGCCTGATTGGTGCGGACGCCAGGATCGGCGCTGGCGCCGTTGTCGTACAGTGCGTCGTGTGGCCGCGCGCGCAGGTCGCAGCGGGAGCATCGCTGCATCAGCGGGTTGTGGCCTTCGATCCGGGACCGGGCGAACCTCAAACGGGAGACGTGGCCGACACAGAGTGGATTCCGCATCTCGATGATGGACCCGTCGGAGACGCTGCTTCGCGCCGCATCTACCGAACGATCAAGACCGGGGTTGAAATCAGTTGTGCGGCGGCCGCGCTGCTGGTGCTCTCGCCGCTGCTGATCGCGCTCGCCATCCTCGTCTGGCTCGATTCCCGCGGGCCGATTCTCTACGGCGATCGACGCGAAGGCCTGAACGGTAAACCGTTCAGATGCTACAAGTTCCGCACGATGCGAGTTGGTGCTGATCGGCAGCAACGCGAGCTGAGCGGAACCAATCAGGTCGATGGCCCGCAGTTCAAGATGAATCACGACCCCCGCGTGACCCGGCTTGGACGATGGCTTCGACCGACGAGCCTCGACGAGCTGCCGCAGTTGATCAACGTGGTGCTCGGGCAGATGAGTTTTGTCGGACCCCGCCCATCGCCTTTCCGGGAAAACCAGGTCTGCGTGCCGTGGCGCGAGGGTCGCCTCTCAGTTCGTCCCGGCATCACGGGTCTGTGGCAGGTGTGTCGGCACGATCGAGCCGCCGGCGATTTTCACCAGTGGATTCAATACGACCTGTTGTACGTGAGGCACATGTCCGCGAGTGTGGATCTGAAAATCCTGCTCGCCACAATTTACACGCTGGGGGGGCGCGGCCATGTTCCGTTGGAATGGATCGTACGTCCGGCGCAGTTGGAGGTCGCAGCATGAGTAGCGTGAGTGCCGCACGGCCGGCGAGGCGGTCTGCGGAAGAACCCAGGAAAACGGCAGCCGCCCACGCGCATTCCTCAGCGCTCCAGGCGGCTGCGGACCTGCGCGAGCTCGCACTGCCCGCGTTGGCGCGAATGTACGATCCGGCGCAGCGCCTGTTCTATTTCACTCTGCGCCAGCGAGGCAACGTGGTCGCCGCCGAAGGATTGAGCCGGCGATATACAGCCATCACGCTGATCGGCCTGGCCGCAGACACCGTGGAAGCCTCGCAAGTGGCGCTCCATGGGCAATCTCTCATGGACCCGTGCGCGCGGCTCGTCACGGACCTTCCTCAGATGGACGGCATCGGCGATGTCGCCCTCACGCTGTGGGCGCTCACAGCCACTGGAGCGGCCGGTCGCACGATGGCGTGGAAACGACTCCAGGAGCTGAACCCATTGACGGGCGAGATTCCCACCGTGGAACTGGCGTGGACGCTGTCGGCCTTGGTCAATGCCAACATTCCCGAGAGCGCAGAGATGTGCCAGGCTGTACGGTCGCGCCTGCTGACGTCGTTCAATCCGAAAGCGGGCATTTTTCCGCACGTCGTCGGCCGTCGCGGTGTCCGCTCGCACGTCGCCTGCTTCGCGGATCAGGTCTATCCGATTCAGGCGTTGTCCTTCCTGGCTCGAGCCGCTGGCGACCGGGAAGCGCTGGATGCCGCCACGGCATGCGCTCGCAGAATCTGCGAACTGCAGGGGGATGCCGGCCAGTGGTGGTGGCACTACGATGCACGGACAGGCGACGTGCTCGAAGGCTACCCGGTTTATGCAGTGCATCAGGATTCGATGGCACCGATGGCGCTGCTCGCGCTTACCGAAGGCGGCGGGCCGTCGTTCGCTCCGGCGATCGAGCGCAGCTTCGCCTGGTTGGCGTCTTCACCTGAGATCGCCGGGCGCTCGCTCGTCGACCGACGAGCCGGGTTGATCTGGCGAAAGGTCGCCCGGCGCGAACCACGGAGGATTTCGCGATACGCGCAGGCCTCGGCGGCCGCGATCCATCCTTCGCTGCGCGTCCCGGTTCTGAAGGCCCTCTTCCCTCCAGTGACGGTCGACTACGAAGACCGGCCCTACCATCTCGGGTGGTTGCTGCTGACCTACCGGCAGTTGCAGGAGGCTGTCGCCCGATGACCACGACCGCGTCAAACAATTCGGCGGCGGTGCGGCAGCTGTTCGGCGTGCCGATAAGTGCGCTGACGATGTCCGAGGCACTCGACGAAATCGATCGGGCGATCGCCGAGCGGCGGCCACTGCACATCGGCGTGGTCAACGCTGCGAAAATCGTGAACATGCAGCGCGACCCCGCGCTCCGTGCGGCGGTTCTCGAGTCGGATCTCATTCTCGCTGACGGAATTTCGGTGGTGTGGGCCTCTCGAGCGCTGCGCCAGGCACTGCCCGAACGGGTCGCCGGCATCGATCTGATGACGGGAATGTTCGAGCGCGGCAATCGCCACGGTTACAGAGTATTTGTCCTTGGTGCGACCAGTGAGGTACTCGCGTCCGCGCTCAACTATGTTCGGTCGCATTATCCGAACATCGACGTGGTGGGCCATCACCATGGCTACTTTTCGGCGATTGACGAGCCGCGTATTGCCGAGGCGATCGCGGCTGCACGGCCGGACATCCTGCTGGTTGGAATGACGTCGCCGAAGAAAGAACAGTTCCTCGCGAGATGGAGCGACCAGATGCGGGTGCCGATCTCTCACGGCGTCGGCGGGTCGCTGGACGTGATTGGCGGCAAGGTCCGACGCGCTCCGAAGCTGTGGCAGCGGTTGGGCCTGGAGTGGCTCTATCGAGTCGCTCAGGAGCCGCGCCGCTTGTGGCGCCGCTACCTCGTGACGAACGTCCGATTCTGCTGGCTGGTCTTGACGCACCTGGTGCGTCAGGCGTTTGGCAGCCGTTCGGTTGACGCGGCCATCAATCAAAAACCTGCATGATTCGCACGACGCTGCTCTGGCTGTTCGTCGGGGGGTTCTCGATCTATGCGTTCAAGGACTGGTACAAGTCTCTCTGCGCGCTGATCCTCCTGATGGCGGTGATCGAGCATCCGGACATGCCGAAAACGATCCTCGGCATCCCCGGCCTTAATCCGTGGAATCTGCTGCTGCTGTTCGTGACGGTCGGCTGGTTCTCGTCCCGCCGCTCGGAGGGTCTCAAGTGGGATATGCCGTCGGGCACGACCGCTCTGCTCCTGCTCTATGGGGCCGTCGTCGCGGTCGGCCTGTTGCGGATGTTCGCAGACCGATCGTATCTGGACGAATTCACCATGGCCGACCTGGTGACCGAACAGGTCATTAACACCTTGAAGTGGGTGATTCCGGGACTGCTCTTGTTCGACGGGTGTCGGAGTCGCGAACGATTTGGACTCGGCATGCTGGCGGTGTGCGGGGTGTACTTTCTGATTGGCGTCCAGGTCATCAAGTGGATGCCGCTCGATTCGGTCCGTCAAGGTGGGGATTTAGCGGCTCGCAGTCTGCGAATACTCGTCAATGAAGTGGGGTATCACCGCGTCAATCTGTCGGCGATGCTGGCCGGAGGGTCGTGGGCGCTGCTGGCAGCCAGTGCCATGGGCTCGACGCGATCGCGTCGGTGGCTGATGGTGGCTGCCGGCCTCTCCGTGGCATTCGCCCAGGCGCTCACCGGCGGTCGGACTGGCTACGCAACCTGGGGCCTGATCGGCCTGGCCCTCGGCGTCCTGCGGTGGCGGGGGCTGCTGCTGATGATCCCGGTCGGCGTTGCGGCTGTGCTGGTGATCGTGCCCGGCGCCCAGCAGCGCATGTTCGAGGGATTCTCTGAAGAGTCCCGGGACGTCAATTCACTGGTCGAAGCGCAATCGACGGTGAGTCTGTCGTTTGACGGCGACGACTCGTTCCACGCGTACACGATCACGGCGGGCCGCTCGGTGGCGTGGCCGTATGTGATCGACAAGATTGGCGAATCGCCGCTCATCGGCTACGGCCGGCTGGCAATGAAACGTACCGGGCTCGAGCGGCTGATCTACGAGCGCTTCCAGGAAACGTTCCCACACCCCCACAACGCCTATCTCGAGTGGCTGCTCGACAACGGCATCCTGGGTTTCTTGATCGTGATCCCGTTTTATCTGCTGATGCTGGCCCGGTCGCTGATTCTGCTCCGCGACAGACGAAGCCCTGTCTTCACCGCGGTCGGCGGTATGACCGCATCGCTGTTGCTGGCGTTGCTGATTGCGTCAGTGGGCAGCCAAACGTTCTACCCTCGGGAGGGATGGGTGGGGCTGTGGTGCTCGATCGGCTTGATGATGCGGGTCGCCGTTGAGCGCAAGCGGATGCTGGCGGTTTCGGCGGTCCCCCCCCTCGCATTCGGCCGGCGGGCGGAAGCGCGGGGCGTTCGCGTCCCTGAATATCCCGGTCGGGCTGCGGCTCGCTCGCGTGTTTCAGATGGCGTCGAGCTGGACTCGGCTCTGTGGAGCGCCGCGCGATGAGCGCCAGACTGACCGCACCTGACGCGGCGGGTAAAGTGCCGCTCGTCTACATTCTGGCGGCCAGCCACTCCGGGAGCACGCTGCTTGGCATGTTGCTTGGCTCCCACCCAAACCTCTGTACGGTCGGCGAACTGAAGGCCTCCTCGCTCACCAACCCTGATCAGTACCGCTGTTCGTGCCGACAGCGGCTCGGCGAGTGCCAGTTCTGGCGGGCAGTCGCGGAGAGGATGGCGGCGAGCGGCCATGAGTTCGACATTCGCCACGCCGGCACCGATCTCAGTGCGATCGGCAGCGACTACGTGGCACGCATCCTGCGGCCGCTGCACCGTGGCCGGCTGCTCGAATTGATCAGAGACGCGGCGCTGAACTGCTCACCGATGTGGCGAGCGGCAGTTCCGCGCCTCCAGGCTCGCAACGCCGCGCTGGCTCGCGCCATTTGCGATGTCAGTGCGGCACGCATGATCGTGGATTCGTCGAAAACCGGCGTGCGTTTGAAATACCTGCTGCGCAACCCGGGTTTGGACATTCGCGTCGTCCGTCTCGTCCGAGACGGACGTGCCGTCGCTCTGACTTACACCGATCCGTCGACGTTTGCCGATGCGACCGATCCGGCGATGCGCGGCGACGGGACCGGCTGCGACAACCTTCACGAGCGGCTGCAGCTCGAGGAGGCCGCACGGGAGTGGCGGCGCAGTAATGAGGAGGCGATGCACATCGTTGCGGGTCTGCCTGCGGATCGATGGATCCAGATCCGATACGAGGATCTCTGCGCGGATCCGGGCAGCGAGCTTGGTCGCGTCTTCGAATTCCTCGGCGTCGAGCCAGTCGACACGCGGATAGTGTTCAGAACGCGCGACCAGCACGTGATTGGCAACGGGATGCGCATGGACGTCACCGCCGAAGTGCGGCTCGACGACAGGTGGCGAAGCGTGCTGGGGCCGAAAGCGCTGGCAGTCTTCGATTCGGTCGCAGGCGACCTCAACGCCAGGTTGGGCTATGCCTAGTACGACGCTGGACGCGACGCCGACCGAGTCCGGGCTGACACCAACGGGTGAGCGGCAGGGCGCGCCCGCCAGTGCGATGCAGCCGGTGCTTCGGCGCTTCCCCTATCCGTACCGCGCACTGTTGGCGGTGTGCAGCGATCTGGATGAGACACCGGATCGCGCCGCCTATTTCGAAACCGCGCGCTTTCTCAATACCACTGGCCAGACGTCGATCGGCCGCGGGGTAGGGCTCGAGATCGGCAACACCATCTATTTCGACATGCCCTCGAGTCAGTTCGCGTACTGGAACACGGATGATGCCGGGCGTGACATGGTCAGGGCCTTGATCCGGTCGGGTCATATCGATTGCCTGCACTCGTTTGGCGATCTGGCAACGACGCGCGCTCATGCGGCGCGTGCTCTGGACGAACTGCAGCGGCATGGGTGTCAGCTGCGAGTCTGGATCGATCATGCGACCGCGATCACGAACTTCGGAAGCGACATCATGCGCGGCGTTGGTGACGTGCCGGGCAGCGAGGCGTTTCATGCGGACCTCACGGTTCCATTCGGAATCCGTTACGTCTCGAGAGGCCGCGTCACCAGCGTCATCGGCCAGAACACGCGACGTCTTCTGGGTGGCATCTATTCTTCGGCGGCGCCACTCCGTTCGATCAGGACGGTGGTCAAGGAAGCGGCGAAGGGCGTGGTCGCTCGGGCCGGCTCCACGAAGTACGCGATGCATAGCGTCAACGAGCTGCTGAGCGATGCGCAGCTGCGCAGCGGCCAGCCGGTGAGCGAGTTCATTCGCTGCAATCCCCATTGGTTGGGCATCGAGACCGGCGATACCGCGGACGGCGTTGCCGAGGTGCTCGATCGGCGCTTTCTCGATGCGCTGGTCGAGCGCGAGGGATCGTGCATCCTGTACACGCATTTGGGCAAAAGCCGGGATCGGAGCCGTCCCTTGCCGCCGCGAGCCTGCGAAGCGTTCGCGACGCTCGCCAATCGTCACGTCGCCGGAGACGTGCTCGTCACCACCACCCGCCGTGCACTTGATTTCTCTCAAATGCTACGGCAAGCGCGCGTCGAGCAGATTCGTGAGGGCGAATGGACGCACCTGCACGTCTGCAGCGGCGCGAATGATGGCGGAGGCCAGAGTTTCGACGGCCTGACGTTCTACGTCGCCGATCCGATGCGCACCCGGGTGTTCGTCGATGGCCGCGAACGTGCCGATGTGCAACCGAACGGCCCGGATCACTCAGGGTCGCCGAGCGTTTCGATTCCGTGGACCCGTTTGGAGTTTCCGTCTCTGTGACCCAACCTGTTGCGATGCCCGTCGAAGGGACCGCGGCGGCCGGCCGGCCACCCGCTGGGATCCGGTTCGCCGTTCGGACGCTGATGCGCACCTATCTTGCCGCGCTCCGCGCCATCGAACGTTGGGGCCGCAACCGCGTGCGCCAGGCGGCTCCGGGGCCTCAGCGGCTGCTGCTGACGCTGACGTTTCACGCGCCGAACTGGGCGCTCGCCCACCTGAAACCGCTTGCCGCCTCTCGATTCTGCGCCCACATCACCGTCGTCGCCACGTCTCCGTTGCCGCCGATTGAGAAGGTCACGGTTGTCATGCCGCCAGGGTGGCTGCAGCGCGTGGTTGGCCGCGTGCCGGCCCGCCTCGCGACGTATGCCTGGCTGGCGGTCCGGCTGCGTCCGGACTACATCGGAGGCTTCCACCTGTTATTCAACGGCCTGGCGGCGGCGCTTCTCGCACGACTGGTCGGCGCCCGTTCCATGTACTTCTGCGTCGGTGGACCGATGGAAGTGATCGGCGGCGGAATCTGGTCGGAGAACAAGCTCTTCGAGCGGCTCCGCGTTCCCGATCCGGTGGTCGAGCGGCAGCTCGTCTCGACGCTGCGTCGCTTCGACCTGGTGGTCACGATGGGCGAGCGCGCCAAGGAAACGTTCCGCTCATGGGGAGTCGAGGGCCGCATCGCCGTCATTCCCGGCGGAATCGACGGGAGCACCTTCAAGCCGTCTGATCGACGGGACATCGACATCATCGTCGTGGCTAGACTGGCTCCGATCAAGCGCATCGATCTTTTTCTGTCGATGCTCAGAATCGTTGCCGATCAGCGGCCAGGTGTCAGAGCCGTGGTGGTCGGTGACGGCGTGATGCGCCCGGCGCTGGTGGAAATGGCGGAGCAACTCGGATTGACCGCAAACGTCTCGTTTGTCGGTCACCAATCCAACGTGGCGGAATGGCTGCAGCGTAGCCGCCTGTTCATGTTGACGTCCGACTCGGAAGGGCTGGCGCTGTCGCTGATGGAGGCGATGATCTGCGGGACGGTGCCGGTGGTCTCGGCGGTCGGTGAGCTCTCGACGCTGGTGCAGAACGCCGAAAACGGATATGTCGTCGAAAGTCGCGCGCCTCACGCATTCGCGGCGCCCGTTCTGGAGCTGTTGACCAGCCCGGCGCGCCTCGAGCAGTGCTCCGCTGCGGCACTGCGCACGAGCCGGACCTACGAACGCTCTGTGGTGTCTTCGCACTGGGATGGCGTGCTCGACAGCCATTCGGATGCTGCGGAGATTGGCTGTCTCGATCCGGTGGCGAGCGACGCATAGCAACCTCTCGAAATCGAGCGGCAAGGACTAGACAGACATGTGTGGAATAGCCGGATTCGTGGGATTGAACGACGAGGCGCTGCTGCGGCGTATGTGCCGGAGCCTCACACACCGCGGACCTGATTCCGAAGGGTTCTATGCCGTTCCTGGCGTCGGGCTGTCGATGCGACGGCTGGCGGTCATCGATCTGGCCACCGGCAACCAGCCGATCTCGAATGAAAACGCCGACGTGTGGGTGGTGTTCAACGGCGAGATCTACAACTACCAGGAGCTCCGTAAAGAGCTACAGGAGCGTGGGCATCGCCTGGTGACGACCTCCGACACCGAGACGATTCCCCATCTCTACGAAGAGTACGGCCTCGAATTCGTCCACCATCTCAGGGGCATGTTCGGAATTGCGCTGTGGGACGTCAAGCGCAGTCGCCTGGTCGTGGTCCGGGACCGGATTGGCGAGAAGCCACTCTACTTCGCGACGGACGGCCCCGCGCTCTGGTTCGGGTCGGAAATCAAGGCGCTACTCCAGGCAGGGCGTTCGCGGCAGCCGGATGCGCAGGGCGTCTGCGACTTTCTGGCGCAGGGGTACGTCGCTGGCCCGCATACCTTCTACCGAGGAATTTCGAAGCTTCGCCCGGGCGAAATGCTGGTTCATGAACACGGGACCGCGACGGTCCGCAAGTATTGGACGCGCGACACCAATCGGCCCGAAACGATGCCCTCAGAATCCGAAGCCGCCAGCCAGCTCACGGATCGGCTCCGGGAAGTCGTTCGCCTGTGCCTGAAGAGCGACGTCGAAGTCGGAGCATTCCTGAGCGGCGGCATTGATTCCTCGCTGCTGGTCGCCTTGATGCGGGAGCAGGAAGCCAAGGTGCAAACCTTTTCGGTTGGCTACCGGGGCAAGGCCACCGGGTTCAACGAACTTCACTACGCTTCACGCGTCGCCAAACAGCTTGGCACCGAGCATCATGAATTGATCCTCGGACCCTCCTCGACGCTCGACCTCCTGCCGCGGATTCTGTGGCACTACGATGAGCCGCACGGCGAGCCGACCTCGACGCTGGTCTATCAGCTGTCGGAGTTCACCGCGAAACGGGTCAAAGTGGCGATCGGGGGCACAGGAGGGGACGAGATCTTTTTCGGCTACCCGCGTCACGGCGGGATCCGCCTGCTGAACTATTACCGTCACATCCCGCAGTTCGTTCGTCAGCACCTGGTCGAGCGTGTCGTCTCGGCCTGGCCCGAATCGACGACTGGGGGCCGATTCGCCAAACGTGTCAAGCGGTTCGTGAGCGGCTCTCACCTGCCCGCCGACCATGCCTATCTTTCGTGGGTGAGTCTGCTGCAGGCGGATGTCCGGCAGGGGTTGATCGCGGACCAAGTTCGTCGCGACGCGCCATCTCCCGGCGGTGATGCGTTTCTTCGCCACCACCTGCTCGAGTCGCGGTCGGCGGCGCTGCTCGACCGCGCCGCTGCACTGGACATTGACGGCTACCTGCCCGAGTACCAGCTTGCCTACGTCGATCGCATGAGCATGGCCCACGGTCTCGAAGTGCGGTCGCCGTTGTGCGACTACCAACTCGTGACGTGGGTGGCGTCGCTGCCGGCGCACTATCGTTTGAAGGGCGGTCGGAGCAAGCATCTCTTGAAGGAGGTGGCCCGCGCCTGGCTGCCGCCGGCGATCATCGATCGCAAGAAGGTCGGCTTCGACTCGCCGATCGGTCAATGGTTCAAGGACGACCTGCGTCGATTCCTCCTCGACTTCCTCGCGCCGGAGCAGGTCGCCCGAACCGGCCTGCTGTCGCCCTCGGCTGTGAGTCGCGTCGTGCAGGAGCACCTCTCAGGCGCCAGGGACTACTCCCTCCAGTTGTGGAGCGTCGTCGCTCTCGAAGCGTGGCATCGCATGTACATCGAGGATCGCGTGACGGACGGGTCTGACTATCGGCTGTCGGATCTGCGTGGTGTGTCACGGGCGGCTGCCGGCGTGGCGCAGGCGCCGAGCGTTACCACATTGCACGCCCGGAAAGCAGAGATGGCTCGATGACGCTGAACCAGCCTCGGGTCGCGTCACAGTCCCATCCGGTCCGCCCTGTCCGCCTGATGCTGGTCGTGAGCAATCTCGAGTACGGCGGCGCACAGCGGCAGCTGGTGGAGCTCGCCAATCACCTCGATCCGCAGGACTTCGACGTGACAGTCTGCTCACTATCGCCGTACGTGCCACTGGCCGAAAAGCTTCGTCAACCCGAGAAACTGCATGTCATTACCAAGCGGTTCAAGTACGACGCGACCGTGATTCCCCGACTCGCACTGTTGCTTCGCCGGCTGCGCATCGACGTCGTCCAGAGCTACCTGTTTGATGCCGACATCGCGGCATTCATTTCGGGCAGGCTGGCAGGGGTCCGTCTCGTGGTCGGTTCGGAGCGGAACGCGAACTACGTGCACAAGAAGCGGCAGATCCTCGCGTATCGCGCGACGCGCCGCTCGGTCGATCTGTTGATCGCCAACTCCAATGCAGGCGCTGAGTTCAATCGGTCGGTGCTTGGTTACCGACCCGAGCTGTACCGGGTCGTTCACAATGGTGTCGACATCACCCGGTTCCGTCCCGCCCCGGCGGTTGAGATCCGACGTGAGCTCGGCGTGCAGGAGGATGAGCGGGTGGTCGGAGTGTTCGCCAGCTTCAAGCAGCAGAAGAATCATCCGCTGTTCTTCAGGGCCGCCGCGACCGTCGTCGAGCGATTCCCCCGTACCAGGCTGCTGTTGGTCGGCGACCAGTTGTACGGCGGAATGCATGGTTCCGACGACTACAAGCGCGAGGTGTTGTCGCTCGTCGAGCAGCTCGGGCTCAAGGAGCGGTGCATCTTTGCCGGCAATCAGGATGACGTAGAGCGTTTCTACCCGGCGTGCGATGTCACGGTGATGTCGTCGCATTTCGAAGGCACGCCGAACGCGGTCCTCGAATCGCTGGCCTGTGGCGTGCCGGTGGTCGCAACCGATGTATCGGACACTGCCAAGATCGTTCCAGACGGCCGCGTCGGTTATGTGGTGCCTCCGGGGGACGAGAAGGCGATGACCGCACGGATCTGCCGGTTGCTTGACAACCACGCACTCCGCGTCGAGATGGGCACGGCGGCACGCGAGTGGATCGAGCAGGAGTTTTCGACAGCCCGGCTGGCCGAGAAGACCGGTCAGATTTATCGCGACGGGCTTCGACAGCGCGGAGCGACGCCAGTCACCGCCGAACTCGTCGACCGTCCGCAAACCTCGAATTGAATTGCGAGCTCAACGCATGCAGCCAGTCCTGGATCTCGTCGCCGGCGCCCGTCCGAACTTCATGAAGCTCGCGCCGGTCGTGCGAGCACTGACCCGACGGGCGAACCTCGGCTTCCGAATCGTGCACACCGGCCAGCACTACGACGCCTCGATGAGCGACGTGTTTTTCAAGGAGTTGGACATTCCGCCGCCTGACCTGCACCTCGATGTCGGTTCCGGGAGCCATGGCGCACAGACGGCGCGGATCCTGGAGCGCTACGAAGCGCATCTGCTGGAGCATCGACCCGCGGCGACCGTCGTGTTCGGCGACGTCAACAGCACGGTTGCCTGTGCGCTCGCCGCGACGAAGCTCGGTGTGCCGGTCGTCCACGTCGAGGCGGGGCTTCGCAGTTTCGATCGAACGATGCCGGAAGAGATCAACCGCATCCTGACCGACGCGATCGCCGAGCTCTTGCTCGTGTCCGAGCCGGCCGGCGTCGAGAATCTACGCAGCGAAGGGGTGGACGAGTCACGGATCCGCCTGGTTGGCAATGTGATGATCGACACCTTGCAGCAGCAGCTGCCGCGTGCCAAGCAGCGCGCCGCCGCCGAGAGCCTCTCGCTGAGGCCTGGGACGTACGGGTTCGTGACCCTGCATCGGCCGTCGAACGTCGATGACCCGAAGACGCTTCAACCGCTGGTGCATCTCCTCCATGAGCTGGCCAGCGAGCTCCCGCTCGTCTTTGCGGTCCATCCCCGGACGCTGGCCGCGGCCGAGCGCATGGGGATCGGGCATCTCCTGGCGAGCAACGCTCGCCCGCTCGTATGCGTGGGGCCTTTGCCGTACCTCGACTCGCTGTCGCTCGTGGCAGGGGCGAAAGTCATCTTGACCGACTCGGGGGGGCTCCAGGAAGAGTCATCCGTGCTGGGCGTGCCGTGCCTGACATTGCGCGAAAACACGGAGCGGCCGATTACGATTCGTCTTGGCACGAGCCGGTTGGTTGGCAACGATCTACAGAGAATTCGCTCCGCCTTCCGCGACGTGTTGTCCGGTCGATGGACGACGGGCACCCCGATACCGCTCTGGGATGGCGATGCCGGTGAACGCGTGGTCTTCGAACTCGAGCGGTGGCTGGGTGTGCATCCGTTTCCGGCCGGGCTGACCGCCGCCATGTCCGTGGCACAACCCTCATAACCCATGCAGCCACTGGCCTGGTCCTGGAACCGCCTGCGCGCCATGAGCGCGAGCGAAATCAGATGGCGTGCGGCGGCGTGGGGCGTGGATGCAGCCGATCGAGTCCGCCACGCCGTCGGCTACGTCCCACCGACGCGGTTCGCTCCAGGAGTGACTGGGAATCTCGATGTGTGGCAGCAACCCGGCTTCAGGGTCTTCGACGACCCGGTTGGGTTTGCCGTCACGGCCGATGGCGCCGACCGCTTCGAATGGGTCTCACGCCTCAGGCGCCGCGCCGATCGGCTCAGCGAACACCGGCTCAGTTTTTTCAGTCTCGCGGATGCCCACCTTGGCGAGCCGATTGACTGGAACCGTGATCACGAGCACGGCCGCCCCGCGCCAGTCGGGTTCAGCGCGAGCATCGACTATCGGGACTTCAGCGTGACCGGCGACGCGAAAGTCGTCTGGGAGCCGAATCGTCACCATCACCTGGTCGTGCTGGCACGTGCCTTCCGCGCGACCGGAGACGTGCGCTATGCCTTGGCAGTCCTGGAGCAGCTCGAGTCCTGGCTGGTCCAGTGCCCGTACGGCACCGGGATGAACTGGCGTAGCCCGCTCGAGCTCGGCATCCGGCTGATCAACTGGGTTTGGGCGGTGGACTTGATCCGGGACAGCGGTTTGGTCAGCGACGCGATGGCGCGCCGGCTGACCGACGCGGTGTATCTGCACCTGCTGGAGGTTTCACGGAAATATTCGCAGGCATCGTCGGCCAACAACCATCGCATCGGCGAGGCGGCCGGCGTATTCATCGCCAGCAGCTATTTTTCTGGGTTCGCTCAGGCGAGGCAGTGGCGCGAAGAGAGCCGCCGGATTCTCGCGGACGAGATCACGGCACAATCCTACCCTGACGGATGCACGCGCGAGCATGCGTTCGGCTATCACCTGTTTGTCCTGCAGTTCTTCATCGTGGCGGAGGCGATCGCGCGACGTACCGGTGGTGGCTTCGGCAAGGCATACTGCGAGCGTCTGGGCTCGATGGCGGCGTTCGCCGAAGCGCTGGCTGAGGCTGGTGGTCAAGCGCCGTTGTTCGGCGACTCCGACGATGGATATGTGCTGGATTTGGGGAGCGGTGACCGGATGGCGGACACACTCGGTATGGCGGCCGCCGTGGTGCGTGAGACGACGCTGCCGATGGTCGGCACGGAGCCGGCGGTTTGGCTTGGGGTCGCGAGTAACCGCCTGAAGGCCGGCAATACGCCCGGCCTGCGCTCCCAGGCTTTCGAAGACGCTGGCTACTACCTGCTTCAATGTGAGGGACCCGAACGGATCAGTGTCTTCATCGACTGCGCCGAACTCGGCTACGGTTCGATCGCCGCACATGGGCATGCGGACGCCCTGAACATCGCGGTGCGTGCATTTGGGTGTGACGTCCTGGTGGATCCGGGAACCTTCGATTACTTCACTCACCCCGAATGGCGTCGGTATCTGAAGAGCACGCGCGCTCATAACACGCTGGAGCTCGACGGCTGCGACCAGTCCGAAATGCTCGGACCCTTTTTGTGGGGTCGTCGAGCCAAAGCGCGTCGTCTGGCGTGGGAACCGCGTCAAGAAGGCGGCATGTTCTCTGGTGAGCACGACGGCTACCGCAGTCTGGTGGATCCAGCCACGCACCGTCGAACGGTGCAGCTCGATGGCCATCGTCGTGCGTTGACCCTCCGGGATGAGGTGATAGCCGAGGGGCCTCATGAGATTGCCCTCAATTTCCACTTCAGCCCGGATTGCCGGATAGTGTCGCCATCGGCAGGCGGCTTGACGATTGATGTCGGTGGGATCGGGACGATTCGGTTCGACCTTGACGCGCGTCTCTCCATCACGACCAGCATCGGCAAGCTGGATCCGATTGATGGGTGGGTGAGCCCGGGATATCACCGGCGCGTGCCGGCGCCCGTGGTGACGGCTCGTGGGTCCTCACGCGGGACTCTGTGTTACGAGTCACGCTTGACGTTCGAGATGACAGCGGAGAAAAACACCGAGAAGTGGCGCGGGTTGCAGGCCACCGGCGTGGGTCAGAAGCCATGACTGCTCCACGTATCTGCATCGTGTCGCACGCGGGGTATGGCGCGCTGACCGGCTCAGCACGCGGGCACATCGGCGGCGTCGAACATCAGACGAGCCTTCTCGCCAAATGGCTGGTCTCCAGAGGTCACTCAGTTGATTTCGTCGTCTGGCGCGAAGCAGACGATCCCGAACCGGTCGTGGACGGGGTGCGCGTGCTGGCGACCTGCGCCCGGGACGCCGGAGTCCAAGGCCTGCGGTTCTTTCATCCGCGCTGGACGATGCTGTGGCGTGCGTTGCGGCGCTCCAACGCCGATGTCTACTACCACAACACCGCTGAATACGTGACGGGTCAGATCGCACTGTGGTGCGCCGCCGCCGGCCGGCGTTTCGTATTCTCAGCCGCGTCGCAAGCGGATTGCGATCGCGCGCTACCGTTACTGCCCACTCGTCGCGAACGGGTGTTATATCGTTGGGGCCTGCGACAGGCCGATGCGGTCGTCGTTCAGACTGCGATGCAGCAGCGCATGCTGTCGGAAGGCTTCAACCGGACGTCCCGGGTTGTTCCGATGCCCTGTCCGGAGCCAGACCCGCAAGATATCCTGTATCCCGCGACTGGACCTCGAGAACGCAGCGTGTTCTGGGTGGGTCGCTTATCGCCAGAGAAGCGCCCGGAACTGGTGTTCGATGCGGCGGCCGCCGCACCTGATCTGCAGTTCAGGATCGCCGGCCAGCCCGATGGGACCGAGTATGGCCGGACCATTCTGGAGCGCATGCGCCAGCATCCGAACGTGACCTACCTGGGGGCGGTGCCCCGTTCGAGGTTGTCGCAGCTATACAGCCAGGCGGGTTGTCTGCTGTGTACGTCCAGCATCGAAGGGTTTCCGAACACGTTCTTGGAGGCGTGGAGCCGCGGATTACCGGTGGTGTCGACCTGGGATCCAGACGGCCTGATCGGTAGTCAGGACCTTGGCGTCGCGTGCGGCGAGCATCCCCAGGCGTTGACGGCCGCCATTCGTCGCATGCTCGATTCGGGGCCAGACTGGCGGCGTGTCTCGGAGAAGGCGCGCACCTACTATCTTTCGACACATCGACCCGACGTCACCTTGAGGTCGCTCGAGTCCGTGCTGCTGGAGAACGTTCCGTCCAGGTTCGTCCGAGACCATGTGGCGATCGCCTGAAATACGCGTGGTGGAGCAGTAGAGCTATGTGTGGCATCTGCGGAATCTGTCTCGACGACGGCGGCCTGGTGCCACGCGTCAATCTCGAGGCGATGAACGACTCGATCGCTCATCGCGGGCCCGATGGATCGGGCTTTTACACTGCTCCAGGCGTTGGACTCGGCCATCGTCGGCTGAGCATCATCGATCTGCAGACCGGCGATCAGCCGATCTACAACGAGGACCGTTCAGTCGCCATCGTGTTCAACGGGGAAATCTACAACTACAAGGAGCTACAGCCCGAGCTCGTTTCGCTTGGGCATCGACTGGCGACCCAATCCGATACGGAAGTGATCGTTCACCTCTATGAGGAATTCGGCGTCGACTGTCTGCAGCGGCTCAATGGCATGTTCGCCTTTGCGATCTGGGACGCCGGCCGGCGCCGCCTGTTCGCCGCCAGAGATCGGATGGGCGAAAAGCCGTTGTACTACATGCGTCTCAAGGACCGCCTCCTGTTCGCGAGCGAGCTGAAGGCCATCTTGACCTGTCCGGGCGTCGGCCGCGAGCTGAACATCCGCGCGCTCGACGATTACCTCGCCTACGGATACGTCCCAGCGCCGGAGACGATCTTCAAGGACATCCACAAGCTCAGGGCCGGCGAGTACCTCGTCTACGAGAACGGCGACTTGATTGTCCGCTCGTATTGGTCTCTGGAACCAACCGTTGGGCCGGAACGGACCGAGGACAGCTATCTCGAAGAGCTCCGCTCATTGCTCGACGATTCAGTTCGAATCCGTCTTCGCTCGGACGTGCCGGTCGGTGCGTTCCTCAGCGGAGGGCTCGACTCGAACACCATCGTGGCGATTGCCAGCGGGCTTCTCGATCGGCCGATCGAGACCTTTTCGGTCGGATTCAAGTTCAGCGAATTCAACGAGCTGCCCCTGGCGCGGCTGACCGCCGATCGTTACAAGACCAACCACCACGAAATCATCGTCGACGACACCGATGTCTCGATTGTCGAGAAGCTCGCCGCGCACTTCGACGAGCCGTTCGCGGATGCCTCGATGGTGCCGACCTATTACATCTCGCGAGAGGCCAGCAAGTACGTCAAGGTCTGTCTGTCGGGTGATGCCGGCGACGAGATTTTCGCTGGTTATACCCATTACCGTGATGCGCTCGCCTACGCGCAGGTCGACCGGTTGCCGCAGCCATTCCGTCAAGCGGTGTTCGGAACCGTCGCAGGGAGCTTGCCATCGCGGACTCCTGGCGTGGGTCTGATGCGCCGAATCGCTGCCGACGGCGCGGTGCGCTATCAACAGCAGCTCGGCGTGTTCGACGGCGCCGAGCGGCGCCGGCTGTTTCGGCCCGAACTCGCGTCAGCGGTCAGAGACGCCGACCTGTTCGAAGGCCTCGTGCATCGCGGTGCTGACTTGCTGACTCAATGCCAACTGATCGATCAGCAGACCTACTTGCCCGACGATGTGCTCGTGAAAGTCGATCGTGCCGCCATGAAGAACGCGCTCGAAGTGCGGGTGCCGTTTCTCGATCACCGGGTCGTTCAGCTGGCGAACTCCTTGCCGTCGCACCTCAAGATCCGTGGCACGACCCAGAAGTACATCCTGCGCAAACTCGCCGCCGACCTGCTGCCGGCCGCCATCCTGTCTGGCGAAAAGCGTGGCTTCGGTATTCCGATCAAGCACTGGTTTCGCAGCGAGCTCAAGCACGCCGCACGCGACTTACTGTTGTCGTCGGCAAGTCACGTTGGTGACTTCGTGCAGAGGTCTGCGATGGAACGGCTGCTGAGCGCGCACGAACGCGGCGGTCGGGATTTCAGTGACCGAATCTGGTCGCTGGTGGTGTTGGAGCAGTGGCTTCGAACCGTCGGCCGTGACGTGCCCGTGAGATAACCGGAACATGGTTGAGCGAGAAGTAGTCGCGGCTTTGAACAGTCCGCAGGGTAACGACCTGTGCCGCCTGCTGCGCGACATCTATTACCTCGAGGAAAGCGAGGGGTCGAGTAAAGCCGACGCCAAGCGCCTGCCACTCTTACGTCTCGCACGAGACTTGCGGCTCGTGCATGAACGTGACTCCGATGCGTTCAAGCTGACGCCGGCCGGCTATGAGGTCGCCAACTTTGCGAAGGAGGTACTGCAATTGGCTCGATTCTGGCCGCCGTGCTCCCGAAGGGCTCGACGGCGTTCAGTTGGCGGGCCGTCGGCTCCTCGATGTCGGGTGTAGTTTCGGACGCCATCTCGCCACGTTTCAGAGCCTGGGTGCCGACGCGATTGGTGTCGACCTCGAAGAGAACTACTTGCAGCTATCGCGCGTCTTTGCAGAGCAGCAGGGACTTCCCGCGCCGCGGGTCGCCCGAGCGACCGCGACGAATCTGCCGTTTCCCTCGGAATCCTTCGATGTGGTGTTTTGTCGGCTCGTGCTGAACTATGTGCCCGTCCGGCCGACGCTCGCGGAGTTTCGGCGCGTTCTCGCTCGACGCGGGGTCCTGATCGTGTCGTTTCTTACGTTCGACGACACATGGAAATTCGTCAAGCAAGCGCGTTGGCGCGGTAACCTCCGCACCATTGCGTGGCGACTCTTCGGGCTGATGAACACCATCGTGATGGAGACCGCCGGTCGACAGCTCACCGTTCGAGCAAGAGGGCGGATGTACGCCGCGCACACGCCGACCTGGCCGACCCCCCTGTGGGTCGGCCGCGAGCTGACGCGTCAGGGCTTTTCGAGCGCGGCAGGCGGCTTCCGGGTGCACGATTCGCCGGTCGTCATCCGCGCTATTCGTCAATAACCGGACCGGGCATTCTTTACACACCGTGTTGCCTACCCTGAATCAGATCGCTTCGGCCTAAGTGGTCTTCTAGTCCGCCTGCGGCAGCTTTTGCCTCGCTAAGTCGGCCCGATTGTTGCCTTAAACACAGCTCCGTCCTGCTGCCGTACATTTTTGTACGTATCTGCGGAGAAATCGTTAGAATCCCGGGCGGACTCTGCCATTCTGCGGCACTTGCCTGGCTCTAACTCTTTTGGGTTCAATTATTTATGAATGTCAACGCACTGGCACTTGCTTTGCCCCGCTCGATATCTATGAACTCTCGACGACGCTATCACTCCGGATTCGTGCTGCTGCTCGCGATCAGTGCCGTAATTGCTTCGACTTCCAGCGCGTTCGCTCAATGGCAGCCGCCGATTGGCATTCCGACTCCGCCCATCGGGATCACCGACACGCCGCCCGCCCTGCCGGGTTCGTGGACGACATCGACGACGAACTTCTATTACGTCCGCGGCGGAGGAACGCAGAGTGGCAATGGATTTCCCGGAAATCCCCGCGGCAGCATCCCCAATCCAATTCCGGCCGGCGCCGTCGTCGTTCTCGACAACACGACACCGTTAACGGGTACTCAGTTCACCTTGAATTTTGCGGGCACTTCGTCGGCGAAATCATGGTTGATCTCGTCAGGCCGCGTCGGACTGACTGGGGCAGGGCAGGCGGAGATTCGCTACACCGGCGACACGATGATCTACGGCACCTATTTCATCATCGACGGGATCGATCTTCACAGCAACACGACGCAAGGTTCCAGTGTGTCGTTTGGCGACTGGGACGGATCGCCGCAGGCGAGCTTTGCGGCAATGCGCAACAGCACGATTCGCGGGAACGGCCAGTCGAAGGGCTCCAACAATTCGAACGCGATCAGCCGTGCCTCCAACCTCGTCATCTACAACACGGATGTGAGAGACCAGGGGAATTGGCAGTTCGTCGGAGCAGACGTGGATTGTCACGGGTTGTCGGGATTCGGCGGGTCGGATATTTGGATTCTCGACAGTCGCTTCTATCACAACCAGGGCGACGGCATTCAGATCAACTCGGGCGCTCCCAATCAGTCCAGCGCGAACGGTGTGCAAAGGGTGTATATCGGCAGAAACGAATTCTACGAGAACCTCCAAACCGGCGCGTGGGTGAAGAACGGACAGGATATTATCTTCAGCCAGAATACGTTCCGGAATCACAAGAATGGCGGCGGGTCCGCGCCGATCAACACCGGGGGGCAGTACCTGTTCACGCGGGTCTGGTGGATTTACAACCTCATTTACGACGGCACGGAAGGCATTGGGATCGCCAGCGATAACGGCGTGACGTTCACTCGGGACATCTACATCGTCGGGAACGTCATCGTGAACCACTCCGCGAACGCGATCTTCGACCGTCAGGGAAACAACGTCTACGTGGTTCACAACACGATTGCCAATTACGGCACCGGATTCAGTGCGTCACCGAACAGCTTTCTGAACCTGCGCATCGAGAACAACATCTTCTGGGGCCGAAGCGGCAGTGGCGGCTACGACATCGAGACCGAGTCAACGTCGATTGCCGAAAAGATCAAGCGCAACATTTTTCCAGCGTCGCCGCGATGGAGCCTGGACAGCATCCTGTATACGTCCCTGTCATCGATGCAGAATGCCGACAGCACCAATCGCCAGAGCAACTTCTCCGCCACCAATCCGCTTTTCGTGTCACCAACGACCACTGGGATCGGCAACTGGCGCGTGGCGGCCGGGAGTCCAGCAATCGATAACGGCGCACTGATCTCCGACGTGTATGCGACCTTCCAGTCGCTCTATGGCCTCAACATCCGACTCGATCGCGAAGGCGGTGTCCGACCGGCCGGCACGGCCTACGACATCGGCGCGTACGAATTCGGCAGCTCAGGCGGCCTTCTGCCGCCGACACCGCCGACAAATGTGAGGATCTGTACAATAGCCTCTCGATGTCGCATCCGTTTCCCCAGACCTACCTCAACAGAAGTGTCATGATTCAAGGGTCCGTCCCACGTTTGACTCTACTGACCGCGGCGATCGCCGTCTTGCTCGCCGCGGCGGTGCCACGCTCGGCCGGGCCATACGAAGGGTTTGGGGCAGCCACCGCCGGCGCCCAGAGCAGCCCGGACGGCTACACCACCGTACACGTGACCTCGCTGGCGGATAGCGGACCCGGGACGCTGCGGGCCGCGGTGTCAGCCGGGAAACGACTGGTGGTCTTCGATGTGGCAGGTACGATCACACTGCAGAGCGACCTGAACGTCTACCACTCGTACATCACCATCGATGGCGCAACGGCACCTGCGCCAGGTATTACCATCCTGCAACCGAACGGCCTCAACACGACGCTGTACGGGCGTAATGGCGTGGCCGTGCACGACATCATCGTCCGGCACCTGCGAATGGACGGTCAGTCGGAAGGTGAGAATCTGAACATTGGAGACATCTGGGGCACTGACGGGCAGGATGCACCCGTCCACGACATCATCCTTGACCATATCACCGGTATCGCCGCCGGCGACGGTGTCTTCGATATCTGGGGACGTGTCTATAACCTGACGATCTCGTGGAATCTCATTATGAATACGGCCGCGGCGTTGCATTTGTCACGGCCGGAAGACATCAAAGAGAACATCTCCATCCATCACAACGTCTTCGCGCACAACAACGAGCGGCAGGTCAGAATCAAGTACGACAGCCGGGTTGACTACGTCAACAACGTGGTCTACGGATGGGGCTGGTACGCCTGCTCGGGCACAGGCCTGGACATCGACACCACCTATACCGTCGATCCGACGCTGAATGTCATCAACAATTTCTTCCAGCACGTCGCGGGCGTGCCCTGCGGCCCTGCGAACAGCGCCATTGTCTACAACGGCGGCAAGGGAACTTCGAAGGTGTATCTGTCAGGGAATATCGTGCCGAGCGGCGAGACCGATACGGGTTCGACAACGACGCCGATGCCGATTCCGGCCGCGGCGCAGGTCACCACCTATCCCGCCTCGACGCTCGGCGCGCAGGTCGTCCCCTGCGTGGGGACGATGCACCGAACGACGCAGGATCAGTCGCTGCTCAACACAATCAGCAAGACGATCGGGGGGCCGGGCGGGACATGCAGTACCACGCAAACTCCGCCCGTTGCGCCGACGAATCTGCGCATCATCCAGTAGCCCGATTCGGCGTCGAACGCGCGCCGATCCACCAGAGTTACGGCGTGATTCGCAAATTGGTTGGCGCCGCCGGAGGCGTGGGGCTGCTGCTGGTTCCCGACTCGAACGCGCCCATGTCCGGTGCGCTGCCGTTAAACCGCAGCATCACGCCCTGTCCGCTGGACCATGTCAGCGATCGATCGAGCGTGAGCGTATTCGTCGTGTAGTTGATCGAGAGCACCACTGCGAATGCGCTCTGGCCCTGGAGTTGGACCGAGTCGCCGGTTTCGCCAGAGATGGTGAAGCCGTATAGAGGTACGACGCGTCCTGTACCGTCATCGTCGTCCCCGACCCGGCCCCCGAAGTCGCGGTGAGCGCGCCTGCCGCGTCAATCAGCCGGCTGCCCGGCGCCAGCCGGAAGTCGAACCCGCTTTCGTTCACGAAGCCGGGAGCGGACGTTTCGACCGCATTGTTGGTGAGAACGACCGAGCTGGTATCTTCGATGCTCGTCTGGCCGCCGGTCCCGCTGCAGTTGGTGTTCCGGTACAACACATTGTATTTGACCAGGTTGTTGGAGAACTCGGACGAGGGTCCGCTCTGGCCGACGATCGCGAAGCAGCGGTTCAAGTAAAACGTGTTGTTGTACAGCCGGTTGCCGTAGACGTAGCGGGACTCCTCCGAATAGTACTGGTAGTTCACCCCTCCGCCATCGTTGTTCCGGAAGACGTTCCGTCGGACGATGGTCTGCTGGGCGCCATGCTGAATGCCGTTGAAATTGTGCGGCGCTGATGACGACGGCGTTCTGATCACCTGGTTGGCGTCGAAGAGATTGCGTTTGGCGGCGTTCAACCGGACCGGCGCGTCGCTGGTCCCCTCGCAGTCATAAATCTCAATCGCTTTTTGATTGGCATTCGAAAAGCTATTGGCGCGGAAGACGTTGAAATTCGAGCAGCGAACGCTCAACAGGCTGTGACGCGCGGTCGTGAAGGTGTTGCCGACGACCAGGTTACGGTCGGCGTTGTCCTGAAAGACCATGCTGTCGTTGCCGTCAGTGAACACGTTGTTGGTGATTTTGTTGAACGAGCTCCGCACCAGCTTCAGGCCACCGGTCGTGCCGCCGGCCGTGGCGCGCAGAAACGTGTTGTTCTGAATCGTGTTGTTGTTCGAGTCGTCGAACCGCCCCCAGCCGAGCACGTCTCTCACCGTGAAACCGTCGACGACGATGTAGTGTCGGTTGTTGAGCACGATCGCAGGGTTGGAGAGGTTGGCGATTGCCGGGGCTTCGGACGTGAATGCCCGGAAGGTAATGGGCTGACCAGCCGTGCCTGAGCGTGCCGGACTCAGTTGCTCGGCGTAGGTGCCTGCTCGGACTAGAACGGTAATGCCCGGATTGGCGGCTGCCGCCGCTCCGGCGAGCGTTCGATAGGCCGCCGCCGCGCCGCCGCTGCAGGCGCGCGTTGACGGCGAGTAGGTCGTGCAGCTCGCTGAACTGATCGTCGCGTCGACGTAGATCGTCGTGCCCTGCCCTTGCGCCGGTTGAGAAAGCACGGCAGCGAGAAATACAAGAACCAGAGAGGGCGCAATACGCCCCGCCATTGCGAATAAAACATGGTCTCCGGTCCGCTGCAAACTCAACGCCACCCAAACAGTCGATATTGCACTCCAAAAGACATCGGTTCCACGCTGACCCTGTCAAAGTTACCGTGTGCGACTTACGCTGTTACCTGCAATTGCGCGCAAACGTGCAATACTGCTGAGGGGTCGCCCGGCGTTCCTCACCCATTCTTGCGGGGTCGATTACAAAGTGGGCCGCACTTGGCCGAGCAGCGCCTGCACACGCGCCGCGGATTCGTGCCAGGAAAAATGGCGCATAACGAACGCCCGATTGCCGGCGACCGACTGACGATCGTTACTGTGCCTCCGTAACGAATCTACAGCGGCGGCGGCGATCGCCTCCGCTGTGTCTGCAACCGTGATCTCACATTCGCCGAGCAGGAGATCCTCGCGAGCCTGGCCCAGTCCCGCAAATCCGGCAGTCGTCGTGACGACCGGGATCTCCAAAGCCAGCGACTCCAAGACCTTGTTCTGGATGCCTCCGGCAATGCGCAGCGGCGCCACGACGACGGTGGCGTCTTCATAGTAGGGCCGCATATCCGGCACCAACCCCGTCACCGTCACCACCGGTGGAGCGTGTAGCGCCTTCAGTGCCACGGGTGGATCTCGTCCGACCAGCAAAAGTCTCGCGTCCGGGATGTCACGGCGAATGCGCGGAAACACTTCGCTTGCCAGAAATGTCGCGGCGTCGACATTCGGAAAGTAGCTGAACGCGCCAGCGAACAAGACGGTGTTCTGGCCGATCGAGCGGGTCGAGCGCTGCCAATACGCAACATCGACACCGTTGGGGATCACCGAATGCGGGGTCGAAATACCCTGCATCACGTGGTCGGCGTCCCTGGCCGCGGCGAACACCGCATGGTCGACGCGACGCGCCAGCTGTCGTTCATAGCGGCGGATTCTGGCCGCCCGCGCGTGGAGTCTCCACGCTGCGGGAAAACTGGCCAGTTGCGCGCGCTCGCGGATCTTCGGCCACTCGGCATCGCAGAAGTCGAGCACGATCGGCGCCACGTCGACAGGAAGCGATGCGACCGGCAGGCCGCAGGTCATGAACAGCGCTTCGGGTGCGAAACTTCGGCAACTGTGCAGTAATCGTCGCCGAAGGGCCCGGCCAGCCGTCCAACGGATGGTTCGATGCGGCGAATTCAGGGATGGCATCGCCACTACGTCCAGCTCGGAGGCGATTGCCGCCAATTCGCGGCGCGTCTCGGCGTCGGCCTCTTTGCTGGAGACGCAGATCAGTTTGATCGCGCACGTCTGTTTGAGCTGTCGCAGCAAGTGGTTGTGTCGGAGACGACCACTGGTTAGCGGATAGGGAAAGCCTTCGGTGATGAAGCAGACCCTCAAAGGGCGGCCGAGTGTCTCGTTCATCACGAATGGGGCGGGACCGCCGACTTCGGGCGAGCTGCGGTCACGGTCCCCGAGACCTTCGCCACCAACCCCTGGAGCACTCGAAAGGCCGACGCCCCCAGAACCTGCCGTGCGCGGATCCCGAAGTGGCCGCGCGATCTCGCAGAGGTGCTTTTCGCGAACGCCAGGAACTCGGCCAGCGCGTTTCGTTGGATCGCGCCCGAATCGAACATCTCACAGCCGGCCGCGATGGCATCGGCTGCGACCTTTCGATGCGCCATCTCGAGCAGGCTTGACGCATTCGGGATCCGGTCACCCCATTCGCGGAAGACCGTGTCGAAGGCCGCCTTGCGCTGCCGCGTTTCCAGGAGGGGATCCTGAAGCACCTTCAGATGCATGTTGGCGTTGTGCACGCGATAGTAGGCCTGATCGGTTCGAGGAAGAAAGCCGACCGCACCATGGACCGCGAGACGCATCCAGAGCTCGACGTCGCCGGCCACCGGTAGTTCAGGACGGAACCCGCCGAGCCTCTTCACCAGGCTAGTTCGCATGACCGCCTCGGGGCTAATCAGGCGGTGCTGGGACGAATACCACCCGTCCCGACATCGTTGCTCGAGCCACTCCAGTCCCGGGCGAACATCCCATTCGGGCGTAGGCGGGATCCGCGGCTCGGGGAGGGCCTGGCTGTCCCCGTAAAACTTGATCGCCCGTCCATACGCGAAGGCGACCTCGGGGTGGTGGTCGAGCAGCGCGGTCGCGCGCTTCAACGCGCCTGGTGTGAGCATGTCATCAGCGGACAGGAGGAGCGTGTAGTCTCCATCGGCCCATTCGATGCCCTCGTTGTAGGTATAGATGTTCTTGCGGTTCTCCTTGTGCCGTAAGTACTCGATGCGCGGGTCCAGAGCGGACAATTCGGCCGCGACTTCCGGCGTGTTGTCAGGCGACGCGTCGTCGATAATCAGGACGCGAAGATCGACCCCTTCCTGAGACCGCACGCTGTTGACGCAGCCGGTGAGGAAGTGGGCGTAACGGTAACAGGGGACGATGACACTCGTGCGCGCCATGTGCTGATCAAGACGGCGCGAGCTGTTTCAGCGCGGTGACGACATGCTGGTGATCCGTGTCTGTCATGCCGGGGAACAACGGAAGGATCACGCCATGGTCTTGTGCGAGCTCGCTGTTCACGAGCGTCGATCCCCGTGTTGCAGCGGCATAGGGGAGCTCACGGTGGCTGCACATCACGCCACGCCGCGTTGACACGCCGGCCGCGAGGAGGACCTGCATCGACGCATTCTGGTCGAAGCGGCGGCCCAGCCTGATGCAGTAACTCTGCCAGTTGCTCCGCGCCCATGACGGCTCGAACGGCAGCTCGATATCGGCGAGCGCCCCGAGCAGGTCGGTATATCTGGCCGCAATGTCTCTTCGCTGCCGGATGATCGAGGGCAACCGCTCCAATTGAACGCGTCCGACCGCCGCCTGCAGATCCGTCATGCGATAGTTGAACCCGACTTCAGGATAGGATTCGAAAATGACGTTCGTCGATCCGTGACGTACTGTGTCTGGGACGCTCATACCGTGCTGGCGCCACAGGCGGAACTTTGCATCGAACTCGGGGTTGGCCGTGGTCAGCATGCCCCCGTCACCGGTGGTAATAACTTTGCGAGGATGAAACGAGAAGCACGCGATGTCAGCGTGCGGCTTTCCGATCTTCTCCCATCGCCCGTCCCACAGAATCTCGCTGCCGATCGCGCAGGCAGCATCCTCGATGACCGGCAGGCCGCGGCGGCGGCCAATTTCGACGATCTGTTCCAGGTCGCAGGGCATGCCGAGCTGGTGTACGCAGAGAATCGCTTTCGTTCGGCTGGTGATGGCCGGCTCAATCAGGGCCGGGTCGATGTTATAGGTGCCAGGCTCGATATCGACGAACACTGGCGCGGCGCCGCAGTAGCGAATCGCGTTCGCCGTCGCGATGAACGAGTGGCTGACCGTAATCACTTCGGCGTCGGGCCCCACGCCGACCGCGCGCAGCGCCAGGTGCAGCGCTGTCGTGCAGTTGGAAACGGCACACGCGTGGGGCGCGCCGACAAAGGCGGCGAATTCCTTCTCAAACGCCGCAACTTCTGGACCCTGCGTCACCCAGCCTGAAAGAATCACGCGCCGAACCGCTGCGACCTCTCGTTCGTTTAGGACCGGCTTGGCGATTGGAATCTGTGAAATGATTTCGTTCATGTTCTCGGTCTCTCGGGCACTCGGCAGATCGGCTCGGAGCGCAAGTAACGCTGCCCCGGCCTCGTCACCGACCTTTTGACAACCAGTCGCGAATCGCATCCGGCACCGATCGACCGGAAACCAGCGCCACAATCCTGCGCAGTGAATAGACGCCAGTCGCGAAAGCCGCGGCAAGGCCGACGGCGGCCGCAAGCCCAGCCGGCACGACTTACCGCATGCCGAACACCAGCGCGGTCAGCGCGAGGAACACGAGGCCCAAGCGCTGATTGGCAGGCGTCCAGCTAAAGCCAGTGAGCCGTCTCACGATCACGTAAACGAGCAGCGTGTGCCAGGCATACAGACCGAAGAACGCCGCACCCGAACCGGCGATGCCGAACGCCGTCACCAGAAGCCATGCGAGCCCGACGTGGACGGTGGCCGCGGCGATTTCGGTCCAGAAAAAGATCTGCTGCGCCCCCTTGGCCAGGACGATGAAGCCTACCGGCCAGACGATGATCCGCAGCGTCATCCCGAGACAAATCCAGCGCAGAATCGCAGCGGTCTCGCTGAACTCCGACGAATAAAACGTCGAAACCACCAGCGGCGCCAGGGTCAGCGTGGCGAGCACGCCAGGCGCGGCGAGCAGCAAACTGATCTGAGCCTGCTCGTTGACCAACCGATTGCACTCGGCATGGTCGTCAGCAATGGCGGTCAGCCGGGGGTAGAAGTCGGCGCCCATCGCCTGCAGGATGAACGCGCTGTACATGCCGCCGAGAGTCCACGCCGCCTGATACATGCCGGCAGCCTCGAAGCCGGCATCACGCAGGACGATGATCCGCACCAGATAGGCGGCGCCCATCGTCAGAAAGCCGCTGGCCATGAAGGCCGAGCCGAGCTTCAGCAGAGCGGCGACTTCGGGCCCCATCTCGCGAAAGGCCGCCCGGACCGGCGCGATCGCGGCCTTACGACTGTACCACCAGGATGTTGCGAGAGTGGTCACTGCGACGACCAGGACAGTCGGCACGATGCCGCGTTCCCCAAACAGATAGATCAGCGGGATGGTGACGGCCGTGCCGAGCGCCGCGCCCCAGGCATTCATCCTGGCAAGGTCCGAGATCCGGCGCAGGCCCTGGATCAGGGCGCCTTGCCCCGACGACATCACGCGGCAGAACAGCGCCAGCGACAGGAGAGCAACCCCCACACTGTGCTGCTCGCTCTGGAAGGTGAACCGGGAGATAGGCCGTGCGAAGAGCAGCAGCGCCGCCGCGCCGAGCAGTCCGAGAACCAGAGACGTCCGTTTCAGGATCGCCGCGGTCCTGCCGATTCGCTCCAGATCGCCGGAGCCTGCCGCCGCGGCAATCTGCCGAACGCCGCTGTTGGGAATGCCGAGACCGGCGACGCTATGGGTAAGATCGAGAACCGAATTGTACAAGCCGAGCAGCCCGACGCCCGCCGGCCCTAGGAATACGGCCGTGACCTTGCTGCGCATGATGCCGAACGCGACGTTGGTAGCCGACGATGCTCCAATCAGCACCGTGGCTTTGAGCGTCTCGGCATATCGGCGCCGGCGATGAACACCCTCGTGGCCGCGCGGCGCCTCTGCTACAGCTGCGTTGGCCAGTTCCGAGAGCCGGGTGGTCGACGCCTCGCTGCCGGCCGCCGACAATTGCGGGATGGGCTGATTAAGCAAGATTGATTGTGCCCTGCGCGCGGCTGTCAGGCGCCCGCTGGAGTGGAGACGGCCAGCTCGCTCCGCCACCAGTCGACGAGGCCGCGCAGGCCGTCCTCCAGCGTGACACGAGCCTCGAAGCCGAGCATCTCTTTGGCCTTCCGGGTGTCGGCGAGACGCCGCGGCACCGGGTTCACCTTGCGTTCGGCGGCGTGCTCGGGCGAGAGCGGCGAACCCATGATGCGCAGCAGCGCTTCGGCAAGCTCTTTGAGGCTGGTTTCGCTGCCACTCGCGACGTTGAACACTTCGTCGGTGACGTCGGACTTGGCCGCCAGCAGGTTGGCGCGGGCGATGTCGTGCACGTGGACGAAGTCCATCGTCTGCGATCCGTCGCCGAAGATCAGCGGCGCCTGACCATTCGCGATCCGTTCCATCCACCTGATGAAGACCTCAGTGTAGGCGCCGTGGACGTCCATTCGCGGACCGTAGACGTTGAAGTAACGCAGCGCCACGTATCGCAGGCCGGACATCTCGGCGAAGCTGCGCAGCAGTCCTTCATTGAAGGCCTTCGACGCACCATAGATCGTTCGATTGTTGTAGGGATGGTGCGTTTCGCTGGTCGGGAAGGTCTCGGCGAGGCCGAGCACAGAGGCTGACGACGCGGCAACGACTTTCGAGACCCCGGCCTGGACGGCGGCCTCCAGCACGTTGAACGTGCCATCCACCAGCACCTCGAGCGCGAGTCGAGGATCCTCCGCGCATTGGGTGATCCGAATCGCCGCCTGGTGAAAGACGATGTCGACGCCGCTCATCGCGGCTGCGACCTCGGCGCGATCGCGGATGTCGGCATCGACGATTCGAATCGGCGACCTTTTGATCGCCTCGGCCAGGTTTTCGCGGCGGCCCCGAACGAAGTTGTCCAACACGATGATCTCGCGCGGCTGCTCATCGATGAGGAGCTCGGCGATGTGCGAGCCGATCAGGCCCGCGCCGCCGGTAATCAGAATTCGCTTATTCCACATGTCTCGACTCCGCGGACCGGATGGCTTCAGACTCATCCCGCCAACGCACGAACTTCGCCGGCACCCCGGCGACGATACTGAACGGCTCGACGTCCCGTGTCACGACGGCTCCGGCACCGACGATGGCACCCTGGCCCACGGTTACTCCCGGCATGATGATCGCGTTGGTGCCGATGTCCGCCCACCGGCAGATCCGGATCGGCTTCACCGAGAGATCGGTTTGCACGATCGGCACGTCGGCGGGGATGCCGGTATGTGCCGAGCACAGCGCCTTGGCGCCGGGACCCCAGCCGACGTAATCCTCGAGCACGACGTTGCGGCCGTCGAAATAGCTCTGAGGACCGATCCAGACGTGGTCACCGATGATGCACGTGCCGACATGCGACGCCTGAATGAACGTCTGAGCGCCAATGAAAACGGTGTGCCCGAACTCACACCGGTCGAGATGCGTGAATCCGACCCCGGTGCCGATCTTCAAGCCATGGCCGGCCTGCTTGGCCAACGCTCGCCAGATTACCCGCCGCATCATCTGATCGAACTCGCCCTGCCCGGTGGCAAAGCGCGCGAACAGATCGGCGAGCTGCGTTGCGCTCGCCGTGCTGCGGAGCATTTGCGCGAGCTCGAGCTCGTAGCGCGGATCCTCGAGCAGCGTTTCCAGCCCGTGCACGGCCTTTCGGATGGTGGCCGGGGGATTGGGTGGCCCGGTCATCGTGTCAGTCCTGGTCTTCATACGCCCGCCGGGACCGCCACCACCTCGGCCCACGGATACCATGTCAACGGATTGATCGGCGTGACATCGCTCCGGACGCGGATGCGTTTGACCGCGCCGAGAAACATGATGTGCGTGCCCAGCCGAACCTCACCGATGACTTCGCAATCGAAATGGATGGGCATCGCCGGCAGCACCGGCGCCCACTCGTCGGCCGACACGGCGAGACCGGCATTCTCGATTTTCCCGCGATCCCGGGCCAGCGAGACATTCCCGGTGTAACGAATTGCCGCCACGATGTCGTCGTTGATATACGGCACCCCGCAGCCGAATCGGCCGGTTCGACGAATGCTGGCCAGGGACTGGCGAGGCGCATAGCGCTCGTTGATCGCAGCATACGACACGCACGGCGTGATGACCAGCGGATGACGGCTCACGATGGTCGTCGAACCACACGGCATCAGATTCGGCACGCCCTCGGAATCCCAGCTGGTGATCATCCCGACCGAGGAGGGGAAGAAACAAGGCCATCGCGCGCGATCGTTGTCCACCTCGATCTGATCGGCTGGCAGCGCCGGCAGGTGCTTCAGCGCCATGCCGTCCTGCCAGCTGTCAGCCTCGAAGGCGATCGTGCCGGCCGCCGGAAAGCGGTAATTCGGGGTATAGCCTTTCGCGTATCGACCATCGCGCCCCAGGCGATCGAGCGCGGCGCGCGACACATGGGCCGCGCCATCAGGCGCCCAGCTGGGAAGGCTTCGCCACTGAATCTGGGAGCGGCCCTGCGCGATGTCTTCCCGCAGCTGAATCACATTGATCTCGAGGAAGTAGACACGATGGCTGCCGACGTCGACCCAGGGCCGCTCGTAGATCGGCTCGCCGCCGAAGTCGCGGCCCGGTTTGACCAGCCGCGCCTCGTAGACGAGGTAGGCGGCGTCGAAGACCGGCGCGCCGTTGCTGCGCGCCGACCGTGTCGACAAACCGCTCGCGGCGATTCGCTCGCCGGTCCGATCGTCAGGAACGGATTGAATCGTTTGCATCACGCGATCGAGCTCGGTGCCAGGTGACACGAACTGGACCGCCACCGCGCCCCCGGCTTCGAGCAGGTCCGCAAACGCAGTGCGCGCATAGTGCCGTGCCGACAGCTGCTGGCGACAAAAGCTGAGCGCGATGACATACGGAAAACGGTTGACGATCGACGCGCCGACCACCTTCTCCAAGCCCACCTGATCGCCGGCGGCGGTGGTGACGAGACAAATCGGCGACGGGAAGAATGCCGGCCACCGGCTGTCCAGTGCAAGGTCGTCCAGCCGTTCCGGCATTTCACGAAACCAGGCTTCGCTTCCCGCTCGCCAGTCAGTGTGATCGCTCAGCGCGGTGGCCGGCCATCGATATTCGCTGGCCCTGAGCCGCTCGCCGATTCCGTCGTCGGCAGGGCGCTGCGGCGGCGATGCGAGCGCGTCTTCCCGAGGAGTAAAGGAGATCATGAAGCCACCGATGCCTGCGCGAGGGCCTCGGCGACCAGCCGCGTCGCATCGGGTGCCATTTCAGCGTACATCGGCAGCGAGAGCACCTGCTGCGCGGCCCGTTCCGACTCGGGGAAGTCGCCGGGTCGATATCCCAGATCGGCATGCGCCGGTTGAAGATGGACCGGAATCGGGTAGTGCAGACCGGTGTGAATGCCGGCCTCGAGCAGCGACCGCTGCAGGGCATCGCGATCGGTCGAGCGGACGGCATAAATGTGATAGACGTGGCGCCGCTCGGGCAGCTGCGTGGGGAGTTCGAAACCGGCGCTCGCCAGATGCTGGTCGTAGGCACGCGCATGCGCGCGCCGGGCTTCGGTCCACTGCTCGAGATAGCGGAGCTTGACCCGCAGAATCGCGCCTTGCATGCCTTCCATGCGGTAGTTGTAGCCCTTCAGCACATGGTGGTACCGCTTCTCCTGGCCCCAATCGCGCAGCATCCGGATCGTCTTGGCATGATCGTCGCGGTTGGTGACGACCATGCCGCCTTCACCGTACGCGCCGAGATTCTTGCCGGGATAAAAGCTGAAACAGCCGGAGGCGCCGATGCTGCCAGAGCGTCTGCCGCGATACTCCGCGCCGTGAGCCTGACAGGCGTCTTCAATCACGTGGAGACCACGTCGCTCAGCCACCTCGATGATTGCATCCATGTCGGCCATCTGGCCGTAGAGATGCACCGGCAGGATCGCCTTGGTGCGTGGGGTAATCGCCCGCTCCACGGCCGTCGGGTCCATCGTCAGGGACACCGGATCGATATCGACGAACACCGGAGTCGCGCCGGTGTAGCAGATCGCCGAGACCGTTGCGACGAAGGTGAACGGGATCGTGATTACTTCGTCGCCGCGGCCGACGCCGGCCGCCAGCAGCGCTAGGTGCAGCGCGCTGGTGCCGGAGTTTACCGCCACGGCGTGCTTGGTGGCGCAGTAGGCGGCGAACTCGCGCTCGAACGACGCGACCTCGTCACCCAGCACGAACTGTGTGCTCTCGAGAACCTTGAAGACGGCCGCGTCGATCTCGGGCTTGATCGATGAGTACTGAGCTTTCAGATCGAGAAACGGGATCATACGGTGCACTTCGCTCCTTCGAGTTCGATCACGCGGCCGCGCTGGGCCAGCGACTGAGTGGCGGCTTCCAGAATGCGAACGACGCGCAACCCCGCCTGGCCGTCGGTGACCGGGACAGTCCCTTTGGCGATGCACTGGACGAACTGGCGCAGTTCGACGCCCAGCGCTTCGTTGATCTCCAATTGTGGCGCCCACATATCACCAGTCCGGTAGCCGACCAGCATCTGATAGCGCTTCTCGCCGTTGCCGTTGCCGTTCACGGTGATGCCCTTGTCGTAGACTTTGATTTTCTCGCTCGGCTCGAGATCGTCGTAGACGATCATCTTCTTGCTGCCGCCGACCAGGGTGCGTCGAATCTTGACCGGAGCCAGCCAGTTCACGTGGATGTGAGCAATCAGATTCTGCTCGAAGAACACATTGAGGTAGGCGATGTTCTCCGGCTCGCCATCAACGTGCGAGACGCCGGTCGCCGATACGGCGACGGCCTGTGCTGGAATCACGTAGTCCATGATCGACAGGTCGTGAACCGCGAGATCCCACAAGACGTTCACGTCATGCTGAAAAAGGCCGAGGTTCACGCGAACCGAATCGTAGTAGTAGATGTCGCCGAGGGCGCTGGATTCGACCAGCTCGCGCATCTTGCGGACAGCGCTGGTATAGACAAACGTATGATCGACGCCGACGGTGAGGCCGCGACGGCCCGCTTCATCGAGCAGTCGCAGCGCCTGCTCAGTGGTCGAGGTCATCGGCTTCTCGATGAACACATGTTTGCCGGCCTGGAGCGCTCGCAACGCGAGGTCGAAATGACTCGACACCGGCGTGGCGATAGCCACGGCATCCACCCGAGAGTCTTTCAGCACGTCTTCGTAGCTGGCGGTGATTTCCACCGCGGGGTAGCGATTGCGGACGCCACCCAGCCGCTCCGTCCGAAGGTCGCAGACTGATACGAGCCGGGCGTCCGGGACTTCCCAGAAGTTCCGCACCAGATTCGGTCCCCAGTACCCGTACCCCACGACCGCGATTCCAATCATCTTCAAGCTCCTGTTTGTCGTCACGCTGCTCAGGCCCGTACCGGCGCGTCTTTGGCTCGTCCGATTACTTTTGCCGGCACCCCCGCGACGATCGCGTATGCCGGCACATCACGAGTGACTACCGCGCCCGCGCCGACGATGGCTCCTTCCCCGATGGTGATGCCGGCGAGGATCGTGGCGTTGCTGCCAATGGAGGCGCGATGCTTCACCAGCGTCGGCACTACTTTCCAGTCCGTGCCGGTCTGCAGGCTTCCGTCTGCGTTGACCGCGCGTGGCTCCAGGTCGTTGGTGAACATGACGCCGTGCCCGACGAACACGCCGTCTTCGAGCGTCACGCCTTCGCAGATGAAACTGTGGCTGGAAATCTTGCAGCGGCGGCCGATCACCGCGTTGCACTGAATTTCCACGAAGGTGCCGATCCTCGACTCCGACCCGATCCGGCACCCGTAGAGGTTCACCAGGTCCGGGTGGTGGATAACCACTCCCTCTTCGAGTACGACACTTGGCGCGATCATGTCTTTTTCTGCTGGCGCTTCGTTAGTTGGTGCGACTGCCCGACCGTGCCCCGCAGTCCGGTTTGTTTTGAGCAAGGAGCCCGCCACCAACGCTCGAGCCGCCTCCCGGCTAAAGTCCTTCATTTTGTTGGCTTTGGAGCGGTTATCCTCGGATCACTCTCCCGCCGCGGCAACAAATGTCTTCCTAATAGGGGACTAAATTCCGCGGGCGGCGTGAACCCTGGGAGTCGGAGGTCGAGGGGCCGCGGCGACGGCCGATAAACACGCCGCGGCGGCCCATGGGACAGGCGGGGATTCCGGCGATCGAGTCCTCGAGCTTACGGCAAAGGGGTGCTCATGTCGGCCTGAATTTCGCCAGCCGAGAGCGCCCGGTTATAGATACGAACCTCGTCAATCATTCCACGGAAGTACTCGCCCCAGATGGTGTTGCCGCCGATTCGCAATGCACTTCCGCTGACGTTGATGGATCCGGTGACGGCGCTGGAAGAAACCTGCACGCCGTTCACGAACAGGCGCAAGACGGCGTTGTCGTAGGTAACGGCCAGATGTGACCAGGTATTCAAGGTGAGCCCCGATGGACCGTTCACAAATCGGTCGACGGTCGTCCACAGGTAGCTGGACGGACGCGCCGCGCCGTTTTCCGCATAAAGCGCATACGCCAGTCCACCGCTACGTTCTTTGAGGACCACGGTGCGCCACCCGGTCGAAGAGGTCGGGTAGACCCATGCCTCGATCGTCATGCCAGTGGTCAGATCCAGCGACGGGGCGTCGGCGATGTTCACCCGAGCGCTCGTACCGTTGAATGAAAGGGCCGCTCCATACTTGCCAGTCGCCGTCCACGTCGCGTTGGACAGGGTGCCGACGTTGCCCAGGCCGGACGAGTCCGCCACCTGGACACCCGACCCTGCGTTGAATCCGTAGGCGGCAACGAGTCCCGCCGTCTGCTGCGTGTTCGAGACGGTCACGCTGATGCTGGCGATTCCCTGATTTCCGGCGCCGTCGCGGGCGATGGCCGTGATCGTATGCACGTCATTGGAAACCGATGTGGAGATCCAGCTCACCTGATAGGGGGGCGAGAGATCTTCAGAGCCGATAGGTGTTCCATCGACCAGGAACCGTACGCCGATCACGCCGACATCGTCTGAAGCAGCCGCACCTACGGTCACCACCCCAGACACTTGCGCGAAATCAGCAGGTGCCGTAATCGCAGCTATCGGCGTCGTGACGTCTGGCAGGACGTCTGCCGAGGCCTCATTGGACGCGACACTGACGTTCCCGGCGATGTCCTGGGCCGTCACGACATAGGAGTAGGTCCCAGGAGTGACGCTCAGATCGGTGAAGGTCGTTCCTGTCGACTGCCCGATCTTGTTCGCGCCAGTTGGCTGAACTCCGGCCGCTGTGCTCCGGTGGATGTTGTAGTGCGCGACGCCGGTGTTGTCTGCTGCCGCGGTCCACGTCAGTGAGGCTTGACCGATGCCGCCAAATGCAGACAAAGCCGATGGGGGAGCCGGAGGCTCGAGATCGTCCGAGGGCGACGGTAGCCGCACGAATTTCGCGACCGATGGGACGCCGGCCGTATTCACCAGGAACAGCATGTAGTAGCCAGGCGGCGCCAGATTCGCGTTTGCTGGTGCCTGAATCGCCAACGACCCACCGGCGGCGGTGAACGAAAGATTCAGAAAACGCTGATCTTCGTCGAACGCGTGCGTCACGCCGCCGGGTCGTATCAGCGACACGCTGGCGATTTGCGCTGCCTCAGGTGTCTGAACGGCGAACACGGATGCGTACTGGATGACGCCGGGGGCATCCGCGATGGTCGGTCGAGAACCTTTGAACAGGTAGGGTGGTGAGAAGATCTCGGCTCTCGTCTGATTGACTGCGCCAAAGTCGTTGCCGCTGCCTGCCGTCAGGACGCGGCCGTCTGGAAGAAGCAGCGATGTCGAGTGATATAGGCGCGGCACTTGCGCCGACGCCAGCGTTTGCCAGGTCTCTGTCGAAGGCGACCACAGCTCGGCCGCATAGACCGAGTTGGCCACGTTGTATCCATCCAGAGTGGTACCGCCCCCGTTGACGAGCACCGTCCCGTCCGGAAGCAAGGTCGTATTGTGAAACGCGCGGCGGTACGCCATGGAAGGGACCTGGCGCCAAGCAGGCGACGGCTGCGTCATGTCCAGCACGAATGCGGTGGCCGCGGCGTTGCCTGATTTGCCGCTGTCCGATGCCGTCCCGCTCTTGATGATCTGGCCGGGCCTGAACATCGCGCTGCTATGGCCGTCGCGAACGACGGGATCGACCATGCTCCAAGTCCAGGTAGTTGGGTCCAGTACCGTAGTCGCCACGGCGTTTTCGTTTGCGCCGGCGTTGAGGACACGGCCATCCGGCAACACATACACGAACGGGTAGTAGGGGATGGCCAGCCGAGCGGCCGGGAGAGTCGTGAACTGGTTCGTACGAGGATCAAAGATTTCAGGGACATCGGCAAGACACGTCAAGCACGTCTGTCCACCGGATGTGACGAGCACGCGTCCATCCGGCATCGCGGTCGCGGTCGGGTACCACCGGCGATACGACATGTTTGGCACAGCGCTCCACGTCAGCGAGACCGGATCGAATATGTTCGCGTTCGCCGCCCCGAGCGACGGCGGATCGTATCCGCCAACGACCAGGATACGACCATCTGGCAACGCCACCTGTCCGGCGCAGAACAGGTTATAGAAGGGATTGGGCACGAACGTTGAGGTGTTGGTGATGGGATCCCACACTCGTTCGATTGCACTGCTTTCGTAGGTTCCCGAATACATCAGCACCTTGCCGGTATGGAGCAGCTGCATGTTCACGGCAACTATTCCGATTTCAAATGGTGCCGACCACTGACCGGTGAGGTGCGGTGCCGGCGCATTGCCCACCGTTACGGATATCGGGCCCGAGGTCGTCGTATTTCCGGCGGCGTCCCGTGCTACCGCCGTCACCACGTGCAGGCCATCGGCAACGGCGGTGGAATTCCAGTTCACTGAATACGGCGCGGTGACGTCTTCAGCGGCCAGATTGACGCCGTCGATTTTGAACTGCACACCAGCGACCCCGATGTTGTCGCTCGCGGTCGCATTCAACGCGATCGTTCCGGCAACGTTGGCCCCGTCCACCGGTGCGGTTACGGTCACAAGCGGCGGCGTGGAGTCAGGCGCGGTGCCGCCGTTGGGGCGGAAAGTTGCCATCATCGCGAACCAGCGGCCGTCTCCTTGTGTGAAGGTCGCCGCCGCATTGCCGTCAACGGCTTGAATGCGGTATTCGTCCAAATCCCCGTTTATGAGTGTCAAGGGCGTAAATCCGGCGCCGGCGGAGGCACTGTGCCGGACCCATACGTAGCCGAAGATTAGTTCGCCGGCGTTGACGGGCTTCGTGCCACTAGAGCTCGACGTGCCGGAGCCCATGGCCCACGACGTCTGGTTCAAGGGGCTCAGGGGATCGACTCCAGTCCACTCGGACACGTGAATCTCGAGTGGTCTAGGTGATGTGGCGGTCAAGGTGATCGTGTTCGCGCCACCTCGCGCGTTAGGTACGTACCAAAGGTAGGCGTTGACGTCCTCGGCTGGATCGTTGACGGGTCCGAACGCCGGAATAAAGGTGTTGCCGAGCGTATCCGATATCGTCAACGTGCCGGCGGGCCGGGCGGCGGTACCGGTGACAATGATGAAATTGCCGGCAGTGTTCGGCGAAGCGAACGTTGCCGAGATGTTGCTGACTCCGTCCTCACTGCCGTTGCCGGTGCTCTGAATGAGTCGGATTCCGGTCGTGGCCTGCGTTTCTGCGGCGAAATTGACGTTCGCCTGGCCCGCACTGCTGATCGCGACAGTCCGATTGGGCGGCGTGAATACGAAGCCGCTCTTGGAAGGAGTCACCACGTAGCTGCCGTTGCTCAGTCCGTCGAAGGTGTAATTGCCCGATGCGTCCGCAGTGACCGTTCGTGTTGCGGCGCCGGTCAAGGCCATCGAGGTACCCGCTCCCAAGCCGGCGGGCGTGATCGTCCCGCTGATTGAGTAGGTGGTCGGAATCACGACGTTGACCGTGATCTCCGGCGCGGCGGCAACGTTGCCTGCGGCATCTCGAGCAATCGCCGTCAGAGTGTGAGAACCTGCCGTTGAAGCGCTGGTGTTCCACGAGACCGAAAACGGAGACGTCAGATCTTCGGCGCCCAGCGGACTACCATCCAGGAGGAACTGAACACCGGCCACGGCCAGATTGTCGGTCGCGGTGGCGGTTACGCCAATCGTGCCGCTGACATCGGCATTGGCTGCCGGCGTCGAGAGCACAACAGTGGGCGGGTCGATATCCGGAATAGGCTGACCGGTGAAATTGGTTCCGGACTGGCCTGCGCCCGCAATGACTACTCCGATGCTTGGTGGACTGAACGTATATCCACTTTTGGAGGGGGTAACCGTGTACGTTCCATTAGCGAGCCCTGTGAACGAGTAGCCCCCGCTCGCATCGGCTGTCGTCGTTCGCGTGCTCGACCCGGTCAATGAAACAGAGGCGCCAGACCCTGCGGACGATGGAGTGATTGACCCTGTGATGCTCCACGTGGTGGGAGCGATCCCACCTACCGGCGTAGCCATGTCGGCTTGAATCTCGGCCGGGGTAAGTGCACGGTTGTAGATTCGGACCTCGTCGATCAGGCCGCTGAAATACTCGCCCCATATTGCGTTGCCACCGATCTTGAGCGGAGACGTGGAGGAAGCAATGTTGCCAGTAACAGACCGTGTGGCTGTTTGCACACCGTTGACATAAACGCGGAGCGCCGCCCCGTTGTAGGTTGCTGCCAGGTGAATCCAGGTATTTGTTGAGATGGTCGAAGCCGAGAGCGAACTGATGTCGTTGCTCCGTCGTATCCATGCCGAAGGCTGCCCCGCACTGTCGCCAGATGCGTACAGGCCATAGGAAAGTCCGCTCGACCGCTCTTTCAGAATCACCGTGCGCCAACCGGCAAGGTTCGACGCATTCACCCATGCCTCAATCGTCATCCCGTTGGTCAACCGCAGAAGCGCGCCATCGGCAACCGTCACCCAGTTTGACGACCCGTTGAACGAGAGCGCTCCGCCGAATTTCCCCCCAGCAACCCACGTCGCCCCATTGAGCGTCCCGTGAAATCCGTTTGGACTCGCGTCCTGAGCGACGATCCCGGTTCCGTCATTAAAGCCGTACGCCGCAATTGGACCGGACTGTGCGGTCGCGTGCGACACCCCTCCGAGCACGAGCGCACACAGCGCCCCCACAATTCGATAGGGAGCAACCGCACGGAGAGCGTCAGACATGAGAACTCTATGAGTTGTCGAGTGGGCAAGAAATGTTGATGAGCAATAAAACCGCCACGGCAGCCTTCGTGCTTTCCTATCGACAATTCGATGCATACTGGGCTAAGTCATCCAAGACGACGACATTGTTCCGTTGTGGTGAAGACTCTATGAATTCCGCGCGACTTTTAGCGAGGCTGGGTCTGGCCATGTTGATGGGCCTGTTGTGGACGACGGCCCCGTGGGTGTCAGCGCATCAGAAACACTCGAATGTCACCTGGAAGGCCAGCGTGCAGCCGATTTTCGAACGTCGGTGCACGGGTTGCCACACCAGCGACGGGTTCGGACCGATGCCGCTCGAAACCTACGACCAGGCGAGGCAGTGGGGCGCGGCCATCAAACAACAGGTGCTCGAGGGACGGTGCCGCCGTGGCCGGCCACCCGCGGATTCGGCGATTTCGAGAACGACCGTTCGATGACGCAACTCGAGCTTGAGTTGATCACTTCCTGGATTGACGGAGGCTTTCCTGAGGGGCAGGTGTCGCCCATGACGCCACAACCTGCTGCTGCCGATCCGCCGGATCTGCTCCTCCAGACGCCAATCAGCGGCCTGGCAACCGGAAGCGTCCAGCATCGGTTGTTGCCGCCTTTACGCCGCGATGTATGGGTCAGGGGCTGGGACTTCCGCCCAGCTCACCGTCGCGCGGTCCTGGGAGCGTCCATTCGCACAGGAGATGGTCAATTACTCGGGTCGTGGGTTGCATCCCAGGGCCCTGTCATGTATCCCGTTGGAACTGGTATTCGCCTCGCGGCAAACTCGCGCCTGTCACTCGAGATCAGTTATCGCAAAGGCGCACAGTTTGAGCCAGGATCCGATGCAGTTGGATTGTGGCTGGCGAGCGAGCCGCCGCGGTTTCTGGTGCGATCTCGGCGAGTGCCGTGTGGCAGCACACGACTCGAGGAGAGTGTGGATGTACTGTCAGTCACGCCGTGGACACCCGTGGCTGGCACGGCAATCGAGGTCGTCGCCCATCAAACGGGTGGCCGGGTGGACCCGCTCGTCGTAGTCAATGCCTACGATCCGCAGTATCCAGTCAACTACAGGTTCCGACAACTGTTGAGATCGGCTCGGGTTCCATCCTCGACGTGTACTCGCCGGAAAGCCGGCCCGGCTGTGCGACTGTGATCTCCTATCTCGCGGCTCAGGGTTGAACCGGCCCGACAGGAACTGTGAAAGGAACCGTGACGATGCTGCCTCCGATTTGGAATTGGAGCCACATTCGGTAGCTGCCAGGTCGGGCAAACATCAGCTGAAAGACGGCATCGGGCCCCCCTGCTGAGGATATTTCCTCAACCGGATGGGCGTGGAAGGCATCGGCACGGTCCGCGCTGGCGACCAGCAAATGGCCCCAGGCGCCCAGGTACGGTTCGAGCGTGCGTACCGGAACTCCACTTGTCGCATCCTGAAACTCAAAAGTGAGGAGTTGTTCGCGCCCGGCCACGGCCTCAGACATGTGCAACGTGGTTCTGACGTTGTGAGACGTCTTGGGAGCACTGTCCCGGGTTCCATATTTGCCAGCGCCGATAGGCGGCCCCGGTATACAGCCGTGACCAGCATGCGCTGGAGGAACTGTGGGCTTCCACCCACGGGAAAAAAATCGGCCAGAAGGCGATAGATGCCGGGCTTCGGCAACTTCAGACCTATCGTGAACGAACCATCCGACTGCTTTGCTGGATGTAGATGGGAGTAATAGTCGAGGTCATCGCTCAGCACGAACAGATGAAACCATTTCGTATGCGTGCTCTTCAAAATTCCGAACCACCTCGCGAGTCTGGGGGTGGAGGACGCGGAGGACCACCGGCACCTCGTTGGCAGGAGCCAGCCCCGTTGGTGGCACTATCACCTCGAGAGAGAAACCTCGAGGGATCGCGGTCGGCTAGCCAGAGCCATTCCGAAAGACGACAACGGTCTCCGAGAGCTCCGACTGCTTCCGGATGCATGGGACACCGGAATACTGATGGCGAGACGCTCCCTGCCTGGACAGCCGGGAGTCCCCGTACCGCCGGCGCCGAAAGCGATATGCCAAGTATCGCGATCGCTACGCATCGCATGATTGGCGAACGAACGCGAGTTTCGGTCATAAGCCTGGCAGGCCGTTCGACGACCTGAAGGATCAACTGCACGATCATCAGTCGTCGTTGAGGATCGTTCGCAGGCCCTGCCCGTCGCCAATCGTAGCGTTGGTCGCGCTGGTCAGGTTCACGAAGAACGTTTCATTCGGTTCGGCGATAGCGTTGCTGCTGAAATCCCCAGAAATCGCGATAGTTTGAGTCGTCGCACCTGCCGCGATGACCCGAGAGCCAGACGCGGCGGCGTAGTCGGCGGTGGAGCCTCCGGCGAGAGCCGTGCCATTCGCCGTCGCGAAGTTGACCGTCACGCTTCGGCCGCTCGGCGCCGACATGGTAATGGTGAACGTGAAGAGCTTGTTGCCCGAGTTCCCTTCGGTGAGCGACACGTTATCGATCGACACTGTCGGCGCGGGATCGTTATCGGTAATGGTGCCGGTCCGCGTCGCCGTCGGGACGGTTGCGTTCACAGGGACGCTCAGCGTCACGGTGAACGTCTCGTTGGCCTCGTCGAGCAGGTCGCCCACGATCGGCACGAGGACCTGGCGGCTGGTCGTCCCCGACTGATAACTCAGCGTCCCAGTCGTGGATGCATAGTCAGCAGGCGCGAGCGCGGTACCATTCGCCGTTGCGTAATTGACCGTTACGGTTTTGCCGCTGGCCGCTGAGAGATTCACGGTGAACACCGCG